>NZ_AZYG01000001.1 GCF_000517025.1 Halonatronum saccharophilum DSM 13868
TACTTATTAATTCGTTAGGTTTATTTAATTTTATCCTTCATATAAAATCCCTCCTCAATTCTATCATAGCAAATGTACAGAAAGAAAACAACACATTTTCGTCCCATTTCTTCTGTATATCGTCCCATTTCTTCTGTATATCGTCCCATTTCTTCTGTATATCGTCCCATTTCTTCTGTATATCGTCCCATTTCTTCTGTATATAATCCTGCAACCCCTTGAAATTACTGAACTCTTGGAACCCTAAAGACTTTAAAAGATATAAAAGATATACAACAACTACAAGATATGACGAAAACAAAAAAACATTTTCGTCATATCGTCCCATTTTGTAGGCATAAAAACCTGTTGTTGTTTTTTTGAAAAAATATAAAAATCAAAACCTCTCCCCCACTAACTGAATTTCATATGTATATTATCTATAAAATTGGGAATAATAATCTTGGGTGATGATATGGAAAGTTATATCGAGGTCTATTTGCTCCCTATTGTGCCTGTAGTCGGTTTCATTAGTGCGAGTTATATCTTTATACTCTAAAAAAATAAAATCCATTGTACAAGCTCCTAGGGGCTTTAAAATGGATTTCCTATTAAACTTATATCGCAAAATCTTAAAACTAACATAGGTTATAGTACAAAGATCAAAGATATAGAGCCTTAGAGCAACACAAAAGAGAAGAGAAATGGGAGCCTGTCGGTTGGTGTATGTCGAAGATCCAAGAGCGACCACTCCCCTCTTTCGTTGAGGAGTTCAAAAAACCTAATTTTCAAAACAGATAGCTTGTCCTAGGAGAGGGTAGGGTAGGGCAGGGAAGGGGAAAATTAGAGAATCTTGTCGAATTACCCCTTTATTCCTCTTATACATTTTACCCCTCTTAAAGCCAAATTCTAAGAAAAACTATGCTAATATTTTAATTATCATAGTCAACTTAAATTTTCACCCCTAAAAAATGGGCCAACGGAAACACTTGCCATCAGTGAAATTAATTGATATAATAAAACCAAAGACCGAATGAGCACAGGCACAAAAGTTAAAGATCAAACTTTTCTGCCCTAAAATTAAGAGGTAGAAATTTCGCTATCGCTACATTTCAAACTTAAAATGCTATCGCAAAAACATTAGTATTAGTAACAGTAACAATTATAAATATTAACAATAGTAGTAATGATTACAAATACTTTTATTGTTAATATTGCAATTAGTTATGATTATTACTACTATTTACATCAAGTTAGGAGGGTATTCAATGGCAGCTTTAAAGTTAGGTAGTTATATTTTAGACCACGATAAAAAATCATTTTTAATTGAAGATGGAGAAGTAAAAGAAATTGAATACTCCTCTGGTGGAGAAGTTAAGGTTGAAGGAGAGAATAGATCCGAGCTTCTAGAGATAGATAATAATAAGTATAAAGACTTTAAAATTTCTTTTGATGAATTGAATTTTGAAAATGAAGAAGAATCAGTTACAAAGCTAGAGAAACTATCAAAGGATATTGCAGGTATAGAGATAAACAAGACCAATAAAACAGTAACTTCACATAAAAAAATGAGAATAGATAATGGTTTTGATAAACTTTCAGCAGGAGAACAACAAATACAGGTAAGAAAATACATACAAGAAGAGTATAAAGGCAATGAAAAACTTCCAGGAGTACAGGTCTTATCTTGGGAGAGAGCCAAAGATGGTTGGGGTAATGAGGTTGTTGATATAAAGCTAAAAAAGAGATATGGAAGAGTTGAAAATATGGAAGGTAATATTATATCAATCCACACTCAAAGCCGAGAAGAAGCCCTTAAAGGAGAGAGCAACTATAAAGTTAAGCCACATATCCATATAACCATACCTAAAAACAATAATTGGGGTAAAGACTTTTGCTATTTGAGAAAAGAAATAAATAATAAGCTAGTAGATCACGAGTTAACTTCAAGCGATAACTCACATAAATACGATAAAAGTAATAAAACCTATGGAGAATATAAAACCCTTAAAGATAGGCTAAGTAACTTCTCTTGGGTGGTAGCTAAACACGAAGACCCTTATTATGCTATGAAGCAACTCAATCAATACCGAGGGAAAAACTGTATAACTCTTGATAATGTAGAGTTTAAGGTCAATAGATACCTAGAACTTGGAGGTAGTTTTGACTTTGCTAGAAAGCTACAGACAAATTTAAAGGAGAAGTTAGATATAGATATAGCTCTAAAAGCCCCAGAATCCTATTTAAAAGCCGAGCAGAACATCAAAGAGGGTAATCATAGGGCAATAATAACAGATGTCTGTCAGAGGGCAATTAGAGGGGAAAAGATAAGCGAGAGATATAAAGAGTATGCTAAAGAGGTATTAAATACTAAACCAGAGGTAAATGATAATGATAAGGATTATCATACTGCTAGAGCTATTAGAGATATAGTTAGAACTAGAGGTTATAAGCTGGACCGAAACTGGAACAAGGTCATTGACAAGGATAAGATTAATGAAATAGCAGAGCATTATAAAGCTGAAATAGATAGGTCTGAAGTAAGGCAGAGATTAGAAGGGAAGATTGAGAACAGAGAATATCTTAATCAATCAGAGCTTCGAGAGGACTTAAAACAGGCAGGAGTAAAGGATATAACAGAGGTTAGCGATCTTTCAGAGTCGGCAATAGTCTTTCAAAGTAATGAAAAATATATTAAAGAAAATCTAGACTATAGCCAAATAGATTCTCCAATAACAGCTTACAAAGAAATAAAAGTACAAATTAAGGCTATGAGCCTTAATATAACAGAGAAATGGGAGAATAAAATTGCTTATAAGATATGTGAGGAAAAAGGTTATATAAATAAAGCTAAAGAGAAGATAAAAGCAAAAATAGACAGAGCTAGAGCAGTTAATAGCAGTTATCAAGGATTAAAACAATCCTATAAAGAAGCAAGAAAGAAAATGAAAGAGCTTGCTGGAGAAGATAACGATACAATCTCTAATGAAATGAATAAAATAGAAAATCAATCTAGAGAAATCATTAGAATTTTAAGATCACTTGAAAGAATGTTAGAAGGATTAGACAACTTAAACTTCAAAGATCTATCAGACACTAAAGAAATAGATAAGCAAATAGATAATCATGAAGATATTTTAGCTGGCCACGAAAGTAAATTAGATAATATAATTAAAGATGAACAAGAAATTAAAGATGAAATCAAACTATTAAAAAATAAAATTAGAAATTTAGAAAAAAAAGAAAAAACACTTGTAGAACATTCAAGAAAACTATATGGAGAAGAGTTTGAAATGTTAGGTTCTTATACTTTACAATATTACGAAAATGAAGTTAAACAAGATAAAGATGACTTAGAAAATTTAGAAGAACAAAAAGGAGAATTAGAAAAGGATTTGAAAAAGGCAGGTCTTCGCTCTAAGGTAACAGGCAAGAAGAAGAAATTAGAAAAAAAATTAGAAGAGATTGAAAACAAAATTGGAAGCACAGAAAATAGGTTAAAGAAACATGAAAAAATAGTTAAAGAAGCTAACATTCTTAGAGATGATAGAATTAGAACAGATGAAGCAGTTGCTAAATTATATAAAATCAGAAAAGAGAAAAATAATGAATTGAAGAAAATACTAAAATCACTAGGGATTAAACCCCAAAAATCTAAATCTAGATCTTGGGGTATGGAGAGGTAAAGCCGAGGTGGAAAATTTTCCACAGGGTATTAACTTCTTATATATTTAAAACTATTGGGCTATAATTCTAATCTTCATTCCAGCAACCTATCAAAAGACTTCCTTGAAACTTTTTAAAGGGCAAAAACTTTCAAGACCTGCTTTTGACAGAACGCTTTCATTACGATTCTAAAAAACTTGCCAATAGTTTTAATATTTTTTTAAGCTACAAAAATATTAAATTTGAGATATGAAGATGATTGATAGATTAGAGAGAAATGGAGGTGTGTAAAGTGGAAGAAACTAATTATATTCAAAAGCTTTAGGAGTAGGTAAACGCTTTAAAGCTTGAAGGTATCAAAGTTTATAAGATTTAGGTTTACAAAGCTAATAAAACTTTATTGTGGTAAACTTAAACTTGATAAAGCTTTTTAGAATAAGGGTTTATATAGTTTACTTTGAAAATATAATCTTATTTAAAATTACTTCGTAAAAGATACAAGAGGCGAAATAATTTTAAAAATCACCTCACAGATCCCAAGCTATTAAGAGCAATAGAGAGAAAATTAGAGGGTTAAAACTTAGTTTTTAACAAGGTGAAAAAACGTTTATTTCAATTCAATTGATCTATATTGCTTTAAATCAAAGAAAATAGCAATATAAAGGGGATAATATTTAGCATTATAAAAAATAAGGGGCTGACTTAGTCGGGTCTTTATTTTTTATGCAGGATTATATATATTTATATAGAACTATAATTATAGTTCTATATAAATATATATAAAGGGGATGGGTGAATGGAGATAACTACAAATAAGATTAGCATTGTAAATCAAAAAGGTGGAGTGGGTAAAACAAGTAGTACAGTTAACTTAGCAGGAGCTTTATCAGTTGATTTTGATAGAAAGGTATTAGTTATTGATCTAGATTTCCAAACTAATTTAACAGATAGCTTTGAAATAATAGAAGAGATGAATAAAACAAGCTATGATTTATTAGTTGATCCAAAGGTTGAGGTTAATGAAACTATATATTCAACTAATATAAAAGGAATAGATATAATACCATCTTCAGTAAAACTAGCAGATATAGATATTAAGCTATCAGACAAGAAGAATAGAGTTAATATATTAAAAAGCAAGTTAGATCATATAGAAGGGAAATATGATTTTATTTTAATTGATTGTCCTCCATCACTAAATCTAGTAGTGCTTAATTCATTAGTGGCTAGTGATAGTATTTTAATTCCTGCTGAACCTGGTCTATATTCGCTAAAGGGTCTAAATAGATTAATTCAAACATTTAATACAGTTAAGAAGAAATATAATAAAAACCTTAAAGTAGAAGGAGTATTATTAACTAGAGTTGATAAGAGAACTAATATAGCAGAGGAATTTGAAGAAAAGTTAAGAGAGAAGTTAGGAGATAAGATATTCAATACTGTTATTAGTCAAAGGGTTGCAATAGTACAAGCCCAAATAGATAGGCTGCCAGTAAGTTTATATGATAAGAATAGTAAGAGTGCAGAGGAATATATAGAATTAGCTAGGGAGGTAATTAGCAATGAATTTAGATAATGAAATGGAAGATCTAAGATTGTTTGAGGATAATGATGATAATGTAAAAGATGAAAAACAGGGAAAGTATAAGTTAGAGAAGGAAGATAAGAAGGTAAATCGTTCTTATATGATCTCTACTTCTACCTTATCTAAGCTACAGGAACTAAAAATTAAAAATCCTACTAAAAATTATAGTGATATAGTAGAAGAAGCGATTATTCTTTTATATAAAAATATAAAAGAATAATCATATATTTATATTTTTATATAAATATATGTGATGTTGCATTTATATAAATAAAAAGCAATTGAAGGAAGTGGGGATATGAAGAGTAGAAATTTTAGAATTGATGATAAAGAGGGAAGTAAATTTAAAGAACTTTGCCAATCTAATAATACAGATGTAAGTAAAGCATTGATAGAGTTTATATTAAGAGCTAATAGATCTAAATAGTTTGGACTAAAAATTCTCTCAAACATCAATTTATGACTTTATAGAGGGTGATTAAATGGGCTTAAATTAGCTTTAAGCATATGGTAGTATGGGCAATAGTTGAGATTTTACGATATAAGCCTGTTAGAAAACTAAAATCAAAGGAGGTAGGTAACAATGAAACTAAAAAGAGATAAGTAGTTAAAAGCCGTGAATAAGATATTAAAAAAGTCAAAATAATATAAAACCCAAAGTAACATAATACCTATTGAGTTGCTTTTAATCTAAAAACAAAGGAAACTATTAGTAAATAAAGAATAATAGCTTTATAGATTATAAAAATAGGAGGGTAGGATAAAATTGATGCTAAAAATCTATTTGAGCGGAGTTTTATTTAATCTAATTATAGTTTGTTTCTATTATTATAAAGATAGAAAAGCATTAAGGATTAATATAAAAAGTTTAATAGGCTTTATATTAGGAAGTTGGCTAGTCTATCCTCTCATTTTAATGCAGGTTAGAATATAATAATAGGAGTTAAGGAGCTGTTATATAATGTAAAAAATCAAAAGGGGGAGTGATGTAAATGTTTAAATTGATTAAAGAAAAAATAGAGAGTAGTATTAGTAGGAAAATGTTATTTGTTTTAGCGAGTAGTATGATATTAACGTTCATTATTGTTATCTTGGTGTCTAATCACTTAGTAAGTAGTAGAATGTTCAATATAGTTGATAGTAATGTTAATATAAATACAGAACAGAATGCACAATATATAGGCGATTGGTTTGAAGAAAGAAAGCAACAGATAGAAGATTATGCTGATATCCCAGTAGTTAAGAGTATGGACTGGACTCAAGCAGGAGGGTATTTGAAAGGTAGACATAAAAAACATTCTACTATTTATGATAACCTTTGGATAGCGGATGTTGAAGGAGATTTTATTACAACAGATGGTGTAAGAGGGAATTTAAGTGGAAGAGATTATTTTAATAAAGTATTAAATGGTGAAGTAGTATTTTCTGACCCATTAATTTCTTTATCTACAGGAAATCCAATAATAGTTATTGTTGCACCTATATTTAATGAAAAAAATAAGGTTATAGGAGTTATGGGTGCTAGTATATTTTTGAATAATTTGACAGATTTTATGTCTGATATGAGAGTAGATCATCAGGGTTCATATTCTTATATAATTGATAGTTCTGGTTTAAATTTAGCTCATCCAGAAGCAGACTTGATTTTAGAAACTAATATAAGAGAAATTCCTGCTTTAAAAGGTATAGTAGATACTGTACTTAATGAAAGGTCTGGAGGAATATATTATGTTTATGAAGGTGTAGAAACCTATGCTTATTTTCATAAGATACCAAATACTGATGGATGGAAGTTAATAACTAGAGTTCCAGCTGAGTTTATAAATGAACCAATTTCTAATGTTAGGAATGGGTTAATTGTTTCTTTAATAATAGCTCTATTTATTTTATTAGTTATAATTTATAAAATTATAGACCCATTTGGCAAGACTATAAAATTAGCTGCTAAACATCTTGAAAAAAGAGCTGATGGGGATTTTAGTTGGAATGTTGATAATAAATATATTGATAAGAAAGATGAATTTGGAAGATTAGCAAGAGCATTTAATAAAATGAATTCCTCTATGAAAGATATTATAACTAACATTTTAAATAGTACCGAAGAACTATCAGCTTATAGCGAAGAATTATCAGCTTCAGCAGAAGAAGGCAATGCTAGTATAGATACTACAAGTAGATTAATTGAAAATATGTCAGCAGGAATAGAAGAGATTTCAGCATCTTCACAGGAGGTAGCCAGTTTTTCTGAAGAAGCTAAGTTAGAGACTAATACAGGTAGTGAAAACATTAAAGATACTGTAAAAAGTATTGAGGAGATTAATGAGGTCATTGCTGAGACAGTTGAGGTTATAAATCAATTAGATGAAAACTCTCAAGAAATAGGGAAAATTATTGAATTAATAACTAATATAGCAGAGCAGACTAACTTGCTAGCTTTAAATGCTGCTATTGAGGCAGCTAGAGCTGGAGAACATGGGCATGGTTTTGCTGTAGTTGCAGATGAGATAAGATCTTTGGCAAGTGAAACAGCTAAAGCTACTGAAGAAATTTCTAATTTAATTATAAGTACTCAAGAACAATCTAAAAATAGTATAGGTAAGATTAGAGAAGTTGAAGTTAAAACTAAAGAAGGTCAAGAAGTAATTCAAAAGACAGAAGAAGTATTTGGAAGTATTAAAAAATCGGTAGAAGAAACTTCACTTCAAATAGAGCAGACTGCTAAAGCAAGTAATGATCTAGCACAAAATAGTGATGAGATAGTAAGTGCAACTGAAGATATAGGTAATATGTCTAATGAGATATCTAATTCTTCACAAGAATTAGCTCAAATGGCTCAAGAGTTACAAGAGTTAATATCACAATTTAAAATAAAATAAAAAAACAAGCTATTATAGTACCCGTTAAAATTTACTATGATAGCTTGTTTTTTTATCAAATACTCTTTTTTAATTGTTTTAAAATTTCTTTATCTAATTCTTGACTGATCTTTATAATATCTTCATCTAGTAATCTTTTGGGATTTGAATTGATTTTTTTCAACATTTTTCCCCTTAATGATTCTAACTTACATAAATTTTCTTTTTCGCTATACATTATTAATATCATCTCCTAAAAACCACTTAATGATATATATAGTTGTTATTGATAATTATAACAGTTAAAATTATCAATAACAACAGTTTCTTTTTATATAATAAAATAAGGCTGAATTAAAATGACTATTATTCATAAAAACATCTGAGTTTGTATTACCTCACCAAAGTAACACAAATTATATTAAGTTACATTTTCTAAAAATTTTTAACTATTTGTTTAACTAAAAATATAGGTGTTATGTCAGTAGAAACAGCTGATTTTTCACAGAAGTTGGTTTAATTAGGTTAAGAGTTAGAATTATTAATATCATAATTCATGGTGATTTCTGTATTGAACAGAAGTCACCTTTTTTTGTTTTAGTTTGTTTTTATAATTAATTTATTTAACAACAGGGTTAAATAGGGAAAAAGGTATGGATTAATAGAGATTAAGGTGAGGTTTTACTGTTGTAGTTGTTTTAATAGTTTTAATATGTTTTAAAAAGTTTTCCGACCCTCGTGAAGCCTTGTAGTTACTGGGTTTGTTTGTTATAAAAACGACATTCACCTTGTTAAAAGCGACTTTTATCTTGTCTTAGACGACAGATTCCTTGTGTAAAGCGACGTTTACCTTGGTTAAAACTACTTTTACCTTGTTAAAAACGACATATTGTTTACTTGTCGTTTTTAATGGTATATAATAGACTTAACTTATATCAAATTGGAGGTCTATTAGATTATGGAGAATAATGAGAATACTTTAATAGTAAAACATAATAGGTTAATAGAAGCAAAGTATAAGTTATCTTTGCAAGAGCAGAAGCTCATTTTAATATTAGCAAGTAGAATTAATAAAGACGATAAAAATTTCAATAGACATATATTTTCTGTAAAGGAGTTAGCTGAAATTTTAGGTATTAATAAGGACTGGTTCTATTCAGAAATCAAATCTATAACAAAAAGTTTAATAAATCGAGTTATTGAGATAAAGAAAGATAATAAGTTTTTGCAGGTGGGTTTTTTAGAGTATGCTGAATATTTGGAGAATGAAGGAATTGTGGAATTACAATTTTCAAGTAAGTTGAAGCCTTATTTTTTGCAGTTAAAGAATAACTTTACCAAGTATTACTTGAAAAACATAATACAATTTGAAAGCATATATTCTATAAGAATATATGAATTACTAAAGCAGTATGAAAGAATAAAAAAGAGGAGGTTTGAAATTAATGAGTTAAAGAATATTTTAGGTATAGAGGATAAGTATGAAAGATATTATGACCTTAAAAGAAGAGTATTATTTCAAGCTAAAGATGAGATAAACCAGAAGACTGATTTGAAGATTGATTTTAAGGAGATTAAGACGGGCAGGAAGGTTACGGCAATAGAGTTTGTGATTAAGAGGAAGGAAGTTGCACAAAAAGAGTTAGAATTTAAGGAGTCTCCTAAAGAGAAAGAATATTCAGTAGAAGTATTAAAGTTATTCAAGGTATTACCCCTTGAGGAGCAGATAGAGCCTCATAAAAGGGAGTTAAAGACTTTGCTGGACAAACATAGCTTTGAGTACTTAAAAGAGGATATCGAGTATGCTAATGAGGTTAAGCCTGATAATTTCTTCGGGTTTTTGAAAGCCTCTTGTGATAGTGGGCATTATGCTGCTGCTCAAATGGAGAAGAGGGAGAAAGAAAAGGAGTTAGCGAGGAAAAAAGCAGAGGAGGAGAAGCTAAAGAAGCAGATTAAAGATAATATAGGGAAGAAGTCTAAAAAGAAGGCAGTTAAGATGTATAATGATCTATCTAAGGAAGAGCTAGATAAATATAATGATGAATATGATAGGATGGCTAGGTTTGTACCTGAGAATATAAGACCAAGCAGAGAAGAGTATATAGTGGGAAGTTTACAAGATGATATTAGAGAGGAGCTGGAAGATCTTCTTTTTAATTAAAGAGTAACACAACATGCCTATATGCTTATACGGGAGTATATTCATCAACTATTAATGTTATCATTTATATTTTGATGAATATATTAATAGTAAAATAATTATGTTTGTGCTATAATAAATATAGTTATAAGAAATAAAATGAACATATTACCGAGAGAGGTGAGTATACTTATGAAGTCATTTAGAAATGAGAAATTAAAGAATGAAAAGATACCAATGAATATAGTAAAATTAGTGGGTAAAATAAACGAATATAAAGGAAAACAAGATTTATATATGAATCAATCTCCACAAATATTAGAAAAATTAAAAGAAGTAGCAGTTATTCAAAGTACGAAAGCTTCTAATAGTATAGAAGGTATAGTTGTTACTGATAAAAGGCTAAAAGAGATAATGAAAGATGATATAAATCTTAAAGACCGTTCAGAAGGAGAGATTGCAGGATATAAAGATATTTTAAATACAATACACACCTCGTATGATGCTATTCCTATAAACCCTAATATAATTTTACAATTGCATAGAGATCTATATAAATTCATACCTACAAATGGAGGCAAATGGAAAAATCAAGATAATATTATAGGTGAGATATTACCTAATGGAGAGAAACGAGTAAGATTTAAGCCATTATCTGCCTATGAAACTCCAAAAGCTATGGATGAATTATGTAATTATTTAAATAGAGAGATTAGAGAAGAAAATATTGATCCTCTAGTATTAATAGGAACTTTTATATTAGATTTTTTATGTATTCATCCCTTTAATGATGGAAATGGTAGAATGTCAAGATTATTAACATTACTATTATTATATAAATATGATTATAAAGTTGGAAGATATATCAGTTTAGAAAAAATTATTGAAGAAAGTAAATCTAGTTATTATAAAACTTTGAATCAATCTTCAGCTGGTTGGCATGATGCTAATCATAATATATTTATTTGGTTAGATTATTTTTTAGGGACGTTACTGGTTGCATATAAGGAATTTGAGGATAGAGTAGGGTTAATAAAAAATAAAAAAGGGAATAAGAGTTATAGAATAGAAGAAGCTGTGAAAAATGTATTAGGAACTTTTACTAAAGGAGATATAAGAAATGCCTGTCCTGATGTTTCAGATTCAACAATTAATAGGGTGTTTAGGAAACTAAAGAAAGAAGGAGTTATAGAAGTATTGGGAAAAGGAAGAAGTGCTAAGTGGAAGAGATTAAAATAAAGCAACATAATACCTATTGAGTTGCTTTTAATCTAAAAACAAAGGGAATCATTAGTGAATAAAGCTTAGATTGTATAATTAAGTGCAACCTTAAAAAATAAAAATAGCCCATTACAAACAAATCTTATACAATGTAGTTGTAACTACATTGTATAAGATTTGTTTGTAATGGGCTATAGACGAAAGAGAAAGTATACTCAAATATAAAGTCCAAGGTCTTACAAATGAAGAAATAGGGAAGAGGTTATAGGGTTGATATAAAAGGTTTAATAGGCTTTGTATTAGGAAGTTGGCTTGTCTATCCTCTTATTTTAATGCAGATTATAGGATGATAATAGGGTTTAAGGAGTTGCTATATAAGGTTAAAAACAAACAATTATCTTGTTTTGGTATTTTCAATTTATTATTGCAATTTAGGTAAACATTTAGTTAGAATATTATTAATAATAGTTATTATTTTTACACTGAGTTTTGGACTGATATATTTATTTCTTGAATTAATAAAGCCAATATAGTTAAAAGTATTATTAACTTTTTCTTATTATTGCAATTTAGGGCTATTATATTTTTTTAATTTTCATTTGACAATACCTTCCGCACAACTTATAATAACTTGTGTAAGTTAAAAAATTAAATATCGCCAACTTTGTTAGGTGAGGCTCCTATATGAACATAGGCCACTGCCCAAAAACGTCCAGAGACGCCAATGGGTAGAACAGGTATAACCGGGATAAGGTGTGCTTAAGGTGGCTGATTGATTATTTTAATCTACGTCATATAGTGCTAAAGCTAAGACGAGGAATTTGGCAGATGAAGGTTATAAATATTGGTGTGCTTATTATAATTTATTGCCTAAAAATTCTGAAGGTTCCCTAAGGGGGACCTTCTTTCTTTATATATAAAGAAGTGTCAGTAACTTTGTCAGTAAAGGCTTAAGATCTACCTCTTAACCACTCTTATATAATATATAATAAGAGATTGATTTTTTTATTGAGACAACTTGGATTTTATCCACAATGGTTAAAGTAAGGTTTGATATTTTGACTTTACTGACACTCACACTGACACCGACACTATAGCAAAAGGAGGTGGTTTGTAAGTGGTAAATGATGATGATGTTCCCTGGTCGAGTTTGTATTGTTATAGTCTTTATTGGCATAATAAAATTAATTGGCTAAATTTAGCCTACAATAATATAGAGGAGGGATTAATATGCCACTTTACAAAGAAATCGCTTATCTTTTGGAGAAGAAAGATATGGATATATTAAAAGAGAAAGTTAATGAATTAGATATTGTTGAAATTGTTAATTTAATACAGGAGTTATCACCAAAACAAGAGGTTATCATCTTTAGGTTACTAAATAAGGACTTAGCAATTGAAGTCTTTGAAAAGCTTGATACCAATCTACAAGAGACCTTAACTGCCTCTTTTGCAGAGGATGAGGTAATTGAGATTATGGAGGATTTGGCCCCGGATGATAGGGCTAGACTTTTGGATGAGCTCCCTGCTAAGGTTGCTAAAAGAGTTATGGAAGCTCTTAGCAAGGAAGAGCGGCAGATGACTGCTCACCTTTTAGGCTATGCTCCTGAGACAGCAGGAAGGATCATGACCCCCGAGTATATAAGCTTAAAGAAGGACCTTACAGTTAAAGATGCCTTAGATAGAATTCGCAAGGTAGGAATGGATAAGGAGACCCTATACTCACTTTATGTGACCGATAAAGAGAGAAAGCTTGAAGGTGTTATATCTCTTAGGGTTTTGGTAATGTCCAACCCTGACGATACAATCGGTAATATAATGTATGACCACCCTGCTTCAGTTAGTACTCATACTGACCAGGAAGAAGTTGCTAAACTACTTAAACAGCAGGATTTAATCGCTGTACCTGTTGTCGATAGAGAGCAGAGATTAGTCGGTATCGTAACCTTTGATGATGCAATGGACATCATTGAAGAAGAGACTACTGAGGATATCTTAGACAAAGCTGGATTAACAGGCATCGGCCGTCAAGAATCAGATCGTAGCCATGTACTAATCAGCGGATCTCTTTTAGATATCTGGAAGGTTCGTCTTCCTTTCCTAATCATAACTCTTATTGGAGGAATGTTGGCTGGTTTGGTCATTGAAGGCTTCGAGGATGCATTAGAGGCGATTGCTGCTTTAGCAATCTTTATCCCTGTTATTATGGATATGGGTGGTAATGTAGGAACCCAATCTTCAACAATCTTCTCTAGAGCACTAGTCTTAGGCCAAATTAATATCAAAAAATTTCTCAAGGTTTGGATGAAAGAGGTTAAGGTAGGTTTGAGTATGGGAGTCTTACTGGGTATTGCTGCAGGAGCAATTGCTATGCTTTGGCAACAGATTCCAGGATTGGGCTTGGTAGTTGGATTATCTTTAAGTATTACAATCACTATCGCTACAGCCCTTGGGTTCTTTATTCCTTATATATTATTTAAGCTAGGACTTGATCAGGCTGCTGGTTCTGACCCAATTATTACAACAGTTAAGGATATTACAGGATTATTCATCTACTTCTATCTTGCAAGTACTTTCCTTGGACATATGCTTTAGAAGAGTGGCCGAGCAAATTAATTTGCTCGGCTCTCTTTATGGATTGTTTAAAGTGGCACTGTCGTGCCACTTAGTGTCAGTGTGAGATAAGATTATATAGTAATTAAGTGGCACTTTAATACTAGCACAATGCGTAATTTTTTAATAATTCAGAATATTGAAAGGAGGAGTATTATGTTATTATCAGATTTCATTACCAGAGTCCTTGTCGCTTTGATAGTTGGTGTTTTAATTGGTGCCGAGAGGGAATGGCGAGGAAGAATGGCAGGGATTAGAACCAATGCCCTAGTTGCTGTAGGTGCGGCTTTATATGTATTGTTCTCTATGATGTTCCCTGAAGAGTCTAGCCCTACCAGAGTAGGTTCTCAAATAGTCTCAGGTGTCGGATTTCTCGGTGGAGGGGTTATTATAAAGAATGGCTTTAGTGTCAGCGGATTAAATACAGCGGCAACCCTTTGGTGCGCTGCTGCTACCGGTGTGTTGGCTGGTGCTGGTTTTGTAAAAGAAGCCTTTATCGGTGGAATTATTATTCTTATATCTCATATCATCCTTCGACGCTTACAGAATAAGGTCACCATAGGGAGCTTCTCTCTACAGGATGCCACCTGCGATATCTCTCTAATCTCTAATAGTATAGATATCAAAAGGGGCAGATTCTTTCTGGAGAATATTGCTCGAGAGAGTGATAGCTCTATAAAATTCTTATTTAGCAAACTGATTAAAGATGACTCTATAAAGATAACTGCCAAGATGAATGTTAAGGGAGAGAATATTGATTTGTTATATGATTTGGTCCAAAAGTACTCAAACCATAATGAGATTGATTCTGTAGATATTGAGCTAAGCGACTTCCAACATCATAATGCTCTATTTTGATAGATGGCGTAATTAAGCGTCACTTTTAGGAATTAGGTGGGTGGCTAGATAGGTAGGTAAGATTTTCCTGTTTTTTTATTTACTTTTTATTTATGGATAATTAGCATGCCTGATATAAAAGGGGTGAAGATATTAATGGATAATAATAGATATGATATGGCTAAAAAGGTAGGATTTATAAGCTTAACGATGAACATATTCCTTTCTGGGATAAAGATTATAGTAGGGTATATATCGGGAAGTAGGGCATTGGTTGCCGATGGATTCCATTCGGTATCCGATGTTCTGTCTACAGTTATAGTTATAGTAAGTGTAAAGATATCTAGGCAACCTCCAGATAAGGAACATCCTTATGGTCATGGGAAGGCAGAATCTATTGCTACGAAATTACTGGGGATAATCTTAATATTAACAGGGTTAGGGATTGGCAGGTCTGCTGTAACAAATATATTGCAAGGTAATATCAGTATTCCTACCAATGCTGCATTGGTGGTTGTCATACTCTCAATAGGAGTCAAAGAAGTACTGTACCATTATATTATAAGGGTTGGGAGAAGGACAGATAATAAAACTCTGATTGCTGATGCCTATCACCACCGCTCAGATGCCTTATCATCTATAGCTGCCTTGATAGGAATTGGTGGTGCTATAATCGGATATCCAATAGCTGATTCCATTGCTAGTTTGGTTGTAGCCCTATTTATAATTAAGGTAGGAGTAAACATATTATTAGAAGCAATAAATGAATTGATGGATGCAGTTCCAAATCAAGAGAAGAGAGAGGCTATTATTGAGGATATTGAAAGATTGGATAATGTAATAGAAGTAGGGAATATAAAATTAAGAGCTTATGGGCCACATCTATATATAGATATAGCAGTTGTAGTTGAGGATGATTTGACGGTAATTGAAGGTCATACAGTAGCTGTTATCGTTAAAGAGAGGATAAAAGAGTTAAATTCCAATGTAGAAGAGGTTTTGGTTCATATAGATCCAGAGGTGGTTTATAGAAATAATTAATTTATCATGAAGGAAAATTGATAATGATATAGCACTTAATATATTAATATGAGATTTATATTAATTAATATAAAGACAGGCGTATTGATTATCCATAAAAAGTAAATAAAAAACCAACTTATATTTCACTAAAGAAACACAAATCATATTAAGTTACATTTTCTAAAACAATTATAAACCCTTTATTTAACTGGTTTTATAGCTTTTTTTTATTTTTAAATCTTTGAAAATGTAACTTATAGCATTTTCTTGTTATTTAAAATGCATCACTATGATGTATTTTAAATAATTATTAGGTGATTGATATAGTAATTATTATTGCTATCTATTAAAAAACCTACAACATCTACAATTTTGTAGGTGTTGTAGGTTTTTTAATAGTCCTCTAAATCCAACCCCACTTCTTTTTCTAATTCTTCCTCTAAACTTGAAATGATATAATCTTTTTTAGATAATTGGCCTCCAAATTTTTCAGCAAACTTTTTAGCAGTTTCATAACCTATAGAGTATTTTTCTTTATCTTCTTGTGATAGAATTGTATATCTTCTTTCAGCTTCTCTTTTAACTTTATCCCTTCTTATTTCCTCTAACCTTTTTCTTTCTTGTTCCTCTAACTTTATTTTTTTAGCTCTGATCTTCTCTAATTCTGCTTTTTCAACTGCTATTGAGGAATAATGTCCTCCTTCCCCACAACCTCCGATTTCTTCACACCTCTTACAGCTAGTTTTAAGATAAGCAATGAAATTTTTAGGATTCTTCTTCTTAGCATACTCAATATCACCTTTAAGATATTTAAATTGGTGCTTTTTTAATAGTTTATCTAAAAACTTTTTATTGGCTTTACTTTGGGTTTCTAAAGGCAATAACTTATATAACTCTTCCACTTCATCAGAAAAATCAACTTGTATTGGCTCTAGTGGAATTGGTAATTCCTCTTTGATAGCTTTTCTCTCAACTTCAAAGTCAATATAAGCTATCCTTCTCCCTTTCTTCTCGGTATTGTAAGTTAATATAATATCTGTTTTTTCTGAAATCTCCTCACAAGCTTTAGCAATGACAAATTTTATAAAATCATTTGTTCGCTGATATTTTTTTTGAGTATTAGTTCTCTTTCTTAACTCTTCAATAGTCATTCTAGGTATTTTAAATTTTTCATATCTTATAGCCAATTCGTAAAAAACAACTGCATATTTACTATTTAGTTCAGCTATTTGCATTAAATCTAGTTCAGTGAAAAAATCACAATTTTTTAAAGCCTCAATAATTCTCCAATCTAAAGCAAATTCAAATTCATCATCTTCTTTTTCTATACTTTCTAACAAGTGAAATAAAGCCCAGTTGTTTTTATTCTCTTTATCTACTACTTCTATAACTATTTCTAATAATTTTTCAAGTTCTTCTTTTATGTATTGATAATCCTGCTTATCTAATCCAGCTCTTTCTTTTAATTCTCTGCAAGGTATCCTAAAAAGATATCTTTTTTCTTTATCAATGTTTCTATACTTCTCTTCAGTACTAAACTTAGCTTGTTTTTGAGCTATTTTCAAAAACACATTAAACGATTTTTGTTGTATCAAACTTATTTTTTCTTTGGGTAAAATACTTATTAATTCGTTAGGTTTATTTAATTTATCCTTCATATAAATCCCTCCTCAATTCTATCATAGCAAATGTACAGAAAGAAAACAACACATTTTCGTCCCATTTCTTCTGTATATCGTCCCATTTCTTCTGTATATCGTCCCATTTCTTCTGTATATCGTCCCATTTCTTCTGTATATCGTCCCATTTCTTCTGTATATAATCCTGCAACCCCTTGAAATTACTGAACTCTTGGAACCCTAAAGACTTTAAAAGATATAAAAGATATACAACAACTACAAGATATGACGAAAACAAAAAACATTTTCGTCATATCGTCCCATTTTGTAGGCATAAAACCTGTTGTTGTTTTTTGAAAATATATAAAAATCAAAACCTCTCCCCCACTAACTGAATTTCATATGTATATTATCTATAAAATTGGGAATAATAAT
>NZ_KI912091.1:0-5075 GCF_000517025.1 Halonatronum saccharophilum DSM 13868
AGTTAGCAGGACTAAATTTGATGGAAAATAGTTCAGGGAAACATAAGGGAAGAACTTGTATTACTAAGAGGGGAAGAGCGAAATTGAGATCTTTATTGTATAGGGTGATGCTGCCTCTGGTAGCAAAGAATAATGAATTTAAAGAGCTACATCAATACTACACAACACGCTCTAAAAACCCCTTAAAGAAAAAACAATCCCTAGTAGCTCTATGTTGCAAATTGATTAGAATATTGTTTGCTTTATGGAAGAAAAAAGAAAAGTATGATGGTGAAAAATTATTTAGAAATATCAAACGTTCAAATTTACAGGGAGCTGCTTAAAGATATTTAAAATGAATTATTGGAATGTAAATTTTATAATATAGATCAATTATTTATGTTTGTTTTTCTTAGATTAAGTACTTTGAAAAAGGAAGACTGGAAGAGCTGGAATTAATTATTTCAATATGGGCATAGACCCTGTCGAGGAGCATATCCAGCCTCCACCCATGGATAGGTAGAACGAAGGAATGTAGGGACATAGATCCTGAGAGATATGGGAGGTTAAACTACCATGGAAATGTGGAGTTCCAATAAGCGACCATATTTTTTAAAAATAATAGTTAAGTTTTTAGATTACTTTATCCTTGCAATTCCAAATATTAATTGGTTTTAATAATTAAATCCATATTACTTTTTTATAAGAAAATAAATTTCTAAGAATAAGTGAGCATGAGTGAGATAAATTTAATTTATAGAGGGAGGAATTCAAAGATGGATAATTTAGTAAAAGAAAAAGAACTGGTATTAGAACTTATGAATTTTCAAAATCCTAATCAAAAGAGATTGGTTGAGTTATTAGAAGAGAAACTTGATTGGAGTAGAGTTCTAGGATACTTAACCTATCATCGAGTTGCAGGATTGGCTTATTATACTATATTTAAAAAATGTAATCTATCTAGCGAGATGAATATTAACAGTGAATTTAAATTTAATCTGCATCAAATTTATGAAGCTCAAAAGCTTAGAACTAAATATCATAAAGATTTAGTTTCAGAGTTAGCTAAAGAGATAAATAAACAAGACCTTCCACATGCTTTTCTTAAAGGTAGTGTTCTTGCTGTATCTTTATATCCTCAAGGATGTCGTGTATCTAAAGATATTGATGTTCTGTTAAATACATCTGACTTAAAAAAATTTGATAAGATAATAAAAAAACTAGGTTATATCCAAGGCTATTATAATCAAGATAAGTCTCAAATAGTACCTTGTGACAGAAAAGAGATTCTCCGTTGGAGAATGACTACTGGAGAGGTTGTACCATATAAAAAATTAGTAGATAGGCCTGTTTTAAATTTTGCAGAAATTGATATAAACTTTTCTTTAGATTGGTTACCAGAGAGAACTAGTGATGCAGTTGCTGCCTTTTTAAAGGAAGTAGATTATTATGAAATAGAGGGAGGAGAAAGGTTCCGTTCATTATCATTAGAAGTATTTTTGATTCATTTATGTATTCATTTATACAAAGAGGCTTATGTTGTTAATTGGATAGAATCACAAAGAGATTTAACATTATATAAATTCGTAGATATATATGCATTGATAGAAGATTCTAATTTGAAAATAGATTGGAATTTATTTATTAAAACGGTAAAAAAGAATGATGATGGAAATGATCTTATTAAAGGTTGTTATTTTGCTTTAGAATATACTCGGATATTATTTGAAAAATTAAATAAAAATAATGATTTCATTAAGGTGTTAGAAGAATTAAAGCCAGAAGACACTAAATATCTTAATCAAGTTATTAATCCAGAAACTAATGAAAAGCATGAATGGACTATTGATTTGAAAACAAGACTTTTTGATTTGAAGAGATATAAGCATTTAAAGAAAATAGAATCTTAAAATTAATTTTAAGAATTAGGGAGGATATATCTATGAATAATATTTTTGAAAGATGTAAAAAAACAATACAAAATACAACTGCTGGAGTTAGAGGTTTAGAAATAACTCTTGAAACAAAAATTAGAGAAGATTTAGGGATTGATTCATTAGATATGGTTGATTTGGTATTGAACCTAGAAAATGAATTTGATTTAATTTTTGATGAATCAGACCTTAATGTATCAAGTTTTATTACTATTCAGGACTTAGTTTCACTTGTTGAAGATACTAGTAAAAGAGAGGAATAATTCTATGAGTTTATGGCTTCAATTATATAAGTCAATGCAAAAATATAAAGATAAAAAGGCGTTAACAGATTCAAATGGTGATGATGTAAGTTATTCAACTCTTTTGAAAACAATACAAAGTGAAGCTCAAAGAATCAATGAGTTAGTTCCTGAGGGTAGTAAAATTGCTTTTTTAAATACTAATTCGTTTTATGATGCTGTTAGTGTATTATCTATATTGGCTGCTGGTTGCATAGCAATCCCACTATTTTCAAATTATGGACATGGAAGATGTTTGAAAATTTTAGAAGGTGTAAATCCAGGTTTAGTATTAACTAATAATAAAGAATCTTTAATTGAATTTGATAATTTCACAACATTAAATTTAGATATAGATATTAATTATATGAGTAAGCAAAAAGAGATAAATTTACCAATGAAAACAGTATCTGAAAAAGAAGTAGCGATGTTAATGTTTACTTCTGGAACTACGGGCTATCCTAAAGGCGTAATGTTAACCCACTCAAATATCTTAAGTAATTTAAATAGTATAAAAGAAAGATTTAATTTAAACCAAAAAGATAAAATACTAATAGTACGTCCTTTATACCACATTTCAGCTATGACTGGAGAATTTTTATTATCTCTTTTAAATGGTGCCCATATTGTCTTTTATGATGAAGAATTTTCTCCTAGACGATTAATGAGAAGATTAAATGATTTTGAAATTACGATAATGTGTTCGACGCCAACTTTATTTTATAATCTTGCATTAATGAAAAGAAATATTGAATTAAATCATTTGAAAAAAATAATATTAAGCGGTGAGTGTCTAAAACCAAAAGTAGCAGAAAAGATAATAGAAGATTTTCCTAATGTTAATCTCTATAATGGTTATGGTCTAACTGAAGCTTCTCCTAGAATAAGTTGTTTATCTCCAGAAGAATTTCATAAAAAAATAGGTTCCGTGGGTAAACCACTAGATAATGTAAAAATAAAAATTATAGATCAAAATGACAAAGAAGTATCAGATGAGCAAATAGGTGAATTGTTAGTATCAGGGCCAAATGTAATGAAAGGATATTATAATCTAGAATCTTTAACTAAAGAAAAATTACGAGAAGGTTGGTTGCATACTGGAGACTTAGCTTATCAGGATGAAGAAGGATATATATATATTGTTGGCAGAAAAGATAATATGATTATTCGGGCTGGAGTAAATATTTATCCTGAAGAAATAGAAAATAAATTATTAGAATGTGAAGAGATAAAAGATATAATTATTTTCGGAGAGAGTACACCTAAATATGGACAGAATATTTGTGCTAAAATAGTACCTTCAGAGAAAAATGATATTAACAGTGCAAAGATTATGGAACTCTGCCGTAAAAACTTAGAGCCTTATCAATGGCCAAGTGAATTAGAAATTGTAGATGATATAAAAAAAAATCATTCTGGCAAAAAAATCAGATGATTATATATCTAAATACAAGCAATTAAATTTATTTTGAATAGAAGTATAATTTAAGACCTAAGGGGTGTAAAGATGCGCAAAATTAATAATTTCAAACCACACAGGAACCTTCCATACTATATGCATTGTTTATATCCATTTATTCATGAAAGAATTAAAGCTAAAGGTTGTGAAAATAGTTTAAACTTATATCCAAATTTAGAATTATTAAGTGTTCCTTCCTATGTAGTTGATGAAAAAAAAAGTATGCCGATTAATGCAAAAGCATGGAATTCTTCAGAATTAAACTATAAGAGGATGGATGAATATTTAGGAATTAAGATGACAACCAAGGAAATCAAAGATATAAAAGAAGGGTTAGAAGTATTCAAAGAAGATATAAAGAACAAAAATATTTCTATAGTTAGTGGCACTAGTTATTTTTTAAATTATTCAAACAACTACAAGAATAAAAAATATATAAGAAATTATCCAAATAATGTATTTGAACGTCCTGTGAATCATTGGTTGTCTATTTATGGTATTGAAAATAATAATCTTTTAGTGTATGATCCTATTCCAAATGATTATATAGGCGAAATTTCAAAAGAAGATTTTATTTTATTTTGGGAAGGAGATAGAAAGATATCCGAATTATCTTCTTTTCCAGGTGTAGAGAGACTTTGAGGTTCCCCCATTAAATTAGACACTAAGTTTAGTGGCTTTTCTCTCGTTTTCGTATTTTTCTGGACTTTTATAATTTAAAGTCGAGTGCATTCTAAATCTATTGTAAAAGACTTCAATATATTCAAATATATCTCTTCTTGCTTGAGCTCTTGTTATATAGTTATTATGATGAATTAATTCTGTTTTCAATGTTCCAAAAAAGCTTTCTGACACTGCATTATCCCAGCAATTACCCTTACGACTCATTGATGATTTAAATCCATTTTCAATTAATAGTTCTTGAAATTCTATACTAGCGTACTGACTTCCTCGATCTGAATGAAATATAAGTCCTCTTGAGACTTGGCGATTGTTTAGAGCCATATTAAGAGCATTTATTACAAGATTCTTTTTCATTGTGCTATCCATTGACCAACCAACAACTTTACGAGAATATAGATCTATTATGACAGCAAGGTAAAGCCAACCTTCCTGAGTAGGAATATATGTGATGTCTGAGACCCAGACTTTATTTTTTTGAGATACATCAAATTCTCGGTTAAGAATATTATCTTTTATTGGCAGGTTATGATTAGAATTTGTTGTAACTTTGAATTTACGCTTTTGTATAGCTTTTAATCCTAATACTTTCATTAATCTTTCTACTCGTTTTTTATTGCATATAATGCCTTCTTTCTTAAGCTGTTTGGTAGATTCTAGGGCTACCATAAGTCCCACGGCTCTGCCAATATATTTGAGCTACCTTAAATTTTAAAGTTTCATTTTCTTCTTCTCTTTTAC
>NZ_KI912091.1:5175-17075 GCF_000517025.1 Halonatronum saccharophilum DSM 13868
TATGCATTGTTTATATCCATTTATTCATGAAAGAATTAAAGCTAAAGGTTGTGAAAATAGTTTAAACTTATATCCAAATTTAGAATTATTAAGTGTTCCTTCCTATGTAGTTGATGAAAAAAAAAGTATGCCGATTAATGCAAAAGCATGGAATTCTTCAGAATTAAACTATAAGAGGATGGATGAATATTTAGGAATTAAGATGACAACCAAGGAAATCAAAGATATAAAAGAAGGGTTAGAAGTATTCAAAGAAGATATAAAGAACAAAAATATTTCTATAGTTAGTGGCACTAGTTATTTTTTAAATTATTCAAACAACTACAAGAATAAAAAATATATAAGAAATTATCCAAATAATGTATTTGAACGTCCTGTGAATCATTGGTTGTCTATTTATGGTATTGAAAATAATAATCTTTTAGTGTATGATCCTATTCCAAATGATTATATAGGCGAAATTTCAAAAGAAGATTTTATTTTATTTTGGGAAGGAGATAGAAAGATATCCGAATTATCTTCTTTTCCAGGTGTAGAGAGACTTTGAGGTTCCCCCATTAAATTAGACACTAAGTTTAGTGGCTTTTCTCTCGTTTTCGTATTTTTCTGGACTTTTATAATTTAAAGTCGAGTGCATTCTAAATCTATTGTAAAAGACTTCAATATATTCAAATATATCTCTTCTTGCTTGAGCTCTTGTTATATAGTTATTATGATGAATTAATTCTGTTTTCAATGTTCCAAAAAAGCTTTCTGACACTGCATTATCCCAGCAATTACCCTTACGACTCATTGATGATTTAAATCCATTTTCAATTAATAGTTCTTGAAATTCTATACTAGCGTACTGACTTCCTCGATCTGAATGAAATATAAGTCCTCTTGAGACTTGGCGATTGTTTAGAGCCATATTAAGAGCATTTATTACAAGATTCTTTTTCATTGTGCTATCCATTGACCAACCAACAACTTTACGAGAATATAGATCTATTATGACAGCAAGGTAAAGCCAACCTTCCTGAGTAGGAATATATGTGATGTCTGAGACCCAGACTTTATTTTTTGAGATACATCAAATTCTCGGTTAAGAATATTATCTTTTATTGGCAGGTTATGATTAGAATTTGTTGTAACTTTGAATTTACGCTTTGTATAGCTTTTAATCCTAATACTTTCATTAATCTTTCTACTCGTTTTTTATTGCATATAATGCCTTCTTTCTTAAGCTGTTTGTAGATTCTAGGGCTACCATAAGTCCCACGGCTCTGCCAATATATTTGAGCTACCTTAAATTTTAAAGTTTCATTTTCTTCTTCTCTTTTACTTGGTTTCCTTTTTAACCATTTGTAATATCCTGACCGAGATACTTCTAAAAACTTTACACATCCTCTCCACAGCAAATTCATTGCTGTGATCTCGGATAAAACCATATTTTACTGTGGTTTCTTCGAGAAGATGCTTACCGCCTTTTTTAAAATGTCGCGTTCTTCTTTTGCAATTTTTAGTTCTTTTTTTAGTTTTATAATCTCTTGTTCTTCAGGAGAAAGATTTTGTTTACCATTGCCTGGGAAAGCTAAATTACCCTTGTCTCTATACTCTTTACGCCATCTAATTAGTGCATTATAACTAACACCTAAATCTTCAGCAATATCTTTACAATTTTTATCAGATTTAAGACTTAATTCAACAGCATCACGTTTAAATTGTTCATCACGTTTTATTTTAGGTTTGCTCATGTGTATTCCCCCTTTGAATAACTTTATTATACACCTTAACTCACTGTCTAACAAATAGGGGGAAGATTACTTTTATCTCGTGGATATATGGATATTAAAGTCAAAGAACATTTAACGTCAAAAGAAATTGAGGATAAAGCTTTTCAAACTATTAAAACAGTAGCATATGAATATATAACTGGAAGGAAATTAAGTAAAAATAATAAAACTTATTACTTTGGTAAATTAGCTGTAGAAAATTTATATAAAACATTAATAAGTTTTTCTCAAGAGCCAAAATTCGATAATATTACACAAGTTTTTAGTGAGTGTTTACATCAAACTAAAATATCACGATATTTCTTTAGAGATTTATTAAAGGATATTTCCAATAACTTTGGTGGGAATTATATAGAACTATATAATGATTTCAGCCAAATAACTAATCAGTGGGATAAATTTTATTTGATGTTTACTGTCAATATGAAAAGAAAACAATTAAATCAGAAAAATTTCAACTCACTTATTGATTATTTGAAAATATTAAAAGAAAAAGAATTAAAGTCATATAAAAAAGCACTGGATTTATCTTCAAAATATAATTTATTAGAGAAAATGAGTTAATTGAAGTATGGTTTAAATCATATTAGATATGGGAGGTATTAGATGATAGAAGATAAGATAAAAGAAATTATAATTGAAAACAGTGAATTATCTAACATATCAAATATTAAAGAAGATATAGATTTAAGAGAATTGGGAATTGATTCAATAAATTTTGTAAAAGTTATAGTTTCTATTGAAGAAGAACTAGAAATTAATTTTAATATTAATGATTTAGATTACAATAAATTCCCAAATACAAAGGCGCTTATTTCATTATGTAAAAAGATGTATTCTGAAAGTTAAATATATAATTATCACATTTTAAATTTAAAATGTGATAATTTCTTTTAAAGAATCTTTATAAAATTTGAATATAGTTTTTGTGTTGGTTTAGCAAAAACTTTAATATCAAGTAATTGAATTGGAATTATTATAATTAAGGAGGCTAAAATAATGAAAACTTTAAAATCTAATGAAGAAAAATACAAAAATAAGTTTAAATTAATTGACGATATTATCTCTAATACAGATAATTATACATTCAAAGAATTAAATTGTTTCTATAAACCATTTGCTATTATCCTCGCATCATTTCATAAAACTTATTATGATATATTTTTATTTTATTTATATATTTTTTTGATTTTTAAGCCTAATTTATGGCTTGAATATGAATCGACTAAAGATTACAATGAAAATCATATGTTATTTTACAAAAAAATATTAGAAGATAAATTAAACTTAACTATGGTTAAAATTGATTATAATAATGAAAACCAATTTCATGAAAGAATAAAAGAATCATTAAATCAAAATAACCCCATATTTATGCCTATGGATCTTATGGGGTTATATTATAATAAGATGTATATGGAAGAACCTCATCGTCATTATACAATTATTAAAGGATATGATAGAGAGAAAAAAATATATTATATCTTAGACAATATGCATATAGATAGTGGAGCAAATACTATATATAAAGATTTCATGATAACATTTGACCAAATATATCAAATGAACAAGTTGTTTTTTAAAAATTCTGAAGATGAAAAAATAGATTATAATTATTTCTGGGGTATTAAAAAATTTAATGATAATCTATCTTTTCCTACTATAACAGTTTATGAAGTATTAGAAGATTATCTAGCTATGTTGAAGGATATTAATAATGAAAAGATTATACTAGATTTTGCTGAAAAGAATGCTATAGATGATATTGAAAAAATTGATTTAGAATATATTATAAGTCGGCATAATATGAAAACAGTATATTATGATATTTTATTTAAATTTTTAAATGAAGCAAATGTTGAGGAAGATAGTATAAATAAGTTGAAGAAAATGAAGGAAAATCTATTAGAATTATGGGACTCTGTAAAACTAAGAATAACATATCTGAAATTGACTGGTAACAATAAAGCTGATGATTTAGAAGATTTAATACATACCAGTATAGATAAGGAGAAAGTTTTTAGGGAAGAGCTTATTCAAATTCTTTCACAACCCATTAAATGTATAGATAAGAGTTGTATAAATAATGAATTTTTCTTTGAGAAAAACAATAACCATGCTAAGATAATAAATACAAAAGAAAAGATAAGTATAATCCATAATTCTAATTGTACATATAATACGTGGATATCTGAAGATAATAGTGCACAATTATTAGTTAATCAAGAATTAAATGATAACTTTAGTTTTACTTGTAATGTAAGTGACCAATGTAAAATTGGGGAAGCATTTGATTGTGGCATTATTTTAAAAACAGATAATGATAAATTTTTATTTGGAAAACACGAAGGAATGTATATAGCGTTATTTTCCCCTGAAAAGGGAGAAAAATTTGTATTATTCAAAGAAGAATATATAGATGGGAGTATAAATTTAAAAGTTGAAAAAGATAATTATAATTATCTCTTTTATATAAAATCAGGGACAAAAGAACAATGGAGAGAAGTATACACCTTGAAAACCAAAGAAGAAATCAAAGTAATTGGTTTATTTTCAAGAACCTGGGAAAAGGTTGAAGCAGAATCTATATTTTCTGAGGTTAGTTTTGAAAAAATATAATAGCCTAAATTGCAATATTAAAGTTTTCGAATTATTCAGTATTATATCCAAATCAAGGTTTATATTCCTTTTTAAAAGTTTATAATATAGAAATCACTATGTAAAGTAGAGGTTATTTAAATATATTATCTATAGACGATAGAATTTATTTAAAACAGAGATATTCGATTATAGAATTTTGTTTAAAGGTAAAATTGTCAAACATTTTTTAGCTTTGCTAAATAATACTTGTTTTGGCTAGTCAAATTTGATAAATGGTAAGATAAATAATTTTAATGGGGTTTATTAATATTGATTTATAATAAGGAGGCATTATATGATTACCGTAGAGAATGTATTGAAAGAATTTCAAATTACTAAGAAAGAATCTGGGCTCAAGGGGACTATCAAGAGTTTATTTAAGAAAGAGATAACTATAAAGAAAGCAGTTAATGATATCAGTTTCCAGATAGAGGAAGGAGAGATAGTCGGTTATATCGGGGCTAACGGCGCTGGAAAATCAACAACTATAAAGATGATGACTGGTATCCTAGTTCCAACATCAGGAAAGATAACTGTCAATGGGCTTGTTCCTTATGAGAATAGACAGAAGAATGCCCAGCAGATAGGGGTAGTCTTTGGGCAGAGAACTCAGCTATGGTGGAACCTTCCCCTATCAGAGACATATCAATTATTAAAAGAGATTTATAATGTAAGTGATGAAGACTATAATAGAAGGATGGAATTCTTTAATCAGATTTTAGAGTTGGAAGGCTTTATGAATAATACTGTAAGAACCCTATCATTAGGGCAGAGGATGCGTGCGGATCTAGCAGCCTCACTTCTTCATAATCCCAAGATATTATTCCTTGATGAGCCTACCATCGGCCTTGATATCGTCGTTAAAGAGAAGGTACTCAAGGCTATCAAAGAAATCAATGAAGAGTTTCAAACAACAGTAATCTTAACGACCCATGACATGAGTGATATTGAGGAGTTATGTGACAGAATGATTATAATCGATGAAGGAAAGAAGGTCTATGATGGTAGTATCGAAAAGATAAAAGGTAGATATGGTTATATGAGAAGGGTAGAGATTGATGTGAAAAATAGTGAAGGATTAAATTCAATCAATATAGAAGAAAACTTTAATCTAAAAGAAGAAGATCTGATCTCTTGGATAGAAGAGAATAGATTACATGTAAAGTTTAATCGAAAGAAGATCAATATCTCTGAGATTGTAGCTTATGTGATGAGTAAATTAGAAGTAATAGATATAACGATTAAAGAGACGAATATCGAGGAGATCATCAAAAGAATCTATAATAAAGAGGAGGTTTAATAGTGAAGAAGATAAAGGAATGGTTTTCAATCTATTGGACCTTTGCTAAAAGTGAAATCCAAGATAGAATGGCGTATAGGCTAAGTTTTTTTAGTTTTTTCTTTGCGAATATTTTGCAGATTTTCATTATATATTATCTTTGGAAGGCAATCTTTAGTAGCTCTCCTTCTAGTACTTTACAAGGGTTTACATTACTAGAGATGATAACTTACGTTTTTATGACCAACATCACTCAGCGATTAATAGATTCAAGTGCTGATAGAACTTTAGGTCGGGATGTTGTGGAAGGGAATATAGCTATGAATTTAATTAGGCCAGTTAATTACAGAGTTAGATTATTATTTTCAGATGTAGGGAGTATAATCTATAATTTTATTATTTCTACGATTCCAATGTGGATTATTCTATTAATTGTCCAATATATTAATGCTGGTGAAGTTATATTAAATTCTAGCATGTTTACTATATATCCTATTAGTTTATTCTTAAGCTTTATTATTTTATTTTTATTCAATATTTGCTTTGGGATGATTGCCTTTCATACGACATATATTTGGGGGTTGGGCATGGCTAAACTTGCTATTGTTGGTTTCCTTTCTGGGCAAGTTATACCTTTAGATTTCTTTCCTCGTTGGTTAAGGAGAGTTTTACTTTTATTTCCTTTTGAATCGATGAACTATACACCAGTTATGATATACTTAAATAAATTTAATAAAGAGGAGATAATTAGATCAATCTCTACTCAAGTAGTTTGGGTTTTAATCTTGCTTGTATTGAGTAATTATCTATGGAATAAAGCTATAAAGAGATTAACAATTTTAGGAGGTTAATGAAAATGAGATTAAAGAGATATCTTCATCTTTATAAGAAATTTGCGTCTCAGCATTTAAAATCATTGATGCAATCAAAGGTAGACTTCTTTCTTGGGTTAATAGGCTTTTTTTTGATGCAAGCAGGGGGGGTTGCTTTCTTATACCTTGTCTTTCAACAGATACCAGATTTAAATGGGTGGACCTTTAATGAGCTCTTATTTATATATGGATTTGCCCAACTGCCTAGGGGTCTTGATCATCTAATAGCCGATATGATATGGAGGGTTGCAAATCCGATGATAGTTAATGGAGACTTTGACAGGTATCTGGTAAGACCAATTAATCCACTCTTTCAAGTTATAGCCACTAGATTTCAGGTGGATGCTTTTGGAGAGTTAATAGTAGGCTTAGGGTTAGTAATAATGGCTCTTTTTAGGATGGAAGTAAGACTAACTTTGATGTATTTTATCTTATTCCCTCTCCTTGTGGTTTCTGGAACTGTCATCTATACATCTATAAAATTATTCTGTGCTTCTTTAGCCTTTTGGATGAAAAATAGCTTCCCAATTTTACATTTGGTTTATTCTTTAAGTGACTATGCAAAATACCCTTTGGGAATATATATTAATCCTATTAGATTAATCTTGTCTTTTATTATTCCTTTTGCCTTTGCTGCTTTCATACCAGCTAGTTATTTAATAGGGAAAGAGAGTCTCCTTATAGGTGTTGGAGGAACCGTTGTCTTTGCTGCATTGTCCTTTAGTATAGCTTATAGGGTTTGGAGCAAAGGTATTAGTATCTATGAGAGTGCAGGGAGTTAATTAATTGTGTAATAAAATAAAAAGTTCGAGGGGATTAAAATGATAAGCAGTAATTCTTCAAGTGAGTTGAAATTTGTAAAACTAATAAAGGAACAAAGTGATGTTATAATAGTAGGAACAGGGTTAGCTGGTTTAACCACTGCTTTATCAATAGCTGAAAATAACAAACATAAGGTTGTTTTGTTGAGTAAAGTTGGAGTAAAAAAAAGTAATACCCAATATGCTCAAGGAGGAATTGCAGGAGTAATTGATGATAGAGATAGTTTTGCCCTTCATATAAGGGATACTGTACAAGCAGGGGCAGGTCTTTGTAATAAAGAAATGGTTGAAGTTTTAGTTAAAGAAGGTAAGGAAAGAATTATGGATTTAATAAAAGATAATTTTCCATTCGATAAAAAAGATAATAAGATTAATTTAGGGAAGGTAGGGGGGCATAGTAATAAGAGGGTATTACATACGGGTGGTAATTCTATAGGAGCAAAATTGATTTCTTTTTTCGCTGATAAATTGAAGAATAGAGATAATATTAGAATTTATGATAATAACTTTGTTATCGAATTATTAACTAGAGATAATAAAGCTTATGGAGTTTTAGCCTATGATAAAAAAGAGAAGAAATATAAAGTTTACATTGCCCCTGTTATAGTATTAGCTACAGGTGGCTGTGGAAATTTATATAAAAATAATTCTAACCCTAAAACTGCTACAGGAGATGGGATTACTTTAGCTTATAGAGCAGGAGCTGAAGTAATGGATTTAGAGTTTATGCAGTATCATCCTACTGTCTTAGCAACTAATAATTTTTTGATTTCAGAAGCTCTAAGAGGTGAAGGAGCAATCTTAAGAAATGATAAAAATAAAAGATTTATGCCCGGTTATCATAAGTTAGCTGAATTAGCTCCTCGTGATATAGTATCTAGAGCAATTTATAATGAAATAAAGAAAGGGAATAAAGGGTATGTCTATCTTGATATAACTGCTATTGATACTAGTATTTTAAAAGAAAGATTCCCTATCATTCATAATATGTGCATTTCAGAAGGTGTTGATATTTCTAAAAGCTATATTCCAGTAAAGCCAGCGGCACATTATTTAATGGGAGGCATTAAGGTTGATAGTAAAGGTGAAAGTAGTATTGAGAATCTTTTTGCTTGTGGAGAAGTAGCAGCAACAGGAGTTCATGGGGCTAACAGATTAGCAACTAATTCTTTACTAGAAGCTTTAGTATTCGCTAAAAGAACTGCTAAAGAGATAAATATAAGATCAAACAAGATTAAATTCAACTTCAAAGAGGAGATGAATTTTTCTTTAAAATTGATAAAAATACATTCTAACAATAAAATAGATGCTAGAAGACAAGAAATTCAAAATTTAATGGAAGATAAAGTTGGAATTTTAAGAGATGAAAAAGAATTAAAGTTTGCTTTAAGAAAGTTCGAAGAAATGCTAAAATGCTCAAGGTATGACTCAGATAGTATAGAAGGGTTTGAAGTAAAAAATCTACTTATTTTAGCTCAGTTAATGACTAAAGCTGCTCTAATCAGAAAAGAAAGTAGAGGGGCTCATTTTCGAAAAGATTATCCAGAGAAAAAACAAACATTTCAAAAGCATATCGTATTAAAAAAAGTAAATCATATAATAGTTTAAAAGTCACCTTTGATTAAAATGAATTATAAGCTCTTGTTGGAAGTGTAAGGCCAACATCCAAGAGTTGGAACTCCCAATTACAGTATCTAGGGTAGGATCAATGCTTACTCTATTTTTCAATGAGGACAGGGTGGATGATTATAGTGGGGCAAAAGCCTGTAATTTAGAGGCCTTCTCCCTTTACTTTAGGACTATGCTAGAGGAAGGAATCTATCTGCCTCCATCTCAATTTGAAGCTAACTTCGTGTCGTTGGCCCATTCTGAGGATCAATTAGAGAGGGCAATTTAAGCCAATTATGATACTTTAAATAAGGTGAAGGATATTATAATATAAAGTCATATGATTTATTTTGTAATAATTGTCCGGAATCTTAAGGTTGACAAAGAATATTTGGGTTAGAAATATTCACAGAAACAAGGAGGAGATATAGTTGATAAAATTCAAAAATATAGATAGCTATATTTTTAAAGGAGATAGTAAGGTAAATAAGAAAGTTTTTTTAATGGTTGTTATTAGTCTTTTTTGGTATTATTAGGATGTGATTCAAAGCAGGCTATAAATGAAAAAAGTGAAGTAAATAATGAAGAATATAAGCTAGTGGAAAAAGTACGAGTTAATACTGAGACTAATAAAGAAAGGTTGTTATACAAAGCCGAATACAATGAAAAAGGACAGAAAATTTATAAGTATGATATGAATAGACAGTATAAACCACCCTTTATAATTGGATATTATACAGTATCATACCAATATGATGATCAAGGGAGATTGAGTAAAGAAAAGATTATTGTTGAAGAGGAGGAGGAGAGTAAGAAGGAAACACCTAGATATGAGACCCCCTTAGGAAATATGTTCGATAATGCTTTAGATAACAAAGGAGTAATAAATCTAATTTATAGTTATGAGAACAATAATGAGATAGTTAAAAGTTATAATCAAGAGAAAGATATGACTTATGTTTGGGAATATCAGTTTTATGACAATGGAGAAGTAAAAGAAAGACTGGAATATGTTTTAGATGATGATAAAGAGGAAGGTTTTATAGATAAGGTAGTAGGTTTATTTAAATCAAATGATAAAGATTATAGAGGTTTTTGGGGCAGACCAGCTTTAAGCTATAAGTATGATAAAGAGGGTAGAGTAAATCGTAATATAGGTCCACATATGATGGAAGAATATAAATATAATAATAAGGGCCAACGTATTGAAACAAGGGCTTATATAGTAGGTATTTTTTCTGGCAATTATGAATATTGGTATACGGAATATCACACTTATAATCAAGGAAAATTAATTAAAACTAAAAGAGAAAAATATGATAAAATAGTTGAAACAAAAGAATATTTTTATGATGATAAAGGTAATAGAATAAAACAGATAACTAACGGTGTTTGTCAAGTAAGTTGTCGTATTTAAATATTTTATTTTAATAAAATCATGCCTTAGATTGATTAGTATAAGTTTTAATCTCTTCCTTTTTAATAGGATTCAATGATACATATTCAGGTAATGACCAATCTCTAATATCTTTAGCCCACCTTTCTGGGTGCTTTATTTTAGCTTCTTCATAAATTTTAGTACGTCTTTTCATTATCTCCATATCTAAACCATAGTGTCTTTGATATGGTGTTATAAAGTTGATTCCACTGTGTAAATGAGTGTAATTATACCATTTGACAAATTTCTCAATCCATTCTCTGGCTTGCTCTAAACTAGAGAAACCTCCATGTGGATACTGAGGTCTATATTTCATTGTTTTAAATAGTGACTCTGAATAAGGATTGTCATTACTTACTCGAGGTCTTGAAAAGGAGCTTTGGACTCCTAGCTTTTCTAAGGTTGCTAGAAAAGTTGCTGCTTTCATAGGGCTACCATTATCAGAGTGAAGTACTAATGGTCTTCCAGCTATACCTTGTGATAACGTTGCCTTTCTTATCAAATGCTCAGCATATTCTGCTTTTTCTGTTTCCCATACTTCATAAGATACTATAAATCTGCTATACATATCTACAATCATATAAAGCTTATAATATTCTCCTTTGATAAGAGCATTTAACCATGTTATATCCCAAGTCCATACTTGATTAGAAGCTGTAGCTATATGTGTTGGTGGCTCTCTCTTTACAGGTTCCTTAGATCTACTCCTATGAGTATTCATCTTCTCTTCTTTCAATATTCGATAGATAGTTGATTCTGATGCTAGGTACTTACCCTCATCTGCTAGTTTAGGAACTATCTGTGATGGTGGTAAGTCGGCAAACTTAGGACTGTTAACTGTTTTGACTATCTCTAGACGCTCTTCTTCTGATAATTTATTTTTAGGATTAGATCTTTTAACTAATGGTCTTTGATCTTTTTTTACATCTCCATTTTTAGTCCACCTTTGATAAGTTCGTTCACTAATGTCTAATACCTCACAGGCTGGTTTTAATCTAGCACCGTTAGTTCTTGCTTCATCGATCAGTTCTACTGCTATAGTGCGATCTGAATCACTGATCATTCTTCCTCTGGGTCCCCCCAGATCGCATTTGCTTTTTTTCTTAATACTAGTAATGCTGCTGTTTCAGCTAAGGCTTTTTCTTTACGTCGTAATTCTTTTTCAAGCTTTTTGAAAATTGCAATATAAAATGCACAGCCTTTATGGAAAAAATACCTCATATGATGTGTTTATTTATGCTACATTTAAACCTATTTCAAATATATTATTAGAACTTTTAAAACCAAACATCTTCCTAGGATAATTATTAATCCATTTTTCAATTCTTTTAATTTGATTTCTACTAAGATTCTTAAAGCTACTTCCTTTTGGCAAAAACCTTCTAATCATTTTATTTAAGTTCTCATTACTCCCTCTTTGCCAAGAAGAGTAAGCATCAGCATAATATTGCTTTGTCCTTGGAATTT
>NZ_KI912091.1:17175-46084 GCF_000517025.1 Halonatronum saccharophilum DSM 13868
CCGATGATTATACCTTCTGGGACTTGCATGTAGCAATTCAAGATGCTATGGGTTGGTTGGATTATCATTTGCACGAGTTTAGAGTAAAAGGTAGAGAGATTGGTATTCCCCATCAGGACTTTGCTAATAATATCCTTACTGGATGGGAAGAAAAAATAGGCGATTATCTTTCTATGAAAAATAAGATGATAGATTATAATTATGATTTTGGTGATTGTTGGGAACATACTGTAGAACTTGAAGGTATTTATCCTGCTAAAGAGGAGTTAGATTATCCTCGTTGTTTAGCAGGTGAGAGAGCCTGTCCGCCTGAAGATTGTGGTGGTGTTTCTGGGTATTATGATATGTTAGATATACTTAATGATCCAGAAGATACAGAGCATGAACATATCTTAGAATGGTTAGGTGGAGAGTATAATCCAGAAGATTTTGAGGCGAGTGAAGTAAAGTTTCATAATCCCCAAGAGAGATTAAATAATATTCTTTATAATAAATAAGAAGAGCTTGATGGTCTCTAGAGACCATCAAGCTCTTCTTATTTAAAGATATACCTTTTTAAAGATTCAAAGTTCAAAGATATCTATTAATTTTCTGCCATTAGATCAGTGATTTTAGAAGCAAACTCTACTGGATTCTCTGGTGTCAACCCTTCAACCAATGAAGATAGGTTATAAAGTAATTCACTATACTCTTTAAGTTTTTTTGATTCTGGATTTTCATTATAGATACCTTCTAGTTTAGAAAATACTTTATGCTTAGGATTAATCTCAAGGATTCGATTGGCTGCGCCTACATTTTGATCCATCTGCTTAAAGATCTTCTCCATAGCTATACTCATCCCTTGCTCTGAGCTGACTAAGCAAGCTGCACTAGATTTTAATCTCTTACTCAAGCGAACATCATCTACTTTATCACTTAAATGATCTTTTATCTTGGCTAAAAGATCTTTTGCTTTAGGCTCATCTTCCTCATCTTCAGAGCCATCATCTGCTAAATTTAAATCCTCTCGAAGAACAGATTTGAATTTCATCTCTTGATAATCTCCTAGGACACCTATTAAAAATTCATCAACTTCATCAAATAAGTAAAGAACCTCTAAATTTTTCTCTTGAAGTAATTCCATCTGTGGTAGGTTTTCAATGGCTTTGCGGTTCTCTCCAACTACATAATAGATTACATCTTGCCCGTCACTCATTCTCTCAACATATTGGGCCAATGTTGTCAAACTATCTTCTATGTGTGATGAGGAGAAGAGTAGTAAGTCCTCTAATTTATCTTTTTTGCCAGGGTTAGAGTAAAGACCTCCTTTAATTGCTTTACCAAATTGGGTCCAGAATGATTCGTACTTCTCCTTATCATTCTTTAGCAGCTTCTTTAACCTTCTTAAGATTACTTTTTCTGTATTTTTAGCAATAACTCTAAGTTGTTTGTTGCTTTGTAACATCTCTCTAGAGATATTTAGTGAAAAGTCAGGTGAGTCGATAACTCCTTTAACAAACTTAAGATAATCAGGCAAGATATCTTCACACTTTTCCAGGATCAGGTTATCTTTAGAATAGAGTTTAATTCCAGTTTCAAAGTCAGGTGAATAAAGATTAGTCGGTGCTGACTCTGGAATGAATAAGAGACCATTAAATTTCACAAGTCCTTCGACAGACCAGTGAATAACCTCTAAAGGATCTTGCCAATCTCTAAAGTTGGCCTTATAAAATTCACTATATTCTTCATCGCTAACTTCATCCTCTTTCTTCTTCCAGATAGGTGTCATACTATTTAATACTTCAACCTCTGTATCCTCTTCTTTAGGAATTTCCATTTTGATAGGGTATCTAACATAATTTGAATACTTCTTAACCAACTCTTTGATTTTATAGTGGCTGGTGAAATCAACCTCGTCCCCATCAGAAGTAAATTCATCTCTTAAATGGATGGTAATACTTGTACCCCTCTTCTCTTTATCGATACTTTCAATTGTATAGGACCCATCACCCTCTGACTCCCATCTAACTCCTTTATCTTCACTAGGAGCCTTAGTAGTTAATACAACCTTTTTGGCTACCATAAAAGAGGAGTAAAACCCTACTCCAAATTGACCAATTAAATCTATGTTCTCGTTATTCTGTTTTAATTTCTTTAAGAAATTACCGGTACCTGATTGGGCTATAGTTCCAATGTTATCGATAACTTCTTGGTAGGTCATTCCAATACCATTATCAGAGATAGTAATAGTATTATCCTCTTTATTTACATCTAAGTAAATTTCAAAGTCTGTATCCTTTTTTATCTCTTCATCACTAAGTAATCTAAACTTAGCCTTATCGATTGCATCAGAGGCATTGGATATTAATTCTCGTAAGAATATCTCTTGATTGGTATAAATTGAGTTGACCATTAGGTCTAATAGTTGTTTTGTTTGAGCTTGAAACTCTTTAGTTTCCACTTTGTTATTGATAGTCATAGATTAATCCCTCCTTAATTTTTTCACAATGATATTTTAGCATTTAAGCCCTTGTTTGTCAAAGCCTGGTGAGTATTTTTATCTATTAAGCACCAAAGAGTCATTCTTCTCATAAAATAAAGCGAGCTAATAATTTACAGTTGGAATTATATAGTAATAAAGTGTCACTTTCGTGCCACTAGTAATGGGTAATGAGTGAAGAGTAATGAGTAAAGTCAAAATCTCAAAACCTCTTATAAGTCTTAGGTAACAAAGGGGTTTCTGTTTTTTTAAGGTTTTACCCATTACTCATTACTGATTACTCATCACCAGTAATAAAGCTACGCTTTATTACTATTAAGCATCATTTTGAGATTAAAGAAGGGGGAATGTTATATGGAAATATTATATTATCTGATTTTAATCATCCTCTTAAGCATAGATAACTTCTTATATGGAATTATAGCTTTTTCCGATAAGAGGTTAAGAGTTATTAACTTATTTTTAGTTACCCTATTAAGTTTTTGTTTAATTATCATCTTTCAGTTTTTAGGTAGGCATCTATTCTATTTAGGAGGTCCTCTTTGGGCTAAAATAATAGGTATATTTCTATTATCAATAATGGTAGTATTTATATTTCGTTTTATAGAAAGGTATAATCAAAAATTAAAGAAAATAATGTTATTTGGCGATGATTGTATTGAAAATAGGGGGTTAGAAGTGATTATAGTCTCTTTGATAATGACATTAGATGCGGGAGTTGTGATTTTTGTTTTAGAGACGATAGGGCTAAGGTCTACTCCATTAACTATATCATCTGTTATTGCTGGAGTTATTGCTTTTGAAGTAGGGCGACAATTAGATTAACTAATAGTTGTTAGCTATCGGCTTTTAGCAAGACACTAAGGTCTTAGTTGACCGGGGGCTGATGAAAGTTGATAGCTGATGAAACAATGAATTTAATTACAAGTAAATAGATATGTTTAATTGAAAAAATGAATAAACTTTGTTATAATGATTTTATAATAAGTTTTTAATATTCTTTGTGAAATTATTAATTTAAAGGAGGCAGAAGATGTTTAATAAAAAAGGATTTATAGTAGTATCTCTTATAACTATCTTAGCAATATTCTCTTTAGGGTGTGCAAGAGTAGATGTTACTACAGGTGAAGGAGATAATCAAGGAGAGGTTTATACAGGATTAGGAGAAGGACATGCAGGTGATATAAAAGTAGAGGTGGCTGTAATTGATGGCGAGATAACAGAAATAAATATTTTAGATCATAGTGAGACACCAGGTATCTCAGATGATGCTTTTAAAGGTGTAGTAGAGAGTGTATTAGAGGATCAGTCAGTAGATGTAGATATGGTAAGTGGAGCAACAAATACAAGTAAAGGTCTTATTGAAGCTATTAAAGATGCTCTAAAGGATTTAGATTTGACTTCAAAGGAAGAAATTAATATGGATTCATTAGATGATGGAGCTTATGAAGGAGTAGGAAAAGGACATGCAGGTGATATTAAAGTAGAGGTAGTTGTAGCTGATGGAGAAGTAGTAGAGATAAATATTTTAGAAGATGATGAGACAGATGGTATTTCAGATCCTGCTTTTGAAGGTGTAGTAGAGAGTGTATTAGAGGATAAGTCAGTAGAGGTAGATATGGTAAGTGGAGCAACAAATACAAGTGAAGGTCTTATTGAAGCTATTAAAGATGCATTGAACTAATATAAAACTTTAGGGTTTGGATATAGAAAAATAAAATCATAGATTTTAATCTTCAAGAAAAAGCAGGGCAATTAATCCTGCTTTTTCTTGATTTGAAAATCAAATAAGAGCTTCTAAAATTTTCTTGATTTAAAAAGCTTAAGATAAGTTGTTATTACACTTTATAAGTGATAAACTGAATATGTAGAAGACAATTATTAAAATTAATTTTAAAATAGTGTTTATAAAGCAGGAAAATTTGTTATAATATTGAAAGAGAGGGTCAATATGAAAAAAACAAGAGGGCTAATGATACTGTCTCTTTTAGTGGCTGGGGCAATTGTTCTCCATATAGTAGAGTTTATGTTACCAACTACCTTGCTTTTCCCGGGGGCGAAGCTGGGTTTAGCAAATATTATAACTTTATTTACTCTAATTAACTTTGGTTTTAAGAGTGGTTTGCAGGTCTTGATTTTAAGGATATTGATATCTTCTTTACTAATAGGAACCTTTTTAACTACAGGTTTTTTCTTGAGTTTGACTGGGGGATTATTAAGCTTTTTAGTGATGAGCTATTTCTATTATAACCATAAATGCTTTAGTATTATTGGGATAAGTGTATTGGGGGCAGCATTTCATAATTTAGGGCAAGTTTTAATGGCTTTTATATTGATTGAGAGTTGGATGATAATATTTTATCTACCTTATTTATTGATGCTTTCATTACCAACAGGTATATTTATAGGGGTAGTTGTAATCAAATTAGAAAAATATTTACAATTTGATGGGGGAAATAAGAAGGAGTTTGTTAGGAATTAACGAATTTAATCTTTAAGAGCCTTTTAAAGGTTCTTGTTTATGGAGGTATCTGTTTAAATGGATAGGTTTATATTAGCCTCTGCTTCACCAAGGAGGCGAGGTTTATTAGAGATGTTGGATTTGAATTTCAAGGTGGTAGCTAGTCAACTAAATGAAGAAAGTGTGAAGGAAGAAGATCCTATAAAATTAGTGAAAAAGTTATCTTATCTTAAAGCTAAAGAAGTAGCTAATTTTGAGGATGGGGTAATTATTGGAGCTGATACGGTAGTAAGTTTAGATGGTGAGATTTTAGAAAAGCCAAAAGATTCAGAAGATGCTTATAGGATGTTATCTAATTTAAGTGGCAGGACTCATCAGGTCTTTACTGGAGTTACTCTTGTAAAGGGGGATACAGTCTTAACAGATTATCAAAAAACCAATGTCACCTTTAGAGAGTTAACTAACAGAGAAATAAAGATTTATATAGAGTCAGGCCAAGCAATGGATAAAGCAGGGTCTTATGGGATTCAAGATAAAGGATCTCTTTTTGTTAAAAAGGTCGATGGGTGCTTCTATAATGTGGTAGGATTACCTTTGGTGAAATTAGTTGAATTATTAAATGAGCTAGGGGTAGAGGTATATTAATATGAATAATTATCTTACGATTAAAGATATGCCCATTGAAGAGAGACCTAGAGAGAAGATGCTAAAGTATGGAGCTGAATTATTATCTACTTCTGAGTTATTGGCTTTGATCTTAAGGACAGGCTCGCAAGGTAGTACCGCTTTGGATTTGGCAAATAGATTATTAATTAGTTGTGAAGGAATAGGTTGTTTAGTTGACTATAGTATTGAAGAGCTACAGAGTGTTAAGGGAATAGGGTTGGCAAAAGCAACCCAACTTAAGGCAGTAGCTGAGCTTGGAAAAAGGTTGTCCTTAGCTAACTCTAATTTAAAGAAAATATCTTCGCCCCAAGATGTGGCCCAAATATTGATACCTAGGATAGGATTCTCTCACCAAGAAAGGTTTGAGGTTGTCCTACTAAACACTAAAAATAGGATTATAGGTATTAAAGAGGTTACAAGAGGGACAGTAAATAGTTCTTTAGTTCATCCAAGAGAAGTCTTTCGCTGGGCTATTAAAAGAAATAGTGTGGCCATTATTTTGGCCCATAATCATCCTAGTGGTGATTTAACACCTAGTAAAGAAGATATAGAGGTGACTAAGAGACTTGTAGAGGTAGGCAAGGTTGTTGGTATTGAGGTCTTAGACAGTTTGATTATTTCTAACAAGGGATATAGTAGCTTAAAAAGTAAAAAAATATTTTAAATTGACATTGAGAGAGGAGAAGTTAGTAATGGTAATGAATTTTTTTACAGCACCCTTTTCAAGGGATATGGGAATAGATTTAGGAACTGCTAATACACTAGTATATATAAGAGGTAAAGGGGTGTTAATTCGAGAACCTTCCGTAGTAGCAATAAAGAATGATATTTCGGCTAAGGAGCAGGTTCTAGCAGTAGGTGATGAGGCAAAGAAGATGATTGGTAGGACACCAGGTAATATTATAGCTATTCGTCCTATGAAAGATGGAGTTATTGCTGATTTTGAGGTAACTGAGAAGATGTTAAGGTACTTTATAACTAAAGCTCATAAGAGAAAGAGGTTAGTTAGACCAAGGATTATTGTTTGTGTTCCATCTGGTGTTACTGAGGTAGAGAAAAGAGCTGTAATAGATGCTTCAGTACATGCGGGAGCAAGAGAGGCTTATTTAATTGAGGAGCCAATGGCAGCAGCTATAGGAGCAGGCTTACCTGTTCATGAAGCAACTGGGAATATGGTGGTTGATATTGGTGGAGGAACTACAGAAGTTGCTGTAATATCATTAGGTGGTATTGTAACCAAAGATTCCATAAGAGTCGGTGGTGATGAATTAGATGATGCAATTGTTCATTATATTAAGAATACCTATAATCTAATGATTGGAGAGAGAACAGCTGAGCAGATTAAGATTAGTATAGGTTCTGCTTATATCTCTGATAATTCTGAGATTAGTGTAGAAGATACTATGGATATTAGAGGTAGAGATTTAGTGAATGGATTACCTAAGACAATAAAGGTTACTGCTGAAGAGATACAACACGCTCTAAAAGAACCTGTTAATGATATTATTAGAGCAGTAAAGAGTACTTTAGAAGAGACACCACCAGAGTTATCTGCAGATATTATGGATAGAGGAATTGTTATGGCTGGAGGAGGCTCCCTATTAACAGGTTTAGATCAATTAATATCTAAGGAAACTGGGATGCCGGTTTATTTAGCTGATGAGCCATTAGATTGTGTTGTTTATGGTACTGGGAAAGTTTTGGAAGAAATTGATAACTTGAAGAATGTTCTAATAAGTCCTAAAAGATTATCTTAGTTAAATAACAGGGGTGAATTTAGAAGTTAAATAAAAAAGAGAATTAAATTAGGTGGTAAAAATGTTGGACTTTTTTAAAGAACATGGAAAAAAAGTAGTGATTGTTATTTTTGTTATAACTTTAGTTATTTTTATTAATTTTGTAGGTGAAGAAAAGGAATACAATAAGTTTGAAGCTTTAATTATCGATGCTTTAAGACCAGGTTTTGTAGCAATCAATAAAGCAAGAGACCTTTCTCAAAGTGCTTTTAGAGTTGTAGTTAATTATAGCGAGGTTAAAAATGAAAATAATTACCTTCGAAATAAGGTGGATAGGCTTAGTTACAGACAAAATGAGTTAGAAAAGATTATGCTTGAAAATGAAAGGTTAAGAGAACTATTGAATTTCAAAAGGTATACAGGGTATGATGTTGTAGGTGGAAGAGTTTTAAGTTATAGTGTAGATAATTGGTCTAATATAGTTATGATTAATGTAGGTGCTAGAGATGGAGTTGAAAACAGGATGCCTGTAGTCACTAAAGGTGGATATTTGGTTGGCACTATTAAACAAGTGACAAGGACTACTTCCCAAGTCTTATTATTAAATGATGATGATTTTGTAACTGGTGGCTTAGTACAGAGGACTGAATCTAGAGATTTAGGTATTGTTAGAGGAAGAGGGCGTTCTAAAAGCTTAACTATGGATAATATTTCTTGGGATGCAGATATAAAAGGTGGGGATATAATTGTTACTTCAGGTTTATCAGAAAGATATCCTAAAGGATTGCCAATAGCCAAGGTAGAGGCTGTAAGATCAGAAAATTATGGTTTGACACAAAGAGCTAACCTAAAACCTTTTGTAGATTTAGAAAAATTAGAAGAGCTTCTTGTTATTGTAGGTTATAAAGATTATGAAGAGATGTTGCTTCTTCCAGCAGAAAATTCTAATCTAGATTTTGAGGAGGAAGAGTGATGTATTGGTTAATTTATTCAGCTTTATCTATAGTTATCCTTATGTTCCAAGGGACTATATTCTCTAATAGCCTACTTTTTAAAGTTACTCCTGATTTAATGTTAATTATAATAGTAGTGTTGGCAATCAATAAGGGTAAGACAGCTGGAGGGATTGCAGGTTTTATTATTGGATTTTTACAAGATTTATTTTCTGGTAATCTTTTTGGTATTAATGCAATAACTAAAACAATTGTAGGGTATTTACTAGGTTTTTTGTCTAAAGTGATTTATCAAGATAATTTCATAATAGTAGCTATTATTACATTTTTCGCTACTATTATAAATCAGGGTATGATAATTTTTTTTACTGGGGGCATAGATATAGAATCTGCTTTAAAGGAAATTATTATCCCTTTAGCCATTTATAATACTATAATAACTTTAATAATTTACCCTGTAGTTTATAAACTAGATAACTATTTAGCTAGGAAGAAGGCAGAGAGATGAATAGAAGTAATAACAATAGTGATAGATTATTCTCTTTATTCATTGTAATAGTATTGTCATTTTTCATTTTGGCTGCTAGATTATATTATCTTCAGATCTATAAAGGAAATATTTTCAAAGACCTCTCTGAAGGAAATAGGACAACAGTAAGGGTTATTGAAGCTCCAAGGGGAAGGATTTATGATAGAAATGAGAGAGTTTTAGTATCTAATAAGCTTGTATATTCTGTCGCTGTTATACCAAGTAAAGTTAATGATCTTGATAATATATCTAGTATACTATCTGAAATATTAGAAATAAGTTATGAAGAGATATTAAACAAGTTATCTGAAGCTGACTCTAGAGATACTGTTCTTATAAAAAGAGATATAAGCCAAAAAGAATTAATTATGTTAGAAGAGATAAAAAGAGAGATGCCTGCTTTAATTATTGATCAAATTCCTACTAGAGATTATATTAACGATAATTTTGCTAGCCATCTTTTGGGTTATATAGGTGAAATATCTAGAGCAGAGCTAATTCGTTTTACAGATAGTAATTATAGAATTGGTAATTTAATCGGTAAGACAGGTTTAGAGTTGACTTACGAAAGTTATTTAAGAGGAAAAGAAGGTAGGTCTTTGATAGAAATAGATAATAGAGGACAAAAGATAAGAACTTTAGGTGTGGAGTCTCCAACCCCAGGTTATGATCTTATCCTAAATTTAGATTATGATTTGCAAGCCAGTGCAGAAAGTTTATTAAAAGGGCAAATTGAATCTTTAATAGAAGAAGCTAAAAAGGATGAGGAGATTACTCTTTTACCAACTGGAGGTTCTGTAATTGTATCTGACCCTAATGATGGTAGTATCTTAGCTATGGCTAATTACCCTGATTATAACCCCAACCTCTTTGTTAATGGCATATCTAGTGATGATTGGCTAGCCTTAAGCAACAACCCAAGAAGGCCCTTGATGAATAGAGCAATAAGTACAAGTGCTCCGCCTGCATCTGTTTTTAAAATTGTAACAGGAGTTGCTGGAATAGAGGAACTTGGGATAGAAGGGAATACAGAGTTTTATGATCCTGGATATTATCAAACAGGTGGAGTTAGATTTGGTAATTGGTATACAGGTGGACAGGGTAATATAGATTTTATTGATAGTATGGCTTGGTCTAACAATACAGTCTATTATAAGATAGGTCATCAATTATATAACAAGGATAGGAATTTATTACAAAGTTATGCTCGAGAATTTGGTTTAGGAAGTAAGACAGGGATAGATCTACACAATGAATCTTCTGGGTTAGTTCCTGATCCAGAGTGGAGAATGAACCATTTTCAAAGAAGAGAGGATACCATCTGGTATCCTGGATATACAATAAATCTATCTATTGGTCAAGATAATTTAAGAACTTCTCCAATACAGTTAGCTAATATAGTTAATTCTATAGCCAATGGAGGTAAGTTATATCAACCTTTATTGGTAGATAAGATAATAAACTCTGATGGTGAAATAGTAAAAGATTTAAAACCTGAGCTATTAAATGAATTGCCTGTTTCTAAAAATAGTATAGATATTATGAGAGAGGCTTTAGAAAGTGTTACTCAATATGGAACTGCTAGAAATGTTTTTGCCGATATGCCTATATCTGTTGCTGGAAAGACAGGAACAGCTCAAACTGGAAGTAATAGACCAAATCACGGTTGGTTTGCAGGTTTTATGCCTGCAGAAGATCCAGAGATATCAGTTGTTGTGTTTATAGAGTATGGGATTTCTAGTGGAAACACCTTGCCTATAGCAAAAGGTGTTATAAGAGAATATTTTGATTTAAAAGAGGATATTGAGAATAGAGATGGTTTTGAAGTTGAGCTTGAAGATGAATTTGAAGTAAATCTTTCGGATGATATTTAACGTTGGTCTTGGGGGGGTTAAGATGCAGAATAATGGAGTTGTATTCAAGGGAGATCTAGAAGGGCTTATCATAATTTTGCATGATGAATTTGATTTTTCAGTTATTAAAGATGAACTAAAAAGTAAATTTATTCAAGCAGGAGATTTTTTTGATGATGATATGATAGTTAGAATTAAGCTTGGTAGGAGGCATTTATCTCTTAAGGAGAAAAAAGAATTAATAAAGATTTTTAAAAATCAAAATGGAATATCTGTAATTGAATTTATTAATAATGACAATAGATTTGTAGATTCCAAAGAAGAGGGAGATACGTTATTAATTAAGCGAACAGTAAGGTCAGGTCAGACAATTAGGTTTGAAGGCAATATAGTAATTAGAGGTGATGTAAATCCTGGGGCTGAAATTGTAGCAGGTGGAGATATAGTTATTATGGGTTATTTTAGAGGAATTGGACATGCAGGTGCTAAAGGGGATGTGGATGCTACTATATCAGCATTTCGCCTTGAACCTGCTCAACTTAGAATAGCTAATTGTATTACTCGTGCTCCTGATATACCTGTTAACTCTCCCGATACTCCAGAAATTGCATTTTTAAAGGAAAAACATATTATTATAGATCATTTATGATCTTTTGTTGTAATTTAGTTTTAAATATTAATTAACTTTTATAAAGTGGGTGGTAAAAATGGGCAAGTGTATAGTTATAACATCAGGAAAAGGTGGAGTAGGAAAGACTACAACCTCTGCTAATCTTGGCACAGGATTGGCTAAATTAGGTAAGAGAGTTGTGTTGATAGATGCTGATATTGGTCTTCGTAATTTGGATGTTGTTTTAGGTCTTGAAAATAGAATAGTTTATGATATTGTTGATGTTGTTGAAGGAAATTGTAGGTTAGAGCAAGCTTTAATTAAGGATAAGAGATATAGCAGTCTTTGTCTTTTACCCGCAGCTCAGACAAGAGATAAAACGGCTGTTAATCCAGATCAAATGAAGGAGTTGTGTGAAAAGTTAAAAAAAGATTTTGATTATATTGTTATTGATTCTCCAGCAGGGATTGAGCAAGGATTTAAGAATGCTATTGCAGGAGCAGATAGGGCTCTTGTAGTAACTACTCCTGAAGTTTCTGCAGTAAGAGATGCCGATAGAATTATAGGAATGTTAGAGGCTGAGGGCTTATATGATCCAGAATTAATTATTAATAGAGTTAGGATAGATATGATGAATCGTGGCGATATGATGAATATTGAAGATATGATCGAAATATTGGCTATTAAGTTGTTGGGAGTAGTACCAGAGGATGAGAAGATAGTAATATCTACTAATAAAGGTGAGCCGGTCGTTCTTTCTGATAGTTCACAATCAGGAGAAGCATTTTGGAATATAACTAGGAGACTTGAAGGCGAAGAGATTCCATTAATTTCGCTAGAAGAGGGAATGTTAGATCGCTTCAAAAGAATAGTAGGCTTACGGTAATTAAGAACGTATAGATGTTAAAAAACTATGTACGTCATAACTTTAGATAGCTAGCAAGAGAAGGAGGGGTCAGATTGCTAGAGGTAATGAAAGGAATTTTTAGCAAGGAAGATTCAACCAGCAAAGATCTGGCAAAAGAAAGGCTGAGATTAGTTTTGGTACATGATAGAATAGGTGTATCTCCTGAACTTATTGATGATATGAAGGAGGAATTGATCGAAGTTATTTCTAAATATCTAGACATAGATGAAGATGGTTTAGAAATGGATTTGGATAGAAATGACAACTCTGTAGCATTAATTGCAAACATACCTGTAAAAAGTTTGAATAACAGGTGAACAATCACAAGACTGGGGGAACCTAGTCTTGTGATTTATTGGACTAATCTTTGTTAGTGTTATATAATTTATGGTGTGTTTTAAGTTATTTTTAGCAAATAGAGAGGGGATTTTATGATTAAGTTGTTGAAAAATATGGATTATAGTATTCCTATATTAATAATAGTATTAGTTATTTATGGCTTAATTGTAATTAGTAGTGCAACTAGTCTAGAAGGTAGTTCATTATTAAATAATCCTTTCTTAATAAGACAGGTTGCAGCTGCTTTTATAGGTGTGTTTTTGGTGATTTTTACACTTTTGTTTAATTATAAAATATTACGAGATTATTCTGGAATTATATATGTTTTTAATATACTATTACTTCTTAGTGTATTATTAATTGGTGAGACGATCAAAGGTGGACAAAGGTGGATTATGCTAGGTCCTGTTAGTTTTCAGCCTTCAGAACTTTCAAAAGTTCTTATAATTATTACCCTTGCTCATCTATTGGCTGATGATAAGTTTGATTTTAAAACTTTTAAAGGCTGGATAATTCCATCTATACACCTTAGTATTCCCTTTCTTTTAATTCTTCGTCAAAATGACCTTGGTACTGCATTAGTATTAATATCAATTTTTGTAGGGATGATATATGTAGCTGGTGCTAGTGGTAAATTTTTGTTAGGGAGCGGTTGTGTTGTTGCAGGAGGAAGCTTTGCTTGGCTTTATGCTCATATACATCTTGGCATACCAATTCCTCTGCAAGGCTTTAGGTTGAATCGTCTTCTTGTTTTGATTGACCCACAGATTGATCCGCTAGGTTCTGGTTATAATGTCATACAATCGATGATAGCAATAGGATCAGGGGGTTTTTGGGGAAGAGGTCTTTTTAGAGGGACTCAAAATAGACTCAGATTCTTACCAGAGAGGCATACTGATTTTATATTTTCTGTATTAGGTGAAGAGTTGGGCTTTGTTGGTGCTATTATATTGTTGGCTCTATATTTTATTTTAATTTGGAAGGCTATTATAGTAGCTAACGAGTCTCAAGATGATTTTGGTAGGTTATTAGTTGCAGGTGTAGTATCTATGCTTGCGTTTCATATCTTTGAGAATATAGGTATGACCATTGGTATTATGCCGGTAACAGGTCTACCCCTTCCCTTTATAAGTTATGGGGGTAGTTCATTAATTACTAATCTTTTGGCTGTTGGATTAATAATTAATGTTAATATAAGAAGGAAGAAGTTGTTATTTTAACTCATCATATTAGTCCACTCTTAATAATATTAATATATTGAAAGAGGGTGGTAATTGATGTTTAAGTTATTGGGTATTGATTTTAAATTAAACCTACTCTTTCTTCTTATATTGCTACTATTTTCTCTCTCGGGATTTTTTGTAACTTCTGTTATAATATTTGCATTGGTTATAGTACATGAGTTGGCCCATTCTTTTGTAGCTATTAAAGAAGGAGTAAGAGTAGATCAAATAGAATTATTGCCCTTTGGGGGAGTCGTAAAATTTAGAGATTTGATACAATTGAAGCCAGAGGTTGAAATTAAAGTAGCATTGGCTGGGCCAATTCTAAATTTTATCTTAGCTTTTGTGGCTTTGATTTTATTTCGGTATGAGTTAATATTTGATTATTGGGCATACTTCTTTATTGAGGTTAATTTGACAATAGCTTTATTTAATTTGATACCTGCTCTTCCTTTGGATGGGGGTAGGATATTAAGGGCCAAATTAACATTTAAAATGGGTTATAAAAGGGCTACTTATAAGGCTTTACAGATTAGTAAGCTTATAGTCTTTTTTTTCTTTTTTGTAGCACTATTAGGGATTTACTATGGTTATTATAATATATTTTTATTGATGATCGCCTTCTTTATCTATTATAGAGTTTTAAAGGAGGGGCGTTATACTTACTATGTACTTATGCAGTATATTGCTCAAAAAAAGGGAGAGTTATTAAAGGAAAGAGTTTTAAGAGTTGAGCATCTAATTACTTATGCTGATACATCTCTTACGAAGATAATTGATGAGTTGGTCCCTAATAGGTTTCATATAATTGTAGTAGTAGATGATAATTTTGAAGTTTTGGGAAGGGTAAGTGAGGATAGGTTTATTGATATTTTAGTTAAAGATGGAATAGAAGCTAAAGTTAAGGATCTGTTGTGATGATAAAACGGATAAGTATTTAAATTAAAAAAATTATAGAGGCAAAATGTATAATTTGAAGAATAAAATATTGTATAAAGTAGAGATTTTAAGCTGAAGGCAGATGGTTGATAGCTGATAGTTAATAATAAGGGGTGAAATTTATGGCTATAGATTTAGCAAAAAAAATAGAAGAGGTATTACCAGAGGTTAAGAAACCAACTCGTTATATGGGAAATGAACTGAATATTACTAAGAAAGATTTGGATGAAGTAAAGGTTAAATTTGCTCTTGCCTTTCCAGATATATATGAGGTTGCTATGTCTCATTTAGGAATTAAGATTCTTTATCATCTTTTAAATGAAAGAGAAGATGTAGCGGCAGAGAGAGTTTATACACCGTGGGTAGATATGGAGGCTAAGATGAGAGATGAAGGTATTCCTCTTTTTACTTTAGAGAATAAAGCTCCGGTAAATCAATTTGATATATTGGGATTCACCTTACAGTATGAGATGAGCTATACCAATATTTTAAATATGTTAGATTTAGCAGGAATAGCTTTAAAGAGTAAAGATAGAGGTGGGCAAGACCCTTTAGTAATTGCTGGGGGTCCTTGTGCTATCAATGCAGAACCTTTAACTCCTTTTATTGATGTCTTTTTGTTAGGTGAAGCTGAGGCTGCTATTGAAGAGGTAATAAAATCCTATAAAGAGTGGAAAGGCAGTGCGGGCCAAAGGCAAGATTTACTTAAGTTGTTGGCCCAAATTGAAGGTATTTATGTTCCTAGTCTTTATGATATAGATTATAATGATAAGGGAGAGGTAGTTAAATATGAGGTTAAAGATCCTGCTAAGAAAGCTTTAAAGAAGCGAGTTATTCAAGATTTAGATAATGCTTACTATCCTGATAAATTTATTGTTCCTTATATGGACATAGTACATGATAGAGTTACTTTAGAGGTTGCTAGAGGTTGTACTAGAGGGTGCAGGTTCTGTCAAGCAGGAATGATCTATCGCCCTGTTAGAGAGAGAAGTCATAAGAGAATAAAAGAGTTGGCTAAAAACTTGCTAGATAGTACAGGCTATGAAGAGCTTTCTTTGGCTTCCTTGAGTACTAGTGATTATACTAAGGTAGAAGATTTAGCAAAAGGTCTAGTCAAGGATTATGAAGATCAGAAGGTAAGTGTTGCCCTTCCTTCTATGAGAGTTGATTCTTTTTCAGTAGATTTAGCTAAGGAACTTCAAAAGATTAGAAAAACAGGACTTACCTTTGCACCTGAAGCTGGAAGTCAAAGGTTAAGAGATGTTATTAATAAAGGGGTTACAGAAGAAGATTTGATGAAATCGGTAGGAGATTCCTTTAAAGAAGGTTGGAGAAGGGTTAAGTTATACTTTATGATCGGTTTACCAACTGAGACTATTGATGATATACAAGGTATTGTTGATTTAGCAAAGAAGGTGGCAAAGCTTGGTGATCAGATTAGATTAAATTCTAATAATAAAAGAAGGGTCAAGGTTGGAGTTAGTGTATCCACTTTTGTTCCCAAACCCCATACACCTTTTCAATGGTTTAACTTTAATACCTTAGATGAGATTGAAGAGAAGCAAGAATATTTAAGGAAGAACTTACGTAGTAAAGACATATCATTTACTTGGAATGAACCTAAATTAAGCCTTTTAGAGGCAGTTTTTGCTCGTGGTGATAGAAGAATTGGAGCAGTTATGGAGAGAGCTTGGCAGTTAGGAGCTCGTTTCGATGGTTGGGATGAAATCTTTGATTATAGTATTTGGGAAGAAGCTTTTAAAGAATTTGACTTTGATTTAGAGGAGTATGCTTATCGAGATTTTGATATGGATAGTCTTTTACCATGGGATCATTTGAAGGTTGGTGTAAGTAAAGAATATTTGAAGCAAGAATATAGTAAAGCTATTGAAGAGGGGTTGACTCCAGATTGTAGGTTTGATAGTTGTAGTGGTTGTGGAGTATTAAAGAATTTAAATGCTAAGATGTCCTTAATCGGTGGTGATGAAGATGGAGAATAAGATTAGAGCTAAATTGGTCAAAGGAAGTCAGGTTAGATTTATATCTCATTTGGATTTAATGAATACTATGATTAGAGCTTTAAGAAGGGCAGAGATCCCTATGGCTTATTCTCAAGGTTATAACCCTAGACCTCAACTATCCTTTGCTTCTGCTTTAGCAGTGGGGCTGACTAGTGATGGAGAATATATAGACCTTGAGTTAGAAGATGTCATTGAAGGAGAAGAGTTTAAGAGGAGGGTAAATGATAGCTTGCCTGAGGGATTAGAAATTTCTAGAGCTGAACTTGTCCCTTTTAAGACAAAGTCTTTGATGGCTCAGGTTAATAGAGCTAGTTACTTTGTTAGGCTTAAAATCTCTAAAGAGGTAGATTATGATCTGTTAAAGGAAAGTTTTGAAGAGTTTTTAGCTAATGATGAGGTTTTGGTTAGAAGAAAGAGAAGAAGGAAGAAGGATAGAATTATAAATATAATACAGATGATTGAAAAGTTAGAAGTACTTGGGGTTCAAGGTGAGTTAGCTACTTTAAGTATGCTTATTCATTCTGGAAGTAGTGGAAATCTTCGCCCAGAAGAGGTTGTTAGAGGGTTAGAAGATAGCTTTGACTTTATTAAGGGTGCTAAATCAATAGATATACACCGTGCAGGGCTGTATGTTAAGGATGGAGAAGAGTTGTTTGATCCTATTGAAGTAGTTAAAAATAGTTGAAAGTTGATAATTGATAATTGATAGTTAAGCCCTTTAATAGCAGTAAAATAAAGTTGAGAGATTAAAGTTAAAAATTAGATAATTAGTATTTTTGTGGATTTTTTTAATTTTAACTATCAATTGTCATCTGTCAATTATCAACTTGAAACGGGGAGGTGAAAATTTGAGTAAGGAGGTAGTGGTTAATGCCCGTGGTTTAGAGACAAGGGTAGCCATTTTAGAGAACAGAAGGTTAATTGAGATATTGTTTGAAAGAGATTTTTCTAAGCAGATTGTTGGGAATATTTACAAGGGTAAGGTGGAGAATGTCTTACCAGGTATGCAAGCAGCTTTTGTTGATATAGGTGGTGAGAAGAATGTCTTCTTACATGCTAAGGATGTTTTGAATTTGGCCCCAAATGATAAGAGTAGAATAGAAGATATACTCAGACCAGGTCAGGAGATTGATGTACAGATTGTAAAAGAGGGTATCGGTAATAAAGGGCCAAGGGGGACTTCTAGTCTTAGTTTAGCAGGGCGCTATCTTGTGTTAATGGATGATGCAGGCCACATCGGTATCTCTAGAAGGATTGATGATGGTGATGAAAGAGGAAGGTTAAGACAGATTGCTAAAGAGATATTACCTGAAGGTCTGGGGGTTATAATTAGAACTGTAGCAGCTTATAAAAAAGAAGAAGAAATAAAAAAAGATCTTGAATATCTGATTAATGTTTGGACAGAGCTGCTAAAAAAGTCAGAAGAAGAGAGGGCCCCTGAACTACTTTATAGGGATTTAGATATAGTAAGGCAAGTACTTAGAGATAAGTTCACTCCTGAAATTGATAAGGTTATTATTGATCAAAGGGAGGTGTATCATCAAGCAAGCAGGTTAATTCAAAGGATTTCTCCTAATCTTAGTTCTCGTTTATACTACTATGAACATTCTAAGCCTATATTTGATCATTATAATGTAGAGGAAGAGATTAAAGGGCTATTAGATAAGAAGGTAGGTTTAAATTGTGGAGGATATATAATCATAGATGAAACCGAAGCTTTAACGGCAATTGATGTTAATACAGGTAGCTATGTGGGGAAGAATAATCTAGAAGAGACAGTAGTAAAAACTAATTTAGAAGCAGTTAAAGAGATAGCAAAGCAGTTGCGGTTGAGGAATATAGGTGGAATTATAATTATAGATTTTATAGATATGATGGAAGAGAAAGACAACAATAAAGTTCTAGATTTTTTAGAACTTCAGTTAGCTAAGGATAAGGTTAAAACTAATATATTAGGGTTAACCTCTTTAGGCTTTGTAGAGATGACACGAAAGAATGAAAGAGAGACTATAGGTGAATTTTTACAAGAAAGCTGTCCTTATTGTAATGGAAAAGGAAGAATTCTATCTGAGGAGAGTATATTCTTAGAGGTAAGTAGAAAGATTAAAGAATTGTTTTGGCAAGGTAGAGATGAAGCTATTTGTTTAGCTGTTCATCCAGAGATTGCAGCTAGATTGATAGGTAGTGAAGGTAAGAATTTAGCTAGGTTAGAGCAACAACTGTCTAAGGATATTTATATTAAAGGTAGTGATAAGCTCCATATTGAAGATATGAAAGTTTTAAAGTTGGGAAGAGAAGAAGAAGTAAAGAAGTTTGCTTTTCCTGTTAAGGTTGGGGAGGAGATAAGTATAAAAGTAGAAGACAAACATAATAATAAACCTCAAGACGGGATAGGTAGGGTTAATGGTTATGTAGTAGATATTATAGATGGAGGGTATCTTGTTGGAAATAAGGTGAAGGTTGAGATATCTGATGTTAATAAAACCTATGCGAGAGCGAGAATAATAGAGAACGGCTAAGGGATAGAGGAATCGAAAGTCAGCAAGCTGACTTTCAATTCCAGATTCAAAAAAATCTTGACATAATAAGGGGTATATGTTAGAATTCATATTTGTAAGTGGTTTTCATTTGGAATACCAAAACCGCACGGTACGGGTTTTAAAAACAGTTATGTTACCTAGTTGTCGGCGAGTCTGAGGTAGAGGAGGTGCAAGATATGTACGCTATTATTAAAACTGGTGGAAAGCAATATAAAGTATCAGAAGGTTCAGTTCTTGATATTGAAAAGTTAGATGTTGAAGCTGGAGATACAGTTGACTTTGATGAAGTTAAAATGGTATCTACAGAAGAAGGTTTGAAAGTAGGCCAACCAACAGTAGAAGGAGCTAAAGTAACTGCTGAAGTTGTTGATCAAGTAAAAGGTAAAAAGATTATTGTATTTAAGTACAAGCCTAAGAATAACTACCGTAAGAAGAATGGACATCGTCAACCTTATACTAGAGTAAAGATTAAGAGTATTGAGGTATAGTAGTTAGATGATTCTAATTAAATTAGAGAGAGATAACTACAATAATATTATCCATTTTTCCGGTGATGGGCATGCAGAGTATGCTAATTCTGGAGAAGACATTGTCTGTGCTGCTGTTTCAGCAATATTGCAGACTGCTGTCTTTGGTCTATTAAGTTATTTAGAGGTAGATCTTAATATAGAGGTTAAAGATGGATGGTTATACTGTGATCTAGATTCTAAAGTAGCAAAGGATCTTAGAGTCAAGGCTATTTTAGAGACTATGTTAATAGGCTTAAAAGAGACGGAAAAGACTTATGGAGAATATCTTAATATAATTGAAGGGGGTGGAAAGAATGATTAAAATGAATCTACAACTTTTTGCAACTAAAAAGGGAGTTGGAAGTTCTAAGAATGGTCGTGACAGTATTTCTAAGCGTCTAGGAGTTAAGAGATTTGATGGACAATATATTAGTGCTGGAAGCATTCTTGTTCGTCAAAGAGGAACTAAATTTCACCCTGGTTTAAATGTAGGTCGCGGTGGAGATGATACTCTATTTTCTAAAGTAGATGGTTATGTAGCCTTCGAAAGAAATGGTAGAGATAAGAGACAAATCAGTGTTTATACTGAAGAACAATATAAAGCTATGGCATAAATCTAAAAGCTCCCAGTCATCACTGGGGGTTTTTTATTTTATTATTATATTTTTTGTGGACTTAATAATAATTTGATTTTGTGCTATAATAGTAATATAGTTGCACTTTGTGCAACTAGTGATTAGTAATGAGTGATGAGTAAAGTTGAAATCTTAAGACCATCTATTAAACTTTAGAGAGCAAAAAGGTTTTTGGCTTTTGAAGTTTTTACCCATTACTTATTACTGATTACTCATTACTATAATATTACATAAATGATTTAAGCTGACAACTGACGATTGATAGCTGTTAGCTAATAAAACAGGAGTTGATTTTAAGATGTTTGTAGATGAATCGATAATTGAGATAAAGGGAGGAGACGGCGGAGACGGAATGAGTAGTTTTCGTCGTGAAAAGTTTGTTGCAGCAGGCGGGCCAAGTGGTGGAGATGGAGGTAAAGGTGGAGATGTCATCTTTACTGTGGATGAAGGATTAAATACTTTACTTGATTTTAGAGAGAGAAAGTTCTTTGAAGCCCCTGCTGGAGAGAATGGAAAGAGCAAGAATATGCATGGTAAGGATGCAGAGGATCTTATAATTGAGGTGCCACCTGGAACTACTATAACTGATGTAGAGACAGGAAAGGTAATAGCTGATCTTTTAGAGTTAGGGCAAGAGGTAATTTTGGCCCATGGTGGAAGAGGAGGGCGTGGTAATGCTCGCTTTAAGACCTCTACTAGACAAGCTCCTAGATTTTCAGAGAATGGAGAACCAGGAGAAGAAAGAAAGATCAAGCTTGAATTGAAGGTCTTAGCTGATGTAGGCTTGGTTGGTTATCCTAGTGTAGGGAAGTCAACATTGATTTCTAAGGTTTCAGCTGCTAAGCCCAAGATAGGAGCTTATCATTTTACTACATTAAAGCCTAATTTAGGTGTAGTTAAGGTAGGAGACTACAGTTCATTTGTAATGGCCGATATTCCAGGGTTAATTGAGGGAGCCCATAGTGGGGTAGGTTTGGGTGATGATTTTTTACGCCATATTGAGAGGACTAAGGTAATAATTCATGTTATAGATGCTTCGGGTATTGAGGGAAGAGATCCTTTAAAGGATTTTGAGAGAATAAACTTAGAGCTAAAGAAGTTTAATGAGAAGTTATTAGAAAGACCACAAATAGTTGCAGCTAATAAGATGGATATTTCTCAAGGTGCCCAAAATATAGATAAGATCAAGGAAGAATTAGAGGCTAAAGGTTATGAGGTATACCCTATTTCGGCTGTAACTGGAGAAGGGGTAGAAGATTTAATTAGAAGAGCTGATACTTTAGTTAAAGAAACTCCAGACTTCTTATTAGAAGAAGAATCTGAAGAAGAGGTAGTTATTAGAGGTCCACAGCCAGATGACGAGGATGATGTTTTTGATATTGTAGAGGAGAATGGAGTCTTTAAGGTAGTAGGTAAGGATATTAAGCGTAGAGTTGCTATGGCTGACTTTACTACCGATGAAGGACTGTACTATTTCTTAAAGGTTCTTAAAAAACTAGGAGTTAATGATGCATTAAGGGAAGCTGGCATTGAAGAAGGAAGCACAGTAGATATTTATGGGTTAGAGTTTGAATATTATGATGAATAGGAGTGGTTTTATGTTAACTGGAAAGCAGAGAAGTTATTTAAGAGGAAAGGCTAATACAATGGATCCATTATTTCAAATTGGTAAGGATGGTATTACTGAAGGTGTAATTGAACAGGTTGATGAGGCTTTAGAAGCTAGGGAGTTAATTAAACTTAGAGTTTTGAATAACTCTTTATATTCGGCAAGAGAGGCAGCACATGAGTTATTAGAAAAATGTGAGGGTGAGTTTATCCAAGCTATAGGTAATGTTTTTGTTCTTTATCGCCAAGGAGATAAGGAGAACTCTAGATATAATTTACCTAAGTAGTGTAGAATTGAAAAAATCAAGAGCTTTTTGGAACCAGTAATTAACACGAATTAGCACTAATTTAGTTCAAAATCTCAAATTGTTTTTAAATTTTATTTTTAATTCTTAACTTTTAAAAAGTAGGGTGACTTTTATGAGAAGAAGTGTAAAAGAAGCGAGTAGGATAGTGGTTAAGGTGGGAAGTAGTACCTTGACCTACCAGAATGCAAAGCTTAATTTAGGGAGAATTGAGAAACTGATTCGAGAGGTTGTTGATTTAAGAAATAGTGGCAAGGAAGTTATTTTGGTTAGTTCAGGAGCAGTAGCGGCAGGTCAAGGGGAGTTGGATCTTAAGGACGGGCCAACGACTATACCCCAAAAGCAGGCTTTGGCAGCTATTGGACAGGGAATTTTGATGAAGACCTATCAGAAGATCTTTAGTGAGTATGGGCATAAGGCAGCCCAAGTTCTTTTGACTCAAAAGGATCTTACTGACCGTAAGAGATATTTGAATTCAAGAAATACTATAAATCAGCTTCTTTCCTATGGAGTAATTCCTATAATCAATGAAAATGATACGGTAGCTGTAGAAGAGATTAAGTTTGGAGATAATGATACACTATCCTCTCTTGTAAGTTCTTTAATTGATGCAGATCTTTTAATTATACTTTCAGATATTGATGGATTATATACAGCTGATCCACGTAAGGACAAAGAGGCTAGCTTGATTAGTCAAGTAGAAGAGATATCATCTGATATTGAGGCTATAGCAGGTGGAGCCGGTAGTGGTTTGGGAACTGGTGGAATGTTGACCAAGATTGAGGCTGCTAAGATAGCCACTAAGGCAGGGATTCCTTTGATTATAGCTAACGGTAGTGAGGATAGGGTTTTGACAAGTATACTCTCAGGTGAAGAGGATGGAACTTTATTTCTTCCTAAAAAGAGGCTAGCAAGCCGTGAAAAGTGGATTGCTTTTAACTTAGGTGTTGAAGGTAAGTTGCTTATTGATAATGGAGCAGCTAAAGCTTTAAGTCAAGGAGGAAGCTCTTTACTGCCTTGCGGTATCATAGGTGTTAAGGGAGATTTTCTAGCAGGAGCTGTGGTTGATGTAGTAGATGAAGAATCCAAGCTTTTAGCTAGGGGTTTGGTTAATTACTCAGCTAAGGAGATAGAGGATATAAAGGGTTTACATACAAGTGAGATAGAGGAGAAACTAGGCAATCAAGACTATGATGAGGTCATTCATAGAAATAATCTTGTCTGCCTTTAGGGCAGTGCAAAGAGTACCGATAAAAACGAAAGAGTAACTCTGCCCACGAAGAGTTTTTGGTCTTTAAAAACTCGTAGGGATAGACAATAAAGAAGTTCCTATTTTTTGACTTTATTTATTAGATATTCAATATTCTTTATTAACTGAATTCTTGTTGCTTTTTATAGTAAAATATGTATAATATAATTAAGGGAAATTAAGTAGATAAGGGAGATGGAAGGTAATGAGTATTAGAGAAGAGGTTGTTGCAAAGGCGAAGAAGGCTCAGGAGGGGGCTAAGGTGTTGGCCCATCTCAGTTCTGATCTAAAGAATGAAGCTTTAATTCAGATGGCTGAGGAGTTGGAGAATAGAGCGGAGCTTATCTTAGAAGGTAATAAGAAGGATATGGAGTATGGTAGGGATAATGATCTGCCTGAGTCTTTATTGGATAGATTATTACTGACTAAAGATAGGATTAAGGGTATGGCTGATGGATTACGAGTTGTAGCTAACTTTGAAGATCCTATCGGTAAGGTTGTCGAGATGAATAAACGTCCTAATGGAATGAAGATAGGAAAGGTTCAAGTTCCTTTAGGAGTAATAGGTATAATCTATGAGGCCCGTCCTAATGTTACTGCTGATGCTGCTGGTCTATGTTTGAAGGCTGGAAATGCAGTTCTATTAAGAGGTGGATCCAATGCTATCAACTCAAATCGAGCTATTGTAAGGGTTCTTTCTCAAGCTGCTCAAAGGGCTGGGTTGCCAGAAGGAGCTATTCAATTAGTTGATAATACAGATAGGGCAGCTGTGGAGGTTATGTTTAAGTTAAATGATTATCTAGATGTTCTAATCCCGCGTGGTGGGGCAGGACTTATCCAAGCCGTTGTTCAAAACTCTACTGTACCGGTAATTGAGACTGGTGTTGGTAACTGCCATACTTATATAGATTCAGCTGCGGATCTGGAGATGGCCAAAGAGATAGTTATCAATGCTAAGACTCAAAGGACTGGGGTCTGTAATGCTATGGAGACCTTGTTGGTACATGAAGATGTTGCCCAAGAGTTCTTGCCTACTATGGTTGAGGGGTTAAGAGATAAAGAGACCTTGGTAAAAGGTTGTGAGAAGGTAAGAAAGGTTGTAGTAGATGTTGAAGAGGCTACCCAAGAGGATTGGGAGACTGAGTACCTTGACTATATCTTAGCTATTAGAGTAGTTGAAGATCTTGATAGGGCGTTGGCCCATATCGATAAATATAGTAGTGGCCACTCTGAAGCTATTGTAACTGAGAACTATACTAAGGCCAATAAGTTTTTGGACTTAGTCGATGCTGCTGCTGTTTATGTCAATGCATCTACTCGCTTTACCGATGGTGGACAGTTTGGCCTTGGAGCAGAGATTGGAATCAGTACCCAAAAGCTCCATGCTAGAGGGCCAATGGGTGTAAACCAGTTGACTACAAACAAGTTCATTATCTATGGTAATGGGCAGATTAGATAAAAATTAATAGTTTTAAGCCAAAGAAGAGCAGTTGCTATTTAGCAGCTGCTCTTCTTTGTAGTTAATTGTAAAAAAAGCAAAACAAGTTCAATTTTTGACTTTTTATCCATTAGAACATATAATTATAGTATACTATACTATAGGAGCTGGTAGTGGTGATAGCTAAAGAAAAAGAGGTTTTAATCTCTTGGGGTAGGAGTAATAAGCTAGGTATTAATCAGGAGATGTTGGCCCCAAGGATTATATTAAATGAGGATGAGCTAGAAGAGGAGATAAAGAAGAAGGGAGATTTAATATCTAGTTTTAATGATGGTATAAATGAGATAAGCGATTTTGTAAAGGGTAAATACTTCTTTTTATTATGTATGAAAATTGCAATATAAAATGCACAGCCTTTATGGAAAAAAACACCTCATATGATGTGTTTATTTATGCTACATTTAAACCTATTTCAAATATATTATTAGAACTTTTAAAACCAAACATCTTCCTAGGATAATTATTAATCCATTTTTCAATTCTTTTAATTTGATTTCTACTAAGATTCTTAAAGCTACTTCCTTTTGGCAAAAACCTTCTAATCATTTTATTTAAGTTCTCATTACTCCCTCTTTGCCAAGAAGAGTAAGCATCAGCATAATATTGCTTTGTCCTTGGAATTTTACTTCTTGTAAAAGAAGTCTCTATTCCTGTATAGTTATAAAATTCTTTCCCATTATCAGTTGTAATAGTCTTGAACAATTCTCTAAACTTCTTTACTCCTATTCTTCTTTCTATTCGATCCAGACCTCTTATTACAGCTTCCTGCGTCTTATTAGGTATAATCTCTATTATTTCTTTTCTACTATACCTCTCCGTTAGAACTAATAAGAAAGGCTCTCCTTTTCCCTTTCTACCCTCTACTAGATCCATTTCCCAATGACCTACTTCTAACCTCTCATCAGCTGCTTTAGGCCTATCTGATATTCTTCTACCTTCTTTACGTCTTTTAGTTGATTCTTTTTCTTTCTTCTTTGTCTTTTTAGACTTTTTATAATTACCATAGGTCAACTCTTCTCTACTTACAAATAGGATGCCTTTATCTATATAATTATAGATAGTCTTCCAATGTAATTCTATTTCAAAATCTTCACTATTTTTTATCATATCTGCAATTACTTCTGGAGAATACTTATCTTTGATTTTTTCCTCTATAAACTCAGCTAACCTGTGATCTTTACCTATTTTTATTTTAGCTCCTTTAGCTGTAGCATTTTGATCATATACCTTTTGAGCCTTTAATGCATCATATTCTATTCTAATTGTATAGTCCCAATTTAATAGCTCTATTTTGCCTTTTTTAACCTCTCTGCTTATTGTAGTTCTATGTCTACCTAACTCTTGTGCAATCTCTTTGGGAGACTTGTTTTGTTGATTATACAAGTGTTCTATTACTTTTCTATCTTCCCATTTTAAGTGTTCACCTTTGTTCTCATTTGTGTTATAATTATCTTGGCACATATCAATACCTCACTTTATGTTATTTGTGGTTATTTAACATTATATATGAGGTATTCATATGTGTCATTTATTTTTTGCACTATCCGTGCATTTAATTATACAATGTTCCCTTTTTATTATGTAATAAAGAGGGAGTAGTGTTGGATTTTTTAGTAGGGGAGAAGATGGAGAGTAGTTTTAATGATAAGATTATTAAAGTAGGAACCTCCTTTGCTGAAGATAGTTGTGGGACAAATGCTATCTCAATGGCAATGTGGCTAAAGAGGGATGTTTATTTAAAACCAAAGGAGCACTACTGTGATTTTCTTAAGGGTTGGCACTGCTATGCTTTGCCTATTTTAGTGGATAATAAAATCATCGGTTATCTAGATCTATCAACTATAGATGTGAAGCTAAAGAAGGAGTTAATAGCTATAGCTATATTACTTAGAGATAAGATAGTAAATAGCTTTATAAGAAGGAAGAGTAGCTTATTTGATAAGAAAGGGCAGATAGAATTAAACGATGTTCAAATAAAAATCTTAGAGTTGATGGCTAAAGGGTTAAAAAGGGGTGAGATAGCAGATAAGTTATGCTGTTCTAAAAGTAATACCAAGTATCATAAGAGTAGGATTTTTGATAAGCTAGGTGTTAACTCTAAAGTTGAGGCTGTTTTAGAGGGAGTAAGAAGGGGATTGATTTCTTTGGAGGAGATTTGATTATGAGATGATAGTCAGAACAGACTACCCATTTGGGTAGTCTTGCAAAAATTATGCACAAAAACTACCCAAATGGGTAGTGAAAAGTCAATTTCAAGAAAAAGACTACCCTTTTGGGTAGTTTATATATCAGGATAATGATGGTAAAATGACTAATGTAATACTTCTCAAGGGGTAAATATAATAAAGTTTTAAGGGGGTGAGGGTTAATGAAGAGATTGAATGAGAAAGAATTGATGGCTGTTGATGGAGGGTTTACCATAACTGCTGGCTTAGTCATAAAATGTCTAGCAGGAGCAGGGGCAGGATCAGGAGCAGGTTTGTATGTCGGACGTAGACTTAATCCAAACAATTAATGAGTGATAAGTGAGGTTAAATTTTATAAGAATACGGAGGTATATAAAAATGAAAACATTAGACAATAAAGAATTAATGAATATTGATGGTGGTGTAGCTATAACTAAAGGAGCACTTTTAGTTGCAGCATGTACTGGACTTGGCTTTATAGGAGGATGTGCTGCTGGAATGACTGAGTAGTTATGATAATCATAATATTTAGTTAGCAATGTTATATATAACATTGCTAACTGTTTTAAATTTAGAAGCAGAGAAATAATTAATTAACCTGAATTATTAATGAATTTTCATTTCATTTAATTTAAAATCAGTTAGTGACTCTTTTTGAAGGGTTATTATTTTTTATTAACTAATATTTTACACAAGGAAGATAGAGTTATTCTATAGCTCTTATTTTAGCTATTGTTTTAGAATTTTTGAGTTATCACAGTTCATTATTTATCATTATTCTAACTGCGGGAGTAATCTTATATTTTCTAAAACAGCATAGAATTATTTTTGATAGTGGCAACTACTACACAATTTAAACTAAATACATCTCGCTGGTTTAATTACCTGTGAAGCAAGTTTAATAAGTTTTAAACGAATGGTATCCACTAGGTAAAACCATATCTTTAAAATAACTTAATAAATTATTGCAATTTAGGGCTAAAAAAAGTTATAAGAGGTTAGTATTTACAATTATACTCTTTTTAGTTTTATTTATACAAAAATACATAAGGGATGGGTAACAGATGGAAAAAGAAGAAGGTGTAATATTATCTACTGATGAAAGTAAAATAGTTCTTTTTGAATTTATTGGTTTTTGTATAAGTGTTTTATTTTTTTATATTCCATATCTTTCAATTTGGACTGTTGATTTTTCGAAAGTAAATTTAATAAATTTTATTTTATTTATTATTATGTTATTTCTAGGAATGCAGACACATGAATTATTACATGGGGTAGGTTTTATTATTTTTGGAAAAGTACAATTGAAAAATTTAAAATTTGGTATAAAATATAAAGAAGCAATCCTTTATACTCACTGTATTGTTCCAGTAAAGATGAAAGTTTATAGAATAGCAATTTTGTTGCCGGGTATAATATTGGGTGCTATTCCCTCTATAGTAGGATTGTTTTTAGGAAATCATTGGTTAGTTTTATATGGGGTAATTATGATTTCTGGTGCAGCAACGGATTTTGTTGTATTTTGGAAAAGTAAAGAGATAGAATCGCAAGAATATGTTATAGATCATTCTAATAAAATAGGCTTTGAAATAATTAAAGATACAGGAGGTATTGATCATTTTAAAAGAAAAGCCGAGAAGAAAACAGAAGAAAACAAGATAAA
>NZ_KI912091.1:46184-48231 GCF_000517025.1 Halonatronum saccharophilum DSM 13868
TAATAAATATAAAATAAATATGATATTGTACTATGATAATGATGAAGAGTTAGTAGGGAATTACTTTTATACAAGATATCAGGGTAAGATAAAATTAGTAGGTAAAGTAACTAAAGATAAAATACTTAAATTAGTTGAACTAGATGAAGAAGGCAATGAGGTTGCTACGTTTGTAGGAGAAATTGTTAATAGAGAGTTTGTAGGAAGGTGGATTAGTTTAATAGATGAAAAAGAGTACAATTTTAATTTAAATATAGGAGGATCGTTTTGGGGAACTAGGGAGAAAATATATGCTGCTTTCACAAGTAAAACCAATGAAGAAGTTGAGGATTTTTTGAATGAATTAATGAGGTTCCCCCATTAAATTAGACACTAAGTTTAGTGGCTTTTCTCTCGTTTTCGTATTTTTCTGGACTTTTATAATTTAAAGTCGAGTGCATTCTAAATCTATTGTAAAAGACTTCAATATATTCAAATATATCTCTTCTTGCTTGAGCTCTTGTTATATAGTTATTATGATGAATTAATTCTGTTTTCAATGTTCCAAAAAAGCTTTCTGACACTGCATTATCCCAGCAATTACCCTTACGACTCATTGATGATTTAAATCCATTTTCAATTAATAGTTCTTGAAATTCTATACTAGCGTACTGACTTCCTCGATCTGAATGAAATATAAGTCCTCTTGAGACTTGGCGATTGTTTAGAGTCATATTAAGAGCATTTATTACAAGATTCTTTTTCATTGTGCTATCCATTGACCAACCAACAACTTTACGAGAATATAGATCTATTATGACAGCAAGGTAAAGCCAACCTTCCTGAGTAGGAATATATGTGATGTCTGAGACCCAGACTTTATTTTTTTGAGATACATCAAATTCTCGGTTAAGAATATTATCTTTTATTGGCAGGTTATGATTAGAATTTGTTGTAACTTTGAATTTACGCTTTTGTATAGCTTTTAATCCTAATACTTTCATTAATCTTTCTACTCGTTTTTTATTGCATATAATGCCTTCTTTCTTAAGCTGTTTGTAGATTCTAGGGCTACCATAAGTCCCACGGCTCTGCCAATATATTTGAGCTACCTTAAATTTTAAAGTTTCATTTTCTTCTTCTCTTTTACTTGGTTTTCTTTTTAACCATTTGTAATATCCTGACCGAGATACTTCTAAAACTTTACACATCCTCTCCACAGCAAATTCATTGCTGTGATCTCGGATAAAACCATATTTTACTGTGGTTTCTTCGAGAAGATGCTTACCGCCTTTTTTAAAATGTCGCGTTCTTCTTTTGCAATTTTTAGTTCTTTTTTTAGTTTTATAATCTCTTGTTCTTCAGGAGAAAGATTTTGTTTACCATTGCCTGGGAAAGCTAAATTACCCTTGTCTCTATACTCTTTACGCCATCTAATTAGTGCATTATAACTAACACCTAAATCTTCAGCAATATCTTTACAATTTTTATCAGATTTAAGACTTAATTCAACAGCATCACGTTTAAATTGTTCATCACGTTTTATTTTAGGTTTGCTCATGTGTATTCCCCCTTTGAATAACTTTATTATACACCTTAACTCACTGTCTAACAAATAGGGGGAAGATTATAAGAAATGATATTTTAAATAGAAATAAGTTTAAAGTGGCAGAAGTGGTATCCTATCCATTATTAGTAAGGGTAAATGATAGTCAAGAAAGAATTAAAACCAAGAAAGAATTTATAGATAAATTTGATTTAATCTTTAATGATGAATATATGAAAAAGATAGAAGGATTTATACCATTAAATTTAGGTTCTACTTATAGAGGAATGTGGTTTGCTGGTATAATGATAAATGATTTAGCACCAGATATAAATTCAGAATTTGAATTAAAAATTGTCTATATAAATAATTCAATAGATGATTAAAAATAATACCTTTGAATAAATAAAAAAGTAAAAATATACAATTTCAATTGACAATATAAGACTTTTAATATTAATCTAAGCTATAAAAAACATTAAATTTTAATTTTAAAGGGGGTTATATCTTTGAATTTCAAAA
>NZ_KI912091.1:48331-51715 GCF_000517025.1 Halonatronum saccharophilum DSM 13868
TCCTGACCGAGATACTTCTAAAACTTTACACATCCTCTCCACAGCAAATTCATTGCTGTGATCTCGGATAAAACCATATTTTACTGTGGTTTCTTCGAGAAGATGCTTACCGCCTTTTTTAAAATGTCGCGTTCTTCTTTTGCAATTTTTAGTTCTTTTTTTAGTTTTATAATCTCTTGTTCTTCAGGAGAAAGATTTTGTTTACCATTGCCTGGGAAAGCTAAATTACCCTTGTCTCTATACTCTTTACGCCATCTAATTAGTGCATTATAACTAACACCTAAATCTTCAGCAATATCTTTACAATTTTTATCAGATTTAAGACTTAATTCAACAGCATCACGTTTAAATTGTTCATCACGTTTTATTTTAGGTTTGCTCATGTGTATTCCCCCTTTGAATAACTTTATTATACACCTTAACTCACTGTCTAACAAATAGGGGGAAGATTAAAGTTATAAATAAGTAAAAATACTTATATTGATTAACAGGTGCTATAATTTACATTGTTAATTGAAACTAATATCTTATTTAGTTCAAATATACCACTAGTTTAAGATCAATAAGTTACATTAATCAGTTTGGAATGTGATTTTTTATAGTAGAGTTAGTTTATCAGTTAAGGTAAGGAAGGAGACGATATGAAGAAAAATTTTTTAAAAGCATTTTTAGGTAGTTGGTTACAAATATTAAGTTTTCTATTAATTGTCGAAATGATAGATAAAACTGGTATGCAGGTAAAATCAATTATAAAGACACCTATAGGAGCAATTTTTATTTTTTCTATTTTTATTATCTTTGAGATGATAAGTACTTATGAACGTAAATTTGGTTTGAAAGATTACCCTATATTAAAAAGAATTTCAGGTTTATTTATGTTTAAAGAAAGAGAAGAGTTAAACCTTTCTTCTACTATTTTACTGGGTAGTGTTATATTTATTATTTTATATGTTTTAGGATAATTTTTATTTAGAATAATAAGTTAAAGATAAAATTATAGGCAAATAATAAATATTTTATTAACGTGATATATAATGAAAAAGCTAATAAAAAAGATAAAAAGAAAGTTCAAAAAATACTATGCTATCAAACAACACGACATCACCGATTGTGGTCCAACTTCCTCAGCAATGATAGCAAAACATTATGACTTGAAGATTCCAATTGTGAAGATTAATGAGATAGCTAGGATGGGTATTTTTTTGAACCGACAGAAAAATTACAAAGGGGTGCCGTAACCACGGGCTTGTTGGCCCGCTTTTTTGGGTTGATTCTACCTCACAAGAGGTTATTGATAGAGATATTCTTATCATCTATTCTGTACACTTTAATGGGACTAGCAGGTGATTTTTACTTTAAATACTTGATAGATACCGTCTTAGCAGATGGTCTAGTGAGGAACTTACATATAGTATCGACAGGTATCGTGATTTTAACCATACTTCAGGTGGCGATGAATGCTTTTAGGAGCCATCTATTGCTTTATTTGAGTCAAAAGATAGATATTGCACTTATATTAAATTATTATCAACATGTCTTAGAACTTCTCATGTCCTTTTTTGATTCAAGAAAGGTTGGGGAGATACTATCGCGTTTAAATGATGCTTCCAAGATTAGAGATGCTATATCAATGGCAATGTAGCTAAAGAGGGATGTTTATTTAAGATCAAAGGAGCACTACTGTGATTTTCTTAAGGGTTGGTACTGCTATGCTCTGCTTATTTTGGCTGAAAATAAAATAATCGGTTATCTAGATCTGTCAACTATAGATGTGAAGCTAAAAAAGGAGTTAATGGCTATAGCTATATTACTTAGAGATAAGGTAGTAAATAGCTTTATAAGAAGGAAGAGTAGCTTATTTGATAAGAAAGGGCAGATAGAATTAAACGATGTTCAAATAAAAATCTTAGAGTTGATGGCTAAAGGGTTAAAAAGGGGTGAGATAGCAGATAAGTTATGCTGTTCTAAAAGTAATACCAAGTATCATAAGAGTAGGATTTTTGATAAGCTAGGTGTTAACTCTAAAGTTGAGGCTGTTTTAGAGGGAGTAAGAAGGGGATTGATTTCTTTGGAGGAGATTTGATTATGAGATGATAGTCAGAACAGACTACCCATTTGGGTAGTCTTGCAAAAATTATGCACAAAAACTACCCAAATGGGTAGTGAAAAGTCAATTTCAAGAAAAAGACTACCCTTTTGGGTAGTTTATATATCAGGATAATGATGGTAAAATGACTAATGTAATACTTCTCAAGGGGTAAATATAATAAGTTTTAAGGGGGGTGAGGGTTAATGAAGAGATTGAATGAGAAAGAATTGATGGTTGTTGATGGTGGCTCACTTTTTACAATAGGCTCTATGTATGTAGGAGCAGTGGTTGGAAAAAAATTGTGTGTTCTCTTGCAGGTAAAACTGCTGCTGCTAAGATTGCTGGATCTTCTACTGGAATGGCATGTGGAGCAGCATATGCTACTAGTAGATAGTAAATAATCATTTTTTAAAAGTTGTGCTCCGATTGCTACTAGTCGCGAGCACAATTTTCATATAGAAATGTAATCAAAATAATAGTAATTAATTATATGTAAAAGTGAGGTTCCCCCATTAAATTAGACACTAAGTTTAGTGGCTTTTCTCTCGTTTTCGTATTTTTCTGGACTTTTATAATTTAAAGTCGAGTGCATTCTAAATCTATTGTAAAAGACTTCAATATATTCAAATATATCTCTTCTTGCTTGAGCTCTTGTTATATAGTTATTATGATGAATTAATTCTGTTTTCAATGTTCCAAAAAAGCTTTCTGACACTGCATTATCCCAGCAATTACCCTTACGACTCATTGATGATTTAAATCCATTTTCAATTAATAGTTCTTGAAATTCTATACTAGCGTACTGACTTCCTCGATCTGAATGAAATATAAGTCCTCTTGAGACTTGGCGATTGTTTAGAGCCATATTAAGAGCATTTATTACAAGATTCTTTTTCATTGTGCTATCCATTGACCAACCAACAACTTTACGAGAATATAGATCTATTATGACAGCAAGGTAAAGCCAACCTTCCTGAGTAGGAATATATGTGATGTCTGAGACCCAGACTTTATTTTTTGAGATACATCAAATTCTCGGTTAAGAATATTATCTTTTATTGGCAGGTTATGATTAGAATTTGTTGTAACTTTGAATTTACGCTTTTGTATAGTCTGTTAATCCTAATACTTTCATTAATCTTTCTACTCGTTTTTTATTGTCATATAATGCCTTCTTTCTTAAGCTGTTTGTAGATTCTAGGGCTACCATAAGTCCCACGGCTCTGCCAATATATTTGAGCTACCTTAAATTTTAAAGTTTCATTTTCTTCTTCTCTTTTACTTGGTTTTCTTTT
>NZ_KI912091.1:51815-235343 GCF_000517025.1 Halonatronum saccharophilum DSM 13868
AGATAAGTTATGCTGTTCTAAAAGTAATACCAAGTATCATAAGAGTAGGATTTTTGATAAGCTAGGTGTTAACTCTAAAGTTGTAGGCTGTTTTAGAGGGAGTAAGAAGGGGATTGATTTCTTTGGAGGAGATTTGATTATGAGATGATAGTCAGAACAGACTACCCATTTGGGTAGTCTTGCAAAAATTATGCACAAAAACTACCCAAATGGGTAGTGAAAAGTCAATTTCAAGAAAAAGACTACCCTTTTGGGTAGTTTACATATCAGGATAATGATGGTAGAATAACTAATGTAATACTTCTCAAGGGGTAAATATAATAAAAATTAAGGGGGTGAAGGTTAATGAAGAGATTGAATGAGAAAGAATTGATGGCTGTTGATGGAGGGTTTACCATAACTGCTGGCTTAGTCATAAAATGTCTAGCAGGAGCAGGGGCAGGATCAGGAGCAGGTTTGTATGTCGGACGTAGACTTAATCCAAACAATTAATGAGTGATAAGTGAGGTTAAATTTTATAAGAATACGGAGGTATATAAAAATGAAAACATTAGACAATAAAGAATTAATGAATATTGATGGTGGTGTAGCTATAACTAAAGGAGCACTTTTAGTTGCAGCATGTACTGGACTTGGCTTTATAGGAGGATGTGCTGCTGGAATGACTGAGTAGTTATGATAATCATAATATTTAGTTAGCAATGTTATATATAACATTGCTAACTGTTTTAAATTTAGAAGCAGAGAAATAATTAATTAACCTGAATTATTAATGAATTTTCATTTCATTTAATTTAAAATCAGTTAGTGACTCTTTTTGAAGGGTTATTATTTTTTATTAACTAATATTTTACACAAGGAAGATAGAGTTATTCTATAGCTCTTATTTTAGCTATTGTTTTAGAATTTTTGAGTTATCACAGTTCATTATTTATCATTATTCTAACTGCGGGAGTAATCTTATATTTTCTAAAACAGCATAGAATTATTTTTGATAGTGGCAACTACTACACAATTTAAACTAAATACATCTCGCTGGTTTAATTACCTGTGAAGCAAGTTTAATAAGTTTTAAACGAATGGTATCCACTAGGTAAAACCATATCTTTAAAATAACTTAATAAATTATTGCAATTTAGGGCTAAAAAAAGTTATAAGAGGTTAGTATTTACAATTATACTCTTTTTAGTTTTATTTATACAAAAATACATAAGGGATGGGTAACAGATGGAAAAAGAAGAAGGTGTAATATTATCTACTGATGAAAGTAAAATAGTTCTTTTTGAATTTATTGGTTTTTGTATAAGTGTTTTATTTTTTTATATTCCATATCTTTCAATTTGGACTGTTGATTTTTCGAAAGTAAATTTAATAAATTTTATTTTATTTATTATTATGTTATTTCTAGGAATGCAGACACATGAATTATTACATGGGGTAGGTTTTATTATTTTTGGAAAAGTACAATTGAAAAATTTAAAATTTGGTATAAAATATAAAGAAGCAATCCTTTATACTCACTGTATTGTTCCAGTAAAGATGAAAGTTTATAGAATAGCAATTTTGTTGCCGGGTATAATATTGGGTGCTATTCCCTCTATAGTAGGATTGTTTTTAGGAAATCATTGGTTAGTTTTATATGGGGTAATTATGATTTCTGGTGCAGCAACGGATTTTGTTGTATTTTGGAAAAGTAAAGAGATAGAATCGCAAGAATATGTTATAGATCATTCTAATAAAATAGGCTTTGAAATAATTAAAGATACAGGAGGTATTGATCATTTTAAAAGAAAAGCCGAGAAGAAAACAGAAGAAAACAAGATAAAACATGTTAAAAGGGGGATATTAAGTCTAATTATATTATTAATAATTATAATTAGTTTTTATTATTTAGGATACTTTATTGGAAAATACATGTAAGTGCTTTTGTTATCTATATATGTAATAAAAGTATAAATGCTAAGTTTGAACCTATGTCAATATCTTGGATACAAAAAACTGGACATTTATGCACTTTCTCTTAATTGTTTTTTGATTTCTGATTTGATAATTATCTGTCTCAAAATCTATTTATTCTTTATAGAAGAGTTTGTGTTAATTTATAGATAAAAATAAAGTATTGGTTTAGAGTTGAAAAATTAAAGTTGATATTAAATTTAAGGTGGTTAGAAATGAAAAAGCTAATAAAAAAGATAAAAAGAAAGTTCAAAAAATACTACGCTATCAAACAACACGACATCACCGATTGTGGTGCAGCTTGTTTGGCGATGATAGCAAAGCATTATGATTTAAAGATTCCAATTACTCAGATTCGTGAGATAGCTGGGACGGATAAGCGGGGAACCAATGCTTTGGGGTTGATTAAAGCAGCAGAAGAGCTTGGCTTTTCGGCAAAAGGTGTTAAGGCAGAGCCTAAGCATCTGATGGAAGAGGTACCCTTTCCAGCAATAGCCCATGTGATCAAGGATGGGTTGATGCATTATGTTGTAGTATACGGGGCCAACGAAGAAGAGGTAATAGTTGCCGACCCAGCCGAGGGGATGGTCTATTATAAGCCAGAAGATTTCTATCAGATCTGGTCAGGTGTTACAATTTTACTAACACCGACAGAAGAATTTCAAACAGGTGACGAAACCACGGGCTTATTTGCTCGCTTTTTTGGGTTGATCCTACCTCACAAAAGGTTATTGATAGAGATATTTCTATCATCTATCCTTTATACTTTAATGGGACTAGCAGGTGCATTTTATTTCAAATATTTGATAGATACCGTCTTAGCCGATGGTCTAGTAAGGAATCTACATATAGTATCGACAGGTATTGTGATTTTAACCATACTCCAGGTGGCGATGAATGCCTTTAGGAGCCATCTGTTGCTTTATTTGAGTCAGAAGATAGATATTGCACTTATATTAAATTATTATCAACATGTCTTAGAGCTTCCCATGTCCTTCTTTGACTCGAGAAAGGTTGGGGAGATACTATCTCGTTTAAATGATGCTTCCAAGATTAGAGATGCTATATCGGGGGCAACGATTTCGGTAATGCTAGATACCCTGATGATTCTTGTCGGAGGAATCATCCTTTATATTCAAAGCTCGACCTTGTTTTGGGTATCGGCAGTTATAATTCCCTTCTACATAGCCGTAGTTTGGAGCTTTAATAAACCCTTTCGTAGAATTCACCGCAAAGAGATGGAAGAAGCTGCCGATGTGCAGTCTTACTTAGTCGAGTCTGTCTCAGGGGTAGCAACTATTAAGGCCTTCAATGCAGAGCGAGAAGCAAATCTAGAGACGGAATCTAGGTTTATTAAATTTATCAAATCAATCTTTAAGGCAATCTTTATGAGAAATGTTCAGTCTTCCTTACAAACAGTACTCACTTCAGTTAGTGAACTAGTTATCCTGTGGATAGGTGGTTTACTAGTAATTAGAGGAGAGCTGAGTATAGGACAGTTGATTACCTTTAATGCCTTATTGGCTTACTTCTATGAACCGATTCAAAACTTAATCAATTTACAACCTCAGCTTCAAGAGGCCTTTGTTGCTTCTGATCGTTTGGGAGAGATATTGGATTTAGAGGTTGAAAAAGAAAAAGAGTCACAGAAGATAAAACCAGATAAGCTTAAAGGTGAGATAGAGATTAAAGACCTTCATTTCCGTTATGGGACTAGAAAGAAGGTCTTAGAGGATATCGGTATAGATATAAAGCCAGGTGAGAAGGTGGCTTTAGTTGGAGAGAGTGGTTCAGGTAAGACTACCTTAAGTAAGTTATTGTTAAAGTACTACCTGCCCACAGAAGGAGAGATATTAATTGATGGTTATAATATCAAAGACCTCTCCTTAGAGAGCTTAAGGGCCAACATCGGTTATGTACCCCAAGATATCTTCCTCTTTAGTGGAAGTGTGCGGGAGAATATAGCCTTTGGTCTAAAGAATGTGAGTATGGATGAGATAGTCGATGCAGCAAAGAAGGCTCAGGCTCACCAATTTATCAATGAACTCCCTTTAAGGTACGATACCTTAGTAGGAGAGAGGGGTTCTAACCTATCAGGAGGTCAAAAACAGAGAATTGCAATAGCAAGGGCAATCCTTAAGAACCCAGATATCTTAGTCCTTGATGAAGCAACCAGTAACTTAGATACAGCAACAGAGAGGGCAATCCATAATACCGTCGAGGATATCAGTCAAGGTATCACAACTATCATCATTGCCCATCGCTTAAGTACCATAATGCAATGTGATAAGATAGTCGTCTTAGAGAAGGGTAAGATACTCGAGCTGGGTAGCCATAAAGAACTTATAAAGAAGAAGGGTAAATACTACAACCTATGGCAAGGACAAACCTTAGATAACAAGAAGATAGGAGACGAGGTATCATGAGAGCAGAGATAGTAAACTTTGAAGACCTATCAGATAGTAGGGAGATGTTAGAAGCCAAAGAACCCAACTTTATAGCCGTCTTCATCTATGGTTTTTTATTAATAGTACTGATTGCTTTAGCTTGGATGTGGTTTGGGGAGGTAGACATAGTTGTCAAAGCTACAGGGGTAGTAAGACCAGAAGAGAATATAAGTCTAATTAGAAATATAAACGGTGGAAATATAGAAGAGATAAATTATTACCAAAATCAAGAGGTAGAAGAAGGGGACTTGTTATATCAGATAGATACACAATCTCTAGAGAATAGAAAGAATAATATAAGACGTGATATTAAAAGAAGAAAGGATAATATCAAAAAGCTCAACAAACTAGAAAAAAGTATCAGAGAAGATAAGAACCTACTTAGCCAAGAAGATATCAACTACTATAATAGATACCTTGTTTATAGGTCAGGTTATGAACAGCGAAGCCTTGACTATCAACGGGCCAACAATAGATACCAACGAGAGCTAAGCCTAAGCAGTAACTCAACTACCAGAAGTAGGATCGAAGAGTTAAAATCAGAGTATCGCTATGCTAAGCTTAGTAGAGACTCCTACAGGAGTGAATTTCTCGTTAATATCAAAAATGAGATCGAAAATGAAGAGGATAGGCTGACCAGATTAGAAGAAGAGCTTAAAGATATAAAAGATAATATTAGAAGAAGCAGGGTTAGAGCACCTATCTCAGGAACAGTTCAGATATTAGAGAGGTTTAACCGAGGTGATTATCTACCAAGTGGGGTAGAGGTCTTGCGAGTAGTTCCAAGTAATAGCTCAGATTATCGAGTAGAGCTTACAGTAAGAAACGAAGATATCAGTCAACTAGAGGAGGGTCAACAGATAAACTATCGCTTCCTAGCCCTACCTTACAAGGAGTATGGAATCTTAAATGGAGAAATCTCAAAGATATCAAGTGATGCCAATATGAGTAGAGTAGAAGAAGGTCTTTATTATAATGTAGAAGCAACCTTAGATGATATAAAGCTCTATGATAAACAAGGAGATCCAGCCTTTGTAAGGATTGGGATGTTAAATGAAGCAAGAATAGTAGTTAGAAGAAAGAAGATACTCCATATCGTCTTGGAGAAATTAGATTTTATATCATAAGTGGTGTAAGTATAAAATAATGGATGTTTTTATATTAGTGTAACTTTGTAGTAATAAAGCGTAGCTTTATTACTGGTGATGAGTAATCAGTAATGGGTAAAACCTTAAAACCTCAGACCCCATCCCCCTTACGAGTTTCAAGAAACTCTTCATGGAAATTATCTTCACCAAAGTGATTGTGAAGATAATTTCCCTAAGCCCTTCCCCTTATCTAAGGAGAAGCTGATCTTGGCACGAAGAGTCTTGTTCTTTAGACTCTGAGGGGGGAGCTACTTTCCCCTTCTCTTCAGAGGAGGAGAGGCTGGTTTTGCACGGAGTGGTCGATAGATCCGAAAGGGGGGTAGGGGGGGTGAGGTGTGAGTTCTTGACCTTACTCATTACTCTTCACTCATTACCCATTACTAGTGGCACGAAAGTGCCACTATATTACTATAATGATTTACTTAAAAATCAGGAGATGGTTTAGAATGATAAGCATTAATTCAACAACTAAAAAAAGATTCTTTGAGCTAAAAGTGTTTTTTATCTCTTTAGTATTACTGCAAATCTTATCAATTAAAGTCTATGGAGAAGAGAAGTCCAACATAGATAAGCTAATTAATCTAGCCTTAGATTATAACTATGACCTACAGATTGCCAAGTTAAACTTGGACAACTCTTCAATCAATTATAGAAGAAATAAGAGTAATAACTTATTCTTAGAATCTCGCTATAACTATCTAGAGAATAAACTAGAGGTAGAGGAAGCAAAGAGAGAGTATCTAGAAACTAAGAATGGAGTTATAATTGATTTAATCTATAATTACCTACAATTAGTAGAAGAGAATATAAATATAGCAGGAAGAGAAAAAAGGGTGGAGCTAGAAGAGAGGCTCCTTAATAATATCAAAATAGATGTTAAAGGTGGGTATAAAGGAGAAGTAGACCTACTAGAAAAGCAGATCGATTATAATAATGAAGTCTTTGAGCTAAGAAAGGCAAAGGATGATTATCACTTACTCTTAAGTGATTTAGAAGCAAAGGTAGGGAGCACTAAAGAGGAGATAGAAATAACCGAAGTTAACATTCCCAAGCTATGGGAATTAACAAAAGAGGATATAGTGGCTATAGCTAAAGCTAACAATAAAACTCTAAAGTTACGAGAAGGGATATTAGAGTTAAGAGAGATAGATTTGAAACGGGCCAAGGTAATGGAAGTTTCTAAGTTAGATTTAAAGGAGTTAAGAAATAATAAAGAGATAGCAAAGCTTAACTACAACAAAGAATATGATAACGTAGTCAACCAAATTAAAGAGAGCTATGCTCAATTTGAACAAGGGGCTAGAATCTTAGAGTTAAGAGAGAAACAACTAAAACAGATTAAAGATAACTATAATATTATAAAAGAGCAAAGAAGTGCAGAGATTAGAAGTCAAAATGATATCTTAGGAGCCCAGATTAATCTAAAAGAAGCCAAATATCACTATCAAGGTGCCATTACAAATTATTATTTAAGCAAATTAAATTTAATGCAGGTAATGGGCTTAGAGATAGGGGGATTATCCGATGAGAAGCCTTCAAAAGAATAAGATTTTAATAACTTTAATTATAACAATAATCCTTACCCTATCGATAAGAGAAGAGGTCAAAGCCGAAGGGATAACACTTAAAGAGGCCATTGAATGGGGGCTAAAGAACAATTCCTCAATTAGTCAATTAAAGTATGAGGAAGATAGATTAAAAAGAGAGCTAGCTAAGATCAAGGCTGGATTGGGGTGGCAGGTAGACTTCTTATCGAGTAAGGTCTATAGAGATTATGAATCAATTTATTTAGACCAGTATGGTCTTACTCAAAAAGAGAGAGAAGAAGAGAAAGAGTTTGGCTTAAGGTTCCAAGGAAGAAGGTCTTTTCCTTGGGGTTTGAGTATAGAATCAAATCTTTCTTTAATAGAAGAAGACCCTTTTGAATTTGAAGAAGATTTTGACTTTGAATTAAATCTAAATCAACGACTATATCCTTTCTTACCTATCGAAGCTATGCAGGAGTATAAAGCTATCCAAAATGAACTAAAAAAACTTAATAAGCAGTTAGAGTGGGAGAAAGGGTTAAAGGAGATTGAATTTATAGAAGGTTATCTAAACCTTTTAAGGATAAAGGAGAGTTTAGACTTAGCAGAGTTAAATTATAAACTGGCTAAGGATAACCTTAATAGAGCCTTAAGGCGCGAAGAGATTGGCGAGGGAGGAAGAAGGCAGAGATTAATTGCTCAGGTTGCTTTAAAAGAAGGGGAGATAGGTCTTTTACAAGCAAAGAATCGATTTAAAAATGAGAAGAATAGGTGGTTAGAGGAACTTTCTCTCTTAGAAGGCAAAGATATTATTCTATCAGATGAAGATAATTATTTAGAAGTGATAAGAGGAGAAATAGATGATTTAAAATTTGATTTTGCTAATCAGATAAAATTATTAGAGATGGCAAAACAAATATCTCCAACTCTTAAAGCTAAAGATTTAGATAAGAAGTGGCTTATTCAAAGAAGAAAGTGGAATAAAAGAGGAAGACACCCCCAAATTAATTTAAGTGGAGACTATGATTATAGGAGTGAAGACTGGGAAATAGGAGTATACTTAAGCTATAATATTTTTGATGGGGGCCAACACAAATTATCGCAAGAAGGTTATGATGAAGAATTTAAAAAGCTAGAAGATGAGTACCAGCAATTAGTAAGGAGTTTAGAGCTAGATTTAAAGGAATTAATTAATAGATTAGAAGAATCTAAACTGACCTTAAAAGAAAAGAGGATGGTCTTAGATAAGAATGACTTGGAGTTGCTTATTCTTAAAGAAGAGCTATCAGAGGGAATAGTATCTAAAATAGAGTTAGAGAAGAAGAAGATAGAATTTGGGGAAGCAAGGGTCAATTTATTAATTAGTAAAGATAGCTTATTTCTTGCTAAGCTTAGGCTGGTTTATTTTTTAGGTGTTAAGATATAGTGTTGTATAGAGTGGGGTGGCTTTTAAAAGCTATTTTACTCTTGATTTTTTAAAAATATGACTATGGTTACTTGAATTTATACCAAAGAAAGTTGTATAATTATGGTGTGTATAGAAAATAAATATTATATTTAACAAGGAGGAGATTTTATAATGTCTGAAAGCAAAAAGTTCCCTGGAATTAAAGGATCAATATTTTTAGTAGTAATAGGGTTAATTTTGATGACCTTAAATAGTATTATAATAGGTGCAGTTATTGGGTTAGTTATGGGTATTAGACTAGGAGCCCAAGGTATGGCTGTAGAAGAGATCACTCAAATTGTAGATGCAACAATAATGCAGAATATAAATTATGTCGCTATAGGCTCTGCCTTTATAAGTAATCTAATTTTGATAGCTATAGGGATAAAGAAACAGGCGATAAACTTAAAGGAATTGCTCTTTGAGAATAAGGAGAAGGTTAACTTAAAACTTCTTGCTATTATAGGTCTATCGGCTATAATACTTCCGCTTTTTGTAGGGGAGATCGTTAACTTCTTCATGCATATATTAGGGGTTTCTTACTCTGAAGTTGAAGGGGTTAGTGAGGTTACAAGAGGAGTGGTCGGAATTATATTTGGCTTGGTGTTGGCCCCGATATTTGAGGAAATAATATTTAGGGGAATTATATTAGAAGGTTTGTCTACAAGACATTCTAAGAAAGTATCTATAGTAGTGAGTGCATTATTATTTTCAGCCTATCATTTTAATTTAATTCAACTCCTGCCAACCTTTATCTTAGGTCTCTTCTTAGGTTATGTCTATATTAAGACTAGGTCTGTCTTAGTCTGTATCTATGCTCACTTTGTCTATAATATAGTACCAGTACTACTTAGTCAGATAGACTTTGGGGAGAGTCCAAGTTCAGTACCAGAGCTAGGCTATGAAAATCTTATACTCTTTATAATATCAGGGTTGATATTCTTTGGAGGGGTATTTTTATTGAAAGGGTATTTTGATTCAGAAGATGGGATGGGTGAAAGTATAGAGCTATAAAGTGCCAATTAAAGCAGAAAGGATTAAGACAGCCTATCAGTTATATATAATGAAAAGAGTTTTTTAAGATCCTGTCTTTTAACTGGTAACTAAACTAATATTTTACTGATATTCACACTGATACAGACACTAATAATAAAAGGAGATGAAATTGAATAATGAAAAGAATTCTCTGTTTTCATTTATTAATTGTAGCTGTGATAATTGTGTTGGCTCCCAATGAAGCATCAGCTTCAATATTTGATTGGAGGGTCTATGAAAGTGAATACTTTACTGTCTTTTATCCAAAAGGGTATGAAGAGCAGGCAAGGGAGACCCTTTATCACTTAGAGAATAATCGAGAGTGGGCAATGGAGTTGACAGGAAACAGTAGGGATTTTAAGACAAGGGTTGTAGTACAGGATATAGGATTATTAAGTAATGGGTATGCCCAACCAATAACTGAAAAGATTGGGGTCTTTACTAATACACCGTCTACCTATAATAGAGTGAATGGACTAGAGAATGGTGAGAGTTGGTTGAGAACCCTGGCTGTTCATGAGTTAGTACATATTAGCCAACTTAATAATTCCTCAGGATTTATGGGAGGGATGAGTAGATTATTTGGTAATGCATTCTCTCCTAATTTATGGACACCTATGTGGATGATAGAGGGGATAGCAGTTTATGCAGAGTCTCAAATTAGTCCCTTTGAGGGAAGGCTTAATATGCCTTATTATGATGCTGTAATAGCAAGCAGGGCCAACGCTGGTCAGTTGCCTAGTCTTTTAGAAGTGGAATATAAGGAGGATTTTTATCTTTATGGGGCTTACTTAATCAATTATTTGAGTAATGAGTATGGTGAAGAGATGTTGGCCCAATTCTTTAAAAGTCATGGTTATAACGAATGGGGACCTTTTGGTTCACTATTTCCTGAAATAGGAATTGATAAATCAGCTAATATGATATATGGAAAGACCTTTGTAGAACTCTATGATGAGTGGAGGGAGTATGAAGAAGAGAGGCATAAAGATTGGGAATTAAGTGGTGATGTTATAGTAAGGAGTAATGTTGGCAGGATAAGAAATCTAGTATATTTTGATAATAACCTATATTACTTTAAATCAAATATAAGCTCTCCTAAATCCTTTGGTACAGGATGGATAACTTCTTTGGTAGAATATGATCTTAATAGCGGCAAGGAAAAGATTATCAAAGAGTTCAATGCAGGTACTAACGGAAAACTACAGGTTATTGATGGCAAGGTTTATTACTCTCTTTTAAATCTGGAGAAAGGTTTTGCTAATACCGATTATTCTGGAATGGGCGTTGTTGCTGACTTATATAGTTATGATTTAGAGAGTGGTAGGGCTGAAAGAGTATTAAGGGGTGAGTTTAAGGATTTTATAGTATTAGAAGATGGGGATATTATATATGTTAAGGATACTAAATCTAGATTTGGCTCAGAGATCTGGAGATATTCTAAAGGAGATAAGGAGTATCTAGGAAGTTTAGATCAGATGCTCTCAGAGATAGAAGTTTATGAAGATCAGTTTATAGTTGTAAGTAAGGAAAATATGAAGTCTTGGAATCTAAATCATTTAGAGTTAGATAAGTTGGAGCTTGGCCCTATAGTTGAGAGTAATTATACAGAGAAGTCTATCAAAGTTGAAGGGCAAAACCTTTACTTCACTTCAAGCTATGGTGGTGCTTATGGCATATATCGTTATGATTTAGCTAGTGAAGAGTTATTCAAGGTGAGCGTTGGCCCATATGCAACAGATGGGTTGGTAGCTGGAGAGGACCTATATTACGTCGGGATAGATTCTAGTGGTGAAAAGATCTATAGAGATAGTGTAAATGAGGTAGCATATTCCTTTACTCCTTCTTACTATGGAGATGAATATAGCTTTGAATTGGCCCTTGATGTTGAGGAGGGTGGAGCTTTTGGCAAAAATATGAGTTATTTACTTAAGCCACATACTAGAACCCCATTTTCATTGATGGGTGAAGATGCTTTAGGCTTAAATAGCTACTATTTAACTTATCTTGGAGATGTGAACTTTAGTTTCTCTAGTAGAATGTTAACTCCTTTAACAATAAACTATTATACTTTTGTTGATGAGAATGAAGATGATGAGAAGGAGCGAGAGCATAATATTGATTTAAATTATCCGTTGTATCAGTCTCTAAGTAAAGGTTTATCTTATGTTGATTTAACTTATAGTACAGACTTTAATGATTCTATTCCTGGACTTTATTTTGGATTTTCTTATCCTAGAGATAGTATAGGGATGGGGATGTCATATAATATAGACGATGAGTCAGCTAGTCTTTTAGGTGTTTATGAGCATCGTTTCGATAGTAGTTCGATAAGAGTTGATACAGCTTTTGATTACAATACTAATGATTATTTAGAGGTTAGAAGATTCGAACTTCCTCGAGAAGAGGAAGGTAATGTATATAGTATTGGTCTAAACTATAATCATAAGTTAAGGAAGGTAAGAGATGGGTGGTGGAATCCTAATATTTTTGTAGGCGATTTATATGGGAATCTATTTGTTGATTATGCAGGTGATGGTGATAAAAATTTAGGGGCTTATGGATATGAATTAATCTTTGAATTATATGCTTTATCTGGAATGGCAACTTCAAGGAGTAATGCTAGAATAGGGTTTTCCAAAGCATTAGATGCTGAGTTGGAAGATAATACAGATCTGTACTTCATAATTGACCTTATTGGATTTTGATCTATTATTAGATGTTTGCTGTAAAACAACTAGACTAATCATTTAGTCTAGTTGTTTTATTATAAAGGAGTGATTAGGTGAATTATAACAAGAAAACAGTATTATTAATTTGGATGATTATTTTTCTTATCTTTTTACCTATTATGATAGGGGTTGGTCTTAAGATAGAGAAGAGTATAATATCTATGATAATTAGTCATGGAGCAATCACCTTCTTCTTAGCGATTAGCATTGATAATATTTTGGCTAGGAATTACTATGTTCAGTTAGACGGAGGTAAGAAAATCAATGTGGGAATGGATGGTGTAAATAAAACAGTTATAGCTATTATATTTATGCTTATACCAATTTACCTCTTTATATTGACAGATGATATAATTAATGAGGGAGTCTTTAATTTTATCTTATATATCTTCTTTATAGGTCTAATTAACAATTTAGTAAATGATAAAATTATTATAGGTGATAGGTATTTGATTTATAGTGGTGATTTCGGACTTATATATCGATTTGAGTTGAGACAAGTATTGGCTTATCGAATTAAGGAGAAGAGGGGAGTTCTTAGAAAAAGAAGGTTAGAGTTATTATCAAAAGAAGGAAGATGGGTAGAGGTGAAGAAGTCTTTAGATAGTATTGAGGGGGTAGGATTATTGGAAGGTATGCTCTCGGAAAAGAATATAAAGAAGGAGGAGATTTTGTGAGTCCTATTAGTTTATTTATACTTACTTTAGGTATAGTCTTTATTCCTAGGGGGATGGGTTTGGCTTTGGAGATATTAGCTTTGGCAGGTATAGGAGCCTTAGGTGCCTTAGTTTCTGAAGGTCTTCAGCGATTAATAGGGAAGGAGACGATACTGACCAAAGTGTATACCGGTATTTTAAAGTTGGTCTTTATGGCTATAGTAATTGCTATTATTATCACGTTTATAAAGGGATTGATATTTTAATTAGTTTAATTTTCTTTTGAATTTAAATCTATAATTAGTATATAATAATTATAAGGTAGAGAATATATAGAATATAGAAAGGAAGAAACTTAAATGATAAAATTAAAGGTTATTTTATTAGGAATATTGCTTATTTTTCTTATAACTGGTTGTGTACCGCTTCAAGAAGAGGTTGAAGAGTATGGTTTGAGTGATTATTTTCCTTTTTTAGAGGAGACTATGCTCTCTTATGAGGGGGTAGGAAATGAGTTTGCAGAGCAGGATATCTATTTTGATTTTATTGATGGTGATAGAGCTCAGATTAGAGTCTTCAATCCTGGTACCTTTGGGATTAGAGTTGTAGAGGTAAGTGATGAAGAGATTAGAGAGGTACTATTTAGAGGAGAGAGTTATGGTCTGCTGAATCTGATGGAAGTAGAAGGTGATGGGGATATATTACTTAAGACTCCATTAGAGGAAGGGACAAGTTGGACCTTAGAAGATGGAAGAAGGAGAAGTATATCAGGGGTAGGTATTGAGATAGAGACTCCTTATGAAGATTTTGAAGGGGTTGAGGTTACTACAGAAGCGGAGCATTCAACGGTAAAAGATTATTATGTAGCTGGAGTTGGCCATGTAAGGAGGGTCTTTGTTGGTGAAGATGGATTTAATGTAGAGACAAATCTTCAAGATATAATAGAGGGTACAGGAGTTAGTTATCCTGTCAGGTTCTTCTATCCGAATTTTCATAATGAAGAGATTGTATATCTACATAGAAGGGTAGACTTTATGACCAATGATGATATTAAAAAGATCTTTGAAGGTCATTTGCGTGATCTTCCTTCAGAGGATTTGCACCCTGTTTTAGGGCCAACGGCCCAACTAAATAGTATAGAGGTTGATGAAGAAGAGAGCCTGGTAAAGGTTGATTTTTCTAGAGAGTTGGTTACCGAGATGAATGCAGGAGCCCAATTAGAAGGGATGATAATTCAGAGTATAGTCAATACCTTTGGAGATCATTATAAGGTCTCTAATGTAGTTATAACTTTAGAGGGTGAGAGGTATCAATCAGGACATATTGAACTTGGAGAGGGAGAGTTCTTTGAGGTAGATTTAAGTGAGAGTAGGCCTTTTGAAGAATAGAAGGTTGGAAGATAAAAAAAGTAGCAGAATTCTGCTGCTTTTTTATTTTTGAAGGAAAAAATTTTAGATTTTTAGCTGAGAGCTGAGAGCTGAAGACTGATAGCTCAAATTGAATTTAAAGTTAGATTTAGGGACATAATAAGAGGAGAAGTTAATAGATTAAGGGGATGTGATTAGCTGTGAAGAAGTTATTAGTATTATTTCTATTATTTATTCTCTTAACTTCTTGTGCTCCTCCTAATAGAGAAGAGGGAGCAGGGGAACCACAAAGAGAAGAGTATACACTAGGTGATTATTATCCCTTTTGGGAGGCTACCTTGTTAAGTTACTCTGGTGAAGGGAGTAAGTATGCTGAACAAGAGGTATATTTTGATTTTATTAAGGGGGATAGGGCCCAAGTTAGAATTTTTAACCCAGGAACCTATATTGGAAAGATCATAGAAATAGGAGAAGGTGAGATTAGAGAGAGGGTCTCTATAGGTGAGTTCTATGGTTTGAGGGATATAAGGGATATGAATGGTGATGGTGATATAATATTAAAAGAGCCGATAGAGGAAGGTAATAGTTGGACCTTAGAAGATGGAAGGAAAAGATATATATCAGGAGTTGATGTAGAGATAGAGACTCCGTTTGATAATTTTAGAGGTATAGAGGTTACTACTGAAGCAGAGTCATCTACAGTAAAGGATTATTATGTAGGTGGTGTAGGCCATGTTAGAAGTCTCTTTGTAAGCGAGGGGGGACAAGAGATTGAAGTCTTCCTAGATGATATAGTTGAAGGAAGAGGAGTAGATTATCCAATTAGGTTCTTTTACCCTAACTTTCATGATGGGGAGATTGTATATGTAGATAGGGGTGTAGAGTTTAGAACTAATTGGGATATAACTGAGCTTTTTGAAGAGAATCTAAGGGATTTACCTTCTGATGAATTAAGTCCAATGCTTGGGCCAAATGCTGAGATAAGGTCTATCTCTCTTGATGGTGGAGAAGGTATCTTAGAGGTTGATTTCACTAGATCATTAGTTACAGAGATGAATGCTGGTGCTCAGTTAGAAGAGATGATTATTCAGAGTATAGTTAATACTTTAGGAAGGCATTATGGTATGTACCGAGTTTTAATAACTCTAGAAGGCAAAAGATATGAATCAGGTCACATTATTTTAGAAGAGGGAGAGTACTTTGAAGTAGATGAGAGTGGAGTCAGACCCTTTGAGAATTAATAAATTACTATGTTTTTCAAAGTTAAGACTAAAAAATTTCATATTTTAAAATGTAGGAAACAGCAAATATAGCTAGCAGATCTTAAGATCTACTAGCTATATTTGTTTAGTAGAAAAAGTTTCTATTAGAGTCTATAGATAATATGCTTTTGACCTTTAACTGGTGATTGAAGGTTAAAAGCTAAAGGGCTTAATAAATTACTTCTTACAGGTAGTGAAGCTATAGAAGCCAAGTACTAGTAAGATTAATATTAGAAATAAAGTAAAGGGATCTTGTTTGCCTTTTACACACATAATACTCACTCCTTTCTTAGCTACTGATATTATATTCTATGCCCTTATAAGAAAAAAAGTTAAAAAGAATTAAAGAGGTTATTTTATTGTAATAAAGGATTAAATAAAGAGGGGTTGGAATAGATACATAGAAATATTTAAATAGATTAGATTAAATATATTGGGAGTGGTAAAGTTGAGAAGGAGCAAGTCTTTTTTAGTTATTATACTTATAGTAGCAATTGTGTTGTCCTTTCAAATTGGTGGAGAGGCTAGTAATACCCATAGGACATATTATCAGATATTTGTTAGATCATTTTATGATTCTAATGGTGATGGGATAGGTGATTTGAGAGGAGTTACTAAGAATTTAGATTACTTAGAGGAGTTAGGAGTAAAAGGTATCTGGTTGATGCCTATTATGGACTCTGAAAGTTATCATGGCTATGATGTAATAGATTTTTATGAAGTTAATTCTGATTATGGGAGTTTAGAAGACTTTAATGAGTTGAGTAAGGAGGCAAATAAGAGAGGAATAAAAGTAGTCTTAGACCTTATGTTAAATCATAGTAGCTCAGATCATCCTTGGTTTATTGAGGCTAGTTTAGATCATAAGAGCCCATATAGAGATTATTATATCTGGGCCAACGAGGATACAGATACTAATGAACGACGTCCTCATGATGGTGCTAGGTTATGGCATAGGACCTTTGGTGGACTATACTATGGATTCTTTTGGGGTGGAATGCCTGACTTTAATTATGAGAACCCAGCTGTTAGAGAAGAGATGATTGATATAGGCAGGTTTTGGTTAGAGCAGGGTGCTGATGGCTTTAGGCTGGATGCGGCAAAGCATATCTTTCCTGGAGATATTCACGAAAAGAATTTGAAATGGTGGAGAGAGTTTAAAGAAGCTATGGAGGAGGTTGATCCTCAAGTTTATCTAGTTGGTGAGGTTTGGGATGAGCCAGAGGTTGTTGGCCCTTACTTTGAAGCTTTAGAGTCTAACTTTAACTTTATGGTTGGTGAAGAGATAATTAAGGCTTTACAGGATGGTCAAAATCGAGGATTGGGCGAAAGGATAGACCAGACTTATAGGCTTTATGATAATTTGATAGGTGAGGGTAATTATATTGATGCTCCTTTCATTACTAATCATGATCAAGATAGGATGATGAGCCAACTAGATGGTGATATAGACAAGGCAAAGGTCGGGGCTAGTATCTACCTAACTTTAGCAGGAAATCCTTTTATTTATTATGGTGAAGAGATTGGGATGACAGGAACCAAGCCAGATGAGAGAATCCGTGAGCCTTTCCAATGGGTTGAAGGTAAAGGTGAAGGTGAGTCGCAGTGGACTTTTGTCTTAAGTCCAGAGGGTGTATCTGTAGAGAGTCAATTGAATAATCCAACTTCCCTACTCAACCATTATAGAGAGTTGATTGCTTTTAGAAATGATAATCCATTATTATATGATGGTGATTTTGCACCTATAGAGACAGAAGATGAGGTTCTTGCTTATAAGAGGTTTAATGAAGATCAAGAGATCTATATTTATCATAACTTAAGCGATGAGATGAGAAATGTAGATATTGAGCACTCTGTTAATGAAAGCAAAATCTTCAACTACCTTAGAAGAGATAGGCTAGTCTTTGAAGAGGGAGGCTTTATAAGAGTACCACCTTATGGTACAATAATAATTAAGAATTAAAAAGAAAATGGGGAGATAAACAACTTTAAACACTGGGCTTTTTGGCCCGGTGTTATTAATGTTAATATAGATAGTATATAATATTTCTAGAGGTGATGAATAATGAAGAAAAGCAAAGATAACCTATTACATAATAAAGATTTCATCCTCTTGTTTTTGGGAGGGCTTATATCTAGGTTGGGAAATAGTATTCATTATGTAGCCCTAACTTGGTTTGTTTTGGATACTACAGGAAGTGGTGCTGCTACAGGGACCATTCTTCTACTATCCAATCTACCTGGTATCTTTATTAGACCCTTTGGTGGTGTAGTAGCAGATAGAATTAGTCGTAAGTTGTTGATCGTTCTTATGGATGTCTTTAGAGGTATAGTTATTCTCTGGTTAGCTTGGGTGGTTTACAGTGGGGCCGCAACTTTAGTACATTTAGGAGTAGCAACAGTTTTGGTAGCAGTAGGAAGTGCCTTTTTTGATCCTGCAGTTAGTGCTACAGTTCCTAGCTTAGTTGCAGATCATAATTTAGAGAAGGCTAATTCTATAGAACACTTTAGTTTTAGTTTGACTGGGGTTATTGGAGCAGCATTAGGAGGTGTTCTAATTGCTATCTTCGGTGTTGCTGGAGTTTTTTTAATTAATGGTGTCAGCTACTTAGTATCGGCCTTTTCAGAGCTATTCATTAATATTCCAAAGTTGAAAAGAAAGGAAGAAGAGTCCTTTACCTTTATAGAAGATTTTAAATTTGGGATCAAATATTTATTTAATGACAGTGATCTTAGAGTTATAATTTTAGGAAGTATAATAATTAATTTTATAGCTGCAGGGACAATTGCAGTAGGTGTTCCTTATATCTTCACTGAGGTTTTGAAATTTGATAGTAAGCTATTTGGGGTTGGACAATCGATTATGCCAATTGGAGCTGTAGTTGGAGCTCTTCTCTTTAATATCTTACCCAAAGCAAAAAACTTTCATAGCCTAATGGTTAAGACTAATCTAATAATGGCTTCTGCCTTTATTATTATGGGAGTTATGATATTTCCGCAGGTACTAAATTTCTATAATCTAACTTTCATATCTATAGGTATATTAATCTTTTTATTTATATTTGGAATCTCCAATACGATATTACATATACCTCTTCATTCCTTCTTACAAAGGTTGATCCCCAATGAGTTAAGGGGGAGGATATTTGCTTTATTAGGGACTTTTAGTCAGGGTTTGGTTCCTATATCTATGGCATTAGTAGGCTTCTTAATTGATATTATCAACCCTTATGTATTTTTGATTGTAGCAGGTTTTAGCTGGATAATATTGATCTTAGTAGCTAGTAAGAAGTTTGATTTAAGCCATTTAAAGACTGGAGGAGTGGAGGGTAGATGAGAATTAAGAATTAAAAAACCTTCCGTGGGCACCTTTGAAATTAGAATCGCACGGAGAGTTTTTGTTTTTTAAAAACCCTGAAGGGCAGGTCCCTGTGCTGCCCTTTATATATGTCATATCCAGAGTGCAAAGGAGTGTTGAGATGAGATTAGATTCAAGCTTTTATAAGAGGGATGGATTAACATTGGCTAAGGATCTACTGGGAAAGTTATTGGTAAGGGAAGTTGCTGGTGAGAGGATAGTTACTACGATAGTGGAGACAGAGGCTTATCTTGGCCCAAGGGACAAGGCCTGCCATGCTTATGACAACAAGAGGACTAAAAGAACTGAGGTGATGTTTTGGGAGGGTGGACGAGCCTATGTCTATCTTATATATGGGATGTATAACTGTTTTAATGTAGTCGCTTCTAAGGAGGGGATTCCTGAGGCTGTCCTAATTAGAGCAGCAGAGCCTTTGCAGGGATTAGAGACTATTAAGAAGAATAGAAGTATTAAGTCCAAGAAGATTGAAGATTTAACCAATGGTCCAGGCAAACTCTGTCAAGCCTTGCAGATAGATAGGGAGTTAAATGGATATGATATGGTCTCTGGTGATGAGATTTATATCTTAGATAGTGATGAGAAGGTAGAGGTAGTGGCTGATAAGAGGATAAATATAGATTATGCCCAGGAGTATAAGGATAAGGAATGGAGATTTTATATAGAGGGGAATTCTTTTGTTTCGAGGTAGTAATAATATAGTGTCTGTGCCAGTGTGGGTAGAAACTGAAAGATATTAGGCTAAGCTAGATGATAGTAAAGAGTTATAAGTATAGATTTGAAGATTATTTCAAGGAGGAAATTGTTATGAAAGAAAAACTTGCCGATAGATTAGAAGAGATGGAGAATAAAGAGTTAGGAGATTTAATGCGAATTATTGGAAGAGATGATTTAATCTCATTTGCAGGAGGTATCCCTGATCCTGCTGTATTTCCCACAGCTAAATTAAATAGAATAACTAAAGAAGTATTAGATGAAAAGCAAGAAATCTTTTATCAATATAGCAGCACAGAAGGAGATGATTTATTACGAGATTATCTAGTAGAGTTTTTAACTAAGGGTGGCCTTAATCCTAAACGGGAGGAGTTGATAGTTACTTCTGGCTCTCAACAGGCCTTGGATTTAGTGGCAAAATTATTTTTAAATCCTGGTGATAAAATAGTGATTGAAAAACCTGCTTATGTAGGAGCAATTGGGACTTTCAAAAGTTATCAAGCTAAGATAAAAGAAGTTCCTGTAGAAGAAGATGGTCTTAAAGTCCAATTGTTAGAGGAATATCTACAAGGGCTTAAAGAGAAAGGAGAGTCAATTAAGTTTCTTTATTCAGTTCCTGATTATTCCAACCCTTCTGGGGCTCGCTTATCACTAAAGAAGCGAAAAGAGGTCTTGAGATTGGCAGAGGAATATGATTTTTATATTATCGAAGATACTCCTTATAGTGAGTTAAATTATTATGATCAGCGATTAGATTATATTAAGAGTTATGATTCTACAGATAGGGTGATCTTATTAGGCTCATTCTCTAAATTTTTTGTACCTGGGTTTAGAATTGCGTGGATACATAGTAGCAGTGAATTTATTGAGTTAGCAAGTAAGGCTAAACAAAATACTGATTTGGCATCTGCTACTGCGGGTCAGTTAATCCTTTGTCAGGCTGGGAAGGAAGGGTTGTTAGGAGAGCAGATAGAGCGGGTGGCAGAGTTTTATCGACCTAGATTAGAAGCTATGAGTGAAGCCTTAGATAAATACTTTCCTGCAACAGCAGAGTGGTTTAAACCAAAAGGTGGCTTCTTCTTTTGGGTTAAGCTGCCAGAGGGGTTTGATAGTCGTGATCTTTTAAAAGAGGCTTTAGAAGAAAAGGTAGCTTTTGTTACCGGTAGTGCTTTTACTGTGGATTCAACTGAGGGTAGTAAATACATACGACTTTCTTTTTCTAATTCTAAGCCTGAAGATATTGAGAAAGGGATTAAGATCTTGGGCAGGTTAATTAAAGGTTATCAAGATTTAGAGCTTTAAAAGAATAAAAATCAAAGGCTTGGGCACTGATTAGATCTGATAAGAACCGATAAGTTTCTGATTAGAGCATTAAAAATAAGATTAAAAAAGTTCTAAAATCAGATTTAATCTTTGTTAATCTGTGCTAAGTCTTTGGGTTTGGGGTTTTAATATATAAAGATCAAAGGCATAGACGCTGATTAGATCTGACAAGAGCATAGAGAATAAGAAATGAAAGTTGTTGATTGTAAAATAGGCATATGGCGGTTTGAAAATGATAGCTAGACTAAGTTCATCATTTTTGAAGTCAGATCATAAGAATATGAATCCAGAGAAAGCTATGATACTGCTTTTTCTGGATTTTTTTGTTTATAGTATAGTTATTTTACTGGATAAATTGTAGAAAAAAGGCAGATGAAATTGATTATTAGGGTAAAAATTGGTATAATGTTTATTGGTTAGTTTTTACTTTATATAATTTGAGAAGTTAGCTTTTGTTTAATTGTGTAAGTAGGTTTTAGCCGTGTAAATCATTTGTTGGCTTTGGCAATTTATAAAGATAGGTGTGATGAACATCTTGAAGATATTTATATGCTAAATGGGAAATAGTTAAAATTTAAGATATGTAAAAATTATATATAATAGTTGAATAGGTAAGTTTTTTATTAAAAATATAGTAATTTAAATATTTTTTGATAAGATTGTTTAATTTTAATTAAAATAAAGATATTCTATAGAAAGGGGAATTAATTATGGATTCTTTAACTACAGATATATTAAGGCGAATTGTATGGGAATCAATTAAAAAAATAGGAAAAGTAGCTACTAATTACTTGAAAAATGGATTAAGAGAGTGGATATTAGATGAAGAAGATTATAAAAAGATTGCTAAAGAAATAAATAATGCTCCTGATAGTCTTAAGAAAACAGAAAAATTTTTAGATGATTTTCTTGATGATAATGAAACTATTGAATAAATAGTAAAAAAATCTAAAAATGAGAATACAATAAATAATAGTCAAACTAAGGATAGTCAAATCATACAGGGAGGAAATAGTAATAAACAAGAAAAATATAATAATTCGTTAAATGGAGCTAATATTGCTAGAGATAATGAAGTTAAGGGAGATTTAGTTTTTGGTAATAAAAATAAATTTAATGTTTCTACTAAGGGGCAATGATTTATGAGTAATACAAATATAACTAAGGGTAATAAAATAGATGGTGATGTAGTTTATGGTAATAAAATTATAAATGAATTACCAAAAGAAAATGAGGATTTACCGAGCAAACAAAATTATCATAAAGTCGATAGTTATTTAGAAAGAAAGTGGCATAAGATTAATCAAAAAGAATCTGATGAAAAGTTATTTTCAGAAGATAAATATTCGAAAAGATTTAATGATATTAATAAAGATTATAAAATTATACTTCTTGGTGATGGAGGTAGTGGTAAAACAACAGAATTAAAACAAATTGCAGCATGTTTTGCTAGAGAAGAGGCTTCTTTATATCCTTATTATGTAAATCTAGATACTTATGATGATGAAAAGATTATTGATTTATTAGATGATAAATTTTGTGGTTGGCGAAATATACCTAGTGATAGATTGTTAATTATTTTAGATGGATTAGATGAAATAGAAAGTAAAGATAAATTAAAAGTAATCCGTCGTATCTTATCTTTTACTAGATGTGAACAATACAAAAAAGCTAAGGTTATTATTTCGTGTCGTAGGAATTTTTATAATGGGATAAATGAGGAGTCTTCAGGAGAATTAAAAGATTTTTCATGTTATTTAGTGGAAAATTTAACTTCAAATCAAATACAAGAATATCTAAATGATAAACTAGTAAGAAAACAAAAATTTAATGAAGAGATTTATAATAATCAACTTAGTGATTTGTTAAGAACACCATTTTATTTAGTAGCTTTAGTTAATTTATTTGAAGAAAATGGACAATTACCTAAGAATAAAGCTGATATTTTTGAACAATTATTGATTCAAGATATTAAGTTTGATACAAAGCATTTTATAACGAAGAGAGATTTAAATGAAGAGAAGCAAGAAATAATTAGATTTCTTGAAGTTATTGCTATTGCTATGAATTTATTAGGGAGAAATTATATTACTAATAATGAGTTTAAAAAATTAATTAGTGATAAAGCTACACGTGAATTACTTAAACATTCTAAAGTATGGACTAAAAAAGAAAACACAACTATAATATGGCAATTTAAACATAATAATTTTCAAGAGTTTCTATCTGCTCAAATTTTTTCAGAACAAAAATTTGAAACTATAAAAAAATGCATATCATTTGAAACAGATTATGAAAATATAAATCCATCTTGGATAAATACTTTATCTTTTTTAGTCAGTATTCTTGATAGAAATAATCAGTTATTAAAAGAAATATTGAAGTGGGTTGAAGATGTTTCTCCTGAACTTATTGTTCAATTTGAAACAGATAAAGTTAATAGAAAGACTAGGATTAAGATTTTTAAGGATATTTTTAATAATTACAAAAGAAAAATATAGTAATAAATAGTAGCAAGATTGATTACTATAAATTAGCTCAATTTGGCCAATCTAAGGAGATAATTAAATTTTTATTGGATGAAATAGAAAATACACAAACCGATGAAGTTCTAGTAACTAGTTTATTATTATTAAAAAATATGAAAATCTATTATAAGCAAAAAGAAAAAGCTAAAAGAATTTTAATGGATAAAATTATTGATAATGAAATCCAAGAGGGTATTAAAAGTCATTTGATTAATGCATTAACGAGATTAAATATAAATTCTAAAGATATTGTAGAAAAAGTAGTAAATATTTTTAGAACTTCTGATAATCAGTCTATACGTTCTAGCTTATATACTTTTCTTTATAGTAGTAATTATTTAGATAAAAATATTAAGGTTTTTTTAGAAGGAATAGCTAATATTAAAGATAAGCGTAATGATAGTAATAGCTCAATTTTAATTAACGAGGGAATGAATTTAAGAAAGGGCATTGAAAAGGTAGAAACTGTTGAAGGGTTAATTAAAATACTTGATTATTTTATAAATAATCCACGAGATATTGTTGAGACATATATAGAAGATCATCTTAAAAGTATTGCCAAAAACTGTGTTAATGCTTATAGTAATAACTTATCAATTTTCAATAAAATTTTAAATCTATTTGTAACTTTAGTTATAAATTATAGTAATAATGAAGCAAAACAATTAATAGTTTTCTTTGAAGAGACAAGAACTAAGTTTAAAGCCTTTAAAGATGTTTTTGAACAAAGAACTGATGATATAAGTCATTTTAATGCTCTAGCTTTATTAGTAGAAAAAGATTTTTTTGATTATTTTGTAACTAAATATAAAGAAGGAGCTATTGCAAAAAATGAAGTTTGGTTTTTTCAAAATAGTTTAGATGTAGGTTTATATAAAGACTTTAATAATTTTATTAATGAGCAGACTGATGATAGTTTTAAAATTAAATCAGCACGAAACAATGAGAAAAAAAGAGAAGAGAGAATGAAAAAAGATATTAAGTTATTATTTGATAAGGATAAATTCATTGCTGAAATTAGAAAAATATTTGATATTAGTGGAAAAGATGTTCTTAATAGTGATTATATTTGGGGAATATATCATGAGAATTATAAGAATAGTTATATTTTGAAGAATCTGGTTATAGAATCAAGCAAAATAGTAGGGGAAGAAGGTATATCATTAGAAAAAGCTATTAAAAAGATAAATAGTTTAAATTGGGATAGTTATTGTATTAGGCAAGTTTATGATTATTTAAGCAAGGGGACAAGTCTGCCTCTTACTGATGAGCAAGAAGATTATATAAAAAACTGGTGTTATTCTAATATTAATAAAATTAATTTTAAAACTGCATTAAATCAAAATGGAAAGTATAGTTTTAATGAGAATGCAATTTATCTTTGGTTTTTTTTAAGAAAATTTAATCTTCAGTATTCTAAAAATATCTTGCTTGATATGCTTTCATTTGATTGTTATGAAGGAAATGGTTTTTTGGGGATTGAATATCTAGAAGAATACTTAGATAATGAAGATATAAGTGAAAGAGTATTAGATAATTTGAAGAATGGGATTGATGCTGATATTGTTTTAAGAAATCATATTGATTTTTGTGAAAGATATTCAATTAAAGAAGTTATACCCTATGCTATAAATTCAGTTATAGATGATAAAATAGATAATACAACAAGAAAATCTGCTTTGAAAACTATCTGTAAACTATCTGATGATAGTTATGATTTAGAAGAAATGATATTTGAAGTAAAAGATGAGTTTAAGTGGACTATGATTCATGAAGTGCTTAATTTTATAAAAAAATCTGAAATAGAAGATAATTATTACTATGAAGAATTAAAAGATAGTCTTAAAAATCGTTTGAGAGATATTTTTAAAAGTGAAGATGAAGAAATTAAAATAAAGGCTGCACAATATTTAATAAAACTTGGTGATTTAGAAAGTTTGAAATATTATGTTGAATGGGTAGATGAATATGGCGAGATTCCCAAAGATCCAAGGCGTTATGATGATCCCTATTGTTTGTTGTATTTGGAAGATTCAAATGCAGTACCAGAATTAATGAAATTATTGGAGTTATCTTTTAAATATAAATTTATAGATAATAGACCTAATATATTAAATAGTAGAATTGAAGAAACTTTAATTAAGATAGCATTGTTAGTAGAAGAAAATTACAATTTAGTAAAAGAAAGTGTTGGTGAATTTATTAGTAGTTATTCTTCGACTTATGAGAAAGTTACAAATTTACACTATTTTTTAGATAATTTAGAAGAAAAATATCTTTTGAATAAAAGTGAAGAAGCATTAAATATTGAAAGTGTGATTGATAAAATGCAAAAGTGGGGTTTTATTAATTTAGTTTTTAATAATCAAGATAATGTTACTAATATTAATGTTAAAGGAGATAATAATAGAATTGCTGGAAGAGATCACAAAGAAAATGAAACTAATATATATTAGTGATAGATGCGATTGATAAGCAAGGAGTGCTATTTAATGATTTTAATAATACTAACAAATTGAAGGAGGAATTAAAATGATAGAAGGAATTACAGCATCATTGCTGGCAACAGCAGTTTGGGAAGCAGGAAAAAAAGGGGTAGGATTGACAAAGGGGTTTTTAAAAGAAAAATTTGGAGGAAAATTAAATGATGATGACTATATAGAAATATGTGAAGAAATAAATCAGATTCCAAGAAGCGAAAGGAAGAGTAAAAAAGAAATAGAGGAATTGATTAAAAACAATGAGACTATTTTGGATATTATTAATAATAGTCAAGATAACTCTACTAATATTAATGTTAAAGGAGATAACAATAAAATTGCTGGAAGAGATTATATAGAAAAGCAGACTAATATAGAAACTCAAAATAATATTACAAATAATGGTGGGCAACAAACTAATAATTTCATACAAAATCAAAAGGATGACCCAAAAAAGTCTTAACCTCCCTACCAGAGCGAAATATTTATTTCATTGGTAGAGGGGAGGAGTTTGAGCAGATAGAAGAAAATACTCTCTTAGCATTGAGTGGAATAAAGCGAGATTTTGTAGAGAATCAGACTAATATTAAGACTCAGATTAATAATATAGAAAATAAACAAGTCAAAAAGTTTGTAGATGATTTAGAAACTATAATTGATGGTCGAATAGAGTATATAAAAGAAGACGGAAGATGTTTTATAGAAGATGATGAAGATATAATTGAGCTTATTGAAGAGAAGGTGCTTGATATAAAAGATGAAATATGTGATGACAGGAATGTTTTAGAATTAATAGAGCAGAAAATAAAACAAATGAAAGGGTATGAAAAAAATACGGAAGATGGAAAGAAAATGAGAATTAGAACATTACTGAATTTTTTAATAATTTTATCAGCTTGCAATAAAGATTATAATATTGAAAAGGAAAAGAAATTATATAAAATTTTATCTACTTTAGATAAAAAAGAGATTAAATTTATTTTATATAATTTGAATAAGACAGAGCAAAGACATATTAAAAGTGTTGGTGCTAAAATCCTTAAACATTTAAGACGTCATAATTATCATCTTAAAAAAACAGAAAAAATCTTAATTTGTGATACCATTTTTCCAGGATGTAGTAATGATTGCGAAAAACCTAAAGAAATATTTTCCAACATCATCAATGATTTCACATATATTAAAGAGAAACATCCTGATTTTTTTAATAAGGTACAAGGAAATTCAAATTTAATTTGTGGTAATTGCTTATCTCAATTACCTAAATATGAAAGAGCTAAAAAAATATTAAAAGGGATTGATTAATATGGGTAAAGAAATTAGTATAAAAGAGTTAGATAAAACTGAGTTTCCAGAAGAAACAAGGGAGTTACATAATGGTGTTTTTTATACTTCGTTTGCTATTTTTGTACTTGGAATTGCGATGAATAAAGAAGAGTTAAAATATAAACGGGAAAAATTAGAAGATTTTGTTTTAGGGTTCATTCAAAATAATGAAGAGCTTATTGATAATTATTTTGATAATCAAGATGTTATTTGGGATGTGTATATTGTATTATTAGTTGATTTTGATCTTGATTTGGCTTCAAAAATAAAAATAGAAAGTAATCGGCTATATTGCAAAAAGGTTATTTTGAATTATGATGCTGATTTATCTAGAAAAGAAAATCTATCTAAATTAATCTTATTCCAAAATTTGAAACCAGAAATGGTAAATACAATTATTAGTGAAGAAAGGTTTAGGAATAATTTGAGTAAAAAAACGAAAGATGAAAAGTTAATTTCGTTAATAAAAGAAAATAGTTTAGATGAGGCTAATAATTTTAAAATTAACGATATAATTGAAAATTGGTTAGTAGAGGTGGAAAATAAATGTATAAATTAAAAGAGGTTAATATTAAAAATTTCAGAGGCTATAGAGAAGAAAAGATTAAGATACCTAAAGAAGCAGATATTATTTTGCTTACAGGTAATAATGGGTTAGGGAAGACGTCTTTCTTTGATGCAATTGAATGGGGAATCACTGGGCAAATTAAACGATATAAACCTCCTAGCAATGAAAGAAATTCAGAATGTTTTCTTAAAAATAAACATGCTAATGAACAAGGATATGTAAATATTATTTTTGAAGATGAAGAAGGAAGAGAAGTTTATATAAAAAGAACTACTAAAGAGGATAGAGGAAATGATTATAATCCAGGAATACTAGAAATAAATCAGAATTTAAAAGGAGCAATTACAGATATATTGGTTAAGAGTAATAAAGAAAAAGATTTTGAGTTTAATAAATCTTTTAATTTCTCCCATCTTTTAAGTCAGGAATTAATTAGTGATTTTGTGAGAAATCATGAAACTGAACGTTATTCTGTTTTGAGTAATTTAATAGGGTTTAAAAATTATGATGCTTATAGTAAAAAATTAAAGGAATTAAGAAAGGAATGTAATACACAATATAGAGGTTTAGAAAAAGAAAGTGGAGAAAAAGAAAAAGAAGTAATAAAATTAAAGGAGAAAGTTAAAAATTTTACTGATAAAGATGGGAAGGATTTAAAAACAAAGTATTCTAAAATTAGTATGGAGATTTCTTTACATAATTCAATTGATAATAGTATATTTTCACAAGATGTTATTGATATGGATAAAAATGAGGTTTTAGAAATTTTAAGAGAAGAAAAAAATAATTTAGATAAAAAGAATACTTCTTATAAAGAAAAGTTAAACAAGATAATTGATTTACAGGAAGGAAAAAAAGATTATAGCAAATGGTGTAATCAACAAAAGAAGTTAAGAAGAATAAAAGAGGCTTTAGATAAAAAATCTAAAATTAACTTTATAAAGAAAAACTACGAGAGTGATTTGAATGAACAGGAGTTAAAGGTAAAAATTAATAACATAAGTAAAAAAATAGTTGATTTAGAAGAAATAATTGTAATTATTGAAAAAAAAGATATGAATATAATGGAAAAATTAGACTTGTTAGTAGAGAAAGAAGTTGAAATAAAAAAACGATTTAATAATAAAATACTTAACTTTGAAGAATTAAATAAAGAAATTAATGATATAAATAAAGAATTAGATGATATTGAGAATAAGATTGAAGAAATAAGTAATATAGAAAAGAAACTTTTAGTAGGAGCACACAACTATTTTCTAAAAAATAGTTCAGCTGAAAAGTGTCCAGTCTGTTTTAAAAAAATTGAAATTGAAGTGGATGATTTAGTTAGTGATTTAAAAGAACGTCTTGAAAAAGAAGGTGGAAAGTTAATAAAAAATTATTTGGAACAAAAAGAAGATATTGAAGATGATTTAGAGTATAATATAAATGAAAGAGATAAAATAAAAGAAAAAATTGAAGATCAATATTTAAAACTTAAGGATGAAGTTTTTAAAGATTATAAAATTATACTTGATCTAAAAGAAAAACTAAATGAAAAAATGGATAATATAAAAAAGGTTAAGTTTTATCTACAGGAACTTAATTTGGAAGGAACTTCAGATAATATATTTGATAAATTAAAAGAGATAGAAGCTAAGAATAATAAAGTATTGTTAAATGATAACTATAAAAGATATACTATCAATAATAATAGTGAAAATCTAGGACAGTTAACTAATCAATTAGAAAAACTTGATGATAAAATCAATACCTATCAAGTCAAATTACATAATTTAGGAATAGATAACATAAGTGAATTAAAAGACACATTTAAAAAAACTGAGGAAAAGATAAGTAAAGTTGATTATAAGATAGAAAAAATTAATGAGATAATTTCTGAATTAGATAGTATTATTAAGGCTATAGAAGTTTCAAAAGATAACGACAAATTAAAGAAGCTAAAAAAAGAGATTAGTATTATCAAGAAAAAAATAGAGTTTTTAAAGAAAAAGGAAAAAGAATTAAAAAAGATTGAAAAAGAAGTTCCTACAGTAATTAATGAAATGACAGAAGAAATTTTAAGTCCATATAAAAAATTAGCTAATACTATCTATCAAAAGATTAACCCACAACCTATTTATACAAGGATGGATTGGGAGATAGATTCAACAGGACATAATAACGGGACTTTGCGATTAAAGATGTATTCTGATGATGGTAAGGAAGCTAACCCTTCATATATTTATAGTTCTGCTCAGGTTAATGTGATAGTTTTATCGTTATTTTTAAGTTTTGCTCTTCAACAAAACTGGAGTAAGTTAGATGCTATTTTTATGGATGATCCTGTTCAAAATATGGATGATATTAATATCTTTTCTTGGATAGATGTTATAAGAAATATTATTTTTAAGAAAGCTAATTCTAAGCAGATATTTATCTCAACTCATGACAGGAAGTTATCTAATTTTATGAAAACGAAGTTTAGGATGTTGGATGTGTTTGTATTGGATTTTGTAGGTTATGATAAAACGGGGTCAAAGATAAAGAAAGGTATGTTGTAATAATATTAGGAGGGATTTAAATTGAATGATAAAATTAGAGTTTCATTGTTGGCAGAAATTATTTGGAAGGAAGAGAAAAAAGGTTTAGGAATAACAAGAAAATTATTAAAAAATAAATTTGGGAAGCAGTTGCATGATGAGGATTATATAACAATTTCTGATGAGATAAATGAAATACCTAGGAATAAAAAAAAGAGCAAAGAAGAAGTAGAAAAACTTATCAAAAATAACAATGCTATTATGAAGATTATTGATAATAAAAATAATTCCACCAATATTAATGTTGTAGGAAATAATAATAGAATTGCTGGAAGAGATTATATAGAAAGTCAAATGAACATAAAAAGTCGAATGAACATAGGAACTTCTATAAAAAGAGCTACTGTCAAAATAAAAAATGAGAATGATATTAAAATTAGAGAAGAGAAAATCAATAAAGAGTTAACGCCTTTACCAAATAAAAACATTAATTTTATTGGTAGAGAAAAGGAATTAAAAGAAATTGATGAGAAAATAAGTGAAAAAAATAGAATAATATCCTTAACTGGTACAGCAGGTATAGGAAAGACAGCAGTTGCAAATGAATATTTTTATCAAAAATTTGCTGAATACAGTTATATAGGATGGATTAATTGTGAGAATAACTTTAAAGAATCAATCATTAGAGATATTAATGAAGATAACTTAGGAGTTGTTTTTGAGAATGATGAAAATCTTAATTTAAAATTCAAAAAAATTATTAATAAGTTGGCTAGTTTAGAGCAAAAAACTTTGTTAGTGCTTGATGAGATAGATGAAGTTAATGAAGCATTACGAGCATTAATGAAATTAGATATTGATTTGATTTTAATTTCAAGGTCTAAATTAGAAGAATTTATGAATATAACGGAGATAAATATTGGAAGATTAAATAAAGATGAAAGTGTAGAATTATTTTGTGAATATTTTGGAGAGAGTTGTGATAATGAATATGTTATGAAGTTAGTTGAATTAACTGAGGGGTATGCTTTAATGATAAAATTATTGGCTACGAATATAAAAACTTCAAGAAATAATTTAGATGATTTTTATCAGTCATTACTTGAGTTAGGATTTAATTTAGAAAAAGATGATTATAGTAAACGGGAAATATTTGAGTATTTGAAGAGGATATTATATATATTTGATTTAAAAGATAAAGAAAAAGATGTTTTGCTTAATTTATCTATTTTGCCTTCAAAACCAATAAAAATTATTGATTTAAAAGGTTGGTTGGGATTAGAAACAATAGATGTTATTAATGACCTAGTGGAAAAAGGTTGGTTGCAAGAGATTAACAACAAAGAATCTTATGTTATAATTCATAATGTAATTCAAGAAGTTATTCGAGAGGAGCAGGAACTTGAATTTTCTAAAATAGAAGATTTAGTAGATGCTATTACTGAGTTATTATCTCTTACTGCAGGCGAGAATTTTTTAAGCAAAAAAGAATATCTTGATTTGGGAGTATCGATATTAAATCATTGCCAACAAAAGAACATAAAGTTAGCAAATTTAAGTAATATTTTGGGAGTCATTTATCGAAACTTAGGAGAAATAGGATTGGCTTTAAAGTATAATGAGAAAGCAATTGAGATAGCGGAAGAAATATTAGATGAGAAAGATCCTAATTTAGCAACTTGCTATAGTAATATAAGTTTGATTTATCAAGATTTAGGAGAATTAGGATTTGCTTTAGAGTATGCTAAACAGGCAAAGAAGATAAGAGAAGAAGTATTGGATGATGATCATCCTGATTTAGCAACTAGTTATAATAATATAAGTATGATTTATAAAGATTTAGGAGAATTAAAATTAGCTTTAAAATATACTAAGAAAGCAAAAGAGATAAGAAAAGAAGTATTAGATGATGATCATCCTGATTTAGCAACTTCCTATAATAATATAAGCGTAATTTATCAAGATTTAGGAGAATTAAAATTAGCTTTAAAATATGCTAAGAAGGCAAAAGAGGTAAAAGAAGAAGTATTGGATGATGGTCATCCTGATTTAGCAACTCCCTATAATAATATAAGTATGATTTATCAAGATTTAGGAAGATTAGATTTAGCTTTAGAATATTCTAAGGAAGCAATGAAAATATTAGAGGGAGTGTTAGATAAAAAACATCCTAATTTAGCGATTTCTTATAATAACATAAGTACAATCTATAGAGATTTAGGAAGATTAGATTTGGCTTTAGAATATGTTAGAAAAGCGATAGAGATAGAAGAAGTATTAGATGATAAATTAGATGATAAACATCCTAATTTAGCAGATTCTTACAATAATATAAGTACAATCTATAAAGATATGTGGGAGTTAGAAAAAGCATTAGAATATGCTAAAAAATCAGTAAAGATAAGAGAAGAAATACTAAATAAAAATCATCCTAAGTTAGTTAAATCTTATAATGATTTAGCTGATTCTTATAATGATTTAGGGAATATTTATAAAGATAGAGAAGAACTAAAATTAGCTTTAGAATATACGCAAAAAGCATTGAAAATAAAAGAAGAGGTATTGAGTGAGAATCACCCTGAATTAGCTAAATCTTATAGTGATGTAGGGAAAGTTTATAAAGATAGAGAAAAACCAGAATTAGCTTTAGAATATATGCAAAAAGCATTAACTATGAGGAAAGAAGTATTAAATAAAAATCATCCTGATTTATTAGATTCGTATATGGAGACAGGAGAAATATATTATATAAATGCTAATATCAAAAAAGCTGTAAATCACTTAGAAACAGGAGTACTGCTTATATTAAATAGCTCTAACAGTAATAAACAAAAAGTTAATTCATATTTAAAAAAGTATATTGAAATCTTAAATGAGATTAAAGATAAAGATAAAGAAGAGATAGATGAATTTGCAGAAGGTAATTATATTAATACGGTAAAAATTAAAGATTACTTATCAATAAAAGATGTTGAATTAGAAAATTTGAAAGATAATAAAGAGATATACTTTTTAGGTGAGAATGGCGACGGGAAGACAATTTTATTACAGGCTATTTTACTTTCTTTTATGTGTGGAGAAGAAAAAGTGGGATTAATAAATGAATACCTTAAAAATAATTTAGAACCTTTTACATTAGAAGGAAGTGATAGTAATAAATTTAGTTATCGATATTATTATCAAGAGGATCATTTGAAAAGTAGGAAAGAAAATTTACTTAATAAATTATTTCAAGTTAGAACTGAATTATTTTTTAATAATATTTTTAGTTATGGTAGTAATCGAAGCAAAAAACTTAAGAAGTCTAGCAAAAGGGAAATCTTTGAATCTTTATTTACAGATAAATATATATTGAATGATCCAATAGATTGGTTACAAGAAGTTGATTATCATGAGCAGTCTAATAAAGATTTTCCAGTATCGCTTGATGATGTAAAGAAGATGGTGAAAGAAATTTTAAATAATAATGTTGAAATTATTAAAGTTTCTCCTAAAGATGTAGTTTTTAAAGAACGAGGGAATGAAGTTAAGCTACATCAACTATCTAGTGGTTATAAAAACGTTATTATTTGGGTATTAGATTTATTATCTAGAATTTTAAGTAATTCTAAAAAAGTTAAGTCATTAAAAGATTTAACAGGGGTCGTCTTGATTGATGAGATAGAAATACATTTACATCCTAAATGGGAATATAAGATAGTTAGAAATTTAAGGGAATGGTTTCCTAATATTCAATTTATTATTTCAACGCATAGTCCAGTAGTAATCATGGGGGCATCAGAAGATGCAGTGATTTATAGATTATTTAAAGAAGATGGAGAAACAAAATTAAGTCCTAAGATGAATAGAATGAAAAATGAGATGGCCAATACAATTCTAACTTCCCCGTTATTTGATTTAGGTACAGCTAGAGCTTTTGGTTCAAAATTGGAGGAACTTAATACGGCAGATGACTATATTTACTCTAAAATATATAAGCGAGTGAAAAATAGCCTTAATGATGAAAGGATATTTGATGAAGAAGAATTGAATGCGTTTATTGATGAGGAAATTAAAAAGTATGAAAAAAGGAGGGGGGAATAATGAGATTTATTAAAAATAAAGGGACTATCCCTGACTCCTTGAAGTCTGATAAGACTAATGAAATTAGAAAAGAAGTTATTAAGAAGCAATCATATAATAGCAAACACAATAATTATTATAAAAAAGATGATATTAAAGAGAAGTTAAAAGGTGTTTATGAAAATAAGTGTGCATATTGTGAGAAATCATTATTGGATTGGTATCCTAATGTTGAACATTACAGACCAAAAAGTATATATTATTGGCTTATGTTTTCATGGGACAACTTGTTACCTGCTTGTCCACAATGTAATACTAATAAAGGAGATAAATTCAAATTAAATGGAACAAAAGTTGTTTATGAGGAAGAATTATTAGAAGAGATACATAATGATATTGAAAATTATAATGCTAAGGAAAAACCTTTGATGATTAATCCAGAAGTAGATAATGTTGAAAATAAGATAAAGTATGAGAAGACTGGAAAGATCAATTCTTATGATGACAGATGTAAGTATACAATTGATATTTGTAAATTAAATAGAGATGATTTAGTGGAAAGAAGAAAAAAAGTTTATGATGATTTTGAAAGAAGAGTTGTCAAATTAAAAAAAGAGTTCAAAGTTGCCACTAAAGAAGAAATCAAAAAAGATATAGAGGCAAGAATTAAGCAAGAAACTTCAAAATTTATAGAGAATGCTTTTAATGAGGGAGTAGAGTTTTTATTATTTCGAAGATATATAGCTAAAGAATTTTTAAGTGAGATACTTCGTTAATATAGAACAGGAGGAAATTGCAATCGAAAAAATCATAGAATGGCTAAACAATAATAAAGAATGGGTTTTTAGCGGAATTGGTGTTGGAATAATTACAGGTTTATGGACTATGTTTAAAAGAAATAAGAGAAGTGAAGATGATTCTATGAATATCGATGAGAATTCAGGAATAGCTGTAGGAAAAACAGAAGGAGATTTTAATCAGACTAATAATTATGGTTCCGCAACAAATATTAATGGGGATAATAACAAAGTTGTAAAAGGAAATAATATAGAAAATCAGACTAATGTTGAGAATCAAAATAATATTACAAATAATGGTGGGCAACAAACTAATAATTTCATACAAAATCAAAAGGATGACCCAAAAAAGTCTTAACCTCCCCACCAGAACGAAATATTTATTTCATTGGTAGAGGGGAGGAATTTAAGCAGATAGAAGCTAAGATAAAAGAAAAGATTCCCTTAGTATTGAGTGGAATTGGAGGGATAGGAAAGACAGATTTAGCCAAGAAATTTTAATCATCAAAAATCGAATCAATATGATTATTTAGGCTGGATTAACTATGAAAGGAACTTTAAAGAATCAATTATTGGAGCTATTAATCCTCAAAGTTTAGGGATTAAGTTTAGAGTACAAGAAAAACTTGATCAAAAATTTAATCGAGTAATGGCTGAGTTATCTAATTTAAAGGGGAATATTTTATTTGTTGTGGATAATGTTGAAGAGAGTGAAGGAGTAGATCGATATTTAAGAGAATTTACAGGATTAAATATAGACTTGCTTCTAACTTCTAGAAGTAATTTAGAAGGATTTGAAAAATTAGAAATTGAAGAGTTAGCTAAAGAAAATTGTATAGAATTATTTAAAAAATATTCTCAACCTGACTGTAATCAGGAGTATGTAGAAAAGATAGTAGAACTAGCAGGGTATCATCCTCTAACAGTAGAATTATTGTCCAGAACTGCTCGTGTAGCTCGTAAAGATTTGGAGGAGTTTTATCAATTGTTGAAGGAAAAAGGTTTTAATCTTAGCGATGTGATTAAGAAAAGGATAAATACAAGTAGGCATAGAGACTATGATAAACGGGAATTATTTCAGCATTTAAGGAAGGTTTTTGATATATCTAATCTGGGAATAGAAGAAAAGGTTGTCTTGCTTAATTTATCGATTTTGCCTTCTACTCCTTTAAAAATAAGTAATTTAGAAGAATGGCTGAAGTTAGAGAATACAGATGTTATTGATGATTTGATAGCGAAGGGTTGGCTAAAGGAAATATATAATAAAGATACTAGTGATTATTATGTTGTAATTCATAATGTAATTCAGGAGATTGTCCGTGAGGAACAGGAGCTTGAATTTTCTAAAGCAGAAAATTTAGTGAAGGCTATTGAGGCGTTATTATATTCATCACCAAATGAAAATCCTTTAGAGAAAAAGGAGTATGTTAATTTTGGAGTGTCAATATTAGAGTATTGTCGGCAGGAGAATAAAGATTTAGCAAATTTGAGTAATAATTTAGGACAAATTTATAAAGCTATAGGAAAATTAGATTTGGCTTTAGAGTATGCTGAGCAGGCAAAGAATATATATAGAGAGGTATTACAAGGTGAGAAACATCCTGACTTAGCAGATTCCTATAACCATATAAGTATAATTTATCAGGATCTAGGAAAATTAGATTTGGCTTTAAAGTATGCTAAGCAGGCAAAGGATATATATAGAAGTATTGCAGGATGAGAAACATCTTAATCTAGCCACATGTTATAGTAATATAGGACAAGTTTATCAAGCTAAGGGAGAGTTAGAGTTAGCTTTAGATTATGCTGAGCAGGCAAAGGAGATAATAGAAGAAGTATTAGGTGAGAAAGATTCTAAATTAGCTACATCTTATGATAATTTAGGACAAATTCATAAAGATATGGGAGAATTAGATTTAGCTTTAAAGTATGCTAAGCAGGCAAAAGATATAAGAGAAGAAATATTACAGAATGAGAAGCATCCTGATTTAATTCATTCTTATAATAATTTAGGAACAATCTATAAAGATATAGGAAAATTAGATTTGGCTTTAAAGTATATTAAGCAGGCAAAAGATATGAGAGAAGAAATATTAGATGAGAAGCATCCTGATTTAATCCAATCATATAGTAATATAGGAGCAATTCATAAAGATATGGGAGAATTAGAATTAGCTTTAAAGTATGTTAAGCAAGCAAAAGAGATACACGAAGGAGTATTAAATCACAAACATCCTAGTTTAGCAATTTTCTACAATAATTTAGGAACAATTTATTTAGATATGGGAAAATTGAATTTGGCTTTGAAGTATACTAAGCAAGCAAAGGAGATATGCGAAGAAGTATTAGGGGACAAACATCCTAATTTTTCCGTATACTGTAATAGTTTAGGTCAGATTTATCAAGCTAAGGGAGAATTAGAATTAGCTTTGAAGTATACTAAGCAAACAAAGGAGATACGCGAAGAAATATTGGATGACAAACATCCTAGTTTAGCAACTGCCTATAGGAATTTAGGGATAATTTATTTTGAACAGAGGTCATATGAAGAAAGCATTAAATATTTCAAACAGGCAAAGGAAATTTTGGAATATAATTTTCCGAAAGGACATCCAGACTTAGATAGTGTTAATGAATTTTTAGGAGTAGTTAGAATATTTACATAAGCTTCCGCTTGAGTAGTGCTTATGTAAGTAGTTGGTGATAAAATAATTATCTAGAATTGAGAATCCCACAAAATCAAGGTCTATAAATCACTTGTATTATATAAAAATGGGAATAAATAATTATTCTTGAACACAAAAAAAGAAAGGATTTAGCTAAAATGAAAAAAGCAAATGAAAATTTTTCAGAAAGAATATATCAAATTACTAAGGATAAAGAAATATCTTTCGAGGAACAACTAGATATGTTTTTTTAATTATTTAAAAGATGCTTTAAAATTTCCTTGTGAGGTAACAGGTATTGAAGATTTTGATTGGGAAGAACCTTATGTATTTGGATTTGGAAGTGATGAAGAATATGAAAAGTTGAAAAAGAGTCAACCATCTTATGAAGATATATATGAACTTATTGAGATAAAAAAAGATAAATATTCAAAATGGATGCTTTCTTTTAGAGGAGAGGATATAGGAGCTAAAGTGAGACGAAAATCAGATGATAAGATATTTTGGCTTGGATTATCAGAATTAGAAATAACAAATAAAGAAGATGTTAATTATAAAATCTTAGATGATTATGCAGTTTGGTATGCTAACAGGTAAAAATAATTATTGACTTAAAGTTGAGTTAGTATGGATTTTTAGAATTTGGCCAATATAAAGAGAAAGATTTGGAGAGGGAAGGTTCAATTTTTAGTAGAAGTGTATGATTGTTTTGGCTCTTCGCTATTTAATGTAGTTGTGAAGAGGTATATTTTCTGCTAATTGTAATTAGAAATTTTAATATGTCAGTATATTTATTAAATAAATGCTTTAGGTGAGTCAAATTTAGCCTTACCCCATTTTTTCTTTTATTTTTCAGCAGATTATTATTAATCCCTCTTGATTACAAGAGGGATCTTTATTTTAAAATCATTCTTGAATATTATTATCATTTCAACTAAAATTATTATAAAGGTTTAATAAAGAGGTAAAATAATCACAGTTGATTTACTTTTATTGAGTAGATAAAAAATAACGAGGTGATTAATCATGGGCCAACTTCAATTAAAAGAAGGATTAAAAGGACTTATTTAGTGGTTGAAGATTTAAAAGTTTTAAATAAGTCTTAATAAGAGCAATAGAACCTTTGCAGGGATTAAAGGTTATCAAGAAGAAATAGAGATATTAAGCCAAAGCAGATTGAAGGTTTTAAAAAAATAAAAAAGTTTTTGGGTTTGGGTTTTTAATATATAAAGATCAAAGGCAGTTGCGCTGACTAGATCTGACAAGAGCCGACTAAGGTCCGACAAGGCATAAAGAATAAAAAAGGTTTAGTCAGACCTTAGTCATCTTTTAGTCTAAGGTCTTGTCTGTGTAAATGATTTTGCTTTAAGGTTTTCGCTGATAGCTAAAAATATTGATTTTTATACTAATCTTTTGATATATTATAAAAAGGAGATTATAAGATTATAATTAAGGGGGAAAATAATGAAGAAGGTAGATCTACATATACATACCAGTCATAGTGATGATGCAGATTTATCTCCTAAAGAAATAGTGGAGATGGCAAAGGAGAAAGGCTTATCTGCAATAGCAATAACCGATCATAATGTGACATCTGCGGTGGATGAGGCACTAGCAGTAGCTGGTGAATTAGAGGTTATCCCAGGTGTTGAGTTTGATACCAATTATGGTGACAATACTCTTCATATCTTAGGTTATTATTTGGACTGGAAGTCTCCTAAGATAGATGAGATGCTTGATGGTATGGAAAAGGCTAAGAAGGAGCAGTTTTATGGCAGGATAGAGAAATTGCAGGAGTTAGGGTATTCTATAACAGCTAATGAGGTTTTGGAGAAGTCTGATGTCTCTATACCTTTAGGTGGGTTTATCGCAGAGGTACTTTTGGCAAAGGAGGAGAACAAAGAGGATCAAAGGTTACAGACCTATTATAGTGGGGAGAAGAGTGATCAACCTTATTTTAACTTTTATTTAGACTTCTTTAAACCAGGTGCTATAGCTGAGATTCCTTGCTGGAAGCCTGATGCTAAGGGTACAATTGAGTTGATCAGAGAATTAGGGGGAGTTGCTGTGTTGGCCCATCCAGGATCTACTTTAGATCCATTAGATGAAGAGGTAATAGATGATTTAATGGAAGCGGGTTTAGAAGGATTAGAAGTTTATAGTACCTACCATAATAAAAAAGAGATGGAAGAGTGGTTAAGAGTTGCTCAGAAAAAAGAATTACTAGCAACAGCAGGAAGTGATTTTCATGGCCATTTAAAGCCTAAAATAGATCTAGGTGGAGTACCAGAAAATGATTATACAATAATAGAGAAACTAAAAGAGCTAAGGAGTGAAGGATAATGGAAAAGGATTATTTAATTAGAGCAATTACTACAAATAAAGAGATTAGGGCTTTGGCTATTAGATCAACAGATTTAGTTAACAAAGCTCAAAAATCACATCAGACTACACCAGTAGCAACAGCAGCTTTAGGTAGAGCGTTGACTGGAGGGTTATTAGTAGCTAATTTACTTAAGTCAGGAAGTGAGATAAGTTTGACAATCTCTGGAGATGGCCCCTTAGGCAGAGTTGTTGTTAATGCTAACTATAAAGGTGAAGTTAGAGGATATGTAGGGAATCCAAACCTTGATTTTATGGTCAATGATGCGGGGAAATTAGATGTAGGTGGTGCTATTGGTAATGGGAGTCTAACTATTAAGAAGAATTTAGGGTTAAAGGAGCCTTATCAAGGGAGTATACCTTTGATTTCAGGAGAGATTGGTGATGACTTAACCTATTACTTTACTAAGTCTGAGCAAACTCCTTCTGCAGTAGGGTTGGGTGTTTTAGTAGATAAAGATTTATCGGTAAAAGCCTCAGGTGGATTTCTGATTCAGTTACTACCAGATGCTAGTGAAGAAACTATAAGCAAATTAGAAGAGAATTTAAGTCAGGTAAATTCTATAAGTTCTTTGATTGAAGATGGAGTAAGTCCAGAAGGTATATTAGAGAAATTATTAGAAGGATTTGATTTTAGAGTTTTGGCTAAGGCTGATGCCCAATTTAAGTGCAAATGTGATCGAAATAGAGTTGGGGCTTTAGCTGCTAGCTTAGGAGAAGACGAGTTAAAGGATATCTTGGAGAAAGAGGGCCAAGTAGAGATTAGATGCCATTTCTGTGGTGAATACTATAGGTTCTCTAAAGAGGATATGGATGCGATATTAAGTAATAAAGCATAGCTTTATTACTGGCTATGAGTGGTGTGTTTGTGTTGTGAGATAAAAAATAGAAAGTTTTATAAAGTTTAAAACAATTCTAGTTTTTAAGCTTAGGGTTGTTTTAGCTGTGATTTTTTAAAGGTGTTGAATCAGCTTATGGCACACAGCACATAGCTTACAGCTTAACTGTAGGGAGGTGTTTAAATGGATAATTTGCTTACCATAATTAGTTTATTAGGATCTTTATTAATACTTTTAGGAATAATATTATTTATTCCATTAATACTGAGTTTGGTTTATAGAGAAGGGTTATTTTGGGTATACCTATTTCCTTCTTTATTATCGTTAATAGTAGGGTATATATTGCGGGGGAAGGGTAGGGGTAGTAAGATATCATTATCAATGGGAATGATTATCTGTGCTTTGGGTTGGATTGTAATTTCATTGGTTGGGGCATTGGTATTTTATTTGGCCCTTGATTACTCTTATGTAGATTCACTCTTTGAGACAGTAAGTGGATTCACTACAACTGGAATTACAGTCTTTACAGGCTTGGATAATCTTCCGAAATCTATTCTTTTTTGGCGTTCTTTGATTCAGTGGTTTGGAGGTTTGGGATTCTTAACTTTCTTTTTAGTTGTTACCTTTAGAGGACAATCAGGATTATTTCAATTATTTACTGCTGAAAGTCATAAGATTGATATGGCTCGTCCTGTACCTAATATTTTTAAGACAGTTAAAATTTTATGGGGTATATATTTAATATTTACAGTATCAGAATTTATCATTTTAAGTTTCTTAGGTTTGTCATATTTTGATGCTATTAATCATTCACTAACTACTTTATCAACTGGAGGATTTTCTACCTACGATGATAGTATTGCTCACTTTGCTAATGCTGGATATGAAAACTATAAGCAGATAGAGTATGTAATTACATTCTTTATGGCATTAGGTGGGATTAATTTCTTGGTGCATTATCAGGTTCTTACAGGAAAGTTAAATAGTTTGTGGAAGAGCTTAGAAATGAAGTATTTTTGGGGTATAATATTTGGTGGAACAGGCCTTATACTAATTAATCATTATCTTAACTTCCCCTTTCTATGGGCTGATTTTGAAGAAAGTTTTCGAAAGACAATTTTTCAGGTAGTATCACTTCTAACTACTACAGGTTATGGAACAGAAGATATTAATTCGGCTTTCTTCCCATCATTTTCCAAACAGATATTTTTAGTATTTATGTTTACTGGTGCTTGTGTCGGTTCTACTTCGGGGGGATTTAAATTATTTAGAATTGGAATTTTAGGAGGGTTATTTAAAAGAGAGATACGCAAGATATATAGTCCTAAAGGGGCGGTATTGCCTGTAGTGATTGATGGCAATATAATACCAGATGAGGAGATTTTTAGAATAGTATCAATCTTTTTTAGTTGGCTATTTTTGATCTTAGTAGGTGGCGGTATTACTGCTCTGGCTTCTGATTTACCTGCTTGGAATTCTTTTTCTGGTATCTTTTCAGCCTTGGGTAATATTGGGCCTTTTTATTTTAGTGTAGAGAAGATGCAAGAGTTATCTGATTGGATAAAGATTACATACATATTTGCTATGTTGGCCGGTCGTTTGGAGATCTTACCACTATTTATTATCTTTAATAGAAGAGCTTGGAGGGGGTAGAGAATGTATATAATAGTTGCTGGTGGAGGCGTTGTAGGGCGTAATTTGATTAAGCGTCTTGCTGAGAAACATGATGTAGTACTAATTGACTTAGATCGAGATATTTGTGAAAGGGTTTATTCTAGTTACGGAGCTATTAGTATATGTGGAAATTCTACGAATATAAATGTATTAAGGGAAGCAGGAATTGAAAAGTGTGATGTAGTAGTTAGTGTTATGAGAAATGATGCCGATAATTTAGCCTTTTCCTTGTTAGCAAAAAATTATGGTGTAGAACAAATTATGGTAAGGATGAGGGATCCAGAGTACAAGAGTGCCTATAGGATGGCAGGTGCTACTACAATTGCAGGGATTGTAGATATGATGGTTGAGGATTTTGTCTTAGATATAGAGCAGCCTGATGTTAGGAAATTATTTGCTTTAAGCGGTGGTAAAGCAGAGATATCAATTCTTACCCTGCCTAAAGGTTCATGGTGCCATGGGAAGACTATATCTGAATTAGTTCGAACAGAAGGTTTTCCTGACAATATATTGATTGCTGGACTTTATAATGAAGAAGATGATCTATTTACAATACCAAAGGGTGATACTATTATAAAGGAGTTAAATCAGTTATTTTTAGTAGGTGCAGCAGATAATATAACCAAGGCTGCTAAGATGTTGAGATAGGATTATGGTTGATTAGTATTAAAAGGAGGTATCTTATGTGGGTTATAGATAGTGTTAAAGTTTTATTATCTAAAGATAATAGGTTATTTAGAAGGGCCAACGAATCAAAGTATCTACCAAATGCTTTTGTATCTTTGTTGATAATTATCTTGTTATTGATGATCTTTCCCATTATACCAATTATCCTGTTTAATATAGTAACAAATATTTTTTTAGATGGATATGGAAGTATCTTTGATTATATATTCTTGCGAGCTCAATTTCTAGATTCACCTATGTTCTATTCTTTAGGAGAATCCCTATATTTATTACTTCCTTTTGGTGGGATGATAGTAGGGGTATATCTTTGGGTTAGGTTTGTAGAAAGAAGAGGGTTTAAGTCTTTAGGCTTTGAAGGGGTCAACCCTTTGAAGAAGTATATTAATGGATTTATTTTTGGAGCAGCTTTGATGATACTTTCTGTTATTATTCTTGCTACACTTGGCCTAGTAAGTTTGGAGGCTAGTGGCTTAGACCTTTATGGGCCAAGAATTTTTATTGCTATCTTTATAATTTTATTGGCTTGGGTAGTGCAGGGGGCAGCTGAGGAGATTTTAATAAGGGGCTGGCAGATGCCTACCTTAGGTGCTAAGTATACCCCTGGTTTTGCCTTTGTCTTTTCTAGTCTTATCTTTGCTATTATGCACATCTTTAATGCTAATGTTACCTTAATATCTCTTATCAACTTGGCTTTGATTGGCTTTTTATTTGCTTTTTATGCTTTAGGAGAGGAAAGGCTGTGGGGAGTCTGTGGTTTTCATACAGCTTGGAACTTTGTTCAAGGTAATATCTTTGGTTTAGAGGTAAGTGGTATGGCAAGTTCGGTTAGTTTACTTCACCTTTCAGTCAATGGATCAGAGGTGATAACTGGAGGTTACTTTGGCCCGGAAGGTGGATTGGTTGTCACTTTTATTAATATAATTGGTATTTTGTTCATTCTATGGATCAACCGTAGCAAAGCAGAGGTATCCTTATAAGTTATTAAATTATGAAAAGAGGGGATGGTTAAGTTAACTTAACCATCCCCTCTTCTTTTATAAAGGATAACGATAAGTTATCTAGAATAAATTATATATGATATAGGTAAAATTATATTGTATCTTTTTCTCAGTATAGCTATAAGCTTAAATAAAATACTTGGAGTTGATATAAGGTGATAAAAGCTATTCTTTTTGATTTAGGTGAGGTAATTACTCAAACCAAATTTGAAAATGTATTAAAAAAGTATAGTCAGATTTATGGATGGAAAGTTGATGATTTAAAAGAAAGGATATTTTCTAAAGAGTATGAATTATTGTTAACAGGAAAAATGAGCTTAAACCAATTTATAGATTATTTGAATGAAGGTTTTGGACGTGTAGATAGAAGAGAATTAGATCAGTTTGTAATGGAATATTACCAGGCAGAGGTTTTAAAGGATGGGATGAAGGAAACCTTAGCAAATATAAATATGAATATAAAACTGGCTTTGATTACTAATGATATTGGTTTGTTAGATAATAAATTAAAAAGGCTTCAAATTGATGGTATATTTGATATTATTATTAATTCACATAATGTAGGATATTTAAAGCCTAATATAGAAATTTATGAGTATGCACTTAATCATTTAAAAGTATCAGGTAGTGAATGTTTATATATAGACAATAATCCTAAAGCTTTGGAGATAGCTTCTAGATTAGGAATAAGAACTTTAGACTTTAAAGGGGTTAAAGAATTAGAGGAGCGGCTAAAGTCGTTAAATTTAATAAATAAATAGCAGGAGTGGGGGGATTAAGATGAGGAAAATTTTGGTCTTTATATTATCTCTTGTAGTTATGTTAACTGTAGTTGGATGTAAAGATGATGATAAGTTAAATGGTGGTCAAAATGGACAGGTAGTTAATGAGAGTATTGACCTTTTAAAAGAGTTTAGAAACTTCAAAGAAGAAGTGAAAAAACTTAGAGGGGTACAAGGAAAAGAGGAATTAATTGATGATATTATTGATAAAATGGGAGAAGGTAGCTTTCCTTTAGTTCAAGGAGAGGATGTTATCTTTTTTTATAGAGGCGATGTAGGAGAAGAAGTTTATTTATTAAGTGATCTAAGCAATTGGCAAAAGATTAATATGAATAATTTGGACAATACTTCTTTATATTATGTACAACTTAAAATAGACCCTAAGTCAAGCTTTGAATATAAGTTTTGGGTTGATGGGGAATTCAAAGCTGATTCTTTAAATAGCCTAAAAGTTGCTAATTATCAATTTGAAGAAAGTAATCAAGTAGTTATGGAAAAGTATGATCTTAAAGGTTATTGGGTAGAAAGGGAAGGTGTTGAGAGAGGTAGTATAAAGGATATTAGTATCGAAGATATGAATATACAACTTTATTTACCCTTTGATTATAATAAAGATGAAAATTATTCAGCAATCTATTTTCTCGGCAATGAATATCTAAGTTATGGAAAAGCAGTTAATACCCTAGATAATTTAATTTATTCTAAAGAGGTGGATGGGGTTATTGCTATATTTATTCCTTATAATCACCTGTTATCTTATAATGATAAGGAGAGGATAGATATTCTTAAGGGTTTAGTGCCTTATATTAGTGACACTTATAATGCGATTAAAGATCAGATTATAGTGTCTAATTCTAACTTAGCTTCTCTAGGTGCTAGGGCTTCTTTGGAGGGGGAGGGGCTAATAGACAAAGTAGTTCTTCAATCCCCAATAGTAGATAGAAATCTCTTAACATTGATTGAAAAAGGTGATAATAAGGGATTAGAGTTTTATATAGATTGGGGCATCTTTAATTGGGACTCTAATTTTAATAATACTCTTGATCTTTTGCATAAGTTAGAAGCTTTTGATTATTCATATACCTTCAGAAAACATTATAGTGGTAATGGATGGGCCAACTGGCGTGAAGGTCTATCTTATGCTTTAGATTATACTTTAAATGACCTAGATGATAGTTTTGAAAAGAGTATAATTATAGAAGAGGACTTTAAAAGGGATTACCCTAGGTATTTAGATGATGTTGATAACTACTCATTTAGTGGTAAGCGGGGAGAAGAGTCATATATTATTAAGTTTAACAAGAGCTCTATTATGGGCTTAGATAACTTTAATTTCAAGAGCTTCTCTTTGGAATTAGACTTTAGTTTTATTAATCAGGGGCCTTTTGCTTTAATATTAAAAGGGGAAGATATCTATACCCTACATTTTAGTAAAGAAGAACTGACTTTACTTAAAGGTAAAGGTGATTTAATTTATCAAGGGGAATTTGATTCTAATGAAGAGTTAATTAATTTAGAGTGGAAGGTTGAGGGGGAGAAGTTGGCCCTTTATGTGCAGGAGGAAAGGTTAGTAGATGTAGCATATTCAACTTTAACAAGTAACTATCTATCTTTCTTTGGTGATGAAGGGACCAAGGTAAGCTTATCTAGATTTAAGGTAGAAGAGAGGTTAGACTAAGGGCTATCTTCTTTTGATATTAAGGTTTTTAGAAGGAATATCTTTGGTATAGATAAATTCTGCTTTGAATTGACCCTGGTATTCTTCAAAGGGGATAGTAATGGCAATATCTTTTAATCTCTCCCAGAAGTGATTAGATATTTGATATTCTTCATTGAGTTTTAGAATTTCATCAGCAATTTGGTGAGGGAAGGCATAAAGTTTCGTTAGGTCAAGTTTGTTGATCTTTACTTCAATATGGGTCTCTTCTTTAATCATCTCTCCCCAGAAATATATACCCAATGGGCGCTTTACCTTCTGATCGATAAAGGAGGTAGTACCCCTTGGGTTTTTAGCATTTATTAGGCCTTCTTTCTTTATTTTTGCAAAGGCTTCTTTTTTATATCTCTTCTTCTCTTCTCGAATAAAATGATAAAGTTTATCAGGAACTAATTCTTCTTTGGGAGTTTGATAGTATAAGCCTTCTAGTTCTAATAATTTATTCTCTTCTTCGATGGGTAGAAGTTTTTTCTTTTCAGTTTTTAACACTTATGCTACCTCCTTTTTTATTTTAGTTTATCCAAATTAGCTACTATTTATAATCAATAGATTGGCTTTGGGTCAGTAAAAAGCCTGTTTGGGTCAAATTTAACTTGAGAGAAAGGGAAAGTTGATATAATATATATAGTATACTTACGATAAATCTTATATTAGGAGTTGAAAGTATGGCTGAAGATAAAAAAGGGATTGGGATTATGGGAGGAACTTTTGATCCAATTCATAATGGACATCTATTGACTGCCCAGTGTGCAGCTTATCAACATAATTTAGAAAAAGTTATTTTCGTACCATCAGGAAACCCACCTCATAAGACAGAAAAGAAGATTACAGATGCCCAAGAGAGATATGTAATGGCTTTATTGGCTACTATGAGTAATCCAATCTTTGATGTATCTAGAATTGAGATTGATCGGGAAGGACTGTCATATACTGTAGATACAGTAAGAGAGTTTAAAAAGATATATCCAGATAGAAAGATATATTTCATAACTGGAGCTGATGCTATATTAGAGATATTTACGTGGAAGAATCCAGAAAAACTATTAGAGGAGACAGAGTTTATTGCAGCAAGTAGGCCAGGTTATTGCCTGTCACAGCTAGGTCAAAAGATATATGATTCTTATCGAGAGACAATACATCCTCTACAAATACCGGGACTAGCTATCTCATCTACTGATATAAGAGCAAGAGTAGAAGAGGGACGTCCAATAAAGTATCAGTTACCAGAAAGCATAGAAGCTTATATTAAAAAACATAATCTATACAGATAGGATTAAGGGCTGGTAGAGATTGTAATAATAAAGTGTAGCTTTATTACTATATTTCTTTACTTTTTAGTAAGAAGATGATAAGGTAAATGTTGGCTATACTATTAAATAGATTATCATATTCGAGGCAGATGAGCTATTCTTATATTATTAAAGGGGAAAGGAAGGAATTTTAGATTTAAAGAGAAAGCTTTGGTCAATAAGTTAACTATTATGTCAATTCTATTTGTATTTAAATGATAGTTGAGACCAATACTACCAAATCGACTTGGATTGTGGCATTAAGTTTTGTGCTTTGATTGGTTAAGAGATTTAAAGGATATAAAAATCCTTTGAGTCTAAATGTCGCATTATAGGAATAGATAATTAATGCTAAGATATTAATAATAAATAAAAGTGAAGTTAGTATTCTAAGTTATAAAGTCAATTTAGGTTATAATTTAAATAAAATTTTAAAATGGTTATTTTTTATCCTAATAATTGTAATACTATATAGTGAAGAAGCTAACGAAATAAAAAAGGAGAGTTTAAAATATGGAAAAGAAGAAATTTGAAGAGTTAAATATATCTAATGATATAAAGAGGGCAGTCTCAGATATGGGCTTTGAGGAGGCTACTCCGATTCAAAGTCAGGCTATTCCTCATATACTAGATGGAAGAGATGTTATTGGTCAAGCTCAAACAGGAACTGGAAAAACTGCTGCTTTTGGTATTCCAATTTTAGAGATGATTGATGAAAGAATCAATGCACCTCAAGCGTTAGTTTTATGTCCAACAAGGGAGTTAGCTATACAGGTATCTGAAGAATTAAAGAGACTTTCTAAACATATGAGAGGTGTTAGAGTACTACCTATTTATGGAGGTCAATCTATTAATCGTCAGATTAAAGCTCTAAAGAAGGGTGTACAGATTGTAATAGGAACTCCGGGTCGTTTGATGGATCATATGAGAAGAAGAACTTTGAAGTTAGATAATATAAATAAAATCATCTTAGATGAAGCTGATGAGATGTTAAATATGGGCTTTAGAGAAGATATCGAGACAATATTAAAAGGGCTTAATAATGGGATACAGACAATATTCTTCTCTGCTACAATGCCTAGAGCTATTTTGAACTTAAGAAAGAAGTATCAAAAGAACCCAGAATTGATCAAAGTAGTTCATAAGAAATTAACAGTTCCAAGTATCGAACAAGCTTACTTTGAGGTGAAAAAGAGAGATAAGTTAGATGTATTATCTCGACTGATAGATATGTATAATCCTAAGCTTTCTATTGTCTTTTGTAATACAAGAAGACAGGTTGATGAGTTGGTAATTCAATTACAAGCTAGAGGTTATTTTACTGATGGACTACATGGTGGTTTAAATCAACCTCAAAGAGATAGAGTTATGGGCAAATTTAAGAATGGTACAATTGAAGTTTTAGTAGCTACTGATGTAGCAGCTCGTGGAATTGATATTGATGATGTTGAGGCAGTATTTAATTATGATATTCCTCAGGATGAGGAGTATTATGTCCACAGAATTGGTAGAACTGGTAGAGCAGGTAGAACTGGTAGGGCCTTTACTTTTGTAGTAGGTAAAGAGATCTATAAATTAAAGGATATTCAAAAGTATACTAAGACTAAGATAAAGAGAAGGTCAGTACCTTCAGCAAGTGATGTAGAGGAGATTAAAGCTAATCTATATCTTGAGAATGTAGCTGAAGTATTAGATGCCGGCAAATTATCTAAAGAGATTAAGTTTATTGAAAACTTAGTAGAAGATGACTATACAGCAATAGATATTGCTGCTGCACTATTAAAGTTGGCCCTTGAGGATACCGCTAAAGAGGATACTGACCTTGAGGATGAGTTTAGAAATACTGGTGCAGAGCCTGGTATGGTAAGGTTGTTTGTTAATATTGGAAAGAAACAAAAGATAAGTCCAGGTGATGTAGTGGGAGCAATTGCAGGAGAAACCAATCTTCCAGGAAGTATGATTGGATTAATTGATATTTATGATAGATATACTTTTGTAGAGGTTCCAAGAGAGCATGCTAGAGAAGTGCTTAATGTAATGCAGAATAATAGAATAAAAGGTAACAATATAACTATGGAGCCTGCTAACCCAAGATAAAGATATAAATAATAGGTAATAGAGAATAAAGGATAAAGGTATAGATTTTGATTCTAAATTAATCTATTCATTATTCTTTATTCGCTTTTTTATTTACAATAAATTATCAAGCGAAGTTAAAAAGAGGTGTTTTCAATGAAAGAAGAGAAAGCTATTGAAATTTTATCTCAAATGATAAGTGAAGATCGTTTAAAACATACTTTAGGAGTTAGGGATACAGCAATAAAATTAGCAAAGATTCATAGTGTTGATCAGGAGAAAGCCCGTTGGGCTGCTTTGTTACATGATTGTGCTAAGGGGATCCCCAATAATATCCTATTGAAGAAAGCAGAAGAATTTGCTATAGTGATAGATGATATTTATAAAAAAGTTCCTGCTTTGTTGCATGGTCCTGTAGGTGCAGAGATTGCAAAGAATAAATTTAGAATAGAAGATGAAGAAATTTTAAGAGCAATAAGTTGCCATACTTTAGGAAGTGAAGAGATGAGCCAATTAGATAAGGTTATCTTTTTAGCCGATTTTATTGAGCCTAATCGAAACTGTGAAGCTATAGAAACTTTAAGAGAAAAGGTGAAGGGAGAGTCTTTAGATAAAGGAGTTAGAATGGCTTGTGAAAATACAATAAGATATAATTTAACTTTAGGAAGAATTATTCATCCACAAACTATATTGACTAGAAACTCTTTAATTTAGAGAGGAAGTGAAATTATGTCCCTTAAATCTAAGACTTTCAGGATAATTGGTCTGGCTTTAATAATTTTTTTGGTGGTTTTTGGGACAGGTATCTTTGGTTTTAATTTGTTCTCGCCTTTTAGAGATCAATTTGAAGATGAAGATTTAGAAGAAGTGATAAAAGAGGATAGAACTCTTAATTTTCTTTTATTAGGTATTGATTCAGCTCATAACGGAGATAGTAGAGCTGATACTTTAATGATTCTTAGTTTAGATTTAGATTCTAATAAAGCTGGAATAATATCTATTCCACGAGATACTAGAGTTAAACTTTCTGGCAGAGATCATCATAGTAAGATTAATACTGCTTATGCAGAAGGTGGTCCCTCTTTAACTAAGGAGGCTGTAGAAGGTCTATTAGAAACAGATGTGGATTATTATTTAGAGCTAGATTATCAAGGTTTTATAGAAATTGTAAACAGCTTAGGTGGAGTTGAACTAGAGATAGAGCAAGATATGTATTATGTAGACCAAGCAGATGATCTATATATTAATTTAAAGGCGGGGAGAAGAAGACTAGATGGTGAAGAGTCTTTAGACTATGTTCGTTATAGAGAAGAACTCTTTGCTGACATTGGAAGGATAGAAAGACAACAGAAATTCTTAGAGGCAGCTTTAGATGAAGCTATGAAGTTTAGAACTATACTAAAGGTTCCAGAGTTGGTGCAGATTATTAACCGGAATGTTAGTACAGACTTAGGTTTAAGTCGAATGCTTCAGTTAGGTTCTTTTTTATACAACTTTGAAGAAGATAATTTAGAGATGTTGACCTTGCCAGGAGACCCTAGATACATTAGCGGTGTTAGTTACTGGTACCCTCATAAGGATGAGATAGAGCTTTTAGTAGATTCCCTAGTTAGAAATAAGTATTATTTTAATAATTCCAAATTGAATCTTCGTATCTCAAATGGGAGCGGCCGAGTTGGAGTTGCTAGAGGTTTTGCTAATATCTTAGGTGAGCAAGGATATACTGTTGAAGGTATCGCTAATGCTGATCGCTATGATTATTCGAAAACTTTAGTTTTTGCTCCTGAAGATAAGGCAGATGATCTTAGGTCTTTAGTTGAGTATTTAAACGCAGATTTGAGATTAGAAGAAGAGAGAGCTCTGATTGAAGTTATTATTGGAAAAGATATAGTTGAACGCAAGATAGAACAAGGTCTTTTTAGTTGAATATAGAATAATTAATATATAGAATGATTAGAGTTATGAGGAGGTATTTTGATAGTGGAAAGCAAATTAGTTGAAAAAATTGTAGAAGCAGCACAAGATAAAAAAGCTGAAGATATTGTAGTTTTAGATGTTAGAGGGATCTCTATATTGGCTGATTACTTTATCATCTGTAGTGGTAGTGCTAATACTCAAGTTAGAGCTGTAGCTACTTCTATTGAACATAGGCTTGAGGATGAAGAGGTCTATGTTGATAGAAAAGAAGGGTTAGATGGAGGTCGTTGGGCTGTCTTAGATTATTCTGATGCTATAGTTCATATCTTTCACAAGGATGAAAGGGAGCATTATGATTTAGAAAGACTATGGGGAGATGCAAAGAGGATTGAAGTTTAATTTTAAGGCGAGCCTTCTCGCCTTAAAATTCTTTTCTTAAAAGCTCTTGACAAAGGGAATATCTTATCTTATAATGATTATTGTTGAATTGAATATTAGTGGGCTAGGAAAAGGAGTAGTAGGCTTAAGCTGAACTCGCCTTGGAGCTTTATAAGTGAAGTAGTAGTAGCTTATACGGTTAACAGTCGTTATTCTGTTCTTAAGAGGATATGTTATGGGGATATAGCTCAGTTGGGAGAGCGCTTGTCTGGCAGACAAGAGGTCGCCGGTTCGAGCCCGGCTATCTCCACCAAAAATTTCAATTATAATACGCGATGAAATTTTTGGTGTTAGGTCATCGAGGCCGTCACACCACAAAATTTCAATTATTAAGTAATGGAAATTTTGTGATTGTGCTAATATATCAATTAGGGTGGTACCGCGAGAAAGAACTCTCGTCCCTAGTAAAGAATTATTTCTTTATTAGAGACGAGGGTTTTTTATAGATTTAGGGAATAATATTTTAAGAAGTTTGATTTTAATTATAAAGTATACATAAACTAACACTAAGTTAAAGGGGTTGTTGATAGATGATGGGAATGTATGATTTTAAAAATATTGAACCTAAGTTACAAAATAGGTGGGAAGAAGATGGGATATATAAAAGTGAGGTTAAAGGGGATAAACCTAAATATTATGTTTTAGAGATGTTTCCTTACCCTTCAGGTAATCTACATATGGGTCATGTTAGAAATTATTCTTTAGGGGATGTATTTGCTCGTTTTAAGAGGATGGAAGGTTATAATGTTTTACATCCTATGGGTTGGGATTCTTTTGGTTTGCCAGCTGAGAATGCGGCTATTAAGCATAAAATTCATCCTAATAGTTGGACTTGTGATAATATTGATAATATGAGAAAACAGTTTAAGATGATGGGGTTGAGTTATGATTGGGATAGGGAGGTAGCTACCTCTAATCCAGATTATTATAAATGGACTCAGTGGTTATTTTTACAACTTTATAAGAAAGGCTTAGCTTATAAGAAGAAAGCTCTTGTTAATTGGTGTCCAAGTTGTAGTACTGTTCTTGCCAATGAGCAGGTAGTAGATGGAGAGTGTGAGCGTTGTGATAGTGAAGTTATAGATAAAGATTTAGAGCAATGGTTCTTTAAGATTACTGATTATGCTCAAGATCTATTAGCAGACCATAAACTACTTAAGAATTGGCCTAAAAGGGTTAAGACTATGCAAGAAAACTGGATAGGTCAAAGTGAAGGAGCTCGGATTAAATTTGAGATTAAAGGTAGTGATGAGAAATTGGAGGTTTTTACTACAAGGCCAGATACTATCTATGGAGCAACTTATATGGTGTTGGCCCCTGAACATCCTTTGGTAGAGGAATTGGTCAAAGGAACGGAAAAAGAAGGGGAGGTTATGGCCTTTATAGAGAAGATGAAAGGTCAAGAAGAAGAAGAGAGAACGGATGGAGATGCGCCTAAGCTAGGACTTGATACAGGGATTAAGGCAATTAATCCTTTAAGTGGTGAAGAGATTCCTGTAATGATTGCTAATTATGTTTTGATGGGGTATGGAACTGGAGCTATTATGGCTGTTCCTGCTCATGATCAAAGAGACTTTGAATTTGCTAAAAAGTATGACTTGCCAATAAAAGTAGTTATCCAACCTGAAGGTGAAGATTTTAATGGAGATGACCTGAAGGAGGCCTATACAGAAAACGGTAAGGTAGTAAATTCAGATATTTTAAATGCTTTGAATGTTAAAGAAGCAATAGATAAGATTATAGATTATTTAGAAGGTGAAGGTATAGGTAAGAAAGAAGTCAATTATCGATTACGGGATTGGTTGATATCTCGTCAAAGATATTGGGGAACTCCAATTCCAATGATCTATTGTGATAGTTGTGGAGTTGTACCTGTACCTGAAGAGGACCTTCCAGTTGAATTACCTACAAATGTTGAATTTACTGGAGAGGGCCAATCACCTTTAGCCACTATAGAAGATTTTGTTAATACTACTTGCCCAGAGTGTGGAAAGAAGGCAAGGCGTGAAGTTGATACTATGGATACTTTTGTAGACTCTTCATGGTATTATCTAAGGTATACTAGTGCAGATCTTTCGGATAAGATTATCGATAAGGATAGGGCCAACTACTGGATGAATGTTGATCAATACATTGGTGGAATTGAGCATGCTATCTTACACCTACTTTATGCTCGTTTCTTTATGAAGTTTATCAGTGATCAAGGTTTAGTAGATTATAAAGAGCCTTTTGATGATCTTTTGACCCAAGGAATGGTGCTTTTAGATGGAGCTAAGATGTCTAAGTCTAAAGGTAATATTGTAGATCCTTTAGAGATTCTTGATAATTATGGTGCCGATGTAGCCCGTTTATTTATTCTATTTGCAGCACCTCCAGAGAGAGATTTAGATTGGAATGATGAAGGTGTTGAGGGAGCTCAAAGGTTCTTGAATAGGGTTTGGAGATTGGTTTCTGAACACATTGATTCTCTAAAAGAAGCAAAGAGCAATTTTGAACTAAGTAATAAAGAAGAAAAAGAATTAAATCGTCAACTTCATTTAGCTATAAAGAGCGTGACTGTTGATGTAGGTGAGAGAAAACAGCTAAATACAGCAATTAGTTCTATTATGGAGTTGGTAAATGCAACTTATAAATATCTAAGTGAAATTGATGAGCTTAACTATTCGCTCTTAAAAGAGGTAGTGGAATCAGCATTATTACTATTAGCTCCTTTTGCTCCACATATGACTGAAGCTCTTTGGGAAGAGCTAGGTCATCAAGAGAGTATACATCTAGCAACCTGGCCTGAATTTGATGAGGAGGCAACTAAAAAAGATGAAATAGAGATAGTTGTTCAAGTTAATGGAAAGGTAAGGACCAAGATAGAAGTTTCTGCCCAAGTTTCTAAAGATGATCTATTAGCTTTAGTTAAAGAAGATGATAAAATTAAGGAGTATTTAGAAGATAAAGAGATAATTAAAGAGATTGTAGTTCCAAAAAGATTAGTTAATTTAGTTGTAAAATAAATAACTTAAAAGGTCTTGTATCCTAATAAGGACAAGACCTTCTTTATTTATAATTAATATTTTTAAAGGGAGAATGAGTTTTATGTAGAAGTAATAATAGGCTAGTTGTTATTATTTTATTAACAAGCTATTTTGCTAAAACTAAATTATATAAGGGTTAAATCTTAAATCGTTGTAAAGAAGACTAATTTTGGGAAGGGGTATAGAGTGTGGTTAAATATATAGTTTTTGATTTTGATGGGACCCTAGCAGATTCAATGGGCATTGGAGTAAAGGTCTTTAACCAGATGGCTGATAAGTATGGTTTTAAGAAGCTTAAAGATGGTAATATTGAAGAGCTAAGGGGCTTGTCAGTTATAGAAAAGTGTAAAGCTGTTAATGTTCCTATATATAGATTACCCTTTTTAGCATTAGAGTTTCAGAGAATATTTAAAGAATCTCTTAGTGAACTTAGGCTATTTGATGGTATTAGGAATATGTTGACTTCTTTAGAAGAAAAGGGGTATAAATTAGCTATTATTTCATCAAATGCTGAAGAGAATATTAGAGAATTTTTAGAAGGTGAAGGGATATTAGATAGCATAGAAGAGATATTCTCCTCTAATAATATCTTTGGTAAGGATAAGGTGATAAAAAAATTCTTGAAAAAGAATAAACTTAATAGTTCTGAGATAATCTATGTAGGAGACGAAGAAAGAGATATTCAAGCTTGTAAGAAGATTGGAGTTGAGATTATTTGGGTATCTTGGGGTTTTGATTTATTGAAGGCTGTAGAGAAAGAGAACCCAGATTATATAGTTCATAATCCAAGTCAGATATTAGATATAGTATAATTAGATTAGATCTTGTACCTAAAGGTATAAGGTCTTTTTGTTTTTTAGAAGTTAAACAATATAGTAATAAAGCGTAGCTTTATTACTGGTGATGAGTAATCAGTAATGAGTAATGGGTAAAACCTTAAAAAACAGAAACCCCTTTGTTACCTAAGACTTATAAGAGGTTTTGAGATTTTGACTTTACTCATTACTCTTCACTCATTACCCATTACTAGTGGCACGAAAGTGACACTATATTACTAAAAAGTAGTAAAAATCAAGTATAAAAATATCTAATTCGGGTAAGATAATTTCCGGGTGATGTGGATGTTTAGAATAAATAAAATTGAAGATGGGATTTTGCTAGTACTTATAGTCTTTATAATTGGAGCGAGTATTTTTTTGTTGCTTGGTGATGGTGTGTTTAGAAGTGAAGATAGTATAGAGATTAGGAGTAGTATTGAAAAAGAGAATTCAAACATTAAAGATGTCGAGGAGAAGAGATCAACTCTTCCTAAAGAAGTGGCTAAGGAGATTCTTGTTCATATAGGAGGAGAAGTAGATAATCCAGGTGTTTATAGGCTAAAAGAGGGGGATCGGCTTTATCAATTGGTAGAGAAAGCGGGCGGGCCAACAGCCAAAGCTAATCTTGATTTAATAAATCTTGTAGATGAGGTTAGAGATGGCGGTAAGGTTATCATACCTTCTCAGGGTGGTGGAAGCAGTGGTGATGCTTTAGGACTGGTTAATATTAATAGTGCTACAGCTAATGAACTTGAAACTTTAAGCGGCGTTGGCCCAGCTACTGCTGGGCGGATAATAGACTATAGAAATAAAGTTGGTGGCTTCGACTCTTTAGAAGATTTAATGGAGGTTTCAGGGATAGGAGAGAGGACCTATGATAGACTCAAAGACCAGATTACCTATTGATTTAAAGACTAGACCCTTAGTTTTAATCTTTATCCTGATGGCATTAGGACTAATTAGTGCTTCTTATATAGGTGTAAATAAAAGTTTAATTAATGCAACTAAGATTTTGGTAATCCTCTTAAATTTAATAGGATTATATTCTTATAGGAGAAGGTTGAAGTGGAGGAGAAGCATAATCTATATCTTGATCTTCTTACTTTCTTTTATATATCTACAACAATTAGAGTTAGGATGGGAAAATGAAGAGCTTGGAAAGGTTATTGGAGAGGAAGTCAGCTTAAGGGCCAAGGTTGTTGATGTCGAGGTTAATGATAGAGGAATAGAGTATCTAATTGAAGATATCATGGTTGGAGATCTAATGAGTAAGCGACGGGTTCTAGTCTCTAATTGGGATGGTGAAAAAGAGCTTTCTTATGGAGATATAGTTGAAATAGATACCCAATTAAGGTTGGCTCCGACTAAGACAAATCCAGGTTCTTTCTCCTATCGGGATTATTTAAAGGGAGAAAATATCTATGCTAGGGCGAACATAAGTAGGGATAGAGGGTTGAGGGTTTTGGCTAATGAAGGTGGTATTATCTCTAAGTCCATCCGGGAGCTTAGAAGGAGAATGGAGATTAGTATAGATGATTATTTTCTATCTCCTTATAGCGATATCTTAAAAGCCCTTCTTCTTGGTAGGGGTAATTTACCCCAGGATATTAATGATAATTTTAGGGAGTTAGGGTTGAGCCATATCTTAGTTATTTCAGGTTTTCATATGGGGCTTATATCATACTTTATTGCTCTTATATGCAAATGGTTGAAATTATCAAAAGCGTTAACCTTACTTATAACAATATCTACCCTATTTTTCTATCTAGGTTTAACAGGTTTTGGGCTGTCTAGTGTAAGAGCAGTTATTTTAATTACTTTAATATTAATTGCTAATTATCTGGGTAGAAGAATAGATCTCTATAATATTTTAGCGGGAGCAGGGATTATTATTTTATTAATAGCCCCCTATTCCCTCTTTAAGGTAAGTTTTCAATTATCTTTTATAGCTGTTTTATCTATAGCTTATTTAAGTCCAGTAATTGAGAAAGTTTTACCTATTAAAAAGGGAAAGGTTAAGAAAATTCTAGTAGCTACTACTGCAGCCCAATTGGGCTTGTTACCTGTTTTGGCTTATTACTTTTATGAAGTTTCCTTTTTAGGTATAGTTGCTAATCCCATAATTATGCCTTTGGTTTCAGTTTTAATCTGGTTGGCCCTGCCATTTTTAATTCTGGCAACAATTTCTTTTCCTTTCTTAGCAGGTATATTGGCTTTTTTAATGAGAGGGATATTAGTCTTTGTATTAGAATTAGTTAATCTGTTAGCTAGTAATTTTAGTTTGTCTCTTTTGATAGGACGTCCTAATATACTCCTTATAATTCTTTATTATCTAATAATCTACTATATATCTAAGCTATTAAGACCTGTAGTTATACCTTATGCAAAAGATTATTCTAGATACAATAAGGTATTGATAGCATCTGTTATTTTATTTTTAATAGTTCAGTTTGGTTTTACTTTCAATAGGGATCTGAAGCTCGTCTTTTTTGATGTTGGAAATGGAGATGCTATCTATTTTGAAACTCCTAATGGCAGAAGAGGGTTGATAGATGCTGGTGTATATGGAAGAGAGGTAGTATCTTATTTAAGGAGTAGAGGGGTTAGAAGTTTAGATTTTGTATTTATATCTCATTTTCACTTAGATCATGCTGGAGGGATAGTAGAGGTGTTAGATGAGTTTGAAGTCGATAAATTATTTTACCCTCCTACATTAATAGCTAATCAATTAGAGGATACAGTGTTAGAGTTGGCTTTGGATAGAGAGGTATCTATTTATGAGTTGATTGGTGGTGATAAGCTTAAAGTTGATCCTATAAAAATTAATGTTTTAGGGCCAACATACCCTTTGATTCAAGATAGTGCAGCCAACAATAATTCTTTGGTCTTTCGTTTTAATTATGGTGATTTTAAGGTTTTATTCACCGGTGATTTGGAGTTAGAAGGAGAAAGAAGGGTGTTAAAGGAGTATGAAGATTATGATCTGGCAAGTACTCTTTTAAAAGTAGGTCATCATGGTAGTGTTACTTCAACTTCAGAGAAATTTTTAAGTAGTGTTGGCCCGAAATTGGCAGTTATTCAAGTAGGAGATAATACCTATGGTCATCCAAGTCCTTTAGTTATAAGTAATTTAAAAGCTAGTGGAGCCAAAGTTTTAAGAAATGACCAAGACGGAGCAATAACTGTCTTTAGTGATGGAAGAAGTTATAGATATAAAACATTTAAGTAGTAAAGTGTAAGTGTCGGTGTCTGTGGCAGCAAAGTTAAGAACTTAGATCTTAACTGACACTAATACTGACACTTACACTAGAAATAAAGCTAAGCTTTAATTCTTTACGGTCTAATGAACATTTGTACCCAGTAGGTGTTACCTTGTCCGTCTTTGGCAAGACCAACACCGATATAGGTAAATTCTTCGCTTAAGATGTTTTCTCTGTGTCCAGGAGAATCCATCCAAGCATCCATTACTGCTTGTGCTGTAGGTTGGCCCTGTGCTATATTTTCACCTGCTGCAGTGAATTGAACATTAAACTCTTGTAGCATCTCAAAGGGTGAGCCATAGGTTGGAGAAGTATGAGCAAAATAGTTATTGTCTCTCATATCTTCTGCCTTGGTTCTTGCCACATTAGATACTTGACCGTTGTGTTTGTATGGTTCTAACCCATATTTTTCTCGTTCGATATTTACTAATTCTACTACTTGAGCTTCCATTGTATTAATATCTTCGGTAACCTCAACCATTCTCTCTTCTTCTGGTTGAGGTTCAGGTCTTCTTTGCTCTTCTCTTTCTTCTGGCTGAGCATCTCTTTGTGGGGTCCTTCTTGTAGGTGTTCTAGGGATAAAGACTCTATCTCCTGGAAATATTAGATCTGGGTTTCTAAAGTGTCTATTAATAGCCAAAGTATCTCTAAAATCAGCCTGGTGGTTTTGACAGATTGACCAGATTGAATCTCCACTTCTCACTGTATAAATATCATAATCTTCATTATCTTGAGCCCAAGAAGATGTAGGGTTTACTAATGATATAAATGTCAAAATTATCAACACTAAAATAATATCTCTTTTTTTCATATAATTCTCTCCTTTTTATACAAAATTAAATGAGCGGTGATTATCACCGCTCATTTATTCAATTTTCAGTTTTGTTTTAATTATCCTTGAGGTTCAAAAGAACCAGCTTTTTGAGTCAAATTATAGTTGTTATTATTGTTAGTTGTAGCTTGAGCTTGAGGAGTAGAACCATTAGCCAAGTTATTCTCATATTGCTCAACCATTTTTTTAACCATTTGTCCTCCAACAGAACCGCACTCACGAGAGGTAATGTTACCCCAATATCCAGATTGATACTCTTGAGATACATTAAGCTCTTTAGCAGCCTCTAATTTAAATTTATCCATTGCTTGTAAAGCCATAGGGTTAACTAATCTATTACTACCGCTTCTGATACTCATTTTTTCATCTCCTTTTATAGTTATAGTTTAATTTATTTAATTATCCTTGAGGTTCAAAAGAACCAGCTTTTTGAGCCAAATTATAGTTGTTATTATTGTTAGTTGTAGCTTGAGCTTGAGGAGCCGAACTATTAGCTTGAGGAGTAGAACCATTAGCCAAGTTATTCTCATATTGCTCAACCATTTTTTTAACCATTTGTCCTCCAACAGAACCACACTCACGAGAGGTAATGTTACCCCAATATCCAGATTGATACTCTTGAGATACATTAAGCTCTTTAGCAGCCTCTAATTTAAATTTGTCCATTGCTTGTAAAGCCATAGGGTTAACTAATCTATTACTACCGCTTCTGATACCCATTTTTTCATCTCCTTTTATAGTTATAGTTAAATAATTAATTATTAGCCAAGTTATTCTCATATTGCTCAACCATTTTTTTAACCATTTGCCCCCCAACAGAACCACACTCACGAGAGGTAATGTTACCCCAGTATCCAGATTGATACTCTTGAGAGATGTTAAGCTCTTGGGCAGCTTCTTGCTTAAATTTATCCATTGCTTGTAAAGCCATAGGATTGACTAATCTATTACTTCCACTTCTGATACCCATTTTTTTCACCTCCTTTATTGCTTTGTACTATTATTGTGACCTTATTCTCCCTACTTATACTAGTAATTTTTGTTTCCAAATCAAATAAGTGAGACTTATATCATAGTCTGGAACAATGATAATTAAAATTTAATTTTAATTATATATTTAAATAATAGTTACTTTTATGTTAGAATAACTATGTGGACTAATCTATAATTTAATTTTGCAAAGGTGGTATTAAGAATGCAATATGATGGTATATTAAAAAATAATATCGAAGATCTGTCATCTATATATTTAATTTATGGTGATGATAAATATTTGATTGATGAATTTATTGATAAATTTGTAGAGAAATTTGTATCGGAGGATTTTAAAGATTTTAATTTGAACTTTTTAGAGGAGAATGATTCTTTAGTAACAACATTAATTAATGCTGTTAAGACTCTTCCTTTTATGGCACCTAAGAGAATAGTAGTAGTAAAGACTTATGATTTATTTTCTAAGAAACCAAAGGATGGGGAACAACTATATAAGTTAATAGGTGATTTTCCAGATAGTACAATCTTATTACTTTTAAGTTATAATAAACCTAATAAAAGGTTAAAATTATTCAAAGAAATCAAAAAGAGTGGTGAAATTTTAAAGTTTGAAGGTTTGAAATATAAAAAGTTGGATCAGTGGATAGAAAATAAAGTTAGAGATTTAGGTTGGGATATAGATAAAAGAGGAGTCAAATTATTAGAAGAAGCTTTTAATAATGATCTGTTAACCTTAGATAGTGAATTGAATAAGGTTATGGCTTTTGTAGGAGAGAAGAAGTTTATAACTAAAGAAGATATAGAGATGGTTATAAGTAAGGATTGGTTAATTAAAGAGAATATTATCTTCGATTTTGTAGATGCAATAGGTAAAAGAGATACCTCAATGGCTTTAAATCTCCTATCAGATATACTTAGAGAGGGTAGTGACCCAAAACAGATATTAGGAATGATTGCTCGTCAGATCAGGCTTATGTTACAGAGTAAGTTGCTATCTAATAAGGGCTTTAGTGCTGAGCAAATTTCTAAAAAGTTAAAACAACATATTTATCCAATAAAGAAGTGTTTGAGGCAGAGTAACAACTTTTCTATAGAAGCTTTAGAGAGGGCATTAGAGAGAATATTTGAAGCTGACTGTAATTTGGTAACAGGTGCAGAGAGGGAGTTAGAGATGGAGCTTTTAGTGATAGGCTTAAATCGAGATTTAAATGAAGATTTTGTTTCTTGAAATAATAAACCCTGATTCCTCTTAAGAGGAATCAGGGTTTATTAAGTATTATTAAGCAGTAAGCTCGTTAAATCTTCTATCTAATTGAGATTTTTTACGAGCAGCATTATTTTTATGGATAATACCTTTACCAGCAGACTTATCAATCATCTTCTTAGCAAAGATTAATCTTTCTTTTGCTAATTCAATATCATTAGCTGCTAATGCTTCGTCAAAACGCTTAATAGCAGTTTTAAGCTTTGATCTTCTTACCTTATTTACTGCAGTCTTCTTTTCAATGATTCTAATTCTCTTTTTAGCGGATTTAGAAGTTGCCATTACAGTCACCTCCTTTTAATTCTTTCTTTATCTAAATTTGTAGCCGTAGCGACCTGTAACAAAAGAATTTTATCATATAATCAGTTAAAAGGCAAGGGGTTTTTTAGGAGAGGGGCAGCAAAAGCAGTATCGAGTTAAAAAAGAAATGGTAGCTCTGCCCACGAAGGGTTTTTGCTTTTTAAAACCCTGAGGGATAGATAAATTGAATATGGTTATAGAATTTGCACGTAAAACCTGATGGGCTTGCCCTCAGGATGTAAGTGTTATTTTAAAAGTAATTCGATATTATTTTTAAAATAGGACATACTATTAATAGTTAAGGTAAATCTAACAACTGAATATATGGAGTTGCAATAGGAATTGAAGTGATAATTAAGCTCCTCTATTGCGTAAAATATTCAAGGTATCAGAATTCCTTAATCGTCAGCCTACGAGTCTAAACATCAACCTACGGGTTTTAAAATTCAAAAACCCTTCGTGAAGGTCGTAAAAACCACATCTACTCTTCGTGAAAACCATAAAAACCATATCTACCGTAGGGCGTACGGGATTCTAAGCCTCTGGAGAAACTGTAAGACCTAATTTCTTACTTAATACTTGATATTAAGCAGAAATAGGCTCGTTTCTAGGAATGAGGAATCCACGCGGGCTTGCCCCGTGGAACGTCAATATAAATTATAGTAATATATAGAATTATAATCTAGTGAAGAAAGGGGTATATTAAATATGCGAGGATGGATAGGAGCAATAGTTAGGTTTATCGTTTCTGCTTTTGTATTGTTAGGGATAGGTTTTATCTTACCAAATGTAGAGATTGCAGGATTTACTAATGCTTTAATAGCTTCGATTATAATTGCAGCACTAGGTTATGTAGCAGAAAACTTATTAGGGGAGAATATAACCCCTCAAGCAAGAGGGTTAACTGGTTTTGTTGCAGCAACTGTAGTGATTTACTTTACTCAGTTTTTATTAGCGAGGATGAGTGTCACATTTATTGGAGCAATGCTTGCTGCTATAATAATTGGAGTTGTAGATACCTTTGTACCAACAGAATTGAGATAAAGGAGGAATAGTAATGAATGGAATAGAAAATTTAGCTACTCTTACTGATTTAGCAGTTGAAGCACGGAATATGGCGGTTGAGAGAACCGGTGGAGAGATAGAAGGGGTTAGCTTAGAGGAGTCTCAGCAAGGGGATGCTAATATAACTAGAATTCAGGTCCTAAATCAAGGAGCAGCCCAAAGGATAGGCAAAGCTCCAGGTAATTATATAACTATTGAGTCAGAGAGTTTGCGTATCTCCGATAAACAGGCCCATGAAAATTTAAGTGGTATTTTGGCCCAGGAGATGAATAGGATTATAGATTACTCTGCTTTAAATAGAAATAATGGTCAAGAGCCTACTATATTAGTTGTTGGTTTAGGAAATTGGAACGCAACACCTGATGCATTAGGTCCAGAGGTTGTTCACCATATCTTAGTTACTAGACATCTATATGATTCTTCTCCTCAAGATGCTAGGCAAGGGATGAGACCAGTATGTGCTTTGGCCCCAGGAGTTTTAGGTATAACAGGGGTTGAAACAGCTGAAATAATTAAAGGTTTAGTGGATAGGGTTAAGCCAGATTTAATAATTGCTATAGACTCTTTAGCTGCAAAAGAGAGTAAGAGATTAGCTTCAACAATTCAGATAAGTGATACAGGTATTTATCCTGGTTCAGGGTTAGGTAAGAATCGTATAGGTATAACCCAAGCTGATATGGGAGTTCCGGTAATTGCTATGGGGATACCAACAGTAATAAGTTCTGTCCACATTGTAGACGATACCATTAAAGCTATGAATGGTGGTATGGGCCAACAGCAAAATAACCAACAGATAATTCAACAGGTGCTAGAACCTTTTATGGGAGATTTAGTAGTAACACCTAAAGGGGTAGATCAATTAATACGTGATACGAGTAAGATTATAGCTGGAGGAATTAATGTAGCTTTACATCCTGATATAGGACCAGAAGATGTATCATTGTATCTTCAATAAAACAAAAAATCTTTAAGGACTCCAAATCCCTTTGGGGATGAGGAGTCTTATCTTTTCTAATGGATAGGTTATAAAATAGTGTTTAGCTACATAAGTTGTTATAGGAGAGGAGAATGGAAGTGATAAACCTATGTTGGATGATCACCATGGCTTTTTGCGAAGTTTAATAATTATTTATTTTATAGTCGTAATAATTTTAAGTGGACTATTAATAGGAAGATACAGTAATAGAGTTGATTACCTTGTAGGTAATATATTTAATGATTATAATTTGGCTAGATATCTGATTAATTTAATATATCTAGACGATTTGCATTCAGAGTTAATATTAAAGGAAGGTCTACCGATTGTTAGAGTTGATAATAGTTTTGAACAAAAAAAAGATGAAGGTTCTTTATTTGCTTATACACTTAAATTTATAACTGATTTACCGCCGTCTTTTTTTATAGTTAAAGATGACCCAAGGGTTGAGCAGGTTCTTTCAAAGAGACGAGATAGAACAAAAGAGTTGGAGGAAAAATTACTAGCAGAGGGAAGTCATCAAAATGAGAAGGTAGAATTAGATTTTTGGCAGACTGAACCTTCATTATCTGAAAGAGATCTTGGAGAGATTAAAAAAGAGGAAGAACTGAAAAGGGATGAAAATATTTTAGAAGAGGTAAGCAGAGCACTCCAAGGTGCTTTAATAGGTATATATCATACTCATACAGCAGAGAACTATGAAAATAGAGGGTTTAATGCCCGTGCTAACCCAGGTGAGAAAGGAGATGTTGTATTAGTTGGTGAAAGGCTAAGAGATGTTTTGGAGAATAAGTATGGAATCTCTGTTGATCATTCCAAGAAGGTTCATGATATAACTTATGGACAATCGTATATAAAATCCCTGGATACAGCTAAGTCAATGGTAGATGGCAATGATGATATGAAGATGATCTTTGACCTCCATCGTGATGCAATTCCTAATGGAAATCGAAATTTAGTGACTACAAATATTGATGGAGAAGATGTAGCCAAGATAATGATAGTAGTGACAAATGATAGATATGGATTACCCCATCCAGAATGGAGAGAGAATCTTAACTTTGCTCGAAGGTTAGCTAGTAAGATGGATAGTATGTATCCTGGGCTTTTAAGAGAAGTTAGAATTATAAATAATCGAAGATATAATCAGCATGTCCATCCACATGCTCTCCTATTAGAGGTTGGTGGCACAGAAAACACAGTAAAAGAAGCAAAGAGGTCAGTAGAATTATTTGCTGACGTTATAGCTGCATTGATTAAAGAAGGAGTTTAATCTAAGGTCTATTATCTTGATTAATATAAATATGGGTGTTATAATTATGAAGAATACTTTAGATAATAGGGGGGTTAGGATGGCTAAGGTTAATCAGAATAATATTCGAAATTTTTGTATTATTGCTCATATTGATCATGGTAAATCTACATTAGCTGATAGATTATTAGAAGCTACGGGAACTATCTCTCAAAGAGATATGGAAGAACAACTTTTAGATACAATGGATATAGAGAAAGAAAGGGGGATAACCATTAAGGCTCAGGCTGTAAGAATGTCCTACCAGGCCAAGGATGATAAGGAGTATATACTTAATTTAATTGATACTCCAGGTCATGTGGACTTTTCTTATGAGGTTTCAAGGAGCTTAGCTGCTTGTGAAGGGGCCTTATTGGTTATTGATGCTGCTCAAGGTGTAGAAGCTCAAACTCTAGCCAATATATACATTGCTTTAGAGAATGACTTGGAGATTATTCCTGTAATAAATAAAATAGATCTTCCAAGTGCTAATCCGGATAAGGTTAAGGAGGAGCTTATTGATATTGGACTTGATCCTGATGATGCAGTCTTGACTAGTGCTAAAGAAGGAATTGGTATTGATGAACTTTTAGAGGTTATAGTTAATCGGGTGCCAAAGCCTACTGGAGATAAGGACAAGCCTTTAAAGGCTTTAATTTTTGATTCTCTATATGATCCATATAGAGGAATAATATCTTACTATAGAGTTATTGATGGTCTTATTAAGCCTGGGATGGAGATTAAGATGATGGCTACCAATAAGGTCTTTGAGGTCGATGAAGTAGGAACCTTTAGTCCTAAGATGAATAAGACTAATAGTCTATCTGCTGGGGAGGTAGGTTATCTTGCAGCAAGTATTAAGGAGGTAAAGAATGCTCAGGTGGGTGATACAATCACAGATGCTAAGAACCCAACTGAAGAAGCTTTGCCAGGTTATCAACCTGCTAAACCTATGGTGTTTTGTGGTCTTTATCCTGTAGATGGAAAGGATTATGATAACCTAAGAGATGCTTTAGATAAATTGAAGTTAAATGATGCTTCTTTAACCTTTGAACCAGAGACATCAGAGGCTTTAGGTTTTGGTTATAGATGTGGATTCTTGGGTCTTTTACATATGGAGATCATCCAAGAGCGTTTAGAGCGTGAGTATAAGTTGGACTTAATTACTACTGCTCCAAGTGTTATCTTTAAAATTTATAAAGAGGATGGAGAGGTTTTAGAGATAGAGAATCCAGCCAATATGCCTGAAAGACAAGAAATTGAGAAGATAGAAGAGCCTTATGTGGAGGCTAAGATTCTCCTTCCAGAAGAACATGTTGGTTCAGCTATGGAGTTGGCCCAGAACAAGAGGGGGCAATTTAAGAATATGGAGTATCTAGATCAGATCAGGGTGAGGCTGACCTATGAGATTCCATTAAGTGAGATTGTTTTAGATTTCTTTGATAAATTAAAGTCTAGAACTAGAGGATATGCTACCTTTGATTATGAATTTGCCGGATATATGGAGTCTGATCTAATCAAATTAAATATCCTTGTAAATAAAGAAGCTGTAGATGCATTATCTTGTATTGTTCATAGAGATTTTGCTTATGAGATAGGTAAGGAATTAACTAAAAAGCTAAAAGAATTTATACCTGAGCAGATGTTTAAAGTTCCTATACAGGCCGCTATTGGAAATAAGATAGTTGCTCGACAGACTATTAGAGCTAAGCGTAAGGATGTATTACAGAAGTGTTATGGTGGAGATATCTCTAGAAAGAAGAAGCTGCTTAAGAAACAAAAAGAAGGAAAGAAGCGGATGAAACAGGTTGGTAGTGTAGAGATACCTCAAGAAGCCTTCATGGCAGTTTTAAAGATAGATGATAATTAATTTAGACCACGGGCTTTGGCCCGTGGATTTGCTTATTTAGGAACTAGTAATAAAGCTATGCTTTATTACTAGTGGCGCGAAAGTGCAACTGTATTACGAAAAAGGAGGTGCTTTATGGATAGATTTGGGCTTTACATACATGTCCCATTCTGTCTTCGGAAATGTTATTATTGTGATTTTAATTCTGTTAGTTTTAACGAAAAACTTTCAAAATCCTTCTTGAATGCATTGAATAAAGAGATAGATCTGTTGGCTCAAAAATATAATCCTTCGATTAGAACAATCTTCATTGGAGGGGGTACTCCTACAATATTAGGGGCGAAAGAGTTACGATTAATCTTGGATAAGTGTTATAATAGTTTTAAGATAGAGAAAGATATAGAGATAACAATTGAAACAAACCCTGGTACACTTGATGAGAAGAAGTTATCCTCTTTAAAGGAGGGAGGAGTTGACAGATTAAGTTTTGGAGTTCAAGCTTTTGATGATGATATCTTAAAGCGTATCGGTAGAATACATACTGTTGAGCAAGCTGTTAAGAACTATTATTTGGCCCGTAAGATTGGTTTTGATAATATAAGCTTAGATTTGATTTTTAATCTTCCAGGACAAACTTTAAAGGACTGGGAAGGAACATTAAAGGAAGCGATGAATTTAGATCCAGAACATTTATCTACTTATAATCTTAAAATTGAAGAGGAGACTAAGTTTTATTCATTGATCGAAAAAGGCGAATTAACTTATCCGGATGAAGACTTAGATTTAGAGATGTATAATCTCTCATTAGATATTTTGAAATCATTTGGTTATGAAGATTATGAGATATCTAATTTTGCTAAAAGAGGATATAGATCAAAGCATAATCAGATTTACTGGAAGAATGAGGGGTACTTAGGTGTTGGCCCTGGGGCTCATTTTTATGATGGATCAGGAAGAGGTTCTAATCTTAGAGATGTCAAAGAATATTCTAATAGTCTATTAAATGATAAATTACCTATTGAAAATTATAATAAGCTAAGTAAGGAAGATGAGATTGAAGAAGAGATGATATTAGGACTTAGGTTGAAAGAAGGGGTATCAATAAGTGATTTCAATAATAAATATAAAAGATCAATTTTTGATATTTACGGGCCAACTATTAAAATTCTAAAAACTAAAGGGTTGCTAGAAGTTAATGAAAGAAGAGTCTTTTTAACTCCAAAGGGAAGATTATTAGCAAATCGGGTTTTGGCAGACTTTATATTGACATAAAATATATACTTAAAGAAGTATGGTTAGAAAATCTCTCTTTTCTAAAACACTACTTCATATTCTCGGCAGTAATCTAGAGGAATTAAGAATATTAACGAGCATAAAGGAGATAAATACTATTAATTATTTTTTATTATATTTGACAAATAATAGTTAAGATGATATTTTAGATATAGCATATTATTAGCACTCAACAGAAACGAGTGCTAATTGCTAGAAAGGCGGTGGTTCTGTTGGAGATGACAGATAGAAAGAAGAAAATTTTAAAGGCCATCGTGAATGAATATGTTATGAGTGCTGAACCTGTCGGTTCACGCACATTAGCAAGGAGGTATGATTTTGGGGTTAGTCCTGCTACTTTGAGAAATGATATGGCCGACTTAGAGGAAGCTAACTATCTAGAACAACCCCATAGATCTGCTGGTAGAATTCCAACTGACAAAGGTTATAGGTTTTATGTAGATGCTTTAATGGATTTGAAGAAGTTATCAAATAATCAAGCCAAAGTCATAGAAGACGATTACTCAGTTAAGAATAGGGAATTACAAGATTTGATTGAAGAGACTTCACAACTACTTTCTGATTTAACAAATTACACTTCTATGGTTTTAAGTCCGCAGATAAGGGAGAGTATATTTCAACATCTTCAGTTAGTCCCTATATCTAGCAAGAAAGTATTAATTGTCTTAGTTACTGATACAGGGTTGGTAAAGAATAGGATCATAGATGTAATTAAGCCTATAGACTCTGATCAACTTGCTAATATATCTAGATTTTTAAATGAGAGGTTATATGGTCTTCCCCTGCAGAATATTAGTGATCAATTATTATTAAAGCTTACAAAGGAGTTTATTAATAAGAATACCTTAGAAATTAAGGATTTAAGTTTTATAAATAATGAAATCTTTACGAATAATAATTCCAAAAGAGGTAAAATATACTTTGGGGGAACAGCTTATATACTTGATCAACCTGAGTTTAATGATATCAATAAGGTTAAGACTGTATTGAATGTCTTAGAGCATGATAATTTAATCTATGATATCTTTAATAAGACTGGAGACAAAAGCAATCATAACTCTCAAAGTGGCGTTGAGGTTATAATAGGTAGTGAAAATTACTTTGAAGAGATCAAAGATTGTAGTTTTGTAATTGCTACCTATAATATAAAAGGTCGTCCTATTGGTAAGATTGGAGTTTTAGGGCCAACAAGGATGGAATATGCTAAGGTTGTTGAATCAGTTAGGTTCATTTCAGAGATTTTAAGTAATCTCTTGACAAACAAATAAATTGATAAGAGTGGGTGAGTTTAATGGTTGAAAGGGAGAATGGGGTCAAAGAAGAGGCTAATGAAGATTTAGAAGAAAACTTAGATTCTGTAGAAGATGTAGATTCTTTAGAGTCAGAAGAGCTATCTTTTGATTCTGAAGAAGTATCTATAACAGATGAACAGTTTTCACAATTAGAAGAAGAGTTGGCCAAGGAAAAAGAAGAAAAGGAGAGGTACATCGACCGCTTACAAAGGTTGCAGGCTGAATTTTCTAATTATAGAAAGAGAGTAGTCAAAGAGAAAGAACAATTGACTAGTCGAGCTACTAAAGATTTCATCTTAGAGCTTCTACCGATAATAGATAATTTTGAAAGAGCATTATCAAATTCTCAAAATGCTGATAAAGGATTTTTGGAAGGGGTTGAGATGATTCATCGTCAAATTCTAACTCTTTTAAAGAAGAGTGGGGTTGAAGAGATTCAAACAGTAGGTGAAGAGTTTGACCCTAACTATCACAATGCAGTAATGAAAGAAGAGAGTAAAGAGTATGAGTCTGGTATAATTATAGAAGAGTTACAGAAGGGTTATGCCTTCGATGATGTAGTAATTAGACCAGCTATGGTTAAGGTTGCAGAGTAGTACTTAAAAAAATAAATTCAAATTGAAAGAAAATTAATAAGGAGGATGAATATAAATGGGTAAGATAATTGGTATTGATTTAGGAACAACAAATTCTTGTGTTGCAGTTATAGAGGGTGGTGAACCAGGTGTTATTCCAAATAAGCAAGGTGGAAGAACTACACCTTCAGTTGTAGGTTATTCGAAAAAGGGAGAGAGATTGGTAGGAGAGGCAGCTAAGCGTCAAGCTATTACTAATCCAAATCAAACAGTACAATCCATTAAAAGACATATGGGTGAAGATCACAAGGTGAATTTAGATGGGAAGGACAGAACTCCTCAAGAAGTATCTGCTATGATCCTACAAGAATTAAAAGGGTATGCAGAGGATTACTTAGGACAAAAAGTTGATGGAGCTGTTATTACAGTACCTGCTTACTTTAGTGATGCTCAACGTCAAGCAACTAAGGATGCTGGAAAGATTGCAGGTCTAGATGTTAAGAGGATTATCAATGAGCCAACAGCTGCAGCTTTAGCTTATGGATTGACTGATAATAGCGAGCAGACTATACTTGTATATGATCTTGGTGGAGGAACCTTTGATGTTTCAATCTTAGAGCTTGGTGATGGTGTATTTGAAGTAGTTGCAACAAGTGGTGATAATCAATTAGGTGGAGATGACTTTGATGAAAAGATTATCGACTATTTAGCAACAGAGTTTGAAAAGGAGAATGGAATTGACTTAAGAAAAGATAAAATGTCCTTACAAAGATTAAAAGATGCTGCTGAAAAAGCTAAGATTGAGCTTTCTGGTGTAGCTACTACTAATGTTAACCTTCCATTTATAACTCAAACTGCTGAAGGGCCAAAGCACTTAGATGTAGATATCACTAGGTCTCAATTTGAAAAAATGAGTTCAGATTTAGTAGATAAAACATTAAAGGCAGTTCGTCAAGCCTTATCTGATGCGGGATTATCTAAAGGTGAAATCGATCAAGTATTATTAGTTGGAGGATCAACTAGAATCCCAGCAGTACAAGAAGCTATTAATAAGGAACTTGGTAAGGCGCCTAACAAAGGAATCAACCCTGATGAATGTGTAGCAATGGGAGCAGCAGTTCAAGGTGGTGTCTTAAATGATGAAGTTGATGATATTGTACTATTAGATGTTACTCCATTATCTTTAGGTATTGAGACTATGGGTGGAGTATTTACTAAGCTTATCGATAGAAATACTACTATTCCAACTGAGAAGAGTAAGGTATTCTCTACTGCTGCTGATAATCAACCTGCTGTTGATATCCATGTATTACAAGGTGAAAGACAGATGGCAAAGGATAATAAGACTTTAGGTCGTTTTCAATTAACTGATATTCCGCCTGCTCCAAGAGGAGTACCTCAAATTGAAGTAACCTTCAAGATAGATACAGATGGTATAGTTCATGTATCTGCTAAGGATAAGGGTACTGGTAATGAGCAACAAATTACTATTAAATCTGATACAGGGTTATCTGATGATGAGATTGAAAGAATGGTTAATGATGCAGAAGCTCATGCTGAAGAAGATAAGAAGAAGAAGGAAGCAGTTGAGACTGTTACTGGAGCAGATAGTTTAGTTCATCAAGTTGAAAAGACCTTAGAAGAGGCAGGAGAAGAGATGGATGCTTCTTTAGTAAGTGATATTGAAAGTGCTAAAGACGATCTAAAGAGTGCATTAGAAGATGTAGATGTACACAATATTGATCCAGAGAATGTTAATGTTGAAGATATTAAAGCTAAGCAAGAAGCTTTAAGTAATAAATTACATGAATTTACTACTCAAATGTATCAACAAGCTCAACAAGCCCAACAAGGTCAAGCAGGACCAGAGGCTGGAGCAAATACAGAAGAAGATGATGACGTTGTAGATGTAGACTTTGAGGATGTTGAATAGTAGAGTAAATTCTGTTAAAATGTTAAAGGAATTTAGTAGAGTCAAAATCACTTAGGTGGTTTTGACTCTGTTTTTAATGTCGATAATTTAATCTTTAAGAAAGGCAGTGATGAGTCAATGGCGAAAAGGGACTATTATGATATATTAGGGGTTAGTAAAGGAGCAAACAATAAGGAGATTAAGCGGGCTTATAGAAAACTATCAAGAAAGTATCATCCTGATGTAAGCAAAGAAGAGAATGCAGAAGAGAAGTTTAAAGAGATTGCAGAGGCTTATGAAGTACTAAGTGATGAACAGAAGAGAGCAAGGTATGATCAATTTGGTCATGCAGGTGTTGGTGATGATGCTGGCTTTGGTGGAGGCGGCTTTAATGGAGGAGGTTTTGGTGGTTTTGATGATATCTTTGATATGTTCTTTGGCGGAGGAGGAAGGCGTCAAAAGAATGGACCGCGAAAGGGTGCTGACTTAAGGTATAATATGACCATCGACTTTGAAGAAGCAGCCTTTGGTGCAGAAAAGGAGATTACTATACCTAGAACCGAAAGCTGTAGTGAATGTGGTGGTAGTGGAGCAAAATCCGATTCAGATGTAGAGTCATGTGCTAAATGTAATGGTACAGGAGAAGTAAACTTTAGACAGAATACGCCCTTTGGTCAGGTTGTACAAAGCAGGACCTGTGATAGATGTAATGGAAATGGTAAATTTGTAAAGAATCCATGTTCAGAATGTAATGGAAAAGGGGAAGTAAGAAAGAGGAGAAAGGTATCTGTTAATATACCGGCAGGTGTAGATAGTGGGTCAAGATTAAGGGTAAGTGGAGAAGGAGAAGGTGGAAAGAATGGTGGGCCAGCAGGAGATTTATATATTGTATTGAATGTAAGGTCCCACAAGATTTTTGAAAGAAGAAGAAATGATATTCTTTGTGAAGTCCCTATTAGTTTTATTCAAGCTACTTTGGGGGATGAGATTCAAGTACCCACTTTAGATGGTAAGGTTAAATTTACAATTCCTGAAGGAACTCAACCAGGCACATCCTTTAGATTAAAAGGTAAAGGGATTCCTTATCTAAATAGAAGTGGTAGAGGAGATCAACATATTAAAGTTAAGGTGGTTATTCCAAAGAAGTTAAACCAGAAGCAAAAGAATATACTAAAGAATTTTGCTGATATTAGTGGTGAAGAGATTAATCCAGAGCATAAAGGGTTTCTTCAGAAGATTAAAGATGTCTTTGGTATGTAAAGGAGGGAAATTACTTGGACTTAAAGGAAGTAATAGTCCTTACTGACCATCAATCTTTTTCTGCAATTGAAAATATTCTAGAAGAGCTTGGTGCTTTAGGTATAACCAAAGAAGAATTTAAGGAAAAACCTAAAGAGGTTAGACTAAAGGCCTATTTTGATGAAGAGGATTTTAGTAAGGTGAAATTAGATGAGATTAAGGATAGGATATTTAGCTTAGAGGAGTATGGTTTTGAACTTAGTGATGTAGAGATATCTGTAGATAGTTTGCAAGAAGAGGATTGGGCCAACAAATGGAAAGATAATTTTAAGCCTATTAAGATAAGTGAGAAGATTATAATTAAGCCAACTTGGGAAGATTATAAATGTAGCAAGGATGATATTATAATCGAACTTGATCCTGGACGTGCCTTTGGAACTGGTGATCATGGGACTACTAGTGTCTGTTTGAGGATGATAGAGAAGTATCTAAAGCCAGGAGTTAACTTTTTAGATATAGGAACAGGCACAGGTATACTATCTATTGCAGCAGCCAAATTAGGGGTTGGTGATATTTTGGCCCTTGATATTGATCCTGTAGCAGTTAAAGTTGCAAGGGAGAATGGGAGGTTAAATAGGGTAGAGGATAGAATAGAGTTTAAGATCGGTAATCTAATTGAGGTAGTTAATAAAAAGTATGATTTTTGTGTTGCTAATATTTTGCCTCATATTATCCTAAATTTAATTCCTGACCTACCTAAAGTGATAAAAGAAGGGGGACACTTCCTTCTGTCTGGTATTATCGAAGAGAAGGTAGAGGAGATTGAAGTAGAGTTAGAAAAGTATAATTTAGAGTTGTTAGAAAGATGTCAAGAAGGTGAATGGATAACATTAGTTGGAATTAGGAGAGGATAGGATGAATCATTTTTTTGTCAAACCTCAAAATATAGATGAAGGTGTTAGGGTATTAATAGAGGGTGATGATGTAAGCCACATCACCCTCTCTTTACGCTTAAAAGAGGGAGACCAAATTACAGTAGCTGATGGGGAAGGAAATAAGTATTTAGTTGAATTGACCTTTTTAGATGAAAAAGAGGTAAGAGGGGATATTATAAAAGAATTTGACCGTCGTATTGAACCTGAGGTTAAAGTAGCCCTTATTCAGGGCTTACCAAAGAGCAAGAAGATGGATATAATAGCACAAAAATGTACTGAATTAGGGATAAAAGATATTATCCCTTTTGATAGTGAGAGGACTATAGTTAGGTTGAATAAGAAGAAAGTTCTTAAACGACAAAAAAGATGGCAGAAGATTTGTAAGGAAGCAGCCAAACAGTCGGGGAGAGCTCGAATACCTAAAATTCATAAAATAGCCGATATAGATCAAATTCTAGAAAGGGCCAAAGACTATGATCTAGTCTTAGTTCCTTGGGAAGATGAAGAGGTCAAGGGGCTAAAGGAAACCTTAGTAGAGAATAAAGAAGTTAAAAAGATTATGATAGTTGTTGGCCCAGAAGGAGGGCTTTCTTCTAAAGAGGTAGAAGCCTTTAAAGAGATAGGAGGAAGGTCAGTAACTTTAGGGCCAAGAATATTAAGAACCGAGACTGCTGGTCTTGCAACCTTATCTATGGTATTATATGAATTAGGAGAGTTAGGGTAGGGCAGCAAAAGGGCGACGCAAGAAGTATAAAGTTAAAAAAAGAAAGAGTAACTCCGCCCACGAAGAGTTTTTAGGTTGTTAAAAACTCGTAGAGCAGCATCGAGTTAAAAAAAGAAATGGTAGCTCTGCCCACGAAGGGTTTTTGTCTTTTAAAACCCTGAGGGATAGAGGATAGTCTGTGGCTTTGCCACAGACTATAGACACACGGAGGTGAAGTTGTGAAACGGGTTGCTTTTTATACACTAGGATGTAAGGTAAATCAATATGATACAGAAGCAATGATGAAGGAATTTGAAGAGGCAGGTTATAAGATTTTAGATTTTGAAGAAGAATCAGATATATATATAATTAATACTTGTACAGTAACAGGTCAAGGAGCAAGTAAATCACGAAAGATAACTAGAAGGGCCAAAAGGCGTAATCCAGAAGCCTTAGTTGGTGTAGTTGGATGCTATCCTCAAGTAGATGCCCAAGAAGTCTTGGATATGGAAGAGGTAGATTTTGCTTTAGGTACTAAAGGAAGAAAAAAGATTGTTGAATATGCTCAACAGGCTATGTCAGCAAAAGATCAACTCAACTTTGTCCAAGAGATGGGGGAAGAAGATATCTTTGAAGAGGTATCTATTGAAGAGTCTAAGGATAGAACTAGAGCTACAGTTAAGATACAAGAGGGATGTGAGCAATTTTGTTCTTACTGTATAATTCCCTATGCAAGAGGAAACTTAAGAAGTAGGGGAGTAGAAGATGTAAGAGCAGAAGTTGCTAGGTTGGCCCAAGGTGGTTTTAAGGAGATAGTCTTAACAGGTATACACTTAGGTCAGTATGGTGCAGATAAAAAAGATTTGGATTTAGCTAAGCTTCTTAAGGTGATATTACCTATAGAGGGAATAGAGAGGATTAGACTAAGCTCTATTGAGGGAACAGAAGTTAATGATGATTTAATAGATTTAATTTCCCAATCTGATAAATTATGTCGCCATCTCCATTTGCCATTACAGAGTGGTTCTGATAAGATATTAAAAGCTATGAATCGGCCCTATAACATAAAAGAGTTCAAGGATATGGTCTATAAGATTAGAGATAAGGTTCCTGATATTGCAATAACTACAGATGTTATTGTGGGGTTTCCTGGTGAAAGTGATAAGGATTTTGAAGATACATACAAGGTTCTTGAAGAGTTAAAATTTAGTGATGGACATATATTTAAATACTCCAAGAGAAAAGGGACACCAGCAGCTTCTTATTCTAATCAAGTTCATTCTGAGGTTAAAAAGGATAGAAGTAGGAGATTAAGGAGTTTAGTTGATTCTCTTGCCAAGGATTATAAGGAAAGCTTTATTGGTAAAGAGGTAGAGGTTCTTTTGGAGTTAGAAAGAGATAGGAAATCTAATCTATTAACAGGACTAACCGATAATTATTTAAGGGTATTTGTAGATGGGGAAGATGAATTAAAAGGGGAATTAGTTAAAGTGAAATTGCTGGAAAAAGAAGGAGATTTAATTGGGGAGTTAGAATAGGTTAGTAATATGGAAAAAGAAAAGGAGGGGCTAGCGATGGAAGATTGTATCTTCTGCAAGATAGTTGCTAAAGAGATAGAAAGTGATATTGTCTATGAAGATGATAGAGTAGTTGCTTTTAAAGATATTGAGCCTCAAGCTCCAATTCATTACTTAATAATACCTAAAAAACATATACCAACTTTAGTTGATCTTCAAGAGGAGGATAATAACTTAGTAGGTCATATCTATCAAGTGGCCAATAAGATTGCTAAAGATGAAGGTATTGCTAAGGATGGATTTAGAGTAGTTTCTAATTGTAATAAAGCAGGTGGGCAGACTGTTTATCATATTCACTATCATCTTTTAGGAGGGAGAAACCTACAATGGCCTCCAGGATAAAGTAAATATTGATTCGATTAGATGATGGATATAACTAAATTTAACTAGGGGGAATTAGAATGTCATTACAAGAAAGATTATTAGAAGATATGAAGACTGCTATGAAGGCAAAGGAAAAAGAAAAGTTATCTGTAATTAGAATGGCAAGAGCAGCTATTAAAGATAAAGAGATAAATGAACGCAAAGATTTAACTGACCAAGAGGTAATTGAAGTAATTGCTAAGTTGGTTAAACAGAGTAGGGATTCTATTGTAGAATATGAGAAAGCTGGTCAAGAAGAAAAGGTTGAAGATTTACATAGAGAGATTGAGGTATTGAGTGAATATCTTCCCGAACAATTAAGTGAGGAAGAGTTGATTGCAATTGTAGAAGAGACTATTGAGCAAGTTGGTGCTGAATCTATGGGTGATATGGGCCAAGTAATGGGGAGTATTATGCCTAAGGTAAAAGGAAAAGCAGATGGTAATGTAATAAATAAATTGGTAAAAGAGAGATTGCAATAACCAAAAACAGCCCGGAAGGGCTGTTTTTTATTTTGTGTTATTAAGTTTTGTAGTAATAAAGTGTCACTTTCTATTTTGCCAAGGTATTAATAAAAGAGATGATACATATATATATGATAAATTAAGGGGGAATTAAATTGGGCAAAATGGAAGGGTTTAAAGGAAAAGTCTCTCAATTTTTTGATCTTCCTGAAGATGTAGTTTTGAATTTGCCAAAGATATCAATGGTGGGTAACTTAAATCTTATAGTTGAAAACCATCGTGGAATTATAAAATATACCCCTGAACTTGTTAAGATAAGGGTTTATAGTGGTCAAGTTATAATTGAAGGTGAAGGATTGATCATTGAGAGTATGGAAGAGGAAGTGATTTCTATTAAGGGTGAGGTAATAGAAGTAGGCTTTAATTTCTTTTAAGGGGGACAAGATGTTAAAAAAGATATATAATTCATTTGAAGGATACCTTCGTTTAAAGGTGGAAGGAGATAACTTAGAGAAATTTATTAATTTAGTAATGAGAGATGGGATTAAACTATGGAATGTTTTTCGTATATCAGATACTTTCTATGTGAATATTAAATTAAAGGATTTTAAAAGAATAAAAGTTTATGCAAAAAGTACTGGAGTAAAGGTTAGAATAAAAGAGAGGAAGGGAGTACCTTTTTTTAGAAAAAAGTTGATCGGTAGAAGGTTTCTTCTCGTTGGAATAATCCTAATGATCGTCTTTCTTCACATCTTATCATCTTTTATTTTTTTCATTGAAGTTAAGGGTAATGAAGATGTTTCAAAAGAAGAGATAATTGAATTATTAAATAAAGCTGAAATCAGACCGATGGTATTAAAGTCAAGCATTCCAATAGAAGAGTTAGAAAAAGCAATCATACATAACATCCCTCAATTAGCTTGGGTAGATCTAAGTTATAAAGGGACTAAATTGATAGTTAAGGTTGCCGAGAAGGAGATAATAGAAATAGAGAGTGGGCCAAGTGATATTGTAGCTAATAAGGCAGGAATAATATCTGAGTTAATAGTATTAAAAGGGACCCCGATGGTAAGTGAAGGGATGACTGTAAATGAAGGGGATGTATTGATTAGTAGAGAAGTAACTCTTAAGAGTGATAAAGAAGAGGTAGAGGAAGTAAATAAAGAGGAAGTAGATGATTATAGTGGTCTAGTTACTAAAGAAGTTAAAGCTGAAGGTATAGCTAGAGCTAGGTTATGGTACAAAGGTTATGGAGAGGCTAAACTTAGAGAGGAATATAGACAGTTAACAGGAAATTATAAGAGTAGTATCAGTATTAAATTTAGAGACAAAGAGTTTCATCTAAAAGGGCCAAAAGAGGTTCCTTATGGCGATTTTAAGGTTAAAAAGCAGGTAAAAACTTTTGGGGAAGGAAGGAATATTACTTTACCTCTAGAAGTAATTAGAAGAAGATACATTCAGGTTAAAACTCTAGAAGAAGAAAGAGATTTAGATATTGCTAAGACTATAGCAAAAGAAGAAGCTGTAGAAAGTATCTTGCAAGGATTATCAAAAGAGGCTATAATATTGAATAGCAAATTAGAATTAATAGAAAATAAAGATGAAGGTTTAATTAGAGTAAAAGCTCTTTTAGAAGTAGAAGAAGATATAAGTATTAGGAGGGAATAATTAATTTTGGATAAGATTAAAGATGAGATAAAGTTAAGAAATAATAACATAGCTAGAATTATATTCGGAAAAAATGATGAAAATTTAAAGGTTATAGAAGAGTCTTTTTCAGTAAACATTATTGCTAGAGGCAATAATGTTAAAGCAATAGGTGATAAGCAAGAGGTTTCTAAGGTGATTGAGCTCTTTAAAGAGTTGGATTCTATATCTTCAGGTCAAGATACTTTAACTACTAAAGAGGTTGAGTATGCAATAGAGATGGCTAAAGCAGAGAATATTTCTTTAAAGGATATATATAATGATGTTATACAGGTTACTAATTTAGGAAAGAAGATCACCCCAAAGACTTTGGGCCAAAAGGTCTATATAGATGCCTTAAGAGAGAATGATATTGTTTTTGGCATTGGACCTGCTGGGACAGGAAAAACATACTTGGCTGTAGTAATGGCAGTTAATTATTTGATGTCTAATAAGGTTAAGAGGATAATCTTGACTAGACCTGCAATAGAAGCAGGAGAAAAGTTAGGTTTTTTGCCAGGGGACTTACAAGAGAAGGTAGACCCATATCTTAGGCCTTTATATGATGCTTTATATGATGTTTTGGGAACAGAGAAGGTGGATCAATTGTTAGAGAGAAAGATTATTGAGATTGCTCCTTTGGCTTATATGAGGGGGAGGACTTTAAAAAATTCAGCAGTTATCCTAGATGAGGCTCAAAATACTACTAGAGAGCAGATGAAGATGTTTCTAACCCGTATAGGGCCTAATTCTACAGCAGTTATTAACGGGGATATTACTCAGACTGACCTTCCTAATAGAGGAAGGTCGGGGTTGGCCCAAGCCCAAGAGATATTAAAGGGGATAGAAGGAATTAGTTTTGTTTATCTAAGCAATCGTGATGTTGTAAGACATAGATTGGTTAGAGAGATCATAAAGGCTTATGAAGCAATCAACTGATAATTTTAGGAGTGAAAAGGATGCCTTTTTTTAAAAGTTTATTAGACAAATTTAATTTTAATGATTTAGAATTTTATAAGATAAAGAAATCCCAAAGATATCTTTGGGTAATAACAGTTTTTATTATTTTAGCAGGGATAATTACCCTTGATTTTCTTCCTAATCAAGTTGATTTGACTGTAGGACAAGTTAGTAAAACAGACATTGTAGCCCCACGAACTGTTACCTATACAGATCAAAAGAGAACAGAAGAGTTAAAGGCTGAGGCTGAAGATCAAGTATCTAAGGTCTATGAGGAAGACCGTGGGGTGTTAGAAGAGGTAAAAGTCTCTTTGAGAGATTTTTTTGATGGCATTGAAGGGGTAGTTGAAGCAGAGAACTTATTTAGTGAGGAGGTTGCTAAGCTAGAGGAGTTAGCTAGAGGATATGAGGTTGACATTGATAATGAACAGATAGAATACCTTCTCAATCTTTCTTCTAGCAAGAGAGATGAATTGCTCGATGATACTCAAATTATTTTAATAAAGTACTTAAATCGAGGGGTAAGAAGTGATGCTATAGATGAGGTTAAGGAACAATTTGAGCAAGAGGTTATCAATTTAAATAAAGGTCATCGCTATAGAGATATGGTCAGCAGTTTAAGTAAAGAGTTTATTGAACCAAATCTAATATTTAATTTTGAAGAAACAGAGAGGCGTAAGGAGTTAGCTCGACAAGAGGTTGAATCTGTAAAGAGGACCATTCATAAAGACGAAGTAGTAATTAGGCATGGTCGAGTTATAACTGAGGAGGATGTTAGAATTTTAGAAGCTCTTGGGTTGAGACATCCAACGGTAAATTATTTTAATATATTAGGGCATGTTTTAATCGTTTTAATGTTCATCTTATTAACAACAGTCTATATTTACCGATACCAGAAAGACATATTAGATGAAGAGGGGATTTTAGCTTTGCTGGGGTTATTACCGATTGTGATTCTTTTATTGGCTAAAATCGCTAACTATATTCCTATAACTTATAATTCTTTTATCGTCCCAGTAGCTGCGGTATCAATCATTATTACAATTTTGATAAATACTAACTTAGCAGTTGTCTATACAATATTTCTATCTTTCCTAGTAGCTTTAGCAACAGGAGATGGTGTTATTAGTATAGCTGTTCTAATTGTAAGTGGTTTGACGGGAATTTATAGTGTCTCTAAATTAACTCAGAGATCAGATTTGGTTAAGGCTGGATTTATTGTTGGTGGTGTTTCATCTTTAACAATATTTATTTTTATGTTAACAGAACCATATTTACAAATTATAGAATTTGTAAGGGTAGTACCTATGGGTATAGTTAATGGAATAATAGTAGCTGTAGTAACTAATGGTCTATTACCTTATGTGGAGAACTTATTTGGGATAACATCTCCTGTAAAGCTATTGGAATTATCTAATCCAAACCATCCTCTACTTAAGAGATTGTTGGTTGAAGCTCCAGGAACCTATCACCATAGTATTATAGTCGGAAATTTAGCAGAAACAGCTGCTGATCAAGTTGGAGCTGACTCTTTGTTAGCAAGAGTAGCAGCCTATTATCATGATGTCGGAAAGATTAAACGATCTTATTTCTTTACTGAAAATCAGATTGGATATGAGAATCCTCATGATAAGTTATCACCGAATTTAAGTACTTTAATTATTACATCTCATATTAAAGATGGAGTTGAGCTTGCTAAAGAGTATAAGCTTCCTCAAGTAATTGTAGATATTATTATTCAACATCATGGTACCAGTTTGGTATCTTTCTTCTATCAAGAAGCTCTCCATGATGAACAATATAAAAATGTAGAGGAAGATGATTTTAGGTATGACGGGCCAAAGCCTCAGACTAAAGAAGCAGCTTTGATTATGTTAGCTGATATGGTTGAAGCAGCTGTTAGATCTAATGCATCGGCACAAAGAAATCCTGGTAAGTTAGAGAAGTTTGTAAAAGATCTAATTAAGAGTAAACTTGACAGTGGAGAGTTAGATGAATCTGATTTAACCTTAAAAGATCTAAATAAGATAGGAAATGCCTTTGTTAATATATTAAAAGGAATCTTTCACAACAGAATTGAATATCCCGAAAATATTGCTCAACAATTCAAGGAAGGGAGTAAACTGAATGACAGTACTGGTAAATAATCTACAAGATAATTTAGAGGTTGATGAAGTATTGATAAAGACAATCGAAGATATTGTAGCCAAGGTCTTGGATATGGAAGAAGTAGGTGAGAAAGAAGTAAGTATTGCTTTGGTTGATGATGCTTATATACAGGGGTTAAATCATAGGTATCGAGGAAAGGATAGAGCAACTGATGTTTTATCTTTTCCCCAAGATGACAACTTTTTATTAGGAGATATAATAATCTCCTTAGAGACCGCTCAACGCCAAGCAGAAGAGTATAATCATTCTTTTTTTAGAGAGATTGGTTTTTTGACTGTTCATGGTATGCTTCATCTTCTTGGTTATGATCATTATGAAGAAGATGAGAGGAAAATTATGCGTAAGAAGGAGGAAGAGATTCTAGTCGAACTTAATTTGACTAGAGCTTAAATGGGATTTTTAAATGGTATAATAAATAGGTTAATAAGAAGTTTTAATTATGCAGTTAATGGTATTATAAGAGTTCTTAGCTCTGAAATGAATATGCGCTTTCATTTCATAATTGCGATTTTAGTTCTGTTTTTTGGAGTTTTTGTTGACTTAACTAAGGTTGAGTTATTGGTGTTATTTATAACTATAACCTTAGTTATATTTGCTGAAATGATAAATACAGCCCTAGAAGAGCTTGGAGATTTAATTACAAGAGAATATAATCAGAGTATAAAAGTTGTTAAGGATATAGCAGCAGGGGCAGTCTTGATTACATCTTTAAATGCTTTTGTTGTAGGTTATATAATCTTTTTTAAAGATTTAAAGCCTCTAACCCTAGATCTTCTCCATAGGATTCAGAGAGTACCTATTCATTTAACTTTTATAACTTTAGCTTTGATTGTTTTGGTTGTTGTATTTATAAAAGCCAAAACTGATAAGGGAACCCCTTTGCAAGGCGGTATGCCTAGTGGACATAGTGCAATTGCTTTTGGTATGATGATTATAATCTCTAATCTGGCCAATGATGCTTTGATTGCTACCTTGGTTTTATTTATGGCTTTGCTTGTTGCCCAAAGTAGGATTGAAGGTAATATTCATACTCCTTGGGAGGTTATCTGTGGTGCTTTAATTGGTCTATTGATAGGTATTCTTACCTTTGGGTTTATTCATTTGTAAGTAGAATTTGACAGGAGGGCATGGAGGTATGGAAGTTATTTTTATAATTGAATTATTAATACTATTAGTATTATTGGTTCTCTCTGGCTTTTTTTCAGGAGCTGAAACAGCTTTAATGTCGGTTGATAAGGTTGAAATCCGCCATTTGAAGCAAGAGGGGAATAAGAAAGCTGCTGTTGTGGATAGACTATTAAGCACCCCAGATAGGCTGTTAATAACAATTTTAGTAGGTAATAATTTGGTCAACATTGCTGCATCTTCGATTGCTACTGCTTTAGCCACAGAGGTCTTTGGAGCTAAAGGGGTTGGTATTGCAATTGGTATTGTGACCTTTTTTGTTTTGGTATTTGGAGAGATTACACCTAAATCTTTTGCTAAAAAGGAGGCTACTAAGATCTCTATGAAGATAGCAAAATATATTGAAGTTATTTACTATCTGTTGGCCCCTATAATTAAGCTTTTGGCAATTTTAACCAACTTATTTATGAAAGATAAGCATGATAATAAGCAAAGAAGAAAGCCTTTTGTTAGTGAAGAGGAGATTAGAAGGTTTTTAGCTGTTGGTGAAAGAGAGGGTGTTATTGAAACTGATGAAAAACAGATGATTAATAGTATCTTTGAATTTGATGATACTAATGTTAAAGAGATTATGGTTCCAAGAATACATATGGTTTGTGTAGAGATAAATGATCCGCTAGAGAAATTAATAGATACAGTTATTGATTTAGGTTTTTCTAGGATACCTGTTTATAATGAAACAGTAGATAATATAGTAGGGGTAGTTTATGCTAAAGATTTATTATTAATGTTAAAAAATGACAATTTCGAAAGTGATATTCAAAAAATAATGAGACCAGCATATTATATTCCTGAAAGTAAGAAGGTTGATAATCTTTTAACTGAGCTTAGAAAAGAGAAGATTCATATGGCTATTATCTTAGATGAATATGGGGGCACTGCAGGTTTAGTAACAATTGAAGATCTTTTAGAGGAGATTGTAGGGGATATTCAGGATGAATATGATGAGGAAGAGAATATGATTAAAGTTATTAGCACTGAAGAGATTCAAGTTGATGGGCGTGTTGATATTGATGAGATCAATGATATTTTAGAGATTGATCTTCCAGAGGAAGATTATGAGACGATTAGTGGATTCATTTTAAGTATGCTAGGTTATGTTCCTAAAACTGGAGAGAAGCTAAACTTTGAAAATTTAGAAATAAGTGTTGAAAAGGTTATTCAAAGAAGAATATCTAAAGTGAGGATTAAGAAGATGAAGCAAGAGAAGAAAGGGCAGGGTGAAGATTAGATGTTGAAGCAATTTAGAAACTATTTTCTTACAGGTTTAATAGTTCTACTGCCTCTAATAGTAACTTCATATGTTATTATAACATTATTTGTAGTGATTGATGGTACCTTCTCTCCTCTTTTAGAAGTTATTTTTGGTAGGGAAGTATATGGATTAGGCTCCATTTTGACCTTTATAATAATTTTAGGTGTAGGTGTAATAGCTAAGAATGTATTGGGGAAAAAGTTAATTAACTTTGGTGAGGGGTTACTTACTAGGATTCCCTTAGTTCGTAATATCTATTTTACTATAAGACAGATAATAAATGCTTTCTTTTCACAAGAAAAAACATCATTTCGTAGTGTTGTTTTAATTGAATATCCAAGAAAGGGGCTTTATCAAGTTGGTTTTTTGACTTGTGAAGGTATGGGAGAAGTGCAAGATAAGACCGACAATGATATACTTAATGTCTTTGTTCCAACAACACCTAACCCAACTTCTGGGATGCTGGTCTTGATTTCTAAAGAAGAAGTTATTTATTTGGATATGACTGTAGAAGAAGGTTTAAAATTAATAGTGTCAGGTGGGACTTTGGTGCCTGAAAGGTAGTGGGGTGATGGTTTGAATATTGAGATAAAAAGAGTTCTTGAAAATGATTTAGAACTTGTTGAAAAATTAGTCCAAATTGAGAAAGAAGCCTTTGGAGATGGTGGTTTAAATAATTGGGGACTTGTTCCAATGATTTATCATGGAAGAGTTTATACTATTCTTTCAAGAGGGTATCCTATAGGTATAGCAGAATATATGAGAGATATGGAGGAGCCTGATAAGGCCTATTTATATGGGTTAGCTATAAGAAGTGGGTTTAGGGGCCAAGGGTTATCCACTTGTTTATTAGATTATACACTAGATGATTTAAAAAAACTGGGGATAAAGAAGATAGAGTTAACGGTTTCTCCTGATAATAAGGGGGCAATCCATCTCTATGAAAAAAAGTTTTCTTTTAAAGAGGTTGAATATAGAAAGGACGAGTATGGTAAGAGAGAAGACCGTTTAATTATGGAGAAAAAGATATAGAAGATTATAATATTTAAGGTAACCAAGGAATAGATATAAAAATTATTTGCAACTAATTATAGGGGGAATATATATGGATTTAAGTGTAGGAGATGAATTCAAATCAGGATTTATAACAGTAGTTGGGCAACCGAATGTAGGGAAATCTACACTGATCAATAAATTGGTTGGTGAGAAAGTGGTTATTACCTCGCGTAAAGCTCAAACAACTAGAAATAAGATACAGTGTATATTAACTTTAGACCAGGCTCAGATGATATTTATAGATACACCAGGTATTCATAGACCAAAGGATAAGATGGGTAAGTATTTAAATGATGTTGCTTATACTTCATTAAAGGAGATAGATTTAGCTTTATTTGTTGTAAACGCCCAATATAAACCTAATAATTCTGATAAACAGATAGCTAATCAGTTAAATGCTTTGAAGACTCCTGTATTATTAGTTATTAATAAGGTTGATCAGATCTCTAAGCGTGATTTGTTAAAGCGGATACAAGAGTATGAACGTTTAGGTTCTTTTGAAGATACAGTCAGTATCTCTGCTAAAGAAGAGATTAATTTGGATGATTTAAAGGATACTATGGTAGAATATATGCCTAAAGGGCCAAAGTATTATCCTGATGATATGGTTACAGATCAGATCGAACAGTTTATCGTTGCCGAGATAGTTAGAGAGAAGATATTATCATTTACTCATGAAGAGGTTCCTCATTCTGTTGCTGTAGAGATTATGAGTTTTAAAGAGCGAGAAGATAAGGACTTAGTTGAAATTAGAGCTAATATATATGTGGAGCGAAAATCACAAAAGGGTATATTAATCGGTAAAGGCGGTAAAATGCTTAAAAAGATTGGGCAAACGGCTAGGAAAGATATAGAAGATTTATTAGGAACACAGATATTTTTGGATCTATGGGTTAAGGTTAAGGATGATTGGAGAGATAAACAAGATGCTTTAAAGATGTTAGGGTACAGAGGTTAGATTAGAGTTAGGGAAGCTGGAGGTGGAAGTAGTGGAAGAAAGAGTATTAATAGAAATTAAAGAAGCTTTAGAGACTAAAGATGAAAAAAGGGTAGTTGAATTAGTAGAGGATTTGTATCCAGCAGATATTGCCGAGTTGATTGATGAGCTATCTACTGAGGATATTCAAGTTTTAATTCCTATTATACCGTTAGAGAAGTTAGCCTTTTCTTTGGCAGAATTAGACTTTGATACAAAGCATAATCTTTTAAAGTTGTTAGATGCTGATAAATTGAAGGTTATATTAGATACTATGTATTCTGATGATATTGCTGATCTTTTAGGGACTCTATCGATAGGAAAGAGTAAAGAATTATTAAACCTAATGAAGAAAGATGATGCAGCTAAGATTCAAAATCTTCTAGGTTATAAAGAAGATAGTGCCGGTGGAATAATGACCACTGAGTATATAGCTATTAAAGCCGAGAAGACAGCTGCTGAAACTATTGAAAAGCTAAGAGATATAGCTCCTAAGGTAGAGATGATCTATTATATTTATGTTGTTAGTAAGACCAAGGAGCTACGAGGGGTTCTTTCTATGAGAGATTTGCTTACAGCTGCTCCAGATCAGAAGGTTGAAGACTTAATGCAACCTAATGTAATAAAGGTTAATTTAAAGATGGATCAAGAGGATGTAGCATCTATAATCTCAAAATATGATCTATTGGCTATTCCTGTAGTTAGTGAAAAGAATCAGTTGTTAGGGGTAATTACAGTAGATGATATTATTGATGTTATTGAAGAGGAAGCAACTGAAGATATGTATAAGATGGCAGGTACCTCAGAAGTAGAAGTTGGTATTCATGGAAAAGGGATAGTTCATGGTGCTATGAAGAGGTTACCTTGGTTAATAATATTACTCTTTGCCAGTTTATTATCTGGTGGAGTTATTGGTGGTTTTGAAGAAGAATTGGAATCTGTTGTAGCTTTGGCCTTCTTTATACCTGTTCTAATGGATACTGGTGGTAATGCAGGTACTCAATCATTAACTGTAGCTATTCGTGGTTTGGCTACAGGCGATTTAGATAGGAAGGAGATTCGAGGACATGTGTTGAATGAAATGAAGGTGGGCTTATTAGTGGCAATAGTATGCGGAGTTATGATTAGCCTTATTGCTACAGTTTGGCAAGGAAGTCCAGTTTTAGGGTTGGTTGTTGGTACCGCAATGTTTGCTACTCTTATAGTAGCTGTTCTTTCAGGAACAACATTACCATTTATTATAGATGCGTTAGGTGCTGATCCAGCAGTAGCAGCAGGACCTTTTATAACAACCTTGGTTGATGTTTCAGGATTATTAATTTACTTTAGTTTAGCTAAGGCATTAATTGAACAATTGGCTTAATATAATGATAATAGAAAGGTGATACTTATGGCAATTAAACCAAAAGATATGGCTAAGATGATCGATCATACAATCTTGTCTCCTCAGGCGACGGTTATGGATGTTAAAAAGAAGTGTGATGAAGCAAAGGAATATGAATTCGCCTCTGTTTCTGTTAATCCTTGTTTTGTTCCTTTAGCAGCAAAATTATTAGAGAGGAGTTCGGTTAAGGTATCTACAGTAATTGGATTTCCTTTAGGGGCCAACACCTCTGAAACTAAGGCCTATGAAACAAAAAATGCAATTAGAAATGGAGCTCAAGAGATAGATATGGTAGTAAATATTAGTGCTGTTAAATCTGCTTCTTGGGATGTGGTAAGGGAGGATATCAAGGCTGTAGTCGATGCAACTAAGATTGCAGGTGTAACTAAGGATATAATTACTAAAGCAATATTAGAGACCTGTTATTTAGATGAAGAAGAGATAGATAAGGTGTGCCAGATTGCTAAGAAGGTAGGGGCTGACTTTATTGAAACATCTACAGGATTTGGCCCAAATAATGCGGATTTAGAGAGTGTAAGTCTAATTAGAAAGAATGTAGGAAGATCAATTGGAGTGAAAGCTTCAGGAGGTATTGAAAGCTTTGAAGATGCATTAGATACCTTAGATGCAGGGGCCAACCGTATTGGAACCAGTGAGGGTGTAGCTATAGTTATTGGAGATGATTAAAAAGAAGGAGCTTAGCTCCTTCTTTTTTTCTTTGCAAAAAATTAAATTTCAGGGATAATTATCTTCTAGATTTGGTATTATAAATATAAAGGTGTTTAGTAATATAGTATTACTATTAAATTAAAAGGAGATGAGGCTTCTAAAGAGAAAGGTTAAAGGGATAGAATTAAAAAAAGGACTGATAATTATGGCACTTTTTGATACAGATGCAATTGTACTTAGAAGTTATCCCTTTAAGGAAGCAGATAAAATAATCTCTCTTTATACCAAGGATAAGGGTAAGATTAAAGTAATAGCCAAGGGGGTATCTAAGACTAAAAGTTCTTTATCAGCTGCCCTACAACCATTTACTTATAATAATATCTTGGTTTATAAAGGAAAGTCTGATTTAGGAAAGTTAAGCCAATGTGATATCAAAGAATCCTTCTCCAAATTAACAAGTGATATATATAAGATGAGCTATGCGTCTTATATAGTCGAAATAATTGATGGTTTCACCATTGAATATGAAGAAAATTCGGTGCTATTTACTTTATTATTATTAAATCTTAGGCTGATAAATAACCTTGATGATTTAGATATCTTATTAAGAATCTTTGAACTAAAATTATTAAAGTTATTAGGTTATCAACCTTACTTAGAGGGGTGTATAGAGTGTGGAAGAGAGTTGAAAGGGAGTCTGCGATTTAATTACCAATCAGGAGGGGTTATCTGTTCCTGTACAAATAAAATCGGTAAGAGGATAAGTATAGGGAGTCTAAAGTATATGAGATTAATATCTAGATTGGATTATAAAGGTCTTTTAAGGTTAAAGGTTCCTCAATATGCTAAAGAAGAGTTAGAAAAGATTATTCCAGCTTATATTGAATCTCTCTTAGGTAAAAAAATAAAAAGTTTAGCTTTTATTAAAGATTTAAATAGGATGGATACATAAATTGTGCTCAATTCTTTATTTTATAATCAACTTATCTAATCTAAAATTTTAGATTAGTAGTCAAATTTAATCTACAGGGGGTACCGATATGGAATATCTAGATAAAGTAGATGTTGTAAGACAAAGAACAGGCGTAGGCTATGAAAGGGTTGTGGAGGCTCTCCAATTAGCTAAAGAAGATGTTGTAGAAGCTATTATAATCTTGGAACGAGAAGAAAAGTTAAAAAATTCAAAAGAAGAGTTTGAGGTTATGGGAAAAGAGGTCATAAATAAGATTAAAAAATTGATTAGAGAAGGTAATATAAGACGAATAAAGGTAAAACAAAAAGGGAGAACAATAGTAGATATACCAGTAACTGCTGGGGTAATCGGGACTATGTTATCTCCAGTATTGGCTACTTTAGGAGCTGCTACTGCTTTGCTAACTAAATGTAAGATAGAGGTAGAGAGGCCAAATGATAAGGTTCAGGATATTGACATTGAAGATGATTTCTGATATATTTAAAACAAATTTAGATATTATAGTTGCTATGAACAAGAGAAGTAATCGATATCTATTATTATAGCGAGCTAGGGTTGGTGTAAGCCTAGTATAATAGTTCGATGAAGGGCGCTTGGGAGCAAATTATTTAAAAGAGAATCCTAATTGGATTAAACAGGGTGGAACCGCGGGTAACCTCGTCCCTGATAGTAGGTAAAATTACTATTAGGGAGGGGGTTTTTTAGTTTTAAGGGATATGGGATAGAGGGGCAGCAAAAGCAGTATCGAGTTAAAAAAGAAAGAGTAACTCTGCCCACGAGGGGTTGTTGCCTTTTAAAACCCTGAGGCACCTCTAAACTTGAAATCGCACGAAGAGTTTTTTGGTCTTTAAAAACTCGTAGGGATAGAGGATAGTCTGTGGCGAAGCCACAGACTATAGACACAATTTTTTTAAGATGAATGCTGACAGCTGTTAGCTGATAGTTAATATAAGGAGGAGTTTTAATGGAATTTCAAGAGATGATTAATAATTTAAATCAATTTTGGGCCAAGGAGGGGTGTATAATTGCTCAGCCTTATGATATTGAGGTAGGTGCTGGGACTATGAATCCAGCTACTTTCTTAAGGTCTTTAGGACCAGAGCCTTGGAATGTGGCTTATATAGAGCCTTGTCGTAGACCGGCAGATGGTAGATATGGAGAGAACCCAAATCGCTTGCAGCATTATTATCAATATCAGGTTATTATGAAACCATCACCTGATGATATCCAAGAGATATATCTAAGGAGCTTAGAGGCTTTGGGTGTTGATCCTGCTAAACATGATATTCGTTTTGTTGAGGATAATTGGGAAAATCCAACTACTGGAGCTTGGGGTCTTGGTTGGGAAGTTTGGCTTGATGGAATGGAGATAACTCAGTTTACATACTTTCAGCAGGTTGGAGGAGTTGAGTGTAAGCCTGTATCTGTTGAGATTACTTATGGTTTAGAGAGGCTTGCTATGTATCTACAAGAAGTAGATAGTGTCTATGATATTCAGTGGATAGGAGATATAAGTTATGGAGATGTATACCACCAAGGAGAGGTGGAGCATTCAACTTATAACTTTGAGGTTTCTAATGTTGATAGGTTATTAAAAATGTTTAATATCTATGAAGAAGAGGCAAAGAGTATTTTAGATAAGGGGCTTGTTTTACCAGCCTTTGATTATATCTTGAAGTGTTCTCATACCTTTAACCTTTTAGATGCTAGGGGAGCTATCTCTGTAACCGAAAGAACTGGGTATATTGCTAGGGTAAGAAATTTAGCCAAAAGATCAGCTAAAAGGTATGTTGAACAGAGAGAAGAATTAGGTTATCCGTTGTTAAAAGGAGGTAAGGCTAATGAGTAAAAATTTATTATTAGAGATTGGTACTGAAGAGATACCAGCTGGATTTATGAATAGTTGTTTTGAGCAGATAAAAAATTTAACAGAGGAACTATTTGCTGATAATAGAATAGATATTGCTAAGATAAGAGTAACTGGTACTCCAAGGCGTTTGGTATTGCTTATAGAAGATGTAGAAGAGAGGCAAGAGGATTTAGAAAGAGAGGTTAGAGGTCCTGCTAAGAGAATTGCCTTTGATGAAGAAGGAAATCCTAGTCCTGCAGGGTCAGGTTTTGCTAGAGGGCAAGGTATCTCTCCGGAGGAATTGGAGGTTAGAGATACAGAAAGCGGTGAATATGTCTTTGCGATTACTAGAGAAGAAGGAAAGGAAGTAAGCGATCTTTTACCTGATATATTGGTTGAGATTATCAAAGGTATTAAATTTTCTAAGCCTATGAGATGGGCCAACGAAGAGATGAGATTTGCTAGACCAATAAAATGGATTTTAAGCCTTTATGGAAAAAAGGTAATAGATCTGTCTATTGCAGGTGTAGAGTCTAGTAATTGGACCCTAGGTCATAGGTTCTTAAGTGAAGGTAAGGTAGAGGTTGCTTCTAGTAAGGAATACTTTGAGAAGTTAGCTCAGGAGTGGGTAGTTGTAGATAGTAAAGAAAGAGAAGAGCTTATTTTGAAGCAGATTAGGCAATTAGAAGAAAAAGAAGGTTTGAAAGTTATTATAGATGATGAATTATTACATGAAGTTAATTTCTTAGTTGAATATCCAACTGCCTTAGTAGGTTCTTTCTCCGATGAATTCCTAGAATTACCTGATGAAGTTTTAATTACATCAATGAAGGAGCACCAACGTTACTTTCCTGTAGAAGATGAAAAAGGTAATTTGAGAAACTTATTCATCACAGTAAGAAATGGTAATGATGAATATATAGATGTTGTTAGAGCAGGAAATGAAAAGGTATTACAAGCTAGACTATCTGATGCTATGTTTTTTTATAAAGAGGATCAAAAGGATAAGTTAGAGGATAAGGTTGATAAATTGAAGAATATTATCTTCCAAGAAGATCTAGGTACCCTTTATGAGAAGGTAGAAAGAATTCAGAATTTATCAGATGAAATTGCTCAAAATCTTAATCTATCTAAAGAGAAGATTAAAGAGGTTAATAGAGTAGCTAAGTTGTCTAAAGCTGACTTAGTAACTGAGATGGTAAATGAATTCTCTAAATTACAAGGTGTTATGGGAAGAGAGTATGCCTTGATTGATGGAGAAGGAGAAGGAGTTGCCAATGGAATCTTTGAACATTATCTACCAAGGTATAAAGGAGATATCTTGCCTAGTAGCGAGGCGGGGATAATAGTATCTATTGCAGATAAGATAGATAATATTGTTGGTTGCTTTAGTGTTGGTATAATACCTACAGGCTCTCAAGATCCTTATGCCTTAAGAAGACAAGCTCAAGGAGTTGTTGGGATAATTGTAGATGCTGGTTTGGAAACTACTTTAAAGGATTTAATTAATTGGGAGTTGGAGGTATTAGAGCAGACAGGTAAGTTAAAGAGGTCTATAGAAGAGGTTAGAGCAGATGTTTTAGAATTTTTTAAGCTAAGGTTAGAGAATCTGCTAGAGGAAGATGAAGTTAGATATGATGTGATAAACTCTATCTTAAGTGTAGATTATTCCAATATCAATGATACACTTATTAGAGCTAAAGCAATGATGGAATTTAGAGAAGAAGAAGGTTTTGAAGAGTTGATTACAGCCTTCAATCGTGTTAATAACTTAGCTGAAAAGAGTGTTAATGATATAGTAGATGAAGATTTATTAGAGGATGCGAGTGAGAAAGATCTATATTCAGATTATTTAGATATAAAAGTTAAAGTTGAATCTTTAACAGAAAAAAGAGAGTACCTTAAAGCTTTGCAAGGGGTTGGAAGCTTAAAGAAGAATATAGATAATTTCTTTGATTCAGTAATGGTAATGGATAAGAGAGGAGAGGTTAAAAATAATAGGTTGGCCCTTTTAAATTTAATTTCTAATTTATTATCTAGAATTGGCGATTTAGATAAGATAGTTATAGATTAAACAACTATAAATTAAATAAAATAATCCTAGGGCTTAATTTTAAGCCCTAGGATTATTTTATTTATACAAGTAAAATTTACTAAATGATACAATCAAATAGAATAACATATATCTAAATTATAGTATAAAAAAAGCATATAAACACTTTTATTAATTAAAAATGTTCAAAAATAGAACTCTGACAATAAATAGTGTACACTATTTATTGTTTATGTGTTGCATTAATCATTTATTTTTGATAGAATGTATTCAAATGTCGATGAAAATAAAGGAGGGGTCAATTTGACAGTTATGACTTTAGCAAGTTCAAGTAAATTAGATATGATGGTTAATAAGGTAAATAAGTATGATGATACAGAGTTGATTATGAGTATTAAAAATAATAGGAGTTTAGGTGTAATAAAAAAAATTATAAAGAAAGGGGCTAATGTTAATGCTAGGAATAATTCAGGTTCAACTCCATTAATATTTGCAGCATGGCATAGCGAAGATGTTAATTTGATACACTTATTAATTAAAGCTGGTGCAAATGTTAATGCGAGATGTGGTCTTGGTAAAACTGCCCTTATTTATGCAGCTAAATATAATAAAAGTTTAGAAGTAATTAATGCCTTAATTAAAGCAAGGGCAGATGTGAATGCCAAAGAAGGGTTAGGGAGAACACCTGTGTTATATGCTACTGAAAATAAATCTTTAAAGGTAATTAATTATTTGGTTCAAAATGGAGCAGATATTAATGCTAAAGATAAGCGAGGAAACACACCTTTGCTTTGGGCAATAAAGAATAATGAGAAGGAAGAGGTTATAAGAGAAATAATAGAAGCAGGGGCAAATGTAAATTTACATAATAGTCAAGGAAAGACAATTTTAATGTCTGCTGCTCAAAAGGCTAAAAAACCGGAGACTATACTGCTACTATTAGATTATGGTGCAAAAGCTAATAGTGTAAATGAAGAAGGATTGGTAGCTTTAGATTATTTACTAAATAATAAGAATTTAAAGGATACAGTTGCTTGTTCGAGGTTAAAAGAATTGGGTTGCTAGGCTGGTTTTTAATGTTATAAAGTAATAATAGGAAGGGGATAATAGAATGAATAGAGATTTAGCATTGGATTTTGTTAGAGTAACAGAAGCTGCTGCATTAGCTGTTGCTCCATTAATAGGAAAAGGTAACAAGGATGCTGTTGATAAGGCTGGTGTTGATGCTATGAGAAGTGTTTTTAATAATATAAGTATCAATGGAAGGGTAGCTATTGGAGAAGGAGAGAGGGACAAAGCGCCAATGCTTTATATAGGTGAAGAACTTGGAATAGGCGGCGAGTATAATTTAGATATAGCAGTTGATCCAGTAGAAGGAACTATTTTGGCTGCTAAAGGCTTACCTAATTCCCTAGCAGTAGTTGCAGCAGTTAAGAGGGGGAAAATTTTAGGTGCTCCTGATATGTATATGAAGAAGATAGCTGTAGGAGAAGGGGCTAAAGGCGCAATAGATTTAAATGCTTCTCCAAGTGAAAATTTGAAATCTGTAGCTAAAGCTTTAGGTAAAGAAGTCTCTGATCTTACAGCTATTATATTAGATAGGTTTCGCCATCGAGAAATTATTAAGGAAGTAAGGGAAGCTGGGGCCAAAGTAAAGTTAATTAATGCTGGGGATATAATAGGTGGAATATCTACTGCATTAAGTTATATGGAAGGAGACATCTTGTTAGGGGTTGGTGGTGCTCCAGAGGGGGTTGTCACTGCTGCTGCATTAAAATGTTTAGGAGGAGAGATGCAAGCCCAACTTTTAGCATCTAATGAATCTGAGAAAAAAAGGGCTTTAGAGATGGGAATTGATGATCTTAAGCGAGTATTAACTACAGATGATTTAGTTCAAGGTGATGATATTGTAGTATCCATGACAGGTATAACCAATGGAGAGCTATTGAAAGGGGTTAAGTGTCATAAGGGAGTTGTGAAAGCTCATTCTATATTAATTAGAAGTAGTGTTGAAGAAGGTAAGAATATTAGGGAATTTAATCAATTAAATACTGAGATGTCCTCCCAGTTGAAAGTAAGTTAACTATAAAAAATTAAAGTTTATGTCCCAGCCTTATAGGGTGGGACCTTTCTATATTAAGAGGAAAGTTCAAATTTAGCTTCTATTTTAAATATGGCTTTTGAAATTATTATTATTTGATATAATATATATAGGATTTCATAATATGTAGGAGGTGATTAATATTAATTTAAGTGAGCGTCAGAAGAAGATAATTGAAATCGTAAAGAAAAATAAGACTATTACCAGTAAGGAGATAGCTAAAGAATTAGATTTAACTCGTGGAGCATTAAGATCAGACTTATCTATTTTAACTATGGCTAATATATTAAAAGCCAAGCCTAAGGTGGGGTATTTTTTTGTTGCAGAAAACTCATATTTGAAAAACTTTGATGAGCTATATGAAAAAAAAGTAAAAGAGGTTAAGTCAGTTCCGATTATAGTTAAGGAAGAAACTTCTATATATGATGGCATAGTAACTATGTTTTTAGAAGATACAGGCTCATTATTTGTCATAGATGATAATGAGGCTTTGGTAGGCGTTATTTCTAGAAAGGATTTATTAAAAATATCTATGGGAGAGAATGATATTACCCAATTACCAGTTAGTATTGCTATGACTAGGATGCCTAATATTATAACAATTAAAGATGAAGATACAATCTTTGAGGCTGCTAAAAAAATAGTGAACTATAAAGTAGATGCTTTACCAGTAGTAGAAAGTTTTACTGATGATAAGATAGATAAGGTAGATAAGAAAAATAATAAATTAAAGATAATTGGGAAGGTAAGTAAGACAAATATTACTAGAGTTTTTGTCGATTTTAAGTTAGATATATAAAAGGAGGATTAAAGTTGTTAGAAGAAAAAGTTAATGATTTAACTATATTTGCCATATCAGATTTTACTGGAAAGACTGCAGAAACTATAATTAATTCTATAGCTATTCAGTTTGATACTGAAAATATTGAAATCGAAATCTTTTCGAATATATCCAATATTGACAGGTTAGCTAATGTAATTAATAAGGCTAAAGAGAATGGGAATGTAATTTTAGCTTACACTCTTGTATTACCTGAATTATGTGACTACATAGAAGAAGAAGCTAAAAAGTATAAGATTCCAAGAGTAGATTTAATGGGGCCGTTAATAAATGAAATTTCGCAAGCTTTAGATCAACAACCACAACTTGAAGTAGGTTTAAGTTATGAGTTTGATGGAGAAGTGATTGATAGGGTTAATTGTATAGATTTCGCTAGGCGATGTGATGACGGTAAAAACTTAAATAAATTAAAAGAGGCAGATATTGTTTTGATAGGTGTATCACGGACCTCCAAGACACCTTTAAGTATATACTTATCTCATCAAAGTTATAAAGTTGCTAATATTTCTTTATCTCCAGAGGTAGTACCACCCAAGGAATTATATGAGCTAGATAAAAGTAAAATAGTTGGTCTAATTATAGATCCATCTATCTTACAAAAGTTTAGACAAGAAAGGTTGAAGTCTATGGATTTTAATCAAAAGGTTGACTATATAAAACTTGATAGGATAAAAGAGGAGATTGATTATGCAGATTCTATAATCGACTGCTTAGGATGCCCAATTATAAATATAACTAATAAGTCGATTGAAGAGGTTGCTGATGAAGTATTAAACACAATGAGATTATCAAAGAGTGATATTTAAATTTATACTACATAAAAAATTATTTTTGAACTGGAAAGAAAAAAATTAGAGGATTTTTTATTATTATCTTGTAATAATAATTATAACGCAAATCCTACATCGGATATGGTTAAGGAGGATGATTAAGTGAAGGTTTTAGGTATAAATGGAAGTCCTAATAAAAATGGGAATACGGTTGTTTTATTGGAAGAGGCTTTAGAAGGAGCCAAAAAAGAGGGTGCCAAGGTAGAGTTGATTCATATTCGTGATGCTTTAAAGGAGCTAAATGAACCCTTCTGTACACATTGTTCTAGTCCTTGTTTAAAGGTTTGTTACAAAGGTACATTGTTAGAAGAGCAGTTTGAGAAGTTGGCCCAAGCAGATGGAATAATATTGGGAAGTCCAGTTTATTTTGGAACTTCAAGTGGTCAATTAAAGGCTTTTTGGGATATGACTCGGGCTTTAAGAAGTGAAAAAGCCTTATTTGATACAGTAGGTGGGGCTATAAGTGTTGGTGCTTCTCGTTATGGGGGTCAAGAGACTACAATAAAAGCACTTCATGATATGATGTTTATACAGGGAATGCTAGTTGTAGGTGATGGTATTAAAGAAGGGAATGTGGGTCACCAAGGGGCTTGTAGTCAAAAACCCGCTAAAGAAGACTTGGAAGGCAAAAAGCAATCTAAAGCTCTCGGTATGAGAGTTGTTAGGGTAGCTAAAAGTACATCTTAATAAGAGCTAATTTGACTTCTGAATAATTGATCTTTTTCAGGGTATAATAAACAAAGGAAAAAGTTAACTAAAAAGTAAATTGCAAACTATTGCAAATAAAGTTAAGTTTAATTCTTTTTTTATATAAAAAGAAGGTATTAATAATTTATTGTCGAAAAGTTGTTATTGGTGTCAGAAATATTTTTAAGGGTCTGTTTATAAACCCTAGGTAATTTATTCTTTAGAGGTTAAAAAATAAGGAGATAAAGTTGAGATGGTATTTAACCTAAATTAGTTTTAAGGAGTAGGTTATGAGAATTTTAGTGGATGGAGATGCATGTCCAGTTAAAGAAGAGGTTTCCAAGATAGCTTTAAAGTATAATATAGCCCTCTTTATCTTTATAAGCTTGGCCCATTGGAATAATAATAGAGTTGAAGCAGAACATATAACTGTTGATAGTAATTATCAAGAGGTCGATATGGTTTTAATAAATAGAGTTGAAAGTGGAGATATTGTTATTACAAATGATTATGGGTTGGCTTCTTTAGCTTTAGGAAAGAATGCATATGTAATATCTTTTTATGGAAAAACCTTTAGTGAAGAAAGAATTGATTATCTATTAGCTAATAGACATTTTTCAGCAAAATTGAGACGTCAGGGTGTCTATATATCAAAAGCAAGCAAGTATAGTGGGGAAGATAAGAATAGATTCATTGATACTTTATCTAATTTAATTGAAAAATTGTCATAAATATCTGAATTAGAAGGTGACAGCTTGTGAGTAACTCCTATAGTGATGAATTGATAGAGCAGGTTAGGCTTAGTAATGACATAATAGATTTGATATCTGATTATACTAAGTTGGAAGTGGGCGGGAAAAGTTATAAAGGTTTATGTCCTTTTCATGAAGAGAAGACCCCTTCTTTTAATGTTAATCCAACCGAGCAGCTCTATTATTGTTTTGGCTGTGGAGCTGGAGGGGATATCTTCAATTTTGTAATGGATATAGAAGGTCTTAATTTTGTCGAAGCCGTTCAGAATTTAGCAGATAGAGCAGGGATATCTGTAGCTAAAAATCAAGATGAAAAGAAGTTAAGAAAAAAAAGAGATGAAAAAAGAGAGCTAATAGAGATTCATAACTTAGCTACTCGATTTTATAATTATCTTCTTGTTGATTCCGATTATGGAGAGGTTGCTAAAGGTTATTTGCAAGAACGGGGTTTTGATAGTAAAGTTATGGATAATTTTAAGCTGGGATTTGCTCCTGATCGTTGGCAAGGATTATATAAATTCTTAAAAAATAAAGGTTATTCAGATGGCATTTTAGATAAATCTGGTCTTGTAATTCCACGAAAGAAGGGGAAAGGGTATTATGATCGATTTAGAAATAGGGTGATCTTTACAATATTTAATCATCGAGGAGATGCCATTGGGTTTGGAGGTAGAATTATAGATGAAGATGATTATCCTAAATATCTTAATTCTCCCGAAACTATTATCTTTGATAAGGGTAAGAATTTATATGGACTAAATTGGGCTAAAAGGTCTATACAAAAGAGTAATGAAGCTATTATAGTAGAAGGATATACAGATTTGCTTAGAGCACATCAATTAGGGATTGAGAATGTAGTTGCTTCTTTAGGTACAGCTTTAACTAATAACCAGGCCAAGTTATTAAAGAGGTATGCTAATGTTGTATATATTGCTTATGATTCAGATACAGCAGGAGAGAAAGCGACTCTAAGAGGTTTAGATGTCTTAAAGAAAGAGGGTCTTAATGTAAAAGTAATAACTCTTCCTGAGGGAGAGGATCCAGATGATTTTTTAAAGAGTAAAGGAAAGGTTGCCTTTGAAGAGTTAAAAGCAAGTTCTTCGTCTCTTATGGAATTTAAAATTAATAAGATCTTAGAAGAGAGTAATTTTAAGGATATAGATGCTAAGGTTGGAGTAGTAGAGGAGATTGTTGCTCTCTTATCTAGGTTAAATAATCAGGTTGAAATAGAAGAGTATAGCAAAGTAGTTGCTAACAAATTAAATATAGGTATAGATATCATAAAACAAGAGATCAATAAATATAAAGTTAAGGGCCTAGATGAGGATAGAAAGAGTAATTCTAGGAATAATATTAATAAGATTAAAATAGAAGAAGTAAAGGACTCCAGGTTTAAGCTCCATTTAAAAACAGTGGATGAATTATTGCGAAGTGTTTTAAAAAACCCTAGCTTAATTAAAAAGTTTAAAGATGAATTAGATCCAGTTGATTTTATAAAAGAAGAATACCAAGAGTTGGTAGCTTTAATCTATAAATCTTATAGTGATAATAATAAGTTAGAAGTGAATAATCTACTCAAAATTATATCAGATGATAAAGTGAAGAGGTTGTTATTAAGGTTATCGGTTCAGGAGGAAGATTCCTTAAGTTATACAGAAGAGATGATAGGTGATGAAGAATATATTAATAGAATAAAGGAGTATCAAACTGTAATGAAGATGGATAAGTTAAATAAGGACATTAAAGAAGCGCAAATAACAGGTGATGTGGATAGAGAAAGAGAATTACTTAAAGAGTATATGAATCTCTTTAGGAAGGAGGTTAATTAATGGCTGTCGATAAGAAGATTATTGCAGAAAAAGTAAAAGAGTTAATTGCTAAGGGCAAAAAAGAGGGTAAAATAAGATATCAGGAAATAATGGATGCTCTCTCTGAAATAGATTTAGATACAGAACAGATAGAGGAGATTTATGAGAGTTTTTCATCTATGGGTATTGAAGTAGAAGATGATGAAAATGTAAATAGTAATGATGATAGCGATAATGATGATGAAGACGATAATGATGAGGTAGAGCTAGATTTGAGTATACCTGCTGGGGTTAGTTTAGATGATCCAGTTAAGATGTACTTAAAAGAGATTGGGAAGGTACCATTATTAACAGCTGATGAAGAAAAATCATTGGCTAAAAGAATGGAAGAAGGAGATGAAGCAGCCAAGCAGAAGTTAGCAGCAGCAAATTTAAGGTTGGTTGTAAGCATTGCAAAGAAGTATGTTGGTAGAGGTATGTTGTTTTTAGATTTAATTCAGGAGGGTAATTTAGGGCTTATAAAGGCTGTAGAGAAGTTTGATTATACTAAGGGTTATAAATTTAGTACTTATGCGACTTGGTGGATTAGACAAGCCATTACTAGATCAATTGCAGATCAAGCACGGACTATAAGGGTTCCGGTTCATATGGTTGAGACGATTAATAAGTTAATTAGGGTTTCTCGACACTTGGTACAAGAGTTAGGGCGTGAACCTACTGTAGAAGAGATTGCTAACGAGATGGATATTACTGAAGAGAAGGTTAGAGAAATAAAGAAGATTGCTCAAGAGCCTGTATCTTTGGAGACGCCAATTGGTGAAGAAGAAGACAGTTATTTAGGAGATTTTATTGAAGATGAAGATGCTCCTGAACCTTCTGTTGCTGCTTCTTTTATGTTATTACAAGAACAGTTAGATGGTGTTTTAGATACATTAACAGATAGAGAAAAACGTGTCTTAGAGTTAAGGTTTGGTATAGAAGATGGTCGATCTAGGACTTTAGAAGAGGTTGGTAAAGAGTTTGGGGTTACTCGTGAACGTATAAGACAGATCGAAGCTAAAGCTCTAAGGAAGTTAAGACACCCAAGTAGGAGTAAGAAACTTAAAGATTATTTAACATAAATTAAAGATTTTGCTGATAGTTGAGAGTTATTAAAAAGTGGGCCAATGCCCGCTTTTTTCATAACTTTTGCAGGGAAAACATAAATTTTAAAGAAGGAGTAAAGTATGAAGTTGTCACCAAGGTTAAAGAGTATAGTTGATCTTTTAGATTTGCCTGCTAGAGTAGGGGATATTGGAGCTGACCATGGGTATCTAGCTATTCATTTAGCAAGGCAGGATAAGGATAATTACATAATAGCAAGTGATTATAATAAGGCTCCCTATAAAGCGGCTTTAAATAATGTTCGACGATTTGCTTTATCTGATAGAATAGATGTTAGGTTGGGATCTGGGTTGTCTGTTTTAAATGAGGGTGAAGTTGATCAAGTCGTTATAGCAGGGATGGGGAGTAAGACAATCAAGTCAATTTTGGAGGATGATCAGTCCTTGGCCCTTAAATTGGATAAGTTGGTATTACAGCCTATGGCAGGGGCTTCTTCTTTGCGGAGGTGGCTTGTAAAGAATGGTTATAAGATTTCTGATGAGAAATTAATTTTAGAAGGAGATTTCCTTTATCAGATTATAGCTGCTAAGCCTGGAGAGATGGATGATGAAGGTGAATTCATCTTAGAATTAGGGCCAAAGTTGCTAGAGAAAAAAGATCCATTGTTAGAACTTTATTTTAAGAGTTTAGAGGATGAATGGAGTGAGGTTATTGAAAAGATATCAATGAATGCTCCAAACCATCCTAAAATAGATATAATAAATAAGAAGCTAAATAAACTAAAGGGTTTAAAGAGAAGGATTACTTAGTAAGGAGGGAAGAGGATGGCAGTTAAATTGCAGCAGATTACTACTTTAATTGATAAAATTGCACCTAAGAGGTTGGCCTATAAGTGGGATAATGTAGGATTGCAGGTAGGGGATTATAATCAAACGGTATCTAAGGTTATGCTAACGTTAGATATTACTAAAGAGGTCTTATCTGAAGCCAAAGAAGAAGGTGTAGATTTGATTATAGGACACCACCCTCTTATCTTTAAGGGGATCTCAAAAATTCGCTACAATACCTCTATAGGAAGGTTGATTAGGGATGCTATTAAAGAGGACATCTCTATTTATATAGCCCATACAAATTATGATATAGGTGAAGGTGGGTTAAATGATTACTTGGCCCAAAGCTTAGGTTTAACTAATACTGATGTTTTACAAGTAACTGCTAGAGAAGAGATGAAAAAGGTTGTAGTCTTTGTTCCTAAAGATAACTTAGAAGGTGTAAGAGAAGTTATGGGAAGAGCTGGAGCAGGATGGATAGGAAAATATAGTGATTGTTTCTTTGCTCAAGAAGGGATAGGGAGTTTTAAAGCTTTAGAGGGTAGTGAACCTTATATAGGTAGCAAAGGGGAGCTAAGTGAGGTTGAAGAGGTCAGGTTAGAGACTATAGTACCTAATTCTAAATTAAACAAGGTGGTTTCAAAGATGATTAAAGCCCACCCTTATGAAGAGGTTGCTTATGATGTCTATCCATTAGATAACCCCGGGTCAAGATTTGGTCTTGGCAGGGTAGGTTATTTAGATGAAGCGATTACTTTAAGAGAATACTGTCAAGTAGTTAAAGAGGAATTAAATCTAGACACTTTGAGAGTTATAGGTTCTCTTGATGATAAAATTGCCAAGGTGGGAGTATGTAGTGGTAGTGGTGGAGACTATATTAAAGCGGCATCTTTTAAAGGTGTTGATGTATTTGTGACTGGTGATATTAAGTATCATGAAGGGCAGTTGGCCCAAGAAGAAGGGATTGCTTTAATTGATGCTGGACATTATGGTACAGAAAAAATAGTTAAATCAGCTATGGGAGAGTATTTAAATAAAGAGATAAAGAGTAATAATTTTAAGGTAGAAGTTATAGAATCTAAAGTGAATACAGATCCTTTTGTCATAATCTGAGTAGGTCTAATATTAGACCTACTCTTTTCTATGCTCATAGATAATTAAAACTATAAAAACAAAAAGGAGTGATGATATGAATAAGGTGGAGTTGTTATATAAGTTACAAGGGATAGATGATAGGATAAAAGAGGTTGAAAGAAAGCTTGAATCTGTATCTAATTTGAAGGAGGTAGGTGTTAGAGAGGAAGATTTATTTAAGAGAGAAGAGGCTTTGGGTGAGGGCGAATTAAAGTTAAAAGAATTAAAGAAGAGGGCCAAGGATATTGAATTTGAAGATGATCTTCTTTTAAGAAAGGAGAAAGATTATAAGGAACAATTATATAGTGGTGAGATAGGAAACCCAAAAGAGTTAGAGAAGTTGCAAGATAAGTTAAGGAAAGTTAGTGAAAATAAAGGGGAAGTTGAAGAAAAATTACTAGAACTAATGATGGAAATAGAGGAAGGAGAGGGGAAGTTAAGTGAAGGTGAAGATGAGCTAAACAAGATAAGAGAAAAGGTTAAGGAGTTAAAGAGAGAAGAAGAGTTTAGGAAGGATCAGTACAAAGAAGAGTTAGAAGAGCTAAAAAGGGATAAAGAAGAAGTAAAAAGACTATTAGAAGATGGGTTGATTTCAAAATACAATGACCTTTATCGTAGGAAGAGCTACAAAGCGGTGGCAAAGCTTGAGGATGGTTATTGTATGGGGTGTAGGATCTCTCTTCCTTTTAATTTAGTTAGGGAGGTTAAGGAAGCCGATGAGATGGTCTTATGTGATAATTGTGGGAGAATGCTTTATTATAAGGGATAGGGGATAGGTTTTCCATTAATTAACTAATTGTTTTGTTTGACTTTAATTATTATTAGTGTTATCATAAGTTTTGTTGTCGCAAAGAAAGGTTATTAATGTTTTATAATTGACAACTTTAATTCTAAGTGTTATAATTTTATTTGGCTATTAAATTTTAAGAGTTGAGTAGGCTGGATGATCGCAAGTATAGTGGATACTTGAGGAAAGTCCGGGCTCCATAGAGCAGGATGCTGGTTAACGGCCAGCCGGAGTAATTCGAGGGAAAGTGCCACAGAAAGGAAACCGCCTTTGATAGGTAAGGGTGAAAGGGTGCGGTAAGAGCGCACCGGGGTTTTGGTGACAGGACCTGCAAGGTAAACCCCATCCGGAGCAAGACCAAGTAGGGAGAGGTTAAGAGTAGCTCGCTCATCTTTCCGGGTTAGGTCGCTTGAGGTGACAAGCAATTGTTACCCTAGATGGATGATCATTGCCCGTGAGGGTACAGAACCCGGCTTACAGGCCTACTCAACCCTAATATTTAATATAAATATTATTTAGACTCTTCACTTTTGTGGAGGGTCTTTTTTTATAGTAATAAAGCAGAGCTTTATTACTGGTGATGAGTAATCAGTAATGAGTAATGGGTAAAACCTTAAAAAAACAGGAACCCCTTTGTTAGCTAAGGCTTATAAGAAGTTTTGAGATTTTGATTTTACTCATTACTCTTCACTCATTACCCATTACTAGTGGCACGAAAGTGACACTTTATTACTATATATTTCAAACTAGAAGAAGGTATTCCTAGATTTGTGTATAAATATGGAATCTAATGGAATAATACCTATTGTTTAAATTAAAATAGGTAGGTGATATTAATATGGAAAAGAAGCTTTATTGGGTATGGTTAACAAAGGTTAAAGGATTGGGTCCGCTTAAAATAAGGAAACTTTTAGATTATTTTAATGATGCACAAGGGGTTTGGGAAGCTTATGGCGAAGAATTAACTAATGTAGAGGGAATTGGTCCTTCTACTGCTAAAAATATTATTAAATCTAAAAACACCTTTGACTTTGAAGATGAATTCAAGTTATTGAATAAAAATAAAGTTAAGGTTGTAACTTTATCTGATAGATGTTATCCTAAATTATTAAAGGAGATATATTATCCTCCGCCTCTTTTATATTATAGAGGGGATATAAGGGGAATAGATAGACCTTCTCTTGCTGTTGTTGGTTCTAGAAGGTGTACTACTTACGGTAAGAGTATAGCTTTTAAAGTTGCTAAGAGATTAGTTGATTTAGGGGTTTCAGTTGTTAGTGGGATGGCTAGAGGGATTGATACAGCAGCCCATAAAGGGGCTTTGAAAGGTGGAGCAACTTATGCTATTTTAGGATCTGGTCTTGATGTTGTTTATCCACCTGAAAACTATACTTTGATGAATGAGATCATTGATAATGGAGCTGTTTTGAGCACTTTTCCTTTGGGAACTCAACCTCATGGGGGTAATTTCCCTATAAGAAATAGGATTATAAGTGGTCTTTCTTTGGGAACTTTAGTAGTGGAAGCTGATAAGAAGAGCGGTTCCTTAATAACAGCTAATTATGCTCTTGATCAAGGTAGAGAGGTGTTTGCTATACCTGGTGATATCAATAAGAAGCAAAGTATAGGTACAAATCACTTAATTAAGAGTGGAGCTAAGCTCGTTCAAAACATAGATGATATAAGAGAAGAATTGCCTTTATTTTCTTTACAGATTGGAGAAAAAAGGTTTGCTAAAGGTGCAGGAGACACAAGTGAAGAGGGTGCATCTTTTGATGATAGATTAAGTGTTTTAACTGAGGATGAGGTTGCTGTGTATAAGGTATTATCTTCTAAACCACAACAATTTGAATATTTATTTAATAGGATGAATTTTGACACTTCAAGGTTAAATAGGGTATTATTAGATTTAGAGATAAAAGGATTTATAGAGCAGTTAGTAGGGCGTAGGTTTAAGATAGTGGATTAACAAATTGATTTAGGAAGGAGTAGGTATGGAATCTACATACCACATTAGATATGAGAGAGAATGTGTTTGAGATAATTAGTCATCTGGTAAAGAGGTTATTATATAGTGAAGACTTAGTAAATGATGAAGAGAAGTTGATTCAATCTTTAAGAGAAGAGGGTTATGATTTAGCAGAGATTAGTCAGGCTTTTGAATTTATATTCTCTACTTCGGAGATAATAGAGGTGTCAGGAGATAATCAAAAAAGTTTAAGAAAAGAAGCTGATTATGAAGTCAACATAAATAGTAGAAGTTTCAATAGGGTCTTTAATTTTAGAGAAAGATTAAAATTAAGTTTAGGGGTTCAAGGGGTTATTATTAAATTACTTGCCTTAAATTTAATTAATGGAGAAGAGGTTGAACTAGTAATAAGTAAGTGTTTAGTAGAGTATAGTAGTATTGTTAATCTTATTGATTTTTGGAAAGCTTTAGAATTGGTTATTGATGATGAATTTAGGTTGGCCCTTATAACAAGAAAAGTTGAAGAACTTAATGGTTTAGATGAATCAAAAGGAAAATATATCAATTAAATTTATAGTGGTGGAGGTGTGATTATGGCAAGGAAGAAAAAGAAAAAAAATAAGAAGCTAGTAATAGTAGAATCTCCTGCTAAAGCTAAGACTATTAGTAAGTTTCTTGGAAAGGGCTTTGATGTGGAGGCTTCTATGGGGCATGTTATAGATCTACCCAAGAGTCAATTAGGTGTAAATGTAGAAGAAAATTTTACACCTAAGTATATAACCATTAGAGGCAAAGGAAAGACTTTACAAAAGTTAAGGAAGAAGGCGAAAAAGAGCAAGGAGATATTACTAGCTACAGACCCGGATCGTGAAGGAGAAGCAATCTCTTGGCATTTGGCCCATGCTTTAAAAATTGATGAAGAAAGTAATTGTAGAATAGAATTCAATGAGATAACTAAAGGGGCTATTCAAAGTGCATTAGAGAAAGTAAGACCTATAGATAAAGATAGGGTGGATGCTCAACAAGCTAGAAGAATACTTGATAGATTAGTCGGTTATAAATTAAGTCCTTTGTTGTGGAAGAAAGTTAGAAAAGGTCTAAGTGCAGGTAGAGTACAATCAGTAGCAGTTAGAATTGTTTGCGATAGGGAAGAGGAGATTAGAAACTTCAAAGAGGAGGAGTATTGGACAGTAGATACAAAGGTGCAAGCTGGTACTAAAAAGGAGTTTGATGCTAAACTACACCGTATTGATAATAAAAAGTTTAAAATTACTAGTAAAGAAGAAGTTGATAAAGTAGTTGACCAATTAAAAGAGGAAAAGTTAGCTATTAAAAAGGTGAAGAAGAGTAAACGGCGAAGAAATCCTTCTGCCCCCTTTACAACTAGTAGTTTACAGCAACAAGCTTCTAATAAGTTGAATTTTAGTTCTAAAAAGACTATGTATATAGCCCAACAATTATATGAAGGTTTAGATTTAGGCGCTGAAGGAACTGTTGGTTTGATTACATATATGAGAACAGATTCAACTAGGATATCTAAAGAAGCTCAAAATGCAAGTAGAAATTATATAGCTAAGACCTTTGGTGAAAAATATCTATCTAAGAAAGCCAAAAGTTATCAGGCTAAATCTAATGCCCAAGATGCTCATGAAGCTATTAGACCTACATCAGTTCAGAGAAGTCCAGATAAAATGAAAGATTACTTAAATAAGGAACAATACAGGTTATATAGACTAATTTGGGAGAGACTTGTGGCTAGTCAGATGAGTCCTGCTTTATACAATACCCTAACAATAGATATAAGAGGGGATAAGTATTGGTTAAGGGCCAAAGGTTCTATAGAAATTTTTGATGGTTTCTTAAGAGTCGATTCAAGTAAGAGTGGGAGCAAGGATGAACTTCTCCCAGAGTTAAAAGAAGGAGAAGAGGTTAATTTGAATAAGGTTATTCCAGAGCAGCATTTCACCCAACCCCCACCACGTTATACAGATGCAAAACTTGTTAAGACTTTAGAGCAAAAAGGGATTGGGAGACCAAGTACCTATGCAACTATAGTAAGTACAATTCAAAATAGAGGTTATGTGGAAAGGGAAAGTAAAAGGTTTAAACCAACAGAGTTAGGAGAGTTAGTTAATAATCTTTTGACTGAGCACTTTCCTGATATAACGGATATAGAATTCACAGCACAATTAGAGGATAGTTTGGATAAGATCGAGACTGGAGAGGTAGATTGGGTAAAGTTATTGAAAGAATTGTATTTTCCATTTGAAGAGCGATTAGAGAAGGCTCATAAGAATATGGAGGATGTTCAATTAAAAGACGAGGTTACAGATATTATATGCGAGAAATGTGGTAGTAATATGGTGATTAAGCATGGGCGCTATGGTAAATTTCTAGCCTGTCCAAAGTATCCAGATTGTAAGAATACTAAGCCTATCTTAAATAAAGTTGGAGTTAAATGTCCAGATTGTGAAGGTGGAGATGTTATCAAGCGTAAGAGTAAGAAGGGGAGACCTTTTTATGGGTGTAGTAACTATCCAGATTGTGAGTTTATGAGTTGGCATAAACCGATCAAAGACAAGTGTCCTGATTGCAAAAGAATTTTATTTGAAAAGAAGACTAAAAAAGAACATAAACATTATTGTGCAGCTGAAGATTGCGGTTATGAGAAAGTAGTCAGCGAGTAAAGAACAGATAACAGATTGATAATAGCTTTTAATGTTTTTGGATTAACATCTATAACCTATTATCTGATTCAAAAAAGGGGGGATTAATATGTTTGAGGCTACAACGGTGATTGCTATTAAGAAGGGTGATGAGGTAGCAATTGCAGGTGATGGACAGGTAACTATGCAGCATACTGTAATGAAGCATAGCGCGAAGAAGATAAGAAAGATTTATAGGGATAAGGTCTTAGCTGGGTTTGCTGGTGCTGCAGCAGATGCCTTTACACTCTTTGAAAAATTTGAAGGGAAGTTAGAGGAGTTTCATGGTAATTTAGAGAGGGCAGCAGTTGAATTAGCAAAGGAATGGAGAACAGATAAGATGCTTCGAAAACTAGAGGCTTTATTAGTGGTAGCAAATAAAGATTCCTTATTGGTCATCTCTGGGACAGGTGATGTTATTGAACCAGATGATGGAATTGCTGCTATTGGTTCTGGGGGGGCTTATGCTCTAGCAGCAGCTAGAGCCTTTAATAAGTCTACTGATCTAAAAGCTTCTGATATAGCAAGAAGTTCGTTGGAGATTGCTGGAGATATATGTATATATACAAATAAGCACATTAGTGTAGAAGAGATATAAGGAGGGGGTTTATGATGGAAGAATTAACTCCAAGGCAGATAGTTGAGAGTTTGGATAAGTATATTATTGGACAAAAACAGGCCAAAAAATCTGTAGCTATAGCTCTTAGAAATAGATATAGAAGAAAGCGACTCTCGGAGGATTTAAGAGATGAGGTTGTTCCTAAGAATATCTTAATGATAGGGCCAACAGGTGTTGGAAAAACAGAGATAGCAAGAAGATTAGCAAAGTTAGCTAAAGCACCTTTTATTAAGATAGAGGTAACCAAGTTTACAGAGGTTGGTTATGTAGGAAGAGATGTAGAGTCTATGATCAGAGATTTAGTTCAGATTGCTATTAATATGATAAAAGAAGAGAAATCAGCTTTGGTCCAAGAGAGAGCAGAAAAATTAGCAGAAGATAGGATTTTGAATATTTTATTACCTTCACCAAAGAAGAGAAGTAATAACCCTTTTGGCAATCTATTTAATGCAAATGATGAAGATGATGATTACTTAAATGAAGAAAGAGAAGAGCGGTTTGCACGTCAGCGAGAAAAGCTGCGTAAGCAATTAAAGGAAGGTCTTTTAGAAGATAGAGTAATTGAGATAGAGGTAGAAGAGAATAACTCACAGATGGTAGAGATCTTTTCGGGTGCAGGTGTAGAAGAGATGGGTGTTAATTTTCAAGATATCTTTGGTGGGATCTTTCCTAATCAAAAGAAGAAGAGAAGGTTAGAGATTAAAGATGCAAGAAAGGTCTTAAAGGAAGAAGAAGCGCAGAAATTAATTGATATGGAAGAGGTAAGTAGAGAAGCTATCAAACGTGTTCAAGAATCTGGGATGATCTTCTTAGATGAGATTGATAAGATAGCAGGAGGAAAAGGCGGATCAGGTCCTGATGTCTCTAGAGAAGGTGTACAAAGAGATATACTACCTATTGTAGAGGGGTCAACGATAATGACGAAGTATGGTTCAGTTAAGACAGATCATATATTATTTATTTCAGCTGGGGCCTTTCATTTATCCAAACCTACCGATTTGATCCCAGAACTTCAAGGTAGATTCCCAATTAGGGTAGAGCTTAATAGTCTCTCCAAAGATGACTTTAAAGAGATTTTGACCAAGCCAGAGAATGCTTTAATAAAACAGTACAAAGCCTTGTTGAAAACTGAAGATATAGATATAGACTTTAGTGAAGATGCTATTGAAGAGTTAGCAGAGATAGCTTATAGAGTTAATGAAGAGACTGAAAATATAGGTGCAAGAAGGTTACATACAATAATTGAAAAGTTATTAGAGGAGATATCCTTTGAGGCTCCAGAACTTTCCAAAAGGGAGATTGAGATTAATCGAGAATATGTAAAGGATAAGCTAGATTCTGTCGTAGAAGACAAGGATTTAAGTAAATATATTTTATAGTAATAAAGCATAGCTTTATTACTATAGCTGTCAGCTATCAGACGTCAGCTAAGATCAAGAGATTAAGTTCTTCAGCTGATAGCTGACGACTGATGGCTAGTTGTATAAAGTGCAACTAATCCAATTATTGGAGGTGAAAAGGTGGGGAATATAGATAGACTACTTAATAAAACGCGGAAGATAAATCGAATCATACAGCGATCAGCGGGTAACCCTGTTGATTTTAAAGAGATGTCGAAGGTTTTGAGTGAGACAATAGAGGCTAATCTTTATATTGTCGATGAAAAGGGAGTTATATTAGGCTATACTCTAATTGATCAATTTGAATGCGATTTAATGTTTCAAGAAGTAATTAGTGAAGGTCATTTTCCTAGAGATTATAATGATTGGCTTTTGGGTATTTATCATACTCGCTCTAATTATGAGCAACAAGAGGGACATTGTGTATTCAAAGATGAGGAGTGTATATTTAAACACAAGCTTACGACAGTTGTACCTATCAATGGAGGTGGAGATAGACTAGGGACATTGATAGCTGCTAGATTTGATGAAGAATTTGAATCAGGTGATCTTCTTTTGGCTGAATACGGTGCTACAGTTGTAGGGATGGAGATTTTAAGGTTGAGAAGTGAAAGGGTCGAGAAGGAAGCGCGAAAGAGAGCGGCAGTACATATTGCTTTAGAGACTCTTTCTTATTCAGAGTTAGAGGCTATAGAACATATTTTTGAAGAATTAGAAGGTAGTGAAGGCTTGTTAGTTGCTAGTAAGATAGCTGATAGAGTAGGTATAACTAGATCAGTAATTGTAAATGCTCTTAGGAAATTTGAAAGTGCTGGAGTAATTGAATCAAAATCTTTAGGGATGAAAGGAACATATATCAAAATTTTAAATGATACCTTACTTGAGGAGTTAGAAGAAATAGATTAGTTAAGAGGTAGGGAGGGAATTTCATATAAATATAAATATAAAGGTTGCTAAGCAACCTTTATATTTATATTTTTAGGAGTAAATTAACATTAATGAGAGGCAATATTGTGCATATGAAGATCAAAAATATATTTTTTATAATTTGGATATATTTTTTTAAAGGAATTTTTAAAAATTAGTTGAAATACAGATAGTGAGGCCTAAATTATATATATCTGAATAAAGGAGGATATATTAAATGGAGATATTTAATAATAATAATTTTGGGGTTTTACAAAGTGCTTTAACTTCTTTGAGCAAAAACCATAGAGCGATTTCTGATAATATTGCAAATGTAGATACCCCAGGTTACAAGAGAAAATCAGTCTCTTTTAAAAAAGAGTTAGAATCATTATTAGAAGGTTCCAACAATGATCTGGCCGTTACAAACAAAAGACATATCAGTTTAGGTTCTAGAGATATATCTAATTTTAAACCACAGATCAGTGTTGAAGCTGATAGTTCGGCTAGAGAAGATGGAAACAATGTGAGTATAGATGCTGAGATGGCTTTTTTAGCGCAGAATACTTTGGAATATCAAGCTATTGCAAGGCAGGTTGCTAATCAGTTTAATAGGCTAGACTCAGTTATTCAAAAAGGGGGTAGATAAGCTTGGGAATATTTAACGGAATGAATACTAGTGCTTCTGGGTTAACTGCTCAGCGTTTGAGAATGGATATTATATCTAATAATATTGCAAATGTTAATACTACTAAGGATGAAAATGGAGAGTATTATAAACGCAAGATGCCAGTTTTTGCTACAAAATTAAACGAAGAGATTGGTAAGTTGAGCAAAGGGGAGCAGATAAGTAATGGTGTAAAGGTTAAAGAGATTAAAGAGAGTGGTGAACCTCCAAGGTTGGTTTATAAGCCTACTCACCCAGATGCTAATGAAGATGGCTATGTTAAGAAGCCTAATATAAACATAGTCTCTGAGATGACTGATATGATATCTGCTACAAGAGCTTATGAAGCCAACGTAACGGCTTTGAATTCTTCTAAGTCAATAATTGAAAGTGCTTTAAATATAGGTTGAATTTCTTAAGTTGTACAGGCTGAAGATTTTTATTTCTTAAGCGCTTATTACTTAACAGAAATAAGTGCTTATTTATAAGAAGGAGGGATGTGTGATGGAAATTAATAGTATAGCTAAAGCTAATACCTTTAAGCTATCTAAGCAAGGAAAAAGCGAAATAAATAGATCATTTGTAGATACGCTAAAAGGTTCCTTAGCTAAGGTTAATAACTTGCAACATAAAAGTAATAAGATGGGTAATGATTTGGCATTGGGGAAGGTTGATGATGTTCATGATGTAATGGTAGCTGCTCAAAAAGCAAAACTTTCCTTAGATTTAACTACATCTATAACTACAAAAGCTGTAGATGCATATCAAGAGGTTATGAGGATGCAATTATAATGTATTTGTTCAGTGAGATTGGGGTGTGAATATGGTTGAAAATTTCTCGCAAATAAAGGAGCAGTTACAGAGTTTATGGGCCAACTTAGATAAGAGGGCTAAGGTAATAATAGGTAGCTCTGTAATAGTAACATTTATAGGTTTGCTAATCTTAGCTAATTGGGCTAGTAGACCAGATTATAGGGTTCTTTTCTCTAACCTAGCAATGGATGATGCTGGTGAGATTACAGAAAGGTTAGAGGAACAGGGAGTAGATTACAAACTAGAGAGTGATGGATCTGCTATACTTGTGCCTAGTAGTCAGGTGGATCGATTAAGACTTGTCTTAGCTAGCGATGGTTTACCTACAGGTGGAGTAGCAGGTTTTGAACTTTTTGATCGTAATCAGATAGGGACTACTGATTTTGAACAGAATGTTAACTTAACCCGTGCTTTACAAGGAGAATTAACACGTACAATTGGACAACTTGATAGCGTTGAACACGCTAGAGTTCAGGTGAGTCCAAGACAGAGAAGTATATACAGGGATATGGATGAACCTGCTGAAGCTTCGGTCTTCTTAAAGTTAAGAGGTCGTGCTAATCCTTCTAAAAATGAGGTTGAAGCAATTGCAAATTTAGTTGCTAGTGGTGTTAGTGGGTTGGCCCCTGAAGACGTAACTATTGTCGATACAGCTGGAAATTTATTGTCAGCTGTGCTAGATAGAGATAGTGAAAATGAATTTGGGTCAAGGCAATTAGAACTAAAACGCGATGTTGAGAAGAAGCTAGAAAGAGATTTAAATATGATGTTAACTAGAGTCTTTGGGGTTAACAATTTTGTAGTTACAGTAAATGCTGATCTTAATTTTGATGAGAGAAATATTGAGAGAAAGAGGTATGAACCTGTTGTAGGTGATAGTGGTATTGTTAGGAGTGAACAGACCCAAGAAGAGAGGCAGAGAGGAACTACAACAACTCCTGAGGGTGTTCCAGGGACTACATCTAATATCCCTCAATATCGGACTACAAATGAAGAAGAGAGCGATTATAGAAAAGAAGATAGAATTATAAATTATGAAATCAATGAAGAGATAGAAAGGTATGTACAAGCTCCTGGTGCTGTGGAAAGAATATCGGTATCATTAATAGTTAATCAAGACCTTGATGAGCAGAGAAGGGAATCTATTACTCAAGCTATCTCAACTGCTGTTGGATATAATGCCAATAGAGGTGATCAAATTACAGTTACAGGTATGGAGTTTGATGATAGTTTGGCTCAAATGGTTGACCAAGATATCTTGGCAGACCAAGCAAGGAGAAGAAACATTCTTATAGCAGCAGTAGCTATAGTGGCTTTAGGTATTTTGATTTTATTAATTATTTTATATAAAGGAAGAGCCACTGATAAAGAGGTTCAAACAGGTCAGAATATAGATTATATAATTGACGAAGCAGAAGATGAATTTGCTGCAATTAATGGATTAAGTGAAGAAGAGAGCCAAAGACAGAAATTACAAAATAATTTAAGGAAAATAATTGAAGATCAACCAGAAGAAATTGCAGGATTAGTTAAGAGTTGGTTGGCTGAAGATTAATAGGAGGTGGAAAAATGTCTGCTTTAACAGGTAAAGAGAAAGCAGCCATCTTGTTAGTCTCCCTGGGTCCTGATGCATCAGCAGAGGTCTTTAAACATTTAAGTGATGAAGAGATTGAAGATCTGACCTTAGAAATTGCAAATCTTGATAAGGTTTCAACGGAGGTTAAAGATGAAGTTTTAAATGAGTTTCATCAGATGTGTGTGGCTTATGATTATATTAGTCATGGTGGTATGGATTATGCTAAAGAAGTTTTAGAGAAGGCTTTAGGGGCTAGTAAAGCAAACAATATTATTGATAGGTTAACGGCTTCATTACAAGTAAGACCTTTTGATCAATTAAGAAAGACTGACCCTAGTCAAATCTTAAACTTTATCCAAAACGAGCATCCGCAGACTATTGCTTTGATCTTAGCATATTTAGATTCTGAACAATCAGCATTGATATTATCTGCTTTGCCATATGACAAACAGACAGAAGTAGCTAAACGTATTGCTACTATGGAGAGAACTACTCCAGATATTATAAAAGAGGTAGAAAGGGTCTTAGAGCAGAAATTATCTTCTTTAATGACAAATGAGTATACTGTAGCTGGAGGAATAGACTCAATTGTAGATATTTTGAATTTAGCCGATAGAGCTACTGAGAAGAAAATATTGGAGGATCTAGATGAAGGAGATCCAGAATTGGCTGAAACAATTAGGCAGAAGATGTTCGTCTTTGAGGATATTACTCTGTTAGCAGATCGAGATATTCAGATTCTATTAAGGCAAGTTGATACTGATGATTTATCTTTAGCTTTAAAGACTGTTAGCGATGAAGTTGCAGATAAGATATTTAATAATCAATCAAAGCGTGCAGCTGAGATGCTTAAAGAGGATATAGAGTTCTTAGGTCCAGTTAGAATTAGTGATGTAGAGGAAGCACAGCAGAAGATCGTTAATGAAATTAGAAAGCTAGAAGATGCAGGAGAGATCATTGTTAATCGTGGTGGAGAGGATGAGGTTGTTGTCTAATATAATAAAGTCGGGTTTTATCAAGTCGGGGAATGTCTTTAAACTGGCCGATAAATCTGAAGGTAAAAAGATAAAAAGCATTGACTCTCAAAGTGAAACGATTAGTGAAGAAGAAAAGGAAGTTTTAACTTCAAGTGAAAGGGAGAAGAAAGAGATCGTAGAAAGGGCCAAAGCCCAAGCTCAAAAGATAGTTGCTCAGGCCCAAAAGGAAGCCTTAGATATAAAAAAGAAAGCTCAAGTATCCCTTGAAGCTGAGAAAGATCAGGTGTTGAAAGCAGCTCAAGAAGAGGGCTTTAATCAAGGTTTTAATACCGGGCTAGTTCAAGGGGAGAAGCAGGTCTTAGATAATTTCAAAGATCTTCTTAATAATTTGGCAACAGAGGTAGCTGAGTTTAAAGACGAGCTAAATGGAAGAGAGGAGTCGTTAAAGCAAGATATAGTAAGACTCTCAATTGCTATTAGCGAAAAGATAATTGCTAAGGAACTCTTAGTTGATAAAGATATAGTTAAGGAGATTATCAACGATACCATTAAATTATTAGATGGTGAAGAAGAGATAAAGATAAAAGTGAATCCAAGGGATTTAGAGTCTTTGGCTGGGTTTAAAGAAGATCTTTTAGAAGGTAATAATGGTCTTGAAAGTGTAAAGATAGTTGGAGATGAAGGCGTAAGGGTAGGAGGCACTTTAATTGAGAGTGACTTTGGTGGTCTTGATGCTACAGTAAGCTCTCAGTTAGAGGAAGTTGAAAATAGGTTGCTAGAAGTGATAAATGATGAGTAACTTTAATATAAACTTAAATTCTCTAGTTGGAGAGTTGGATAATATCCAAAGAATAAAGTTCTTTGGTAAGATCAGAAGAGTTGTAGGTTTGATCATTGAATCCCAGGGGCCAAATGTTAATGTAGGAGAGGTCTGCTTAATTGAAACCTCTTCTAACAAAGAGAAGATTAAGGCAGAGGTTGTAGGGTTTAAAGATAATAGTGTTCTTTTAATGCCTTTGGGTGATATGAGTGGAGTTGGCCCAGGTTGCAAGGTCTTTGCTACAAATAACCCTTTGATGGTCAAGGTTAGTGATGACCTGCTTGGACAAGTCCTAGATGGTTTAGGTAATCCAATGTCTGATTTTAGCTTTAAAGGGAATGGGAAAGAATATTCCATTTATAATGATCCTCCTGACCCATTAAAGAGAAGAAGGATTACTGAACCAATCTCTTTAGGAATTAGAAGTTTAGATGGTATTTTAACTTGTGGAAAGGGCCAACGTTTAGGAATCTTTGCCGGAAGTGGTGTGGGGAAGAGTACTACTTTAGGTATGATTGCCCGCAATACAGATGCAGATGTTAATGTCATCGCTTTAATTGGAGAGAGGGGTAGAGAGGTAAGAGATTTTATCGAAAGGGACTTAGGTGAAGAAGGGTTAAAGAAGTCTGTAGTTGTAGTTGCTACCTCAGACCAACCGGCTTTAGTTAGGCTAAAGGGAGCATTAGTAGCAACGACTATAGCAGAATACTTTAGAGATAAAGGAAAAGATGTTAACCTTATGATGGATTCAGTAACTAGGTTTGCTATGGCCCAAAGGGAAGTAGGGTTGGCTGTTGGTGAGCCTCCTGCTACAAGAGGGTATACTCCTTCGGTCTTTGCTCTATTACCTAAGTTGATGGAGAGGGCAGGAACTGATGCTAAAGGGACAATAACAGGTCTATATACAGTTTTGGTAGAGGGTGACGATATGAATGAACCTATTGCTGATGCTGTAAGAGGTATCTTAGATGGTCATATAGTACTTTCAAGGGACTTAGCTTCTATGAACCATTATCCAGCTATAGATATCTTAGAGAGTGCTAGCAGGGTTATGAATGAGATTGTAAGTGATGAACATCAAAGGGCAGCAGCCAAACTAAGAGAGGTCTTAGCTACCTACCAAGAAGCAAAAGATTTAGTATCTATTGGAGCTTATGAGGTTGGTAATGATCCTAAATTGGATTATGCCTTATCTAAATTAGATATGGTCAATGATTTCTTGCGGCAAGGGGTTAATGAGAGCAGTGATTATAATGAGACTGTTGAAGCTTTGATTAATATCTTTGCTGGGGAGTGATGGATAATTGAAAAAGTTTAAATTCAGATTACAGACTATCTTAGATTTAAAGAAAAGAGAAGAAGACCTTATACAGAAGGATTTAATTAGGTTGAAAAAAGAAAAAAGCAAGGTAGTGGATCAACTTAATCAATTTAAGGAAGAAAAAAGAAAGTTACAACAAAAGATAGAAGAAGATGAAGGTAAGAGGATTGATTTAAAGTTGGCCCTTAGATCTCGAGAGTATATTGAATATTTAAATGGTGAAATAGAAGAGTTGACTATGCAATTAGACTACTGGAAGAAAGAAATAAGTAAATGCAAAGAAAGACTATTAGAAAAAACCAAGGAGAAAAAATCATTTCTTAAGCTTAAAGAGAAGAAGAATGAACAGTATTGGAAAGAGTATCGGGCCAAGGAACAGAAGTTAAATGATGAGTTAGCAAATAATAAATACATTCGTAAAAATATTTCTTCAAATTTATAATTTAGGGGGAAGCTCGATGAAGAAGAAGATAATTGTGGTAATGTCAACCCTAATCTTATTAGCAGTTATAACCTTTCTTATTTTAAATCATTTAGATATATTTACTACACAAGACCTTAAAGATATATCCATATCTAGGGCCAAAGACATTCCCGTATTAGAGAATTATCTAGTCACTATGGATGAAAATAATAGATTAGAAAATGAAGTGATTGAACTTCAAAATTATCTAGAAAAAATCCAAGACCAAAATGAAGAATTACTTAGAGAGGTTGAGATAAAGAATAGGCAGGTTCTAGAATATCAGGACACTCTTGAAGCTTTAGAGGGGGATTTAAGCCAAGTTTTAACAGATAGAGAAGATTATGAGACTAAAGTTAGTAGATTATCGCAAGTTTATAGGGAGATGGACGAGGAGAGGGCTGCAAGTATTCTAACTGAGTTAGAGATGGATTTAGCAATTGATATATTGGCGAGGATGCGTGAAAGGGATGTAGCTAATATATTAGAAGCTATGGAAACAGATGTTGCTGCCCGTATTTCTACTCGATTATCAAATTAGAAAGGAGGTGAAAAGATGATAAGTGGGTTTAATGGTTTAGATCTGATTCAAAGAAATGATTCCTTTGAGGTGTCAAAGAAGGAAAATGGATTCAAATCTAAGGATAATAACTTCATTTCATCATTAGAAAGCAGTATGAACAATAAGGTCAGATCTAATGATAATGATGGTGAAAAGGTGGAGCTTAAAGATGTAGAGAGATTAGAGGAATTGATTAATAAAGATCTATTAGAGCTAAATGATGAAGAATTAGCCGAGTTAATGCAGTTATTAGGAGCATTTTTAGGAGCGTTGGAAGAAGCTTTAGCTTTACTAGAAAATGGAGAAGCAGGCGAGGGTAAAGAGAAAAATCAATTAGCTGAGGTGTTACTTCGTATAGAAGAAGGTATTGGTGATGACTATCTGAAAGCTTTAAGTGAAGGCTTAGAGAGTTTGGAAGAAAAGTTAACTCTTATAGAATCTTCCGTAGGAGAAACAATAAATGATGCTGATCTCAATAAGCTTAATCAAATTTATAACGAAGAAGATGAAGGATTTTTAAAAGTTAAAGAGCTACTTGCTGAGGTTAAAGGGGAGATGGAATCTCTTGGTGATAAACATTTAAATAATCATAGAGACCTTTATCAAAGAGCAATCAACCAAAGTGATATAGCCAGACTTAGCAGGGAGAATAAGAATAAAGTAGAGAATGATATAGACTTAAAGGATAGTCAGAAGGTTGTAGAGTTAGACGCTAAGATAACAGAAGGTATGCTTTTAGATGAAGAAGTTTCCTCTGAAACTTTAAAGGTAGAAGCCTTAGAAAGTGAGTCGGAGGGCGAGTTAACTAATGAATTCTTCTCACAGAATATGCAAGATATCTCTTCAATCTCTAATAATGATGAGTTTGAAGTTCTGCAACAAGTTAATTTCAAAGATGTGATGGAGCAGATAGTAAGTAATGAAGAAATCTTAGCAGCAAAGAATGGCAAAGAAGTTCTTTTACAGCTAGAACCAGAGAATTTAGGTAAATTAAGAATTAAGATTGGCATTGATGATGGGAATATAACTACTAGGATATTAGCTGAAAGTGGTCAGATTAAAGATCTTCTTGAGTTGAATTCAAATAGACTAAGAGAATCTTTGGCCCGTACTGGACTTCAAGTTGATGATATTGAGGTTAATCTTGATTTTGAAGGTGGAGCCTTTGCCGATGGTTTTGATCAAAGGAGAAATAGTCCCTTTTTCAGTAATGGAGAAGGAAGTAATAAAAAGAGAGATTTTGCTTTAAGCTTGGATGAAATTCAAGCACAACTTGAGGAAGAAAAAGTAGAAGAAGATATAAGACGGGATGACCAAAGTTTAGAACAGGTCGATTATGTTGTATAAAAGGGGGTTAAAAGATGAATGGTACTGACAGTATTGGTGCTAGTTCAAGTACTAATAATAATGAAAATAAAGTTAATAAGTCCAATGATGCAATGGGTAAAGATGAGTTTTTAAAACTATTGATGACTCAATTGAAATACCAAGATCCTTTAGAGCCTATGGATGATAAAGAGTTTATTGCACAGATGGCTCAATTTAGTTCTTTAGAACAGATGCAGAACCTAAATTCGACAATGAGTGACTTTGTAAGATATCAAAGTTTATCTCAGGTAAGTAATTTTGTCGGCAAAGAGGTTGCTGTTTTAAACTCTAGTACAGGGGAAAATGTAGTTGGAGAGGTAGAAAGGGTTATAGTGTCTGATGAAGGTCATAAGGTTGTTGTAGAAGGTGAGGAGTATCCACTAATTAATATTCAGGAGGTATTGAGTTGATTTAAAAGGGGGTGTTTGACATGAATAGGATATACTCTAATCGAATATTAAACCCACCCCAGGGGATTAATAAAGGAAAAACGATTAAAAAAGGGAAAATACCAAACTTTGAAGAAACCTTAAAAGAGAAGATGAAAGATAAAGATACTTTGAAGTTCTCCAAGCACGCTTCTAAGCGTTTAGAGTCTAGGGATATAGATTTTAAAGAAGACGATCTCAAGAAATTAGAAGAAGCTGTAAATAAAGCTAAGGGTAAAGGGGTAAAAGAGTCTCTAGTTTTATTGAACAATAATGCTTATATTGTAAGTGTTAAGAATCAAACTGTAATTACAGCTATGGGTAAAGGTAGTATGGAAGATAACCTATTTACTAATATAGATAGTGCTATTATAATTAAGTAACTGGACCCGTAAGGGGGGTTACAAGTCGCTAAATGACAGAAGCGACTAAAGAGCAGTTTACAGTTGAAAATTGAGAATTGACAGTTATAAAAAGCTCATATTTATTTAGACTTTAACTATCAATTATCAACTATCAATTATCAATTAAAATACGAGGAGGTTTATTATATATGTTACGTTCAATGTTTACTGGTGTTTCAGGCATGAGATCTCATATGGATAAAATGGATGTAATCAGTAACAATATTGCCAATGTAAATACAACAGGATTTAAAGGAAGCCGTGCTACCTTTAAGACTACGTTAAGTCAAACAATGCAAGGAGCTTCTGCGCCCCAAGATGGAAGAGGAGGTACTAATCCACAACAGGTTGGTTTAGGTGTTTCTTTAGGAAGTGTAGATAAGAATATGACTCAAGGTGCTCCACAATCTACTGGTATAAATACTGATTTAGCAATAGACGGAAATGGATTTTTTGTTGTAAATAGTGGAACTGAGCAAGTTTATACTAGAGCAGGTTCTACAGGTTTTGATAGAGATGGATACATGGTCAATACAAGTAATGGATATAGAATGAAAGGCTGGGTAGCTGATGATAATGGCAATATTGATACCAATGGATCTTTAGAGGATATAACTTTGCGGCAATCTATGGAAGCTCTAGCTACTGATGAGGTTAATTATGATGCTAATTTGAGCGCTGATAGTCAAGTTGTAAATTTAGATGAGTGGGATGAATTTGATACTAATAATATTGATGAGTTACTGAATCATGAACTAGGAGAAGAAGGCAACCAGGATGCAGATGATGAATATAATGAGATTATGAGAGACTTTCAAAATTCTATTCATAATACGACCATCGATGTTTATGATTCTCAAGGTAAAAGACATAATATCAATGTAGCATTTGTAAAGACAGGAACAAATGAATGGCAGACATTTACTAAGTTTGAAGACGGGGATTATGAAGAGGCAAATGAAGTTCAATTTAACGAAGATGGCATTATTGAGAGTGGCGATACCTTTACATTGAATCAGGAGATAGAGGGGGTAGATGATTTATCTATTGAGTTGGATTTTAGCAGTATAACTCAATTTGCTGGTGTAAATAGTGTCAAGGTAGATACTCTAAACGGCTATCAGGCAGGGTCATTCCAGAGTTTTGATGTGGATAACTCAGGTATCATTACAGGTTATTACGATAATGGTCAAAGGCAGACTTTAGGAAGAGTAGCAATTGCTTCTTTTAATAATCCTGGTGGTCTTTCAGAAGTGGGAGATACCCTGTTTAGAGAGTCTAACAACTCTGGGATAGCAAATATTGATGGACCAGGGGCAGGAGGGCGTGGAGTTTTAATGGCTGGTACTTTAGAGATGTCAAATGTAGATATGGCAGCTGAATTTACTGAAATGATTACAACTCAACGTGGTTTCCAGGGGAATTCTCGAACTATCTCTACTTCTGATGAGCTTTTACAAGAGTTGGTTAATTTAAAGAGGTAATTAACTAAACTAAGGGGAGGAATTCCTCTCCTTAGTTAACATAACTTTAAATATAGGATTTATAGAATATTATACTTAAAATTAAAGGTTAGGAAGTGGTTGCTATTATAAAGGTAACTCGGTTTAATGGCCCAGAGTTTGTTGTTAATGCAGATTTAATAGAGACCATTGAGGCTACTCCTGATACTGTTATACAACTAACTTCTAAGAGAAGGTTAGTTGTTCAAGAGGATGTAGAAGAGGTTATTAGAAAGGTTATAGAATATAAGAAAAATATAGGTTTTAATTTAGAATAAAAGTGGGGTGATATAATGGATTTAGCATCGATTGTTGGTCTCTTTTTAGGAATTACATTAGTTATTATGGGAATGTTTATGCAAGGGAATATTTTGATGTTCCTAGATGTACCCTCTATTTTTATTGTGTTAGGGGGAACCTTAGGGGGGGTAATATTAGCTTATTCTTTTAAGCAGTTACGGAGTGCTATTAAAGGTTTGAAGATAATATTTTCTCAGACAAATGATGAGGCCGGGGATATTATTTCTATATTAGTAAGCTTTGCAGAAAAAGCAAGAAGAGAAGGTCTCTTAGCTTTAGAGGAAGAAGCATATGATCTAGATGATGAGTTTTTAAAGAAGGGTGTTCAGTTAGTAGTAGATGGTACCGACCCTCAATTGGTTAAGAGTATCCTAGAGACAGAATTGACCTTCTTAGAAGAGCGTCATTCTCTTAATAGAGGGGTATTTTCAAAAGGTGCAGAATTAGCACCAGCCTTTGGTATGATTGGTACTTTGATTGGTTTGATAGGTATGTTGGCCCAATTAGATGATCCAACACAGTTAGGGGGAGGAATGTCAACTGCTTTGATTACAACTCTTTATGGTGCTTTGTTGGCCAATGTTGTGTTCATACCTTTAGCAGAAAAATTAAGGATAAAGAGTGAAGAAGAGATATTGAGTAAGGAGGTAATGATAGAAGGGATTTTATCCATTCAGGCAGGAGAAAATCCAAGGATTGTAGAAGAGAAACTAAAAGCCTTCCTATCTCCTAGTTCAAGAAGTGAGGTAAGTGAAGAAGGAGGGGCGGTGGCAAGAGATGTCGCGGGATAGAAAGAAGAAGAAAGACGAAGGAAGCAATGCTGATTGGATGACTACCTATGGAGATATGATGACTCTATTATTAGCCTTTTTTGTCCTTCTTTATTCTTTTTCAAGTATAGATGCAAGTAAGTTTCAAATGGTAATGGATGGTTTGCAAGGTAAGTTAGGTGTTTTACCTGGAGGAAGGACTGTAACTAGAGCTGAGCTGATTGAGATGGGTCTTGACTCTAGCAGCCCTAGTAATAGACAGTTTAATGAACTTAATAATAAAATAAATCAATATATAGAATTAGAAGGTTTAGAAGAACAGATTTCTGTAGAAGAGGATGATAAAGGTTTAGTAATTCGCTTTAGCGGGAAGGTGTTATTTGGTTTAGGAAGTTCCCAAATTAAAGATAATGCTAAACCGGTATTAAGTATGATATCTGGTCTTATAAAGAGTCTTCCAAATGATGTAGCAGTTGAAGGTCATACAGATAATTGGCCGATAAACAGTTCTAGGTACCCATCAAATTGGGAGTTATCGACAGCTAGAGCAACGAATGTAGTTAGATATTTTATTGAAGAGAACAATATTAATCCAAGTAGGTTATCTGCCGCAGGATATTCTGAGTATAGACCAATCAGGGCCAACGATACATCTCAAAATAGGGCTTTAAATCGTCGAGTCGATGTTATTGTTCTAAGAATGGATGAAGAGGAGGATTATTATAATGAGTGGTGAAAAAGGTAATTTGAACCTTACGATAATAATAGCAGTAGTTTTATCTGTTTTATTGGCAACTGGATCATCATATTTTATGTTTAGCCGATTAGTGGATACAGATAATGCAGGTACAACTAATGTAAATAGTGAAAATAGAGAGTTGGGGCCAACTACAGATATAGGTGATTTTTTAGTTAACCTAGATGGGGGAAGAAGGTTTGTTAGAGTTAGTATGGTTTTAGAAGTTAATAATAGCAGGGTTACTAGAGAGGTAGATGAGAGAACCCCACAGATTAGAGATTTAATTATTTCTGTTTTAAGGAGTAAGAGTCACGATGAGGTTATTACTGAAGGTGGAAGTAGAACCTTAAGAACAGAAATTATGAATAAGATTAACGAGAGGTTAATCGAAGGTCAGATAACAAATGTATTTTTCACAGAATTTGTAATTCAGTAAAAGTTTAAAAATTTGAATAAATAATATATAATTATTAGTAGATTGAATTATTTTTTCTTTAAATTAGGCAGGGGGCATAATATGTCATCAAATAGAGTTTTATCTCAAAATGAAATAGACTCTTTGCTAGATGATCTAACATCAGGGAAGTTAGAGGCTGATGAATTACAGAGTGAAAGCGAAGGGGTAGTAGAGGTTTATGATTTTAAGCATCCTAATAAATTATCCAAAGATCAGTTAAGGACTTTAAGGATGGTATATGAAGGCTTTGCTAGACTTTTAAGTACTGCTATCTCAACTCAGTTAAGGAGTGTAGTAAAGGTTGAGCTTAAATCAATTGAGCAGTTATCTTATGAAGAGTTTACTAGCTCTTTACCACAACCAACGATAATGTCTGTATGTGATTTCTATCCTTTACATGGAGAATTTATTATTGAGATTAACCCTAAGATAGGATATGCTATTATTGAAAGACTTTTTGGTGGTGATTCTGTAAATTCTATTGGAGTAGTAAGAGAGTTTACAGATATTGAAGAGGTTGTCTTAAAAAAGATCAACAAACTAATTCTAGGTAGTTTTAGTGAAGCTTGGGAGAATGTTGTAGACTTAAGACCTAGACTCAAGGAATTAGAGTCTAACCCTCAATTTACACAAATAGTTCCTAATAATGATATGGTAATCTTGGCTACTTTTGAGACAGGAGTTGGAGAGGTTGATGGTCTAATTAATATTAGTATACCTTATATCGTGTTAGAGCCTATAGTATCTAAGTTGAGTGCTCAATATTGGTTCTCTACTACTAGGGGAGACTCTGCGGCGGAGAGTTTGAATAAATTAAAGAAGAGGCTAGGTAAGGCCAAATTGCCAATAGAAGCTTATTTAGGTAACGCTAATATAAGCGTAGGACAATTACTAGAATTGGCCGTAGGTGATGTAATAAAGTTAGATAAGAAGAACGATGATGATTTGAACTTATATATCAATAATAAAAGTAAATTTTTAGTTAAACCAGGGAAAAAGGGAAGTAAGCTAGCAGTAGAAATTACTTCGGCTATTTCTGAAGAGGAGTGGGAGGAGGAAGACAATGAGTGATGCCTTATCACAAGAAGAGATTAATGCATTATTAAATGGTGAAAATGATGATGAGCAAGATTCAAATACTGAAGAATTATTAACTGAATTAGAGAAAGATGCCTTAGGTGAGGTGGCTAATATATCTATGGGGTCTGCAGCTACAGCCTTATATGGGCTTCTTGGTCAGAAAGTAGAGATTACGACTCCAAGGGTAGGTTTTAGTAGTGTTCAAGAGTTAGTTGATAGTTATACAAGGCCATGTATTGTGGTAGATGTTCAATATGTAGAGGGTCTAAAAGGGAGTAATCAGCTCATCTTAGAGAAGGAGGATGCAGCTATCATAACTGATCTAATGATGGGAGGAGATGGAACAAACCCTCCAGAAGATCTGGAAGACTTGCATATAAGTGCAGTAGGTGAAGCTATGAACCAGATGATGGGGTCTGCTTCGACATCTATGTCAGACTTTTTTGAGGGTGATAAGATTAATATATCACCTCCAAAGGCAGAATTATTAGAACTTAATAGTGAAGCTTTTAATTTAGAAAGTTCTTCTCCTGAAGATGAAATTGTACAGGTCATCTTTGATATTAATATTGGTGATCTAATAGATAGTCAAATTATTCAGGTGATGACTGTGGAATTTGCTAAGAAGATGGCTGAAGGAATTATGGGTGGACTAGGTGGAGAAGAAGCAAAAGAGCCTAAGAAGAAAGAACAACCTGCCCAGCAGCAACAAGGAATGTCACAACAAGGAATGTCACAACAAGGAATGTCACAACAAGGAATGTCACAACAAGGAATGCCACAACAAGGAATGTATCAGCAAGGAATGTATCAGCAACCAAGGCAACAGCAGCCTAGACAACAACAAAATGTTGAGGTCCAACAGGTTGAATTTAATCAGTTAGGATCTACTGGAATAAGTGGGATTAATAATGATATTAGATTGATTTATGATGTGCCTTTAGAGCTAACTGTTAGGCTAGGCAAGACAAGAATGTCAATTAGAGATGTTTTAGAATTGAGTCCAGGATCAGTTATTGAATTGGATAGATTGGCTGGTGAGGCAGTAGATCTATTGGTTAATGGAAAGTTGATTGCTAAGGGAGAAGTTGTGGTTATTGATGAGAACTTTGGATTTAGAGTTACTGATATAGTAAGTTCTGAGGAAAGGTTAAAGAATCTATAAAGCAAGGATGATAGTATGAATTATACTTTAGAGATCATTAAGATGATTCTTTCGTTAATAGCTATTTTAAGCATATTCTTTTTATTAGTTAAGTTATTTAAAAGGGGTAATAACCTCTTTAGTTCGAGTAAGAATATAAGGCTCATAGAAAGATGTTATTTAGACAATGGTAAGGTGCTTTATTTAGTTAAAGTAGCAGACAAGGTGTGGCTTCTCTCTTCGGTTAAAGATAAGGTTGAGTTTATTGAAGAGGTAGATTTAGATAAGGTAGAGTTGGGAGATAGTTTAGAAAGACCAGATGTTTTTACTATATTCAAGAAAGGTAAGGAGTAATATAATGGGCAATAAGGCTATAAAAGTTACTATTTTGGTGTTGCTATTACTGATATTAGTACAAAGCGCAGCATTTGCAGAGACTAGATTCAATATACCTAATATACAGCTTCAAATTGGTGATGGGGTTGAAGGAAATGAAGTAGGAGAGTTAGAAACTTCTCTTAGAATTTTAATCCTATTAACAGTATTGTCCTTAGCTCCTGCTATCTTAATACTACTAACTTCCTTTACAAGAATTGCTATAGTTCTTTCAATGATAAGAAGGGCTTTGGCAACTCAGACAATGCCTCCTAATCAGGTTTTAATAGGATTATCAATCTTTCTAACTATCTATATAATGTCGCCGGTATGGGGCGAGATTAATCAAGAGGCGCTACAACCTTATTTAAATGAAGAGATAGGGCAGGAAGATGCTATTGATAGGGGGGTAGAACCATTAAGAGAATTTATGTTCAGGCACACCAGGGAGAAGGATATTGCTTTATTTATCAATATGTCTGAAGGTGATAGGCCAAATAGCCGAGAGGATATAGCTACTTATATCCTTATACCAGCCTTTGTTTTGAGTGAACTTAAGACAGCCTTTCAAATTGGATTTATAATATTCATTCCTTTTATAGTTATTGATATGATTGTGGCTAGTACTTTGATGGCTATGGGTATGATGATGCTACCGCCAGTAATGATATCATTACCTTTTAAGATACTTTTGTTTGTTTTAGTGGATGGTTGGTATCTGGTAATTAAGTCTCTTGTTGAGACTTTTTAGTAGGGGGTGTGAGTTAATTGAATCAGCTTTTGATTATAGAGATAGGTCGAAATGCACTTTTAACAGTAATTAAGGTAGCAGCCCCTATGCTTGGATTAGGGATGGCAGCAGGGTTGATTATCAGCATATTTCAAGCTACAACTCAAATTCAGGAACAGACTTTAGCTTTTATTCCTAAGATATTAGCAGTTTTATTTGCAATTATGATCTTTGGACCATGGATGCTTAATGTATTAATAGATTTTATTATTGAACTTTTCACAAATATACCTAACTATATCGGGTGATAAAGGGGATAAATATGACTGAACAAGAGTTATTGTTAAATATATATATCCTACTTTTGGTATTGGCTAGGGTTGCTGGACTCTTCTTGGTAGCTCCTATATTTGGTAGCCAAGCCCTACCACATAGAATAAAGATAGGCTTAGCCTTTATATTGGCACTTCTTTTAATGCCAATAATTCCAAGTGGAGGTATTCAACTTCCAGGGCCAATCCTACTAATTTCAATACAGATAAGTGTTGAGTTATTTCTTGGTTTAACTATGGGGTTTATACTAATGTTAATATTTAACGCTGTTCAAGTAGGAGGGCAATTTATTGATGTGATGATGGGCTTTGCTATGGCTAATGTGATGGATCCTCAAAGTGGAATTCAAGCCCCTTTGATTGGTCAATTTAAGAATATATTAGCTACCTTACTCTTTTTGTCCATAGATGGTCACCATTATTTGTTGAGACTATTGGCTGATAGCTTTTATATAGTAGAGATTAATCAGTTTTCTTCTTCATCTGATTTTGTGCTTGCTACATTAAGGGTGATAGGAGATTTCTTTCCTTTAGCCTTTAGGTTGGCCCTTCCAGTTATGGCTGTATTATTTATAGTTAATCTAGGTTTTGGTTTAGTTGCTAGAACAGTTCCTCAGTTAAATATCTTTATTGTAGGTATGCCGGTAAAGATATTTGTTGCTTTGACCTTTTTAGCTATCATTTTATCCAATTATTTAACTTCCCTAGAAGGGATCTTTATGGATATTATTGAGAGAATCTACTCTATAGTTGAGTTGATTTAGAATTAATTTGAGAAGAGAGGGGATAAAATGCCATCAGGATCATCAGGAGAAAAGACGGAAAAGGCAACCCCCAAGAAGAAGAAAGAAGCCCGCGAAGAAGGACAGGTAGCCAGTAGTAAAGAGCTTAACAGTGCCTTTACCTTGTTGACTGTTTTTTTAATAATGTACTTTTTAATGTCTTATATATTAAAAGAGATGATAGACTTTACAACTAAGGTTCTTGTTCATTACTTTGATATGCAATTATCCATTCGTAATTTTCATAATTTAATAATAGAGATAGGCTTCTTTTCTTTGAGACTACTCCTTCCGGTTATGATAGGCGTTGCTTTTGTTGGAGTAATGGTCTCTCTTTTGCAGGTTGGAGTCTTATTTACACCCAAGGTTATACAACCTAAGCTAAGCAAAATAAATCCTATAAGTGGATTTAAGAGGCTTTTTTCTAAAAGAACCCTTGTAGAGTTTCTAAAGTCGATGATAAAAATAACTGTCGTTGGTTATACGGCTTATCTGGTGATTATGGGGTATGTAGATGATATAATACTCTTATTGAATACAGGTTTAAGTAATGCTTTAAATATTATTGGAAACATATCCTTTTCATTGGCTATGAGGGTTAGTATGGTCTTTATAGTAGTAGGTATTGCAGACTTTATCTATCAGAAATGGCAGCATGAAGAGGATCTTAAGATGACCAAACAAGAGGTTAAAGAGGAAAGAAAGCAGGTAGAAGGTAGTCCTGAAATAAAATCTAAGCGTAGGCAAAAGCAACAAGAGATGGCTATGAGTAGAATGATGCAGGATGTTCCAGATGCTACTGTTGTTATAACCAACCCGACTCATATTGCAATTGCAGTTAAATTTAATATGGACGAGATGGATGTACCTCTTGTTGTAGCAAAGGGACAAGATGAGGTTGCTCAACGGATTAAAGAGATAGCTAAAGAGAATGATGTCGAAGTTGTAGAAGAGAAGCCTTTAGCTAGAGCATTATATAAAATAGTAGATGTTGGAGATGAGATTCCAATGGAGTTTTACCAAGCTATTGCGGAAATTTTAGCTTATATTTATCAAACAGATAAGGAAAGGAGGTTCTAGTAATGGCAACACCAGTAAGGGGAATAGAAAGAGATGGTTTAAGTAGATATACAGACGTAATCTTTGCAATGGCTGTGATTATGGTCGTTATAATGTTTATAATTCCATTACCGAAGACGTTATTAGATATTTTACTAACCTTAAATATAAGCTTGGGTTTAACTATCTTATTGGTATCTATGTATTTAATAAATCCTTTAGAACTTTCTGTCTTTCCCTCTCTTCTTTTAATAGCAACTTTATTTAGGCTAGCCTTGAATGTTTCTACAACAAGGTTGATTTTGGGAGAGGCAGATGCAGGAAGGGTAATCAGTGCCTTTGGTAGCTTTGTTGTCGGAGGAAATTATGTAGTTGGATTTGTTATATTCGTTATATTAGTAGCTATTCAATTTATAGTTATTACTAAAGGTTCTGAAAGGGTTGCTGAAGTAGCAGCACGATTTACTTTAGATGCTATGCCAGGAAAGCAGATGAGTATAGATGCTGATTTGAATTCTGGTCTTATGACTGAAGCAGAAGCAAGAAAGAGGCGTGAAGAGATTAGACAAGAGGCTGACTTTTATGGTGCTATGGATGGAGCTAGTAAGTTTGTTAAGGGTGACGCTATAGCAGGTATTATAATTACTTTAATTAATGTTATAGGTGGACTTATTATTGGGGTTATTCAAGGTGGTATGGGTATGGGTGATGCTATGCAGACATATACATTATTAACAGTAGGTGATGGGTTGGTAAGTCAGATTCCAGCACTATTGATATCTACTGCAACCGGTATTGTTGTTACTAGAGCAGCTTCAGAGGGTAACCTTGGTCAAGACTTTAGTAAGCAGTTGTTGGCCCAGCCTAAGTCTTTAATTATGGTTTCTGGTGTATTATTTATACTTGGAGTCTTTACACCTTTACCTACTTCTCCCTTTTTGATTTTATCATTACTTATAGGAGGGTTTTCTTATGTCCTCTTCCAAAGTGCTCAGGATATTGAAGATGAGATCGCTGTTAGTGAAGAGGAAGAAGAAGTTGAAGAATATAGAGAACCTGAAAATATAGCTCAATTATTACAGGTTGATCCTATGGAGGTCGAAGTAGGTTATAACTTAATTCCTTTAGTAGTTCCTGAACAAGGAGGGGATCTATTAGACCGTGTATCTATGATTAGAAGGCAGTGTGCTTTAGAACTAGGGATGGTAATACCTCCTATTAGAATTAGAGATAATATGCAGTTAGAACCTAATCATTATAGGGTGAATTTAAAAGGAATTGAGATTGCAAGTTATGAGATTAAGGTGGATAGGTATATGGCTATGGATTCTGGAATGGCTAGTGAGGATATAGATGGTATAGAGACTAAGGAGCCAGCCTTTGGATTGCCAGCTTTATGGATTGATGAGAAAGAGAAGGATAGAGCTGAGATACTTGGTTATACAGTCGTAGATTCACCTTCTGTAATGGCAACACATTTAACAGAATTGGTTAAGTCACATGCCTATGAGTTATTAGGTAGACAAGAGGTTAAGGAATTGATTGATAATATAAAGGAGGATTACTCTGCTGTAGTAAATGAGTTGATTCCAGAGCTTTTAACAATTGGTCAAGTACAAAAAGTCCTTCAAAATTTATTAAAGGAAGGAATATCAATTAGGGATCTTGTATCGATCTTAGAGGTTTTAGCTGACCAAGGAAGAAATACACAAGATACAGATATATTGACTGAGTATGTAAGGCAAGAAGCTTTATCAAGACAGATATCTAAGAAGTTTAAGGATGATGCTGATAATATTTATGTGATCACCTTAGCTCCAGATTTGGAGGAGAAGATCTCAAATTCTATAGAGCATACAGATAGAGGATCTTATATAACCTTAAATCCTAATCTAGTACAGAAGATATTTAATAATCTATCTGCTGAGGTTAATAATGTATTGAATAGAGGGATTGATCCGATTGTAGTTACTTCACCTATTATTAGGTATCATTTTAAGAGGTTAACTGAACAGGCAGCCCCTAATTTAACTGTATTATCCTTTAATGAGATAGAATCTTATCTAAATGTTCAAACAGTAGGGATGGTGAAGATATAGATGAAGGTAAAGAAGTATCAAGGTGAGAATATGCAAGAGACTATTTTGAAGGTTAAGTCTGATTTGGGATCAAATGCTATTATACTTAATACACGTAAATTTAAAAAAGGTGGTTTTTTAGGTTTTTTTGCTAAAACTATGGTAGAGGTTATTGCAACAGTTGAAGAAAAGAGCCCTCAAATAGATAATAATGGTAATAATAATAATCTCAAAAGTGAATTAAAGGTTATGAGAGAGATGATGAATAATTTGATGGGAGAGATAAAGGAGAGTAAGTCTAATCAACTTCAGGTAAATAACCCAAGTTTTAATAAGTTATATGAAGCTCTTTGGGAGGTTGGTATGAGTCGTAGTACATCTAGAGATCTTGCTGATAAGATAGTTAGAAATTTAAAGAGTCCACAACTGGATGTTGATGAGGTTGAAGAGATATTAAGAGATGAATTAATAGGAGAACTTGGGAGTATAAAAGGTATTGAGTTGGAGGAAGGCAAGACTAAAGTGATAGCCTTTGTTGGGCCAACTGGAGTAGGCAAGACTACTACCTTAGCCAAATTAGCAGCAGATTTTTCTCTATTTAAAGGAAAGAAGGTCGGACTTGTTACTGCTGATACCTATAGAATTGCAGCTGTAGATCAATTAAAGACCTATAGTGAGATAATTAACTTACCAATTAAGGTTGCTTTTACTCCACAAGAACTCAACCAAGCTATTGAAGAGTATAAAGGTTACGATTTGGTCTTGGTTGATACAGCAGGCAGGAGTCAGAATAATCAACTTCATATATCTGAATTGAAAGGTTTTCTTGCTAAAGCTAGTATTGATGAAATTTGCTTGGTCTTAAGTGCTACAACTAAAACTATTGATTTGTTAAAAATTATTGATGTTTATAAAGAGGCAAATTTAGATAAGCTTATAGTTACTAAAATTGATGAGACTGATTCCTATGGAACGATATTTGAAGCTGTAGTTAAATCTGAACTTCCTTTGTCTTATTTGACCTTAGGTCAAGGGGTACCAGAGGATATTGATATGCCTAAAGTTGAAGTTTTGGCTGATAACATAGTAGAGAGGTTGGAGCTATGAATGATCAAGCACATAAATTAAGAAGTCTTGTAAAGAGCATGAGTAATAACCAGGGAGATAATCAGAATAATGATGATTTAAATAAAGCTCATTTGTATACAATAACCAGCGGAAAAGGAGGGGTTGGTAAGTCAAATTGTACAGCTAATTTAGCTTTGGCCCTGCAAGAAAAAGGAAAGCGGGTTATAATTTTTGATGCTGATTTAGGTATGGCAAATTTGGATGTCATATTAGGTGTAACCCCTAGTTATAATTTAAAACATGTTGTAAATGGTTTAAAGTCCTTAGAAGAGATAATTGTAAGTGGACCTAATGGAATTGCTTTAATTCCCGGAGGGTCGGGAATGCAAGAGTTAGCTAATTTATCACAGATACAGATAAATAATTTGATAAGCTCTTTTGTTAGAATAGGAAAAGAATATGATATAATTTTAGTAGATACAGGAGCAGGGTTAGGAAATAATGTGGTTGATTTTATTTTAGGTTCTGATGAGGTGATTCTTGTTTCTACACCAGAGCCAACTTCTATAACAGATGCCTATGGCGTTTTAAAGACTATTTCAAGGTATGATAAGAGAATTAATATCAACCTTCTTATCAATCAGGTCGAAAATCATAGAGAGGGAGAAATTGTGAGTAAAAGGTTGATTACTACAGCTAATGACTTCTTAGAGTTGGAAGTAAGTTTGTTAGGTGTTCTACCCAAGGATGATTCTGTGGTGAAATCAGTTAAAAGTAGAAGGCCATTTTTGGTAGAGTTTCCCAAAGCTAGAGTAAGTAAAGAAATTAGAGTTATTGCTAATAAAGTTTTAGATCAAGAGGTAGAAAATGGTAGTCCAAAGGGGATAAAGGGATTCTTCTCTAACTTATTAGGGATTGGTAGAAGATAGGAGGTTTAAAATTTGAAAAGAAATTTTTCTAAAGTTAGAAAGTTTAATGTTGAAAGAAGATTAGAAATTAATCAGAAAGTAGATATAAAATATAGTTTTGGTGAAAAAGAAGAAAGTTATTCTTCTCAAGTTGTAGACTTGCTAGATGAGGAGACTTTTATAGTCAATGCTCCATTCTCTGAAGGTTTACCTGTAAATTTAGGGTACGGAAGTAGAGTAAATATTATTGTAAGAGATAAAAATGGTCTATATGACCTTCCAGTAAAATTAATAAATAAAAAGGTAGACACCACCCCCCTATGGGTTTTTAAATTAATAGGTGAGGTAAATAGGGTTCAGGAGCGAGAATTCTTTAGGTTAGATATCTATCAGGAGATAGAATTTAAGCAGGTGGATTCTTGTGATAGAACACTAGATGCTATAGATGATAAAGAAGATATAGTAAATTACAAAGGAATAATTAAAGATATAAGTGCTACAGGATTGCAGATTTTTATGCAAGATAGAGTATTGTCTGAAGGTGAAGTTATTGAGATAGATTTTTCTTCTATTAATGTAGATTTAAATAGGATTTTAGGAAAGGTTGTAAGAGTGAGTGAGGTCTTTAATAAAGATCTAAAGAGGTATAGTCTTGGTGTTGAGTTTGTTCATAGTAATGAAAATGATAAGGATAAGTTGATGGAGTGGTTATTTGCTAAGCAAAGAGAATTGAGGAGAAAAGGTCTTCTTTAAAGATTAGAGTTATGGGGGGCTAGACCATGTACAAGAAAAAATCTCGATTTACTGTAAATGAAAGTATTAAGATAATAGTAGAATCTGGTCCAAATGAAGGAGAGTATAAATCTAAGATTATTGATGTTAGTAAGGGGAAGATAAAGTTGGCCCTACCCACCTATGAAGGTGAAGAGGTTGATCTTAAAAAGAAGAATCCTTTAATACTTTCTTTAGAAGGTTCTAACGCCATATACACAGTTCGAGTTAAAGTACTTAAGAAGGTTAAAAGAGGGATTGCAGGTTTAATAGTTACTAAAGATGGTGATGAGAAGAGAATACAAAGAAGAAAATATGTTAGAGTTTCTTTGAAAGGTTACATAGATTACAGAGAAGTTGAATATCAGAACATAGGTAAGTGTGTACTAAATAATGATAAAGGTAGCGAATTTAAAGAAGGAAAAGGAATTGATATTAGTGGCGGAGGATTAATGATGTCCGTTGAAGATATAAAAGGTATTAAAGTAGGAGGTTTTTTAGAACTAAAAATTAAAGGGTTAAACCTCTCTTGTGATACTTTTAATGGGGAGATAGTTAGGATGCAGGGAGTAGAGAAAGATAATGGGCAATTTAGCAGTTATATAGTAGGAGTAAAATTCATTGATATTACTGATAAGTCGAGAGAAGAGATTATTGAATGGGTATTTGCTAAACAAAGAGATTTAAGACAGAAAGGTTTGATGTAATTTTTTAATAGGTTAATTTATTAAGTTTAAACATTTGTGATTTGTAAGGTTTTCTAAAGTAATTTAAGAACAAGACAATGAAGCTTGATAATTGATTGGAGGGTGAAGAGAATGATTGGAGATATTGATGATAAGCTAGCTAAGATAGGGCCAATACAACTAGATGCTTTAAAGGAGGTAGCCAGTATTGGTGCCGGAAATGCTGCTACATCTCTTTCTGAAATATTGGATAAGAAGATAAGAATGAAGGTTCCTCAAGTGAATGTTCTTCCTATACATCAGGTGCCTGAAATTATGGGAGGGGCAGAAGATTTAATTGTAGCTGTTTTAGTTAGGACTAAGGGAGATATAGGAGGTGGAGTTTTATTTACTCTTGATACTCAAAGTGCCAATCAATTGTTAGAATTATTAATTGGAGAAAAAATAGATATCGAAAAGAAGATGGGAGAGATTGAAGAATCAGCTTTAAAGGAAATTGCTAATATATTGACTGGTTCAAACTTAAATTCTTTTTCTCAAATTTTAGATATAAGTATAATGCCAGATGTTCCAGCTTTGGCTTATGATATGGCGGGAGCAATATTGCAGGTTGCTTTTATGGAACTAGGCCACATAGGAGACTATGCTTTAGTAATAGAAACAGAGGTTCTAGGAGATGTAGCCGAAGAGATTAGTGGGCAGTTTTTTTTGATTCCGGATTCAGAATCATTAGAGTTTATGCTAGATGGGCTAGGTGTTTCTATTAATGGTTAATAAAATTCGTGTGAGGATGGCGGATCTTAAGGTTGGTAGAGATGATGGTATAATAATAACATCTGGGCTAGGGTCTTGTGTAGGCTTAACTTTATATGATTCTAATTCTAAGGTTGGTGGTATGGCTCACATAATGCTACCGGAATTCCCTGTGGGAAAAAAGAACGCTAAATTAGCAAAATACGCTGATACAGCAATAGAGACCCTCATAAAAAAGTTACGAGATAAAGGGGCCAACACTAAAAATTTAGAGGCAAAGATGGCTGGTGGAGCACAAATGTTTAATTTTTCCAATATAGATAATAGAATAAGGATTGGAGATCGAAATATTGAGGCTACAAAGGAGATATTAAAGAGTTTAAAGATACCTTTAATCAATTCTGAAGTTGGCAAGAATTACGGTAGAACTATGGAATTACATCTTAACAGTGGAGATGTTCTTATAAAGACAGTCAAGTATGATGATATAGTAATATAAATAAGATACTTTAATAATGATAAAATATATAATGCTTGAAGGGATTTTAATATTAAATGGTTAATTAATAATATATAGAATGAAAATTATAATTAACACCTTCAATGCGCTTAACTAAAGGGGTATAAAAAATATTAGTAGGTTGATAGATCATAACTAGTTTTAAGAGGTGGTTATTTTAATTTAGAAGGAGTTGTGAATGGTGAGCTGGCTATCTAAAAAATTGATGATTTTATTTTCCTTAATAGCTATAGTTGTGGTTTTAACTATATCATTATTTGTAGGTTTAAGCTTAGTTGTTATATTACAAAGGGTTTTCTTAGGAGGATTAGTATTTGCTTTATTAGGTGGTATAATTGGTCAACTTATAGATACTAGTGTAACTTCTTCTAATAATAAAGAAGTAAAATATGCTAAAGCAGAGATTGCGGCAAATGATGATTTAAAAGCTAAAGGTAGTGAAGAGGAAGATATTGAACCATTGACCTTTGCTAAGGTTAATAATGGTAATAATAGGGTTATAAATGAGGATCCTAATAAGATGGCAGAGTTGATAAAAAATAGTATCAATGATGAGAATTGAGGGGGCACCTTAGGTGAAAGAAAAAGACAATAAGAAGGAAAGTCTTTTATGGAAAAGTTATAAAGAAGAGGGCTCTAAGAAGGCTAAAGAAGAGTTGGTTTTGAGTTATGTCCCACTTGTAAAACATATTATAGGAAAGTTATTGATAAATTTAGGTGATAGATTTGAATTTGATGATTTATTAAGTTATGGTGTCTTAGGATTAATAGATGCTATAGATAGATTTGATCCTTCTAAAGGATTTAAGTTTTCTACCTATGCAGTACCAAGAATTAAAGGGGCAATTTATGATGAATTAAGAAGGTTGGATTGGGTTCCTCAAGGAGTAAGGAAGAAGGCTAAGGACTTGTCTAGGGTCTATAGAGATTTAGAGATGAAATTAGGTAGAACACCTAATGATGAAGAGGTAAGAAAAAGTTTAGGTTTAGATAAGCAATCATTCAATAAATTATTAAATGAAGCAAATATACCTCGAAATACATCTTTAGAAAAGGTACTTATTCCTTATGGTGATAAAGAGGTTCAGCTAAAGTCGTTGATTAAGGATTTGGAGGATGGTCCTGATCAACTATTTCTTTATAAAGAGATGAAAAAAATCTTAGGTGAGGCTATAGATAATTTGCCTAAGAAGGAGAAGTTGGTTCTTGCTTTATATTACTATGAAGATCTGACCTTGACTGAAATAGGAAAGGTAATGGATTTAAGCACTGCAAGAATATCACAACTTCATACTAAAGCTATATTTAGGTTAAGGGGATCTTTAGGTAGGAAGAAAGATTCATTGATTATATAGATTTTCACTTCTTGTTTATTTCAAATGAAATAGGTATAACAAATTGATTTTTGTCATCTAACATATAGAAAGGAGGTATTAAATTATGGCTAGAATTGAAAAGATAAAAGTGGAGGGCAAGAAGGAGAAGAATGTTTTAAAGCAAGCTTATAAGGTTTTTTCGCAGATGGTAGATGATGATTTCAAAGAGGAGGATATAACTTTAGATTTACTGGAGGAGAAAAAAGGTTTTTTAGGTCTTATTGGTAAAAATAAAGTTTATCAATGTACACTTGAGATTAAGGATAAGATAGTTAATGAAGATGGAGAGTTTAAGGTTAGTGTAAGAGATAAAGGTATATTCTTATTGGTTAAACAACCTAAAGGTAAGGGTAGAGAGATTAAGATGGATATGATTGAGGAGGTCTTGGATAACAAAGAGATTGTTGAAGTTGATTATGAAGCTTTAAGTGAAGGTTTAACCTTAGATGGTGAAGAGGTTAAGATTGCCCAAAGAAAGTATGAACTTGATCGTGATGCTAAAATTGAGGTTAGTGTTAGTAAAGATAAAATGGAGGCTTACTTAGATTATACCCCTCCCCTAGGAGGTAAAACTCTTGAACTAGAGGAAGTAATTGAAAAGATAAAAGAATCGGGTGTAGTCTTTGGTTTGAGGAAAGAAGAGTTAGTAGAGGTATTTGACCCTGAAGAACCTTTAGAATCTTTTTTAATAGCCAAGGGAGAAGAACCAACTCCAGGTGAAGATGGGAGAGTTAAATTCAATTTTGATCTTGATAGCCATGAAAGAAAGGTAAATCTCTTAGAAGATGGTAGTGCTGACTTTCGTAACTTAGATAGAATAGTCAATGTTAAACCTGATGATTTACTGGCTACTAAGATACTTCCTAAAGAAGGTGAATCAGGCAATAATGTTCTAGGTGAAGATATAGAACCAAAGCCTGTTAAAGAGGTAGATATTCCTGTAGGTGAGAATGTGAATCTAAGTGAAGATGGGATGACCTTAAAAGCAGCTATGGAAGGTCAAGCAGTTTATAACAAGAGTAAGATAAGTGTTCTTGATGTGTATACAGTCAATGGTGATGTTAATCTATCTACTGGTAATGTTGACTTTAGCGGTAGTGTAATAGTTAATGGAAATATTACTGATGGGATGGAAGTTAAAGCTAATGGTAATATATTAATAAAAGGAAGTGTTTATGGAGCTTGTCTAGAGGCTGAAGGACAGATTGTTATCGAAAAGGGTTTGATAGGGTCTAATAAAGGTAAAGTCTCTTCTAAGGGTGATGTTGAGGTTAAGTTTATAGAAAATGCTACAGTAGATACTGACGGTGATTTAGTAGTAAAAGATGCAATTATGCATAGTACAGTAAATGCTGGTGGTAAGGTGGTTGTTATAAGTGGTAAGGGCTTGATTGTAGGAGGGGAAGTTAGAGCAGCCCAAGAGATAGATGCTAAGATTATCGGTTCTAATTTGGCTACTCCAACTGAAATATCTGTAGGTGTAACACCTGAGCTAAGAGATTCCTTTAGAGAGGTAGATATACAATTTAAGGATAAACAAGATAAGCTTGATCAAGCAATTAAAAATATTAGGATGTTAAAGAAGAAGAGAGAAGAGCAGGATGGAAGGTTATCAGAAAAGAGGCAACAACTTTTAAATCAACTTATTAGACAACGATTTAGTATTGTAAAAGAGATTGAAGAGCTAAAGCAAGAGAGAAATGAATTGGCTGATAGATTAGAAGAGGGGAAAAACGGTAATATAAAAGTCAAAGATACTCTTTATTCAGGGGCGATATTGACTATTGGAACAAGCATTCATAGAGTAAGTGAGGATGCTAGTTATGTACAGTATTATCTTAAGGATGAGAATGTAAAGTCAAAACCCTATTCATAAGGTGGTGTTATAATTGACTGAGCCTATTACGCCTAAGACTACTTACCCACGATCGTTGAAGGTTAGCGAAGTGGAACAAAATAGGTATTTAAAAGAAGATATTAATCATAATCAATTGGCCCAGGACTTTCAAAAAAAGAGTATAAATAATCAAAATAAAGTAATTTATGCAGAAAAATCTGAAGGTAAGAAGGTTGCTAAAGAGAAGGATGAAGGCAATAGTGAAGGTGAATCTTCTAATGGTAAAGAGGATAATGATGAGCGAGAAGAGGAAAAATTAGAATTGGATGACAAAGGGGTATATATAGATATAAAAGTTTAATTGGGGGTAATAAATTTGGAGTATCTATTATTTGTAGCAGGTGCTTTTATAATAGTTTTATCACTGATCTTAACCTTCAGGGCCAAAGACAATAGAGATGATTATTATTTTGAAAATGAAGTTTTAGCAGAGATAAGAGCTTTGAAGAAAGAGATCAATAAAGGTGAAGTTAAACAGGAGGACTTTTCAAGTTTGCTTAACAAGAAGGTTTCTAAGCAGGGTATTATAGATGAAGTTCTTGAGGTCAAAAAGAGTTTAGGGGTGTTGGCCCGCAAGAATGAAGAGGTATTAAGGAAATTGAACTCTTTGGAGGAGAAGGTAGAGAAGAAATCTTCTTTTGAGACTAAACTCTTTAATAAAAAAAGTAGAGAATCTAGTCAAAGCAATAAAGCAAGTGAAGAGTATTATAAGATAAAAGAGCTTTTAGAAGATGGCTTAAGCTTACCTGAAGTTGCGAAAAGTTTAGATATGGGTACTCGTGAAGTGGAACTTATCTGTAAGCTTAACTCGCGGAGGGGAGGCTGATGGGAAAGAAGGTCTTATTAATAATAGGAATTACAATGGTATTTACATCTTTATTTATGATTGCAGAAGACGGAGAAGAGAGTCGAGAGAAGGTTATTACTGAAGATTATATAATACAGAGGGCCAAAGGCATAGGGATGACCTTTCCTGGTGAAGAGTATAGAAGAGGTATTAACTTAGAGTCTAGGGTGAGCTTAGAAGAAGCTTTCTTAGGTTTTGAAGGTCAGCAAGAGAAAGAAGATAAAACAGTTGCAGAAGAAAAAAATATAGAAGAAGAAACTATAATCAATAAAGCTAAAGAATTAGGTATGGTTTTTGTTGATGATAATGTAGAAGAGAAGGTAGAGTTAGAAAGTGATAAAGAATTTGAAATCTCTATTACAATCCCAGAAGGAATTGCAGGTAGGGATATTGCTACCATCTTATATGCGAATGGTCTCATAGAAGATAGAATGGATTTTATTTTGTTGTCAGATAAATTAGGGGTAGATAGCAAGATAATGGCGGGGGACTATATTTTTGAAAAAGGTATTTCTCCATTGAGAGTATTATTAGAGATGACAGCAAAATAGAATATTTCCAAGGCATCCTAACCACTTGATTCTTACTCTTCTTTGTGAGTATTTGGGTGGTTTTTCTATTAGTAATATAGCTGTACTGTAGTTCAACTAGCTATTTGCTGCTAGTTGCTATCTATTAGCCAAACCTGCAGTGCTAAAGTAGGGTTTAAGGTTCTTTAGCTAAAATCCAATAGCTAGAGGCTAACAACTAATAAATTAGTGCAAAAAAATTATAATAACTATTGATAAAAAAATTAAGGTGTGTTATACTATCTAATGGTGTGAGAGATATATGCACCCAAAACGCACACCCTTGGACTTTCGTGAAGGTGCCTCTTAGAGGTCTTACGAAGGGAAGAAGGGGGTGGAGGATTAAAAACCGAGAGGAGGTGCCAGTAATGAGCGTAATTACAATGAAGCAATTATTAGAATCAGGAGTTCACTTTGGTCATCAGACTAAAAGGTGGAATCCTAAGATGGATAGGTATATATTCACTGAAAGAAATGGTATCTACATAGTTGACTTACAACAAACAGTTAAGTTAGCTGAAAAATCTTATAATTTTGTTCATGAATTAGCAAGCGAAGGTAAGAATATTATGTTCGTAGGAACTAAAAAGCAAGCTAAAGATACTATAAAGCAAGAAGCTGAAAGATGTGGAATGCCTTACGTGAATGAAAGATGGTTAGGTGGTATGTTAACTAACTACAAAACAATTCGTAAGCGTATAAAGCGTCTAGAAGAGTTAGAGCAGATGGAAGAAGATGGAATATTTGAAGTTCTTCCTAAGAAAGAAGTAATGACCTTGGAAAAGGAAAGAAATAAATTACAACGTTTCTTAGGTGGAATTAGAGATATGAATGGTGTTCCTGATGCTTTATTCGTTGCAGATCCTCGTAGAGAGGAGATTGCAGTAGCTGAAGCTAAAAAGTTAGGTATCCCAGTTGTAGCTATTGTAGATACTAACTGTGATCCTGATCTTATTGATTATGTAATTCCAGGTAATGATGACGCTATTAGAGCCGTTAAATTACTAACTGGAGTTATTGCTAATGCAGTTGTAGAAGCTAATCAAGGAGAACAACTTGAAGAAGCAGAGGCTGTTGAAGAAGAAAGCAATGATGTAGAGTAATAATAAAGGGCGTGTAGTAAGGATGTTAATCGTCCTTATGAAGCGCCTTTTTTAAATAGGAAGTTCTTTAATAAAAAAGGAGGTTTGATGATGGCAATTTCTACTGCTGATATTAAGAAGTTAAGAGGAATGACTAATGCCGGAATTTTAGACTGTAAAAAAGCTTTACAAGAGACAGATGGTGATATGGATAAAGCAGTTGAATACTTAAGAGAGAAAGGTATAGCTTCTGCTGAAAAGAAAGCTGGAAGAACTGCTGCTCAAGGTCTAGTATCATTTAAAGAAGAGGGTAATCTAGCTGTTGTTGTAGAGGTGAACTCTGAAACTGACTTTGTTGCTAAAAATGACAATTTTAAAGAAGTTGTTGATAATATTGCTAATCATATCTTATCACAAAGACCAGAGAGTGTTGAATCAGCCCTTGAACAACCTTTATTAGGTGAAGGGAAGAAGGTTCAAGAGTACTTAAAGGAATCTATTGCTAAGATTGGTGAGAATATCTCCCTTAGACGTTTTGAAATCTTTGAAAAAGAAGATGGAGATGTATTTGGTACATACTTGCATATGGGAGGGAATATTGGTGTATTGACTCTACTTGAAGGTGGAGATGAAGAAAGTGCAAAGAATATTGCTATGCATATTGCTGCAGCAAATCCATCATATCTAAATAGAGATGAAGTACCAAGTGAAGATATTGAAAAAGAGAAAGAAGTACTTAAAAACCAAGCTTTAGGTGAAGGTAAGCCTGAGCATATTGTTGAAAAGATTGTTGAAGGTAGAATTGATAAGTTCTATTCTTTAAACTGCCTTATTGAACAAGAATATGTTAGAGATACTGATATGACTGTTGGAGAATTGCTTGAAGAGAAAGAAGCTCAACTTAAAGCCTTCGTACGTTATGAAGTTGGAGAAGGAATCGAAGTTGAAGAAGAAGATTTCGCTAAAGAAGTAATGAGCGAAGTCAACAAGTAAAGATAAAAAAGAGGACACTGGTGTGTTCTCTTTTTTTGAAGTAATATTTTCTAATTATAAAGAGGAATTTAGGATATATTATAGAAATATAAAATAAGTAATGGGAGTTGAGTTAAGTGGCAAGAAAAAAGTTCTCAAGGGTAATTATAAAGTTAAGTGGTGCTGCACTTGCAGGGAATCAAGATTATGGTATAGATCCGCAGTTTATAAGTTCTATAGCTGAGGAGATAAAGGGTGTATCAGAGACTGGTGTGGAGATAGCTATTGTCGTTGGAGGAGGAAATATCTTTAGAGGTATTGCTGGAAGCGCTAAGGGGATGGATAGAGGAACTGCTGATTATATGGGGATGTTAGCAACTGTTATGAATTCGTTGGCCTTGCAGGATGCTTTAGAGAAGTTAGATATTGATACTCGAGTACAAACTGCTATTGAAATGAGACAGATTGCTGAACCTTATATTAGAAGGAGAGCTATGCGTCACTTAGAGAAGGGGAGAATTGTTATTTTTGCTGCTGGTACAGGAAACCCATTCTTCTCTACTGATACAACTGCCGCTTTAAGAGCAGCAGAAATTAATGCTGATGCTATCTTAATGGCTAAAAATGTAGATGGGGTTTATGATTCTGACCCAGTTGAAAATCCAAATGCAGTTAAGCTTAAGGAACTTGATTATATTGATCTTTTAAATAAAGGTTTAGGCGTTATGGATTCTACTGCAGTATCATTATGTATGGATAACAAGATTCCTTTAATAGTATTTGGAATGAGAGAAATGGGGAATATTAAACGTGTTGTATTAGGTGAAGAGATTGGAACTTATGTCAAATAGATTTTTTACATAAAAGGAGGATATAAGATGATTAAGGAAGTTGCAAGTAATACTAAAAAAGAGATGGATAATGTGATTGAAAAGACTAAAAATGAGTTTGCTAAAGTGCAAACTGGTAGGGCCAAAGCTTCTTTGCTTGATAGTGTCAAAGCTGAATATTATGGTGCTTTAACACCTATTAATCAAATGGCTAAGGTATCTGCTCCTGAACCAAGACAATTATTGGTTAGCCCTTTTGATAAAAGTGTAATTGATGATATTGAAAAGGCAATTTTAAAGTCTGATTTAGGATTAAATCCTAACAATGATGGTGATGTAATCAGAATTAATATACCACAATTAACTGAAGAGAGAAGAAAAGACTTAGCTAAGGTAGTTAATAAAAAAGCAGAAGAAGGTAAGATTGCTATTAGGAGTATTCGTCGTCAAGCTAATAGTGAACTAGAAGCTTTTGAAAAGGATGGAGATATATCTGAAGATAACTATCGAAGAGGTTTAGATAATATTCAAGATATTACTGATCAGTATATAGCTAAGATAGATGAACTGCTTGAGAAGAAGATAGCGGATATAATGGAAGTATAGCTATGAATAATTTAGTGGCATTAGAGTATAATACTGCTAAAGAGATTTTAGAAAAAAGCAATTATCAGGTTCAATTCAGGTATAGTAGACCGCCTAAGCAGTTGGTTGGTTTGGGCCAATTAAGGGTTATTGGTCAAAGAAAGATTGATGATACTCTTGTAGAGCTTATAGTAGGCCATGAAGATTATAGGTAGGTGTATTGGTATCTGCCCCAATTATAACCCCCCTCTCTTTAATGAGGGGGTTATTTTATAAATTAGGAGGATTAATGGCGTGAGTATTATAAAGAAAGCATTAGGATTGATAAGTTTTAATAAAGGTAATATTAATAATAGAGCTGCTTTGGATATAGATAAGATAAAGGAAGGGCCAATACCAAGGCATATAGCAGTTATTATGGATGGGAATGGACGTTGGGCTAAAACAAGAGGGTTGCCTAGGACTGCTGGTCACCAAAAAGGTGTAGCTAGATTAAAGGAATTTATAAGGGTTGCAACTCAATTGGGTGTTGAATATATAACTACATATGCTTTCTCTACAGAGAATTGGAAGCGACCAGAAAAGGAAGTTGATTTTTTGATGGATCTCTTTGAAAAAGTATTTTTAGAAGAGGTTGAACATTTTAATAGAGAAGGGGTTAAAGTGAATATTATAGGTAATAAAAATAGGCTCCCTTCTGCAGTTAAAAAAAGAGTAGAAGAAGTTATGGATGTAACTAAGGGTAATAGTAGAATAGTTGTCAATGTTGCTTTGGATTATGGTGGTCGTTTTGAATTAGTTAATGTCGTCAAGGAAATTGCTCAGAAGTTGTTAGATGGAGAGCTTGACTTAACAGATGTTGATGAAGACTTAATAGGGGGTAGTTTATATACTAAAGACCAACCAGATCCTGATCTTTTAATTAGACCAGGTGGGGAGAAGAGGATTAGTAATTTTCTATTATGGCAATTGGCTTATTCTGAAGTTTACTTCTCTGATGTTTATTGGCCCAACTTTAAAAAAAATGAATTATTAAGTGCAGTCTATGAATTTCAGCAAAGAGAACGCCGTTTTGGTGGCCTTAAAGGGAGTGGTGGTGAATAGATGTTAGTCAAGAGAGTTTTAAGTGCAGTAGTAGGAATTCCTTTATTGATAATTATTTTTCGAATTGGTGGATTAGCTTTTTTATTACTAAATATGGGAGTTGTTTATTTAGGTATAGGGGAGTATTTTAAGTTTACAGAAGGAAAAGGCGTAAATGCTAATAGATTTTTAGCTATTCTTCTAGGTCTAATTCTTCTTTTATTAACATATTTAAATAGTAGTCTAGAGGTTATTTATCACTTTTTATTTATGGCTGTTTTAATTGTACAATTAAAACAGGTTCTTATATCTAAGGATGATTCTCCTATATTAACTACGGCAATTACTATCTTTGGTGTCTTATATGTAGGAGGACTATTTAGTTATTTACTTAGATTATTTAATTTGCAGCATCAAAGACAATTTGGTTCTATCTTGCTTTGGTTACCAATTTTAGCTACCTGGGCCAATGATACAGGTGCTTATTTTACAGGTATGAACTTTGGTAAAAGGCCTTTGGCCCCTAAGATAAGTCCTAAGAAGACAATAGAAGGATCTTTAGGTGGTTTAGCTGCAGGCCTTTTAGTTACAACAGCAATAATTACCTATTTGGGATTTGATTATTGGCATGGAATTATACTAGGAGTTTTAATTGGAGTCTTTGGACAATTAGGTGACCTTTGTGAGTCTATATTCAAAAGGGATGCTCAGATAAAAGATTCAGGTGATATAATACCTGGTCATGGTGGAATTTTAGATAGGATAGATAGCCTCTTATTTGCTTTACCTATTGCTTATTATTATATTCAGTTTATAATTTTCAAGTAATGGAGAGGTGGTAATGAGGAGAATTCAGAAGTTAGGTTTAGGAGGTCTTTTGGCGTTTTTTTTGAGTTTTATTTTTTTAAATTATATTCTAGGCTACATTATTCCCTTTATTATTGCAGTAATTCTTGCTAGTTTAATTGAACCAGTTGTTAAGTTTTTAGAAGAAGAAGGTCAGTTTTCGCGTGGTCTTTCGGTAGCTATTATATTACTTCTTATTCTTTTTTTAATAATTTTGATTTTTACAATAGCTTTGTCTAGAATCTTTATTGAGTTAGAAAGGCTTGCCGTTAATTTGCCTGATTATCATAGTATTGGCAAAAGGATAGGGTGGTTTTTAGATCAGAATGAAAATATAGGTTTTATATTTCAAGAGTTAGAGATCTCGGAGAGGCTAAGTGGTACAATAGGTAATAACTTACAACAATTATATAAAAGTGGACGATTGTTTATTGAAGCTACTTTTATTTCTTTATTGGAGGGTGCTAAAAAGTTCCCAAGGATTATTACTATATTATTTATTAGCTTAATATCAACTTTCTTTATTAGTAAAGATAAAGAAGTTATAATGGATGCATTTTTAAAGCCTTTACCACAAGAATTAAGGTTAAGAATTAAAAAGATGCAGATGGAGATGTTTGATGATATTGTTGGTTTTTTAAGAGCTCAGATTATATTGATTACTATAACGATGATAATAGCTATAATTGGTCTTTTGATTATAAGGAGTGAATATGCAATAGTAGTCGGGATTCTTTGTGGGGTTTTAGATTTAATTCCAGTTATTGGACCTGGTCTTATTTTTACTCCTTGGATATTATATAATCTGATTTTTGGTGATCTTAGCTTAGGAGTATCCCTTTTAGTTATTTATATAGTAATTACTCTAATAAGACAGTCTGCAGAGGCTAAGATTATTGGTAATAATATTGGTGTACACCCTTTAGCTAGTTTAGTGGCTATATATGTAGGTGTACAAATCTTTGGGATTATGGGTTTTATTCTTGGCCCGCTAATTTTGATAGTGGTTAAAGCGGTCTTTCAATCTGGAATAATTTCATTTGTTATATAAGTTGTGTTTATGTGGTAATAAAGCATAGCTTTATTACTAGGAATCAAGAATCTGGAATAGGGAATCAGTAAAACAAAACCTTAAAACTCGAAAGCAGATAAATGTAAAAAAATGTAGATAAATATTTTAAGATTTTTTGGCTTTGTAATTTTACTGATTTCAGATTCCTTGTTCCTAATTTTAGTACAAAATAGAGAATTTTCGGTAATTATGGCAGGAGGTATATAATGAAAAAGATTAGTATATTAGGCTCTACAGGATCAATAGGGACACAAACTTTAGAGGTTGTTGAGGAGCTTGGTGGAGAGATTAGTGTAGTTGCTTTAACAGCAAATAGTAGTATTGATCTTTTAGCAGATCAGATTAATAAATTTAAACCTAAATATGGAGTTTTGATGAATGGGGAGTTAATAAATGAGTTAAAATACAAGTTGAAGCATTCAGAGACCCGAATACTAAGTGGGTTAGATGGTCTAATCAAAGTCGCTACTTTAGAAGAGGTTGATATGGTAATAAATTCTTTAGTAGGTTCTATTGGTGTAAGACCTACTTTAGAAGCTATTAGAGCGGGTAATGATATAGGTCTAGCCAATAAAGAAACATTAGTTACAGCAGGGGCAATTGTAACTAAAGAAGCTAAGAAAAAGGGAGTTAAGATACTGCCTATAGATAGTGAACATAATGCTATCTTTCAAGCGCTTAGAGGAGAAAGAGATAGAGATGTGAAAAGGATTATCTTAACAGCTTCGGGTGGACCTTTTAGAGAGTGGAGTAAAGATGACTTAAAGAAAGTTACTGTAAAAGAAGCTTTGAATCATCCTAATTGGGATATGGGAGGAAAGATTACCATAGATTCTGCCACATTAATGAATAAAGGTTTAGAGGTTATCGAAGCAAGGTGGTTATTTGATATAGATTACGATAGAATTGATGTAGTTGTACATCCTCAGAGTATAGTACACTCTTTAGTTGAATTTAATGATAGCTCTGTATTAGCAGAATTAGGGTTACCTGATATGCGAGTTCCAATACAGTATGCTTTAACATATCCAGATAGAGTAGAGAACTCCTTGGATAGTTTAGACTTGGCAAAGGTAGCAAGATTGACCTTTGAAGAACCAAAACGAGACCTTTTTCCTTGTTTAGAATATGCTTATGAAGCTGGAAGAATTGGGGGGACTATGCCAGCGGTTTTAAACGCTGGAAATGAAATTGCTGTCGATATGTTTTTAAATGGGGGGATAAAGTTTCTTGATATTCCTCGAGTTATTAGTAAAGTAATGTCTGTTCATCATTTAGTTGATAGTCCTAGTTTAGACCAAATATTAGAAGCAGATAGATGGGCTAGAGAACAGGCTAAGAGAGAGGGTGAAAAACTTTGTTAGTTACTATTATCTCTTTTATAGTTGTTTTGGGTATATTGGTCTTTTTCCATGAATTAGGTCATTTTATGATAGCTAAGAAGGTTGGTGTTCAAGTTGAAGAGTTTGCCATCGGTATGGGGCCTAAATTAATTTGGAAAAGGTATGGTGAAACGTTATACTCTATTAGAGCTTTTCCTTTAGGTGGTTTTTGTGCTATGACTGGAGAGATGCCTATTGATAATGAAGAGGCAGATAGTGAAGACATTAAAGCTTATAAGGAGGCTCTGGATAAGCAGAAGTGTTTATTCCAAAAGAGTGTCTGGGAGAGGTTTTGGGTTATTATAATGGGCCCTTTGATGAATTTTTTCTTAGCAGCTCTTTTATTCTCTCTTATATTTATCATCTTTGGCGTTCCTACTTCAACGTCACCAACATCATTGCTTGGTCAAGTTATGCCTGAAGGTCCTGCTTATAGAGCTGGGTTAAGGGATGGAGATAAAGTTTTGGCCATTAATGGAGAAAGTGTGGAGAATTGGGATCAATTATCGGCAATCATTGGAGAGAATGTTGGTGAGGAACTTGAATTTAAGGTTCAAAGAGGAGAGCAAGCCTTTGATACGACAGTAGTTCCAGAGTTTGATCAAAATCAAGATAGGGGTGTTATTGGTATAATTCCAGTTTTGAATAGAGAAGATGTCAATGTTTTTAAAGCTATATGGCTTGGAATTGAACAAACTGGAATGATGATATATGGTATTATAATTGGTTTATGGGGGATGCTAACGGGCCAAATTGCAGGTGATTTAAGTGGTCCTGTTAGAATCGCTCAGTTTATAGGTGATGCAGCTAGATCAGGTATTATAAGATTATTTGAGTTTTCGGCCTTGATCAGTATTAATTTAGGAATTATGAATTTGCTTCCTATTCCAGCTTTAGATGGTGGTCGCTTAGTCTTTTTAGGGTATGAAGCTATAAGTGGAAAACCGGTTGATCCTGAGAAGGAAGGTATGGTACACTTGGTAGGATTTGTATTATTAATGGTTTTATTTGTAGTAATTATGGTTAATGATATAAGAGGGATTATTTAAGAGCAGTTAGGAGCAAGGGATAAGGGATAGAGGGGCAGCAAAAGCAGTATCGAGTTAAAAAAAGAAATGGTAGCTCTGCCCACGAAGAGTTTTTTGGTCTTTAAAAACTGGAATTAATAGATAATAGAGTAGGAAGAATAAGTAATATATAATATAGTAGGGAGCATAGAGTATAGGTGTTAGAGGATAAAAAGCTTAAGTTCAAGAAGCAAAATAACTTTGCTTTTATGGTTTTAACTAGTCCCTTATCCCTTGTACTCTATCCTCTGAATTTATTAGGGGTGATAATGATGGCAAAACAAAAGAAGAGAAAAGGAAGCAAGTGGTTAGATCCTAATAAGGTTAGCGGGAGAAAGGCAGAGAGGTATTGTCAGCGTTGTGGTACTCTAGCTACAGAAGTTAGAATTTTAAAGCATGAAAACTTATGTGAAAATTGTGTAGAAGAGTTAAAGAAGAAGAAGGATGGTGTATATTCCTGTAAAGGATGTGGAAAGGTTGCTCCAAAACAGGTGCAAGAAAACAAGGGTTATTGTAAAGGTTGCACCTGTAAAGCTTGTGGGAGGCCTGACCCTAAGTTTGTTAAGAAACATAGTTTTTGTGAGAGTTGTTTTGAGTTAATAGGTACAGATTGTAGGCGTTGTGGAAAGGAAGCCCAAGCTCAGGTGAAGAGAAATGATGGGTTATGTGATGAATGCGCGGGTAGATAGGGGGTGAATTAGCTTGGATGAATATGTAACTTTAGAGACTATATTAACTGATAGTGTAGCCAAAAAACACCTTCCTAAGGCTGGATATAATCATGCTGTAACCACTGCTGAGAATGCTTTTGAATTAGCTATAAAGAGAAATGTCTGTCCAGACCTGGCTACAAAGGCTGGTCTTTTGCATGACATAGGACATACTAATTGGGAAAGTCAAGGTGAATGGGACTATAAGTCTTATAATGACTTTGATATTCATACAATTAAAGGTGCTGAAAGAGCCCATGAATTATTGATTCTTAAGGGTGAAAATTTTGGCAAGGCTCGAGAGATAGCTTTAGCTATTTTATTTCATAGCCATTCAAGTCCAGTTAGTAAGAATGTTAAATTAACCCCTTTACAGGAATTGACCTCTGATGCAGATGATATGGATAAACAAGCTGGTGGGGCTCACCATAATGTAGAGATATCTTTTAGTAAAGCTCTACAAAGGGTAAGGCGTTTAGATATGTTAGTTTGCCAACAATTGCAAGGGTGCAAAGATGATTGTGAAGAATGTAATCAAAAGTAGGTGATTAGTGATAATGAAGAGAAGATGGACTAAGAGTGTAGAGATGGGTGATGTAAAGATAGGTGGAGAATCACCTATTTCTATTCAATCTATGACAAATACAGATACTAGAAATATAGAAGAGACTATAGAACAGATTAAAAGTCTAGAAGAGGTTGGATGTGAGTTGGTAAGAGTAGCAATACCTGATATGAAAGCTGCTTATAAAGTTGATCAAATCAAAAAAGGAATAGACATTCCTTTGATTGCTGATATTCATTTTGATTATCGTTTGGCTTTAGAGGTTTTAGATAGGGGAATAGATGGTTTGAGAATAAACCCTGGTAACATAGGGAGTGATCAAAAAGTAAAGGTAGTGGCCCAGAAAGCTTTAGAAAAAGGGGTTCCTATTAGGGTGGGGGTTAATGCAGGTTCTTTGGAAAGAGAATTGTTAGAGAAGTATGGACACCCTAGTGCAGAAGCTATGGTAGAGAGTGCTTTACGTCATATCAATCTTTTAGAGAAGTTTGATTTTAAGGATATAATCATTTCTCTAAAAGCATCTAAAGTCTCTACTACTTTAAAAGCTTATAAGTTGATTAGCAAGAAGATTGATTACCCATTACATGTAGGCATAACTGAAGCAGGAACTCTTAAGTCTGGGACTATCAAATCAGCAGTTGGGATAGGAGCAATTTTGGCCCAAGGTCTAGGTGATACAATTAGAGTTTCTTTAACAGGTGATCCAGTTGAAGAGATTTATGTTGCTAAGGAGATACTTAAGTCATTAGGTCTAAGGAAGGGTGGAGTAGAAATCATTTCTTGTCCTACCTGTGGAAGATGCGAGATTGACTTAGTGAGTGTAGCTAATCGAGTTGAAGCTAAGATTGTTGATTTAGATAAAGATATAGAGGTAGCTATTATGGGTTGTGTGGTAAATGGCCCTGGTGAAGCTAGGGAGGCTGACTTAGGAATTGCTGGTGGTAAGAATATGGGTCTTTTATTCAAAAAAGGTGAGATTCTCAAAAAAGTAGCCGGCGAAAATTTAGTAGAAGAGTTATTAAACGAGATAGAGAAGTTTTAGTTTTATCTTATATTCTTCTTAGATTGACATAGTAGGCTAGAGTTGATAAAATTTAAAAGCTATTGATGATATGATGAATAAATATAGTAATAAAGTGGCACTTTCGTGCCACTAGTAATGGGTAATGAGTGAAGAGTAATGAGTAAAGTCAAAATCTCAAAACCTCTTATAAGTCTTAGGGAACAAAGGGGTTTCTGTTTTCTTAAGGTTTTACCCATTACTCATTACTGATTACTCATCACCAGTAATAAAGCTACGCTTTATTACTATAAATTTAAGTATGTAAATATACGAAGGAGGATTTATCTTATGAAAATGTCAAAGATGTACATACCAACTTTAAAAGAAACTCCAGCTGATGCTGAGGTTATAAGTCATAAGCTTATGCTAAGGGCTGGGATGATGAGAAGGTTAGGGTCGGGGGTATATACATACTTACCATTAGGATATAAGGTTATTAGAAAGTTTGAAGAGATAGTCAGAGAAGAGATGAATAATTCAGGGGCTTTAGAGGTCTTATTACCAGCTCTACAGCCTGTAGAGTTATGGGATGAGTCAGGTAGGCTACAAAATTATGGTCCGGAATTGATGAGGTTAAAGGATAGACATAATCGTGACTTTGCTTTAGGGCCAACACATGAGGAGGTTATCACCGATCTTGTTAGAGATGAAGTTAGATCATATAAGGATCTTCCCTTAAATTTATATCAGATACAAAGCAAATATAGAGATGAGATTAGACCGCGTTTTGGAGTTTTAAGAGGAAGAGAATTTATAATGAAGGATGCTTATAGCTTTGATGTAGATGAAGCTGCTTTAGAAGAAAGCTACCAAACTATGTATGATGCATATACCAAAATCTTCTCAAGATGTGGCTTAGACTTTAGACCTGTAGAGGCTGACACTGGTTCGATAGGAGGAGAGGGGTCTCATGAATTTATGGTTTTAGCTGATGCAGGAGAGGATATAGTAGTTTATTGTGAAGAGTGCGATTATGCAGCTAATTTAGAGTTGGCTAAAGCTAAAGTAGAAGCTAATGGATTTAATGAAGACTCTTTAGAGTTGGAATTAGTTGATACACCAGAAGCTTCTACAATAGAGGAGTTGGTTGAATCTTTAGATCTTCCAGCCCATAAGATGATTAAAGCTCTTTTATTCAAAGGTGAAGATGAATTGATCTTGGCCTTGGTAAGGGGTGACTATGAGGTTAATGAGATTAAATTAACGAATTTATTAGACCTAAACAATTTAGAGTTGGCTAGTGAAGAAGATTATGATGGTTTAAATACTGTTAAAGGCTTTACTGGACCTATAGGTATTAAGGAAGTTAAAGTTATAGCAGATGAACTTGTAATGGATATAGTAAATGGGGCTTCAGGAGGTAACAAAGAAGATAAGCACTATTTAAATGTTAATCCTGAGCGTGATTTTGAAGTTGAATTGGTAGGAGATATTAGAGAGGTTAGAGAGGGTGATCAGTGCTTACACTGTGAAGGTGAGCTTAAATTAACACCTGGTATTGAGGTTGGTCAGGTCTTTAAGTTAGGTAAGAAGTATAGTGAGCCACTAGGAGCTACCTTCTTAGATGAAAACGGTAAAGCTCAAACTATGGTTATGGGATGTTATGGAATTGGTATTACTAGGACTATTGCAGCCACAATTGAACAAAATAGTGATGAATATGGAATTAAGTGGCCTAAGGCGTTGGCCCCATATATGGTAGAAATATTACTTATGGGTAAAAATGATGAAGTCTTAGAAGAAGGAGAAAGGGTATATGAAGAGCTAAAGGAATCAGGCATAGATACTCTCTTAGATGATAGAAAAGAACGAGCTGGTGTTAAGTTTAATGATGCTGATCTAATTGGATGTCCTATTCGTATAACTTTAGGAGCACGTTCTTTGAAAGCAGGTAAGTTAGAAGTTAAGCTTAGACAGACAGGGGAAGAGTTAGAGATTGATCTTGAAAATTGTTTGTCATCAATTAAGAAGATAATAAAAGGCCTAAATTAAAATTAGGGAGTTGAGCTAAAATGCAAATTACTGCTGTGATTCCAGCCTATAATGAAGAGGATACTATTGAGGGTGTTGTAAATCAAGTTGGGAATCACAAACTTATAGATAAGGTGATTGTAGTAAGTGATGGGTCTATCGATGATACTGCTCAGATAGCTTCTCAAGCAGGTGCCCAGGTGATAGCGTTAAAAGAAAATAGAGGTAAAGGAGCAGCTATGAGGATTGGAGTTGATAGGTCTAAAGGAGATATAATCTTATTTTTAGATGCTGATCTATTAGGTTTACAAGAGGAGCATATTAACTCTTTGATCCTTCCTTTACTTGATGATGATATTCAGATGAGTATAGGTATCTTTGATGATGGAAGAATTCTAACAGACTTAGCTCAGAAGATAGCACCTTTTTTATCGGGACAAAGGGCAGTAAAGCGTAATTTAGTAGATCAAATTCCTCACTTAGAGATGACAGATTTTGGTGTAGAGGTTGCTTTAACTAGATATATAAATAATAATGATATTAAATATGAGAAGGTAAGGTTGAAAGATTTATCCCATGTAATGAAAGAGGAGAAATTAGGCTTAGTCAAAGGTTTTTCTGCAAGACTTAAAATGTATTGGGATATATTAAAGGAGATACCAAGAAGAGAGAAGGTAAGATAAAATTATACTGTTATCCTTAAGGGTAACAGTATAATTTTTAGGGGGGAGAGCCTATGGATGATAAAGAAATAGTGTTAAGATTGGTTTTATCTTGTTTATTAGGTGGTTTAATTGGTTTAGAGAGAGAAAGAAGTTCGCGGCCAGCGGGCTTTAGAACTAATATTTTAGTATCTATAGGTTCTACTCTGATGATGATTGTTTCGTTAAATGTAGCTTTAATTTTTGATACTGGTCGGGCTGATCCTGGAAGAATTGCAGCTCAAGTTGTGACTGGGGTTGGTTTTTTAGGTGCAGGTACTATTATTCGAGAAGGTTTTTCTGTAAAGGGCTTAACGACTGCTGCTGGTTTATGGGCTGTTTCAGGTATTGGATTGGCTTTGGGAGCTGGGTTTTACCTTAGTGCTATAACTGCTACTATATTGGTGATCCTTACATTAACTTTATTAGCAAGAGTTGAAAATAATATAATGAATATAAATAAGGTATATTTATTTAGAATAAAAACTCTTGATCGGTCTGGGGTCTTAGGTAAGGTAGGATCTATCTTTGGAGATTATAATATAAGTATTAGAGATATTAGTATAGAGCACTGTTATGATGATCCAAGTATTTATATTAATTTCAAGGTAAAGAAGCCTCGAGATGCTAAAGTTAACAATTTATTTTCGATATTAAATGAAGTTGAGGGTATAAAGGAAGTACAAATTAGAGAGGTAGATTGAAGGAGCGATTGCTTATGTCAAAGGCTATAATCAAGCCTAAAGATAATAATCTATTTAAAGACAAACTGCTAAATAGACTAACAGATTTACCTCATTTAACTAAGTTGATTAGATTTAATCAGATAGAGGTAGATGTTGATAAAAATGAATTAAAGATTGGTGTAAAATGTCCTAAAGGTTTGAGTATAGAAAAGGATCTTGATGCTTTAGGAAAAGAGGTATTCTCATCTAATAGTTTTGAGTATAAGATAAAATATTATGATTCAAAAGTGCCTTTAGAAGGTGGTTTAAAAGAAGATTGGGAAGATATAATAAGTAGAGTAAGAAAGGAAGTTCCTCAAACTAATGGTTGGTTATCGTTATCTCGATGGAGCTTGGTTGATAATAAATTATTAGTTGAAGTTAAGAATAAAGTTGCTATTGAGGCATTAGAGAAAAAGGGTTGTAATACTATATTCCAAAGGATAATAGAAGAGGAATATAATAAAAGAGTTAAGGTTGATTTTAAGGTTGGGAATTTTAAAGAAGAGCTAGATAAGATTGAATCTGAGAGGGCCAAAGAAGATAGTGATTATATGGATAGTCTTATTGCTTCTTATTCGAAAAGAGAATCTTCAGGAGGGGCTATAAAAGGTAATTCTAATTCTTCGGGTATATGGTTAGGGAAGAAGATTACTAATGAACCTACTTCTATAAAGGAGATAGTAGGTGAAGATAATAATGTAACTATAGAAGGTAGGATCTTTGATGTTGATATTAGAGAGTTAAAAAGTGGTAGGAACTTAGTTATCTTTTCAATAACAGACAGAGACGATTCTATAACTATTAAGGTCTTTGAGAAACAAGGAGGAGACCTGGCTTCTAATCTCAAAAAAGGCTTAGATGTAAGGGTTAGAGGAAGAGTACAATATGACAAATATGATCAAGAATTATCGATGATGGCAAATGATATTATGCCTGTTAAAGTAGAGAAGAAGGAAGATGAAGCCCAAGAGAAGAGAATTGAGCTTCATCTTCATACAAAGATGAGTGCTATGGATTCTGTCTTAGAGGTTAAAGATGTAATTAATAGAGCAGAAGAATGGGGACATCCTGCAATTGCTATTACAGACCATGGTGTTGTACAGGCCTTTCCAGATGCTTATAATGCTTCTAAGGGTAAGGATATCAAGGTTATTTATGGAGTGGAAGCTTATCTTGTTGATGATGGTGAACCTATAATCTTAAATTCAGTAGATAAGAAGATAGAAGAAGAGACCTTTGTTGTCTTTGATCTAGAGACTACCGGTTTTAACCCCCATAAGAATGAAATTATAGAGGTTGGGGCTGTTAAGATTAAAGGTGGAAAGATAATTGATGAATATCAGACCTTTGTCGATCCAAAGAGGAAGATTCCTAATAAGATTATTGAATTAACAGGTATAAAGGATAGTATGGTCCAAGGAGCACCTTCGATAGATGAAGTTATGGAAGAGTTTATGGAATTTTCAGGAGATGCTACTTTGGTAGCTCATAATCTGCCCTTTGATTTAGGTTTTATTGATGATAAGCTTTTAAAGTTAGGAAAGAATAAAGCTTCTAACCCTGCCTTGGATACTTTGAGTTTATCTAGGGCATTACTTCCCCAGATGAAGAGTTATAAATTAAATAAGTTGGTTAAAAGGTTTAATAAGAATTTAGAAAATCATCATCGAGCCATCGATGATGCCAAGGTAACTGGAGAGATATTCTTAGAGCTGATTTCATTAATGGAAGAAGAGAAGGTGCTTAACTTAAAGGAGATCAATAGGCTAACTAGTGAGATAGATTATAAGAGGGTCTATCCTTATCATACAACCTTGTTAGTTAAGAATCAGATAGGGTTAAAGAATTTATATAAGTTGGTCTCTAAAGCTCATATTGATAATTTCCATCGAGTGCCTAGAATACTAAAAAGTGATCTGTTGGCCCATAAAGAAGGGTTAATGATTGGATCAGCTTGTGAGGCGGGCCAACTATATAAAGAAGTTTTAAAAGGAAAGCCTGATAACGAACTTGAGAAATTGGCCAAGTTTTATGACTATTTAGAGATTCAACCTATTGGAAACAATAAGTTCTTGTTAGAGAAGGGAGAGGTCAATTCTCTTGAAGAACTTAGGGATATAAATAAAAAGATATATCAATTAGGGAAGAAGTTAGGAAAACCTGTTGTTGCAGCAGGAGATGTTCATTTCCTTGATCCAGAAGATAGTATTTATCGTCAGGTTTTAATGGAAGGGCAGGGCTTTGATGATGCTGCTGATCAGGCTCCTCTTTACTTTAGAACAACTCAGGAGATGTTAGATGAATTCTCTTACTTTGGAGAAGAGGTAGCTAAAGAGCTGGTTATAGATACACCAAAGGAGATAGCAGATAGCATTGAAGAGGTTGAAATAATTCCTGATAAACTATTTACTCCAACTATAGATGGGGCAGATGAAGAAGTTAGAAAGATGGCCTATGAAAAGGCTAGGCAATGGTATGGAGATGATCTTCCAAAGTTAGTAGAGGAGCGTTTAGAAAGAGAGTTGAATTCAATTATAGGTAATGGATATGCTGTTATCTACTTAACCTCTCATAAGTTGGTTAAGAAATCTTTAGATGATGGCTACTTGGTAGGTTCTAGAGGGTCGGTTGGGTCTTCCTTTGCTGCTACTATGACAGAAATAACAGAGGTTAACCCCCTTCCTCCACACTATAGGTGTAGTTGTAAATATTCAGAGTTTATTACTGATGGTTCTGTAGGGGTAGGGGTTGATTTGGAGGATAAGAAATGTCCTGAATGTGGAGAAGAATTGATAAAGGATGGTTTTGATATTCCTTTTGAAGTCTTCTTAGGATTTAAAGGTGATAAGGTTCCAGATATTGACCTTAACTTCTCTGGGGAGTATCAACCAAATGTTCATAAGTATACAGAAACTCTCTTTGGGAAAGACTATGTATATAGAGCAGGAACCATATCCACAATTGCTGATCGGACTGCTTATGGTTTCGTTAAAGGTCATATGGAGGATAATGGTCTTGTATTAAGAAAGGCAGAGGTCAATAGGTTGGTTGGAGGATGTACTGGTGTTAAGAGAACTACTGGGCAGCATCCTGGTGGTCAGATTGTTGTTCCATCTGATATGGAGATTTATGATTTTACTCCAATCCAAAAGCCAGCCAATGATATGAAGACTGAGACATTGACAACCCATTTTGATTTCCATTCAATCCATGATAATCTCTTAAAACTTGATATACTAGGGCATGATGATCCGACCAGTATTAGGATGCTTCAGGATTTAACCGGAATCGAACCAAAGGATATTCCTTTAGATGATTCTGATACTATGGGGATATTCTCTAGCATAAAGCCTTTAGGTATCAGTGAAGAAGAGGTTGGGGTAAAGCTTGGGACTTTAGGTATACCTGAGTTTGGAACCTCTTTTGTAAGAGGAATGTTAAGAGAAACTCGTCCTACAACATTAGCTGAGTTGATAAGGATAAGTGGTCTCTCTCATGGTACCGATGTTTGGTTGAACAATGCCCAAGATTTCATTAAGGCTGGGGTAGCAGAGTTATCTGAAGTTATTTCGGTACGCGATGATATTATGAATTATTTAATCCATAAAGGGTTAGAGCCTTCAACGGCTTTTTGGATTATGGAGCATGTTCGTAAGGGTAAAGGACTAACAGCAGAAGAAGAGGAGCTTATGAGAGAGAATAAGGTTCCAGATTGGTACATTGAGTCTTGTAAGAGGATTAAATATATGTTCCCAAAGGCCCATGCTGCTGCTTATGTAATGATGGCTTTTAGAATTGCTTATTTCAAGGTGCATCACCCTAAGGCTTTTTATAATACTTATTTTACAATCAAGGCTTCTGACTTTGATGCTCAGATTGTATTAAATGGAAGAGAGTTTATTGAAAAGAAGGTAAGTGAGATTAAAGCTAAAGGAAATGATGCAACAGCAAAGGATAAGAATACCTTAACTGTCTTGGAGATTGTATTAGAAGCTATGGCAAGAGGTATAGAATTTACGAAGGTGGATATATATAAGTCTAAGGCTAAAGAGTTTCAAATTGATGAAAACGGTCTGTTGTTACCACCTTTAATCAGCCTTCAAGGCTTAGGTGATAGTGCAGCACAGAATCTAGTTGAGGTTCGTAAAGGGAAAGAGTTTACTTCAATTGAAGATCTAAGTAATCAAGCCTCTCTTAGTAAGACTGTTATTGAGGTTATGAAAGAGCATGGTTCCTTAGATGGTTTACCCGAGACCAATCAATTGTCTCTCTTTGGTTAAATAGGTTGCAAAAGGTTTTATAATATGCTAAAATATAATGAGCATATTAATGATATTTGGTCAAAAGAGTGGGTTAAAGCCCACTCTTTACTTTATATATTGGCAGCGATTAATAAATTTGCTAATTAGGTCTACAAAGTATTTATCATTTATTGATTCGATAGAAGTTTTGATATAGGATGAATTAGGTATAGGATAAAAATAAGAAAATTGGGGATAATTTATATTAAAAAGATAAGGTGAAATAAACCTTAAAGAAAGTTATCTCTTATTTAGGACTGGTTAGAATTGGCCCAGAAGCTTACTGATACTTATTCTCCACTTGGAGAAAAGTGTGGAATAAGTATCAGTAAGCTATCGGCAAATTAAAGTAAAGGAATTAAAGAAAGGAGGCAGTAAGATGGGAAGAAAGGTAGAAGAGGTTGTTGAAGTATTGGTAGAGCCAATTGCCAATAGAAATGGTCTAGAATTAGTAGATATTGAGTATAGTAAAGAAGGGCAGGATTGGATTTTAAGAGTCTTCATTGATAAGAAGGAAGGGGTTTCTTTGGATGATTGTCAAAGTGTGAGTAGAGAGTTAAGTGATATCCTTGATAAGAAGGATCCTATAGATAAAACTTATTTATTGGAGGTATCATCCCCTGGAATTGATCGTCCATTAAAGAAAGATGAAGATTTCATAAGATTTAGTGGTAGAAAGGTAGATATATCTACATATGCACCAATTAACGGTGAAAAGAAGTTGAATGGAGAGTTGTTGGGGATTGATGAAGGAAATATTAAGTTAGTTGTAGATGGAGAAGAGTTAAACATACCTAGGGAAAAGGTTTCTCAGGCTAGGTTAGCTGTAGAGTTTTAGTGATTATTTAAGGAGGAGTTCTTATGAATATGGAATTGATTCAGGCGTTAGAGGATATAGAAAAGAGTAAAGGGATCCCTAAAGAAACATTGATTGATGCTATTGAAGCAGCTTTAAAGTCGGCGTATAGGCGTGATTTTGGTTCAGGATCAAATGTCGAGGTGCAGATAGATCAAAATAGTGGTGAAGTAAATGTCTTTGCTAAGAAAAATGTAGTAGAGGAAGTTGTTGATGATGAGCAAGAGATATCTTTAGAAGATGCTTTAGATATAAATCCAAACTATGAGATTGCTGATATTGTTGAGGTAGAGGTAACTCCAGGTAACTTTGGACGAATTGCTGCTCAAACTGCTAAACAAGTTGTTATCCAAAGAATTCGTGAAGCCGAAAGAGATATAATCTTTGAAGAGTTTGTAAATCGTGAAGGAGATATCTTGACAGGGATTGTACAAAGAAGACATAAAAACAATGTGATTATAGATTTAGGAAAGACTGAAGCAGTCTTAATCCCTCATGAGCAGATAGAAAGTGAATTTTATGAAGCAGGCGATAGAATTAAGGTATATGTGGTTGAAGTTAATCAGACATCTAAAGGGCCAAACATATTAGTTTCTAGAACTCACCCAGGTTTATTAAAGAGGTTATTTGAGTTAGAAGTGCCTGAAATTCATGATGGTGTTGTTGAGATTAAATCGGTAGCTCGAGAAGCCGGTTATCGTTCAAAGATAGCGGTTTATTCTAATAATGAAGATGTTGATGCAGTAGGAGCTTGTGTTGGCCCAAATGGTGCTAGAGTTAGAGCTATTGTAGATCAACTTAAAGGCGAGAAGGTAGATATTGTTCAGTGGAATGAAGATATTGAAGTCTTTGTGGCAAATGCTTTAAGTCCAGCAGAGGTGGTAAAGGTTGAGAGTAATAAGGAGAATAATGTAGCACAAGTTGTCGTACCTGATTATCAGTTATCTCTAGCTATAGGTAAAGAAGGTCAAAATGCTAGATTAGCTGCTAAATTGACAGGGTGGAAGATAGATATTAAGAGTGAATCACAGGTTTGATTTAAAGGTACATATTAATCTGTTTTTTAGTAATAAGGTTAATTTGTATATTTGAAATAGAAGAATTTAATTGTAGTTTAGGATATAATGTTGGTTTGAATTTAGGTAATTTTGAGAAATTAATTGTGGAGGTGCTTGGTTAATGGGTATAAGAATTTATAAATTAGCAGAAGATATGGGAATAGAAAATAAGGAATTAATTGAAACGTTACAAGACTTAGGTATTGATGTAACCAGTCATATGAGTACAGTAGATGAGGAGACGGCAGACTTGGTTAAAGAAGTGATACTTGGAGCAGACGAAGAGGCAGAAGAAGGGTTTGAAAATGTAATTGAATTTGAAGAAGGGATGACGGTTAAGGATTTATCAGAGGCTTTAGATATTGCTCCTAATTCATTGATGGCTGATTTGATTAATTTAGGAATTATGGCTACTATCAACCAAGAGTTAGATTTTGAGCAGGTTGAGAAGGTTGCTATGGTATATGATTATGGGGTAGAAGAGGTTGAAAATGAAGAAGAGGAAGAAGATATTTATGGTTTAGTAAATGATTTTGAAGATAAAGACGAAAATCTTGAATTAAGGCCCCCAGTAATTACTGTAATGGGGCACGTTGACCACGGAAAGACTACTTTATTAGATGCGATACGAAAAACAGAAGTAACTGCAGGAGAAGCAGGTGGAATTACTCAGCATATAGGTGCTTATCAGGTTGAAGTTGATGGGAAGAAAATTACCTTCTTAGATACTCCAGGTCATGAGGCCTTTACTTCTATGAGAGCTCGTGGTGCTCAAGCTACTGATATAGCTATCTTAGTAGTAGCAGCAGATGATGGTATAATGCCTCAAACTATAGAAGCTATTAATCATGCTAAGGCTGCCCAGGTTCCAATTATAATAGCGATAAATAAGATTGACCGACCAAATGCTCAACCAGATAGAGTAAAGCAGGAGTTAACTGAGCATGGATTAGTAGTAGAAGAGTGGGGTGGAGATACTATTGCCGTTCCTGTTTCTGCTTTACAGCAAGAGAATTTAGATGAATTATTAGAGATGATCTTATTAACTGCTGAGATGGAAGAGTTAAAGGCTAACCCAAGTCGCCCGGCAAATGGAATTATTATTGAGGCTGAGCTTGATAAGGGACGAGGTTCAGTAGCTACTGTTTTAGTTCAAAATGGTACATTAAGGGTAGGAGATGCTATAGTTGCTGGTTTAGCTTCAGGTAGAGTTAGAGCTATGATCAACGATAAAGGTGAAAGAATAGAAGAAGCACCACCTGCCACTCCTGTTGAAGTTTTAGGATTATCTGATGTTCCTAATGCAGGAGATTTACTAGAGGTGTTAGAGGATGATCAAAGCGCTAGAAATGTTGCACAGATGCGTAAAAATAAGATGCGTGCTGATCAATTAACAGGAAATACAACAGTAAATCTAGATGATCTATTTAGTCAGATTCAGCAAGGTGACATTAAGGAATTAAACATTCTTGTTAAAGCTGATGTACAAGGTTCAGTAGAAGCTGTTAAAGAGTCATTATTGAAGTTAAGCACAGATGAAGTTGAAGTAAATATAGTCCATGGTGGTGTTGGTGGAGTTACTGAAACTGATGTAATGTTAGCTTCTGCTTCTAAGGCGATTATTATAGGATTTAATGTAAGACCTGGTGTTAATGCTCGTAAGGTGGCAGAGAAAGAACAAGTCGATATTAGAACTTATCGAATAATTTATAAAGCTATTGAGGATATTAAGAATGCTATGGAAGGATTGTTAGATCCTGATTATAAAGAGGTTATCTTAGGTCAAGTTGAGGTTAGAGATACATTTAAAGTACCAAAAGTAGGTGTGATTGCTGGTGCTTATGTAACTAATGGAATGGTTAGTCGTAATGCTCAAGTAAGGCTGTTAAGAGATGGTAAGATTATTAAAGAGGGTGAGATATCATCTCTAAAAAGGTTTAAAGATGATGTGCGTGAAGTAAGAGAAGGTTATGAGTGTGGAATTGGAATTGAAGGATATAATGATATTAAAGAAGGAGATGTTATGGAAGTCTTTGACTTTGAAGAGGTCAAGAGAACTCTATAATTTGATAGGGGGTTGGAAATAATGTCTAATCATCGTGCTATGCGTGTGGCTGAGTCCATAAAAAAAGAAGTCAGTGATTTATTGCAAAAGGATATCAAAGATCCAAGAATTGGTTTTGTTACAGTAACCGATGTAGAGGTTTCAGGGGATCTTCGCCATGCTAAGGTGTTTGTAAGTATCTTAAATGGTGATAAGGAGGAGACTATGGATGGTCTAGAGGCTTCTACAGGGTTTATTAGAAGAGAGATAGGTCAAAGGATCAGGTTACGTCATACTCCTGAGATTATCTTTAGACATGATAATTCTATTGAGACTGGAACTAGGGTCTTTAAGATATTAGAAGATATTAAAAGAGATGAAAGTGATGAGTAATAAATTTGAAGAGATTATAAAAGTTATTAAGGAGAAGGATAGCTTTTTAATTACTAGCCATGTTGGCCCAGATGGTGACAGCTTAGGCTCTAGTTTAGGGTTAAAGCTAATATTGGAGAGCTTGGGGAAGAAAGGGATAGTTGTTATTGATGACCTTATCCCTAAGACCTTCTCTTTTTTGCCTGATATTGATAAGGTACTAAGATATGAAGAGGGTATGGAGTTAGAATTTGATGCTGCTTTTATATTAGATGCTGGTGACATCAAAAGGGTAGGAGAAGTAGAAGGTTTAATTGGTGATAAAGTAATGGTTAATATTGATCACCATGGAGATAACCCTTCTTTTGGAGATTATAACTTGGTAGAGGAAGCAGCAGCAACAGCTCAGCTTATTTATGATCTTATAGAGGAGATCGGTGGAGTTAAAGTAAATAATAATATTGCTACTGCCTTAGCTACTGGATTGATAACTGATACAGGATCTTTTAAGTATGCCAATACAACTGCTAAAACTCATAGGATCATGGGGCAACTTTTAGAGTATGATGTTGATACAGCAAAGATATGCAAAGAGGTCTTTGATACCCACTCGTATGAGGAACTAATGTTAAGGGCCAAAGCCTTAGATAGTATGGAGATTAATAGAGATCTTAAAGTGGCTTGGCTAAAGATAAGTCAAAGCTTATTAGAAGAGGCCGGAGCCAAATTAGATGATACTGGTGGATTGGTTAATTACCCTAGAAGTTTAGAGGGGATTGAAGTTGCTTTGATCTTTAAAGAGGTTGAAGAAACTTTGGTTAGAGTAAGTTTGAGATCCAATGAATACTTCCCAGTTGATCAGTTGGCCCATAAATTTGGTGGGGGAGGACATCCTCGAGCAGCAGGTTGTAGTATTGAAGAAAGTTTAGAAGAAGCTCAAAAGTTAATGATTAAAGCCATAGGAGAAATGGTTGGTGATATAAGTGAAGGGAATAGTTAATGTATTAAAACCTACAGGAATGACTTCCTTTGATATAATTGCTATCTGTAGGAGAATCTTTGGTATAAAGAAGATTGGACATGCTGGAACTTTAGATCCAGGTGCATCAGGTGTATTAACTGTTTGTTTAGGAAGGGCCACTAAGGTGGTTCCTTTTTTGACTGAAACTAAGAAAAAGTATAGAGCTGAAATAACCTTTGGGGTAGAGACTACTACCTTAGATGCTTTTGGTGAAGTTACAAATAAAGTAGAAGATTTTGAAATTAGAGAAGAAGATCTTTTAGAGGTTTTAGAAGGTTTTCAGGGTGATATAGAGCAGATCCCTCCTATGTATTCTGCTATTAAATATAAGGGGAAACCTTTATATAAGTTAGCAAGGCAAGGAAAGAAGATTAAGCGTAATCCTAGGAAGGTTAGAATATTTTCTTTAGATTTACTTCAATTTAATGGGAATAAAGCACTTGTTGATGTAGAATGTTCTAAAGGAACTTACATAAGAACGTTATGTTCAGATATAGGTAAAAGTTTAGGGGTAGGGGCATATATGTCATTTTTAGTTAGAACCCAGGTGGGGGAATTTTCTTTAGAGAAATCTCTAACCCTTGAAGAGCTAGAGCAGTTATCTAAGGAGGATAGAATAGAAGAAGCAATATCTAATCTAGATAAGGGCTTGTTTCATCTACCTGCAATTAAAGTTAAGTCAGCCTACGATATTCCTTTAACTCATGGGGTTTTTATAAAAGAAGAAGGGGTTGAGGATGATATAGATGCAGATCTAGTAGATGGTAAAACTTTTAGGATTTATAATTCTAAAGAGGAGTTTATTGCAGTTTATAGTTGGTCTGAGAAGAAGATGTTATTTAAACCAGAACGTGTATTTGTCTGATATTAAGAAAGGTTTCTACTTCTGGAAGGAGATTTTCTAATATGAGAATATATTATAATCAAAGTAAGAGTGATTCTACAGTAATGACCTTAGGAACCTTTGATGGTGTACATTCAGGTCATCAGGAGATTATAAAATTGACAATAGAAAGGGCCAAAGAATTAGGGTGTGATAGTGGTTTATTTACCTTTGATACCCACCCCTTAGATGTCCTTTTTCCTTTAAAAGCCCCTAAAGCTTTAACAAGTTGGTCTCAGAAGAGAAGAGTAATCGAAAAGTTTGGTGTGAATAAGATAATATTAAATAAATTCACAAAAGATTTTTCTAGAATACCGGCAGAGGAATTTATATTAAATTATATATTGAAGAGATTTAAAACAAAGGAAATCATTATAGGTAAAGACTTTAGGTATGGTTATAGGAATCAAGGTACTCCTCAGAAATTAAAAAGATTAGGTGAAAAATTAGGCTTTGGAGTAAATGTTGTAGGTTTTTTTAAGAGCAATAATAAGAAGATAAGTAGCACTAGAGTTCGTTCTCTAATAGAGAAGGGTAAATTAAATGAGGCTAAAGAGAAATTAAGAAGAAATTTTATGATTGAAGCTCATGTTGTAGGAGGAGATAAGAGAGGTAGAAAATTAGGTTTTCCTACAGCTAATTTAAACCCTGTTGTTAACTATGTACTTCCACCTGCTGGTGTATATTCATGTAGGGTTAAAGTAGATAATAATACTTATCTTGGAGTTGTTCATTTAGGTTTAAGACCAACTTTTGCCAAAGGTGAGTTTGCAATAGAGGTTCATATCTTTGATTTTTCTCAAAATATCTACGGAAAAAAAGTTGAACTAGAGTTTGTAGAAAGGATTAGAGGCGAGGAGAACTTTTCTACAAGCCAAGAGTTGATAGAGAAGATAAAAGAGGATATTAGAGTGGCTAAAGAACAGTTAAAAATTAATAATTGATAATTGACAGTTAAGTCCTTAAGAGCAAAAAATAGAGGATAGATCTGATAAATTAATTACTAAGTGCTTTGGTCTGTTGAATTTTATTTAATAATTGATTTTAAGTTTTACTCACACTGACACCGACACCGACACTAAAAGCGGGCTTTAGCCTAATTTGTTGATTAATTATCCAAATAGAGTTTACATTTAAAGATGATTATGCTAAAATATTAAATGGACTAACCTTTACTAGGTTTGGCTCTTCTCCGGTGCTTAACTTGGTAAGAGGGGTTTTTAAAATTATAAGGAGGTGAATGTTAATGTTAAACGAAGAAAGAAAGCAAGAGATTATCAATGAGTATGCTATCAATGAAGGTGATACTGGTTCTGCTCAGGTACAGATCGCTCTTTTAACTGAGAGAATTAAAGAGTTAACTGAACATCTTAAAACTCATAAGAAGGATCACAACTCTAGACGTGGACTTCTAAAAATGGTTGGTAAGAGAAGAAGGTTGCTTAGATACCTAAAGAATAATGAAATAGAAAATTATCGTGAATTAATCGCTAAGTTAGGAATTAGACGATAAAGATCTATAAACTTAAGAGCGGGGATTCCCGCTCTTAAGTTTTACAGTATTGATTTTATGGTAGAATTTTAGTTGAATTAATTAAAAGCCTTTAAAAAGGCTAAAATAAAAGTAAGGCTTTATTTATATAAAATTACATAAAGTAAACTACTTAATATTATATTTATTCTTTCTAAAATAGATTAAGAGGATGGATAAAAAATTTTAATCTGTAGATGCTAATAATTGTATAATTGAGGTAAAAAATTATTTGTTTTTATAGGTTTGTTTTGTACATAATATAAATAAAGCAAGGAAAGGAGAAAAAATATGACACAAACATGGACAACTGATTGGGGAGGTCGAGAGTTAACGATCGAAACTGGAAAGTTAGCTCAGCTTGCCAATGGATCAGTATTAATAAGATATGGAGATACAGTATTATTGGTAACTGCAACTATGTCAGATCCAAGACCTGGAATGAGCTACTTCCCATTAATGATTAATTATGAGGAAAGATTATATGCAGCTGGTAAGATACCAGGAGGTTTTCTTAAAAGGGAGGGGAGACCTAGCGATGCAGCTACTTTAGCAGCTCGTTTGATTGATCGTCCTTTAAGACCTTTATTCCCAAAAGGTTTTAGAAATGATGTACAGATAGTTGCTACAGTATTATCTTTAGATCAAGATAATGCGCCTGATATTACAGCTATGGTTGGTGCTTCTGCTGCTTTAGCAATTTCAGATATTCCTTTTGATGGGCCAATTGCTGGAGTTAACGTTGGTATGGTAGATGGAGAATTTATTATTAATCCAACTAGTGAACAATCCAAAGAAAGTGATCTAGATTTAACAGTAGCTGGAACCAAGGATGCTGTTATGATGGTTGAAGCAGCTTCTAACGAAGTATCAGAAGAGGATATGATTGAAGCAATTGACTTTGGACATCAAGCTCTTAAAAAGATTGTAGAGTTTCAAGAGAAGATAATTGAAGCTATTGGTAAAGAGAAAGCTGAAGTTGAACTTGAATTAATTGATGAACCAGAATTAGAAGCTGAGGTTGCAGAGTATGTAGGAGATAGACTATCTGAAGCTATGCAAACTAAGGATAAGCATGAACGTGGAGATAATCGTGATAGAGTTAAAGATGAAGTTAAAGAACACTTTAAAGAAAAATATGCAGATAGTGAAGATTTAGATTATATTATGAATGTAGTTAGTGAAACATTAAATAAATTAACTAAGAAAGCTATTAGAGATTTAGTATTGAACGAAGGTATTAGAGTTGATGGAAGAAAGCTAGATGAGGTTAGAGAAATCTGGTCTGAGGTAGGTATCTTGCCTAGAGTTCATGGTTCTGGAGTATTTACTCGAGGTCAAACTCAAGCTTTAACTGTTGCTACTTTAGGTGCTACAGGTGATGAGCAGATGTTAGATGGTTTAGAGAAAAAAGACTCTAAAAGATATATGCATCATTATAATTTCCCTGCTTATAGTGTTGGAGAGACTAGTCCGATGCGTTCGCCAGGTAGAAGAGAGATTGGACATGGTACTTTAGGAGAAAGAGCTCTTAGACCTATGATACCGTCTGCAGAAGAATTTCCTTATACAATAAGATTGGTTTCTGAAGTCTTATCATCAAATGGTTCTACTTCTCAAGCAAGTATCTGTGGAAGTACCCTAGCCTTAATGGATGCGGGTGTTCCTATTAAAGCTCCAGTTGCAGGTATTGCTATGGGATTAATGAAAGAGGATGATAATGTAGCAGTCCTAACAGATATTCAAGGATTAGAAGATTTTAATGGTGATATGGACTTTAAAGTAGCGGGTACTAAAGAAGGAATTACTGCTTTACAGATGGATATGAAAGTTAAGGGTGTTTCTAAGAAAATTTTAGGTGAAGCCTTAGACCAAGCCAAGGTTGGTAGACTTCATATCTTAGATAAAATGTTAGAAGTAATCTCTGAACCTAGAGAAGAATTATCAAGTTATGCTCCAAGTATTTTAAGTATGAGCATTGATCCAGACAAGATAAAGGATGTTATCGGTAAGGGTGGTAAGACTATCAAGAGTATCGTTGATGAAACTGGTGTTCAGATCGATATTGAAGACGATGGTACTATCTTTATTGCAGCTGCTGATCAAGAAAGTGGAAAACAAGCTGTTGATATTATTGAAAAGTTAACTAAAGATGTAGAAGTTGGTGAAATATATTTAGGTGAAGTTAAGAGAATAATGAACTTTGGTGCCTTTGTTGAGGTCTTGCCTGGTAAGGATGGTTTAGTTCATATCTCTAAATTAGCTGACGGTCACGTTAAGAGTGTTGAAGATGTAGTTAAGGTTGGAGATGAAGTGATGGTTAAGGTTATTGAAATTGATGATAGAGGTAGAATTAATCTATCACGGAAGGATGCCTTACCAAAAGCAGACAAAGAAGAAAAATAAAGAATTAACTTTAAGACATAAGCTGGATTATTTCTGGTTTATGTTTTTTAATATCACATAATCAAAAGGAGGTATAGTATGGAGTTTGGAGTTCACGTATCAATAGCTGGAGGAATAGATAAATCTCCCAAAAGAGCAGCTGATTTGGATTGTGGAACTTTTCAGATCTTCTCTACCAACCCCAGAGGCTGGAAGGGAAGAGAGATAAGTGATAAAGAAGCTAACAATTTTAAAGATAAGCTGAAAGAGTATAATTTCAATAAGACAGTAATACATACTTCTTATCTAATTAATATACCCTCTCCTAAGGATGAACTTTATAATAAATCTATCAAGGCTTTGAGAAAAGGTGTTAGAAGAGCCGATAAATTAGGTGTTGAATATATAGTCTTGCACCCTGGTAGTCATACGGGATCAGGAATAGAGAAGGGGATTAAGAGGATAGGCGAAGCTTTAAAGTTTATTTTAGAAGAAGAGAATCCAAAGGTAAATATCCTTTTGGAAAATGTAGCTGGGGCAGGAACAGCAATTGGATCTACAGTTGATGAGTTGGCCCAAATAATCGAACTTGCTAATAAGGATAAGAGATTAGGTATATGCTATGATACTTGTCATGGTTTTGCTGCTGGATACGATATCAGAGATAAGAAAAGATTGGATTGTCTTTTGCAGGAGATTGATGATAAAATAGGATTAGATAGATTAAGTGTAATTCATGCCAATGATTCAAAGGGTGAGTTAGCTTTTAATAAGGATCGGCATCATCATATTGGAAAAGGTAATATAGGTTTAGAAGGGTTTAGTAATTTAGTTAATCATCCCTCTTTATCAGATAAGTTGTTTATTTTAGAAACCCCTATAGATGAAGAAGGGGATGACACTTATAATCTAAAGACTATAAAGGGTTTGGTCAAGTAAGGAGCCTTAATAATGAATAAAAAATATATGTTGAAAGAAGTTAGTGATTTCTTTGCCCCTGAGAGCAGCTTAGCCTCTTTCTTTGAAAATTATGAATACCGACCTCAACAACAGAAGATGGCAAAGAAGGTTGCAGAGGTATTTTGTGATGAAGATCATCTTTTAGTAGAAGCAGGTACTGGGACAGGTAAGTCATTTGCTTACTTAGTTCCTAGTATTATATCGGCTTTGAAGGAAGAAGAGAAGGTAGTGGTTTCAACTAATACTATTAACTTACAAGAGCAGTTGATTAATAAGGATATTCCCTTGTTAAGGGAGATCTTTGATTTGGATTTTAAGGCTGTTTTGGTCAAAGGGAGAAGAAATTATATCTGCTTAAGAAGGTTAATTCAATATGAGAGAAGTGCTCAATTAGATGTAAAGGGTTATGAAGCTTTATCTAAGCTTAATAACTGGGTATTAGAGACTAAAACTGGATGTAGATCAGATCTTGGGTTTAGCTTACCCTTTAATTTTTGGGATCAGGTATGTTCAGAAAGTGATCTTTGTTTAAGGGGTAATTGCCCTTATTATGAACAATGCCATTTTATGTGGGCAAGAGATGAAGCTAAAGAGGCAGATATATTAATTGTAAATCATCATCTTCTTTTTGCTGATTTATCTGTGCGTAAGGATAGAGATCTTGATGATGAAGTTGCTGTCTTACCTCCATACAAGAAGGTTGTTTTTGATGAGGCACATAATATAGAAGATGTAGCTACAAGTTACTTAGGTTTTAGAGCCAGTAGAAGAGGTATAACAAAGTTTTTTGAGTCCTTATATAATACCAAGCAGAAGGTAGGAACTCTTATTGAATTAAGGAAAGCCACCGGAGAATTAAAAAAGGATATTAAGAAGAAGATGCAAGGTGAGATTGATAGTGAGTTAATTCCTACTGTACAGCGACTTAGGGAATTGAGCCACTCCTTTTTAGAGAGGCTAGGAAGCTTTGTTAAGAAGAATAAAAAAGGCGAAGGTAAATTAAGAATAGTTGAAAGAACTAGAGAGAGTAACTTTTGGCTTGAAGTATTAAAAGCTGATTCTGAGAATTTCTTGGTTAATCTTAATTTATTAGGTGGGAAGTTAAGTAAGATACTAAAACAGCTAGATATTTATGGAGAAGAGATAGAAGATATTTCGTCCTTAACAATGGAATTAGAGGCTAGAGTTGAATTTATATTAAAGTTGGGGGAGAATATAGCTGAAATAATTAATTATCCTCAAGAGGATTATATATATTGGATAGAAGCAGGTAAGGAGGATTGTAGTTTGCACTCTGCGCCTTTAAATATAGGTAAGGAGTTAGAGGAGAGTTTATTCTCTAAGATGAGCTCAGTAGTTTTAACTTCAGCTACTTTAACAGTGGCAAAGTCTTTTGATTTTATTAAAGAGAACCTAGGGTTGGTAGATTATCAGGTTCAAACTCTAGAGGTTGGCAGCCCTTTTGATTATAGTAAACAATTAAGAGTTGGTGTTGTTAAAAACATATCTTATCCAAAGGGTGATAAGTTTAATCAAGAGGTGACTAATTCTTTAAAGTCTATAATTAAAAAGACTCAAGGAAGAACTTTAGTCTTATTTACATCATATGGGATGTTAAATAATGTTTATTATAAATTAGAACAGGAATTAAAGTCTTTAGGTATTGACTACTTATATAAGCAAGGAATGAAGTCTAGAGATAAATTAGTAAAGGACTTTAAAACTAAGGAGAAGGTTGTTCTTCTAGGAACTTCTAGCTTCTGGGAGGGTGTTGATATTCCTGGGGACAAGCTAAGTTATGTTATAATTGTTAAACTCCCCTTTGTAGTTCCAAGTGAGCCGGTAGTTGAAGCTAAATTAGAGGAGATAAACCAAAGAGGTGAGAGTTCTTTTATGAAGTATATGCTACCTAAGGCGGCAATTAAGTTTAAACAGGGAGTAGGTAGGTTGATTCGAAGAAAAGAGGATAAGGGTTGGGTTATAATTTTAGATAATCGAGTTATAACCAAGAGGTATGGTAGAACATTTATAAACTCTTTGCCTGGAGGAACCAATGTATCAATTCGTGATATTAAAACTTTAGTTGAAGAAATTTAAGTTAATAAATAGGAATTTATATTAAAATGTAGAATAGTAGTATTGAGAGGAGGGAATAGTACTTAAGTTATGAAAAAAAGGTTAAGTTTGATTATATTATTTTTAGTATTGTTTATTGGTTTTGGCAATGTGGCTTTGGCTTCTTTTAACTTTGACTTAGAACTGATTTATACAGTAGAGCAAGGTGATAATTTAATTACTTTGGCCCGCAAATTTGGGACAACGGTTAATGAGATCAGGGAGGCTAATAATTTATCTAGAAACCAGTTTATTAGAATGGGAGATAGGCTAATTATTCCTCAAAATTATGAGTCAGAAGATGATCAAGTGAATATGATTAAATTTTATGAGAGGGATAATGATCTTAGCCGATATTCCTTAGCTGTCAATAGAGATTATCGGGTAAGGATTGAAAAAAATGGTGTTCCAGATGATATTGATATAAGTGATTTAAGGACCTTAGAATATAATATTAAGCGTGGAGATAATCTTTATGATCTAGCAAGAGAATTCAACACAAGCGTTAATGTATTAAAGAGATTAAATGGACTTGATAGTGCTGTTATCCGTTTAGGAGATATGATTAAATTACCTATAAATAATTTAACTCCTAAAGAGGTATTATATCATACTATAAGTGATGAAGAGTTTGAATTATTGGCAAGGATAATTCATGGAGAAGCTCGTGGAGAGCCTTATGTTGGACAGGTTGCTGTAGGTGCTGTAGTCTTAAATAGAGTCTTAGATCCTTATTTTCCAAATAATTTACGTGATGTTATCTATCAACCACGTCAGTTTAGTCCAGTGGCTGATGGTCAGATTTATCTAAGACCAAATCAAACGGCTTATAGAGCAGCTAGAGCTGCCTTGAAGGGTGAAGATCCGACAAGAGGAGCAGTGTATTTCCATAATCCTCGTACAGCTAACTATATTTGGTGGTTTGAAACCAGAGAGACGACAGTAGATATTGGAAATCATCGTTTTGCTAAGTGAATAGATTTAACTTAAATAGGAGCCTAAGGCTCCTGTTTTTTTAAGGTTTTACCCATTACTCATCACCAGTAATAAAGCTACGCTTTTTATTACTTATATAGTGTATCTTCTAATGGTAGGGAATAGGAATATAAAGTTGTTAATTTACATAAATTGCCTTTGATAAAGAGGTTGGTCTTATATATAATTATGAAAGCCAGTTGGAAAGGAAAGAAAAAATTTAGGAGGTGTTTTTAATGACAAAGAAAACTACGACAATTTTATCTATAGTAATTGCGTTGGTGATGGTCTTGTCTATTGTTGGTGAAGCTTCTGCTTTAGGAAGAAGACCTTTGCAGTTTGGAAGGTCTGGTGATGATGTTAGAGAGTTACAGCTTAAGTTAAATCAATTAAACTATGATGTAGGTAAAGCTACTGGTGTTTATGGTCAAAGAACAGAAAGGGCCGTTATCGATTTTCAAATAGACAACGGTTTAAGAATTGATGGTATTTCAGATTGGAGAACAATTAACAAGATAAATAGCAAGTTCTATACGGTAAGACGTGGTGATACTTTATCAAGTATTGCAAGAAGGCTTAATACTACTGTAAGAGCTATTAATGTAACTAATGGTAGAACATCTGATAGAATCTATCCAGGAGATAGGTTAGTAATTCCTGAAAGTAATGGAGTAGTAGAGGCTACACCTGCAAATGGTGCAGCTTCAAGAACTGTACGAGCTAATCCTAATACTAATTCTTTTAGTAGAGCTAATGTAACTCAAGCAGAGCGTGATTTATTAGCAAGAGCAGTTTATTCTGAAGCAAGAGGAGAATCATATGAAGGTCAAGTGGCAATAGCAGCAGTTGTTCTAAACCGAGTTCAAGATGATCGATTCCCTGATACAATTAGAGGAGTTATCTTCCAACCATGGGCATTTAGTGCTGTGCATGATGGACAGTTTTGGTTAGAGCCAGATGCTCAATCTAGAAGAGCTGTTGAAGAGGCATTAAATGGATGGGATCCTACTCGTGGAGCAGCATTTTATTACAACCCTGTTACAGCTACTTCACAATGGATGTTTGATAATATGACTAGTGATGTAATAATAGGAAAACACCATTTTTCATTGAAATAATAAAAAAGTGTGGCACTAGTTAAAATGTACCCTATAAGATGGACACTGAAAAAAAGAGTGTCACTTATAGGGTATTTTTTGTATAATAAAAATATATTATTTTAAAACATACAATTACAATAAATGTCAAAATGTGATAAAACAATCAAAATGATATTAGAAAATGAGTTTGAAATCATCTTTAATCTAAAGATAATTCGTAGGATAATGAAAAATAGTGATTATATGAATTATTAGAATAACTATTGCTGCTTAAACTTTTTTTATAAATATCCCTGGCATAGGGTACAGATTATTCTACTTGGCTCTTTTTTCTATCTTTTATAAAATAAAGGGATTATAAATTAAATGTAGAATATTATTAGTTATTAGTGTCTAGATTCTTCGCCCATACTTTTTATTGCTTGAAATATATAGAAGGAATGGTTTTAAACTTTTAGTTAAGAGAGAGCTTATATTATCTTTAAAATAACCAAAAGTGTGATTGATATAGAAAATGCTGGTGTTTATCAAGATATTTTTGATATGAATTGATATAGCCTTTAAGATAAAGATTTAGATAATGGTTTATTATTAGGCAGATTAGAAAAATTTATGGATATTTAGCTATTTTAACTAGAGGTCAAAAAGTGATTAAACTAGGTTCTAAAGCATATAGATGGTTAAGAGGTTATGTAGGTGAAGAGATTATTATAAAAGAAAAATTAGAGGTGGCTAATAACTACCTACCATAGTAATATGAAGGTCACAGGTTATAGGAAAATAAAATAGAAATTTAGTGTATTATAAAAACCCATCTAAAGCTTTTTGAATAGTTATGATTAAACTTATTCTATAGTTTTTGTAGAAATTTCATAAGTTTGAAAGAATATTAATGAGGGGGAATTAGCTTTGCTAGAAAGAAGAGTGAATTTTAATAATGAATCTGGTCTTCATGCGCGTCCTGCATCTATATTGGTTGAAGAGGCTCAAAAATATAAAGCAGAAGTAAAGTTGTTTAAAGGTGATAATGAAGCTGATGTGAAAAGTATTTTGGGTCTTATATGCTTAAAATTAAGGCATGGTGATGAAGTTATTATTAAAGGTGAGGGAGAAGATGCTCATAAAGCAGTAGATAGTTTGGGCCAATTGATGGAAGGTAAACTTAAGCTGTTGGCTTATAAGCAAGATAAGAAGGCTGTTGGGGAAGAAATAGATGAAGAATTATCTAAATATAATATTCCCAACCCTGCTCAAGTAATAAATATGATAGGCAGAGGTGTAAAAAAGACAATGGATTCTTTGGGGTCTGATATTGATTAAGCTCATTGGATAATATTAAGATAGGTTTGAAGATATCTTCAAACCTATCCTAATATCCTTAAATTTATATTATTAATTTTGTGAATGTGCATAAGTTGTCTTTTTTTAAGTTAATTATAAATTGTAGAAGAAAGGAGTGAAGTTATATGGATTTAGATAGGATAAAAGTTGATGAACTCAAATATATATTAGAAAATCAAAATGTAAGAACATTATTTCAACCAATTATTAATCTTCATAATGGAAATTTATTAGGTTATGAAGCTTTAAGTAGAGGACCTAAAGGGAGTTTGTTAGAAGGTGCTTTCAATTTATTTAGTGCTGCTAAAAAGTTTGATAAATTGATGGAAATAGAGGAATTATGTCGTAATAAAGCTTTGGATAGGTTTGGTAAATTTAAACTAGACTGCAAACTTTTTATAAATATAGATCCAATGGTTATATATCAATTTAATCAAAGAAGTAAAGAAAAATTATTGCTTTCTAAAGGGAATATAGTTATAGAATTGACAGAGAAGACCTCTATTGATAATTTTGAAAGGTTCAGTTTAGAATTAGAGGATTTAAAGAAAAAAGGATACAAGGTAGCTATAGATGATGCTGGATCTGGTTATTCAGGGTTACAATCAATTGTATCAATATCTTATAATTACATAAAGCTAGATATGTCTTTGGTTAGAGATATAGATAAAAATATGATTAAATACTATCTATTGAAATCATTAGTAAAGTTTGCTAGAGATATAGGGGCTAAAGTAATAGCCGAAGGAATAGAAACTAAGGAAGAATTAAGAGTTTTAATGGATTTAGGTGTTGATTATGGACAAGGTTATTTAATATCTAGGCCCAGTAATTTACCAAAATCAGAATTAGCGATAAGAGACTATATTATTAAAGAGAGAATGCTTACTAAGGTTAAGGATGATAATATAATTGGATCTATAGCGACAAAGGGAGCAACATTATCTATAGATGATAAGATTAGAGAGGCGGTAGCATTATTTGAAAAAGACAGCACCTTGCAGAATATCGTAATTTTAAAAGAGACTAAACCTTGTGGATTGTTAACAAGGAATAGATTATATTCTAAATTGGGAACTCGTTATGGTTATTCAAATTATATAGATAAAAAAGTTGGACTTATTATGAATAAAGAGCCTTTGGTTGTTGATAAGAATAGATCTATAGAGTCTGTAGCTAGATTAATTATGGACAGAGATTTAGAGGAAGTTTATGATAGTGTAATAGTGAGTGATGGTAGCAAATATTATGGTGACTTAGCTGTAAAAAATATATTGGATAAGCTATCTAAACTACAGATAGAAAGAGCTAAAAGGAGATCTCCTTTAACGGGATTGCCTGGGAATTTAAGTATTGAAGAGGAGATATCAAATCGTATATTATTTAACCAGCCTCTTTCCGTTCTTTATATAGATATTGATAATTTCAAACCCTATAACGATTCTTATGGATATAAAAAGGGTGATGATGTAATTACCTTTACTGCAGATATATTAAAAAAGACTTTGATGGATTTTGGAGATAAGAGTGATTTTGTGGGGCATATAGGTGGAGATGACTTTGTTATAGTTACGACGCCTGAAAAAGATGAAGTTATTAGCCAAGAATTAATAAAGAGGTTTAACAATGGTATTGGAAGATTCTTTAATGAAGAAGATATAAATAAAGGATATATTCTCTCGACTAGTAGAAGTGGGAAGGAATATAAAGCTCCTTTAATTACTATATCGATAGCAATTGTTAATAATCAGAACTATCAGATTGTAAACCATAGGCAGGTAAGTGATATTGTAGTTGAACTAAAGCAGAAAGCTAAAGGAATGCCGGGTAGTAATTTTATTAAAGGAAGAGAAATAATTTAATGATAGATATATGTGATTTAGCCAAGAGAATTCACTTTTTAAGTGGAATCTCTTTTTCTTTTTAAGCTATACTATATAGCAATATTAGCTGCTAGTGAACAGATAGATTTTGAGACTAAGTTATCGTCTAATTTCCTATCTTTGGAATAAAATATATGTTATAATATAGGGTTGTAGAGTATATCAATGTAGAGAGGAGTGATAAAGAGAGGGGATTACAAAATGGGGTATATAATTATCGGGAAATTTATTTTGGGTCTGTTGTTGTTTTTAGTAGGTTTGAAGGTTGTTAAAGATAGCTTTTATCAAGCTTCTCATAATAAAATTGAGTATATAATGAAGAGGCTAACAAAGAATATTTTCCTTAGTATAATAACAGGAATCTTAATAACTTCTATAATACAAAGTAGTAGTGCTACTATTGTTATTATTATTAGTTTGGTTAATGCTAAGATTTTATCGCTAGAAGAAGGAGTAGGGGTTATTATGGGGGCCAACATCGGTACTACTGCTACTGTTCAATTATTATCCTTTAACCTAGAGGATTATCTTTGGTTAATAACCTTGATTGGCCTTGGATTTTATCTTTTATATTACATAAAAAGAAATGATAATCTCAAATATATAGCTAGAGGTATAATAGGATTTGCAATTTTATTTGCTGGCTTAGAGGTTTTGAGCAGTATCATCTTAAATTTAAAGAGAGTAGATAGTTTTATCAGTTTGTTAACTTATCTATCAGTTAAGCCTATGTGGGGAATCCTTGTAGGGATAGTAGTGACTGCTCTTATACAAAGTAGTAGTGCTTTGACGGGGGTGGTTGTAGTTTTGGCTAAAGGTAATATGATATCCCTAGCTTTATCTATAACTATAGCTTTGGGGAGCAATATTGGAACCTGTATTACAGCTTTTATAGCAGGTCTAGGAACTTCAAAGACGGCTAGGAGGGTTGCAGTAGCTGATATTTTATTCAATATTATTGGTGTTTTAGCTATAATTCCCCTATTGCCCTTTTTTATTAGGATTATGTCATTAACAAGCCTTAGTTTAACGAGACAGATTGCAAACTCACATACAGTATTTAATATCTTTAACACCCTCTTAATATTAGTCTGGAGAAAGAGATTTATAGATTTAGTTGTTAAAATCACTTAAAATTGAGGGGGTTAAGATGAATTTTATCAAAGTTATAATATTAGGTTTGGTACAGGGTTTGACAGAGTTTTTGCCTGTTAGTAGTTCGGCTCATCTTGTGATTTTTCAAAGTATATTGGGGGTAGAGAAGGCAGGTATTACTCTTGAAGTATTCTTGCACTTTGGTACATTGATTGCAGTATTTATAGTATTTTGGCAAGATATTATAGATATAATCACCTTTAAACCTCAATGTCGTAGATTTACTATATATATAGCCTTAGGAACTATACCTGCCCTTGTTAGTGGACTTTTATTTGAAGAAAGGTTTGAAAAGGCTTTTTCAGATTTGAGATTAGTGGGATTTATGTTGCTGGTTACTGGTCTTTTATTATGGCTTTCAGATAGGGTTAGAGTTAAAGAGAGAGTAATGCAGGAGATGAACTGGTCTGATTCCTTGGTTGTTGGATTTGCTCAAGCTTTTGCCATATTTCCTGGGATATCTCGGTCAGGATCTACAATAGTAGGTGGGCTGTTTAAGGGGTTGGATAGAAAGTTGGCAGCAAAGTACTCTTTTTTATTATCAATACCGGTAATAGGGGGAGCTACAATATTAGAGAGTATAGATTTGATGAAAGAAGGTATGGGAGATATTAGTTTTATGGAGTTGGGGATAGGAACTTTTATATCGATGGTATCTGGTTACTTTGCAATTAAACTCTTGTTGAAGGTTATTAATAAAGAGCGGTTAAGTTTATTTGCTTATTATTGCTGGCTCTTAGGCTTCATAACGATATTATTGAATTAAGTTAGACAAAAGATTAGAATTGATTTTTAAGAAGGATATTATTTTGTAGAAGTAGAATTAAATAATGTGGGGTGGAGACTATGAAAGAGACTTTGAAGAATATATTTGAAAAGAGAAAATATGAATTTATGGGAATTGCTTTGATTGTTTTGGCCCTATTAAATACTATTAGTCTACTATCTAAGGATACGGGATTTGTGGGAGAGGCTTTTTCTAAAGGTATGAGATTAATAGTGGGCGGAGGTATCTATGGAGTTCCTGTACTATTAATAATCTTTGGCATCGGTATGATTTATAAGAGTAAGTTTAAGGTTAATATGAGTTCAAGGATGGTGGGTTTTATTATCTTATTATCTGTTGGCTTAATTTCTTTACACCTACCAGTGGAGCATCCAGATGAGTTTGTTTTTGCTTTCTCTGGTCAAGGTGGAGGGATTATTGGAGGTTTATTCTTATATATACTGAGGAAATTTTTTGCAGATGGAGGCACTTATGTAATTTTATCTGCTCTTACTTTGGTAAGTTTATTAT
>NZ_KI912091.1:235443-242089 GCF_000517025.1 Halonatronum saccharophilum DSM 13868
ACAAGCCTTAGTTTAACGAGACAGATTGCAAACTCACATACAGTATTTAATATCTTTAACACCCTCTTAATATTAGTCTGGAGAAAGAGATTTATAGATTTAGTTGTTAAAATCACTTAAAATTGAGGGGGTTAAGATGAATTTTATCAAAGTTATAATATTAGGTTTGGTACAGGGTTTGACAGAGTTTTTGCCTGTTAGTAGTTCGGCTCATCTTGTGATTTTTCAAAGTATATTGGGGGTAGAGAAGGCAGGTATTACTCTTGAAGTATTCTTGCACTTTGGTACATTGATTGCAGTATTTATAGTATTTTGGCAAGATATTATAGATATAATCACCTTTAAACCTCAATGTCGTAGATTTACTATATATATAGCCTTAGGAACTATACCTGCCCTTGTTAGTGGACTTTTATTTGAAGAAAGGTTTGAAAAGGCTTTTTCAGATTTGAGATTAGTGGGATTTATGTTGCTGGTTACTGGTCTTTTATTATGGCTTTCAGATAGGGTTAGAGTTAAAGAGAGAGTAATGCAGGAGATGAACTGGTCTGATTCCTTGGTTGTTGGATTTGCTCAAGCTTTTGCCATATTTCCTGGGATATCTCGGTCAGGATCTACAATAGTAGGTGGGCTGTTTAAGGGGTTGGATAGAAAGTTGGCAGCAAAGTACTCTTTTTTATTATCAATACCGGTAATAGGGGGAGCTACAATATTAGAGAGTATAGATTTGATGAAAGAAGGTATGGGAGATATTAGTTTTATGGAGTTGGGGATAGGAACTTTTATATCGATGGTATCTGGTTACTTTGCAATTAAACTCTTGTTGAAGGTTATTAATAAAGAGCGGTTAAGTTTATTTGCTTATTATTGCTGGCTCTTAGGCTTCATAACGATATTATTGAATTAAGTTAGACAAAAGATTAGAATTGATTTTTAAGAAGGATATTATTTTGTAGAAGTAGAATTAAATAATGTGGGGTGGAGACTATGAAAGAGACTTTGAAGAATATATTTGAAAAGAGAAAATATGAATTTATGGGAATTGCTTTGATTGTTTTGGCCCTATTAAATACTATTAGTCTACTATCTAAGGATACGGGATTTGTGGGAGAGGCTTTTTCTAAAGGTATGAGATTAATAGTGGGCGGAGGTATCTATGGAGTTCCTGTACTATTAATAATCTTTGGCATCGGTATGATTTATAAGAGTAAGTTTAAGGTTAATATGAGTTCAAGGATGGTGGGTTTTATTATCTTATTATCTGTTGGCTTAATTTCTTTACACCTACCAGTGGAGCATCCAGATGAGTTTGTTTTTGCTTTCTCTGGTCAAGGTGGAGGGATTATTGGAGGTTTATTCTTATATATACTGAGGAAATTTTTTGCAGATGGAGGCACTTATGTAATTTTATCTGCTCTTACTTTGGTAAGTTTATTATTGATTTTTGATGTTTTCTTAGTTAGCTTGATGGTTGGAATTAAAGAAAAGTGTCAAATTTTCTTTAAGAAGGCTTTTAAGGTCAAGAAAAAACCAAAGCCAAAAGCTAAGGTTGTAAAGAAGAAAGAATCTAAAAATAAAGGTCTTAGCTTAAAGAGATTATTTTCTAGATACTACAAGAAAAAGAAAGAACAAAAGGATAAAGTTAAGCCGAAGACAAAGTCAAAGTCAAAATTAAAGGTAAAGGATAAAGTTAAGTCTAAAAGTAAAAAGAAGAATTCTACTCCAGCTAAAGAGATTATAAAAAAAGAGGTAGATTCTTCATTGAAGGAAGTAGCTGTAGCTAAGGAGTTAGATCAAAAACAGGCTGTTAAAGAGGAAAGTTATAAAAAGAAGAAGAGAATAAATAAGAAATTAAATAAAAATTCTGTTCAAGATCCTTTGGACTTTGGTCAATATCAGCTTCCATCTTTAGATCTTTTAAATAACAGGGATGATGATGGGATATCCTATATCGATAAGACTGAGATACTAAAAGAAACATTAAGTAATTTTGGGGTTAAAGCTCAGATAACAGATGTTAATTACGGGCCAACTATAACTCGCTATGAGATTCAACCAGCACCAGGGGTAAAGGTGAGTAAGATACTTAATTTAGCAGATGATATTGCTTTATCCTTAGCAGCATCTGATGTTAGGATTGAGGCACCAATTCCTGGAAAAGCCGCTGTAGGGATTGAGGTTCCTAATAATAGCCAAACAACTGTAAGTGCTCGTGAGATATTTGAATCTGAAGAATTCCAAGGAGCGTTATCCAAGTTGACTATAGCACTTGGCAAGGATATAGGTGGAGATACAGTAGTGGCTGATTTATCTAAGATGCCACATATGTTAGTAGCGGGAGCAACTGGTTCAGGAAAGAGTGTCTTTGTAAATACTTTGATTAATAGTATAATATATAGGTCTACACCTGAAGAGGTTAAGTTTTTATTGATTGATCCAAAGATGGTGGAGCTAACAATTTATAAGAAGATTCCTCATTTAGTGTCTCCTGTAGTTACTGATGCTAAAAAAGCTTCTACAGCTTTGCGTTGGGTTGTTCAAGAGATGGACAATAGATATGAACTATTTGCTGGTAGTGGAGCTAGAGGTATTGATAGTTATAATAAGAGATTAGAAGCTGAAGGTAGTGACCCCTTACCTTATATAGTTGTTATAATTGATGAGCTTGCTGATTTGATGATGGTTGCTGCTAGAGAGGTAGAGGATGCCATCTGTAGGTTGGCCCAAAAAGCTAGGGCAGCTGGAATTCATTTGGTTTTAGCTACACAAAGACCTTCAGTTGATGTAATTACTGGCTTGATTAAAGCAAATATTCCTACTAGAGTATCCTTTTCTTTATCTTCGCAGACGGATTCTAGAACTATACTAGATACAGGTGGTGCTGAGAAGTTATTAGGTAAAGGGGATATGCTCTTTTCACCAGTAGGTTCTAATCAACTAAAGAGGATTCAAGGAGCTTTTATATCTGATGATGAGTTAAAGAGGGTAGTTGATTTTGTAAGAGGTCAGATGAAACCAGAATATGCTCAAAAGATTGCTGATATCAAGAATAAGAATATAGAGATAGAACTTGAGGATGAAAAGGATGAGCTTTATGAGAAGGCTGTTAGGTTAGTTGTAAATGGTAAAGCCTCTATTTCTATGTTACAAAGAAAATTAAGAATAGGATATAACCGTGCTGCAAGAATGATAGATAAGATGGAGGAGGATAATATAGTTGGGGAGCACCAAGGAAGTAAACCTAGAGAAGTTTTAATTGAAAAAGAAGATTTGGATAAACTATTGGGTACAGCAGAGAATAAAAAATAAAAAGCTATGATTTATGAGCTATGAGCACAAAGCACATATAAGGAGTGGGAAGATGAGTTTGATAAGAAAGGATTCAAGGCAACTTTACTTATTGGTGAAGGAGAAGATAGATGAGAAAATTCTTGAAGGTGAATATAAGCCAGGAGATAGATTGCCTTCAGAGGCTAAGTTATCGGAGAATTTTGGTGTTAGTCGCGCGACTTTAAGGGAAGCTTTAAGGGTTTTAGAGAAGGAAGGTAAGATCAATCGGATGCAGGGGGTTGGGACCTTTATTACTGAAAAATCTACTCTCTTTAAAAGTGGTATTGAAGAGTTGCATAGTATTACACAGTCAATTGAATCTATGGGGCAGAAGGCAGGAACTAGAGAGTTAGAACTTAAATGGGATAATCATGTAGAAAATTTGGCCCAAGAATTTAATAGGAAAAAAGATAGTGATTTTTTGATTCTTTATCGGACAAGAACTGCAGATGATAATCCAGTTGCTTATTGCGAAGATTATATACCTCAAGCCTTATTTACTAAAGAGGTTAAAAAAGAAGATATAAGTCTTTCACTATTAAAATTTCTACAAAAGGAGTTTAATATATATATATCTTATGCTGTTGCTGATATATTACCAATTGTAGCTAATGATATGTTAGCTAATAAATTAGATTTAGAGGTTGGAGAGCCTCTTCTTTTGTTAAAGCAGATGCATTATGATGATAGAGATAATCCTATACTTTATTCAAAAAATTATTTTAGAAGTGATAAGTTTGAATTTCATGTTTTAAGAGATAGAATATAAAATATAAATATCCACCAGAGTCTCGACTCTGGTGGATATTTATATTTGTTTTAGTTTAAATAAATATAATAAGTTATTATATTTATGATAATATAAAGGGATTCAATGTTATAGTGTCGAAATATTAAAATAACTGTAAACAGGAGGGGATGATTATGGAGGAGCTCGGGAAGGTTTTTAAAGATAAAAGGTTAAAATTAGGAATTTCTTTAGAAGAAGCAGAAGAGGAGACAAAAATAAGTTCTAATTACTTGCAGGCTATTGAGGATGGGAATTTTGATAGAGTTGAATGCGAGGTGTTTCTCAAAGGCTTTTTAAAGGTCTACTCGTCCTATTTAGGGTTAGATAAGCAAGAAATTCTAAAAAAATATGAAGATAATAGTATAAAAGAGTCAGAAGAAGAGGAAGAAGAACCTATGAAGTTAAAAGAGAAGCTATCTAGTTTCGCTGATAATCATCAAAATGGGTTATTAACTGCTATGTTATTTGCATTAGGGGCTGTAGCAGTTATTATTTTTATTTATTTTGCTATTTTTATTTATGATTATTTAGTAGATGGAGCTAGTGGTTATAGTCCAAAAGTGATTGAAAGGGTAGAGTTATCTATTGGTGAGATGAGTGACAAGGCTGAGGCTATTATAGAAGAAGATATAGAAGAAACCAATGATTATGGAATAGATTTGACTAATGATGAACAAAAGGAGTCTCCAAATTCAGGTGAAGATTTAAGTTATACAGGGGAGGTTTTTGATGATACTACCTTAGAGATTGAAATTAAATCTATAGAGGATAGCTGGTATCTGGTTGAAATAGAAGGAGAAGAGGTTTTTGCAGGCATATCTAGAGAAGGAGAGGTAAGAGATTTTACTGGAAGAGATATTAGAGTTAGGATAGGTAATGCAGCAGGAGTTATGATTATTAAAGATGGTCAGGAGATGGGTCCTTTTGGAGCAAAGGGAGAAGTAGTGAGTAAAATCTTTAGTATAGATTAAGAATTTAAGTAATAACTATTATATAGGTAGAATACTATTTATATTAATATGTTAGAAAATTAGACTTTGATTTGTATAAGATTAATTATTAATTGAGCTAAGAACAGTTGCTAGTCCTTAAGGAAGGTGGTTAGTAATGTCTTATATAGTAGAAAAAGAGACTGGCTGGAAGTTTATTGATATTATAATAATCATAATTTTAACACTTCTATTCACAATACTATTCTTTTTTTCCTTTAAAGGGCTAACGAAATTTTTAGGTGTTAACTTAGACCCCTCTATTAAACCTTTAGTTTTAAACTTTATGCAGGCTATATTATTAGTTATAATAACAGTTTTTTTTCTAAAAGTACGGTATAAAATTTCTTTTGCTGATTTAGGTTTTAAGTTAGATAACCTTTCAACTATTATGAAATACGGAATTTTTGGAGGGGTTGGTATATGCCTTTCTATAATATTTATAAACAATATCTTTTACCAACTGGTAAATAATTTATTTGGTTGGGAAGCTCCAGCTCAAGAGGTTATTCAGAATTTATTGGATTTACAAAGTAATACAGTTTTTTTGCTGTACAGTATTTTGATAGTAGTAGTTGCCCCTATAACAGAAGAGATATTCTTTAGAGGGCTGATATACTTTTATTGTAAAGATAGATTTGGTGTTTTAATGGGAATGTTATTGAATGGAATTATATTTGGGGTAGCCCATTCTAGTTTATGGTTGTTTATACCTACATTTTTGGGTGGTGTTTTATTAGCGTGGATTTATGAGAAGAGTAAATCTATATACTCATGCATTATTGCACATAGTGTATGGAATTTGATCATTGTTCTTTTGGTGTATATTTTTTGGAGAGTCAATTTAATTTAAATGCTATAAAAATACAAAGACCTGATTAATATCAGGTTTTTTTAATGGTGGACCTGGAGGGATTTGAACCCCCGGCCAATCGGTTATGAGCCGATTGCTCTGACCAACTGAGCTACAGGTCCATAGTTTTTTCTCGAACAACATCTATTAGTATAACTAAAATGAATCTAAATGTCAATAGAATATTTGAATATTTTTTCTTTATTAAAGTAGTGATTTTTTATGTTCAAGGTTCTTTGGAATTGAGACCAAATGATATGGGGTTAAACTAAAATAGAGGTTTTAATTTCTTTTAAGATATAGACTTTTGATTATTGCTTGGGGTATCTTTTGACGAGAATGCTAAGACATGATATAATGATAGTGTTTATTAGGGTTTACGGGCCTAAAAACATCAAAGCAAGGTGGGATAAAATGGGTAGAGTTAGTAGCAAAAGCAAAAGTAAATATGATGAAATGACAGAGCATGATATAATAAGTTTAGCTCAAAATGGGGACAGGTCTGCAGAAAAATATCTGATAAATAATAATATTGATATTGTATATGCTAAATCTAAACTTTTTTATATTAAAGGGTTAGATAATGATGATGTAATTCAAGAAGGATTAGTAGGATTATATAAAGCAATTAGGGATTATAAGATTAAGCGTGAGGCGTCTTTTCGTGGTTTTGCTCATTTGTGC
>NZ_KI912091.1:242189-246395 GCF_000517025.1 Halonatronum saccharophilum DSM 13868
AGGTTTTTTTAATGGTGGACCTGGAGGGATTTGAACCCCCGGCCAATCGGTTATGAGCCGATTGCTCTGACCAACTGAGCTACAGGTCCTAGTATTAAGTTAACAATTGATAATGTATAATTGATAGTTAAAGCCTTTAAGTTCTTAAATTTTTTTGACTATAAATTATCAATTCTAAACTATCAATTTATTTCAATGGTCGGAGCAGCAGGATTTGAACCTGCGACCCCCTGGTCCCAAACCAGGTGCGCTACCAAACTGCGCCATGCTCCGTTGTCTGTGGCAACAGATAATATTCTATACTCTTTTCACTTGAAAGTCAAAGACTTTTTTTATTCACAATAGCTAATTAAATAAGATTATCTTCATAAATCTCTTATAATATGCAATTATCTAGGGAATAATACGAAAAACAAATAAAAGTTGATTTAATTAAACTAGACTACTATAATTTTTATTAAGGATTGGTTATATAGTAATTAGTAATGAGTAATGGGTGAAACTTTAAAAACTAGAAATCCCTTTGTTCACTAGGATTTATAAGAGTTCTTGAGATTTTAATCTTACTCATTACTCATCACCCATTACTAGTTGCACGAAAGTGCAACTATATTACTATATTTTAATAATAAGGAGAGATTAATTATGAAGATATTACTTACAAATGATGATGGGATCTTTGCTCCAGGAATTCAAAATTTATGTAAGGAGTTAGAGAAGGAACATGAGGTAGTTGTAGTTGCTCCAGATAGAGAAAGGAGTGCTGCTGGTCATTCAATCACTTTACATCACCCTTTAAGGGCCAAAGAGATGAGCTTTGAGGGGATTGAGTCTAAATGTATTGCTATCGATGGGACGCCAGCTGATTGTGTTAAGATAGCAATAGAATCCTTATTAGAAGATAAACCAGATTTTGTTATCTCAGGGATTAATGCAGGGCCAAATTTAGGTTATGATGTCCTTTACTCAGGTACGGTATCTGCTGCTGTTGAAGGACTTTTATTAGGGGTTTCTGCTATTGCTATATCTTTAGTAACAGATGATAAATGGGAATTTAGCCAAGGTGCTAAGTTTGTAAATAAACTATTAAAAGAGTATAAGAGAAGAGACCTTGCTAAAGATATTTTATTAAATGTAAATTTACCAGTAGATTTTAATGGGAGCAGTCGAATAACTAAGTTGGGGAATAGAAGCTATACTAATAGTTTTGAACAGAGATTAGATCCTAGAGGCGAACGATATTATTGGTTGGCAGGAGAGGCTGTAGAGGAAGACAATGATGAAGAGACTGATGTAAGGGCTATTAATGAAGGATACGCCTCTATTACACCTATAAAGTTATCCTTAACAGCCTTTAAAAAAATGGAAAATTTAAGAAAGTGGGATCTATAGGAATAAAGTGCTCCTTCATATGAATATTTTATACTAAAAGCTCTATGGAGGAGATTGTATGCCAGAAGCTAGAAATGAGGGTTTAGGGATTAAAGTTAGTGGTATTTTGATTGGACTTTTAGTTAGTTTGGCTATTTTATTGGTGGGAAGTTTTATCTTGGGATTAATTATTAACTTTAGTAGTCTGTCTAATAACTCTGCTAGCAGAGTTCTCTTTATAACAAATTATTTTGCTATCTTTGTAGGTGGGATTGTTTCGGCTTATTTAGCAGGGAGTAAGGGGTGGATTAATGGGGGGCTGGTAGGTTTAGTTTATATGGGGAGTATAATATTATTAGGTAGTCTCTGGAATCCAGTTGTCTTTTCTCTTGGTTTGGGTCTTAGAGTAGGGATTGGCTTTTTGATCTCAGCTTTAGGAGGTATGATAGGAGTAAATATTATTTAAAGGGAGGAGGTTAGATGGAGGAGAAAAGGATTGATATTAGAGTTGATGATCTCCATACAACTGAACTTTTATCGGAATTTATTTATAATTCCTTACTTGAAGCAGAGGAGGAAATAAGAGATTTTAAGTCTCAATTTTTAGAGGATGGTCAGCTTGTATATATAGTTATAAGTTTTGTATTAGGAAATATAAGTATAGGTTTTTTAGAAGAGATTGGAAAGAGTATTTGGGATAGTATAAAGGGTATATTTGCTGGGAAAGATGAGAGATTTCCTGATGAAGAAGAGATGCCAGTCTTTGAATTTAAGTTTAATTATAAAGGGGTGGAAGTTAAAGCTAGGGTTAAGAATAAGGATTTAGATAAGCTAGAATGGGCATTAAAACTTCTTAAAGATTTGGTTAAAGAGTTAAAAGAAGAGGATGATACTTTAAAAGAGATTGATTTATTTTTTAATGGTGATAAGGATAAGTGGATATATATGGGTAGAGATTAACGCATTCCATTTGGTTTGCGTTTTTTTATTTAGTTAATTTTTCTATTTGAAATTTAATAATCATAAAGTGGCGTTGCCGTACATTAGCTATGGTAATATTTTATTTACATATTATGCATTATTTCCTGCATCTTTCTTTATTTTCATTAATTTATCTTCATTCTATTTTAAGCTTTTGGTTAAAATAATAGATGATAGATAATAACGTGAAAAGATGGGGTGAGGATTATGTCAACTAGTGAAGCAAAAAGTTGTAATTTATTAGCTTTAACTCAATTGGATGAATACTGGCAGGAGCAAGGGATGGAACTCTTTCCTCATCAATTAGATACAGTAGATAGAGTGATCAATAATATGGAGGGAAAGGCCATTTTAGCTGATGAGGTTGGTCTGGGCAAGACTATTGAAGCTGGTATGATCTTAAAAGAGTATATGGCTAGAGGTGAGGTTGAGACTTGTTTGGTATTGACACCAGCCTCTTTAGGGTTTCAATGGTGGAATGAATTGACCCATAAGTTTAAGATAAACTGTTTTAATAATCGCAAAGGAAAGGGATGGCATTATTTTAATGTAATAATTTCTTCTTTAGATAAGGCTAAACGATCTCCTCATTGTGATTATATCTATGATAGAGGTTTTGATATGGTAATTGTAGATGAGGCTCATAAGCTAAAAAACTCTAAGACGATGAATTGGAAGTTTGTTGAGAAGATACCTAAGAAGTATTTATTACTCTTAACAGCTACTCCAATACAGAATGATTTAAAGGAGCTTTATAACTTGGTACAGTTATTACGACCAGAGATATTTGGAAATTATAAAGAGTTTAAGAAGGATTATGTAAAGGATAAGCATTCAGCTCAGAATTTAGATAATCTCCAAGACTCTCTTTCAAAGGTAATGATTAGAAATCAGCGTGAGGATATTGATCTTTATTACACAGATAGAAAAGTTAAGTTAATTCCTTTAGAATTAAGTGATAAAGAGAGAGAGTTGTATGATGGGATTACTAATTTGGTTAAAGATGAATATAAAAGATGTGTAGATAAAAATAAGAGTATATTTCATTTATTAACCTTACAAAGGGAGGTTTGTAGTAGCTCCTTTGCTGTAGCTCAAACACTAGAGAAGATATGTAAGTCAGATGATTACAAGGCTATAGCTAAGGAGTTGGAGGAGTTGTTGGTCCTTGCTAAGTCGATAAGAGAAAATCAGAAAATGGATAAAGTAGAAGAAATATTAGAAGAAGGTGAAGGGAAAGCAATAATCTTTACCGAATATAGAGCTACTCAGAAGTATATCTGTTATCATTTATACAAGAAGGGGTATAATCCTGTTATCTTTAGCGGTGAGTTAAGAGACAACCAAAAAGAGTGGGCCAAAAACCAATTTATGCGTGGTGGTGATGTGTTAATCAGTACTGAAGCAGGGGGTCAAGGTATTAACTTGCAATTTTGTAATAAAATAATTAATTATGATCTGCCCTGGAATCCAATGAAGTTAGAACAGAGAATCGGTAGGATTCATAGATTAGGTCAAGATAAGGATGTTTTAATCTATAATCTGACAACTAAAGGGACTATTGAAGAGAAGATAGTAGATCTGCTTGATAAGAAGATTAGTCTTTTTGAATCAGTAATCGGTGGTTTAGATCAGATAGTAAGCGAGGATGTAGAGAAGAGTATTGGTAGTGATATATTAGAAATGCTTGTGGAAAGTTAAGGGTTATAGTAATAAAGTGTCACTTTCGTGCCACTAGTAATGGGTAATGAGTGAAGAGTAATGAGTAAAGTCAAGAACTCACACCTCCCCCCCTACCCCCCTTCGGGTCTATCGACCACTCCGTGCAAAACCAGCCTCTCCTCCTCTGAAGAG
>NZ_KI912091.1:246495-254916 GCF_000517025.1 Halonatronum saccharophilum DSM 13868
AAAGTCAAAGACTATATGTCGAAGAAGGTTATATCTGTAAAAGAAGATGAGAGTATGGATGATATGGCTAGTATTATAATAAAGAATAAGGAGTCATACCTTTATGTAGTAAATAAAGAAGATAAACTGAGAGGATATATATCAAGGGCAGATCTATTATATTATTTATTGGAGGTAGGAGAAGAAGGGGATGAATCTAGAAGGGATTAAAGATCTTAATGAGCTTAAGGACTGGATGATTGTCAATCAAGCTAATGATAGGACGCTGTATGTGGTAGGTGGATTATTAGTATTGGGTCTTATTATTTTACTTATCAGTAAACAGATTAAGATTCCAAGTATAGTAGGCTATGTGGTTTTAGGAATACTACTAAGTTTTGATATTGTTACAAGTATACCTTTTTTATCTCAAAGTACCAAGGAATGGTATATGTATACTATAGAAAACTTAAATTATTTTGCTGATTTGGCTTTAGCTTTTATAGCCTTTACTATTGGAACTGAACTATCACTTAAAATATTAAAAAAGTTTGAAAAGGAGATATTCTGGATTGTAATATTACAGGGGATAGCAACCTTTTTATTAGTTATTTTTGCTATCCTTGCTTTGGGGTACCCCCTGCACATCGGACTTATATTAGGGGCTATTGCCACAGCCACAGCTCCAGCTCCTACAGTTATGCTCTTAGAGGAGTATAATGCAAAGGGTTTACTTACTTCTATGATTATGGTCGTTGTTGGTGTGGGTGAAGCCTTAGCATTAGTGATCTTTAGTCTGGTTAGACCTTTAGCAATAGTAAATTATAATGGTGGGTCTATATCCTTGCTCAATTTATTTTTATTCCCTTTTCTAGAGATAGGAGGGTCAATCCTCTTAGGATTAGCAGTCGGTTATATATCTCAAAGGTATATAGTAGATCTAGATTCTAAAGCAACGAAGACGATGACAATTTTAGCTACAGTGGTAGGAACCTATGCAGGAGCTGCTTATTTTACTTTATCCCCTTTATTGGCCAATATGGCCATAGGTTTTGCTTATAGAAACTTTGCTAAGAAAAATTTAGGTATATCAGAAATAATGGAGGTATTAACTATACCATTATATGCTGTATTCTTTATCTTAGCTGGGGTAAAGATGCAGATATTTGCTATCTTATCATGGGAGTTTATAATTATTGTTGTAGTATATACTTTAGTTCGTTCTATTGGTAAGGCTGGAGGAGCTTACTTAGGAGGTAGTATTGGTAGATCTGAGGAGAAGGTTAAAAATTATATTGGCCCTGCTTTATTATTTCAAAGTGGTGTCGCTATAGCTTTGGCTTATACCTTCAGATATGACTTTGGTGATGCGCCAGAGGTTGCTCTGTTGATCTTTAACATCATATTATTTACAAGTATACTAACTGAGGTCTTTGGGCCGCCTATTAGTAAGTGGGCTCTTGAGCAGGTAGGTGAGGTTGAGTAAAATGGCTATTGGTGAGTGGAGAGGTGTGGTCTTTTTAGAAAGGAGAAGTGAAGTTGTATAGTAATAAAGCGTCACTTTATTACTGGTGATGAGTAATCAGTAATGAGTAATGGGTAAAACCTTAAAAAAACAGAAACCCCTTTGTCACCTAAGACTTATAAGAGGTTTTGAAATTTTGACTTTACTCATTACTCTTCACTCATTACCCATTACTAGTGGCACGAAAGTGACACTTTATTACTATACTGTTTCATATCAAAGTAAAAGGAGTGATACTATGAGGCCATTATGGGATGAGTATTTTATGGAGATGACAGAGGTTACGGCTAAGAGATCAACCTGTCTAAGAAGAAAGGTAGGGGCTTTAATTGTCAAAGATAAACGAGTGTTAGCAACTGGGTACAATGGGGCTCCAAGTGGATTAAAGCATTGTAAAGAGACGGGTTGTTTAAGAGAGAAGAATAATGTACCATCAGGTGAAAGGCATGAATTATGTCGAGGCCTTCATGCTGAGCAGAATGCTATTATTCAGGCTGCATTACATGGAAGTTCTATTAAAGAGGCTACACTTTATTGCACTCATCAACCTTGTATTCTTTGTACTAAGATGATAATAAATGCAGGTATAAAGCGGGTTGTTTTTAGAGGATCTTATCCAGATCCGTTGGCTTTAGGTATGTTTGGAGAGGCAGGAATCTCCTTAGAAGAGATTGGATAATATGATTATAATCTACATTGACAATAGGGAGCTATAACCATAGAATAGGGATAGACTTTAATTTTAGAAAGAGGTGGATAAGATGATATATCCTATGTTAATTGCTTTGATGGGAAGTTATCTAATGACACCTTTTGTTAAGCGATTAGCTTTTAGATTAGGTGCTGTAGATTATCCTAATAAGCGTAGAATTAATCGTGAGCCTATCCCTAGCTTAGGTGGTTTGGCTATCTATTTTGGTGTAGTTGTTGCTCTAGTTTTAATGGGGCTTAGTCATAAATTTTTAGGTGTAATTGTTGGAGGAACTTTAATTGTAATATTGGGACTTTTAGATGACTTATATGAGCTACGAGCTTCTTGGAAGCTTTTGGGCCAAATTATTATATCATTAGTTGTAATCCTTCTTGGAATTAGAATACAATTTATCAGTAATCCCTTTGGAGGTATGTATTATTTAGGTCTTCTATCTATACCAATAACTCTATTTTGGTTAATTGGGGTTATTAATATTATCAATTTAATAGATGGAATGGATGGTTTGGCTGGTGGGGTTACAATAATTGCTTCTATTACTTTAGCAATCTTTGCTTTGCAACAAGGTCAGACTTTTACTTTAATTTTAACTCTAGCTTTAGTAGGTGGTACTTTAGGTTTCTTAAGGTATAATTTTAACCCAGCGCAGATATTCATGGGGGATACCGGTAGTATGTTTTTAGGTTTTATGTTAGCTGTGATCTCAATAACTGGAACTTTAAAGACTGTAACTTTTTGGACGCTGCTGATTCCTACTTTAGCTTTAGGAGTACCGATCTTTGATGCTTTATTTGCTATTTTAAGAAGAAAATTATCAGGAAAACCTATCTTTGAAGCAGATAAAGGTCACTTACACCATAAATTACTTGATTTAGGACTAAGTCAGGTTGAAGCTGTTTTTATTGTTTATTTAATTTGTGTCTTTTTAGGTATGGTTGCAATAGGGATAAGTGGAGCGAACTTAGCAGAAACATTATTTTTAGTTCTTAGCTCTGTTGGGTTTATGGTTATTGGAATTTGTAAGTTGAAGTTGTTTGATGTTGATAATTATAGAAAAAGCTATAAGTGAGTGTGGCTTATAGCTTTTTTTGGACGAAGATTGTTAATTAAATAACTAAAATTATTATTATACTTTACATTAATGGTTGATTATAGTATAATGAGAAGGAAATTTAATAGTCTGCCTAATCTAAATAGAGCGGGGGAACCAAATTTTGGGGTGAATCTAATTTAAAAATTAGTAGGGTGTCCTCTACCCGAATCCGTCAGCTAACCTCGTAAGCACTTGTGAATATAGGGGAGGATGAAGTCTAACTAGCCACAGGTGTATCTAATTTTCCTGTGGTTTTTATGTATAAATAAATAAATAAATGAGAAAATTAAGAAGGTGTAAACGCTAATTAAGGAGAAATATTTATGAGAGACAAAATTGGTATTTTAAAAGCATTGACTTTATTATCCCAAGTAGGAATAGCAATTATTCTTCCTATAATTGCTGGAGTATGGGCTGGTAATAAATTAGATTCAGTGGTTGGTACTAGAGTTTTATTTTTGGCTATATTTACTCTGTTAGGAGTTTTTGTGGGGTTTAGGAGTAGTTATCGTTTGATTATGAGTGGAGAAGATAGGAAGGGATAAGTATGAAAGAAGTAAAAGAAACAAAGATTTTGGTTTTAAAGGGAGTAGCTCTTTTGAATATAGTTTTGATATTATTGATGTTAATATTTTTTGACTTAAGGAGCGCTTATGGTATTTTCATAGGATCTTTAATAGGAGTAATAAATTTTCATTTATTATCATTGTCTTTACAAAAGGCGGTTAAGCTAGAGCCTACTAAGGCAGGCTTCTATGCTTTTATCCAATATATCATAAGGTATATCTTATGGTTTCTTGTGTTTTACATAGCTTTAAAACGACCTGATGTAAATATCTTAACTACAATAGTAGGTATGTTGAGTGTGAAGGTTGTAATTTTAGTAATTAATGTTTTTAATCTTTACCCTTTAAAAAGGAAGTTTTCTAGAAAGGAGGTAAGTTGAATAGATGGAATTATTGCGTAGATTATTCTTACCTTTAACTTCACCAGATCCGGCAGCTTTTGAGCCTCAAGTTATGTTCACAGTAGGAGAGCTAGAAGTTACCTCTACAGTAACGACTACTTGGGTAATAATGGCTGTGTTATTTCTAATCTCCTTTTTGGCTACAAGAAATTTAAAAGAGGAGCCAGAAGCATTCAGTTTGCAAAATGCTATGGAAGGGCTGGTGCAAGGAATTGATTCTTTGGTTGAAGGTGCAATGGGGCCAGGGATGAAACAGTTTGTTCCTTACATAGGAACATTGGTCTTATATTTGGGGATTGCTAATTTAGTTGGTATTATTCCAGGTAGAGATTTGTTTAATCTCTATACACCAACTGCAGACTTAAATACTACTTTTGCATTAGCTGCAATTACCTTCTTTAATATTCATTTCTTTGGTATAAAGGCCAAAGGGATAGGAGCTTATTTAAAAAGTTACTTTGAACCAATGCCTTTCTTAGCTCCTTTGAATGTAATTGGTTCCTTAGCGGATCCTGTATCTCTATCTTTTCGTCTCTTCGGTAATATGATAGGTGGAGTCGTTATTATGGGGCTGATTTATAATGTGATTACAATTGCAGTACCAGCATTTGCAAGCCTTTATTTTGATGTTTTTGCAGGTGTTTTGCAGGCCTTTATCTTTACAATGTTGACGATGACATATATTTCAGTTGAGATGGAGTAAAGAGGTTAAGGTTAAGGAAGGAGGGGTTATATGGATGAAATAGGAAATATAATTATCTTTTTATTTGACTGGTTAGATGGTTTCAGCCCAAGAGCTGTAATATTGGCTGCAACTGCTATAAGTGCAGGATTTGCTATGATAGCAGGAATTGGTCCAGGTATTGGACAAGGATTTGCAGCAGGAAAAGGTGCTGAAGCTGTTGGAGATAACCAGGAGAATAGTGGTAATGTTACTTTAGTAATGTTGCTTGGTTCAGCTGTTGCTGAGACTTCAGGGATATTCTCTTTAGTTGTGGCTCTAATTTTGCTTTATGCAAATCCTTTGGTTGGGAATGAAGCAGCTGCTATTGTTGTTGCAGCGTCTGTTTTAGGAGCAGGTTTAGCTATGATAGCAGGAATTGGCCCTGGAATTGGTCAAGGATTTGCAGCAGGAAAAGGTGCTGAACGTGTTGGCCAAAGGCCAGAGTATCAGAATGTAGTTGTGAAGGTTATGTTACTAGGGCAAGCTGTTGGTCAGACAACAGGGATTTATGCTTTGGTAATTGCGTTGATTTTATTATTTGCTAACCCGTTATTTGCTTTATTATAAGATTAAGAATTTAAAATTAAAAGGAGGAATTAAGATGAGTGATCAAGCTTTAGTTTTAGCTGCATCAGCTATAGGTGCAGGATTGGCAATGATAGCAGGAATTGGTGCTGGTATTGGACAGGGATTTGCGGCAGGAAAGGGTGCTGAAGCTGTTGGGAAGCAACCTGAGGCTCAAGGTGACATTGTTAGGGTTATGTTACTAGGTGCAGCAGTTGCAGAGACAACAGGTATTTATGGCTTAGTAATTGCTTTAATCTTACTATTTGCTAATCCGCTTATTGGTTTATTAGGATAAGTTTTTTTACTGCAGGAGGTTGAAGATCTTCTATTTAGTATCTTCTCCTCCTAATTATTAAGATGCTAAGGTAGTTAAGTTAAAGTTGTCTTTGAGAGGAGGTAAGGAGTAGTGATCGATTTAAATGCTAATTTCTTTTTACAAATAATTAACTTTATAATAATATATTTGGTCTTACGACGTTTCTTATTTGAGCCTATTACAAACTTTATGAATGAAAGGTCTGAGAGTATCTCTAATAAGATAGAAGGGGCCAAAAGTCGTGAGGAAGAAGCAGAAAGGTTAAAGCAAGAGTATCAAAAGAGGATAGAGGATGCTAAGCGTGAAGCTCAAGAGATAGTTGAGGATAGTAGACGCCGAGCTCAAAGAACCAAAGAAGATATAATTAATGAAGCTAAGGTGGAGGCTAACTCTAAACTAGAAAGGGCTGAAAAGGAGATCCGTCGGGCCAAAGAACAAGCAATTGAAAGCCTAAAGGATGAAGTAGCTAGTATATCTATTCAGATGACTAAAGAGTTATTAGAGAAGTCCATTAATAAAGAGGTACAAAAAGATAGTATTGATGCCTTTATCAGTAAGTTAGATAAGGATAAGTTGGGTGAAATACAATGATCTTTAACCAAGTTGGGGAAAGGTATGCTCAAGCCTTATTTGATCTAGCAAAGCAAGAAGGTAAGTTAGAGGGATATTTAGGTCAATTAGAGTTTATTAATGATCTAATCAAATCTAATGAAGAGTTTAACAACTTATTGAGAAATCCTAAGTTGACTAATGGTAATAAAAAAGAGTTGTTGCTTAATGTGTTTGAAGGGAAATTATCTAATAACTTAATAAATTTAATTAACCTCCTAATTGATAAGGGGAGGGAAGACCTTTTAAGTTCTATCTATTTTGGATATAAAAGATTATTAGATGTAGAATTAGGCAGATTAGAGGTGGAAGTTACCTCGGCTGTTGAATTAAGCTCAGAAGATAAAGATAAGTTAAAAGATAAATTAGAAGAGCTTACTAGTAAAGATGTAGTTCTTTCTTTAAAGGTCAAAGAGGAGTTACTTGGTGGCTTAATGTTGAAAGTGGGTAACAAAGTAATCGATGGAAGTATATTAAATAGCTTAGAGAGACTAGAGAACAAGCTTAAAAGTCTTGAAGTAAGTAAGTTAGGGGTGAAAACTAATGAATCTTAGAGCAGAAGAGATTAGCTCTATAATCAAAAAAGAGATTAAGAATTATGGTGTAGAGTTAGAGACTAAAGGTGTAGGTACTGTTCTTAATGTTGGTGATGGTATCTCTAAAATTTATGGTTTAGAGGGAGCTATGGCCGGAGAGTTGTTAGAGTTTGATAGTGGTGTTTATGGTATGGCCTTAAACCTAGAAGAAAATAGTATAGGTTGTGTTATCTTAGGTGATGAGTCTAAGATTGAAGAAGGAGATACTGTACATAGAACCAATGAGGTAGTTCAAGTACCAATTGGTGAAGAGTTAAAAGGGCGTGTTGTTAATGCCTTAGGAGAACCTATTGATGGTAAAGGGCCAATCAATACTAAAGAAAGTCGTGCTGTTGAATCGGAAGCACCAGGAATTGTAGCTCGTCAACCTGTAGAGGAACCTTTACAGACAGGTATAAAGGCTATAGATTCTATGGTTCCAATTGGAAAGGGCCAACGTGAGTTGATAATCGGTGACCGTCAGACTGGTAAGACAGCTATTGGTATCGATACTATTATTAATCAAAAGGGTAAGGATGTTGCTTGTATTTATGTAGCAATTGGACAGAAGTCTTCGACTGTTGCTCAAATTGTTAATAAGCTAGAGGAGAGTGGAGCTTTAGATTATACAACTGTAGTATCTGCATCAGCTAGTGATCCAGCTCCATTGCAGTACTTAGCTCCTTATGCTGGTTGTGCAATTGGAGAAGGGTTTATGTATGATGGACAAGATGTTTTAGTAGTTTATGATGACCTATCAAGACATGCGGTTGCTTATCGTGAAATGTCTTTATTATTGAGAAGACCACCAGGGCGTGAGGCTTATCCAGGTGATGTTTTCTACTTACACTCTAGATTACTAGAGAGAGCTGCTAAGTTAAATGACGATTTAGGTGCAGGTTCTTTAACAGCTCTACCTATAATCGAAACTCAAGCAGGAGATATCTCTGCTTATATTCCAACCAATGTAATCTCTATTACTGATGGACAGATATTCTTAGAGAGTGAATTATTTTACTCTGGTGTAAGACCAGCAGTTAATGTAGGTTTATCGGTTTCTAGGGTAGGGGGTAATGCACAGATTAAAGCAATGAAATCTGTAGCGGGAACCTTAAAGTTGGATATGTCTCAGTATCGTGAACTTGAAGCCTTTGCTCAGTTTGGTTCTGATTTAGATGAATCAACGCAAAAGAAGTTGGCCCGTGGTGAAAGGGTTGTTGAGGTTTTAAAGCAAGGTGAGACTGAATTATTAGATGTTGAAGATCAAATCATCATTATCTATGCAGTAACTAATGGTTATTTAGATGGTGTTGATATTGGAGATATAAAGAAATTTGAGAGAGAATTATTGAAG
>NZ_KI912091.1:255016-308137 GCF_000517025.1 Halonatronum saccharophilum DSM 13868
GTAACAAAGTAATCGATGGAAGTATATTAAATAGCTTAGAGAGACTAGAGAACAAGCTTAAAAGTCTTGAAGTAAGTAAGTTAGGGGTGAAAACTAATGAATCTTAGAGCAGAAGAGATTAGCTCTATAATCAAAAAAGAGATTAAGAATTATGGTGTAGAGTTAGAGACTAAAGGTGTAGGTACTGTTCTTAATGTTGGTGATGGTATCTCTAAAATTTATGGTTTAGAGGGAGCTATGGCCGGAGAGTTGTTAGAGTTTGATAGTGGTGTTTATGGTATGGCCTTAAACCTAGAAGAAAATAGTATAGGTTGTGTTATCTTAGGTGATGAGTCTAAGATTGAAGAAGGAGATACTGTACATAGAACCAATGAGGTAGTTCAAGTACCAATTGGTGAAGAGTTAAAAGGGCGTGTTGTTAATGCCTTAGGAGAACCTATTGATGGTAAAGGGCCAATCAATACTAAAGAAAGTCGTGCTGTTGAATCGGAAGCACCAGGAATTGTAGCTCGTCAACCTGTAGAGGAACCTTTACAGACAGGTATAAAGGCTATAGATTCTATGGTTCCAATTGGAAAGGGCCAACGTGAGTTGATAATCGGTGACCGTCAGACTGGTAAGACAGCTATTGGTATCGATACTATTATTAATCAAAAGGGTAAGGATGTTGCTTGTATTTATGTAGCAATTGGACAGAAGTCTTCGACTGTTGCTCAAATTGTTAATAAGCTAGAGGAGAGTGGAGCTTTAGATTATACAACTGTAGTATCTGCATCAGCTAGTGATCCAGCTCCATTGCAGTACTTAGCTCCTTATGCTGGTTGTGCAATTGGAGAAGGGTTTATGTATGATGGACAAGATGTTTTAGTAGTTTATGATGACCTATCAAGACATGCGGTTGCTTATCGTGAAATGTCTTTATTATTGAGAAGACCACCAGGGCGTGAGGCTTATCCAGGTGATGTTTTCTACTTACACTCTAGATTACTAGAGAGAGCTGCTAAGTTAAATGACGATTTAGGTGCAGGTTCTTTAACAGCTCTACCTATAATCGAAACTCAAGCAGGAGATATCTCTGCTTATATTCCAACCAATGTAATCTCTATTACTGATGGACAGATATTCTTAGAGAGTGAATTATTTTACTCTGGTGTAAGACCAGCAGTTAATGTAGGTTTATCGGTTTCTAGGGTAGGGGGTAATGCACAGATTAAAGCAATGAAATCTGTAGCGGGAACCTTAAAGTTGGATATGTCTCAGTATCGTGAACTTGAAGCCTTTGCTCAGTTTGGTTCTGATTTAGATGAATCAACGCAAAAGAAGTTGGCCCGTGGTGAAAGGGTTGTTGAGGTTTTAAAGCAAGGTGAGACTGAATTATTAGATGTTGAAGATCAAATCATCATTATCTATGCAGTAACTAATGGTTATTTAGATGGTGTTGATATTGGAGATATAAAGAAATTTGAGAGAGAATTATTGAAGTTTATGAGAGACACCCACCCAGAGGTAGGAGAAGAGATCGTTAAAGGTGGTAAGTTAACTGACGAGGTTGAAGAAGATCTAAAGAAAGCCCTGAAGGAATTTGTAGATGGGTTTGTAGGAACTAAGGATAATAATGAAAATTAATTTGATTTATTTTTTCTCTTAAAGGAAGTGGGGTGAGTTAAGTGGGTAGTATGAGAGATATAAAGCGGCAGATAGCCAGTACAGAGAGTACAAAAAAGATAACAAAAGCAATGAAGTTGGTTGCTGCTGCTAAGTTAAGAAAATCTCAAGAGAGGGCTGAAAGTGCCAAGCCCTTTTTTGAGAAGACTCGTGAGACTTTAGCCAATATCTCTGCAGCAACAGATAGGAGGCTACACCCTCTTTTAGAAGAGAGGGAGATAAAGAAGATTGGATATATTATGATTACCGGTGATCGTGGTTTAGCCGGTGCTTACAATAATAGAATCATAAAAAAGGTAGAATCTAACATTGAGGAAAGTAGTGCTGAAAGTGCTCTAATTACCATTGGGAAGAAAGGTAGAGAGTATTTTAAAAGACTTGGAATCGAGATTCTATCAGAATATATGGATTTAGAAGATAACCCTCAATTTAGTACTGCTGTAAATATTGCAGTTGAAGCTATTGAACTTTATAGAGAGGGGATTGTAGATGAAGTTCGCTTAGTATTTACTGAGTTTAATTCTGTTATAAGTCAAGAAGTAAAAGATGTGAAGTTGTTGCCTGTTCAAGTAGATGAGATAGAACCTGATAAAGAGGCTAATAATTATCTATATGAGCCATCAACTGGAGAAGTTTTAGATGCAGTATTGCCTCAATATGTAAAGAATATTATCTTTACGGCTTTACTTCAATCTAGAGCTAGTGAATTTGCTTCAAGAATGACAGCTATGGATTCAGCAACTGACAATGCAGAAGAGATGATTGAGAAGTTGACTTTATCCTACAATAGAGCCCGTCAAGCGGCAATCACACAAGAATTGTCAGAAATTGTTGGTGGTGCAGAAGCACTAGAATAGGAAGTTTAAGGAGGGAATAAGATGAGTGGAGGAAATAATTCTAAGCAGAATATTGGGAGAGTCGTTCAAGTTATTGGCCCGGTATTAGAGGTTGAATTTCCCAATGAACAGCTACCTGAGATAAATGGAGCAGTTAAGGTAATGGATGAAGAGAATGACAGACAGGTAGTTATTGAGGTTATGCACCAAGTAGGTAATGATAGAGTTAAAGGTGTAGCTATGAGTTCTACTGATGGATTGAAAAGGGGTATGAAAGCTATTGATTTAGGTGCGCCTATTTCAGTTCCAGTAGGTGAGGAATGTCTAGGAAGAATCTTTAATGTATTAGGAGAACCTGTTGATAATGCAGGAGAGGTTAAAACTGATAAATATTCTCCAATTCACCGTGAAGCACCAAGTTATGAAGATCAAGACATATCTACAGAGATATTTGAAACAGGAATTAAGGTTGTAGACTTGTTGGCCCCTTATTCTCGTGGAGGTAAGGTTGGACTATTTGGTGGTGCAGGTGTAGGAAAGACAGTTTTGATTATGGAGCTTATTAATAATATTGCTACTGAGCATGGTGGTTACTCTGTATTTGCAGGAGTTGGAGAGAGAACTCGTGAGGGTAATGACTTATGGTTAGAGATGAAGGAATCTGGAGTATTAGATAAGGTTGCCTTAGTTTATGGTCAGATGAATGAACCACCTGGAGCAAGAATGAGGGTTGGTTTGAGTGGGTTGACTATGGCCGAGTACTTTAGAGATGAAGCTGGACAGGATGTATTATTGTTTATTGATAATATCTTCCGCTTTATCCAAGCTGGATCAGAGGTTTCGGCACTTTTAGGAAGGATGCCTTCAGCGGTAGGTTATCAACCTACTCTAGCTACTGATGTAGGAGATTTACAAGAGAGAATCACATCTACTAAGAAAGGTTCTATTACATCAGTTCAGGCAGTATACGTACCGGCGGATGACTTAACTGACCCGGCACCTGCAACTACTTTTGCTCACTTGGATGCAACTACTGTACTTTCAAGACAGATTGCTGAAAAGGGTATCTATCCAGCAGTGGATCCTTTGGATTCAACTTCAAGAATTTTAGATCCAAACACTGTTGGGGAGGACCATTATGATGTAGCAAGAAGAGTGCAGGAGACACTACAAAGATATAAAGATCTACAAGATATCATCGCTATTTTAGGTATGGATGAGTTATCTGAAGATGATAAGCGAGTAGTAGAGAGAGCACGTAAGATTGAGCGCTTCTTATCACAGCCATTCTTTGTAGCAGAGCAGTTTACTGGTATGCCTGGTAAGTATGTTCCTGTTAGTGAAACTGTACGTGGATTTAAAGAAATATTAGAAGGTAAACATGATGATCTACCAGAGGAGGCCTTCTTGTATGTTGGTACTATAGATGAAGCTATAGAGAAGGCGGAAAAAGCTAAAGGGCGTGAATAATCATGTCTAAGATGAAGGTGAATGTTATAACACCTGAGAAGGTTGTTTATGATAAAGAAGCTAGTATGATTGTTGTTCGTACTATTGATGGTAACCGTGGAATTATGCCTAACCATCAAGCTTTGGTTACCGGTGTTGACATTGGTGAACTAAAGATTAAAGATGGAGAGGAAGAGAGTATTTTGGCCCTTAGTAAGGGCTATATGGAAGTAAGACCTCAGGAGGTTAATATCTTAGTTGATACTGCTGAGTTCTCTCATGAGATTGATGAAGAGAGGGCCAAAGAAGCTAAAGATAGAGCTCAAGAGAGGTTGGCTAAGGGTAATGAAATTAATCATAAGCGAGCTGAAATTGCTTTAAGAAAAGCAATTAATCGTTTAAAGGTTGGTAAAGGTAGAAATTTTGAGTAAGGGGTATATATCCCTTGCTCTTTTTTTAAATGAAGTGGTTATTTTGACTATTAAGGAGTATAATAGTTTTAGAGCAATAATTGATAGTTGGGAATTGATAATTGATAGTGAAAAGCTTTTTTCATTTTTACGAATAGGCTGTTAAGTCTTAAAAAGATAACATAAATCGTAAATCAAGAGAATGAAGTAAGTTAAGCTATCTAGGATTAATAATTACATTTAAATTATAGAGAGATTTTTATTATAGGTCTTAACTATCAATTGTCAGTTATCAATTTTAAACTAATCTCGGAGGTGTCTTGATTGAAAGAAGATGACATTCAGCAGGAAGCGATTAAATCTCAGGCTGGAAAGAGTGAGTTAGAGAGAAGTTTGGGCGCTGGAATTAATGGAGGTTTTGAGTTGAAAAAAGGTGAGAGAAATAGATTTCTAGGTGAATTTAGGGAGAGAGTATTAAAGGCTTTAACCTTAGAAGAAGTAGAAGAGCCTGGAACTTACCCTGAGGTCTTAGATGCTATTAAAGATAGTGATGCTAAGAAGCTTATTATTGATCGAAGGGTAGATATGGATGCAGCAAGAGAATATATCAATTTAGCCCGAAAAAACAATATTTCCTTTAAAAAAGTTAGTTCTCCAGATTTTAAAGGTGATACTGCTTTAGTTGTAGTTAGCGATAAAGCTATTCATCGTGATAATATATCTGTTAGTAAAGAAGATGATGGGTTAGATGGTATAGGGATAAAAGAAGAAGTTATTAGGGCCAAAGGTGAAAAAATTTGTGATGAATGTTACGATTTAATTGAAGAAAATGCTCCAAACAAGCTAAAAAACTATAAAAAAATGAGTTGGGTTGATAAGTTATTAGCAAAGAAGTGTCCGTGTGAGCAATAGTGGTATTTTAATGTAATTAATCATTTTAAGGAGGAACTTAAGGGTTAATCAAGAAGGTATTTAGTATCTTAGATTAATTCAAGTAGGGGGATATTAATGGAAAAGTTGATAATAAAAGGTGGCAATAAATTGGAAGGGAATATAGCGATAAGTGGGGCCAAAAATGCTGCCTTACCTATCGTTATGGCTAGTTTAATTGGTGAAGGGAGAAGTTTTTTAGATAATATACCTAGACTTAGAGATATTGATAACTTGGTTAAAATATTAGAAGCATTAGGAGCTAAGGTAGATTATAAAGGTAATAGTTTAGATATAGATTCAGATTCTGTTAATCTTTTAGAGGTTCCTTATAAGTTGGCCCGGAAGATGAGAGCATCTTATTATGCATTAGGTGCTCTTTTAGCTAGATATGGACAAGCAGCAACTACTTTACCTGGAGGTTGTGAGATAGGAAGTAGACCTATTGACTTACATTTAAAAGGATTTAAGGCTTTAGGGGCAGAGGTTACTATTGAACATGGCTTAGTTGAAATTAAAGGTGAAAATTTAAAAGGGGCAAAGATTTATCTAGACTATCCAAGTGTAGGAGCAACCTTGAACATTATGATGGCAGCAGTTAAAGCAGAAGGAAAGACTATTATTGAAAATAGTGCTAGAGAACCAGAAATTATTGATCTAGCAAACTATTTAAATGTAATGGGGGCTAAGGTTAAGGGTGCAGGAACAGACATAATAAGAGTAGAGGGTGTTAAAAAGTTAAAAGGAACTGATTATACAATCATTCCAGATAGAATTGAGGCCGGAACTTATATGATGATGGCTGCTATAACAGGGAGCAATCTATATATTGATAAAGTTTTAGTTGAGCATGTAAAGCCTTTAATAGCAAAGTTAAAAGAGATGGGTGTAGGGGTTGAAGAGGATATAGGCGGTGTTAGAGTAATTGGAAATAAAAATTTCAAATCAGTAGACGTTAAGACCTTGCCATATCCAGGTTTTCCTACAGATATGCAGGCTCAATTTATGGCTTTATTAACCCAAGCTAAGGGTAGCTCTATGGTTATTGAGACAGTATTTGAAAATAGATTTGGTCATGCAGATGAGCTAAAGCGAATGGGAGCAGATATTAAAATTGATGGTAGAACGGCTATGGTTAAATATACTCCTTTAAGTGCTGCTTCTGTTAAGGCTACAGATTTAAGAGCAGGTGCTGCTTTGATTTTAGCAGCTTTAGTTGCAGAAGGAGAGACTGAGATAAGGGATATCTACCATATTGAACGTGGTTATGAGGATATAGTCAATAAGTTACAAGGTGTTGGAGTCGACATTAAGAAGGTCAGTGAGTAGAGCAGTTTATAATTGACAGTTAAAAGCCGTGTACAATATACAATTAAGATCAAAGAATAGAGGTACCTTTGAAATTGGGATTACACGAAGGGTTTATGGTTTTTATAAACCCTGAGGAATAGAGAGAAAGCACCCGCGAGGGTGCTTTCTTTATATAGTAGTAATATCTTGCTGCTATAATTTACCTACTCTTAGTTAAAGACCTAAGCTTTTTAGCTGATGACTGAAAGATGACTGAAAGTTGATAGCTGTCCGCGATAATAATAAATCTATAGCTTTATTATTATCAAGTAACATATCTTCTTTCTTTAGGCATAGTTATTAATATGTATGTTTAAGGAGGAGGATAATGAAGAAGGTAATCTTAAGTATTCTTAGTATTAATTTAATCATTTTAATTATAGTTCCTTATTCTACTCTCAAAACTTTTAATTTATTTTTCAATTCTTCCCAAAGAATAGATATTTATAATGTAAAAACAGGGGAGATTATGGAATTGGATATAGAAGAATACTTAAAGGGAGTAGTTGCTGCAGAGATGCCTGCCTTATTTGAAATTGAAGCCTTGAAGGCACAATCGGTAGCAGCTAGAACCTATACTTTAAATAAAATGAGAAATAGTAGATTGACTACAGATAGTAATACTGATCAAGCTTGGGCTTCTCAAGAAGATTTACTCCAAAGATGGGGTCTTAGTGGATATTTGAATTATTGGCCAAAGATATCGGCAGCAGTAGAGGAGACTAAAGGCTGGGTATTGTTTTATAGAGGAGATTTTATTAATGCGGTATATCACTCTACTAGTGGAGACTATACAGAGCCAGCTCATAAGGTTTGGGGAAATAGAGTTTCTTATTTACAAAGTGTTGCAAGTGATTATGAGCAGGAGTCCCCCTATTATCAAAGAAATAGTAGGTTTTCAAGAGATGAAGTGGCAAATAAACTAGAGGTTAGTTTAAATGATCTATCTTTGATAGAGATAAGTAAGAGGAGTTCTAGTGATAGAGTATTAGAGATGAGAGTTGGAGATGATATATTTTCAGGAAGAGAGATTAGAAGTAAGTTGGCCCTTCATTCAACAAACTTTAGTTTAAAAGAGGATGGAGAATATATAGTTTTTTCTACTTCTGGGTATGGTCATGGAGTAGGTATGAGCCAATATGGTGCTAACGGTATGGCAAGAAGAGGTTATGATTTTAAAGATATATTACAGCATTATTATACGGGAGTAACTTTAAAAGAGTATAACAATTAATTAATTTAATGTATAAAATTATCACTTATGGATATTATAATTCTTGAGGTGAATAATTTATGAAAAAAAGAAAAAAAGAAAAGAAAAAAAATGAAAGAAAGCTTCCGTTGTCTGTAATCTTAGATAAGAAAAAGGCTCAATTAAAGGATGAAATTAGGGAATTAAAGAAGTTAAATGGAGTTAAGTACATTGTGTTTTTTATCTTTTTTGTTGTTTTGGGGATGGCTTTTGCTTTATATAATCATAACTCAGCTTTAAAATTAGAAGAGATAGAAGAATATCATTTTCAAAGTACATCAAATGACACATATTATAGTGAAATTAATTTAGATGATGATGATGTTTCTAACTATCGGTTAGATGTACAAGAGATAAAAGATGTAAGTGAAGTTAGAAGTGAGCCAGAAGAAGAAAAAGAAGTAACTCAAGAGAGTGAAGCGCTTAGAGTTAGTGCAAGAGTTGCTAGTGAACAGGAAATTATTAGTTTGTCTAATCCAGTAGAAGGTGAGTTGGCCCTTTTATGGAGAGAACCCTATAAAGATAGGATATTAGATGCTTGGAAATTTAATTCTGGAATAGATATAAAAGCATCGATTGGAACCAAAGTTAAGGCTGCCCAGAGGGGGTATGTTGAGGAATTAATAAATGATGATTATCGAGGGATGACAATTATAATTAAACATAATGATACTTATAAGACCTTATATAAAAATTTAAAGAGCAGTTATATAGAGGAAGGAGAAGAGGTCTCTAAAGGGCAAGCTATAGGTGAAGTTGGAGATAGTGGGAGAAATGAGGATAATGTTTTTCACTTTGAGCTATTGAAGTTTGATGGGAATAATTACAATAATATTTCACCCCTTGATTATATTAAGTAATGTATCTTTATTAACTTTAAAAGTTTTAATAAAATATTTTTGTAATACTCTCTTAATAATTGCATATATATTAACTAAGACTGCAATTATTAAGGGGGACAAGTTAATGAAGGATTACATTTACAAAAGAGTGTTAGAGGTAGCAGAGTATATATACAATACTAAAGCAACAGTAAGGCAAGCAGCTAAGGTCTTTGGAGTTAGTAAGAGCACTATCCATAAAGATATAACCGACAGGTTGGAGAAAATTGATAATGGACTAGCTCAAGATATAAAAGAAGTATTAGAGTATAATAAGGCAGAAAGACATGTTAGAGGAGGAGAGTCTACTAGGAGAAAGTATCTAAAAAGTAAGATATCCAATCAATGAAAGAGAATGGCAACTATGCCATTCTCTTTTTTTATTTATTTAAGTAATATAGAGGATTTTTTATCTCTATGTATAATTAAGATAAGTAAGGTCAGTTTTAAGAGGGAAATTTATTTATTTCATAAGGAGGTACTTCATATGATAAGAGGTCTATACATATCGGCATCTGGTATGAAAAATTCAATGGAGAAGAACAATCTTATCTCTAATAATTTAGCAAATGTAAATACTAATGGATATAAAAGAGATATAGCTGTGGAAAGAACATTTGGTAGTCAATTGATGCATAGGATTGATAATAATAAAACTAATGTTGGAGAAGTGGATTCAGGAGTATATATGGATGAAGTTGCTTTGGATCATAGTAGAGGTAATTTTAAAGAAACAGGGAATAGTTTTGATTGGGCCATAAGTGGAGAGGGTTTCTTTACAGTGGAAACTCCAGGAGGAGTAAGATATACTAGAAATGGAAATTTCACATTAAATGAACAGCGTCAAGTTGTCACTCAAGATGGTTATTTAGTTAGAGGAGAAAATGGTATTTTGCAGGTTCCTGAAGGCGAGGAAGTAATGGTAAGTGGTAATAACTTAATGGTAGATGGAGCGATTATTGATCGCATTCAGGTGACTAGCTTTTCTAATAAATCTGCTTTATCAAAGGAAGGTAGTTCATTATTTAGAAGTGGTCCTGGAGTAGGTAATGTGTTTGTTGCTGCTGGGGAAGTTCAACAAGGTTATTTAGAAGGTTCTAATGTTAATGCAATTGAAGAGATGGTAAAGATGATTGAAAATAATAGAATTTATGAGTCAGACCAAAAAGCTATACAAGCTCAAGATGATACTTTAAGTAAGGCTGTTAATGAAGTAGGAAGGGTTTAAAGAAAAAAAGGAGGAAGATAAATGATTAGATCATTATGGAGTTCTGCATCAGGGATGAAGTCACAACAACTGAATATGGATACTATTTCAAATAATTTGGCGAATGTTAATACTAATGGTTTTAAAAAGAGTAGGGTAAGCTTTCAAGACCTTATGTATCAGACAATTCGTCAAGCTGGTACGCCAAATAATCAAGGTTCTGAGATTCCTACTGGAATTGAAGTTGGTCACGGTGTAAGGCCTTCAGCAACACAGAAATTATTCGGTCAAGGTAGTTTACAAAGTACAGAAAATCCTTTAGATTTAGCTATTACTGGAAATGGATTCTTTCAAGTTCTGTTACCAGATGGTACTAGTGGTTATACACGTGATGGTTCTTTTAGTTTAGATAGCAATGGACAGATTGTAACAGCAGATGGTTATCTATTACAACCAGAGATTACAATTCCAGCAAATGCAACAGATATTATGATAAATGATGAAGGAGTTGTTGCTTTTTTAGAACCAGGTGCAGATCAACCTCAAGAGGCAGGACAGATAGAGCTTACGACCTTTGCTAATCCAGCAGGTTTAAAGAGTATGGGCCAAAATTTATTCCAACCTACTGCAGCTTCTGGACAACCTATGTTTGGTATGCCTAACCAAGATGGTTATGGTGGTATATCACAGAGATTCCTAGAAGGTTCTAATGTACAGGTTGTAGAAGAGATGGTTGATATGATTGCAGCACAAAGGGCTTATGAAATTAATTCTAAGTCAATTCAAGCATCTGATGAGATGTTACAACAGGCTAACACTTTAAGAAGATAGGAGAATAATAGATGAAGATTAGATTTTTAATAGGTTTTTTAATGATCTTGGTCTTATTTACAAATATCAATGTTCAGGCTATGGAGAGTAGTATTGATATTTCCAGACAAGTTAGGGTTAGATCTTTAGAGATAACGATAGGTGAGGTAGCCGAGATAGATGGTAGTGAAGAATTTAAAAGCAAAGTTAGTCAGATAAGCTTAGGTCAATCTCCATTACCAGGTTATCAAAGGACTATTTATAAAGATGCAGTTATCTCTGCTTTAAGAAGTAATGATATTAACCCCTCTAATATAAAACTTAATGTTCCTCATCAATTTAATGTAATAACTGAGTCAAGAGAGATATCTGTGGACTCTTTGATTGAAGTAGGGAGGGAGCATATTTATGACTCTTTATCATATGATAAAGAGTCAATAAATATTGAGGTTTTGAACCCTCCATCGAATTTGGTTATACCTTATGGTGATATTTCTTTAGAGGTAGAAGGTTCTGTTGGTAGAAGTTTAATTGGTAGAAATACTATACCTATTAAGGTTATGATTGATGATAATGTATACAGGAGAATATATTTGCAATACAGAGTTAGTGTAGCAAAAGAGGTTTTAGTTGCTAGAGATAGAATAGAAAGAGGAACCAAATTAAGTGAAGGTCTTTTTGAAAGAAGTGAGGTCTTAATTGACTCTAATAACAACCAATATCTTAGTCCAGATCAGGATTTATCAGGGCGGAGGATGCGAGTTTCTTTAGAATCAGGAAGACCTTTATTAGAGAGAATGGTTGAAATACCACCTTTAGTTAATAGATGGAGTGATATAAGAATTATTGCTAGGGTTGGTGGCATAGAGATATCTACCACAGGTAGGGCACGTCAGTCAGGTCATCTTGGAGAGGTAATTCAAGTTCAAAATACTGATAGTGGAAATACTGTTGAAGGTAGGGTGGTTGGAGAGGATACAGTAGAAGTTCTTCTTAATTAAAGGGGTGAATGTATGTTTAAAAGAGAAAGATTTTTCAAATTGTTATGTCCTGTAATCTTAATATTAACAGTTGTATGTATTGGAACAGGAGTAGGTGAAGCTACTTCATTATGGAATGATTCAGGTTCTTTATTTTCAGATAACAAAGCTAATGATGTAGGAGATTTATTGACCATTATAATTACTGAAGACTCTACTGCTTCACAAGAAGCTACCACTGATTCATCTCAAGGGACTAATGTGAATGTAGGTGCTGGAAATGGAATACTAGACTTTATTACAGCATTTGGAGTTAATCAAGATGATAGTGTTAATGCTGCTGGATCTACTAGTAGAAGTTCTAGTCTTTCTGCTAGTGTAACAGTTCAAATAACTGAGGTGCTAGATAATGGTAATTTAATGGTTAGTGGAGAAAGAAGTATTAATGTTAATGATGAGACTCAAACTATAAAATTAACTGGTGTTGTTAGACCCCAAGATATTACTCCCCAAAATACTATAGATTCTACTTATATTGCAGATGTAGATATTGAGTATCATGGGCAAGGGGTTGTTGGAGACAGACAGAGTCCTGGTATTATCACAAGAATACTTAATTGGTTCTTCTAGAAAGAGGTGTAGTATGAGACGAAGGAGAATATTTTTATCAACTATTTTATTTATAATTGTTTTTAGTGGGATTGTTATGGCGTTGGCCCCAAATCAAGAAGGCGCTGATGATCCTTTAGTTAGAATAAAGGATATAACTAGAATAAGGGGGGTTAGAAATAACCAACTTATTGGATATGGTATAGTAATTGGCCTTGATGGAACTGGTGACGGTAATAATAGTCAACTAACGGTACAATCAGTTGCTAATATGCTACAAAATTTTGGGACAGATATAAATCCAAATCAATTGAATTTAAATAATGTAGCAGCGGTTATGGTGACTGCCGATTTACCTGCCTTTGCCCATACTGGTGATGAGATTGATGTTACTATATCATCTTTAGGGAGTGCTGATAGCTTACAAGGAGGAACTCTTCTAATGACTCCTTTACAAGGACCTGGAGGAAATGATGTCTATGCAGTTGCACAAGGTCCTGTTTCTATTGGAGGCTTTGCAGCGGGCCAAGGGGGAAATCAGGTTGCTCAAAATCATAGCACTGTAGGAAGGATTCCAAATGGTGCTTTAGTTGAGAAAGAGGTTCCAACAACCTTTACAAATAATAGTGATAGTATAACTTTTGTTTTATCAAATGCTAACTTTGCAACTGCACAAAGAATTGCCGATGTGATCAATAACCGGTATGGCTATACACCTAGAGGAGAGCGATACGCAAAAGCTGTTGATGCTGGGCAAGTAGAAGTTAAGATTCCAGATTATTATAAAGAGAATGTAGTTCATTTTATCTCTAGTGTTGAACAGTTATATGTAAGACCAGATACTGAGGCGAGAGTAGTGATAAATGAAAGAACAGGGACAATTGTAATGGGGCATAATGTTAGGATTTCTAGAGTGTCAGTTTCTCATGGTAACTTAACGGTAACTGTAGCTACTACAGAAGAGCCTGTTCAAGTTGGAGAAGATGAGATGGATATTGCTGAAAATGTTGATCTTGATGTAGATGAAGAAGAAGCAAGTTTAATGGTTCTTCCTAAAGGTGCAAGCATTGCTGATGTTGTAACAGGTTTAAATGCAGTTGGGGCTACTCCAAGGGATGTAATTGCTATTTTACAAGCTATTAAAGAAGCCGGGGCATTACATGCCGATCTAAATATTATGTAAGGTGGGATGAAGATGGAGATAAGACCAGATTTTTCTTTAGATAAACTAAATCTTAGTGGGAGTAATAAGAAGAAGGTTAAAAATGATTTTAAAAACATTTTAAATCAAGAGGTAGAAAAAGGTCAAAAGTCATCTTCAAAGGATGAAGATTTAAAGAAGGTTAGTCAAGAATTTGAGTCTATCTTTCTTAGTATGATGTTTAAACAGATGAGGGATGCAGGCTTTAAATCAGATCTACTTGATAGCGGGTTAAGTCGTGAAGTGTTTGAAGATATGTATTATGATAAGGTGGCAGAAGAAGCTTCTAAACAAGGTGGATTGGGGATTGCCGAATTAGTTTATCAGCAACTTAGTAATAAAACATAGTTCTTAGAACTATATTTTATAGTAAGATAGGTTAAACTAAATATTAGTAGTGCCTCATTAAAGAAGGGAAGGGATTTGATTGCGAATAAGAGCAAAGTTGGTTGCTATATTGTTAATATCCTTAGCTTTATCTACTGGAGTTATTGCTAAAGAGGATATAAGTGCAGATTTTATGCCCTTGTCTGATATAAGAACAGGGATGTCGGGAGTAGGAAAGACTGTTTTAAGGGGAAGAGATATTGAAGAATTTGATGTAGAGATAATAAGTGTGTTAGAAGAGGGGGATATGGGCCAAAGCTTGATCTTGATAAAGGCTAGTGGTGATCTTATAGATCAAAGTGGTGGTATTGCTTCAGGTATGAGTGGAAGTCCTATCTATGTAGATGATAAGTTAATTGGAGCAATAGGATATGGTTGGCAGATGACTGATCACAGAATAGGAATGGTAACTCCTATTGAGGATATGATGAACCTTTTTGAAATGGATAATGATGAAAGAAAGGGTAAAAAGCTCGATTTAAAGATGCCTATAAGAGTAGGTGAAGAGAGTTATGATAGAGTTTATTTTGCTAAATCTTCTGAAAAAGTTGATGGTGAAGGTGTAATGGTTGCTAAGCCGGTCAATACCCCCTTGTTAGTAAGCGGATTAAGAGGAAGGGCCAAAGATAGGTTGGCTGAAGGTTTAGAAGGTTATGATATAGAAGCAGTAAGTGGTGGAGGGATTTATAAAGAAGAAGAAGGTGGAGAGCTAGAAGCTGGTAGTGCAGTTGCAGTCCAGCTTTTAAGAGGTGATATGAATATATCATCTATTGGAACATTAACTTATCGTGATGAGGATAACATTTTAGCCTTTGGCCATCCTTTCTTGTCTAAAGGTAATGCTAATTATCTTTTATCTGATGCTTATATTCACCAGATAATAAGCAGTATTAATATTCCTTTCAAGTTAGGTTCACCTGGGCAGTTACAGGGTGTTATAACTCAAGATAGAGGGGCAGGAATCTCAGGGAGAATAGGTCATTATCCTAATGTTATTCCTGTAGAGATTAATGTAAAGGATAAGGATTTAGGGAGAGAAGATAGGTATAATATACAAGTTATTCAAAATGAAGAGCTTATAGAGCCATTAATGGCTTCAGCAGTTTTACAGGCCATTGATACTACTTTAGATAGAGCTGGTTCAGGAACTGCCAAGGTTGAAATTGAGATTATGGCTAATAAAGTATCATCAAATATATTGAAAATAGAAAACCTATATTATAGCTCTAATGATATTGCAGCTGTATCTTTATTTGATTTATTACAAGGGATAGGTATTTTAGTAAATAATCCTTTTGAGAAAGTAAATATGGCTGGAATTAAATTTAATATTGAAATTGAAGACAAAGTAAGTGTTGCTTTAATTGAAGAAATAAATGTTGATAAAAAAGAGGTTAGACCTGGGGAAAAGTTAGATGTAGAAGTAACTTTAAGGCCATATCGTAAAGAGCCGAAGACGGAAATAATTAGCATTGAAATACCAGAAGATGCTAGAGAAGGTGTTGCTAATCTTTATGTGTACAGTGGTCAAGAAGCTAATTTGAATAATTATTCTAATAATAATAATAAAGAGGTTAGCTCTAAAGCCAATAATATTAAGAGTTTAGAAGAATTGATTGATATCTATCAAAGTCAAAAGAAGAATAATCAGATAGTATTGGATTTAGTTTCAGCTTATTCTGCAACAGCTGATGTTATAGTAGAAGATGAAGGTAATTATGATGATTATGATTATGATGATGAAAAAGGCCATAATTATACTGAGGGTTATGAAGAGGAAGATTATAAGAATGATTATGAGCAAAATTATAATCATAGCTATGAAAGTAATTTACTTGAGAAGGTAGTGGATAGTGATTATATTGTAGATGGAGCATTAATGTTAGAGATTAAGATAGTGGAGTAATTATTAGACTATATTAAATTATTATTTACAATAGATAAATAAAAAAATCAAAAGAGGCTTTCTTACAAGAAGAAGCCTTCTTTTGATTTTTTGTACATATAAAGAGTAATAAGGAATAAAACTGTAGTATTATTATCTATTATTCTCTGACTTTATAGAGAGAAAGTAGTATATGGTAATATGTTTTATCTTTTTCAGTAAATAACTTACTATAGGTATTGCAAGTATCGAAAAAATGTAATATTATTAAAGTAGTTTTTAGATTAGACTGGAGGATATGGATAATGAAATTAGAGGTTTTACAGTCTAAAAAATTCATAATACTAATTATTTTATTGGGGATATTCATAACAAGCATAGGGTTTTTGTATAATAATAGCAATCAATTATTAGAAAGAGTTAAAGAAAAAGTAATAGTCTCTTTGGAAAAAGAGATTGGAGCAGAAATAAAAGTAGAGAGTATTGATATAAGAGGGTTAAGAGGTTTAAGTTTTAAAAGTGTTGGGCTTCAAGATGATACTGGAAATTCATTAATCCAAATAGATAAAGTTAATATAGATTATAGTTTCCTTGATATTTTGTCTAATACTTTAAACCCTTTAAATAGTATCAGAAGGGTCACCCTAGTAGAGCCAAAAACAAACATAGTTCAGGCAGATGAAGGGTGGAACTTTGACTTCTTAATTAAAGAGAAAGGTGGTCAAATTGACAGTCAATCTACTATGAAATTCTCTCTTCCTATATATATTGAAGGTGGAGTTGTAAACCTTAAAGCCTTTAACATTGAAGAGAGTTTAGAGGAAGTTGAAGGATTTCTTCGAATAGGGAATAACGTTGGAGTAAATCTTAGAGGGAGAATAGAGTCAATAGTAGAAGACATTGCTATAGAGGGAATAATCAATGAGGGCGATTATAGAGGAACTTTAGATTTTGATGAATTTTCAATAGATAGAGCTAAGAAAAATTGGGGGTTGAATTTTTTAGATGATATTGATATAGGAGGTAAGGTTGGAGGAGAAGTTAATTTTAAAGGTTTTGGAGATGATTTAACTAATTATTCTGGAACTGTAAGTATAAAGGATGCTAGATTTGATATCGGTGATATAGAGATAGAGGATGTTCAAGCTTCTTTAGGAATTAATCGATATGGTATTAGAGTAAACAACTTCTCTTTAAGATATTTAGAGGCTGGGTTAAACTTAAAGGGGGATATATTTGATTGGGATAATCCTCAATTGAGCTTAGAATACCAAAGTTCTAATGCTTCATTAGAAGAGTTATCAAAAGAGTTAGCTTATAAAGTAAAAGGAGATCCTAAAATCCAAGGTCGGATAAGGGGGGGATTGACTAATCCTAACATTGAGACAAAAGTTAGCTTATCTGAAGGTGAGGTGGAAGGAGTCGCATTTAAAGACTTGAAAACTACCTTTTATTATCAAGATAAAATTTTAAATTTGGATAATCTGTCCTTTGAGATTGGTGATGGAAGAGTAGATAGTAGTGGGACAGTATCTTTTGAAGAAGGTCTAAACTATATTCTACCTGTTAATATAGAAGGGGTAGATATATCGAAGTTAGATTTACCAATTTCTTTAGAAGAAGAAGGGATTATAGATGGTGATTTTATAATTTCTGGAAATGGTATTGATTTAAAGGATATTAATATGTTAGGCTCAGCATCTTTTCGGGATGGATCTATTAAAGGCTATAACTTTAATAAACTAGAGACAAATCTATGGTTAAATAATGCTAAGGTCTTTTTAAATTATACTAGATTAGATTCTCCTTATGGGAAAATTAATTTAGATGGATTGGTTGATTTAGAAGGAGAGTTGAATTTAACGATAGATGGCAGGGGTATAGATTTAAATAAAGTTTCTTCTAAGCAGGATATTGATGATATAAAAGGAATTATGGAATTTAGAGGTGAGATAAGAGGTGAATTAAACTCACCTAAGCTATACAGCAGTCTGAATATAGATGATTTGATATATTCTTCTTATTCTCTAGGTGAAGTAAAGGGTGAAGCATCTTATTTAGATAATAAGTTAGAGTTGATCAACTTCAACTTGCCTAGATTTACAGCTTCTATAAACGGGCCAATTTATTTAAGCCAAGGAAAGGCTGATATAATTTTAGAAACTGATGAGTTAGAGGGAGATAAGCTGATAGAAATGATAGATATAGATCTGCCTTTGATGGGAAATATCCAAGGTAGAGCAATGTTAACCGAGCTTTATCCAAATCTAGGTCTTAGTGGTGAAGTTTATATAACTGAGGGAAGTATCTATGAACAGAATTTTGATAGTGCTAATCTTAAATTTAGTTATAGTAATGATGAATTTGTGATCGAAGATTCTATGGTTGAGTATAAAGATAGTAGTATTAAAGGCAGAGGTGATTTTATCGACCAGAGTTTAGATTTATATTTGGATACAGAAGGTTTTGATTTGGTAAATATTGATTATCAATTTGAAGGAATAAAGTTAGAAGGTTTAATTGAAGGTAAAGGAAGGATTTACGGGCCAATAAATGCTCTAAAGGTTGATTCTAAGGTGAATAGTTCTGATATAAGTTATAACGGTAATAAGTTAGGCGTGGTAAAAGGTAGGCTAAACTATGTCAATTCCAAATTATATATTAGAGAATTACTTGTCTCTGATGAAGATAATAGTTATAATTTAAGGAGTAGTTTAGATTTAGAAAGAGAGAAGATAGATAGTTTGGTTTTGAGGGTAGACAGAGGTTCTTTATCTTATATTGATAGATTTACAGATCAAAATTTAAGCTTGCCTTATAACTTCAGTGGAATGATTATAGCTTCTGGATCTATGTTTGAGCCGGATATCAATTTAGACTTAGGAATCTTTAGTTCTAAGGGTGAAGTGATAAATTTAGAAGGGAGTTATGACTTTGCTGAGGGATTAGATTTAGATCTTTTTGCAAGAAATATTGATCTAGCAAACTTCAATGATTTAAATCTTCTTCCTTATGACCTTAAAGGTAGAGTTGATATAACTGCTCCTATCTCAGGACCAATTGACAAATTAGATATATCTGCTAAATTAAAGGTTACAGATGGAGGTGTTGGCCCATTACAATTTGAAGGATTAGAGGGTAAATTAGATTTGACTAATGGAAATAATTTAGAAATTGACCAGATTATGAATATTAAAGCGGGAAATAATCTAACTGTTCAAGGAAATATCCCAGTAGATGATAGAGAAGAATTTGATCTATCAATTAATTTAAAAGATGGCAACTTAAGCTTGCTACCGACATTCTTCCCTGAAATGGATTTTGCAAGAGGAAGAGGAAGTGTTAATATAGAAGTAGGTGGAACTTTAGAAAAACCTCAAATAGAAGGGGGGCTTAAAGTTGAATCTGGAAGATTATCTTATAATTTACTTCATAGAGAGATAAATAATTTAAAGTTAGAACTAGAGCTTATGGGTGATAGAATTAAGTTTAAAGAGGCTAAAGGAAGATATGGTGAAGATGGTCAATTTGAAGTAAAAGGTGAGATCACCTTAGATGGATTCACTCCTGATCAGTATGATTTGAGTTTTTCAGGTAATAGCTTGGCCTTTGAACATGGATTTTGGCAAGGTAAAAATGATATAGAAGGTAGAATAATAGATTCCTTTAGAACGCCTCTCATTAAAGGTGATGTTTTAGTCTATGACACTCATTTAGATATTTCCTTTGATTGGCCACTTGAAGATCCAATAGAAGATCCATTTTTTGTACCAAGGTTAGATTTAAATGCAGTGCCAGGAAGGAATGTGAGCTTAGGAAATAATAATATAGATATTCATATACAAAATGGAAGGTTAAACCTTCGCTTTGATGAACAGTTGGAATTAAATGGTAGGGTTGAATCTGATAGTGGAGAGTTTAATTATTATAATACTAAGTTTAATCTAGATAAAGGGGTAGCTAACTTTAGAAGGGATAGCCTGATTCCGGGATTACAACTTAGTGCGAGCACTACCATTCAAGGGACAGATATTTATTTGGATTTAACAGGAAGTGAAGAACCCTTTGATCTTACTTTAACATCTAATCCACCTTTGACAGAAGAGGAGATAATTATATTATTAACTCGACAAGGTGGTATAGGGGAGCTTCTAGATAGAAACTATGAAGAGGCATTTAGAAGTGAGATGTGGAGAATGATAGATACAAGTATACAAAATGAGTTGATATCAAGGGTAGAGAGGTCCTTTGAAAGATCTTTAGATCTCGATGAAGTTAGAATCAAATCTGTTTTGAGTAATGAGATAAGTATAGAAGTAGGTAAGTTTGTTTGGGAGAATTTGATGTTGAAGTATGCCCATACTTTTGGTATTGAGGAAGAATTATCCCTTGGTTTTGAGTATCATTTAAATCGTGGGATTAAGGGCTTTGATTCATTGAGGTTTGATGGTCAGTATGACAATCTAGGGGATTATCACCTTAATTTAGAAGCCACTCTTCCTTTTTAAAGACCGCTAACAAAGCAATAAAATATAATTATCTAGGGAGGATTTATTAATGGAAAAGAAATTAGTAGTATTTATATTAACCTTTGCTTTAATAGTATCTAGTGCTACATTGGTTTTTGCCAATGTATCTAGCGAAAATTTAATAACTGGAATTAGCGTAACTGGAAATAGTGAGGTCAGTGATGAAGAAATCTTAGAAAGGGTAAGCACTGAAATTGGAGATTCTATATCTAATGAACAGTTACAAGAGGATATGCACTCTATTTTTGATATAGGTTATTTCTTTGATTTACAAGTCCTCTTCCAAAATCATAAAGGTGGAGTAATGTTGATCTTTGAAGTTATTGAAAACCCAATCTTATCAGATATTGAGGTTGTAGGAAATGATCATATTTCTGATGATGTGATTAGAGATTTAATCTCTTTAAGTCCTGGTGAACTTTTAAATATTAATGAGTTAGATAAAGATACAAATGCTATAAATGAGTATTATCAAGAAAAAGGGTATGCTTTAGCAAAAGTAGTTGATATCACTTTAGTTGAAGATGATAAGTTAAAGATTACTATTGATGAAGGTAGAATAAATAACATCTTATTAAGTGGTAATGAAGAGACTAGGGATTATGTGATTAAAAGAGAACTTTCAATGGAAGAAGGAGAACCTTTTAATATCGACAAGATGTGGAGGGATTTACGAAGAATTCATAACTTAGGTTTCTTTGAAGATGTTAGACCAAGTTTTGAACCTGTAAAAGGAGATCAGCAAGCAATTGATCTTGTTATTGAAGTTGTAGAAGGAAAGACTGGAACCTTTAGTGTTGGTGGTGGATATAGTTCACAATCTGGTTTAACAGGTTTAATCAATCTTGAGAAGGATAACTTCCGTGGTCGTGGTCAAAACATTAAGTTGAATTGGCAGTTTGGTAGTAAAAATACTACCTACGAAGTTGGTTTCTATGAGCCTTGGTTATTTGGACATGAGACTAGCTTAGGATTTAATATTTATAATAAGCAGACAACTGAAGTTGATGATACTAAGACTGATACAAAGGGTGGAGATATTACTATAGGACGACCAATTACAGATGATATTAAGGGGTATTTAAGGTTGAATTATGATAAGACTAGTGAAGATGGTGAAGAAGCAGAGAATACTAGAAGCTTATCTTTTACCACAATTAGGGACACAAGAGATAATATCTTTAACCCGCGTGAAGGTGGGCGTCAACAGTTCTCTATAGAAAAAGCAGGTTTTGGTGGAGATACAAACTTTAATAAGTATTATGCAGATTTTAGACATTATTTGCCTTCTAGAGACAATAATAGTTGGGCCTTTAGGTTCAAGGTTGGGGGAAGTAGTGGAGAATTAAATAAGCATAATCATAAAAGATATACTTTAGGTGGGTTAGATGAGATTAGAGGATATAAAAGTGGTGATATAGAGGATGCTGTAAGTGAAGGGTTTAGAGGAGATTCTATCTTAGTAGCAAATCTAGAGTATCGTTTTGATATTGTAGATAATCTAATGGGTGTTGCCTTTGTTGATGCAGGAAGAACCTTTGAGTATAATAGACCAACAAGAGATAAATTAAGTGACTTAAATTATTCGGCGGGTATAGGAGCTAGATTTAATACTCCAATCGGTCAGTTAGGTCTAGATTATGGATTTAAAGAGTTTGGTTTAAGAGATGGTAGATTTAGCTTTAGAATAGGTAATACTTTCTAGGAAGGGGATAATAAGATGAAGAGGTTATTTTTAGTTTTTATCATTTTTAGTGTCTTTGTAGGGGTTTTAGCTGTTAATAGTTCAGTTAGAGCTCAAGAAGAGGGGAGAAGTCAGATCGCTTATGTAGATATGGAAGCATTATTTATTAATCATCCAGACAAGTCTTCTGCTGAAGAGCAATTAAATGCAGAAGCACAATGGCTACAAAGTCAGTTAGAAGAAAAAGCAGTTGATATGACAAAAGAAGAGAGACAAGTATTATTACAAAGCTATCAAGAGAAGTTGAATAGAATTGAGCAAGAGTTGGTGTCGGAAGTAATGGAAAATATTAATGGCCTGATTAGAGAGGTTGCTCAAGAAAGAGGAATTAGCGTTGTAGTAGACAAGGCTACTGTAATTTATGGTGGTGTTGATTTAACTGATGAGGTATTATCAGTAGTTAATGAAGAGATAGACGGTCTTGAATAATTTAGTTTTAAGAATAGGTGTATAATGTTAAAGCTATGAGTTTTAGTGTCAGTCTTCAGTAATCCTTTTATTATATAGGGGTTTAACTGAGGACTGACTTCTAATAACTTATAGTCATACTTTTAACTTAGAAAGTGGGTGTTTGTTAGGTGTCTCGAAAAAAATTTTTTCTAGTTTCTTTCTCTATTGTATTGATTATAGGGGTATTGTCCTTTGCTTTGGTCAAAGGAGAAGTAAGAGACGAGAGGCCTAAAAGAATAGAGGAGAACAGCATTGGAGTTATTGACTTTGAAGAGATAAAAGCCAATCATAATTTGAATAGTCAGATTAGGCATCTAGAAGAAAGAATTGCTAATCATAGATTAACTCATAATAATGAGATTGAGAACTTGGTTAAGACACAAGAAAATATTGATAAGCATTTAGGAAGCTTTAATGAACAATTAGAGAGAAGATTGGAGTTATTACAAGAAAGAGCTGTGGAAGGTATTAAGTTTAGAAGAGAAGAGATGGAGAAAGAATTGATTGAATATCATAGTTCTTTAGAAGAGGATATGGTTGAGGATTTAATGGAGTTTAAAAATGGATTAATAGAAGAGATGGAAAAAGAAGTTGGTGAAGTAAGGGCCAACTTTAATTCTGAGCTTAAAAAGTATAAGGCTGAGGTTAATCGTAAGTATAATTCTGATATTATTAATTTAAGAATGAGAACTAATCAATCTCACTTATCAGATGAAGAGAGAGAAAAGGCTGAAGTTAAATTAGAAGAGCTAATGGGAGAGAGAGAAAGAGAGATAATTGAGATAGAGGATTATTATGATAATAAATTAGAAAAGATTATTACTGAAAAAGAAGAGGTTTTTGAAGGTGAATTGCTTAAGTATAGAGAAAGTTTAGAAAGAGAGTTCAAAGAAACTCTCTTAGAGAAAGAAAGAACTTTAGAAGAAGAATTATCAGCTTATATTAATGCTGAGGAGAAAAGGTTAGAAGAAGAAATGAAAGAGAAGGAAAGAGAGTTAAGAGCTGAAATTGAGGGTAATTTAATCGATTCTCAAGATAGGTTAGTGAAAAGAGCTAAATCTAAGGTTAGAGGTTTAGAGGTTGAAATTGAAAGGTTAGAGAAACAAATTTTAAACCTACGGAATAATAAAATAAATGATATTGATAAAATTATTGAAGAAATTGCTAAAGAGAAAGGTATTGACCTAGTTATAAATAATTATGTAGATAATATTGATGGAAATAATATAACTAAAGATATTATAAAAGAGATAAATATAGAGAGGTGAGTCTAGTGAAAAAGTTGGTTTTAATATCTAGTTTAATTTTAATAATGGCTGTTTTTGTAGTAGGATGTACTCAGGAAGCAGAGGTTGAAGTTAGAACAGAAGTTGAGGATATTAAAGTTGCTGTAGTAGATCAAGATAGAATCTGGACAGAAAGTGATAGAGCTAAAGAATATCAAGAAGAATTAAATAAGAAGATAAGAGAAGTTCAAAGTAGATATGAAGAAGAAGTAGAAGGATTAAATGAAGGTGACACGATATTAAAACATCAGGAAGCTTACGGAGAGATAAATGAATTGAGAGAAGAATTGAGAGTCCAGTTTAGCCAGGAGGTTGCAGATGCAGTATCATCAATCTCTCAAGGTGAAGGCTTTGACATTGTTTTAGATAAGGAAGATGTTAGATATGGTGGTATAGATATTACAGATATGGTTATTGAAAGTTTAAACTAAATTAATGAATAATATCAGTCTTTTTAAGGCTGATATTATTTTTACATAGCTTTCTCTATTAAATTTAATTATTTAGTGAATACTAAAATAACAGTGAATTGAGATTTTAGCTATTAAATACTATGTGTTATTTATTATTTGCAATATCAAGGGAGGAGAAATTGTGGTTAAGACTTTAAGGGAATTAAGTGAATTTGTTGAGGGTGAATTGATTGGCCCTGATGATATAGAGATAAAAGGGGTTGGAGGTGCTGATAATGCAACAGAGCATCAGATTACCTTTGCTTTAGATGAATCATTTTATAATCAAGCGTTAAAGAAAGCTGCTGCCGTTATAGTGTCTTCTGAATTAATAGAGGACAAGAAGGAAAAAGAGAAGCCATTAATTATTGTAGATAATCCTAGGTTTGCTTTTGCTAAAATTGCAAAGATTTTTATTCCTCAGCCTTACCTTTCACCAGGGATTGATAATTTAGCTAAGGTATCACAAGAAGCTAAAATAGGAGAAGGAGTATCTATTCATAGTGGTGTTGTTATAGAAAAAGGCGCAGTAGTTGGGGAGAATGTTATATTGGCCCCGGGTGTTTATGTTGGGCGTAATGTAGAGGTAGGGGAAGGAAGCATTATTCATCCTAATGTAGTATTAGAGTATGATACTAAGTTAGGTAAAAGGGTTGAAGTTAATGCTGGAGCAGTTATTGGAGCTCAAGGGTATGGCTTTGAAAAAGGGCCTAATGGATATATTAAAGTACCTCAATTTGGTAATGTAGTGATTGAAGATGATGTAGAGATAGGGGCCAACGTGACTATTGATCGTGGGGCTACTGGATCTACTTTAATAAAAAGGGGCACTAAGATTGATAATCTTGTTCATATTGCACATAATGTAGAGGTAGGAGAAGAGTCGTTAATAATTGCTCAAGTTGGTATCGCTGGAAGTGCTAAGGTTGGTAATAGAGTTACTTTAGCTGGAAAGGCTGGAGTAGTAGGTCATTTAAGTATAGGAGATGATACAACAGTTGGTGCTTATAGTGCTGTTACAAATGACATAGAAGGAGGCACCTTTGTTTCTGGCTATCCAGCTCATAATCATAGAGATGAGCGGAGAATAAAGGCTGCTAGAAAGAAACTGCCCCAAACTATCAAAAAGATAAGAAGGCTTGAAAACAGGTTAGAAAATTTAGAGAATAAGGTTAAGGGGGAATAGATGTGAAGAGGTTAATATTTGCATTGATTATTGTCTTAGTGATAGTTCCTACAGCTCTAGCAGGAGAATTTGGTGATAATGGATTGATTGAAGGGCCAACTGCTGATATTTTATATTCTGGTGAGTTTAACTTACATTATCAAAGAGTAGGTAATGGAGATCTAATATTGATGGAGTATGGTCTTAGAGAAGGGGTGCAGATAGGGGCTAGAATTGCTTTGAATAACAATACTAAATTAGAGCCTACTTTAAAGGTAACTTTACTAGATGAGGATGGGGGTTATAAGCCTGAATTGGCTTTTGGTCTTGTTGATGATAGTTTATATTTGGTTGGTAGTAAGGCAACTCCTTATTATGGTATAAGAGGACATCTTGGGATAATAGATAGGAATAAATCTTTAAGTGAGCAGTTTTTTGTAGGAGCTACGAAAGTTCTAAATCCAGTTACTATATCTACAACTAGTAATAGTTATAGTATTCCTAGAACTACAATAATAGCAGAATATAATAAGGGTTTAAATCTTGGAGCTAAATTTAATTTTAACCCGCATATTTCAGCAAATATAGGAGTTAAAGATTTAGAAGACTTTACTTTTGGTGTAGGGTTTAAGAATTATTTTTAGTAAAATTAATCGTCTAGAGAGATAATATTATCTCTCTAGACGATTAATTTTTAAAAATCTCTTGACAATAGATAAGAAGTTTCGTATACTAATTATTAAATAAATATTAATTAAATGTCGTGATAGGGAATGAAATGATCTCTTTGATTACAGAGAGTCGGATTAGCTGAGAACCGACATCTAAAGCATTATTTCTCTCACCCTTGAACTGTAAAGGTGAAAATTAATCAACTTCCTTCAAAAAATTCTTGACAAGGTAATCTGAATAGATTATACTTATTATAAAGAATTAAAGAAGAATAAAGGTGATGAAAGGGCAAGTAAATAATATTATACTATAAAGCGAACTGGGTTTGGTGTGAGCCAGGATAGTATAATTTATTGAAAATCTCCCCGGAGCTGCAAGCTGAAAGTTGATAAGGAGTAAGCTTTGCCGGATAGAACAGCATCCGTTATCATATGCTGGAGTATGGACTATACTTTTATTAGGGTATAGAAGTACTTGCTGAGACCTTTATTGTAAGATAAAGGTAAAGATAGGGTGGTACCACGTGAGTAAGACCTCTCGTCCCAATTAATGGAGTTAGTCTGTTGATTGAGATGAGGGGTTTTTCTATTATCAATAATAAAATTAGTAGAGTAACAGTAGTAGATTTTTTAGAAGAAGAGTAGTTAGAAAATATAGTAGAGTATAATGTATAAGTAGTTTGCTAGAGTAGTTTAGTAACAATATATAACTTTTATGTTGTTAGTATATAGAGGTTCAGTAGTATTGTTAATTAATATAATTTTTAAGCTGAAGTCTGAAAGCTAATAACTAAGCAAAATTGAGTAGTAGAGTAGTTAGGAGAAAAATAGGATAGATAACCTAGGGGTAAGTATATCTAAATTAGGCTAGGTCTATCTATATTTAAACTCTGAGCTATTTTAAGCCAGAGTTTTTATTTTTTTAAAAAGATTAGTGTAAGGATTTTAGTTTATAACTAGAGTTTAAAGCTTAATAGCTAATAGCAAGTTAAGAGGAGTTAAGTAATAAGGGAGGAGTGAGTAGAGTGGGAAAACTAACTGGAGCTGAGATTTTTATAGAATCTTTGTATCATGAGAAGGTAGAAACCATATTTGGTTATCCAGGTGGAGCAGTATTGCCGATTTATAATGTATTATATGATGCTAAATTTGAACATATTATGCCCCACCATGAACAAGGGGGGATTCATGCAGCAGATGGATATGCGCGTTCAACAGGTAAGGTGGGTGTTTGTATAGCTACTTCTGGACCTGGAGGGACTAATTTGGTAACAGGATTGGCAACAGCTTATATGGACTCTGTACCTATTGTTGCTTTTACTGGGCAGGTTCCTAGATCTATGTTAGGAACAGATGCCTTTCAAGAGGCTGATATTACAGGGATTACAACACCTATTACTAAGCATAATTATCTGGTACAGGATGTTAAAGATCTAGGTAGAATAATTAAGGAGGCTTTTCATATTGCCAGCACTGGAAGACCTGGTCCAGTACTTATAGATATACCAAAGGATGTGTTGTTAGAAAAGTGTGAATTTTTGTATCCCAAAGAGCTTAATCTTCCAGGATATAGTCCTAATTATAATGGACATAGCATGCAGATTAAGGAAGCAGCCAAGGCTATTAATGAAGCTCAAAAGCCGGTAATATACTCTGGAGGTGGAGTGATAATCTCTGGAGCAAGTGATTATTTACGTCAATTGGCTAAAAAGGGATCTATACCTGTAACGACTACTTTAACAGGTCTTGGCGCTTTTGATGAGAGAGATGATTTAAGTTTAGGAATGTTAGGAATGCATGGGACAACAGAAGCTAATTTAGCTGTATCTAATGCAGATCTCTTAATAGCAATTGGGTCTCGTTTTGATGACAGAGTTACAGGTAAGTTGGAGAAATTTGCTGCTGAGGCTAAAGTTATTCATATAGATATTGATCCTGCTGAGGTTGGAAAGAGAGTAGAGATAGATATTCCAATTGTGGGAGATGTAAGAAGAATTCTTGAAAAGTTAAACCCTTTAGTAGAGGATAGAAGTAGAGAAGATTGGTCTAAGCAGATAGACAATTGGCGTAAGCTTGATGATACAGAGGTGATTGAGAAGAAGAAGTTATCTCCAAAGCAGATTATTGAAAATATCTCTGATTTAACTCAAGGAGATGCTTTGATTACTACTGAAGTGGGCCAACACCAGATGTGGTCAGCTCAGTTCTACCAATATACCAAACCACGAAGCTTTATGACCTCTGGAGGTTTAGGGACTATGGGCTATGGTTTTCCTGCTGCTATAGGAGTTCAAGTTGGTAATAAAGATAAGAATGTTTTTGCTCTAGCAGGAGATGGGAGTTTTCAAATGAACTCTCAAGAGTTAGCTACTGTAGCTAAGAACAAATTGCCGATAAATATTATAATCTTTAATAATGGTTATTTAGGAATGGTTAGACAATGGCAGGAGATGTTCTATGAACGCAGGTATTCATCGGTCTGTTTGAAAAAACAAGATGATTGTCCTCCAGGATGTTCTTCGCCAGGAGATCACTGTCCAATTATGATTCCTGACTTTGTAAAGTTAGCTGGTGCTTATGGGATCAAGGCTAAAAGAGTTAGCAAGAAGGAAGATGTAAGGTCAGCATTGGAGTGGGCAATTAACAGTCCAGAGCCTATACTGTTGGACTTTATTATTGAAGAAGAAGAGAATGTGTTCCCGATGGTACCTCCAGGAGGTAGTTTAGACAAGATGGTCTTGAAGGGGGATGTAGAATGAAACATACAGTTTCTGTCTTAGTAGCTAATGAGTCTGGTGTTTTGGCTAGGATTGCAAGTTTGTTCAGTAGGCGTGGCTTTAATATTGAGAGTTTATCTGTTGGTAAGACTCAAGATGATCATATATCTAGAATCACTATAGTGGTAGAGGGTGATAATAAGGTATTGGAGCAGCTTACCAAACAGTTAAATAAATTGATTGTTGTTCATAAGATTAGTGATCTAACCAATGAAGAGGTCGTAAGTAGAGGGTTGGCCTTAATCAAAGTTACAGCCACTGCTGCCACTAGATCTGAGATTATGCAGATAGTAGATATCTTTAGAGGTAAGATTGTAGATGTAAGTAGTAATTCGATAATGGTAGAGATTACTGGAACTGAAGAGAAGGTTAATGCTATTGAGGATCTGTTAAGGCCTTTTGGTATTAAAGAGTTGGTTAGGACTGGTAAGATTGCTATGGCGAGAGGGCGTAAGTAATTAAGAATTAAAAACAAAGTGATTTTTAGTTAGTTGATAGTTTTGGAATTTTATATAATAAAAATAATTCTAACTATTAACTATATACTATAAATTATAAATTATAAATTAAAACAAAATGAGGAGATGAGTAGAAATGGTAAAGATGTATTATAATGAAGATGCTAATTTGGAAAATTTAGAAGGAAAGACTGTAGCGGTTATTGGTTATGGAAGTCAAGGGCATGCTCAAGCGCAGAATATGAGAGATTCTGGTATAAATGTTGTTGTTGCTGAATTAGAAGGTACTAAAAACTATGAACAAGCCAAAAATGATGGTTTTGAGCCTAAAGATGCTGCAGAGGCAGCTAAGGAAGCAGATGTAATCCAGATATTACTTCCTGATGAGGTGCAAAAGGCTGTTTATTATAATGCTGTTGAGCCTAATTTAGAAGCAGGGAATGCTCTTGTATTCTCGCATGGTTTCAATATTCACTTTGGTCAGATTGTTCCTCCAGCTAATGTTGATGTTTATATGGTTGCTCCTAAGGGACCAGGACATTTGGTAAGAAGAGTTTATACAGAAGGGTTTGGTGTTCCAGCATTAATTGCAATCTATCAAGATGCGACTGGAAATGCTAAGGACTTAGCTTTGGCCCATGCTAAAGGTGTAGGTGGAACTAGAGCTGGTGTAATCGAAACTACTTTCAAAGAAGAAACAGAAACTGATTTATTTGGTGAGCAAGCTGTATTATGTGGTGGAACTTCTGAGCTTGTTAGAGCAGGATTTGAAACTCTAGTAGAGGCAGGTTATCAACCTGAGATTGCTTACTTTGAGTGTTTACATGAGCTTAAGCTTATTGTTGATCTTATGTATGAAGGTGGTATTGCTACTATGAGAGATTCTATCTCTGGTACTGCTGAATATGGAGACTTAATTGCAGGTAAGCAAGTAATTAATGATAAGTCTCGTGAGGCTATGAAAGAGTTATTAACAAATATTCAAACTGGAGAGTTTGCTAAGCAATGGCTACTTGAGAACCAAGTTGGTCGTCCAGCTTACTTAAAGAGAAAAGAAATTGATGCTAACCACCAAATTGAAAAGGTTGGAGAAGTATTAAGAAGTAAGATGAATTATTTAGACTAGGAATGAGTAATGAGTGATGAGTGATGAGTAATGAGTAATGAGCTATGAGTAATGAGCTAAAAGGTAGATCTAAAGTTCTTATTATTAGATTTTGAAGTTAGCTCACGGCACATAGCTCACAGCTCATAGCTAACTATTTAATTCGGAGGTGAATGAAGATGGGAATTAAGATCTTTGATACTACTTTGCGTGATGGGGAGCAATCTCCTGGTGTGAGTTTGAGTGTCAAAGAGAAGTTGGAGATAGCCAAGCAATTGGCTAAGCTTAAGGTGGATGTGATTGAGGCTGGTTTTCCAATCGCTTCTCCAGGTGACTTTGAAGCGGTAAGAAGTATAGCTCAAGAGATAGAAGGTCCAGTAATTGCTGGGTTGGCTAGAGCTACCAAAAAGGATATTGATAGGGCTTGGGAGGCATTAAAGGTTGCAACTAAGCCAAGGATTCACACCTTTATAGCTACTTCTGAGGTTCATATGAAGTATAAGTTAAAAGCTTCTCCAAAAGAGGTCTTAGATAGAGCAGTTAAAGCCGTTAAATGGGCTAAGAGTTATACAAATGATGTAGAGTTTTCTGCTGAAGATGCATTTAGAAGTGATAAGGATTTCTTATGCGAGATCTTTGAAGCGGTGATTGATGCTGGAGCAACTACGATTAATATTCCAGATACTGTTGGTTATGCTACTCCAGTAGAGTTTGGTGGACTTATAGGATATATAAAGAAAAATGTACCTAATATTGATAAAGCAGTAATCAGTGTTCATTGTCATAATGACCTAGGTTTGGCTGTAGCTAACTCTCTTGCTGCTATTGAAAATGGTGCCCAACAGATTGAATGTGCCGTTAATGGAATAGGTGAGAGGGCTGGGAATACAGCTTTAGAAGAGGTTGCTTTGACTCTTAACACCCGTTATGATTACTTTGATATAGATACGGATCTTAATTTAAAGGAAATTGCTAAGACTAGTCGTTTGGTTAGTCATTTGACTGGGATGGATATTCAGCCTAATAAGGCGGTCGTTGGAAAGAATGCCTTTGCTCATGAGTCTGGAATTCATCAAGATGGAGTAATCAAAGAGAGAACTACTTATGAGATAATGGATGCAACTACTATTGGATTAAAGGAGAATAAGATCGTTCTAGGAAAGCATTCAGGTCGTCATGCTTTTAAGGAGAAGTTAAAGGAGTTAGGTTACCAGTTGGCCCAAGAAGAGTTAGATTCAGCTTTTAAACGCTTTAAAGAAGTAGCTGATAAGAAGAAGGAGATTAGTAGCTTTGATCTAGAGGCTATTATGGAAGATGAGATCAGTCAAGTTCCTGAGCTTTATCAGATTAAGTTACTTCAAGTAACAAGTAGTGCTGATATAGCAACAGCTACTATGCAGATGGTAGTAGATGGAAAGGTAGTTAATGAGTCTGCTTGTTCAGAGGGTGGTCCTGTAGATGCTATCTATGATACTATGAATAGAATTACCGGTTTAGATTGTAAGTTGGTTAATTATAAGATTGATTCAGTGACTGAGGGTAAGGATGCTTTAGGAGAGGTAATAGTTAAACTAGAGCATAATGGAGAACTCTTTATTGGTCGAGGAATCAGTACTGATGTAATTGAAGCCAGTGCGAAGGCTTACAATAACGCAATAAATAAAATACTTGCTAGTGGGAATTAGAATTAGTTGATAAATGAATAATTTTATCTTTTAATGATTTAGGTTTTAACTATCAATTATCAATTCGCAACTATAAATGAGGAGGAAAATATTATGGGAATGACTATGGTAGAAAAGATTTTAGCTGCTCATTCTGGTAAGGATAAGGTAAAGCCAGGTGAGTTGGTTAATGCTAAGTTGGATATGGTTTTAGGAAATGATGTTACAACTCCTGTAGCAGTTAAGGAGTTTGCTAAGATTGGTTTAGATAAGGTTTTTGATAAAGAAAGAGTTGCTATAGTTCCAGATCACTTTGCACCAAATAAGGATATAAATTCTGCAGAGCAATGTAAGATGATCAGGGAATTTGCTCATGAAAAGGAGATAAAGAATTATTTTGAAATAGGAGATATGGGTATAGAACATTGTCTATTACCTGAAAAAGGTTTAGCATTACCGGGAGATATTATAATCGGTGCTGACTCTCATACTTGTACTTATGGTGCTTTAGGTGCTTTGGCAACTGGTGTTGGAAGTACAGACATGGCAGCAGGAATGGCAACTGGAGAAGCTTGGTTTAAGGTTCCAGAGACTATTAAGTTTGTTTATAATGGTGAGCTACAAAAGTGGGTTAGTGGTAAGGATCTAATCCTTTATACTATTGGAGATATCGGTGTAGATGGAGCTTTATACAAGTCTATGGAGTTTACAGGAGAGGTTATTGAGAATTTCTCTATGGATAATAGATTTACTATGTCTAATATGGCTATCGAAGCTGGTGGAAAGTGTGGATTAATTGAGCCAGATCAGACTACTTTAGAGTATGTTAAAGATAGAGCTCAAAGAGAATATACAGTCTATAAGAGTGATGAGGATGCTGACTACTCTCAGGTTATTGAGTATGATGTAAGTAAGATAGAGCCTCAGGTTGCATTCCCACACTTGCCTGAAAATACAAAGGGAATAAGTGAGGTTGGAGATATTAAAATTGACCAATCTGTAATTGGTTCTTGTACCAATGGAAGAATAGAAGATCTTAGAGTAGCAGCAGAGGTATTAAAGGGTAAGAAGAGGGCACCTCATGTTAGGTTAATCATCTTCCCAGGTACTCAAGAGATTTATCGTCAAGCTATGCATGAAGGTTTAGTCGATATCTTCTTAGATGCAGGTGCAGCAGTTAGTACACCAACTTGTGGTCCTTGTTTAGGTGGACATATGGGTATTCTTGCTAAAGGAGAGAGAGCAATTGCTACCACCAACCGTAACTTTGTTGGTAGAATGGGTCATCCAGAGAGTGAAGTTTATCTTTCTAACCCAGCAATAGCAGCAGCTTCAGCAGTAGCAGGTAAAATAGTCAGTCCTGAGGAGGTCTAGAATTCTTCATGTCTTTTGATGAAGAATTCTGACCACGAAGGGTTCGCAGAACCCGTAGGGGCTAAGGCTCAAATCAAAGATTAGAGTTGAAATTATTAATGTGAATTATCAGGATATCAAAGGAGATTTTAGAATTTTTCATGTCTTTTGATGAAGAATTCTGACCACGAAGGGTTGGCAGAACCCGTAGGGACTAAGGTTTAAATCAAAAACTAGAGTTAAAATTATTGTTATAAATTAGTGAAATAGTAGAGGGGGAAAGATCAAATATGGATATAAAGGGTAAAGTATGGAAGTATGGTAGTGATGTTGATACAGATGTAATTATTCCAGCTCGTTATTTGAACACATCTGTTCCTAAGGAGTTAGCAAAGCATTGTATGGAGGATATAGATGAGAACTTTGTGGATAATGTAAATGATGGAGATTTAATTGTAGCAGAGGATAACTTTGGTTGTGGTAGTTCAAGAGAGCATGCGCCATTAGCTATTAAAGCCGCAGGTGTATCTTGTGTTATCGCTAATTCTTTTGCAAGGATCTTTTATCGTAACTCTATTAATATTGGGCTACCAATTTTGGAGTGTCCAGAAGCTGTAGCAGGAATTGAGACTGGTGATGAGGTAGAGGTTGACGTTGATTCTGGAGTCATTAAGAATTTAACTAAGGGCCAAGAATACCAAGCAGCAGCTTTCCCAGAGTTTATGCAAGAGTTAATAGATGCAGGCGGATTGGTTAATTACGTGAAGAAGAAGGTAGGAACGGCGTAAGAGCAGTGTACACTATATCTTAATACAGAAGAGGTGGTTGATTATGAAGAAGAAGATTGCAATTATTGGTGGAGATGGTATTGGCCCTGAGGTTACTAAGCAGGGAGTTAAGGTTTTAGAGAAATTAGATCATATCAGTGGTTTGAGCTTTGAATTTGAAGAGTTTTCTTTAGGGGCAGATCATTATCTAGAAACAGGAGAGCTTGTTACTGATGAAGTTAAGGCTGACTTGGCTGATTTTGATGCTATATATTTGGGAGCTGTAGGAGACCCTAGAGTAAAACCTGGTATTTTAGAACATGGTATTCTTTTAGATCTACGTTTCTCCTTTGACCAGTATATTAATCTACGCCCAATTAAGTTATTGGATGAGAAGTATACTCCACTAAAGGGTAAAGGGCCAAAGGATATTGATATGGTAATCGTTCGTGAAAATACTGAAGGTCTATATTCTGGAGTAGGTGGATTCTTAAAGAAGGGTACTAAAGATGAAGTAGCAACTCAGGAGATGATTAACACTTATAAGGGTGTTGAGAGGGTTATCCGTTATGCTTATGAGTATGCACAAAAGAGAAATAAAGAGAATAAGCTAACTTTATGTGATAAGAGTAATGTACTTACTTATGCTCATGATCTATGGCAGAGAGTATTTAAAGAAGTAGGAAAAGACTTTAATAGTGTACAACAACATCATATGTTAGTCGATGCTATTACTATGAAGATGGTAAGAAACCCTGAAATATTTGATGTAGTAGTTACTGGTAATATGTTTGGTGATATTATTACTGACTTGGGAGCTGAGATCCAAGGAGGAATGGGTATGGCAGTATCAGGAAATGTAAATCCTAATGGCGTATCTATGTTTGAGCCTGTACATGGTTCTGCTCCAGATATTGCGGGCCAAAATAAGGCAAACCCATTGGCTGCTTTATTGGCTGCTTCTATGATGGTTGAGGTCTTAGGAAGCCCTAAGGAAGCTGCTAAGATAGATAAGGCCATTAATCTTTCTTTAGAGAAGGGCCAAACTACTGTCGATATGGGCGGTAAGTTAAGTACTGATGAAGTAGGAGATTATATCTGTAGTGTTTTAGGATAGGTGGTGAATTAAATGCTAAAGGTTTATGATACTACCTTGCGTGATGGAAGCCAGCGGGAGGGTATCTCTTATTCAACTGAGGATAAATTAAATATTACTAAGAGATTAGATGAATTGGGAATTCATTATATTGAAGGGGGCTGGCCTGGATCCAATCCCAAGGATATAGAGTACTTTCAAAGGGTAAAGGAGTTAGAGTTGAAGAAGGCTAAGGTTGCAGCCTTTGGTAGTACAAGAAGGGCCAATGTTTTACCCCAAGATGATAAGAACCTCCAAGCCATTCTAGAATCAGGGGTGGAGGTTGCTACAATCTTTGGGAAGGCCTGGGATCTTCATGTAACTGATGCTATCAAAACTACTCTTGAGGAGAACTTAGCTATGATAGAGTCCTCAATCTCTTTTTTAAAGGAGAAGGGTTTAGAGGTTAACTTCGATGCTGAGCACTTCTTTGATGGTTACAACTCTAATCCTGACTATGCCTTAAAGGCTCTAAAAGCTGCTCAAAGAGGTAGAGCAGATGCTATAGTACTTTGTGATACCAATGGTGGAACTATGCCCTTTAAGGTAAAAGAGATAGTAGAGCGTGCCAAAGAAGAGGTAGATACTCCTTTAGGTATTCATGCTCATAATGATGGAGATGTAGCAGTAGCTAATTCTTTGGCTGCTTATGAAGGTGGAGTCCAGCATATACAAGGAACTATCAATGGTTATGGTGAGAGGTGTGGAAATGCCAATCTATCATCAATAATCCCAAACCTTAAGCTTAAATATGGTGAGGATTTAATTAGTGATGAAGAGTTGGCTAAGTTGACAGAGGTCTCTCGTTATGTAAGTGAGGTGGCCAATCTATTACCACCAAGCCATAATCCTTATGTAGGTGATAGTGCCTTTGCCCATAAGGGTGGTATTCATGTTAGTGCTATCTTGAGAAATGCTAAGACTTATGAACACGTTGCCCCTGAGCTAGTAGGTAATAAACAGAGAGTCTTAGTATCTGAATTATCTGGTAAGAGTAACCTTGTCTATAAAGCGCAAGAGTTAGGTATAGATATAGATGAAGAGACGGCTGATTTGAGAAAAGTTTTAGATAAAATTAAGGAGCTAGAGCATCAGGGTTATCAATTTGAAGGTGCAGAAGCCTCTTTTGAATTGATGGTGGAGAAGGCTCTAGGAAGCTATCAGAAGTTATTTGACCTAGATGGAGTTAGAATAATAACTGAAAAGACTGACGAGATCAATCCTATATCTGAGGCTACTATCAAGGTCAGAGTTAAGGGTGAACGAGTTCATATAGCTGCCGAAGGCGATGGACCTGTCAATGCCCTTGACTCAGCCTTGAGAAAAGCTTTGGTCGACTTTTACCCTCAATTAGAGAAGATCAAGCTTATAGATTATAAGGTAAGGGTCTTAGAAGGTAAAGATGGAACTGCCGCTAAGGTAAGGGTGCTTATCGAGTCCACCGATGGTCATAGTACCTGGGGAACTGTTGGCGCTTCTACCAATATAATCGAAGCCAGTTGGCAGGCTCTAGTGGATAGCATAGAGTATGGTATAAAGTTAAAAGATACGAATTAAAAATAAAAATTTAACTTCTATAACAGAAAGGTAACTCACACGGAGAGTTTTTTGGCTTGTAAAAACTTGTAGGGATAGCATAGAGTATGGTATTAAATTAAAACAAGAAATTATATATTTTTTATTGTTTATATGAACAAATAGTATAAGAGCTACTGATTAATCAGTAGCTCTTATACTATTTGTTAGATATCTCTAATTATTAATCTTCAATATCATCTATAATTATCTTAATGATGTACCATTTATCATTAAGATTTTTTAGTTCATAAGTAAATATAAATTCTTGTATTTCACGTGTTTTGCCTGGATCTTTTACATCATGAATTTGTTTTCCTGTAATTTTGATATGTTGATTAGGGATTAAAATTGAAATATCTTGATCTATATAGTCTATATTATACAATTCCAGCCCATTATCAAATTCATGTTCAAAGATTTTAATAAAATCATCTCTATTGTTTACAATTTCTTCATCTTTTTCTATACATCGAAAACCATCTTCCCATAATATAGTTTTCATACTAGTAAAATCAGCTGATTTTAATGCATTTAAAAATTCAGCAATCTTGATTTCAACAACATTATTTTTTTGGTCATTCATAATATTACCTCCAATTATTAATTAATAGTATAAGGCGGATTTAAATAGATAAAAAGTATAATTTAATATACTTAGGTATAGCATTCTACAATAAAGAATTATATTCCTGCATAAAAAATAAGATATATTTTTTATAATAAAAAGGAGGTATTTTATAGTAAAAATGAGAAATATATTACTGACGACAGTAAAAATATAACATACTTTAGTTATAACCGCTATATTTTATAATTTAAATCAAAATAGCAACTATTAGGAGGGGTAGTAAAATGGATCAAAGCGAGAGAATCTTAGATAATGAAAGGGATAGGTTGATTTATGAATTTAATAATACTGCAACTTGCTTTCCAAAGAATAAAACTTTACAAGAAATCTTTGAAAAGCAGGTTTTTAAGCATCGAGATGAAATAGCTGTAAAATTAGAAGATCAAGAACTAACGTATTCTCAATTAAATGAAAGGGCCAACCAATTAGCTAGAAGTTTAAGGGAAAAAGGGGTAAAAGTAGGTCAAGTTGTAGGGTTGATGGTAGAGCGATCTTTAGATATGATGGTTGGAATTTGGGCAATTATAAAGTCAGGAGCAACTTATTTGCCAATAGAACCAAATTATCCAAGAGAGAGAATAGAGTATATGTTAGAGGATAGTAAAGCTAAGGTGATATTAGGGCATATTAATTTAATAAATAAGCTAGAATATGGTGGGAAAATCATAGATATAACTGAAAAAAACCTTTATAAGGGAGATAAAGCTAATTTAGAGAACTTAAATAGCCCTAATGATATTGTTTATATAATTTATACATCTGGGACTACAGGAAGACCTAAGGGTATTTTGACTACGCATTATAATATCAGTAGAGTAGTTAAAAATACTAATTATATTAATATTAATTCTAACGATAGGATACTGCAATTATCTAATTATGCTTTTGATGGTTCTACTTTTGATATTTATGGGGCATTTTTAAATGGTGCTAAGCTAGTAATGATAACTCAGGATAAGTTATTAGAGGTAGATAAGTTAGCTAAACTAATAAAGAGAGAAAAAATTACAATTTTCTTTGTAACAACAGCATTATTTAATATTTTAGCAGATAATCATTTAAAGCAATTAAAAGGTGTTAGGAAAATATTATTTGGTGGCGAGAGAATATCTGTACCTCATGCTAGAAAAGCCTTAGATTATTTGGGTAAAGACAAATTAATCCATGTTTATGGGCCAACCGAAACTACAGTTTATGCTACTTATTATTATATTAATGAAATTGATAAAGAAGCAGATAACATACCAATTGGAAGTCCTATAGCAAATACAGAGGTTTATATTTTAGATGAAAACAATAAATCACAACCAATTGGAGTACCAGGAGAGTTATGTATAGCAGGTGATGGTTTAGCTAAAGGATATTTAAATAGACCAGAAAAGACAGCTGAGGTTTTTGTTGATAATACTTTTTCTGAGGGGAAGATGTATCGTACAGGGGATTTAGTAAAGATGTTAGATGATGGAAATATAGAGTTTATAGGAAGAATAGATCATCAGGTTAAAATTCGGGGCTTTAGAATAGAGTTAGGTGAGATACAGAGTAAATTATTAGAATACTTTGCTATTAAAGAAGCCATAATTATAGCTAAAGGAGAAAAAGGAAGTGTAGATTATTTATGTGCATATATAACTGGGAATAGAGATCTTACAGTAGCGGAGTTAAGGAAATTTTTATCTAAAGATTTACCTGATTATATGGTTCCTTCTTATTTTATTCAGTTAGATAAGATGCCACTAACCCAAAATGGTAAAATAGATCGTAATAAGCTGCCAGAGCCTGATGGTACTTTAAATACAGGTGTAAAATATTTAGCTCCAGAGAGTGAAATAGAGAAAAAATTAATTAGAATCTGTGAAAGTATATTACGGGTAAAAAAAATAGGTATGAATGATGACCTTCTTGCTTTAGGTGGAGATTCATTAAAATTAATCAGTCTTGCTAATAAAATTTATAAAGAAATGAGTATAAAGGTCTCTTTAAAAGAAATAATAGCAAGAACAAAGTTAAAAGAACTTGTTGAATATCTAGAAAATACTGAAATAAATAGTACTTTTGCAATTGATGATGTGGAGAAAAGAGACTATTATCCACTATCTTCAGCCCAAGAGAGGATAATGTTAGAAACTGAGTTTGATCAGTCTAGTACAAGTTATAATGAGCCTTTTGGTATATTAATAGAAGGTAAAGTTGATATTAATAAATTAGAATTAATTTTTAAAAAATTGATTAAGAGGCATGAATCTTTAAGAACAGGTTTTGAGGTTATTAATGGAGAATTTGTTCAAAAGATTTATCAAGAAGTTCCTTTCGAGATTAAATATATGGAAAAAGCAGAAAGTGAGATTGATAATATTTTAGAAGAATTAGGAAAGGTCTTTGATTTAAGTAACCCCCCATTATTGAGAGTAAATTTGGTTAAGGTAGGAGAGGACAAGTATTACCTTTTAATTGTTTTACATCATATTATAATGGATGGTGCTTCTTTAGATATTATGGTAGAAGAGATGAAAAAATTATATGAAGGTGATGAGCTTCTTGCTTTAAATAAAACTTATAAAGATTATGCTGTATGGCAAAGAGAACAGCTTTCTAATGCTGAAGTAATAGAAAAGCAAAAAAAATATTGGCTAGATGAGTTTAGTGGTCAGTTGCCTGTTCTTAATTTACCAACTGATTATTCAAGACCAAAGTTTAAAAGTTATAATGGTGAAAATATTACCTTTTATCTTGATAAGGAGACAAGTGATAAGTTAAATCGATTGGTAAGTGATAATAACACAACTTTGTATATGGGATTATTTGCAGCATATAATACTTTGTTGCATAAATATACAGGTCAAGAGGATATTATAATAGGTTCTCCAATGTTTGGTAGACCTCATATTGATTTAGAGAATATATTTGGTATGTTTGTAAATACTATTGCTTTAAGAAGTTATCCAGAGGGAGATAAGAGTTTTGAAGATTTTTTAAAGGAAGCAAAGGAGAAGGTATTACAAGCCTATGAAAACTTAGATTATCAGTTAGCAGATTTAGTTGATAATTTAGATATTAAAAGAGATACAAGTAGGCACCCACTCTTTGATGTAGCATTTGTATTACAGAATATAAATTTAGATAAGGTTAGATTTGGTGATTTAGAGGTTACACCTATTGACTTTAGGTATAATAATGCTAAAGCTGATATTCTTTTAGAAGCGATAGAAACAGATAAGGGAATTAAATTTGATTTACAGTATTGTACTGATTTATTTAAGAAAGAGACTATAGAGAGATTTTCTAAGCATTTTATTAATATCATCAAAGAGGTTGTAGAGAAGCCAGAAATTAAGTTATCAGAGATTGAAATGATATCTAAAGATGAAGAGGAAGAACTATTAATTGAATTTAATGATACATCAGTAGAATATCCAAAGGAAAAAACGATTCATCAAATATTTGAGGAGCAAGTAGAGAAGAGGACAAATGATATAGCTATCATATTTGAGGGTCAAGAATTAACATATGAAGAATTAAATCAAAAAGCTAACCAATTAGCGAGATTGTTAAGAAAGAGTGGAGTAAAGGCTGATGATTTGGTAGGAATAATGTTAGAAGAATCCTTAGAGATGATAATTAGTATTATTGCAGTTATCAAAGCAGGTGGAGCCTATGTACCAATTGATCCTAATTATCCTAGAGATCGAATTGACTATATCTTAAAGGATAGTAAGATGGATATTTTATTGACAAGTAGCAATTTAATAAATGAAGTTGAATTTACTAAAAATAAGATTTGTGTAGATGATAAAGACATATATCAAGGAGATAATAATAATCTTGAAAATATCAATAAACCAAGTGATTTAGCTTATATAATCTATACATCGGGAACTACAGGTAAACCTAAAGGTGTAATGGTAGAACATAAAAATGTAGTTAGGTTATTATTTAATGAAAAATTCCAATTTGATTTTAATAGTAGTGATACTTGGACTATGTTTCATTCATACTGTTTTGACTTTTCAGTATGGGAGATGTATGGTGCCTTATTATATGGTGCTAAGTTGATTTTAATCCCTAAAACATTAGCAAGAAATACTAATAAGTTTAGGAGATTATTGCAAGAATATCAGGTGACAGTTTTAAATCAGACTCCATCGGCTTTTTATAATTTAATTAGTGAAGAGTTAATTTGTGGAGATGAGAGGTTGAATTTAAAATATATAATATTTGGAGGTGAAGCATTAAATCCATTTAAGTTAAAGGAATGGAAAGAGAAGTACCCAGAGACTAAACTTATCAATATGTATGGAATTACAGAAACAACAGTTCATGTTACCTTCAAAGAGATAACAATAAGGGAGATAGAATCAGGTGTAAGTAATATAGGAAAAGCAATTCCAACTTTAACTACTTATATTATGAATAGCAATATGAAGTTACAACCTGTAGGAGTACCAGGAGAATTATGTGTTGGTGGTGAGGGAGTAACAAGGGGTTATTTAAATAGAGAAGAATTAACAGAGGATAAATTTGTAGTTAATCCATACAAGCCAGAAGAGAGGCTTTATAGATCAGGAGATTTAGCTAGATTATTGTCTAATGGTGATATGGAGTACCTTGGAAGAATAGATCATCAAGTTAAGATTAGGGGTTTTAGAATTGAATTAGGAGAGATAGAGTCAGCTTTATTAAAGCATCAAAAGGTTAAAGAAGTTGTAGTATTAGCTAAGGAATTTGCTTCTGGTGATAAGCGTTTAGTTTCTTATATTGTAACTAATAAAGAAAGTAAGTTGAATGTTAAAGAAATTCGTTCTTATTTATATAAGAAGATACCAGCTTATATGATTCCATCATATTTTATTCAATTAGATGAAATGCCTCTCAATCATAATGGTAAAGTTGATAGAAAATCATTACCAGAACCTAATTTAGAAGTAGATATAGGGGTAGAGTATGTTGGCCCTCGTACTGAATTAGAAAGTAAGTTAGTGGATATCTGGAAAAAAATATTGAAATCAGATAAAATAGGAATAAAAGATAACTTTTTAGATTTAGGCGGGAGTTCATTGTCGGTGATACAAATGATGCAGATGATTCAATTAGAGTGTCAGGTATTAATTCCTATAGGGGAGATTTATTCTACACCAACAATTGAAGAGTTGGCAGATAAGATTGAACAGATAAAAGCAAAAGGTTTAGAAGAAGTAATGTCCGCTTTAGGTGAAGTTGCAGCTTATTCAGAGGAATCTTCAGATGATATTTTGATAGAAGAGTATAATTTAGCTGACTTTAGTCGATTATCTGTCACTAGGCTTAAGCCAGAAAATATATTATTAGCAGGCTCTACAGGTTTTTTAGGTTCTCATATATTAAGGGATCTTATAATTGAAACTGATGCAACTATATATTGTTTATTAAGGGAAAATAATAATAATAATTGTGAACTTAGATTAAAGAAGCGACTAAATTTTTATTTTGGTGAGAAGCTAGATAAATATTTAGGTAATAGAATTATTGGTGTTAAAGGAGATTTAACGGAAGATAATTTAGGAATTGAAGATAATCTATATCAAGAATTAGCAAATAAGGTTGATACAGTTATTAATTCTGCCGCAGATGTAAGACATTATGGAAAGTATGAACAGTTTGAAAATATTAATGTTTTTGGTACTCAAAGGTTAGTGGATTTTTGTTTAACATCTAAAGAGAAGACCTTTCACCATACCTCAACTATAAGTATTGTTGGTGAAGGGGGAAGAAAAGGGAAGTTTAAAGAAAGTGATTATAATATTGGGCAGAATTTTATGACCGATGTATATAGTAAAAGTAAATTTGAAGCAGAAAGGGTTGTTTATAAGGCTAGAATTAGAGGATTAAAAGCTTCAATTTATAGAATTGGTTTATTGGTTGGAAGACATCAAGATGGACATTTTCAAGAGAATATTGTTGAAAATAGATTTTATAATAATACTAAAGGTTTAATTTGTCTTAGTAAAGCACCAAGTGCTTATATGGATTATAAAAGTGATTTTACAGCAGTAGATAAATGTAGTGAAGCTATGGTTAGCTTGATCTTATGGAAAGAGTCTATAGGATATAACTTTCATATGATGAATGCTAATTTAATTCCAATGCGAAAGTTTATTGCTGGGATTAATAAAGCAGGCTATCTGATTGAAGAGGTAAGTAATCAAGAATTTTATGATTTAATCTCTAATAGGATAAAGAATTTTGATTTTGAAAGAGAGTTAAGTACATTATTTAATGATTTAGCAGCTGGAGTTCATAATTTTATCGAAGAGAATACTCAAGAAAAGATGGATACAGAGTTTACGGTAAAAGCATTGGAGAGGGTAGGTTTTGTTTGGCCAGAAATTGATTTAGAATTTATAAAAAGGATTTTGAAATATTGTAATGAGATAGGATATATTAATTAGATAAAGATAATAAAAGAGCCAATGTTGAGTTTAAACTCAACATTGGCTCTTTTATAGTACTATGTTAATTATAAAGAATCAAGATAATCTTCTGCTTCAGCTTTGTTTGCAAAGATATTATTCTTTAAATCTTTAAGTGTTCTTTTTAGTTGCATCTTGGCAAGTGATGATTTAGACATAATTGTCCCTACGCCTTTAATACCTTTCTTTAACATAGCTTGTCTTCCTTCATTGAAGATAGCGTCTACTTCTTTAGAATGAACAGGGTCAGATGATACATCCAGACAGACAGTAAAATTCGGTTTAGCCTTATTAATTATTGGTTTTAATTCTTCGAGATATTCCTTTGCTTCTGGAGTTTTTAAACTGTCTTTAAAAGTAATATAAATTCGATTTTTAACTCCATTGTACTTAATATCATAATTTTTCATTTTAAATTCCCCCTTGTTATTTTTAATTTGTTTAAAAAGTTTAAATCTATTTAAGATTTAAACTTTTCTATTGATGTATATAAGTTTTCTAAAGTATCAGACATATAAGTTGTAGAATCTAAGACCTCATCCATAATTAATTTAATTCCATCAGTCATATTAGCAATTTCATCGCTTCCTGCAGCTAGTTCTTCTGTGGCAGCTGCTGATTGCTGAATTTGAGAAGTATTATCTTGAATTGCTTTTAGTATATTACTGAAATTGCTATCAAGCTGTTTAATAATGGACTCTCCTTTTAGTGCTTCATCTCTTCCATTATTAGTTGCCTTTAGAGCTTGGCTAGTTTCTAATTTTATATCATTAATTAGGTTAGTTATCTTGCCTGTTGCACCAGTAGTTTCTTCAGCTAATTGTCTGATTTCATCAGCTACAACAGCAAATCCTCTTCCATGTTCTCCTGCTCTAGCAGCTTCAATTGCTGCATTTAATGCTAATAGGTTTGTTTGATTTGCTATATTAGTAATAAGGTCTGCAATTTGATTTATTTGAACAGTTTTTTGATTGAGTTGTTCCATATGTGTTGCTGAATTCTCTGCTACTAATTTAATGTTTTCTATCTGTTTAATAGCTGTTTCAATATCCTTTTTACCATCTTGAGCAACTTGATTTGTATGCTCAGAGAAAGCACTAACCTCTTGATTACTAGCAGAAATCTCTTCTATACCACTAGATATATTGTGGATAGTATCAATAGTTTGGGCGATTATTGAATTTCCTTCAGTAGATGCTTCTTTTAATAATTGAGCTGTCTCTTCAATATCTTCTGTTTCTTGAATTACTTCATTTAGATTATCTTGTAGATTTAAGATTAGTTTATTAAATGTGATATTTAAGTTATTAATATCAGAATCTTCAATTTTTAATTCTGTTAATTTTTTATCTTCATCAATAAATGTTTTTATAGTTGCTTTTAAATTAGTTATTGGTTTTACTAAATCCTGAATAAACCAACAGATTATGGCTACTAATATTAGGTGTGTTAAAATTACTACGGCTATTATTTGAATTATTGTTTTAGTTGTTATTTCTTCTATAAAATTAGTTGTTACTAATAAAAAAGCAATAGATATCAGAAGTAGTATTAATAAGTTTATTTTAATAAAAGCTTTATTTTTTAAAATAAATTTAAAGTGATTTTTTAAAAAAATTTTCAAGTATATTCACCTCCTTTATTTAATTATTTATACCATTACTAAAAACCATAGTGTTGCCACTATGGTTTTTAGTAATGGCAACCTGGCAATCATAGATATTATATCTGTAGACCCAATGGCTTTGCGTCCATACCTTTCGATATGTTTGCCTTTAAATTTTTAATTGATTATTTTTAATGATATCGACTCGAATCGACATTTAGTTGTTGAAAAAAAGTAAGATGTAATAGGAAAATGTCGCCTATTATCTCTATTATAGCTATAATTTTTAAAAAAATCAAATAATAATATTAAAAATATATAGGTATTGTAGTTTTAGTTTGATAATCTAGAAATGTAGTTATATAATTTAAGGAGGTGGTAAAATTTACAATGTAAAAAAAGGATTAAATGGAAAACTAAAAGAACTATTTTTAAGTACTGATGGTAATCAAAAGATTAGGGATAAGTTTTTAGGCTATTTAGAAGATTTGAATTGTATTATTGATAATCGTAAAGAAGAGAATAAAGCCTCCTTAAAAGGAGATAGCAGCAGAGATTATAGTCAAGCTATAAAAGAGGCTGTTATCCCTCAAAAGGGGATGGGGATTGAGAGTTTATTAGAAGAGATGGATTTTTTAGTGGCTGGCCATCTTTATTACAATGAAAACTTTATGTTAAATGCTTTGGCCCCAGCTAGTATTCCAAGCCTTTTAGGGTTTATGACTGCTGGATTACTTAGCTGTAATGCTATTTGGGATGTGGCTTCACCTGCATAGGCAGAGGCTGAAATAAAGTCAGTTGCTATGATGGCTAGAATCTTTGGCTATAATCCTAAAAAGGCTGGTGGATATTTTACCTATGGTGGACAAGGTGGTATATTTAATGCTTTAAGAATAGGGGTGGAAAAGGTGCACCTAAGACTAATATAAAAGGTGTAAGTGGTGATACATATGCTATCTGTTCTGCTAGGGCTCATTTCTCTTTAAAGAAGGCTGTAGAGAATGGGATAGGAAAGAATAAGGTTATTTTAGTTAAGGCAAGCAGTGATAGCAGTATAAATATCAAAGGTTTTGAAGGAGAGTCTTTGAAGTTGAAATTGCATATAGATAGAAAATTAATTATTTACAGAATATACTTTCATTCTGGATTGTTAAGTAGGTTATGAATTTATTGATTATATTTGGGTTTTCAATCTTCTTTTTATATATTAAATTAAGGTCTATTTCTAAGTTTTCTAGGTATTCTTCCTTTAAATTAAGTAGTTCAATCTCGCCTTGGTGAAGTTCTTTCTTTACTGCTGAATAACTTAAGAGTGATATACCCAGATTAGCTTCTACAGCAGATTTTATTGCAGTTATGCTCCCCATCTCTGCTTTAATATTCAAATCTCCAATCTTCAAATTATTATCTTCTAGAAATTCATTGAATTTACGTCTTATATTAAAATCATCATTAAGGAGTATTAGAGGTAGTCTTTTTAATTTGGATATAGATATTTCTTTCTGATAATTTTTGTAACTAGAGGTTATAAAGCATAAGCTATCAGTCATAATCTTCTTACTTGTCAAATCAAGTCCTTTTGGTATACTATCTTCGATAAATCCAATATCCACTTCTCCTTTAGAGACCTTATCTGTTATATTTTGACTATTATCAACTTTCAAATCAATGTTTACCTTGGGGTGTTTATCCTTAAAGGTCCAAATAGCACAAGGGATTAAGTAATCACCAGGGGTTATACTTGCTCCTATTTTCAGACTGAGATCTTTGAGGTTAAGAGAGTTATCGATCTCTAATTCTAGTTCACTATGGAGGTTTAGTATCTTTTTTGCGTATTGGTAGACGATTTCTCCTCTTGAAGTTAGTTTAACCCCTTGGTTACTTCTTTGAAATAGTTTGGTACCATAGTAATCTTCCATAGATTGAATATGTTTACTGATAGCTGGCTGGCTTAAGTATAATAGTTTAGCAGCCTTAGAGAAGCTCTTAACTCTAGTTACAGTAATAAAGACTTCAAATTGATATATCTTAATGTGAATCATCTCCTTTGCTTGTAGAGGTGTTTTAAGTATGATAAAATATAATCAACTTCTTTGCTTTTATAGACTTATTATTTACCTGTTGTCTCTATTAAATCAGAGGAATTTTATTTTTGCAAGGATTTAATCTTAAAATATTAGAAAGAAGGGGTCTAGATGAAAAGTTTCGGTATTGATTCTTGGGATAAAGGGCTACTTCTTTTATGTATTATGGCTTTATTTATATTTATTTTTAATACAGAGATTAGTATAGTGTTATTATTAGGGTTAGCAGTTGGGTTTGTTATACAAAGGAGTAACTTCTGTTTCTCTAATGGGATAATGAACTTCTTTTTATTTAAGGATACTAAATTGATAAAAGCAATAATAATTCTAATCGGGATATCTACGTTAGGCTTTAGTATTTATCAATATAGTCTAGCATCGGGTTTAAGTGAAAGTTCTTTAAATATATCTCCTTTTGGGTTATATACGGTTATCGGTGGTTTAATATTTGGAATTGGAATGGCTTTGGCTGGTGGATGTGCTAGTGGGATATTAGTAAGAATAGGTGAAGGTTCTAGTGTATTTATTATAGCTTTAATAGGTTTAATTATAGGTAGTAATTTAGGTTTTCAGCATTTGAGTTGGTGGCAAGAAAGATTTGGTAGAGAGGCTGCTTTCTTTCCTATTAGTTTTGGTTGGATTGGAGCTATGGTAATACAATTTTCTATATTATTTATAGCTTATTATATTTTAAATGACTTAGATAAGCAACAGTAGAGAGGGGGAGATAGGGTGAAGGAGATAAGGTTAGACTTAGTTGGAGAGATTTGCCCGATTCCTTTATTGAAGGTTAGAGAGAGGCTTTCTAAGCTAAAAAAGGGCCAAAGGTTAATTATCTTAACTGATCAGACGGTGGCTATTAGAAATATTATGGATTTATTAGAAGAAAAGGGTTATGATTTTGAGGTTGAAGAGCCTAAGTTAGGTATTTGGCAGATTGATGCAGTTAAAGGATAGGGTTAGAAAGGGTGGGTAGATGAAATTATCTACTAAGAAGTCTGTATTAACAAGTCGGTGGTCATATTGGGTAGGGGCTCTATTGTTGGCTCTTTTAAATATTAGTATACTCTTCTTCACAGAAGATTTTTGGGGAATAACAGAATCCTTTATACTACTAAACTTTAGCTTTTCTAAGGGATTGGTATTAAATCTAGGAGTTATCCTAGGTTCCTTTATATCTATTTATTTAGTTGGTGGATTTAGGCTACGAGGTATATCTAAAGGGAAAAGATCTATTTATATTTTCTGTGGTGGTATCTTAATGGGCTATGGTGCTAGAATAGCAGGTGGTTGTAATATAGGAGCTATGGTCAATGGCACCTCATCTCTTTCGATGCATGGATGGTTTTTTCTGATTTCGACCTTTTTGGGTGTTAAAATTGGAACAATTCTTATAAAAAAGTTCATATATTGATAAATTATAGTCCCATATACCTTTTGGTTATGGGGCTATAATTTTTAGGAATAGCAAAGTGATAGGAAAGAGGTGTTGGCCCTAGAAGTTAGTTATTAAGAGAGTAATACTTTTTATTTTAGGTTGTGAAAGTTTGGACATTCACACCCTATACTAATTAATAACTAATAACAAGTGGAGGTGCCTAATATGGTAGAGAAAAGAGATAACTTAAATAATGAAAAGAACAACATTTCTAGAAGAGGATTTTTAGTTGGAGCAGGAGGTTTTGCCCTTGGAGCAGTTACAACTGGGATGGGGTTAAATTTATTAAAGTTTGATAAGAAACAAGAGGTATCAGTTTCTCAAAGACCTGAAGTACCAGTTGAATATAAGAGATTAGATTCTGAAGAGTTAAGAAGAAGAGGGTATGAAGAGTACTCTAATGGTGGGTGTATGTATGGGGCTGTTGCAGCTTTAGTTAAGGCTACAGAGGAGAAGACAGGTCAATCTACTGCTTTACCTTTAGGTATGTTTAGATATGGTGGTGGTGGAGTTGCAGGAAGCGGAAGTTTATGTGGTTCTTTAAATGGTGCTGCTGCTTTTATTAATTTGGTTTCTGAAGATCATAATAGAATAATAAATGAATTATTGGATTGGTATAAGGAGTATCAATTCCCAAATCAAAAGCATGATGCTTATGCTGATTTTACTGGTCAGGTTCAAACTGTAGCTCACTCTAATTTGTGTTCAGATTCAGTTATGAAATGGGTAGAAGAGAGTGGCTATTATTTTGGAAGTCCAGAGCAGAGAAACCGTTGTGCTAAGCTTACTGGAGATGTAGCGGCTAAGACAGTTGAATTGCTAAATAAGAATTTATAGAAGATAATTAGCAGATTAAAGGGAGGTGCATCTATGTTTGGTTTAGGACCTACAGAGTTAATCTTAATTTTAGTAATTGCCTTAGTAATCTTTGGTCCAAGTAAATTACCTGAGATTGGCAAGTCTATTGGAGATGGGATTAGAGAATTTAAAAAAGCAACTGATATAAACTCTAAGAATGAAGATAAAAAGGATTAGATATAGATATTTGATATAGAAGGTGGGATATTAATGTCTAATTTGGAGATGAATTTAGTAGGTCATTTAACAGAGCTTAGAAGAAGGGTTTTAATATCCCTTATTTCTACAGCTTTATTAGCAATAGTAGGGTATATGAGAGCTACAGAGATAATTGAAGTTTTAGCTAGTTTAACAGAAGGTGAATTGATCTACTTAACTCCAACAGAGGCCTTCTTTACTGAGATCAAGATTGCTTTTATCGTTGGTCTATTATTGGCGTTACCTATAATACTTTATCAATTCTGGGCTTTCGTTATTCCAGCACTTAAAGGGGAAGAGAAGAAGTATATCAAAGTCTTAGTACCATTATCTTATATCTTCTTCATACTTGGTGTAGCCTTTGCTTATTTTATAGTGTTACCTTTTGGAGTCAGATTTTTTTTAGGATTTAGTAATGATAGTTTAAAGGCGATGTTTTCTTTGAGTAATTATATATCCTTTATAATTAGTTTGCTAATCCCCTTTGGATTGGTCTTTGAACTTCCTTTGTTGGTAATATTATTAGTGAAACTTAAATTAATCACTCATAGGTTCTTAACTAAAAATAGAAGATATGTTATTGTCTTGATCTTTATTTTTGGAGTTTTATTGACTCCCCCGGATATAGTATCGCAGACGATGATTGCTTTGCCTTTGATTTTCTTATACGAGGTTAGTATTATAATTGCTAGAATTATAGATTAGATTAAAAATTAGGGAGGAATAATTAAAATGAAAAAATTTATTGTAATAGGTGCAATATTTTTATTGGCTTTAGCTTTGATTGGTTGTAGAGCAGAAGAGGCTTCTTTTGAGGATGGAATTTATCTAGGTAGTGGAAGAGGTCATCAAGGTGATATTGAGGTTGAAGTGGTTGTTGGTGATGGAAGTATCAGTGAGGTTAATGTTTTATCTCATAATGATACTGCAGGTATAGCTGATGGTGCTATCGAGGGAATATCTGATGCTATCATTGAAGGGCAATCAGTTGAGGTTGATGCAGTTAGTGGTGCTACAAATACAAGTAATGGAATAATAGATGCAGTTAAAGATGCATTAGCTAAGTAAATATTCAGGGCCAACGTTGCTATTTTTTATAGTGATGTAATCTTCCCCCTATTTGTTAGACAGTGAGTTAAGGTGTATAATAAAGTTATTCAAAGGGGGAATACACATGAGCAAACCTAAAATAAAACGTGATGAACAATTTAAACGTGATGCTGTTGAATTAAGTCTTAAATCTGATAAAAATTGTAAAGATATTGCTGAAGATTTAGGTGTTAGTTATAATGCACTAATTAGATGGCGTAAAGAGTATAGAGACAAGGGTAATTTAGCTTTCCCAGGCAATGGTAAACAAAATCTTTCTCCTGAAGAACAAGAGATTATAAAACTAAAAAAAGAACTAAAAATTGCAAAAGAAGAACGCGACATTTTAAAAAAGGCGGTAAGCATCTTCTCGAAGAAACCACAGTAAAATATGGTTTTATCCGAGATCACAGCAATGAATTTGCTGTGGAGAGGATGTGTAAAGTTTTAGAAGTATCTCGGTCAGGATATTACAAATGGTTAAAAAGAAAACCAAGTAAAAGAGAAGAAGAAAATGAAACTTTAAAATTTAAGGTAGCTCAAATATATTGGCAGAGCCGTGGGACTTATGGTAGCCCTAGAATCTACAAACAGCTTAAGAAAGAAGGCATTATATGCAATAAAAAACGAGTAGAAAGATTAATGAAAGTATTAGGATTAAAAGCTATACAAAAGCGTAAATTCAAAAGTTACAACAAATTCTAATCATAACCTGCCAATAAAAAGATAATATTCTTAACCGAGAATTTTGATGTATCTCAAAAAAATAAAGTCTGGGTCTCAGACATCACATATATTCCTACTCAGGAAGGTTGGCTTTACCTTGCTGTCATAATAGATCTATATTCTCGTAAAGTTGTTGGTTGGTCAATGGATAGCACAATGAAAAAGAATCTTGTAATAAATGCTCTTAATATGGCTCTAAACAATCGCCAAGTCTCAAGAGGACTTATATTTCATTCAGATCGAGGAAGTCAGTACGCTAGTATAGAATTTCAAGAACTATTAATTGAAAATGGATTTAAATCATCAATGAGTCGTAAGGGTAATTGCTGGGATAATGCAGTGTCAGAAAGCTTTTTTGGAACATTGAAAACAGAATTAATTCATCATAATAACTATATAACAAGAGCTCAAGCAAGAAGAGATATATTTGAATATATTGAAGTCTTTTACAATAGATTTAGAATGCACTCGACTTTAAATTATAAAAGTCCAGAAAAATACGAAAACGAGAGAAAAGCCACTAAACTTAGTGTCTAATTTAATGGGGGAACCTCAATGTTGGCCCTTCTCTTATCAAATTTAAGTTTTAGTTTCATGTTAGTCATTGGTCTTTAATATTATATAAAGAGGAATATACTATTATTTTTTTCGAATACACCTTATCTTAGATTAAAAAGAGGAGGCATCTATGGAAGGCTTAGTGATATCATTAAGTGAATATATATCGTATTTTGCACAGTTATTTGCAATCTTTACAATTGCAAATGGGATCACAAGCGTTTTTGGAATGTATGTGAAGGCTATCTTTAGTAATGAAGACTTTATTGATGTTATGAAAAGAAGTAGGGCCAAGTTAGGCTATTCTTTTTCTGTTGGGTTAGGAATCTTAATTGGTTCAAGTATCTTAAGAAGTGTAGTTGCTCCTACCTGGACTGACATAGGTCAACTAGCTGCCATTATAGCCATTAGAACAGCATTGAATTACTTTTTAACAAAAGATATGGGGGTAGCATTAGATTGATGATATTTAATTTTTCCTAAGTTGAAAAAATATAAGAAGAT
>NZ_KI912091.1:308237-328534 GCF_000517025.1 Halonatronum saccharophilum DSM 13868
TAGATTTAGAATGCACTCGACTTTAAATTATAAAAGTCCAGAAAAATACGAAAACGAGAGAAAGCCACTAAACTTAGTGTCTAATTTAATGGGGGAACCTCAATGTTGGCCCTTCTCTTATCAAATTTAAGTTTTAGTTTCATGTTAGTCATTGGTCTTTAATATTATATAAAGAGGAATATACTATTATTTTTTTCGAATACACCTTATCTTAGATTAAAAAGAGGAGGCATCTATGGAAGGCTTAGTGATATCATTAAGTGAATATATATCGTATTTTGCACAGTTATTTGCAATCTTTACAATTGCAAATGGGATCACAAGCGTTTTTGGAATGTATGTGAAGGCTATCTTTAGTAATGAAGACTTTATTGATGTTATGAAAAGAAGTAGGGCCAAGTTAGGCTATTCTTTTTCTGTTGGGTTAGGAATCTTAATTGGTTCAAGTATCTTAAGAAGTGTAGTTGCTCCTACCTGGACTGACATAGGTCAACTAGCTGCCATTATAGCCATTAGAACAGCATTGAATTACTTTTTAACAAAAGATATGGGGGTAGCATTAGATTGATGATATTTAATTTTTCCTAAGTTGAAAAAATATAAGAAGATAAGTAAATCTAATTCATCCCTTTAGGAAAGACTAAATATAATAATAAAAAAGGGGTGGATTAATTTATGGTTGACTTTAAAGGCGAAGCCTTTAAGATAAAAGAAGAGATTATAAGGCTTAGAAGGGAAATACACTCCAATCCAGAGCTTGGTTTTGAAGAGTGGGAGACTGCAAAATTAGTTGCTAATTACTTAAGAAGTCTTGGCTTAGAAGTACAAGAAGGAGTGGCAAAGACTGGAGTAGTAGCTTTCTTAGAGGGGAAGAGTAAAGAGAAGGTAGTAGGCATAAGAGCTGACATGGATGCTCTACCTATAAAAGAAGAGAATGACTTTGACTATAAATCAAAGAATGAAGGTGTAATGCATGCTTGTGGTCATGATGGGCATATAGCTATGGTTTTAGGGGTAGCCAAGGTCTTAAGTCAATTTAAAAGAGAGTTAGAGGGCAGCGTCAAATTTATTTTTCAGCCTAATGAGGAACAATTTCCAAGTGGTGCTGAGGCAATGATTGAAGAAGGTGTATTAGAAGGAGTAGATGGGATTTTTGGTATCCATGTCAACCCCCAGTTAAAAGTAGGAAGTGTAGGGATTAAAGAAGGGCCAATTATGGCAGCCACCGATAAATTTAAGATAGAAGTGAGAGGTGAAGGGGGCCATGGTGCAGCTCCCCATAGAACGGTAGATGCAGTTATTATAGCAGCAGATATTATCCAAAATCTTCAATCTATTGTTAGTAGAAGGGTTAGACCTGTGGAACCTATAGTTTTAACTATCGGTAGAGTTTGTGGTGGGAAGAGTTATAATGTAATAGCCGATAAGATAGAGGTTGAAGGTACAGTTAGAACTGTCAATCCTAAGTTAAGAGAGGAGGTTCCCCTTCTTATGGAGCAGACTATTAATGGGGTGACAGATATTTTTGGAGGAGGGTATCAGTTTGATTATCAATTTGGTCATTCTGTCCTTAATAATGATAAGGAGTTGACTAAATTGATGGAGAAGGTCAGTAGAGATATAATTGGTGAGGCAGGAACAATTATTTTGCAAAACCCACTGCTGGCAGGAGAGGACTTTGCTAGCTATGCTAAGAGAATACCAGGCTTCTTTCTCCATTTAGGTGTCAGTAGTCCAAATCAGAAGGTTTACCCTTGGCACCATAGCAAGTTTAATTTAGATGAGGAAGCACTTCCTTTGGGAACAGCACTTTTGGCAAAGGCGGCTTATGAGTTTTTGTTGGAGGGTTAAGATTTAGAAAGAAATTCTAAAAAGATTAAAGGCGTTGACGCAGACTGAGATCTGATAAGAGCCGATAAGTTTAGGACAAAGGATTAAGTAATTAAAGTTAAAGAGGTTTAGTTGGATCCTAGTCATTTTTTATCTAGGGTCTTGTCGCCCCAAGAGTACTTCCACAGTCAGAAAAATCATCTTCCTTCAGGGCGCTGCGCCAAGTCTTTGCTTTTAAATTTTTTAATGCAAAATGAATATTGTAATGAAGAGTTATTACTGTTATAATTATGGATAGACTTTAATTTTAAGAAAGAAGGGGTTGTTTGTATGGAAAGCTTTAAAACAAGTGGAATCTGTGCTAAGGAGATAAAATTTGATATTAATGATGAAGGGATTATAGAAAAGGTTGAATTTATTGGAGGATGCAATGGCAACCTTGCAGGAATAGCAGCCTTAGTAGAAGGGAATAAGGTTGAGGATGTAGCTAATAAGCTAGAAGGAATAGCTTGTCGTAATGGTACTTCTTGTCCAGATCAATTGAGCAAGGCTTTAAAAGAATTGATATAAAAAATTGGAACATTGTATAATTAAATGCACGGATAGTGCAAAAAATAAATGACACATATGAATACCTCATATATAATGTTAAATAACCACAAATAACATAAAGTGAGGTATTGATATGTGCCAAGATAATTATAACACAAATGAGAACAAAGGTGAACACTTAAAATGGGAAGATAGAAAAGTAATAGAACACTTGTATAATCAACAAAACAAGTCTCCCAAAGAGATTGCACAAGAGTTAGGTAGACATAGAACTACAATAAGCAGAGAGGTTAAAAAAGGCAAAATAGAGCTATTAAATTGGGACTATACAATTAGAATAGAATATGATGCATTAAAGGCTCAAAAGGTATATGATCAAAATGCTACAGCTAAAGGAGCTAAAATAAAAATAGGTAAAGATCACAGGTTAGCTGAGTTTATAGAGGAAAAAATCAAAGATAAGTATTCTCCAGAAGTAATTGCAGATATGATAAAAAATAGTGAAGATTTTGAAATAGAATTACATTGGAAGACTATCTATAATTATATAGATAAAGGCATCCTATTTGTAAGTAGAGAAGAGTTGACCTATGGTAATTATAAAAAGTCTAAAAAGACAAAGAAGAAAGAAAAAGAATCAACTAAAAGACGTAAAGAAGGTAGAAGAATATCAGATAGGCCTAAAGCAGCTGATGAGAGGTTAGAAGTAGGTCATTGGGAAATGGATCTAGTAGAGGGTAGAAAGGGAAAAGGAGAGCCTTTCTTATTAGTTCTAACGGAGAGGTATAGTAGAAAAGAAATAATAGAGATTATACCTAATAAGACGCAGGAAGCTGTAATAAGAGGTCTGGATCGAATAGAAAGAAGAATAGGAGTAAAGAAGTTTAGAGAATTGTTCAAGACTATTACAACTGATAATGGGAAAGAATTTTATAACTATACAGGAATAGAGACTTCTTTTACAAGAAGTAAAATTCCAAGGACAAAGCAATATTATGCTGATGCTTACTCTTCTTGGCAAAGAGGGAGTAATGAGAACTTAAATAAAATGATTAGAAGGTTTTTGCCAAAAGGAAGTAGCTTTAAGAATCTTAGTAGAAATCAAATTAAAAGAATTGAAAAATGGATTAATAATTATCCTAGGAAGATGTTTGGTTTTAAAAGTTCTAATAATATATTTGAAATAGGTTTAAATGTAGCATAAATAAACACATCATATGAGGTGTTTTTTTCCATAAAGGCTGTGCATTTTATATTGCAATTTTCATGATATAAAAAATTCAAGTAAAACTCTTGACAAACAGGGGATTAAACATTATAATATTTATTAATAACTTAATAAAGTACTCTTATCGAGAGAGGTGGAGGGACTGGCCCTATGAAACCCAGCAACCAGTATTGTGATTACAATACCCGGTGCTAATTCCTGATAGATAAGAGAGGAAGCAGCTTACTTCTTCTCTTATGAGAAGGAGTTTTTTGTTTTTAGTATACAGTATTTAGTGTCGGTGTCAGTGTCAGTTAAGGGAGTATGCTTTTAATTTCCTTCTAATATTGATATTCTTTAATTATTTATAGAAAATACTCTTTTTCCAAGAAAAAGGGTTTAGATTTTGACTTTACTGACACTGACACTCACATTGACACATAATTTCACAGAAAGGAAGTAAAGATAAGATGATTGAGATTATAAATTTAAAGAAGGTCTACTCAGGTTCATCGGGCGATATTCTCGCCTTTGAGGATATAAATTTGAATATAGAGAAGGGCCAAATTTTTGGCATCATTGGCCCAAGTGGTGCCGGTAAGAGTAGTTTAATTAGGTGTTTAAACTTATTAGAGGATCCTACTGAGGGTCAGGTTATAGTCGATGGTATAGATTTAACTACCTTGCCCGTTCAAAAGTTAAGGGAAGAAAGAAAGTCAATGGGGATGATCTTTCAAAGGTTTAACCTTCTTAAGTCTCGTACCGTTGCTTCTAATGTAGCCTTCCCTATGGAGATTAAAGCTAAGAAGAAAAGCGAGATTAAAGAAAGAGTAAAAGAACTTCTAAAGTTAGTTGGGCTTGAGGATAAGGCTGATAATTATCCAAGCCAGTTAAGCGGGGGCCAACAACAGAGGGTCGGTATAGCTAGAGCTTTGGCCAATAACCCTAAGGTTCTTTTATGTGATGAGTCAACTTCGGCTTTAGATCCAGAGACTACTCATTCGATATTAGATCTATTAAAGAAGATTAACGAAGAACTAGGAATTACAATACTCTTAATTACCCATGAGATGGAGGTTATCAAGGAGATATGTACCAAGGTGGCAGTCCTTGATAAGGGTAGGATTGTAGAGCAGGGTGATGTTGTACAGATCTTTAGTAACCCACAAAATCCTACAACAAGGAAGTTTATTGAAAGGGTAGTAAATGCCAATATACCTGATGAGCTGTTGGCCCGGGGAATTGATTTAGATATTAATGATGGTAGCCTTGTTAGAGTTTCCTTTGTTGGAGTTGCAGCTTCTAAACCGATCATATCAAGTTTAATTCATCAATATAGTTTAGATGCTAATATTCTTTATGGTAATATTGATAAGATTCAAGGGATATCCTTTGGAACTCTAATTATAGAGTTGACTGGTGATAAAGAGCAGGTTAGTAAAGGAATTAAATACTTAAGCTCCAAAGAAGGGGTTAGAGTGGAGGTGCTTAATGATGGAAGAAATAATTGATTTTTTACTTAGAGGCAATGATCTTTTATGGTCTGGGACATTAGAGACTTTATATATGGTCTTTGTTTCTATGATACTTGGTTCTTTAGTAGGTATCCCACTAGGTGTAGGAGTAGTAGTTACAGAAGATGGTAATATTTTAGAGAGCAAAGGTATAAACTTTATCTTAAGTACCATAATCAATATAACTAGATCCATCCCCTTTATAGTTCTTCTTGTAGCTTTAATTCCTTTTACTAGGTTTATTGTAGGAACTTCAATTGGAACTACTGCTTCTATTGTACCTTTAACAGTTGGAGCAATTCCTTTTATAGGACGAATAGTAGAGAGTGCAATTAAGGAAGTAGATGGTGGAGTTATTGAAGCAGCCCAGTCAATGGGAGCTACACCCTGGGAGATAGTTACTAAGGTTTTATTACCTGAGTCCTTACCGACTTTGGTCTTAGGGTTAACTATTACTCTCATAAGTCTTATTGGTTATTCAGCAATAGTAGGAGCAATTGGTGGTGGTGGTCTAGGAGACATAGCCATCCGATATGGGTATCATCGTTATCAGACCGATATTATGATCAAGACAATAATACTTCTTGTAGTAATGGTGCAGTTAATACAGCATTTTGGAAACTTGTTAGCAAGGAAGCTTGATAGGAGTTAACAGTTCAGAGGATAGTTGATAATTGATAGTTAAGAGAAAAAAGTTAAGAGTAATTGACAGTAGTAAGAGTATATGTCTTAAAGCTAGGGTGATTTGATTGAGGGGCTTGTTTTTTAATTGTCAATTATCAATTATCAATTGACAACTAAAATTAGAGGAGGAGAGAAGATGTTAAATAAAAAGATTAATTTATTAATTGTATTGTTGGTGGTAGGATTATTGGTAGTAGGTTGTGGAAATGGAGAAGAGCAAGTCGGTGGGCAAGCAGATAGGATAGTTATTGGAGCGACACCAGTTCCTCATTCTGAGATTCTAAAAGATGTTGTTCAGCCTTTATTAGAAGAAGAGGGGATTACTTTAGAGATTAAAGAGTTTACTGATTATGTAACCCCTAATTTGGCCCTTGATGATGGGAGTATTGATGCTAACTTCTTCCAACACTTACCTTACTTAGAGAACTTCAGTAATGAAAGAGGATTAGATTTAAGCTCAATTGCTAATGTTCATGTAGAGCCTATGGGACTATATTCAGAGGAGTATGATTTTTTAGAAGAACTAGAGGATGGAGCGTTAATTGCTATTCCTAATGATGCTACTAACGAAGGAAGAGCTCTTTTGTTATTAGAGGCTTATGGACTTATTAAGTTAAGTGATAATGCAGGGTTAAATGCTACTCCAATCGATATTATTGATAATCCTAGGAACTTAGAATTTAGGGAGTTAGAAGCAGCTCAATTGCCTAGGTCATTAAGAGATGTTGATGCAGCAGTTATCAATACCAACTTTGCTTTAGAAGCAGATTTAGTGCCAACAGAGGATGCTCTAATTATCGAAGGAAGTGAATCACCTTATGCCAACATCTTGGTAGTAAGAGAGGGAGAAGAAGATGACAAGTTGATAGCTAAGTTAGTTTCAGCACTAACAGCGCCAGAGGTTAGAGAGTATATCTTAGAAAGATATGAAGGAGCAGTAGTTCCAGCATTTTAGAGTTGAAAAATACCGTATACCAAATTTGGTATACGGTATTTTTTTATTGATATATAACTAAATATGGATTAGAATTCATTAAAAATTCTTATTTTCTTGATAAGTATTAAATTGTTTGGTATAGTAAATATTGATATACAAATGATTAAGTTACCATTTTTAATAGAGAATAATTATATTAAAAATATAAAATTTTAGATATTTGCTATTAAGAAAGTGATTTAATGATTGTTCAACTTGTAATTAGAAAGGGATGATAAGATGAAAATTGATAAGAAGGAATTACTAAAGGAATCATGGTATAGGTGTTATGAAAGGGGATTACCAAAAGATATCGATAAAATTCAAAGTTATATTAATGAAAAAGAATTAGAAAATAAGCTAGAAGAGAATTGGCAGTTAATTAGAGTTTTTAAGGAAGAAGTTAAAAAGTTAGAGAGGAAGTATAGTTTGAAAGATAATATATTTCTATTAACTGATTCAAAGGGGGGATTGATAGCTGGTTATGATAGTACTAATAAAGAAAGAATAATAAGATTAAAAGGGGCTGTCTTTATAGAAGAAAGTTGTGGAACAAATGCAATTTCATTAGCAATGAAGTTACAGAAGGAAGTATTCTTAGCTGGAGAAGAGCATTATTGTAATTTTTTCAAAGAATGGACATGTATAGCTATTCCAATTGAGATTAATAAAAAGGTAGCTGCTTATTTAGATATGTCTCTCTTAGGAAGAAATTTATCAGAAAAAGACAAGCTATTATTTAATCTAGTACATAAAAATATTTTATTGGGGATATCTAAACAAAGTAAAATTAAGGAAATAGAAAAAATCCAAAAAGGTAAGGAGTATTTAACTCAAGCAGAGAAAGAGGTAGCTGTTTTATCAGCTAAGGGGTATAAAATAAAAGAGATAAGCAATAAATTAAATTTTTCTGAACCAGCAGTAAAGTATTATAGAAAGAAATTGTGTAAAAAATTAAAAGCAAAAAATATAATACACGCTATTGCTATAGGGATAAAAAATGGTTATATAGAAACAGATTTAGATTAGAGAAATCAGATATCATAAGTATAAAAAATAAAAAGATTATGTCGAAAAAAAGTATAAGAATTATCAAAAGTATGAGGTTTAAATTAGACGACGGAATCATTGTACTAAAGATAGTTGATAATTGCTTTTTAGTTTGCTAAAATTGTGATTAAGGTTATTTTTAGAATAATTGTAATTTTTAATTTATTGGTTTGCTAAAGGTTCTTATTTATTAAAAATGATAAATTTTAAGAGTGGAGGTGATAAAAAAGAAGAACTTAAGAAAGTTATTAGAGAGGGAATAATTTTATTAAAAAGGAGTGATTAGATGAGTTTTATTAATATTATACCTTGGTTATTTTTCATATCTGAAGTGAGTATAATAGTATTTAAAAGAGAAAAAGATAAAAATATAAGAGAGAGTTTTGGTACTAGAATTGCTTGGATAATAGCAATTATTTGTATAGCAATAGGGACATATGTTGGTATTCAATTAAATATAGGCAGCAAACTAATAAATAACATAGGATTAGTAATGATTGTTATTGGCTTTATTATTAGGTGGTTGTCTATTATTACTCTAGGAGATTATTTCACAGTTAACTTAAGAATTGATGAAGAACATAAAATAATTAAAACTGGCTTTTATAAGTACACTAGACATCCTTCTTATTTAGGGGCTTTCATCGCAGTTTTAGGAATAGCATTATTTTATTTTAATTGGGTGAGTTTTATGTTAATTACAATTCCGTATTTATCTGTTTTATTACCCAGAATAAAAGATGAGGAAAAGATGTTAGTTGAATATTTTGGCGACGAATATATTGAGTACCAAAGAGCTACCAAAATTCTAATTCCTTTTATTCTTTAACTATAAATTCAATTTAAATTTAAAACAGATAATTTATAAGATAAATAAACTAAATAATTAAGGGGGATTAAAATGCATAGAAGAGTGAAAATATTAGGTAGTGGGGCATTTTTACCAAGTAGAAAAGTTAGGTCAGAAGAATTAGCGAAAGAATTAGGCTTAGAAAAAGATAGAATTGAAAAAATGTCAGGGGTGATTGAAAGACATTATGTTGAAGAGGAAACTACTTCTCAAATGGGAGCTTTTGCTGCACAAGAAGCATTAAAAAATGCAAATTTAAAATTTAGCGATATAGATTGTATAATAAGCACTGGAGGAACCATTGAACAGATAGTTCCAGCTACAGCACCACTTATTAAAGAGGCGATGGGAGAAGTAGAATCTAAAATACCTTGTTTTGATATTAATTCTACTTGCTTGAGTTTTATAACAGGGTTAGATGTAATTTCTTATTTAATAGAGGCAGGGAGATATGAAAAGGTGCTAGTAGTATCGTCAGAGATAGCTTCTAAATTTTTGAATTCAAAGCAATTAGAAAGTTATGCATTATTTGGTGATGGTGCAGGTGCAGCAGTGATTGGGAAAAGTGAAAGTGGAGATGATTCTAAAATTATAGCTTCAAAAATGGAGACATATATCAAGGGAGTTCATCTTACAGAAATAAGAGGAGGGGCAACTGGACTTCATGCAAGAAATTATTCAAATGAAACTAAAGAAGAATTCTTATTTGATATGGATGGGCCAAAAGTTTTTAAATTAGCACGTAAATATGCAAATGACTTTATTGAGCAATTGTTAACAGAAGCTGGTTTAAAAAAGGAAGATATTGATTTATTAGTCGGTCATCAAGCTAGTGGTTCAGCAATGAAATTGGTTTATAATAAATTATTAGGTTTCCCATCACATAAAGTAATGAATATTTTATCTAATCATGGAAATGTAGTAGCTGCTTCGATACCTTTGGCATTAAATGAAGCGATAAAGCAGAAAAAGTTAAGGCGTGGTGACAAAGTATTATTTTTTGGAGCAGGGGCTGGTTTATCTTTTGGAGGAATAATTCTTGAATATTAGATTTATATAAGTCAAAATTAAAGTTAAAGTGTGTTTCAAAGTAGTAGAATGTAGTAGAGTATTTTTAACATCGCATAAAAGTGAAGTATTTGTTAAATGAAACACACTTTAATAAATAATCAAGGGGGATTAATTGATGATAGAAGAGGTTAAGATTTTGAATGCCGGCTACTGTACAGGGATGGAAAAGATGGTACTTAGAGGAGGGAGTAAGAAAATTTTAAATTTTCCAGCTAAATTCGCTTTAATAAAAACGGTTGAAAATGGTCTAGTTTTATATGATACAGGCTATACAGATAGATTTTTTAGTGGAACTAATCGATTTCCGCTTAGTCTATATAGAAAAATTACACCTGTATCTATATCTAAAGAAGAATCAGCTATAAATAAATTGAAGAAGATTGGAATTAAACCTAAAGATATTGAATATATAATTATATCTCATTTTCATCCAGATCACATAGGAGGTTTGAAAGATTTTCCAAATGCCAAATTTATTTGTCGAAAATCTGCTTTTGAGGCAGTCAAAGGAAGAAAGGGATTTTCAGCGTTAAGATTAGGCTTTATTGCTAATCATATTCCCGAAGATTTTGAAAGCAGAGTAAAATTTCTAGAAGATAAAAATTCTATTGATATCTCTGATAGATTATATCCTTTCATAAAAGGAATTGACATTTTTGGGAATAACTCATTAATTGCCATTGATTTATCGGGACACTCTAGAGGTCATACTGGACTTTATTTAAAGACTCTAAAAAATAAAGAGTACTTTTTTGTTTCTGATGCTTGTTGGTTGAATAAATCTTATCAAGAGATTATCTTGCCATCTAAAATGTCAAACTTAATAATTGATAATCCAAAATCTAATTATAAAACTTTGAAAAAAATAAATGCTGTACATAAAAATTATAAAAGAATAAGCATTATACCATCTCATTCGCCTAAATTTGTTTAATTATTTAGCAATGATTTATGATTATTTATGATGGATTATCACTAAATAATAGTTAGAAAACTTATACTAAATATTAAGATTATATGATAAGGGGGTTGAAATATGAATATAGAAGAAAAAGTGAAAAGGTTAGAGTGTGTTTTATTTGAGATAATGCTTGAATCATATAAGAGGCTTTCTAGTGAAACTAGGACTTTTAATATTAGAGAGCATCTTTTAATTGAAATTATAGGTAGAAAGGGAATTGTTACAATGTCAGAATTAGCAGAAATTATTTCCTGTCCGCCTACTACTATGACAAGTATTGTTAATGGATTAGTTAAGAGAGGTTATTTTGAAAGAGAGAGAAGTAAAGAAGATAGGAGGGTTGTCCTTGTAAGTCTTAGTATTAAAGGGAAAGAATATTATAATAAGCATATGGAAGAAAGTGAAAAAATATTAAAGGATATGTTTAGTAATGTTAATGAAAAAAAATTGGATTATACTATAGAACTTTTTTTAAAAATAAGAGAAAGACTAAATGATAGATTTAGTATCGATTAATTTTTTATACTTAAATACTACGAAAATGGATTTATTCCAAATGAGAATAAAATTTTAGAGTTGGCTAGTTGTTGGGAAATTAAAATTAGTAAAGTATTATAAAAAAGGGGGGAAATAATGAAAAGAACTAAAATAGTTAGTTTGTTTATAATGATATTGATAATGTTTCATATAGGATTACTAGCAGATCAAGTTACTGGTGAAGATGAAAGTATAACTGCCAGAGAAATAGTTGAGAAATCAAATATATTAAGCAGAGTTGAGGGAATACAAGCAGAGTTAAACATGAAAATTATTAATAGTTCAGGGCAAGAAAGAGTTAGAAGATTAAGGTCAATCTCTAAGGAGGATAATAAAGGAGTAGAAAAGTCATTAATTCATTTTTTAGAACCTGCTAATGTAAGAGGAACAGGTTTTTTATCTATTACAAATCCAGAAGAAGCAGATGAAAGATATTTATATCTGCCAGCTTTAGGAAGACCTCGACGTATATCTTCAGAAGAACGTGGAGGTAGTTTTATGGGGACTGATTTCAGTTATGAAGATATTACGTTTAATATAGATGATTATACATATAAGTTAGTTAGAGAAGAAATTTTAAATGAAAGGGAAGTTTATGTAGTTAAGGCTGAAGGAATTTCTAGAGAGATAAAAAGTAATGTTGGTTTTGCTAAAAGAACTATATTTATCAGAAAAGATAACTTTGTTCCAGTTAAATCAGAATACTTCAATGATATGGGAGAGAAGATTAAGATTATGAGAGCTTATGATATAGAAGAAGTTAATGATGGGATTTGGTTTTCAACCAGAATGGAAATGGAGGATGTAAATAAAGGTTCAAGAACAGAGCTTGTTTATGAAGATATTAAAGTCAATGTAAATATATCAGACGATTATTTTAGTATTCGTCAGTTAAGTAGATTTAGATAGACTTAATTACTATAGTAGTTATTGTTTGAAATTTATTAGAATAATATAATTGATGATTATTAAATGAAAGGCGGTTAAGAATATGAATAAGAGAATATTGTCATTTGCTTTAACAGGGTTAATAATTATTCTAGGTAATGGGATAATTGTGGCTAGTGAATTAGATATAACTGGAGAGTTAACTTCAAAGTTAGATATAAATATGGATTCTGATGCCCAAATTAGAACGATTGAGAATCGATTAAGGATTGAACTTGCTAATTATTCTTTTACTTCTGGTTTAATAAAGGCTAGCTTTGAGGTGTCTGACGATGATGATTTGTTTGAGTTGAGAGAAGCCTTTACTCAGTTATACTTAGATTCTGCCGATTTGACTATTGGAAGGCAACGAATTGCTTGGGGGAGGACAGATAGAATCAACCCGACTGATTATTTTAACCCAATTGATTATAGACGAATATTTGAAGAGGATAATAGAAGTGAGGTAGCAGCAGTTAGAGTAGAGTATTACTATGATGATTGGATAATTGATAGTGTTTGGGTACCTGCGAATGTAGAAGAAGAATTATTGAATTCAGAGTTTGGGGTTAGGTTATCAAGGTGGTCGCCAAGTATTGATGCTTCTATAAGTTATTATAAAGGTGTTGGCCCGAAGGTTTTAAATCATCCACTTGGAGATGTAGATGAATATGATTTACATGCCATTGGTGGTGATTTTTCTAAGGAGTTAGGGGAATATCTTTTCCGTGGGGAGATGGGTTATTTTATAGTTGATGAAGATTTTAAAGATAATTATATTGAATATGTTTTAGGAGTTGATTTTGATTTAACTGATGATTTATACTTAAATCTACAATTAGCAGGAGAGAAACAAAGAGGAGAATCTGGAAGAGATAGGATAGTTTTTGCGATAGAGTATGAGATTAATTCATTTAAGTATGTAGAAGTACAGAGTATATATAATATAAGAGATAATGATTATTATTTAAGTCCGCAACTTAATTATGATTTGATGGATGGAGTTGATATTTCTCTGGGAGCACGAATCTTTAGTGGAGATGAAGGAACAGAGTTTGGTTTTTATTCTGATCAAGATCATCTATTTGTTCAAGTAAATAAAGCTTTTTAAATTTAATATAAGCAAAAGGAGGTAAGATTTAATGAAAAAAGATTTTAAAGAGCAAATTAGTAATTTTGGGGTAAAAATGATTACTCAATATAAATATTTAATACTTATATTGTTTTTAACTTTGACAATTATCTCTTATATTGGAGTGCAAAAGTTAGAGATAGATTCATCAAATGAGTCATTCTTTCCTGAAGATGACCCAATTATAGTTCAAAATAATAGTTTTAAAGAGATCTTTGGAAACGAAGAGTTTATTTTTGTTTTAATAGAAGCAGATGATGTTTTTGGATATGATGTATTAAAGTATATTAGACAATTAAGTGATGATTTAGAAGAGAATTTACCTTTCGTTAAAGAAGTTACTTTGTTAACTAACTTGCAGTATATGGAATCAGAAGGTTATGATTTGAGAATTGATAATTTAATAGGAGATAAAATTCCAGAAGATAGAGAAAGTTTAGATAGAATTAGAAAGAGGGCATTATCTAATAATAGTTATGTTGATATGATAATAAGCGAAGATTCTAAAGAGACAGGAATAATAATAAATTTTGAGCGAATGCCAGAGTATGTCTACTTACCTGTAGAGAAGGATTTTAAGCATTTAGACCAAGTAAACTGGGAAACAGAGGATATAATTATGAGGTCTGATATCTTTAGTGAAGAGGCTAGTGGATTAAATAAGGTATCTGATCCAAGGAAGATAATTCCGCCAGCATTAGGGGTTATTTTAAATAGGCATCAAAATGAGAATATAAAAGTTACTGCATCAGGAATATCGATGTTAGATTATGAAGGGGATAGAGTAATTGCAGAGGAAGGTGCTAAATTTGGTTTAATTTCATTGATAATATGTATTATTTTGATGATTGTTATGTTTAAAGATTTAAGAGCTACTATAGGCCCTTTTCTTGTAATTTTTATAACATTGTTAGTTTTATATGGGACTATGGGTTGGATTGGAATTGCAGCATCGATTACAAGTATCATTATTCCAACTTTAATTCTTGTGATTTCTGTGAGTTATTCTATTCATGTTATTAATCATTTTCAATATAAGTTCAGAGAAACTGGCTCTAGATTAGAAGCAATTAAATATCTTTACCAAGAAGCTACTTGGCCAATCTTTATAACTACTATTACTACAGCATTAGGTTTTATATCCTTTATGATAGTACCGATAAGATCAATTAGAGATTTAGGAATGTTTTGTGCATTTGGAGTGTTAATAACTTACTTATTAGTAATGATCCTTATTCCAGCGATTTTAGCTTTAGGAAAAGATAAGGATGTTAAAGAGCAAAAGAGTAATAGGGAGAAGAATGATTCTCAGCTTATTTCAAGATGGGCAGATTTTGTAGTTGATAATTCTTTGATTACTACGATAGGGTCTTTTTTATTAGTAACTATATTTATATTCTTTTCCTTTAGGATGCCTGTAAGTAGTGATTTTGTGGAGATTATGGGTGATGATTTTAGTATAGTTAAAGATTCAAAATATATGACTGAAAGATTAGGAGCATTATATTCTTATGAAGTTTTAATAGACTTGCCTGAAGAGGGATTGGCTCAAGATCCGAGAATACTTAAGAGTATAGATGAAATAACTTATATGATTAATAATTTAGAATTAACATCTAATGTATTAGCATTAACTGATATAATTAAAGAGATTAATAAGACTATGCATGAAAATAATGAGGAATATTATAGGATTCCATATTCACAGAATTTAATTGCTCAGTATTTATTGTTATATGAAATATCAGGAGGAGAAGGATTGGAAGATTGGGTAGATTTTAATTATAAAAAGATGCGTATTTCAGTACAAGTAAATGGATTTGGTAAAATATTACAAGATGATTTTGATGAAATTATTAATTTAGTTAATTTATATTTACCTGAAGGAACAGAAGTAACAGTTGTTGGTGATGCACCTATTATGCTAAAGATGTTGGTTGATTTAATAGAAGGTCAAGTTAAATCTATTATTTTGGCTTTAGGAGTAATTACATTAGTGATGATATTAATTTTAAAGTCTGTTAAGTTGGGTTTGTTGTCAATGATACCTAATACTTTACCAGTAGTAGTTATAACAGGCTTAATGGGGATTTTAGATTATCCATTAGATGTTCTTACTATATTGATTGCACCAATGATTATTGGGATTGCAGTAGATGATACAGTGCATTATTTCCTTCATTTTAAAGAGGAGTTTGAAAGAAATAATTCTTATATTGAAGCTAATAAAGCCACTTTTAAAAAGATAGGTAGGGCATTAATTTTCACTTCAATTATTCTGATAGTTGGTTTTGCTATCTTTGGATTATCAAAAGTTAATAGCATGACTCATGTGGGAATCCTTTCAGCTGCGGGTGTTTTTTCTGCTTTAGTTGCTGATATGTTAATTACTCCAGCAATATTTGTATTGTTAAAACCTTTAAAAGATAAAGCTGATGTTGATGTTAATATGTAATGCATTATATATTATATTTATCATATAGATAGCTTTAGGATTTATTAAAAAAAGCGTAATATTGCTAAAATTATTCTTTCTGATAGTGAAATAATTACTATCAGCGTTATGGGAGAAGTGTTTATTATTGATTGTGAAAAAGTATGGTTCAAATTTGTAAAGAATAACTTAAAAGATTTATTTTTACAAATATGTGATATAACTAGATTCAAGAGAACAGTTATAAATTCACATAATGTAATATAGAGATTAAATTACAAATTATCAGTATATAACTACAGAATTGCTGGAAGGATTGATGAATAGCTATGAGGAGAGAGTTAAGAAGGGCTAAAATTACAGGGGGTGGGTCTTTTGTACCAGAAAAGGTATTAACAAATTTTGATTTAGAAAAGATGGTAGAGACAAATGATGAGTGGATAACGATAAGGACAGGGATTAAAGAACGTAGGATTATTGAAGAGGGTGCTAGCACATCTGATTTGGCTTATAATGCCGCTAAGATTGCTTTAGAGGATGCAGAACTAGAAGTAAATGATTTAGATTTAATACTTGTTGTTACAGCAACCCCTGACCACCTTGCTTTTCCTTCAACAGCTTGCATAGTTCAAGATAAGCTAGGAGCTAAAGGTGTCCGTGCTTTTGATCTATCAGCAGCTTGCACAGGTTTTATTTATGGAATTTCAGTTGCAACTTAGTATGTTTAAATTGGAGCTTGCGATAATGTTTTAGTTATAGGAGCTGAAACTTTATCTAAGATAATAAATTGGGAAGATCGTTCTAGCTGTATATTATTTGGTGATGGAGCAGGTGCTGCAGTCTTGAGCCCAACAGGAAATGGAGGGATTCTCTCTAATCTATTAGGTTGCTGATGGAACTAAAAACCAAGTTTTGAGGGTGGAAGGAGGAGGTTTTAAGAGGCCTCTTTCTCAAATTATAATTGATGAAGGTCTTCATTATATAGAGATGGAAGGTAATCTTGTCTTTAAGTTTGCTGTTAAAATATTAGGAAGAGCTGTTAATCAAGCTTTAAGTCTTGCTGGTTTAACTTGGGGAGCTACAGTTATAGAATGGTCTTGAGAGTGATTAGGATATGATTAAAATTAATAAAAGTTAGACAGTATAGGCTTTAGATATGATATAATAATTAGAAGAGCAATGCTTGATTTGTTGAAATATTCTGAGCTAGACGGCTTTAGATATGATATATAATGTTAGAAAAAGGGGGTGGGGTAATGTCAAAGATATCAAACTATGAATGCCCAAAGTGTGGAAATACTGGCTATGAGGCAGACCAGTTTGCAGCAACTGGGGGAGGCTTATCAAAATTTTTAGATATACAGACAAAGAAGTTTACCACTGTTTCATGTACAAAGTGTAAATATACCGAGATATTCAAAGCTGAAATGAGTATGCTCAGTAACATATTTGACTTCTTCACCTAGAAGATAAGGATTAATCCTTATCTTCTAGGTGAAATTTATAAGTGAAGATTATTTAGTATATACCTTTAAGCCATCTCTCCAAATCCAGTATTATGCTGTTTGAAGTCGCTCAGTTCAATATCTATAGAGTCAATCTCCTTATGCTTTGAGTATTTTTCTACTAAATCATATAATAAATCAATATTCTCTCCTTTGACATTTAACTGGGCACTTATCTTTATAGAGTCCCCTTTGATTAGTTTGCTAAATAAACATTTTATAGAGCTATCACTCTCTCGAGCAATATTTTCTAGAAAAAATCTGCCCTTTTTAATATCTATACTGCTAGATATTAGAGAAATATCACAGGTGGCATCCTGTAGAGAGAAACTACCTGTAGAAACCTTATTCTGTAAACGTCTTAGGATAATATGAGATATAAGAATAATAATTCCACCGATAAAGGATTCTTTGACAAAGCCAGCACCAGCTAACACACCAGTAGCAGCAGCGCACCAAAGGGTTGCCGCTGTATTTAATCCACTGACACTAAAGCCATTTTTTATAATAACTCCCCCTCCTAAAAATCCTATACCCGAGACTATTTGAGATCCTACTCTAGTAGGGCTAGAATCTTCAGGAAACATCATAGAGAATGATACATACAAGGCTGCACCTACAGCAACTAGAGCATTGGTTCTAATCCCTGCCATCCTTCCTCGCCATTCCCTCTCGGCACCAATTAAAACACCAACTATCAAAGCAACAAGTACTCTGGTAATGAAATCTGATAATGACATAATAATCCTCCTTTCAATACTTCAAGTTATAAAAAATTGAAAAATAAGTGTGATTAAAGCTAAACAATCCATAAAGAGAGCCGAGCAAATTAATTTGCTCGGCTACCTCTTCTACAGCATATGTCCAAGGAATTGGCTTACAAGGAAGAAGTAGATGAATAATCCTGTAATATCCTTGATTGTTGTTATGATAGGATCTGATCCAGCCGCTTGGTCAAGCCCTAATTTAAATAGTACATAAGGGATAAAGAATCCAAGTGCAGTAGCTATAGTGATTGTTAAGCCCAATGATAGACCAACTACTATCCCTAAAGCAGGAATCTGTTGCCATATAGCAGCGATAACTCCTGCAGCTATCCCTAAAAGAGCTCCAATACTTAAACCGACTTGAACTTCTTTGAACCAATGCTGGAAGAAGTTCTTAACATTGATCTGTCCTAGAACTAAAGCTCTAGAGAAGATAGTTGATGATTGAGTTCCTACATTTCCTCCCATATCCATTATCACCGGGATGAAGATTGCTAAAGCAGCAATAGCCTCTAGAGATTCTTCAAAGCCTTCAATTACTAGACCTGCGAGCATTCCTCCTATTAAAGTAATGACTAGGAAAGGAAGACGTACCTTCCAAATATCTAAAAGTGATCCAGTGATTAAAACATTACTTCGGTCTGACTCTTGTTTTCCCAGATGGCTCAACCCAGCTTTGTCTAAGATATCCTCGGTAGTTTCTTCTTCCATAATATCCATTGCATCATCAAATGTTACAATACCGACCAATCTCTTCTCTCTATCGACGACAGGTACAGCGATTAAATCCTGTTGTTGAAGTAGTTTGGCTACATCTTCTTGATCAGTATAAGTACTAACTGAAGCAGGGTGGTCATACATTATCTTTCCTATAGTATCTTCAGGGTTAGACATTACTAATACCCTTAAGGAAATAACACCTTCAAGTTTTCTTTCTTTATCAGTAACATAAAGTGAGTAGACAGTCTCCTTGTCCATACCTACTTTACGTATTCTATCTAGAGCTTCTTTAACAGTAATATCTTTTTTCAAACTAATATATTCAGGAGTCATAATTCGACCAGCAGTTTCTGGAGCATAACCTAAAAGGTGAGCTGTCATCTCTCTTTCTTCTTTACTTAATGCTTCCATAATTCTCTTTGCTACCTTTGCAGGAAGTTCATCTAATAGTCGAGCTTTATCATCTGGGGCCAAATCCTCCATAATTTCAACAACTTCATCCTCAGCAAAAGAAGTAGTTAAGTTTTCTTGTAGGTTAGTATCTAACTTCTCAAAAACTTCAATAGCTAAATCTTTATTTAATAATCTAAAAATAATAACCTTCTGTTTTGGAGATAACTCCTGTATTAAATTAACAATTTCAACAATATCTAATTCGTTAACCTTTTCTTTTAATAAATCTATATCCTTTTTAGATAAAAGATAGGTGATTTCTTCATAAAGCGGCATATTAATCCCTCCTTGATATTATTTATAGCTATACTAAATAGCTTTTTAACTTTATTATGCCTAATTTGACTGTAACAATACGAGCACGACCAGGGAACACTATCATCATCATCATTTGCCACTTATAAATCACCTCCTTATAATATAGTGTCGGTGTCAGTGTGAGTGTCAGTAAATCAAGAATTAAAACATTACTTTAAGTCTTAAATCTTTACTGACACCGACACTGACATTTCTTTATATAAAAATAAAGAAGGTTCCCCTTAAGGAACCTTCAGAATTTTCAGGTAATAAAACAAAAAATAATAAAATTTATAACCTTCATCTGCCAAATTCCTCGTCTTAGCTTTAGCACTATATGACGTAGATTGAATAGATCAATCAGCCACATTAAGCAGACCTTATCCCGGTCATGCCTGTTCTACCCATTGGCGTCTCTGGACGTTTTTGGGCAGTGGCCTATGTTCATATAGGAGCCTCACCTAACAAAGTTGGCGATATTTAATTTTTAACTTACACAAGTTATTATAAGTTGTGCGGAAGGTATTGTCAAATGAAAATTAAAAATATAATAGCCCTAAATTGCAATAATAAGAAAAAGTTAATAATACTTTTAACTATATTGGCTTTATTAATTCAAGAAATAAATATATCAGTCCAAAACTCAGTGTAAAATAATAACTATTATTAATAATATTCTAACTAAATGTTTACCTAAATTGCAATAATAAATTGAAAATACCAAAACAAGATAATTGTTTGTTTTAACCTTATATAGCAACTCCTTAAACCCTATTATCATCCTATAATCTGCATTAAAATAAGAGGATAGACAAGACAACTTCCTAATA
>NZ_KI912091.1:328634-369784 GCF_000517025.1 Halonatronum saccharophilum DSM 13868
TTTAAGTTCTCATTACTCCCTCTTTGCCAAGAAGAGTAAGCATCAGCATAATATTGCTTTGTCCTTGGAATTTTACTTCTTGTAAAAGAAGTCTCTATTCCTGTATAGTTATAAAATTCTTTCCCATTATCAGTTGTAATAGTCTTGAACAATTCTCTAAACTTCTTTACTCCTATTCTTCTTTCTATTCGATCCAGACCTCTTATTACAGCTTCCTGCGTCTTATTAGGTATAATCTCTATTATTTCTTTTCTACTATACCTCTCCGTTAGAACTAATAAGAAAGGCTCTCCTTTTCCCTTTCTACCCTCTACTAGATCCATTTCCCAATGACCTACTTCTAACCTCTCATCAGCTGCTTTAGGCCTATCTGATATTCTTCTACCTTCTTTACGTCTTTTAGTTGATTCTTTTCTTTCTTCTTTGTCTTTTAGACTTTTATAATTACCATAGGTCAACTCTTCTCTACTTACAAATAGGATGCCTTTATCTATATAATTATAGATAGTCTTCCAATGTAATTCTATTTCAAAATCTTCACTATTTTTTATCATATCTGCAATTACTTCTGGAGAATACTTATCTTTGATTTTTTCCTCTATAAACTCAGCTAACCTGTGATCTTTACCTATTTTTATTTTAGCTCCTTTAGCTGTAGCATTTTGATCATATACCTTTTGAGCCTTTAATGCATCATATTCTATTCTAATTGTATAGTCCCAATTTAATAGCTCTATTTTGCCTTTTTTAACCTCTCTGCTTATTGTAGTTCTATGTCTACCTAACTCTTGTGCAATCTCTTTGGGAGACTTGTTTTGTTGATTATACAAGTGTTCTATTACTTTTCTATCTTCCCATTTTAAGTGTTCACCTTTGTTCTCATTTGTGTTATAATTATCTTGGCACATATCAATACCTCACTTTATGTTATTTGTGGTTATTTAACATTATATATGAGGTATTCATATGTGTCATTTATTTTTTGCACTATCCGTGCATTTAATTATACAATGTTCCAAAGTTACAAAATAAAGAGGATTTTCAGATGGTATATTGAAATTATTACTATAATATAACCTAATTGTAACTGGAGATTATCTTTATAAATATTCATCATACAGAAGAAACTACTAGGTAGTCAATGAATATACTATAATTAGTTTAATTTTTTAATATAGTAGAATGTAAAGGAAGGGCTATTAATATATCTAGTGGATAGTTATTGAGCTTATAAATTTAGAATGTAATTTGTAAAAAAGTTAAGTATAGTTAGTGGGTGTATATTCTTTAATTAGCTTAAGTTGTATAAGAAGAGAGTTACCCCTTTTATCCTAAGGTAGTGCTATCTATTTAGAGAGTTATTAATAGTTAGCATTGTCTAATTTGAATTTAATCAGTAATGCCGATTTTTTGGGGGATTTTCGATTTTATAGTTTTACTTCCAAATTTGAGGGAGTTAGTGTAACTGAAAGAAAGTTGATTTTATAGATTAGTAATTAAGGGGTGATTATATGTTTAGACAGAGGATTTTACCTTTGCTTTTAATCTTATTTTGGGTAACTAGTATAGTCAAGGCTGATGTTGGAAGTAGCATCTTTGCAGAGAAGGATAATGGAGTCTATGATTGGGAAAAGTCAGTTGTTCAAGCTACAGGTTTTGGTATTTCACCTTCTTTTATAAATAATTCATCTCAAGGAAGGATTATGGCAAGAGAAGCTGCAATAACAACAGCTCAAAGAAGGCTGTTAGAGTTGATTGATGGTGTGCAGATTGATTCAAAGCAAACTGTAAAGAATGTTCAAATAGAGTCTGATGTTATTGAAAAAAGAGTTTCTGGCTTATTACAAGGGGCTAGGATAATTGAAGAAGAGTCAATAGACGATAAGACATATATGGTAGTAATGGAATTAGAGTTTTATGGTAATGGAGGAGTTATAGAAGCTATATTTCCAGCTATAGAGGATAGTAGAAGATCTACTAAAGATAGCATCTGGATTGATAGAAATGATGGCTTTGGAGAAGAAGAGGGAGAGTATACTAGTATTATTATAAAGGCACCCTCTGATCTTAGTCCAGCGTTAGCTCCTAAAATATATAATTCTAGTGGAGATTTGATATATGGGGTAAGTACTATTGATATTGATGATGTTATTACAGATGGTTTGGTATCATATAGTAGGAGTTTAGCAGATGCTAGAAATAATTCAAGAGCTGGCAATAATCCTTTAATAATTGATGCACAAGGAGTTAAGGGTGATTATAGCACTGATATAGTAATCTCTAATCGTGATGCTAGATCTATTAAATCTGCTGGAATACGTGGGGTCTTCAGTGATCGTAGGGTAATAGTTGTTCTCAATTAAGGAGGAGGTTTTCTTGAAGAAACTTACTATTGTATTAATAATGTTATTATTATTAACTGGTTGTAGAGGAGAAGAGTTTATGACTCTACGAGGGAGAGTTATAGATGATATGACTGGGGAAGGTTTGGCAGGAGTTAGGGTGGAGATTGGTGATATCGATTTAAAGACAAATACTTCAGGTTTCTTTATTTTAGAGGATATACCTGTAGTTGAAGAGGTACCTTTAGAGGATAGATTCGTTAAGGTAGGTGTTTCTGGTTATAATACCTTTGTTCAAGAGTTGATTCTAGAAAAAGGGGATAAGAGCTTAGAGATAAGGTTAAGTCCTTATTCTACTAAAGAAGAATCTAATGATAAAGTAGATGAAGGTAACTTGAAAGAGCAAGACTTAAGAGGTGGAATTAAATTACCAGAAGATATTAATGATGGGTGGTCTAAAGATACTAATATTGTAGAGGAGAGGGATGAAGGTCTTTATGACTGGGAAAGATCAATTATTCAAGCCACTGGTTTTGGAATCTCACCTTCCTTTACTAAAAATAAAACTCAAGCTAGGATTATGGCTAGAGAAGCTGCAATAACAGCAGCTCAAAGAAGGTTAATTGAATTAATTGATGGTGTACAGATAGATTCTAAACAGACTGTCCGCAATGCTCAGATTGAATCAGATATTATTGAGAGAAGAATTTCGGGACTGCTCAAAGGTGCACGGATAGTTGAAGAGAAGGAATTAGATGAGGATAGTTATATGGTAGTTATGGAAGTTCATCTTTATGGTAAAGAGGGTGTTATAGAGGCTGTACTACCAATACTAGAAGGGGATGGCAAGAGTAGTAGACCTATTGATAATAAAGAACCTAATGTTAAAGTTAATTATACTGGGGTTATTATCAATGGGACTTCTGATCTTAAACCAGCTTTGGCCCCTAATATATATAGCTCAAGGGGAGAATTGATCTATGGGATGGATACTATTAATGTAGATGGAGTTGTTATAGATGGATTAGTATCTTATAGTAGAAGTTTAGCAGATGCAAAGAATAATTCTAGGGTTGGCAATAACCCTTTAATTATCGATACAAAAGGTAGCCGAGGAGATTATAATACCGATTTAATAGTATCTAATAATGATGCTAAAGTAATGAAAGCTTTAGAAAGAGAAGGTATTTTAAGTGAACGTAGAGTTATCATTGTTCTTAATTAAGGAGGGGTATAATTGAAGAATAGGCTGATACTTATATCAATAGTTATCACCTTATTATTGTTAACTGGTTGTAGAGGAGAAGAGTTTATGACTCTACGAGGAAGAGTTATAGATGATATAACTGGGGAAGGGTTGGCAGGAGTTGGGGTAGAGATTGGTGATATCGATTTAAAGACAAACTCATCAGGTGGTTTTATCTTAGAAGATATACCGGTAGTTGAAGATATTCCCTTAAAGGAGAGGCTAATCAAAGTCGGGGTTCCAGGTTATAGAACTTTTGTTGAAGAGCTGATCTTAGAAGAAGGTGATAAGAATATAGATATAAGGCTTAGACCTAGTAGGGTTAGGAATTTTTTCTTTGTTAGTGATAAGGATGGATCAAAGAGTATTTATTTAGGAGATATATATGGCGGAGAAAGAACTAAATTGACTGATAGCAATAGTAATGATTGGTCTCCTGCTTGGTCAGAAAAAAGAGGAGAGATTTTGTTTTTATCAGATAGGGATGGCAATAGCAACATATATACAATGAAGGAAGATGGTTCGAATTTGAGGCAGATTACCTCTAATAAAGGGGATAAAGAAAGTCCTATTTGGTTAAGTGATGACAAGATAGCTTTTGTAGCCAATTTTGAAGGAGAATTTCATATCTATTCGATGAATTTAAATGGAGATAATCTATTAAGGTTAACTAACAATAATCATTACGATGGTCAAATAGATTACTCTGATATAAGAGGTAGTATAGTTTATATTTCTCAAACTACAGGAGAAGATAAGGTTCACTTAATGGATAAGAGTGGGAGAGGAAAGATCTTGTTAAGTCAATCCTTTGGTAATGACAGTGATCCTAGTTGGTCAAAGGATGGAGGAGAATTTGTATTTGTTACTTCAACTAGTGAGAGTTCAGGAATATATAAGATGAACTATAATGGCAGTGGATTAAGAAATCTATTAGAGTCAAAAGATGAAAGTTATCAGTATCCAGTTTGGAATGCAGAATTAAATACCTTAATATATGTAAGTAAGAAGGATGGTACTAAGGATATAAATTTATTAACTCCTAAAGGTGAAATTAGAGGTATATTAGTAGATGAAGATATTAATTACAGTAAGCCAATTTGGAAAGATTAGAGAAGGGGTGTTGATACTGTGAGAGACCTTTCTAGAATTATAGCTATGGTTTTATTGGTATTTATTTTTGTTAGTTTTGTAGGGGTAGATTGTGCGTTGGCCCAAGAAATATATAACTTATCAGGGCAATTTAATGGTGATAATGACTCTCAAACAATTAGAAATTTAGGTGTAAGTGCTCTTATCTTCTTAGGGGTCTGGGGGATTTATCGAAGGTCTAGAAGTAAGCGTAAGGCAGAGTACAGGTCTAACTTAGAGCAGGGTCAATACTTTTTAGAAAGAGGAGATTATAGGCTAGCAATTTATAGGTTTGAAGCAGCAAGGAAGATCAAAGATACTAATGAAGCGTTAAGGCTCTTAGATGAAGCAAGAGATAAATATCAAAAGTCACGCCAAAAAATAGAGGATCAGAGGTTTAAAGATATTAATAATGAAGGTGAGAGCGAAGACTTATCATCTAATAAGCCAATAGAGAGTGGAGATTCAAAGGTAGTTGAAGTTAAAGGTATATCTTATATTGCGGGTAGGGATATAGCTAGAGCTAAAAGTTTAGCTATAAATGATGGCTTACGTAGAGGTGTAGAGAAAGTAGTAGGCCTTCATATAAATGCCCAAACTAAAGTTGAGAATTATGAGTTGATTAGTGATAGTATCTTAAGAAGTAGTGAAGGGTATGTGAAGAATTATCAGATAGTTGATGAGTATAATGATGGAGATAATTATTATGTTTATTTGAGAGTTGAGGTTGGGGTAGGTGAGTTAGAAGATGATCTTGAAGCATTAAAGTTAAATATTAAACGTCAAGGAAATCCTAGGTTAATGGTAGTTGCATCTCAAAGGGCCAACTTCACTAACCTTTCTAATTCTATCATTGAAAATGAATTTATTAAAATCCTTTTAGAGTCAGGTTATCAAGTAGTTGATTCCACTGAAGTAAAGAATGTAGTTAAAAAGGAGCAAGAAGAGGCAATGGTTAGAGGTGATTATCAACTAGCATCTCAATTAGGAAAGCAACTTAATGCTGAGGTTGTTCTAATAGCAGATGGTGTTGCTAGTAAGGTTGATCTAAGAGGAATTAATAATAATAGTTTATCTGGACTTGTATCTTATAGTGGCCAAGTTGAAGTAAGGGCTATCGATACGTCTAACGCAAGAGTTATTGGGGTTAGTACTGGTAGAGGAGAGGGAATAGGAATTAGCAGACAGGATGCTGCTAGTAAAGCTTTATTAGCTGCAAGCAAGGATAGTGGAGAAGAGATTGTTAGTAGCATAAGTAATGTTATATTAAGTTCTGAGAAGAATATTAGGTTGCAGATAAGAGAAGTAGAATCGTTGGCCCAATTAGGAACTATCAGAAGAGAACTTCCTTCTATTTCTCAACTCGATAATGTTTATTTTAGAGAATATAGTAATAATTTAGCGATATTTGATTTAGAATTGATGAGTGGCTCTGATCCTCTAGATTTTGCTTTGGATTTAGAAGATCTTCTACCATTTAAATTTAAAGTAGTTAGTTTAAGTGATGGAAAGTTGATTTTAGAGCTTATAGAGTAACTTAAATCAGTTTAATTATTATATAAAATTAATAAAGAGGGTGATTGTTTTGTTAAGCAGGTATTCTAAGTTTATTTCGATGATATTATTGGTCTTTATATTTATTAGTTTTGTAGGGGCTGATTATGTGTTGGCCCAGGAACTATACAGCTCATCTAACCAAGATAGTGATTCTAATATATCTAAAGGCTTAGGGATAGGTGCTTTAATAACTTTAGGTGTTTGGGGGATATATCGTAGAGTAAGAAGTAGTCGTGAAGCGAGGTATGAATCGAATTTAGAGAGGGGACAATACTTTTTAGATAGAGGGAATTATCAATTGGCTATTAATTATCTAGAAGAGGCTAGAGCTATAAATGATACAACAGAGGTATTAAGCCTTTTACATGAAGCCCAAGATAAGTACAAAGATTATCATTATAGCCAAGGCATAAAATATTTAGAAGAAGAAAATTGGGAACTAGCTTATAGATATTTTAATAATGTAAGAAGATATGATCAAAATTATCTAAATGTTAATCATAATTATGATCAAGCTTATCAAAAGTTAAGAGAAATTAAGTTAAAGAGGATGGCAGTTATAGAGTTTGAAGATACAACTTATCGTACATACCGTTATAACTTAGGAAGAAGAGCTACTAGTTTATTTACAGCTAAATTATTAAGCAGAGACCCTAAGTTTATTGAGGTAATTGAACGAGCTCGACTTAATCAGATTTTAGAAGAACAGAAGTTAGGGGCGAGCGGATTAGTTGATTCCTCTACTGCTAAAGATATAGGTAATATATTGGGAGTTGACTTTTTGGTAGTTGGGAAGGTTTTAAGTGGTAGTGTAACAGAAGACAGGAATTCACAAAAGGTAGATGTTAGATATCAAGATGATCCAGTAACAAGAACTAATGTACAAAAGGAAGCATATACTCAAATTATCTTTAATATTCTTGATGTTTCTAATGGAGCAATAGTCTTAAGTGAGACTATTAGAGAAAGAGAGAACTTTAGAACATCCTATTATCAAGGAGAATCAGTTTCAATTCCTTCTGATGAAGAGATGATTGATGATGTATTAACTAAAGCAGTTGATAGGTTTGCCCAAATAGTTTATGATAGGTATGAATTTTAATTTAAAATAAAAAGTAAAGAGAAATAAGGTGTAGGGTAGGTTTTAATTTTTTTATAACTTAATGGTCTTTTGAATATAATATATAATAAAGTAAAGTTTTATATTTGTAAAATCAAAGGAAGTAAGCAGGAGAATATTAAATCACACAAAATACTAATAGTAGTTACTATTAAATTTATTCAAAAGGAGGAGAAAAGGTGATTAAGTTATATCAATTTGAGACCTGTCCATTTTGCAAAAAAGTTAGGGATAAGCTTGAAAGTATGGGTTTAGATTATGAAAAGGTTGAAGTACCAAGGGATAGGGGAAAGAGGACTGATATTAAAGAGCTATCTGGTCAGATCAAGGTTCCCGTCATCCAAGATAGTGATGGCACAGTAGTAAATGATTCAGCTAAGATTATAGAATATTTAGAAGAAAATTACAGCTGATAAATTACCTAGCTTTCTAATATAGAGTTAATTAATCCTATATTAGGAGGCTTTTTAAATGCAAAGATAACTTTTTTGATTTAATAGGGAAGATAGATTATAATACTTTATAAGAGATTATTTTAGTTGAGGTGGGGTTAGATGGTTAAAACAATATTATGGTTTTCTTATTTTTGGATATATCAGATTAGACTTTTGCCGATATTCTTTAAACTTAAGTACCTTATGAAAAATAATAAAGAAGATGAAGTAAAGGGCTTGGTTAATAAATGGGTACCAAAATGGGCCAAAGAAATGGTAGAATTTACAGGTAGCAAGGTGAAAGTTATAGGGGAAGATAAGTTGCCCGATGAACCTGTTCTCTTTGTTTCTAATCATCAAGGTTCTTTTGATATCCCTCTTTTGCTAGGTTACATAGATAAGCCTAAGGCCTTTATTGCTAAATGGGAATTAAGGTATTTACCTTTTATTGGGAGTTGGATGAAGGAGTTAGGTTGTATATTTATTAAAAGAAATGATTTTCGTCAAACTCTTAAGGCTTTTAAAGGAGCTGGGAGAGTCTTTGAAAAGGGCCAATCACTGGTCATATTTCCTGAAGGAACCCGAAGTAGATCAAGTAAATTGGGTAAATTTAAACGGGGAAGCTTAAAGATTGCTCTTAGAGAGAAGGTTCCTGTAGTCCCTGTGACTATTAAAGGTTCTTATAAATTAAAAGAAAGAAATAATGGTTTTATCAAAGGAGATAATGTAGAGCTAGTTATTTCAGATCCTATTTACATTGATAGTTTAAGTAAAGAGGAGAAAGATGATTTAACTTTAATAGTTAGAGAAGAGATAAGTAAAGAATTAATAGGTGAAAGTTAATTTAAATTTAAAATGTAAAGGTAATAATTAGTGATAAATTTGAAGGAGGAGATTAGTTTTGGCTGGCTGGTTAATACAAAATAATAAAACAGAAACAAATTTATTAAAAGTTTCAATATATAGTGCTTTATTTTTTTCTATAACATCTTTTCTTTTAGGTATAATATTAAACTCTCAATTATTAGTTTTTGATGGTTTATATTCTTTGATTTCTGTTTTTTTATCATATCTTTCTTTAGTAGCTATTAAATTTATAAAAAAGACTGATTATGAATTATTTCCTTTTGGTAAATCAGTTATTGAGCCTTTGGTTATAATTATTAAATATTTTTTAATAATATTATTAGTAATAAGTTCTTTGGTTACTGCTATTATGTCAATATTAGAAGGTGGTCGGGATGTAGTTTTAGGTCCTGCTTTAATCTATACTATATTTGGTGTAATAGGTTGCTTTGTAACTTATAAGTATTTATATGGTGGTGGTAAAAGTTTAAATTCCAACATTGTTATTTCTGAAGCCAATCAATGGTATATGGATACTTTAGTTAGTTTAGGAGTATTAGTAGGTTTTTTTATAGCTGTTATTTCTCAACTTATAGATCAACTTAATCCTATAATACCCTATATAGATCCAATAATGGTAATTTTATTCTCAGTATATTTTATAAAGATTCCAATTGAAGAGATTATTTCTTCTATTAAGGAGTTATTACAAATGGCTCCTGATGATGATTTGAGAACTAAAGTTGAAAAAGAGGTGTTAAAATTAAAAGAAGAATATAATATAGATAATGTTTTTATTAGAGTAACTAAGGTTGGAAGAACACTTAAAATTGATGTTGATTTTATAGTAGGAAAGGATTCTTATATTAGATCAATTACTGATCAAGATGAAATAAGAGGTCAACTTTATAAAAAACTAAAGAAAAATCAGTTGGAGCTGTGGATGGATATTGCTTTTACTCAAGATGAAAAATGGGCTATTTAATTTGATAAAGCAAGAGTTTTTTATTAATTAATCTGATCTAAATTCTCTAGGTGGGTGTGCTTATGGAGCTTAGTATAATACATATAGATATGGATGCTTTTTATGCTTCTGTTGAAGTTAGAGAGAACCCTGCTTTAAGAGGAAAGCCTGTTATTATTGGTGGTAAGAGCAGAAGGGGAGTAGTAAGTACGGCCTCTTATGAGGCTAGATGCTATGGTGTAGGGTCCGCAATGCCCATAGCAAAAGCTAGAAAGTTATGTCCTAATGGGGTTTATTTAAAGCCTAGGCATTCTCTTTATAAAGAGGTTTCTAATAATATAAGAGAGATTTTTTATCGTTATACAGACTTAGTTGAACCCTTATCCCTAGATGAAGCTTATCTAGATGTAAAGCAAAATCCTAAAAATAGTATTAGAATAGCTAAAGAAATTAAAAGGGAGATAGAGAATAATCTAGGGCTGACTGCTTCGGTAGGTATTAGTTATAATAAATTCTTAGCTAAGCTTGCTTCAGATTTTAATAAACCTAATGGTTTCAAGATAATCTCACCTTATGATTTTGAAGAACTTATTCTTCCTTTAGATGTTAAATTTCTCTGGGGTGTTGGCCCTAAAACAGAGGGTAAGTTAAAGGAAATTGGTTTATATAAAATAAAGGATATTGCTCAAGCTGATAGAATAGTGCTGATAGATAAGTTAGGCAAAAAGGGTTATCAGATTTGGAAGTTGGCCCAAGGAGAGGATAATAGGGAAGTAACTCCTCCAAGCCGACCTAAATCTATTGGAAAAGAGACAACTTTTAAAAAAGATATTGGTGATAAAGTTCTTTTAATCGATTATTTAAAAGAGCTATGTAGTGAAGTTAGTCAAAGAGCAGTTAGCAATAATATTAAAGGAAGAAGTATTTCTTTGAAGTTAAAGTATAGTGATTTTGAAGAGTTTTCAAAAAGTCAAAGTTGTGAGTATTATTTTAATAAAGAAGAAAAAATATATAAGCTAGCTTTGAGTATTTTAAAAGAGATAAATTTAAGAAAAAAAGTTCGATTAATAGGAATAACTTTATTCAATATGAGGGATAATAGTATTAAGCAATTATGTTTATCTTTTAAAAAAACTAAAAAATAAATCGTTTTTTTCTTTCATTTTTCGTGAAGATATGATAAAATAAATTACGAAAAGCAGACAAAATAAGTTTATAAAAAAATTTAGATAAAGATAATAAAATCGAATGAAGCTTAAAAGACAGGCTAAAGTAATTTTATTATTTACAATCTGAGGGCAATGTTACTATGTGAGAACCCTGATTAACTTAGAAATAGTTGATCTAGGGTTTTTTGTCTTTGAAAAGGTAAAAAAAGTTGATAGTTAAGTTTTTTATAATTTCAAATAACCTGAATACATAAATGAAATAATTCTTTATTATAAAAGATCTTTTATAATAAATGTTTATAAATATATCTAATTAGATATATTTTATATAAAATAATTTTTAGTATCAAAATTAAAATTAGATTATTATAATAATAGTAATCTAAAAAATAAACAATTCAGAGGGGGACAAGAAAAAATGAGTAAGGAACCAAAAGTAGCATATTTTTGTATGGAATATGGATTAGAGAGTGATTTTAAAATTTATTCTGGAGGATTAGGTATTTTGGCAGGTGACCATTTAAAGGCTGCTTATGACCAAGACAGAGATCTTGTAGCTATAGGAATGTTATGGAAACTAGGTTATAATCAGCAGATCGTAAAAGATGGTAAACCTTATAAGGCTTATCCAGTATTTAAAGAGGATTATGATTTCTTAGAAGATACTGGTGTTAAAGTTAAAGTTAACATCAGAGAAAGAGATGTACACTGTAAGGTTTGGAAAGTGACTAAGTTCGGTAATGCCGACTTGTATTTATTAGATACTGATGTACCAGAAAATTACGCTGGTGATGAGTGGATTACTGACCGTCTGTATGGTGGATTTAATGAGCACAGAATTGCTCAAGAGATGGTATTGAGTATTGGTGGAGTAAAAGCTCTTAGAGCCTTAGGAATTGAACCAGATGTATATCACTTCAACGATAGTCACCCTGTATTTGCAGGTGTTGAATTATTAAGAGAGAAAATGGAAGATCAAGGTATGTGGTTTGATCATGCATTAGAAGAAGTTCGTAAGAAGGTTGTATTTACTACACATACACCTGTATTGGCTGGAAATGAAGTTCATACACATCATTTATTAAAGTATATGGGTGCTTATCAACATTTAAATGTTGAGCAAATGGTTGCTATTGGTGACGCACCGTTTAGTATGACTGCTGCTGGTTTAAGATTGGCTAGAAATGCTAACTCTGTTGCTAGTTTGCATGAGCAAACTGCTAATGAAATGTGGAGCCATGTAGATGGAGCTGCTCCAATAGTAGGAATTACAAATGGTGTTCATACAGGAACTTGGACAGATGAAGATGTTGTTGCTGCTTTTGCTGATGGTGACAATGATAAGATCTGGTCTGCACACCAAAAGGCTAAACAAGCATTAATTGATTTAGTTGAAGAGAGAAATGGAGTTAAATTAGATGCAGACAAGTTATTAATTGGATTTGCTCGTCGTGCTGCTCCTTATAAGAGAAGTGACTTAATCTTTAGCAAGCCAGAGGTTATTGAAGAATACTTAAAGTCTGGTAAAGTTCAACTTGTATTCTCAGGTAAGCCTCATCCATTAGATGATATGGGTAGAAAGATTACAGCTAATCTTATTGCTATGAGCAAAAAGTATCCAAGTAGTGTAGTATTCTTAGAAGATTATGATATGACTATTGGTGCTGCTTTAACTAGAGGTGTGGATGTATGGTTAAATAACCCACGTAGACCTAAAGAGGCTAGTGGTACTTCTGGTATGAAAGCTGCTATGAATGGTGTTCTAAACTTAAGTACTCTTGATGGATGGTGGCCAGAAGCTTGTCGTCATGGAGAAAATGGATGGGCTATATCTCCAGATGGTGTAGAAGCTAAGACTGCTGAAGATTTTGAAGGAAGTCATGAAGAGAAGCTTGCTCAATTAGATGAGTATGATGTTACAAATCTTTATGATGTTCTACTAAACCAAGTTGTACCTACTTATTATGATAATCAAGATAAGTGGATTGATATGATGAAGGAGAGCCATAATGATACTTATGAGCAATTCTCTGCTGGTAGAATGTTAAATGATTACTATAAATTAGTTTATGCACCAGAGAACAATTAAATAAATTAGACCTATTCTAAGACCTATCCTTAGGATAGGTCTTTTTATCATAAGGGGGTAAATTTATTTACATACATAATTAGACTTGTTAGTAAATATAATTTAAGAGGACTAATTTAATTATTTATCTTTATTAACTCTTAAAAAAAAGGAGTTTAGGTAATAAATGTCTAATTTTAATTATAAGAAACTGGTTATTGAGAAGCGAATTATTCTTATTAACTATTTCTAAGTGATTATCTAATTCAAATAAGGTATTATATCTTATTTAGTTTAATCTATCTTTATCTGATAACAATTAAATTTTAATAGGGGTGGTTTAAGATATGAGTAATTTGAAAGAGGCGAACTATAGTAGTGGAGAAAAATTCTTTAGTAAAGGTGAGTTAGGAGCAAACTACAGTCCAGAGATGACTAAATTCTCTGTTTGGTCTCCAGAAAATAATGAGGTTAATTTAGTATTATATGATGAAGCAGATGCTGTACATAGTCAAGGCGAAATAATTCCAATGAAAAAGGATAAAGCAGGAGTATGGAGTACAACTGTAAAGGGTGATTTAAAGAATAAGTTTTATCATTATCGGGTTACTAGAGATAATGAAGAGTTTTATGCTGTTGATCCTTATGCAAAAGGTTTATCTCAAAATGGAGCAAAAGGTGTAATTCTAGATCTAAAGGAGACAGATCCTGAGGGATGGAGTAATGATCAAAGACCAGAGTTAAAAAGGATAGAAGATTCTGTAATTTATGAGATGCATGTTAGAGATTTCTCTATTTCAGCTAATTCCGGTATGGAATATAAGGGTAAATATTTGGCCTTTACTGAAGAAGGGACAACGGTTCTAGGAAATGATATTAAGACAGGTATTGATCATCTAAAAGAATTAGGAGTAACCCATATACACTTATTACCAATTTTTGATTTTGGTAGTGTTGATGAGGCGGCAGATGATGAATATAATTGGGGATATGATCCAGTTAATTATAATGCTCCTGAAGGGTCATACTCTACCAATTCAACCGATCCTGTTGCACGTGTTAAGGAGCTTAAATCTATGGTTCAAAGTTTACATAAAAATGGTATAAGGGTAGTTATGGATGTGGTTTATAATCATACATATACTACGGAAACATCTAACTTTGGTAAGTTGGCTCCAAAACATTATTACAGGTATAAATCTGATGGAGAGGTATCAAATGGTTCAGGATGTGGTAATGAGGTAGCTTCTGATAATCCTATGGTTCGTAAATTTATTGTTGATTCTGTTAAGTACTGGGCCAACGAATATCATATTGATGGATTTAGATTTGATTTGATGGCCTTACATGATAAAGAAACAATGAAAATGGTGGCAAAAGAGTTGCGTGATATTGATCCAAGCATACTAATATATGGAGAACCTTGGATGGCAGACTATTCACCTTTGCCATTTGATGAACAATTAAGAAAAGGTGAGCAACGTGGTATGGGTGTTGGTGTCTTTAATGATGATTTAAGAGATGCAGTCAAGGGAAGTACTAGAGGTGAAGATAGAGGTTATGCTACAGGTCGTATAAGCAATATAGATGAGGTTAAAGAGGGGATAGTAGGAGGTATTAACTCTTTTGCAGATAATCCTCAAGAGTCAATTAATTATGTCTCAGCACATGATGATTTAACTTTATGGGATAAGATAGATAAGAGTAATGTGGTAGATAGTCAAGAAGATAAGGTTAAGATGAATAATTTATGTAATGCTATAGTCTTAACTTCTCAAGGAATTCCATTCTTGCATGGAGGGGTTGAATTTTTAAGAACCAAATATGGTGTAGCAAATAGCTATAGCTCATCTGATAAGATCAATCAGATAGAGTGGGAGAAGAAAGTAGATAATTATGATACATTCTTATACTATAAAGGTTTAATAAAATTAAGAAAAGAGCATCCTGCTTTTAGGATGGATTCTGCTAAAGATATTAAAGATAATTTAGAATTCCTAGAAACTTTAGATGGGGTGATTGCTTATACCTTAAAGAATAATGCCAATGGTGATAGTTGGAGAGATATTGTTGTTGCTTTTAATCCTCACCATGAAGCTAAGAAGGTAGAATTACCAAAGGGTGGAAAATGGAATGTTGTAGTTAAAGAAAATAAGGCAGGAGTTGAAAGTGTTGAGGTAGTTGAAGGAAAAGAGGTCTTAGTTCCTAAGATAAGTACAATGGTATTGTATAGTAATAAAGCTTAGCTTTATTACTGGTGATGAGTAATCAGTAATGAGTAATGGGTAAAACCTTAAAAAAACAGAAACCCTTTTATTCCCTAAGGTCTATAAGAGGTTTTGAGATCTTGACTTTACTCATTACTCTTCACTCATTACCCATTACTAGTGGCACGAAAGTGACACTATATTACTATTAAGCTTCAATATAAGATAGCAGTAAGGCTAAGATTAGTTCAATATCTAAAGAGCGAGGGGAGTGATAAGGATGAAAGATCTTAATCAATTTATTGTCTTTAAATTAGATTCAGAGCAGTTTGGTATTGAGATAATCAAAGTACAAGAGATAATAAAGCCTCAAAAGGTAACTAAATTACCTAAGGCAGAAGATTTTATTGAAGGAATAATTAATCTTAGAGGAGATATTATCACAATAATTGATCTAAGGAAGAGATTAGATTTTAATTTAGATGAGAATATAGAACCTAGAATAATGATTGTTAAGATTGATGGAATAAATGTAGGTTTTGTAGTAGATGATGCCTCTGAGGTTATTAGAATAGAAAAAGAGGATATTACGCCTCCTTCAAAAGGTGTAGCTGGGATAAAAACTGAATTTATAGAGGGGATTGCTAAGGTTGATGAAAGGTTAATAATAGTATTGGATTTAGATAATATATTAACTACTAGCGAAAAGGTAAAATTAGAAGAGGTGGCCAAGAGTTATTAAGCGCTAATAGATCTCCCTATAAGGGGAGATTTATTATTTTAAATTTGTAAGTTGATAAACTTTATTGTATAATTATAAGAAAATAAGAGGTACAGGAGGAGAGTATGGAGAAGCTAATACAATTATTGAATAATTATAAGAAGAAGGCTATGGACAGGAAGAAGAATTATAATTTAAATCCAAGACCTTTAACTAAAGAAGAGGTTGAAGGAATAGTAGAAGGATTATCTTTAAAAGGGTTAGGTGAAGAAAGCTTTATTATTTTTGAAGAAGAAAAGTTGGATAAGTTATTAGTCAGATTATTATCTAAAGAGGTTAGAAGGGGAACCTTCCCTTCATCTTATGTTAAGGCAGAAGGACTAGCAAAGGTAGTTAAAGGTGAGTTGGATACAGATTATATATCTAAAGAAGAAGCTTTAAATTTGTTGGCCCAGATGAAGGGTGGAGCTGCTTCTGTAGAGTTAGTTAGTTTATTAGAAGAAGATTATTATATTGAAGAGATTGTAGAGATTTTAAAAGATACCGTATTGGTTAATAAAGAGGAATTTGATAGGTTAGTATCCTTAGATGAAAAACCTTTAATTAAAGAATTATTGAAGAGTTGGGCAGAAGGTGAGTTTACTAAGGAGTGGAAATTAAAAGATTCTTATAAGGGATTAAGTATTAAGGTAGGAGATAATATAACTACTGGACATTTAAGTCCTTCAAAGAATGCAGATACTAGAACGGATCAACCGCTGCATGCTCAATTTATTATGGATGGTCGTGAGGACGAATCGGACTTTTTAGATCGTTTAGCTGATCTTAAGCAAAAGTCAGAGGATATTTTCTTGGTTGCAGGTTCTGCTTTAGGGGAAGGCTCTTCTAGAAAGTCTGCTACTTATACTATATTACAAGTCTTAGGTAAGTCGGTAGAAGGGGAGCCAGAGAAGAAAAAAGGCGGAGTTGTAATCGCTAAGAGTATGGCACCAATCTTTAAAATTTCTTTGGTAGCTTCAGCGATTTTGCCAGTTATTTGTGATACTGATGATATTGAAGAAGGGGATGAACTTGAAGTTGATCTAGAAGGTGAAAAGCTGATAGTTAATGGAAGCAAAGAATTAGATATTAAGCTTCCTATTCCTTTCCAGATGGATAAGATTGCTGCTGGAGGTATGACATCCTTTGATGCTGGAAATGAGCTTAAAAAGTGGGCATTAGCTTATTGTCAAGAGAAAGGGATTGAAGTTGAGGCTGATAAAGCTCTTAAAGAAGATACAAATAAGGTTCCTCAAACGTTGGCCCAAAAGATAGTAGGGATGAATCGTTTAGATGGAAAGAATACAATCTTACCTGGCGAAACTGCTCCAGTTCAAATTAGGGGTGTATATTCTCAGGATACAACTGGGCCAATGACTCTAGAAGAGTATCAATCAATGGCTGGAGGATTATTTGGTGCTGATTATGTTGTCCAATCTCTTTGTCATACTGGAGAGTGCCCATCTAGTGAAGATAGAGATCGTCATAAATATATAGATGATTTTGTTACTAGTCGTGGTGGTGTATGTTTAGAGACTGGAGAAGGTATTATCCATACTATAGCAAATCGCTTTGTTCTACCAACAGATGTGGTAGTAGGTGGAGATTCTCATACTAGAACTCCCCGCGGTGTATCTTTCCCAGCTGCATCAGACATTATAGCTGGAGCTATGAAGTATGGTAAGCAGGATTTGACTATGGATGAGTCTGTAAGGGTCATCTTTAAAGGCCAACCTAAGGAAGGGATTACTGCTAGAGATTTAGTATCTACTTTAGTTATGTATGCTGACAAGACTGTAGGCAAGGATATCTATAGTGGTCGAATTATTGAGATGGAGGGTGTTGAATTCCTTGATTCTGATGAACGTTATATCTTGACTAATGCTGTAGCTGAAAGAAGTGCTTCAGCAGGAACAGTTCCGCCAGATGAGAGGACTATAGAGACAATTAAAGAGAATTTGGAGTACTTAAGGTCTAGACCTGATGCTCAGTCATCACCTTCTGTTATTAGGACTATTGAGGCTATTGAAGAGTTCTTAAAGGATCCTATCTTGCCTAAGGGTGATGAGGATGCTCAATATGCAGCTACAATTGAGATTCCATTAGAAGAGGTTAATGAGCCGATTGTTGCTAAACCACATCATCCAGATAATGTAGCTTATCTATCAGAGGTAGCAGGTGTAGAGTTAGATGAAGTCTTTATTGGAAGTTGTGTAGGTGGAGATTTAGAGAGTATCAGGGCTGCTGCTAGAATCGTTGAAGGCCATAAGATACCTCATAAGGTTAACTTTGTAGTATGCCCTGCTTCTAGAGATATCTACAACCAGCTAGCAAAGGATGGTAGTTTAGCTAAATTGACTGAAGCTGGTGCTACTATAACTATGCCAGGATGTGGACTTTGTATGGGTAATAAAAGAAGAATTGGTGCGGGATCGACTGCACTAACTACTACAACAAGAAATTATCAATCTAGAATTGGCCCGGCTGATTCTAAGACTTACTTAGGTAGTGCTCATGTAGCAGCTGTTTCTGCCATCTTAGGTAAGTTCCCAACTGTTGATGAATATTTTGATATTTTCAAATAATATAAAACCCTCTAGAATATATATTCTAGAGGGTTTTAGCTTTAAGTGAATAAAAAGAGGTCAATAGACAATTCTAATAGTAAGTAGCTTTATATTAAACTGTTAATTAAAAATATTCATTAAATTATGAAAGGATGATTCATATAGATTTTTTAGTTGTCTTCAACCAAGTTTTAGTTCTTTTTTCAATATTGCTTTTAGGATTTATTCTTAGAAAGATTGGTATTATAGATGAGAGAGGAAATAAAAATTTTACCAATCTTATCATATATATAACTTTGCCAGCTTTAATCATTATTTCAATGGATTATGATTTTAGTTTAGAGCGTCTAGTAATGATGAGAACTACTTTAATTATCTCTGCAGGTATCTATATTGGAATGATAATAATATCCTATGTTATAATTAAGCTTTTACATCCATCTCCCAAAAGTGATGAAGATATCTATCAATTTATGATTATCTTTGCTAATACAGCTTATATAGGCTTTCCAGTTATACAGGTTATTTATGGAGGAGAGGGAATATTTTTAGGGGCTATTTATAATGTAATTCTTAATTTGGTATTATGGACCTTAGGTATAGTAATTATGGAGAGAAGAAAAGGTGAAGGTGCAAAGATAACTATTAAGGCTATATTAAATCCTGGGATCGTATCAGTAGTAATTGGATTTTTGATATTTATTCTTTCAATTGATTTACCTGGACCAATAAAAGATGCTATATCTATGGTAGGTGGAGTTACTTCTCCTTTAGCGTTAATTGTTGTAGGTTCTACATTATCCCAAGTTAAGATAGGGGGTACATTTACTAATATTAGATTATGGATAGTAAGTGTAATTAGGCAGGTAGTAATACCTATAATAGCTTTATTTATTTTAAGAGGGTTTAATATAGACCCATTAATATTAGGGGTGGCAGTTATTTTAACAGCTATGCCAGTAGCTGCTATGACGGCAATCTTTGCTCAGGAATTTAGAGGAGACTCAGCTTTAGCCTCAGAGGGAGTATTTTTAAGTACTTTATTATCTATGTTAACTATTCCATTGGTTATACAATTATTATAATTTAGAAAAGAGATAAGCACATAATATTATGTGCTTATCTCTTTTGGTAGTTTAATTTATCTTTTAGAAGTTATAATGAGATTAATTCTAAATCATTAGGCAACTCTTTGAAATTTATTAGTAGTTTCTTAGAGTTCTTTTCTTTTATTAATTTACAGATAAAGTTACATCCATTATTGAATTGTAATTCTAAGGAATTATCAAAAGAAGAGATCTCTAGTTTATCTGGTAGTTCTATCTTGTCAAAGTTTATAATAATTATATCAGGTCTTGCAATTACTTTATAATGAGAATTTGGCCCAATTATAAATTTGAAGATCTTCTTTATATTTAATTCATTATTCTTTTCTTTTAAGGTTTTAGCTAAATCTTCAATAAAGTTATCTGAATTGTTAAAGGTATTAATTATTTTCCTTTCTATTTTATTAATAGGGCTTATCTTTTCATCTTTTTTATTTAATTTTAATTCTTTTAAATTATTTATCTCTCTTTTAAATATAAAGTTTAGATCATAGGGGCTTTTTCCTTCATATAAAGTGATTCTAAGATCAAAGGTGTCAACTTTATTCTTTAACCTGTCTGGTGATCTATCTATTACTACCTTAGTTAGACTACCATTGAAGAAGCTCTTTTTCAGCCAGTTAACGAAATTTTTAGAGAAATCATTATACTTATCTTGGATAATAGAAGGTAAGGTTTCAAACTCTGTTAGATTTCTCTTCTGCTTGATAGAAGTTCTTTTAGTTAACTTAATAATAATATCCCTATCTTTTTTCATTGATTTTCTTATTTTATTACAGAGAATAAAGGTTAAAAGTTCATCATTAAAAGAGATTAGATTATCTTTTGCTAAGCTATCAAAGTGTATTAAAGCATCCTCTTTGAGTAAATACTTATTATGATCTCCTTTACTTATCATCTCCGGTTCTTCTTCTCTAATCTTTTGAAGCCTATCGTATATTATATTTTGACTTAAATTGAAATAATTCCTTAACTCTTTTACTGTAAGGTAATTATCCATAAATTAATCCTCCTTTTATAGATGGACATTCTATAAGTCTTTTAGTTAAATAGCTATAATTATTACCTATATAACTATTATACTAATTTAATTCTTAGTTGCAAAAGGATAATTTATATATATGGGCGTTTAAAACTCGCATTTACCGAATTATGGTATAAATTTCCCTTAGACTCTCTATTTTAAGAGATAGCTTTAATTTTTAAGGTTACAAGGTTATTTATAATCATACCATATATTATAATTCTAATTTCTATGGTTTTATACCTATTTTTAAAAGAATCTTATAGAGATTATACCATATATATATTATCTTAAGAGAGCTAGTGTGATAGAATCTTAATCTATATAGATGTTTAAAGTAGTTAGGGGTTATAAGTTGTTTTAAAAATTGTTGTTAATAATAAGCAGCCCAAGTAATATTCTTTGCAAAGTTGTTTAAAGTCAATTATAATATAAGTTGTTATCTTAAAAATTATATTATAAGATACAGAAAGGAATAAATAGATGAGTAAAAGAAATGATTATAGGTTATTAACTGTATTTGCATTTTCTATTGTTTTGACTTTTGGAATTATTATGAACTTAAAGGCCCAAGTTAACCCTTTAATTCAAGATTATTATGGGATTAATTATTCTAGGTTGGGTCTAATTTTTTCTACTTTATCTACAGGAAGTATTATAACAACCTTTTATGGGGGAAGGTTGATCCAGAATTTTGGGTTAAAGAAAGTTATCTTTAGTGGATTATCTGTTGTTGGGGTAGGTTTGGCTGTAGTAAATTATTCTATTACTTACAATCTACTATTAGTTGCTATGTTTATAATTGGGCTAGGGTTGGGACTTTTAAATGTTAGTAATAACTCACTTGCTTCTTTATTATTTGTCAAAAATAGAGGTAGGATGATGAATATCTTTCATTTATTCTTTGGAGTTGGTGGTATGTTGGCCCCTATTTATGCTAATGGATTATTTAATTTAGGTGGAAATTGGAAGAGTACATACTTTTTCGTTCTTTTGATAATAATACCTTTATTAATGGTTACCTTTAAAGCTAAATTCCCTAAGTTGGAGAGGGATAAAAAAGAGCCAACTTCTTTCTTTAAGCTATTAGGTGAACCTAAAATACTTATCTTTGCTCTAATCTTTCTGCTTTACGTAGGATTGGAGATTGGAATAGCCAGTTGGCTTGGTGTTTATCTAAATGATGTACAAGGTAGAAGTGAGGGAGAGATAGGGTTTTATTTAGCTATTTTCTTCTTTTTATTTACCTTTGGTCGTTTAGTTGCAAGTTTTATTGTAGAGAAAGTAGGTTACTTTAAAATGGTATTCATATCTGCTACTTTAGGTGGGCTAAGCTTTTTTCTTGGATTAGTTGGCCCGGAGGTATTTACAATCTTTTTTTCTATGGTTGGTTTATGGATAGCACCTATTTTCCCGACTATGCAGGCTATTATATTTGAAACTTTTGAAGAGGATATATCAGCTATTATTGGATTGATATTGACCTTTGGTGCTTTAGGTGATGTAATTATTGCTAATTGGTTTACTGGCTTATTAAATGATTTATTAGGAATTAGATTAGGTTATGGAGGATTTCTTGTTTATATAGTACTATTAATCTTCCTATTAAATTGGTTAAGAGTAGGATATTTAAATCAAGATAAGGTTAAAGCATCTAATTAATGACTTTAACGATGAATCTAATGATTAAATTTTAAAACAATTGCATATCCTAATCTTGAAAAGGAGGAGGATATAAGAATGCAATTAAGAGATATTATGACCAATGATGTATCTAGTGTTGGCCCAACTTCAAGTGTGAATGAAGCAGCGCAGATTATGAAGAATTTAAATGTTGGTTGTGTTCCAGTCTGTAATGGTAATGAGCCTGTGGGTATTATTACTGATAGAGATATTGCTATTCGTAATGTTGCTGAAAATGGGGATTTTAACTCTCCAGTAGAGAGTATTATGTCTAATAACTTAGTTTATGGAAGTCCGGATATGTCTGTCCATGAAGCAGCAGAGTTAATGTCAAAAAATCAGATTAGAAGGTTACCCATTGTAGAAAATGGTAATCTTGTTGGAATAGTAGCTTTAGGTGACTTAGCTGTACAGTCTGGATCAGATATGGAAGCTGGAGATGCTCTATCGACAATCTCTACTCCTAGTAAACCACAAAGTTAGATTTTAAATTTAGCAAGCTCTATCCTTTTTAGGGTAGAGCTTTTAAGTTCAGTAAGAAGGTTTTGCTCGCTTAGGCGCGAAGTTATTATTTAGATAGAAGTGATATTAAGTGGCACTTTGGTGCCATTAGTAATGAGTAAGACCAAAATCTCAAAACCTTTTATAAACTTAGGGAGTAAAGGGGCTTCTGGTTTTTAAGAAGTTACCCATTACTGATTACTCATCACTAGTAATAAATACAAAGGAGTTCTAACAATGAAGACACTGTTAACGACGTTAAATGCAAAGTTTATTCATTCTTCTTTGGCTTTGAGATACTTAAAAGCTTACTGTGGAGATGAATTTGATATTAGAATAAGAGAATATACAATTAATCAACATACTGATGAATTATTAGGTGAGATATATCGAGAAGGTTGTGATTTGGTTGGTTTTTCTTGTTATATATGGAATATAGGTCAGACTTTAGAATTGATTAGGCTATTAAAGAAGGTTCAACCTAATATTAAGGTTCTATTAGGTGGACCAGAGGTATCTTATGATGGTTACAAGTTGATGGAGGAGTATGAAGAGATAGATTATATAATATTTGGAGAGGGAGAGCTTAGCTTTAAGGAGTTGCTTGGTAACTTAAGGGTCAAAAAAGATCTGTCTAAGGTGGATGGTCTAATTTATAGAAAAGGAAGTAAGGTAGTAGAGAATAAAGCTAGAGAGGTTATTTGTGATTTAGATATTATCCCCTCACCCTATGAAAGTTTAGAAGGGTTAGATAATAAGATAATCTATTTTGAATCAAATCGCGGCTGTCCTTTCAACTGCCAATATTGTTTATCTTCTACTTTATCATCAGTTAGGTTCTTCTCTTTAGATAGGGTAAAGAGTGATCTTTTAAAGTTGATTGAAAGTGGAGTTAAACAGGTTAAATTTGTAGATCGAACCTTTAATGCTAATAGTAATTATGCTATGGAAGTCTTTAGATTTTTGCTAGATCAATGGTCGGAAGGTTTGGATATTAACTTCCATTTTGAAATTACGGCTGATCTAATGAGCAAAGAGATGATTGAATTATTATCTAAAGCTCCAAAGGGTTATTTCCAATTTGAGATTGGTGTACAATCGACCAATAAAGAGACTTTGAAGTTGATTGATCGTAGGATGGATCTAAAAAGGTTAAGCAAGGTAGTTAGAGACCTTAATAGCTATAATAATATCCACTTGCATTTGGATCTTATAGCTGCTTTACCAAAGGAGGACTATAATACTTTTAAAGAGTCATTTAATTTTGTTTATGATTTAAAACCAGGCAAGTTACAGCTAGGTTTTTTAAAACTCCTAAAAGGATCTGGGCTTAGAAGAAGGGCCAACGAATATGGGTATATATGGGCAGCTAAGCCTCCTTATGAAGTGTTAGAGAGTAATAGTTTATCATATGGGGAGATGTTGAAATTAAAGATGGTAGAAGAGGTTTTAGAGACCTTTAGTAATTCTCATCACTTTGATTATAGCATAGAATATATTAAAGATAACTTTTATGCAACCCCCTTTGATCTATTTGAAGATTTGGCTAAATTTTGGGAAGAGAAAGGATATTATCGCTATCCTCATAAATTAGAGTCTCTTTATAAGTATTTGCAAGAATTCTATAGGGAGTATTGTGTGAAGGAAGAAGATATATTTAATGAAATATTAAAGTTTGATTATCTCTTAAGAAGAAGAAAAGTGGATATACCTGATTTCTTTAATAAGTATGAAGTGGATGATTATAAGGATAAGTTTAATAATTTTACAAGAGATAAAGAGATGATTGATAAGTACTTACCAGATTTAAGCGGCTTTAGTGCACGCCAAATTAGAAGAAAGATTCAAATTGAGTCTTTTAAGTATGATATACTAAATGTTATAGATGGGTCAAAAGAGGGAATAAAAGAAGGATTAATAGCAATTTTGTTTAATTATAGTAATAAAGAAGGGCTTTTTAATAAAGCTAATTTTTCTAGAATTAACTTAAGTTAATGATTTTCATAACACTAATCTATAAGAGAAAGGCTATAATTTTATAATGATCTCCTGTTTAAATAGATATGTGTAATTAGATTAAGGAGGCGATGTATTATGATTAAGCTGAAAGTTTTAGTAAAAAAATTTAAATCAGCAGTAGCTAAAATATTTAATAAAGATAGTTTTAAAAAGTTAAAAAACTTATTGAGCAAAGGGTGTAATATAGTTAAGGATTTTTTAGTTGACAAATTTGAGTTAGCAAAAGAATTTTATTTAAAACAAGGTAAGGGCAATGGCCAAGGGGAGAAAGATCCCTTCAAATTAACTATTGTTAAATTCGTTCAGATGGGATTTATACTTATGATGTTGGTAATCATTTTTGTTGGTTTCTTTGTTTATAGAGGTACTGCAGGTATAAATAGAGAGATTGAGGAGATTAGATATGGGGTGGAAGAGTTAACTGATCAGTCTATTCCTATAATTAGAAGAAATACAGATTTGGTAAATGAGATAAATAGAAGACAGATTGCTTTATATAGATGGGAAGCAGGCTTAGGGAATACATCAAGTTTAGAGAGTGAAGTTGCTCAAAATAATATAGCTAATATAAAAACTTTAACTGATAATAAAGATATATTAGCCTCTTTAGAAGATGTTACTAGATGGAATGATCGATTTGAAGATGGTGTAGAGAGTATAAGAGGAACTTCTGATACCCATTTAAGAAGTGATATAATGCATAATCTTCATGATCGTATTAATTTACAATTAGGAATGGCTTCTGCATCTTTGACTAGAGAAATTTGGGATAATCTCCATAGTAGAATAGATGAGTTAAGTTTAAGAGTTGAAAATATTAGTGAAGATTCTCGCTCTAGTAGAAATATAGTTATCATTGTAGCTATAGTTACTTTATTAATTGGAATTTTGCTTGGATTTTTTATTAGTTTAAGTATATATAAAGTTACTAAAGAGGTGAAAGATCAGACTTATAAGGCCTCTGATAAGGCGGAAATTGTCTCTAAATCTGCTTATTCTATGAAGGAGGTAGCAGAAGAGGTTACCATTAAATTGAATAAATCAGTAGAAATTATAATGGATATGATGTCAGGTAATAATGAGATTTCTGAAGCTATAAGTCAGGTCTCCCTTTCGATTAAAGAGGTTTCTACAGGAGCAGAAAGCTTAGCCTTAAATGCCGAAGAGGTATCAAAGGCGGGAAATGAAACATATTCAGTTATTAAAGATACTTACAAGAAGATTGAATATGGAGATAAGCTGATTGAAGATACTGCAATAATAATGAATAAATTACAAGCAAGTGTAGAGAAAATTGGTAATATTTCTGATAGGATAATGAAAATAGGAGATCAAACTAATCTGTTAGCTTTAAATGCTGCTATTGAGGCAGCCCGGGCTGGTGAATCAGGAAAAGGTTTTGCTGTAGTAGCTCAAGAGATTAAAAAGCTGGCTGATGAAAGTATGGTGGCTACAAAAGAGGTTAAAAATATTGTTCAAGAGGTAGAGGCAGTATCAGCAAAAGCTATAAGAATGATGATAATGGATGAAGAAGAGGGAAGAGAAGATAGTATTGTTAGGGTTTTTTCTGATATTAAAGATTCATCTGCTAAAGTAAGAGATAAAATGGAACAAGTGATATCCTTTGCTGATGACCAAGTAGCGGCTACTCAAGAGATGAGTGCTTTATCTCAAGAAATTTCAGCTACCAGTGAGGAGGTTGCAGCACAGACAGGGGAGTCTACTAGTAGTGCTGACTCTTTAAATGATATTATGGTAGAGGTTACCGATTTTAATGATAAGCTTTATGATAAGGTTAATGAACAGCTTATGGAAAGTAAAGAGCAGTTAGAATTAATTGATAAGGTTGTAGAGTCAAATAAGAAACTTTCTAATTGACTTTAATCTTTTTTTAAATTTGAAGTTTTTTAGAAATACTATATAATTAAAATACAGTATAATATTAAGGCTAGGGGTGCCCTTAATTAAAAGGGCTGAGAGGGGAGAGTTCCCTAACTCTATAACCTGATCTGGTTAACACCAGCGGAGGGAAGCTAATTTATATATTTAATGGGCGTTGGCCCAGTTTTAGATAAAGAAGCTTCCTCGTTTAACGGGGGAGCTTCTTTTGTATTAGCAGTGAGCAGAGTAGTGTACAATGCACAGTTTACAGTTAAGGGATAGAAGATAAAGAATAGAGAACAAAGAATAATCTTGCACAGGGGCTTCTTTAAAGTTGGAATTGTACGAGATGTTTTTGGATTTAGGTTTCTAGTGCGGAAAGATCAAAAGTTAGGGGTAGATTAAATCTGATAAGGTAGGATTAAGTTCAGATTAAAAGATAAGAAATTAATTAAGATTTAAATCAGATTTAATCGGCTCTGATCCTTTTTTATCTGCGCTAAGTCTTTAGGGTTTATTAAGATTTTGAATATGAAATTACTACTTTAAAATGGGAGGATATATAATGAAGATAACTGTAAATGGTAAGGAAGAAATATTAGAAGAAGAGATAACAATAAAAGAGTATCTGCTTGGGAAGTCAATGGAGTTAGAAAGGTTGGTTGTTGAGTATAATTATAATGTTTTAGAGAGTGAAGAGTGGGATAACATTACTTTAAAAGCTGGAGATAATTTAGAGGTATTAAAGTTTGTAGGAGGGGGATGTTAAGATGAAGAAGGATTCTTTAGTTATTGGTGGAGTTAAGTTAGAGAGTAGGCTTTTAACTGGGACTGGGAAGTTTCCAAGAAAGGATATAATTAAGGATACTATTGAAGCTTCAGGCTCTCAGGTGGTGACTATGGCTTTAAGGAGGGTTGATTTTGATTCTCCTAAGGAGAATATACTAAATTATATTCCCAAAGGTTGTATCCTTTTGCCTAACACTTCAGGAGCAAGAACGGCTGAGGAAGCAGTAAGGATTGCTAGGATAGCTAAGGCTGCAGGCTGTGGAAATTGGATTAAGATAGAGGTTATATCAGATAATAAGTATCTAATGCCTGATAATCAGGAGACAATTAAGGCTACAGAGATCTTGGCTAAAGAGGGGTTTGTAGTTCTTCCTTATGTCAGTCCTGATTTAATGGTAGCTAAACGATTAGAGGAGGTAGGAGCTGGGGCTGTTATGCCTTTGGGAGCTCCAATTGGTTCTAATCGTGGTTTGAAGACCAAGGAGATGATTAGAATACTGATAGATGAAATTGAAGTTCCAATAATAGTAGATGCAGGAATAGGAAAGCCTTCTCAAGCAGCAGAGGCAATGGAGATGGGGGCTGATGCAGTTCTTGTTAATACTGCAATTGCTACAGCTCAAGATCCAATTGGAATGGGAAGGGCTTTTGCTAAGGCTGTTCAAGCAGGTAGAATGGGATATCTAGCTGGTAGTGGTCCAGTAAGAGATTATGCTAAGGCTTCTTCACCTTTAACAGGTTTCTTAGAAGGGATTGAATCATGAGCTTTTATAATGAATATTTAAAGTATAAGGGATTAAATTTAGATGATGTATTTAAAAGGGCCAACGATAATGATGTAAGAAGAGTCTTAGCAAAGGATAGTTTAGAGTGGGAGGATTTTTTAATTCTCCTATCACCTGTAGCAACTAAGCATTTAGAGGAGATGGCTCAAAGAGCCAACAAAGAGACGATTCAAAACTTTGGTAGAGTTATCTTCTTATATGCTCCTCTTTATTTATCTGATCATTGTGTAAACCAATGTGCTTATTGTGGTTTTAATGTTAAGAATAAATTCAAACGAAAGAAACTAAATATAGAAGAGATAAGAAGAGAAGGAGAAGCTATAGCTAAGAAGGGGATTAAGCATCTTCTAATCTTAACAGGTGAATCTCGTAAACATAGCCCAGTCTCTTATATAAAAGAGGCAGTCGAGGCTTTAAAGGACTACTTTTCATCTATTGATATCGAGATCTATCCTTTATATAAGGGTGAGTATGAAGAGCTTATAGAAGCTGGGGTAGATGGCCTTACTATTTATCAAGAGGTTTATAATGAAGAAATTTATGATCAGGTACATATAACTGGGCCAAAGAAGGACTATCGTTATAGGTTGGATGCACCAGAAAGAGGAGCTAAGGCTGGGATGAGAAGGATTAATATAGGTCCTTTATTTGGTCTTGATGATTGGAGAAAAGAGGCCTTCTTTTCAGCTATTCATACCCAATATCTCCAGAAAAATTATCTAGACTTGGAGTTGGCCCTATCTTTACCTAGATTACGACCTCATTTAGGATCTTTTCAACCAAAATCTATTGTAAGTGATAGGGATTTAGTTCAGATAATCTTAGCTTATAGGCTCTTTTTACCACGGGTTGGTATAAGCCTCTCGACTAGAGAGGGAGAGAATCTTAGAGATAATCTCCTTCCTTTAGGTATTACCAAGCTATCTGCTGAGTCTTCTACAGCAGTAGGTGGATATACCCAAAAAGATAGCACCGATCAATTTGCAATCTCTGATGGTAGAAGCTTAAAAGAGATTAAAAAGCTACTTTTGGAGAAAGGATATCAGCCTATTTTGCAGGATTGGCATAGGATATAGATAATTGAAAGTTTAAAATTGATAATTGACAGTTAAGATCAAAAAAATATAGAATGAAAATTAACAATTTTAGGTTTTGTTGTTATGTTTAGTGTTTTGATTTTTTACTATCAATTATCAATTGTCAATTCTAAACTGAAAAAGGGGGGTAGTTATGAATTCTTTTGAAAAGGGGTTGGAGTCTTATCTAGGAAAAGATAGGCTAAAGAAGGTTCAATCCTATCGGATTGGTATAGGAGGGGCTGGAGGTTTGGGGTCTAATGTGGCCTTTAATCTTGTAAGAAGTGGTTTTAAGTCTTTTGTAATAGTTGATTTTGATATTATTGAAGCTTCTAATTTAAATAGACAGTTTTATTTCATTGATCAAGTCGGTAAATTTAAGGTTGAAGCTCTAAAAGAAAATCTTTTAAGGATAAATCCAGATTTGGATCTAAAGGTTATTAGAAAAGAGGTTAATAAAGAAAATATGGAATACTTCTTTTCTGATTGTGATATATTAGTAGAAGCCTTTGATAAGGTTAAAAGTAAGAAGTTGATGGTAGAGAGGTATATGAATTCGGATAAGTTATTGGTTAGCGCATCTGGAATAGGAGGCTGGGGAAATTCTGATGATTTAAGTGTCAAAAAGATAAATGATACTTTTTATTTAGTCGGTGATCTAGTCAGTGAAGTTTCTAAAGAGAGACCTCCTATTTCACCTCGTGTCAATATTTGTGCAGCAAAGCAGGGAAATATTATTTTAAAGCTGGTATTGGAGGATTATTATGGATAAATGTCGAAATTTAAATACAGACCTATATTGTATTACAGCAGAAAAGTTTTCTAAAGGCAGAAGTAATGTAGAGGTAATAAGAGAGATGATTGATGGAGGAATTAAGATAATACAGTATCGAGAGAAGGAGAAGAAGATGCTCTATAAGTATCAGGAGTGTCTTAAGATTAGAGAGATGACTAAGAAAGCAGGGGTAAGCTTTATAATTAATGATGATATCGCTTTGGCTTTAGCTATAGGAGCCGATGGGGTTCATATTGGTCAAGAGGACCTTCCAATTGAAGAGGTAAGAAAGATAGTAGGGGAAGAGATGATAATTGGCTTATCTACCCATTCTCCCAAAGAGGCAAGGGAGGCAGAGAATAGGGGAGCAGATTATATAGGCGTTGGCCCTATCTTTAAAACTTATACAAAAGAAGACGTCTGTGACCCAGTTGGACTAGAATATCTTGATTATGTAGTGGAGAATATTAATATACCCTTTGTAGCAATTGGTGGCATCAAGGAACATAATATAAAGACTGTTAGTAAGAGAGGAGCAAAGACTATTTGTATGGTAACAGAGATAGTTGGCTCTGAAAGTATTAAAGAAAAGATAGAAGGGGTTAGAAGAGCAATTAGAGAGTAATAATTGATAATAAATATTAAAGAGTAGCCTAAAATTAAAGAGCTTATATTAAGTTTTAAAGCTGATATTTAATCATTAATAGCCTAATTTGTTCATTTTTAACTCTTAATTAAATTCTTCTAAGGAGGGATATTATGGTTAAGAGCATCCTTGAGAATCTTATAAAGAAGATTAGTAGTTGGATGGAAGAGAAGAAAAAGATAGTAGAGAAGAACTTTAGGTTATTTGAAGAATTTTATTTGCCCCATGTAATTGCCTTTATATTCTTTGGTTTTGGGGTGCTGTTATTTTTATTTTTAATAATAAGCACTCTTAATATTGACCCTCGAGAGATAGAGGGGGTAAGTACATCTATCCTTCAGCTTTTACTTGTAATTTTAATTCTTGGTTTCTTTGTAGTATCAATTATGTTTACCTATGTAATATATAGTCTTTTAGGGGTAGAAGATGAGATGAATCAAGAGGTTGGAGTTTATGTCTTTAAACATAAGGCTAGTCCTTTAACTAGAAAGGTTAAGGGGTTAAAAGAGATGCTTGATTTTTTAACCAAGTATGATCTTGTCGAAGAAGAATCTTACTATGAAGTTAGATATAATTTACAAAGGTTAAAGTATGATAAAGGTTATGGAAAATATGAAAAAGAGAAGTATAGAATAACCTTTGAGAAAATCTATAAAAAAGATCTATAGCTTTTACTTAAAATTTAAAGTAGCGATTAAAGTCAATTTTATTAACTGATTTATATTCTCCTTTATTTTCATCAAACTTGTAGTTACTACTCAAGTCTTCTCCTTTCTTATGACGTGCTATAATTTCTTTGATAGCTTTAATTAGATACTTAACTTCGTGAAGGTTATTGTAGCAGCCAAAGCTAATCCTAACTAGCCCTGGTTTATCTGAATAGTCTCCTTTGAAGGCCCTTTCTTTAAATTCTTCAGCTTCATCAGGCCCAATATCCAAAAGGTGATTTATATAAGGGTGAGCACAGAAGCATCCATTTCTAACACCTATTCCATATTCATCTGCTAAGATGGCAGCCACCAATGAATGGTCGATTCCTTTAATGTTAAAGGGGATTACGGCTAAATGATCTTGGGGTACTTTTTTATCCATATTACAGTATAGTTGCACTTGTGGTATTTTTTGCAACTGTCTTAAGGTATAATCTGTTAATAAAGATTCAGCCCCTATAATATTATCCCATCCTAATCTATTAAGAGTTTTAATACTTTCACTTAGGGCAAATGCTCCTACTATATTTGGTGTTCCAGCCTCTTCTTTGTCAGGCAAGTTGGCCCAGATTACATCTTCTAAAGTAACTACTTTTACCGTTCCCCCACCAGAATAGTCTGGCTCATTATCTTTAAAAAACTTCTTAGGTGCAAATATTACTCCTGTACCAAAGGGTGCATAGAGCTTATGGGCTGAGAAGACTAAAAGGTCAATATGCTCAGGATGGTCATTACTCTTAACATCAATTTGGCGATGAGGAATAAGTTGGGCTGCATCAACTAATATCTTGGCTCCATACTGATGGGATAACTTAGCAATTTTATAGATGGGGTTGATGATTCCAGTAACATTAGATGCTCCACTTATAGCTACTAACTTAACTTTATCTCTATGTTCTTTTAATTTAGATTCTAAATCTTCTAAGTCCAATCGACCCTCGTCAGTTAAACCTACATAAAGTAATTTACCCTTTTTACGCCAAGGTAGTATATTTGAGTGATGTTCCATTAAAGAGCTAATAATTATCTCATCTTCTTTTACCTCCAAAGTATTGGCTATTTTATTAATCCCCTCGGTTGCATTTTTGACAAAGATGATTGTATTATCATCAAAATTCCCATTTAAAAATTCAAATACTAGGCTATGGGATTTATCATAAACCTCTGTAGAAAGTCTAGATTTGAATCCACTTCCACGATGAACATTAGAGTACCAATTTAAGAATTCTCTCATTTTAGAGAAGACCTGCCTAAAGGAAGGAGTACTCGCCCCATTATCAAGGTTAATATATTTTCTGTGTCTTCCATCTAGTAAAGGTACTTTTTTATTTAAACCAATTATTTCTTTTCTTATTTTTTTAAAAAAAGATTTGCTAATCATACTGATTCTCCTTTCATAACTTAGGAACCTGGAATTAGGAATTAGTTAAACAGATACTAAATTCCAGATTGAAAAGTTTTAATTTATCTTATGAAATTATAGGGTCAACTGTGAGTCTATGGTGAATAAATTATTGTAAATCTAGCAATACTAAAGTTGAGTTTTAGCTTAAAAAAGGAGGGAATAAAGTGAAGGTTAAAGTTATAAAAGATGACTGTATAAGTTGTGGTTTATGTGTAAATGAAGTGCCTGCTGTATTTGATTGGGATGATGATGATAAGGCAGTGGCCATTACAGATGATGTCCCTGATAAATTAGAGTCAGAGGCTCAAGATGCTATGGATGGATGTCCAACAGATGCTATTATTGAAGCCTAGAATTAGGCAAAGAGGTAGAGATGTCGTTAGTATTGAGGTGGTGTAAAATGGGAAAAATATGTTTAGATTTCAGACCAGAGATAAGCTCTTCAGAGATGATGAAGTTGAAACGGTTGGTCGATGATATGGAGAGCGGGCAAGAGTTATCAATTACTCTTGAAAGATATGATGCCCACCAAGCAGATCAGATATTAGATCTGTTAAGGGAAAACTCTTATAAGTGTTATACCAAAGGTGGTCACCATAAAGAATTTTATATCAATGCCAAGAAGGAAGAAGAAGAGGAGTAGCTTTTTAGCTACTTCTCTTTTTGTTGATTTGTAGTAATCTAGTTGCACTTTTGTGCAACTAGTAATCAGTGATGAGTGACGAGTAATGAGTAAGATCAAAACCTAAAGACCTTTTATTCAAATTTAGGCAACAAAGGGGTTTTTAAGGTTTTATCCATTACTCATTACTGATTACCCATTACTAGTGGCACGATAGTGCCACTATATTACTATATAATGTAAAGTTAAATATGATATAATAGGTCTAAGGGAGTTGATTTAAAGTGAAGGCTAAGATAAGAGAGTATGCTAAAGAGCTTGGAATAGATGCAATAGGATTTGCAGATGGAGAGCCTCTTTTTGAAACGAGAGAATTTTTAGCAAAGATGAAGGAAGAAGGTTTTTTATCTGAGTTTGTTAAAGATGATCTGGATCAGATCTGTAATCCAAGGATGGTTATGAAAGGGGCCAATACAGTAATAGTTTGTGCTATCTCTTATAAGATAGATGATCCTAAGGTTGAAGAGGAGAGAATGAGGGCCAACAAAGAATTAAGAGCTAGGCTATCTAGGTTTGCTTGGGGTAAGGATTATCACCGGGTATTAGGAGAGAAGTTAGATAGGCTAATAGATTTCTTAGAAAAGGAGTTTGAGGAATTTAAAGGGGTCAAGTTTGTTGATAACGGACCAACGGTTGACCGGGCTCTAGCTAGAAAGGCAGGGATAGGCTGGCAGGGCAAGAACTGTTCAATAATTAATCAAGATTATGGGTCTTGGATCTTCTTAGGTGGGATAATAACAAACTTAGACTTAGAGACTGATGAACCTGTCGAGAATAGGTGTGGGGAGTGCAGAAGGTGTATAGAGGCTTGCCCTACAGGAGCTTTGGTAGATGATTATACTTTAGATAGTCGTAAGTGCTTAGGCTATATTACCTTGAGTAAGGGGCATATCCCCCGCAAGTACCGCAAGAAGATGGGAAATCGCTTATGGGGGTGTGATACCTGCCAAGATGTCTGCCCCCATAATAAGAAGACCAAGGCAGGAAATCATAAGGAGTTTAAGCCAGGAGAGTTGGGAGCTTATCCAGAGTTGGCCCCATTATTAGCTATGAGTAATAAGGGGTATAAGAAAAAATTTATGCCTACTCCGATGAATTGGCGGGGAAAGAGGCCAATTCAGCGTAATGCAGCGATAATCTTAGGAAACTTAAGAAAGGAAGAAAGCCTACCTCATTTGATTGAGGCTTTAAAAGATCCTAAGCCTATAGTTAGAGGAAGTGCTGTCTGGGCTATTGGTCAGATTGGGAGTCAGAGAGCATTGGATGCGTTGGAGAAGGCTTTGATTAAGGAGAATGATGAGAAGGTTAGAGAAGAGATAAGACAAGTATTGTCAACTAAACGATAAGTTAGTTGACAATACTTGTCTTATCTAATATAATTAAAAAAGGGAAAATTTTTACCAACATTGTCAACTTTGAATTTTATCAGGTTAACAAAAATGAAGGGAGGATTTTTATATGGGTCTTGTTGTATTATTTCCTGGTTGGGGGACTAGTAAGAAGTTATATAAAAATCTAGATTTTGGAGAGCATCAAATCTTATTTGTAGATTATTTTGATTTAAATAGATTGAAAGAAGAGGTTAAAGAACTAAGTGAAGGTGAACTGATTTTCTTTGGTTGGTCTTTAGGAGCTATGTTGGCTTTAAAACACTTAAAAGATTTTGAGGTTGATAAGTTAATATTAATTTCACCGACTTTAAATTTTTTAGAGAATCAGCCTAAGGTTGTGGTAAAGAAGATGCTTAGGGACTTGCGAAGAGATAAGTTAGGTCTATTAACTAACTTTAGCAGGCTTAATTTTTATAAAAACAAGTACTTTAAAGACTATTTAGAAAAGAATCAAGGAGCTTTAGAAAGTTTAGATTTGGATTATTTAGAACAAGGTTTAAATTTTTTACTGGAAGAGGATCTAAGAAATCTAAAGGTAAATGATACTTTAAATCCACTTATAATAATAGGAGAGAAAGATAGGATAATGAAAAATTTAAGTTCAAGAAGGGTTTTAGAGAAGTTTTCTAATTATTACTTCTATGACTTAGAAGTAATAGGTCATAACCTCATCTACGAGGGTAAAAAAGAAGTGAATAGATTAATAAGGGGATATTTAGATGATAAAGAAGAGCTTGGTTAAGAGTAATTTTTCAAAAGCTGCAAATAGTTATGATGATTATGCGGTAGTGCAGAGGTATATGGGCCAACATTTAAAGGATTATCTAGACAAAAATGAAGCAAATAAGGTATTAGAAATAGGTGCTGGGACAGGTCTTTTTACTCAGATGCTATTAGATCAGTTCCCAAAAAGTGATTATCTATTGGTAGATATCTCTTCTAAGATGATTAGCAGATGTAAAGAGAAGTTTAAAGATTATTCTAACATTAGTTATTTAGTAGAAGATGGGGAAACTTTAGAGTTGGATTGTAGCTTTGATTTGATAGCATCTAATGCTAGCTTCCAATGGTTTGAAGATTTAAAGGGGGCTATTAAAAATCTTAAAAAGCACCTAAATAGAGGTGGGAAGATATACTTTTCAACCTTTGGAGATAGAACTTTTTATGAATTAAGAAATTCTTTAGTTTCAATCTATGGTGAAGATAACTATTCTCAGAGCTTTTTTAGTAAAGAGGAGTTAGAAGAGCTTTTAAAGGATGAATTCGAAAGGGTTTACATAGAAGAGAAGGAGTATAAAGAAAGATTTTCTAGGGTAAGAGACTTTTTAAGGGCCACTAAAAAGATTGGGGCCAATAGTGCCACAAAGGGGAAGCCTATTATGACAAAAGGTCTCCTAAAGAGATTAGAGCAAGAGTACGAAAGTAGGTATAAAAAGGATGGGGATATTATTGTAACCCACCATCTGTTATTTGTAAGGTTAGAAGATTAAATTTAGAAAGGATGAGAAAATATGATAAGTAAGTTAAAGCATAAGGTATTAGCTGGGGGAGAGATTACTAAAGAAGAAGCTTTGGAGTTGGTTAATTTAGCAGAGGTTAAAACACTAGAGCTTTTAGGAGCAGCAAACGAAATTAAAGAGAAGTATAAGGGGAAGAAGGTTGATTTATGTTCAATTGTTAGTGCAAAGGCAGGTAGTTGTTCTGAGGATTGTACCTTCTGTTCTCAATCGGCTCATTATAATACAGGAGTACAAAGTTATCCTTTGATGGCTAAAGAGGACATTTTGGCTAGAGCCAAAGAGATGGAGGGGAGTGGGGCTAAGCACTTTGGAATCGTAACTAGCGGTAGGGGTGTAATAGATGATCAGGAGTTTGAACAACTAGTAGAGGCTTTTAGGACTATAAAGGAGGATACAAGCTTAGAAGTCTGTGCTTCTTTGGGAACCTTAGATGAAGATAGGGCTAAGAAGTTATCGGGGGTAGGGTTGAAGAGGTATAATCACAACTTAGAAACTTCTGAAAGTCATTTTGCCAATATCTGTACGACCCACCAGTATGAAGATAGGGTGAAGACTGTAAGAGCCTTAAAAGCAAGAGGAGTAGAGGTCTGTAGTGGTGGGATTATAGGTTTGGGTGAATCCTTTGAGGATAGGGTAGATTTAGCCTTTACTTTAAAAGAGCTAGATGTTGACTCTATACCTTTAAATATCTTAAATCCAGTAGAGGGAACTCCAGTAGAAGATAATAGGAAGGTTCCACCAATGGAAGCTTTAAAGACAGCAGCAATCTTTAGGTTTATCAATCCTAAAAAGACTATTAAGTTATGTGGAGGGCGAGAGAAGAATTTGCGTGATTTACAGTCTTTAGCTTTATTATCTGGGATTAATGGTTTACTAATAGGAAATTATTTGACTACTCAGGGAAGAGATGTTAAAGAGGATTTACAGATGATTAAGGATTTAGGTTTAGAGTTTTAGGAGGGTTAATGTGAGCAGATGGAAAAGTGAACTAGACTCATTAAAGAAGGAGGGGCTATATAGGAGATTGAGAGTTTTAGAAGGCTCTCAATCTCCTAGAACTATTGTTGATGGCAGAGAAGTTATAATGTTAGCCTCAAATAATTATCTAGGTCTAAGCACAAATAAACAGGTAAAAGAAGAGGTTATAGAGATAGTAAGAAGGTATGGAATTGGTTCAGGTGGCTCAAGACTAACTACTGGTAATTATGATTTACATAGAGAGTTGGAAAAAAGGTTGGCGCAATTTAAAGAAACTGAGGATGCTCTGGTCTTTAATACCGGTTATATGGCCAACATAGGTGTCTTGACTACTCTGGTAGGAAAAGGAGATATCATCATCTGTGATAAGTTAAATCATGCCAGTATTATTGATGGTTGCCGGTTAAGTAAGGCAAAGTTAAGAGTTTATAGGCATAATAATATGGAGCAATTGGAGAGAAAATTGCAAGGTGCTGGTAAGTATAGAAGAAGGCTGATTGTAACTGATGGGGTCTTTAGTATGGATGGAGATTTGGCCCCCTTAGATCAGATAGTCAATTTAGCTAGAAAGTATGATGCTATGGTGATGGTTGATGATGCTCATGGGACGGGAGTTTTAGGTAAAAATGCTGGAGGAAGTGTTGAATATTTTGGTTTAGAGGGCCAAGTGGATATTCAACTGGGTACTTTAAGTAAAGCGTTGGGATCAGAAGGTGGCTTTGTAGCAGGAAGTAGGGAATTGATTGATTTATTAAGAAATAAGTCACGGTCTTTTGTATACTCTACAGCTTTATCCCCTTCTACAATAGGTGGGTCTCTAGCTTCGCTAAGGTATTTAACAGAGCACCCAGAGATTATTGAAAAATTATGGAATAATATAAAGTTTTTAAAGTCTGGATTAGAGGATTTGGGTTATGATCTATTACCTAGTAATAGTGCAATTATCCCGATTATAATCGGTGATGCTAAGAGGGCTACAAGTTTAAGTAAGGCTTTATTAGAAGAAGGGGTGTTGGCTCCAGCCATTAGACCACCAACTGTAGCAAAGGGTAGTAGCAGGCTTAGAGTTACAGTTATGGCTAACCATAGTAGATCTGATTTAGAAGAAGCATTGAGAGCTTTTGCGAAGGTGAAGAGTGAAATATTATAGTAATAAAGCGGAGCTTTATTACTGGTGAAGAGTAATCAGTAATGAGTAATGGGTAAAACCTTAAAAAAACAGAAACCCCTTTGTTACCTAAGACTTATAAGAGGTTTTGAGATTTTGACTTTACTAATTACTCTTCACTCATTACCCATTACTAGTGGCACGAAAGTGACACTTTATTACTAATATGCTTCACTCTATAATCCCTCATATTAAAAAAACGGATATTTTCCACTTGCTTGGTAAAACTAAAAAATAAAAAAGCGGTGGAAAATAAATGTTATATATTATGACAATATTCTTTATTATAATAGCTTATCTTCAGATAAAGAGGTTAGTACAAGCAAAGCTTAAAAGAGAGTTAATAGTCTATATAGTTATAATGGCTATAGCCGTCTTTTATAGTTGGGGAATATTATTAAATTGGAATTTGTTTAGACCGGGTAGTATAATATCAAGGATATACCAACCTATTTCAAATTATATATTTATTCAAACAGAAAAGTAAATTAGATTTAGGGGTTCTTTACTTTATTTAAAAAGTTGTATATTTTTGCAATAGAAGCGCCATATTTCACTTTGAAAAGAGGGTTATTATAGATTAATTTTTTAAGTGTAGGTTTTTTTAATAAGTTGATTAGTCTATCTAAATCTTGATTAGTAAAGGTGTTCAATAACATTCTAAGTTCATAAAATTTTTTCATATCTTGAACAAAGGGGTTGATTAGTTTATCATAATCAATCCCTTTGACAATAGAATCTGCTGCTAAGATTCCACTTTCTATTGATTTAATCTGACCAAGACCTACTAAACTGCCAACAAATCCCCCTGCATTTCCTATTAAATAAATGTTATCTTTTTGGTGTCTAGATAAGAAACCACAATTAAAACTTGAGTCTCTTGTTTCAATTATCTTATAATCTAATTTTTCGCTGGAAAGAAATTTCTCCCAATAGTAATCTATTTCACGAGCAGTAATGTTGTCAATCACAAGATTTAAATTAGCTTCTTTTGAACTGATTGGTATGAGGTAGGCAGAGCAATTTTTGGCATAGTCTTTATTCAACCACATTGAGACAGACTGGGTATCAAAGTGTCCAATAACAGTAGCAGATCTAAAGTGAGTATTAAAGATATCTTCCCATAGGTCTAGCTTTTTTGGAATTACACTATTTCCAGTAGCTACTAATATATGATCAAATTCTTCTTTTAAATCATCTATATCTACTAAGCTATCAAATTCAACTGAAAGAGATAGTTTAGAAGAGAGTTGATTGTTAATAGAAGTTCCTTCTCTCATTCTATTTGTAATATATCCTAAATTTCCCTCTATAGTAACTTGTTCTGTTGGCCCGTACATAGCAATTCTTTTTATAGAAGAGGAAGGGGATAACTTTAGATTATACTTTTTTTTAAGGTGCTTAAAAGGGTCTGATTTAAAATGATTAAATATATGAAGAATGGCTGAGGTAAATAATACAGGATCTCCTATATGACCATTCTTTTCGAAAACAACAGGAGTAATTCCATACCTTTCAAATGCCAAAGCAGATGCTAAACCAGATATACCACCACCAATAATTGCAACTTTCATATAAGATACCTTCCTTTCGACGTCTGTATATAAGAATAATATTTACTTATAAGCGGGAAAATATTTATTAAGATTAAATTATATCAAAGAGAGTAGGAGGAAATAGATGTGCAAAAACTTTCAGCTGAATATATTCTAGTGATTTACTTTAAGAAGGCATTAGAAAAGGAAGAATTGCTTATAGAGAAATATGATGAGTATTATCCAGATATTCAAAATGATGAATTGAAAGATATTATAAAGGAATTTAAAAAAACATCTCAAGAACATATAAGTTTTATAAAGGATAAGATTATAAAATTAGGGCTTGAATCTTAATTGAAAGGGGAAAGAATTTAAATGAAAGATGTAGATATCTTAAAGGACATACTCGAATATCGGATTTCAAATCAAAAATTTTACAATCAAAATCTTATTGAGATTAGGAATCCAGAGGTAAGGGCAATTACCACCCAGATGAGGGATGATGAGATGCGAGCTATTGTAGAGCTACAGCATAAGATAAAGAGGCTAGAAGCACCTTCTGGTATTATTTCAAAGGTCTTCCCTAAAAATTCTACATTTTAGTAATTAAGTGTAGTCTTTATAATATTATTTAGGGGGCAGACACATAGGTCTGCTCCTACATTTAATCCATCAAAAGTTAACCTATGTTACTATAGTTTTCAACTTCAAGCATAAATAATATCGTTAAATCTAATTACTATATGAGGGGGTGCTTTATTTATATGGAATGGATTATAGTCTTTATAAAAAGTTGGATTCTCCTTTATCTTTTAGTTGATTTGAAGAGACTAAAGGTTAATATCTGGTGTGGTGTCCTAGCAGTAGCTTTACAGATAGCTATAGATACTAGGGCAATAAGCAGAGGTTGGTATCATATTAATCGGAAGGGTATTTCTATATTAGGGTCTTCGCTATTTTTTACTTTAGGACCAGTTTTAGTAATAGGTATTCTTATGGCCCAATATCATCCTAGAAAAAGATGGTTAAGGATAGTAAATGTTTTTGTAATTAGTGCTTTAT
>NZ_KI912091.1:369884-371950 GCF_000517025.1 Halonatronum saccharophilum DSM 13868
AGACTTATAAGAGGTTTTGAGATTTTGACTCTACTCATTACTCTTCACTCATTACCCATTACTAGTGGCACGAAAGTGACACTTTATTACTATAAATCGTTAACCACCTGTCACAATTTTGCAGCCTTGTGAATAAAATAATCTATAATTATCCTTGACAAGGAAGTTATGAGCTGTTACAATTATTAAAAATAACCAAGAGAAAAGATTAATTTCATATAGAGAAAGGCTATGAAGGGGTTAAGTAGATTTGAGAAAACCTTTAAAGAGAGGTAGTGCCATCGGCTGTAAGCACTGCTAAAGGACTTGAATTGAAATTTCGCTCTGGAGCTGTATAACTGAAATTTTTAGTAAGTTATACCGGTGTATATCGTTATTTAAACTAGTGGGGCTAGATTTCTAGTCCAATTAGGGTGGTACCACGAAACTTTTTAACCTACCTTGTTTCGTCCTATAAATATAGGATAGCAAGGTGGGTTTTTTGTATTTAAAATTGATAGTTGAAAATTGATAATTGATAATTGATAGTCAAAAAATTAATTTTAATAACCTATAGAAAAAGATGTTGGTTGTATAATGATTTTAATTAATACTAGTAATGGATTTTTATTGTTTTTAACTATCAATTGTAAACTATCAATTAGCAATTAAAAAAAAGGAGTGAGTTAAATGTTAAGTAGTAGAGAAGTCGAGAAGAAGAAAAATAATAAGGTTGTTGAGGTTGGAGATGTTAAGGTTGGTGGAGAAGAATTAGTAATTATGGCTGGACCTTGTGCAGTAGAGAGTAGAGAGCAGTTATTTGAGGCAGCCCATAGAGTAAAAGAGCATGGGGGCCAAATCTTAAGGGGTGGAGCCTTTAAGCCTAGAACATCACCTTATAGTTTTCAGGGTTTAGGTGAAGAGGGTTTAAAGTTATTAGCTCAAGCAAGAGAAAGAACTGGTTTGAAGATAGTAACAGAAGTTATGGATTCTGAGGATATTGATTTAGTAGATTCTTATGCAGATATATTACAGATTGGTTCAAGGAATATGCAAAATTATGGTATGTTAAAGAAGCTAGGGAGAGTGGATACTCCTATATTATTAAAGCGGGGCTATTCAGCAACCATTAAAGAGTGGTTATTAGCAGCTGAGTATATAATTGCTCATGGTAATCCTAATGTTATTTTATGTGAAAGAGGGATAAGAACCTTTGAAACAGCAACTAGAAATACCCTTGACTTAAATGCAATTGCTTTTATTAAAGAGACTACAGATTATCCAATAATAATAGATCCAAGTCATGGTACTGGAAAGAGATCATTGGTTACACCATTGGCCCAAGCAGGGATAAGTGTAGGGGCAGATGGAGTTATTGTAGAGGTGCATCCTAACCCTAAAGAGGCTTTATGTGATGGGGAGCAGTCATTAAAACCTGCTGAGTTTGCTAATTTAGTAATAAAATTAGATAAAGTTGCTAAGGCTATAGATAAAAAGCTGGCGGTCTAATAAAAAATGTCGATTTAAGTAGGGATGAGTCGTATATTTTGGTTTTTTTAAAGCTCTATTTGAAGAAAAATAATAAATTCACTTTATAAATAGTCGTTTATCAGTTATAATAATTGATGGACGGCTACTTTTATTTAATAGATAATTAAATATTATTACTAGGTAAATAATACTGATATAGCCAGTCTATTGAATATTAAAGTTAGAAAGGGGTTTAAAAAAGGCTACTAATAAGGGTTTCTTACTTATTTAAAAATACAAATCAATCGTATTTTTAAGCTAATTGTCGAAAAAAATAAAGTATCTTAAATATTTTAATCGTTAGATAAGTTTTTATAATATTATAACTTTATAATTTTGAGGGGAGAGATTTTTTTGTCTGTACAAATGTTCTTTCAGTTTTTAGGTTCCTTAGCTTTATTTATTTATGGGATGCAGCAGATGGGAGAAGGTCTACAGAAGACAGCAGGAAAGAAGTTAAAGAAGATTTTGGCCCTTCTTACTACAAACCCTCTTATGGGTGTAGTAGTAGGTGCACTTGTAACGGCTATTGTACAAAGTAGTAGTGCTACAAGTGT
>NZ_KI912091.1:372050-376348 GCF_000517025.1 Halonatronum saccharophilum DSM 13868
CCTATATTATTAAAGCGGGGCTATTCAGCAACCATTAAAGAGTGGTTATTAGCAGCTGAGTATATAATTGCTCATGGTAATCCTAATGTTATTTTATGTGAAAGAGGGATAAGAACCTTTGAAACAGCAACTAGAAATACCCTTGACTTAAATGCAATTGCTTTTATTAAAGAGACTACAGATTATCCAATAATAATAGATCCAAGTCATGGTACTGGAAAGAGATCATTGGTTACACCATTGGCCCAAGCAGGGATAAGTGTAGGGGCAGATGGAGTTATTGTAGAGGTGCATCCTAACCCTAAAGAGGCTTTATGTGATGGGGAGCAGTCATTAAAACCTGCTGAGTTTGCTAATTTAGTAATAAAATTAGATAAAGTTGCTAAGGCTATAGATAAAAAGCTGGCGGTCTAATAAAAAATGTCGATTTAAGTAGGGATGAGTCGTATATTTTGGTTTTTTTAAAGCTCTATTTGAAGAAAAATAATAAATTCACTTTATAAATAGTCGTTTATCAGTTATAATAATTGATGGACGGCTACTTTTATTTAATAGATAATTAAATATTATTACTAGGTAAATAATACTGATATAGCCAGTCTATTGAATATTAAAGTTAGAAAGGGGTTTAAAAAAGGCTACTAATAAGGGTTTCTTACTTATTTAAAAATACAAATCAATCGTATTTTTAAGCTAATTGTCGAAAAAAATAAAGTATCTTAAATATTTTAATCGTTAGATAAGTTTTTATAATATTATAACTTTATAATTTTGAGGGGAGAGATTTTTTTGTCTGTACAAATGTTCTTTCAGTTTTTAGGTTCCTTAGCTTTATTTATTTATGGGATGCAGCAGATGGGAGAAGGTCTACAGAAGACAGCAGGAAAGAAGTTAAAGAAGATTTTGGCCCTTCTTACTACAAACCCTCTTATGGGTGTAGTAGTAGGTGCACTTGTAACGGCTATTGTACAAAGTAGTAGTGCTACAAGTGTTATGGTAGTTGGATTTGTTAATGCTGGGTTGATGACGTTGGCCCAATCGGTTGGTGTTATTATGGGGGCCAACATTGGTACGACTGTAACGGCTCAGATGGTAGCTTTTAGGCTAGGTGATTATGCTCTCCATGCAGTGGCTATCGGTGTTATCACTCATATGTTCTCTAAAAGGAAGAAAGTTCAGTATATTGGACAAGTTTTACTTGGCTTTGGTATATTATTCTTAGGAATGAATGGTATGAGTGATACTATGAGACCATTAAGGGATTCGGTAGTCTTTTTTGAGTTGATGGAGCAATTTGCAGCTTATCCTATTTTAGGTGTGGCTATTGGTGCTGGTGTTACTGTTATAGTACAAAGTAGTACAGCAGCAATGGGTATTCTCCTTGGCTTATTTGCTGTAGGGGCTATTAGTTTTCAGGCAGGGATTCCAATTATATTAGGAAGTAATATTGGAACTACAATTACGGCTATGTTATCGGCAATTGGAGCAAATATTAGTGCTAAAAGAGCAGCAGCAGCTCACTTTATCTTTAATATCTTAGGTACAGGTGTGATAGTAGTTCTTTTGTACATAATACCTAACTTTGCGGCTGCTATTGAAGAATCGATGATTGGTTTTTCAAATTTATTTGGGATGACACCTAGCCCAGAAAGATTGGTGGCTAATACTCATACAATCTTTAATATAATAAACACATTAATTTGGTTACCTTTTGTTGGTCTAATTGTAACCTTGGTAAATAGATTGATACCAGGAGATGATGTATCTCTTAAACGTGGCTTAAGTTATTTAGATGATAGAATGTTAGAGACTCCTAGTTTAGCAGCTGAACAGCTTAAGCATGAAGTGGCAAGGATGTTAGAAATTTCTACAGATATGGTTGAGGATGTTAGGCAAGCTTTTTTAGATAATGATTTAGAACTAGTTAAATCTATCCAAAAGAAGGAAGAGATACTAAATGAATTAGAGGAAGAACTGTTGGTCTTCTTAACTAAGATACCTCAAGCTTCTTTGTCAGAAGAAGATATTAGAACTATAGATATGTACTTTTTAATTATTGATGCTATTGAGAGTATTGGTGATGATGCTGATGAACTATCGAAGCTACTTGTAGAACATATAGATAATAAGTGTACCTTCTCGGATACTGCTCAAAAATCATTACAGAATATCTTTGATATAACACTAGGTTCTTTAGCAAAGACTTATGAGCTTATTGAAAATGAAAATCTAGATTTAGCAGAGTCTTTGATACAAACTGAAGAGTATATAGATGATCTACAGATAGAATATAGAGAATCACATATGAAGAGGCTTGGTGAAGGGAGTTGTTTCCCTTCTGCAGCAATAATCTATTTAGAGGCTTTAGAGAATATAGAGCATATCAGTGATCAGACTGCCGATATAGCTCATAGTTTTAGAGAAAGAGATATAGTTTAAGTTAAATTTCTAAAGGTCATTTTAAAATGACCTTTAGAAATTTGTTTTTGATAATTACTTTAATTTAGCTGAAACAGACTATATATTCAACAATTAGTATATAGTCTGTTTTTTATTAAAAATACAATAGATTTAGCTATTTCATCCACTTAAAGGTAGATAAGTATAATAATCTAATTTTAAAATAATAATTATATAAGGAGGTGTAATAAGATGGAAGATAAGATGATAATCCCTTTATATGATTTAATATTTAGTATTTCTGGGGTAGTAGATATGGTAGATTTTAAATTAAAAGATCATCATGAGAAAGTCGCCTACATAAGTTATAGATTGGCTACAGAGTTAGAAATAGATACCAAAGATAAAAAGGACCTAGTTATAGCAGCTGCGATTCATGATATAGGTTCTTTCTCTAGAAAAGATAATTTGGAGAGGTTAAAGTTTGATAATTATGAAAATTCTAATCATGCTAAAAGAGGAGCTTACTTGGTAAATAATTTTTCTCTTTTAGCTAAGTTGGCCCCTATAATTTCTTATCATCATTTGGATTGGAATTGTGGAGATAGACAGATGATAGGCTCTAATAGGATCTCATTGTTGAGCAATATCTTGCAACTGGCTGATAGAATTTCTCTTTTGGTTGATAATGATAATATACTAGCTAATCGAGACAAGATTGTTTCTAGGATCAAGGAGGCAATTGGTAGAAAATTCAATCCTGATTTTGTAGAATCTTTTCTAACTTTAAGTAAAAGAGAAGAGTTTTGGTTAAGTATTATTAACTCTAAATTAATAGAAAAGGAATTGAAACACTTTTTTGTACAGAATGATTTAAAAGTTGATCTAGCTGGTTTAGAGGAGTTAGGTCAGTTTTATAGCAAGATTATTGATTTTAGGAGTTCTTTTACAGCAAATCATTCCAAGGGTGTTGCTTTAACAGCCGCTCATTTAGCTAAACTTTGTGGCTGGTCAGATAAAGAAGTTAAGAAGATGGAAATAGCAGGTTATTTACATGATTTAGGCAAGTTGGCTATTCCAGTTGAGATTTTAGATAAACCAGGAAAGTTGACTAAAGAAGAGTTTTCTATAATAAAATCACATACTTTTTATACTTACCATACTTTAGATTCGATAGAAGCTTTAAAAGAGATTAAAGAGTGGGCTGCATTTCATCATGAAAGATTAGATGGAAAAGGTTATCCTTTCAGGTTATCTGAGGGTGATTTATCTTTAGGTAGTAGGATTATGGCTGTTGCTGATATATTTACTGCATTGACAGAAGATAGACCTTATAGGAAAGGTATGAAGAGAAAAAAAGTTTTAAGTATTATGAAGTCTATGGTATCTAATGGGGCAATAGATGGGTCTTTGGTAGAGATTCTTGAGAATAACTATTCTTTTATAGATAAACTTAGAAAAGAAGCTCAAAAATTAGAAGAGGAAAGAAAAAAGATGTTAGTTTAGGTGGGGGTAGAGGCTTCTTTAATTTGAAATTGAGATTCCAGATTCCCAAAAAATAAAAAAACCGCCCAATGGCAGTTTGCTTTAAATTAGAATGGTGGACCTGGAGGGATTTGAACCCCCGGCCAATCGGTTATGAGCCGATTGCTCTGACCAACTGAGCTACAGGTCCATAGTTTTTTCTCGAACAACATCTATTAGTATAACTAAAATGAATCTAAATGTCAATAGAATATTTGAATATTTTTTCTTTATTAAAGTAGTGATTTTTTATGTTCAAGGTTCTTTGGAATTGAGACCAAATGATATGGGGTTAAACTAAAATAGAGGTTTTAATTTCTTTTAAGATATAGACTTTTGATTATTGCTTGGGGTATCTTTTGACGAGAATGCTA
>NZ_KI912092.1:0-13864 GCF_000517025.1 Halonatronum saccharophilum DSM 13868
AATTTGCTTTGAATCAAGACATGAAGGAGTCCCACCTCCAATGTGCAATGTTTTTATTTTAGGAATATTATTTTTTCTTTGATTAATAAGATTTCTTTCTCTAATAATTTAATATACTCATCTTTTGATACTGTCGCCTCAGAATTATCTATAATTTTTGAAAAATAACAATATGTACATTTGCCAGTGCAATAAGGTATATGAATATATAAATTAATATCTTTCGCTGAAAAATATCTCTTATTTATTTGCTCCTTTGTTAATTTGTTAAGTGATTGTACTGGTGGATATGAATAAATAAATACATAATCTTTATCTTTATTAAACCCCTTCCTATTAAAAAAATTAAAATCAATACTATTATAAACTTGGTTAACTTTTGTAAATAATTCTTCTTTATTCATTTTATCTTTCCTCCTTTAACTAACTGTGTAATTCTATATTTGCTCAATTATTTGTTGTATTTGACTCCAATTATTAATTACGTAGTCACAATCTAAATATTCATTTTCAATACCTTGATTTCTATTGAAATAAATGGTATATATACCCAGTTTTTTGGCCGCTTTTAAATTTTTAATATTATCATCTATAAAAATGCATTCTTCTGGAAGAGCATTAGTCTTATCTAGAAAAATATTGTATATCTCGAGGTCAGGTTTTCTTATTCCTACATCACCACTAATAACTGAATGTGAAAAATAATTATCAATTTTATACATATTTCTTAAAATTTTAGACCATTCCGCTACATCATTCGATATAATTGCAAAAGAAAATTCATTTTTATACTTTTGGGGAATTCTGAGTGATTCATTATCAAATCTTAAACTACTACTTAGATATTCTTGATCTAAGTTTTCCAATCCAAAACATTCCCAAAATTTTGCAGAAGTAATCATTCCTAAACTAGCTTCTTTATACTTTTTATAAACATTATCTTGATTAAAAGTTATATCTTTGCTTTTTAAAAATGGAATCAGACATTGCTTTACATCATCACTATCTTTAAACATAACCCCCATAATATCAAAAATAATCCATTTTATCATTTATTGTCACCCTTTCTTTTTTATATAATTTTATTTTTTATTAATAACAACTATAAATTAAAATATATATTAATTTATTTACTATTTTAATTTATAATGACTACCATAATCAACCATCCAAAATGTAAAATTGCAACCCCTCAATTCCAAAAACAGATTTTTATTTATTTTATTTACATTTTATAGAAAAATAGTCGTGATTTTTAGCTTTTCATCTTCACATAACCTCCAACAAATCCAAACACCTACACTTAATACCCTTTATAATAGCATGTGACATATTCCTTGCTTCAAATAATTCGCAAATTTTACCTCTATGGTATCTTACACTCGAACCAGAAACATGCAATTGCTCAGATATGTCCTTAATTGTCTATCCACAAGCCGATAATCTTAATACATCTTTTGTAATCTCATTTAACACTATCTTCTTTTCACTATAAAACAAAACATTTAAAGTCATCCTAGCAATTAATTTATTTAGTATTAATTCAAATAACATCCTGTCCCTTTCTATAATTTTTTTACCCAAAAATGACATATCTAAATATCCAATTGTTTTATTATGAACTACAATAGGAGTAGCTAAACACTCCCAATTATAAAAACAATCACAATAGTGTTCTACCCCTTTTAAATAAATAATATTCTTTACCTCCATAGCTAAAGAGATAGCATTAGTTCCACAACTATCTTCTGTAAAACATACTCCCTCTTTAATATTTTCCTCATTCTCTTTACAACAATACTTTGCTATAAGCACTCCTTCAGAATCAGTTAAAAAGAAGATATACGGTCTATTATCTGCATATTTTTCTGTTATTTCCTTTACCTCTTCTATAAAAACTTTAATCAAATCACTACTTTCTCTTTTTCTCTCTTTCAATTCATCTCTAGTAACACACTTTAAAAATCCCTCTAACTTCTTATCAATCCCCTTCTCACAACACCTATACCATGAATCCTTTAACTTTTCTGCTTTCCTACTCTGCTTCACATTCTTCACCTCAATAATTTTATTTTATACCAAAAACAACATTTGGATTTAAAACATTTTTTGTATCATTTTGGTTGTATAAGTATATATTTAGATATTGTTCACTTGTTTTCCTGCCAAAAGTTTGATTTTTTTGCGATATTTAATTGCGAATAGATATTTTATTTTATCGTTTTTCCTAATATCGAGGTGTTAGGTTTAATACTCATATTTCGGAGGATATTTTTTACAGGGGATAATTTTGCTTTTATACATTTTAGTTAATTTGTTACTGGTTCACAAGTAATAAATTTCATTATATGCAATATTAATCTCTGTAATATATTGATTATAATGAATTAAATTAATTATTTATTATCTTTTGTAATTTAATTCATTTCAAATGATATGCTTTTAATACTTTAATATCGATTTATTCATAATATTGTAAGACAAGTTCCGAAATATGAGTTAATATACCTTTGCAATCCTAGTTTTATTAACTACTAAAAAGACGAGGTATAACTAAACATCTGTTTAGTTATACCTCGTCTTTTTCTAATATATATTCTCTTTGACCTTCTTTAAAGCCTCATAGTTAGCCTCAATTGTCCTCTCTAATTGATTGTCAGAATGGGCCAACGACACGAAGTTAGCTTCAAATTGGGATGGAGGCAGATAGATTCCCTCCTCTAGCATAGCTCTAAAGTAGAAAGAGAAGGCCTCTAAATTGCAGGCTTTGGCCCCACTATAATCACCCACCATCTCCTCATTGAAGAATAGAGTAAGCATTGATCCTACCCTAGATACTGTAATTGGGAGTTCTAACTCTTGGATGTTGGCCTTAAAGCCCTCTTCTAAGATTCTCCCCTTCTCTTCTAACTGACTATAAGGGTTAAACTCTCGAAGGATTCTCAAGGTCTCTATCCCTCCAACCATAGCCAAAGGGTTCCCTGATAGGGTTCCTGCTTGGTAGACAGGGCCTTGGGGAGCTATGTGATCCATTATCTCCTTCTTACCTCCATAAGCACCCACAGGTAAACCTCCCCCGATTATCTTACCTAAAGTTGTCAGGTCAGGATCTATTCCATAAATCTCTTGTGCTCCTCCATAAGCCACTCTAAAGCCTGTCATTACCTCATCGAAGATGAGCAATGCTCCATACTCCTTAGTGATCTCTCTTAAGCCTTCTAAATAACCTGCCTTAGGCTTTACTACCCCCATATTACCGGTAATAGGCTCTAAGATAAGCCCTGCTATATCTTCGCCATATTCTTTAAATATCTTCTTAACAGCCTCTAAGTCATTAAAGGGTACTGAAATCGTCTCACCAGCAATCTTAGCAGGAACTCCAGGGCTTCCTGGGATTCCTAAAGTGCCAACACCTGACCCCGCTTCGATTAATAAGCTGTCACCATGGCCATGATAACACCCTTCCATCTTAACTATCTTATCTCTACCTGTATACCCTCTTGATAGCCTTAAGGCACTCATAGTAGCCTCTGTACCTGAGTTGACCATCCTCACCTTCTCAATAGAAGGTATAGCCTCTATTACGGTCTCGGCAAGCTCCGTCTCAACTTGAGTAGGAGCACCAAAGCTCGTTCCCTTTATAAGTTGCATCTGTAAAGGTTCAATCACCCCAGGATGGCTGTATCCCAAGATCATTGGCCCCCAAGACCCAACATAATCTATGTACTCATTACCATCGACATCATAGACCAGAGAACCCTTGGCCCTCTCAATAAAGATAGGCTCTCCTCCTACCGATTTAAAAGCTCTAACTGGGCTATTTACTCCCCCAGGTATAACCTCCTTAGCCTTTGAAAAATACTCTACTGACTTTGACATTAAAATCACCTCACTAAATTATCTTAATTCATAAAATACCTCATACTACACTTCTTCAACTCTTCGGTGCTATATAGTATAGTATAATCATCAATCTCACAACTTTGAAATATGGTCTGAGCAATGGATTCTACCTCTCCTTCTTCCTTACCGTGAATCATAGCGAAGATATTATAGGGCCAATCGGGATAAGTCGGCCTTTGATAGAGGTGAGTAATTTGAGAGTAACCGACTAAAAGATCAGCAAACCCCTCCATCCCATCTTCAGGAACCCTCCAAGCTGTCATACCATTTGCCTTATAACCTGCTTGACGGTGATAAAGTACTGGACCTACTCGCCTTAACATACCTTCTATATGATAATTCTCTAATCGCTCTAGCAACTCCTCTTCTGATATACCTACCTTTTGGGCAATTAACCTATAAGGTCTCTCTACCAAAGGTATATCCTCCTGCATTAGTCTGACTATATCTTTATCCAATTCACTTAGCATACTTTCACTCCTAAAGTCTATACTTTTAACTTAACCCCTAGCTTGAAGAGATTTTGGGCAGGAAGATTTCGCATCTTCTCTATACCTTCAATTGACTCTATCTCCTCTAATTTATCCTCTAAATCATCTTTAGACGGTGCTATTAAGGTAAACCAGAGGTTAAAGTCATGATTTCTTCGATAATTATGGGTTACACCATCATATCTGTTGATAACATCTGCCACTTCATAAAAGGATTCTTCTTCGACCCTTGTAGCTACTAAGGTACTTACATAACCTAACCTTTTAGAGGAAAAGATTCCACCCAACCTTCTAATATAACCCTCCTCCTTTAAAGTATTAAGTCGCTCAACTACCTCTCCACCACTAATACCTATCTCCCTTCCTAAGTCTTTATAAGGGGTAGAGCTAATTGGAATACCCTCCTGGGCCAACGTCAACAACCTTCTATCAACTTCATCCATATATAATCACCATTCTTGTATTATTATATAAAACCAACGAAAAGATTTAACCTTATAAAATTTAATTTTTTTAGGTTTTGTCTGTGCAAAGTCTGTGTAAGTCTGTGTCTAAAGAGGTTTTCCTTTTTAAGTTTTAATTTCAATTATCAATTAAAGCTACTACACCAGGGTTCTTCTGCTAGGTAATCGCCATCGGAATAATAGTATGCCCTAGCTCGGCACCCTCCGCAGATCTCAATATTCTTACACCTTCCACAATTACCCCCATACTCCATCGCTCTTAACTCATTAAAGACCTTGCTTGATTCCCAGATCTGATCAAGGGGATTTTCTAAAACATTACCTACCTTGACAGGCAAATAAGGACAAATATGTACATCTCCATCTGGCAAGATACAGCAATAGGCTATACCAGCTATACAACCCCGAGAGAATCGCATATAGACACCCTGCTCCTTGGCCATAGGCATAAATTGGGGAGCACAGGTAGGTTTGAGCTCTATATCCACCTCTGCTTGCTTATCTAAAATTCGATTTATCATCTTCCTATAACGCTTTGACCTTAAAGACTCCTTTTCTATATCCCTCCCTCTTCCTGTAGGTACTAAGAAGAAGGGATGGTGAGCTTTAGAACCCAATTGGACTGCTAAGTCTGTAATCTTCTCTAACTCCTCATAGTTCCTATCGGTTATAGTTGTATTTATCTGAGTATCCAAAGAAACTGAGTGACAATTTCTAATCCCTTCTATAGTCTTCTGCCAAGCCCCTTCTTCTCCTCGAAAATCATCATGGCTACAAGAATCTATACTATCTAAACTGATTCCTACTCTAGCTAAGCCAGCTTCTTTTAATCTCTTAGCCACCTCTAAATCAATCATAGTTCCATTTGTCCCCATTACAGGTCGCATCTTCAAATTTTTAGCATGTGTAATCAATTCATAAATGTCATCTCTAAGCAGAGGCTCTCCACCACTAAAAATCATAATCTTAAAGCCCGCTTTAGCTATCTCCTCCAATAGCTTCTTCGCCTCTTCTGTACTCAACTCGTCACTACTGGTCTCAGGACCAGAATCTCTATAACAATGTTCGCAATATAAATTACACCTTTTAGTCGTATTCCACGATATAATCAAAGACTATCCCCACCTGTTTTAAGTCGTTATTCTTTATAGATGCCCAACCTTAAGGAAAATAATACACAGCTCAAATTAGGCTAGAGATCATTTTTAGTGTCTGTGTATATATCAAGGATAGAGGAAGTCAGATTGCTGACTTCCTCTATCCCTTAATCCACTTTACCACATCCTTGGCCCAATAAGTAATGATAATATCTGCACCTGCCCTCTTCATACTCGTCAACGACTCCAAGGCTACCCTTCTCTCATCGATCCACCCTTTCTGGGCAGCTGCCTTGACCATGGAAAATTCACCACTTACATTATAAGCAGCAATAGGAAGGTTGAAGTTATCCTTGGCCCGTCTAATTATATCTAAATAAGATAGAGCAGGTTTAATCATAATAACATCTGCCCCCTCTTCTACATCCAGCTCCATCTCTCTTAAAGCTTCATTACTATTGGCTGGATCCATCTGATAGGAGCTCCTATCACCCTCTTGGGGAGCCGAATGTGCTGCTTCTCTAAAGGGTCCATAAAATCCCGAGGCATATTTAGCAGAGTAAGAAATTATCCCTACCTCCTTAAAGCAAGCTTTGTCGAGTCTATTTCTAATAGCTCTTACCCTTCCATCCATCATATCAGAAGGGGCAACCATATCTGCACCTGCTTGAGCATGGGTTAAAGCCACATTTGCTAATCTATCTAAAGTAGGATCGTTAATCAAACACCCTTCCTCTAAAACGCCACAATGACCATGAATTGTATATTGGCATAAACAAACATCAGTAATAACCAACAGTTGAGGATACTCTTCCTTTATACTATGGCAAGCTTTTTGAACTATACCATCCTCTGCCCAAGCAGCAGAACCCTTCTCATCCTTTTGACTTTGGTCAGGGATACCAAATAAGATCACCCCTTTAATACCTAAACTTGCAACCTCTTCAACCTCATCTAACAACCTATCTATTGATAGATGATAATTTCCCGGCAGAGAAGATATCTCCTCTCTTACCCCTTCACCTTCAACTACGAACAACGGATAGATTAGATCATCTACACCCAATCTCGTCTCACGAACCAAGCTTCTAATTGCATCAGAACTCCTCAAACGCCTCGGTCGATGTACCAAATCATGCCTTGATATATTCATCCTTCTCATCGTTAATCCCTCCTGTATGATAACGCTCAATTTGTAAAACAAAACTTTATATTCCTAAAGCGTCACTTTTTTAAAGATAAAAAAATTAAAACTCTTTTTTGGAACCATTAATGAACATCAATCAACACTAATATAATTCAAATTAATATTAGGCTCTAATGTTTATCATAGAAAATTTATTGAATTAAAATAATTTTTTAGATGATTTTTGTTCTTAAATCTTTTATTAGTGACTATTCGTGTTCATTCGTGGTAAAAATCGCCCTTAAGATTTTGAACTTAAGTTCTTAATTCTTAATTGAAGTTACACTAATAGCTAGCTCCCAATCTCTTCATCACTTAAGTAACAGGCCGGGTCTTCTGCCCAGAAATCATTATATATAGCCTCCGCTCTTGGCCTAAAATTACCATTACAGATATCTATCCACCTACACCCACTACATCTTCCCTTCAAATACCTCTTCCTATCTCTCATCTTCTCTAAGATAGTACCCTCATCCTCCATCCATATTTGGCTAAAGGGCTTCTCTTTTATATTACCGACTATATAATCTTGAGTAAATTGATCGGGGTGTACCCTCCCTTGCCAATCCACATTTGCTATAGCAATCCCTGACCTGTTTCCTCTATTTCTCTTTAGTAGTTCCAAAACATTATTGGTCCTCTCATCTCCCACCTCTTTTAATTTAAGATATAGGTAGATACCATCACAATGATTATCTACTGTTAAAATTTCTTTATCTACCCCTCTAGACTCCCACTCTAAAACCTTAGCAATCAAGAGATCCAGTACCTCTCTACTTTCTTGATGGCTAATGTCTTTATCTATCATTTCACTACCTCGACCCGAATAGACGAGATGATAAAAGCAAGCTCGGGGGATATTCTCTTCTTCGATTAACCTTAATATCTCCTCTAAACTTTCATAGTTATGCCTATTAATTGTAAAGCGAAGTCCTACCTTCTGATCTACTAACTTACAATTTCTTATACCTTTCAATGCTTCATCGAAGGCCCCTTCCTTTCCCCTAAACCTGTCATTCTCTTCACCTATACCATCTAAGCTTATTCCTACATAACTTATCCCTGACCTCTTTAACCTCTTTGCAATCTCCTCAGTTATCATTGTCCCATTAGTCGATAAAGTGACTCTTAACCCTTTACTTCTAGCATATTCTATTAATTCGAATATATCATCCCTCATCAAAGGCTCTCCACCAGAGATTAAGAGTACTGGAACATTAAAATTGGCTAGATCATCAATAAAATCCTTTGCTTCTTCTGTATTTAATTCATCCCTATACTTTTTAGCTTTAGAATTTGAATAACAGTGAATACAATTCAAATTACAGCTCCTAGTAGCATTCCAAACTACCACGGGTCCACGCCCTTCTCTAACCCCATACTTATAACTCTTTATATTCTTATGATACCTTAATCTATCCCCAAACCTATCCTCTGCTCCAAGTAATTTTGAAATCCCTATCATATAAAGACTCCTTTTTTATATTCTCCAGAAATCTAACACCTCTTTAGTTATCTCTTCCCAATTTCCTCCACTAGTATCTATAATTATTGATTCCAAGTTGCTACCTCTCACTAACTCCTCTTTAACCTCCTGTTTCTTATAATAATAGTCTATTATCTCTTCATTAGTCTTACCAAAACGAGAGATATAACTTCGCCATCTATCACACCGACTCTCTATAATTCTTTCTTCCATCACTTCTCTTCTCATCTTAAATAAGCAGAGCTTGGTATTTAATCTATTTAATCTATCATCTATGTATTCTAAATCCCTCCACTCAATATGATTAAAGTAGGTAGAGTGAGTAAGGTGAAATCTCTCTAAGATGAACCCAAAGCGATGTTCCGTCTCATCTTTAGACCAATCTCTATCTATATAATAGCTATTATACCTCTCCAAAGAAGCCAATATATCATCTAATAGGTTCAAGTTATCCTCTTTCGTTATCATCCCCCTGTTATGCTTATCTTCTAAAACCCGTTGGGTAATATCCTCTCCATAAGTAAAAAAGGGCATAAACTCCCGTTCCAGATACTTTTCACTTTTTAAAAGATTCTTAATAATCGTCGACTTCCCAGTCCCAGGAATCCCCTCAAAGACAATTCCAGTTGCATAACTTTTCATAACAAAGATCCTTTCTATCAATATATTTGTAATAAAGCGTAGCTTTATTACTAGTGTCTGTGTCAGTAGTCTGTGTCAGTAAAACCTTAAGAACTATAAGTTTATTAGGTTTTGATTTTCACTGGCACTGACACAGACTACTAACACTTAATTACTATAATACTCCATAATAGCATCGAACAATCCGTCAACGGTATATTCCTCCGCCACTATACCGACCTCTAACCCATGCTCTCTAGCTCTTTGTGCTGTTATAGGACCAATGCATGCTACCTCAACACCTTCCATCAGCTCCTTATAATCCTCACCCAAGGGTTTGATCAGATTATCTACTGTCGATGAACTGGTAAAGGTAAGTAAATCTATCTCTTTTTTCTCTAACATATCCTTTAGCTTAGGATTTCCTTCGCCCATTAGGGTACGATAAGCTACTACATTATCCACTTGAGCTCCCAAATCTTTTAATCCTACTTCTAAAGCTTCTCGGCCAAGGTTGGCCCGTGGTAGCAAGAACCTCTTCCCTTTTGTATCCTCTTTGGAGAATCCTTCTAATATAGATTCTATTACATAATCATTGGGTATGTAATCAGCTCTAAAGCCATACTTAGTCAACTCTTCTGCTGTCTTTGGGCCAATGGCAGATAGCTTCACCCCTCCAAGGGCTCTTACATCTTGACCCGATTCAAATAACCTCTTCATGAACCTCTTAACACAATTTACACTGCTAAAGATTATCCAATGGTAGGAAGACACCTTCCTTAATGCCTCTTCTAACGGCTTCTTATTCTCTGGTGGGCCAATCTTAATTGCTGGAGCTTCTATTACCTTAGCACCTTCTCGACTCAAGCACTTAGTGAAAGAATCTTTTTGATCTTTAGGACGAGTTACAACAATCTTCTTGCCAAATAAAGGCTTGCTTTCAAACCAGTTTAACTTCTCCCTTAGATTAACCACATCCCCTATTACTATAATAGCTGGGGCCTTAAAGTTAGCTTCCTCCACCTTCTGAGCTATATTCTTAAGGTCTCCTACCATAGTCTCCTGATTGGCCCTTGTTCCCCATCTAATTAATGCTACAGGTGTCTTAGGATTACGTCCTTCTTTCATCAACCTCTCTGCTATCTTTGGTAAATTCCTTACTCCCATCAATATTACTAATGTCCCTTTAAATCTTGCTAAATTAGACCAATCTAAAGCACTCTCCTCCTTAGTTGGGTCTTCGTGACCTGTTACAACTGTAAAAGAAGAACTCCACTCACGATGGGTTAAAGGAATCCCTCCATAGGCTGCTACAGAGATTGGTGAAGTTATTCCTGGTACCACCTCAAACTGGACACCCCCTGCCAAAAGCTCTTCTCCTTCTTCTGCACCACGGCCAAAAACAAAAGGATCTCCCCCCTTAAGCCTAGCAATAGTCTTCCCTTCCTTGGCCTTATCTATCAATAATCTATTTATCTCTTCTTGGGTTCTATAGTGATTACCTGCCTTCTTACCTACATAGAATAACTCTGAACCCTTCTTTTTATACTTTAAGAGGTTAGGGTTTGCCAACCTATCATATAAGATTACATCGGCTTTTTTAATCGCTTCTAAACCTTTAAGAGTAATTAACCCTTCATCTCCTGGTCCTGCACCTACTAAATAGACCTTTCCACTCACCTTTGTTCACCCCTTCTAATCTCCTCTAATATCTCTTTTGCACCCTTATCTATCAACTTCTTTGCCAACTCAACACCTAAGTCTTGACCTTTACTTCTAGAGCCCTTTACACTATCTTTAAGAAGAAGGCTCCCATCTATTTTTCCTATAACTCCAGAGAGAATTAGTTTATCTCCATCAACCTCACCATAAGCACCGATTGGAACCTTACAGTCTCCTTCTAAATAATCTAAAAAGCTCCTCTCAGCCTTAACAGTATCTATGGTAGGTCTATCATTCAACTTCTCTACAACCTCTTTAATCGCATCATCATCAGACCTTCCCTCAATAGCAAGGGCCCCCTGTCCAACTGCAGGAATCGATATATTTTGATTTATGTATTGGGTTATCCTATCCTCCCAACCAATTCTTTCTAGTCCAGCTGCAGCAAGAATTATCCCATCAAAGTCACCCTCAGCAACCCTTTTTAGCCTTGTATCTATATTACCGCGCAGAGGTTCAACCTCCAAATCTGATCGATAATTTAATATTTGAGCCCTCCTTCTTAAGCTACCAGTCCCAATTCGAGAACCTTTAGGCAAATCATCTAAAGTCAAATTATCTTTAGAGACAAGTACATCTAGGGCGTTGGCCCGCCTTGGTATCCCTATAATCTCTAAACCTTCCTCTAATCGAGCCGGCATATCCTTTATGCTATGTATAGCTAAATCAACCTCTCTATTCAATAAGGCTATCTCTATCTCCTTAATAAAAAGACCCTTCCCACCTATCTGGCTTAGAGCCTTATCTAAGATCCTATCACCTTTAGTACTTATAACCTTCAACTTGAAATTATAATCTGGAAAGTAAGAAGCCAATTTATCGACCACCAACCCAGACTGGGCCAACGCCAACTTACTTCCCCTAGTTCCTACTATAATATCCTTCATACTAACCTCCTCTTTTTAAGTAATAAAGCGTAGCTTTATTACTGGTGATGAGTAATGGGTAAAACCTTAAGAAAAACAGAAACCCCTTTGTTACCTAAGACTTATAAGAGATTTTGAGATTTTGAGATTTTGAGATTTTAACTTTACTCATTACTCTTCACTCATTACCCATTACTAGTGGCTCGAAAGTGAAACTTTATTACTATTAGATATTTTAACTTATTACCTCCTCTTTATTCTATCACCAATCTAACCTTGTTTTCAACTTAAAAAAGGGCCAACACCAAGTGCTAGCCCTTTTTACTGACTTATAAAATTAATATCTTATATCCACTTAATCAAACCTACCTCATGTTTAGTTGCTAGAGAATCTGGATTTGGAATAGCTCTAAAGGTATATTTATAATCTCCTGTGTCCTCTAAATTGACCTTTACCTGATAGGAAGCAAAGCTTTCACCATCATAATCTATACATTCCATAGGAACTATCTTCTTATTTCCATTACCCTCTAAAACTAAGTAAAGTTCAACTCTTAAATCTTCAGGCTTAAGCTTAGCTAAATCAACATTTACTTTAAAAGCTATATCCTCTTTAACATTAAAGTTACCCATATCACCACTATTATCAGAACTAACCTTTACCTCATCCCAATTACTCTTTAACTTCGACTTCCAAGCTGTTAAATCCAAGGCTTTTTGATAATTATTGGCCCTTAGATCTTCTCCCCTATAGTAAGCAGGCATATATAACTTTTTAGTGTACTCTTGAACCATACGATCAGTACTATAACAAGGCGCATTACTTATCATAGCTTCCTTCATCCTCTCTACCCACTCTGAAGATACCTGTGCATCACCTTTATTATAATACAAAGGAACTATCTTTTTTTCTAAAGTTTTATATAAAGAATTACTATCTAATAGATCCTGCTCCTCTCGATTGCTATATTCAGATTTATAGCCAATAGTCCAACCATTCATCCCATTATAACCTTCACACCACCAACCATCTAAAACACTAAAGTTAAGCCCACCATTAGCCCCTACTTTTTGACCACTAGTTCCACTTGCCTCTAAGGGTCTTCGAGGGTTATTTAACCAAACATCAACACCATGAACTAGATAACGAGCCAAATTCATATCATAATCTTCTAGAATAACTATTCTCCCTTTAAAATCTTCACTTTGGGATATATTATAGATTTCCTTTATCAACTCTTGACCAGGAATATCGGCAGGGTGAGCCTTCCCAGCAAAGATAATCTGAACCTCTTTACCTTCTTGATTACAGACCTTCTTTAACCTTTCAACATCTTTAAAGATTAAGTTAGCCCGTTTGTAGGTAGCAAATCTCCTTGCAAAACCAATAGTTAATATATCTTTGTCTAAAAGGGTCTCGTCTCTAATAAGATCCTCTAAATTACTACACCTTCTCCTTCTAGTTAAATCTCTCTCTCGAATATGATCTATTAGCTTTGATTTTAACTTCTTGTGAACAACCCAAAACTCTTCATTAGGTATATTCTTGACCTTCTCCCATATCTCATCCTCTTCAATCCTATCTCGCCAATCATTAGGCAAATGCCTATCTAATAACTCCTTCCACTCTGGAGCCAACCAAGTTAAAGTATGAACACCATTAGTTATATATGTTATAGGATTCTCTTCAGTTGGCACCCCTGGCCATAATTCCTCCCACATATCACTTGATACCTTGCCATGCAATTGGCTTACACCATTATTAAAGCGAGATAAACGTAGAGCTAAAACTGTCAACCCAAACCCTTTATCATATGAATTTTTCATCCCTAACTTAATAAACTCATCTCTAGTCAAACCAACCTCTTCCCAGTAATTAGAAAAGTACTTATCCTTTAACCCAAAAGAGAAGACCTCATTACCAGCAGGGACGGGAGTATGAGTTGTAAACACAGTGTTGGCCCCTACCTTCTCTAATGCTTGATAAAAATCAAAATCATTCTCCTTGATTAAATTTCTAATCCTCTC
>NZ_KI912092.1:13964-39518 GCF_000517025.1 Halonatronum saccharophilum DSM 13868
TACTCATTACTCTTCACTCATTACCCATTACTAGTGGCACGAAAGTGACACTTTATTACTATTAACCTTCACCTATAATTTGATCTATCTTCCCAACAGCTTCTTCTCTATCTCTCAAAAAGAGTTCTACCATCTCTAGCTTAGCCAATCGCTTAAAAATATCTCTTCTCTTACCTTCATCATCTACCTGCTCTTTAACCAACTCCCTAACATCTCCCATCAACTTCAAATACTCACCGTACTCTTCTCCAAACTCCTTCTCCAAAGCAATTCTTAACTTCTTAGACAAAGCTGGCAGATTGCCTCCAGTTGAAATTGTCAGAAGCAAATCCCCTCTATTTACTACAGATGGCAGAGTAAAGTTCGATAACTCTTTGTCATCTACTATATTAACTAAAATACCCTTTTGATCTGCTAACTCTCCTATTCTAGCATTTACCTCTTTATTATCAGTTGCTGCAATAATTAAGAAATATCCATGAATATCACAATCAAAGAAGCTTCTATTATGATACTCAACCTTAGCCTCTTTAATCAGATCTTCAACCTCTTTTATGATCTGCGGGCCAACTACAGTAACCCTAGCTCTAACCTTGACAAGACGTTTTAACTTACGATAAGCCACCTTGCCTCCACCAACTACAAGTACTTTCTTATCTTCTAATCTTAAATTTATCGGATAAAACTCCATACCAACCTCCTATCAGTTAATAGAGAATAGTGAATAAGTAAGACCAAATTCAAAATATGAACCTTACTCTTTATTCTTTATTATCTATTCTTTAAAAAAATCTTCTTTACTAAATCCAAACTATCCTTTTCAGCCGATAACTTTTTTATCCCTACTGTAGGACTATGTAATAACTTATTTACCAACCTTCGAGAAAAATTATTAATTAATTCCTTCTCACTATCTTCTAAAGGGCCCATCTGCTTAAATAGCCTAGTTAACTCTGCTTCTCTAATCTCCTCTCCCTTGCCTCTAAGGGATTTAATTAAAGGAGTTGCACTTTGAGAAGCTATCCAGGTTTTAAAGTTAATAACCTCTTCTTCAATTATGGCTTTGATCTTCTCAATACCTTCATTTCTTTTATTTAGCTTACTATTTACTACTTTTTTTAAATTATCTATATTATATAGATAAACTCCATCAATATCTTCAATCTCTGGCTCAATATCTCTAGGAACAGCTATATCGATTAAGAAAAGGGGCCTATTTCTGCTCTCCATAATCTTCTTAACCTGATCATAGTGGAGAACATAGTGAGGAGCAGCAGTTGAAGCTATGATAATATCAACATCTTCTATTCTATCCTTTAGACTCTCCCATCTAATAACCTCTCCCCCAAATTCCAGGGCCAACTCTTTTCCTTTTTCATAAGTCCTATTAGCTACAACTACACCTTTAACCCCTTTATCTACCAAAGATCTTAAGGTCAATTCACTGGTCTCACCAGCACCTAAGATCATTACCGTCTCCCCATCTAAAGAACCAAAACGCTCTTCTGCCAGCTCAACAGCAACCTGACTGATTGAAGTAGATCTAAAGTTTATCTTACTATCATTTCTGACTCGTTTCCCAACTCTAAAACTTTCAGTAAAAACTCTATGTAGCAGCCCTCCAATAACCCCTAACTTCTTGGATAATTTAAAGGCTGATTTTAGTTGACCTAAGATTTGATTCTCACACCGAACCAATGAATCTAAACCGCTAGCTACTAGATAAAGGTGTTCTACCCCTTTATCCTCCTGGTAAACATAGATATATTCCCTCAATTTAAAATCTTGAAATCCTGAAATATCATTATAAATTGATAAAGCAAAATCTATTAGACATTCTTCGTTGGCCCCTGTCAAATAAAGTTCTGTACGATTACAAGTTGATAAAACAACCCCCTCTTCTACCCTAGGTTCCTCTTTAACCCTTTCTAATATCCTTAGCTTATCCTTACTGGTTAATGCTAATTTCTCTCTAATTTGAACTGGAGCAACCTTATGGTTTGTTCCAATAACTATCAATTTCATCTACTACACCTCAATCTATAGAATAATTACCTATAAACATATTTTATAACTTGGAATTAACTTTTTCAAATATACTTGTTTTATATTATATACCAAAAGAGCCAGCTCAATCGCTAGCTCTTAACTGAATTATATAATTTATTCATTTTAAATTTAATTACAGGTTGTAACTTAATAGTAATAAAGCGTAGCTTTATTACTGGTGATGAGTAATCAGTAATGAGTAATGGGTAAAACCTTAAAAAAACAGAAACCCCTTTGTTACCTAAGACTTATAAGAGGTTTTGAGATTTTGACTTTACTCATTACTCTTCACTCATTACCCATTACTAGTGGCACGAAAGTGACACTATATTCCTATAAAACCTCACTACAATTCTAAAACGATGTTTCTACCATCGCATCGGTAGGACATACCTTCACACATACACCACAGCCAACACAAGTTTCATGATCTATAACTGCTAAGTTATCTACCATATCAATAGCATCAACTGGACACTTTTTAGCGCAAAGAGTACAGCCAATACAACCTTTATCACAAGCCACCTTAACCTCTTTACCTCTTAATAGAGATTTACACTTTGTCTTTACTTGTTCACTTACACCAGCCATAGTAATAATATCTCTTGGACATTCAACTACACACTTAGTACAAGAAGTACATTTATCAGTATCAATCTGTGGTAACCCATTCTCATCCATAACAATAGCATCAAAATCACAGACAGCAGCACAATCTCCAAAACCTAAACATCCATACTCACAGGATTTAAAGTTCTCTTCCATATCTGCAACTTGACACTTAGGAAGCCCCTTATACTCTGACTTATCAAAGGTCTCCTCATTACCACCTTGACAAAGTACTTGAGCTACCTTTCTCTCTGTTGAACAAGCAGGTGCAACACCCATTATCTTAGCAATACCTTCAGCTAACTCGGCACCACCTACTGGACAACAATCAATTCCTAACTCACCATTGGCAACAGCCTCTGCATAACTTGCACATCCAGGCTTTCCACAAGCTCCACAATTAACTCCTGGTAATATCTCTTCAATTTGTTGCTTCTTAGGATCATCCTCTACAGCAAACTTTACTGAAGCATAAGCCAAACCAGAAGCAAATAATCCTCCTAAGATACCCATACTTAAAACTGCTCTAGTTAACATTCCAAAGTCCACTATTTGCACCTCCCCTATTTACATTGCAAGGCCAGAAAAAGCCATAGCCATTATTCCAGCAACCAATAGAGCAATCGGTGCGCCCTTTAGTGATTCTGGAACATCAGCAAACTCTAATCTCTCTCTAATACCTGCCATTAGAACAATTGCTAAAGTAAATCCAGCACCTGCTCCTAAGCCAAAGATTGTACTTTCAATAAAGGTATAACCTTCCATAGATATCATTAAAGCCAATCCTAAGATAGCACAGTTAGTTGTAATTAACGGCAAGAATATTCCTAATGCTTTGTAAAGAGGAGGACTTACCTTCTTTACAAAAAGCTCAGTCAACTGAACAAAAGATGATATAACCAAAATAAAGGCAATATATCTCATAAATTCTATACCTAAAGGAACTAAAATAAAGCTTTCAATCACCCAAACAAAGACAGCTGATGTTGTCATTACAAAGGTGGTTGCTAGTCCCATACTAAAAGCCGTTGGAACCTCCTTAGAAACACCTAAGAAAGGACAGATCCCTAAAAACTGAGTTAAGATAAAGTTATTTGTAATAGCAGCTGCTACAAATAACATAGCTAAATTACTTATTCCTTCCATTCTTAAACCCCCTTTAAGATATTATATACTCTTCTCTTCCTTTGCCGTATTTAATGAAGAGTTCCCAAATAACCTTGTTAAACTTAAAGATTTATTTTCAACCGCTCTAAAGACACCAATTACCACACCTAATGTTAAGAATGCTCCTGGTGGCAGCGTCATTATTGAAAGAGGTTCAAACCACTCTCCCATAACTTGAAGAGTAAATTCTGTCCCTCTAAATAAAGTTCCAAAGCCTAAAATCTCACGTATTGCGCCTAAAAAGGTTAAAGCCCAAGTAAATCCTACGCCCATCCCAACTGCATCTGCAATCGCACGACTTACTGGCATCTTAGAAGCAAATGATTCAGAGCGTCCTAAGATCAAACAGTTTACAATGATTAATGGGATGAATAAAGCCAAAGAAGCAGCAATATCTGGGAAGAAAGCCCTCGAAGTATAATCGACTATAGTTACAAAAGTCGCGATTATAACTATAAAGCTTGGAATTCTAACTTCAGCTGGAATAAGATTCTTTAATAAAGAGTTAACAATCCCAGCACCTATTAAAACAAAACTTGTTGCTACACCCATAAATAGTCCTGTAGTTGCAGTATTAGTTACAGCTAATACCGGACACATACCCAACAACATTACAAAGACTGGATTTTCCTTCCATAAACCTTTAGCAAAATCTTTAAATAACTTTAGCAAATTATTCACCTCCACCGTAAACTTCTAATGCTTTATCTATAGCGCCTTTGATAGCTTCTGTTACTCCTCTACTAGATGCTGTTGCTCCACTGATAACATCTATATCATTCTGCAGTTCAAAGCTATCAGAGAATGACTTTCCTACAAACTGATCTAGGAAGTCTTCTTCTGTAATTCTAGATCCAAGACCTGGGGTCTCTGAATGTTCAAGAATATCAATACCTAAAACCTTTTCATCTTCCATATCTAAACCTACCATAACTCTAATTCCACCTTCATAACCTCTACCTTCATCTTGCAAGGCAATTCCTATAAGGTTTCCAGCACCATCAAAGCCTTTATAATATATAAGATCGCCAGCACTTACAAATTCAGTCTCTTCTGCTTCTGGTAAGACTGCTAATACTGCTTCAGCATCTGCACTAGCTGCATGTTCAGCTATTATAGGCTCAGTCCATTGGTGAACAAAACTTAATAAAACTGCTGAACACATCACAATTATAGTTAAAACAATAACCAAACGCGGTTCTATCTTTCCTTTAGCCATTTGCTCTCACCTCACCAAATACCCTTGGCAGAGTATATTTATCGATAATTGGCACAAACATATTCATTAATAAGATTGAGAATAATACTCCTTCTGCATAATTACCATAAAGTCGAATAATGACCAAGATAATTCCACAACCAATCCCAAAGATCCATCTACCTTTCTTAGTAACAGGACTTGTAACCATATCTGTAGCCATAAAGAAGGCACCTAACATAAGTCCTCCTGCAAATAAGTGAAATAAAGGTCCCTGACTTCCTAATAAAGTCGTTAATACAGCAACACTTCCTAAATATCCAACAGGTATTCTCCAATCAATATAACCTTTATAAAGAAGATAAAGTCCTCCCAAGATAAGGGCCAACGCTGAAGTTTCACCTAATGAACCTCCAGTTCTTCCAACAAACATATTCATAATCCCTATACCTTCCTCTGCTAAAGGAGTTGCGCTAGATACTATATCAACTACTCCTAATGACTCTCTTATCCCATCCATCGGCAATATTTCTGTTAAAATTACTGGCATTCCAACAGGAGGCACCATATTAGTTATAGCTTCTGTATAAGCAACACCAACAAAAGCTCTACCTACTAAGGCTGGGTTGAAGATATTATATCCCAAACCTCCAAAGACATGCTTTCCTAGAGCTATCGCAACTATACTTCCAAGAACAGCCATCCAAATTGGCAATGTTGGAGGCAGTGTTAAAGCAAGTAATATTCCTGTCAACAAAGCACTCCCATCTCCAATTGTAACAGGAACTCCTCTTAATTTCTGGGAAATAAACTCTGTTCCTATAGCCCCTAAACTACATGCAACTATTAAGCCTACAGCCATTGTGTCAAAATAGTATATTGAAGCTAACATGGCTGGTACTAAAGCTAATATAACTGTATACATTATTCTCTCAATCGATTCCCCACTTGTCATATGAGGACCAGATGAAACTGTTAAATCTACCTTATTCTTCACTTCTAATACCCCCCATCGTTAATTTTCTCTTCTCTTTGCCTCTACCTTTGCTTTTCCTATTCTAATCCAGTCTAATAGATCTATATTAGCAGGGCAGACATAAGTGCAAGAACCACACTCAATACAATCTAAGACATTATACTTCTCTAACCCTTCAACATCATCATTTTTAGCTAGATTAGCTAAAGCAGTAGGCATCAATTTAGCTGGACAACCATCTATACAACGAGCACATCTAATACAAGGGCGTGGATCTTTATAATCTTCAATTTCATCCTTAGATAAGACTAAAATCCCTGATGTCCCTTTGCTTACTCCTACATCTAAGCTACTTTGAGCTTGACCAGTCATTGGCCCGCCTAAAATAATCTTACCTGGTTCACCTTTAAACCCTCCACACTCTTCAATTAAATCTCTTATTGGAGTTCCTATTCTAACAATTAAATTCTGTGGATTATTAACTGCACCTGTTACAGTCAAGCCTCTTTCAATTAAAGGTTTACCATAATTAATAGCTTCTGTAACTGCTACAGCTGTACCTACATTATTTACAACTACACCTATATCTAAAGGTAGTCCTCCAGAAGGAACTTCCTTATCTAAGATTGCTTTTATAAGTTGCTTTTCTCCACCTTGTGGATACTTAACTTCCAAAGGAATAATATTAATATTACTATCTTTTTGGCTAACTTCTTCTAATTTATTGATTGCATCCATCTTATTGACCTCAACACCGATATAGCCTTCTTTGGCCCCTGCACTTTTCATCAATGCCTTAAGTCCATAAATAACCTCAGAAGCCTGTTCAAGCATTGTCCTATGGTCAACTGTTAAATAAGGTTCACATTCAGCACCATTTAAGATAACCTGATTTACTTCTTTACCATCTGTACTCACCTTAACATGGCTAGGAAATGCAGCTCCTCCAAGCCCTACTATCCCAGCTTCTTTAATAATTTCTCTAATCTCCTCTGCTGATATATCCTCTAGATTTTTTTCTGGATTATCAACTTGCCATTGCTCACCTTCACTACCTTTAATCTTAATAACAATTGAATCCCTTCTCTCTTCAATAGCAGTTATCTCTCCTGATATACTAGCATGTAAATTAGCCGAGATAAATCCTGTGCTCTCACCTACCTTATCACCTAGTTTAACCTTATCACCCGCCTCAACAATTGCTTTTGCTGGGGACCCGATATGCTGATCCAGGTATAAGGTAACCTCCTTAGGTAAGTTAGCCTTTTCTAATGGCTTACTATTAGTCAGATCCTTATTATACTTAGGATGGATCCCTTGTTTAAATGTTTTTGTTTTCACCCTTATGTCACCCCTTTTTGTGAAATTAATTGCAATCAATTCCATAAACCTAGTACTTATTCTGAAATGAAATACAACATTCCCAAAATTTAGTACAGTAAATGTATAAACTAAATATTAATTAATCAAATTAATAGAAATCTGGTAAATAATAATTATCTTTCTTAATTAGTAAAGCAATATTTGATTTTAAAAACAAGTGTATTTTAGCACAAGTAACTTCAAAAATAAATGATAGAAGTAATATAACTTTTACTTTAAAGAAATAAATACCCAAAAGATAAATATATTTTTCTACAATTATAAATTTTATAAATATTAACTAAATCAAAAACTACATACAATTTAATATTATAATTTAGTAGCTAAGAAGTCAAGTAATAGCAATAATTATTATTTTCACAATAGTTGAAAGAATTTTTATATTATTTTAACTTTTATTCTTTTATTATCCATCAAATCTAATCTCATTTCTCTGATATTTACCTCATTTAGCTCTAAAACAAGGGACCTTTTAATTTCTTCCAAATAATGAGCATCCGAATTACTTATAATCTGATAGTTTTTCTTTGTATTTATTTTATCAAATAGCCTATTTATTTTACCTTTTTTAGAAATTTCTAGGCATTTAATTTCTAAATTTTCTGGTATAAAACCTAAGTTTGATAAAATACTATAATTTGATTTATCCACATGAGCAGGGATTACTATCCCCCCTAATTTATTAACCCCTTTGCAGACTTGATCAACTGTTAAAGAGGTTGCTGTTAACAGCAACCTCTCCACAACTGAAACAAAGTTATCATTTAAATCAGTTAAAATTTGCGGGCCAAAGAGCTCATCATTATTCTTCAGATCAGGCAAAGCCCCATATACAACTTCTTGCCAAGCAAGAACCTGCTCTAATTCATCAAACAAACACAAAAGATGAACTTCTTCAACAGTCTCAACCTCCATACCCGGTATAACCTTCAAAGGAGTACCCTTTGCCAGCTCCATAGCAACCTCTAGATTCTCTGCAGAATTATGATCTGTTATAGCTATTACATCTAAACCAATCTTTAATGCCCTATCTATTATATTCTTAGGAGTCATTAGTATATGAGCACAAGGAGATAAAGTAGTATGAATATGTAGATCAGCTATAAATGATTTCATTTCTGACCTATCCCTAACTTGTATAGTTCTCCTGATAATTCATAGCTAGATAAAGTTGTCTTAAGAAGGTTTATCCCCTGATTTTGAGCCTTAGATCTTGCTTCCTCATCCGCTTCAAACTCCTCTGTTGTTATAACTGCTGCAAGATCATTTAATAAAGCAATAGCTACTATATTTTGATGACCCTGAACTGTTAACCATAGATCACCCTCTTTAGTTCTAGCCATCACATTACTTAAAAGATCAGAAGAATATGCTCCTTTTATCTCCTTTTCTAGGTCAGCTTCCACAACAACCTCTAAATCTAACTCCTCTATTAAATCTTTTATATTCATAATTAATCCCCCTTTATATCTATTCTCTATTCTTTCTCTGCATAACAGGTGGTAATGTATGAGTTAATCTAGACATCTCATCGGCTAAATCTCCTATCTGCTTTCTTAAAATAAATACACAATTACTCTTATCTGCTAAACCACCGACTATATCCTCTGCTAAAGTACGACAATCAGGAGCACCACAAGCTGCACAATCAAGACCAGGAAGCTCCTTACTTACCTCTTCTAGCTTTGTTAATTTCTTCATAGCACATAATAAATCTTCATCTAAAGGTTTAATCTTCTTCTTTTTAAAAAAATAGTCCAATTCTATATTATAATCACATAAATTATGGTTTCTACCTTCAATTTCTTTATTTTTTTCTAGTAATAATTCAATATTGAACTTTGCCATAAAAGGATTCTTAACATTTAAAACTCCTCCAACACACCCTGGCTGACAAGCTACCAATTCTAAATATTTTATATTAGCTAAATTCCCCCTATCTAACTCCTCTAAAATCTCTATAACATTATGGATACCATCAACAGATAATGTATCTTCCCTATCTAACAACTCGGACTCGCCACTACTTCTTGCCCACCTTATACCATTATAAGGAATCTCTCTGTCTAAAGAGATTCTCCTTAAGTCTTCTAAATTATCTAATCTAGTTATAACTTGGTGGTATATAACATCAACACCTATAGCACCATCAATATTACTTTCTTTTAAGCCTAAAGGATTTTCAATTGCAGTCCTCTTAGCTGGACATGGAGTTATAAAGAAGACTCCAATATCACTATCATCTACACTATACTCTTTTTTTATTTTATACCTAGCAGCTTGGGCAACAATCTCAACTGGAGCTTTAAAAGGAGATAAATGCTTTATCAACTCAGGGTATAATAACTGGACCAATCTAACTATTACAGGACAAGAAGATGAGATTAAAACTTCATCCTCCCTATTTAGATAAGCTCTTGTAGCCTTATTTAGAACCTCCGCCCCCAATGCTGCATCCCAAACTTGAAAAAAACCTACTCCCTTAAGAGCATAACTGATTTGTTCTGGGTTAATCCTTTTGCTAAATTGACCATAAAAACTAGGAGGCAAGAGAGCAATTGAGTACTTATAATTATTAATAACATCAATATTTTCAGTTAAAACGCTTTTGGCATGGTGCTCACAACTTCTTATACATTCACCACAATCAATACAATAATCGTCTTTAATCATAGCTTTGCCATTATGAACTCTAATGGCCTTAGTGGGACAATTCTTAACACAGCTAGTACACCCTTCACATTTCTGATCCACTAATAGAACAGAATGATTTTTATTCAATATTATCACCACTTTGATCAAGGTAAATATAAGCTTCTATAGTTGTACCCTCTCCTATCTTAGTCCTTACTTCTAAATTGTCAGAATACCTTTTTATATTACAAAGACCCATTCCAGCTCCAAAACCCATTTCCCTAGCTTTTTCATTAGCAGTAGAATAACCTGGTTGAAAGGCTTTATCTACATCTTCTATCCCAGGGCCTTGATCAGAAGCAATAACCTTAATCTCTTTAGGACTAACTTCAGCACTTATTCTTCCCCCAAAGGTGTGGATAATAATATTTATCTCCAATTCATAAGTTGTTATTGCAGTCTTTCTAATTAATTGCGATGGTATTCCTAATTTTCTTAATATACTCTTTAATTTGCTCGACGCCTCTCCACCAGAAGAAAAATCTCCAGCCTCTATTTCAAAGTTTATTATCTCCTGTCTCACCTCTTCATTAGTCAAATTAACCCCCCCATTTAATATTTATTAAAATTTAGATAGCTTTTCTGGATTTAAACCAGCAGTATATAAAATTCCACAAGCTTGATATAAAGGCTTATCTGTTGTCAACAAGGGTAAATTACTCTCCTTTGCCAATTTAATTGTCTCCTTAGGAGGTCTCTTTCCCCTAACAAAAATTATTAAAGAAAGATCTATCATCTCAGCTGTTCTTACTACCTGTGGATTTGTTAATCCAGTTAATAAAACTGTATTTTCCTTAGAGAAAGCCAACACATCACTCATTAAATCAGCTCCACACCCACTTAATATCTCCAATTCATCTGGACCATCTAATATAACTTCAGCCTTCAATATCCCCTTTATTTCCTTTAACTTCATCTTTTCCCTCCTTATTAACTTCAAATTTAAATAAACTCAATACCTTATATAAAACAACCCTCCCATTACAATTATACCATTTAATTATAATTATCCCAAATACATATCAGAAAACATATTGCAACCTTTCAATACTTAAATATAAAAAGATAAGATCCACAACTATTGTGGCTCTTATCTTAAAAGTCAATTGTATCTTCTAATTTTTATTGATCACTAATCACAGTTATTAATCTCACCGACCTATATAAACTGGAAAACCTTGTTTTTCTAATTCTCCTCCTAAGTCTTCTGCTGCATCTTTTGTTCTAAAGGCACCTACCTGTACTCGATAAGGGTTTTCACTTGTTATATAAGCTGTAAACCCTATACTCTGTAATTTATCTACAAGACCTCTAGCATTCTCCTCTTTATCAAAGGCACCTACCTGAACTACAAAAAGACCATCATTACCTATTGGACTGCTTATAGTATCTTGAGCTTCATCTATCTCCTCAGATTCATCTTCAGTCTTCTCTTCTTTTTCTTTTTCAGAAGCCGTTACCCTCTCTTCGGTTATAATTTGTTCATTATAAACGGACTCTATACCTTCTTGAGGTGCTGTAACATAATCTAAGAACCAACTAGAAACAAAATATCCAAAAACACTAGCGATAATAGCCATAGATCCCAACATTACTGCCAAAGACATTCCTGATTTAAAATTCTTATTATTACGCTTCATAATTCCTCCCTTTCCTTTTCTCAAATTATAATTTACCCGATAGCTAACTGCTACTAAAAATTTAATTCTATTTATTAACTCTAATCAGTAGCACCCAGCCTATGGATTAGCTCTATAACTTTATTACTTTAGGGCAAATCTAATCTAAAAAGTAATCTCTTATAAAGTTAAGCAATTACTTTATTTAATATATACTTCTTATTCCCCCTTTTTATACTAACCAAATCTATCCTAAATAAATTAAAAATTAGATAATATAAAACCTATCTTCACTACAATACTATGCACTCAGTTATAGATTTATTAACAACAATGCTTATTAACTTAATTTTCCACTCTATTATTATGTTTAACTTTAAGAAATTTATTCCTTTTTTTAAAAAACTACACTAATTAAAACAAGACCAAGCTAAGCTTGGTCTTGTTTTAAAAGTATCCCTCTCGCTTCTGACACTGTATATAAAGAACCACTAACTAAGATTACATCTTTATCCTCAACCCTCTTTTGAGCATAATCCAATGCCTCATCTAGACTCTTTATTGTCTTGACTTCTTTATTATAATTACATAATTTAGATTTTAAGCAATTTATATTCTCGGCTCTTTTATTATTATTTTCTGTAAGAATAACCTCATAGGCTAGAGGTACTAATTTACTATAAATTCCCTCTATATCTTTATCACCTAAAATTGCTAAAACCAAGACCAATTTATTATAATTTAATCCTTCAAGGAAGTTTTTTAAGCTATCTGCTCCAGCTTTATTGTGAGCACCATCAATAATTATTTTAGGTTCAGTAGAGATAACCTCTAATCTTCCAGGCCATTTTGTCCTTTCAATCCCTTCTTTGATAGACTTCTTTGCTATGGGAAATTCAGAACTTAACTCTTCTACAACTGCAAGAGCTGTAGCGGTATTGTATAGTTGGTGAGGACCTATTAAAGGCAATTTTAAGTCTCCATAATCAACTTTATCACTTCTCATATTAAAGCATTGATAAAGCAGGTTGCTTCCTAAGGACTCCCATTTAAACCTATTATTTATATTCTCTAGTTTGGCCCTCTTTTCTAAAGCAATATCTTCTAACTTTTTAATCACTCTATCTTCTTTAGAGGCCGTTATAACCTTCTGACCTGCCTTTATGATACCACCTTTTTCCCAAGCTATCTTTTCTAATGTATCCCCTAAATATTCAGTATGCTCTAAGCTAACGTTTGTAATTACTGACACTAGACTACTTCCTACATTAGTGGCATCAAAACGCCCCCCTAAACCAACCTCCAAAACAACAAGATCTACCTTCTTTTCCCTGAAGTAAAGTAGAGCTAAAGCAGTAACAACTTCAAAAAAACTAGGATGATCAAGCTCGTTAGCCACTTCATCAATTGCTGGCTTAATCTCTTTAACTAATCTATCCAAATCTTCATCTAATATATCTACTTCATTTATTCTGATTCTTTCATTGAATTTTACTATATGAGGGGAATTATAACTTCCAACCCTATAATCTCCCGAATTATAAATAGAAGTTAATATCGCAGATGTGGATCCTTTACCATTACTACCACCAATATGAATAATATTTAAATCATCTTGAGGATTATCTAATACCTCTAATAAAAGCTCAATCCTCTCCAAACCTGGTTTAACTCCAAATTTATCTAAACTATTTAAATAATCTATACCAGACAAAGTTATCACCTCATTATTAATAATTGAACTTCTTCTAAATTATAATCTAAATAATATAATAAAATCAAAAATTAATCTTTAGACTAATCACCTTTTTCATTATTTGTTGATTACTACACAAAATCAAAATCTCCTCCTTTCTTAATAGATATCCTTTAGAAAATATCTAAATTATATAAATTATGATCAAGCTAAAACTTATAATTATTAAAATAATTAATAAGAGGAAGGAATTCAAATTGAACCCCCTCCTCTTATGCCGCATTAATTTTTAAGATTATTTAAGTTCTCTTCTAATTGATCTTTTTTAATTAAATATTCCTCTCTTTTTCTCTTCTCTTCTTCCACCAACTTAGCAGGGGCATTATTTACAAACCCTTCATTAGATAATTTCCCATCTGCACGTTTAATCTCAAATTTCATTTTTTCAATCTCTTCTTCTAATCTCTTGATCTCTTTTTCAATATCGACCATACCAGCTAAAGGAAGAATTATCTCAACCTCATCAGTTATTGCAGTAGAGGCTTGTTCTGGTCTTGCTTTAACCTCTTCTACAATATCTAGATCTGTAACCTTTGCTAAATCTCTTATATAATCTTCACCCTCTTTAACTATGTCTAATTTAGATTTCGAAGTGGATGTAATAACAGCTGAAATTTCTCTACCTGGATTTACCTTCATCTCATTTCTAATATTTCTAATACTGCGAATCACATTCATAATAACTTCCATCTTTCCTTCTTCTTTATCATTCACCGATAAAGAATCTGCTTCAGGCCAATAAGAAACCATTAAAGATTCTCCCTCTTCTGCACTTAGATGCTGCCAAATTTCTTCTGTTATAAAAGGCATAAAAGGATGTAATAATCTTAGGATATTATCCAAAACAAACCAAGTTACATACTGAGCAGTTTCGCGCACTACCTTATTATCCTTTTGATATAACCTTGGTTTTACAAGTTCTATATACCAATCACAGAACTCTCTCCAAACAAAATCATAAATTTCTTGAGAAACTTGACCAAATTGATAGTCTTCAAGTAGTGAATTTACTTGATTTATCTTTTTATTTAACCTACTTATAATCCATCTATCTGCTAATGTATAATCTAAGCTACTATAATCTACTTGATTTAAGTTAAAATCTTCTAAATTCATCAAAACAAAGCGGGATGCATTCCATAGTTTATTAGCAAAGTTACGACTTGCTTCTACCTTCTCTGGTCTATATCTAATATCATTTCCTGGGGTGTTTCCTGTAATCAAAGTAAATCTTAAGGTATCAGTTCCAAACTCTTCAATTACCTCTAATGGATCTATACCGTTTCCTAAAGATTTACTCATTTTACGCCCTTGTGAATCTCTAACCAGTCCATGGATATAAATATCCTTAAAAGGAACCTCCTCTTGAAATTCTAAAGACATAAAAATCATTCTAGCTACCCAAAAGAAGATTATATCACGACCTGTTACCAGGACATCTGTAGGATAAAAATAACTTAGATCTTCATTCTCTTCGGGCCAACCCAAAGTTGAAAAAGGCCATAACCCTGAACTAAACCAAGTATCTAAAACATCTTCATCTTGCTTTAAATCCTTACTACTACACTCTGAACATTTTTGAGGTTCTTCACTTCTAACTATTACTTCTTCACAGTCTTGACAATACCATACCGGAATTCTATGCCCCCACCATAGTTGTCTAGATATACACCAATCTCTGATATTCTCCATCCAATTAAAGTATACTTTATCAAAACGTTCAGGAACAAAGTTTATATCTCCGCTCTTCACAGCATCTATGGCTGGCTTGGCTAACTTATCCATAGCTACAAACCATTGCTTAGATACTAAAGGCTCAATTACAGTATCACAACGATAACATTGTCCTACTGAATGATCATGGTCCTCTATTTCTTCAACCAACCCTGCTGATTTAAGATCATCTACTAATTTAGTGCGACATTCATAACGATCTAAACCTTCATATTTACCAGCTTCTTTTGTCATAATAGCACTATCTGAAATCACCTTAATAATCTCTAAATTATGGCGCTCTCCAATTTCAAAGTCATTTGGGTCATGAGCAGGAGTTACCTTTACCAAACCTGTTCCAAATTCAGAATCTACATATTCGTCAGCTACAACTTCAATTTCACGCATTACTACCGGTACAACAACCTTCTTACCAATTAAATCTTGGTACCTTTCATCCTTAGGATTAACTGCTATTGCTGTATCTCCCAATAAGGTCTCTGGTCTAGTAGTAGCAACTACGATATAGTCATCACTGTCCTTCACATTATATCTAATGTGATAAAGCTTACCTGGTTTATCTTCATGCTCAACCTCAATATCAGATAAGGTTGTCATACACTCTGGACACCAATTTACTATATAATCTCCTTGGTAGATAGCTTCTTTTTGATATAATTGAACGAAGGCTTCTTTAACTGCTTTGTTACAACCTTCATCCATTGTAAACTTTTCTCTCTCCCAATCACAGGATACGCCTAACTTCCTTAACTGTTCGGTGATCCTGTTACCATACTCATTTTTCCACTTCCAGGCTCTATCTAAAAATCCTTCTCTGCCTACATCCTCTTTACTCAAACCTTCCTCTTCTCTCATCTTATTAACTACCTTAACCTCTGTTGCAATACTGGCATGGTCAGTTCCTGGTAGCCATAGGGCTTCATAGCCCTGCATTCTCTTCCAACGGGTTAAGATATCTTGAAAGGTCATCGTTAAAGCATGACCTATATGTAGTTGGCCCGTCACATTAGGAGGTGGCATCATAATTGTAAAAGGCTCTTTTTCTTTATTAGCGTTGGCCCTAAAATAGTTATTGGATGTCCAATAATCATACCACTTATCCTCCACCTCGTTAGGTTGATATGTTGTCGATAAATTATTCTCTTTACTCATTTTATTTCCTCCTTAAATTTAGTTAACTTTATAGTTGAATCTATAATTTCAAAAACAAAAATCCCCTTCCATCCCTAAAATTACATTTAAGGACGAAAGAGAATCTATTCTTCCGCGGTACCACCTTAATTCCACTTGGCACTTAAACCTGGATAACGACCAGTTCCGATTAAGCTTACTCTATATTGGGCTTAATAGCTTAGAAGCGACTTCAACTAATATCCTTTAGAATACCTTTCAGCCTAGGGTATTCCTCTCTAAAAAGGAGCGATTAGCCTACTACTCTCCATCATAGCTTTTTCTCTATATTAATTATACTATTTATAATAATACAATTATTCAAATTACTTGTCAACCTATTAATTTCAACTTTTAAATTATTAGCCTAAAAAATCCCCAATAAAAGAAAATACTTTATTCTTTCCTTCACCAGTTTCAGAAGAGAAGAAGGTAAAAGGAATAAATTTATTTATCCCTAATGTATCCTTTATTAACTTCTCCTGCTTATTTCTTTGACTTTTCTTTACCTTATCTATCTTAGTAGCCACGACTAAAGTTGGTATTCTCATTTCAATCAGCCAATCATACATCATCTGATCATCTTTACTGGGCTTATGTCTAGAGTCAATAACTAATATGACCCCTTCTAAATTGCTACGATGAAAGAGATAATTTTCTATCATTTGACCCCATAATTCTTTATCAGCTTTAGAAACTCGAGCAAAGCCATACCCAGGTAGATCTACAAAATAAAAATGGTTATCCATTCTATAAAAGTTAAGGGTTTGAGTCTTACCAGGCTTTGAACTGGTAAAGGCCATTTTCTTACGGTTAACTATCTTATTTATTAAAGACGATTTACCTACATTTGATCTACCTGCTAGAGCAATTTCAGGTAAGTTATGAACAGGATAGTCTTTTGCTTCTACTGCACTTAATATATACTCTGGATTATTAATCTTCATCTAAATCACCCTTAGCAATTGCCGCATCTAAAACCTGATCCATATCTTCTACCAAAATAAACTTTAAATCTTTCTTTATATTACTAGGCACCTCTTCTAGATCTCTCTTGTTCTTCTTACACAAAATAACCTTTTTAATCCCGGCTCTATGAGCAGCTAAAACTTTGCTTTTTATACCTCCAACAGGTAGAACCCTTCCTCTTAAAGTTACTTCTCCTGTCATAGCAATCTCCCCACTAACTTCACGTTCAGATAACGCTGAGATTAAAGCTGTTGCTAGTGTAATGCCAGCAGAAGGTCCATCCTTAGGAGTTGCACCCTCAGGAACGTGTACATGTATATCATATTTCTTATAAAATTCTTGAGCAAAATTAAATTCCTCGGATTTAGTACGTGCATAACTTAAAGCAATTCTAGCTGACTCCTTCATTACATCACCTAACTTACCAGTTAAGATCAATTTGCCATCACCAGGAACAATGGAGACTTCTATATTAAGTATATCTCCTCCCATTTGAGTCCAAGCTAACCCTGTTACTACACCAACTCTATTCTCTTCTTCTACTTTTCCATAGTCATATTTAGGCATCCCTAAATATTTCTCAAGATTTCTGGTATCTATTCTAGTTCCTCTTTCTTTACCTTCAACAACCTCTTTTGCTACTTTTCTACAAATAGTAGCAAGATTTCTTTCTAAATTTCTTACTCCAGCTTCTCTAGTATACCTTCTAATAAGCTTTTCCAAAGCATTATCTGACAGATTAAACTCTTTATCATCTAGCCCATGTTCTTTTAACTGCTTAGTCAGTAGATGTCTTTTAGATATCTCAACCTTCTCTTCTTCAATATAACCAGATATCTTTATCAATTCCATTCTATCTAATAAAGGTCTTGGAATTGTAGAAATTGTATTTGCAGTAGTGATAAACATTACATCTGATAGATCAAAAGGTAACTCTAAATAATGATCCCTAAAGTCAACATTTTGTTCTGGATCTAAAACTTCTAATAAAGCAGATGCAGGATCTCCTCTAAAATCACTATTTATCTTATCTACTTCATCTAACAAGAATACAGGGTTCATAGTCCCAGCATCACGCATAGCATTAATTATTCTTCCTGGCCTAGCACCTATATAAGTTCTTCTGTGACCTCTAATCTCAGCTTCATCTCTAACACCACCTAAAGATAACCTTACAAATTCTCTTCCGATTGAATCAGCTATAGATCTACCCAGTGATGTCTTCCCTACACCAGGAGGGCCAACCAAACAAAGAATAGGACTCTTTAGATTATCACTTAACTTTCTAACAGCTAGATATTCTAGAATTCTCTCTTTTACATCAGTTAGCCCATAATGATTTTCATCCAAACTACCTTCTACACTTTCAATAATAAGCTCATCCTCTTGACTATACTTATTCCAAGGTAGATCAAAGATACAATCTAAGTAATTTCTTACAACAACAGACTCATTTGAATTAGCTGGCATTCTTTCAAGTTTCTCAATCTCTTCGTTAACTTTCTCCTCTACCTTTTCAGGTAGCTCAGCATCTTCTAACTTAGACTTATACTCTTCAATTTCAGCAGTACGCTTATCATTCTCCCCTAATTCTTTCTTAATTACCTTCATCTGTTCCTTTAAGTAGTACTCTTTTTGTCTCTTCTCTACTTGCTTTTTTACCTCAACATTTATTTTATTCTTTACCCTTAATATATCTATCTCTTTATTTAGTATACTATATAGCTTTCTTAATCTCTCTTTATAATCAATAGAGCTTAAGATCTCTTGTTGTTGTCTAACCTTTAATTTAATATGTGATGATACTATATCGGCCAACCTACCAGGGTCATCTATATTTACTAAGGTCATCATTATCTCTGGTGGAATATTACGACTTAACTTTACATACTCTTCAAAATTACTTATAACACTTCTCATCAGCGCTTCCAATTCTGTATTTAAATTTCCATCTACATCAAAATCAATCTCTTCATAACTAACCTCAAAATAAGGATCTTCTTGGTGATAATCTATTATTTCAACCCTTTTTATTCCTTCTACTAATATCTTTACAGTTCCATCAGGCAGTCTCATCAACTGCTTTATCTGGGCCAAGATACCAATATCATATATATCATCCTTAGTTGGATCTTCAACCTCTTCATCCTTTTGAGTTGATAATAATATCTCCTTATCATTAACCATAGCTTTCTCTAAAGCATCTAAAGATTTATCTCTTCCTACCAATAAAGGCATTATCATATTAGGGAATATAACTAAACCCCTCAAAGCCATCAAAGGTATTTTATTATCTTTATTATAATCAAGTTCTTCTACCATTCTGACTACACCTCCAATTATCAAAACTATTCTTTATCTATTATTCTATTAACCCATTAAGAAACCCTTTAAGAAGTTCTTAATTTTATTAAAATTCAAGTTGATTTTTAAAATAATCTATAACAGTGACGTAGATAATAAGTCATAATTCAAATCAAACTCTACATCCTCATCTTCTTTAATAATTGCTTTATCTAAAGCATCTTTTAGAGTTTCAATCTGAATAATATCCACCTCAGAAAACTCACTACTTTTAAATATTTCTTGCCAGTTACCCTTTGGTATTAAGACCCTCTCTACACCAGCTCTCATAGCTGCTCTAACCTTAGGGATAACCCCTCCTATAGGCCTTACCATTCCATTAATTGAAATCTTACCAGTCATAGCAACCTTATTATCAACAGCTTTGCCTGTTAAAGCTGAATATAAAGCAACTGCCATAGTCACCCCTGCCGATGGACCATCAACTACAGCATCACTTGTAAAATCTATATGTATATAATAGTCACGAAGATCAATATCCATTACCTTCCTCAAGACAGTAATAACATTCTCTGCAGAGGCTTTAACCATACTCTTTCTTCTAATCTTCTTATAATTATTACCTTGTTCTTCTTCTTCTGCTACTCCAGTTATATTCAATTCTCCCATACTTGGACCAATTTTAGTTACAGAAACCTCCAATTGATCTACCGTCCCAATATTAGCTCCCATAACAGCTAACCCATTAACAACACCTATCTGAGGCCCTTCTGGAATCTCTTCTGATGGTCTAGGCGAATATTGACCATTTACTACAACCCTCTCTATATCCTCAACTCTAATCCTCTCTCTATTGTAATTTCTAGCAATCCCACATGCTGTTTGAATCATATTAACAGCTTGCCTTCCATTAATAGCATACTTCTTGATTACTTCAATTACTCCTTCTTCAATATCAAAATCTACCTTATCTATAGCAGTTAAAGCAATTTTCTCTACATCTTTTGGTAATAATATATTGAAATATATCTCTAGACATCTTGAACGTATTGCTGGAGGAATCTCTTGTGGGTTTCTTGTAGTAGCTCCTACCAACCTAAAATCAGCTGGCAAACCATTTTGAAAGACTTCATGGATATGGCGTGGAATATTCTTATCTTCATCATGGTAATAAGAACTCTCTAAGAAAACCTTTCTATCCTCTAAGACCTTTAATAACTTATTCATCTGTATATGATGAAGCTCTCCAATTTCATCTATAAAGAGTATTCCTCCATGGGCTTTAGTTACAGCTCCCGGCTTTGGTTGCGGAATTCCAGCTGCTCCCATAGCACCAGCACCTTGGTAAATTGGATCATGAACAGAACCTATTAATGGATCTGCTATCCCTCTTTCATCAAAGCGAGCTATTGTTGCATCTAATTCTACAAATTTAGAATCTTTGTCAAAGGGACAATCAACACTTCTTTTGGCCTCCTCTAAGACTACTCTTGCTGCTGCTGTCTTACCTACTCCTGGCGGCCCGTAGATAATTACATGTTGTGGATTTGGCCCACATAAGGCTGCTCTTAAAGAGTCCAAACCTTCAGATTGTCCTATGACTTCAGAGAAATTATTTGGTCTTATTTTTTCTGCTAAAGGCTCAGTTAAAGATTTCTGCCTCATCTTATGTAGCTTTTCCATCTCTTTTTTAGACTCCCTGTTAATAGCAACCTTACTATTTCTTTGTTTCTGTAACATATTCCAAAAATAAAGTCCAATTACTATAGCAAAAAATAATTGGATTAAACTAAATATATTAATTGCAAAATCCATTTTATTCCCTCCCTAGTTAAGGATTAATCATCCTTTATTATAACCTAAGGAGAAGATTTTATCCTTAAAGAGAAAAGAAACTACTTAAAATTATTTAAGCAGTTTCTTCTTTAGGACTATCTATCTTTATTATTTCAGGAGACTCTTGCTCATCAATTACCTCTTTAGTAATGATACATTTATGAACATCATTACAAGAAGGTATCTCATACATAATCTCCAAGATTGCACCTTCAACTATAGACCTTAAACCTCTAGCACCAGTTTTCTGCTCTAAAGTTTTCTTAGCTATAGCTACTAATGCTTCATCTGTAAATTCTAATTCAACTTCATCTAATTCAAAGAATTTAACATACTGCTTAAGCAGAGCATTTCGTGGCTCTGTTAATATTTTGACAAGCGCTCCTTCATCTAGCTCTTCTAAAGTAACATTAATTGGTATTCTCCCCACAAATTCTGGAATTAAACCATACTTTAAAAGATCCTCTGATCTAACTTCTTTTAATATTTTACCAAGTTCTTCTTCTTTTTTGGTCTTTATGTCAGCTCCAAATCCAAGTACTTTATTAGAAATTCTAGATTTGATTATCTTATCTAGACCTGCAAAAGCACCTCCACAGATAAAGAGTATATTTGATGTATCAATTTGAATAAACTCTTGATGAGGATGCTTTCTTCCTCCTTGAGGTGGTACACTTGCTTCTGTTCCTTCTAAGATTTTTAGAAGAGCTTGCTGTACACCCTCTCCAGACACATCACGAGTAATAGATGGATTTTCAGACTTTCGAGCAACCTTATCTATCTCATCTATATAAATAATACCTTTCTCTGCTTTTTCAATATCATAGTCAGCAGCTTGAATTAATTTCAATAAGATATTTTCAACATCTTCCCCTACATATCCAGCTTCAGTCAAAGATGTTGCATCAGCAATTGCAAAAGGAACATCTAATATACGGGCCAAAGTACGGGCTAATAAAGTCTTTCCAGAACCTGTTGGTCCAATCATACAGATGTTACTCTTCTCTAGCTCAACATCATCAACCTTCATTCCAGAGTTTACCCTTTTATAGTGATTATAAACAGCTACTGCCAATGTCTTCTTAGCATCATCTTGGCTAATAACATATTCGTCCAAAATATCTTTTATCTCTTTTGGCTTAGGGACATTCTCTAAATTAAGTTCTATCTCTTCATTGAGCTCTTCTTCAATTATCTCATTACACAACTCAATACACTCATCACAGATATAGACACCAGGGCCAGCTACAAGCTTCTTAACTTGATCTTGAACCTTACCACAAAAAGAACACTTAAGTTGACCCTTCTCATCACCAAACTTGAACATCATATCACCTCTTTTCTAGTCTACGACTCTAGTTCTCCTTGGCGAACTATAACCTCATCGATAATCCCATAATCCTTTGCTTCTTGGGCTGACATAAAGTAATCTCTCTCTACATCTTGTTTAATCTTATCGATTGATTGACCTGTATGTTTAGCTAAGATATCATTTAAAATTTTCTTAAGGTATAAAATCTCCTTTGCTTGAATCTCAATATCTGTAGCCTGCCCTTGAGCACCACCCATAGGCTGGTGAATCATTATACGTGCATAAGGTAATGCATACCTCTTCCCACTGCTACCACTAGCTAGTAACAAAGCGGCAGCACTAGCTGCAAGACCCATAGATATAGTTGAAACATCAGGTTTAATATACTGAATAGTATCATACATTGCTAAAGCTGCAGTTACAGAACCTCCAGGACTATTGATATAAATATATATATCCTTATCAGGATCTTCAGCTTCTAAAAATAATAACTGTGCAATTACAGAGTTAGCAACTTTATCGTCAATTGGACTACCGATAAAGATTATTCTATCTTTTAATAAACGAGAATAAATATCATAGGACCGTTCTCCGCGATTAGTTTGTTCTACTACCATCGGCACTAAATTCATACTATATTCTCCTCCTCTTATCTATACCCAACTTTTAAAATTTTAAACAATTAATTATTCTCTACTAAGAAGTTAATTGTTTTTTCCATCTTCAAACTATTTCTTAAAGCAGATAATTGACCTTGCATCTGTAAAAACGATTTAACCATATCTTTTTCTTGCCCTTGACGCTCAGCAATCTCTTCTACCTTCTGATCTACTTCCTCTTCACTAACTTCAATATTCTCCTCATCAGCAATAGCTTCTAAAGTTAAGTTAACACGAACTCTACTTTGAGCATTTTCTTTATACTCTTCTCTTATCTTAGCTTCTTCCATACCCGTTGCTTCTAGGTAGTCTTCAAAACTCATTCCCTGTTGTTGGATTTGAGCTTTAAACCCTTGTAGCATATTATCGATTTCACTATCAACCATAGTTTCAGGAATATTAATTTCAGCATTTTGGGCAATAGCTTCAATTAGGTTGTTCTCAAATTCTCTATTAACTCTCTCTTCTTCTTTATTAACTAGATTATTCTTTGTATCCTCTTTTAGTGCATCTAAAGAATCAAATCCTAAATCTTTAGCAAATTCATCATCTAATTCAGGCTCTTCTTTAACTTTAATCTCCTTTACTGTTACTTTAAACAAAGAATCCTTGCCTGCTAAATTATCAGCATGGTAATCTTCTGGGAAAGCAACATTAACTTCAATCTCTTCCCCTACTGTAGCACCAATCAACTGTTCCTCAAAACCAGGAATAAATTGACCAGAACCAATCTCTAAATTATAATCTTCTCCAGCACCACCTTCAAAAGCTTCACCATCCACAAAACCTTCAAAATCGATTAATGTATGGTCTCCTTCTTCTACTACATCTCTATCAGTTGAAACCAACTGCGCGTTCTGACTTTGTTTAGATTTTAGTTCACTCTCTACTAGTTCATCACTTACCTCTGCCTCTTCTTTTTCAACCTCTAGACCTTTATAATCACCTAGAGTTACCTCTGGTTTAACCTCTACTTCTGCCTTAAATTTAGCATCTTTTCCAGCTTCAATAAAGACTTCAGTAATCTCTGGTTGATCAATCGGCTCAATCCCAGCTTCTTGAACAGCATCATAATACCCCTGAGGAATTAATATATCCAATGCATCTTTATGTAATACTTCTTTTCCAAATTTCTTTTCTAACATTTTTCTTGGTACTTTTCCTTTTCTAAAACCAGGAATATTTACCTCCTTAACAACCTTCTTATAAGCTTTATTCAATGCATCCTTTACCTTATCCTTACTGATTTCAACTTCTAGTACTACTTTATTCTCTCCAACCTTTTCTTGCTTTACTTTCATTTATACTTCCTCCTTATACTATTATACGCAATTATGTTTTTTTTATTTCATTGTATCAATTATTTCTACATAATCAATCTATTCCCTTTATATTATTGAGATTATTTATGAATAAAAATACTTTTTCTAATAAAAACAATACCTCGAACAACGACTCCTTAGTCGTTTCGAGGTTCAATTTTCTTCTTTGGAGCGAAAGACGGGATTCGAACCCGCGACCTTCTCGTTGGCAACGAGACGCTCTACCAGCTGAGCTACTTTCGCATATTTAGCTATCAGTTATCTGCTTTTAACTATCAGCAAAGACCTCAAAGACTTCAAGTTCTTAACTGGGTAATGAAGGCTGATTGCTATTTTAATTGGTACGAAGGGTGGGAGTCGAACCCACACGCCCGAAAGCACTAGATCCTAAGTCTAGCGTGTCTGCCAATTCCACCACCTTCGCACAAAAACTACAGGGCCAACAAAATAATACATCTTGAAAACAACTCTATACTCTAAATTATTCTCTATTTTTAAAATTTAAATGGCGAGGATGACGAGACTCGAACTCGCGACCTCCGGCGTGACAGGCCGGCGTGGTAACCAACTCCACCACATCCCCGTATAGTTCAGTTGATAGTTGATAGTGGATGATTGATAGTTAAAATCCTTAAATACTAAGCACTTAAGTTCTTGACTTTAACTGTCAATTATCAATTTTCAATTGTCAACTTTATCTTTTGGGGTGGATAATGGGATTCGAACCCACGACCTCAGGAGCCACAATCCTGCGCTCTAACCAACTGAGCTACATCCACCATATTTTCCTTTAATAA
>NZ_KI912092.1:39618-88623 GCF_000517025.1 Halonatronum saccharophilum DSM 13868
ACACACTTAGATATATAAGGGTGATTAAAATGGGGTGGATAATGGGATTCGAACCCACGACCTCAGGAGCCACAATCCTGCGCTCTAACCAACTGAGCTACATCCACCACGATATTTAATTAATACTTAATTTAAATGGCATGCCTGGGAGGATTCGAACCTCCGACCTACGGCTTAGAAGGCCGTTGCTCTATCCAGCTGAGCTACAAGCACACAATAAATTAATGGATATGGGAATCCGGACTAGATCCGGTGACTCCCAGCTCGGAAGGATGGTGCTCTAGCCACCTGAGCTACTCCCGCGCATTCATTTAATTAATAGTTGATAGTGGATAATTGATAGTAAATAAATAGAAAAATTATAGACTATCAATTTTAAATTATCGATCGTCAACTGATTTTAATGGTAGGAGCAGCAGGATTTGAACCTGCGACCCCCTGGTCCCAAACCAGGTGCGCTACCAAACTGCGCCATGCTCCGATACTTAATTTATCACTTTTTTCCTAGCGACATCTAATAGTATAACCAAAAAGTATAATAAGGTCAAAAACAAAAAACCCGCTTAAAGTTGATTAAACGGGTTTATCTTTTAATAACTCATTTTTTATATCAAAAACTACCTTTTTTAATATTATTAAAAATCACAATGCTTATACTTTATCCCCTCATTATTTATCTCAATAACACCATAAGAAGGAGGCCAACCATCCCGAGGTAAACTTATACTTCCAGGATTAAAAAAAATAACTCCATCCTCTTTTTGAGCATAACGACAATGAGTATGACCAAAGATAACAATATCAGCCTCTACCTCTTTTGCTCTATAATATAACCTATCTATCCCATACTTAATATTATATTTATGACCATGCGTCAGAAGAATTACCTTCCCTCCTACTTCAAAGACTAACTCTTCACTATAAGTACTATTAAAATCACAGTTACCCCTTACTGCTAAAACCTTAAAATCACCTTTTCTACTTTGAACTTCCTTTAAATCACCTACTACATCACCAGCATACAGAAGATAATCAACTCCTTTTAAATCCTTTACGACCTTAGCCATCCTTTCTCCTCTTCCGTGGGCATCACTAAATACAGCTAATTTCATCTTAATCATCCAAACCTTTTCTTAAGAATTCTTTTAACTCAACTAAGGCGTTGGCCCTGTGACTTATCTCATTCTTAATTTCAGCTCCAATTTGAGCAAAGGTCCTCTCATATCCTTTGGGTATAAAAAGTGGATCATAGCCAAAACCTTCTTCCCCTTTTTCTTCAAAGCCTATACTTCCATAACATCTTCCTTCAAAAATTTCCTCTCTACCATCAGTAAATACTAGAGCTATAGAGGAGATAAAGTAGGCTGATCTCTCCTCTACGGGAACTCCTTTCAATAATTCAAGTAATTTCTTATTATTTTCTTTATCAGTTGCTCCTTCACCAGCAAAGCGTGCAGAATATACTCCCGGCTTTCCATCTAGTACATCTACAACCAAACCAGAGTCATCAGCTAAAGTGGGCATCTTTGTATATTCACAAATCTCTCTAGCCTTCTTTAGGGCATTTCCTTTAAACTCTTTACTATCTTCAACAACCTCTGGTATATCTCCTATATCTAGCTTAGATATGAGATCTATATTATTACCCTTTAAAATCTTCTTCATTTCTTCTATCTTATGTAAATTTCCTGTTGCTAAAAAAAACTTCATACCTATTCCTCCTCAACCAACTTCACTTTATCACCTAAAGCATCCTTTTGAAGATCAACTAACTCTTTAATCCCTTTATGGGCCAACCCTACTAACTCAAAGAGGTTATCTTTTGAAAATGGACTTTCTTCTCCTGTACCTTGAACTTCAATCACTCCACCCTTACCAGTCATAACCATATTCATATCTACTTTGGCATTAGAATCTTCACCATAGCAAAGATCTAACAACAATTCATCATCAACAATCCCTACACTTACTGCTGCTACAAATTCATTTACTGGAACCTTCTTAATCATCCCTTTATCTAACATATGAGACAGTGCATCAATCAAAGCGACAAATGCTCCAGTAATTGAAGCTGTTCTAGTACCACCATCTGCTTGAATAACATCACAATCAATCCAAATTGTTCTCTCGCCAAGAGCTTTTAAATCAACAACAGAACGAAGAGCTCTCCCAATTAGCCTTTGTATCTCTTGGGTCCGACCACTAAGCTTACCTTTTGCTGCTTCTCTAATATTCCTATTTTGAGTTGCCCTAGGTAACATTGAGTATTCAGCAGTCAACCATCCTTTACCTTGACCACGTAAAAAATAAGGAACTCTATCTTCTACTGAAGCATTACAGATAACCTTTGTTGAACCTGCTTCAATCAAAACAGAGCCTTCTGCATATTCTGTATAATTTCTAGTTATCTTTATATCACGCAACTGATCTTTACTTTCTCTTCCATCTACTCTTATCATTATAATATCTCTCCCTTATAAATTCTTATAGTAATATAGTTAACTAGCTACTTGCTACTAGTTACTTGCTATTGGCCAAACCTCCACCATTAAAGTAGGGTTTAATGTTACTTAGCTAAAAGCCAACAGCTAGAGGCTAGCAGCTAATAAAGCTATGGTTTATTACTATTATTCTTTCAATAAAACAAAATAATTATCCTCTTTATCCTAAACCTCTTAGACAGCCTCTCTATTATATAGGTTATTCCCTTTACTGTCTATTACACAAATTAAAGGTAAATTATCAACCTTTAATTTTCTTACTGCTTCTGTTCCTAAATCTTTATAGGCTATCACTTCAGCCTCTTTGATTGATTTGGCTATTAAAGCAGCAGCACCACCAATAGCAGCTAAATAAACTGCTCCTTCTTCTTTCATTGTATCTATAACCTCTTGGTTTCTAGCACCTTTACCAATCATAATCTTTAACCCTTCTTTTAATAATCGTGGAGCAAAGGGATCCATTCGATAACTGGTCGTTGGCCCGGCAGAACCAATGACTTGCCCAGGTTTTGCTGGACACGGGCCAACATAATAAATCCCTTGGCCCTCAAGCTTAAAAGGTAACTCTTCACCTTTATCCAAAGCTTCGATCATTCTCTTATGAGCAGCATCCCTACCAGTATAGATTATCCCAGATAATAATATTCTATCTCCTGCTCTTAACTCCCTAACCTCTTCTGTACTAAGAGGAGTAGTCACTCTAATCTCTCCCACTTAAATACCTCCCTTTTATTTCAATTGATAATTGATAGTGGACAATTGATAGTTAAAAGGCTTAAAATAATTTTACTCTTTTAACTATCGATTATCAATTCTCAACTATGAATTCTTATAAAACGATTTCCTTATGCCTTGCCACATGGCAATTAATATTAACCACTACTGGCAGGCCAGCTATATGGGTTGGGAATGTTTCAATATTAACAGCTAAAGCAGTAGTAATTCCACCTAACCCTTGTGGTCCAATATCCAAAGCATTAACCTCTTCTAAAAGTTTTTCTTCTAACTCCTTAAATTTATCATCATTATTATGTACTCCTATTGGTCTAAGTAATGACTTTTTAGCCAAAAGTGCCGCCTTTTCTACAGTTCCACCAATCCCTACCCCAACTACAATAGGAGGGCAAGGGTTTGGCCCAGCCTCTTTTACAACCTTTAGTACAAATTCTTTTAGACCACCTACTCCATCAGTAGGTCGCATCATCTTTAATTGGGACATATTCTCACTGCCAAAACCCTTAGGTGCTACATTAATCTTTAGCTTATCCCCAGGAACTATCTCAGTATGAATTATAGCAGGAGTATTGTCTTCAGTATTTTTTCGATCTATTAAAGGATCCTTTACAACAGACTTTCTTAAATAGCCCCTCTCATAACCTTCTCTAACCCCTTTATTTATAGCTTTATATAAATCCCCTCCAACAACCCTTACATCTTGTCCTAATTCCAAAAAGACAACTGCTATTCCAGTATCCTGACAGATTGGAACCTCATCCCGCTTAGCAATCTTAGCATTTTCAAGAAGTATCTTTAATACCTCCTTTGCTACAGGATTATCTTCCCTTTCATAACCCCTCTTGTATTCCTTTATTATATCATCACCTAAATTATAGTTCGCATCAATACAGAGCTTAGCAACTTCATTACTAATATCTTCAACCCTTATCTCTCTCATAAAATCCTCCTTTGAATTACCCCTACGCCTTCAATAAAATAATAAGATATTTAAGCTAAACCTCTATACTTATTATTTGCCCAAAATTTAAAGAAATCCTTTATTATAATCGATCATTATAGATTTTATCAAATATTATATACCCCATTAATATTGGCTAATTCAACATCAACTTCTCCATTTTCTATTTCTTTATCAATATCTGATTTTTTATAATATGAGCCCAAATGTGATAGCAGTAATTTATTTACTTTAGCCTTTTTAGCAAAGTTTATAGAATCTTTAACTGTCATATGACCCATCTTCCTCTTATCCTTATCTCTTTCTAATAAACTAGCTTCAGCTATCAATAAATCTGACTCTCTAACAAAACCTATTAACCCCTCATCCCAGCCTGTATCTGCAGTATAAGAGAGGGACTTGTCTTCTTTAAGCGCTTTCATAGCATAACACTCTTTAGGGTGGTTACTCCTCTTAAAAGAAAAATTCAAATCACCAAAATTTAATTTAGTATTTTCATCTATCTGATTTAAATAATATTCTTCCTTCACCTTAGATCTAAGATAATCTAATTCTCTTCCCTCATCAAATGGAAGGTACACTGCCAATGCTTCTTTTCGTTTGCCTCTTTTTATGTCTAACATTATAGCATAATGAAGTGGCAAGAGGTCTAAAAAATGATCCTCGTGTAGATGGGAGATGATAATAGCAGTTATTTTATGATAAGGTATAACTTTATTTAATCTTTCTAAAGTACCAGGGCCAACATCTATTAAGATATTCTGACCTCCATCTTGTAAAAGATAACTAGAACACCCTCCATCCTTAGTAGGAAAAGGGGAACGATTTCCTAAAACAGTTAACTTCATTTTATACTCCTCCTTCTTTAAATTTCATTATTTAACATAACCTTCTTAGCTAAATTTTATTGCTATTAAAAAGGTTTGCTTCAATTTTAAAATTGAAGCAAACCTTTTTAATAACCTTCTAAAAGCCAAAGCTAAACTTAGCTGTTATGGTAGGACCCGAAAAGTTCTCAACTAGATCATCAACTTTAGTTCCAAAAATTTCAGCTTCCCCACTTAAATTATAAGTCAACAAATAGCCTGCTCCTAACTCAACTCCTGTAAACCCACCCAGTTTATAATATAAATCTACCCTAGGTTCAAAGAGAATAAAGCTACTCTCAAGGATACTACCAGCAGGATGATTAATAACATCTTCTGCATTATCAACCCTTCTATGACGCATCTCTAGCTTAGTACTACCTCCTCCAAGTAAAGCTCCAAAGGCGATATCTGTTCTTTTAGTAGCAAATAAGCCTTTTTGGTACAAAAACCCACCATAATTAATCTCTAAAGCAGCTCTTTTTTCTCCATCACTTGAAGAAAGCTTACCGCTTAAACCATAACCTCCAATTCGGCTCCCCTCTCTTGAGCCAATAACTCCACCACCACCAAATAAAATCATATCCTCACTTAAAGCTTTAAATTTAGCATCATCTCCAGTTAATACTTCATTTAAAGAGCTTAAATCCAACCTCAATAAACCAAGCATTGGACCACCATTGGCCCTGAAATTATCAAAGACAAATTCTAATTCAAAATTTTCATCAGAGTCTGCTAAAAATTCTTCCCCACCAACTCTGATTACCTTCCCCGACTCTTTATTATTAACTTTATCATCTTCATTAAACTCTATAACCTTTACATATTCATTGGCTTCATTGGCCCAAACATCTTCTCCACTAAAACTTAGTACTATTAGCATTGATAACACAATAAATAAAACTACTATCTTTTTCTCCATCAAACCCCCCCTTTTTTACCTATTAATTTCTCTTTACAAGATAATTCCCTATATAAAAATATAACTTTTTCTGCCTCCTAATCATTTACCTGAAATATCAATATTACCTGTAGAAGCCTCTATACTTAAATTTGCTTTACCTTCTCCTATAAAACTATCTAACTCTTTCTCCTCAAATTTATAAGCTTTTAACTCTAACCCGTTAAGGTTTAAATTGCCTGTATTTGTCTTAGCCCTTAATCTAAGAGATGGATCATAAAGCCTAAGGCTTATAAGAATATAAAAACCAATAAAATAATTTTTTATACACTCTATCTCCTCCCTAAGTTTCTTACTTACTTTAATATTAATTTCAATTACTTATATTGTCAACCTTTTTCTAAAGTTATCTACAACTTTCAAAAAAAGCATATTTTCTTAACAATAAAAAAAGAGTATCGCAATTGCGATACTCTTAATAGCTTATATCCCTTCTTCAACTAAAGATCCTATATTATCACTTTCGCTTTTTTGCATAAAGTAAATAGAAGCTAAAATTACAACACCTATAATATCACTTCTCCAATCAGGAATTAAAAGAGTTAAAGCACTAACTAGCAATAACATCCTTTCTACACCTGTAGTCTTTCTCTTAAAATAACCTAAAATACCTCCTGATAAAGCAACTATACTAAAAATCGAAGTCCCAACTATCGTAATTATAGATAAAAAATTTGGCCCTGCTGCAGAAGCAGAATCAAGACCCTCAATAAATGCTGGGTCAATTAATAGTAATTGTGGTGAATAAGCAAAAGCAAAAGGAACCACAAAACCAGCTGCAGCAAGCTTAATGGCTGTTATACCAGTTTTAAAAGGATTAGCTTCTGCAATTCCAGCTCCAGCATAAGCAGCTAAAGCAGCTGGTGGAGTAAGATCTGCTACAACACCAAAATAAAGTACAAATAAGTGAGCAGCAAGTACAGGAACCCCAAGCTCTACTAAAGCAGGTGCTGCCATAGAAGCTAAAACAATATAAGTAGCTGTTGTAGGCAAACCTTTACCCAATATAGTACAAGCTATCATAGTATAGAATAGGGCTAAGAACAAACTTCCACCGGCTAAACTCACTGTAAGAGTTGCTAACTGTAATCCTAATCCCGTTAATGTAGTAACACCAACAATGAATCCAACGCAAGCACAAGCAATTGCTACACCTAGTGCACTTCTAGCTCCTTTTTCAAGAACATCTAAAAGCTCCTTAAAGGACATTCTTGTATCCTTTTTCCAGAAGCTTAAAAGATAAGCTAAAACTATACCTACAAAAGCTGCCCTTAAAGGAGTATACCCTCTAAACAGATAATAAAATATAGTCACTAATGGTATAGCCATATGACCTCTTCTTTTTAAGACATCCTTTACTTTAGGAATTCTCTCCTTAGGCATAGGTTGTAAGCCTAATCTTTTAGCCTCAAAGTGAACCATAAAACCAACAGCTAAATAATAAAGCAAAGCTGGTAAGATAGCCGCTTTAGCAATTGCAACATAAGGAACTCCAACAAATTCAGCCATAATAAAAGCTGCTGCTCCCATTATCGGAGGCATAATTTGTCCTCCTGTAGAAGCCGCTGCCTCTACTGCTGCAGCAAAATGAGGTTTATACCCTATACTTTTCATCAAAGGAATAGTAAAGGAACCCGTAGTTACAGTATTACCTACAGAACTTCCCGATATAGAACCCATTAACCCACTAGATAAAACAGCCGCCTTAGCAGGTCCACCAGCAGTTTTTCCAGTCAAAGCCATAGCTAAATCTATAAACAACTCCCCAAGACCTGTCTTCTCAGCAAAAGAACCCAACAAAAGAAATAAAAATACAAAGGTAGCTGATACACCTAAAGGTATACCAAATATACCCTGATCCGTAAAATACATATGACTTCCGATTCTACTTAGTGAATAACCTCGATGAGCCAACATCCCTGGCATATGCGGGCCAAAGTAAGCATAGCCCAAGAAGATAACTGAAATTGCAGGAAGTTCCCATCCTACTACCCTTCTTGTAGCTTCTAAGACCAATAAAATTGCTAGAATTGACATTGTCCTATCCAAAGTAGTGTAGACTCCTGCTCGTCCAACCAATGCTTCGTAATTGACAACTAGATACATAGAAATAACAAAACCTAAAAAAGCAAGTACTACATCAAGATAAAAAACCTTCTTACTATCCTTATACTTCTCACTTGTAGGATAAAGTAAGAATATCAATACTAAAACAAAAGCTAAATGGACAGCCTTCTGTTTTAAATCAAGTAAAACTCCAAAACCTGCAGTATATAAATGAAATAAAGACATAGCAGCTGCAATAATCGTAACAGCAATTGCCATTCTTCCTTTAAATTTTCTAAATCTACTTGTAGGATCGAAGGTTTCTAATAACTCCTTAGCCTTCTTATCCTTCTTATTATTTAACATCTTCATAATAAATCTACCCCCAATCTTAGTCTATCAAAGAAACTAAAGCTACTAACTTTAATTTCAACAACCCCCTTAACCTTTTCGTATAAATGGTATTCCTTACTATTAAAGACCAGCTTATGCTTAGCATAATTTCCTACCCTTAAAGGAATAAGACCTATTACCTTATTGATATCTCTAACTTTAAGGAAGCCTTCCTCTAATAAGTACTCACCTGGTAAATCATCTTCTGAAAAGGGCAATCCAGCTCCATAACTTTGATAATCGGTACCATACAAGATCAACTTACACCCATCAACTTTAAAATACTCTAATACAGGAGTTAGATGAACTGAATGGGTATATCGGATAATAAATTTACTACCATCATAAACTTTTGAGTTCCATATTATATCTCCACTCTCAAGCTCTCTAACTATCAAGAAAGTTTCATTAAAACCTAATAATATACCAGCTAGTAAAAAAATAATTAATATAATTAATAAATATAACTTCATAAAATTGATAACCGGACATTATAAAAATGCCCGGCATCCCCCCTTCAAAAATCAGAGATAACTTTTAATAAACTTAATTAACTTCATCAAAATACCTTTGAGCACCTGGATGCATAGGTACTGTCATTCCATCTTGAGCAGTATCAATTGTTATATCGTTGGCCCTATTATGAGCTCTAATTAACCTATCTCTATTCTCAAAGATTACCTTAGTAATATCATAGACTACATCATCTGATAATTCTTCTTGAACAACCAAAGTGGCTTGTAAAGCAACAGTACTTACTGCTTCATCTTGACCACGATAAGTCCCAGCTGGCACCTCAACACCAGTCAAGAAAGGGTACTCACTATTTAAAGCATCTATTTGGTCTTGACTCATACTTAATAATCCTATATCTTGTGTAGCTGCAACATCCATAACAGCTGAAGTTGGAATACCTGCAGTTATAAAAGCTGCATCTATTTGACGATCTGATAACCTTCCAGCTGCTTCTGCAAATGAAAGATAATCTTGTCTAATATCATCATAAGTAATACCAAAAGCGTTTAAGATTTGTTGTGCATTAGCTTCAGCCCCGCTTCCAGGAGCACCTACAGCAATCCTCTTACCTCTTAAGTCATCTATAGTCTCAATCCCAGCACCCCTTCTAACAACAATCTGAATAACTTCAGGATAAAGAGTTGCAATACCTCTAATATTTTCAACTCGATTGTCTTCAAATTGTCTCTCTCCATTATATGCATAATTTGCAATATCATTTTGAATTATAGCCAACTCAACCTCTTCATTCATAATTAGCCTAGAGTTCTCAACAGAAGCACCAGTAGATTGGGCAGAAGTATTTACACCATCAACCTCATTATTTATAACCTCTGCTATAGCTCCTCCAAGAGGATAATAAACTCCAGCTGTCCCCCCTGTGGCAATTGATATAAACTCTTCATTTGCTGAACAGCCTACTAAAAATAGCGAAACTGACAATAAAATTGCTATAACTACTCTCTTCTTATTAAACTTCATAATACCATTCTCCCTTCTCAATTATTTATTATATTATTTAAAATTTATAGTAGATGGCGGTTGGCCCACCATCTACTATAAGAGATAACTCTATTATTTAGATCTCCTTATTTAAAAAGTTTTTCTTTTGGCTATGTAAGAAATTCAAATGAAGCCTAGATTACTTTTATGAGTAATTTAGAAAATTATAAATAAGTATATACAGAACTATCTTTTATTGGTTAGGAATTCGCTGATACAATTATATACTACCTAACAAACAATGTCAAGTATTTATTTTTCATCTTTAACCTCTTTAAACTTCACCCCCTAAGATTAACATAGGTATGTTATATCACCTTGAATTATCGAAAGACTAATACTTAATAACTCACATCAACAGAGAAATTTAAATTTAAATGTGAAATCAGCAAACTAAATTAATTATTGCCAACTTAGCTTACTGATCCTCTATTCTAAAGCTTATCAACTTCTAAGAAAATAATCCCCTCTCTAAAGCCTTTCTCATAACCTTAACTGGAGCCTTTTCTCCTGTCCAAATTTCAAAGGCGATTGCTCCTTGATAAAGAAGCATACCTAAACCACTAACACCCTTGGCTCCTACTTTTTTTGCTTCTTTTAATAATACAGTCTCCTTAGGATTATAAACCAGATCGTAAATTACCTGGTTAGAATTTAAAGACTCACTACTTAAGATAGGGGATACATCAACCTTTGGAAACATACCTATCGGTGTTGCATCAACAATTAAATCGACCCCAGCAGCTATTTCCTTAATAGAAGCTACTGACTCAACCTTTAGAGCCCCTAACTTAGACTTAACATCAGAAGCCAAATCATCTGCTACTTTAATATCAAGATCATTGATGAAGATCTCCTTAGCACCTTCTAATCCTAATTGAAAGGCTACTGCCCTTGAAGCACCACCTGCTCCGATTATTAATACAGATTTTCCCTTTGGATCAAACTCTCCCTCTTCTCTAAGAGATCTAATAAAACCCCGACCATCTGTATTATGCCCTATCAATTCCCCACCTTTATTCTGGATGGTATTAACAGCCCCAATCAACTTAGCCTCTTCTGATAATCTATCTAAGTAAGGTGTTACTTGCTCTTTATGCGGTATAGTAACATTAACACCACTCATCCCTAACCCTTTAATTCCACAAACAGCTTCCTTAACGTTATCTACTTCCACCTCATAAGGTAAGTAAATATAATCAAGCCCTAGTTCCTTAAATGCAGCATTGTGCATTGCCGGTGATAAAGAATGTTCTACTGGATATCCAAATAACCCTGTCACCTTCACCTTCGATAAATCTAACTCTAATTTAGTCTCCTCCATACTCTTCTCCTCCTTTAAAGTTCAGTTAATAGAGAATATTTAATAAATTAAATCAGAAAATTAAAATTCTTTATTTTGTACTATTTATTCTCTACTGTCTGTAATTTATTAATTATTAAGCTCTCCTTAAACCTAATTTGGGCCAACACCATGCCTAAAACAATCAACCCACCTCCAAAGTAAGCTCTCGGTGAGATTAATTCTCCTAAAATAGCATAAGAGAATACACTCCCAAAGACAGGCTCTAAGGAAAAGATGATGGCTGCCTTAGCCGGTGTCGTCTTTTCTTGGGCCTTATTTTGAATAAGCAAGGCTATTGCCGTAGCAAAGAGTCCCATATAGAGAATGTTAGCCCAAAGCAAAGAACTATTTATTGATACAACCCCCCCTCTAAACACTGCTAAAACCCCACTTAATAAAGCAACAACCCCTATCTGAATAAGGGCCAACAATATGGCATCATTAAACTTTACATATTTGTCAACAAATAATATATGCAAAGCAAAGGATAAGGCACATAAAAAGATCAAAAGATCTCCATAGTTTAAACTAGCTACACCATCAAAACTTAAAAGAAATAACCCTCCAGTAGCAAAAATAACTCCAAAGCAAGTGGAAAGAGACAACTTTTTCTTAAAAAAGATAGCTCCTAGAAAAGGTACTAAAACCACTGATAAACCTGTTATAAATCCCGCCTTAGAGGCAGTAGTATACCTTAATCCACTAACCTGCAAAGCAAACCCTAAAAATAGAACAACACCTAAGTTGGTCCCGGATTTAAGTATATTAACATCAATCTTCTTTAACCTATTAAAGAAGAGAAGTAAGAGGATAAAAAAAGCCAGCCCAAATCTTAAAGTCAAAAAATAAAAAGGTCCAACATCATCAAAGGCCCCCTTCATTAAAGCAAAGGTACTACCCCAAATACTAACTACAAATAATAAAGCCAAATCAGATCTCAACTTACTATTAAAAAATCCATCTAGCATCCTTTACCTCCCTGACAAAGATCTACTTCTTCTAACCCATTATTAATTATACTTCCTCTAGTATACCTAGCATAAACTAAAGTAACTATAAGAGCCAAAAGCATTCTTACTGTCAGTATAATAAACCAATTACCACCAATTGCTATAAATAATAAAGTATCTTCAATTACAGCATGACAGATCGCTAAGAACACTCCTACAATCATAAGTTCTCTTGAAGATAGTTTGTCTTCATCTACAATCTTTAATAAAACTCCTGCACCATAAGTCAGACCAAATATCTGAGCAACTACCAAAGGTAGTCCAGCCTCTTTAGGAAGATCAAAGTGCTTGACAAAGGGAGTAAATAATTTCGATATCCTATCTAGTATACCTAAATCTTCTGCTAACTCTACACTTATTAAAAGAGGAAAGATAATTATTGCTATTCCTGTTAACATATCAAACCCACCAACGAAGACCTCTTCAAAAAATAGACCCCATTCCATAAAACTTCAACTCCTTGTAATCTTATAATATTAAATTTAATAAAACACCAGCAAATAAAGAAGCAGCTAACCTCAATATAGTTAGAGGAACTACTTTAACTCTCATCTTCTTCATTACTGCACCTTCAATGATTAAACTATGGGCCAACCCCAACATCGCCCCTAAAATAGTAACTTCCTTCAACCCTAAATCCAAACCAACAATTACAGCTATTGCACCATAGATATTTAGAAGATACCCTGTCAACAGGGCCAAAACAGCCTCTCCTGGAAGACCAACTATCCTCATTAAAGGACTAAAGAAACCGGCTAAATAATTTATTACACCTGTATACTTTAAAAAGGTTACCACTATGTAAACAGGAATGATTATCTTCACAAGCTCTAAATAGGTGAAAAATGCTTTCCTTCCACCTCTTTTAATAGCATTTATCATTTTATTCAATCCCCTTTCAAAGTTACTTATCTTATTATTTTATAATATAGAATTCTAGGTGTAAAGAGATATAATAATTAAGTGTCAGTAGTCTGTGTCAGTGCCAGTGAAATTCAAAACCTAATAAACCTATAGTTCTTAAGGTTTTACTGACACTGACTACTGACACAAACACTAGTAATAAAGTTAATATCTAAAAAGAAAAATGATGGCCTAGGCCATCATTTAAAATCTAGTCTCAACACCGAAGAATAAACCCTCTGTGCTTCTATTGATATTTGTTAAATCTGTTAAAGTGGTTCCATTAACCTCGATGGGAATACTAGAAAAACTTGTACTTTGTATAGAACCTTGGCTTTTTCTATAACCGATGTTGGCCCTTAAATCATCAGCAACCCTAAAGGAGAGACCAGCCTGCAAAGAATAACTTTCATCACCTCTAAAATTCCCTAAATCACCTACTTCTATATTAGGAGAAGAGATATTATAATCATTTAATAGACCATACTTATAATTTGCAAATAAGCCAATATGCCTTGTCAAGTTATGTTCAACCTCTCCAATTAAGTTAACACTTTGCTCTTGAATATCAAATAAACCTTGTCCAAATATATCAGTAGAAAATAGAGATTGATTAACTCCAGCCCCTAAACTCAACTTACTCCTATCATTTTCAATAAAATTCCTTATCAAAGACAAGTCAGTATTCTTTAAGTCAGAATTTATATACCCCCTATTATCACCAAAGGCATAGCTTCCTTGCAAAGTAAATCCTTTATTTAGATTTACCCTACCATTCACCTCTCTAAGACCTAAATCGCCTTCTAAACCACCACTGAGATTTTGTTGAGAGTTAAAGTAATTAAAACCCATTCCAAAACGATCTCCTGCATAAAGATTAGTAGAACCTACTAAAACCATTATTACTGTCAAAATTACTGCCCATCTTGCTTTCATCTTTGCACCCTTTCTAATTATAGACTTATATTATTAATTTTATCGCAAAACCCTTCTAATGAAAAGATGTAAATATTAGAAATAAAGTCAAATACTCAAAGCTCGCGATAACTCTAGTTATCACGAGGTTTTTACTGACACTCCCAATAAAGCTACGCTTTATTACTATAATCCTTCACTTTTATACCGATATAAATTCCTCTGCAAAACTCTTGATATTCTCTTCATTAATCTCAGACTTGCTCTCATTTACCTTTGCCATCATCTTGATAACCAACTTAAATAGGAAGTTCATCTTCTTAAAATCATACTCATAACCAAAATAGCCCTTTGCATCTACTTTATCCACTAATTCATCTTCAAAAACGGTTACTAACTGCTCATCTGCCCTCTCTACATCTCCACAACAGAGAAATAATCCTAGTCTCTTCTCTAATAAGGCACCCATATTCTCTTCACAGAACTTCTTAACCCGCCTTTGAATATTTCCTGCGTAGATTGAACCACCAATAGCTACAGCTTCATAATCATCTAAGTTCAAACTCTTTAAATCGTCCTTCTTCAGATTAAATAACTGAGCATCTTCTCCTATAAATTCCGCCAACCTCTTTGCTGCCTTCTCTGTAGCACCATACCTCGTTCCATAAGCAATTAATGTTTTCATCTATATTCCTCCTTTTATTATTAGTGCTAGTAAGGAAATAATCTTCATTCTTTTATCTCCCACTTTGAGTTCATTGTAACTTGGTCACCTTCTAAGTTGATTCTCGCAGTCCAGTTATAAGGCTTGGGCCAATCCTTGAAGAAGTCTGAACCAAAGAAGTATATGAACCTAAGCTCCCATTTGCTTATCTTAGGCTTCCATCCACCACTAGGATTAATCTCTATTAATACTTCTTCTCCAACTCTATCTATCTGGTAGTCACCACTTATACTCCCTGCTTTCTCTCTACTTGTTGATACAAGAAACTTACCGCTTATGATAACCCCGTCCTTTAAGGCTATTATATCTGGTATAGCAGGTGAAAAATCAATCCTTAACTGGTGTTCTCCTTGGCTAATACTCATTCCTTCAATCTCATAATAGCCGTTATTCTCTCTAATACTATAACGAACATCCTCATCCCAAACCTCTCCATCAGTCCTTGGCCCTAAAGGTGATAATGACCCTTCATAATCCGCATTCCATTCTACTAAAAAAGGATCTGATGAGTAACGTGTAAAGTAACACCTTGACCAATCCAAAAAGAAAGGAAGATTTTCAACCTCTTGCTTCTTTCCAGCAATCTTTATTATACTTTCTGTCCCTGCACGCCTGACAAAATAAAAATCATATAAGAAGTAAAGTGGCAAATAAGAAGGGTTTTCTGAGCTTCCCCCTACCGGGGCCAACAAATCAAATGGTTTAATAACTTTATCACCCTTCTCTTTTATCCTTGCCTCAACCTCTCTTCCCTTCTTATCTTCAAAAGAAAAGTAAAGGTCAACTCCCTTTGAATTAATCTCAAATTTAAAGTCTTCCATATCTCTCTCCAAAAAATTAGCCAATCCCTTGCCAGCAACATCAAGGTTGTCCACAGAAAGCATACTAGGCTGTTGATAAACATCAACAAAGCCATCATTACGCCAAGCTATTATCCTCAACTTACCATCTATTATCTGAGGTTCAAGGCCTGAATAGATTTGATCTGACCCTTCTTCGAAATTTATTAATAACAGCTTATCCATAGAGCTAAACTCTAAGTTAAAGGGAGAAAAGATAACTCCACTAGGCTCTTTATCATAAATACTTTGGCCCGCTTTAACTTTAGCTGAGAATATAAACATTAAAAGCAATATAATTAAAAATGATACTCTATTCATCCATATTACCCCTTTACTATTCTAGATTATTAATCTACATTTAAAATAATCTCTCCATTAGATATTACTTCTCGACTATTCCATTTCTAAGAGAATTTTCAGTTGCTTTTAATATAGTCTTACTGCTTATTGTAGCTCCACTAATTACATCAACTTCTACTGTCTGCTCTGCTAAAACATCTTCAGTAATTGCTTCTGCCTTACTTCCTCTCCAATTCTCATGACTTAAAATCTCAACATCCTCAATTTGATGGTCTCTAACTTCTACTGCTACTACTACCACTACTTCTCCAGCAGTATGCTCACCTTTATATCTCCCATCCTGCACCTGACTTAAATCAACATCTTCAATGTGGGTATCTGCTAAAATCCCTTCTACATCTACATCTATACAGCCAACTAAAAGACCAGCCAACATAATTCCCATTAATAAAATAAATCCTTTTTTTCTGATTTTTGTCATAATTTATCTCTCCTTTTTGTTTTTATTTCCTAACTTTATCTAACTCTCAATAAACATCTTTGACTGATTTCATACTCTTTAATAAATAAACTAAAAAGAAAGTACCTCCTACCCAAATCAAAAGATAAAAAGGCATCAAAGGATCTAAGCCTTCCGAAATAGAAGTGAATACCATAGCGATTAAAGCCAATCCATAAGTACTCATTTTAAATAACATAATAGCTGATAATATAAAACCCCATGCGTTAGCCTTTAATAATAAAACTGCACTTAATATCATAGTCGGTAAGAGTATTGATAAGTCAATAGCAAAAATTATACTAGTTCGCCATTCATAATTAATAATATGCTCAGGCAACTGCCCAGTACTAATAAAGTTAATTATTTGAATAAAATTTACAACAATTAATGATCCAGCAATAAAAAACATAAAACCACCTATCCATTTAACAGGTAGATTCTCATTAAATCTTTGGCTAATTTCTTGAACATCAACCTTTATTAAAGCAAAAATAATAGCATAAATTGATGCTGAAACTAATACTACATAAAGTAAGAAAAAGTTGTTAAATGCACAGGCAAATAAATAAAACATATAATTATAAAACATATAAAACAAACTACTTAACCAAAGTAACTGTCCTTTATATGAGCCTTTCATTGTAAAAAAAAGTGCCCCTATCATTAAAGGAATCACAACCACCAATGTTACTAGATCATTACCCAAGCCAACACTTTGACTGTAGGCATTATCTTGATAGAGATCTTCCATAAAAATTCCACCTACTGATGTTATAATCGCCAAGACAATAATAATAATAGATAAAATAAAAGAAACCTTAAATTTACTTTTTAACATGTTATCCACCGTTCTATTTCCCCCTTATACATAATTTTTTTCATAATTTAATTTTTTAGTAAATACTCAACCTCCCTTATTATCTTTTCTATCACATCTTCTCCTGTCATTTTAATACCTCTTCCTTTGATAAAGAATAATAGATTTCCATGAATAGAGTTAGCTATTAACCCTAATAAAATATCTACCTCTTCTTTACTTATTCCCTTTTCTTTAGCATACTCTTCTAAATTTCTTGCTGATGATTTTACCACCTCTGGCAAATAATCTTCTGCTATAATCTCTTTTGGGGGAATACCCAAATCCTCAAGAAATAATAATTGATATATCTTAGGATTTTCAATAAAAAATTGTGCATATACCTTAGCTAAATTAATTGACTTCTCTTTTGGAGTACTGTACTTTTTCATCTCTTTTAATAACTCTTTTTTACAATCATCAAAAAAATCCACCACACAATAAAATAACAATTGGTTTAAATCTGTAAAATAATTATATAAGGTTCCTGGGGCATAACCTGCAAGATGAGCTACCTTCTTTACGGTTAAATTTCCAACCCCTTCTTCTTTAACAATCTGCTTAGCCGCCTCAATGAAATACCCCCTCATCCGCTGCTGCTGAATTTCTTTTCTATCCATTGATTCCATCTCCTTATCTTTACTAAGTAATTTATATGTTGGTTTGAAGTTGAATTGTATAGTAATATAGTTACAGTTGATAATTGTCAATTGATAATTGATAGTTAAAACCTTAAAAACCAAAGTTCTTGTAAGGTTTTGACCTTAACTATCAATTATCAATTTGAAAAGTGCAACTTTATTACTATTAAACCACATCATAAATCGCATTCACCTTTTGAATGCTGTTCATAATATAAATATACTTCATTAAACTTGTTTTGTCAATACTTTCGGTAAAATATACCCAAATAAATAGAGTATGTTAACTTTAAAGTTAACATACTCTATTTAAAGATTTTAAATTTCTCCAAGTATCCTATTCTTATCCAATCTCCAAATAATAAATCCCCCAAGAACAAAGCCTATAATCTCTAATAATCCAAGGCTATCAGGAAGAACACTCCTCATAGAACCCAATATTAAACCTGTTAAGAAAGCCATTACTGGAGAATTATATCTATTTAATAGATAGGAAAGGGTCCATGAAAAGATTAACAACCCAACTCCCACTCCAAAACCAAATACTAATAAGACAATTATATTCAATGTACTAATAGCCTCTAATACCCCTTGATAAAGACCTAGCATAATCAACAATGTTCCCCCACTAACTCCTGGAAGAATCATTGCTATACTCCCTATAGTTCCACCAAAGAAGAATCGGGCCAAGGATATATCACTAGTTAAAACAACTGTATCTATATCAATTGAATAAAAATAAGTAAATATTAATCCTACTATAGCAAGGAAAATAGACTTGAAATTAAAATTTTCCACCTGATCTGCCGTTATCTTACTAGAAGCAAAGATAAGACCTAAAAGAAGGGCCAACATAAAACCCCTAAGATTACTCTCTAATAAACCAATAATCAATTTAGAGCTTACCCCTACCCCAATGACTGCACCGATACCAATAGGTATGAGCATTCTTAAATTAAGGTTTTTAATACTGTTTATCAATCTCTCATAAATCCTTAAAATCAAAGCTACAGTACCCCCACTAACCCCAGGTAAGGTATTGGCCATACCAATAGGGATACCTTTAATTAAATACTCCCAAAATCCCTTCATACTACCTCCTTTTATAGTTTACAGTTTAAAATTGACAATTGATAGTTAAAAAACTTAAAATCAAAAACTTATAACCTTTAGTTTCTATATTTTAATCTTTATATTTTTGATCTTAACTATCAATTGTCAACTATCAATTTTCAATTGCTCGTTATACTTTGTTTGCAAAAACTTAAGCAACTTCTTTTCAGCCTTATATTCATCTACTGGCTTAGCAGGTGACCCAATTACTGTAACTTTAGGTGCAACCTCTCTTCCATAAGGAACTGTAGATCCCGAACCTACTGTCGCTTCATCGCCTATGGTTGCAGTATGTACTACAGAATTAGATCCAATCATAACCTTAGACCCAATCTTACCACCGACAATAGCTCCACTACCGATAAAACTTCCAGAGTTTATAACAGTAGATATAACTAATCTATCTTCAGCACTCTCTAGAGTAGCCTTCTTCCTACCTACATTGAATATCCTAGCCATCGGGCCAATTCTAATATTATCCTTAATATCTACATTGCTCTCAATATTAGCTGCTGTACCAATGGAAACATCATTACCAATATTAACGTTGGCCCTGATAGTGACATTCTCTTCAATGGTAACATTATCACCTATCTTTACATTATTACCTATGATAGCACCAGTTCCTATATGACAATTATCACCAATCTCAGTCTGCCCTCTAACAACTACGCCACTACCTATAAAGGTTCCTTCTCCAATACTAACCTCTTCTTGTAAAATAGCATTTCCTACCACCCTACTAAAAGAACCTATAGAAACACCATCATATAACTCAGCCATAGAACTTACACTAGCTTTAGATGCTAAATCTATATCCCTTACCTGTTGATATTCTCTAGGATTTTCATACTCTAAAACTGGGAGAACAGTAATTGCTGGATCAAGGCTACTCTCTTTTATCAAAGATAGAACCTCTTCCTTATTTTGACTTGGAATAATAGTAGAAAACTCTACCTTACGACCATCACTCTGTCGAACAACTTTAACAGAATAATCAATCTTATGATAGTTAAATATCTGACGCAAACGATAACTTATTGTTCCCCTTATTGTAGCAACTATTTGACAATAATCCATATCTTCACTCCATTCCAAGAAAGCAAATTTATAAGAATAAAGCATAGCTTTATTCTTATAGAATCAGGAACCTGGAATCTAGAATCAGTAAAATTATTTTTAAATCTTTTACCCTTTATGATCTTACTGATTGCCTATTCCTGATTCCAGACTACTAAACTTATGATACCTCTTTTTCTTCCTTCATCTTTGCTTCTTTTTCATTTCGCTTTTGGTGAGCAATTCTAGCCGAAGCTGCTGAAGCAATACCAGCTACTAAGTCATCTAAGAAGGTATTAACCTTGTCATGGTTTGTATCTAACTTTTCCATTATCCCAAACTTGTTCTTATCTAAATACCCAAAACTGGTAAACCCAATGGTTCCATATATGTTAGCAATAGCTAAAGCCAAGCTCTCATCTACACCATATAAAGGTTCATCAGATTTAATTATACTGGACAAAGGTTCCTCTATATGTCCTTTTTCAGTAAGTTTATCTAAAGCTATCCCTGTTAACAGGGTATATTGTACCTCTCTTTTTTCTAATACTTTATGAACTGATTCTAAACATTCATCAATACTTAAATTTTCACTATAAGGTTTTTGTAGAGTGTATACTATATCTGCTACTGCCTTTAATTTAACTCCTCTTTCCTCTAAACGTTCAATTATTATATCTTTCATAAATCCCCCTCCTATAAAATTAATTTTTAAAAAAACATTGAATTGTATATTTATTATATTAAATATAACTATATAGGAATCTAGTTCTAATGTACAATCTATATATAAGTTCTAAATAATATCTAATCATATATTTTCACTTATTAATTGTACATTAAAAATAGTACTATATCTCTATTATATATTATATGCTAGCCCATTATAAAGAGTGCCTTATGCTAATTGTGTTAAGTTCTTCCTTTAATAAAGGGGTCCACTTTATATTATACTTAGAATCTAACTTTATACTTATCCTCTGATCATTAATTAGCAAATGAAGATAAACTCTTCTTTGACCAGAGTTGTTTAATAATATATTCTTTAACTCCTTAATATCAATATCACTATTACTTCCAAACTGTAAATGTAATGGCTTTAGATCACTCTTAACCCTAAGTTCAGTATTTAAATCACCTATTTTTTGAGCAATTATCTTTCTTTCATCATCTACTCTGCCCTCAACCATAATAGTATTACCTTCCAAAAGTAAATGACTATACTTATTATAATGAGTAGGAAATACTACAACCTCAAATTCACCAACCTCATCTTCAAGAGTTAAAAAAGCCATAGCTTTATTACTTTTAGTTATTATTTCGCGATTAAAGCTAATTAATCCTCCTATTAAAACATTATCCTTCTTTCCCTTAAGCTCTTTACTACTTATACTCCTCTTTTCTTTTATCATAGGTAAGTCCTCATCCAAAGGATGTCCAGATAGATAAAAACCAAGAACATCCTTCTCTTGGGCCAACAACCTTTTAGGTTCAAACTCTTTAATTGGAGGTATCTCTATCTCTTGAGCAATAAATTCTTGCTCATCTTCAAAGAGATCAAAGAAGCTTCTTTGACCATTACCCTGCTCCTTTTGAATTCGTTGGCCCTCTTCAAATAAACCCGATAACATATCTAACATCTGAGAGCGATGAAGATTTAAAGAATCCATAGCCCCTGCTTTAATCAAGCTTTCAATCACCCTTTGATTAACCTTAGATAGATTTACTCGATAGCAAAAGTCCTTTAAATCTTTAAACTTCTCCTTCTCTCTAGCTTCAATTATAGCTTCAATAGCTTTTTGGCCCGCATTCTTTACTGCCTCTAAACCAAAACGAATATTTCCACCTTCCACCTTAAAGTTAACTCCACTAGAGTTGACATCAGGTGGGAGAATCTTAATTCCTACTCTTTTAGATTCATTGATATACTCGCCTACCTTATCACTATTACCAATCACACTACCCATTAAGGCTGCCATAAACTGAACAGGATAGTGAGCCTTTAAATAAGCTGTCCAATAAGAGACATATCCATAAGCAGCACTATGAGCCTTATTAAAGCCATAACCACTAAAATACTCAATCAATTCAAAGAGTTCATTGGCCAACTCTTTAGAATAACCTCTATTAAGAGCACCTTCAACCTTTTCATTACCATTTATAAATATCTCCCGATGCTTCTTCATAACCTCTGTCTTCTTCTTACCCATTGCCCTTCTTAATATATCTGCTTCACCTAAAGAATACCCAGCCACCTTCTGAACTATCTGCATAACCTGTTCTTGATAGAGGATTACTCCATAGGTCGGCTCTAATATCTCCTTCAAATCTGGATGAAGGTATTCAATCTCCTTCTCCCCATGACGCCTAGCAATAAAATCATCTACCATCCCACTTCCCAAAGGCCCTGGCCTATAAAGGGCCAACAAAGAGATTATATCTTCTATCTCTTCTGGTTTTAATTTAGCAATCAAGCGGCGCATCCCGTCACTCTCTAACTGAAAAACACCTAAGCTATCACCAGAACTTAACAATTGATAGGTATCTTGATCATCTAAAGGGACACTTGCTAAGTCTACATCTTCTCCTCGATTTTCTTTTATCAAAGCTAAAGCCTTATTAATTACAGTTAAGGTTCTTAAACCTAAAAAGTCCATCTTTAAAAGTCCTAAAGCCTCTAAATCTCCCATTGGATATTGGGTAGTTACCTCACCCTTATTCGAGTATAAAGGAGTATAATCTGTAATTTCTCCTTTGGTAATAACAACACCAGCAGCATGAGTAGATGCATGACGGGCCAACCCCTCAAGCTTCTTAGAATAATCAATTATCTCTTTGGCTTCATAATCAGATTTATATAAATTCTGTAATTCCTCAGACTCTTCCATAGCCCTTTCTAAGGTTATCCCTAAAGAGTTAGGAATGGCCTTAGCCACCTTATCAGTCTTCCCATAACTTACACCTAAAGCCCTTCCTACATCACGCACTGCTGCCTTAGCTGCCATGGTTCCAAAGGTTATTATCTGTGCTACCCTATCTTGACCATACTTCTTAACTACATAATCTATTACCTCATCACGCCGCTCATAACAAAAATCAATATCAATATCAGGCATTGATATCCGAGCTGGATTTAAGAACCGCTCAAAGAGGAGATTATGCTTTAAAGGGTCAATTTCAGTTATATCCAAAAGATACGAGACTATACTAGACGCCGCACTTCCCCGACCCGGGCCAACGATAATACTATTATCCTTAGCATATCTAATAAAATCTCTAACAATTAAGAAGTAAGCTGGATATCCCATCTGATTAATTACTCCAAGCTCATATTCGATTCTATCCTTTATCTCATCAGTCAATTGACCATACTTCTCCTCTACCCCTTTATAAACAAGTTTCTTCAAGTAAGACTCTAAGGTCTCCTCTTGAGGTACGTCATAATGTGGTAAGAGGGTCTGATCAAAATCTAAATCTACATTACACCTTTTAGCAATCTTTAAGGTATTCTCTAAAGCCTCTGGATAGTCATTAAATATCTCTCCCATCTCTTGAGGAGATTTAAAGTAAAATTGATCATTAGGAAATTTCATCCTCTCAGTATCCTTCACCTCTTTACCTGTCTGAATGCACAAGAGAAGATCATGGGCTTTAGCATCATCTTCATCTAAATAATGGACATCATTAGTCGCTACTAAAGGTATATCTAACTCTTGACTTAATTGGACTAAACCTTTATTGACAATATGTTGTTCTGCTAATCCATGGTCTTGTAACTCCAAGAAGAAATTACCTTTAGCAAATATACTTTCATACTCTAATGCTATATCTTTAGCTCGATCTGATTGTCCATTATTGATCGAAGTCGCTACTTCCCCAGCCAAACAGCTACTTAAGCAGATAAGTCCATCACTATATTCCCTTAATAACCTCTTATCTACCCTCGGCTTATAGTAGAAACCTTGGAGATAAGCTTTAGAGACCAATTTCAGTAAATTCTTATACCCTTGATTATTCTGGGCCAACAAAACCAAATGGGCCAACTTCCTTGATCTAGCATCCTTCTTCAAATGATTATCGGCCACATAAACCTCACAGCCAATAATCGGTTTAACACCTGCTTTTTTCGCCTTTTGATAAAAATCAATGGCACCATACATAACCCCATGGTCAGTAATTGCCACTGCCGGCATCCCATAATCCTTAGCTTTCTTTACTAAATCATCAGTCCGTACTGCCCCATCTAAAAGGCTATACTCCGTATGTAAATGTAGATGGACAAAATTGCTCATTTGTAATTCACCCCCAAACTCTTCAGTAACAAGTCATCAGTTAAGAACCTATTAATTTTTTACTCATTATCCAGTGGCACAGAAGTGCCACTTTATTATTTCCTTAAACAACCCCTTTTATCCTCTTTTATCTTATTAAATTAAAGAGCATAGTTCAAGAAGGCTTTAAATAAATATAATATGAGGTATCAATTTAAAGATTAAAGGTTTTAAGGTCTAGCTGATAGCTGAAGACTGATAACTGATAGCTATTATGAAAAGGGTGGTTATAGATGGATAGATTAGTTTTGGTCTTTTTTGTTTCTTTAGGAGTAGTTTTAGGAGGGTCTATACTAGGTAGCTTAGGAGCTACTTTAACCCGCCAATCTCCTATAAAGGTAATGCTTGATGTTTCACAAGATATAAAGTTATGGGCTGTAGTTACAGCAATTGGAGGGACTTTTTCGAGCCTAAAGATTATCGAAGGAGGAGTCTTTGAAGGTAGGATATTGGTAGTCATAAAGCAGTTACTACTTTTAATGATAGCTTTTTTAGGTGCACAGCTAGGTATTTGGATACTAACTGTATTAACTGGAGGAAAATGAGATGACCTTTAAATTTCTCACCTTAACAAAGGAAGATCTATTAAGAATACTAGCTTCCTTTATCCTTGGTCTAATTATCGGTGCTACAATACTTAACTTATCTATAAGTCCTTACCTAGATGAGCTTATCTACCAAAATAAAGAGCTAGAAAGTCAGGTAGAAAGCCAAGAGACCCAACTTAATAATCTCGAAGAATCTCTTGCAGAAGAGAGGAGAAAGGTTATTAGAAGGGTAGAAGTTCAGCTAGATAGTACCTTAGATAAGCATATTAATCAAGAATTAAAGAAAAGAATCTTAGACCTTCTTAATAGTTTAGTTGGAAGAGATTTAGATGATGTTGACGGTAGCCTTCTAGCTCAAACATTAAATAATCGAATAATAATAATTGAGGGTAAAAGTTATAAATTAGATTTAATTTGGATAGTTATCCAACCAACCTCTATAGTTAACCTTAAAGTAGAAAAGAAGGATTAGATAATCCTAATCCTTCTTTTACTTAAAATCAACTATATAATTCAACAAACCCTTTAATTCTACTTATTGCTTCTTTTATATCTTCCTCAGAGGTTGCATAAGAAAGCCTAATATAACCTTCCTTACCAAAGGCTGTTCCTGGGACTACAGCCACACCAACCTCTTCTAAGATTAGCTCAGCCAAAGTCAGATCATCTTCTACCTTGCGCCCCTTAACTGTCATTCCGAGTAGATCCTTTATATTAACAAACAAATAAAAGGCTCCTTTAGGCTTATTAGCCTTCATCCCTTCAATATCATTAATAACATCAGTAATAATATCTCTTCTCTTATCAAAGGCCTTTAGCATCTCTTCTGTTGGCTTCTGAGTTCCAGCAATTGCTGCTAAACTGGCTTTTTGAGCAACAGAATTAGCATTTGAAGTACTGTGACTTTGCAATCTAGCCATAGCCTCAATTACCTTTGTTGGCCCTACACCATAACCAATTCTCCAACCAGTCATTGCATAAGCCTTTGATACCCCATCAATAATTACAGTTCTCTTCTTAATCTCTTCACCCAAAGAGACTATACTTGTAGCCTTAGCCTCATATGATATCTTTCGATAAATCTCATCAGAGATTACAAAAAGGTCTTCTTCAATAATAACCTGAGCAATCTTCTCCAATTCACCTTTAGTATAAACTGATCCAGTTGGATTATTTGGGCTATTAAGTATAAGAACCTTAGTCTTTGGAGTTATAGCCTGCTTTAACTCTTCTACTGTTAATTTAAAACCATTCTCTTCTAAGGTATCTACTACAACAGGCCTTCCGCCAGCAAATTTAATCTGTTCTGTATAGCTAACCCAATATGGAGCAGGTAATATTACTTCATCACCTTCTTCTACTAAAGCTAAAATAGCGTTAAACAAAGAGTTTTTGGCCCCACTAGATACTATTACTTGGTCACTACTATACTCGACTCCTCTATCCTCTTTTATGCTATCACAGATAGCCTCTCTTAAATCTTTAATCCCTACTGTTGCCGTATAATTAGTAAAGCCCTCTTCTATTGCCTTAATTGCCGCCTCTTTAACATGGGTTGGTGTTGAAAAGTCAGGTTCCCCAGCACCTAAACTTATGATATCCTCCCCTTCTGCCTTTAAAGCGTTGGCCCTAGCCGTTATTGCCAAAGTAGGTGAAGTATCAATCTTCTCTACCTTTGCTGCTAATCTCATTTTAATTCCTTCCTCCCCTTCTCATTTCTCTTATAAATATCAATTACCTATATTTACTATATGTAAGTCACAATGACTTTTTGACAAATAATACAATAAAATGGGCTGACGCCCATTTTAGCTGTCAGCTATCGGCTATCAGCATTCAGCTAAAAGACTTAAGAGCTTTAGTTCTTGATCTTATCTGAGGGCTGACAGCTGATAGCTATTGGCTATTTTTTAGACTTAATCCTTTTCTTCTTATCTAAGATCTTCTTTCTCAACCTTATATTTTCAGGTGTAACCTCTACTAATTCATCAGTAGTTATATATTCTAAAGACTCCTCTAAACTTAATTTGGTTGCTGGTGTTAATAACATAGCTTCATCTGAAGAAGACGATCTCATATTATCCAGTTTCTTTTGCTTACAGATATTAACATCTAAATCCTGCTCTCTAGAGTTAGAACCTACAATCATTCCTTCATAAACTTTAGTTCCTGGATCAACAAAGATAGTAGCTCTCTCTTGAGTACCAAAGACACCATAACGAGTTACCTCACCTTGGCGATCTGCTACTACAGAACCTGTTCTCCTACTAGAGATATCTCCTTTATACTCATCATAATGAGAGAAGGTTTGATTTAAGATTCCTTCTCCCTTAGTCTTAGTTAAGAACTCAGATCTAAAACCGATTAATCCTCTAGCTGGAATCTCAAAGGTTAACCTAACTCTAATTTGACTTAAGTGGGTCATATTCTTCATTTCACCCTTACGCCTACCAAACTCTTCAATAACTGTTCCCATGAACTCTTCAGGAACATCTACAAAAACTTCTTCGATAGGCTCTAACTTCTTACCATCTTCTATCTTGATGATAGCTTCTGGCTTTGAAACTTGGAACTCATAGCCTTCTCTTCTCATTGTTTCAATTAAAATAGATAGGTGTAATTCACCTCTACCAGAGACCTTAAAGGTATCTGGACTCAACTCTTCAACCCTTAAAGAAACATTCTTCTCTAATTCTTTAAATAATCTATCCTTTAATTGGCGAGAAGTAACATAGTCACCTTCTTGACCTGAAAATGGACTATCATTTGTAGTAAAGGTCATAGATACAGTTGGCTCTTCAATCTCAATAAAAGGCAAAGGCTCTGGATTGTGAACATCAGCAACAGTTTCACCGATATTTATTCCCTCAGTTCCAGCTAGAGCAATTATATCTCCAACCTTAGCTTCCTCTACCTCTTCTTTACCCAAACCTTGATAAGTGAAGATCTTAGTTATACTCTTAGTATCAATCTCACCATCTTGTTTGCAAATCCCTACTCTCTCACCTTGTTTTACAACTCCACGATGGACCTTACCAATAGCCATTCTTCCTACATAGTCATTATACTCTATTGTAGTAACGACCATCTGTAGTGGCTTATCCAATTCTCCTTGCGGAGCAGGAATATACTCCATAATTGATTTAAATAATGGTTCTAGGTTATCATTTTCTTCTTCTAAGTCATCTTGGGCAAAACCTTCCAAAGCAGAAGCATAAATTACAGGAAATTCAATCTGCTCTTCACTAGCTCCAAGTTCAATAAATAAATCTAATACCATATCTTCAACTACACTAGGTCTAGCATCTGGACGATCAACCTTATTAATAACTACAATTGGAGTTAGATCAAGCTCTAAAGCTTTGGTCAAAACAAATTTAGTTTGTGGCATTGGCCCTTCAAAGGCATCAACGACTAAAAGAACACCATCAACCATCTTTAAAATTCTTTCCACCTCTCCTCCAAAATCAGCATGACCTGGAGTATCCACAATATTTATTTTAGCATCTTTGTAATTAATAGCTGTATTCTTTGCTAAAATAGTAATTCCACGTTCTTTTTCTAAATCATTAGCATCCATAATTCTTTCTTCAACCTCTTGTTTAGCGTGAAAAATACCACTCTGCTTTAACATCCCATCCACTAAAGTAGTCTTACCATGATCAACGTGAGCAATAATTGCTACATTTCTAATATCATCTCTTATTATCATTTCTTCCCCCTTAATATAAAAAAACATCTATCACTTAGTATATAGTTAAACATAATAATTAATTTTAAGATAAAGTTTTTTCAAATTTATATTTTCTCCAACAAAACTCTAAACTAATTACTTAATCTAGCTATAGTTTAGATTATAATAGATTAAAGAAAATGTCAATTAGATTTGAATAAAAATCACTTGATTGAAAAAATTTCAATCAAAAAAGATAAGTCTGGGTATATTCTACTACCCAAACTTATCTTGATAATTAGTTTATAAATTCATTATAACTTAACCATTATTCTATTCTTTTCTTTAAAAGTTGCTACCTCTTTATATCCGATGTCTAATAGCAACTCCCTTACTTTAGTCAAATTCTCCCCAACCCTTTGAGCATTATGAGCATCAGAACTAGTTGTAACTTTAATCCCCAACCCGTAAGCCAACTCTAAAATTTGACGACTTGGATAAAACTCCTTAGCAGGTTTATTCATCCCATTAGTATTTATCTCAATTGTCAAATCTTCTTGAGCTATAACCTCTAATATAGGAGTTATTATATCACTTATGTCACCTTCTACCTTAAAACCAAAGACTTTGATTAAATCAAGATGACCTAATATATTAAAGAGTCCAGATTCGGCTGCTCCTTTAACATAGTTAAAGTATTCTTTATATAACTCTTTAATATCCCAATTATCATATTCATCTTTATAATCAGGATGATCAAACATCCAATCACCTATATAGTGAATAGAACCTATAACATAGTCTAACTCAAATTGCTTTAAAAATTTTTCAATCTCCTCTTCCTTGCCAGGAGTATAATCCATCTCTATACCTTTTTTAACCTGTATATCTGGATATTCTCCTGCCACCTCCTCAATCAGTTTAAAGTTAAAAGATTTGTAATAACGATTATGATCTGTAAACCCTATCTCCTTTATACCTTTTTCTATTCCAGACTCAAGAAATTCCCTTATATTATCTTTAGTTATTTCTCTATCCATATGACCCAATGGATGAGTGTGATAATCAACTAACATATAAATACCTCCTAGCCTTCCATCAATTTCACTTGAACCTTTCTGATTCTTGGCCCATCAAATTCAGCTAAATAAATCCCCTGCCAAATTCCTAATAATAAGTTACCACCTTTAATAATTATATGTTCACTATTTCCAAACAGACTAGCCTTAAGGTGTGCTGCAGAATTACCCTCTAAATGTTTGTAATTGTCATCCCAAGGGATTAGATCATCTAATTTATTTAATATATCAGTCTTAACAGTAGGATCAGCATTTTCATTTATAGTTATAGTTGCCGTTGTATGCGGAATAAAAACAATACAGCTTCCACCCCTTATATTAGATTCATTAACTATTTTTTGTACTTTAGAACTAATATCTATCAACTCAGAATGATTCTTTGTCTTTACTTGAAATTCTACAAACATTTTTACCACTCCACATAATACTATATTTATATATTAATTCTAACTTTAATCAGTAATTCCTTCTTATAACCAGAATTAATTTAATTCTAGTTATCTCTAACTTTTTCTGATTATAATTAAAGTCGCCAATAATGCTCCAACAAATAATACTATACCTAAATAAACCATATTTACCCTCCGTTAGTTTTTTTAAGTGACACTTAATAGTAATAAAGCTCCGCTTTATTACTATTAAGTCTGCTCTCCTTGCCTACAATGTGGTAAAGCCCCATCATTACACTCTTTACTTCCATGTAATCTATCTCTTGTATATAACATCCTATCAGTATACCCAGTATGGAGAAGCTTTTGGGCTTTCTCGCTATGGGGTTCACCTAAGAAGCTTTCATATAATCTATGAATGTGTGGATTATTGTGTGCCTTACGATGTTCTTTTTGACGATCGGCTTCAAATAACCCCTCTGCTCTTTTTAGATAATGTTGGCCCATCTTAGTCCAACGATCATAACCAGAATAAACAGGTTGACCACCTCCACCAACACATCCTCCATTGGGACAGGCCATTACTTCTATAAAGTCATACTCTTCTTCACCAGTCTTTATCTTTTCTATTAACCTTCTTGCATTTCCTGTACCTCTAGCAACAGCAGCTCTAATGACTCTACCATCGCCTAAATCAATCTCTCCATCCTTAAAGTCCTCTCCTCTTATCTGCCTTAGTTCTATATCCTCTAATTCTTCTCCTGTCAACTTTTCATAAACTGTTCTTAAAGTCGCTTCACAAACTCCACCTGTAGATCCAAAAATAACACCTGCTCCTGAAGCATGACCCATAGGCTCATCATAATCTTCTTCGGGAACTTTATTGAGATCTAACCCAGCTTCTCTAATCATCTCACCTAACTCCCTAGTTGTAAGATTAACATTTACATCTCTATCTTGACCGCTATCATTCATCTCTTCTCGTCCTGCCTCATACTTTTTAGCTACACAGGGCATTACCGAAACAGAGAATATGTCTTTAGGATCAACCCCAGACTGCTCTGCATAATAAGTCTTAACAAGGGCTCCAAAGACCTGCTGAGGAGATTTGCAAGATGATAAGTTTGGAATCAATTCAGGGTAAAAGCTTTCACAGAATTTAACCCAGCCTGGACAACATGAAGTGAATTGAGGTAAATCTCCTCCATTCTCTAACCTCTCAATCAACTCTGTTCCCTCTTCCATAACAACAACATCAGCTCCAAAACAATCGTCAAAGACCTTATCAAAACCTAACCTCTTTAGAGCACCTACTAACCTTCCGGTTACTAACTCTCCTGGCTCCATACCAAACATCTCTCCTATAGTAACCCTAATTGCAGGAGCAGTCTGAATTATAACATGCTTATCTGGATCCCTTAAAGCCCTCCAAACTTGCTCTTTATCGTCCTTCCCGTGCAAAGCGCCTGTAGGGCAGACTAAGATACATTGACCACAAGCTATGCAAGGTGTATCTAAAAGACTATCATTAAAAGCAGGACCAGCAACAACTGGAAATCCCCTCTCTAAAACATCATAAATATGTACTTCTTGAACTTCACTACAAACACTTATACACCTTCGACAAGCAATACACTTACTAGGTTCTCTTACCACTGCTGGAGATAGGTCATCTATTGGATATTCATTCTTCTCCCCCTGAAATTTTATCTGTCTAATATTGAACTGATCAGCTAAACTTTGCAGCTCACAATTTAAGTTTGCTGCACAAGTTAAACAATCAAAGGGATGATCTGATAGCAAAAGTTCTAATACAGTCTTTCTTGCCCTTAATACCTCTGGTGTATTGGTCTTAACCTTTATCCCTTCTTTGGCTTTATACTTACAAGCAGGTTGTAACCCTACTTCCCCTTCTATCTCTACAACACAGACTCTACACCCTGCCGGCTCATTTACCCCCTCTAAATAACAGAGAGTTGGTATATCTACATTTATCTTTCTTGCCGCATCTAATATGTTGGCCCCTTCTTTTACTTGAACTTTCTCTCCATCTATAGTCACAGTTATCTCACTCATTTACTTCCCTCCTTAATCTCTATGCCTTATGAATTGCATCAAAAGGACACTTCTTAGCGCAAACTCCACAATCTATACATATCTCCGGATCTATCTTATACACTTCTCCTCGCTGACCACTTATAGCATCAACAGGACATACCGGCTCACAGACACCACAAGCCCTACATTCATCTGGCTCTATTATCCATTTAGATAGACCTTCACATACACCTGTTGGACATTTTTTCTCCTTAACATGGGCCAAGTACTCATCTTCAAAACGTTCTATTGTACTTAAAACTGGATTAGGGGCAGATTTGCACAATCCACAAAGGGCTGTCTTCTTAATATTCTCTGCTAACTCCTTTAAGACCCCTAGATCGGCAACATCTCCTTTACCTTCTGTAATCTTATTTAAAATCTCTAACATCCTCTTTGTTCCTATTCTTCCTGGTGCACACTTACCACAGGCCTCATCTTGGGTAAAGTCGAGATAAAAACGGGATACATCGACCATACAGCTATCCTCGTCTAAGATTATCAAACCACCTGAACCCATCATAGAATCAGCATCCAATAAGGAATCGTACTCTAAAGTGATATCTAAATCTTCTTCAGTTAAGCACCCTCCTGATGGACCTCCTGTCTGAGCTGCTTTAAACTCCTTCCCTTTTGGTATTCCACCACCTAGATTAAAGACTACATCTCTTAGGGTTGTTCCCATAGGAACCTCAATTAAACCTGTATTATTAATATCCCCTGCCAGAGCAAAGACTTTAGTACCTGTGCTATCTTTAGTCCCTATCTTGGAATACCATTTTCCACCTTCATTTATTATTATTGGTATATTAGCAAGGGTTTCAACATTATTAATCAAAGTTGGCTTTCCATACAACCCACCCTGAGCTGGATATGGGGGTTTAGGCTGGGGATCTCCTCGATATCCCTCAACTGAAGTGATTAACGCTGTCTCCTCTCCACAAACAAAGGCGCCTGCTCCAATTCTAATTTCTAAATCAAAGTTGAACCCACTTCCTAATATATTCTTACCTAAAACACCCTCTCTTCTAGCATCCTCAAGGGCGGCCTCTGTTCTATCTATAGCTAATGGATACTCGGCCCTAGCATATATATAACCTTTTTGGGCTCCAATAGCATATGCTCCAATAACCATCCCCTCGATCACACTATGGGGATCCCCCTCTAAGATACTTCTATCCATAAAGGCTCCTGGGTCTCCTTCATCAGCATTACAGATAACATATTTAGATTCCCCATCAACCTTAGATGTTATCTCCCATTTAACTCCAGTTGGAAATCCACCTCCACCTCTACCCCTTAACTTAGATCTTTTGACCTCATTAATTACATCTTCAGACGACATCTCCTTTAATACCTTATTTAATGCCTTATACCCTCCCCTATACCGGTAATCTTCTATACTCAATGGGTCTATAGTCCCACAGTTTCTTAAAGCGATTCTTTGTTGATATTTATAAAAGTCCATATCTTCATGTTTCGCAATCTTTTCTCCAGTTTTAGGGTCTACATAAAGAAAATCTTCTATAACTTTTCCATCAACTAAATGTTCTTTTACAATCCTTTGAGCATCCTCTTCTTTTAACTGGCAATAAAAGACCCCTTCCTTACTACCATTAGGATAGATAACTACAATTGGCCCTTGTTCGCAAAATCCAAAGCATCCTGGCTGAATAACCCTGGTCTTCTTCCTTAAGTCGTACTCTTCTATGTACATTAACAAGTTCTTATATATTTTTGGCCCACCAGAGGAATTACAACTCGTCCCCCCACAGACTAAAATCTCTGTCGTTCCCATTATACCTACACCCCTTTCTCTTTACTCGTATTTTGCTAAAATTTCTGGCAAATCATCTACATCTATTCTTCCATATACATCACCATTAATAACTACTACTGGAGCCATACCACAAGCTCCTATACACCTTGTTCCTTCTAGTGTAAACTTCTTATCTTCAGTAGTTTGGCCCGGCTCTATATCTAATTCTTTACTCAATTTATCTAAGATATCCTTACTCCCTCTTACATAGCAAGCCGTTCCCATACAAACCTCAATCGTATATTTTCCTTTAGGAGTTGTTGTAAACAAGGAATAAAAACTAACAACACTATGTATTTGACTTAAGGGAAGTCCCATCTCCTCTGCTATGGTAATCTGTATATCTCTAGATAAGTGACCATAGATATTCTGAACTTCGTGCAAGAAATCTATTAAGTTATATTTTTCATTATTCTTCTCTTCTAATAACTTTTTAAAATGTTCTTTCTTCTTAATCTCCACTAACTTTTCTTTATTGATTTCTTCTATAGATTGGCCCATTTCAATCCCTCCTTTATTCTTTAGATTCTCTTCTGTCTTTTAAAGATATTATTAGTTGAAACTTATCTTTTTATTCTCTAAACAAAAAAGTTGCCCTAAATAGGCCAACTTTTTTGCACTATAAATATTGAATATCACTAGCGTTGCATTGTTAGAAAATAACAATGCAACGCTAGTGTGTCTATATTAAAAAATAACTTTAATCAGCATCAATAATTTAATATTAAAATAGATTTGTTCTCTAGGTTCACTCAATAAGTTCCTTACTCTTTTCTGCAATAAGTTCAGGATAATCAAGATGAATATAGTGACCAGCATCTAATATGAAATATTCTCCAGCAGTTGCTTTGGCATAAGAAACCAAACTTTCCTCCCATAATTCATCTTCATTCTCATTAGAGATGAAGATATGAAAAGGAAGATCAGTTTTTCCACTATCGAACACAGTCTTAGCATTAGTTTTTACCATATTTAATTCTTCTTTCATATTACTTGTTTGAACACGACGATAAAATATTGTTCTAGCTACTTTAGCTTCCTCTTCTGTTAAATGCCCCTTTTTCATCTCTTATCCCCCCTAATTATTATTTTAATAACTATTAACTATATTAAACTTAAATCTATGCTCTCCCTTATTATCTATAAAATACTTATAACGAAAATCCACTGGTCCCATTTCATATGATAATCCAATTCCTACAGTAGCATTTAAACTCAAATCATCAATACCTTCATCCTCAGCCAAAATATCACCAATATTAATTGAAGTAACTAAGTCCATCATTTCAATTCCAAAAATCCCACTTTGAGAAAAAGAATCAAACCTTCTTTCCAACCTAAGATTTATACGCTTTGTTCCTTCTTTGTCTTGAGAATGACCAATCAAATAATGTTCCAACTCATAGTAAGGCTTTAGCTTATCTGAACCTTTAATATATCCTAATTCGGGGATGATTGTATAATTGCCTAGTTTTATAGGTAACTTCAAATTAGAAATATAATAAATATCATCACCATCAGTTTGACCAGAGCTAATATCTAAAAAAAGATGAACTTCTTTACCCCAACTATAATATAACTCCCTTCGGTAATTACAATTAAAATAAATAGTCTCTATCTCTTCACCTTCATCTTTAACTTCTCCATTAAAAATAGCTAAATTTAAATTTTCTCCCAAAGCTCTTTGATAATTTAAATTAACTTTAGCCCCTTCTTCAGAAATGTAGCCTGGAAGGTTATAATTATACCAATTATTATATTTGGCATCTAAGCTAAGTTGAGGATTAATTTGATATTTAGTACCTAAATTATAATGCATTTCTTCTGTCTCAAAACCATATCCCAAACCAGCATAAAGTGCCCACTCTTCTAAATGATAATCTCCTTTAATTCCAATTATTCCTTCAAAAGGAAATATTGGGTTGAAGCCTAAAGATGCCTTAGCCGGTGAAACAAGTAATATATTGATCATTAATACTAAAAATATAATTGATTTTTTCATCTTTTATCACCCGTTCTTGTTATATAGTGTGGATGTGAGTAAAATCAAGACCATTAAAATCAAAATAAATCTACTATCATCTTAAACTTAACCTCCCAACCATCGAAACTATCAATAAAATCATTAAGATTAACTACTTCCAAGTTAGGAGTAAAATCATCCAATCCTAAATAAGATAAATTCAAGCTTCGCTGTTGGCCAGAATCATCTAAACTAACAGTATATGCCAAATTCCAACTCCAATCATTTGAAGTATTATTATTTCTTAACGACAAAAACAAAAAATCATCATCTTCACGATAATACTCTCCAATAATCAATTTATTCTCTGTATAATAACTAGCCCCTAATAAAAACTTTTCTTTAAAATCATCCTCTTCTAAATGATAATTAAGATTAAAGCTAGAATAAAAGAGTAAATCATTTAAAAAATCCTTAGAATAATCTACTCCTAAATTAAGTTCTTCTAAATCATCTTCTAAATAAGAAAGTACTAAACCATAATCACTTGTATATAATAATCTTTCCAGCTTAAACCAGCCACTAGATAAACTCTCATTGTCTTGATCCATAGCTAATCCAAAGTCTAAATCATAACCTCTATAAAAGAAATTTGCTTCTGTTCCTAAATAAATCTCATCATCTTCTAAAGGGTAAGTTGGAGAAGAGCTAAATCCTTCACTCCAGCCCCAATCTTTTTTTCCTACTTCTAAAAAAGTTGGCCCTAAAAAAGTACTTACCGTAGCTTGTTCTATCTGGGTTGAAAACTCACTTCCATCTAAATTCAAATCTAATCTATATTGATAATCCCCTAAAAGTCCCCAAACACCCAAATTTAGTTTAGAAGTATTAGCAATCATATCTATATCCTCTAATTGACCAGTTGATTGATTTATTCTTTCTCCCCTAATATAACTAAATTCATTGGCCAACTCACCACTTATCTCAACTGCTCTAACCTCAACTGATAGACAAAATAACATTAGTAAAATAACCAAGGAAAAGTTCATCTTAAACCTCTTCATCTTTATCACCTGCCTTTGATTACAATTGGTTCAAAATCAATTCTATATCCCCCATCCGATTAGATTGAAATAGCCTACTAGGCAAATCTTTTTCTACAATATCTATATATCTAAGCTCAGTTTTACGATCTCTATTTTGTAATAAATCCTCAATTATTAAATCAGCAATCCTATGACCATTAACGTCTCGATATTCTTGATAACTTACCTTTCTAAGTTGAGTTCCTCCTGAATCCTTTAAGATTACAGCCTTAAAATAACCATCATTAGTAATTCTAACCTTGGCCCGCTGATAGACCATAGCTCTTTCATTAGCTTTAAGCTCTAAAATATAATCTTTATCTTCTCTACTTACACCTTTAATTCCATAATCATTATAATAATCAAGTCCTACAGTTTCACCAATTCCAGCATCTCCAAATAGTCTTTGATTAGCCGAAACTCTAATTGGTCTTCTCAGTCCGTCTTGATACATCCAAGTATTATAACCGACTACTAAATACCTTTGATCCCTTAATCTTTCAGGGCCAACAAAGGTAGCCAACTGCTTCTCTCCAGCTTGATAAAGATAAACCTTTAAATGTGCTCTATCTTCTTCTCCATCTTCCCGAACAATATTTTCTATTTCTAAGATATAAGAACACGTAAAATTACCTCTATTATAAGCTAACTCTAACAAATCTTCTGCTTCTTTTAAACTAATTGCTTCTATAGGAACAGATACAAAAACCACTAATAACAATACAATTAACCCTTTTTCAATCCAATTTTTATTTATCATATACTTCCCTCCCGATTTATTTTAATTTATATATCCCTACTAAATATTCATCTTTTAGCCAAATACTCAGGATAGTAGTTAGAAAAGAAGCCAGTAAACTTTAAACCTAAGATAATCAATAAATAAAGCAAGGGGGAGAGGTTCATATAACCATAACTCTTTAAAGCTATTACTACTAGCACCTGTATAAAAAATATTCCAACCCAAAATAGAGTTATTATATTATTAGTTCTAATGAATATAGGATTTTTCTCCATAGCTTTAGGATAATCATACTTTGAATATTCACTAGTTAAAGGCTTATTAATAAAAACTGAAGTTAACCAAATTGCTGCAATTGAAAAGTGATTGAGTTCAATTCCAATATTCTTTATATCTACATATCCAAGAAGCCCTATGATAGATAGAATAGAAAAGTAAAGAAGGTTAGATCTCTCAAAATAACTAACCTCATACTTATTCCTCTTTAAAAAAACTATAACTAAGCTGACCAAAAGAGGGAGTACAATTCCTAAAAAGAGGCTTCGCTCTATGAAGATCCAAGAAAATATCCAAGGTATAAAGGATAGGTTCATCGCTTTTATCCCTGTTAGAAAAGAACTCTCTTTAGCTTCTATAGAAATATCAGAAGTATCAAAATCATCATCATCTCCAGAACCAAAGAAGTTATCCAGCTCCATCATCAACTTAAAGTCTCCCTCAACCTTATAAAGTCCATCCATCATAGCCTTGGCCCCATCTAGCCGACCATCAGATATCTCCCGCCAAACCTCTGTAGTTGTGACTACCTTAGTTCTAAAGTCTCCACTCTTTCCTTTCTTCAACTCACAACTTCGATCTTTAATAATAAAGTGATTAACTTCTTGAGTATCGGTAAACTCAAATTCTAAGATACATTCTAAGTCACCAGCACCTTTAGGGTTGAAAGTATGTTTCATCAAATTTAAGAGATGATATCCTTGCTCTGATTTGTATTTGTTTTCTTCTTTCTCATCATACCTTGAATTTGCCATATCTAAAAAATCATCCATAGGTACAAGGGGCTTCTTCAAAGTCTGCTTTATCTCATCACTAAAAGAAGCTTCTTTAACAAACTCTCGACCACTTTGGCGAACTGCTTCTAAATACCAAGCTATTCTCCTCTCTAAAGCTTTAACTGAGAGCAGCTCTCCCATTACAGTTAAGATTCTCTCATCTATAGAAGCAACCTTATTAAACTCTTCTATTAAAACCTCAAAGTTATGATCTTCAGGAAAACCAGCGGTAGAAATTAATACTTCTTTCTTCTCCTTTACTTCATACCTTCCTGGATGACCATAAACACCATCACAATCAACTATCTCTGGTTTAGCCAAAGGAAGTGTTCTTTCGATAAACCTCTTAGTTAAAGATGTCATCCCATAATGGTAAAGAGGTGTTGCCCAGATAATCATATCTGACTTTAACAACTTAGGAATTAATTCATCCATACTATCTCTAAAGATACACTTTCCAGGAGTCTTCTCCCAACAAGAAAAACAACCTGTACATCCATTAATTTCTTTATCTTTCAATTCCACATAATCTATCTTAAAATCTGAAATTTCATCCTTAACCCCTAAGATGAAGTTATCTACCAACTTTGCCGTATTTCCTTTCTTACCTTTAGGGCTTCCATTTAAAATTAATATTTTCTCCATTTTCACACCTCTCTATATTTTTATTTGTTAAACTAAATTAATATATAGTGACAAAATTTAATTATCAACTCTAAACCCATCTAAACATACCTTAAGGTCTCAACAACATTTAACCTCGCTGCTTTGAATGCAGGATAAAGAGCCGATAATCCAGTTGAAATCAAAACTAAAAAGAAAGGAATAATCCCATTTTTAACTGCCATATTAATAGCAAAAGGAACCTCTTGGCTTGCATCTGGAGGTAGATAGGTTAGATTTGCCCCATTAATCCAACTTCCTAGACCAAATCCACAAATAATTCCAAGCAACCCTCCAATAACCCCTAAAATCAAAGCCTCTTGAAATAACTGGGAAAAGACCTGACTACGTCTAGTACCTATAGCCCTAATAGTCCCAATCTCATTCATCCGTTCAAAAAAGGACATAGACATAATCTCTAAAATACTAAAGAAGACTAAAACAAAGATTATAACCGCTAAAAATAAGAATACCATATCGTAAAGTCCTTTAATCTGATAATAAGCTTCTGCTAAATCTAGCCAACTTTTAACCTCAACACTTAAACCTGCTTCTTCAAAATCTTTTTCTAAGTTATTTACTATTTCTTCAAGTTGAGCATTCTCATTTAAAGTAACCTTAAATTTATCTACGCCATCTACATTTAAAATCTCTTGAGCAAAGCCAATTGGTATTATTACAAAATTATTATCTGCCATACTAGAACCAGTCGAAAAGCCTCCAGTTACCTTTAAACTTCGAGCACTATAAGCACCTTGGGGAGTAGTAGTCATAATCGAAACCCACTCATCAATATCTACATTTAGTTGTTTTTTAACCCCACTTCCTAATAAAATCCTAGCTCGATCACCAAAAAATAGATTAGTTCCTGATTCAATCATTATTGATGACTCACTATCCAGCTCAATCCCCTCACCAAAGACAGGAATACTATTGTCTTCTGTTCCTAAGATTCCAGTAAGTCCAAGAGTAGGAGTATAATCTCTAATATCTTCTTCTCCACTAAATATCTCTTCAATCTTTACTATATCATCTCGACTTAATAATCTCCGCTTACTATCTTCAAGATCCCAAAATCCTTCTTTAGCTACCTGAAAATAACCATTACGAGCAACTTCCATCCACTTTAAACCTTGGTAGGTATCCTCTACATAACCTATAGCTAAAAATAAAAAGGTAGTACTGATTACGATAATAATTAAACTTAATAATGTCCGCCGTTTATTTCTTAAGATATTTCTTAATGCTATCTTAAACACCTATTCCCACCTCCTTTAATACCCCATCTTGAATCTTGAGCAATCGTTTAGCATAATCATTAATAGCCAAATCGTGGGTTACAACTATAAAAGCTACTTCTTTAGTTTGATTTAAATCAAGCATCAATTTAATAATCCCTTTACCAGTCTTGGTATCTAAGCTTGCTGTAGGCTCATCTGCTAAAACTACTTTAGGATCTGTTACAAGTGCCCTAGCAATTGCCACCCGCTGCTTTTGACCACCTGACAGTTGTGAAGGAAGATTATCCTTTACCTCCTCTAAACCTACCTGTTTTAAAATCTTATCTACCCTCTTTTTCCTCTCTGATTTATTTACTTTCTGTAACAACAAGGGATATTCAACATTCTCCCAAGCACTTAGGACTGGTATTAATTCAAAACTTTGAAATACTAGACCAACCTTATCCCGTCTAAGTAAAGTATTCTCTTTATCACTTAAACTACTTAAAGCTAAACCATTGATATATAGCTCTCCCTTAGTAGCCTTGTCAATTCCTGCTAATAAATTAAGTAAAGTAGTCTTCCCACTACCAGAAGGGCCATTAATCACTACAAAGTCTCCTGCCTCAATAGTCAAATTAGCCTCTTTTAAGGCTATAATTTCTTCTACCTGACTAAGATAAGATTTGCTTACTCCTTCAGCTTTAATAATTGACATAGTCAATCCCTCCCTCTAGTTCAGCTTTGGCCCATAGACTATTAGGGTAAATTTCTAGTGCCTTATTAAAGTACTCTTCTGCCTTAGTTATATCTCCTTCTTCTCGCATAATAACCCCTAACCAAATATAAGAGATAAAATTATCATGCTTATCATCACTAGCTAAGGCCCTATTTAAGCTTCTAATTGCTTTATTTCTATCTCCTCCACCAATCTCAGGCGCAAAGTAATAATAGTTCCCTAGCGAATTTAAAGCCCTATAATTACTGCTATCCATACTTACAGCCCTTTGTAGTAACCTTAAAGACGTTGGCCCGTATTGCATCACATACATATTACCCCTATAATTAAATTGTCTCATATATGAGTCTGCTAATAAAGAATGAGCCTGCGAGCTAGCCTCCTCTCTTAAAGCTTTTTCTGCCAGCCCTTCAGCCTTTTGAAAGCCAATGGCTGCCCTTCTATTTTCTCCTATCGCTTCATTTATTTCAGCTAATAAAAACTCTGTTCTCCCTTGCCAATAATAACTTTCATATTTATTATTAACCTCTGTAAAAACCTCTTTACTCTCCTCTAAAAGTGAAATTGCCCTATTAATATTTTCTTTTTGCTCCTTTTCCGTCTCACCCTTTGGATTATAATATAAGCTCCTAGCCTCTAAATATAGTTCTTCACCTTCATTTAAATTACTTTGAGCATCAACCTGCAAATTAATTAAAGTAAGCATTAGTAAACAGATTAAAATAGAAAATGATAAAGATTTATTTTTCTTCATTACTTTTATTCCTCCTTTATTTCTCTTTCTTACTTTAATTGTACTTTATTCTAAGAAAGCAATCATCTAGCTAAAGGAGTAATTTAAAATAAAAAAAGCAGGAGATTTATCTCCTACTAAAGTATGAAAATCTATTCTATATTTTAAATAATAACCTTAATAATGGTTCCCTCACCCAATTTTGAATTTATCTCAAACTTACCAGTTACCTCTTCTACCCTTTCTTCTACACCTTTTAAACCAAGATGACCTGCTTTATTCTTTAGCTGCTCAATATCAAAACCTTGCCCATTATCTTTAATCATTAATTTAGCAGATTCTGGTCTTAAAATAATTAGATTTATATTTACCTTAGTTGCTTTAGCATGTTTTATCACATTATTTAAAGATTCTTGAATTATTCTATATAAAGCCAATTTTACTTTATAACTTAGTAACTGCTCATCTCCTTTAAGAGAAGGTTTAATATCAAGATTATACCTTCCACGGTATAGATTAATTAAATCCTCAACAGCCACAAAAAAATCCTTATCTTCTAAATTATTTGGTCTTAATTCATAAATCATAAGCCGCATCTCAGTCTGAACTTCCTCAACCATCTCTTTTGATAACTTTATCACCTCTTTAGACTTTTTAATATCTATATCTAAAAATCCCTCTAGAGTATTTAACTGTAGGTTAATCCCAAATAGGTTCTGAGATACAGAATCATGCAATTCTCGAGCTATTCTATTTCGCTCTTCTAAGACAGCTAGTTTCTTATTTTCTTTCTCTAATCGAAGGGCTTCCTCCTGTTTATCTAATGCATAATAAAAAACAGAAATCATAACAGAAATAACTCCAACACCTAAACTAATATAAAATGTATAAGGACCAGATATAAAATCAGAAACAAAAATACTAAAAACTTTAACTACCAAATTATAAGTTACTACACTAACAAAAAAACTATTTATTATATGTAAAAATAAATTATTACGATAACAATAAATATATTCATTCAATAAAAGAGGCGTTATATTATTTATAACAAAGATGGAGTAACCTACTATACTTCCAAAAATAAGGTTGTTTAGTAATAATTTAAAATTGAAACCATTATAGGGATAGAAGGTGAAAAAATAAAACATTGTAACTCCAATCCCTATCAATATCGCCTGCTTAATCTCTCCAACTAAAATCTCTTTAATCTTATCCTTCATAGGATCACCTTTTCACTAAGTTATTATCAATAGCTTTAATTACAGCTTGAGTCCTATCATTAACATCTAATTTCTTTAAAATGTTGCTAACATGGGTTTTGACTGTTCGAGTTGATATATACAATTCTTCACCAACCTCTTTATTACTCTTCCCTTTAACTAAGCAAGCTAAGACATCTTCCTCCCTTGTAGTTAAAGGCTCTATACTAAGGTCTTTGCCAGTTGCTCTTTTCATTATCTTTTTAGCTATTCTTGGGTGTAAGACTGGCTCACCTTTACTTGCAGCGAAAATTGCTTCAACCAGCTTTTGAGGAGGGGAGTCCTTCATCAAATAACTCAATGCCCCAGCATCGATAGCTGCTATTATCTCTTCATCCTTACTAAAGCTAGAGAGGATAATTACTTCAGTACCTATACCCTCTTTCTTAATCTGGGCTGTTATCTCTATCCCACTAATATCACCCAAATGAAGATCAACAGTCGCAACATCTGGCTTTAACCGTTTAATCTCTTCGATAGCTTCTCTTCCGCTTTGGGATACTCCGATCACCTCTATATTATCTTGGGTAGAAAGATAACTCTCCAGCCCTTGTAAAACAAAAGGATGGTCATCAACTAAGAATACTTTAATCATATTAACCCCTACTTTCTTAATCTTTACTTACATTATACAACTAACATCAATAATAGTCCTCTACTTTTAGTCTAATTTTGATATAAAAAAGTAGGAGATTAATCTCCTACTTTAGTACTAGGTTTTCAAATATCATCTAGCAATTATCATTTGCTTTTTCATCAAAACACATAACCCTAATAACACCTCTTACTGAAGCATAAAATGGAACTGCAAACAAAGCACCCAAGACCCCAAACAATAAAGTTGCAATCAATATTATTATAATAATTATTACTGGATGTATATCAAGTTTACCTCCTTGCAAGATAGGCCTTACTACATTTCCTTCAAATTGTTGAACAATTAACATAAGAATAGCTACTTTAATTACCATGTCTAGACTAGTAGTTAAAGCTATAAAAAATGCAGGTAAGGTTCCAATTGCTGGCCCTAAAAAAGGAATTACTGATGCCACCGCCAACATAATTGATAAACCAATAGCATTAGGAACCCCAATGATCAAGTATCCTCCAAACATAATACAACCAGAAATAACACCAACTAAAAGTTGACTTGGAATATATATTCCAAATATTAAATCAATAGTAGATAATATTTCTTTAGCCTTTTCTTTATACTTTAATGGAGTAATTTCCATAACTTTATTAGCAAACTTTTCATCATCTTTCAAAAAATAAACCGTTAGAAATGGTATTAATAACATTATTACAGCAAATTGAGTAAGGGAAGCAAATGCACCAAAGAAGTCATATTCACTGACTCTTCTTACCCCCTCTTGAACAAAAGCAGTAATCCTTTCTCCTAAATCAAACTCACCTAAAAAGCCCAACTCTTCTATTTGACTAAACCCTTGATTTATCACACTTTCACTTACCTCATAATTGGAGAGAAAACGTATCAACCTTCTCATCTCGGTATATATTATACTCCCTCCAAAATAGGTAATAAAAGCAATTAACAATATCATTCCAATAAATGTTAATAATATGGAAAACCCTTTGTTTTTTATCCATCTCTGCAAAAATCTAACAACAGGTCGGAGCATATAATAAAAGAATGCAGCCATTAACATTGGGATACCTACTAAATAGATTATACTCTTTATATTATCTAAAAGATTTGGTATTTGAAGGCTTAAGAAGATAATAATTAAGATCATTATTATCCCACTCGCTATTCGAAAGAATCTATTACTAAACATATTTGCACCTCCGTTGATTTTTAAGATAAAAAACATCAGTAATCTTATAAGTAATTTTGATAATTATTTTATAAAGAAGATTATCCTTGCACTTGAAAATATTATATCACACATATTATTTAAGTTCTACTCTGCATATTATAGTAATATAGTTGCACTTTGTGCAACTGGTAATCAGTGATGAGTGAAGAGTAATCAACAAGGTCAAAACCTAAGAATAAAGGGTTTCTGGGCTTTTAAGGTTTTACTCATTACCCATTACTGATTACTCTTCACTAGTAATAAAGCTTTGCTTTATTACTATTAACTCTCAACCTTTATCTCTTCTCGCAATTTCAAAAGTGCTTTATCTTTATTCTTACATTCTAACATAATATCGAAATCTTTATCTGTTAAGCTCTTTAATAGATCTATATATTCTAAAAAATCATCCTTCTCTATATTATCAGCGTGACTGGCATATTTTTTTTCACTTTTAGGAGAGGAAAAATGAAGTTTAGGCTTTTCATCACCCCAAGTAGCGAAGATACGTGGAATAAGCTCTTTTAAATCTTCATCTTCTTGATGATTACAGTTAAAATGATGAATATCAAAGACCATAGGAATTCCTAAATCCTCTGCTATCTCTAAAACCTCTGTTGTATTATAGGTAGTATCATCATTTTCAATAATTAATCTACCTTTAATATCTTCAGATAACCTAGCAAAATTACTCTTAAACTTCTCTATAGCCTTCTCTTTATTTCCATAAGCTCCTCCAATATGGAGGACCATTTTATGAGTTCTATCTAAACCCATACCAATTAGTAATTTAGAATGGTATTCTAGATCATCTATAGCCCTGCTTACAATATCCTCTCTATTACTATTTAATACGGTATACTGTCCGGGGTGGGTACTAGTTCTCATACCATTCTTTTTAACATAATTACCAACCTCTAATAGATCTTTTTTTAAATCTAAGATATAGTCCCAACCCTCCATTATCGGATGAGTTGCTAGGGGAACAATATTTGAAGAAAAACGGTAAAAATTTATATTATGAGCTTTATTGAACTTTAAAATTCGTAGGGTGTTAGCTAGGTTCTTCTTTGCTATGGTCTTTAGTCTTATACGTTGGCCCTCAGAGGATAATTTCTTTAATGAATTTAATGTTATCCTGTGATTTGGAGAAGCATCTTTCAAACTCATATTTACACAAGCATATCCTAATTCCATAACTTTATTCCTCCTTGCAATAATATAAAAAAGACCTCCTAGATTTAGGAGGTTGAAAGTTGTTAATATGTTTAGTATTTACTTACACTCTTTACAATAACCAAAAAATTCACAGCGATGATATTTTACGTCTCCTTCAATTGCCATGTTTACTTTTTTATCCATATCTAAATCAACCTCAAAATCAACATCTTGAACTAATCCACACTCTAAGCAAGTAAAGTGATAGTGATTCTCTGTATTTGCATCAAAACGGCTATAACTGCTACCATAACTCAATTCAATAATCTCTCCCATTTCTCGTAAAACATTAAGGTTACGATAAATAGTTCCCAGACTAATGTTTGGAATTTCTTTCTTTACTTGGTCATATATCCAATCAGCAGTGGGATGAGATTTTGTAGCTTTTAAAACTTCTAATATCTTTTTTCTCTGTTTTGTCATTCTTCTTGTTGTCTTTTTCATCTTCTCACCCCTTTCGTTATCATATTATATATCAGCTTAATTATAACAATTATCGACTTTTGTGTCAATTAAAAAGAGGAATAATAATTATTATCGTCAATATATTAATATATAAGAAATTACTTTTTAGACAATACTATTAATAGAACTTCAAAGGAGGAAAAATAATGAAATGCTATAGAGAGAATGACCCAAATAAGATAGCTATTATCGGTGCTGGTGGAGTCGGTGCTACTACTGCTTATGCTCTAATGGTTCAAGGCATCGCTTCACAAATTGCTTTAATTGATATTAACAAAGATAAAGCAGAAGGAGAAGCAATGGATCTAAATCATGGTTCTTCTTTTATAAAGCCAGCAGAAGTATATGCAGGAGACTATTCTGATTGTAAGGGAGCTAATGTTATAATCATAACTGCTGGGGCCAACCAAAAACCCGACGAAACTAGGTTAGATCTAGTTAAGAAGAATACTGAGATCTTCAAAGAGATGATTCCAGAGATTATGAAGTATAATGATAATGCTATTATTTTAGTAGTTAGCAATCCAGTTGATATCTTAACTTATGTAACATTAAAATTATCGGGATTACCTAAAAATAAGGTTATCGGTTCTGGAACTGTATTGGATAGTTCACGATTTAGATCACTAATAAGTAGAAACTGTGAAGTAGCAGCAAGCAATGTTCATGGTTATATTATTGGAGAACATGGAGATAGTGAGGTTCCAGTCTGGAGTCTAACCAATATTGCTGGAACCTCTTTAGATAACTATTGTCCTGTCTGTAACTACAACTGCGGAAATGAGGATAGAAAAGAGATTGCCCATAAGGTAAAGACCTCTGCTTATCAGATAATTGAAAAGAAAGGGTCTACCTTTTATGCAGTTGCCTTAGCTGTAGCTAGAATTGTAAGATCAATATTAAGAGACGAAAACTCTATATTAACTGTCTCTAGCCTAATGGAAGGACAGTATGGAGTGGAAGATATCTGCTTAAGCTTGCCAACAATAGTTAATAGTTCAGGAATAAAACGGGTACTAGAGCTGCCATTAGATCCTGAAGAGGAGTCTGGTTTTATTAATTCAGCAAATACTTTAAAAGAAACTACTAAAAAATTAACTTTATAAAGGAGAATTATAATTAATCTAGAATATTAAAAAGTGTTATTAAAGGGGGTGATTTTACAATGAAAGAACGTGTAAAAGAAATTTTAGATAAGGTTAGACCATCTCTACAAGCTGATGGTGGTGATGTTGAGCTTATAGATGTTACAGAAGATGGTATAGTAAAGGTACAGCTTAAAGGTGCTTGTGCTGGATGCCCTATGTCACAAATGACTTTAAAGATGGGAATTGAAAAGAACCTAAAGGAAGCTATTCCTGAAGTAAAGGAAGTTCAATCTGTATAGTAATAAAGCAAAGCTTTATTACTAGTGTCAGTGTTAGTGTCAGTTAGGGTTTAAGTTCTTGAATTTACTGATACAGACACTGACACTATTTTTTATATACATCGCAACTCTTATAATAAATTCCTAAAAAAGCTTAAATAAATAAGGCTATTGTTTGAAATTTAATTGACAATGACAATCATTAATGATACATTTTTGTTAGCAAGATAAAATATTGTATAAATTTTTTCTTGACATCTCCGATTAAATTATCTATAATAATATTTGTCGCGTTTAAAGTGACGTCTCCATTAATCTTATCGGAGCATGGCGCAGTTTGGTAGCGCACCTGGTTTGGGACCAGGGGGTCGCAGGTTCAAATCCTGCTGCTCCGACCATTAAAATCAGTTGACAATTGATAATTGAAAATTGATAGTCTAAAATTTTTCAAGTTTTTAACTATCAATTATCCACTATCAACTATTAATTAAATGAATGTGCGGGAGTAGCTCAGTTGGCTAGAGCACCAGCCTTCCAAGCTGGGTGTCGC
>NZ_KI912092.1:88723-196194 GCF_000517025.1 Halonatronum saccharophilum DSM 13868
ACAGACACTGACACTATTTTTTATATACATCGCAACTCTTATAATAAATTCCTAAAAAAGCTTAAATAAATAAGGCTATTGTTTGAAATTTAATTGACAATGACAATCATTAATGATACATTTTTGTTAGCAAGATAAAATATTGTATAAATTTTTTCTTGACATCTCCGATTAAATTATCTATAATAATATTTGTCGCGTTTAAAGTGACGTCTCCATTAATCTTATCGGAGCATGGCGCAGTTTGGTAGCGCACCTGGTTTGGGACCAGGGGGTCGCAGGTTCAAATCCTGCTGCTCCGACCATTTACAAGTTGACAATGAACAATGGATAATTGAAAGTTAATAGCCTAAAAGAGAAAAATTTTAAGAACCTAATGTTATGTTTGTTCTAACTATCAACTATCAGTTTTTTAATATGCGCCTGTAGCTCAATCGGATAGAGTGGCAGACTTCGAATCTGAAGGTTGGGGGTTCGATTCCTCCCGGGCGCGCCATTACAATCAATCAAAAATTAATACTAAAGAATTAAAGGTTAATAATGAAGATTTAAAAGATTTTAAAAATTATTAATTCTTATCTCTTATTTATTAATTAAATATGGAGGGGTTCCCGAGTGGCCAAAGGGAGCAGACTGTAAATCTGCCGGCGAAGCCTTCAGAGGTTCAAATCCTCTCCCCTCCACCATTTATCAATCTGATTACTATCAGATCTTTTTCATTTTTTGGACAGTTATTTTAAGTGAAATACTCTATACTAGAGTTAGGAAATAACTCTTCAATATTCTCTTCCATAAACTCCTTCATCTCCTGAGCTTCACCTTCTGGATAAACATATTTGCCAAAACCTTTATGACTATACCTTTCTTTATCTAACTTTAAACTACTATTAGGAAATCTAGCTTCAATTAAATTCTTCGATCTTGTTGTAAAGCGATGCATTATTAATTCAAAGGTTAATCTATCATCTTCAGGAGACTTCAATTCTTTATGAAGTCTTAGTAACATCTCTTTATATTCCTCTTTCCAACCATCATAAATCATCAAAGGGGCAATAATAAATCCTAACGGATATCCAGATTTTTGTATCTTATTTGCCGCTGATATCCTCTCATCTAAAGATCCTGTTAGGTGTTCAAAACTTTTAATAACATAACTTGAATTAATGCTAAAGCGAAACTTAGTATTATTATTATGATCTATATCTAAAAGATCATCTACAAAGGGGAATTTTGTTACTACTCTAAGTCTGCCTTTCTCCTCTTTACCAAAGAACTCTATCATCTTTTTTAAATTTCCAGTTAAATGCTCAACACCTACAGGATCTGAAGAACTACTTGCTTCAAAACTAACTACTTCTCCTTCACCTTTTTTAATATGCTTTTTAACTGCTTCTAGTATTTCATCTATATTTACATAGATTCTCAGATAAGATGCTGATCCTAAGTTCTTAGCTAAATAACAATATTCACACTTACCAGGACAACTGGTATTGGTTACAACTCTATAATCAGCAGAAGGTTTACAGGACTTAAACCTTAGTGTCTTCTTCACTCCTACTGCCAAGGTTTCCTTAGTCCAATTAAAGAGTTCTATAGGGCTCATCTGTTCTTTAGGATTAAGTCTATTATGGGATTCTATATATTCTACTGGTATTCCCTGCTTCTTAAAATCTTCATCTAGCTTTTTGGTCAAGGCATATTCCAAAGCACCCTCTTCAATAAATACACGCTTAGGGATAAATTTCTTCACCGTACACCTCCATTCTAAAATTAATCTTTACATTAATTATGTTGGCCCAATCTAGGATCTTTTAAACCTTAAATTCATATACTAATCTACGATAATATAAAACAAATTAAAATTACTTGCTAATGAATATCCTTAATAATTTAACCTTCAATATAATTATTTAAAATATTACAATACTCTGGATTTAGAAGGTCTTCTCCAGTATACTTAAACTTAACAAGAAATTCTGTTGTGAAGTAATTATTAGAATTTCTTCTTAAATAATTATTTAATGCAAATAGCTCCTGATACAGATAGTCATTTTTTTTAGCAAGCCATTTACATAAGAAATTACATTTATCACCTTCACATTTATCTTTACTAATTTTAATTTGAATTATTTCTTCTTCACTAGGTTTTAACTCATTTAAACAGACATATTTGCACTTTTGTGATTTTGTTTGTGTTAATTGTTTAGCATTTATAAATATAGTTAATATAATTTTTTCCTTAATAGTCCCTGGTTTTAAATAGCTAACTTTATTTATTAAAAAATAAATGAATTTAATATTTAAAAACAACAAATTAGAATTACAGTTTAATTTTAAATTAAACTTAATTAAAAATAAACTAATTATTAGATAGTAAATGTGACGATTTTCATATTTTGTCTCAATCTGATATTGATCTATCAATTCATGTGATATCCAATGAAATTTTGTTGCATCAGACATATAAGCTAAATTATTTTCTAATATTGCCAAGGTAATTCTATTCTTAGACATATCTAATAAATCAGCTACCCTTAACGCTACTTTAATATATTTCCTACTAACTAACGAATCTTTTGCTTCTGATTTAATACTATAAATATCTGTAACTCCATAACCATGTGCCTCTGAAACTTCTGCTACTAATTCTCTGATACTACTTTGAACAAATTTCAAATCATTACTAGTTCTAATATGCTTAGCACTATTTTGAGAATGATTATTTCTTACATGCATCTCAAAAAATTCATCTAATTTTTGATAATATCTTACCAATAAATCTTTAACTTCTTTTTTATTATCATATTCTACTTCTCTTTTAAATTCAGTGTATATCAAATTAGAATCAGAGTTAGAATTATTATTAAAAACACTCTTTAAATCTGGGTGAGAAACCATTGCTATATCATGTAAATAACAAGCTATAAACAAAATATAATAATCTATTTGCTTAATTGTAAAATAATCGATTGAATTTATAAATCTAACTGAATTTTTTATTAAATCGGCCCCATGTTCCTGATTGTGCAATGTATAAAAATGTAAAAATTTTGACCCATTCTTCCACATCTCACTTGTATACCTATGTACTTCTATTAAATTATCAATTAGCTTTGGCTTACTTACAAAACTATTGTAATAATCTATAACTTCAAATAACGTATAATCAATTGTATCTAAATCATTAATATCTATACCAGTAATATCATTCAAGAATTTATCAGTTTTAAAATTTCTATTCCTTAAATACACAAGTATCTTAAATTCTGAATAAGTTAATGGTTTATTGTCTAATTTTCCAATTTGAAGCTTATCATTTAAAACAACATTAAAAACCTTTGAAAAAATCGAATTTAGAACCATTCTATATAATTCTGAATCATTATTCACTACCCATTTGTAGCATTCTTTTAATTTTTCATCATTTTTTAAATTTTGATTACCCTCTAACTGTTCTTCATTCGATAAATATTTGTTGTAATTGTAAAAATTACAATCTACACCATCTTCCATAAAAAATTTGATAATATTTTTAACATAATCTAATTTTCTTTCTTTATGTACCCCATTAACCCTAGGAAATACTATGTTAACTCTTTTTTCAATACTGTTATATTTATTAACTCTGAAATATTCACTTTCCTTAATATTAAATCTACTGCATACTTTAGAAAAGTATGCTATTTCTTTATAAGCTTCATTATAAATCGATTGATCAAAATTATTTGTTTTATTTTTTATTTTTTTATAATAAATTTCAACCAAGCATTTTTCTTTTTTATCTTCTTTTTTATCTTCTTTAATATTCTTCAAATTTCTCAAATAAAATAAATATTCACTTGAAAATATATCTTCATCATAATGTTTAAAAAATTTCTCTATCTCCTTTTTATTCATCTTTTCAAGGAGATTATTAATATCTTTACTAGAAATTTGATTGTCTTCTCTATAACTCATTAACTTTCTTCTAAACTTAAAGAATTTCTTGAAGCGAACTAAAAGTTTTTTATGATTACTATTATCTTTCTTATCTATACGTTCAATTCTATCTGTCTCTTTTTCTACTGATTCTTCTAAAGTTTCGAATTTACTTTTTAAACTAATATCCTCAATGTCTTCAAATGTTGACCATAACTGTCTTGCTCCAAGGGATGCTTGTCTACTAAGATATCTTAAATACTGTTCCCCATTATCATCTTCTTTAATTTCTGACAATTTACTTTTATTATTTGTATGAACTTCTATTTTATAATCAATATTTTTAGAAAAATTCTTTATTTCCTCTCTAAATTTGCAATCTGGTAATTTAAAACACTCTTCACTATTACCATTTCTAGATAATCTATCATTTAACTGTTGTAGTTTTCTATTTAAACTTTTTAGTTTATCTTTAAATTTTTCTTGTTCTTCTCTTAAATCTTTTGAGGAGTCAATATATATAACCGAGTCATCTACATAATAAAATGATCTACCATTAAATTCTTTTTCAAATTCTTTTGCTACTTCTATCATACAAATATTTCCCCAAAAATAAGCTTGGGGTAAACCTTGTACAATTCCAACAGAATAGTAATCACCATTGTCCTTTATGCTTTTATACTCAGTAGATAAACTATAATATTCCTCTCTTGCATTTGAACAATTTTCTAAATTAATAACTTTAAAATATAATAGTTTATATAAAACAACCTTTAAACAATCAAATTCTTCATCTGAAAACCTAATCGATAACTTTTCTAATACATATCTATAAATAATATATGGATTAATTGATGGAAAAAAGTTTTTTAAATCTAAAGTTACTTCATAGTTATATTCTCCAGTCTCTAAGTAATTAGAATAACTATTTGTTATATCTTTTGAATATCTTTTATACATTTTCTGCCACGGTTTAAATAATGACTTTGCCTTTAACGAAGGAATATTACCATAAAAATTACTTGGAATTAATTTACTTAAATCTGATAAAACTAATTTGCCATTTTTTTCACTTTCAAGTTCATCAAAATCATATATAATAGGATTTAACATTGCTACTATAGCAATTTGAGTGTAAAGGTCACTTGTATGTAAGGGTCTTGATTCAACCTTTGCTTCACTTATATATTTTTTAGGTCTAAGAAAAACAGAAATTTCAAAAAGTTTATCCTTTAATATTACGTCATTTATTTTTTCTATGACTTTATTCATTACTTCATTAATTTCTTCATAATTTAATTTATCCTTTAACTTACATAACTTTAAATAATCACCTTTATTTAATAAATCACGTTCAAATATATATGAATCAACTGAATATATTGCCATATATAAATTTTTAGGATTAACAATATTTTTATACAGCTGATTTTCTTTTGTTATCTTCATCCTTTGCATTCCCTTCTGAAATCCTATTTTTTTAATTTTTCTTCATCTTTTTCATTTTTATCTTTGCTTAACTCTATCAATTCCTCGTATCTACTGTTATCATATTGAATAACTTCAACACAACTATTTTTTTCATCATTTACTTTATCAAAAACATCTATATTTCCTTCCAAATAATCACAATTAGAATCGTACTTCCATAAGTTATCAAATATTATTTCTATCCCCTTTATATTTTTCTCTTTTAACTCTTTAACTATTTTCTTAATAAAACTTCTCTTTCTAATTAATTATTCTTAATATTTCTTCAAATTCTTTCTCTTCAAATTCTTTCAACGAAAACTTGTAATGGTTAGATGTTTTTTTATCATTATTAATTTGATAAATACATTCGATATAAATATTTCTCTTATCTTTCACTTTATAAAAATTGCCTTCACTAAATATTTCGATATCTCTTGAAGTAGAGTTATTTTTATATAAAAATAATTCATCTACTATTACTTCTTGTAAATTTTCAATTTTTTGTTCTTTTAACTCCTCTATCATTCTTTCAATAATATTTCTTTTTCTAAGTATTATGTTTAACAACTCTTCAAAATCTTCTATTGATTCATTTAAATAGCTTTCATTGTACTTATAATTTTGATTAGTATTAATTAAGTAAAAAGAAAATAATTTTATTATTTCTTTTGTTTTATCAAATTCATTAAATAACTCCAGTAAATTTTCTACCTTTTGTTTAAACGCTTCCCCTCTATTACCCATATTTTATATTACTCCTCCTTTACCATTATAATCTAAAGTTTTCACTACTAACCATCATTTTTCCTGCTTATTTTTTATATAAATTGTATTTATTCTTTTACATTTGCTTTTTCAACAAAATACTACTATATAATTAATTGTTAATTTTCACATTCTAACTTAAAATAAAAAATTGACAGAATAACTTTAATCTCAATTTTCTTAAGAACTTAAAACTAATCATTTGATATAGATAAATTATTGATTAAAATATTACTAACCTCTTTATATTCTTGTCAAGAACTTGTCGGCACTTATCCGAACTTGGTCTGCGTATATGCCTTTGACTTTAAATTTCTTGAAATTCAACTTCAAAATTATAGTTCCCTCAATAACAAAAGAGAGTTAACTGTTAACAGTTAACTCTCTTTTTATCTTAAAAATTATCTGGATTACTTTTATACTCCCTATAAAGAACATTCAATTCTTTAGTAACATCTCCTACTACCCCATCACCTATCTTCTTTCCATCAACCTCTACAACACCCAAAACCTCTTTGGTTGTACTTGTAATGAAGACCTCATCAGCATTATATAGGTCTTCTAGTGAGAAAGGATCTTCAACAGCTGAAAACCTCTCTCTAGCTAATTCAAAGACTATCTCTCTGGTAATACCACTTAATATCTTATTGGTCACTGGATGGGTTATGATAACACCGTCTTTAACTATAAAGATATTACTACCAGTACCTTCTAATACAATATCATTATCAGAAATAAATATTCCTTCAAAGGCTCCCTTCTCGCTAGCCTCTTGGCTTGCTAGAATATTTGGAAGAAGGTTTATAGTCTTAATATTACAACATCCCCATCTGTTATCAACTAAAGTAACTACAGATACACCTTTCTCTCTAATCTCATTAGGTAGAGACTTAGGAGGTAATAGATACATAACCAAAGTCGGCTCTAAAGTATAAGAAAAGTTATGATCTCTTGGGGCAACCCCTCTAGTTACCTGTATATAAAGACTTCCTGATTTGTTCTTATCACTTCTCTTTATAACCTCAAAAGCAATCTCCTTTAGATCTTCAACGCTATAGTCTAAATTAATTCGAATTAATTCAGCACTATTAATTAACCTCTTAAAGTGTTCTTCACCCTTAAATAATATTCCATCATATAACTTTATAACCTCATAAACTCCATCACCAAATTGAAACCCTCTATCTTCTAATGAAATACTTGCCTTATCTAATTCAACAAAATCACCACTTATGTAAGCTATCTCTTTCATTATTGCCTCCTTATATTAATAATAGGATATGATTACTAAGTTCTTAAACTAGCCCTTTAAACCCAGTCTGTCTTAAGGCTTCATAGATTACTATCGACACAGAATTTGCTAAGTTTAAAGACCGAGTACCTTCCTTCATTGGTATTCTAATACAGTTATCAGAATACTTCTTTAAAATATCCTCAGGGATGCCTGTAGTCTCCCTACCAAAGATAAAGAAGTCTCCTTCTTTGTACTCAACTTCGGTATGAAACTTCTCAGTGAAATTGGTCGCAAAATAAAAGTTACTTCCTTTATTCTTTTCAAAGAACTCTTCTAAGTTATCATAATAATAGATATCAAGGCTATCCCAATAGTCCAAACCTGCTCTCTTAACTGCTTTCTCATCAGTAGAAAAGCCTAAGGGCCTAATTAGATGCAGACTGGCACCGGTACAGGCACAAGTTCTCGCAATATTTCCTGTATTAGGTGGTATCTGTGGTTGAAATAATACTATATTCATCTCTTCCTCCTCTTTTATTAAAATAAAATGACTATCTAACTAGCCACTTCTTTCCTTCTTCTATTGTAATAAATTGTTCGATTTCTATACAATCATCATACCTTCTCTTCCATAACCTAAATTTAAATTTGCTAATTAATTCTGGTAACACCAAAGCTACTTTAGAAAGATTAATCTTTGACATAGTTTTTATAAATATATCAAAATCACTATCTTCTAAGTTCACTCGCCGAAGATCCAAAAGAATTCTTTCCTTATGAGAATTTAGCTCAATCAATTCACCAACCTTCCTACAGATAGCTTTTCCTTCTTCACAATCTATTATATCACTTCCAGTGATAATTATAAAATTTTCTTCCCCCTTTAGTCTATACATCTTTATCCCTCCCTTCAATACTTTTACCCCTATTATAGTATTAAAGGAAGAATAATTTCGTGCTAGGTAGTAATAAAATAAACTTTATTACTACAGCTGTCAGCCACCAGTCGTCAGCTAAGTTCAAAAACTTAAAATTCTTTAGCTGATAGGGCTGATGACTGATAGCTACTTAAGCTTTCCTCTCCAAATGAACCGGTAATATCTCGCTCTTATCTAAGATTATCTTATACTCATAGGCAGCTAAGGAGAATTTCTCTTCTGCTTTATTAAGGGGCATCCCCTTTAACTCTACTTTACGTAGATCACCTTCTCCTATGTTTGCCCGAATTAAATTATGTAAATAGTGAACAGCCTGTTGACGAAATCCTAATAACCTTGCCCCAACCACATCAGTAGCTACTGGGTCAGTACCTACTACTACTAAATTGGCGTCTACAGGCTTTCCTTTAGATGGACCTGTCCCTACCATTCCGTTATCTCCACTTAATATAGTCAAATCAATAGGTATCAACTTACCCATCTCTGTGATGAATTCATGTAAATATTCATGAATTCCTAAGTTAGCTTTAGGAAAACCATGCAATTCTGCTGGGGGCCAAGCTAAGGCAATATTTTTAATGCCTAAAGAGACAGTAGACTCTTCGTGGTGTTTAATTTGGGTATAAGAGATTATGCTATCACTCTCTGTTAATAACTTATTCAACTTTATCTTCTTAATTATAGGGTGGTCAATCTCAAACTCTTCATACGGGCCAAAGTTCAGATCAACAAAATCTACCCCTTCTTCATAGATAACCTTCTGGTATCCCGTCTTCTTCATTACCTCCTTATTATCTGCCCCACCAGATCCAGTAGCTATAACTATTCTACCAGGGTTCTTTCCTTTTACATATTTAATCAACTTCTGCAATGATTGTGGGCCAACTACTGTGCCAGTCTCTGGGGCATTAGTATTTACCCAATTTGGTGTAATAGTAACGGTATCGCCACTAGATATTATCTCATCACTAGATAGCATATCCAATAATCCACTAATCACATCCCCTTCTATCCCCTCACCAATTCCAACCTGTGGCTCATTAAACCTTCTCTTTCTAATCATTGTATTTATACCTCCTGAATTTAAATAGTAATAAAGCATAGCTTTATTACTGGTGATGAGTAATGGGTAAAACCTTAAGAAAACAGAAACCCCTTTGTTCCCTGAGACTTATAAGAGGTTTTGAGATTTTGACTTTACTCATTACTCTTAACTCATTACCCATTACTAGTGGCACGAAAGTGACACTTTATTACTATTAATCCCCCATACTATTAATATCATTCCCTACTTCCAAGAAATAAATACAATCAAAGCCACTTTATAACTCCACAGGCTAATCTTCTTCCAGCATCACCGGCTGGTTGGGTTCTAAAGTCATTGGGATTCTTATGAATTATAACAGATCTACCTACTACATCCTCTACTACAAACCTATTTGTAAATACATCCATCTTTGCTACACCGTCATTCGAAAATAAATTTGGTAAATCTCCAGCATGGTTACCATGAGGCTGATCATTAGGATCATAATGTCCTCCAGCAGCTTGAAAAGGATCTTCAGGATCTCCTACTTCACATGTGCCAAATTCGTGAACATGAAAGCCATGTGGTCCAATAGGATCCTCATCATTTGTTGCAGGTCTGTAAGGGGGAAGACCTTCTATCCTTGCTGATACTACAGTCCCCTTTCTCGTTGGTCTAAAGTAGACCAACCCTTCTATATCTAGAGCCAAAGGTCCACCAAAGACTCTAGCAACTCCAACCCTTTTTAACCTAGGTAATAAACCTTTATTTAAGTTAGACATAAACTTCTCCCTTCTTTCTTATAAAGCACTTTATACTATAATATGTCTAACTCATTATCCTGTGCATATTGATAAAGTCATCTTACTAATCCTTATCTCTTAATTCTTAATTCTTACCTCCCCCTTATTCTCCTTAAAATCCTTACCAAAGGATGCTCCTTTACAACCACTGCCTCTTTAGGACAGAGTTCTTGACAGCATAGACACTTAATGCATCCCTTCTCCTCAATGACCAACCCATTATCCTTCTCAACTATCACATCTTGAGGACAACTCTGAACACAGAAACCACACTTTATACAGTCCTTTTGGACTATTACAGGCTGAGACATTAATGAATTAAATAAAGGACTTAATATCCACCTAGGGATAAGACTCAATATAGCATTAGAAGGCAGGTTATACTTCTCATCTCCTCCTTCAAAGTCACCAAGAACCTCAATCTGATCGAAGGATGTTGGCCCAAGCCCTCTTTGATAAGCAAGTCTAGTAATAGGAATATCTCCATATTTATAACCCAAAAAGGATGCAGCAACACCATCTAAAGCTACTGAATTTTGACTTGCTAATATAACCCCAACCTCACAAGGAGTACCTGTTGCTCCAGGGCCATTTCCTTCTAAACCCATAACCCCATCCATAATTGCTAGACCAGGTTTGAGCAAAGAATAGATATCAACAATTATACCTGCAAAATCTTCTGGATGAGGATATAACTTATGATACTCAGCCTTCTTCATCCCCGGTATACAACCATATAAGTTCTTAATAGCCCCTGTAAATAGAGTAAGGCTATGAGTCTTAAGCTTAGGAAGAGTAATGATCAGATCAGAATCTAATAAAACCTTTGGAAAAGGAAAAGATTCCTTAGAAAACTCCCCCCGCAGGTTTTGAATATCTTCTCTATCAAAGTTCACCATCTCTACCCCCATCTCATCACAGACCTCTTCTACTCCTGTCGCTTTAAAAGAAGCTTGAGTTAGAGATTTGTCCACCATCATTCCTCCTGAGCTCTCTCCTACTTTAACTATTCCCCCTGCCTCTTTAATCAATTTAATAACTGCTTTTAAGATTAGTGGATGAGTAGTAATACTATGCTCTGGACTATGTGGACTTAAAAGATTAGGTTTAATTAAAACCTTATCCCCCTTCTTAACAAAACTCTCTATACCACCTAAATAATCTAAAGATTCTCTAACCTTTTGATCTAACAACTCTTCTTCATATCCATTACAAGTTACTGCTGCCACCTTCATTAGAACTCCCCCTTAAGATAAATTAGCCAATAGATCAGCTAAACTTCCACCTGATATATAATAGATAACAATTACCAACACAACTACCAAAGTTGCTAAAATACCTTCTTCAAACATATTCATTATCTCACCTTCCAATTTATTTTTAAAATAAATGAAAAAAATCCTTCCTTAAATTTAAGGAAGGATTCATAATCAATCTCTTTCGGTTGCTAAATTATAACTTCTTCTATTTCCTCTAAACTCCTCTTTTCTAGTAAGATCTATCAAAGATAAACTACCTCTTAGAGAAATTACTGAGACAAAGGCTGTCATACCAAGCTTTCCTCCAAGGCCTCCTAAATAAGGTGTTGTAAAGATAAAAATCAATGCTGTAATAATCCCAGAGATCAAAACTAAAAATTCATTATCTAAAATATCCTTTGAGGACATTCCAGCAAAAGATGCACAAAATGCCATCAAAGCCAGTTGAGTACCTAAGTCACCATAAATTAGAGGTAACACTATACCAGCTAACAACCCAACTATTGCTGAACTTAAAACCGGACCTTTATTAAAACGAACACTTAATACATAAGTGCCAACAGCCCCACAGATAGAGTATATTATAAGCAAAGTTGATATATTTAAGTCTGGAATGCTCCCACTTAAAAATTCTACTCTATTAAATAGCCCTACTAAAATAGAACCTGTAAAAGCAATAGCCCCAAGTTTCCCACCGATACCACTAAAATAATTATCTACTAAAATAAATATGAGTCCACTTATAAATGCAGCCAAAAATAATTGTCCATAGGATATAAAGATTAGATTAGAAGCCATCCCAACAAAGGAGCCACAAAAAACTTCAACCTCATACTTAGATATAATAATAGCCCCTAGCAAACCAACTACAGCTGAAGCAACAATTGGTCCCATCCCCATATTTATATTTAAATAAAAGGTGAATAAAGCACTTAAGACAATAGATATAACTCTTATAGAATCCTTTATATCAATCTCAAAATCACTCTTATTAAAGGAAATAAACTCATTAAATATAGTAATTCCTTTTTGATAAACTAAAGCAAAAAATATTAGAAATTTAACTAAAGATAATAGACCCAAAGATTGTGTACCAATAACCCCTACCAATGAATGAGAGACAAAGATTATTGCTGTAATATTTAATAAAATAAAACCTAATAACAAATACATTATACTCACCCCAAATCCCTTACAATTTAATTCTCAACCATTATACCATAAGAAGAGCAGATAGAAAAGTCTATCTGCTCAATTTTTAAACATTGTTAATTCTTGTCTCTCTTCTTATATCTTGTATGAAGCAAATGGTGCGATTCGCCACTTAATGGCTCTCCTAAGAAATCATCATATAATTTCTTAATCTCTGGGTTCTTATGAGATTTTCTAACCTTTCCACTTTCATCAATATTTCTTAATCCTTGGGCACGTTTCTTCTTAATCTCATCATTAGTTGGTAATGGTTGACCTCCACCACCAACACACCCTTTTGGACAAGCCATTACTTCAATAAAATCATATTTGCTCTCTCCAGCTCTAACTTCATCAAGGATCTTAGCAGCATTTGCTAAACCATTAGCAATTACAACATTAACAGTTTGATCGCCAATTTCCAATGAAGCTTCTTGAATTCCATCAAAGCCTAGACCAAGTCGGTCTAATGATTCACCTGTCAATTCTTCCTTTACAGTCCTTAAAGCTGCTTCTGTTACTCCACCAGTAGTTCCAAAGATAGTAGCAGCTCCAGTAGATGTACCTAAGATACTGTCATACTCTTCATCTTCTAAAGTAGAGAATTCTATCCCCATCTCTTTAATCATTCTAGCCAATTCACGAGTAGTTAAAACTGCATCAGTCTCTAATCCACCCTCTTGTAACTCTTCACGATTCATCTCAAACTTCTTAGCTGTACAAGGCATAATTGCTACTGTATAAACATCTTCTGCATCTATGCCCATCTTCTTAGCATAGTAAGTTTTAGAGATAGAAGAGAACATTGACATTGGAGATTTGGCACTTGATAAGTTCTCAATTAAATCATGATAATTATGCTCACAGAACTTAACCCATCCTGGACAACATGATGTAATATGAGGTAACTTCTTCTTACCTTTAAACCTTTGGATAAATTCATTACCCTCTTCCATAATAGTTAAATCAGCCGCAAAGTCTGTAGAGAATACCTTGTCAAAGCCTAATCTTCTTAGGGCAGCTGCTAATTTACCAGTTACAACAGTTCCTGGCTCCATACCAAACTCTTCACCCATAGTTGATTGAATAGAAGGTGCAGTCTGAACGATAACATGCTTGCTATCATCATCTAAAACATTCCATACTTTTTCTCGACAACGATTCTCTGTAATAGCTGCTGTAGGACATACTGTAGCACATTGCCCACAGTTAGCACAGTTAACCTCGCTTTGAGGTAGATCGAAACCTGTAGTTACAATAGATTCAAATCCACGTTGAGTAAACTCTAATGCAGATACCCCTTGCACCTCTTCACAGACCCTTACACAACGTCCACAAAGTATACATTTGTTAGGCTCTCTTTTAAGAGAAGGGCCAACATCATCAACTGGTAAATCTCTAACCTCACCTTCAAAGTCAATTCTAGTAATACCTAAGTCATGAGTAATATCTTGTAGTTCACAAGTTCCGTTTCTATCACAACCTAAGCAATCATTAGGGTGATTAGCAAGTAATAATTCTACATTTGTTCTCCTTGCAATTCTAGCCTTTGAACTATTTGTAACGATCTCCATTCCATCATTAACTGGAGCTACACAAGAAGCTAATAATCTTCCGCTTTTTGCATCTTCAACTACACAGACCCTACAAGATCCATGCAGAGATAAACTTGGATGGTAACAAAGAGTTGGAATCTCAATTCCCAATTCACGAGCTGCTTCCAATAAGGTAGCTCCTTGCTCAACCTCAACTTGTTGACCATCTATAGTCAAAGTAATGGTATCCATTCTTTATTCACTCCTTCTTATTTTCTTAGTCTCTTAATATTTAAGCTTGGCTTATAGCGTCTACTGGACATTTTGGCTCACAAGCTCCACAAGATATACACTCATCTAAATCGATAATATGAGCTTGCTTAGGAGCACCTTCAATAGCATCTACTGGACAAGCCTTAGCACATAAAGTACATCCAATACAAGCATCCTCATCTACTACATATCCATTTAAAAGATCATCACAAGCACCAGCTGGACACTTTTGCTCATGGATATGAGCTTCGTACTCATGACGGAAATACTTTAAAGTACTTAAAACTGGGTTAGGAGCCGTTTGACCTAATCCACACAAAGAAGTCGATTTGATATTCTCAGCCAACCTTTCTAGCTGTTCAATATCTCCATCTCTTCCCTCTCCAGAAGTAATTCTATTTAAAATTTCTAACATTCTCTTAGTACCTTCACGACATGGAGTACATTTACCACAAGACTCACTTTTGGTAAAGTTTAAAAAGAACCTTGCTACATCAACCATACAAGTCTCTTCATCCATAACAACCAATCCTCCAGACCCCATCATAGCTCCAGCTTCAATTAATGAATCATAATCAACTGGCAGGTCTAATAGATTCTCTGGTAAACACCCACCAGATGGTCCACCAATCTGTACAGCCTTAAACTCTTTACCTCCTGAAATACCTCCACCTATATCATAGATAATCTCTCTCATAGTGATACCCATTGGCACTTCAGCAAGACCAGTATTATTGATCTTTCCAGTTAAAGCAAATACCTTAGTTCCCTTACTTCCTTCAGTACCTACACTATTAAAGCGAGATGCTCCTTCTCTAATAATTAACGGTATATTTGCTAAAGACTCTACATTATTGATATTTGAAGGCTTACCCCATAATCCTTTCTGCGCCGGGAATGGTGGTCTTGGACGTGGCATACCACGCTTACCTTCAATAGAAGCCATCAAAGCAGTCTCTTCACCACAAACAAAAGCTCCTGCTCCTGCTTTGATCTGTAGCTTAAAGCTGAAATCACTGCCAAATAAATTGTCGCCTAATAATCCATATTCCTTAGCTTGATCTATTGCATTTTGCAATCTTTTGATTGCTAAAGGATATTCTGCACGGACATATACATATCCCTCATCAGCACCAATGGCATAAGCACCAATTGCCATACCTTCAATGATAGCATGAGGATCTCCCTCTAATAAACTTCTATCCATAAATGCACCTGGATCACCTTCATCGGCATTACAAATTATATACTTTTTATCACCTTCTGTATCATGGGCAAATTGCCATTTAAGACCTGTCGGGAATCCTCCCCCTCCACGACCTCTTAGTCCTGATTCCTTAACCTCTTCAATAACCTCTTGAGGAGTCATCTCTGTTAAAGCCTTACCTAAAGCCTCATATCCACCTTCAGCTATATACTCGTCTATACTCTCAGCATCTATGTGACCACAGTTAGCTAGGGATAATCTTTGTTGCTTCTTATAGAAGTCTATCTCTTTATAAGATGGTATATTCTCTTTAGTTGTTGGTTCTTTATATAATAACCTTTGAACTATTCTTCCTTTTAAGATATGCTCTTCTACCAACTCTTCCATATCCTCTGGAGTAACTTGACAGTAAAATACTCCTTCAGGATAAAAGATCATTATTGGCCCTTTTTCACAGAAACCATGACATCCAGTCTCTACTAACTTAACTTCAGTAGCTAAATCATGCTTCTTTAACTCTTTAACCAAAGCATCTTGTGCTTCTTTACAACCAGAAGAAACACATCCTGTCCCTCCACAGATCAAAACGTGAGATCTATATATTGATTCTCCCATTATCTATACCTCCTTTAATGACTTATAATTATTCCTTATCTGCTCTTGCAATAGCTAAATCTTCCACAATATTTCCGTTTACAATATGTTCAACTACTATCTTTACTATATCTTCAGCCTTTAAATTCCCATAAGTAATCCTATCTTCACCTGGTAACTCTACATCTATTAATGGTTCTTTTTCACACATACCTATACACCCAGTTTGAGTGATAATCACATCTAAATTCCTTCTATTTATCTCTGCCATAAGCTCCTTAAGGAGTGCTCGAGCCCCTGCCGCAATACCGCAAGTTCCCATTCCAACAGTAACCTTAGCTTTATTCTCTGTCTTTCTAGCCTGTAATTCCTTTTGAGCCTTTTCTCTTAATTTTTTTAACTCTTCTAATGATTTCATTAATAATTCACCCCCGCAATTCTTTTAATCCTTCAGTTAAGTAATTATCGATCCAAGATAGAATTTCCTGATTATTAATAGCTAACCCTCCAAGTTCATCCCTTATCAATCTAGTATTAAAACTAAACTCTTGCCCATCTACAGAATGAATATATATTAAATCTAGATTAGGGTTAAGGGCCAACAAGGTAATAATAGTGCCTACCATATCACCTAAAGGTGGTCTATCAATATGAGAATACTTAAATTGAGCGACTACTTCTGTCCCTTGATCAAGCTTAGAATCTAACTCTAAATCCCCTTCACAAGCCTCTGCAATAGCCTTAAATAAAGATAGACCCAATCCTACCTTACGGGTCTTACGCGAGGTTACAAAGGGATCTAAAACCTTCTCTTTCATCTCTTCACTCATCCCACACCCATCATCACTTATCTTTATTCCTAGAATATCCTCTTCTATCTCCTCATCAATTGATAACTTGATTAAACTAGCTTGAGCAGCTATAGAATTTTGGATAATATCTAAGATATGAAGTGATAGCTCTCTCATATTACTCTTTATACTGAGCTAAAATTTCTGGGATGTCGTCAGCACCAAGGCGACCATGAGTATCATCATTAATCATTATTACTGGAGCTAAACCACAAGCACCTATACAAGCAACTGATTCTAAAGTAAACTTAAGGTCTTCAGTAGTCTCTCCATCATCAACACCTAACTCTTCTGTAATCTTATCTAGAACTTCACCTGCTCCTCGAACATGGCAAGCAGTTCCCATACAAACACGGATGATATTCTCACCACGTGGCTCTAAGTGAAACTGTGAATAGAAGGTTACAACTCCATAAACCTGACTAAAGGAAAGGTTCAACTGATTTGCAATCTCCTTAATTACATCCTGTGGCAAATATCCATACTCATCTTGCGCTTTCTGTAAAACAGGGATAAGGTCTTTCTCCTTCTTCTCATATCCCTCTAAAATTTTCATCAATGGAGCAAAATACTTCTCCTTACTTTCTGCTGAATTTCCACACTGGCATTGGCCCATTATATATTCCCTCCTTTAATAAAGTTTGATGATAATCTATATTATAATTATCATTGTTACCAAACTAATATGAGTTATAACGTAAAATGAAATTAAAACATCAAGTGTTTGATAATGATATTCAAAATCATAATGTGAATTAATTCACATTATGCACTTGTTAATTATACATCAACGAATTGCGAAGTGTCAAAATTGTTATTCTTTTAACAAAATATCGCATATAAATAAGAGACCCTAGCCTCTTATTTATATGTTTTTAATATTTTCTCTATTATATTAGTTGTTGAAGCACCTTTAACCTCTAAAAGAAGTTCAATTTTGCCACCGTAATCTTTGACCACTTCAGATTCTGGAAGATCGTCAACCTTATAGTCTCCACCCTTCACATAGATATCAGGTTTCAAGGTTTTTATTACTGCTTTTGCAGTCCTTTCTGAAAAGATTGTTACATAATCAACCATCTCTAAGGATAACAGAAGCTCAGCCCTCTCTTCTTCAGGTAATAGCGGTCTCTTCTCTCCCTTTAAATCTTTAACAGAAGAGTCACTGTTTAATCCAACGACCAATATATCACCTTTAGCTTTGGATTCCTTTAAATAGCGAATATGTCCTACATGCAATAAATCAAAACAGCCGTTGGTAAAGACTATCTTAGCTCCCTCTGCTCTTTTTTTATCTAAAATTGATTTTAAACAATCAATTTTATAAATTCCATTATCCATATACATCAACCCTTCATAACTTCTAATAACTCTTCTTTACTTACAGTAGCTACACCCGACTTTCTTACAACAATACCAGCAGCATAATTTGATAACTCCATAGATTCAATCCAATCCATCCCACTACCTAAAGCTAAGGTTAAGCTCCCTATCACAGTATCCCCAGCACCTGTAACATCAAAGACTTCAGTATAATTAGATGCAGGTATATGCTCACTTCCCTTATCACTAAAGATCTGCATCCCTTCTCCTCCTAAGGTGATTAATACAGCCTTAGCCTTTAATTCTTCTTTTAACTTCCAACCTGCTCTTTCTACATCTTCTTTTGAGCCTAGTTTAAATCCAACAGCTACCTCAGCCTCTTCCTTATTAGGAGTGGCAATTGTAATCTCTTTAAACTCCTTTAATTCATACCTCGAATCTACAGCAACTACTTTATTAAAGGTATTAGCCAACTTTATAGTTTCTCTCTTTATCCTAGGTGTAAAGACCCCATTTCCATAATCAGAAAGGATTACAGCATCCATCTTATCCATAATAGATTTAACATAAGATATTATCTCATCTTCAATCTTTGTTGAAATATCATCCTTCTTAACCTTATCTACTCTGACAATCTGTTGCTTTACAGTCTGACCTCCACCAGCAAGAATTCTAGTCTTAACAGATGTTGGCCTTTGTTTATCAATTATCAAACCATCTGTAATTATCCCTTTATCATTAAGGACATTTATCAGGTCTTTCCCAACCTTGTCATCACCTATAACACCTGTTAGATAGACTTGTCCACCTAAAGACGCTACATTATTAGCTGCATTGGTTCCCCCACCAGGTAAGATCTTATTATCCTGATGCTCTAAGATTATAACAGGAGCTTCTCGAGACAAACGTTCAGGCTGACCTATAATAAATTCATCTGCAATCATATCCCCTAATACCAATACCTTTTTATCAGAAAACCCATCCAAAAGTCTTTCTATATTATGCATCCTGCTCACTCTCTTCGATATCCATTAAGATCCATTCAACTGCATCAAGAAGGTCTTCAGCTATATAGTCAGGCTCTACTTGCCAACTATCTCTTTCTTCTTTATAAGCTCCCATTCCATAGCCAGTTAAGACCAAAATACCTTTGGCCCCTACTTTATGACCAACTTCAACATCACTAATTTTATCACCTATCATATAGGACTTCTTTAGATCTAAGTCTAATTCTTCAGCACCTTGGTCTAACATACCTGTCTTAGGTTTACGGCAATTACAATCCTTTTTAAACTTACCTTCTCCTACTCTAGGATGATGATGACAATAATAAATTTCATCCAAATAAGCCCCATCAGCTTCTAATAAAGCTTCTAATTTACCGTGAACTCTGCCGATCATCTCCTCTTCAAAGTAACCTCTAGCTACTCCCGCCTGGTTTGTAGCCAAGATAGCTTTAATTCCTTTTTGATTTAACCTCTTGATGGCCAGAGAAGTTCTTGGTAATAATTCATATCTTGCAGGATGGTTTACATAACCTATCTCCTTACTTACAGTTCCATCTCTATCCATAAATACTCCTATTTCATTATACTTCATCTTATCCCTCTTCCTTAGAAATAATTTCTAAATCCAACTACTAATCCTTCTGCATCTTTAGCACCTGCTAATCTTCTATGTCCAGCTTCTAAGGACCAATTTCTTGTTAACATATAATTAAACCCGAATTCAAAACCAAGAATGTCATCTGTCTCTTTAAGCAATACAGTTGCTCCTCCATTTACCTTTAGATGCCTAGATAAACTTTGTGAGGCTATTAAGCCAATTCTAGGTTTCTTATTATCGATATTATTAATATCAATTTGATAGCCTGCTAAAAATGATAAATCAAACTCTGAATCAGAAATCATATTGAATTTCAAATCTAGATTTAAAAATTCTTTATTATTAGAATGATGATATAATGACAAGAAAGCTAAAGTTGAACTTAATGAAAAGTCACTCTCAAGTGTAAATGCTCTTTTATCCCCAGCTTCACTCTGTAAATTAAAAGCAATAGACTTCTCACCAGCATTTACTTCTCCTTTGTACATTGCCTCTGAAGTGCTTATACTTATTATTATAAAAAACAATACTAATGATACTATTACTCTATTTTTATACATAAAGATCCTCCTATATTTTTACCCTGGTGTATTTTTCTATTAATATCTCAATTAAACTAAGTGATATCAAGCTTATATAGCATAGCTTCATTAATAAATTTTACAATTGAATGAAATCATCCTATGAAATAAATAATTATATCATATACAACTACACTCAGATTGTCTTGACAATTTTTAAAGATTTGTTATGTACTAAATCAACCTCTTTAATCTCAGTTATAACTTCGCCATTTGAATCTTTAATCAACCTAATAATAGGTGAACTTAAATCTTCTTTATTAACATCTACAACCATACCTTCTTCTTCATTATTTAACTTAACTATTGTTCCAACTGGATAGGCAGCAATATGCTTAAATAAAGCAGCTACATACTCTGGGTTTAACTTAGTCCCTTTAAGCTCATCAATAATCTTAAGAGCCTCGTAAGGCATCAACATTTTTTTATATACTCGATCACTGGTCAATGCATCATATATATCAGCAACAGTAACTATCTGGGCCCATTTTAAGATTTCATCACCTTTTAAGCCACGAGGATAACCACTGCCATCAAGGTATTCATGATGCTGATAAGCAACATGTGCTGAAAGAACATTTATCCTCTTTTGCTTTCTGATTATATCATACCCATATTTAGAATGTTTTTTTACAATCTCGTACTCTTCATCATTTAGTTTTCCAGGCTTCATTATAATATCCTTATTGATCTTTATCTTTCCTATATCATGAAGAAAAGCACCTAAAGCAATTTTTTTAACTTCATCTAGAGTAAATCCAGTATCTAAAGCTATTAAGATTGAAATAATGGTTACACCAACTGAATGTTTAAAAGTATAATCATCATAACCTCTAATATCATTTAAATGTATAATAACATTATTTTGTAATAATAGTTCATCTAAAATAGAATCTACAACTTGAGAAACTTCTTCATAATCGATGTTGGCCCCATTCTTAATAGACTCCATTGTTTTTTTTACAGTCTTAATGGCCTCAGTTCTTGTCTTATCAGATATAGGCTCAGGTACTTGAAGATCTGGAAAATTTTCATCAACTATATATACCTCTTTAATATTTAAACCTTTTAATTGGTTAATATAGCTCTTCTTTATCTTCATCCCTGCACTTAACAATACTTGTCCATTTTTACCATAAATAGTCCTTGCTATTTTCATCCCGCTTTCTAAATTTTCAACTAAAATAAGCTTCATATTATCTCACCATTTCCTAAATTATTAACCCTAATCTGAAATTTTTAAATTAATATTGGACCTTAGCTGATTTTTAAAAAACTTACCACCATTACTTATTAATATATAACTTTTTAATGATTTTTTCAAATAAAAATACTTATTTTTCTCCAAATTTACCTTCTATTAGCTCTACTATACTATCTAAAGCTTCCTTAGCATCATCACCCTCTACTCTAATAGTTACCCACTCCCCATAACCTACCGCCAAAGACATTACACTTATAATACTTTTAAGATTAGCTTCACGATTTTGATGGATTATCTCTACCTTTGCTTCAAACTTATTAGCTATATCTATTAATAACGAAGCTGGCCTAGCATGTAAACCACTTTGATTAATTATTTGAACCTTTTTAGTTAACATTAGTCCCACCCCACCTTTTATTTATTTTATTTGATATTATTTCGCGATAGCTTCAAAAACTCCTTTTCAATAATCAAACATATATAATTAATTAAAATAACTATACCTAATATTACAACTTGAATTTTTTAGAAATATTTTTTAATTGCTACTTTTATTATATATAGCAAAAGGTATTTATATCACCAAAATGATGACTATAAATACCTTTTGTTAGCTATCAGCTGTCAACCTTCATTCATCAGCCAAGAGTCTTTAAGTTCTTTAATAGATAATAATAAAGCTACGCTTTAGTACTATTTTATATACCTTACTACATCAGATAATGATCTCTGTCTAGGCTTCTTTCCTTCACCATCTGCGTAACCAAGAGTAACAAAGCCATAGACCCTCAAGTCTGCGCCTAAATCCATTATCTCGCTGGCTTTTACTTCATCAAAGGCTCCTATCCAACAAGTTCCTAGCCCCATAGCAGTAGCTGAAATTAAGATGTTTTCAATTGCTGCTGCAGTATCTTGGATAACATATAGGTTGCGCCCTCTATCTCCATACTTTTTAGCTACTGTCACAGGTTTAGCACAGACTGCTATCAATACAGGAACCCCTTTAGACATCCAACTCTTATTGAAGGTAGACATTGTATCATCAACTAATTTTGTTATAACTCCTTCATTCTCTATTACGATAAATTCCCAAGGTTGAGAATTGCCAGCACTAGGTGCAGCTGTAGCTGCCTCCATCAGTTTTTCTACCTTCTCTTCCTCTACCGGTCTATCTAAATACTTTCTAATACTTCTTCTCTTTTTTAGTAATTCTATAATATTATACTCCATAATTTCACTCCTTTAAGTATGTATTTTCAACCTTATATAATTACAAATTTATATATCTTTTATATTATTATACCCCTTTTCTCAACTGGCTGCAAATTGATAGTAATAAAGCCCAAAATAAAAGTACTGATTGATCTTCAAGATCAATCGGTACTTTTTAAATACTACCATCTATACCTTAAACCAAAGGTTTCAAAATCCAAGAGATTTAAGTCTATATTATTACTAACTCTATAAGAGAGATTAGTCTTAGAGTCTCTTCCTCTAGCTATAGTATAATCTAAGGCTAATCTTCTAACTCTAATTTCACTTCTAAACTTTATTAGTGTGGAAAGATCATCATCATAACTTATCCCTCCACCTAACCAATGCCTTGTTAGATACCCACTATATATATCATACTCTCCCCACATATCATAGATATCATCTAAACTTATGTTGGCCCCTAATTGCACTCTGTATTTGGGAGAATAAGAAAATCTTGCTTTAAGATCTGGATTTTTATAATCATCCACCCATAAAGAGATTGAGTGTTTCTCCCTCTTAGGCTCTACATCTTCAAAGTTGACACCAGTTACCTTAGTACTAAATAATGAATCTAACCTCATATACTCATAATCATAAAGATGCTCTAAATTTGGCCCTTTTAAAAATATTGGTACTGTCATATCAATAGAGGTTATACCTTGGTGATTACCCTTTCTAACATAACCATCTCCCATTATCTTAGGAGCATTTAATACTGATATTATATCACCTACATTGGGGCTTTTAAATAAGTTGTAGATATTAACTGGTACTAAGGGATATTCTAATTTGTGAGTAAATTCCAACCATTGATCTTCTGTTAAGGGTTGGCCCTTATATCCAGCCTCATAATAACCAAATGTATCTACACCTTCATAAGAGTAACTTATCTTCTCATTCTTTATTTCAAAAATTATGCTACTCTCATTATGATAACCGATTATCTTGTTCTTCTTTTCTTGAATAAAGGTATAGTCAAGGGGAGTTTCCCTTAATAGCTTTTTAGCTATCTTAACTTTATCATCACTATTAGCTAGATAAATATTTGGATAAGAAAAGTTTAAGACATCATCTTTAAAAATCTCCTCCATCTCATCTTCAAAATCTACCCTCTCCCCAAAGGTCATCCCATGATCGGAGTAGATAATAACATTCACATCATCATCTAAATTACTCGCCATTTCACCAAAGTATTTATCAAATCTTCTAAACCATTTTCTTTGCTGGTTCTCTCCAAAAGCATGTCCATATGTATCGGTAGCAAACCAGTAGAACTCTACTACCCCATACTTATCAATTAAATCTGGTACATTCAATAGAGCTGGTCCTCCTAAATAAGATAGAACTGGATAACCATAAGCAAAGTTACTTCGAGCACGCCTAGATACTGTGTCTCTCATCTTCATAAAGACCGATATTTTGCCATGGCCCTCATCTGTCTCTTCATCATATCTATCCCAATCTATAAGCTCGCCTTCATATATTTTCTTGCCTTCCCTTATTCTTGTTGTTACTACTTGAGTAAAAGGTGGGAAGTAAGTTATTCCATAGTCAATAATATTGCCATTAGCAAAGAAAGAATTTAAGTTCTCTAACTCGCCTGCATTTAATTCATCTAAAAATAGCTCTGATGATATACCATCGACATGGATAACAAGGTACTTACCTCTATCTTCTCTTGCTTCTGTTATACCTATAAATACAAAAGAAGATATTATTACTAAAATAAAGCTAAGTATTAAAGTTCTAATTTTCATATTAAATTCTCCCTGCTATTTTATTATCTTTAATTATAAAGACTTCTACTAAAAATTGTTACCTATATCATTATATATTTTTAAATGATATATTTCAAGTTTGGTCTTTGCCTTCTTTATATTCAGGATCATCCGTAACCCTTTAAAATATCTATCATTTTTTCTCCAAAACAGAGGAAAAAGAATACATTAACTCAGGCATGCTTAAAATTAAAAGGTAATCCCCCTAAATAGTATGTAAAAAAAGGAACTGTATGGTTTTGAATTAACTCAAAGCTCATAGCACTCACAGCTAGTAATAGAGTGAAAATATATACCTTCAACCTCAAGATTCTAAATCTGTGGCAGATACAAGGTTGATCTAAAGAATACTCTTCTGACTAAAAAACCTAAATCTTCATCTAAACTATTAGCTGGAACCTCGTGATTAACCTTGAAAATATAATTATATCCTGGACTTATAGATAAGATTGCTTGCCCTTTATTATTAGTAATTATCGTCTGATACTCCGATTCATTATGCAAGTCTGGAAAGACTCTTCCCCCTGCTTCGTTAGATTGGAGTACTTTAATTCCTTCATCTGACAAAGAATCTCCATAATATCTGACCTCTACCTTAATCTCATTATTTTGCCTTATCTCTTCTAAAGTTGATAGAGGAATTATCTCTAGATCAAGGCCTAAATGATTATTGGCCCTCTGCGCTTCATCTCTAACCCAAGTAATTGCCTTAGCATAATCTCTATATTGGGATCTTCTAAATCTAGCAGGAGGTCTTATTGCCGAGAAGATATATGTGCCCTCTTGATCAAAACTTAGCTCTGATTTATAGAAGGTTTTCATATCTCTTAACTCAATTTCTTCTACTTGTCCTTTAGGGTCTTTGACTTTAAGTGTTAATTCAGCCATATCCCTCTCCTCTATAGAATCATCAGGATCTGCCCAGAATATATCAAATTCAACCTCTTCACTATAATTGACCGTCAAAGGAGCCTCAATCCAAGCGCAATGGGCCAACGCCACCGAAGGAACTCCTAATATAATAACTGCTAAAAATAATACTACAACAATACTTCTTCTCTTTAACATTACTTAAAACCTCCTTTTCACACTATAGCTTAAACAAACACCAAAAAGTTCTTTGGGCTCTATCTAACCCAAAGAACTTTCATTTATTTTATACAACTTCGTAAAAATGATTTATATTTACCACACTATCTAATCTCTTACTAAAATAATTTCTCGCCTTATCAAAGCTACTCTTTCTCATTAAAGAAGGAGACTTATCTCCATAGATTCTCCATTCCTCACAACAGGTAAATTCTAAATCACTGTACCCCATAAATCCTAGGACATCTTTTAAGGGATAGCCAAAAAAGAGTCCGATCTCATGTGGAAACTCCCCTTTACCTAATTCATAGCTCCTAAGTTTTGTAACTAAAACATGCACATAAAGACCTAAACTATAGTTTTGAGGATAACCAATCTCCTTTAAAAAGTTAAGATTCTCTAATTCTCTTAACTCTTTATCTAAAGCTGATTTGTGGTAAATAAATACCTTTTTACGAAACCAATCCTCATTTAACTCTACAATCTCCATCTCTGCATAAGAGGTTATGCTTTTTTTACAATCCTCCCAGACATTAATATCACCATTATGTACCTTTATACTTCTTAATTCAGAGGGCTTAACTCCCATTATCGTAGCTCCTACATTCTTTAAGATGCACTTAAGGCACTCTTCAAAGTTAACTTTACAACCTTTATCCTTTTTATACACCTTTATACCCTCCCCTTGTAGTATATTTGGGCTATAGTTTGTTGGCCCATTCTCTAACCTTATCTTTAGCCTCGCCATCTATATCTCCATCCCATTTGAAACCATCTACAACTATCTGAGCACCTAACTCTTCTAGCTTTTCTTCTAGCATATCTACTGCTTGGCAAAAGAACTCACCGTAAGCCTTATCTCCTGGGCCAAAGGCAGCACCCTTTTTCCCCGATAGGTCTATGCCCTCTAGTTTATTATAAAAATCATAGAAATCATCCTGTAACTCTCCAGCACCCCAGGTAGATGATCCAAATACAATCAAATCAAAGCCTTCTAACTCTTCTGGGCTTACTTCCTTTACATCCTTAATAACAATATTATATCTATCTTTTAAAACCTCTCCAGTTTCAATTGCTAAAGTTTCTGTATTTCCCATAGTTGAGCCATAAATAACAATAGTTTTACTCACTGATCATCTCTCCTTCATTTATTTTTTATAATGAAAATCATTCTCACTACTTAAGATGATATTATATTCTTAGATTTTTGTCAAGTGGTAATTTTTTATTTTTAAAACTAAGGTGAAAATTATCACAAAAGTCAAATCAACTACCCACTAACTTAAAAGAGAGGACGCGCAGATACGTTGGCCCTCTTTATCTTCCCTATCTATTTATTTAAGATAACCTCTATTCATTATATCCAAGCAAAAACCTCCTTCTCATAGATGTTAGAGCAGATCCCTATACCTGCTTTTTGTATGCCAATCCCCAGGTCTATAGCTGTTATCCTTTAATTTTAACACTGTTAAATGAAACTCTCCCCTAACTAGGTTTATCAGGGGAGAGTTTTTTAATCTTATATATTCAATTCTCTTGATGGTGAATCAAAGATTTCAATATCCTCATTCTCAAACTCTTTTCCTTCTTCCATCTCTTCTAAATTCTTAAAGGCTACGGATAATAAGAGCTTAATCCTATTAAACTGATTCACCAGACTAGCTCCTGGGTCATAATCAATTGGCTTGATATTAACTCCTGAATAAGAGTCTCTAAGCTCTTTTACCATCCCTTTGCCAACAACATGATTGGGCAAACAACCAAAGGGCTGCAAGCAAAGAATATTCTTAACCCCCTCATCGATTAACTCTACCATCTCTCCAGTTAAGAACCACCCTTCTCCTGTATGATGACCTAGGGAGAGGTGTTTGTTGGCCCCTTCTGCTATATCATAGATGGATTTAAAGGGCTCAAATCTTTGACTCTCTTCTAAAGCTTTATTTATTACCCTTCTATACCTAAACTCAATTCCTCTAATACCTATCTTGCTAACTAAATTCATCATCCAATTGTTAGCAAACTTTTTATACTTCTCTTGAGAATTATAAAGTGAATAAAGAAAAAAATCTAAAAGACTAGGAACTACAACTTCAGCCCCTTCTTTCTCTAAAAATTCAATCAAGTTATTATTAGCTGTAGGATGAAACTTAACTAAGATTTCCCCTACTATCCCAACCTTAGGCTTAACTAACCCTTCTTTTAACTCTAAATTATCAAAATCTCTTATAATATCCTTAATATTGTTCTTAAACTCTTTCTTTTCACCTTTTAATAAGGACTCTTGACATTTCTTCATCCATTCCTTATAAAGCTTATCTGCTGAACCTTTTAACTTTTCATAAGGTCTTGTTTTGTATAGGACTTTCATTAATAAGTCACCATAAGCTACTGCTCTAAAGAGATTATCAACTAGTGATAAGGTCAATTTAAAGCCTGGATTCTTCTCTAACCCAAGACTATTTAAGGAGATAACAGGTATATTCTCTAACCCAGCCTCTTTTAAAGCCTTTCTAAGAAAAGCAATATAATTGGTAGCCCTACATCCTCCACCAGTTTGAGAGATAATAACTGAAGTTCTATCTAAATCATACTTCCCAGATAATAAAGCTTCCATTAACTGACCTATAACTATAATTGATGGATAACATGCATCATTATTAACATATCTCAACCCGACATCTATTGCTTCCTTATCTACTGATGGAAGAACCTCCAAATTATATCCTTCCCTTTGGAAAGCGCTTTCCAGAAGTTCGAAATGAATTGGTGACATCTGAGGGGCCAATATTGTATCTCGCTTCTTTCTTTCTTCAGTAAATAGTACTCTCTCTTTTGATGGAAGCTTTTCTTCTTTATAAGTTTTAGCTTGACGCTCTTTTATGGCAGCCAACAAAGATCGTACCCTTATCTTGGCTGCTCCTAGATTGCTTACCTCATCTATCTTTAGTAATGTATATAACTTCCCTTCTTTCTTTAAGATCTCTTCTACCTGATCGGTAGTTACAGCATCTAACCCACATCCAAAGGAGGTCAACTGTACCAACTCTAGATCATCTCTTCTCCCTACATAAGTAGCTGCACTATATAAGCGCGAGTGATATACCCACTGATCAACTACCCTTAAAGGTCTCTCTGGCTTAGCCAAATGAGAGATTGCATCCTCTGTAATAACAGCACAGCCAAGGGATTGAATCAATTGGGCAATACCATGATTAACCTCAGGATCAATATGATAAGGTCTTCCAGCTAAAACAATAGCCAGCTTACCTTCTCTGTCTATATAATTTAAGACCTCTTCTCCCTTAACTTTAATATCCTCTTTATATTTATCTAAAGCTTCATAAGCACTCTCTACAGCCTTAGTTATCTTCCTTTTAGTTAACCCTTCTTCTCTTAACTCTTGACTTAAGCGTTTGACCAACTTCTTCTTGTTATGAAGAGGAAGAAATGGGTGATAGAATTTAACTTCCTTATCTTGAAGTTCTTCTAAGTTGGCCCTTATGGTCTCAGGATATGAGGTAACTACTGGACAATTGAAGTTATTATTTGCCTTCTCATCTTCCTTTATATTATAAGGGATAGAAGGATAAAATATCTTTCTTACTCCCTTATCCTTAATCAATTCCATAATATGACCATGAACTAACTTAGCTGGATAACAGATCGATTCAGAAGGTATAGTCTCTATTCCTTTCTGATATGTTTCCTTTGAAGAAGGACTAGATAATATGACTCTATAACCTAAATTATTAAATAAGGTAAACCAGAATGGATAATCTTCATACATATTCAAAACCCTAGGAATACCTATTATACCTCTATTGGCTTCATCCTTCTCTAAAGGTTGATAATCAAATACTCTCTTATGTTTATAATCATATATATTTGGTATGTGATTTTTTGAGTCTACCCCTATCCCTTTTTCACATCTATTTCCTGATATGAACCTACTATTATTAGAGAACTTTTTGATAGTCAATAAACAGTTATTACCACACTTATTACAACGTGCCTGGCTATTACTTACCTTAAATCCTTCTAATTCCTTAAGTCCTAATACCTTGGATTTGCCTTTTTCGCTAGATCTCTCTTTAGCTATTAAAGCTGAACCAAAGGCACCCATAATCCCAGCAATATCAGGTCTAACAACATTTTGGCCCGTTATCTGTTCTAGAGCTCTTAAGACTCCATCATTATAAAAAGTTCCACCCTGCACTACAATATTTTTAGCCAAGTCTTCATTGCTATTATAACCAATAACCTTAAAAAGGGCATTCTTAATTACTGATACAGCAAGCCCTGCTGATATATCCTCAACGTTGGCCCCTTCTTTTTGAGCTTCCTTTACCTTAGAGTTCATAAATACTGTACACCTGGTACCCAAGTCTATTGGACTATTAGCCTTGATTCCAAGTTGAGCAAACTCCTCTATATCATAATCTAATGATTTGGCAAAGGTCTCAATAAAAGAACCACATCCCGAAGAGCAGGCCTCATTGAGCATTATAGAATCAATTACTCCATCCTTTACCTCTAAACTCTTCATATCTTGACCACCGATATCTAAAATAAAATCAACCTCTGGCAAGAAGAAACTTGCAGCCTTGTAGTGAGCTACAGTCTCTACCTCCCCTATATCTATGTTAAGTGCTGCTTTAATAAGATCCTCTCCATATCCAGTCACTGCAGAATTAGCTATCTCTATATCTTGATTAAGCTTTGGATAAATCTCTTTTAGAGCCTCAATTACTGTATTTAAAGGATCCCCTTTATTGCTACCATAATAGGAATACAATAACTTACCTTCTTCACTGATTAATGCCATCTTAGTGGTTGTAGATCCAGCATCTATTCCTAAATAAGCGCTCCCACTATAATTGGATATATCATCCCTTGCTACCTTATATTGATTATGCCTTTCTTTAAAATTCTTATAGCCATCTTCATCTATAAAAAGGGGATCTAAACTTTTAGTGTTATCGATCTTTATATTAGATAATAAGGCTAACCTTTCATATAATCGATTTGATGAATATACTGCTTCTTCCTTACTTTCTAAAGCTGCTCCTAGGGCTACAAAAAATTGCCCATCCTCTGGTTTTAATATATCATCATCTTTTAAGTCTAAGGTTAACTTAAACCTTTCTCTAAGTTCTGGTATAAAGTGGAGTGGTCCACCTAATAGGGCTACTTTCCCTCTAATTGGCCTTCCTTGGGCCAACCCTCCAATAGTCTGATTTACTACTGCTTGAAGAATGGAGAGAGCAATATCCTCCTTAGAAGCACCATCATTTAATAAAGATTGGACATCTGACTTAGCAAAGACTCCACAACGAGAGGCTATTGAGTAGATGTTTTCACCTTCTTTAGCCAGGTCATTTAACCCTTCTATATTACTCTCTAATAGTGACGACATCTGATCGATAAAAGCACCTGTCCCACCAGCACAGGCAGCATTCATCCTCTGTTCAACAGAATCACCAAAGTAAGTAATCTTAGCATCCTCACCACCTAGCTCAATTGCTACATCAGCAGAAGGGATGAACTTCTCAATTGCATTACTACAAGCTACTACCTCCTGCAAAAAAGGTACTTCTAATAGATCTGCAATATCCATTCCACCAGATCCAGTTATTGAGATAGTAAAATCAGATTTTTCTAAGATAAACCTAACCTCTTTTAACATTTCTATGACAACTTTTCTCACCTCAGAAAAGTGCCTCTTATATTCCTTATATATAACATTACTATCTACATCTAGTATCACAATTTTAACTGTAGTTGATCCTACATCTAAGCCTAAATTCAAGTGCCTTCCCATCTTATCTCCCTCCTGCTTTATAATCATATATCTTAAATATTTTAATAGACATAATTAAACTCCTTACTATTTATTTGAATCTTTTTTCCTTTTTTCCTTCTTTTATCCTGAAATTTATAGTAATATAGTTGCACTTTGTGCAACTAGTAATCAGTGATGAGTGAAGAGTAATCAGTAAGGTCAAAATCTAAGAATAAAGGGTTTCTGGACTTTTAAGGTTTTACTCATTACCCATTACTGCTTACTCTTCACTAGTAATAAAGCTATGCTTTATTACTAGATATATGTATGTAAATAAAATAGTGCTCATAAAAAAACCAGGGCCAACAGTTGGCCCTGGTTCAAATCAAAGTATATTTAGTTAGCTTTTAGGACTACAGGAGTTAATGGATCAAGAGTTATACTATTGCTAGTAACCTCTACGCCTGTAGGATTAGCTATCTCTTCAGTTCCAGCTTGAACAGCATCTACTAGAACTTGAGCTCCAGTTAGATCTACATCTATTCTAAGCTCTCTTTCGCTATCATCAGCATTGATGAAGATATAGTAAACTTCTCCATCTGTAGACTCAGTTCTATAACCAATTACTAAGTCTGTGTCTGCTATATCATCACTCTCAACCATTGATACATTTGATTCAACTAAGTCCATAGTTGCTAATCTAAAGGCATCAGTAGATCTTCTAAGAGCAACTAAACCTCTCAGATGCTTCATAGTCTCTCTGTGGATACCTTCTTCTCTCACCTTGGCCCAATCGAACATATTAATAGCATCTGTAGAATCATAAGAGTCATGGATGAAGTAAGGATAGTTAAATGGTTCTCCGTCTTCATCTACACCATAATGTGATTTATAAGGTGCTTCATCAGTCTCTGCTCTAAATTGCTTAGTACGACCATACTCTTGACCAGCATGAATAAATGCTGTACCTTGAGAAGTCAACACCATTGTATTTCCTAAACGAATACGCTTTTGAATTTCTTCTTGGTGATAGTCTGGATCTTTTTCAATCGAAATAGCAATAACATCGTGTAATGTCAAGTTATCATGTGCTTCGATATAAGGAACAACATCACCTGGATGTGTAGCTGTAAAGTTATGTGGGTTGGCCCTTACATTATCAAAGATCTGTTGGATATCTCTTGCTCCACCAGTAATAAATCGTGGCTCACCTTCATGACCATATCCAGATTTTAACTCATTTCTGAAGTCATCAGAGAATACACCAACACTCTCTGTATGTTGCATCCAATCTTGATCAGCTGGCATAATATCTCCACCATCTTCATCTCCTACGAAGGTTCTCCAGCCCTCTCCAATCATAACAATGTTCGGATTAATCTCTTTAGCTTTATCATAAGCTATCTGGATACTCTCTGCATCATGGTCACCCATCATATCAAAGCGGAATCCATCAACTTTAAATTCTTCTACCCAGTAAAGAATAGAATCAACAAGAATTCTTCTTGCCATTTCGTGTGTTGTTCCTAAACGTCCACCACCAAAACTTGTTCTAGAAGTACCATCAGCATCCATAAAGTGGTAGTAATTTGGTACTAAATCTTCAAAGATGTGTACTCTTGCAGTATGGTTATAAACAACATCTAATACAACCCCCATACCACGACTATGAATCTCGTCAATTAAATTCTTAAATTCTTCTACTCTTAACTCTGCATCATTTGGATCCTCAGAATACATACCAGTTATCGAGAAGTAACTATGCGGGTCATATCCCCAGTTATAGTTATTTCCACTAGCAGACCAATCCATCATTCTTACATCGTTAGCTAATTCATCTCCCCAAAAATAACTCATAATTGGAAGAAGCTGAACGTGAGTTACTCCTAGATTTTCAATATAATCAAGCTTATCAACAAGAGCTGCAAAAGTACCAAATTGAGCACTTAACTCATCTTCAATACTTGGATCAGATGTCAAGTCACGTACGTGAACCTCATAAATAATAGCATCTTCTCTTCTTTCAAACCCTTCAATCTCTGCAAAATCTAACTCCGGGCCAACAAAAGATGGATTCACAATAGCTGCTTTTCCAACTGGATAAGCCTTTGCAGGATCTTCAGGATTATTATTCCAAGCTGCCATTGAAGGCGCATATGGATCAAGAGCTAGCCTCTTATTACCATCTCTTTCGATTTCATAGTGGTAATAATACCCTGTTAAATCTGCTACACCAGTATTCTCTTCATCTAATCTTACTTCCCATACTCCTCTATCTCCTAAGTTCATATCTATATCATCAGCTACAACCTCATATTGGTCATCTCTATCATATAAGATAACTCTTACATTATCTGCTCCAGGTGACCAAAGCTTTAGATTAGCTGTTCCATCTCTATGAAGTTCAACTCCCAGATCTCCATCATAAGCATATACTTCATCAATTAATCTCCAACCAGCTCTAACTGTAGCAGTTCGCTCATCAAAAGTAGCTATATATGGTGACATTTCAGTATCAAAATCACCTTGAACTGATACAACTTGCTCATCTACAATTACTACAAAGTCAAAGGAAACTTGATTTCCTTCTCTATCCTCTAGTACTAATCCTTCTTCTATCTCTTCTTCTGTTAACCCATCTGTAGTTGAGAATCTAAGCTCTATAGAATCAGATAGTACCTCTCCAGTCTCAATACCTGCTTCTGAAACATAATAAGGGTTTGTATACACATTATCATCTCCAGCACGGAAGAACAACTGACTACTAGATAAGTTAGACACATTCATATCTGGAGTCTGCTCAGCTGTATCCATATTTACTGCAAGGAAATTAATTTGTGTAGCATTATCTACTATCTCTATATCTACATAAGCGCCAAAGTCTCCTACTTGATCATCAGAGAAGTCTGTAGCTCCTGTAGGCCAATCTCCTACATTTTCAGAAGGAGTAACTACATCTCCCCAATTCCAAAGACCCCAATCCTCATAGCTATCAAGGTCATGCTTGTAGTGAACTCTTACTACATTCTCTGGAAGATCAACTGGTTCATATAAGAATACCTCATACTCACCATTAGCTTCTTGAATCCAGATATCAGTCATATCAGCAGCTAATATATCCACTCCCATATCTCCTGATAAATTTTCTCCACCACTCTCATTTACAAGAAAGCTAAGACTATCTGCACCTTCTGCTAACTTAACATCTACATAAGGGCCATAATCTGTACTTTGACTTTCGTCAAATGCAGTTGCACCATCTGGCCATTCATCTAACTCTTCTGAAAAAGTCTCAGCTCCATCCCATACCCATAGACCTAAACCATCATAGTTTCTACCTTCTGTTTGAAAATGAACTCTTATCGAATCTGGAGACTCTCCTAAATCACTAATCTCCTCTGCCTCTTCAACAGGACTTGATGAAAAGGCTTCCGCATTAAGGTTAAACCCAAATGCCAAAAATAATACCATTAAAAATGTTACTGGTAATAGTATCTTACTTCTTCGCATTAATAATTACCTCCTATTATTATATTTATTTAAATATCAGCATTCAAATACAAGGCTAAATATTCTTTGCAAATATAACTGTACCTTATGTATAAAAAGCTTGCTGATACTTAATAACAAGATAGTTCAATATATTTCTTTAAGATTACATACAAAAAATACCTCTAGTCTAATCTCAATATTGAAATTAGGTTTGAGGTATTCTTATAGACTTATAGTATGTTATGTTTTTATGTAAAAGTTATTTATATTCTTAGATATATTGAAGATTATGATATTATTTCTTAACAAATCAACCATTTTAACAGATTGTTAAGAAGATTATGGCTAAATAATATAACTAAATTATAACAATATAAAATAACTTTGTCAAACTTTTTAAACATATTAAAATTCTCAAATATTATATAATTATAATAAGCGAGAACTAACTTATCATTTTTATTATATGAATATTTTTCCAAATATATTCCACTTATCTTAATTAATTTTATAACTTGAATTCCTTAATCAGATCTTGTAACTTCTGTGCCATTACAGTCAACTCCTGTGAAGAATGACTTATTTCATAAGACATACCCTTGATATCATTAGTTGCACTTGCTACATCTTCGCTATTTTGGGCCAACTCATTAGAAGACTTAGCAGTCTCTTCAACCTGAGCAGCAGTAGCTTTAATAGACTCTTCAATCTCCTCAAATACTTCTCCTGTTCTTTGAACAATCTCCTTACCTTCTACCACCATCTCTTCAGCCTTTCTTACTGCATCTATTCCTTCTTTAGATCTTTTTTGGGTCTCCTTAACCAAAGTACCAATATCATCTGTTGCTTTAGCCGTCTCTTCAGCAAGCTCTCTAATTTCATCAGCTACAACTGCAAAACCTCTACCGTGTTCTCCAGCCCTAGCTGCTTCAATTGCTGCATTTAAAGCCAAAAGATTTGTCTGCTCTGCTATATTAGTAATTAGATCAACTATCTTCCCAATCTCTTCAGAATTGCTATCTAATTTAGCAATTACCTCTACTGTCTCGTTAACAGAGATATTAATAGTTTCAATACTTTTAATTGTATCACTAATATTACTGCTACCTAAATTAACTTGAGAATTAGCTTCTTGAGAAAAAGATGCTACCTCTTGAGAGCTTACGGAGATCTCTTCAATTCCTGCTGACATATCCTCAATTAAATAATTACTCTCCTCTATTGTTGCATTACCTTCCTCTGCTGATGCAGATAACTCTTCACTATAAGCTAACAAATTCTCAATATTCTCTATTAAATTATTTATCATCTCATTAAGGTTTTTATTCATTCGAGCAAAAGATTTGGCTAAAATCCCAAATTCGTCACCCCTACCCATTAACTTAGCATCTATATCTTGAGATAGATCCTTTTGGGCAATACTTTCACTATAACCTGTCAATATCTTCAGTGGATTACTTATATATCTCCCAAGCCAGACTCCAACACCAATTAAAACTACTAAAGCAATAGCTAACATAGTAATTAAAACTGTTCTAACTTGATTTATTGGCCCATAAACATAATCTCTTGGAACCCTAGTTAATAGTTTCCAACCATCTGTACCTTCTATTTCTTCAAAGTAAACATAGGTATTAACCCCTTCAAAACTATAGTTAACACTACCAGAACTATTGGATAATATATCCCCTGAAACCTCTTTAATACCAACTATATTATTTATATTCTCTTCAATTATAAAATCAGAATCAGGATGGGAAATAATCTGACCATCACCACTTACAATAAAGGAGTAGGACTCTTTATGGTCTACTCGGATATCGCTGATAAAATCATTTAAGTTATTTAAATTTACTGTAGAGCCCATAAGGCCTATAACTTCCCCACTCTCCTCTATAGGAGTAGCAAATACTGCAATAGGATTGCCTGTAGACATTGAAACCAAAGGCTCAGAGATTATTGTCTCACCTGCCATAACCCTTGGAAAATAGTCTCTCCCACTTATATTACCATCATTACCACCTGTAGCCCGATAGTCTCCAATTTTATCTGCTACAAATAAAACCTCGAATATATCTTCATACCTACTATGTCTATCCCTTAAAAAAGCTTCACTTTGACTCCACTCCATACTCTTGATGAAGGGCATAGCTGCATAATTCTTCATCTCATTCTTTCTCTCTTCAAGCCAACTCTCTAAAAAACCTGAATTCCTCTCTACAACTTCCATTATATTAGTATCAATTAAACTAAACACCCTTGTCCTTACAACATTACTAGAAATCAATGTAATCAAACCAAAGACTACTATGGAAACTGATACTAAAGTCAATATTATTTTATCACCTATACTTTTTCCAATATTTTTCTTAAACATACTAGCCCCTCTCCTTCTTTATTATTTTTTAAAAATCAGCTTATAATCTCATAAAAAACACCTTCAAATAATATACTAAGACTCTATATCATTTGAAGGTGCTTGAAAATAACTCTTATATTATAATTATTAAACTAATCCTTCATTTTTCCTCCTTTTTTTGACAACTTATTGTATAAAACAACAATATGAACCCAACTAAATTTTACCGACAATAATTATATTTCATTAAATTGCTTTCTATATAAGTTATAGTAATACCCTTGCTTAACTAAAAGCTCTTTATGACTTCCAGCTTCTTTAATTTTACCATCTTTAATTACTAGGATTCTATCTGCTGAACGAATTGTCGATAACCTGTGGGCTACTATAAAGCTTGTTCTGTCCTTTATCAACTCATCTATTGCCCTTTGAATTACTCTCTCCATCTGAGTATCTATTGAGGATGTAGCCTCATCTAAAACAAAGATCCTTGGCTTTGCTAATATAGCCCTTGCAAAGGAGATAAGTTGCTTTTCTCCAGTAGATAAATTACCTCCTCCTTCACCTACTTGGGTATCATACCCCTTCTCTAGCTTTGTAATAAAGCTATGAGCATTTACCATTTTGGCAGCTTCAATTATATCTAAATCACTAGCTTTTAAATTTCCATAGCGGATATTTTCTTTAATAGTACCACTAAAAAGGTAAGGCGATTGAAGTACATAACCTAAATTTTGGTGTAGCCACAATTGAGATCTTTGCCGATAATCAACCCCATCTATCAAAACCTCTCCCTTTATAGGTTCATAAAAACGACAAAGCAGATTGATAATAGTACTCTTACCAGATCCGGTCTCACCAACTAAGGCTATTGTTTCAGCAGCTTTGACTTCTAGATTAAACTCTTGCAAAATCTTTTCTTCATCATTATAAGAAAAGGAAACATCCTTAAAACTAATATTCCCCTGTAACTTGGGCCAATTCTGATACTTAGGGTTAAGAATATTTCCATAAACCTCTATTACCTCTTGACTATCTTTGATCTCAGGGTCTGTGTTGATCATAGATAAGACTCTCTCTGCTGACGCTTGAGCCGACTGAAGCTCTGCAAAGATACGGGCCAACTCCCTTAAAGGCTCAAAAAACTGTACTGTATAAGAAAGAAAAGCTACCAAAGTACCATATCCTATTACCTCTAACATCACACCCTCTCCACCAAACCAAAGAGCAAGACCAGTCCCTATACTTCCTAAGGTTAAGACAATTGGCAGGTATAAAGATGAGAATATAGCAGCCCTAACCGATTGACCTCTCATCTTAGAAGTTACCCCTTGAAACTCTCTTAAATTCTCCTCTTCTCTTACCAAAGTCTTAGTAGTCTGTACACCCATAATCCCTTCATTAAAGGCTCCTGTAATTTGAGAATTTACCTTTCTAACCCCTCTGTGGGCCTTTAAAATCTTCTTTTGAAAGAAGAGACTAATTAAAACCAAGGGAGGAATTACTATTAAAGTAATTAAAGCCAGCTTCCAATTTAAATAAAGCATAACCCCCATAATTCCGACCATCATTGCACTCCCCCAAACCATATCTACCAGACCCCAAGCAATTGTATCACCAAGCTTTTTCACATCTGAGGTCATTCTAGCCATCAACCATCCTACTGCCTTTTTATCATAATAAGAAAAGGATAATTTCTGTAAATGTTCAAACCCATTTTTTCTAATGTCATAGCTGATTTTAGTCTGTATCTCCCCAGCTTTTTCTATAAATAAAAATACTGTTGTAGCCAAAAATACTACCAATCCAAAATAAGCCCAAGAAAACCCTATTAACCCTTCTAAATCTCCAACTACCACAAAGTTATCGATAGCATATTTATTCATTAAAGGAAATATTACATCAGCCCCTGCTACTCCAACCATTAATAAGGCCAAAGTAAATAACTCCTTCTTATAAGGCTTAATATAATTAAAGACCCCCTGCCAAAGCTTAAGATCAAAACCTTTATTATAATCTTCTTCACGATAAGCATCCATTTAATCCACCCCAACCTTTATCCTTTAATTTATCCTTCACTCCACTTTGCATTAAATAAATCTCTCTATACATCCCTTCCTGAGAAATCAATTTCTCATGATCTCCACTTTGAACTACCTTACCATCTTCTAAAACCAAGATTTTATCAGCTTGAGCCAAGGTTGTAATCCGATGTGAGATAATAAAGGTAGTAGTATCCTTATTTCTTCTCTTTAAAGCCTTGCGTATCTGAGCGTCAGTCTCTGTATCTACAGCACTTAAGGAGTCATCAAAGATCAATATAGGACAATCACGGATTAAAGTTCTAGCTATTGCAACCCTCTGTTTTTGACCTCCAGAAAGCGAGACTCCCCGCTCACCAACCTCTGTACTATAACCTTTATCAAAGTCCAGTATCACATTATGGACTGCAGCATCCTTGGCCACCTTAAAGATCTCTTCATCCTCCGCTTCAACCTTAGCTAAAGATATATTCTCCTTAATACTCTTAGCAAATAAGAAAGGCTCTTGGAGTATCAGACCTATATTCTTGCGCACCCAATCCCTTCTTATCCTCTTTAACTCTACCCCATCTACTTTAATTGACCCTTTATTATAATCATATAAACGGGTCAACAACTTAACCAAGGTACTCTTACCAGATCCCGTTGGCCCTAATATAGCCACTGTCTCTCCAGCTTCCACCTCAAAGGAAAGCCCATCCAAAATCGGCTCCTCATTCTCATAAGCAAAGGCTAAATCCTTCACTTGGATTTTTCCTTTAATTTGTGGAGTAATTTCATTACCGCTCTTAACCTCTACACCTTCACTTAATATGACATCTATTCTTTCTAAGGCCACTATAGTCTTACCCATATCGGTTAATATCCTCCCTAGCTGTCTAATTGGCCACAAAAGCATTCCAATATAGGTTGTAAAGACCACTAAAGTTCCCAAAGTAATCTGACCTATAACCGTCCAATAAACACCAAAGACCACGACTATTCCAATCTGTGTTAAAGCTAATAAATCAGATAATGACCAATACCAAGCCAAGGTTCTCACTAATTTATAAGTTAAATCTCTATACTCTCTGTTCTTCTTATCAAATTTATCAATCTCATAACTTTGTCGAGCAAAAGCTCTAACCACCCTAACACCTGTCAAGTTCTCCTGTAAAACCGTTGACATACTCGCCTCTGACTCATCTACCTTCTCAAAGGTATTTTTTACTTTTAAAAAGAAGATAAAAGTAAAAATGAATAAGAAAGGAATTACCATTATTGATACCAAGGTCATCCTTAAATCAAGAGAAAGCATTATCGAGGATACAAAGATAATCATAAAGATTATTCTCCCTACCTCAACAAACTGCCCTGCTAAAAAATGTCTTATAGTATCTAAATCTGATGTGCACCGTTGAATTAAATCACCTGTATCCCTTTGGCTATAGTAACCATAAGGAATATATTGAAGATGATCATATAACGCATCTCTAATCCTCTTTACAATAGACTCTGAAGCTAAAGCCAACCACCTCCCCTGCAAAAATAAAAAACTTCCTTGCAAAGCGGTCAAACCTATAAGTATAAGCCCCATAACCCATAAATTACTTGCCAAAGCCTCTTTGCCACCTGAAAAATCTAAAATAGAGACTATCACCCTTGGCCCTTCAAAGGGCTCACCACCGATTATATTATCTATACTAAACCTCAAAACCAAAGGATTAATAATCGATAAGAAAGCAGCTACCGCAACACTTAAAATAGCCCCTAAATAAAGCAACCTACTTCCCTTCATAAAACTAAATAACAACTTAAAATTTTTCATACATACACCTACCTTGTCTTTTGTAAATCTATAGTGATAAAGCGCAGCTTTATCACTGATGTCAGTGTCTGTGTCAGTTAAAATCTAAGTTCTTGAATTTGCTGACACAGACACTGACACTATATTATAACTTCATAGCTTTAGTGGCTATTGATGAATTTATATATTCATCAAGTGCACTTCCTCCAATATCTTCATAAAAACCTCCAATTAAAAAACCTGCTTTAATCTGTCCTCCAATTTGATCTTCTAATGTATGGTCAAATATAATTCCTTCTCCTTGATCAAGTACTAATTCCTTCAACTCTTCTTCAGATATACTTGTTAAATCAGAATAAGGTATTTTATGTCTTACAACAAACTTACCTTCATTTAAGTTTTTTAAGTCAAAAATATATTCAATTGGATTGGCAAAACCTGATATAAGAACCCCGCCAGACCTTAAAACCCTATATGCTTCTTCCCATACAGGTAAAACGTTATCTATATATCCATTTGACCACGGATGTATAATCAGGTCAAAAGAAGCATCTTCAAATACTGATAAATCTCTCATATCACCTTGTACAGTCTTAATCTTTAAGCCATCCCTTTTTGCTACCATAATATCTTGATTTAATTGTTCTTGACTATTATCAAATACCGTTACATTTGCCCCTAAGGCTGCCATAATTGGCCCTTGTTGTCCTCCACCAGAAGCTAAACAAAGTACATCTTTCCCTTCCATTCTTTCTGGGAACCACTCTTTAGGAACTGCTTTTGTTGGGGTCATCACAATATTCCATTCTCCATTCTTTGCTTTCATCACTTCTTGACTGCTTACTGGCTGTGTCCAAACATATCCCGTTTCAACATTCTTATCCCATACTTTTTCATTCAACTTTACAAAATCCATATTTTTCGCCTTCTCTCTTGTTATTTTTATATTAATTTATTTTTTTATATACATTCGCTGTTTTAACTCTACGGGTTCAAAAACCGAACCCTTCGTAGCAAGCCCACCAAAAACTCTTCGTAGGCAGGGTTACTCTTTCTTTTTTTAACTCAATACTTTTTGCACTGCCCTGCACTGACACACTATCAATTATCAATTGACAACTCTACAATCTCCTCCCACTCACCAACCAAAATTTTCAACTCTTCCTCTATCCTTTCGTTCTCTACTTTGAGTTCATTAAGATACTCATAATCATCTATATTATCTTTATCTGTCATAGCCAGATTATTCTCTTCTCTCTTTTCTTCTAGCCTGACTATCTTCTCTTCTATCTCCTCTAGCCTCTTAGCCAAATCCTTCTTTGATTTTTCACTAGCCTTTTCCTCCTTTAATTCTTTTCTATTGCTCTTCTTGTTTCTCTTTCTTACCTGCTCCCTTTCTTCTCTCTCCTTTACCTTCTGGCGATAGTAATTATAATTTCCATCATAATAAACCAACCTCTTATCCTCTATAGCATAGATTTTATTTATAACTTTATTTAAAAAATAACGGTCATGGGAAACTAAGATCAAAGTCCCTTGATAATCCTTAAGGGTCTCCTCTAATATCTCAATAGATTTAAGATCCAAATGGTTAGTTGGCTCATCAAGAATAAGTAGATTAATCTGGCTATGAACCATCTTCATCAAATGGAACCTCACCCTCTCACCGCCACTTAACTCCTTAATATACTTAAAAACCTCATCACCTTTAAAGCCATAACGGGCCAACACCCCTCTTGCCCTAGACTCCTCCATAGGTGGCATATCTTTACGAAAGGATTCCAATAAGGTTAGGTTCCCATCCTCTAACTCCTGATGCTGAGATAGATATCCCATCTCTAAACTCGCCCCTAACTTAATCTTCCCATCATAATCTCCTTCACTACCAAGTATCATCTTTAATAAAGTAGACTTACCTGACCCATTTGGTCCAACCAAACCTATTCTATCTCCATAAAAGACCTTTAAATTTATATCTTCAAGTATCAACCTCTCCTCAAAGAACTTACTCACACCTTCAAGAGATAGAACATCCTTCCCACTTCTGTCTGCTCCAAAATTTAGATTGAATTGGCTATCTCCTAAATCTGGATTATCAACTCTTTCAACCTTCTCTAGCTGTTTCTCCATACTCTTGGCCCGCTTATGAAACTTCTCATTGTCATTCTCATCACCCCATCGCTTTAACCTTTTAATTGCTTCTTCCCTCTTCTTAATCTCCTTTTGCTGATCCTTATATCTCTTTAGCTCTTCTTCATAGCGACGCTTACGCTCCTTAAGATAAAAGGAATAGTTACCAACATAGTGATGGGCTCTACCACTTTTAATCTCTACTATCCTATCAATTGTGCTATCAAGAAAATAACGATCATGGGAGATAATTAATACAGTTCCTCTATAATTCTTTATATAATCCTCCAACCAATTAAGGGCCAAGAAATCAAGGTGATTAGTAGGCTCATCTAATAGTAGAATATCTGGGCGGGATAGAAGTAGTTCTCCAATCTGTACTCTAGACTGCTCCCCTCCACTTAAACTACTTATCAGTTCATCTTTAAATTCTACAAGTCCCAGACCTTCTAATATCTCTTTAATTCTTGTCTTGTATAGATATCCTCCTTCGTTCTCATATCGAGAGCTAATTCTTGCATACTCCTTCATATAAGAATCTATCTTCTTAGAAGACCCATCACTGCTCATCAATACCTCTAACTCCCTCATCCTCTCTTCTATCTTTAAAAGATGGGAAAATACCTTTAATAAAGACTCTTCTACCTTAGCTCCTTCTTCATAATCTCCCACCTGATCCATATAACCTATACTTAGCTTTTGACCTAGGGCTACACCACCCTTATCTGGACTTTCTAAGCCTGCCAATAGCTTGAAGACTGTTGATTTCCCCGAGCCGTTGGCCCCTATTAAACCTATCTTCTCACCTAAATGAACCGTCATAGAAAAATCTTCTAACACCTCGTTAAAACCATATTTTTTATATATTCCTGAAAGATTAATCATCTTTATTCCTCCTTATTAAATGAGCTATGAGCTTTGTGCAAATGGTTTTTATTACGGAAGGTCTTGGTTTTTAGACCTGTAGGGTGTGCCGTGTGCTAAAACCTTGAATTGAGCTGTAAGTCATTAGACATCAGCTAAAAACTTAAGTTCAAAATCACTAACTCTTAACTAAGATACATGACTTCTAATCTTTTGTCTGGATCTTGTCGGCTCTTATAAGTCTTCAGTCAGAGTCTAAGTTTTTAGTTTTGATCTTTAGCAAAAGATAAAAAAGCTACAGGCAATATTGCCTGTAGCTTTGGTTAAACTACTCTGTCCTTAAAGAGATACAATCTCTACTATAAAATTTAGAAACTATATTCAAACAAAGAATTTACCCCTTGCTCAATATATATCTAAGTATAGTAAAACTCAAGAAACTTAATCATAAATTCCCTTATCTTTTATCTATTTATGTAAAGATAAAGGATTAATAATAAGCTCCTAACAGAGATATCCCTTTAAAATATAAAACCACAGGCTACTTCATAACCTGTGGTAAGATTCATAATAGAATATATAACTAGACATAGACTTCCCTAAATATAGGCACAAACAAGACACCCATATATTAATTCTATATATAGTCCTCTAAAATCTCCAGACAGGTCATGAAGTTATCTTCAATTAGATTATTTAAAGAAGCATTAATAACATTGCTTCTGATATTATTGATCTCTCTTGGATTAAATACTGCATTTATCATCTTTTCATGACCTTCCTTCCATATATTTTTAGTAATTTCTGCTTATAGTATATAGTGGTTATTTTTCTCTGTCAAGGATTCTTTGAAATTAAGTGACATCTTACTCATAACTTAAAGCCTCTACCGGTTCTAACTTAGCTGCCTTGACAGCTGGATAGATTCCAAAGAACATCCCAATTACCAATGAAAAACTAAAAGCTATAATCACGGCAGGTGGTGAAATTATAAAGGGCCAATCACCAATCTTTGAAATAAGATAAGCTCCTCCATAACCTACTCCAACACCTAATATCCCTCCAATACCACTTAAGGCTAAAGATTCAATTAGAAATTGGACTAGGATATCCTTCTTTTTTGCACCTAAAGCCTTTCTAATACCAATCTCTCTAGTTCTCTCTGTTACAGAAACTAGCATTATATTCATAATTCCAATTCCACCTACTACTAAAGAGATAGCTGCAATACCACCAAGCATCAAACTCAATGATCTATTAATATCATTCATTGTATCTAAAATCTGATCTTGACTTGTTATTCTAACACTACTACTATCTCCAGCATACATCTCAAAAAAATAATTAATCTGATTTACCGCCTCTGTTGCTTGATTAGAAGAATAAGTTTGAGCAATAAATCCATCAACCTCATTAGAATTTGCTATTCTATCAAGATAAGTAGTAATAGGAATATAGGCCTGATTATTAAAATCGCCCATCATTCCTCTCTCCCTATCTTCCATTATCCCAATTATTGTAAAGATAAAGGTACTATTACTTTGATTAAATCTTACGGTTCTTCCTATAGAATTATCATCTTCAAATAACTCTTGGGCCAACTCCGCCCCTAGTACTATTACATTAGCCCTATCTTCAATATCTCTACTATTAATAAATCTACCTTCTTGGGGTTGATAAATATTAATATCCTGATAAACTCCTTCAGTCCCTACTAAGTTGGCCCTTATATTATTCTCACCTTGAATAAAGAGACCTTGCCCTTGAGCATTAGCTATTATATTCTTAATAGCTGGGCTACTTTCTTGGATATAATCTCTCATCTCTAAGGTAAAAGAAACATTAGCATCAGAACTTACTCTACCTCCCCAACCTCTAGTGAAACCCCTATTAATATTAATCAAATTAGATCCTAAATTAGATATCTGAGATATAATCTGCTGTTGAGATCCTGTCCCAATAGAAACGATTGTAATTACTGCACCTACTCCTATGATAATTCCTAACATCGAAAGAAAGGTTCTTAATTTATTTGCACTCAAGCCCCTAAGAGCTATATTTATCGTCTCAAAAAACATTTACTTACCACCTCCAAATAATTCACTTGATAATTGATACAGAATACTTACTTAAGTGAATAAGAACCGACCATCATTATATAAGACCATATAGATATAAAATTATCAAACTCTACCCCTTATCCCTTAACCAACTCTCCATCTAAAAGTCGAATCGTCCTATCTGCATGGTCGGCAATCTCGTCTGAGTGAGTAACTAAGACAATTGTATGACCTTGGTCGTTTAATTGATGAAACAACTCCATAATCTCATCCCCAGTCTTAGAATCGAGATTTCCCGTTGGCTCATCTGCTAGAATTAAAGAGGGATTATTAACCAAAGCTCTAGCAACAGCAACTCTCTGCTTTTGACCACCAGATATCTCATTTGGATGATGATCAAGACGATGTCCTAAACCAACCTTAGTTAATACATCTGTTGCAATCTTTCTTCTTTTCTTTCTGCCTACCCCAGCATAAATTAAAGGTACCTCTACATTATGGAGTATAGATGTCTTAGCTAAAAGATTAAATTGTTGAAATACAAAACCTATCTTCTTATTACGAATTTCAGCAAGACCATTGTCATCAAACCCACTGACATCCTTGCCATCTAAAAGATAACTCCCTGATGTAGGATGATCTAAGCAACCTAGAAGATGCATCATGGTAGATTTTCCGGAACCACTTGGCCCCATTATTGCTACCATCTCACCATCATCAATCCTAAAAGAGACTCCTTTTAAAGCCTCAACCTCTATTAGTCCACTATTATAGACCTTTCTTAACTCATTTACCTCAAGCATTAAAACCTCATACCTCCTCTAGGGACTCTCCCTTCTACATTTTGAACCTCAATAGAATAGCTATAAGCATTAACTAAAATTTGATCTCCTTGATCTAACCCTTCTTCAACAACAATTCTCATCCCATTACTTATCCCAGTCTTAACATTGACTGGCTTCATCTTTCCATCAATTACTTTAACTACTTTCTCTTCTCTACCCTCTCTAAATATAGCTGTAATTGGAACCACTATCTTATTCTCAACCCTTTCAACAATTACCTCTGCCTCTGCAGAAAAATTTGGCCTAACTGCTTTAACCCCTTCTTCTATCAAAATAGTAACTGGTAAAGTAACCACCCCACTATTATTCTTTCCTACCTGTGAAATTTTAACAACCTCCCCTTCCAATCTTCTAGATGATAACGAAGGTATATTAACTCTAGCCCGTTGGCCCAATTCTATCTCTCCACTTTGGCCCTCACCAACCTCAATCTCTAATTTAAATGCTCTATTATCTATTACCTCTAACAAGAGATTTCCTGATCTGATCTGCTCACCCTCCTCTACCTCTACCCTTGTCACTACACCAGAGAAGGGGGCCTTAATATCGGTCTCCCTTAAATCTCTTTGGGCAACTCTTAAATTCAATTCAGCCTCATCAATCTCAGATCTTAACCCATTAATTAAAGCCCTCTCATAATTATTTTGAGCTTTAAAGTAATCTAATCTCTCTCTATCATTACTCATCCTAATCAATAAGTCATCTACTTCTACCCTATCTCCTTCTTTTACATTGATCTCTTCTACTATATTATCATTGTTTAAAGAGAACTCTCTTACCCTAACCGGCTGGAGGTGACCACTACCTAAGATAACCCTCTCTAAATCTCCTCTCTCAACCTCCACTAAGTTACTGCTGCTAAGACTATTTGTAGAGGATAAATCCTCTCTCCTCGTCCTAGACCTATTCCAAATAAAAAGACTAGAACCTAAAATTAATACTATTAATAAAGATATAACAACCCTCTTTCTCACCTTAATTCCTCCTCTTTGAAAATTCGATTTGTACAGTAATAAAGTTTCGCGTTATTACTCCCTAAAATAACCCCAAAGCCTCCAATAATCTTAACTTGCTTATTAGCAATCTATCCTCTGCTTCCTTAAAGCTTAAACGAGCTTCTTCTAAAGCCTTCCTTTTCTCTTCATAAGTAACTTCATTAATTAACCCTCTCTCCAGCCTCTGTCTTGCTGCCATCTCTTCTAGGTTGGCCCTGTCTAATCTAAGATCTCTCTGCTTTAAATTCATCTGACTTAATTCAATATCATTGATTAAAGTATCTAAATCTAATTCTAATCTTTCAATTATCTCCCTATAGTTTCGCTCCAACTCGTTAGACTGTAACTCAAAATCTTCCTCTTCTAATTTCCTCTGACCACCATCAAAAATATTATAAGTGACATTAATTCTCGCACTCCAGTCATCTCTTAAAGAATCATAGCTTCCATTTAAACTTACTCCTAAATTATTATTTACTTTACTCCACTGAAAATCATATTCTAAGAGTTTTTGACTATTCTTATTTCTAAAAAATTCACTATTATTTTCCATTATGCTCTCTAATAAATTGCTTCTATCCTCTAAGTTAAAATCTAAACCTTCTAATAGCCCTTCCATCTCTTTAAAGGAATCTTTTCTAGCATCTAAAGATAACAATAACTCTCCTTCTATCCTAAGTTCGTTATAAAAGATTCTTCTTCTTTGTTCATAATTATTCTTTCGCTCTCTAAGGCTATACTCTCCTTCCATTAACTGAATTCGAGCCGTTAAGATTTCTTCTTCTCCAGCCTCTCCTATTTTCTGCCGAGCTAAAGTCTTATCTAGGTTATCTCGGGCCAACACTTCCTGTTCTCTATCTAATTCAACTCTCTTCTTTAAATATATCAGATCAAAATAACCCTCCAACCAATAGATTAACTTTCTACTTATTTCTTGATCTAAACTTCTCTTAGCCTCCTCTAACCTATACTCCAAAGTGATTAATCTCTTCTCTTCACCACTTGGAATTCTAGGATAAATATCTCGACTTAAATTAAATTTAAAGCCTAACTCATTAGAAAGCCCTTCAAAGACATCCCTTTCTTCTATATAAACCTCTGGTCTTAACCTTAATCCTCCTAGATAAGATCTATCTCCGCCAAGGGATAAATTTAAATTAGCATCATCTGAACTATTAACCCCACTAGATCCACTTAGATCAACTTGCCAATTAAGATCTGCCTTTACCTTTTCTATATCTCGTTCTATCTTTTCAACCTCTTCTCTCGCTCTAATAATATCGCTATTTGTCTCTAATGCACCTTCAACAACCTGTTGAAAAGTTATCTCAGAGGCCCAAGATTTATTGGTAAAGAAGAGAAGGGATATCAAAACTAATAAAAGTAACCTACTCCCCTTAAAATTCATCAATTAACACCTCTACTTTCCATCCCATCTCCTCTTTGATCTCTAATTTACTTATATAATAATTAAGAACAGCTCTTTGATAGCTCTGTTTAGCTTGTAATACTTCTATCTGAGCCAACAGAAGGTCTTCTGTACTTCTTAGCCCCTTCTCTTCCTCTCTAAAGACTAAACTCTCTCTATCTCTAAGTTCTTTTAAATTACTTGCTGACATCTCTAGCTCCTTTACCCTTTCTATAAAATTATAGTATTCACCCTCTAAAGAGGCCCTCAAATCTCTTTCAAATACCTCTCTTTGCATTCTAGCAATCTCCAAGCTATTCTCTCGAATCTTTAGATCAAGTCTTGGCATATCCCTTAACTTAGCATCCTCAAACTCAATCTCCGATAACCTTAATCTATCACCTCTTAATTGTAAAAGAAGGTTATTATTCAAAGCCTCTTCCAAAAATTCATCCTTGCTTATCTCAAAGGTCTCTCCTACGCTTAAAAGATCTAATTTAATCTTACTTTCATCAAGATTAAGTGAGGTTTTAAAAATCCTCTCTCTTTCACGCAAATCCCTTTTAGCTCTATCTAAATTAAAGAGTACATTATTATAGGAATTTCTCCTACTTAACAGCTCCAGCTGATTCTTATACCCTCTATCAGCCTCTTGTTCATCCCTAGCTAATCTAAACTCTTCGATCTCAAATTGCATCTTCCTAACCTGAAGATCTAATTGAGCCAAATTAAGATCAGAATACTGACTTAAAATCTCCTTAATCAGACCTACCTCTTTCCTATAATAATTATCTTCAGCCTCAATAAAATTTAATCTCGCCTCCCAATCAAAAGAATCTGATTGACGCAAAAGATTATTACCCTGACTCTTCTCGTAATCGATCATAGCATTCTCTAACTCCAACCTAGCAATATGTACATCAATGCTATCCTCTAACATCAACTCTATTGCTTCTCTAACCTCTATACTCTGCTCAGCTCCAACCACAGCTACTCTACTAACAAGAATCAACACCGAAGAAATCACCAGCATTTTAAAATTTAATTTAACCTTCACTTCCAAACCTCCTTAGTTTTTACTACTTAATATTTTAACACACTAACTTAAAATTAGCCTTAAATAAAGATAAAAATTAGATCAAAATCTAAATCACTGAAAACTTTAACTTCTTTAGCTGATAGCTGGTTGCACAAATTTCAATTATATTACTATTATACCAGATAAATTTATAACACAAATTATAAAGATCCAGTTAATGAATATATTCATTAACTGGATCTTTACTTATGCTAAAACTTTATAACTTGAACTCTTTTACCAAATCTTGCAGCTTTTGCGCCATAGTTGCTAGCTCTTGTGATGATTTACTTATCTCATCAGACATACCTTTAATATCCTGTGAAGAACTTGCCACTCTATCACTACTTTGGGCCAAATCATTAGAAGCTCTAGCAGTCTGCTCAATTTGAGCTGAAGTCTCTTCTATAGACTCTTGAATTTCTTCAAAGACCTCTCCAGTTCTTTGTGCTATCTCCTTACCCTCTACTGCTCTATCCTCAGCCTTTCTCACCGATTCGATACCCTTGGCAGAATTTTTCTGTGTCTCACTTACTAAATTGCCGATTTCATCAGTTGCCTTTGCTGTCTCTTCTGCTAATTCTCTAATCTCATCAGCTACTACTGCAAATCCTTTACCATGCTCTCCAGCCCTTGCTGCTTCTATTGCTGCATTTAAAGCTAGCAAATTAGTCTGCTCTGCTATGCTGGTAATCAATTCGACTATCTTACCAATCTCCTTTGAGCTACTATCTAAATCATTAATAACTTCTACCGTCTCCTTAACTGACTCATTAATAACCTCAATACTACTAATAGTTTCTCTAATATTCTGACTTCCTAAATCGACTTGAGAATTGGCCTCTTGAGAAAAGGAGGCTACCTCCTGGGAACTTGCCGATATCTGCTCAATCCCTGCTGACATATTCTCAATCAAAGCATTACTCTCCTCTATAGTTGCATTTCCTTCCTCTGCTGATGCAGATAATTCTTCACTATAAGCTGATAAATTCTCTATATTATTATTAAGGTTTTTAATTATATTTCTTTGATTGTCAATGGCCTTATTAAAATTAATAGCAAATTGACCCAATTCATCTCTACTCTTAACCTTTAATTTCTTACTCAAATCACCACTAGCTAAACTATTGACTCCTTTTAATATCCTTTTAAGCTCTTTGGTTAAATAGTCAGAAAATTTCAAAACTAATAAACTTGTAATAACAATTACTATAACAAAAGTTATAAAAATAGCTCTTAAGATCCTTCTTTGATTTGAAATCATACCCTCACTAGCAGAACCTACATTTGATTCTATAAAAGTATAGTAACTTCCTGTACCTATATACCAATCCGTCCCTGGTATTTCTTTTACATAACTAAATTTAGTTTCCACTTCTCCAATCTCCGGGTTTAAGTATCCATAATCTACAAACCCTTGTCCCTCTTCTTCAATAGTCTTTGTAAACTCTCTTATAATATATTTACCTTCTGGATCCTGTAGATCCCAACGATTTTGGCCCTGAATCTCTGGTTGTGGAGGTAATGCAATGGTATCTCCATCAAGGTTATATATGAAGAAATATCCATCTTCATCAAACCAAGCATTATTGTTTATACTTATAATATATTCCTGTAAATCTTTTTCTGATAAATCCCCTTGCTTTTTTTGATATAAATCCCCTATAGCATTTGCCATTGTTATCGTAAGGTGCTCTACTCTCAATTTGTCATTTTCTGTTAATACCCCTCTTATATCCTCAACACTTTTTTCTTCCAATACGTTAAATTGGTACCAAATAACACCAAAGAGCATCAATAATGAAACTAATACACTTCCACCAACCAAAAAAACAGTCTTAACTTTTATACTCATATCTTTTATATTCATAACACCCCACCCTCCATATACCATAATTAAAAATAAAACTATATTATATTATTTCGACAAAAAATAATATAATCCTTCATTTGATATTTTATCATTCCCTGTGCTTTATTGTATTTTCAATGAAAAAGATGGGCTTGAAAATCTTTTAAAAGATCCTCAAGCCCATCTTTTTTATTTATTATAATTTAAACTCATTAACTATCTTTTGTAATTTTTGTGCCAAACCTGCTAACTCTTGAGATGAACTACTTATCTCATCAGACATCCCTTTAATATCTTTAGAAGCACTAGCTACTTCATCACTATCTATAGCCAATTGATTAGAAGCCATAGAAGTCTGCTCAATTTGAGCTGAAGTCTCTTCGATAGACTCTTGAATCTCTTTAAATACCTGACCGGTTTTTCTAACAACCTCCTTACCTTCTTTTGCTCTTTCTTCTGCTTTCTTTACTGATCTGATCCCCTTTTCTGATCTGTTTTGAGTCTCTCTTACCAAGTTACCAATCTGATCTGTTGCCTTAGCAGTTTCTTCAGCCAACTCCCTAATCTCATCAGCGACAACAGCAAAACCCCTACCATGCTCACCAGCTCTAGCTGCCTCAATTGCTGCATTCAAGGCCAATAAATTGGTTTGCTCAGCTATATTGGTAATTAATTCAACAATGGTTCCAATTTCTTTTGAATTACTATCTAGCTTTTGAATTACTTCTACTGTCTCTTTAACAGCACTGTTAATAGCTTCAATACTATCAATAGTTTCCCTAATATTCTCACTACCTTGATCTACCTGAGAATTAGCCTCTTGGGAGAAGGAGGCAACCTCTTCAGAGCTTGCCGATATCTGCTGAATCCCTGCCGACATATCCTCAATCAAAGAATTACTCTCCTCTATCGTTGCATTTCCTTCCTGGGCAGATGCCGACAACTCTTCACTATAAGCTGATAATTCAGCAGTAACCCCTCTTACTTCACTAAGAACTTTTTTTAAGTTATACTCTGACTTCTTCACTTCAATCTCACTTCTCTCAGCTGAGGTAATTAACTCATTTGCTCCCTTAGCCATTAAATAAGCAATGAACGATGAAAACATAAAAGTTGCCAATACAGTAGTTAAAAGCATACCATTATAATTTGCTGTATAATCTCCTGTAAAAAGCTGATAACCGATTAAATTAAAGGCTATTGAAGATATAGAATATATTAGGGTTAATCTAGCACTGTAATATATTGTAGCGACAATTAATCCCATAAATAAAGCAAAGGGAACCCCTTGATTATATTCACCTAAAAAAGCCATTAAAAAAGCCATTAAAAAAGAAAATCCTATAGTATAAAGATACTTGCTTAAATAAAAATATTTCCTTCCTGATAAAAACCTTATTAAAAAGAAGAATATAGAACTTACTAACATTATGGAACTAGTAGCAAATCCCAATTCGGTAATAAAGTAAAAGAATAAAAAGAAGAATAGATTTATTCCTGCTAAAAACAAATTTAAAACCTTATTAACTTTGATTTCATGTTTTAAAACAGCTGTACTCTGCATTAAATCCCCCCTTGATTTTAGCTGCCTAATTATAAAATATTCTATATTGAAACAACTTAAAGTTCTAATTAATATTATTCAACAAATTAATGTATTTTCCTGCAAAATAATATATAATTGTTGACTTTATATCATAAAAAAGCAACTACCGGAATTCGATAGTTGCTTTTTACTACATTTTTTCTTTTAATTTATCTACTAGATCTTACATATCATCTGAAGTCTTTACTAATAACTTTGCAGACTCTGCTATTTGATGAATAGTTGCAGATTGCTCTTGAGTAAAAGCACTAGCCTCTTGAGTAGCAGGATTGTCCTCTAATGCTGCTGAAATATTTTCGATCAATTCTACAGTCCTTTGAGCACTACTTATAGTATTATTTTGCACCTCTTTTACCATTTCCCCAATTCTCTCAACTGCTGAAGAAGATTCATCAGCCAAGTTCTTAATCTCCTGAGCTACAACTGCAAAACCTCTAGCATGATCCCCAGCCCTTGTTGTTTCTATAGAAGCATTTAAAGATAGTAGGTTTGTTTGACTAGCAATCTTCTCTATAGTCCTTATAGCTTCTTCTATCTTTTCAGATGTTTATTTTGACATTTGGGCCAAATTTTTAATCTCATCACTTGCATCTTGAGCATGAATTGCTTGTTATTGGCTTCTTTCTGATATATCCATTACATTATTAGTCAACTCAGTAGAAGCATTACTCAACTCTTCAGTAGAACTAGCTAAATTCCTTGATACATCAGTTATATTATCACTTGATGAGCTTAATGTTCCTACAGTACTATCTAGCTCCATAAATTCAGCAATATATGTCTCCATTGCTATCTGGATATCAATATTAGTAATCTTCAAAAAAGCCATTATAGTTGCTGATGCCTTCTTTTTATCCTCTGTGAAATATTGACTTATCCTAGAAATAACCTCACTATAATAGGTGGCATAACTTCGGATATAATACTTTGGTCCTAGGTTAATCCTATTATGAACTTTTTCAATCTTAAACCTTTCTTTAAAGTACTCAACACCATAACCACCATCGACTCCACCAACCAAATCTAAAAAGTACTTCTTCTGCACACCAGTCAAAGAACTAATATTACTATGTGCATCAATGATCATCTTCATAGGCTTAAATCTATAGATATGCTCATAAAACCTATCTACTAAATCATCAGCAATACTATGAAAAAATCCTTTCATCTCTTTTAGTAAACCTACATCCTCTATTCCAAAATCAACTATATCCTTTCTATGCTTAATCTCCTTAGGAGTTAAATCATCTATTCCAGATATCCCCTTAGAAAACTCCTTAAACTCCTTTAGCATCTTAGCATGATCAAAATTTTTCATAATTAACACCTCTTCCTTCTATCATTGCAACTTACTAGAAATTAAGTCCAACTATAAGACAATGTATAATTCTCTTCACCTTCTACTTTATAGTCGTTTGTTCGATATTGATAATCATTATCCTTTAATTTCATTCTTTTTATTTTCTCACTATAAACTATAACCCTAAATAAAAGAAGAAGGCTATGGCTTCCTAAAGGAAGCCATAGCCTTCTTCTTTTATTTAGATATTACTTACTCAACAATATCTACTTTTAACAGGTTAGTAGTACCAGACTCTTTAACAGGAGTTCCAGCAGTAATAACAACTAGATCACCTTTGCTAGCATAATCTGCATTTACTACAGCATTAATAGAATCTTCAATCATTCCATCAACAGATTCACTAATTTCTGCTAGAATTGGATTGACACCCCAAGTTAAGATCAGCTTATTAAATACTCTCTGACTAGAAGTTACAGCAACAACGGGAGTGTTAGGTCTATATTTTGATACCATCTTAGCAGTATAACCAGATTGAGTAGAAGTAATTATAGCGGCAGCATTTAATTCATAAGCACTCTTGCAAGTAGCATAACTGATAGAATCAGTTACAGTATCAGTTGCAGCTAAAGTATCTCTATCCATTAACTTCTTATACTCTAAGCTTTTTTCAGTCTCGATAGCAATTCTAGCCATAGTCTCAACGGACTCAACCGGATAGTCTCCAGCTGCTGTTTCACCAGAAAGCATAGTAGCATCTGTACCATCGTAGATAGCATTAGCAACGTCACTAGCTTCTGCTCTAGTTGGACGTGGGTTATCCTGCATAGAATCTAACATTTGAGTTGCTGTAATAACTGGTTTTCCAACCCTATTACACTTTTGAATCATCATTTTTTGGGCAGCAGGTACCTTTTCTGGTGGTATCTCTACACCTAAATCTCCACGAGCTACCATCAATCCATCAGCCACTTCAATAATCTCATCTATATTCTCTACACCTTCTTGATTTTCAATCTTAGGTATAATATGAATATCAGCATTAGCTTCTTCTAAAATCTCTCTAATAGCTAGTACATCATCAGCTTTACGAACAAAAGAAGCAGCAATAAAATCTACACCCTGCTCAATACCAAATTTGATATCAGAAATATCTTTATCAGTAATTGCTGGTAGATTAACAGATACACCTGGTAAGTTAACACCTTTTCTAGAACCTAACTTACCTCCATTAACAACATTACAAACAACCTCGCTACCATTAATGCTCTTAACTTCTAATCCAATTAATCCATCATCAATTAAGATTGTATCTCCTGGATTCATATCCTTTGGTAAGTCCTTATAGCTTACTGAAGTTCTAGTAGAGTTTCCTTGAATCTCTTCTGTAGTTAAAGTGAATTCTTGTCCATCTTCTAAAACTACCTTTTCATCATTTTCTAACATACCAGTTCTAATCTCTGGACCTTTAGTATCTAAAAGAACAGCTACTGGCTTTCCTTTCTCCTTAGATAATCTTCTGATTCTTTCAATTCTAGTTCCATGCTCTTGATGATCACCATGAGAGAAGTTAAGGCGAGCTACATTCATCCCAGCATCCATTAGATTTGCTAGCATCTCCTCACTTTCACTTGCAGGTCCTATTGTACATACAATCTTAGTTCTTCTCATTAATATTTCCTCCTCAATGATTATATATATTTAAATTGATAAAATGTTAGCTAGTTCATATAAGTCCTTATCAAATTCTTTCTTACCTTCAATAGCATCCTTAATATCTGATACTTCAATTTTATTATGTATTAAACCAACCATCTTATTGGTTTCACCCGCTAGCATAGCATCAACAGCTGCAGCACCTAGTCTACTAGCTAATAATCTATCACGCCCAGTTGGAGATCCACCACGTTGGATATGACCTAAAATTGAAACTCTAGTATCAAAACCAGTTCTCTCATTGATAATCCTTCCTATAGTGAAAGCATTACTTTCATTAACATCTCTATTTGTCTCAAACTCATTACCTTCAAATTCAACACCTTCAGCTACCAAAATAATGCTATGAATTTTACCCTTTTCATAACCTTTTTGTACCTTGTCACAAACTTCATCAATATTAAACTTAATTTCAGGTACTAGTATAGATTCTGCACCTCCTGCTAATCCTGCAGCCAAGGTTAAGAAACCAGCATGACGCCCCATAGCTTCAATTACAAAAGCTCTTTCATGAGAACTTGCAGTATCACGTATCTTAGTAATGGCATCAATAATTGTATTCATAGCAGTATCATAACCAATAGAATCGTCTGTACAAGCAATATCATTATCGATTGTACCAGGGACACCTATAGTTTTAATTCCAGTTTCATTAGTCAATAACATAGCTCCTGTAAAGGATCCATCTCCACCAATTACAACTAGCCCTTCAGCGCCTTCTTTTCTTAGCTGATCTGCTGCTTTTTGGCGGCCTTCTTTAGTTCTAAACTCTTCACAGCGAGCAGATCTTAAGAAGGTTCCTCCGCGATTAATAATATCACTTACAGCACTTGCACCCAATGTAATAAAGTCACCTTCAATTAACCCAGCATAACCTCTATTTACACCTATAACCTCTACACCTTCATAGATGGCTTTTCTAACTACTGCTCTAACAGCAGCATTCATACCTGGTGAATCTCCACCACTAGTCAAGACAGCTATCTTTTTCATAGTAATTTCCTCCTTGATGAATTCTTAGATGGCAGCTTATTTTTCTACTATCTCTCCAACCTTTTCTTTAACCTGCCCCATTTTTCTAAATTTATTATATCTATTATCTAGTAATTCTTCTTTAGATAAGGTTTGTAAAAACTCTATTTCTTTCATAATCTCTTCTTTTAATAATTGTGCACTAAGATTGTAATCTTTATGCGCACCTCCTGGAGGTTCTGACACTATAGTATCAATAATACCAAGCTCTAAGAGATCATTGGCTGTTATCTTTAAAGCTTTAGCAGCAGCTTTAGCTTCCTTAGCATCCTTCCACAATATAGCAGCACAAGCCTCTGGAGAACATACTGAGTAATAAGTGTACTCTAGCATCATTACCTTATCACCTACTCCAATTCCTAATGCTCCACCGCTACCTCCCTCTCCAAGGATAACCACGATAATAGGAACATCAATGCCTGCCATCTCCATCATATTCTTAGCAATAGCTTCAGCTTGACCCCTCTCTTCGGCTCCTAGACCAGGGTAAGCTCCTGGAGTATTAATAAGAGCTACTATTGGACGATTAAATTTCTCTGCTTGTTTCATCAAACGCAAAGCTTTTCTATAACCTTCAGGATGAGCCATTCCAAAGTTTCTCTCTATATTATCTTTGGTCGTCTTCCCTTTTTGGTGCCCAATAATTGTCACTGGCATTCTACCTATAGTTCCAATCCCACCAATTAAAGCCTTATCATCTCCAAATTGACGATCACCATGAAGTTCGATAAAATCATCACAAATTAAATTAATATAGTCTAAGGTCACTGGTCGCTCGGGATGCCTTGCTATTTGAAGCACTTGCCATGGTTCTAATTGAGAGAAGATTTCTTCTCTCAATGTAGTAGTCCTACTCTTTAAACGCTCAATCTCATCAGTCAAATCTATATCCTTCATCTCCATAAAATTACGCAACTCTTGAATCTTTGCTTCTAGTTCTACAAGAGGTTTTTCAAAGTCTAAATAATTACTCGCCATTATCTTCACCTCTCAAATCATGAATAGATAATATTTTAGCTAAAACATTCTTTAAATCTGATCTCTTTACTACTTTATCAATCATTCCATGTTCTAATAAAAATTCAGCTGTTTGAAAACCTTCAGGTAGGTCACGATTGATAGTCTGCTTAATTACCCTTGGCCCGGCAAAACCGATCTTGGCCCCTGGCTCAGCAATATTAATATCACCTAAAGAAGCAAAACTAGCAGAGATTCCACCATAGGTTGGATCTGTTAGTATGGAGATAAATAATCCACCTGCTTTATCTAACCTCTTTAAAGCTGCACTTGTCTTAGCCATTTGCATCAAGGAGAACATCCCTTCATACATACGAGCACCACCACCTCCACCAGCTACGATAATCAAAGGTAGTTGCTTTTCAATAGCTCTTTCAATAGCTAAAGTAAGTTTTTCACCTACTACTGAGTTCATACTTCCCATTAAAAACCTTGAATCTAAGGCTGCTAAAGAGACCTTATGACCAGATATTTTAGCAATTCCTGTAACGACAGCATCTTTTAGCCCTGTTTTCTTCTGATATTTATTTATCTTAGAATCATATTTAGGAAAATCAAGTGGATTATCTGCTTCTAACTCTTCATCATACTCCTCAAACCATTGATCATCAACTAATAAAGATATTCTCTCTGTAGCAGTTAACCTAAAATGATGCCCACAGCTTGGACATACCTTTAAATGTTCACTTAACTTCTTATTAAATATGATTTCCTTACACCTTTTACATTTGGTCCATAGATCATCTGGCATCTCTCTTTTATTTTCTTCTTTATTAGATTTTATTCTGTCTTTATCTCTTCTTGATCGACTCTTCCGCTCAACAGTAACATATTTAGATTTCCCAAAGAAATCTTTTAGCAAAACAGTTCACCTCACTACTAATATAATAGTCTTTTAATTATGATCTTTTTAACATAATTTTTAATCTCTTTTTAGAATAAGTGTATGTTTTATTATAAACTAATATAGATATTAATAATCAACTTTTATCTTTACATAATAAGACCAGTATTATTTTCAAATACTGGTCTTATTATAACACAAAATGAACAAATTGCAACTTTATCAGAGCAAATTTTCGTCTTATATGAACTTTAATTGTAATATGTGGAGGTAATGTAATCAGAAAAGACTCCTTAATTATCTATAAGCTCATACATAAAGCTACTTATAACACTTAAAATTATTGAGGCAAAAGTAGCTGCAAATAACCCTGACACATAAAAGTTATTAACTAAAACTGCAGTAAACAATAACATTAATCCATTAATTACAAATAAGAACAGTCCAAAGGTCAATATAGTAAAAGGCAGAGTGAATATTGTTAAGATTGGCTTAATCAAAGTATTAACCAAACCTAAAATAAAAGCCGCCCATAACCCAGCCCCTAGGGTAGTAATTTGAATCCCTGGAACTATCTGAGCTGTTAAAACCAAAGCCAACATGGTAATTAATAATCTAGTAATATATCTCATTTTACCCCCTCCTTGCTCTTTAAAATTGGAATCAGAAATCAGTAAATTCAAAAACCTAAGTTCATATAAACAAAAAAGCTTTACACTGACTAAAATCTGACAAGGCAGGACAATAGATTAAAAAATAAATTTACTAAAAATCTCACCAGACTTTAGTCAAAGATTTAGTCTCGCCTTTGTCTGCTTTAAGTATTTAGGATTACGTTTTTTAGCTCTCAGCATTTCCTGATTCCAGGCTCCTAAACTTTAAGATGTTCATCTAAGTAATCTCTAATCTCTCCAGCCAACTTATAGCTGATCCCTTCAACCTGGGCCAACTCTTCTTCAGATGCTCTTTTAATCTTATCTAAAGATCCAAAATGTTTCAATAAAGCATTCCTTCTCTTCTTAGCAATTCTAGGTATCTCGTCTAGCATAGAATGGGTTAAGCGCCTTGACCTTAACTTTCTATGGTAACTTACTGCAAAACGGTGGGCTTCATCTCTAACCCTTTGGATCAAATAAAGGGCTTGAGAATCTCTAGGTAATATAATCGGTTCACTTTGCCCAGGTAAGAATACTTCCTCTTCCCTTTTAGCAAGGCCAATTATCTGCTCGTTTCCTCTCCCCAATTCATTAAGTATCTGAACAGCTGAGCTTAGTTGGCCCTTTCCACCATCTATTAAGATCAAATCTGGAAAATCTTCACCCCGCTTAAGAAGGCCTGAATACCTTCGATAAACAACCTCTTCCATAGAAGCAAAGTCATTTACCCCTTCTACAGTCTTAATCTTAAAGCGACGATAATCACTCTTTTTAGGCTTACCATTCTCAAAGACCACCAAAGATGCTACTGTATCAGTTCCTTGAACATGAGAGATATCGAATCCTTCAATCCTATAAGGAAGCTCCTCTAATCCCAAGTGCTCCTGTAACTGAGCAACTCCTTTAGCAACATTAATAGATTTAAACTTCTTCTTAAATCTATATTCTTTTAAGTTATATCTAGCATTTCTATAAGCCATCTGAATAAGTTCCTTCTTCTTACCTTGTTTTGGCACCTGTAAATCAACCTTAGTCCCACGCTTGCTACTTAACCACCCTTCAATCAACTTCAAATCTTCTATCTCAGATTCTATGATGATCTCTTCAGGAATATAATAGACATTATTATAATACTGCTTTAAAAAGGCTGCCAAAGTTTCATTTCTATCCTCGACTTTATTAAAGATAAAGTCCTCTTTTCCAATCAATCGACCACTCCTTACTATTAGAAGCTGGACACAGATATCATCATCTTCTTTGGCAAGGGCAATGATATCTTGATCTATCAGCTTATCTGATACTACCTTCTGCTTTTGGGTTATCTTGTCAATGGCCCGAATCTGATCCCTTAACTTTGCTGCTTGCTCAAAATTTAATTCCTTAGATGCTTGGCCCATCTCTTCTTCTAGACCTTTAATCAATTTATTCTCTTTTCCTTCTAAGATAGATATTCCCTTATCTATTAAGATATTATATTCTTCGACACTTATTTTGTTAATACACGGGCCAACACATTTCTCGATATGATAGTTTAAACAAGCCCTACTCTCCTTCTTCTCCCCTAACTCTCGCTTGCAGGTTCTTAAAGAGAATAGATTCTGTATTAATTCCAAGATATCATTAACAGCCTTAGCATCGGTATAAGGGCCAAAATAACGCGAACCATCCTTTTTAACTATCCTTGTCTTAAAGATCCTAGGATAAGTCTCTTCTAGGGTTACCTTAATATAAGGGTAAGTTTTATCATCCTTAAGTTGAATGTTGTACTTAGGATGGTGCTTCTTAATTAGATTATTCTCTAAGATAAGGGCTTCAACCTCTGTATCTGTTATAATATATTCAAAATCTACAATATTATCAACTAAAATTTTAGTCTTAAAGCGGAGGTTCTTATCACTTTGAAAGTAGGAGGAGACTCTATTACGCAAGGACTTAGCCTTACCAACATAGATAATCCTCCCCCTAGCATCCTGCATCAAATAAACCCCCGGCTCCTTAGGTAGCTTCCTTGCTTTCTCCCTTAGCTTCATAGATACAAACCTCCAAGTCTAAAGATAAAACCTTTTGGAACCACTAATTAACAAGAATTGCACTAATATAAGTTCAAAAGATTAAAATGACTTTAATATTTGTTTAAATAAAATAATCAAATTATGAAATTATTGAAAATTTTAAATTTACTAGTATGAGCTTTATTTTTTTATCTTTTATTTGTGATTATTTGTGTTCATTAGTGGTAAAAATATCTTTAAGTTCTTTGCTCTTAATAATTTATAATATCTCCTTAAGAAATCTCCCTGTATGGGATTTCTCAACCTCTGCTACTTCCTCTGGGGTTCCGGTGGCTATTACCTCTCCACCATTAACACCGCCTTCGGGCCCTAAATCAATTAGATAATCAGCAGATTTGATCACATCTAGGTTATGTTCGATAACTAAGATGGTATTTCCGCCTTCTTTTAATCTCTGCAATACTTGAAGTAGCTTATTAACATCCTCAAAATGAAGTCCTGTCGTTGGCTCGTCCAAGATATAGATAGTATTACCGGTACTTCTCTTGCTCAACTCTGTGGCCAGCTTGACCCTTTGGGCCTCTCCTCCTGATAAGGTAGTAGATGGTTGGCCCAATCTAATATAACTTAAACCTACATCATACAAGGTCTGTAACCTTCTCTTAATAGTCGGGATATTCTCAAAGAATTCTAATGCCTCCTCTACAGTCATACCCAAGACATCAGCTATAGTCTTGCCTTTATACTTAACATCTAAGGTTTCACGGTTATAACGTTTTCCATCACATACCTCACAAGGAACATAGACATCGGCTAAGAAGTGCATCTCTATCTTAATTATACCATCACCCTTACAAGCTTCACAACGTCCCCCCTTAACATTAAAGCTGAAGCGACCTTTCTTATAACCTCGCTCTTGGGCCAACTGAGTCTTAGTAAATACATCTCTAATATAATCAAAGACCTTAGTATAGGTTGCTGGATTGGAACGGGGAGTCCTTCCAATAGGTGATTGGTCAATATCAATAACCTTATCTAAATTTTCAATACCCTCAATCTTCTTATGCTTACCTGGTCTTAACTTGGAGTTATAAAACTCCTTCATCAAGGTCCTTTTTAGAATCTTATTGACTAAGGTACTCTTACCAGATCCTGAAACTCCAGTTACACAGGTAAAGGTACCTAAAGGAATCTCCACATCTATCTCTTTGAGGTTATATTCTTTGGCCCCAAGAACTCTCAGGTAAGCTCCTTCACCCTCTAATCTATCCTCAGGCACCTCTATCTTCCTCTCACCTGATAGATACTTTCCTGTTATAGATTCCTCAACCTTAGCTATCTCTAAAGCACTTCCTTGAGCGATAACCTTTCCACCATGACGACCGGCACCTGGGCCAATATCAATTATCTGATCAGATCTTCTAATCGTCTCTTCATCATGCTCAACTACTAAGACAGTATTTCCTACATCACGCAGATGCTCTAAGGTCTTAATCAGCCTTTCATTATCCCTTTGATGTAAACCGATACTTGGTTCATCAAGGATATAGATAACACCTACTAAACGGGAACCTATCTGAGTTGCTAATCTAATTCTTTGGGCCTCTCCTCCTGATAAAGTACCTGCATTTCTAGCCAAAGATAAATAACCCAAGCCTACATCTACTAAGAATCCTAACCTGGCTCTAATTTCCTTTAATATCTCACGTCCTATTATCTCCTCTTGACCTGATAGTTTTAAATCTAAGAAAAATTTCTGAGCATCCTCGATAGATAATAAATTTATATCAGCTATTGACCTTTCTCCAACTTTAACAGCCAATGACTCTGCCTTTAGTCTCTTGCCTTCACAGACAGGACAAGGGCGAATACTCATATAATTTTCCAAACGCTTTCTAGCACTCTCTGACTTACTCTCCCTGACCCTACGATTAAATAAGCTTATCAGCCCCTCAAAAATCACATAATGGACTCTTGTTCTACCTCGCCTATTGGTATATTCAAATTGAACCTCATCTCTATCACCATAAAGGAGTATATTTATAAAGTCATCATCTAACTCCTTAAGTGGAGCTTCGTATTCTTGGTCATACTTATCAGCCATTGCTTTAATAATCTGGGGATAATAAGTACTAGAAGAACCTTGCCAAGGAATTATTCCTCCTCTAGCCAAAGACTTATCATAATCTAAGATCAAATCTGGATCGAACTCCCTCTTATTCCCTAACCCATCACAAGTAGAACAAGCACCATAAGGACTATTAAAAGAAAACATCCTGGGAGATAATTCCTCTAAACTGATCCCACAATCTGGACAAGCAAATTTTTCACTAAATAAGAACTCCTCACCATCAATTTGGCTTACAATTACTAGACCATCGCCTAACTCTAAAGCTGTCTCTAAAGAGTCTACTAATCTAGACTCTATCCCCTTTTTCATAATCAATCTATCTACAACTACCTCTATAGAATGCTTCTTATTCTTATCTAGATCTATATTCTCGCTTAAATCTCTTACTTCTCCATTAACTCTGACTCTCACAAAGCCATCTCTTTTTACCCTAGCCAAAAGTTCTTTATGCTCTCCCTTTCTCCCTTTAACAATAGGAGATAAAACTTGAAACTTTGTCCTCTCTTCTAACTCCATCACCTTATCTGCAATCTCTTGTACAGTTTGAGATGATATCATCTCTCCACACTTTGGACAGTGAGGAACTCCTATTCTAGCATACAACAACCTCAAATAATCATGTATCTCAGTTACTGTTCCTACAGTAGATCGTGGATTGCGGCTAGTTGTCTTCTGATCAATAGATATGGATGGAGATAAGCCCTCTATATACTCTACCTTGGGCTTCTCCATCTGACCTAAAAACTGCCTAGCATAAGCCGATAATGATTCTACATAACGTCGTTGGCCCTCAGCATAGATTGTATCAAAAGCTAAAGATGACTTACCAGATCCACTAAGACCAGTAATTACTACAAACTTATCCCTAGGTATATCCACATCTATATTTTTCAGGTTATGTTCATTTGCTCCCTTAATTATAATCTTATCCTTTGCCATGGTCATCACCTCAATTTATTTTATTAAATTAATCCTAGTCTCTTCTTAAATATTATATATCATTAATTTATACTTTGATACTCCTTCATTTTTAGGATAAAATAAAGATAATACTTCTTTATTATATCAATAATAATTACTAATTACAAGCAAGTTAATAAAGCTATTTATCGGGAGTCAAGGTTTGGAAATTAGCAAAATAATCTTGTTGCTGATTCTAGATTCTTTATTCCAATACTCAAGGAGGAATATAAATGAAGAAGCCAATTTGTGAAAAGTGTAATAATATAATGAAAACAAAGTTTAAAGAAGGGAAAAAAATATTTTTCTGTAAATCATGCAATGAGTATAGCGACTATTCAATTAAGGAGATTAAGAACTATTGTGATAATTGTAATGAGCAGTTAGAAATAGTTAAAGGGTGTGGAAGTATCTCCTTCTTCTGTAATAACTGTAATAAGGTTAAGTCTAAGAATAAGGTGAAGATCAAAATTTTAGATTTAAATGAATAATTAGAGAATTAAATCGGAAATTAAACTCTAAATATTTACACTTAATCCTTCATATGTTATACTGTTATTAAGTATAATGTAATTATAAGTCAATTTGTATTGGATTGACTTATCAATAAATAATTGACACTAGAAGAAGGAGTGAGACGATTGGCGTTTCCTGTTATAAAGAAAATATTCTTTCAAAAGAAAAAACAGAGTAATATAATATCAAAGGACTTATTAAAACTATTAGTTGAGGAAGAAAAAGTTCTGTTTAAGAATTTGGTTGTTGAGAAGAGTAGAAAACTGGATATAATGTTATGGTTATCGGCTCTTTACTTATTTAATTTCACTATTATAAGAGAATTAAATGATATAAGTATAAAATCCCAAGTTAAAAATAATGTATTTGAAAACTTATCCATTTCTCTTGCATCTAGATTAGAATGTTTATCTGAAGGTAATAATAAGGAAGAGTTATTAGACTTATTAAACAAAAGAACCAATAAATTTCTTCGAATCTATCAGGCTAATAAAACAGGAACAACAAAAGATAGACTAAGGATAATAGCTAAAGAATTATCAAACAATATATTTGAAACATCTAAAGAAAATTTTTCTGTATCCTATCAAGATAAGTTGTTTAATTTTTCAACTAGAAATATGACTATAATACAAGATCTTCTAATCGCAAGATCTGTAAAGTAAATAGGTTCCTACTATTCTTTAGTATCCCCAAAGAAGTCTTCTTGAATTACTAAAAAGAGAAGCCATTCACCTCTAAAGGTAATGGCTTCTCTTTTTAAATTATTATATCTCCAAAATATCTTTTATACCCTCTCTAATCTGACTAGCTAAGATGCTTCGGTTATGCTTGATATCTTTATCCTCTAATCCCTTTAGACCCCTATGAACTCTTAAACCACTAAGTTCACTTAGCCTTTCTAAAATTCTAAACTCATTATCTTCTTCCACCTTTTCTAAAGCTTCTAAGACCGATTTGCTAAATTTATAAGGGTTTGCTGTAGAATCAACTACCATTGGAGTATTATCTGAACTACCTTCTAGATAATCTTGATAAGCCTTAACCCCTACTGCTGTATGAGTATCTAAGAGGTAATCATATCTTTGATAGACCTCTCTTATCGTCTCTTTTGTTTCTTTTTCGTTGGCCCATTCACCAACAAACAGTCCTTTAATCTTCTCTTTAGTCTCTTCATCAACCTTAAAGGCACCATTCTCTTTCAGATCACCATACCATCCATTAATCTTTTGACTATTATGTCCTGTCATCTCAAATAAGAATCTCTCTAAGTTAGAAGAAATTAAAATATCCATCGATGGACTAATGGTCTTCTTAAATTCACGATTAGTACTATACTCACCGCTTTCTAAGAAATCTGTTAAAACCTTATTATCATTAGAAGCACAGATAAACTTATTGATCGGTAACCCCATCTCTCTAGCATAATAAGCTGCTAGAATATTACCGAAATTCCCTGTTGGCACAGAGATATTAATCTTCTCTCCTTCTTTTATCTCTCCATCACGCAAAAGATAAGCATAGGTTGCAAAATAATATACTATCTGAGGAACTAAGCGTCCCCAGTTTATTGAGTTGGCTGATGAAAATTGATAGCCTGATTCTTCTATTAACGCATTAAAATCATCATCACCAAAGATCTCTTTAACTCCACTTTGACAATCATCAAAGTTACCATCTACCCCAACAACGAAGGTATTATCTCCATCGGTAGTAAGCATCTGAGCCTCTTGAACCTTACTAACACCATCGTTAGGATAGAAGACAATAATCTTCACTCCATCTATATCCTTAAAACCTTCTAAAGCTGCCTTCCCTGTATCACCAGAAGTTGCTACTAAAATCAATATTTCCTTGTCAACCTGCGACTTTTCAACTGCTTTGACTAGCAAATGTGGCATTAACTGTAGAGCCATATCTTTGAAGGCTGCCGTTGGCCCGTGCCAAAGCTCTAATATATAAAGCCCATCCTCCAATTTCACCACTGGAGCAATATCCTTATGAGAAAAGCCCTCAGCATTATATGTAGCCAAAATAATCTCCTCCAACTCCTCGGAGCTATAGTCGGTTAGAAATTCTTTCAAAACTTTATAGGCAATCTCCCCATAAGAAAGATCTTTCATCTTATAAATCTCTTGCTTATCAAGATTTGGTATATCTTTAGGGACGAAAAGTCCTCCCCCTGGTACCATACCCAAGCTTATCGCTTCTGCTGCACTCGCCTGCTCATAATTTCCTCTAGTACTAATATATTTCATTCTACTCCGTCCTTTCTACTCATCGTATATACTTAGTTTAATTAATTATATCAAACTTAGTTATAATTTTAAACTTTAAATTTTCAAATTATAAGCTTACCCTATTATTAGCCTAAAAAAGACATGTGAACTTTCACAGAAAATGTGAACTTTCACAATAAGAGTAATTGATAACTGATTGATCCAACCCTATTGTAAATAAATCTTTTATTTGCTATTATAAGACTAATAGAAGTTATTTGCTTAATTTTCTGAATATTTTAAAACTTAAAAGGGAGGCTTTATTATGAAACAGATGAAAGAAAAAATTCAACGCTTTGGTGCTGCTATGTTTGTACCCGTCTTATTATTTGCATTTGCCGGTATTACTGTTGGACTAAGTATCCTATTTATGAACCAAGAAATTGTAGGATCAATAGCAAATCCAGATGGATTATGGTATCAAATTTGGTTTATTATCCAAGAAGGTGCCTGGACTGCATTTCGACAATTACCTCTATTGTTTGTAGTAGGACTACCTATAGCTTTAGCAAAAAAAGCACAAGCTCGTGCCTGTTTGGAAGCTTTAGTAACTTATTTGACTTTTAACTACTTTGTTAGTGCTATGCTTTCACTTTGGGGTAGTAGTTTTGGGATTGATTTTAGTGCTGAAGTTGGTGGTACTAGTGGATTAACAATGATTGCAGGAATTAAGACTTTAGATACAGGTATGATTGGAGCTATTCTAATTTCAAGTATTGTTGTTTATTTACATAACAGATACTTTAGTACAAAGTTACCTGATTATTTAGGGATCTTCCAAGGTTCTTCTTTCGTCGTAATTATTGGATTCTTTGTTATGCTTCCTGTTGCTTTATTGACTTCTATAATATGGCCACAAGTTCAAAGTGGAATAGAATCTTTACAAGTCTTTTTAACTGCTTCTGGCGCAATTGGAGTCTGGTTTTATACATTCTTGGAACGAATCTTAATTCCAACAGGACTACACCATTTTATTTATGGACCATTTATTTTTGGACCTGCAGTAGTAGAAAATGGTATTGCAGCATATTGGCCACAACACCTATCTGAATTTGCAACTTCTAGTATGACCTTAATAGAAATGTTCCCAGAAGGTGGCTTTTCTTTACATGGATTATCTAAAGTTTTTGGTGCCCCTGGTATTGCATTAGCCATTTATGCTACTGCTAAATCTGAAAAGAAAAAGGTTGTGGCAGGATTATTAATTCCAGCTACACTAACGGCAGTTATCGCAGGAATTACAGAACCACTTGAATTTACATTCTTGTTTATTGCACCGGTTTTATTTGCTATCCATGCTGCCTTAGCAGCAACCCTATCAGCGGTTTCTTATTCTCTAGGAGTAGTCGGTAATTTTGGAAGTGGATTGATTGAATTTTTAGCACAAAACTGGCTTCCACTATTCAAATACCATTCATCTACTTATATAATACAGATTCTAGTTGGATTATCATTCACAGCAATTTATTTCTTTACTTTCCGTTATTTAATCTTAAAATATAACTTTGCTACACCTGGTCGTGAAGAAGAAGGTGCAGATATAAAGTTATATAGCAAAGAAGATTTTAAAACAAAAAAATCTAATACAACTCAAGGTAATCAAGCAGTAACAGATAATCAGGCACTAGCCTTTTTAAAAGCATTAGGTGGAAGGGAAAATATTGAGGATGTTACAAATTGTGCAACTCGTCTTCGTGTCTCTGTAAAAGATGAAAGTAAATTATTGAATGATAGCGTCTTTAAGCAAGCAGGAGCTCATGGAGTAGTAAGAAATGGAACGGCAATTCAAGTAATTGTTGGATTATCTGTCCCACAAGTAAGAGATGACTTTGAAAGTTTACTTGACAATGAAGCCCTAAATCTTTAATTAATAAATCAAGGAGGAGATAGTTATGGAGAAGTTTTCTATAGTAATTTCAGGTGGAGGAAGTACATTTACCCCAGGGATTGTTTTAATGTTATTGGATAATTTAGATAAATTCCCAATCCGAAAGCTTAAATTTTATGATAATGATAAAGAACGTCAAGATACTATTGCTCAAGCATGTGAGATTATCTTAAATGAACAAGCACCAGAAATTGAATTTTTAGCTACAGTAGATCCAAAGGAAGCTTTTACTGATGTGGATTTCGTGATGGCCCACATCAGAGTTGGTAAGTATGCAATGCGTGAATTAGATGAAAAAATTCCATTAAAACATAATGTTGTAGGTCAAGAAACCTGTGGACCAGGTGGAATTGCTTACGGTATGAGGTCAATCGGTGGCATTCTTGAAATTATCGATTATATGGAAGAGTATTCTCCAAATGCATGGATGCTAAATTATTCTAATCCAGCAGCTATTGTAGCTGAAGCAACTCGTAGATTACGTCCTAATTCAAAGGTATTGAATATCTGTGATATGCCAGTTGGAATTGAGACTCGTATGGCTGAAATTGTAGGATTAGAATCTCGTAAAGAAATGAATGTACGCTATTATGGATTAAATCACTTTGGTTGGTGGTCAAGTATTACCGATCAAGAAGGTAATGATTTAATGCCAAAAATTAAAGAACATGTTCAAGAATATGGTTATGTAACAGATATAGGAGATGACCAGCATGTTGATAAAAGCTGGAATGATACTTTCCTTAAAGCTCGTGATGTATATGAATTAGACCCAACAACTTTACCAAACACCTATTTAAAGTACTATCTATTCCCTGATTACGTTGTAAATCATTCTGATAAAGAACATACTCGTGCTAACGAAGTAATGGAGGGTCGTGAAAAAGTTGTCTTTGGTGAAGCTAAAAAAATAATTGAAAAACAATCTGCTAAAAATTGCAAATTTCATATTGATGAGCATGCTTCTTATATTGTTGATTTAGCACGTGCAATTGCTTATAATACACAAGAAAGAATGCTATTAATAGTTGAAAATAATGGCGCCATTGAGAACTTTGATTCTACAGGAATGGTGGAAATCCCTTGTATTGTAGGCAGTAATGGTCCAGAACCTATTTCTATTGGAAAGATCCCACAATTCCAAAAGGGATTAATGGAGCAACAAGTATCGGTTGAAAAATTAGTAGTAGAAGCCTGGATAGAAGGATCTTACCAAAAGTTATGGCAAGCAATCACCTTATCAAAAACCGTTCCAAGTGCTAAGGTAGCAAAAGATATCTTAGATGAATTGATTGAAGCCAATCAAAAATTTTGGCCTAAACTAGGTTAATACTACTTTTAAGGGAGGGAAAGGTATTTTTAAAAAATTGTTCAAATCCAAAGTAGAAGAAGTGGAGATACTTTCACCTTTAAAGGGAGAGATTATAGATCTAACAGAGGTTCCTGACCCAGTATTCGCTGAAAAGATGCTAGGTGATGGCTTTGCTATTATTCCTAATGAAGGACGATTACTTTCTCCAGTAGAAGGAAAAGTAGTTGAAATCTTTCCTACTAAACATGCTATTGGAATTAAAACAAAGGAAGGATTAGAACTTTTAATCCATGTTGGACTAGAAACAGTCGAGTTGAACGGAGAAGGATTTGAAGTAATGGTGGAGACTGATGATTCAATAGCAGTAGGTGATCACTTATTAAGCTTTGATATTGATTTTATAGAAAAGAATAATAAAGAAATCATAACACCGGTAGTAGTTACTAACCATAATGATAAAGTAAAGAATTTCTCTAAAATATCTAGCCCACAGGTTGCTTATCAAGACTTAGTACTAAAATGTGAATTAAAATAAACAAACTTTAATAAGAAGGCCATATGGACTTCTTATTTTTATTCTTCAGATTTCTTTCTTTCTTGATACCTTATATACTGTCTAAATAATACATCAATTAAAATAAAAAACATTGAAAAACCATAACTTTCAATACCTATGCAATTCCACCTAGAAGTGGTTATATATAAATTATGAGTTGTCATTCTAGAAAGTAAATTATTACTAAGCTTTGTAATTGAAATAGTATCAATCCCTTTAATAGATAATTCATTAATACAGCTTTGAAGAGAAGTTGTATCCCCAGATAGAGAGACAATTATTACAAGATCACCTTTTATTATTCTAGGAGTTATAATCTGAAACTCACGGAAACCTTCAATAATATTAAAATATTTATTTGCTGCTAAAAAAGTACGATTTAATTCTTGGGCAACGGCCATCTGGGCTGTACCTGTACCATAAACAAAGATTCGTTCTGAGCTATAGATCAGCTCACAGATATCTGTAAAATCCTTCTCCTTCATCAACTTTAAAGTCTCACTTACATCAGTATAAAACTGCTCAATATAATCATTTTCTTCTTGATTGCTTTGTTCCTCTTCCCATTTTAAATTAAATTTAAACTCACTATATCCCTTAAAACCTAATTTTTTTGCAAAGCGAAAGATAGTTGTTCTAGATACATTACACCTTTTAGCTAGATCATTAATCCCTAAATTGATACATTCATCTTTATGATTTAAGATATGCTTTGCAATATAGAGATCATTTTCATTTAAGTTATTATAATAATTATTAATTAACTCTTCTAACCTCATAGTCTATCCCCCTATTAGAAATATTGGTATATCTAATTTAATAATTGTACAATATATAACAACATTCCTGCTTGTTGACAATTTAAATCAATTACACATATAAAAAACAGGCTTTTCAGCCTGTTTAAAAATATTATATTTTTATATTTTAATTTAATTATTTAAGTTGTCCACCAATCCCAACTGTTGTAATTTCTACTTCTAAATTAGAATTAGCTTGCTTAACTGCTTGTTGAACAATTTTAACTAATCCACCACAACAAGGAACCTCCATCCGAGCTACAGTAATACTTTGTAGATCATTTTGTTTAATAATTGCTGCTAACTTATTGACATAAGCCTGACCATCATCCAATTTAGGACAACCCATCGCTACTGCCTTACCTTTTAATAGCTTTTGATGATAATTAGCATAAGCTACTGGTACACAGTCTGCAGTAATTAATAAATCTGCATTCTTAAAGTAAGGAGCAGCTGGAGGTACTAAATGAATCTGTACTGGCCATTGTTGTAATTGAGATTCTAATTCTACATCATAATTTTGTTCAGTAGCCTCTTGCTTCTGATTTAACATTCTCATCTTGGTACTAGGACATCCTGCACTAGGCTTTTTGATCATCTTCATTTGAGTACCTGGACATCCACACTCACTACCGGCAGCAAGATCTAAAGCTGGTTCTTCATCTCCTGTATGAGCTTTCTGTGCTTTTAGCATCTCTTGAACAGCCTCTTCTCCCCTGATCTCTTTTACATGCTCTGCTGTTGCTTTTAAATCAAACTCTTTAGCCTCTCGTTCCTCAATCACCAAAGCTCCTGTTGGACATTCACCTATACAATCACCAAATCCATCACAGAACTCCTCATTTACCAGCTTTGCCTTACCATCAATTATCTGTAGCGCTCCCTCATGACATCCTGTTACACATAGCCCACAACCATTACATTTATCCTCATCAATTTTAATAATCTGTCTCTTTGTCATCTTAATCTCCCCTTTCGGTTTTTTACTTCCCCTTTATATGAATTTTAATTGTTTTTTTAGCTTACTTAAATTATAACTCTACATAAAAAGAAGTTCTGTGAAGTTAATCACAGAACTTCTTTTTATTTGAAATAAAGACTTAGCTTAAATTAATAACTAAGAGTCTAAGTCAAAAACCTTAAGAGCTCTTTTTACCACTAATGAACACGAATAGCCACGAATAAAAGATTTAAAAACAAAAATCATATAAAATCTATTTTAATTAAATAAAAATTCCATAATAAATATCTAAAGTTTAATAATTATTTGAATTACATTAGTGTTAATTCGTGTCCATTAGCACCCCAAGAGTATTTTTCATGGTTTATAAAAGCCATAAACCATTCATGGGATTTCAATTTTAAAGGTCCTCCTCGATCGTCCCTACGAGTTTTATAGTTCCAAAACATCTCGTGTGATCCCAATTCAAAAGGTGCTCCCTCAGGGCATAGTTTCAAAAAAGCTCTTGAATTTTTTATTTTTTAGAAGTAACACTTTATTAATTATATAACTTCACTATATCTTATCTCGTAGCTCTTCTATCTCATCACGAATCTGGGCTGCTAATTCAAATTGGAGGTTTTGAGCTGCTTCCTGCATCTCTTCTTCTAGCTCAGCAATCTCTTTTAAGATCTCTCCCTCAGTCATATCTTCAGCATCTTCTTTATCTACTTTATAATCTGCTCTGGTCTCTGCTACCATATCAACAGGTCTTAGTACTTCTCTAACCTCTTTTTTTATAGTCTGTGGAATAATACTATTCTCTTCATTGAACTTTGTTTGAAGCTTACGACGCCGATTAGTCTCACCAATAGCCTTTTTCATAGAGTCAGTAATTTTATCGGCATACATAATTACCCTTCCATTGGCATTGCGCGCCGCTCGTCCAATGGTCTGTACCAATGATGAGGTAGAACGTAAGAAACCTTCTTTATCTGCATCTAAGATAGCTACTAAGGATACCTCAGGAATATCTAACCCCTCTCTTAGCAAGTTAATACCTACCAGAACATCAAACTTTCCAAGCCTTAAATCTCTAATTATCTCTAACCTTTCGATGGTATCTATATCGGAGTGTAGATATTGAACCTTAATCCCTGCTTGCTCTAAGTAATGAGTCAAATCTTCTGACATCTTCTTGGTTAAGGTAGTGATCAAAACCCGTTCATTATTATCGATAACCTCATTTATCTCACCTAAGAGGTCATCTATTTGGCCCTTTATCGGTCTAACTTCAACCTCAGGATCAACAAGCCCTGTAGGCCTAACAATCTGCTCTACAATCTGCTCACTATGATCAAATTCATATTTGGCAGGTGTGGCCGAAATATAAAGAGCTTGATTAACTAAACCTTCAAACTCAATGAATTTCAAAGGTCTATTATCTAGAGCCGATGGTAATCTAAACCCGTACTCTACTAGTCTTTCTTTACGAGAACGATCCCCTGCATACATACCACCAATCTGTGGAATTGTCTTATGAGACTCATCGATTACCAATAAGAAGTCCTCTGGAAAGTAATCTATCAAGGTCTGTGGTCTTGAACCTTTCTCTCTTCCCTCTAGTAACCTAGAGTAATTCTCTATCCCTGAGCAGAAACCAACCTCCTTTAACATTTCCATATCATAATTGGTCCGCTCTTCTAAACGTTGGGCCTCTAATAATTTGTTTTGGCTTCTAAAGTACTCTAGCCTTTTTTCTAACTCTCTTTCCATCTCCTTTAATGCTCGATCTATCTTATCTTGTGGAGTTACAAAGTGACTAGCTGGATAGATAGTAACTTTATCTAATTCACCTAAAACCTCTCCTGTTAAAGTATTTATCTCTTGGATCCGATCAATCTCATCACCAAATAACTCTACTCTATAAGCTCTATCCTCATAGGCTGGGATTATCTCAATAACATCTCCTCTTACTCTAAAGGTTCCTCGATCAAAGTCAATCTGATTTCTCTCATACTGAATACCTATTAATTCTCTAATAATATCACTTCTATCTTTAATATCTCCTCTTTTTAAACTACAGGTCAAATCTAAATAATCAGCTGGATTACCTAGACCATAAATACAAGAAACACTGGCTACAATAATTACATCTTCTCTTTCAAAAAGGGATGATGTAGCCGACAACCTAAGCTTGTCCACCTCTTCATTGATTGAAGAGTCCTTTTCAATATAAGTATCGGTCTGAGGTACATAAGCCTCAGGTTGGTAATAATCATAATAACTAACAAAGTATCCAACCTGATTTTCAGGAAAGAACTCCTTAAATTCACTACATAATTGGGCTGCTAATGTCTTATTATGGGCAATTACAAGGGTTGGTTTCTGTACCTTCTCAATTACATTAGCAACTGTAAAGGTCTTTCCAGAACCAGTTACTCCAAGTAAGGTCTGCTCCTTCATTCCACCTTTAATCCCCTTAACTAACTTCTTTATCGCTTTGGGTTGATCACCTTGGGGCTTATATTCTGATTTGAGTTTGAACTTTGACATCTTTATCACCTCGATTTTCAAGTTGAAAGTTAATAATTGATAGTTAAAGATAACTCAAAGCCACAGGTTTTAGCCTGCGGCTTTGTTATACTTTATCTTTTACTATTTAGCAAATAATTATGGTAATAAAGTGTTAGTACCATAATTAAAATCAAAAGATTTTTTTACCACGAATGCACACGAATAGTCACGAATAAAAGATTAAAAAACTTATATTACTAAATTTTTAAAATTAAAATACTAAAATCATAATATAATTTACTCAACCTTCATCAAAAAATCCTGAATTTTAATAATAAATAAAATAGGTTTTGATCTATATTAGTGCATATTAATGTTCATTCGTGGTTCCAAAAAGCTCTTAAACTTTTCTTTTTGGTCTTTAAAAGTGACACTTAATTAGTATTAAGTGTTAATTCCAAAACTAACTACCTAACAAGCTGCGATCCATAAACGAGCTTAATCCCCATCTCTTCTAACTTTGGTATCATCTCTTCAATGGCCAAAGCCGTATTGGTCTTAACATGACCAATAGTAATTAGTTCTCCTCTTCTTAGAGCTATCTTTGCTAACCCATCTAGCATCTTCATTATCTCTTCTTTATCATCGATATTGTCTAAGAATAAATAATTAGTTCCAGTAGGTACTCCATATTTTCTTGCCGTACTAGCACCTACACTCTTATTTGAAGTGCTACTATCTATATAATATAGGCCTTTCTCCTTTAAGACCTCCATTATATGAGCCATTATTCTCTGATCTGCAGACCCTTTAGAACCCATATGATGGTTAATACCTACCATTGGTGGAAGACTCTCTAAGTTTTCAATCAATGTCTCTTTAATCTCTTCCTCACTCATATCTTCAAGAATAGCACCACCCCCAGGATCAACCTCAGGATTTAGTGGCTCTAATGGCTGATGGAGTATAAGTTCATGACCTTTGGCTTTGGCCATTTGGGCCTGACTAACAGCATAAGGAGGATAGGGGAGAACTGCCATAGTCAAGGGACGGTTAATATTCACCATTTTATCTATCCCGCTCCAATCATAACCCAAGTCATCGATCACAATAGCCATCTTTGCCTTAGGCCTTTCTTGAATAAATTCAATACTATGGGCCAACACATCTAAGCCCCTATTTTGTGCACTAAATGAAAGATCGACTTTAAGTCTTCTAAACTGATCGTCTTCATTATCTTCCCAACTAACATCAATAAGCGGGAATATCTGCTCTAACTCTTCGATAATCTCATCTTTGATGTAAGGAAGGAGTTGACCCTTATCACCAAAGAGAGGGATTTCTAACTTATGGTTGTTAGTAGTCCAATTAAACTTATATATTCCAACTCTCTCTTCTCCTTCCTCCTTATTTTGTGATATTATATTCTCTTCAAAATCTAATCCTATATAATTTAATCTATCTTTAATAACCTCTTCTAGCTCACCTATTGACTGATCGTAATTAATAGAAATATAATCAAAGAGATTATCACTAATAGCTTCTTCACTTCTTCTCCCACAAGCTGTAATTAGAAGAAGAAAAGATAAGAAAACCAGTAAAACCCCACCCTTCTTCATGAGCTAAAACCCTCTCTAATTTAATTTTCTTAAGATAACATTTAATGCTTCATCTAATTGCTCATCATCTTCAGTATCCGGATTAAATTTAACTTCTATATCTGGCATAATACCATCATGGTCAATAAATCTACCATTAGGAGTATAATATTGAGCAGTAGTTAATTTAACTGCTGAACCATCAGATAAGGGAACTACACTCTGTACTACTCCTTTACCAAAAGTCTTATCACCTACTATAGTTCCTCTATTTAAGTCTTGGACAAGACCGGTTATTATCTCAGAGGCACTTGCACTACCACCATTAACAAGGATAACTAATGGATTATCTACAGTCTCAATACCTCTATAAATATTAACTGGTGTCCTATTGCCACCTCTTTTCTTAACATAAACTGCAGCTCCATCATCTACAAAGTTACTTGCTACTTTAGCAGATTCTGCTAATAAACCACCTGGATTATTTCTTAGATCAAGGATAAATCCTTGGGCACCTTCTGCTTTAAGTTTAGCAATCTCTTTCTCAATATCCTCTCCTACTCCCTCAATAAACTGAGTTAAACGAATATACCCAACCTTATCTTCTCTCAACTCAGACTCTACATAGGATAATTCTATATCCTCTCTTATAATATCTACGTCAAACTCCTTGGAAGAATTACTATCATCACTATCCTCTTCTGACTCTCTTCTAATGCTTAAATGAACATCAGTTCCAGCTTCTCCTCTCATCATAGATACAGCTTGTTGCATATCCATCCCTTCAGTAGAGATTCCGTCTATAGCAGTAATTATATCTCCACCTTGCAATCCAGCTCGATCAGCCGGAGTCCCCTCAATCGGAGAAACTATCATCAACTTGCTTCCTCTCATAGTAATTACTGTCCCAACACCAGCATATCTACCTTCAAATTCACTTTTCATATCTTCAAACTCTTTTGGTGGTAAGTATCCAGTATAAGGATCATCTAAAGATTCTAACATTCCGTCTATAGCGCCTGTAAGTAAAGTATCTATTTCTACTTCTTCCACATAACTTCTCTGTACTACCTGCATAATAACATAAAGTTTTCTAAAGATATTTAAACCTTCACTATCACTAGCTTGGGCTTGACTGACAATAAATCCAGTAACCCCTGCAGTGGCTAGCATAGTTATGATTAACATTCCCACTAATACTTTCTTTAGCCTCTTCATCTATTAACACTACCTTCCTATTAGTCTGTTACAATATATTCTATCACTCTTTTTTTCTTTTAGCAAATAGGAGTAGTGATTAATAAGGAGTTAGTTATTGGCAAGACAATCATTATCTTTCACTCTTAAAATTAATCCTTCTTGAGGAGAAAATACCATAGCTAAAAAGAAAAATAAAGTAGATACAACTACTATTGCAGCTCCAGAAGCTAAGTTAAGATGATAAGATAAGTAAAGACCCAAAAGAGCTGATAAGACTCCAAAGAAAGCCGATAATAATATCATAGTAGATAACCTCTCTGTCAAAAGATAGGCTGTCGCTCCAGGTGTTATTAACATTGCTACTACCAAGACAATCCCTACAGTCTGCAAAGAAGCAACGACAGTAAAAGATAGCATTACCATTAACATATAATGAATTGCTTCTGTAGGTAAACCAATAGACTTAGCCATTATGGGATCAAAAGAAGATAGTTTCAACTCTTTAAAGAAGATAATAATTAAGGCTATAACTATAAAACCTAAGATAGATATTAACCTTAAATCACTTCTTGAGACACCAAGTATATTGCCAAATAGAATATGAAATAGATCTATATTAGTCCTTAACTTACTTATTATTAAGATTCCTACTGCAAAGGCGGCACTGAACATAATACCAATGGCCGAATCCTCTTTAATTTTACTATTTTCAGTTATAAAACCAATACCTAAAGCTGTAGCCACACCGGTTACTGCTGCTCCTATAAAGAAGTTTATACCTAAAATATAGGAGAAGGCTACCCCAGGTAATACAGCATGAGATATGGCATCCCCCATTAAGGCCAACTTCCTTAAGATCAATAAGCTACCTAAAACTCCACAGATAACACCTACCACTATAGCAGCTAAAAAAGCCCTCTGCATAAATTGATACCCTAAAGGTGATATAAATATCTCCAAAAATATATCTATCATTTTAAAATCACCAACCCTTTCTCTAAGATAACAGACTCTTTAGAGAAGGTCTTTTCTATATAAGTTGGAATAAATACTTGACTAGTTGGCCCATAGGCAACTATCCTATGGTTTATCATAATTAGATCATCAAAATAATCTTTAGCCTTCTTCAAATCATGGTGTACAACAATTACAGTCTTTCCCTCTTTAGATAATCGATCTAAAAAATCACATATTCTCTCTTCAGTCTCCTGATCTACCCCCTCAAAGGGCTCATCTAAGAGGAATATTTCTGCTTTTTGGGCCAACGCCCTTGCCAGGAAGACTCTCTGTCTTTGACCACCAGATAACTTACCAACCTGTCTATCTCTATACTCCCATAGATCAACCTCTTTTAATGACTCTTCTACTATCTTATAGTCCTCCTTTGTTGGCCCTTTAAACCAACCTAGATGTACATAACGCCCCATCATTACCACATCAAAGACGGAGACTGGAAATTTCCAATCGATCTCCTCTTGCTGTGGTAAGTAAACCACCTTCTCATAACTTTGCTTAAGAGACTTACCAAAAATTTCAACCTCCCCTTTAAAAGGCAATAAACCCACTATTGCTTTCATAAGAGTAGATTTCCCAGCCCCATTGGGGCCAATAATCCCTACCTTAGATCCTTTATTTATAACACAACTAGCACCTTCGATAACTGGGCTATTACCATCATAGGATATAGTTATATCCTTTAACCTAACAGCTTCATACATCCTCATCATCACCTTTCCTTTAAAGCATTAACAATAGTCTTCACATTGTGAGTCATCAGCTTCAAATAGGTCTCTCCCTTACTGCCTTTCTCTCCAATAGAATCTGAGTATAACACACCTTTAATCGGTGCTCCAGTCTCCTCAGATACCATCTCCATTGGTCTCCTATCAACACTGGTCTCTGTAAATAAAGCTTTAACACCTTTATCACGAATACTATCTACTAACCTAGCAATCTGCCCAGGACTCCCCTCTTCATGAGCATTTATCTGCCAAATGAACCCTTCTTCAAAGCCATAAGACTCACAAAAGTAACGATAAGCACCTTCACTACTTATTAATACTCTATTAGCCTCTGGAATCTTGGCTACTTCTGCTTTTATCCATTGGTGAAGATTATCGACCTCCTCTATATAAGCATTAGCATTCTCTTGATAATATTGAGCACCTTCTGGATCAATATCTGACAAAGCTTCAACTATATTAGGAATATAATAATCCCTAACCAACTTTGGATCAAGCCAAGCATGGGGATCAGGATCACCTTTTAAAATCCCTTCACCCAAATAAAAAGGAATAATTCCATCAGTTACTTCTACCACTACCTTATCTGGACCAACATTTTCAATTATTCTGCTTAACCAATTTTCCATTCCTAAGCCATTAGAAATAACAATATCGGCTTCTGCAACCCTTATCATATCTTCAGGTAATGGTTCATACTCCTCAGGTTCATCCCCAATAGGAACAAGAGTTGTAATCTCCACTCTATCACCACCAACATTCTTAACAAAATCATAGATTATCGAATAAGTAGCAACAACATTCAAGTTCTCATCATTTCTAACTTCATTACTTCCTCCAAAAGCAAATAAAAATACAAAAGCTATTAACAAGACTACCAATCCAACAACCAAAACTATTCTAGCATCCAATTTCATCTAAATCATCCTCCTTAAATTAAAAGTTAACCTAGGCTAACTTTTCTTAAATACGATATATAATATGCTTATAAGCAAAAAGTGTGACTCTAAGCTTCGCTTTAGTAATCAGAAATCAGTAATGAGTGATCAGTAAAACCCTATTCCCTATTAATCATAAGTCTTTTATTTACAACTTTCTTATTAATCCTAATATCATTTTACGAATTTTTATTAATTCACTATCTAAAGATTTGGATGTATACCCTAACCTTTTGGCTATTATCATTTGTGTTTCAACCTCTGATAAAGAACCCAATGCTATATAAAGAAAACGTTTAAAATCTTTTTTAGACCCTCGAGCAGCTCCTTCTGCTATATTAGAGGGGACTGATACAACTGACCTTCTAATTTGGCTAACAAGCCCATACACTTCATTTTGAGGAAAATAACTTGTTATATCATAAACCTCTTCAACTAAATCAATAGCATCTTTCCAAACAAATAAATCTTTATGTGTCTTCAATATAAACACTCCTTTTAAACTTGATGTTTATTATAAATTGTACCCAAATAAGAAACTAGTATTTGTAGATTTAAGTGATTATATACTCTAACATGGACTATATATATATTAAAGTTACTACTATATGCCATAATTCATTTAACTCATTACTCATTACTCATTACTATCATTTAATTTTAAATTAAATGATAAAAAAGAAGGGAGTGGTTCTTATCTTATCACCGAGTTTAGAGGATTATCTAGAAGAGATTTATCGCTTTTCTCAAAATAAGGTTGAAGTAAGAGTTACGGATATAGCAAATAAATTAAGTGTTTCTCTACCCTCAGTAAGTAAAGCAATTAAGACACTTAGTGCAAAGGGATACCTCCACTATGAACCCTATCAAAGTCTACACCTAAGTAAGAAAGGAGAGAAATTGGGTGAATTTTTAGTAGAGAGAAATAAGACCTTACAAGAATTTCTGACAACTATCGGTAGTGAATGTAATAAAGAAAAGGAAGCTGAAGCTATGGAGCATTATCTATCACAACCCACTTTAGAAGCCATTACCTCTCTAGTTAACTTCTTTAGAGAAAATTCCAAATACCAAGATCAATTTATTCAATTTAAAGAAGATGATAAATAAAAAACCCCTTTGAGGAAATATTTCCTCAAAGGGGTTTTCTCTACCAACTCTTTCTGACTTGATTTTAATTGTAAATTGCTCTTAATAATCTCCTTCAACATCTTCTCCAGTTAAAATTGCTACGCCTGAACTGGCTCCAATTCTGTTGGCCCCAGCTTCGACCATTTTAATTGCATCTTCTCGACTTCTGATTCCTCCAGAGGCTTTAACCCCCATATCTTCACCTACTACTTCCCGCATCAACTTAACATCTTCAATGGTAGCTCCTCCTATACCAAATCCAGTTGAAGTCTTAACAAAATCAGCCCCAGCTTCTTTTGCTATCTGGCAAGCTTTTCTCTTTTCTTCATTATCTAAATAACAGGTTTCAATTATAACCTTGACAATTGCCTTACCCTTAACTGATTCTACTACAGCTCTAATATCATCCTTTACAATCTCCCAAGCATTAGACTTCAAAGCACCCATATTAATTACCATATCAAGCTCTTGGGCCCCATATTTTACTGCATTCTTTGCTTCAAAGGTCTTAGCCTCTGTAGTTGTCTCTCCTAAAGGAAAACCAACTACTGTACATACCTTAACATCACTTCCCTTTAACTCCTGACTTACCGTAGATGTGAAGATAGGATTCACACATACAGAAGCAAAACCATATTCCAAAGCTTCTTGGCACTTCAATCTAACATCCTTCTCCACAGCATCAGGATTTAAAATAGTATGATCAATCAATCCTGCTAACTTTTTATCGTTCACCTTAACCCCTCCTTTTATAATAGTTTATAATCTACACCGATATGCCAATTAATTAATTACTCCATAATCACCTTCAATACCTTTTTATACCTTTAAATGACTCTCATTAAAACCTTCACCTAAAACTTCATGAACATCTGTAATTATAACAAAAGCGTCCTTATCAATACTATGTACTGTCCTTTTGAGAGTGGAAACTTCTGATCTATCAGTTATACATAGTAATATATCCTTATTTTCATCTGTAAATCCACCCTTACCATTTAAGACAGTCACACCTCGATCCAAGTTATCCATAATTTCAACCTTTATCTCCTTAGCATTATCAGATATAATAAATGCTGCTTTAGATATATTTATACCCTCTTGTACTAAGTCAATGACCTTACTGGTTATTATAAGAGAAATCAGAGCATAAAGGGCCAACTCCGCATTAAAGACGATTCCAGCTAAGGCTATTACAGCAAAATCAATTACCAATAAGCCTTGCCCCACACTAATATTTGTATATTTACTTATTAATTGAGCAATTAAATCAGTGCCTCCAGTAGTAGCTTTAGATCTAAATACTATTCCAAGACCTAAACCTGTTAATCCTCCCCCATAAATTGCAGACAATAAAGGATCACTAGTTAAAGTTGGTAAATAAGGGGTTAAAAAGTCAATAAAAAAGGACAAAACGACTATACCATATAAGGTCCTAATCCCAAATTTGGCCCCAAGTTCCTTTACTCCTATTATAAATAAGGGTATATTTAAAGCAAAGACCACCTTACCTACAGGAAGATTGAAGAGATAAAAGACTACTGTTGCTAAACCACTGACACCTCCACTAGCAATCTTATTGGGAACTAAGAACATCACCAATCCCATTGCTGTCAAAATAGATCCTGTTGTAATCCCGATGTAATCATAAATAATACCTTTAACTCCTTGAACACTTTTTACCATTATCAACATCCTCAATATTTACTTTATTCTATTGATCTTTTGCTTCAAAACTTGGTGAATAAACTTAGGTAAGGATACCATTCTTCCTGCTCTAGACGGTTCTTGGGCCAACCTATAAAGCCACTCTAAATTTAGCTTTTGGACCATCTGAGGTGCTCTTCTCTTCTCGCCTGATAAAATATCAAAGCTACCTCCTACTCCAATTCCTACAGGAACGCCTAAAAAACTTAGATGCTTATCTAACCACTTCTCTTGCAAGGGAACCCCCATACCTACAAGGAGAATATCGACCTTGCTTACTTTTATCTCCTCTACTACCTTCTTCTCTAATTGACGATCCAAGTAACCATGGTGGAAGTTAATATCTAAATTAGGGTATCTATTTAAGGCCTCCTCTTTGGCCTTTTGAGCTACTCCTGGCTTGCCTCCTAAAAAATAGAAGGAATATCCCTTCTTAGAGCCCCTATTTAATAATTCCTGTACTATATCTATCCCAGAAACCCTCTCTTCTAAACTTTTGTTTAATAATCTAGAAGCTATTACAACCCCTGCCCCATCTGGCAATACCAATTGGGCAGAATTTATAATCTCCTTTAATCTAGAATCTTTTTGGGATCTAACTATCATCTCTGCATTAGGAGTTACAACTATCTTGCTTCCCTCAGAACTTATAAAGTTCTCTATCTTCTCTAGAGCTTCTCTCTTGTTAACCTTATCTATTAATATACCAAGTACATCTACTCTACTTCTCATAAAGATCACCTAGTAACCTTAATGATATTTCTATATTATCCCCAGCCAATCCTTCTAATTTCTTTATTTTTTTATTAATCTTCTCCTTTATAAACTCTTCTTTCTCCCATAATTTTAATATTTTATCAATACTATCAGATACATTCAAATTATCTATCTCGGCAAAAGGATCTAAATCTAAGCGCTTTAGAAAACTATCAATTTTGGGATCATAGGATATTCCTAAGATGGGTATTCGCTTTAGACTAGCGAAGATAAGTGAATGTAATCTAACTCCTAAAAAAAGATCCATCCTACCTATTAGTCCTAATATCTCTCTAGGCTGATAGTAATCTTCTAAAATTTGAACATCTGAATTCATTATACCCTTAATATATCTGCTAACCTTTAAATCATTGGGATAATGCAAAGGAATTAGTATTATATCTAGATTGGACCTCTCTTTAACTTTATCTAAAATAAGGGCCAACTTCATTAAATAACTATTATCCTTCCACGGGCGAATAGATACTCCCATAACAGGGTGGGATAAATATATTTCTTCTTTCTTTAAGATAGCGTTGGCCCTTTCTTCTCCTATCCCATCTAAAATAAAGACAGGGTCTGCTGTCACCTTAATATCTTGCTTAACCCCAATCTCTTCTAATAATTTCTTAGACTCTTCATCTCTGACTGTTATCTTCTTCACACCATTTAATCCCCTCTTAATCATCCTTTTATTTATCCTGCCCCTAACTGGGCCAACCCCCTGTCCACAAAAGAAAACTGGCATCTTAAAAAACTTAGCCAAAGCTATAACCCCTAGATAATAAGGAATAGTTCTATTGCTAGTCACATCCTGCAATAAACTTCCACCACCACTGATTAAGAGATCAGCTTTCTTAAACTCTCTAATTAAACCTTTAAAATCTCCCCTACCAACAGCTTTAATACCATGGATTTTTTCAGTCTTAGAAGGATTTGCAGAGATAGCAACTACATCTATATTAGAATCTGCTCTTTTGAGATTAGAGCTCAAAGAAGCTAAGATCGCTTCATCTCCTGCATTGTCAAAACCATAATAACCAGAGATAATCACCTTTTTCACGGAACTCCCCCCTTTTCATATATAAACTTTTTAACCTAATACCCTCCAATAATTTGAATAGTTTTGAGATTTTATTAAAATACCAAATTCAAAGACTTAGCACTGATAAATACTAATCAATCCCGATTAAATCTGATTTTAAACCTTTCTTATTTTTTATGCTCTAATCAGACCTTCATCGGCTCTTATCAGATTTAATCTGTGTCAAGCCTTTGCTCTTTAATTATTAAAAAGATAAAATTAATTTCATTATAGATTGGCGTTGATTAGTGAGATTCGCACCCCAAGGGCACTTCTTTCAGGGCGCTGCTAAAAAAAAAGAGTTTTTAATCTTTTAAGTTCTAACTAAAAGTGATCCTTTATTATTATTTAATCTTAGCATTATCTAGTAATTTTAAAACTAATATCCCTATTGTACTTCCAATAATCAGTTCAATGAAGGTTCTAATTAAGGATACCCTAAGGGGTGTATGTAGATGAGAAAATGTATTTAAAATTGTAATCTGGCCAATAAGGCCTAATAACAATACCCAAAGATACTTCTTATCCCTTAAAGATAGTCCAACTCCTATAAGAAGTAGGGGATGCCCTATTAAGAAGGTCTTAAATCTAGGTCTAATTACAAATAGCTTCTCTAATAGATCTCTGATCCTAATCTCGACACCACTTGCAGCTATAATTGGATAGTTTCCTGTTCTTGTCAAGTAGATTAATCCCCCAAAAGCTAGAATAAGTCCAATAAAGAGATCTCTCCATAATAAATGCTTCTCTAAAAATCCATTTACCGATACAGATAGTTCTCTCCATCCACCATAAAATAGATTCAAATAATAGATTAGTCCAAATATTAGAGGGAGGAGAAAGGATACTTTGACCCCACGAAAGTGATATATCTGTAAGATATACCCCAGATTTGATAATAAAGAAAATAAAAGAAGTCCACCTGCCAAGGTAATCAAACTTCCCTCCCAAAACAGTCTATATGCTTTTGCTATTGTATAACCACCTTTAACCTTATCTATTAAATAGGCTAGTGTAAATAGCGGATATACTATTGCTCCGCCCAAAGCTATTGCCTCTAATAGTATTCTAGGGCCAAGGAGTAAATATACTGCTAAAGCAGCTAAGGGAACTAGAAAGATCAAAATTCTAAGCTTATTATGAAATCTAGCTAAGATTAAATATAATGGGGCCAACAAAGCTAAAGAAATTAAGACTTCAAAGAGGGCATTTCTATAAATCGGTCGAAAAGCGTTGGCCCTTTCTAGCCTATACCTTCCACCTTTAAGTCTCTCACTTAGCCCACTTACAAAGCTTAGAGTATCCTCTTCTTCTAAGAAAGGTTTTAAATATAATCCTCTTACATTCCTTTCATTAACAGCTCTAAAGTATCTATCTATACTTCTATCTATGCCCAACCTCTCAAATTCTCTTATATCGCCACTATGTACTCTAAAAACTTCAAATTCCATTTTCTCGCCTAAGGTACTTATACCCCTTTGATGACCGATAAAGGGTTCTATCATACCCAAGCTGACCTTTTGGTCTTTTAAAACATAAGCAACCTGATCAATCTGATCTGGATAACCTACTACCCTATCTCCTTTAAAGATTATACTAACTAGATTCTCCAATTCTTTTAGCTTATTCTCCAGCTCTAAAGGTGATATCCCATAGCTAAGACGAGGAATCAAATTTAGATCTAACTTCTTTGCTTCAGCTATTATATCTTGATCTAAGTATATCTCTTCATCTATAACCTCTTCACTAAAGTTACTTAAAACAAGGAGATTATCCCTTAAATTTAGTTCACCTTCTTCTACTTTTTGATCAAAAAGTAGTTTTAACTCTTTTAACATCCTACGCTCTCCACTTATATATAAGTTATTATCAGCAAAGCTCTCTAAATCAGCTACTAGATCATTTAAAAAAGAGACCTCTCTTCCCCAATAATAACCTATCTTCTCACTTTTCTTTAAATCACTTAAACTAAGAAACTCTATTGCTAAGGAAGTTATACCTGCCTCCTTCAGTTCTGAAAGGAGGTGCTGTTGGCCTTCTTCCTCTAATAAAGCATAATCCATAATCAGCTCCACATCTCTATTCTCTGACTCTATTTTATACCTATCTATTAAGATGAAGGATGAAGCTATTAAACCTATTATTATAATTATACCTACTAATCTCTTCATATAGCTCCCCTCTTTCACTTTGATAATAAACTAAAACTCACCCTAATATATATATTAGGGTGAGTTAATTTAAACGTTCTTATTCTAGCTTATATTTTAAAATTAACTTATCTAACAAGATAGAAGGTCTAATCTCTCGACTATAGCCCCCCTTTAGACAAGTTAAATTAATTCTAAATTCTTAATTAATAATAATCTTATCCTCTCTCATCTTGACATTTCTAATCTTTAAAGGGAAAGGAAGGTCTGAAAGATCGATCTCAAACTGTAGTTGATCCTTTAACTGTTCTATTAAAGCACTTGGGATAACTATATTCTGAACTGCTAGATTATCAACCTTATAAATAATCGACTCCTCTTCTCCTACGAGAAATCTACCCTCTATCTGCAAATTCACACTAGCATTAAAGAGTCTGATATTTCCCACCATCATCACTTTATTGGATAATAAATTAATATGAAGATTATCAAAAATATCTAACTCCTCTTTATCTCTAAGATAATCATTAAGCTCATCTTCAAAAAACTCTATATTAAGATAGGTGTTCTCCCCTCGAACTACCTCCCACTCTTCTTGTACCCTCTTTAACCTCAAGCCTTCAAACTCTCCTTCGATCACCCTTATAGGCAAATCATCAATCAAGACCCCTTCCCCTCTAATCTCTAACCTATCTACAAAACCAAAGGACAACTTAATAGAAGGAAATGATCTAACCTTAACCGATATTTCTTCACTATAATCAAGCTCCTTATCTAAAGCCTCAGTAAGACTTCTAGAAATCGTCCTAGGCAACCAAAGCTGCATTATAATAAAGAGCAAGAGAACGCTTATAAGGCCAGCCTTTACTAGCTTGTTCAAAAGAAAAAACCTCCTTTCGTTAGTAAAGTGTCAGTGCCAGTGTGAGTGTCAGTAAAATCAAACCTCACACCTTCCACTATCTCACCTCTACATAATTCTTCTCTTCATCAAAATGGAAAGAATGATATTATTTTAAAGTCCTTCCTTGGTGAAGGGAATACTATCATAACTTTATGACATTGAGGTTAGATGAAACAAAGTCTAAGGTTTTTACTGACACAGACACTCACACTGACACTAGTAATAAAGCTAAGCTTTATTACTAAACCAAAACACTCAGCAATACCCCTAATGATAACCCTAAAATTATCCCTGCAGTTGCATCTAAACCATAAGAAAAAGAATAAGAACCAGGCAAGAGTTCAAATATAGTAATATATAACATAGCACCTGCTGCAAATCCTAGAGTTAAGGATAGGACAAAAGGAGATATAGTACCTATTATTGCTCCTACAAAGGCACCAAGCCCCATGGGTATCCCTGGAAGAAGAGTTGCTATAATTATCTTCTTTGAACTCCATCCTCCTACATTCATAGGAGTAGCCATAGATAACCCTTCGGGATAATTATGAAGAGCCATTATTACTGCTAAGCTAAGCCCTAACCTCCCAGTAGCAATATAACCTGCACCAATTGCTAAGCCTTCAGGAAAATTATGCAAAGCTATCCCTAAACCTAAAAGTATCCCCGTCTGAATATAACCCTCTTCTTTTATATATCTATTAAAGATTATTGAGATTAGCCATAATACTAAGAAGCCGATTATTGTTCCACTGAGACCTAAGGGCCAATTACCGTACTCCAAAGCTTCCGGGAATAGATCAATCCCAACTATTGAGATCATAACCCCAGCAGCTAAACCCAATAACAGGCTGACCGACCTCTCACTAGGTCTGCGCCAGAAAATAGTAGTAACCCCTCCCAAACCAGTGCCTAATACCCCAGCTAAAAGACCAATCGCTGTTGTCTGTAAGACATAGTTCATAAGAACACCTCCGCTATCACCATAGCTACTAGTTACTAGCTATTAGCCAAAAGCCAGAAACCAGAAGCTACTAGCTACCTTACATTTAGTATACCTAATATCTATGCCATTATAATAATAGTTATGATTTTATGAGCTATGAGCTAAAAAAGGCTGTACCCTAGGGCACAGCCTTTTTTAGCTAGCTATATACTTATTGCTGTCTAAGATATCCTTCAATGAACTCTTCTAAATCTCCATCCATAACTGCTGAAGTCTTTCCAGTCTCAACTTCAGTTCTATGATCTTTTACCATCTGATAAGGGTGAAAGACATAAGATCGAATCTGACTTCCCCAAGCAATCTCCTTCTTCTCACCTCTGATCTCATCAATCTTTTGGGCTTCTTTTTCTTGCATATACTCAAATATCTTGGATTTTAAGATGCTCATAGCACTTGCTTTATTCTTATGCTGAGATCTTTCATTTTGACATTGAGCTACTATTCCTGTAGGAATATGAGTTATCCTAACGGCTGAATCAGTAGTGTTAACATGCTGACCTCCGGCACCGCTGGCTCGATAGGTATCAATCTTTAGATCACTCTTATCAATATCTATCTCTATATCATCATCTACCTCTGGCATTATATCTACTGAAGCAAAGGAAGTATGCCTTCTTCCTGAAGAGTCAAAGGGAGATATCCTAACTAAGCGATGTACCCCCTTCTCCGACTTCAAGTAACCATAAGCATACGGGCCAACGATTCGTAAGGTTACACTCTTAATCCCAGCTTCATCACCTGGCATTAATTCCATGATACTAACCTTATAGTCATTACCCTCAGCCCATCTAGTGTACATTCTAAGTAGCATCTCTGCCCAATCCTGGGACTCGGTCCCACCAGCACCTGGGTTGATGGATAGCAAAGCATTATTTTGATCATAATCTCCAGATAATAGAGTCTTTAGTTCCAACTTCTCTATTGCCGGAGCAAGTTTGTTGGCCCTTTTTTCTACCTCTTTTATCACACCTTTGTCATCTTCCTCTATAGCCATCTCTAGTAACAATTCTAACTCCTCAACTTCCTCCCAAAGACCATCAAAGTCATCTAACTTACTCTTAACTGCACTTAATCTCTGAGCTATCCGCTGAGCCTTATCACTATCATCCCAAAAGTCAGGAGCTGCCATTCTCTTTTCTAGCTTCTTCTTCCGCTCTTCTAAGCTATCATAGTCAAAGAGATTCCCTCAAATCTATCAACTTATCTTTCATCTCTTCTAAATTGGCTTTCAATTCACTTTCTATCATCTATTTCACTCCTTGTTTTTAGCTAATTGCTTTTAGCTACTAGCCCTTAGCTAAAAACTAGGAACTAATAGCTAGCAGCTACTATCACTTATTAATACAACACTTCTTATACTTCTTCCCGCTTCCACAAGGGCAGGGATCATTTCTTCCTGGCTCATCAGTTTTAACTATAGGAGTTAACTTCTGTTCTTCTCCTCCTGTATTACCTTTTCTTCTACCGCCAGCAGTATCGTAAGCTGTAGTTAGAGGGCCATGAGTATAGTCAAGCTTTCTTCTATCCTCACTATCATCCTTTCTTACAACTTCAATAGCAAATAAATACTTGATAATATCTTCTCTAATTGAAGCACTCATCTCTCTAAACATATCAAAAGATTCCATCTTATACTCTACTAAAGGATTTCTCTGACCATAAGCTCGAAGTCCAATACCTTGGCGTAGTTGATCCATTGCCTTTAAGTGATCCATCCACTTTTGATCAATTATCTTAAGCATTACAACCTTCTCTAACTCTTCCATACCTTCCATACCTAAATCGGCCCTTTTAGCCTTATAAGCTTCTTTAAAGTTTTCAAAGAGCTTATCTTTAACCTTATCTTTATAAAGTCCGCTTATATCATCAGCTTCTAACTCTAAATCCTTTAACTGATTCTTAATATATTGAACCAAACCATCTAAATCCCAGCTACTTGGCTCTTCTTTTTCATCTATATATAGATCTATAATATCATCTAACCATCCATCGGCCATTCTAAATAAAGCATCAGTTAACTTCTCTCCAATCAATACCTGATGTCTTTGATCATAGATTACCTTTCTTTGGTGGTTTAATACATCATCATACTCCAAAACATTCTTTCTAATCTCAAAGTTACGCCCCTCTACTCTAGCTTGGGCATTGGCTAAGGACTTAGTAATTAACTTATGTTCAATAGGTTGATCATCCTCTAAACCTAAGGTATTCATAATACTCTCTATTTTATCTGAACCAAAGAGTCTCATCAAATCATCAGATAAAGAGACATAAAAACGGGATGATCCTGGGTCTCCCTGTCTTCCTGAACGTCCTCTTAGCTGATTATCTATTCTACGACTCTCATGACGTTCTGTACCAATTACATGTAATCCACCAAGATCTTTTACACCTTCACCAAGAACGATATCTGTACCACGACCAGCCATATTAGTAGCTATAGTTACTGCTCCTTTCTGACCAGCACGCTTAACAATATCAGCTTCACGTTCATGGTGCTTAGCATTTAAGACCTCATGGGGTACATGAACCTGCTTTAATCTTCTGCTTAGCTCCTCAGAGTTCTCAATAGATACTGTACCTACTAGAACAGGTTGGCCCTTTTTGTACCTTTCTTTAATATCTTGGGCAACTGCATTAAACTTTGCATCCTCTGTCTTATAGATAACATCAGGATGATCCTTTCTAATAACTGGTTCATTAGTAGGGATAACAATAACATCTAAATCATAAATTTCATCGAATTCATCTTCTTCAGTTTTTGCAGTACCAGTCATACCAGATAGTTTATCATACATTCTAAAGAAATTCTGGAAAGTAATACTAGCCAGAGTCTGACTCTCTCTTTGAATTTGAACTCCTTCTTTGGCCTCAATAGATTGGTGAAGACCTTCACTAAATCTCCTACCAGACATCAATCTACCAGTAAATTCATCTACAATCTGAACCTCTCCATTTTTAACTATATAATCTCTGTCTTTCTTCATTAGAGTATGAGCTCTTAATCCTTGGTTTATATGGTGTAAGTGATCCATATACTTATTATCGTATAAATTATCAATCCCCATAATCTCCTCTACCTTATCAGTTCCTTCTTCTGTTAAGGTAACAGATTTGGCTTTCTCATCTATAGTATAGTGCTCTTCTTTTTTTAACCTTGGAATAACCTTAGCAACCTTATAATATAAATCTGGTGATTGCTGTGAAGGTCCAGAAATTATTAAAGGTGTCCTCGCTTCATCTATTAGGATACTATCAACCTCATCTAAGATAGCAAAATTTAAATCACCTTGTACCAAGTTATCCTTCTTTAAAGCCATATTATCCCTTAAGTAGTCAAAACCAAATTGATTGTTTGTACCATAGGTTATATCGGCAGCATAAGCATCTTTTCGCTCTTGAGGATTCATATCCTGTAAGATAACTCCTACCTCTAAACCTAAGAATTCATAGATTTGGCCCATCCACTCACTATCACGCTCAGCCAAATAGTCATTAACTGTAATAACGTGAACTCCTTTGCCAGATAAAGCGTTTAAATATGCAGGTAAGGTAGCAACTAATGTTTTACCCTCACCAGTCTTCATCTCACCAATCTTTCCTTGATGAAGAACGATTCCACCAATTAACTGTACATCATAGTGTCTCATACCTGTAACTCGTTTAGAGGTCTCTCTTACTACAGCAAATGCTTCTGCTAATAGATCATCTAAAGTCTCACCTTGCTTTAACCTTTCTCTAAACTCTACCGTCTTCCCCTTTAATTCATCATCACTTAAAGCAGCAATACCATCTTCTAAAGAATTAATCTGATCGACCAAAGGTCTTATCTTCTTTAATTTTTTCTCATTAGGATCACCTAATAATTTACTTAAAATCCCCAACATATTCTATATATCCTCCTTGAATTAGTTTGTAATTACGTTATATAGTAATAAAGCTGAGCTTTATTACTAGTGATGAGTAATCAGTAATGGGTGATGGGTAAAACCTCAAAAACCAGAAATACCTTTGTTCCATAAAGTTTATAAGAGTTCTTGATATTTTAATTTTACCCATTACTCATCACTCATTACCCATTACTAATGGCACGTCAGTGCCATTTAACTATAATTTTATCTTCCAATATAAGTATTGTCAACTTCTATCAAGCTCTTTATTTGAATTCATTGAAAATTTAACCTGTTAAATATAACCAAACACTAAAAAAGGCTAGCTCTAGAGCTAGCCTCTATACATATATTCTTAGAAAGTAGGTTCAATTAAACCGTAATTTCCATCATTTCTTTTATAAACAACATTTACCTCTTCAGTCTTAGCATTTGAGAAGACGTAAAAGTCATGTTGTAATAGATCCATTTGCATAACAGCCTCTTCTACAGGCATTGGTTTTATAGCAAACTGTTTAGTCTTGACAATCTTTGGACTATCTTCAGTTTCCTCTTTATTCAATTTAGCTTTTAAACCTTTTCCGAATTTATCTTTCTCTCTTCTTAACTTACTGTGAATACGAGTTTTATATTTACGAACTTGGCTTTCTAATTTTTCAATTACACCGTCAATAGATGCGTACATATCATTGCTTCTTTCTTCACCACGTAAGATTAACCCATCTACAAAAAGAGTAACCTCAACTATATGTCTTCCTCTTTCAACCTCCAGGGAGATCTGTGCCTCTATTACTGTATCCTCTTCAAAATACTTTTCTATCTTCCCAACCTTTTCTTCAGCATACCCTCTTAGAGCTTCAGTTACTTCTAAATTCTTTCCTCTAACCATAAATTTCATAACTAGACCAACTCCTTCCCAGGTAATATCTATCTTTACTATACTATTATTATTTCTGTAAACAAATAAAAAACCCTTTTTTTTCTGAAATTTATTTTTCCTAAATTGCAATACTAAATTAAATCAAGAAATTGGTCTTTCTCACAGAGCAATTTTATTACACATCTAATAAAAGATTTGCACTCTAGTAGTTTAAATTTAGACCTAAATACCCCTTCTATTTAACTAATGGGGCAAGATGAAAATTTCTATTAATATATAGTTATAAAGGGCTTATTCTCTTATACTTACTCCTTGAATTATAAACTATTATAAATAAGCCCCTTCTTATCTTATCTTAAATTATAGACTTCCAAAATAATTGATTACCTCAGTAGTAATATCTTCTCCTCCACTAAGGATAATCTCGCTATTTAAGATTAAGTCATATCCTAAATCTTTCCTTACATCTTCTAAATCACTCTCTACTTTCTCCATTAAGCCTCCACTTATCTCAGATCTAATTTCATTAACCTCCTGCTGAAACTCTTGTTCAACTTGGTTAATCTCTTCCATATCTTTTTCTTGATCTAAACCTGCCAATCTGTCTTGGAATTCAGATTGAACAACCTGAACTTCTTGTTGGAACTGCTGATTTGTTGCTACTACCTTTGGATGGTTTTCATAAACCTCTTCAAAGTTAACATATCCTACGTCAGCCTCTGATGCTTGAGTAAAACTATTAAAACTAAATAATAGAGCAAATACTAAAAAACCACCTATAACTAATAACTTCTTGTTTTTATACAAAATTTAACCCCCTAATTATAGTAATTATTAAAATTCTGAATCTTCTTCTTCAAATGGGTTTAACTCTTCTTCTTGCTGTTGTTGCTGGAAGTCTTCTTCACTCATCTGTTCACCTTCTGGTACTGCACATCCTATTAAAGCAAAAGCCACCACCAAAACTATTGCAAAAGTCAATATTTTTTTAAGCATTTTCCAACCCCCTTACCTTATTTACATTTATAATTATAAAGGTTAAATGTGATAAATGTGTGAGATAAGATTTAAGTTTTGGTGAATTAATATATATTTGAAATTTATATAAATCAATCATTAGATCTTAAAGAGTATAATTCCCTTGCAAAAAATAAAAAAGACCCCGGATAAAAATCCGAAGCCTTGCTGTTTTCATCTATATAAAACTATATAAACAAAACTTACAGCTTAATTAACTAAATTACAGCTTACTTACTTTGTCAGCTTGAGGTCCTCTTTCGCCTTCAACGATTTCAAACTCTACAGCTTGACCTTCGTCTAAAGATTTGAACCCGTCACCTTCGATAGCTGAAAAATGTACAAATACATCTTCTCCAGCTTCTCTTTCAATAAAACCATAACCTTTTTCATTGTCAAACCATTTTACGCTTCCTTCTAATTTCATTCTTTCATTCCTCCTAATTACTTGTTTCTATTAAGTGACTTTCTATCACTTTCCATATATAACTATAACACAACTATTAATCAGTGTCAACAAAATTCCAAAATTTTTTAATTTTTACCCGAAAAACCATCTCTACATCCTAAAGTAACTTTATAATATCTTAGCTAAGAAGGATTTGGTTCTTTCCTCTTGAGGATTGCTAAATATATTCTCTGGATTATCAGCTTCAACTATTACTCCAGCATCCATAAATAGTACTCTATCTCCCACTTCTCGAGCAAACCCCATCTCATGGGTAACAACTACCATTGTCATACCTTCATGGGCCAACTCCTTCATAACTGCTAATACCTCTCCTACCATCTCTGGATCTAAAGCTGACGTAGGTTCATCAAATAACATTACCTCTGGTTGCATTGCTAAAGCTCTAGCAATGGCAATCCTTTGCTTCTGTCCTCCAGATAATTGGCTTGGATAAGCCATAGCCTTATCTTTTAAGCCTACCTTCTTTAATAGATCATAAGCAATCTCTTCTGCTTTCTTCTCTTTTACACCTTTAACTTTTACTGGGGCCAACGTTATATTATCCAAGACATTCTTGTGAGGAAAGAGGTTAAAGTGTTGAAATACCATCCCTGTATTCTGTCGAATTTCATTTATATTAGCCTGAGGAGAATTAATCTGCGCTCCGTTAATAAAGACCTCTCCTGCAGTAATATCCTCTAAAAGATTTAAACATCTTAAGAAGGTACTCTTACCTGAACCACTTGGCCCAATTACAACAACTACCTCTCCCTTAGTTATCTCTTCATCTATCCCTTTTAATACTTCCAAATCACCAAAGCTCTTATGCAAATCCTTAACCTTAATCACTTACGCTCAGCCTCCTTTCAGCCCAATTTACCAGCCTTGTCATCATAAAGGTCATTACAAAGTAGATGACTGCAACTGCAGAAAAGATCAAAAATGACTCGTAGTTTCTACTGATAATTAACCTTCCTTGCCTAGTCAAATCTTGAACGGCAATTATTGATACCAAAGAAGAGTCCTTTAATAAAGCAATAAACTCATTACCCAAAGGAGGTACTACCCTCTTAATTGCTTGAGGTAAAATTACATATCTCATTGCTTCATAATAGGACATACCCAAAGAGCGAGCTGCCTCCATTTGGCCCTTATCTATTGATATGATTCCTGATCGAACAATCTCACCTACATAAGCACCACTATTTAAGCCTAAACCTAAAATAGCTGCAAGGTAATTACCTAGATCTATCCCAATATTAGGAAGTCCAAAGTGTAATAAGAATAACTGAATCAATAAAGGTGTTCCTCTAAAGAATTCAATATAAGTCTTAGATACCCCTTGAAGAATCTTGCTTTTAGAGACTCTAGCTAGTCCTAATATAGTACCTATCACAATTCCTATCATAACAGCAAAGGTAGTAATTCTAACTGTAACAGCTGCCCCTCTCATTAGATGAGGAAAAGCTTGCTGTAAAATTTCAATCTTATCAACTAACATATATATGTCACGTCCTTTCTCTTTTTTAAGCACTTGTTTATTTTCTTTTTTTCATTCGCCAAAATAATTATACATTAATTTGATTATTTATTCAAGAAATTATTAATAGTTTCAGTGTCTGTGTCGGTGTCAGTAAAATCTAGCTCTTTAGACTCTGCTCTTAACTAACACTCACACTGACACCGACACTATTAATAAAGCATAGCTTTATTAATAAAAAAAAGCAGCAAGGCATTTAACCTCACTGCTTATCTATTATCTACTCTTTACTCTTTGACCTCCTGCTCGCTTAAAAAGATTCCTACGAGTTTTTAAAAATCCAAAAACTCTCCGTGAGCGGATGAAGGCTCACTACTTTTTTACTTTAAACTCCTGCTCGCTTAAAAAGATCCCTACGAGTTTTTAAAAATCCAAAAACTCTCCGTGAGCGGATGAAGGCTCACTACTTTTTTACTTTAAACTCCTGCTCGCTCTATTTAAACCATTTAGCAAAGATTTGGTCATAGGTTCCATCATCTTTAATCTGGGCTAAAGCTTCATTGATGTTTTCTAATAAATCTTCGTCTCCTTGTCTCATAGCCATACCATAGAACTCTTCTGTAAATGGCTCTCCAACAATCTTAGCTCTACCTCTTTCTTGTATATAAGCAGCTGTTACTGGTAAATCATTAACAACCGCCTCTACTCTCTCATTATCTAAATCAATAAAAGCTTCAGGAATAGTATCATATCTTACAATATCAATACCATCCATCTCACTTACTAAAAGATCCGCTGTGGTACCTAACTGTACACCTACTCTTTTACCTTTTAGATCACCTTCATTATTAATTGTATCATTATCTTCTAAAACTGCAATTACCTGACCAGCATTGAAGTAAGGGTCTGAGAAGTTAACAGCCTGTGCTCTCTCTTCAGTAATTGTCATAGCTGATATAATTAAGTCATACTCTCCAGCTTGAAGACCAGGGATGATTCCATCAAAGGATACATCTTGAAGTACTATATCTACATCTAATCTGTCACCAATCTCTCTAATTAGGTCTGCATCAAAACCAGTGATCTCTCCATCTTCATCATAGAACTCAAAAGGACGATAAGCTGCATCCATACCAACTCTTAAACCATTCTCTTGAACATTCTCCCAAGTAGTACCTTCTTGATTACTACACCCTACCACTAAAACAGCAAACATAAGTAATGATAAAAAGACTAACTTTTTCATTTATATTCCCCCCTAAATTTATTTTCTCAATTTGTTATTAATTATTATACATTATTAGTTATAATTATGCAAGGGGTTTTATAAAAATTCTATGTATATTTTCATTATATTCTTTAGATCGCTTAAGTTTCTTTTGATAATAGTATAAACTATATCTAAATCTACATCTAAATAATCATAGACCAGTATATTTCTAAAACCAACTATCTTAATAAATACCTCTTTTAACTCTTTATCAATATAATTATTCTCATACAGAATCTTAGGTATATCACTATAGGATTCAACCCTACCTAAGTTTTGATCAGAGATGATGTGATTTCCTATATCTATTAAAGATTCAATGGCTAGATACAAAAATCTTTCTGCGCTTCCATAGACCATTTGATCTCCTTTAAACTCTCTTAAAGAGTATTCCGCTTTTATTTTATTTAAGAAATCTAAGTATTCTTTTGCTTTCTTGACCCTCTTTTGGATTACACTTCTATTAACCATTTAGTATCTGCTCCTTTAAATATTTTCTTTGGACTTTTAGAATTGGCTCGAAATCTAAAAAAGTTCTTATACTAAAAGAGAAGTAGGTATTAGCATCAAAGTCCTCTCTTTTATAAATAATTTTATTATGTTTAACAATCTCATATCTGGTCACTATATCAGCTTGATTTAAGATAACCAAATCTACTTCACAATAGCCATATTCTGCTAATTTGGCTAGAATATCAACCTTTATCATCTTGTCGTAGCCTTTATCTAATAAAATTCCTATATCTATATCACTATTTTTACGCTCTTTATCTTGGGCATATGAACCAAAAAGATAAGCTGCTTTGATATTATTATATAATTTAAAGATATCTTTTAAACTTTTAAGTTGACTTTCTTTTAGCCCCATATTTCATCCTCCTTTTTACTATTATAACCTATTTTTGTATATTAATAAAGCGTGGCTTTATTAACAGTAATGAGTAATTAGTGATGAGGAAGACCTTAAAAATCAGAAAACTCTTTATTGTCTAATCTTTTAGGGATTTAATCTTACTCATTACTATATTATTTGTCTTACTAATAAAAAAAGAGAGGACAATTTGTCCCCTCTCCTTTGTATGTTACCTAGCTGACCTGGTTTTTGCCCCCACACTCGCCTACTGGAAGTCTCGCAGAAGTTGTCATCTACTACTCCTTCTCTCTAGTATTACTATTATGTAGTTAACCTAGGTAGGACTTACCCCTAAGCCGCACCATGCTCAGTAGCTTTGCTACCTTACGTGGATCGTTTTGCCTGCGACTGGCATCGACTTTCAACCACAGACCTAAGTAAACACAGACTTAATTATATAATTTATAAGGTGAAAAAGCAAGAGATTTATTTGATTTTAGCTGTGGGATTTATGCTAAAAACTTAAAACCTGTAAATCAAAGACTTAGCACGGATAAAGGAGGATTAGATCTGATTAAATCTGATTTTAAACCTTTTTTAATTTTAATTATTTAATCTCTTGTCCTGATCTTGTCGGCTCTTGTCCGAACTTAGTCAGCGTAAATGACTTTGATTTTTATATCTTTACTACCTCCAAAAACGAAGAACCAAGGATTTGGTATCCTTGGTTCTATAAATAATATTCTATTTATTGATTTCTCTATTTAACTTTTTATCAAAGGTATAAATTTCATCTCCCCTTACCTTAGAATAAGCAAATAATAAGCAATCTATAAAATCTAATTTTATCTTTGAATATTTGTCCAAAGCTTGAGTGACTATTTCTTTATCTTCTAATGATACTGTAGTCAATTGACTAAACTCTATTAATACCTGAGTTACCTCTTCTTTATCTAAATTATAGACCCCTTGAAGAACATATACTACCTCTGCCAAGACTTCATTTAATATATATACTTCATTGTTATCTATAATTTTTGCTGCTTGATTGGATAACTCTTCTACATCATTTAATAGATATCTTAAAATTACATTGGCATCAACTATCTTCATATTTCTCCTCCACCGCCATCTGCCATGCCTCTTCTTCTTCTTTTATTAAATCGGGATTAGAGTATTTATTTAGAATTCCTTTTAAACTTTTAGTATTCTTCTTTTCTTTGGGATCATCATCAACAGGTAGAACGATAACTTCTACTTTTTTATTTTTTAGCTCTACTGGCAAATCCATTATCGTAGCTATTGAATTGCTATCTATTATCTTTCTAATAAAATTCATTTATCCCACCTCCATTTATACTTTTACCTATAGATCATACTTCTATTAATATTATTATACGCTATATATAATTAAATTTAAAGGAAGAAATAGATTTGAAAATCAAAGACTTAACACAGATAAAATTCTGAACTAAACCGATTAAATCTAATTTTAAGCTTTTTTATTTTTCAACCCCTTAAAATCATTAACTCTGACAAGACCTGCGACTAAACCTTTGACTAAAATCTGACTAAAAGCAGTAGTCTAGAATCAGGAATCTGGAGTCTGTAAATTCAAAATATCAACTTAAAAACCATTAACCCTTTGACTTTGACCTATGCTCTTGCCGATTATTGGTTCCTTATTCCTGGTTCCTAAAATTTAATTGTTTAATCTCTTGTCTTGACCTTGTCGGCACTTGTCCGAACTTAGTCAGCCCAAACGCCTTTGATTTTTATCTTTTTACTACCTCCAAAAGCAAGAACCAACGATTTTTGAAATCGTTGGCCCTGTAATTTGATCTTAACTTGTCTTAACTATCAATTATCAATTATCAATTATCAATTCTCAACTGCCCTTCACACCCATACTGCAAAGATCTCTTTTCCATCCTTGCGTATCAATTCTTCTTTATATTCCTTGGCTTGATTAAAATTAAAGCTGACTAGGTAGCCTTTATCCAACCCTTGAATATCAAGATAATCTGATAATTGTTCTAAGCCTTCTTGATGATACTTCTCTCCTCGCCAGATCTTTAACTCTATTACATACTTCTTGTCAAGATAGGTGATGATAACATCTAACCTCTTTTCCTGTGAAATCTGTACCTCTTTGAAGTCAAAGCCCTTGCCATTGATAATAGGCTTTAGAAAGGCCAGAAAGATTAAACGCCCATTTCTCTCTAGAAACTCTTGATCCTTGTCGCTATACTGCTCTTTGATAAATAATTGGAACTTCCTTAGTACCTTCTTTAGATCTAAATATCCATCTTCTTGAATGAAGTTTTCTCTAAAGTTATAGCTTGTCATATCTGCATCGGTCTCTACCTTAGAGATTAAATAATTATATATCCTCTGTTCATAGATTCTATTATGAAGCTTTACTCTACCACTTTCATTTCTAAATATACCATATAGCTCTCCTAAGTTTATTATTGGATTATCTGAGTTATACATAATCTTGTTACCTTCTATTATTATTCTATAGACTAACCTATGAAGTTCCTTGTTGTTTTCTAGATTTTTAATCAGACTCTCGAAGTTAACACTATCTTCTTCTAAGATCTTCTTAACTGCTCTTTCTATATCTTTTAATTCCCATTTCTTTTTCTCTTTATCGGATAGTATATCCTCATCTATTACCTTAGCTACCTTACTGACTAAATAAGGGTAACCAGATGTATAATAATATATCCTGCTGGCTATCTGGGGTATATCCATCTCTATACCTTTATCATCTTTATATTCTCTTAGCATTGTCTCTATCTCTTTGGGGTTAAAGGACATCTCTACATTGAAGTTTACTGCTATATTCCAGGGGCTATTATATTTTCGCTCTTGGTCTGGTCTTAATTTAATCTTTAAATTTTTAACATCATGAACCCCGGCTAAGATGACGCTATGAAAGCTATAATCCTCACCTTCTTTGGCAGAAAGATACTTACTTCTTAGTATGCCTAAAAAGTCTAAAAACAACTGATTATCACTACTCTTATCCACTTCATCTATCATTAATACCACTTTTCTCTTATCATTTTTAACTATCTTAGATATAAGCCTTCCTAGCCTGCGCATATTAGTAGCTCTACTTAGGTTTTCTTCTATTATTTTTATTAATTCCTCTTCACTTTGTAATTCTAACTTATCTATAATAGTTAGTAAAAGCTCTTCTATAAATAATTTTTGGTCTTTATATATCTCTTTATCGAAGCCTTCAAAGCTAATTCGTATTATAAGATAATCTTCTCTTCTTAATTTTTTGGATAATAGATACATTGTGGTAGTCTTTCCGTATTGTCTTGGTCTATTTATTGTAAAGTAGCTTCCTTCTTCTACTAGCTTTTCTATTTGATCTAGTTTATTTGAAATATCGACGGTATAATGCTCTTTAGGAATGCAAGTTCCTGTTATGTTGAACTTTTTCATTTGTATAGCACCTCCTTTTATTATTATACCATATTTTAGTTGTTTTAAAAGGTGTTTAGTCTTCAGCTATCAGCTATCTGCCTTCAGCTAAAACCCTTAAAACCTGTAAATCAAAGACTTGGCACAGATAAAGGAGGATTAGATCTGATTAAATCTGATTTTAAACCTTTTTTAATTTTAATTATTTAATCTCTTGTCCTGACCCTGTCGGGTCTTGTCCGAACTTAGTCAGCGTCTAAGACTTTGATTTTTGTTTTTTTACTACCTCCAAAAAGCGAAGAACCAACGATTTTTGAAATCGTTGGCCCTATAAATATAAGTGAATCCCTTATCCCTTGGCCCTTTAGTCTCTTCGATATAGATCTCTGGTATAGACCTTATCATTTACATCGCCTAGTTCTTCGTTCATTCTGTTTACTACGATTACATCAGAATCTTTTTTGAACTGGTCTAGGTCTTTGACTACCTTGAAACCGGCGAACTCAGCTTCTTCTAGGGTTGGTTCGTAGATTACTATCTCTACATCTTTGGACTTGAGTCTATCCATTACCCCTTGGATTGCTGAGGCTCTGAAGTTGTCTGAGCCTGACTTCATAATCAATCTATAGACGCCAACTGTCTGTGGTTCTTTACTTAGAATCCTGTCAGCTATATGGTCTTTTCTAGTATCGTTAGAAGCTACTATGGCTTTAACGATATCATTTGGTACTCCTTCGTAGTTGGCTTTTAGCTGTTTGGTATCCTTTGGTAGGCAGTATCCACCATAGCCGAAGGATGGGTTGTTATAATGGTCACCGATTCTTGGGTCTAGCCCAACACCGTCAATGATCTGTTTGGCATCTAAGCCTTCTAGTTCTGCATAGGTATCTAACTCGTTGAAGTAGGATACTCGCATAGCTAAGTAGGTATTGGCAAAGAGTTTGATGGCCTCTGCTTCTGTGGAGTCGGTAAACAGTACTGGTATATCTTCTTTGATTGCTCCCTCTACTAAAAGATCGGCGAATTGCTGGGCACGATCTGACTTTTCTCCTACTACTATTCGTGAAGGATATAAGTTATCGTAAAGTGCTTTCCCTTCTCTTAGAAACTCTGGTGAGAAGACTATGTTATCGGTGTTATACTTTTCTTTGATTTCTTTTGTGTAACCTACTGGGATGGTAGATTTAATGATCATTGTTGCTTCTGAGTTAATCTCTAAAACGTCCTCGATTACGGCTTCGACTGATTTGGTGTTGAAGAAGTTATTCTCAGTGTCGTAGTCGGTTGGTGTAGCGATTATTATGTACTGGGCACCTTGGTAGGCTTCTTCTTTGTTTAGGGTTGCTTTTAGGTCTAGTTCTTTGTTGGCTAGGTAGTCTTGGATCTCTGCATCAACGATTGGTGATTTCTTGTTGTTGATGAGATCTACTTTTTCTTTGACGATGTCTAGGGCTACTACTTGGTTGTTCTGTGCTAGAAGGACGGCGTTTGATAGTCCTACATAGCCTGTCCCTGCGACTGCTATTTTCATATATAATTCACTCCTTATTTTATAGTTCTTAAAACCTTAAAATCTTAAAAGATATTTTTTGGCAACGAATCTCGTGAATTTACTCGAATCGTCTCGAATCTAGGTCAAGGGCTTTAAAACCTAAATTCAAAATATTTAACTCTGACAAAGGCGCGACTAAACCTTTGACTAACTTCTGACTAAAACCTATTAATTATTTTTATTTTAATCTTTTGTCTGGACCTTGTCGGCTCTTATCGGGCTTTTGTCACCCCAAGGGCACTTCCTCAGTCGTTCCTCAGGGTTTATAACAATCATAAACCCCTCGTGGAATCTCAATTTCAAATGTCCTCCCTCAGGGCGCAGAGTATAAGCCTTTTATCTTTGGCTTTTAAAGCCTTATTTTATTTTTAATTTAATTTAGGTCTTAATCTTTTAACTATCAATTATCAACTATTAATTATCAATTGCTCTTCGAAGTTGCTATTTCTTCTAGGGATGGGAGTTCTTGTTGTAGCAGGCTGTATAGGTATTCTCTGAATGGTCCGCCTATGTCTTCTCGATCTAGTGCGAATTCTATTGTTGCTTCTAGGAAGCCTAGTTTGTTACCTATGTCATATCTCTTGCCGCTGAATACTTGGGCGTAGATGTCTTCTTTGTCCATTAACTCCACTAGGGCATCGGTTAGTTGGATTTCGCTGCCTTTGCCTGGAGGTGTTGACTCTAGGATGTTAAAGATCTCTGGGGTTATGATGTATCGACCCAGTATAGCTATATTAGATGGGGCATCTTTTAGCTCTGGCTTTTCTACAAGGCCATCTACTTTATATAAGTCGCCATTGTTCTTAGAATACTCGACTATACCATATTTGCTTACATTCTCGTCTTTGACCTTCTGGACACCGATAACTGTTGATTGTTTTTCTTCGAAGGCTTCGATCAGCTGTTTGGTTACAGGCTTCTTGGCTTTGACGATATCATCACCTAGTAGGACTGCAAAGGGTTCGTTGCCGATGAAGGTTTTGGCACAAAGGATGGCATGGCCTAGGCCTTTGGCTTCCTTTTGGCGAACATAGTGGACATTGATCAGGCTTGAGATATCTTTGATCTGTTCAAGCATCTCTAGTTTCTGTTTTCTCTCTAGTGCCATTTCTAGCTCTATGTTCTTATCGAAGTGATCTTCGATTGCTCTTTTATGTCGTCCTGTGATTATGATAAGATCTTCGATACCCGATTCTACTGCCTCTTCGACGATATACTGGATTGTAGGTGTGTCTACTATCGGTAGCATCTCCTTTGGCTGGGCTTTGGTTGCTGGTAGGAATCTAGTTCCTAGCCCTGCTGCTGGGATTACTGCTTTTTTCACTTTCATACTTATCAACTCCTTATCTTTGTATATTCAAAATTTTAACATATATGTCTTGTGGAAGCAATGGTATGTTGTGCTTATAGGTCAAAGTCAAGGGCTTTGAAAGATAAATTCAAAGAATTGACTCTGACAAGGGCATGACTAAACCTTTGACTAACTTCTGACTAAAACTTATTAGTTATAATTATTTTTTGTCTTGGCTTTATCAACTCTTGTCATCCTTTGATAAAAGGGTAAGCCTTTAATCCAACCTTATTTTATTTTTAAAAATAGAACCCTAAACCCCTCTTTGGCAGCGAATCTCGCGAATTGGCCCGAATCTAAGTCAAGGGCTTTTAAAGATAAGTTCAAAGGATTGACTCTGACAAGGGCAGGACTAAATCTTTGACTAACTTCTGACTAAAGCCTATTAAT
>NZ_KI912092.1:196294-205178 GCF_000517025.1 Halonatronum saccharophilum DSM 13868
ACCTATTAATTATTTTTATTTTAATCTTTTGTCTGGACCTTGTCGGCTCTTATCGGGCTTTTGTCACCCCAAGGGCACTTCCTCAGTCGTTCCTCAGGGTTTATAACAATCATAAACCCCTCGTGGAATCTCAATTTCAAATGTCCTCCCTCAGGGCGCAGAGTATAAGCCTTTTATCTTTGGCTTTTAAAGCCTTATTTTATTTTTAATTTAATTTAGGTCTTAATCTTTTAACTATCAATTATCAACTATTAATTATCAATTGCTCTTCGAAGTTGCTATTTCTTCTAGGGATGGGAGTTCTTGTTGTAGCAGGCTGTATAGGTATTCTCTGAATGGTCCGCCTATGTCTTCTCGATCTAGTGCGAATTCTATTGTTGCTTCTAGGAAGCCTAGTTTGTTACCTATGTCATATCTCTTGCCGCTGAATACTTGGGCGTAGATGTCTTCTTTGTCCATTAACTCCACTAGGGCATCGGTTAGTTGGATTTCGCTGCCTTTGCCTGGAGGTGTTGACTCTAGGATGTTAAAGATCTCTGGGGTTATGATGTATCGACCCAGTATAGCTATATTAGATGGGGCATCTTTTAGCTCTGGCTTTTCTACAAGGCCATCTACTTTATATAAGTCGCCATTGTTCTTAGAATACTCGACTATACCATATTTGCTTACATTCTCGTCTTTGACCTTCTGGACACCGATAACTGTTGATTGTTTTTCTTCGAAGGCTTCGATCAGCTGTTTGGTTACAGGCTTCTTGGCTTTGACGATATCATCACCTAGTAGGACTGCAAAGGGTTCGTTGCCGATGAAGGTTTTGGCACAAAGGATGGCATGGCCTAGGCCTTTGGCTTCCTTTTGGCGAACATAGTGGACATTGATCAGGCTTGAGATATCTTTGATCTGTTCAAGCATCTCTAGTTTCTGTTTTCTCTCTAGTGCCATTTCTAGCTCTATGTTCTTATCGAAGTGATCTTCGATTGCTCTTTTATGTCGTCCTGTGATTATGATAAGATCTTCGATACCCGATTCTACTGCCTCTTCGACGATATACTGGATTGTAGGTGTGTCTACTATCGGTAGCATCTCCTTTGGCTGGGCTTTGGTTGCTGGTAGGAATCTAGTTCCTAGCCCTGCTGCTGGGATTACTGCTTTTTTCACTTTCATACTTATCAACTCCTTATCTTTGTATATTCAAAATTTTAACATATATGTCTTGTGGAAGCAATGGTATGTTGTGCTTATAGGTCAAAGTCAAGGGCTTTGAAAGATAAATTCAAAGAATTGACTCTGACAAGGGCATGACTAAACCTTTGACTAACTTCTGACTAAAACTTATTAGTTATAATTATTTTTTGTCTTGGCTTTATCAACTCTTGTCATCCTTTGATAAAAGGGTAAGCCTTTAATCCAACCTTATTTTATTTTTAAAAATAGAACCCTAAACCCCTCTTTGGCAGCGAATCTCGCGAATTGGCCCGAATCTAAGTCAAGGGCTTTTAAAGATAAGTTCAAAGGATTGACTCTGACAAGGGCAGGACTAAATCTTTGACTAACTTCTGACTAAAGCCTATTAATTCTATTTATTTTATTCTTTTGTCTGGATCTTGTCGGCTCTTATCGGGCTTTTGTCAGAGTATAAGCCTTTTATCTTTGTACTTTAAAGCCTTATTTTATTTTTTTGATCAAATTCTTAAATCTCTTTTTTTGCAGCGAATCTCTCGAATCTAGGTCAAAGGCTTTAAAGATAAGTTCAAAGGATTGACTCTGACAAGGGCAGGACTAAATCTTTGACTAACTTCTGACTAAAGCCTATTAATTCTATTTATTTTAATCTTTTGTCTGGACCTTGTCGGCTCTTATCGGGCTTTTGTCACCCCAAGGGCACTTCCTCAGTCGTTCCTCAGGGTTTATAACAATCATAAACCCCTCGTGGAATCTCAATTTCAAATGTCCTCCCTCAGGGCGCAGAGTATAGCCTTTTATCCTTAATTTTTATCTTTAAATTTTTAACATCGAATTTATTGTCTTTTTTAATCCTTCTGTAAAGTCATACCTTGGCTCCCAGCCTAGTTCTGTTTTAATCTTTGAAGAATCTAGGGAGTAACGATAATCATGGCCGGGTCTGTCGTCTATATATTCTATTAGAGATTTATCCTTCCCTACAAGGTCTAAGATCAACTCTGTTACTTCTAGATTGGTTTTTTCACAATCTCCACCTATGTTATAGATCCCGCCTATTCTCCCTTGATGCAAGACTAAATCTATTGCTCGGCAGTTGTCCTGGACATAGAGCCAATCTCTGATGTTTGTACCATCACCATAGAGGGGTAGCTTCTCACTTCTTAGGGCTTTGGTTATAAAGAGAGGGATTAGCTTCTCTTGATATTGCTTTGGCCCGTAGTTGTTGGAGGAACGGGTGATTATAGTTGGTAGTCCATAGGTTTTATTGTAAGCTCTAACTATTAAATCTGCTGAGGCTTTGGTGGCTGAATAAGGGTTATTGGGCTTTAGAGGGCTGTCTTCAGTAAAGGAGCCTTCTTCACCTAATGAGCCATAGACCTCATCGGTTGAGATTTGAATATATCTTTTTATCCCTTTATCCTTAGCAACGTCTAATAGGACTTGGGGGCCTAGGACGTTGGTATGGAGAAAGGGAGCTGAGTTCTCTATGCTCCTATCGACATGGGACTCGGCTGCAAAGTTGATTAGGTGGTCTATTTGGTTGTTGGTGAAGATATCTTCTATTAGTTCTTTATTGGCTATGTCACCTTTGATGAAGTGGTAGTTTGGGTTATCTGCTACTTCTTTAAGGTTGTCTAGGCTACCAGCATAGGTTAGTTTATCTAGGTTGATTATTTTGTAGTCTGGGTGTTTATCCATTAGATAGTTGATAAAGTTACTTCCGATAAAGCCTGCTCCACCGGTTACTAGAATTTGAGTCATAGTCAGAGTCTCCTTTGTTTAAAGATCGAAAGAAATTAAAACCTTAAAGTCAAAACCTTTTTTAGACGCAGACCTTCGCAAGACTAAGAGCCGACTTTAAAACCTTTAAAACTAAGGTCAAGAACAGTTTTTTGCAACTAATCTAGATTATGATTTTTTAAAGAGTTAATTTAATTTTCTCAATTCGAAAAATAATCTAATAGTTCATCTAAAGAAAAGCCAACAAGTTTGTTGGCTGAAGCTCTATTAATTATTATTTTTATGCCATTGCCATGCTGTTCTTATTATATCCTCTAAAGTATATGTAGGTTGCCAGTCTAAAATATCTTTAGCTCTAGAAGAGTCTGCAATTAAAACTGCTGGATCTCCCGCTCTTCTCTTATCTTCAGTAACCTTAAAATCTATCTCTGTAATCTCTTTAGCCTTATCTATAATTTCCTTAACCGAATAACCTTCACCAGAACCTAAGTTAAAGATTTCTGAATCTCCACCATTAAATAACCTTTCTAATCCCTTGATATGAGCTTTAGCCAAATCATTCACATGGACAAAATCTCTAATACAACATCCATCTTTAGTATCATAATCAGTTCCAAAGATATAAATCTCACCCCGTTCTCCTAGAGCTGTCTTTAAAATTAATGGAATTAAATGTGTTTCTGGATTATGTTTTTCTCCTATCTCTCCACTTTCATCTGCTCCCGAAGCATTAAAGTATCTAAAACAAGTATATTTTAATCCATAGGCTTTATCATAATCTTCTAAAATTTCTTCAACCATCAATTTCGATTTACCATATGGATTAATTGGCTCTTTAGTTTGCTCTTCTTTAATTGGTATCTCTTCTGGTTCTCCATAGACTGCGGCTGTTGAGGAAAAGATGAATTTGTTAACATCATGCTCTAACATTACATCTAATAAGTTAATTACATTGACTACATTATTTTGATAATACTTAGCAGGATTTTTAACTGATTCCCCAACTTGAATAAAGGCAGCAAAATGCATAACAGCATCTATATCATATGTAGAAAAGACTTGTCTTAATTTCTCTTTATCTGCTAGATCCCCCTGAACAAAGTTATCAACAGTAATTAGAGCTTTATAACCAGTAGATAAATTATCATAGACAACTACATTATAACCTTGCTTGTTTAACATTTTGACTTGATGAGACCCTATATAACCCGCTCCACCTACTACTAAGATTGTTTTATTCATTAAAACTCCTCCTTTCTTAAAGAGTATAATTTTCCTAAATCTACTTCCTACTTATTTCACCTTTAATACCTTACTCATAGATACACAACCTAAATAAAAAATAGATTCTAAAATTGAAAGTTCCTCTATCTCTCTATATAACTTCCATTGATATTTAACTAAATTTATCTTACTAGCAGATAACGAGTTACTTCTTAGTCTATAATAAGCTAAATTTTCATTTAACCCATATCCGTACCCTTCTCTTTTTAATATCTTCAACCATAAACCATAATCTTGCCTTTTACGAATTAAAGGCATATAAACTTTACCTAATTGCTTAGTATCATAGATAACAGTTAAACATCCAATAGGATTGATTAATAAGGCTCTTCTATAACTTAACCTCTCTGGTACATTTATATATTTATTTACCAAATTACTTTCTTCAGTCATATGCTGATATTTAGTGAAGCTAAAAGCATAGTTATTATCTTTCATAAACTTAATTTGCTTTTCTAACTTTTGAGGATGCCATAAGTCATCACTATCTAAAAAAGCAATATATCTACCGTCAGCTTCTCTTATTGCAGTATTTCTGGCAACTGCACTACCGCTATTTTTTTTAAGTTCGATTAATTTAATCCTACTATCTTGTTTTTGATATTTCCTTACTATTTGAACACCATTATCAGAAGAACAATCATCTACTATTATCAATTCCCAATTTTGATGTGTTTGACCTAATACTGATTCTATGGTTTTAGATATATAATCTTCTGAATTATATAGTGGAGTTACTATTGAAATTAATTTATTATTCATATATACCTCCAAACTTTAAACTAACTTCTTAATATTTCTTCTTTTTGCTTATCTGACAAATTACAAACGACATATCTAAATTTACCATTTTCTTGCCTTGGTATCTCTTGAGCTTCTACAATACTATAATTTATCTCTTCTCCTAAACGCTTTTTAATGGAAGTTATTATTTTATCTTTATTAATTTCAAGAACTCCCTTATTAGGTACTACTTTAATTATAATTTCTCTAATATCATTTTGAATAATTTGTGCTTCTTTTACTTCCGAATTGTTTTTGAGAACATATCCTAATCTACTAACTTGATTTCCATCAGGAGTTATAATTAAATCATCCTTTCTACCTCCTAAATTCACTATAACTGCTGATGACCTACCACATTTACATTTAAAATCCTTATCTAATTCAACCATATCACCCAATTTATATCTAATAAAAGGCATAGCCTTATTTAAAAACCCAGTTACTACAATCTCTCCTAAACCATCAGTAGGATTACCTTCTTCATCAATAACTTCTACAAAACCAAAACCAGGGAAAATATGCATATTACCATATTTACATTCTCCAGCAAATACCACTGCTTCAGAAGATCCATACTGATCAACAATTTTTGTTTTAAACTGTTCTTCTATTAATTCTCTTTTATCTGCTTCCAAGTTTTCTGCTGTTGTAAAAATACATTTTAGATTTAAATTTATATTTATTTTATTTTCTTCTAGATATTTAGCTATTACAAATAAAGCACTTGGATATGATTCAATATATAAAGGAGCAAACTCTTCTAACTTATTTATGTACGCTGGTAAATTATCTTGAGTTAAATGAAAAATAGAGAATAACAATTGATTTTGAGTAAGATTATATCTCCAAAATGGAGGTTTACTTTGTTTTTTAGAAACTATAGCTCGTCCAAAAAAAGTAGCCTTTTTATCTCCAATCTTAACTCCATGATTTCTTCTAAGTCTCTCCCAATAAGCAAAAGAACGATTATTACACTCCCCATCTTTATAAATAGCTAAAGGACTTCCCGTACTCCCACTTGTTTTGTGAATAACTAACTTATCTTGATCAAATTCTTTAGAAATAAGTTGATTGGGTTGTAAATTAATTTTTTCTTTTGTCAAAAATGGAATTCTTCTAATATCATTAAAGTCTTCTATATTATTAGGATTAAAGTTTATATCTTTAAATAACTTCTTATAATAAGGAACCTTATTATAAGAATAAATTATAATTTTTTGCAATTCTTTTAACTTAAATTTTTCTAATTCCCTTTTAGATATAAACTCTAATTCTTTTAATTGTTGTAATAATTCAGATTGGTTTTTAGGAAATCTTCTTTTAGACAAAACATAACCATAGATACTAGTCATTATATTTTGTAAAAATATAGGTGAGTTTTCATAAACATTTTTCAATAAATTATTCATTTTCTACATCTCCCCAAACAATAATTATCCATAGTTTTCTATTATTTTTTTAAATACTTTATTTGTTTTATACCCATTACAAGCCATTTGAGCTTTCGAATTACCAGGATGTAAATTCCCTTCTATTAATATTGGTCCATTCTCTGTAATAGCAAAATCCCAACCTACCAACCTAATCTGAGGTAATAAAATTGCTGTATCTCTTATCATTTGTTTCAACTCTAGGAAATATGGGATTTCAGTTCCCTCAAATTTAAATTGAGTGTCCGGATGAATAGTATGCCTATTAATATAATCACTATTTCCTGCTTTAAAGAAATCATATGCATACTTTCCTAATGTACCTTTTTCTAAATTAACAGACGTAAAAATACCTCCTTGCGAACAATTATCAACATAACTACCACCAACACCAAACCTCATTAATGCAGAAATTATTTCAATTTCCCCTTTATCATTAATAAAAGTTTCCGCTCTAATACTGTTTATACTTTTAGAGTAAATCTTATTAATTTGTGAATGTTGATTAATACAATCTTGAATTATAAAACTAGAGGAAGTTATTAAATTAAAAAAGTTATTATCATCAAAATAACCATTTAAATTTGATAAGGTAATTTTAAAACAATTTTTACCTCCATTATTAGAAAAATCTTTTAAAAAAATTGCTCTATTAGTGGATTGTTCTATCAGTAATTTTATTAGATCTTTTAATTGATCATTAGAATTTAAACTATATGTCTCACTATTTGTAAATAAAATGCTTTCCATATTATAAGCTAATATTTTAGGAACATTAATCTTATCTTGAAAGTAATATTGAAAAAATAATTTGTTGTCTAATAATTCCTTGAAATTTCTATTTTGTAATTTTCTTTTAATTTTATCATATTGGTTAACACTAATATAATCTAGATAATTACTTATATAATTTTTATATAAACAAGCACTAAAATAATGCCTAGGTAACGATTTTGTATTTAGAATTATTTTAGTTATTTCATAAGCCATTCTAGGATAAGATTTTTTATCTTTATCTTTTAAAAAAACTTTCAACTTGCTAAAATCACCAAAAAGATCCATAATAAATACTCCTTTACATAGAATTTTTTAATAGCAGCCTATATTTATTTATAGACATGTCCGCTATACTATTCCATAAATATTTTTTTTCAACCAGTGTTGCCGTATCTTTTATATATTTATCTTCACTCTTTTTATATTCATTTATAGCAATTAAAATAGTGTTAGCTATCTCTTTTGGATTAGTTGAAGTTTTCCATCCAGCATTATTGTTGTTTATCTCCTCACTCACATTAGTCCCAGGAGTTACTATACAGGGAATACCATAAGATAATGCTTCTAATATAGTCATTGGCAAACCTTCAAATCTAGAAGTCAATATTAATATATTAGCTTTTTTAAAAACTCTATCCTTTTCTTCATCATAAACAGGCCCTTTAAACTTAAGATTATTAATATTTATTTTTAAAATAATTTCGTTTAATTTTTTAACTTCAGTCTCACTACCTTTTCCATAAATATTTATCTTTATTTTTTCATTAGACAATTTATCTTTTATTAATTCTATTGCATCTAATAAAAAATCTAGTCCTTTATGGTAGAAATCTATCCTTCCTAAATAAATTATTTCTAATTCCTCTTTGCTTTTTTTATCAACCTGCTTAATTTTATCAATGCCATTTCCAATAATTATAGAATTAGGATTAATTCTAATAGAAGTTCGTCTCTCCCCTTCATTTAAGAAAGATATCGCTTTGGCATTTTTAAGAAATTTATTGAAAAAGATAAGATTCGAAATATATTTTTTTACTCTCTTCTTTTTTTGAGCTTGTTCTGTTAAAGAACAATGTGGCTTTACTACATATGATATATTTAATTTTCTTAAGATTTTATAAATTTTTATATAATTCATAAAATAAACACCATGGAAGATCACCAAATCCGGCTTATAAATATCATTAAAGAAATAATTTAGATTATCAATATCATTGATATTAATAACCTCAAAATTATAATTAAACCCTTTAGGTATATCAACTCCAGAAGATAACAAAAGCTTTGAACTAACCCCTTCAACTTTATTTTGTGCCTCTATAAAAGGGGGCACCGCTGAAGTAATACCACTTGCTTTAGTAAAATACATTTCTGCAATATGTAATATTTTCATTATTCCACTCCCTCTATAAATTAAATTTATCTCACTCATGCTCACTTATTCTTAGAAATTTATTTTCTTATAAAAAAGTAATATGGATTTAATTATTAAAACCAATTAATATTTGGAATTGCAAGGATAAAGTAATCTAAAAACTTAACTATTATTTTTAAAAAATATGGTCGCTTATTGGAACTCCACATTTCCATGGTAGTTTAACCTCCCATATCTCTCAGGATCTATGTCCCTACATTCCTTCGTTCTACCTATCCATGGGTGGAGGCTGGATATGCTCCTCGAC
>NZ_KI912092.1:205278-212102 GCF_000517025.1 Halonatronum saccharophilum DSM 13868
ACCCAGATTTAATAACTTATTTTTAGTAATGTTATAACTAGCTATAGCTCTGTTAAATTTAACCATTTATACAGGGTATGGGTGTGCTATGCCTAATTTTAGGCAATTAACTGGGTAATTTTTGTTTAAATTTTCTCTTGACATATTACCCTACCACTTTAAAAATTATCATACTCAATGTTTTTGTTTTTCTTGTATATAAGTTCAAAAATTGCACAACCAACTAATAGAAAAGATAAGTTCATACTAACTTTAAATATCATATTTTCTGCCATAGATAGGATTAAAAAACAATTTAATGACACTATAGGTAAAAAAGCTTTTCTGTTACTACCTATTTTTTTTATTAAATATATAGACGAATAATAAATCATAGGGATTAAAATTATAATAAATAATATAAAAGAAAACAAACCATAAGTTCCTAAAATAGAAATGTAACTATTATGTGCAGCCCAACCAAAATTATTTATAAAATATCCTCTTCCATGACCAAATAAACTTATATCACGAATTGCTCCTAACCAAATATAATTTCTATACGTCAATATATTGCCTTGTTTTGAATACTCTGTAAACTTATCGATTATATTTTCAACAAATATTTGTCTAAAAAAAGGTACTGCAATAACAATAATCGAAATTAGAGTTATTGTTATTACTAAAATTTTAATAATTTTATAATTTTTTTCTTAAATTTAATTTTTTTATTTTTAATTATAGGAAAACATACAATTAAACTAACCAAAAAAATATTAATTACTATAGCTAAAAAACTAGTTCGACTTTGACTATAAAATACACCTATTAATGACAAAATAATCATACAAAACTGAATTATTAATATATATACCCTTCTATAATCTCTTTTTTTTACTATGAAAGTTAGTTCTCCTAAAAATACAGCTATAATAATACTTGCCAAAGTAGCTAAAACTTGCCCAAAAATATTAGGATTATAAAAGAGACCACTATATATACTTTGGTATACACTATTATTTATTCCTAAAAATAATGGAATAACAATTAAAATTATATGTGTTATTAAAAATAACTTAGTTATTATTATCATCCCTTTATCTTTGCATATATTGGGATATATATAAATCAACAGAGGAAAAAAAATCAAATGTGCTACTTGAATAAAACCGCTGGTTGCGGCTGAAACAAACATTACAAACCCGTATATTAAAATAAAAAAAAGATGAGTTTTATCAATATATACTTTATTCATAAAAAGCAAGTATGAAAAAGATATAAAAAAACTTATTAACATAAATAATCTCCCTATATGCTCGAGACCTCTTATCAAATCAAATGAACCAGCAAGCAATATCATACTTATAGTTATAATTAATGGAATATTTATAATTATATGGTAAAGTTTGTAGTTTGCTTTTTTCATAGTCTCCCTCCAAATTTATCTTAATTATTACATATATCAACCCATTCATTTATAATTTTCTTAATTTTAAAATCATTTAATCTTTCTTCAAATAAATTAATATATATATTCATAATATCTCTATTCTTTATTAAATCTATTACAGCTTGACTTAAATACTCTTCATTTGTAGTCAAAGAATCATTATAATTATATTTAACACCATCACAAACCGGAACTAATATGCCATATTTAGCATATTCTATTGCCTTAGTAGATTTTCTTATATCAGTATTTGGAGCTAATATCTCTCTAGGTCCAGCTTTACAATCAGTTGAAACTACTGGTATACCACAAGCCATAGCTTCTGTTATAACATTTCCAAACCCTTCATATAATGAAGAGAACGCAAATACAGTTGAGTTCTTAATAAATTTAAAAGGATTTTTTTGAAAACCTAAAAAATGAACATCATCTATTAATCCTAAATTATTGGCTAATTCTTTTAAATAATCCTCTAACTCTCCTTGGCCAAGAATAACAAGTTTAGCATTTGGAATTTCTTTTTTAATCTTACTAAAAGCTCTAATCAAATGCCATTGTCCTTTTTGCTTGGTGAGCCTACCAATATTTATAATAACTGGATTCTTAAATATTTCTTTATATTCTCTTTCCAAATCTTCATTTGCTAATCTATTAATTTTTTCCACATCGCATGGGTTATATATAACTTCAATTCTATTTGCATCTATATTGAAATTTTCAACCAAATCTAGTTTAACCATTCTAGATAACACTATAATTTTATCGGCTTTATTATATAATAATTTTATTAACCTCTTATATCCCCAACCATAACCTTCATTAAAATGATTTGACTTTAAATTTCTTACAGAAATTATAGTTTCGCCTTTTCCACGAGAAAGTAAATTTACAATATTGGGGTTATCTAGAAAACTTATCGTTTTTTCCATGTTATTTTCTTTCTTTATTTTTTTTAACCTATAAATCCTTTTAAATAAAGCTTTTAATTTAGATACTGGATTAGATGAAGTTGTAATATTAAGATCTATAATTTCACCTTTATACGGATAATCTATCTTATTTCCATTATATAATATTATTTTTGAATCAATATTATCTGATAAACCACATGATAAGTTAGAGACAACTCTTTCTGCTCCACCATTGGTTAAAGTAGGAATCATAAAAGCAACTTTATTTTTCATTACTGCCTCCTAATTTTCGATTTCATATATATTTAGCTTTAATTTATTGACTTGCTTATTAATTTTAATGTATAAACAAAAAATTCTCTTTCGAAAAGATAAATTAATATAATATAACATATGACTGCAATTAATATAATAATTATTAAGACCAAAAATATATTTGTAATTTGTATTAACCAAATCTTTAAAAGCCAGATTATTATACCCATGATTAATGATGAAATAGCAATATATTTTAGTTCGCTAATAACATTTACTAATTTTAAATCAGTAAACTTCCCTAATACAACTTGAAATATAAGAAATTTCACAAATACAAATATCCCCAGGGAAATCGCTACCATTTCTAAATTAAACTGAGCCCCTAGGTATAATATTAATCCTCTAATAGGTAAATCAACAACAGTTATATAAAAAACAATTTTAGAATAACCTAATGCATATATTGCCCTAGGGGCAATATTATGTGTTAGCAATTCAAAACTTCCCCATAAGGTCAATAGAGTTATCACCAATATAGCTTTATTCCACTCCTCCCCAAACAAAAGTGGTATAAATAAACTACTAGTTACTGCTACACCAATATTAGCTGGGATTCCAATAAGCCCTATTAACTTAATTATTTTTTTATAAACATTATTAAACTGATTAGAGTTAGATTTTAATTTAGATAATAAAGGAAAACTAACACCTGATACAGGATGATTAAGTAACTGAACTAAATACCTAATTAATTTCTTAGCGAAATGATAAACTCCTAATATCTCTGTACCTAATGAACCCCCAATAATAATCTCATCTATATTATCAAACAAATTAGTAAAAACAGACTTAGCTGCTATAAATATACCAAAATTCAAATAAGGTTTTAATTTACTAAATGAAAAATATAACTTGGGAAACCACAAATTGTTTTTCAAGAAAATAATCAATAATATCAAAGTTAATATAATTATTCCAATTAAATTACCATAAACAAAACTAACTGCTCCAAAACCTAGGTATGCAAAGGTGACCATACTTACCTTCTGAAATAATAATTTAACCAACATAGCTTTTGTTAACAAATCAAATTTCAATTCTTTCTTCAACAAAGACCTAAATACTAAATCGATTGGTTCTAACAAGAATACAAAGGCTGAATATCTAATTAATCTAATAGCATTAGGCTCATTAAAGAATAAGGATATGTTTTCTGCTAAACTAAAGATTATAACAAAGGAAACTATACCTAAAACCTGCTCAAACCAGAATATACTATTTAAATCATCATCACTTACTTCATCTTTCTGTATAATAGCTTGAGAAAATCCTAATTGTGCTATTTGCTTAGAAAAACCTATAACTATCGTCACTATTGCCATCTTACCAAATTCAACTGGAGACAATAATCTAGCCAATATGGCCAACGCCAATGGATTAATAGCTACATTGCATACAGAATATATTGTAGTCCATTTTACTCCCTTTACTGCTTTATCTTTTAAAGATGCCATTTTTAAACACCATACTTTCTAAATTCAAAATAATTATTACTATAAATTACTACTTAAACTATCATATATATTAAGTAAAGAATACTTCTCTTCCTTAAAAAGATAATTTAAATTTTCACTGTTATGGTGATAATTGTCAATCACATTATCTATAACATCAACCAAAGACATTACCCTACTTCTCAAACTTCTATAAGCCACCTCTTCACTTACAGCTGCAATCTCATCTTCTACTTTATCATCATAGACAAACTCCGGTATCTTCTCTACAAGAGTTTCAAGTTGACCAATCTCATTATGTAGCCTTGCCAACTCCAACTCATCCTCCATTACATCCGATAACCTAACTAAATTAAGCTTAATCTCACTTAATATCTGTAGAGGCTCTACTTTACTTGGATAAACTCTGATAATCCCAAACTCCTTAAGCCACATAAATAATAAGGCTAGTATTCCTACTACTACCAGAAGTATCATTGAACTCTGGTACTTCGCCAAAAGAACCGCACTTACAGCAAAAATAAGTGATACCAAATATATTGTTAAAACTGTCTGTTTCTGATTCAGACCAAAGTTCAAGAATCTATGATGCAGATGCTCCTTATCAGGTTTAAAGGGATGCTTCCCATTGATCAACCTTCTGATAAAGGCAAAGCTGGTATCAAAGATAGGAACTCCCATCACAATAACAGGTACCAAGATAGTAACTGCAGTTGCACTCTTTACTGCTCCTATTAAAGATACAGTAGCCAAAATATAGCCCAAGAACATACTCCCTGTATCACCCATAAATATCTGTGCCGGGTTAAAGTTATATCTTAAAAATCCAACTGTACTTCCTGCTAAAATCAAAGCCAACGCTGCAACCACTAAATTTCCTTGACCAAAACTGATCAATCCAATAGCCAAAGCCGATATAGTCGCTACCCCACCAGCCAATCCATCCAAACCATCAATTAAATTAACTGCATTGATAAGACCAACGACCCATAGTATAGTTATCGGTATAGCCAATGGCCCAGTCAAGATCACCCCTGATATAGGATGACTAACCAAATCAATCTGTAAACTATAAAGAATAATCGGAACCGTAGCTAAAATCTGACCAAAGAGCTTATTCTTTGCTTTCATACCTTTTATATCATCTATTAATCCAATCACCAGTATTACAACAGAACCTAATAATATAGCCCTAAACTCACTACTCAATTCTAAAAAGACTAGGCTATTTACTAAAAATGAAATATAAATTGCCAATCCACCCAGTCTAGGCATAGCTCCATTATGAACCTTCCTCTGATTAGGGTAATCAACTGCCCCAATAACAAAAGCAAACCTTTTAACCATTGGAGTTAACAATAAAGCCATCCCTACACTAGATAAAAACATTAATAAAAAATTACTCATTCTTTTCTTCTCCTCCCTACTATAAAATTATAAACTTATATAAGTTATTTGATTGAATAAATAACTTTTTTAATAGCTACATTGAAGTAAGCTAGCTATTCTATAATTTGAGCCTAACTCAAAATTATTAACCTCTTTCTAAATAATATAGAGAACTTATTTAATGCCAATTCGTGGTGAAAAAGTCTCTTAGATCTTGAACTTGACTTTCCTTGGAAAATGCTTTAATAACTGTACTATATATCTTCCACGCAAACAGCACAAATCCTCCTCTATTCGACAAAAATCAACATTTTACTCATTTGGTAAATAAATGCTTCAACCAAAGCTTATTATACCAAAATCAGATATAATTTCAAGTAGATTTTGATATTTTCCTATTATGATTAGCAGATTTAACTTCCAACCTTACTCTAACTCTATTATATCAAAGAGTAGAAACTATAAACTTCCCCCTCCAATAAAAAATTAAATTATTTTCATTATCCTATTATACCATATTTTGCTTGAGATTAAAAGGGAGGGTAGGAACCTGGAACCTGGAAAACCTTAAAACCTAAAATCAAAGACTTGGCACTGATTGCCCAGATCAAAACCGATTAAATCTGATTTAAACCCTTTTTTAATTTTTTATGCTCTAATCGGCACTTTATCTGCTCTTGTCCGAACTTAGTCTGCGTTAAGCCTTTAATCTTTTTCTTCTTAAAACCTTAAAATCTAAATCATCTGCGCTGACAAGGTCTCAGACAAATGATGACTAAAATCTGACTAAACCTTATTTTATTTTTTTATGCTCTTGTCGAGAATTTGTCATCTCTTATCAGGCTTTTGTCAGAGTCCAGCCTTTTATCTTTGGCTTTTTAAGACCTTAAAACCTAAATCATCAACTCTGACTAAACCTACGACTAAACCTTTGACTAAAATCTGACTAAATCTTATTTTATTTTTTTATGCTCTTGTCGAGAACTTGTCATCTCTTATCAGGCTTTTGTCAGAGTCCAGCCTTTGATTTTTACCTTTTTAAGACCTTAAAACCTAAATCTTTAACTCTGACCAAACCTACGACTAAACCTTTGACTAAAATCTGACTAAACCTTTATTATTCTAAATTTTTTATGCTCTTGTCGAGAACTTGTCATCTCTTATCAGGCTTTTGTCAGAGTCCAGCCTTTTATCTTTGGCTTTTTAAGACCTTAAAACCTAAATCTTTAACTCTGACCAAACCTACGACTAAACCTTTGACTAAAATCTGACTAAACCTTTATTATTCTAAATTTTTTATGCTCTTGTCGAGAACTTGTCATC
>NZ_KI912092.1:212202-217970 GCF_000517025.1 Halonatronum saccharophilum DSM 13868
GCTCTTGTCGAGAACTTGTCATCTCTTATCAGGCTTTTATCAGAGTCCAGCCTTTTATCTTTGGCTTTTTAAGACCTTAAAACCTAAATCTTTAACTCTGACCAAACCTACGACTAAACCTTTGACTAAAATCTGACTAAATCTTCTTTTGTTTTTTTATGCTCTTGTCGAGAACTTGTCATCTCTTATCAGGCTTTTGTCAGAGTCCAGCCTTTGATTTTTACCTTTTAAATCTAAATATTTTCTCTTAAACTCTATCCTAGGGCCAAAATTAACAACTAATCCCACTTGCATACCCGTAGCTTTAAGATAATTTAATAATTGCATTTCATTAGCTTTAATTAACTTTGATATAGCTTTCACCTCAACCACCACTTTATCCTTTACAACTATATCAGCTACATATAGACCAACCTCTTGACCTTTATACATAACCTCTATCTTCTTCTGCCTTTCAACCTCTAGCCCCATCTCTTCTAATTCAATTACCAGTGCATTCTCATATACATGCTCCAAGAAACCATATCCCAATTGATCATAAACATTATAAAAACTCCTGATTATCCTCTCAGTTAACTCTTGATATAAATAGCCAATCATTATCACCCCTTTTAAATTCTAAACCTTAAGTGCAAAATCATCTGCTCTGACAAGGTCTCAGACAAAAAATGACTGAAATCTGACTAAATCTTTTTATTCTTTATGCTCTTGTCGTGAACTTGTCGGCTCTTATCAAGCTTTTGTCAGAGTCAAAGCCTTTGATCTTAATCTTCTTAAGATCTTGACATCTAAACCTCTGACCTTGATTTTATATAATACCATATTATCCCAAAGTTTATTCATCCAAAAAAAGAAACAGACTAACACCATTTATTCTTCGGATATTAGTCTCTGTAAGTCTATGTCAAACTCGCCTTGTATCTTGAGTAGAGCCATCTCACTATTGATCAAAAGAATGTCTCATAACTATCTTTGGTAATTCTAATAACAAATCTATCTCCTCTTCAATAATCGCCTGTACTATTCTCAAATTTAACTTTTGATAATTATGTACAGCTATGTTCCTAAATCCAACCATATTCTTTAAACTCTCTGCCATCTCTTCTTCTATAATCCCATTTTGATATAATATTTCAAAACCATCTCTACTATTTTGAGGAACCCCCAGTTCTAACTTAGCAATTAAGTGCATTGCTATATCTATGGTAGCCTCACATAAACGTTGAATATTAAGGATAATAGAGTCCTGCTTAGTATAATTATTTAAATTTAGTGGGTCTCCATCATACTCATCTTTAATTCTCCCTACACATCTCTTCATAGTCTCACCTTTATTTAATAAAACATCATCCATCATTCTCCATCACTCCTCTTTTAATTCCTTCTAATACCTCACTTCTCTCTTCATTAAGTCTTGCATATTCCTTAAGTGTTAACATCTCAAAATTTTCTCTGCTTAATTTATCTTTAGCATAGATATTCTTTCCTTGAATAATCTGAACCTTAAAGACAGTAGAAGCATTACTAATATCTATCAAATCAACTTCTCTTTTAACCTTGTCAGCCAAACTTTGGGCAATTAAGAAGACCTTATAAGGGTCTACTTCTTCATCACTTAAAAATCCTATATCTATATCACTATCTTCTCTAAGTTTATCTTGGGCAAAAGAACCAAATATATATATTAGTATTGGATCTATCTCTTTTAATAATACTTCTTTAATTATTTCAATGATATCCATCTTACAAACCTCCCTTTTATGAATAGCTTTAATCCTATTATAACATAAAAGATGGAAATTATATATAAAGAGCCAACCCAGTGGTTGACTCTTGAATTATCAATACCTTCTACTTTTTCTTTTTAAAGCCTTAAAACCCAAATCTTTAACTCTGACTAAACCTTTGACTAAAATCTGACTAAATCTTTTTTTATTTTTTATGCTCTTGTCGAGACCTTCTCATCTCTTATCAGGCTTTTGTCAGAGTTCAGCCTTTGATTTTTTATTTTAACAGTTCTAAAGAACGCAGAACCAAAGATTTGGTATCCTTGACCCTGTAAATATAAGTATATCCTCTATCCCTTGCCTATTCAAGTAACTGCTGGATATCATCCCAGGTTATCTTATCAGTCGGTCTGGCATTGTCTTCAATAATATTCTCGAAGATATCCTTCTTCTTCTCCTGTAACTTCAACATCTTCTCCTCTACCGTTCCTGTAGTGATCATCTTATAAACGATAACCTTCTTCTTTTGGCCGATACGGTGGGCACGATCGGTAGCTTGTCGCTCTACCATTGGATTCCACCAAGGATCCACATGGACTACCACATCAGCAGAGGTTAGATTTAGCCCTACCCCCCCTGCCTTTAAGGAGATTAAAAAGACCTTTATCTTCTTAGACTCATTAAACCTCTCTACTCGCTCCATCCTCTTTCTCGTACTACCATCTAAATACTCAAAGCTAACACCCTTCTCCTCTAAGCGTTCTCTAATCAGCTTAAGCATTCCCACAAACTGGCTAAAGACAATTAACTTATGTCCGGCTAGAGTCGCCTCCTCGATTAACTCTAAAAGTGCTTCTAGCTTTCCTGACTCTCTTCTCTTACCTTTCTCTTCTAAGACTAGATCAGGGTGATTACAGATCTGACGAAGCTTGGTTAAAGCAGCTAAGATATTGATTCTAGATTTATTAAACCCATCCTCTTCTACCTTCTGGACTAGATCCTTCTTAACCTCTTCGACTATCGCCTTATAGGTCTGCTCTTGGAAGCTAGTCATCTCTACAGGATAGGTATTGATCATCTTCTGAGGTAAATCATCTAGGACCTCTTCCTTTCTCCTTCTTAGAATAAATGGAGCGATCCTTCGCTTAAGGTCCTCTAATTTCTCCTTGTCATCCTCTTTGGTAATTGGATTTAGATACTTCTTTCTAAACTTACTATACTTACCTAAATACCCTGGCATCAAAAAATCAAAGATAGACCACAGCTCATCTAAAGAGTTCTCTAAAGGGGTTCCCGTTAAAGCCAACTTATACCTAGATTTAATTCTTTTAATCCCTTTAGTTCTTTTAGCCTGTCTATTCTTGATATTATGGGCCTCATCTAAGAGCGTATAAGAAAACTCTACCTCCTGCAAATCTTCATAATCCCGGCTCATAATCGAATAGGTAGTAACTAATATCTCATACTTATCTAATTCTTCTCTCATCTCCTTACGCTCATCAGGTGTACCATAGTAAACAAGATAATCTGTACCTGGGAAGAACTTCTCTATCTCTGCTGCCCAGTTATAGATTAGAGTCCTTGGACAGACAATCAAAACAGGCGCTTTCTTCTCTACGCCTTTAATCAAGGTTAAAGCCTGTATGGTCTTACCTAAGCCCATATCATCGGCTAAGATACCTCCAAAGTTATACTTGTGCAAAAACTTCATCCAGTAATAGCCCTTCTTTTGATAACCTCTAAGTATTTCCTCAACTCCAGCAGGTATCTCTTCTTCTTGGACAAGTTTATTAGCAGTAATATCTTCATTTAAGCTATTATATACCTTACTCCCTTTAAATGATATTCCACTCTCTTCTACAAGACTTTGATAATAAAGTAGGTTATAATAGTTGCTCCTATAAATCCCCTCTTCTTCACTATCTGCTCCCTCAATAATCTTCTTTAGATTCTTCTCTTGGAGGGTCTCTTGGAGGAGTAAGTACTTGTTCCCAACCTGTATATACTTGCGATTATGCTTGTTATATCTAAGAAGCTTCTTTAGCTCTTCTGGGGTATAAGTATTGCCACCTAAGTTATAACTAACCTTAAATTCAAACCAATTAATTCCACCATCATCCTCTTCAAACTCAATAATTGGGTTAAGTTCCACCTCCACAACCTCGACCTCGTCAAATTCTTGGCTGGTATTGATCTCCCAATCCTCGGGGATATGAGTTAGCCCATCGGTGATAAACTCTTGAATATCATCGCGTTCCTTAATATAAAAGGAGTCTGGCTTAACACGAAAGTTATACTCTTCTAAGAAGTCTAAAAGCTCTTTGACTGGCTCCAAATCATGGGTGAACCAAAACTTAGGATCATCTTCATCTTGACGGTAATCTCTGTTGGTAGGGTCAAAGGCTATGATCTCAGAATTTCCATACTCCTTATTATCCATTATAACCTTGGCCCTACAACTGATTATCCCCTTCTGATAATCAAATTCTAGTTCTACCTCCGTCTTATCCTTAATTAAGGTATAACCCTCTAATGCTGAAGAGAAGTGAGTTTTAAAAGAGGTTTTTAATTGGGGTAAGACTTCAAAGATAAACTTTCCCCTTCCTTCTTTTGGGATCTTAATCTTAGGTGGGAGATTTAGATTCAAGGAGTTGGCAGGAGTATGTACTTTAGAATCAACTACAGTCCATTGAGCCCCTTCCCTTTGCTGAAATTTATGCCTATGGGCTACCTTGATATCTACCTCTTTTTCATCACCTCTTATAAATAAATCTGGACTAAGTTCTTCACCGATCTTGGCCCGCTGACTATTCTCCTCTAAGTAAACTTCATTATTTTTGATCAAGCTAACTAAAAAATTAAAATTATCCTTATTCTTAGGAAAGAAAAATCCCCCTGGAGTAGGGCTCTTAGACAGGTCTATCCCTTTAAAGTAATTTAGGTTATTTTGATCTTTGATACTTAGCTTATCTATATGTGAGGTATCTCTATAATAATAACTATGAGATTGATGTAAATAATCAACGATCTGGTCTAGCCTATCATCTAAAAGCTCTTCACTCTCTAAGGTTAGTTTAAAGTTGACCATAGAATCTCTGATTAGCCCTTTTACCTTATAAGTTATCTGGGGATGCTTGGTATCTTGGAAGTCCTGGGTAATCTGAAGCAACTTCTCAAAAGATTCATCCTTGGCAGGTAATTTCTTCTTAGGTGAAGAGGATTTCATCTTCCTTGGCGTCTGAGCGTTGGCCCTTTCTTGGAAAAACTTATAAAGGACCGCTACTTGATGCTTACAGATATCTCCCCAATAAGGGCAGGTACATCCTCCGTAAATTTGTAATTCTTCATTATCAATCACAAAGTCTATATCTACAGTATAAAGAACAGTTCCCCAAACTAAAGCCTGTACATTATATCTATTATTATCTAAGTCGATTAAATTGTACTTGTCTATCTTACCAGCCTTATAGTATCTCTCACCTCGTTTAAAGATTTTGGTCGAGACTTGATCTTTTAGTTGCTTTAATAGGTTCATCTATCTACTCCTTTTTTTGTGCTATGTACTTTGAGCTTTGAGCCGTGAGCTAAAAAGCAAGAGCCCATTAGGTTCACAAAAAGCCAACATTTCTGTTGGCTTTTATGGCGATATTAATTTATTTATGCTAAAGTTAGCTATTATTTTTGACTAATTTAATCTTTCCTGTTTCGTGGGGGTGATTTAACAAGATTTCTCTATTTTCTGCTACCGTATCCTTGATAACACTTAAATCTTTCTGCATAGCCTGTTGGTTATTCTTTAACTCTAATATTTCTTTACCTAAGTCGGTTCTTACTTTTGCAATCTCTCTCTCTAAGTTATCAAATTTGCCTAGTATTAGTTTTAGCATATCTTCATTACTCATAGCTTCACTCCTTTATTTTGTAGCTTATATATTATTATATCAAATTAAAGCTATATTTAAAAGTATTTAAAGTGAAAAGACTAGTATGAAAATTGCAATATAAAATGCACAGCCTTTATGGAAAAAAACACCTCATATG
>NZ_KI912092.1:218070-228596 GCF_000517025.1 Halonatronum saccharophilum DSM 13868
TCACTTTATGTTATTTGTGGTTATTTAACATTATATATGAGGTATTCATATGTGTCATTTATTTTTTGCACTATCCGTGCATTTAATTATACAATGTTCCGAAAAGACTAGTAGGTTCTAGTTGCTAGCTTCTGGCTTCTAGCTACTGGCCAATGGTTTTTGCTACTAGTGGCTACTAGCTAACTAACAAGATAAATAAAAAGAGCACACATCTGTGTACTCTAATCCTTAATCTTAGGAACTAGTTCCTAGCTATTAGCTAAAATCATATCTTCTCATCAATAATTAAACCTACAGCCTGTCTGATCCTTCCTAACATATCTAGAATCTCTTCAGGAGGGAATTCTTTGAGAACTTCATCGCTTTTAATATCCATTAGCTTCACCATCATCCGTTCACTATCTTCATGTAACTGAAAGGAGAGGTTCTTATGGAAGGATTGAACGGTTTCATTTAATGCCTCTACCCCTTCTTCTAAACTATCTTTTTCTATCTCTTCTTTATGTTTTTCTAATGACCTATTTAATTGATTATCTAAACTTTGGTTGACCCTTACTTCCTTTACTGCATCATTAGCTTGCCTACCCTCGCTCCTACTAGACATACTCTCTATATTACTTGTTCCCCTTACACCTGATATATCCATCCATAATACCCCCTCATTAAATTTAATTCCCTTTACTACCTTTTATTATCTATATAAGTTGAATGAATCCTTATATTGGTGTTATAAGATCTGTTTACCTTCGAACCTTTCTTAACCTTCTTTAAATCATTACTTAAGGTCTCTTGTTTGGCCCTTAATAGACTTTGGTTTTCTTTATCCACCTCTTGAATATCATTTATAAGTGCAATTATCTTAGTTAAATTATCTTTTAACCTTTGACTAGAAATTTCACTTTCTTTTAAGGCAATTAACCACTTACCACTCTTTAGGTTAAAATTCTCTTTCAACGCATCCTTAAGAGGTTTTACCTTTTCTTCAATGACTTCTATATTCTCGATTATCTTTTGCCGTTTTGCTAATAATCTTTCTAGCTTATTTAAATCCCCTTTTTTTATAACTTTGCTCTGCTCTTTAGTCAATGATAGAAAATCATCATAAAGACTAAGTTCTTTTTGGTAGATGGATTCTAAAGTGGCAACAACCTCTTTAACCTTCAATATTCATTCCTCCACCTTTTAAGACTCTTTTATTATTATTGACTTTTTTGCTAGCTTCTTCCCAGCCTTCTTTTAGTTCAGTTAATAAATTTATAACTTCATCTAAAATAAGTGGGTCTTTTTTTATATTAGCTTCAATTAACCTTCTATTTATATACTCATACAAGCTATATAAATTTTGGGATATCTCTCCCCCTTTATCCATATTTAAAGTAACCATCAATTCATTGATAACCTGTTGGACCTTCTGTAGGCTTTTATTAACCTCTTGAATATCCTTCTTCTCCATTGCTATTTTCCCTCTTTTAGCAAACCTTATTCCCCCTTCATAAAGCATAAGAAGAAGCTTTTCTGGACTTGCTGTTTCATATTTAGTACTCTTATATTTTTGATATGGATTATTGGCTAGCATTTAAATACCTCCTTTTAGTTAGCTGTCAGCTATCAATTATAAAATTACAATTAATTTAATTTCAACTAAAACATCATACCAACTAGTTGTTGTTGTTGAGCTTGCATCTCTGCTGTTAGCTGTTCCATTCTAGCAAATTGGGCCCTTAACTCATTTTCTCGCTCCTCTAGCCTATCTAAGTCTCTTTCGATTCTTTCATTTGTCCTATCTATCTCATTCTCTAAATTTGCAATCCTACCACTTCTTCCTCCTCTTGACCCAATGTACCCATTATGAGGATCAACCGCAGTATCTACTACATCTCCAAGACGATCTATTATACCTGGCGCTTCACTTGTCAAACTATTATGTTCTAAGTTTCTAAAGGATACCAACTCTAAATTAGCATTATCATCCTCTCTAGCGATAACTCTACTAAACTCATCATCATTATTAATAGCTTCAATTAATCCCTCTAATGATTTATCCTCTTCTTCTAACTCAAGCGTCTTCTCTTCCCCATTAATAGATAAACTAAACTGGTTACCATCTAGTAGGTCTGATATATCATCTGGATCATCCACCTCTATATAATCCTTGGACTCCTTGGTGAAAAGATCCTTTAGCCCATCTAAATCATTTTCAATAGCTTGGTCGAGACTTTGGCCCCATCCTCTATCATCTTGAATCTCTAAGCGACCATCCCTTTGTACCTGGATACCAAATTGAGATAGAGTCTTTTCTTCTCCATCAGACCCTTCTACTGGCATAACTATACTATTATAAAGGCTTGCCTGTAAGTTACGCAATTGGGATTCTCCTTGGAGGAGTCCACCTTCTATAACTTCATCTCCACCCTCTTCTCCTTCAACATCTTTACTTTCAACACTACTCATAGGGTTAGTATATAAATCTATCATATCAATTACTGCATTATACCCTTCTACAAATTCTTCAATGGACTCACGAACTCCTTCTTTATCCACATCAAAATCTATGGTAGTTTCTCCCACTTGATGTAGGTCAAAGCTAATTCCCTCAACCGCTTCATCTAATTGATTAGTATCTGAGGTGACACTTATCCCATTAATCGTCGCCTCTGCTCTTTGAGACCCTTGTAATAGAACACCTTCACCAGAATCAGCATCATACTCTTCGTTCTCTTTTAAATATTCTGAGTCTAGGGTATAAAGAGTACTTTCGTTATTAATATCATTAATGATATTATCATCTATTTTAATTTTATCTATTTCTTCAGCAGATCTAATAACTATCTGATCATCTTCAGTAAGCTCAACTCCTATATCATCACTAGCGATTTCCTCTTCAAGTGCTGTTAAAAGTTCATTAACTGAAGTAACTCCACCCTCTTCCCCTAATGAAATACTATATTCTTCTTCGTCAAATTCGATACTTAACTCTCCCTTTTCTGTTAAGTCAACTTCACTTAAGTCTATTGTCGAAGTATAAAGAGTCTGTTCATAATCTTCATTTTCTTTTAAAATTCCTAGACTTTCTAACACATCACCATCGTTTAAGTCACCGACTACTAAATCGTTAGCCGGATCAACAACCTCTAAGACTAGGTTATCTTCGATAACTACCGCTTGCACGATATCATCATTTCCTTGAGCATCATTAATTGCATCTGCTATATCAGATAGTTCCTCAATATCATCATCCAAAGTAACTTCGAAACCGACATTATCTTCAGTTCCAAGGTGAAATGAATCTCCACCTAAACCACTTATATCTAAATCTCCTCTAGCCTCAGCAGTCGATACTATCCGTTGGCTCTGGGCCAACTGTCCAACATCGATATCATAGCTACCTACATTGGCATCACTAGAAACTTGAGCCGTTGCTACCCCCTCATCTGAACTCTCTCCTACATAAGAAAAGGTGTCTGAACTCAAAGCTTCTGCATTTCTTTTAAAAGTATCTAATGCACTATTAATATTTTGGTATGCTTCAATCTTCTGATTTGCTTCGATAGTCTGTTCATGCATATTCATTATAGGCTCTTGCTCAGCCTCTAAAATTTGATAGATCATCATCTCCGTTTGATCATTTCCAACTCCCATTGAAGACATTGGCATTTTTATCTCCTCCTTGTTTTTAGCTACTGGCTTCTGGCTACTAATTTTTCAGCTAATAGCAAGTAACTGTGGCACAATAGTACCACTTTGTTACTATTAGTCTTGATTTCTGTACTAAAGGCTAGTAACCATTAGCTAGAGGCTACTAACTAAATAACAAATAATCAATAATAAGCAACAGCTTATATCAAACACTACTGCTCACAACTCATTATTTGCTACTATGTAAAAAACCATTATCAATTTGACAATGGTTTTTAAGTTTAAAGTTAACTTCTCTTAAAATCCAAAAGAGAAGATACTCTGCATCTGACTTTGCATACCTGCTACTATCTGCTCCATCCTAGCAAACTCTTGGCGTAATTGCTGTTCTCTAAGCTCTAGTCTATCTAATCCCCTCTCAATATCATCATTAATCCGATCTATATCCCGCTCTAAGGCTGGAATCCTTCCTTGCCTTCCTCCACTTTGTCCAATATAACCTCTATGTCGATCAGTAGCGCTATTAATAGTCTGCTCGATGCGACCAATAATACCTGCACTCTCTCTTTTAATTAAATCTTCATCCTCATGGCTAATATTCCTAAAGGAGATCAACCTCATATCCCCATCTTCATTCTTACGAGCAATCAAACGTCTAAAATCATCATTATCACCGATTGCTTCGATTAGTTCATCTAAATCTTGGAAGCCTTCCTCAGAAGTAAGGGTCTTCTGCTCACCATCGATTGTTAAAGAGAACTCATTAAAATTATCACCAAATTCTAAATCATTGGCTCTAATGGTCATAGTCTCTTCTCTAGTAAATAACTCTCTAAGCTCATCTAGATTATTCTCAATAGCTTCATCTAAAGTTTGGCCCCATGCCCTACTCTCTTTTATCTCTAGAGTACCATCCCTTTGGACTTCGATTCCAAATTGGGAAAGGGTCATAGCACTATCTTCTCCCCCTATACCATTTATGGGAAAGATCACACTATTAGAGAAGCTAGATTCTAAACTCCTTAACCCAGATTCACCTTGGAGGGCACCTCCTCTAACCGTCTCTTTAGATCCATCCTCTTCATCTTCAACCTCTTTAGTTCTCCTTGAATCACCATAAAATTTAAAGGACTCCACTACTTCATTATAGCTTTCGACAAATGATTCAATAGCTTCTTTGATCTTCTCTGCATCTACGCCTAAGTCGATTTTTGTTGGCTCTTCGCCTTCAGGTGTAACCCCATTGAGGTTAAAGGTTATGCCTTCAACAACCCCTTCAACCTGATTAGTATCTGTTCTGACCTCTAAACCATTTATCTTAAACTTTGCTTCTTGAGATTTTCTTAATAAGCGATCTTCACTCTCATCTGTTAAGTCTAAGAGGTAATTTTGGTCTCCTCCAGTAGTATCAAGGTCAAATTCAGTATCCCCGTCCTTTAAGATACCAAGGCTCTTTAATACCCCATCACCATCTTCAACAACAAGATTGGTATTAGAGTCCATTACCTCAATCATCAGGTTATCGTCGATAACAACTGCTTGGACTAAACCGTCATTGTCATTGGCATTATTAATAGCCCTAGCAATATCTCTTAAGGATAACTCTTCGCCCTCTTTTACCTCTAGATCGACTTTAAAACCTAAATCATTCTCTGTTCTAAGATAGAAACTTCCTCCATCCTTCCAGGCATCAGTTCTGTTGGCCCTGGTTGAGACCAATCTTTGAGTTTGAGCCAACTGCTCAACTTCGATATCATAACTAGTAGCTACTATATCACCGCTGGCCTGTGCTGTTACTATATTTTCATTTGAACTACTTGCTGTTGGTCTAAAGGTTGCTGCTGTAATCTTATTGGCTTCTTTTTTGAAGGTATCCATCTTGGTATTGATATCTTGGTAGGCTTCAACCTTCTCATCAAGCTCCACTGTTCGATCATGCATCTTAAACAGGGGTTCTTGCTCGGCCTCCAGGATACGGTAAACCATAGTATCAATCTGTGAGCTCCCGCCCATACCGCCCATTGAAGACGTAAACATTACTCATCGCCCCTTTCGTGATTAAACCAATCTATTTAATTATACCGATATCGGGCAGACACATAGGTCTGCCCCTACAAAATAATATAAAAAAGACCAACCGACAAATGCCGGTCGGCCCTTTATTATTCTATATTCATAATAATTGCTAGCTTTTAATCTTTTAATCTCTAACTAGAAGCTATTAGCTAATTATCCAAGAATCTGTAGTACGTTTTGAGATTGCATATTAGCTTGAGCTAACATAGCAGTACCAGCTTGAGAAAGAACTTGGTTCTTAGTCATCTCTGCCATCTCAGCAGCCATATCAGTATCTCTGATTCTAGACTCAGCAGCTTGTAAGTTCTCCCTAGTGGTATCTAAATTTCTAATAGTATGCTCTAACCTGTTCTGTACCGCACCAAGTCCAGCACGTTGATCAGATACAGACTCAATTGCACTATCTAAATCTGCAATAGCATCAGTAGCATCAGTAGCAGTAGCAACAGTCAAATCATTAATACCCAATCCATTAGTGTCCATATTTGCAATGTTAGTACTCATATCATGATCAGCGCCTGCACCAATGTGGAAACTTAGTGGATCTTGACCGCCAGTAAGGTTTAAATCGTGATCTGCACCAGATTCTAGAGCAGTACCCCTAGCCATATCATCTGAAAGTTCCATACTGTATCCTTCAGATGATAAAGCATCCTGTAAATCTCCTAAAGTTCCCGCCTGATCAACAGTTACTCCCGTTAAATTCCCATCAGAATCATAACTCTTTTCAACGTTTCCTGCACCTCCTAAATCAGCAGTTGAAATGTTAAGACTATCTGTTGGCCCACTAATTGTTGCTTCATTATCACCAATATCACCAATAATACCAGCAGCATTTAGATCTTCATCTTCTGCTACATATTGCCCAAAGCTACCATCAACTAATTTCATGTCATTAAAAGTGGTTTGTTCAGCAATATCATCAATCTGATCTAATAATTCTTGCACTTCAAGTTGAATCTGTGCTCTATCTTCACTTTGGTTAGTACCATTAGCAGATTGAACAGCTAGGTCTCTCATTCGATTTAACATAGAGTGAGTCTCATCTAAAGCACCCTCGGCAGTCTGGATAAGGGAGATAGCATCTTGGGCATTTCTACTTGCTTGTCCTAATCCACCAATTTGTGCTCTCATCTTCTCAGATATAGCCAATCCTGCTGCATCATCAGCAGCTCTGTTGATTCTAAATCCTGAAGACAACTTCTCCATTGAACTATCTTGAGCATTACTTGTGTTTCCTAGGTTTCTTAGTGCATTCATAGCACTGATATTATTTTGTATTCTCATTATTAAATCATCCTCCTTGAGTTTTTGTTTTAAAAAAGCATCCTTGCTTTTTTAAAAAGCTGTCAGTCGTCAGCTATCAGCCCTCAGCTAAAAGATAAAACCTTTAAAGCAGAAAGCTTAAACCAAGACTTGTAGCTTTTTATTTAATTACTTAACTACCAGCCCAAACAGTCGGCCGCCTGCTGTGGCTGATAAAAGTTAGTAATCATTGCTACCTTGGATGAATTCCAAAGCAGTAAAGGTTACTAGCTTTCATATTTTTCGTTTCTTAGTATTATTATCGTTGATTGCCTTAATATTTTAACCTGTATTTATAGGCTTTAATCTGGATTAAAACCGTTCAAGATGATTTATCTAGATTATTCTATCCCAAACCCTCTATTTTCTTCTCTTTTCAATTTTATTCGTAGGGGTGAACCTGTGTGTTCACCCTTCATTTATTAACGAATCTATTTAATCCTAACGACATCGGGCAGACCTACGAGTTTTAAAAACCAAAAACTCTTCGTGAAAACCGCACAAACCGCATCCACCTAGGTCTGCCCCTACTTAAACAATCTCTTCAAGACTTCCAGAGACTCTAATCGACCTTTTGCTGCCTCTTTATTCTCTGCCTGTATCTCTTGATATACCTCTTGGCGATGGACAGGGATAGAACGTGGAGCATCAATCCCTAGCTTCACCCGACCATCACTTAACTCTACCACCTTGATCTCTATATCGTCATCGATAATAATCGACTGATTCTCTTTACGAGTTAGAATCAACATCCTTGAACACCTACTGCCTTCTCCTTAGATTCATCTAGGAGATAATGGCGAGTTGGATAATCACTCTCCAAGACAATCTGAGCTGCTCTTCTATTCTTGGTATTGATAATAATTGGAGCTTTTAAGTTAGTTCTTATCCTTGCTCCCTCATCTTCCACTACAACTAAGGTATAAAGGATCCCATCCTCTACCTTATCTATGCTTAACTTCTTTTGTATACTCTCTGTTAAATTCACTTTATAATCATCGACAAAGCTATTTGGATTTACCATTATAAAGGCCAAATCAGGCTCTTCTATCGACTGGAGCCAATAAAAGACCTGATCATCCAAAGAATCTATAATCGTAAACTTATTATACTCCTCAAAGCCTAAGATAGGCTTTTCAAAAATGATAACCTTATCCTCTTCAATCTCAATATCACCGAACATATTGGTCTTTATCTTCATTATATCACTCCGTTGTCATCCTATTGTAGGGGGCAGACCTATGTGTCTGCCCCCTTTATATATCATAATTCATTTATACCTCTTTTGTTATACCAGACATAACCTCAAATCTTATTTTTACTTTTTAACGAGGGTCGACACACAGGTCGACCCCTACATTTAATTCTCAATTTAATTCTTATTTATTAATAACTGACAGCTGACTCCTGACGACTGATAACTAAATCACCCTTTATAATCAACACTTATATCAAGACTTGGCTCCTTTTTTAAGTAAATATTATAAGTATCAGCAGATCCATCTACCCTAGGATATGAAAAATCAATATCGATATCCATCCTACAAGGATTAAAGTTTCCGTCTACTTTTACATCTCCAACCCGTACACCTATATCTGGAGGAGTAGAGGGAATAGCCTTAACCCCAAATTGATAATCATCATAACTATTCTCCCTAGCTATATCCGCTGTTGGATTTCCACCATTCTCAATTCTTGCCAACCGATCCCCTTCTCTAGCAATCCTTCTAATACTCTCATTAACATTATTTCTAGCTTGATTCTCAATATCCTTTACTAAAGTAGTAAACTTTCTAAAACCAAGCTCTTCCAAAGGCTTCGTATAATCAATATTCAATTGGGCAGGAGAACTATTAATATCAACTATATCTATAACGGTTAAGGACTTAGAAGCATTATAATTTATCGATAGATCTCCTAAAGAAGCATCCATCTTAAAATGCCCAGGGGCCTTATTTATACCCAGTTGGCCCCACCTTTGATTTATATTTATCTGTCCAACGGTCATAGTAATCTCCCTCCCGTAGGGCCAGACCTATGTGTCTACCCTCTTTATAATTGTGTCTGCACCTATAAATTAACAGCTGACGACTGAAGACTGATAGCTACCTCAAAAAATCTATTAAGGTAGGCTGAATTAATTTCGCGCCAACGGCTAAAGAAGCCCGATGAATATTCTCTTCACCTTGTAATTTCATAATCGTTTCAGCATAATCTACCCCTTCAGTCTCATTTAAGAGATCGGTATTACTAATCTTTTGAGCTTCTAATCTATCTTCCATTAACTCTAAACGATTCTGTCTAGCACCAACTCCAGATCTAACTCTTAAGGTGTCTTCTATATGAGCATCCAGATCATCAATAGCTTGAGCAATTGCATCCTTATCATTATCTCCTAAAGCATTACTAAGCTTTTGTACATCAGCAAATATTTGCTCAAATCCTCCATTACCAACCTCAGACCCTGCAACATTGATATCAACAGTAATACCAGGCGATACCTCCCTATTAATAGTCCCATCAGAAATATCACCTTCAGCATAATAATCATCAGGGTTGTTACTTCCTCCATTTACATAAGGCTTATCTAAAGTCCTAGTACCATTAAAGATATAACGCCCACCATAATCAGTGTTCCCTATATTCACCAAATGATCTTGTAATTGATCAACCTCAGATTGAATCTGTTTTGCATCCTCTGAGGTTATAGACCCCGTAGCACCTTGTACACCTAAGTCCCTTAACTTTCTCAAAGTGTTAATTGAATCATCCAAAGCCTGATCAGTAGCTGCTAACCACCCGTTCCCATCTTTGATATTTTCAGTATAACGTTCATTAAATTCAATTGTTGTCTTTAACTGCAAAGCCTTAGTAGCTTTTAACGAATCCTCGGAAACTTTAGTAAACTGCTTACCAGTAGATAATTGATTCATATATTTATTAAGATTAGCCTGGTTTTTATTATAATTATTATTGAAATTATTAATCATCATATTATTTGTAACACGCGACATTTATATAACCTCCTTATGCATCCTTTTGTAGGGGCAGACCTATGTGTCTGCCTTCTTAGTTTAAGAGTTTAATTCTTTTAAATCATTATTTCATTAGTACGAATGTTTAAATTTATAACCTAGGGTGACACACAGGTCACCCCCTACATTTAAAAATTATCCCTATATACTATTCACCAACGTATTAAACATCTCATCTAACCTGCTTATAACCCTTCCAGCAGCATTGTAGGCATGTTGGAACTTAACCATCTCTGTCATCTCCTCATCCAAAGAAACTCCTGATACCTCTTCACGCTTACTCTTAAGGTCATTTACCAATACTTTCTGGTTTCCTTCCATCCTATCAGCTCGTTCAATCTCTATTCCTAAATTACTAGATTGCCTTTGCCAAAAATCATTGAAAGTAGTTCCCCCTATTGTATCACCTTTATCCTTTAAATTAGCAATCTTAAGAGCATTACTACCATCTCCTTGACCAGCATCAGCAGTAGA
>NZ_KI912092.1:228696-236770 GCF_000517025.1 Halonatronum saccharophilum DSM 13868
AGAAATATCACCTTCAGCATAATAATCATCAGGGTTGTTACTTCCTCCATTTACATAAGGCTTATCTAAAGTCCTAGTACCATTAAAGATATAACGCCCACCATAATCAGTGTTCCCTATATTCACCAAATGATCTTGTAATTGATCAACCTCAGATTGAATCTGTTTTGCATCCTCTGAGGTTATAGACCCCGTAGCACCTTGTACACCTAAGTCCCTTAACTTTCTCAAAGTGTTAATTGAATCATCCAAAGCCTGATCAGTAGCTGCTAACCACCCGTTCCCATCTTTGATATTTTCAGTATAACGTTCATTAAATTCAATTGTTGTCTTTAACTGCAAAGCCTTAGTAGCTTTTAACGAATCCTCGGAAACTTTAGTAAACTGCTTACCAGTAGATAATTGATTCATATATTTATTAAGATTAGCCTGGTTTTTATTATAATTATTATTGAAATTATTAATCATCATATTATTTGTAACACGCGACATTTATATAACCTCCTTATGCATCCTTTTGTAGGGGCAGACCTATGTGTCTGCCTTCTTAGTTTAAGAGTTTAATTCTTTTAAATCATTATTTCATTAGTACGAATGTTTAAATTTATAACCTAGGGTGACACACAGGTCACCCCCTACATTTAAAAATTATCCCTATATACTATTCACCAACGTATTAAACATCTCATCTAACCTGCTTATAACCCTTCCAGCAGCATTGTAGGCATGTTGGAACTTAACCATCTCTGTCATCTCCTCATCCAAAGAAACTCCTGATACCTCTTCACGCTTACTCTTAAGGTCATTTACCAATACTTTCTGGTTTCCTTCCATCCTATCAGCTCGTTCAATCTCTATTCCTAAATTACTAGATTGCCTTTGCCAAAAATCATTGAAAGTAGTTCCCCCTATTGTATCACCTTTATCCTTTAAATTAGCAATCTTAAGAGCATTACTACCATCTCCTTGACCAGCATCAGCAGTAGAAGCAGCAGCAATTAATGCTGGATCATCTATGATATCTTGATTAATACTAATTTGCCCTGCTGTATGAACATCATCCTCAAAGACAAAAAATTCAACTCCCTCATCACCATTTAAATCAAAACCACTTTCATGTGCTTTATTAACTTCATGGGCCAAGTGCACAGCCATCATATCTAAATCTTGTTTATAATCAATTGTGCTATCTTGTACGTCCATTAAACCTTTAATCTCTCCACTATTAATTTGTACATTATTCCCACCAATACTAAAAGAAGAAGTTTCTATATCATAGCTATGATTGAAGTCTATATCATTTCCTTCACTATCAACCCCATATTCCACTTCTTGCTTACTAGAAGTATTATTAACTTCCAGCTCTTGAGCAAATTTACCTTGAACTACATTAATACCATTTAAACTTATATTAGCTTGGTTTGTATCGTCTATTCTTATATCGACATCAGCTAATTCCGATAATCTATCTAAAAGTAAATCCCTTTCATCCATAAGGTCATTAGCATTCTTATTAGAATCACTTTCTACAGCCTTAATTTGATCATTTAAACTAGCAATTCTAGAGGTTAAAGAATTAAATTCATTAATCCTACCTTCAATCTCAAAACTTAAATTATCATGTAACTCCATTAAAGAATTATCAAAATGATTCATCTGTGTAGTTAAAGTGATAGTTTGTTGTACTACAGTTTCTCTTACTGCCATACTCTCAGGATTATTATTTAATTCTTGAAAACTATCCCAAAACTGATTAAGGTTGTTAACCATTCCAGCCTCATCTAAATCATTAAAAATTGCTTCTATCTCTTTAAGGTTAGTATGCTTCATATCCCATTCACCTAAAGCATGGTTTTCAGCCCTGATTCTCGAATCTATAAACTGATCTCTTGCCCTCTCAACCTTCTTAACATGAACACCAGTTCCAATCTGCCCTGCACCCGTGCTATTATATAAACTAGGTTTGGCATGAGGAGTGGTTGCACTTTGAACCGCCCTCTGCCGAGAATAACCCTCAGTATTAGCATTTGCAATATTATGACCTGTTACTGTTAAGGACTTCTGTTGAGTCTGTAAAGTCCTTTTTGCTAACTCAATTCCTCCAAAAGTAGATGCCATTTTATTCCCTCCATCCGTTATTAGCTTTTAGTCTCTAGCTAATAGTTACTAGCAAAGATAATACAAACATTCTTCAGCTAATAGCTATAAGCTAATAATCAGTAACTAACCTACGCTTTCTTATTTATAATCATATTCCTTCTCTCACCATCATTAACTTCCCCTTTTTTACCATAAGTACCCTGCGGGCCACTATTTAAAAGATTTAAGTTAAAGTTGGTCAACTGCAAGGAATCTTTAATTAGTTTATTATTAAGATCATTTAAATCAATAAACTTATCCATTAACACTACCAAATCCCTTTGTAACTCTTTTAAAGTAGTCCTCTCTTCTCCCTTAACTTGATTTAATAATTGGGTAAGGGAAATATCACCACTAATACCTTGGCGACCCTTCTCTAATCTTTCAACTTTTACTAATAAACCTTCTTCTTCTTTAGTTATATCTTCTAAGCTACCTATATCCCGGGCCAACAAGCTATCCTTTTTCTCCTCACCTAACTCATAAAGCTTTTGGTAAAGAGAAATCTCTGCTTCTAATATATCTATCAATTTCGCTATATCTATACTATTCATAGAGAACACTCCTCTAATCTAAATTATTTGAAAATATATTATCTAAGATACTATTAGCTATATCTTCTCCATCAACATTGTAATCTCCTGCTTTTAGTTGGCCCTTTAAGCTAGTAATTATTTCTTGTCTCTCCTCTGAAGGCTCACTTGCAAACTCTTTGGCCTTCTGTATCAAAAGGGCCTGTTCAGACAAAGATACCCTATCCTTCTTCCCTTTCTTTTCGGCTTTACTATTATTATTAGCATTATTTATATAATTCTTAATTGCTCTAGGCCTTCCAATACCATCAATCTTCATGACTATCACCTGCCTTTCAAATGTTTAGCTGCTAGCTTCTAGTTACTAGCATTTAGCTAAAGATCAAAATTAAAATCTATTTTTCTAAAGTATAACTTTTAGCCACTAGTTATTGGTTTCTAGCCAAAAGCCAGAAGCTAATAACTAGTAACTAAAAAATCTCAATTACATTAAATTTATCGATCAAATTATGGTAATAATTAAACTCCTAATTATAAACAAAAAGAGATTTAAACAAGTTTAACTGACTTATAGTCAATTATACTAGCTTAAATCTCTGAAATACTCCCTATTTCCTCATAATTCTACCTTTAGTATACATCTTGCCCTTTTCTCTTTCAAGCTCTTCTTTATCTTCACTCTCTTTTATTTTAGACATCCCTGATCTTAATTTATCTACGCAACCATTACAGAATCTACCACTTTGAATAGGCGCTCCACACCTCTCACATTCCACCTTAATGGACAACCCACTTATTTGAAGAAATCGCCCTTCTCTAACAAACTTCTGAATTATTTTTTCATTTACCCCAGTTTCTTTACTTATCACTTTAATTGTAGAACCTGGGTTATCCCATAAATAGTCCTTAACAACTTTAAACTGTTCCTCTTCTTCCTTTAAACATTTAGGGCATATTTTATTGACACTTGAAGTAGGAGCAAAAACCTTCTTACATAACTTACACTTCTTCAACCCCATCCTATCCCCTCCTTAACACTTTATCAGCTTCTAGTTTCTAGCTACTGGCTTTTAGCGAAAAAAACTTCAAAACATACTTTTATGTAGAGAAGATTTAGCTAATAGCTAGTAGCAAGTAGCTAACGGCACAATAGTGCCACTTAATTATTATACTTCGACAACTTTAGCAATTATCCTTTTTTATTACTCTACATCCCGTCCTGTAGCTAAAGTAATTACCTGTATTTTATCAGCACCTTTATCTAAGAAGACTTTACTGGCTTCATTGACAGTTGCACCAGTAGTATAGATATCATCGACTAATAATATTGATTTGTCCTTAACTAAAATACCATCTTTTAAAATGAACTTTCCTTTTATATTCTCTATCCTCTCAGCCCGGGCCAACTTACTTTGCTTAATAGTCTCCGATCTTCTTTTAAGTAAGCCTTTGGATTCTAAATTCAACCTCTCGCCTACTCTGTTGGCCAACAATCTAGCTTGATTAAAGCCTCGCTCTCTAATCCTTTCTTGATGACTTGGTATATATGTAATCAGATCAAAATCTCGTCTAGAAAAGAATCTATCTATATATATCCCCATCAAATCCCCCAAAGGAGCTGCTAAGTTTCTATATCTATTATATTTAAAGAGATAGATATACTCCTTAAGACCTTTTTCATAGACTCCAACCGATCTCCCCTTTACAAAATAATGATCTTTTCTTCTACAATCGCTACATAAACTTTTATTAGCGTCACTTAATATTTTTCCGCATTTTTCACAAAAAGAATCCTTTATAAACTCTATCTCCCCAATACAATTCTTGCAAAGATCAATCTCAACATCACCAATCTCATCACCACAGATTGAACAACTAACTCCTTCTGGATAAAAGAGATTCAGTAACCCTTCCCATAACATTTTTAATATCTCAAACACCACCTTTTTGCACACAAATTTATATAAAGATCAAGCAAAGAGATCTGCCCCTACTGCTGTTCTTTCTTATCCCTTGATCTTAACTGTAAATTCTACACTGCCAACTGTACACTGCTCTTAACCATCCGGTTTATAAAAATAATAAATCCCTCATGGAATCTCAATTTCAAAGACCCCTCTATTCTCTATTCTTTATTTTTGGATTTCAACTATCAATTATCAATTTTCAACTGTCAATTGTACACTGCTCTTAACTCTTATCTATTCTCTGCTCTTGACCTTAATTATCAACTATCAATTATCAACTATCAATTGATATACCCTTTTTGACGCGATTCTTCATTTAAAGCCCTTATCCTCTCTTTAGCAGCTCGCATCTCTGAACTTATCTCACTTCCAATAAAAAAAACCTTACCCTCTGGATACTTCAAAGACCTCCCAGCCCTACCGGCCATCTGTATTAGAACTCCCTCACTAAAGACCCACTCCCAATGGGCAAAGAGAACAAATACATTAGCCTTCTCTACTGTTACACCCCGTTCCATAATAGTAGTAGAGACTAAAATTGGATAATCTCCTGCCAAAAATGCCTCTCTCTTCTCCTCTCTGAGTTTATCCTTGGAATGGCTTCCCCTTACCCAGCTTAATCCATCACCTTCAGGAAAATAATCCTTTAACCTTTCTACTACCACTTCTACCAGCTCTCTACTTGGGACAAAGACAAAAACTTGGGCCAACTCGCCTTCTACCGATAATTTAATCTTTTCAACTATATCTTCAGCTAACAAAAGCCTGCCATCACCTCTATTATAATCAATCTCACTTTCAATTAGCATAGGTTCAGGTAAGGGGTGACGGTGATAGCGAGCAGATAATTTAAGTAGCTTCATCTCCCCTTTATCTAATCTAATGAATTCATCTTCTGTAGGTGTAGCAGTCATATAAATTATTTTTCCCTTATCCTTCTTAGCTAAGTTAATAGCCCTTCTTAAGGTCTTACTCCCCTTATAAGGAAAAGCATCAACCTCATCTAAAATTATTAAATCAAAAGCCCGATAAAATCTCATCACCTGATGGGTAGTAGCAATTATTAAATCACAATCTTTATATTTAGACTTACTTCCTCCATATAAAGCTTTGATTCTAACATCTGGAAATGACGCTTGTAACCTTTGAGCGAGTTCAACAACCACATCCCTTCTAGGAATAGCAAATAAAACTCTCCCACCACGACTTAAAACATCTGCAATTGCAGCAAATACAACTTCTGTCTTACCTGCTCCACACACCGCCCAGACTAAAGCCTCCTCTAAATTTCCATCTAAAAATCCAACCAGCCCATTAGATATTCTTGCCTGCAAAGTAGTTAAATCAAACTTCAACCGGGGAGTAACCAGCTTTAAGCCTCTATTAAAAGAAGAGCTTGAACACCTATATAAAGGTCGACACAGCCTTGCTTCTCCCATTAAAATACAATCTTGACAGTAATAATCCAATTCCCCACAGCTATTACACTCCATCTCAACTAGCTTCTCTTCACTTCCACACCTTTCGCATTTAATTTGCTCGCCACTTTTTCTTATAGCAGGTATAATCTCTAATTTACCCAACAGCTTTAAATATATAAGGATAGAATTCAAATCCCTTACTACGATATGATTTTGACGCAATAAGTCCCTAACTTCAGAAAAATATAACACCCTACCTTGCAAAAGACTATAAACCTGCTTCCATTCTACTGGATCAGGAAATCTAATTCTTCCTATATTTTCAACCTCTAAACCTTTTATTTTTACGCCTTTTTCAATCCCTTCTCTTCTAACCACACTTTTAATCTTACGCAGTTTTGTCTGTATCAAACCACCTAAAGGATCTACCTCCCAAAACAAAGAGAAAAATTTCCCTAAAGAAAATCCATCAGAGTCAAAATTCATTCTAATCTTCTCTTGATCTTCTGTAATCTCATTATATATATAATCCCCTATCCCCCAATTAATAAATTCTGCAACTATAAACAGAGAATATTCATCTTCCTTGATAACACCTTTATTTAAATGAAAGGCAACCTCCATATCTACCCTAGTAGATAGACCTATAATATATCTATATTCATCAGCTAAAATATAAACAAGTGGCTTATTAGCCTCCATACCTCCACCCCTTTTACATATTTTTACATATGTAAATTATACACCCTTCTGTTTTAGTTGTCAATTAATGGTAATTAAGTATGGGTTTTGATTACTTAATTATAGAGCTAAAGATATAGTCCTGCCTGGTATTTACCTTTAGGGCCAACCTGCAGACCTCTTTAGACCCTTGGTGAAAACCATAAAGGTCATATCCACATAAGTTGGTCTCTACAATAAACTTCTACAAAACAAAAAACCACAGGCTTTCGCCTATGGCTCCACTTTCTTATGTATGTTATAAAACTTATTTAAGTTATTTGTTTAATAATCCTCGTTAAGCTCACTTTCTAACTTTTCCTTTAATTCATCAATCTTTCTCCTAGCTCTTTGTAAAGCATTGTCTACAGTCTTAACACTTCCACCAATCTCATCAGAGATCTCTTTATAAGATTTTCCTTCAATATACTTATTAAAAACCAACCACTCTAACTTAGTTAGCATCTTCTTTAAATGATAGCTAACTTCTTTAACTAATTCTCTATTTACATAATTTTTCTCAGGGTCATTGTGTTGATCGGGCAATATATCTAATAAAGTCCGACCCTTACCTCCATCATCCTTAGAGTAGGTTAACTTCTTATCAATAGAGGTAGAGTTATTAAGTGGCATATGCTTCTGCCTATTAGCGGTCTTTATGGCAGAAATTAACTGCCTATTAACGCACAAATGAGCAAAACCACGAAAAGACGCCTCACGCTTAATCTTATAATCCCTAATTGCTTTATATAATCCTACTAATCCTTCTTGAATTACATCATCATTATCTAACCCTTTAATATAAAAAAGTTTAGATTTAGCATATACAATATCAATATTATTATTTATCAGATATTTTTCTGCAGACCTGTCCCCATTTTGAGCTAAACTTATTATATCATGCTCTGTCATTTCATCATATTTACTTTTGCTTTTGCTACTAACTCTACCCATTTTATCCCACCTTGCTTTGATGTTTTTAGGCCCGTAAACCCTAATAAACACTATCATTATATCATGTCTTAGCATTCTCGTCAAAAGATACCCCAAGCAATAATCAAAAGTCTATATCTTAAAAGAAATTAAAACCTCTATTTTAGTTTAACCCCATATCATTTGGTCTCAATTCCAAAGAACCTTGAACATAAAAAATCACTACTTTAATAAAGAAAAAATATTCAAATATTCTATTGACATTTAGATTCATTTTAGTTATACTAATAGATGTTGTTCGAGAAAAAACTATGGACCTGTAGCTCAGTTGGTCAGAGCAATCGGCTCATAACCGATTGGC
>NZ_KI912092.1:236870-241777 GCF_000517025.1 Halonatronum saccharophilum DSM 13868
AGAGTAATGAGTAGAGTCAAAATCTCAAAACCTCTTATAAGTCTTAGGTAACAAAGGGGTTTCTGTTTTCTTAAGGTTTTACCCATTACTCATTACTGATTACTCATCACCAGTAATAAAGCTCTGCTTTATTACTATAAAGTTACATCAATAATCGCCTGATACAAAATCTCCATCATCTCAACTAGCTCTTCTTCTTTACTAACCAGTGGTGGCATGAAGACGACTACATTACCTAAAGGTCTAATAATCATTCCTAGCTCTCTTGCCCTCATACATACCTTGACCCCCATCTTCTCTTCCCAAGGGTACTCCTTCTTAGTCTTCTTATCCTTCACTATCTCTATACCAACCATTAACCCCTTCTGTCTAACATCTCCTATATGGGTTATTTCCTTAAATCTTTCTAATTTACTCTCAATTAACTCTGTCTTTTTCTTTACTCCACCAATAATATCTTGCCTTTCAAATAGGTCAATATTTTCTATTGCAACAGCACAAGCTAAAGGATTACCCGTGTAGGAATGACCATGAAAGAAGGTTTTTTGGGTCTTATAATCATCATAAAAGGCCTTGTAAACCTTATCTGTAGTTAAGGTTGCAGATAAAGGAAGATAGCCTCCTGTAATCCCCTTTGCTATAGCCATAATATCCGGAACTACTCCTTCACCCTCACAAGCAAATAAATTTCCAGTCCTCCCAAAACCAACTGCTACCTCATCAGCAATCATCAAAATATTATACTTATCACATAGGTCTCTAGCTTTAGCCAAATAACCTTCTGGTGCTGTTATCATACCTCCTGCACCTTGAACCAAAGGCTCAATAACTAAAGCCGCTATTCTATGACTATTCTCATCCATTATCTCTTCTAGCTTCTTAATACAGCTAAAGCTACAATCTCCTTCTTCTTCACCAAAAGAACAACGATAACAATAAGGTGAAGGTGCTTGATAAGTCTTAAATAAAAGAGGATTATAAACCTTATGGAAGAGATCTATCCCTCCTACACTAACAGACCCTACAGTATCACCATGATAAGCATTCTCTAAGGTGATAAATTTATCCTTCGGGCCAACACCCTCATCTAACTGTTGCCAATATTGAAAAGCCATTTTTAATCCAATCTCTACAGCCGTTGATCCACTATCGGAGTAAAAGACCTTGTTCAAGCCTTCTGGAGTTATCTCTACCAACTTCTCGGCAAGCTCTATAGCTGGTACATTAGATAAACCTAGCATAGTAGAGTGAGCAACCTTATCTATCTGCTCCTTTAAAGCATCATCCAACTCTTTCTTTCTATGCCCATGCACATTCAGCCAAATAGAAGAGACTCCATCATAGTACTCTCTACCTTGGGTATCCCATAGCTTAATCCCTTCTCCTCTCTCAATTATTATCTGCTCACAATCTTCAACCCATTCCTTCATTTGAGTAAAAGGATGCCATAGATACCTCTTATCCTTCTCTAACAAAGTTAAGTCCTTTTGCATAAACAAAACCTCCTTGTTTTAGCTATCAGTCTTCAGCCATCAGCTAAGATTATCCTAGTAAAAAACCTTACTTTTACTGTATTTTAACTATCAATTATCAATTTTCAACTCTCAATTCTTCTCTATTACCCTCTCCAAATCAACTCTCTTTTCAAAAACTTGGGATAACTTCTCACCATCATCTAGATCATCAAGGTAAGGAATAATACCTAAGACGGGAATTCCTGTCCATTTTTCAATCACTTCCGGATTTGTTTTTTCAGCCAATCCTTGCTCATCTTCTTTTAGACCATTAATGATCACTCCTAAAACTTCTATCCCCAAAGATCTTGCTACCTCTATTGTCAATACAGTATGGTTGATAGTTCCTAGATTTGGCCTAGCTACTATAATAATTGGTAAATTTAATAACTTAATTAAATCAGGGATTAAGAAGTTTTGGGCCAAAGGCACCATAAGCCCCCCTGCCCCTTCAACTATCAAACTCTCCCTATTCTTTAATAACTCTTCATAAGCTTTTGTTACCTTATCTACTTCAACCTTCACCCCTTCAATCTGGGCTGCTACACTAGGGGCCAAGGGCTCCTTTAAACGAATTGGATTCATTAAATCATAATCATCATCTAAATTAACTCTATCCAGAACAAACTCTAAATCAGGAGCCAACATCTTATCGCCTTTTATTATAGATCCACTCTGAAAAGGTTTCATAACTCCTATATCTTTTCCCCTAGCTCGCAAGGCTGCAAGTAACCCTGTCGTCACTACAGTCTTACCAACATCAGTATCTGTCCCTGTAATGAATACTCCTCTTCTCATCTCTTCTACCTCCTTTTAAAGTGGCACTAGTAATGGGTAATGAGTGAAGAGTAATGAGTAAAGTCAAAATCTCAAAACCTCTTATAAGTCTTAGGTAACAAAGGGGTTTCTGTTTTTTTTAAGGTTTTACTCATCACTGATTACTCATCACCAGTAATAAAGCTCCGCTTTATTACTATTAAATGTAGGACTTATTAAACTAATATAGAACTATTAAAGTGAGAGTAGATAATGATAATTTGGGAGGTAATTTAAAGATGGAGAAGAAGTGGTGGCATGAATCAGTGGTATATCAAATTTATCCGCGAAGCTTCAAAGATACAACAGGTAATGGAGTAGGAGATTTAAGGGGGATAATTGAAAAGTTAGATTATTTAGAGGAGCTAGGAATAGATGTGATCTGGTTATCCCCAGTCTATAGATCACCAATGGATGATAATGGCTATGACATATCAGATTATCAGGATATTGCTCCAGAGTTTGGTACAATGGAGGATATGGATGAGTTAATTGCAGAGGCAAAGGGTCGTGGTATTCGTATTATTATGGATCTAGTCGTCAATCATACCTCTGATGAACACTTGTGGTTTCAAGAAGCAAGGAAGTCTAAAGATAATCCTTATCGAGACTATTATATCTGGCGTGACCCTAAAGATGGGGGTCTACCAAATGATATAGGATCGATCTTTAGTGGTCCTGCTTGGGAGTATGATGAGAGAACGGGCCAATATTATTTTCACCTCTTTAGCAAGCGTCAACCTGATCTAAATTGGGAAAATCCAAAGGTTAGAGAAGAGATCTACCAGATGATGAATTTTTGGTTAGAAAAGGGTATTGGTGGCTTTAGAATGGATGTTATTGATCTTATTGGTAAAGAGGTAGATAAGAAGATTACTGGAAACGGGCCAAGGTTACATCCGTTACTACAAGAGATGAATGAAGAGAGCTTTGGTAATTATGATGTTCTAACAGTTGGCGAAACTTGGGGAGCAACACCAGAGATTGCTAAGTTGTACTCTGACCCTGAAAGAAATGAACTATCAATGGTATTTCAATTTGAACATATGACCATAGATTGGGATGATGAGGAAGGTAAGTGGCGTCCTAAACCACTAGACTTTAAAAAATTGAAGAAGGTTTTAAGTAAGTGGCAGACTGAACTAAAGGGTGAAGGATGGAATTCTTTATTCTGGAATAACCATGACCTACCAAGAATTGTCTCTCGTTGGGGTAATGACAAGGAGTATCGTGTTCAGTCAGCTAAGATGTTAGCCACACTATTACATTTTATGCAGGGAACTCCTTATATCTACCAAGGAGAAGAGATTGGGATGACCAATGTAAAATATGAGTCTATCGATGAATATGATGATATCGAAAGTGTAAACTATTATTATGACAAGATAGAGAATGGTTATACTCATGACGAGATGATGGAAGCAATCTGGAAGAATGGGCGTGATAATGCAAGAACCCCAATACAATGGAATGATAGTGAGAATGCAGGATTTACAAAGGGAGAGCCGTGGTTAAAGGTTAATCCTAATTATAAAGATGTTAATGTAAACAAGGCTTTAGAAGATGAAGGTTCAATCTTCTATTATTATAAGAAGCTAATAAAGTTAAGAAAAGAGAATGATATAATTGTTTACGGTGATTATAAATTATTGTTAGAAGATAATGATAAGATCTTTGCTTATACTAGAAGCTTAGATCGAGAGAAGATATTGGTGATAGTTAACTTCTTGGAAGAGGAAGCAGAGTTTAACTTGCCAGAGGATATAGACTTTAATGAAAAAGAGTTATTGATCAGCAATTATGAAGTTGCTAAAGAAGAGAGTATCGATAACTTAAACTTAAGACCTTATGAGGCTAGGGTATATAGGTTGAAGTAGGTGTCAGCTTTTAGCTATCGGCTATCAGCAAAATCTTTAAGCAGGTAAGGTTTAAGCTAAAGACTGATAGCTGATGACTGAAGGCTAAAATTATATTTGACAAAATTTATAGGTAGTGTTATACTTTAAATTGACTGGGTAGTCAGTTTTTTTAGATAATACTGACCCAAGGGTCAAGAGGGGTGGAAGGATGGAAGATGAATCAAAAAAAGTTAAAATAATCGATGCTGCTTTAAAGTTGTTCTCTAGTAAAGGATACCATAAGACAAAGATGATTGAGATTGCCGATGAAGCCGGAGTGGCTAAAGGAACCCTTTATTGGTACTTTGATAGTAAGAAGCAATTATTTCAAGCTATACTGTTAAATGGAATCAGCCAGTTGGTTAATAGAATGAAAGAAGATATTCTTGAAGAGGAGGGGGCGAGGGATAAGTTAAGAAAGGTTATTGAACTCTCTATTCGTTTTTTTGCAGAGTGTAAACAGTTATCTAAGATGTATCAGGAGAGTACAGTAGCTATAAGTCAAGACTTCAAGGAGAAGTTATTTGAGATTAAAGAAGAGGAAGTTAGATTAATTTTAAAGATTATTGATGAAGGTAAGGAGGAAGGTGTTTTTAGGGTCGATTTAGATAGTTCAGATCTATCAAATATATTAATCGGAATGATTGGTAGTTTTAATCCTCATTTTCATACTACTGAT
>NZ_KI912093.1:0-30904 GCF_000517025.1 Halonatronum saccharophilum DSM 13868
CAGGAGCAGTTACACCTATATTCCATTCCATATCATCTAGTTGATTATATCCTATAAAAAGATCGTGCCCTTCAAATGAGTATTTCCTAAAACCAGATTCAGAATTAATAACTTCATTGGTCATATCAGCTAAACTTCTTAGACTAGGGTCTGATTTTACTTCCTCTAAAGGGTTAAATTGCTCCATAACTAAGTCCATATCCCTATGAGCAACAACAGTTCCTTGACTATTTAGCATATATGCATATCCTCTTTCACCAACTTCTATATCACTAACTATATCTATTATATCACTACCTAACATTCTGGCTATTAAAGCTCCTACAATTTGACCATCATTTTCAATTGGTGTTGCTGCCATGGCCACTGGTGCATTGATAGCTCTACTTATTATCATATCAGAAATATTTGAATTACCTGCCAATGCCTCTTGAACATACCCTCTATCCTCTAGATTTAATTCATTTCCATCAATATATCTTGCTCTACCATCTAAATCAACTAAAGCAATTGTAGCATATCCAGTCCTTTCCACTTCTTCTTTTAATATAGGTCTTATATCTTCCCAATTCATATCTCTAATTATTTCTCTATTCGCAACCCCTTCTAATTGAGCTTTTCTAATATCTAATCTTGACTGAACTACCCTTCCAACATCTTCAGCCCTCTCCACTAACCTATCCTCTGTATTATTTACCATAATATTTGAACTATTTAAATAAGACAATATCCCAAGTCCCATACATACTGTCAATATTAAGCCTCCAACATATAAAATCAACCTCGATTTAATAGAATTAAAATCCACCAAATTAATCACACCCTCTTAATAAAATTTTTTTATAACTAGTACTTTCTACTAAGACAAAAAAATCATCTTTACGATTGGGATATTTAAGATGATTTAATCCATAGACTTTTAATTTATATTCACTTATCCTTACATCTCCAAAAATTAAATCTATATTAAATTTTTCTACATACTTTTGCAATAACCTCTTTAAAATGAACAAAATAGCAGCCTAGTAAACTGCTATTTACCTTCAAAATAACTAGAAAAGGGTAAAACTTTGATATCGAGCCAACACCTTTAAGAACCACCTATCCTAATTAAAAACCTAGCCCCTTCAATTATATAAACCAAGGAAGCTGGACCAAGCATAGTGGGAATTCTTTAAACTGCAAAAGTTTCGACCTTTCATTATTTTTACAACTCTTAATCCTTAATTCTTAATTAAAAAGAAGGTCTTCCAACTCCTCTCTAATCTCCTCCTCCAATGCCCCTAGTACATACCTCTCCTTAGACATAGTACTTCGCACAAAGTCAGGTAACATATCATAGCCCTCCAGGTACTTATCCAACCTTTCACTAGATAAACTTTCATACCTCTCCTTAGCCTTTTTTGCAGCCTTCTTTATGATCTTCTCCTCTAGCTCCTTCTTTCTCTTTTCCTCTTCTTTCTTCTTCCTAGCCAACTCTTCCTCTGGCTTCTTTTTCTCCATTTGAGCTACAGCATAATGCCCACTCTCACAAGAAGATTTCAAAAACCCAAAGAAATTATCAGGCTTAGCCCCCTTAACATACTCAATATCCCCTTTTATGTACTCAAAGCTATGCTCCTTAAGTAGTTTCTCTAACTCTCTCTTATTAGCCTCTACCTGTTCTTTTAAGGGTAATATAGCAAATAGTTCTAAAACCTCCTTAGAATACTTCTTCTCTTTAACTTTAACCTCTACAGGAACCTCTTCCTTCTTCCTCTCAATTTCAAAATCAATAAAAGCAATCCTCCTACCTCTCTTTTCGGTAGAATAAGACAACTTAATATCCGTCTTCTCTGATATTTCTTCACAGGCTTTATCTAATACTCTCTTTCTAAAATCAGTAAAATTAGAATATTTATCTTGGGTGTTAGTTCTCTTTCTAAACTCTTCTACAGACATTTTAGGAATCTTATAATTTTGATACCTAATAGCAAGTTCATATAAGATAACTGAATATTTACTATCTAGTTTAGCTACTTGTAATAGATCAAGTTGAGTAAAAAAACTTTGTCCCTCTAATGCCTTCATAATCATCCAATCTAAAGAGTATCTAAACACATCTCCTTCCTTTTCTACACTATTTAAAAAGTGAAACATCTTCCAATTACTCTTGTTTTCTTTATCAACTACTGTTATAACTATACCTAGTAATTTTTCTAATTCTTCTTTTATGTAGGCATAATCCTTTTTATTTAATCCAGCACTCTTTTCTAATTGACTACAAGATATTTCGAATACATACCTTGTTTTATCATTTATCTCCTCATATTCTTCATTAAATTTAATTTTACGTTGAGCATTTCTTAGAAAAATATTATAGCACTTTTGTTGTATTAAGCTAATACTCTCCTTTGGTAATACACTTATAAGTTCATTTGGTTTATTTAATGCTATCCTCTTCTTCATAATAATCCACCTTTCTGATATTATGGTCTAATTTTATCACACCAAAGATAGAAAACAAAGACATAAAATAAAATTATGTCTTTTTGAATTCGCAATTTGTCTTTCTATCACCGCAATCTGTCCGCTTAACCTCGCAAAATGTCTTTTTATCTCACCATTTTGTCCCTTTATTTTTCTCTAACCCCTTGATTTATAAGGCTTCTTAAAAGCCTAAAGATATAAAAGATATACAACAACTACTAAAATACCATTTAAATCCCGTCGTTGTTAAAATATTTAGAAATCAAAAAAAGACAGCCCAACCTCAGCTGCCCTTTTACTATCCTATTCTTTCAACCTGCAATTCCCCTTAAGGTTTATAATTTTTAACTTTTAATCCTTAATCCTTAATTGCTCTATCAGTCTTTACTAACAATCCTAATCGCATACCGAAACAAATACGAAACCCCCATGCCAATCCCAGCCAACATGTAAAGATCCCGCTCTCCAAGCCCTAAAGCCACATACCTAGTAGTCATAATTGCTACTACTCCTACTAACATTACAGGAGCTATATTAACCTCCTCACCTTCTACTCTCTCATCATCACCACGAAAGAACTCTCCCTTACCCAAAGCCCAAGCCCTTCCAGGAACCCCCTTAGACTCTTGGCTAATCTCAGCAGGGCTCATCAAACACCCCAAAGAGCGGACCACATGCCTTCCTAGCTCCAATCTATTCCTTCTATCAATTGCCTTAACCCTAATCTTTGCTCTCCCCCACAAAAGCCTCTTTACCCTTTCTTTAAAGGAACCAATCCCAGCCAAATAAACACTATTCCAATTACCCAAAACCGTCAAAAAAACAGCCTGCTTAGGCGAAATCCTCTCCAAATCATCCACAAACAAAGTAACCTTAGTATGAGACTTCAAAACCTCCTCCTCCAACTCCCTAACCTTTTTCTTTCCAACAGTAATTCCCATCGCTTTAGCGATAGACTTAACAATCTCCCCTCTAGTTTGATTACAAGACAAAAAAACCTTACTTTCATCCTTACAATTAACAAAAGCCCACTTCAAAAGCTCAGTCTTCCCAATCTCCCGCTGCCCCACCAAAACAAAGAACTTCCCACTTCTTAACCGCGGATAAATCTCTCTTTTTAACAATCGATCCCGACCAATTAACTCCTTAGTTTCAACCTTATCCATACAAACACCCCCTATAAATTCAATTAAGAATTAATGATGTAGAATTAAGAATTAAAAATCTTAATGCTCTTGATCTTTAATTGTTGATCTTTAATTGTATTTGAAGGTTTATAATTCTTAATTCTTAATTATCAAGAACTTTAGTGGTCTCTTCATTAATCTGAGTTCTAGCATAAATCTGAGTTGTACTGATTGAAGCATGACCTAAAAGCTTTTGAATCTCTCTTAACTCAACCCCTCGCTTTAAAAGTATAGTAGCAAAGGTATGGCGTAAGCTATGAAACTTCTCGTAACCAAGCTTTCTTAAATCTCGATCAACAATCTGTTTCTTCTGTTTATAGCCATCCCTTCCCTCAGCCTTAAACTCCATTAGAGCTTCCAAAAGCCAGTCAGGTGTAGGAACCTTCCTCTCTTTATCCCCTTTACCAATAACCTTAATAGAATTATCAAAGATCTCAACATTTTGAATCTCACTGATTCTAAGCCCACACATCAACATCAAACCAAGCCAGATCCCTTCTCTCTTATCCTCAGCAATCAACTCTTTAGCATGCTCTCGGATCTTAACAAATTCATCCTCACTCTTAGCCTTAGGTATTCTCTGCTTCCCTCGGCCCAATACAACCTTTTCAAGCTCAAGATAAAGGTTAGGATGTTCATCTCTTAAATACCACTTAGCCAGCTGCCTTAAAGCGCTGACCCTTCTCTTAACTGTATTAATATCCTCATCAACATTAGCCTGTTCAATATCCTCAAGAGATAATTTATACAGGGTTTTCCCCTTAGATTGAGCAACCCCCTTCCAATATCTAAGATCAGAACGATAACCTCTAATAGTATTCTTACTCCTGCCAGCCGAACTTAAAAAATCAAAAAAGCCCTCAATCTTCCTAGGTCGACCCCTTCGCCCCTTAACCTCCCTTACTTGACTTATACCTTGATTTAAACCTTGATTTTCAAGGTTTACAATTCTTAATTCTTTATTTTTAATTGCTCTTCATCATTCTTAATTGTTTTATCAACTATCCTCCCATTAATAATCTCAATCTCATCATCTATACTAGTTGAATCAGAAGGCCAAAACTTCTCGATCAGCTTACTTAAAACCATAATACCCCCACCCCCATATCAGAATCATCAACACCCTAACTCCAAATCAGAACAAAGTTGTTTCAATTCCAGACCTAAGTTGCTTCAATACCTATTATAGCAACCTCCAAAACAAAGCCTATAATTACGATATTTTCGCTATTATATATATACAAAAAAATAATAAAAAAAAGATTTATTTTATCTTTATTAATTCTAGCAAGATGATACTACAATTTTTCCCAGCAGGCTACAAAAATGCAATTACTTAAAACATAATTTCTATCTACTCAAATCTACTAAAGGACACTTTACTAAAAAAGCAATATAGTCAAACACAACTTGGTCATTTATGACTATATAATCTTTAAAGATCCTAAATAAGATCAGTATGTTCTGATTAATTGATTAAACTTCTTCTTATATAAATTCATACTTCTAAATATAAAATCTCATTAAGTAGATATCTTTGGGCTCTTGATCTTTTCTTTTAAAATACTTTAGTTGTTAAACTAGCCTCTAATATTTATCACTCTTTCTTTATATAAACCTTCTTTATAGACAGACCAAACCCAGACCAAACCCCCATAAAACATAAGTTCACACCCAGCCCCATATTTTCAAAACTTACCTCCAAAACAGTAACAAACCTTAAAAACTTAACTCTTAAATTTTAAAAACTTAACTCCAAGGCTCAAAAAATAAAAAAAGCCCCCCAAAATCAAAGGCGACTTTCTTCTTATAATTTAATTTTATTCAAAAAAATACAACAAAAAGTACTGTCTAATTGTTAATTATTAGTTCTTAATTATTAATTCCAAAAAAAGACCTACTACCCCCTTGGAATTTAATTAAGAATGGAGAGTTAAGAATTAAAGGTCTTAAGTACTTTTAATCCTTAATTTTTAATTAATTTAAATCCTTCTTCTCTTCGCATTAGATAAATAAAGTACCCCACACTTCCTCTATCTGACACAACATCCCTACTCTTAGCCTTTAGGCAGACCCTATCTAAGTAAAATTCTCCAATCTCTTCTATAACCCCATAAGCCTTTCTAAAGTTAGGTAAAGAAAGCTTAATAGCTAAGTCCTTAAATACCTGGCATACTCTAGAGAAGTATTGGTGATGATTTACCCGCTCCACCTCTTCATCTAGATTATCTACTATCCCCAGCTTGAAATTATTAAATTCCACCTTCAACTTATCCTTAGCCTTAGATATTCCACTCTTAATAAGCTCTAGCTTATCAAAAAACTCCCCCTTCAACTCATTGGCTAAATTTATAACCTCTTTAATAGAAACACCATTTACCATCTCTTTAAGATTTCCTAAACTTAGATCAAACTTACCCCTCTTATTATTAGGGCTATGGTGGTTTCTTAGATAATAAGTCCACTTCAACCTCAACTTCTTAGTCCTAGTCTCCTTAGCCTTACCTTCAAGGTCCTCTGCAGGGATAATAATTGCTCTACCAAATATATAATCATTAACCCTATAGGAATTGACCTTTGAACTCCTATCTACAGAGATAAAGCCATTCTCCTCCAACCAATTCAATCCAAATCTATAGGTACTACTATCCTTATACCCACACCACTTAGCCAGATCTTCAACCTTCTTATGACTTACAACCCCTTCACCATCACAGAACTTAGCTAAAGATCCCAGCACAAAATAAGCCGACTTTGCCTGAGCTTCATCAACCAACCTTTTAACAATACCTTCAGGGATCATAACCCCATTCTTAAAGTAATATATATCCTCATCTTTAGTAATAATTTCACTCTTACTTACCTCAGGTATTCTTACCTTATTTTCTTTCTTTCTAAAAATATCTTTACTCTTAGATATATTAAGATTATTTAATTGTTTCTTACCTTTTTTCTCTTGTAACCTATCTAACTGCTCTCTAATCCTTTTATATCTTTTATCTTTCCGACCAATCCCTTGGGCTGCTAATTGAGCTAGTATTATATTTAATTGCTTTATATTTTGTTCTATTGACATAAAAAACAACCTCCCCAGTATTCTGAGCAGGTTTCCGAAAGTCATTTTTTATCTTAAATATCTTTTGCCAATTTTTAATAACAATTTATTACTTGACAAATTCTCAGTCTATATGGTATCATATAAACATAATTTGATATTTAAGTTTCCAAAACGTCTGGAATCGTTTTTTTCGGAAACCTTACTTCAAACTCCTGCGCCAACAGGAGTTTTTTATTTTTTTGTATAAATTTATCCAAAGATTAGCTAAACTTGTCTTTAATTATATAGTAAGAATTTGCAATAGTCAACTTCTTTAATTTTATTACTCAAAAATATCAAGCCCCATCTTTCTTCTAATCTCTTTCTTATGCTCTCTAGAATGTCAAAGAATAATCAAGTCAAGTAACTTAGATATCTTAATCTCATATAAAAAAGCAAGCTTTCTAACCTCATTCCAAACTCCTTCATTAACCATAGTAGAAAGAGTCTTAACCTCACCTAACTTTCTCTTCAGATCATCTTGATCAAAAACAAGGTTAGACCCCTTATCCATCCTAAAATTATCATAAAAGCTATCAACAATCTTATCATAATAGACTTTAAAAACTCTTTAATAATCTTTTCCAAATAATCACTGGTAGAAAACCCTTCAATAGCCGATCCTTGGTTAAGAAAATTCCACCTAACCTTAGATATATTGATATTAACCTTCTTCTTCTCATTAACCTCATCAATCCTAATTTCCCTCTTAAAAGCCTCAAAAAGATGCCTTTAAACCCCCTCATCCTTATGAAGATTAAATAAAACTTTCTCCAAATAATTATCAATCGTAAGGTTAGAAAACTCAGCCCCCTTTTTAACCGTATTCCACAAACTCCTATCAAGCTCAGCATTTACAGCTGCTCTCTCATCCATCCTATCCCACCTTTGTTTTAATTCTTAACTTCCAATTATCAACCATTAAAGATAAAAATCACTTTCTAGATAACTTATTCAATACATTAATAACCAAATATAACTTCCCTGTAGATAAAGCAACAATATTTTATCTATTTGATCGAGACCCTTGCTATAATGATAAATCTATTGTTGAAGAGTTGATTAATACCTTAAAAGATCCTTATGAAAATGAAGAATTAAAAGGAGGACTACTTTTATTAAGCTAATAAACAAATATTTAAAAAACAAGAAGAACTTTATAATCAAAAATCTAAATATAAACTCTTAAGTCTGCTTTCAATAGATTTTATCTATTGATTAAAAGGGTCAACATCCGTAAAGTTTGAATTACGGACATTAATTATGGTATAATATTTAGTAGTAGTATTATAATTAGGAGAGATAAAAATGGAAGAGATGAAAGTAAGAAAAAATCAAATCATAGAACTATCTATAAAAGACTTAGTCGATAAATTCATTGCAGCTCAAGATGTAGCCAAGTCCTCTCGTCAAATTTATCAAAGAGAGTTAAGACAATTTATTAATTGGTTAGAGTCTACAGATAGAATTGAAACCTTAAATTCATTGGCTAGAGAAGATATACTCCAATATAAAAGAGATTTAATTAAATCCCAAATGAGTTCCTATACTATCTCCAGTTATATAACAGTTGTTAGGAAATTCTTTCAATGGTTAGAAAGTGAGAAAATCTATCCTAATATCACTCAAAATATAAAAGGGATGAAAAAGCCAAAAGGACATAAAAAGAACTGTCTAACTGTTGATCAGATAAGAGAAGCCTTAAATTCAATTAATAGAGAAGATTTAAATGGCAAAAGAAATTATGCTATCTTTAATCTATTAGTTAGAACAGGCTTAAGAACAGTTGAGGTAGCCAGGGTCAACGTAGGCGATATCAGACAGAAATCAGATCAAGCCGTTTTATATATTCAAGGCAAAGGAAGAGACCAGAAGGATGATTTTGTAATATTGACCAAAGAAGCTTTAAAGCCAATTAGAGATTATCTAGCAGCTAGAGGAGATATAATTGGAGAGCAAGAACCTTTATTTATCTCTCATTCTAATAGAAATTACGGTAAAGGCTTAACTACTAGAAGTATTAGAAGGGTTATTAAAGGTATTCTAAAAGAGATTGGACTCAATACTACAAGATATTCAGCCCACTCACTACGCCATACTGCAATTACCCTAGCTATCAAAGGGGGAGCTAGCTTACAACAGACCCAAGCAATGGCTAGACATAGTGATCCTAAAACTACCATGATCTATTATCATAACCTTAATCGAGTAGAAGAGGGTGCTGAGAAGAAAATTAAGATTTAACCTTATATTATCTATTATTAAGTGGGTATCTAAGGGCCAACAACCAATATAGAGAAGGTGCTAGATTATATTATGATCTAGATATACCCAACAAAGAGGTTCAATATATCTACTAAGAGATCATTATAGATTGGTATGATTAAATCATTATAAACTTATAATTCACAACCAACAGTATTAAACGATAATCTTTCTATTAGATTTATTTGGAATAATTTCACCTCTAAAAATATGAATAATAGCCTAAGCTATTTATATTAGTTCTTTTCTTATAGTAAATGGCATTAAAGGTATAGAAACCTATATTAATCTTTTAGGAATAGTCTATACTTTCACAAAAATATTTCTGTTTTGGTCAGAAGAATTTAATCTATTGAAATCTTTAAGCTCTTAAGAAGTAAAATCACAGTTAGCCCTTTATATTAGGGAAGAATTAATTTTAGATAGTTTCTTATCTAGGCTTGAAAGCACAAAAATATATTGTGTTTTAAAGAGGATTTTAAGCTACTTTATTGATAAAAGTAATGCTGTTAGTTAAAGTTGTAAAGCGGCATTGTATAATTAAGTGCAACCTCAAAAAATAAAAGCAGCCCATTACAAACAAATCTTATACAATGTTGTTACCACAACAACATTGTATAAGATTTGTTATAATTAACTATAGATATTTTACTATAGACGAAAAAGAGAGAGTATAATCAAATATAAAGCCCAAAATCTTACAAGTGAAGAAGTAAAGAAGAGGTTAGATCGTCATAAATAAACCATAGGTAGAGAAATAAGAAGAAATAGTATAGATGGGGAATATAGTTCTCATAAAACTCAACAAAACTATGAAAAAAGGAATGCAGCCTGTGATAGAAAGCTAATATTAGAAAATGATTCAAAGTTAAAAGAAACCATCAAAAAATTGTTATCAGAAGACTTATCGTTAGAACAAATAGAATCTTGGTTAAAGCTCAATAAAAAAAGTATATTTGCTTTAAAATAATCCATAGAGTGATTGAAGAAGGCAGCTTATAATTATCAGCAAAGGATGTATTAAGAAGAAGAGGCATGACTAAAGCGCATAGCACAAAAGAAACAAGAGGAGTCATACCTGACAAAATAATGATAGATGATCGTCCAGAAAAAGATAATAACAGGACTGAAGTAGGAGACTTTGACAGTGACACAATAGTTGGAGCAGGTAAAAAAAGAGCTATCGTGATTTATGTTAATAGGAAAATTAGATATTTAATAGTTGATATAACGCTCAAAGAAAATCAAAAACGTTAAATATCACAATGATAGATTTATTTGAGGGTACACCTCAAGAATTTGTAAAAACTTTTACCTCAGACAACGGAAAGAAATTTGCTAAGTTTAAAGAACTTGAAAAAAATTTGGGCATTAAAAATTATTTTGCTCATCCATATTATTTATGAGAAAGAGGAGCTAATGAAAATACTAATGGATTAATAAGACAGTACATTCCTAAGGGAACAGACTTTAGGAATGTAACAAAGGAACAAATAAAAGGAGTGGTGACTAGATTGAATAATAGACCAAAAAAAGTGTTAGGATTCAAAACCCCAGCCAAAGTATTTTGGACTGAGGTTAATAGTTACATTTGATTTGGTCTTTGGTGTTATTTAACTTAATTAATTATATAATTCCCTCTGAGAACCTTTATTAATAGTAAGTTCTTAGGGGTTTTTTGATTTTTGCTATTTTGTGTGAAATTTAATTTTGCCAACGAAATAGTCAGCACTATTCAACACAAGATAAGAACTATAAATTCTAATTAAAAACTTAGGTTAGTTGTTTATAGCAGTAAAAAATTGTAAAATAAACTCAGGCTAAAGTTTCATTAAAGTGTAGGAAGATAAAATGTAGTTCGATATCTAGTATCCCTAATACCCTCAATAGTATATCTTGATTCTAAAATATAGTTATAATTACGATTTAAATTTAATTTAAATCTACCATTATTATCAGCTTCTAACCTTTGATAATTTTCAGTAAAGACTTCTTCACCTCTTTGAGCCTTATGTACTCTTACATCATCTGTAGCTATTGGCTCACCTTTAAATAAAACTTGAAATTCTAATTCTTCTCCTTCAACAATATCTTCAGGATTAGAAACAAGGGTGATTTCTAAATCAAGACCTATTGGATTATGATTAGGTCTTTGATCACCAACCAAGACTATACTTTTACCCATATCATGAGTTACTCTCATAAAACCAGCCGGTTCTCTTGTTAAACTAAAAACATATTCTCCTTTTTGAGCAAAATCCTTAGTAACTTCATAAAAAGTATCTTTTCTATTCATATTGACATCTTCTATATCTCCATTTGGCAATCTAACTTCAAGTTGCATATCATCCATATCCCGCTGAGCTATTGGATCATCAACATTAGCATAGAAAGTGTCAAAGTCTAAAACATCTCCAACTTCAGCAATAATTGGAGTTTCAACCCAAATGCAGTGTGCAAATGAAACCCCTGAAAAGATAATAACACTCAATAAAACAAATAGTCCAATTCCCATTCCAGCTTTAGAATTTTTAATTAGCATAATTAAAACCCTCCTGTTTTTAATTCAAAGATTATTTTAGTACTACAAAGATTAAACCTTAAGTATCATCAATGCTATTTTATCATCTTAACACCACCTTTTAATGTAATTTCTTTATAAGCAAATAATGAAACTACCTTTTAATCCTACCTCTACTTCATTTCCCAAAGTTCCAGTATTCTCCATATTAGAATCATAAATAATAATAGCTCTTTGCACACTAATCCTCCTCTTTTTAACAATGAAATTCATTCTCATTCATTTCGTAAAAAAAGACTTTTGAAACTTACTTCATTACGCAAGTGCTATTTAACTTGAAGTTTATGACTTTAAAACTAAAATTCTAAGTAATACTGTTTGCTTTTAATGAAGCCTTCAAAAATAATTAAAATTTTATTTAATAGATTTAATTTAGGAAATACATAGTGTAAATTGAATATTCAAACCGGTAAAATGAGAATAGTTTTCAATCTCTTGTTAATTATAATACCTATATTTTGTGCTGTCAAGAATAAAATAAAAATATTTCAACCTCTTTAAGGGTGTTTGTCAAGTGAGTTGTCGCATTTAATTTAAAAATTTCGGGTCTCTGTCAAGTGTTGTGCAAAAAACTCTTCTTCAAATTAATTAATCATATAGCATTTTTAATATACCTTAACTTAAGTCATATTCTTCTAAGTGAACTTATTTATTATAACAATTCGTACCTTTCCCTAACCCTCTCTTACCCTAGGAGAGGGGGCTAGGGGGTGAGGTATGAAGCATTGATTAACTTACTGTGTTAAACACTCTACATCTAAGATTATTTATATTTGGAACACCATAACCAATTCTTTTGACCAATTTAATTTTATTATTAATACCCTCAGCGTATCCATTAGTTATCTTGTAATTAAAGTAATTTAGAATTTCTGTTTCCCAGTGCTTAACGGTTCCTTTGCTATCGTTAAATGGTGCTAACTTACTATTAGAAACCCTTTGATACCATTGATTTAATGCAACTGTAGCTTCATCTATATTATCTAAATTTAAGAAGTCTCTAAACTCTTCTTTGAGCTCCCAAGCTTTTTCTAGTTTTGAACTTAGCTTAAATAAAGTTAATAGTTTATTATGTTCTTCATCTTTCAAATCTTCACCACGTTTTAGTAATAGTTAATCGACTTTTATAAAACTTTCTCCTATTGGTTTTACCTAATTTAAATTGCTCAGATTTTCTAACACTATCAAGAGCATTATTTATTAAAGCTACTATATGAAACTTATCTACTACAATTTTAGCATGTGGGAAGACTTCTTCAATAGCTGATTTATATGGAGTCCACATATCAATTACAAAAGATTCTACCTGCTCTCTTTGTTCTTTAGATAATGATGAAGTGAAGTATTCTATTCTATTATATTCTCTTTATTTCTCTGAGGTAGTATATCAATTAGTTCATGACTAATAGGATCACATATGACAAGAGTATATTTCTTTTTCTTTAATACAGAAAATTCATCTAAACTAATAGATTTAGCATTTTTTAATTTAGATGTTTTTTCTTCAATCATTGGATTTACTTGCTTTTTTACTGCATTATCAATAGAGGTATAGCTTAAGTTGTTCTCTTTTGCAACAGTAGTATAGTTCTTGCTAATAGTCTCATTAGTTAAATAAGTATCATATCGCTTTGTCTTGCGACTATATGAGTCTATACTGTCATAGTGCTCATTGATACCTCTTTTACCACAGCAATTACAGCGATATCTCTTTTTATTAAGTCTGATAACAACCATATTGTCTCTTATAGGGATATCTTTAATGCTTTGCCACCTTTGATCATGAAGTTTATCTGTGGTAGAACTACAATCTGGGCATTTAACTGACTTATCTTTTGCTTGAGCTATAAAAATATATAAACCTTCTGTTTGAATTAAATTTATTACATCCAGGTCTGGTAATTGAAGAAAATTTGTGATATTATTATTTTGCATTTACTAGACTTCTTTCGAATTTGGTTGTGACGACTAATTAATTCGACAGAGTTTAGTAAATGCATTTTTATTTTTTGAATTTTTTGTTACACAATATTAATTATAGACCCAAAATTTCTTTGAATACTTCTTATCTATTAACTCCAATTATGAATTCTGCTGACTAAGATGTTTTTTCACCTCTTCTTCTTTCATTGGATGTAATGTAACATATTCAGGAAGAGACCAATCTCTAATTTCTCCTGACCATCTCTCTGGATGAGCTGCCTTTGCTTTTTTATATGTTTCAGTACGATTTCTCATTATATCTATATCAAGTCCATAATGCCTCTGGTAGGGAGTTATAAACTTAATGCCACTATGCAAATGAGTATGGTTATACCAATCAACAAATTCTAAGACCCATTCTCTGGCTTCAGTTAGGTCTTTAAATCCTTTTTGAGGATAAAGGGCTCTATATTTCATTGTCTTAAATAAAGACTCAGAATAGGGGTTGTCATTACTTACTTTTGGTCTTGAGAATGAACTTTGTATCCCTAGTTTTTCTAGAGTTACCTGAAAAGTTACTGCTTTTATTGGACTACCATTATCAGAATGCAACATTAATGGTTTATCTTTTTTAGCTATGCCTTGAGATAACGTTGCTTTTCTAATTAACCTTTGAGAATATTGGGCATTTTCTATTTCCCATACTTCATATGCAATTATTAATCTACTAAACATATCAATTACTAAAATATAGCTTAAAAAATTTACCCTTAATAGAAGCATTGAGCAATATTATATCCCAAGTCCAAACTTGATTAGGTTCAGTAGCTACATGTGTTGGTGTTTCTCTCTTAACTGGTTCTTTAGATTTTCTTCTATGGGCATTTAATTTTTCTTCTTTTAGGACTCTATAGAAAGTTGATTCTGAAGCGATGTATTCACCTTTATCAGCTAATTTAGGTACAATTTTTGACGGTGGTAAATCAGCATATTCTTTACTATTTGCTACCTTAATAATCTCTTTTTTTCTAGTTCAGTTAATTTATTTTTAGGTGGTTTTCTTTCAATTAATAGTCTTTTATCTTTTTTAATATCACCATCTTTAGTCCACCTTTGATAGGTGCGCGCATAGATACCAAGCTCTTTACAGGCTGGTTCTAATCTAGAGCTACTGTCTCTAGCTTCATCGATCAGCTTTACTGCTTTTTTGCGATCTGAATTACTGATTAATCTTCCTTTTGCTCCCCCCCAGATCGCAGTTGCCTTTTTTCTAAGGACCAGTAAAGCTGATCGATGAAGCTAAAGCTTTTTCTTTATGTCTTAGTTCTTTTTGGAGTTCCTTGATCTTTTGTTGTTCGTTTTTTAGGTTTTCTTTAAGTTCTTTAGGATCTTCAAACTTAGTGTTATTAGCACCTTGACACTGCTTTATCCAGTTTTTTAATTCTTCAAAGTGAATTCCTTTTTCTCGGCAGTATTTAGAAGTTTCTAGTTCGGATAAACTAGCAGTTTCTAAAACAGCTTGAAATTTATCTTTAGAGCTCCATTTACTTGATTTTTTGCTGGTAGTTAATCTTTTGTTAAGAACTTTCTTTCTCCACGTGTAAAGCGTATTTTTAGATATATTTAATTCTTTAGCTAAGTCAGAGACTTTTTCACCATTGGCAAGTCTTTTGAAAACAGATTCTTTTAATTTTTTAGAGTAATTTTTTTTAGGCATATTAATTCTCCTTAGGATTTTTATTGTCGTTACTTTATTATACATAGATTTTAATCTATACGACAACTATACTAACACATAGGGTACTATCATCTTACAGAAAAAGAGAGTTTAGAAGACTTTGTTTCTGTTTTAGGGGAGAATCCAAAGTTAAAACAATTGATAGAAATGGAAAAAAATAATAGATGTTTTAACTAATCGATTTGATTTAGGTGCTCATATTATAGCCAAATTATACAAAGAACGTTGGCAAATATAATTATTCTTTAAGTGGATTAAGCAACATTTAAAGATAAAACGATTCTTTGGGCATAATCAAAATGCCGTTTTAATTCAAATCTATAGTACTTTAATTTTATTCATACTGTTGACATTAATTAAGAGAAAAACTAGGTTCAAAGGGACTTTGCTTAAGTATTTACTATTTATAGATAAACAAAAACCTTTCTTGTAAATATTACGAAAATTCACAACAAAAAATAATCTTCTCCACAACTTTCGTGAATACTTGTAAATTTCACGAAATAGTGTTATAATAAAGACAATAAAGAGAATATCAAGGAGGGTCAACAAATGAGAAAAGATAATATTAAATACGCTGGAATAGACCTAGGCTACGATACGATTAAGCTTATAACCGACCAAATGAAAGATAGCAGCGAAGGTGTACTAAAACTACCTAGTTTAGTAGAAGAAATCAATGATGAACTAGATGGATTAGAATTAAACAAAGAATTTTCCAAACAAAATGCAATACTAACAATCGATGGGGTTACATATGGGGTAGGAGACTATGTAATAAGCCAATTTAGCGGAATTGGGGCCAACTATCGGGCCGACAAATTCAACTCTGATAGTGAATTGGCCAAGCTATTAGTAGGATTTTCAATCTTACACCCACAAGCTAACGAGATAGTAGTAGACTCCTTAGCAACTGGACTACCTGTCAAATACTATGAAAAGTACAAAGAAGACCTTAAAAAGCGATTTGAAGGAGAATTTAAAGCAACCATCAATGATAAAGAGATAAAGTACAACTTTAAAAATGTTACAGTCTTACCTCAAGGGGTTGCTTCCTTAGCTTACTATATCAACCAAGATAAGAGCTTTGATTTTAACCAAGAAAAATGTCCCGTCCTAGATATTGGAGGACTTACCACCGATGCAGTCTATTATAATAAAGGTGTTTTAGTTAAAGGCTCAACCTTTAGTATGGAAAAAGGAATGTCTAATGTTTTTAAATCAATGGCAAAAGAATTAGTTCTAGATGAAAAACTTATCAGAGATGCAGTCATAGCAAAAGAAGAGAGAATCTCCTTAAATACTGGAGATGTAGATCTTAAAGAAGCAAAAGATGAGGCTTGCCAAAACCTAGCTGCTTTAATAGTAAACTACACCTATAACGAGTGGAGAGACTTTATTGATACCATCGATAGCATCTTCTTAGTAGGTGGGGGAGCAGAAATCTTAAAAGATCATTTAAGCCAAAAATTTGAGAACATCAAATTAGAAAAGATTATGAATGCCCAAGAAGCTAATGTATTAGCCTATCTATTAAGAGCAGAAGCTATCTATAATAAATTAAATAAGGAGGGCTAAAATTGGATTTTAGAGCCGATTTAGTCATCAACCAGGATAACACCCAAGAAGAGATGATGCAGTGGTTTGAAGCAAAATACAAAGCCCACTCTGGTACTAAACGGGATTTTGTTAGATTTCTAGTCAATGAACTCTACCAAAGAGAGAAAGAAGAAAAAACAATAACCCAAAAGGATATCGATAAAATCAAAGAAGAGGTCTTAGATTATGTGCTAAAGTATCTAAATCAAGAAGGTTTAAAAGAAGAAATCACCAAGAAGATCAATGACTTAGATGAAAATCAAATTGATGCCCAAGATAAGATGTTTGGGCAGTTTTAAAAGTTAAGAAAAAAAGTACCCTTAACAAATAAGAAAAAGACCATCAATTGATGGTCCTTTTCTTATTAAAATGTAAATCCAATTGCAAAGTCAGGAATTCCAGCACTTACAAAGAAAGTATCATTAAATCTATAAGTATACCCAAGACCTATGTATAGCAATAATATAACCATAGTTCCATACTCAAAGTAACCAGCGCCCCCTTTAGAAGGTAATCCGTCTCCAAAATAATTTCTCTTAGTATAGCCAAGCGTCCAATTAATTTCACTTATGGAAGTACTAAATTTTTCACCATTTATGTACTTATCATCAGTTCCTCCTAAGATAGGTGTGGTTATACCAAAACTTACTGTGATATTATTAGTGTTCGTATTTATATTAGTATTTTCGGCAAAAGCAATCTGTGAAAATGCTAATACCACTAAACAAATCATTAGAAATATTAAACTTTTCTTTTTCATAGTAATCACTTCTTATTTATTTGTCATATATATTTTCTAATTGAGTTAATTAATTCCTTTAAAAACAACTAAATAAATTACATATCAACACTCAAACCCTGCAAAGTCCATTCTCCACTCTCAACTGCCTTTAAGAACAAGGAAAGGATAGGTAGAACTTAAGAAACCCACTTAAGTACCACCTATCCTAATTAAAATCTCAACTCCTCTCGCTTCATTACCTAGGACCTAGCAGCCCCTCTAATTATACACACCAAGGAAGGTGGACCAGGCATAGTAGGAATTCTTTAAACTGCAAAAGTTTCGATCTTTCATTATTTTTTACAATTCTTAATCCTTAACCTTTAATCTTTAATTAAAAAGAAAGTTTTAATCAGATTTTAATCTGTGCCAAGCCTTTGATCCTAATATTTTAAAATCTTTGAGGTTCATAACTATCAATTTTCAATTCTCAACTGTTTTTAACTGCCTTTGACCTTTAAGCCTTTAAGCTTTTAAGGTTTATAATTCTTAACTCTTAATCCTTAACTCTTAATTAAAAAGAAGCTCTTCCAACTCCTCTCTAATCTCATCTTGTAAGCTTCCCACTATATACTCTTTTCTACTTGGTCTTATATTCTCAGGTACAAACCTAGCCATCCTATCATACTCATCATCATATTTATCTAACTCTTCCTTAGATAAATCATTATACATCTTAACTGCCTTCTCTTTAGACTTCTTCTCTATATTATCTTTAATCTGCTTCTTTAGCTTCTCTTCCTCTGCTTTTTTCCTAGCCAATTCCCTTTCTTTCTCCTTCTTCTCCAGCTTAGCAGCAGCATAATGCCCACTCTCACAAGAAGATTTCAAAAACCCAAAGAAATTATCAGGCTTAGCCCCCTTAGCATACTCTATATCCCCTTTTATGTACTCAAAGCTATGATTGTCCAGCAAAGCCTTTAACTCCCTCTTATGAGCCTCTACCTGCTCCTGATGGGGTAATAGGTCAAAAAGATCCAGTACCTCCTTAGAATATTTCTTCTCATCATAACCAAAACTCTCTACCTTCTCTTTAACAACCTCTTTCTTATCTATTAAAAACTTAATTCCCGTTACCTTCCTTCCAGTCTTAACCTCCTCAAAGCTCATCTTCAAATCCGTCTTCTGGTTTATCTCCTCTTGGGCTTGTAACAACACCTTCCTCTTAAAATTATTATACCTATTATAACTCTTATTCTCTGCACCAAGCATCTTCTTTAACTCTTCTAACCCAAGAGTTCTCTCTCTTATCCTCTCATACTGCTTTAACAACTCATAGATTCTAATCGAATAAAAGCTCTTTAATTCAAGGATATTTTCTAAATAATACTTAGTAAAGTTATTCTTTAATTGCAAGAAATAAGGTTTCAACTTTGGATCATAACTTAAAGTAATCGTACTATTCTTATTGTTATATACACAACTACTTAAAAAAGTAGTTACCAACCTTTTCTTATCAGATTGATTAATCTCAATCTTCCTTGTAATTAATCTTTCTATACTCTCTCTCAAAGCTGCGTAATTTGTCTCTCCTAATCCTAACTCATCTAATAAATCTTTACTCCTAAATTTATGTTCTTTAAACTCCTCATCATCCATATTTATCATACAGGCTAATTTTGCTACTATCTTAGCCTCTGTACTTGTCATATTATACTTACTTTCAATTACCTCATTATGTTTTACAATCAGATTATTACCCATATAAACCTCCCTCGTTATTATTATATCTTATTATATACAAATAAATACTACTAATCAATAAAAGAAGTAGTATTTAACATTAAATAAGTAGCATTAAGCATTAAAAAGGTAGTTTTAAGCATTAGAAAAGTAGTTTTTGACATTAAAAAGGTAGCATTTCACCTCCACAAACCCAGTAACTACAAGGGCTCACAAGGGTCGGAAAACTCTTTAAAACATATTAAAACTATTAAAACAACTACAACAGGAAAACTATCAAATAATCCACATAATAATCAGGATTATATCTGTTGTTGTTAAATATTTTAAACAAAAAAAAGATAAAGAACATAAGTTCTCTATCAGCCAAAAGTATCTATCTAACATTTGAGAGAAAGAGAAATCTCACAAATATTGCCTTCGGGGATTTTTTCACCCTACTTTATCGTCAAAGAGCCTGCAAAGTCCTACTCCACTCCGTTACCTAGGACCTAGCAGCCCCCTTCAATCATACAGACCAAGGAAGGGGGATCAGGCATAGTGGGAATTATTTAAAAATTATTCGATCTTTCCTTATTTTTTAGAATTCTTAATTCTTAATCTTTAATTCTAAATTTTATAGATTCCCACCATGCCAAGATCATAAAACCTTAAAACCTCCCAACCCATCCTGCTCTTAAGGTTTAACAATTCTCAATTCTCAACTTTCAACTGCTTTTAAAGCAAGCAGGTTGGTACCAAGGCAGCAAAAACCACTACCTTAGTACCAACCTGCACGATAAGATATCTTCTTATGGTAAAATTAATTTATCTGATTTGTTTTCAGTTTTATCAGATATACAAAATGGTTCACAATTAATCACTGTAAATGCCATTAATGCTTCTAAACTATACTTCCTATAAAATTTATTAAAACAAATATACATTAGATATGTTAATGAAGTAAAAAGAATTAATAAAGCAACCATATTATATCTATTAATATGATTAGTAAATCCTAAAACTAAAGTTATCCAGAAACAGATATTAAAAATAAAAGTAGTTGTTCTAGTAAACCCAAATAAAGCTACATAATTTTGCATTTTTGAAAAATGAGTTGGAGATTTTTCCGAGGAAAAATGATAAATTAATCTAAACCAATCTTCTTCTTTAACTTCATCAAAAGAAAAATTATCACTAACAAATAATTTGATTTTTTCTTTAATACCTTCTTTTAATTGCAAACAACTTATATTTTTTGCAACTAATTTATTAATGCCAAATAACCTTCCAATTATAGTATCAATAAAAACAAGAGGTAATAAAATAAGTATATTAAACCCCCTAATATAACGCCTTATCCATTTATTTTTCTTGATTTTAAAAACACCTAATTCATTTTCATCTTGTATATCAAGTAAATAATTAGATGGATATCCTAATACCCATATAGAGTATCTTTCAATGGTAATAGAAGAAAGAAAACTAATTATATGACCTATAAGATAAGAAAGTAATATTAATATAATTATTATGTTACTTTCAAATAAACTCAATCTATTAAAAATTAATTCTGAATTAAAACCAAGTATATTTTGTTCTAAAAATTCTAAAAAATCAAGAGAAATTAATGCATATATAAATACTGCTCCAGGTATTAAATAACCTAAAAAATCATAAATAGAAAATGGATTTTGCTTTAAAATATTAATCTCCTCCCATTTGAATTATATCTATCATCTTTATTCTAATTTACCTTAGATAAAATAGTTATGCTTTTTCCAGAAATTCAAACGGTATTATTGTTATATTATCTTTATAGTTATTTATGTCCAAGTGATTTTTAACTTCAGAAATAAATTTTTTAGGAACTAATAAAGCTTCAATATCTTTTTCAGTAAAATGATAATCTCCTTCAGTACTCCTCCATTCTCTTTCCCTATAAAAAGTTTCATTATCCACTTCACTAAAATGTGTAATTTTTATATACTTTTTTAATTCACCTAAATATTTATTAAGAAAAACATTATATTCTTCACTTTCTTCTAGATTGAATAAATAACTCATAAGTTTATAAACTGATGCTTTAGAATCAAATGTCTTTTCAGGATCTAATTTTCTATTCGAATCTACTTTTATATCGCTTGGAATAGGAAAGTTACACTCTTTATATAATACTGGGTTAAAATATTTATAAATTGAATTAGCAGAAAATCCAATAGCTACTTTACCATAATAATTTGCATGGTATATCAAGTCTTTAAAAGGTATATCACATACACAACAAAACCCATTAGTTCTAACATTACCATGAATTTTTTCTGGTGAACCTGCAAGTAATTTTTTTGATGCTAATATAAGTTTTAATATTTCAACTGATTCACTTGCTTTTTTATATTCCCCTTCTATCTCTTTTGGCATTTTAACTTTACTCCAATTAACATCTGGACTTCCAGTAAAATGCCAATATATTTTTGAATAATATCTTTGCATAACAACACCAACCTTTTTAATAAATTAAGTCTAGTTTTTTTAAAAGCATATTTCTATCTCATAATTCAACATCATTTATCTTAGCTAATTCTCTAGCAGATTTAATAAAATAGTTATTTGTGACTACTATAGATCTTTGAGTATTATAATATCTTTTAGCTCCTATTACTTCTTGAATAGTCACATTAGAAGCTAACTTTTAATATTTCTTTATTTGTATTACAGTTTTGTATTTTTTTCATTATTAAATCTGCTCCTTGATATCTATTCTTTTTAATTAACTTAAGATTAACACCATAACTTATATAATTATGCTTTCAAAGGCTAAATTCCTTTTAAATCAATTAAAAGAATCTATTTCCAACATCTTTCGACAATATCCCCAAACAAAAAAGGCAGCTAGAAACTAGCTACCTCCACTAAGATCTCATTCTACTTCTAAGCCCAACCTCATAAATATAAGTAAATCACAAAATTTTTTAATTGCTTTAAGGTTTATAATTCTAAACTCTTAATCCTTAACTCTTAATTAACAAGGAGGGCCAACATGCTTAAAATCCAAGACTTACCTGGACTTCAAAAAGTACCTAACAAAGATTATGACTGTGAGTACCTAGCTACCACCAAAGACTGGCTAGATAAGCTACAAGACCATACAATAATCGGAGAAAAGACTCTACTTAAAGATATCGATTATTTAATAGCCAACCAATACACCTTCTTCCTCTGGTTTAACCACAAAGAAGAACTAGTCTTTGAGTGGTAACTCTCAACTTTCAACTGCTCTTAAAGGTTTAAAAGTTTTAAGCTTTTAAGTTTTACAACTCTTAATTATATTTGAAGCTTTATAATCCTTAACCTTTAATCTTTAATTAAAAAGAAAGTTTTAATCAGATTTAATCGGCTCTTATCAGATTTTAATCTGTGCCAAGCCTTTGATCCTAATATTTTAAAATCTTTGAGGTTCATAACTATCAATTCTCAACTCTCAACTGTTTTTAACTGCCTTTGACCTTTAAGCTTTTAAGCTTTTAAGGTTTATAATTCTTAACTCTTAATCCTTAACTCTTAATTAAAAAGAAGCTCTTCCAACTCCTCTCTAATTTCATCTTGTAAGCTTCCCACTATATACTCTTCTCTACTTGGTCTTATATTCTCAGGTACAAACCTAGCCATCCTATCATACTCATCATCATATTTATCTAACTCTTTCTTAGATAAATCATTATACATCTTAACGGCTTTCTCTTTAGACTTCTTCTCTATATTATCTTTAATCTGCTTCTTTAGCTTCTCCTCCTCTGCTTTTTTCCTAGCCAACTCCCTTTCTTTCTCCTTCTTCTCCAGCTTAGCTGCAGCATAATGCCCACTATCACAAGAAGCCTTCAAAAACCCAAAGAAATTATCAGGCTTAGCCCCCTTAGCATACTCTATATCCCCTTTTATGTACTCAAAGCTATGATTGTCCAGCAAATCCTTTAACTCTCTCTTATGGGTTTCTACCTGCTCCTCTTTAGGAAGAATTTCAAACAGCTCCAAAACTTCTTTAGAATAATCCACCTTCTTAACCCTAACTTCACTTTTAATCTTTTCTTTCTTTCTCTCAATTTCAAAATCAATAAAAGCAATCCTTCTACCTCTCTTTTCGGTAGAATAAGATAACTTAATATCCGTCTTTTCTGATATTTCTTCACAAGCTTTATCTAAAACATACTTTTTAAAATCGTATACTCTCTCATAATCATCTTCAGTATTAGTTATCTCTCTAACCTTCTCAATACTCATTTTAGGTATCTTGTACTTTTGATAACGAATTGCCAATTCATAAAAAATAACTGAGTATTGACTAGATAAAGATTTAAGCATAATAAGATTTAAAGGTGTGAAATAATTTTGATCCCTCAAAGATTTAACAACATTACCAAGAAGCATATATTTATACTTTCCATCCTTCTTCTTTATCTTAGGCAATATACTAAATTTATCCCAATCAATACGATTATCTTCATTACGAACTGTTGCTACTATTCCCATTAAATCCTCTAATTCTTCTTCAATGTAATTAAGATCTTTAATTTTTGCTCCAGCCATACTATGTACTATCTCACAATCTACTTCAAAAGAATATACTTTATCTTCTACTATCTCTTCTAAATTAGAAAATTTAACTTCATTTTGTGCTATTTTTAAAAAGACATTATAAATTTTCCTTTGAATTAAAGTAACCTTACCTTTGGTTTTTAATGCAATAAGTTGATTTGGCTTATTTAATAACTCTTTTTTCATCTTTTATATCCTCTTTCTTATTTGATAACTAAATCATACCATGTTATAACGAAATAAACAAATAAAAACCTCGTTACATCTCCCTGATTTCTCGTTTTATCCCCCTAAAAACTCGTTTCTTTCACCTAAAATCTCGTTTTATATCCCTAATTTCTCGTTTTATTTCTCTCTAACCCCTTGATTTAATAGGGTTTCTAGGACCCTAAAGATATATAAGATATAAAAGATATACAACAACTACAACAGAAAAACTATTATATAATCCACATAATCATCATCCTTATATCTGTTGTTGTTAAATATTTTAAACAAAAAAAGATAAAGAACATAAGTTCTCTATTTTTGAGAAGAAGAGAAATCTCACAGAATTTCTCTTCTCATTTTTCCTTCGAGGATTTTTCACGTTACTTTATCGTCAAAGAGCCTGCAAAGTCCTACTCCATTCAGTTACCTAATACCTAATTTTTTATAATTATTAATCCTTAATTCTTAACTACTATCTAATCCAACATCTGCTTAGGTATCTGGCTAGCCTGATCTAAAGCCTGTAAAGTAGCATCAGCCATATCCAAATAATCTTTTACCTTCTTTACATTATCATTTAAAAATTTAAACTGCTTAGCAAACTTATCAGTATTACTAAAAAAAATAAATAATATCACAAGAAGTAATAACAAATCATTACTTAATATACTTTGGTTTAAAGATCCCTTATTTTTAACTTGATCTTCTTCTAATTGAAATTCATCTAAAGGCTCCTTATTCATAAACTATACCTCCCTTCTAAAAATATTTAATCTATAAATAAATATCTTTTAACTTCAATAATCTTTAAAGTCTATCATCCCCTCAAACCATACACTTCTTTCCCTATATCATATGAAAAAATATAGAAATCGTGATATTTTAAGTAATTTTCAGTAATTTAATTAATATAGTTATAGAAAGGAGGCGAACTATATGTATCAAGATGAATATTTATTTCTTCCAGAAGCAAAAACCGTCGACAAATTACTAAGTATCCTTAATATTCAGTCTCAACAACAACTAGAGCCCAACTCACTCATATCCATCTTAGGACTATTAAATTTATTAAATATAGTCAGTATAGCTCAGGAATCAAACTCACCTAGCCCATTAAATAATTTAATTCCATCAAACTCCAATAATATAGATACTCAACAAATACAAAACCTAATTCAAAAGCTAAATAACTCAACAAATTCCAATACTCAAAACCCTAACAATAATCTATTAAATACACTAACTTCTCTTCTAGGTCAAAGCAATAGCCAAGGAAGCCAAAACTCTTTAGGCTTAGATAATATACTTGGTATGCTCAATACTAATAGTAATAATAATACCAATGGAATAGACCCAACAATAATACTTAAATTAATGAATCTACTTGGTCAATTAAAATCAACTAATAAAAAAGAAGAACAAGAAGAGGATAGTCAAGAAAATAATACTCCCGTTAAATCTGAGCCCTACGATTATGAATACGATGAAGAATAAAGATAAAAGAAGTCAGCTGATAATTATCAGCTGACTTCTTTTATCTTTATTAAAATTGATCCAACAGATTAAGAACTTGTTCAGTCTTTACCTCCTGTTCATCACCTTCATAAACAGTCTGGCTCTCCTTATAACTAAAGTTCATTCCTTCATCTTTTAAGGACTTAAGCAACATATTATTCTCTTCTATCAATCTTTTTAGATCTTTAAAATTACTATCACTTAATCCTATGCCTTTAACTTCATTACTATAATTTTTTTCAAGCTTAAGATACTCCCTAATTGCATTTCTTAAAAAAGCAGATTTATTTTCACAACCCTCTAATTCCTCTTCAATTTTTGCAATCTCTTCTATACTAAAATACTTATCTGTTATCCTAACACTTAGGCATAATTTAGACATATTATCACTTCTAACCTTGGTTTGCTACAGATTTATTTTTTATCTTATTCTTATCAATAGCATTAATTTTTTTCATCTTTATCTTATTTTTCAACTCATTTTCTCTTTTTCGCTCCAAAGCTAGTCCTAACTTTAAATATCCACGACAATTACTAAATTGAGGGTTTTGATTTATTCTCTCACATGGAAAATCTGCTAGATACTCATTAACCTTATCAAAGAGTAATATAGTAGCTCCCCCAGTAATCAAGACTCTATCAATCATCAAATAAGATCCCCATCTATTTTTAATCTGTAAGGCAATATCTCGTGCTAACCTATCTATAGCTTGATCTTTAATTGCCTCAAAGTTATAAGTCTCATTTCTAACTTTTATAAAATCATTTCCCTCTAAAATAGCCCTTTTTATCAAATCCTGAGCAATATCTATATCCAAAGAATCTTGAATCTTCTTAAAAATCCTAGTCCTAACTCCATCACTAAAAGAAATTGGAGAATCTTTAATTAACTCTCCTTCATTAAAAGCAACACAGTCAATAGTTAGTCCACCCAAATCAATTATTCCAAAGCCATCCTCTATATTTTTACTAACCATACCTTCACTATTCATTACAAAATCATAATAAGAAGCTAAACCTTGAGGTATAATAGTAGCTTTTCTAATTTCAATTTCCTTTTCAACAAACTGATTACTGACATTACTAATCTTAATCTTAAAATTATTCTCCAGTTTATTTTTAAAAAACTCCTTATGATTCTCATAATACTTAATTGGAAGTCCAGTAATTAAATTTCTAATGCTTACCTTATTTGCTTTAGGAAATAAAAGAGATATACCAGCTAATAACTTAGCAAACTCTTCTGGTTCCTCATACTTCTTATCAGATAAAGAATAACTTACAGAAGCAGACCTTTGATTAAGTACATAATCTCCTACTCGATAAATCCTATTAGCACTCTCCTGCTCACCTAACCCTTCTTCTAATTCAATAATAATCTTCTTTGGATCAAACCTATCATTAATACTATCCTTGTTAATCAAATCAAATGATCTTTCAGACAAGATCCCCTCTTCTTCCTCTTCAGCCAAAGAAGGAAAGATAATTTCCTGATCTTTAGCCATCATCTTTACAGAATCATAACCTAAATCTACCCCTATAACATTTACCTTCTGAGTTCTCATATATAAACACTCCCTTAAAAATATATTTTATTCTCTCTTTTGTAATAAATTTACATCTACAAGAGTATTATATATGTTATGGATTTTTTTGTCAATGATTTTGTATAAAAAGTATACGTGAATATAAAAGATAAGAGATCAACTGCATACAAAATATACAGATGATCTCTTATCTTTTATAACCTAACCTATTATCCTTATTCTTTCTCATTAACTGACTAAGACCTTTAATCTCATCAAGCTCCTCTTTAGCTTTCTTTCCAACATATTTTCTCTTCCCATTTTTATAACTATACCAATAGGGACCATGACCCACATTCTCTACTTTACACTTCTTACAATTATCCTTATTACAAAAGACCTTCTCTAACCTAAAGTAAACTCCATATTCATTAGTATAACTATCTACCAACCTCTTCTTACTCTCTTTAGCTTTCTTTTTTTTATAAACCTTATTTACTAAAGACCGTGCTTCTTTTAACTCATTTAAATCAAGGTCTTTAAGAAACTCTTCTAAAAAATAAAAGTCCATCTTGCCCACATCCTCCTAAGTCTTATGACTATTAATCTTCACTTTGAATAATTTATCTTTATTAAAAATATAAGATAAGCTAAATAAAAGAGCATAGTAACCTATGCTCTTTTATATTAACTTTGCTGTTGAGTTAATTTATCATTTAAGAAATTATCTAGATCTTTCTTTCTTACAATCCACTTACCACCCAATTTAATTCCAGGTAATTCATTATTATTTAACATATTATAGATTGTAGTCTCACTACGGTTTAAATACTCAGCCACATCTTTAACAGTAAAATTTTCCTTATTCAACTTACTCCACCTCCCCTATTCTTAAATAAATTAAGTAAAATCTATAGCTTATATACTTATAATAATTATCTTGTTATAATATTGAGCAATTGGTAAAAATATCACTATGATTTCATTATACTTCACTTTAGCCTAAATTTCAATAAAATTAATTAAAAAAAATATATAGACCAATTTACCTTCTATATCTAAAGAAAAACCTAATATACCTTATTGAAAATAAAATGTTCATTAAATTAACCTATCCTTACGCTTTAAACCTTTTTTAAAATATAATTAAAACAATTAAATAATAAAAAGCTAATATTATTAATATAATTTCATATCTTTATCTGTATACTTACATATACATAAAAAATATCCTCTTTTTCATTAAAATAATATAAAAAAACAATTTAATCTTATATAAAATTATAAATACAAGATTAAATTTATACATTGTAAACATTCACTTCTTAATAAATATTGCTTCCCCTTATAAAAAATAATCTACTCTTAGATCAAAGAGCTTTAAAGTATAATTTCTAATCCAACCGTACTAAAATCTATTTACTTAAAATCAAAGATAATCTTTAGATCGATATTTTTAACTATTTTAGATAGTATCAAAAGAACCTGCTAATTTACTGCTAGAGATTTATTAAAAATAAACAAAATTAATAACAATCTATCATCTAAACTCATTTTTTCATTTATACAAAAGTTTACTATTAGATTAGCCCTTCCTTTACTAACAAAGATTATAATCCACATCTTTTCTTATATAAAGCTAAAGATATAAGATTAAATGTAAACATTGTAAACATAAAACTTCAACTTCAATCATTTATCCATTACTCTTGGTACAAAATAATTAGAGTAACCTAAAAAAGAGGTATGTAATAGAAATTTCTATTACATACCTCTTTTACTTATATATTCAGCCTCTTATGTTAAATATCATTAGAGATTTCTTATCCAAACGAGACTTATAATCTCCAGAACTAAAAAAAGACACCTTATTAACCGAATTTGAATTACTTACAGTATCCTGATTACTATGAAAAGTTCGCTGATAATCTACTTCTCTTCTCTTTACTCTCATCAGTGTATCCCCCTTTAGATCAGATTTTAGACCAAAGAACAAATACTTTGTTGTCTTTCATAGATATCCCAATAGTGTTCCATTAAATTAGTTTTAATAAGTCTTAGAATCTCCTTTAATCAATCCCTCCCCAATGACTTTTTACCATCTCTATAATTATATTATACCAATAAATAATACAATTTCCAATAGAAAAACTTTAAAAATTCCATAAAATCTCAACAAACAACATTCCAATTTAATCTATATTTTAAATTGCGCTATCAACTCTTGTAACTCTTGAGCCATTTGGGCCAACTGTTGCGAAGAATTAGATATCTCATTAGACATATTACCTATATCTTCAGTTGCACTTACTATTTCATCACTATTTTGGGCCAACTCATTACTTGCTTTAGCAGTCTGTTCTATCTGTAAAGATGTTTCTTCTACTGACTTCTTAATGTTTCCAAACATTTCTCCTGTCTTTTGAGCAATCTCTTGACCTTTTTTAGCTTTAACTTCAACCTCTTTAACCTTTTCAATCCCCTCTTTAGATTGTTCTTGAGTCCTATTAATTAAGTTAGAGATCTCTTCTGTTGCTTTAGCTGTTTCACTTGCCAAAGATCTGATCTCATCTGCTACTACAGCAAAACCATGTCCATGCTCTCCAGCCCTAGCAGCCTCAATAGCAGCATTTAAAGCTAAAAGATTAGTTTGCTCTGCTATATTAGTTATCAATTCAACTATCTGTCCAATCTCCTCTGAATTATCATCTAAATCTTTTATAACCACTACCGTTTCTTCAATTACTCCATTTATCTCTTTAATACTTCTGACAGTCTCTTCAATATTTTTACTACCTGTAGTAGTCTGCTCAATAGCTCCTTCAGAAAAGCTAGCAACTTCCTGTGAAGATGCTGAAATTTCTTCTATCCCTGCTGACATACTTTCAATTAATCCACTTGTAGTCTCTATACCTACATTACCCTCCTGAGCTGAAGCTGATAGTTCTTCGCTATATGCTGATATATTTTCTATACTATCATTAACCTTACTTATCATCTCTCTCATAGAAAAGTTTATTTTATTTAAACTTTTTGTCAATCTGCCTATCTCATCTCTTCTTTTAGTAAATTTATCTTCAATATTTCTAGTAAAATTACCTTTAGCCATTTTTTCACACTCTTCTACTGTACTTTCTATAGGAGTAGTAATACTATTGGCAATTAGATAAACAAAAATAATAGAAATTATTAAAAACAACAATGAAATTATTATTATTAATAATCTAAGCCTATACATCCCTTCTAATACTTGGCTAACAGGAGCAGTTACACCTATATTCCATTCCATATCATCTAGTTGATTATATCCTATAAAAAGATCGTGCCCTTCAAATGAGTATTTCCTAAAACCAGATTCAGAATTAATAACTTCATTGGTCATATCAGCTAAACTTCTTAGACTAGGGTCTGATTTTACTTCCTCTAAAGGGTTAAATTGCTCCATAACTAAGTCCATATCCCTATGAGCAACAACAGTTCCTTGACTATTTAGCATATATGCATATCCTCTTTCACCAACTTCTATATCACTAACTATATCTATTATATCACTACCTAACATTCTGGCTATTAAAGCTCCTACAATTTGACCATCATTTTCAATTGGTGTTGCTGCCATGGCCACTGGTGCATTGATAGCTCTACTTATTATCATATCAGAAATATTTGAATTACCTGCCAATGCCTCTTGAACATACCCTCTATCCTCTAGATTTAATTCATTTCCATCAATATATCTTGCTCTACCATCTAAATCA
>NZ_KI912093.1:31004-31751 GCF_000517025.1 Halonatronum saccharophilum DSM 13868
TTTAAAACACTTAGACTTCATCTCTAATAGAAGCGAGGATGAAGTGGGTATGAAAACTAGGGAGTCTAGCCCACTTACTTAACTAATTCAAATTCTCTGGGAGGTTTTAATTATGAATAATAATACTTTATACGTAGGTTGTGATGTCAGCTCTGATAATAATTATTTTTGCTTCTTACTTGGCGATGGTACTAAGCTTGATACCAAGTGTTTTGATAATAATAAATCAGGAGCAAATAAGCTAGTTAAACTTATTCTTAAACATCTAGAAACTAATAACTTAAGTGCATTAATTTTTGGTGTTGAAGCTACTTCTAACTATCATTTTCATCTGCTAAATTTTATCGCTTACAATCAATTACTTGCAGATTATGATGTTAAAGTTTATCAATTAAATGCTAAAATAATTAAGAATTTCAAAGATGCATATTCTGATAAAAGCAAAACTGATAAATATGATGCTTTTATCATTGCTGACAAACTACGTTTTGGACGACTCCCAGAAGAGTATACGCCTTTTAATGAATATGAACCTCTTAAAAGGCTCACAAGAACAAGATTTCATCTTGCTGAAAATCTTAGGCGAGAAATGAATTACTTCATTTCCAACCTATTTCTTAAATTTAGTGAATATAAAAAATTGCCTTTTTCCAACACCTTCGGTGCTACTTCTGTGGCTTTATTCACTGAATTTGACGTTGAAGAAATTGCTGACCTTTCTATTCAAGAATTAATTGATTTCTTAGT
>NZ_KI912094.1:0-4941 GCF_000517025.1 Halonatronum saccharophilum DSM 13868
AAACCTTTATCTTCTACCATTTATATTTCCTCCTTAAAATCAACTATATTATTGTATGCATCAGTAATTATTATAACATAATTTTTTGTATTTAAAAGTAATATTGAGGAAAAAAGAAATTGCAAACTTAAAAAATCTATAACCAATACTCCTCATATAATCTTATTAAGATATTTAATTTTTAGTCTAACTTCTCCTTTATCTCTTCTAAAATATATTTTATCTCAACAATAGCATCTAATGCTTCAAAGGTCTTTTTAATAAATTTAAATCCAACAACAATTAAGCCTCCCCATACTAAAAAGTTAAAGATCTGTATTGATATTGTTATTATTTGGCCCATTAACATACCACATCCTTTTCTTTATAAAACTTTCATTTATTATCTGTTCACCACCTCTTACTCTTACTCTTTCATTCTCATACACCTTATCTCTTATCCCGTCATTAGGCTATCAAATATCTCCTTATTTTCCCTCTCGGCTAGATCCTCTCTTACACTCTCTTCTGGTGCTTAAATCAATACGGCCATTCTTTGAATCCTACTCTTGATTCTATAATCATAGGGCAGCTCCTCAATCTTACAGTTACTACAAAAGATCGTCACCGCATCACTCTTAATCTGATATTTAAAGATATCAAAATACTAACAGCCTTTATCAAAAAATTTCATCTTCATTAGTTTCTAAAGAACTTTTTATTTTTTTGAAACCATAAAAGATATATATTTATTTCCCAATTCTATATTTGTATAGTGTACACAACTAATTCCAACCTTATTGGCTAAAATATATCCTTATTGATGGCAAACAATTTAAAGAAATAATAATTTATTTTATAAATATATTCAAAACACTTCTATTATTACCTTTCTTTCTATCACCTTACGGTCATCTAACGTCCTAAGATTTTACGACCCACATCTACCCCTCCTAAGATAAGCCAACTCCATTTACTTTTCTTCTCTTAGTTTAGATATCGTCAAGGCCTTGTTATATTAATTTGGCTCACCTTTGGACTTATTTACCTACTGTTCCTGATTCATTAATTCTAAACCTTTTATTTTCACAATCTATTTCTGCCTCTACTCCATATGGTAATATACAGATTGGTGCTGTATGTCCAAAATTCATATTATACATTATTGGTAGATCACTTCTTTTTGCTTCATCTCTTATTACTCTCAAATACTCTTCTTTATATTCTTCGTAGTATTTTTCATCTTGAGGCTTTCCAATAATTAAACCATTTATCTTTTTAAATATACCCAGCGCATTTAAGGACCTTAAATACCATCTTATATAATCAGGGGTAGGCTTATCTTCACTGGTCTCCAAAAATAATATTTTATTCTCCCATTCTTTCAAATCAGGCCATAAGATAGTCCCTCTCAACCAATCCAACACCTCTATACATCCACCTATTAATTTACCCTTTGTTTTACCCTTGCCTTGAAGAATTTCATAACCTCTTTCTTCCTTATTCAGTTCTCTTCTTATTTTACTATTCTCTTCATTCTCCCATGCTAACCTCTGAGAAGTCCAATATTTACTCCCTTTAATCTCCCCTATAGTATTATTAGTAAATAATACTTTCTGAATCCACTTTATAGTATAATCATGCATCTCTACATTCTCTGCAAATTCAGCTAGAATACTGGGACCATAGTAACTTATCAATCCCGCTTTATAACACATAAGATGATTTACTGTTGTATCTGAATAACCCATAAATATTTTAGGGTTATTTTTTATAACATCAAAATCTATATAAGGTAATAATCTAAGGGTATCATCACCACCAATATTAGAAAATATAGCTTTTATCTCTTTATTTTTAAAAGCATTCATCATATCTTCTGCTCTTGCTTCTGGATGCCTACTTAGATATTTACTACCTTTTAAGCTATTAGGCATCTCTACAACATTTAACCCGAATAATTCTTCTATTCTTCTTTTACCTACCTCATATCTGTACCTAAAATCTTTATCTCCTGCTCCACCCCAGGATAAACTTACAGTTGCTATTTTATCTCCTTTTTTTAAACCTGCTGGTTTTATCATATTAAACCACCTTTCTAATCCTTTTAGATTCAGGGCCAACGTCCACCACCCCAAACAAATTAAATTGTCAATGCTCACATAACTAAACCTAGTTTCCTTCTATAATTCTTTGCTTATAAATCTAGTCAGAATAGTAAAAATCCCCTTGCTATTTGAGCTTTATCAACTAGCAAGGGGAACTTTTTATCTCTTACTCTAAAAATAATCTATTTGCATTGCTTTGCGAACTTCAGTAACTGTCTTAGAGGCTTCTATTCTAGCTTTTTCACTACCTTTTTTTAGAATATTCATTACTTCTCCAGGATCTTTAGCATACTCTTCTCTACGCTCTCTAATTGGCTTTAAAAAGTTCTGTAGTACTCTATTAAGTCGTCTCTTAACTTTAACATCTCCAAGTCCACCTCTACGATAATCTTCTTTAAGTTCTTTAACCTTATCTTTTTCTGGATCAAATATATCAAGATAATCAAAGACTGGATTACCCTCTACTTTACCTGGATCTTCAACTCTAATATGATTAGGATCGGTAAACATTCCCATTACCTTCTCTTCAATTGAATCTGGAGAATCTGCCAATGCAATAGCATTACCTAAAGATTTGCTCATCTTACTCTTACCATCAGTTCCTGGTAACCTTGGGAATTGAGAAATTAATGCTTCAGGCTCTATTAAAACAGGTTGATAAATTCTATTAAATTTTCTTACAACTTCTAAAGTTTGCTCTATCATTGGCAACTGATCTTCACCTACAGGGATGAGACTTGCTTTAAAAGCAGTTATATCTGCTACCTGATTAACAGGATAAGTTAAAAAACCTGCCGGAATACTCTCTCCAAAAGACTTTTGATCTATCTCACTCTTAACTGTAGGATTTCTTTTTAATCGATTTACTGTCACTAAATTTAAATAGTACATAGTAAGTTCTGCAATCTCTGGTACTAATGATTGAATAAAGATTGTACTAACTTCTGGATTAATCCCTACAGCAAGATAATCTAAAGCAACCTCTAAAATATTGTTACGTACTTTTGTAGGGTTATCTGCATTATCAGTTAAAGCTTGTATATCTGCAATAATTACAAATTGATTATAATCATTTTGTAATTTAACACGATTCTCTAAAGAACCAACATAGTGCCCTAAGTGTAAGTTTCCAGTTGGACGATCACCAGTAAGGATATTCTTCTTTTGAGTCATAATAAACTCTCCTTTATATTTTTTAGTTATTCTATAACCTATTCTCCTCTATTTAACACTGGTGATTTCCATACCAATGAAGCAAATGTTTCCTTATATATATGCCTCACCTAATACCACTCCCTAATTAATATTTGTTTTCAATCTTACCATATAACCCTTTAAATGTAAAGAGGGAATTTATTTCACATCCAGGGCTGAAAATTGCAATATAAAATGCACAGCCTTTATGGAAAAAAACACCTCATATGATGTGTTTATTTATGCTACATTTAAACCTATTTCAAATATATTATTAGAACTTTTAAAACCAAACATCTTCCTAGGATAATTATTAATCCATTTTTCAATTCTTTTAATTTGATTTCTACTAAGATTCTTAAAGCTACTTCCTTTTGGCAAAAACCTTCTAATCATTTTATTTAAGTTCTCATTACTCCCTCTTTGCCAAGAAGAGTAAGCATCAGCATAATATTGCTTTGTCCTTGGAATTTTACTTCTTGTAAAAGAAGTCTCTATTCCTGTATAGTTATAAAATTCTTTTCCCATTATCAGTTGTAATAGTCTTGAACAATTCTCTAAACTTCTTTACTCCTATTCTTCTTTCTATTCGATCCAGACCTCTTATTACAGCTTCCTGCGTCTTATTAGGTATAATCTCTATTATTTCTTTCTACTATACCTCTCCGTTAGAACTAATAAGAAAGGCTCTCCTTTTCCCTTTCTACCCTCTACTAGATCCATTTCCCAATGACCTACTTCTAACCTCTCATCAGCTGCTTTAGGCCTATCTGATATTCTTCTACCTTCTTTACGTCTTTTAGTTGATTCTTTTTCTTTCTTCTTTGTCTTTTTAGACTTTTTATAATTACCATAGGTCAACTCTTCTCTACTTACAAATAGGATGCCTTTATCTATATAATTATAGATAGTCTTCCAATGTAATTCTATTTCAAAATCTTCACTATTTTTTATCATATCTGCAATTACTTCTGGAGAATACTTATCTTTGATTTTTTCCTCTATAAACTCAGCTAACCTGTGATCTTTACCTATTTTTATTTTAGCTCCTTTAGCTGTAGCATTTTGATCATATACCTTTTGAGCCTTTAATGCATCATATTCTATTCTAATTGTATAGTCCCAATTTAATAGCTCTATTTTGCCTTTTTTAACCTCTCTGCTTATTGTAGTTCTATGTCTACCTAACTCTTGTGCAATCTCTTTGGGAGACTTGTTTTGTTGATTATACAAGTGTTCTATTACTTTTCTATCTTCCCATTTTAAGTGTTCACCTTTGTTCTCATTTGTGTTATAATTATCTTGGCACATATCAATACCTCACTTTATGTTATTTGTGGTTATTTAACATTATATATGAGGTATTCATATGTGTCATTTATTTTTTGCACTATCCGTGCATTTAATTATACAATGTTCCTTTTTCAAGATTTCTTGTTGCAAACAGCAACCATCAAGTAATATTTTTCATCTTCTCGTTTAGACTCTACTCTTTTATCTCTTTGATAAAACATCTCTACATTCTCAAACACACTCAATAAATCTCTAAATTCTTCTTCTCTATATTGTCTATAATGATATGGATTGGAGCACTCTTCATTTCTACCTTTTCCAAATGGAGTAGAAACTATCAAAGTTCCATTTGATCTTAAAAGGTTAT
>NZ_KI912094.1:5041-43238 GCF_000517025.1 Halonatronum saccharophilum DSM 13868
ACTCAACTAACCTGTGATCTTTACCTATTTTTATTTTAGCTCCTTTAGCTGTAGCATTTTGATCATATACCTTTTGAGCCTTTAATGCATCATATTCTATTCTAATTGTATAGTCCCAATTTAATAGCTCTATTTTGCCTTTTTTAACCTCTCTGCTTATTGTAGTTCTATGTCTACCTAACTCTTGTGCAATCTCTTTGGGAGACTTGTTTTGTTGATTATACAAGTGTTCTATTACTTTTCTATCTTCCCATTTTAAGTGTTCACCTTTGTTCTCATTTGTGTTATAATTATCTTGGCACATATCAATACCTCACTTTATGTTATTTGTGGTTATTTAACATTATATATGAGGTATTCATATGTGTCATTTATTTTTTGCACTATCCGTGCATTTAATTATACAATGTTCCTTCACATCCAGGGCCAACATCTATCAGTCCTACCTCCATTCATCCTCTTAAATATGATATAGCTAACCTGCTGGTTTAGGCGAAGTGAACCTAGAACTCTAACTCCACTTTTTAGCTAGACTTATTTAAAATTGACCCTTTATAAGACACTAAATTACTTGATTTACCTATTTATAAACGGAAATGAATATAATTTATACAATTAACCTTCAAAAACAATTAATTTCTACACTTATCCTATTTCTGTTACTTTGATATTTTAATTATTTTACCTATTCACTTCCTTCCAAATAACAAGCATTTCCAAACTTCAAAGAATGAATTTCTCCCCCTGTTGCCCAGTTGTCCCTTGAATATTCATCAAATACCACAGTAACCCATTCAGGTTTCACATCAAGAATTCTACTTGCTTCTTTTGTTATAACATCTACAAATTCTTGTTTTTCTTCTAATGTTCTTCCTTTAGCCATTTTCACATTAATATATGGCATAAGAATTACCTCCTAAGTTCTCAATTTTCAACTGCCTTTTATGATTCTTAAGTAATCTTTAGGCCTTAATCAGATCTTAGTCTTCGCCAAGCCTTAAGTCTTTAAAAATTTACAACTATTAAGCTTCAATTCTCAAATGTATTGCTTAAAAATGTTCAAGAATATCGCTCATATCTTCCGTTTTAAGATATACATCCTTAATAAATTAAATTCTTAGTTAATGATAAGCCATAATAAATTATTAATTGAATCAAATAATACCTCATAAGTTTAAGATTCTTTAAATACAATTTAGTTAAACCTTCTTATATTTAAATTGTTTTACTAAACTTTGTAATTCTTGAGCCATATCTGATAACTTTTCTGATGAAGTAGTAAGCTCATTAGACATCTTCTTTATATCATCTGTTGAATTTACTATTTCATCACTATTTTGTGCTAAATCATTAGTTGTATTAGCAGTCTGCTCTATTTGAATTGAAGTTTCTCGAACTGAATCTTTAATTTCTTCAAAAACGCTCCCTGTTTGTTTTGCTATTTCTTGTCCATCTTTAGCTTTTCTCACTACCTCTTTAACTTTTTCTATTGCTTTTCTAGATTGTTTTTGAGTTTGGGTAATTAAATTAGAAATTTCATCTGATGCATTAGTAGTTTCACTTGCCAACTGCCTTATTTCTTCTGCTACAACTGCAAAACCTTGACCTGCTTCTCCTGCTCTAGCTGCTTCAATAGCTGCATTTAAAGCTAATAAATTAGTTTGTTCTGCTATACCAGTAATTAATTCAACTATTTGTCCTATTTGTTCTGAATTTTCACCTAATTTATTAATTACACCTACAGTTTCATCTATTGTTCTATTAATTTTTTTAATACTATCTAATGTATGTTCAACATTTTGGCTGCCTTTATTAGTTTTTGAATTAGCTTCTTGAGAAAAACTTGCTACCTCCTGAGAACTAGCGGAAATTTGTTGGATACCTGCTGACATATTCTCAATTAACCCAATAGCTGTTTCTATACTCGTATTACCTTGTTCAGCTAATAATAGCAATTCTTTACTAAAGGATGATACCTCTTCTGTAGAGCTGCTAATAACACTTAAAACATCTTCCTTGTTTGAAATTATACTCTGAACTGCCTTTGTTAACACTTCATAAACACCTGATTTTTCGTTTAACAACTCTTCTAATCGATTCCGATTAGAGATATTAGAAGAAACTTTATATAATAGAACATCTTCTGATATGTTCTTGGTGGCTATCCTTATATCTACCCCTACAACTCCTATTGCTTTTTTTCGGCTTATAATTGGTAGTGAAATTGTAGTCATTAAGTCGTTATTAAATGGGCAAATATAAGGCTCTATTACAGTTATCTTTTTTTCTTGCATAGGGCGAGTATAAAATTTTTCATTTACCCCAGCATCAATCCCTCCATCTATCTCTTTAGTATCTATTAAGTTAATTTCTTCCTCTAAATTCCGACAATAAGAAAAAAACCTCCCAGTCTCATCATGATTAACTTTATTTCTATACATATCATCTTTATTATCAAAAGCATTAGGTTCCCACATAGTCCAAACACCTAGAATATAATCTTCTCCTCTTTCTCTTAGTGTGTTTTTTAATAAATCATCTATTGTTTTCCTATCTTTACCTTTGGCTTTGATTTTTTTAACTTTATTAAGGACATCTTTTCCAATTTCTAGTCCAGACTCTAAAACATAATAATCTTTTTTCATTTCAGTTCCGTATTTTAAATATTGAATCAATAATTCCATATAAGCTTTATTATTTTTTGACTTAATAACTTGAAATCCAAATAAAGATACAAGCCCAATAATTCCTGTAGTGAATAGGATTAAATTAGACCTCACAATAAAAATAAATATAGAAATCACTAAAAAAATAAGTGATTTAATTAAATAATTCATTTTTATTCCCCCTTCATATTTTACTTATAATATAATACCGATATTTTAGTTAGTTTTGAAAACAATAAATATATTTTGATATTACAACTTATCTTAAACTCTTTTTTCTTCAGATCACACGATTTATTTGCTCCCAAACCTCTTAATAACATTAAAACCAACCATATATCCCTCCTTCAAAGCTTCCTAAGTTATACTGATACCTCTTTAATATCATAACTCTCCTAGCCCTTTATAAGAACTTTTAAAAAACATTTCACTCTAAAACTATATATTATATTATGAAATATTATTATAGTTATTTTTATTTTTCATCTATTCTCAACCAAAATCCACTTACCAAACCTTGATTATCATCTTTTGTTTACCTATTTTAAAGTTAATATATAAAACCCATCATAATTAGCTCTTATAAAAATATATAAGCCAAGATCTGCCTTAACATTACATTTTATAATGAAATTTATACAAAAAAATACAGCGCTATTATGTATTTCTACACTAAAAATTATATTCCTTCGATATTTTGTAAATATAAAGTTAATTCTCTTTTCAAATAAATTAAACTGACCAACGCCCACTTTCAATATATATTATTTTACTATTTCACAATGTACCTTCTGCTCTACCTCATACCAAGCTACTGTATAACCTTGACCTTTAGTACTTCTAATTGGATTGGCCCTATTATCTGAACCTGAATCTCCTGTAGCTCTTCTTCCCAGCTAACACTTAAGGAGGGATCTTCATCATTTAAAATTTTAAATGATGAAGATCCCTCCTTAACATTTGTTGTAGAGCCAAAGATAACCTTCGACCTTAGAGTAGGTATGCTATTGTAAGATAAACTTTGAACCTCCCCACCCAATCCTAAACCAGCCTTGGTCTTAGAGAGACCCATAACTCCAACCAGTTGACCCGCCTGAGCAGATTCTACTGCTTGATATTTCTCTCTGGTATAAATCCTAAGCCCAGTGATCTTCTCACTAACCTCCTCTTCTCCTGATAGATAAGTAAGCTCATCTCTAACATTAACCTTGCCATCCAGCACCTTCATAAATGAGGTCCTATTGCCTTGTTTATCATGACCAATCTTATATATTCTAGCTTTAAATTCTTGGTCACTATAATCTGTTTCTGTCAGAAAGTGAAGGTTATCAAGAAATTCAATTATCCCTTCATCATATAAGGCTGACCCACTAGAAGCTAAATACAATCTATTCTCCTTGATCATCTCTTTCATCTTATTTAGCCAAATTTATTTGTTGTACTCTCCTTCTAGATAACTCTCTAAGAGCTTATCATCTCTTTCAGCCACAAACTTTATAACTTCTTCAGTTAAACCTTCTTCTAAAGAAGTAAGTAGCAGACAGATATCTTGGGCCAAATCAACTCTAATCTCTTCCATTACCCTCTCTATCTGCCCCAACTCTATCTGTTTTATTGATAAAAAAGAAGGATGGAATTTGATGCTTCTTTAGTAATTCCCAAACTGTCTCTGTATGGCCCTGCACCTCTTCTACAGCACTGACGATTATAATTGCATAATCCATAACCATAATAGCCCTCTCCATCTCAGGTGAAAAATCAATATGACCAAGGGTATCTATTAGATAATAAGTATCTCCTCTATGCTTCATAAGGGTCTGATCTGAGAATATGGTTATACCCCTTTGCCTCTCTATCTGATGGGTATCCAAATAAGATCTCTGATGATCTACCCGACCAAGGTCTCTAATTGTATCTGTATGATATAAAAGCCCTTCTGAATAGGTATTTTTATCTGCATCAACATAGGCTATGACTCCAATTGTTTTGTTCATTGCTATGCCTTCTGGTAATTACAGAATATAATTAATTTTATAATTCTTTCTTATGTTTTTTCAGTTCATCACGTATTCTTACAAATTCTATATCTGCTATCTCTAAGAGCCCCGCCAATCTAGAGAATTTCCTTCTTATCTCTCTGGGAACTGCTTCTTCACTCTTATACCCTAAATCATGTTCTATCTCTGCCCAAGCATGCTGTAAGATTGAAGATATTTGTATCTCAACCTTATAATCTTTAAATTTCTTATTTTCTGCCAACTTTAATCGATGAGGAGATAATTTTAAAATATAATGAAGAGATAGATATCCAAACCTATCTGGCTCTAATAAGTTACGTTTATCTACAGAATTACCATAATCGATCTCAAACTCTCTCTTTATAATTTTAGCCACTTTATCAACCTCATCTTCAAAAAAAGTGATTATTCTCACCCCAGAAAGATCAGTAATATCAGATAGGTTATTATATTCTTCTTCAGATTCTTTAAGTTTATTTTTCAGGCTTGATTTCTCTTTTGCTCTGGAATTGATAGAATGAATATTTATATTGCTTCCCTCTAGTAACTCTTCTATTAATTTTTTTGTTTTCTCAGTAAAGAGTTCATAAAGGCCATATTTTTCATCATATTCATTGAGAATAGCTTTAATCTTATCTTCTTCCATCTTATACCCCTCCTAAATTGAAATATACCGCTTAGATAATAGAAAACTATTATATTCCCTATTGAATAGACTGATATAAACCGATAGGTTTGAATGTGCTTATGTAAGTTCTATATTCTGTGCAATCAAATCCACTTTTATAAATTTCGACAGACTACTTTAAAAACCCTTTAATATTCAAAAGAGGAGAATCTAATCCTTTCTTACTATTTTATAAATCAAAACCTGCTTCTAAAAGAAGTCTCTCTTCTAACTCTTCATCTTCATAATCTTCATTCAACTTGCAATAAACATAAGCCATAGCTAACCCTGTCACTGGTACAGTCACAAGTAAACCTAGCAACAAAACAAGAGCACCAACTATATTAATAAGTAATATCACTATCATAAATAAAAATAGTTCTCCTTTAATCTCTTCTGTAACCTCTGCACTCCTCTCTAAAGCTTCAAGTGGCCCTAGCTCTTGATCTACAATAAAATAGTCAACAAAAAAGAATTTTATAGCTAAAATAATACCAATAATAACTCCAAGAACCACTCCAAAGAAGAAAATAAGATCAGAAACAAATAAAATAGATATAATTATGGGAGTCACGACTCCAATAGCTACTATTAATCCATACAATAATATCCCTACAAAGTATTTAAAAAATAGATGATAATTTCTAAAGAGCTCCATTACCTCTAGCCTATCCCCTTCTCCTCTTGCCAAAGTTATTAATATCTTTAAATATCCAATCTCGACCATATATATTACAAATAAATGCAATAAATTAACTATCAAAAATAAACCTACATTACTTATTAACATCGCCTCAATAAAGAACTCGGGAATAATAATAATTAAGAGGTTAATTATAAATACCCCTATTAGAAATCCCCAATTTTCTTTAAAGAGCTTCCAACCAAAGCTTATTGCCCCATCTACATAAAATTTAACTTCGCTCAACAATAAAACCTCCTAATAAGTTATATAATTATATTTATAAACCTCTTACAATATATAACTTACAGCTCTTTATTGTGACAAAATTATTATCTTAATATACCAAAATAAGGGCCAACGATATCGTTGGCCCTTAACTCTAAAACTCTTCTCTTATACTATTTAAAATTTTGCATTACCTGGGGTTCTTGGGAAAGGTATTACGTCACGAATATTAGATATACCTGAGATATACATCAATATTCTTTCAAAACCTAAACCAAATCCAGAATGTGGTACAGTACCATACTTTCTTAGATCTAAAAACCACTCATACTTATCAAGATCCATACCTTCCTCTTTCATAATATCAACTAAAACATCATAGCGTTCTTCTCTTTGACTTCCACCAACAATCTCTCCAATACCTGGAACTAAACAATCAACTGCTCTAACAGTCTTTTTATCATCATTTAATCTCATATAAAAGGCTTTAATATCCTTTGGATAATCGGTTACCATTACTGGTTTATTAAAGTGCTCTTCAGTTAGGTATCTTTCATGTTCAGTCTGTAGATCAATTCCCCACTGGACAGGATATTCAAAATTCTTATCAGCTTCTTTTAGTATATCTATAGCTTCAGTATAAGTAATCCTACCAAAATCAGAGTCTATAATCTCCTTTAATTTAGATATCCTATCATCATCAGCAATCCATTTATTAAAGAAAGCCATCTCCTCTTCACACTCTTTTAAAGCATACTTAAAGAGATACTTTAAGAAATCCTCCATAACCTCCATACTCTCTTCTAAATTACAAAAAGCCATCTCTGGTTCAATCATCCAAAACTCAGCTGCATGACGAGTTGTATTAGAATTTTCAGCCCGAAAAGTTGGACCAAAAGTATAAACATCTCCTAAAGCAGAAGCCAAAACCTCACCTTCTAATTGACCACTTACTGTTAATCCTGTCTCCTCACCAAAGAAATCTTGGCTGAAATCTAGTTGGCCCTTATCATCTACTGGAATATCCTTTAAATCAAAATTTGTAACTCTAAAGATCTCTCCTGCACCTTCAGTATCATTAGCCGTAATTATCGGTGTATGTATATAATTAAAGCCTCTTTCTTGAAAGAACTTATGTACACCATAGGATAATTTACTTCTGAAACGATTCATTACCCCAAAGGTATTTGTTCTAGGCCTTAAGTGAGCAATTTCACGTAAATACTCAAAGGAATGTCTCTTCTTCTGCAATTCATAATCAGAAGGGCAGTCACCTATTAACTCAATCTCTTCAGCTTTCATCTCTACACTTTGCTCTCTACCCTTTACCTCTTCTAAATAACCCGTGATTCTTAAGCTGCTCCCAGTATTAATCTCCTCTAAGACTTCAAATCTTTGTGGCTTTAAAATCACTACCTGCAGATTCTCAAGGGTGCTTCCATCATTGATCTCAATAAAAGCTATATTCTTTGACACCCGCTTAGTTCTTACCCAACCCAAAACAAGTACATCATTGTAATCACTTAAACTTCCTCTTAAAACATCATTTACTTTAGTTTTCTTGAAATAATCCATCTGCTAAACAACCTCCTCAACATTATCAATAAATAAAACTAAGATAACACTTTGCTAATAATCAAATAATCAATAAATGCTAAATAATGGACAATAAATTTTAAGAATTTACTGATTACCCATTACTATTTTCTCATCACTAAAGCTTTATCTATATTATAAACTTAAAAATCTATCTTTATTCCATAAAAGAAACCTCTAGCTGTACCATAGTCTTTACTATCACTAGCTACTACTTTGTAACCTATTACACCTTCTATCCCTTCACTTATCTCACCACTAACTCCTAATTCACCCATAAGCAATATAGATGAGTCATATACAAGGTCACTATTAAAATAAATCACCTTATCATCTAAGTCATTCTCAATAACAAACCCTCCTTTAACACCTGCGTTAGAGGAATCAAAGATATTTCCACTTACACCACCAATCTTAAAAGCATAATTAAAAACTTCGCCAGTCTTCTGCATACCTTCTGGAATAAATTGATATTCAATCTCAGCAATTCCTCGCCCATTTCCCCCATAGGGCAAAATAAGGTTTACACCATAAGCTGAATACTCATCAAGACCATATCCTAAGTTTAAATTGATAAACTCACCTCTATTAGAAGAAAAGTTTGTCAACTTAAGCCTATATACATCCTCGCCTAAATTTAAAGTTGATGCAAAAGCATTACCGGTCCATAGTATTATAACAAGTATGAGAATAATTATTCTTTCTATCCTTTTCATAACTCACTCCTTCCATAACTATTATACCATATATTAATATATATTCTCGCTTGTAATTAATTTTCCTTCATAAAAATAATCTCTAAATTTTTTATGAAAGAAAAGAAGGATATCCCTATTAACTTATAGAATAGTGTGATATAGACTTAACTTTTTATCTAAGAGAGAGGGGATAAGATATGAAAAAGAGATTAATATTAATTTTAACTATAGGACTGATATTACTTACTACTAGTAGCTCTTATGCTACCTTTACAACAGGAACCGGCAGACATACCTTTAAAATAGAAAATTTCAATGCAGATCCAAACCTTAGACTACAATCATTTTTAGTAGGTTTTGGACTAAACAACAGATCTTCTATTAATATCCAGATAACAAGCGAAAATCTCTCCTCTTCTGGAGAAAGACAAGAGATGAGTTTTATAATCCCCAGTTATACAAACTATGATCAAAACAACTTTTACTTAACTGGGCCAATTATAGATATAAACGCACAATACATACCTACTCATAAACTCTTTGTTAATCCTCATTCTCTTAACGCCTTGCAATTAGGTGTGAAAGTTTATAGAGGAGAAGTCATTAACCCTAATAGTGGAAGTATAGAGGAATACCTGGATAAATTCTACCTATCTGCTGCTTTCTTAAGTAGATCACGCTTTGAAAATAGAAATCTATTTTCAAAGGTAGAATTAGGTTTTGACCCTAGGGAAGATGGTGGATTTATCTTCGATGGAGAAGTTGGAATGGAATTTAACCTTTTTGATAACTTTCGAGGTAAAATAGCTTATAGAAATGTCGGATCTTTTATCGACTCTAAGCAAGGTGCTTCTTTTAGTGTTAGAGTTCACTATTAAAATAATAAAGTGCTTATAAGCTAGCTAGCTTATAAGCACTTTATTATTTTACAATAATCAATAGACATCAGAAAATTCAAGACTAACATTATTAATTAAATTACTAATATTATAACCCTTCTTATTTTCTTCATCTACTTTTTCTGTAGTCACAGGTAAAGTAATAATAAACCTACTTCCTTCTCCTACTTCACTTTCAACCTCAATTTTTCCTCTATGTAGCTCTACTAAAAGCTTAACAATAGAAAGACCTATTCCACTACCTTCACTTCTTCTTCTAAAAGATTTATCAATTTGAGTAAAGCGATCAAAAATAATTTCTTGTTTCTCCTTAGCAATCCCAACACCTGTATCCTCTACTATTATAATTACCTCTTCTTCTGAAACAGAAGATAATTTTACAAAAATATCATCACCTTCATCAGTAAATTTAACAGCATTAGATAGTAAGTTTAAAATAATCCTCTCTAAAATAAAAGGATCAAAGGTCATAACCTTTTTATCAATGTTACTATAAAATTTTATATTCCTTGATTTCCAATCCATATATTTCTTTACAGATTCAGTTATCTTGCTTAAAAGAGCAACAATATCATGATCAGAGAGATTCAAAGTAAACCCATTGGTATTTATCTTAGTAATATCAATAAGGTTATTAGTAAGTCTCAATAATCTATATCCATTCTGCCTAATTATATCCGTATAACCTTTTACTTTCTTATATTTTTCATCATCCAAATTATTTTTATTATTTAAATCTAAAATTTGCAAAGAAGAAAATATCAAGTTCAAAGGAGTCTTTAGTTCATGTGACATATTTGCCAAAAACTCTAACTTTAATTTATTATATTCTAATTTCTCTTCTAATAAGATCTGTTCAGTTACATCTACTCCAAAAGCTAATAATCCTTCATACTCTGCCTCTTCACTCTTCAGTATAGAGACTTGCCAGACCACCCTCTTCTCTTTACAGTCTTTAGTAAGTACTTTGCTTTCAAAATAATTTCTTACTTTCATTTTACCATCAATAACCTTATTGAATTTTTCTTTAATCTTTTTCCTACCTTCTCCTCTATAGAGAACATCAAAGATATTATTACCAACTATATCTTCTTTGTTGTAACCTAAGATTTTAGAACCTCTATTATTAATCAAAATAGCATTTCCCTCATTATTTATAACTAAGAATATTAGATCACCGATATCAAGGCTTTGTAGAGCAGTAAGCATTAAATTTAAAGGCTTTTTTACTTCATAAGATACCTCAACAAAAGCATCTAATTCCTTTTTATTACTCTTTAGCTCCTCCTCTAAAAGATACTGCTTGGTAATGTCTGTACCCAAGCTCACCGTCCCCTCACTAGATCCATCTTCATCTATCATTAGGGCATTGTGCCAAAGTATCCTTCTCTCTTCACCATCCTTATTTATCAATATATTCTCTGTAGTCTTTGTTAGTATTAAATTTTCTGATAAACTACTAAAATCTTTATCCATAACTTGACTATATATTTTCTTTAAACCAACTCTATCTTCTTTCTTTATAAAATTATCAAACCAATTCTTGCCTATTACCTCTTCTCGATTATATCCTAAAAAATCACACCCTCTTTTATTAATCGATTTTACTCTCTGCTCAGTATCTAGTACAACAAAGATAACATCTGCTATATCCAAGTAATTTGCTATATAGCTTTGTTCAAGCTCTTCTTTAACACTATTAACCTTAACTCTCAAATCACTCTTTCTTACTAACAACTCTTTTGTTCTATTATTAACCTTTTCAATTTTAACCAATAATATAAAGACTAAAACTACTAGTATAATAATAGTTATTTCCATCCACCACTCAAACAGTAAATAGTTAATAGAATCATTAAACCCAAATTCTAAATTAACATAACTATAAGTTAACAACATTACATAAATTGAAATAACATTAATTATTAGAGTAATAATTATTTTAAATTTCATATTTTTCCCCTTCCTAAAATAACTACTTTGTTCAAATTTATTTAATTACAGTTATTAGGTATTCGTCATATTATTAAGAAAACCTCTATTTTTTTATCATTTCAATCAAATTTCTACTTGTTTTTCAAAATTAAATTTTATATAAACTATTATATTAAATTACTTTCTTTGAGCTCTTATTAAGAAATTAATAATTCAAAAGATAAAACCTCCTTTTAAAAGGAGGTTTTACCACTAGATTCACACAACCCAGGTGAGCAATTACAGGCTATGTGCTTCATCACTCTTTTTACTCTATTAAATTTCAAATCAAATCTTAATATTTTTCATATTTAATAAGGTTTATATTATAAAATAAATTAAAAAGTACTTTATAAGAGCAAATTAATCCATAAAAGAATCAAAGTTGAAAAAATCCAAAGAAAATATCTAGAAAGATTCCCATTGTGGGTAGCAGTTAATAACCTACCAGCATTATTAAAAACTCTACCAAATAAAGAGTAAAAATCCAAACTTTTCTCTTCATAATCCTTAGGCTCAATAATATCATGGGCCAACTTAAAGATAAGTAAAGCCCATAAAGTAGGCTGCAAACCTTCCCAAATATAAGCCAAACTATAATAATCAACTCCCAACTCTAAGCCATAAATAAGCTCTATAGCCCTTGGCCAAAGACCTATCACTATAATTGGAAAGACAAAAAGAAACATAGCCCCCTTCATATAAAGAGTTGGTGTTTTCTCCATCTCAACCTCTCTATCTCCAAAGAAACAAAAGTAAATAACTTTTATAAGAGATAAAGAAGTAGCAATTCCAGTTATATATAAGACCCAAACCAAGAGGTGACTCTCTAAAGCACTCTTTATCACTACCTTGCTTAAATAACCGTTAAAAAAAGGAAGACCCATAATACCAAAAGCTCCAATTATACAACAAAAAGCAGTAAAAGGTAACTGTTTAGCTAATCCTCCTAATTCAACTAAGTCCTCTTTCTTAGTTGAATAAATCACAATTCCAATTGTCATAAATAAAATACTTTTATATAAGACCCCATTAAAAAGGTGAAAAATACCACCTTGAGAACCTAAATAATTTGTACTAGTTATTCCAATAATCATATATCCAATTTGACTTATGAGATGATAAGAAAATATCTTTCTAACATTAGTAGTTCTTAAAGCAAAAAAAGCAGCTATCAAAGCCGAAAAAGCCCCAAAATAAGAAAGATAACTTATACCACCTAAGAATTTATATATTCCATATACTCCTACCTTAGTAGTATAAATAGAAAGTAATAAGGTTATATAAAAAGGAACATTAATATAATTTTGTGGCAACCATGTATGAAGCCCAATAAAAGCAGCTTTAATTCCCACCCCTAAGATAAAGAAAGGAATCCCAAATTCTATATTCTCCAAAATTATACTCCCGCTCCCACTATATTGCATAAAGATACCCCAAAGCAAGCTTACCCCACCTACCAAATGCATAATAAAGTAGTAATAGCTCGTCTTTGCAGTAAACTCCTTATTCCTATTAAAGATCAGAAAGTAAGATGATATAGTCATCATCTCCCAAAAGATATAAAAAGAGAAGAGGTCACCAACAAAGAGAATTGAAATAGAACTTCCTATATACAGATAAGCCAATAAGTAATAGCTTCTAGGGGCCAACTTCAAAGAATAGAGGTTATTAACCAAGGCAGCAAAAGCAAAGATTACCCCAACTAACCTACTAATATTATCTACCTCTAATAATATCAATTCAAAGTCTAAGAAAGGAAGGGTAATTACCATCCCCTCACTTAAAGTAAAGACGCTTATTAGAACAAGGATAGATAAAAAGATTGAAAATAACCTTCTAGCTCCTTCCTTAAAGAAGAAGATTGGTATCGCCGCAAATAGATATAAGAAACCTGGATTCAACATTTAACTACCCTCCTAAAAATACACTGATATAATTTTGACTATCTAATAATAATGCAGGAGCCCTCTCCACTAAATAAAGAGGATATTGGGGAAATAGTCCCAATAAAATACAAAAGAAAGCCAAGATAAGAGCTGGTATCTCCAACTGCCAAGCTACCCTCTTTTTAGCCCACCCTTCTTTTGGGTTAGAGTATAGCATTATAAATACCTTTAGATAATATGTTAAGGATATTAGACTCCCTACAGGGATCATAAAAGCAGCCAACAGGTACCCTCCTTCAATTGCCCCTTCAATAATCAACCACTTACTGATAAAACCGTTAAAAGGTGGAAGACCTACAATAGCCAAAGATCCAATTACAAAAATTACACCTGCTCTAGGAACTAAAAAGCCTAAGCCCTTAAGATCTTTAATTTTATGAGCATTAAAATAATAGATGAAGATTCCTAAAGCCAAAAAAAGTGCACCCTTCATAATACTATGGTTAATAATATGATAAATAGCACCTACTATTCCTTTATGGCTTAATACACCAAAGCCTACTACTATATAACCAATCTGGGCTATACTTGAATAACCTAATAACCTCTTTATATTATCTTGCTGATAAGCCATTGTATGAGCTATCAGGAAGGTAAAGACCCCCCAATAGATAAGTATAGCCTCCAGACCAATATCCCTTAATAGATCTACTCCATATAATGTATATACTATTCTCATCAAAGCATATAAGAATGATTTGATAACTAAAGCAGAAGACAATAGGTTAAAAGGAGCAGGCGCCTTAGGATATGAATCAGGTAACCAAGTATGCAAAGGAATTAAAGCAAATTTTGTACCAAAACCTACTATCATCAAAACTAGAATACTAATTATAGTAAATTGATCTAACTCCCCGAAACTAAGAGCTATCTGGGCCAAATTTAAAGTTCCTAAGGATAAATAGATAGTTATTATCCCTAACAAAAGAAACAAACCACTAAAGGATCCTATCATTAAATACCTAAAGGCCCCCTCTATACTCTCATCCTCCTTCTTAATAGCAACTAAAGAGTACGAGGCTATAGACGTAACCTCAAAGAATACATAAAGGTTAAATAAATCCCCAGTCAGAACCATCCCCATAGTTCCTGTTACCAATAAGAAGGATAAGATATAATACTTTAGTATATTCTCCTTAATATATTTAATCGAATAAATAATAGCCAAAAATGATAAAATAGATATTATACTAGCCATTATTGCAGCAAAGGAATCCATAATTAAAACAATTCCTATAGATGAATCCCACCCTCCTAAATTGTATCCAATCGGTTCAACAAAAGCCTGAGCGGCTACTATAATCGTCAAAACAAGATGTAATAAACTACTTCCTATAATCACCGGAAGCATAAATCTTTCACAAAAATAACTTATTACCCCCAAAGAAAAAGCCGTAAACAAGGGTAATACAATCAACAAAACCAACAAATCCATCTACTTCCCTCCTTTTCTTAAAAATCTATTATATAGTAATAAAGTACAACTTTAGAAGTTGGGTGGTTAGTTAGATGGGAGTTAGTTAAGAACTTTAAAAATATAAAGATCAAAGGCCTAGACGCAGACCAAGTTCTGACAAGAGCCGACAAAGTCCAGACAAAGACCAGAAAATTAAAAATAATAAGGTTTAATCAGATCTTAGTCATCTTTTGTCAAAGATTTTGTCTGCGTCAATTATTTTGGATTTTGATATATTGACTTTACTCACACTCACTACTTACCACATATTACTTGACACAAAAGTGCTACTTTATTACTATTTAGTTGTACTTTATATGGCAAAAAATAATTTTCTTCTCTATCCTCTCAGCCGTCTAATCTCATTTATATCCACTGTCCCATATCTCTTATGTAACTTAATAATTAAAGCTAACATCAGTGCCGTCATACTTGCTCCAATAACGATTGCCGTTAAAGCTAAAGCTTGGGGGATTGGATCTACAACTATGGTATAATCTCCATCTAAAATAGGTGCTGTTCCACCCTCCCTATAACCTAAGAGGACTAAAAGAATTATTAAAGCCGATTCAGCAATATTAAAGCCCATAACTACTTTGATTAGATTACTTTGGGTCAAGATTATATATAGACCCTGACAGAATAAGATTATAACTATCAAATAAGCAAATTTCACTTTATTCCTCCTTTATCATACAGTTAAAGATAATTGCCAACCCAGCACCAACCTTTATACCAGTAGCTAAGTTTAATAATGAAATCGTTCCACCACTAAATAAGTCACCTGGCTTACCTAAAGAAAAGAGGGCTTGCCCATTGGCTAAAAAATTAGATCCAGCCAATATGCCAATTAGGCCAATAAAGATAAAAGTCATCCCCCCAAAGCTCTCCATCAATGTTTTAGTCTTATAACGCCATCTCTTCTCTGAATAATCTGGGCCAAAGGTTATGGTCAAAAGAATTGAAATAGTAGCTATCACAACCCCTCCAGTAAATCCACCTCCAGGTGAGAGATGACCATAAAGTATCAAATATAGACCCAACACTCCTAAAAAAGGCAAAATAAAGGATATGGTCTGATAAACGGCAACACTGAAGGTAGCAGCCAACATTGTAGCCCGCTTTTTAGGTACAAGAAAGGCTATTGCTGAAGCAACACCAAAGATAACAGTCGCTTCTCCTAAGGTATCAAAACCACGATAATCAAATAAGATAGCAGTTACTAAATTGATAGCCCCTGTCTCTTCAACCCCACTTTGGAGATAATGATCACTTAAACTTCTATCAATAACTTGATGGTTTAAGAGCAATACTGAAAGCAAAGAGGCAAAGATTAAGATTAAGATCAAAGGAAATATCTTTTTCATTCTACCCCCTCCGTCTTATTAATAGTTATCACAAAAAAACCTGTAGTAATACCAGCAGCAATTACTGCTTCGGCCAAAGCCACATCAGGGGCCTGAAATATAACAAATACAATAACTAAAACAGCGCTAAAGATAGATAGTATTATTAAGCAACTCAATAAATCATCACTAAAGATTACAGCAAAGGCTGCAACTACAAGAAAAGAGAGTAATATGTATAATATAAGCTCTATCATCCTAGTATCCCTCCTCTAAATCGTCCCTTAAAAGCCCTTTAGGTTTAAGACCAAAATAATAGGCTGCTCTGGCAATAGCATGGCTGGTTACAGGGTTTGTTATTATCAGAAATAATATTATTATACTTAACTTTAAAGAAATCCGATTGATCCCCTCAAAACAAATGATCCCTAATAATATTGAAACCCCACCTCCTGTCAAGGACTTAGACCCTGCATGTAAGCGGGTATAAAAGTCTGGAAATCTAACCATAGCAATCCCGGTAATAATAAAGAAAAAGGTTCCAATAAATAAGAAGAAATACCCTAAAATCTCTAATAAGTTATTAATCGCTAACCTCCCCCTTCTTTCCAAAATATTTGGCCATTATCAATAAATCTACAAAGAGGAGTAAACCATAAACCAAAGCCACATCTATAAATATCTCCCTTTCAAAATGGATGCTCAATAAAACCAATATAATCAAAAACATTATCCCCATAGAATCAGCAGCTGCAATCCGATCAAAGACTGTTGGCCCTTTTAAAACTCTATAAAAGGAGAGTAATGCCGATATAATTATAGCCAATATTATATATAGTATCATTTAAATATCCTCCTTATTATAGCTTCAATTGGCCCAAATATCTCCTCTTTTAATTCCTCCCCCTCTAACTCCTCCATATCTATCCAGTGAATATAATAATCCTGCTCCTTAGTATCTAGATCTATGGTTAAGGTTCCAGGGGTTAGAGTTATACTATTTGCTAATAAAGTCATAGACATTATCTTAGTCTTCCAATTAAAGTCACTTGAAACTTTAATAATCCCCGTTTTTAAAGGTAGTTTTGGGTGCAAAGTTAGATAAGCTACCCGACAACTTGATACAAAGGCTTCCACAATTAAAAAAAGTAGATAAATAATTATAAATACCGACCTTATTATAATTATCCATGCAGTTACATTAGTTGCTTTAGATTTAATTACAAAGGTTAAAAGCAAAGATACAATTACACCTACAAACAATGAACTTATTGCTAAATCTCCTGATATAATCAACCAACTAATAAAAAATAAAACAAAAGTAAATATCTCTTCTTTTCTCATCTCTCCCCTCCTTAATAGTTTTTAATACTAACTTATTGCTAAAACTTCTCTAATAATCCACAAAAACCTTCTTTTAAAATTATATTCACCAATATCTTAACATACTAACATTACATAAAGATTAATGAATACTTAAAGAAGGATTAAATAAGATTAAAAAGGATTAACAGTAATAAAGCAAAGCTTTATTACTAGTGATGTGTAATCAGTAATGAGTGACCAGTACAACCCTAAAAACTTAACTCATTTCCCATTACTCATTACTCATTACTAATTACTCATTACTCATTACTCATTACCCATTACTCATTACCCATTACTCATTACCCATTACCCATTACCCATTACTCATTACTCATTACTCATTACTCATTACTCATTACTCATTACCCATTACTCATTACTCATTACTCATTACCCATTATAATATAAAAAGAACAGCTAGCCATAGGGCCAACTGTTCTTTTTATATTATCCATTATATAGAAATTTTAATCCAAAAGATGACTAGAGTTGCTACCATCCAAAGGATATACCGACTTAAATCACCATTTTGGACTTGACTAAATAAATTAGCCAAATAATCTAATCCACCCTTAACCCTTGGATAGAAGTCTCTATCAACTTCTGGGTGAGGGTGAGGTTCTATAATATCATGGGCCAACTTGAAGATAATCAAAGCCAATAAAATAGGTTGAAGACTGGCCCAAATATAACTTAAAGAAAAGTAACTTACACTTTTAGCACCTAAATCAAAGAATCCTTCTGCTAACTGAGGCATAATTCCAATAATAATCATTACAAAGGAGACCATCCCCATAGCGATTAACATAGATCTTTTAGGCTTACGTTTAATCTCAACATTACCCTTATCTCTAAAGAAACCAAAGTACATTACCTTCATAAAGGAAAGTGAGGTTCCTATCCCAGCTATAAATAACCCCCAAATTAGAATAGGATCACTAGTACCACTTTTAATCAAAAGCTTACTTATATGACCATTAAGAAAAGGAAATCCAGCAATACCTAAAGACGCAATCACACCATAGAGGGATGTTAAAGGCAACTTCTTAGCCAAGCCTCCTAAATCAACCAGATCTTCCTTATCAGTAACATAAATAACCGTTCCAATCACCATAAATAACAGACCCTTATATAAAACATTATTAACCAAGTGCAGTATTCCACCTGCTACCCCCAAAGAGGACCTCACTCCAATTCCAACAATCATATAACCGATCTGACTGACAATATGGTAAGAGAGGAGCTTACGAACCTCAGTCTGCTTAAGAGCAAAAAGAACACCAATTATAGCAGTTATAACCCCACCATAAGCAAGAAACTCTTCTCCTAATAGACGGTACATACCATAGACACCTACTTTGGTAGTATAAGCAGATAAAGCAACACTAGTAATAAAAGACACATTAGCATAGTTTTGTGGCAACCAGGTATGGAGACCAATAAAAGCCAACTTAATCCCTACAGCCAAGATAAAGAAGGGTAATCCATACTCAACTGTAGTAAGGAGTATACTTCCTGTATTAACATACTGCAACAATATCCCCCAAAGAAGACTGACCGCTCCTACCATATGCATAGTAAAGTAATAATAACTTGTTTGGCCTGTAATAGGCTTAGTCTTATCAAAGATTAAAAAGTAAGAACTGATAGTCATTAACTCCCAAAAGATATAAAAGGAGAAGAAATCTCCTACAAATAAAAGAGTCAAAGAACTACCAATATATATATAAGTTAAAAAAGAGTATCTCTTATCAGTCAACAAGAAGGAGTAGACTATAGCAGCTAAAGCAAAGAAAGCAAAGACCAAGCCAATAAGCCTACTTACATCATTAACACTCAAAAGAATAATTTCAAAATCTAAAAATGAGAATGTTAACCCTTCACCTAAAGGCAAGGTCCAAACCATTACTAAAGCAATTAAGGAGATTAATATAGATAAAAGATCCCTCAACCTTCCTTTGATAAAGTATAATATCCCAGCACCTAATAGATAAATCATTCCTGGATTCAAGGTTCATCAACCTCCTAACAATAAATTAATATATTCAGTATTATTTGATAAAAAGAATGTAGCCTGCTCAATCAAAGACAATAATGGTTGAGGGAAGATTCCTACTAACAAAGAAGAGATAGTCAAAACAAAGATTGGGAACTTAAAGGTCCAACTAACTTTTTGAACCTCAATTGCCTCTCCTTTAGAATATAAGACCTTTATTATCCTCAAATAATAGGCCAAAGATATCAAGCTTCCAATTAAGACAAAGAAAGCTGCTAGAGAATATCCACCTTCTAAAGATGAATAAAGTATCAACCACTTACTTATAAAACCATTAAAAGGTGGCAATCCAACCATAGCCAAAGTAGCCAAAGTAAAAGCAAAAGAAATCTTTGGCATAGCAAAACCTAAACCTTTAATATCTTCTATCTTAGTAACTCCCTTAGTATAAATAAATATTCCAAGAACCAAGAATAAAACACTCTTAATTATTCCATGATTAAAGATATGAAAATTAGCTGCTATAATTCCATTCTCAGTACCTACACCGATACCAAGCATAATATATCCTATCTGAGCAATACTTGAGTAAGCAAATAACCTCTTTAGATTATCCTGCTTATAAGCTGATATATGTGCCACCAAGAAGGTGATTACCCCCCAATAGATTAGTAGCGTACCTATATCTCCATTTATAAAGTCAATCCCATAGAGAGTATAGACTATCCTCATAAAAGCATATAAAGACGTCTTAATTACTAAAGCTGAAGATATAGCATTAAAAGGAGTAACAGCTTCAGAATAAGCATCAGGCATCCAAGCATGTAAAGGAACAAGTGCAAATTTAGTTCCAAAGCCAATAAAGAAAAATACAAAGATTGTTTGTCTAATTGCAAAAGGTACTTCCATAAAGTTAGCTGCTACATGGGCCAAATTCAAAGCGCCAGTTGTTTGATAGGTCAAAATTATTGCTAACAAGACAAAAGTACCACTTATAGAACCCATAACCAAATATTTAAAGGCGCCTTCAAAGCAATCACCCTCATCCTTAATGGCGACTAAAGCATAAGAGGTCACAGAAACAATTTCAAAGAAGACATAAAGATTAAATAAATCCCCCGTCAATACCATCCCCATCATTCCAGCAATAAGAAGATTTAATATAATATAATACTTCAATTTGTGCCTTTTAATATAGTATAAAGAATATATTAATACCAAAAAAGAGATTATACTAATTAATAAAGCCATCATCAACGAAAGTGAGTCAATAACTAAGTTAATACCTAAAAAAGAGTCCCATTCTCCCAACTTATAGATAATAGGCTCTTCTAAAACTCTCCTAGCTACTTTACCTACTAAAAAAATATGCACAGCTGCACTAGTTAAAGCTATAGACCTTATTAGATTTTTTGAAAATAAATTTGCTAAACCCAAAACAAAGGCTGTTAGCAATGGTAAAACAATTAACATAATAGGTGTATTCATAGTCAACCTCCAAATCTATTGACATTTATTCATTATATTCTAGGTGAAATTAAATTCAAGTCTAAAATTAAGATCAAGTAAGATCAATCATACATAAGCTCAAACTTAAACTCAAATTCAATTAACCTCTTAAATTTCTAATCTCTCTAACATCTAAGGTATGGTGCTTACTGAAGATCTTAATAATCAAAGCCAACATCATAGCAGTGGTACTAGCACCAATAACAATTGCTGTTAAAGCCAAAGCTTGTGGTATTGGATCTACAACAAGTTCATAACCTTTATCCAAAATAGGTGCAGAACCACCTGGCTTGTAACTTAAAGCAACCAATAATAATATTACTGCAGATTCTATAATATTAATTCCAATTACCATCTTAATTAAGTTAGTCTTAGTCAAAATTGTATAGAATCCAATACAGATTAAAATTCCAACAACAGCATAGATAGAATTCACTTTACTCCTCCTTTATCAAGCTAGTAAACATAATAGAAAGTCCAGCTGCTACCTTTAAACCGGTCATAAAATTAATATAAGGAATTAGACCTGAACTCGTCAGCTCTCCTGGAATACCAAGATCAAATCCAGCTTGACCATTGGCTAAAAACGCACCACCAGCAAAAATACCAAATAAACCAAAGATCACAAAACCTATTGCTCCAAAAGACTCTAAAAGAGATTTAACCCTTGGTCTAACCTGACGGTCTGAATAGCTAATTCCAAAGGTGATTGTTGTTAAGATCACTATCGAAGCCAAGACCACTCCACCAGTAAATCCTCCTCCAGGTGACAAGTGACCATAAAAAATCAGATACATCCCAATAACAAAAAGGAAAGGTAAAATAAAACTGATACTTTGTTGAACAATCACAGAAAATCTAGCAGATAACATATGTACCTTTTGCTTAGGAACTAAGAATGCTAAGGTACAAGCTGCTGCAAAGATAACTGTAGCTTCTCCTAGGGTATCAAAACCCCGATAATCAAACAAAATAGCTGTAATTAAATTTATAGCTCCTGTATCTACAACACCACTACTAATATAATAATCACTTAACTCTTTAGCACCCTCTGGCATTGTAAAAAAGGTTGTTAGTAATATTCCACCTAAGAGAAAGACAGTGATTGAACTTATTAATTTTCTCATTTAACTCCCTCCAACTTATTTAAGGTGATTACGAAGAATCCAGTGGTAATACCTGTCGCAACTACTGCTTCGACCAGTGCCACATCTGGAGCCTGTAAAACTATAAAAATAATCACAAAAGAAGCACTAAATACAGACATCGCAATTACTGAATTTAATAAATTCTTAGTTGAAACAGCAAAAATTGCTATAAGAACAGAAAATACTAATAATACATGTAAGATAATACCCATCATCTCTCCTCCTTTTCACTTAATTCATCTCTAACTATATTTCTAGGCTTAACCCCAATCCCATAAGCCACCTTAGCAATAGCATGAGCTGTAACAGGATTAGTAATAATCAAAAAAGCAATTAATAATAATAATCTTAGAGTAATAAATAACTCCCATTTAAAAATCATAATTCCGATTAAAATGGAGATAGTTCCACCAGTCAACGTCTTAGAAGAAGCATGAAGCCTTGTATAAAAATCCGGAAATCTAATCATCGCAAGGGCAGAAATCAAACATAATATAGATCCTGTAATAATAAAGTAATATCCAATAATATCAAATAAAAGTTTAATGACCCCCCCCTCCCTTCTTCTCACCAAAATATTTGGCCATAACTAAAACATCAATAAACAATAAAACACCAAAGACCAAAGCTACATCGATAAATATATACCTTTCATAGTAAAGACTTAACAAAACCAGTATCAATAAAAACATTATACCTATTGAATCAGCTGCAACTATCCTATCAAAGACCGTTGGCCCTTTAACTACTCTATAAGCCGTTATTAAGATAGAGATTACAATAACTACTATAAGTGATTCAATCATCTAAAGACCCTCCTAATCGCTCTCTCTAAATCACCAAAAAGCTCTTCTCTTAAGTGATCTCTATCACTATCTTCAATATGATCTAGACAGTGAATATAAAAGAACTTATTCTCCACATCAAGATCTACCGTTAAAGTACCTGGCGTTAGAGTTATTGTATTTGCTAATATAGTCATAGTTACCAGTTTATTTTCATCTTCTAAATTAGTTGGAACCTTTAAAATACTAGACTTAAAAGGTAACTTGGGATGAACTGTTAAATAAGCAACTATATAACTTGCTATCAAAGCTTCTTTAGCCAAAACTATCAAATACCAAAAAAAAGCTAAAAAGTGGACAGTGATCTTTTTCGATAACTCTCTAGTAAAGTAACTATGCATAATAAAGACAGCTAAAAATGATATAAATAGCCCTAATACTAAAGATGAAGGAGAAAAATCTCCCGATGAAATTATCCAAGTAGTAAATAATAATAAAATAGTAAATAAATCTTCAGGATGCCCAACTGGAGACATCTCAAGTAAGTCTTTAATTTTTTTCATTAAATCACCTCTAATCTTATTTTCATCTAAGTCAACACTTTATTATTCCTATCTAACTTCTTCTATTTATAATTAAAATCTAAAAGATTAAATTTTTCTTAAGAAAAATTTAATCTTTTTAAGCAAAAAAATAAATCTTATTCAATATTAAACCCTCTTATAATATTAGCAGAGGAGAACAAATATAATGATATCACTTATGTTATAATTTTTCAAGGACTTCTTACAGAAATGTTAATAAAATTAATAGTCTTGTAATGATAACCAATTTTAATTTTTAATAACAAAAAATTGGCCTCAAGAGGCCAATTAAGTTAAATTATTAAATTTAAAACCCTACTTAAAAGAGTTCTTCTCTAAATTTCCCTTAGGAAGGATGAAAGAAAATTCACTCCCTCTACCTTCTTCACTATCTACCCAAATCTCTCCCCCATGGATATTAACAATTTCTTTAGCAATAGCAAGACCTAAACCAGACCCTTTATCTTGTCTATTTCTTGATTTATCAACCCTATAAAACCTTTCAAAAATTCTATCTTGATCTTCAATAGGAATTCCAATACCATTATCTATAATATCAATCTGAATATAATCTTTTCGGGCCAATATCTCAACCCTAATCTTCCCACCCTCTGGTGTATACTTAATAGAATTATTAATTAAATTTGCAATCACCTGATATATCTTCGTTGGATCACCAACAACAAGACTATCCTTATTACTTTGAGGAGCATCTATAGTTATTTCGATACCTTTCTCCTCAAGCCTTAACTCCACTGTCTTTAAAAAATTACACACTAACTGAACAAGATTTATTTTCTCCATTGACATCCTAACTTCTCCAGCTTCAAACTCTGACAACCTGGCTAATTGGTCTATTAAAATTCTAATGTTATTGGCCTCTTCTATAATTGTCTTCAGATATCTTTTCTCTACCTCTTCATCTTCTAATACACCATCTAAGATAGACTCTGAAAAAAGCTGAATAGTTGCCAAAGGTGTCTTAAGATCATGGGATATATTGGTTACCAAATCCCTTCTAGCCTGCTCTATCTTCTTTTGTTTCTTAAAAGCTTCATTCAATTTATAATTCATAACATTAAAAGCATCAGCTAATTGTAGCAATTCACTTTGAACATTTACCGAAACTTTACCTTCATCAAATTTCCCCTTAGCAATTTTATTAGCTGCTGCTGTTAGCTCATCGATAGCTTGTGTAACAGGTTGAGATATATAATAATCTATTAATACTGAAAAAAGACCTGCTACAACTGTCAATAGGGAGAATGTAATAAGTCTAATCTCCTTTCCAACTAAGATATAACTAGAAATAATTATAATAGAGGCAATTATATTACCTAAAAGAAAGGTAGCTAAGAGTTTATACCTAAACTTCTTAAATAGTATCCTTCTAATAGTTAATCTAATCTGTTTTATTTTATTTATTAGCTTCAAATTTATATCCAACTCCCCAAACTGTCTTTATATAATTAGGATTGCTTGGATCCTCTTCAATTTTCTCACGCAATCTTCTGATATGAACAGTAATGGTATCTGCTCCACCTACAAAATTATCTCCCCAGATTTCCTCTAATAATTGATAGCGAGAAAAAACCTGATTAGGGTGAGAAGCTAAATACCATAAAAGATCAAACTCTTTTCCAGTTAATTCAATATTCTTATTATCCTTTCTTATAATCTTTTCTTTATTATCAATCTCTATACCATCAAATGAAACTTTGCTACTATGAAGATTCATATTCTGTTTTTGGAAGTTGATTCTCTTTAACGCAGCTTTAATCTTAGCTACCAATACCTTAGAGCTAAAGGGCTTTGTAACATAACTGTCAGCTCCCATTGCATAACCTACCATCTTATCAACCTCATCAGCCTTAGCTGTTAACATAATTATATAAACAGAGCTTTCACCCCTTAATATTCTACAAACTTCTAAACCATCTAACTTAGGTAACATCAGATCAAGAACAATCAAATCTGGCTTCTCCTGACGAGCCAACTTTAAAGCTGCCTCTCCATCGGTAGCCGTTAGAACATCTAACCCTTCCTGCTCTAAATACCTCTTTATTCCTTCAATAATATTAACTTCATCATCTACTAATAATACTTTGCCTGCTTTTGAATTCTTCGATATCATCGCATCCCCCTTGTATAAATATATAGATATAAAAATAACAATACTTAACTTATTTATTATAATACTTCTATCTTAAAAAGCATTTCCCCTTTAATTTATTTTAAATTACTTCATTTCCCTTATCTTCTCCTTAAAATAACAACATTTATCTGTAAGGTAGACATGACATTCAAGCTTTTTACAATAAAACTTCTTATATATAAAATATAAGCAATCTTTACATACCAAAAAAGTCCCTCCTTAGTTTAAATCTTTTCCAATCTGGTTATAGTATATGATTCACATTATTTTATGTCACTACCTATCGAATATTTCAATCCAATAATTGTTAACTTTTCTAAAAAACATCTCTTGCCTTGTTTTTCTCTACAAAGATTGACATATTATATTAACCTTTGTATAATATAAAGGTATTGAAATTAATTATTCCAAACTATAGGAGGATATAAAATGACATACCATACACACTCCCTTTTGGGGTTTGTAACTGCAGTAATAACTGTAAAGATTTTAAACTTTCTTAACATAATTGACCTATCCTATTTAATAGAAGGTTCTCTATTTAGCCCTTCTTTATGGCAATTTTATGGCGGAGCTATAATAGGAGCACTAATGCCAGATATAGACCACGCTAGTAGCAAAGCTGGTAGAGCTTTGTGGTTTATTAGTAAGCCACTTAAAATTTTTGGTGTAAAACATAGAGGAATAACCCATAGTATATTAGGATTAGTTCTTTTCTTCTTCTTAACTGGTGAAATGGTTAAAGCCGGATGGATAAACGAATTAATTTGGTATGGATTAGTAATTGGATATTTAAGCCACTTGATTGCAGATATGCTAAATGTACACGGAATACCTTTATTCTATCCTAATAATAAAAGGTTTAAGTTTAATACTAATATAACTACAGGAAGCTGGGGAGAACATCTACTGTTTTTACTAACCTTTACAATAATAACCCTATTTATATCTTCAGAACGTGGCCTATTAAACTTCTCGTTTAATGACTTTTTAACCTTAATAGGGTTTAAATAATTATAGTGTACAGTTTACAATTAAGATCTTAAAGATACCTTTGACCTCTAAATGTACACTGTACACTGTCAATTTTACATTTATCTAGCTACACTTACTATACCCACAATTGTTACATGAGTTACACCCTTGCTCAAAGTGTAGTTTATGACCACATTCTGGACATAAAGTTGATTTATCTTCTTTGACAGCTGCTACTTCGTCTTCATATATACTATTGCAATTACTATTACAATAATCACAAGGACTATCTTCTTCATCAACCAGCTCTCTATTTAAACCTTGAAAACTTTTAGTCTCTACTATCTTCTTAAGAGCATAAGCTACTACATCAGGACAGCTTCGACCTTTTAACTTCTTACCTTTTCCTCTTTGGTACATAAAACTTGGACAGGTTGTTGTAGATTGAAGTTGGTCAATAATCTCTTCTGCAGCAATTCCACTTCTTAAAGCCAAACTAGTTAATCTACTTACCGCTTCTGTCATTACATGACAACCACCATCACTACCAGTCGTTAAAAAGGTTTCAATAGGGTCCCCCTCTTCATCAAGATTAATAGTCAAATACAACTTTCCACATCCAGTATCATATCTAATAGTCTCTCCTAAAGCAGCTAAAGGCCTTTGATTTGGATAGATCTTTGAGCTAGATCTAGACTCAATCTCTTCTCTTTGGTCATCAGAACTCTTAGCCGTATTTAAAACTTGAACACCTCGACTACCATCACGATAAACAGTCAACCCTTTACAGCCTAACTTATAAGCTAGATTATAAGCTTGTGCAATATCCTCCTTAGTAGCTTTATTTGGGAAGTTTATAGTCTTACTAACTGCATTATCGACATGCTTCTGAAAGGCACCTTGCACCTTAACATGCCATTTAGGGCCAATCTCTGGCGCAGTAACTAAAACTCTCTCATCTGCTTGATCAGTAAAGTTATACTCAAACCAACTTATATTCCCATCAGCATCTGTATGAGAATATTTGAAACTAAAGAAAGGCTCTATCCCACCACTAGTTCCTGCCAAAAAGCTAATTGATCCTGTTGGAGCAATTGTAGTCAATGTAGCATTACGCTGTGGGACTTGAAAAGAACTTTGGTCAAAACCAGGAAAAGCTCCTCTCTCCTGAGCCAATTCTCTACTATATTTATGAGCATTATCATTAATAAAAGCCATTATCTTTTCAGCTATCTCCACAGCTTCATCACTATCATAGGCTATCCCTAATCTAATTAATAATTCATGGAAACCCATTACACCAAGCCCTATCTTTCTATATTTAAGGACTTGTTCTTCAATCTCTGGTAAGGGATACTTATTGACAGTAATAACATTATCTAAAAACCTTACTCCTAATTTAACAACCTCTCTAAGTTCATCCCAAAGGATATCTCCTTCTTTAACAAACTTAGATAGGTTGATTGATCCTAAATTACAAGCTTCATTAGGTAAGAGAGGCTGTTCGCCGCAAGGATTGGTCGCCTCTATATTCTCTTCTAAAGGATGCTTTCTATTAACTTCGTCTAAGAATATAATTCCTGGTTCTCCATTCTTCCAAGCGTAATTAACAATTAAAGAGAATACCTTCCTTGCATCTATATCTTTAATTAACTCCTTGGTCCTAGGATTGACCAAAGAATAACTCTCACCATCCTCTACAGCTTTCATAAAATCATCAGTTAAAGCTACAGAAAGATTAAAATTAGAAAACTGATTATCCAAGAGTTTTCTCTTATAATTGTCTAATTTTTTCTCTAACTTTTCACCTTTTAGTCCTGCCTCCTCTAAAGAAAGCTTATACTCTTGGTAAAGTTCCTTATTACTTTCACAAAGCTCTCCCTTAGCATTGATAAAGTCTAAGATATCTGGATGGTCAACTCTTAACATCCCCATATTGGCCCCTCTACGCTTACCACCTTGCTTAACAGTATCTGTGGCGCTATTAAAGACCTCCATAAAAGAAAGTGGACCTGAACTTACCCCTCCAGTAGTCTGAACCACATCATCCTTTGGCCTTAATCTACTAAAAGAAAATCCAGTCCCACCACCGCTCTTATGTATTAATGCAGCATTCTTAACTGCAGTAAATATCCCTTCCATACTATCCCCAACTGGGAGAACAAAACAAGCAGCTAATTGCTGTAGCTGGGTACCTGCATTCATTAAAGTAGGAGAATTAGGCAAGAATTTAAATTGGGTCATAATTTCATAAAATTTATCTTGATAATATTCTTGCTTCTTTTTATCTTCTTCAGCACTGGAGATATTGTTAGCCACCCTTTCAAACATCTCTTCAGGTGTTTCTATAACCTCTTGGTCTTCGTTCTTTTTTAAATATCTTTTCTCTAATAAGTTTATAGCATTTCTACTTAAATCCAAAATCAACTTAATCCCTCCATATTAATAGTATTGATAACTATTATATGTTCTTTAAAGAAAAATTTCAAATGAAATTTTTCCTTTAAAGACTCAAAAAACCTTGCTAGTTTAAACTAGCAAGGTTTTTTTATTAGTATTATTGCCTTATATACCTACTTAGTAAATTTTAAGATTGTATCTAATACTTCCTTAACTGATTCTTCAACCTTTCCACCCTCTTCAATAGAATCTGCAATACATTCACAAGCATTATTCTCGATTATAGAAAGACCTATCTTATTAATTGATGATTTTATAGCAGAAACCTGCACTAATATATCGACACAGTCCTTCTCTTCATCAACCATCTTCTCTATACCGCCTATATGACCCTTTACTGTCTTCAAACGACCCAATAGATCTTTTTTTACACTATCTTTAGTAATTACTGCCATAAAAGCACCTTCCCCTTCAAAGATAAACTCTCTTGTCTAAATTAAATAAGATCATCTATCTTATTTACTAAATCTCCTTTAGAAGAGAAACCTACCTGTCTATCTACAGCTTCCCCTTTGTTGAAAAAAACTAAGTTAGGAATACTTGCAACTTGATAATCTTGGGCCAACGATCCATGATCATCTACATTTACTTTGACAATTTTAACCTTACCATTGTACTCTTCACCTAACTCTTCTAAAACTGGAGCTATGGCTTGACAAGGTCCACACCAAGGTGCCCAAAAATCAACAACTACTGGCACATCTGACTCTAAAACTTCTTTCTTAAAGTTATTTTCAGTTAATTCTAATGTATTTTTTCCCATGTTTATCACCTCATTAAGTTTTATCCCCCTCTAGGGGGGTTGTGTACTAATTATAACCACAATAACCAACTATGTCAAGTCACTCACCCTACAATAAAGAAACTAAGTTTGAAAATCGATCTATATAGTAATAGAGTTGCACTTTGTGCAACTAGTAATCAGTAAGGTCAAAATCTAAGAATAAAGGATTTCTGGACTTTTAAGGTTTTACTTATTACTCATTACTACTTACTCTTCACTAGTAATAAAGCTTCGCTTTATTACTATAATTCATTACCTTAGAAAAAGAAGTTTAACTCCAATCGATAAGAATATCAATCCCACCAATTGAACCCATTGAAATCCAACCTTTTCCAGACCCCAAACACCTAAGTGATCTATAGTAATTGCTGTTAATATCTGTGCTGTTATTATTATCGTTGTAGCATTTGCTACCCCTAGCCTAGGCATACTAAATATCACACCGTACAAGATGAGAACATTTAAAATGCCGCCAAGATAACTATACCAAGGTGCAGAAAGAGCTTCACCAAGATCACCTTTTCCTAGATTGAATATAAATAAAACTAAAGCTACAACTAAAGTCGCTATTATATGAACAATAAAAGTAGACTCTAATTCACCTACTACCTTTCCTAAAACAGAATTTAAAGCCCCTTGTAGAGCCATTGCCGCTCCAGAGATTGCAGCTATTAAATATATTAATATACTACCCATTTGGACACTCCTTTAATCAATGGTATTTAGATTTAGCACAATATAAGTCCCCTATAACTTTTATTAATTAACTCTTAGTTTCTAAAGGTCTGCAATTATATGATTAGTCTTAGAAAAAATTAGAGATTTTATTCTAAAATCTAAATCACCTAAAATAATATAAGAGACACCTTACTTTTGCAAAAGTAAGGTGTCTCTTATATTATTCTCCAAAACCATCTTCAATTAATTTAACTATTGCATCAACAGCTTCTTGGGCACCTTCCCCATCAGCTTTAACTTTTATCTCTACACTATTACTAATCCCTAAGCTCATTATTCCCATAATACTTTTGGCATTAACTTCAGTACCATCTTTTTCTATAAGTACATCAGCTGAAAACTTATTAGCCTCCTGCACAATCATAGATGCAGGTCTAGCATGAATACCAGTTTCATTATTAATCTTTACAACTCTTTCTTTCATTGATGCCCCTCCTAAATTAAATTATTTGTAAATGTTTAGCAATCAATATTGAAATAACCATTATTATGTAATAACACTTCCACTCTAGCTAGAGTGGAAGTGTAGTAATAAAATTTAAAGTTATATTAATTACATTAATTTCTTAATCTTATCTTTTAATGAGTCAGATTCAGGGCCAAAGATAGCTTGCACGCTTCCTCCGCCAGCTTTCATTACACCAGAAGCTCCCAACTCTTTAAGCTTATCAGTATCAACCTTAGAATCATCAACTACAGCTAATCTTAGACGAGTAATACAAGCATCGATATCCTCGATATTTTCTGCTCCACCAAGAGCTGCTAAGATAGCCTTAGTTCTATCATCACCCTCTAAAGTTTCACCTGCTACTGAATCTTCAACATCATCTTCTCTACCTGGAGTCATTAAGTTCCACTTTCTAATAGCAAAACGGAATCCATAGTAGTAAATTACTGCAAAGACAGCACCAGTAACAATCACTAACCACCAAGCAGTTCTATTTGGCCCTACACCAAATAAAATGAAATCAATAAATCCTCCAGAAAAAGTCTGACCGATTCTTACATTTAAGATCTCCATAGTCATAAAGGAAAGTCCTGCAAAAATAGTATGAATACCGTATAGTATAGGCGCTACGAATAAGAATGAGAATTCAATTGGTTCTGTAATACCTGTCAAGAAAGAAGTTAAAGCTGCAGAGAATAAGATACCTCCAACAATCTTCTTCTTATGATCCTTAGCTTCATGATACATAGCCAAAGCAGCTGCTGGTAGTCCAAACATCATAAATGGGAACTTACCAGTCATAAATCTACCTGCTGTAAACTCTACACCATCTCTTAACTGAGCAAACCAGATTGTTTGGTCACCTCTAATCAATTCTCCTGCTTCATTTACATACTCACCAAATTCAAACCAGAATGGTGAATAGAAGATATGATGTAAACCAAATGGAATTAAAGCTCTCTCAATTACACCAAAGATAAATGTAGATACTACTGGATTTGCTTCGATAGCAAAGTAGGATAATTGATTCAACCCTGCTTGTACCGGAGCCCAAATTGTTGGCATTACTAGACCAACTACGAAAGCAACAACTCCTGTAGCGATTGGTACGAATCTCTTACCAGCAAAGAAACCTAAAAACGGTGGCAACTCAATATCATAGAACTTATTGAACATGGTAGCTGCTATCACACCAGCGATAATACCACCAAATACACCAGTTGCCAAAGTAGGAATACCTAGAACACTAGCATAAGCTGGACTTGTACCTATCATCTCAGCTGTTACACCAGCCACTGTTCCCATTGTTTGATTCATCATTAGGAAGGCAACGATAGCTGCTAGAGCTGCAACCCCATCATTTCCAGTCAAACCAATAGCAGAACCTACTGCAAACAATAATGGTAGATTAGCAAATATAATCTCCCCTGCTCCTGCCATTAAATCTAAATCAAAAGTAACACCAAAAGCCAAAAACAAACCAGCTGCTGGCAAGATAGCTACCGGCGTCATCAAAGCCTTACCTATTTTCTGTAACTTTTTAAATGCTTTCATTTTTAAGAATCCCCCTTTTGTTTGATTAATTCAATTTTTTGATATGGAAATTAATTTAAATAACTCATTATTATTCTGCTTATAATTTAGGATTCTTATTATATTATTTTCTTTTATCCTCTTATAAATAGCTCTCAGGCAATTAAAGTGATAACTCAATATCCTCAACTAAAGTACTGGCCAGTACCTTTAAGAAATAAAAAAAGCTAGAGAAAGATATAGATCACCTCTAAAAACTAGAGATCATTTACATCTTCCCCTAGCTTATGCCTGCTTTATCAGTAACACGCTAGTGTTAGATAATTATTTAATTATATACTTATTATACAATTATTTTTTATAATTGTCAACAAAAATATTTAAAGTATTTGTGATTATTCAGCAATTACACTCAATATTTGATCCTTTCCTTTCTCAACGTCCTTTAGATCATTAAAAACCAATTCTTTAACACTATCCATATTAGTAATTAATATTGGAGTTATTATAGAGGATGCATTTTCCTTGATATAGTCTAGATCAAACTTAATCAGCTGATCCCCCGCTTTAACCTTGTCCCCTTCTTGGGCCAACTTCTCAAAACCTTCTCCATTTAAGTCAACAGTATTAATCCCAATATGAATTAATATCTCAAGACCTTCACTAGTTTCAATTCCAACAGCATGTTTAGTAGGAAAGATCTGTCTTATTACACCCTCAACTGGAGAAACTAAAAGACCTTCAGTAGGTTCAATAGCAAGTCCATCTCCAACCATCTTATTTGAGAATACTTGATCAGGAACTTCGCTCAATTTGACAACCCTTCCCTTTAAAGGACTAACTAAATCAACCACCTTCTTAATTTCTTCTTTACCATTCTTCTTAAAAATATTAAACATTAAAAACTCCTCCTTTTAATCAATCTATTATTTTTTTATTTCTTATTTACTTATATTATTGATTATAAGATTTAAATAAAGATTATCATATCTATATTAACTTAATCAATACTCTTTTTAATTCTCTCTAAATGCATAGCTAGATATCCCTTTTCATCTTCAGGAACCTTTAATTCTATTCTTTCATAGATCAAATCTCCTAATTTACAAGCTATAACATATGACTCTCTACAGTCTTCAATTATCTTATCTAATAAGGGGTTAGTATTGGTTTTAGCATCTTCAATCCTCTCTAAAGCAAACCTTAAGTGGGTGACCAGTCTAGCATAATTTAAACTCTGATAAGATAAAGATATTTCTAACTCTGCCTCAATTAAATCGATCAACTCTTTAATCAATCTTGTATATTTAACTGTTCGAGATAAGCCCCTTTCAGTTCTAGCCCCATGTATATGTAAGGTGATGAATCCAACCTCTCCTTCAGGTATCTCAATACCTGCCCTCTCTTCAATCATCTTAGCTGCTTTATGGGCCAACTTATACTCTACACTATATAGGGTCTTAGTCTCAGGTAAGAATGGGTTGGTAATCTCCATTCCATCTTCAATCCTCTTTAAAGCAAATCCAATATGGTCAGCTAAAGCAATATGAATATGCTCATCTAACTCTTCATCCAACTCTGAACTTACCATAGCAATTATCTCTGTAGTCAAACCTATAATCTCTTTATCTACATTTTTAACTAATTGGGCATACTGTTTCTTCTTATCTTCATTTACCGCTATAAATTCCTTTTCAATATCTGAGCTACCTTCAATTTTATCGCCTGCTTTTTTAGCAAAGCCTAAACCTTTACCAACTAAGATAACCTCCTGATCCTTCTTCTTGGCATTAGCCAAAACTACATTGTTATTAAATACCTTTTTAATTATATAAAAATTAGAAGAATCTTCTTTAACCATAGATTCCTTCAACCCCTTCCTGATTACAAAGGACTCTAGCCCTATATGAAAGCAAAAATAAAATTTATGCCTTCAAACAACTAGATAAAAGCGTTAAACCATAGCGAAGTGAAGTTACTAATTTTTGTTAGCCCTAAGCTAACTACTTTATAAATATAGTCTTTGATAAAATCAAAAACTATATTACAGATTAAAATAAAATAAGCTAGGAAAGAATAGACCTTCCCTTTAGCAAAAGAAGATTTACAGCCTTTCCTAGCTTATGCCTGCTTTATCAGTAACACGCTAGTTATTTACTTTATGATTTTAATAATTATATTATATACCCTATTTTTCACATTGTCAATATCTATGATAAAAAATTATTATCCTAGTGCTAATAACTAAAAAAGAAACACTATACAATCAACAAATCTTAATTGGTTTAGAAAGATTGGTATATTCTTTATCTATATCATGGAGCCTATTTCTATATTTAATCTCTTCCTCAGGGCTTTGGGCATCATTATATCTGTTATTTGCTTGCTCATATTCTTTATCCAGTTGGGCCAACTTAGTAGTAGTCTCTATTACAGTAGCTCCTTTAACCTTTCCATCTTTATTATGGCCAATGGCTATAATAGGTCTACCGAAGATATCTGGTCCATTTATTGCATCTCCACTATGCATAACACCAGTACCACCTGGATGAGTATGGACAATAACTGTATCTAATGGAATCTTTTTAGCATAGATTTCTCTTAATGAATATTCATTACTTGCAATATAACTACTGGCTAACTTTCTAGATGGAAGATACCCCATACCTCCAGTAACTATCCTTCCAGCAGGAATGATATGTCCATCTACCAATTTAGCTATAGTACCAACTTCAACCCCTTGTTCTACCTCTATTGACCTTTGGACTAAAGAGTCTACCAACTCTTTACTTATAGACTCAACTTTAGAATATTGGGCCTTTATGCCAACTTTATCAATAGACTTTGCTTTAATCTCAAAAGAGGGTATTTCAACCTCTTCTAAACTTTGATAAAAAGCTAAAAATTCATAGTTAAGATCACAAATCTGCTCTAAAACACTATGTTCTTCTTCCATGGTGTTGGCCCAGAGTTTATCTAACTGTAAATTCTCTTCTTTAGTAAAGAGGTTAAATAATCTACTATCAGGATAAGCTATTCCAACCTGGGCCTTCTTTTCTCTCTTCACACCAATTCTAACCATAGGTATATCCAATAAATCAATCAACCCTGGATAAGAGATAACTCCCGTCCTCCCAGGATTAGTCTCTATAATAATAGCATTTGGGGGTAAAGAGTTGATCAATTCAAATACAGGGCTCTCCTTAAAATCACTATACTTTAAAAGAATACTACGCAAGGATAAATCCTCTCCAAATGCCAACTCTGTAATAGTATCTATATACCCATCTTTATTCACCAATCCAATTGAACCAGCTAACCTACCTTGGCCCATCTCTATCGTCTTTGCTACTAACTTATCTACTATATCTACTGATATTCCTCTTACCTTCATAAGCCCCCCTTTTTTAATTAGAACGGTATAAAACAGAAACTTTGTAGTAATAAAGTTTCACTTTATTACTTATAATCAACAACAGCTCTCTCTTTAACTACTTCTCTAACAAATTCTGCGGCTTTAAGGTGTTCTGGGTGCTTTTGGTATCTTGCCAAAGCACCTTGATCCTCAAATTCTGAATATAGGACAATATCATAGGCAGATTTTGATCTATTAAAATCTAAACCAACCTCAATTGCTTTTATATCTTCTATTTTATCTTTTAAGCCTTCTAGAATTTCTTTAACCTTCTTTCCTGCTTCTTTCCTATCTTCCTTCAACCTCCACATTACTATATGTTTAACCATAACCTTCTACCTCCTATTATATAGTTGATTTTATTACTCTATAATTTATAATTATACCTATTGTAGTAGAAAAAAACAATAATTAAATAGTAATATCAAAACCTAAAAACCATAATTTTTTTACCACTAATCCACACTAATAAGCACTAATCCACACTAATAAGCACTAATTAAAAACTAAGGTCTTTAAAATATTCAAACTAAAATCTTATTAAAAGCAGGATTCTGGAATCTATAAATTCAAAACATTAACTTAAAAATCATTTAGCTACTAGCTATTGGCTATTATCCATTTAATGCTCTAATCAGACCTTTATCAGCTCTTATCACCCCAAAAGTACCTGTTCACATATCTCCCAAGATACTATAGCTAACACCTAACCCTACATTGTTAATATAAACTTAAAAAATTTTGTTTCATCAAGCCACCCCTCACTTGCTAGATTATCCCAAAAACAAACTTGGAGTTTTTTAATGGCTTTATAGTCCTATTTCGACACCTAATGGTAAATACCTTCTTATTTGGTTATCATTTCAATTATGCCGTTGATTTACAACTTCATAAAATATAAAAAAGCACTCACAATAATATATGAGTGCTTTTTTGTCAGTTTTGAAGCGTTAGATGTTTCAATCCTTATAGACTGTTAAACACCCCTCTATCCTAAACCACTCTACTAACTACAGCCACGGAAGGTCTTTTGACCTTTAAAGACCTGTAGAATCTTGAATTGTTGATTTAGACTATTACCGTTTAATTAAAATTAACAAACACACAAATTTCAATCCTTGTGGGCTGTCAAATACCACTCCGTCCTAAACCACTCTCTAACCACAGCCACGGAAGGTCTTTTGACCTTTAAAGACCTGCAGAATCTTGAATTGTTGATTTAGACTATTACCGTTTAATTAAAATTAACAAACACACAAATTTCAATCCTTATGGGCTGTCAGATAAACTTCCGCCCTAAACTACTCTCTAACTACAGCCACGGAAGGTCTTTTGACCTTTAAAGACCTGTAGGATAGTGGACTGTTGATTTAAACTCTAATTCTGCATTTGAATTCCCACTCGTATCAAAGTTTCAATCCTTGTTTTAGTGGACTGTTGATTTAAACTAACTCAATAATAGATAATGATATCCCAGGAGAATAGTTTCAATCCTTGTTTTAGTGGACTGTTGATTTAAACCTTAAACGCCCTCTTATCTCCTGATAATCTTCATAATGTTTCAATCCTTGTTTTAGTGGACTGTTGATTTAAACGTATAATTGGGGTGATGACTTTGGCGACGCCATACAGGTTTCAATCCTTGTTTTAGTGGACTGTTGATTTAAACGCAGTTTGGAGAGGTAGACTAAATAGAGGAGGGGGATGTTTCAATCCTTGTTTTAGTGGACTGTTGATTTAAACGTTTTTAACTTGTCAGTCATTGAAATCACCCCCCTAGTTTCAATCCTTGTTTTAGTGGACTGTTGATTTAAACGTTATTACTGCAATTGCTTCAGTTATTCTACTCTCGCAACTTCCAGTTTCAATCCTTGTTTTAGTGGACTGTTGATTTAAACGTCGAGTGATTACAAGGTAGATGATGACTAATGCGACAGTTTCAATCCTTGTTTTAGTGGACTGTTGATTTAAACGCCGTCAAGAAGAACAAACCCCATTCTACCAAGGGTTCATCAACATTTCTTAATACACTAACTCACCCATTTTAGCACCGTATATTTATACAAAACAGCCCTTTTTGACCATTTTGCCGTTAAATTGCACCCTTAACAAACCCTTAC
>NZ_KI912094.1:43338-45753 GCF_000517025.1 Halonatronum saccharophilum DSM 13868
TTTTTAACTGAATTGGCAGCTTGTATCAAGTAATATCTGAGATATTTATTACCATATTTACTCATACCAGTTTCATCACTTTTGTAGTCATTAGATTGCTTATGATTCCAAACTAAGCCAGCGTATTTAGCTAGTTTAGCTTCATCAGTAAAATTCGATATATTGCCAATTTCAGCAATTATACCGGAAGTGAAGATTGGTCCAATACCAGGTATAGAATCTAGAGTCTGTTGAAACTTAGAGACTTCACGCTCAATAGCTTTATTGACACGTTTTAAACTACTTTTTAAAGCTTTAATTGTATCTAAAGATGTCTCTAAAGTTAGATTAACAGCATCTTGAATATCACGGTCAATATTATAGCAATTACGTGCAATTCTTTTGATTTCTTTAGCGTAGCCTTCGGGATCAGAAAATCTATTTTTACCTTTTTCAACTAAGAAATCAATTAATTCTTGAATAGAAAGGTCAGCAATTTCTTCAACGTCAAATTCAGTGAATAAAGCCACAGAAGTAGCACCGAAGGTGTTGGAAAAAGGCAATTTTTTATATTCACTAAATTTAAGAAATAGGTTGGAAATGAAGTAATTCATTTCTCGCCTAAGATTTTCAGCAAGATGAAATCTTGTTCTTGTGAGCCTTTTAAGAGGTTCATATTCATTAAAAGGCGTATACTCTTCTGGGAGTCGTCCAAAACGTAGTTTGTCAGCAATGATAAAAGCATCATATTTATCAGTTTTGCTTTTATCAGAATATGCATCTTTGAAATTCTTAATTATTTTAGCATTTAATTGATAAACTTTAACATCATAATCTGCAAGTAATTGATTGTAAGCGATAAAATTTAGCAGATGAAAATGATAGTTAGAAGTAGCTTCAACACCAAAAATTAATGCACTTAAGTTATTAGTTTCTAGATGTTTAAGAATAAGTTTAACTAGCTTATTTGCTCCTGATTTATTATTATCAAAACACTTGGTATCAAGCTTAGTACCATCGCCAAGTAAGAAGCAAAAATAATTATTATCAGAGCTGACATCACAACCTACGTATAAAGTATTATTATTCATAATTAAAACCTCCCAGAGAATTTGAATTAGTTAAGTAAGTGGGCTAGACTCCCTAGTTTTCATACCCACTTCATCCTCGCTTCTATTAGAGATGAAGTCTAAGTGTTTTAAATGAGACTAACCTGCTGCATTTAGTCTCACACTTAAACACTCTCACGGTAGGGGTAAGAAGTTAAAGCACGAAACTAGAAGTAACAGACTTTAAATAGCAGTCAAGCTGCACGGAGTGTTAGTTATTTACCCAACCTAATAATATAAGTCTAGAAAGTTTTAGCCCAAAAATCAAGATTAAAAATTAAATATCTTAATAATATTATACGAGGAGCATTCCTGTAATAAATAAATATCTAGATAGACAAAAAGAGCACCTCCTTGATATAATACGGGGTATCTAATAAAGATCCCTAAATAAAAAGGAGGCACTCATAAAATGAATTATAATCGAAATCGTAAAATAATGCAAGTCAAAGAGTCAACTTTAGTAATAGGAGTTGATATTGCTAAGAAAAAACATGTTGTAAGAGCTCAAGATTATCGTGGTATTGAATATGGAAAAGCTTTAGCTTTTCAAAATTCAGAAGAAGGGTTTAATGAATTTTTAAAATGGATGTTAAAATTAAAAGATAAGCATGAAAAAGAAGATATAATAGTTGGAATGGAACCAACAGGACATTATTGGTTGAACTTAGCTCAACTTTTGAGAGAAAAGAAAATAAAAATAGTATTAGTAAATCCAAGTCACACGAAAAAAAGTAAAGAATTAGATGATAATTCCCCAACCAAGAATGATAAGAAAGACGCTAAAGTAATAGCTCAACTGGTTAAAGATGGACGTTATTCAGAGCCTAATATACCAGTTGGTGTTTATGCTAATATTCGTGTAGCAATGACTCATATGGAGAGATTAAATAAAGATTTACAACGAGTAATAGGAAAGATACATCAGTTTATAGATAAGTATTTTCCTGAATATTTAACAGTGTTTAAAGGTTGGGATGGAAAGGCGTCTTTAGTTACACTAAAGACATTTCCTTTACCGTCTGAAATAATAGAAATGAAACCAGAAGAAATAGTTTTAACTTGGAAGACAGAAGTTAAAAGAGCAGTTGGAATAAAACGAGCCAAAAAGCTTATAAAAGCTGCTGAAAATTCAATAGGGCTGACTGAAGGAATTGAAATAGCAAAGTTTGAATTAAATTATTTCTTGAATCAATATGAAATCATAACGAGTCAGATAAAGCAATTAACTATCAAGCTAGAAAACTTACTAAAGAAAGTGCCGGGTACTGAAGCAATGTTAAGTATTAAAGGGGTTGGAATAAAGACAGTAGCAGGATTTGTATCA
>NZ_KI912094.1:45853-46976 GCF_000517025.1 Halonatronum saccharophilum DSM 13868
CCTCTCATAAGGATTCAAATATTCATCATATGAAAATTCTGTAGTATTCTTTAAAGAAGAATTACAAAACTTACAGCTAGGTACTAAATTAAATATTGACATAGAAAGGTAAGGATATTTAGATTTAGGAAAAAAGTGATCTAAATCTGCTCTTATTTTACCGTTTTTTGAGTATAAAGTGGTAGGGTAATATGTCAAGAGAAAATTTAAACAAAAATTACCCAGTTAATTGCCTAAAATTAGGCATAGCACACCCATACCCTGTATAAATGGTTAAATTTAACAGAGCTATAGCTAGTTATAACATTACTAAAAATAAGTTATTAAATCTGGGTGTAAACTTAAATAACTTAATTTTAGAGAGATTCTTTATAGACTATTCTCTAAAAGTCTAGAGGTTTTAGGTCTGATAATCACCTCCAGATGAATTGAGGTACTGGGAAGGATCATAAAGCACATTATCGCGCAGCAGAACGAAAATAAGCCGTACTAACTTTCTAGCACTCAAAACTAATGCTCGCTTGTGTTTATGTTTAGTTGACTCTTTGTGCTTTTTAGAATAATAGTCTTTATATTCAGGGCAATAGTTTTTAACTGAATTGGCAGCTTGTATCAAGTAATATCTGAGATATTTATTACCATATTTACTCATACCAGTTTCATCACTTTTGTAGTTATTAGATTGCTTATGTTTCCAAACTAAGCCAGCGTATTTAGCTAGTTTAGCTTCATCAGTAAAATTCGATATATTGCCAATTTCAGCAATTATACCGGAAGTGAAGATTGGTCCAATACCAGGTATAGAATCTAGAGTCTGTTGAAACTTAGAGACTTCACGCTCAATAGCTTTATTGACACGTTTTAAACTACTTTTTAAAGCTTTTAATTGTATCTAAAGATGTCTCTAAAGTTAGATTAACAGCATCTTGAATATCACGGTCAATATTATAGCAATTACGTGCAATTCTTTTGATTCTTTAGCGTAGCCTTCGGGATCAGAAAATCTATTTTACCTTTTTCAACTAAGAAATCAATTAATTCTTGAATAGAAAGGTCAGCAATTTCTTCAACGTCAAATTCAGTGAATAAAGCCACAGAAGTAGCACCGAAGGTGTTGGAAAAA
>NZ_KI912094.1:47076-47893 GCF_000517025.1 Halonatronum saccharophilum DSM 13868
ACTAAATTTGATGGAAAATAGTTCAGGGAAACATAAGGGAAGAACTTGTATTACTAAGAGGGGAAGAGCGAAATTGAGATCTTTATTGTATAGGGTGATGCTGCCTCTGGTAGCAAAGAATAATGAATTTAAAGAGCTACATCAATACTACACAACACGCTCTAAAAACCCCTTAAAGAAAAAACAATCCCTAGTAGCTCTATGTTGCAAATTGATTAGAATATTGTTTGCTTTATGGAAGAAAAAAGAAAAGTATGATGGTGAAAAATTATTTAGAAATATCAAACGTTCAAATTTACAGGGAGCTGCTTAAAGATATTTAAAATGAATTATTGGAATGTAAATTTTATAATATAGATCAATTATTTATGTTTGTTTTTCTTAGATTAAGTACTTTGAAAAAGGAAGACTGGAAGAGCTGGAATTAATTATTTCAATATGGGCATAGACCCTGTCGAGGAGCATATCCAGCCTCCACCCATGGATAGGTAGAACGAAGGAATGTAGGGACATAGATCCTGAGAGATATGGGAGGTTAAACTACCATGGAAATGTGGAGTTCCAATAAGCGACCATATTTTTTAAAAATAATAGTTAAGTTTTTAGATTACTTTATCCTTGCAATTCCAAATATTAATTGGTTTTAATAATTAAATCCATATTACTTTTTTATAAGAAAATAAATTTCTAAGAATAAGTGAGCATGAGTGAGATAAATTTAATTTATAGAGGGAGTGATTAAATGAATTTTATTGATAGATTGATAGAAGAGGTTGATAGGAAGAAGAGTCATATTTGTGTAGGACTTGATCCTAGA
>NZ_KI912094.1:47993-74615 GCF_000517025.1 Halonatronum saccharophilum DSM 13868
TGAATTTAAAGAGCTACATCAATACTACACAACACGCTCTAAAAACCCCTTAAAGAAAAAACAATCCCTAGTAGCTCTATGTTGCAAATTGATTAGAATATTGTTTGCTTTATGGAAGAAAAAAGAAAAGTATGATGGTGAAAAATTATTTAGAAATATCAAACGTTCAAATTTACAGGGAGCTGCTTAAAGATATTTAAAATGAATTATTGGAATGTAAATTTTATAATATAGATCAATTATTTATGTTTGTTTTTCTTAGATTAAGTACTTTGAAAAAGGAAGACTGGAAGAGCTGGAATTAATTATTTCAATATGGGCATAGACCCTGTCGAGGAGCATATCCAGCCTCCACCCATGGATAGGTAGAACGAAGGAATGTAGGGACATAGATCCTGAGAGATATGGGAGGTTAAACTACCATGGAAATGTGGAGTTCCAATAAGCGACCATATTTTTTAAAAATAATAGTTAAGTTTTTAGATTACTTTATCCTTGCAATTCCAAATATTAATTGGTTTTAATAATTAAATCCATATTACTTTTTTATAAGAAAATAAATTTCTAAGAATAAGTGAGCATGAGTGAGATAAATTTAATTTATAGAGGGAGTACTATAATCAAATATATTAGAGTAATAAACTAAATTCATTTCTTTCAAACTTAAAACTAAATTTTCATCTTTTTTTGATAAAACCTTTATTCTTTCTTCGGCTATTATTTCTTTTAACGCTTTCTTTATTTTATCTATCTCATCTGGCTTTGCATTACCTTCTTCTTCACTATCTATAAAAGTATCATCATAGCCTAAAATATAAGCATCTAAGTCCTCATTATTATCTCTAACTATCACAAATCCATTTATTCCTACTTCAGCTCCCACTCTATCATACAAACTTTTTTTAGGCTCAAAAAAAGCTTCTACTATCATCCTCAATAACAATGACTTTCCTGCTCCATTCTTCCCAATAATTCCAGTGATACTTGATATTTTTGATTTATCTTCCTCTAATAATCCATCTAAATTATATAAGTTTTCTATAGTCTTTTTATCCGTTTCTTTTAGTTCATTATTATCATAATCAAATTCATAGAAGATATCATTGCTAAAATTGAACCCTTGCCTAATAAATTCATCTCTATATTTATCAACCCAGATATAAACTAACTCCATAGCTACCCCCTTTCATACTATCAGATTAACTTTCATCTACAACTTTAAGCTTCACAAACCCCTTACCTAATGACTTATCTCCGCCAAATTGAATTGTCTTTCCTCCAATAATTTTTGTAAACTTATCTAATTCATTATTCCCCCGTATCTTAAAGATTTCTCCATAAAAAACAGTCTCCCGCGGTAAATACTCTACTGTAAAAAGACCTCCTGTTTCCTTATCTACTAAACCATCATCATCAATTTTAATCCTTGTATTTACTTCAGTTGTACTCAATACTAAAGTTTTAAAATACTCATTTTTAATTACAACAAGTCTTTCTTTAATTTCATTTAACATTTCTTCTTTGATTAAACCTTTTAATCCATTAAGTATATTATCTTCATCATTTATTTGACTTACATTTAACTTATAATTCTCTAATATCACACTACCACCATCTTCAACTTTAGATTTACTAAATACTTGTCCATCTTTATCTTCTAGCTCTACTGTTACACCTATATTATTTAAAATATAAGGACAAGTTATATAAGCAAATACCCCCTTAGCAGATGAAATCGGATAGAATAATATCTTAGCATCACTAATCCCTATCTCTGATATTGACTTCACATCCTCATCAGCACCTAATAATTTTTCAACCTGTTCTTCATTTGATAAATTTTCAATTTCATCAATATTTCTCTTCAAATAATGCTTAATAGACCCTTTAATACTAGAAGCCTCCATCTTAGGAAAAGCAGTATGTCTTTCTCTTTGTATCGGCAAATCTACTATTCCTAACTCTGAGCCACTTCCCATATGTAAAGGTGATAATACTTTATATAAAACTTTCTTTTTATTCATTTTCGCCATTCCTCTCTATTGAATTCATAAATTCTTTCAAAGTATTTTCAGCATTTCTGCTTACTTTTCTTTTTTTCTTGTCCTTAGTATCAAAACAATAACCACCTAACTTAACAAAATATCCTATGTATTCTTTTTCCTGTTCATTATCTAAAGGATTAATTTCCATTACTTTAAATATAATTTTAGAAGCTAATCTATTAGTGTTATTTTGATAATTTTTCTTCAATTTTTTTATTGGTAATCCAAAACCAACTAACTCCCCTTTACTTTTACTAGCCCTAAATTCCTTATACTTTTCACCCATTTTATCCAAAATTGGGGACGGTTCATTTTGTTCACCAGGAATATTAAATTGTTTAATACTTGAATATTCGCCCCAAGAACATATATTTGAAATTAATTCTTTTAAACTTCCATATCCTTTTATAGAATTAAAAGTTCTTTCTATATTTTCAAAACTATAATTACCATCAAATAAACTCTTTATTTTTTTCAATTTGTTCTCTTCTAAAACTTTACCTCCTATAAATTTATTAATAACCTTAAATTCAGTTACTACAAAATTCCCTGCACCTTTTCTACTTCGTGAACCTAGTCCTCCAAAGAACATTAAATTTTTAAAGCTTTTCAATACATCCTGTAATAAACTTATTGATTCCTTAGTTGAAATTACAACATCAAATTCACTATCAATATCATAATATTTTTTTGTGTCTTTATATACTCTAAAAGAATATAATAAGTACTGTATTCCTTGATATTCTTTCCAACTATCTTTTGAAGCTAGCTTTTTATTTAAGTTTTTGTTAATAATTTGTATTTTGATTTTTGATTTTCGATGAATTTCATTTCCTTCTTCATCCTTATATGACCCGCCAAAAATCTCAACCTCTGCTTCTCTCATTTTTTCAATACTCTCATACCTAAAACAATTCTCTGCTCTCCACCAAAATCTCAACAGACCTTTAATCGAAGTAGCACGCAATTCTAATTTATTATCTGCCCCGTGCATAACTAAAGGAGTAAGTAATTTACACTTTAATTTTACCTTTAACATTTTACTCATCAACCTCCTCTAATAAGCCATAGCCTGATGTCTTCTTAGCTCCCAAACCATAATTGCCTAAACATAAACTAAATAACGAACTAATATACTCTCTAACCTCTTTATCATATAAATAATCTTTAGTTTCTTTAAAATCATTACTAATAACCATATTGAATTTAAACTCTGTATCAGTCAAAACATAAAATTTTATTATTTTGGGATCTATATCATCAGTCGGAGCTTTTCCATCACTATAATACTCTGCATAATGTGGAGTAATAATATCAGTTTCAATCTTAAACTCACCATTTGGATAAGTGTCAAAAAAGATTAAACTTCCTCTTTCAGCATCACTTTCTTTAGCTTCTGAACCAAATAAATACTTTCTGAAATATTCCAATATTATATTATCCTTTGTATTCTTATCAAAATTATCGTCCACTTCTTTAACTGTTTCAATCAACCTTTTCAATTTATAATTAACCTTCTTATCTGACTGATAAATATCTTCAGTAAAAATTCTTCTAAAAGCTCCCTTAATTGTACTAGCTGGAATATAAGGAATACCTGTTAAATGATCTACTTTAATAGATACTTCTCTGTAATCTGCTTCCCCTAAACCAATTATTAATTTATCCTTTATTTTAAACCTCATACCATTATCTTTTAGTAATTTATCTTTACTTTGTTCTAAAATTTTATTCTGAAGCTTATTTATATTATCTAATTCATTTCTTAATTCAACTCTACTTTTTTCATCATCTTTTCTTTTCAGCTCATATTTTTTGAATTTAAATTCAAATTCAAAATCTTTTTTATCATTCCTAGTTTTCTTTTCAAATCTATAATAATTGTGGTTATCATAGAATAAGTTATGTTTCAAACCATCTTTTTTCAAATTGATTTTTAAATCCTTTACCTTATCCTTTATCTCAGAAGAACACGACTTGATTTCAGATTTACCATTATTTGATTTACAACTCATATCTAATTCACAATCCATTAACTTAGCTAAATAATAAAAATATCTCATCACATTATAAGTTAAATGACTACTTTCGATATTCTCAGTATTCTTAAAATCTTCAATCCTATTACTTATAACTCTTTCCAAATTTTTAAATTCATCCTTTTTCTTATTATGAGCCTTATCAAAAATATGAAGATATACATTCTTGATTCCGTTATTCCTTATCATCATTGAAAACTTACTTAAAAAACTTTTTTCCATCCCTTTAAAACATCCTATATCTTTATAAGCAAATTTTATCAATTTCCTATTTGACATTAAATAATCCTTGAATTTTTCCATTCTATCACTCCAAATCATCTTCATTATCTACTATTTCAGCCAAAGCAGTCCTTTTTAACCAAACAGAATAACTCAATATTTCCTCAGAAATTCTACTAATCTTATTATTATCCTCTTCACAATTAATAAGTTCTATCATTAAATCATCCTTTTCAAGTTCTTCAACTTGGCCAATATAACTGTTCCACTCTTCAAATATATCTAGATGTATCCCTTTTTTAGATTTAAAAAACAGCAATGTCTCTAATAATCTATTATTAAGTATCATAGTTGGTAACTTAACACAATAACTTCTTAAACTATTCTTATCTTTCTTATTCTCATCTTCTTCTATTTTTTCTAATTTTCTCGTTATAAATTGATAGGCACTCAATGCCCTTCTTCTCTCTAAATCCTTAATACTACTTATCATATTTATCACCTATTATCTTAATTTTTCCTTTTCCTATTGCTCGCCCACTACCTATAAAGCAACTTCTTTCAAGTTTATTAAAAAACTCCTTCATAATTTCCTTATTACTTTGATTAGCCTTTTCAAAAATAACTCCATACAAAATACTTTCTTCTGGCAAAAACTCCTGAGAAAATAAGCTTCCATCTTCAGTTGTCATTTTCTTATCATCTATTTTAATCCTATATATCTTCTCAGTAGATAAATCCACTAGCTCTTTAAAATCTCTATTACTTAAAACAACTATCTTCTCAATATCAACAATCTCTTTATATCCTTTAAAATACTCATCTAACTTTTCTACTAGTCTTTTTTCTAGTCTTTTCAAACTTCCTGCTTTAAAATCATACTCTTCAATTCTCTTTATTTCACTATTATCATCTAGCAAACTAAGATATTTACCTAAACTCAAATCTAAACTATCTAAAGCATCAATTACTTCTTCCACTAATTTAATTCTTCTTTTAAATTTATCATCTTCTCTAAAGCACAACTTATATAATTCATCCTCAAAGTATCTTTTAAGAATATATGGACAAGTCCCCAAACAAAATAATCCTCCTGTTATTCTGAAGGAAAAAAATAATAACTTTGCATCATTAAATGATATTGTGGAACGCTTATCACTTTTTCCATATATCTCATCTTTATCCAATTCGGATTTTTCTCTAAATGCTCCTTTTATTACCGTAGCTTCAATCTTAGGCAATGAACTTGCAATTTCTCTTTGAATAGCTAAACTAATCCCCTTATAACCCCTTCCCGTTCCTGCATGAAGGGGAGATAACACCTTGATAAAATAACCTTTGCAGTTTACATACATCTTATCAACCCCTAGTTATAAACTTTGTTTTTTCAATAACTCTTTTAATTTACTTTTAGCATCTTTTTTATTCAATTCATCTAATCCCCAAATCTCTAACCTTGCTCTAAATGCTCCTCTAAGAGTCCTCTTTATATTTTCATATTCTTTTAAGTTATCCTGTGTTAAATCATCTATATCCTCTTTAAAAAATGGTGTGATTAAAACTGGAACTGCATAAGCTCCCCCAATGGTATAAGCAGTATATTTTCGTGCCTTTAATGTATCTGAACTAGCTGTTCCACTCTTACATTCTAAAGCAATTACTTGTCCCGAATTAGTTAATAAACAGATATCATGCTCAAAAGAACAAGAATTATAAGCTTTTTCAATATGATGGTTATCATAAGTATTTACATTATGCCTTAAATCTATAATCTGTTCTTCCAATTTTGCATCTCCCTTTATCTCTTCCACCAACTTAGCAATAACTATCTTCTCTAAGATATAACCAAAAGGATTACTTTGATTAAAATCACCTTCTATATCCTTAGTAACTAAATTTCTTAATTCTTCCTTTATATTTTTAATTTCTTTTTCTTCTTCATCTGTTACTTTATTTTTATTCAACTTGGTTAATTTATAAATAAATTCTTTATCTTTATCATCTATTATCTTTAAATAAGACTTATATTTATTTTCTTCACCTAATAAATTCTCTGTCGATGAATCTTTAACAGTATAACCCATTAAATTCAAAGCATTTTCTATATTAAAACCTTCAGGCAAAGAATAATTTTTTACCTCTTCACAATCTCCTCCATTAAAAAAATCATCTATCGCTATAATATGCTTCTTAGCTTTATTCCCTTCTAAATACATCAGTTTAACATCATCAATACTCTCCTTTAATTCTTTTCCAGCCTGCATCATAGCTAATACAGAATTTCTCTGCCCTCCAGTAATATTAAAAACAACCTCTTGATAATCTTCATTTTCAATTCTAACTATAATGTTTCCTTTTATACTCTCTATACTTTTATCCTCTATTTTAATATTCTCCATATCACCATTTACGAGAACTTCTTTTAATACCTTCTTCAAATTTGAATCCCACATTCCATTATCAAATCTACTAAACAAAAATTTATCGCTAGTCTCTTCTTTCTCCTCTGCTTCACTAAGATTATAAATAGTCAAATTCTTAATTTTTTCCTTATCAAAATTATCATCACTATCCTTACACATCTCAATAATAGGAATAAAATTTATCATCTGATTAAATGTTGATGAAATTACTATAGCTCTCTTACTCATCTTTGTTCCCCCTTATCTTCTATTAAATCAAAGCTATTAAATCCTTTGAAACTTTCATATTCATAAGTAAGTTCTTGAAGTGACTCTTCAATTTTTTTAGTTAATTTCTCTATACTAATCTTCTCTTTGCTCTTAATATAAAGCACCGTTCCCGCTTGATAAACCTTTCTCATTACTTTAGGTCTTTTCTTCTTATAATCATATCCTCCAACCCTCTTTGCTCTATCAGTAATTAACTTAATTATTTTTAACTCTTCTAAGTCTTTAATTCTTTCAATAAAATCACTAAATACAGCTTGTTTAAAAACCATCTTAAACTTATCTATTTTTTCATCAGACTTATTTTCTAACCTTCTTAGTTTATAATTACTAAAGTCATCTTCCACTTTATATTTAGCAACTTTAGACTCTCCACCTAATTTTAAAAACCCATAATCTCTTAATTCAAATTCTCCATTGTCAGTTTCATATTCAATTAAATAAGTTATGTTAGTATCTTTAAATTCATTAATATCCATCTTATAAAGCTGTTTATCTTCAGATACTCGTTTAGAATTTAACTCAATACCTACTTTATAATCCTGTAATATAAAATTTGATAAATCATATAATTTAATTTCTTCTTTTTTAAGAATATATTGATAATAAGCATTCATAGAGATTAATTTATTCTCTACACTTTCATAATCCTTAGCTCTAGGTTTCAATAATCCATTCTCTAAACTATCTATATAAGCATAATTATCATCATCTATGTGCATATCCAAAGGAGCTTTTATATAGATTTCATTCTCTCGTTCATCATAGAGATAGATATTCTTAATTGAAAAATACCTAGCTATAGTTTCTTCATAATTTCTCTTTTCTTCTTTTTTTAGATTATTACTTAATATCCTTTCCGCAAGCCCCTGTTTACTATTTTGCATCAAATAAGCTGAAAAGATAGCTCCATAAAATACAGAGGGATTGGGAATTAACATACTCTGTATCCAATTAGATGTCCCCGCCTTAAAAGGTGTTCCATCTCTAAAAAATTGTGTATCCATCGGCTTAATCTTTATAAATTTACTCATTATTATCACTTCCATTTAATTCAGTTGATAAATTGGCCAATTGATTTGCAATATACAAGATATTGAAGTAATTATCAAAATCAATATCTACTTTAGCATTACTTCTATCAAGATTAATCTTTAAAAACTTTTCTAGTTTACCCTTAGCTTCTTCAATAAACTTCTCTTTATTTTTTTTATTCTTTTCTCTATTATCTTTAAGATTATTATTTGGATTAGTAATTATTTTTCGCTTTAATATTCGTTCTAACTGGCCTACAAATATTCTCATGAATCCAAAACTAAATTCCTCTGGTGCATAATCATCTCCACCTAAATTATTAATAATCTCTTGATATGAATTAATAAATGATGGTGAGATATAAAACGATTTTTCACTTTTATTAAAGTAATCTCTTATCCCAAAAAAATGTTCTAAAAAATCATTTTTAAAGTAAGTAGTCTTAATTAAACTAGATGAATTCTTCCAAGTAACTATCATTCCTGCTTTTCCTTTATCCTTATATCTTTCTTTGACCAACTCTAAATTACTATCTAATATCTTTAAATTATGAGCCAAATCAGATTTATAATGAGCTATCACTATACTTGTAGAATAACTTAAATCAGAAAATTCTTTAATTATAATATCTTTAAACTTCTTTTTTATTTTATTCAAATGTTTTTTAAGATTATTTGGAGTGGTTAAAAATAATATATCATCTCCACCTGCATAAACTATATTTTTTATATTTTTATCATTTGACCTCAATTTACAGTCTGCAACTACTTCTTTATTAAATTCAACTAATTTTGCTGATAATTTTTCTTGTTCTTTTAACTTTTCATCACTTTTTAAACTTTTAAACTTCTTTCCAAGATTATCAATATCAACTTTAACTAAACAATATTGTGTCAAATTCAATAAATATTTATATTCTTCTTTATCATCATTATTACTGCTTTTAAAATACTCTTTAAAAATTGATATATCTTTACTCTTATATCTTTCTTCTTTACTTTCAATAAAATCTTTCCATAATCCTAATAACTGTTTTTTCTTTAAAATATCATATAATGCATAATAAGCAGTAGAGTTATATTCTTCTGCTTGGCTATTCTTTTTATTACCAAAAAATCTTTTGAAATAACAAGAAGCACATAATGCCTCTTTTTCATCTAAATTAGAACACTTTATCACTTCTAATTTATCTATAATCCACTTATAAGTTTCCTTATCCTCTTCTATCTGATTATATTTTTCCTTCTTCAACTTTTTCTTTAAATAACATCTCTTACCAATACTATTGTTCTCTTCATTTATAAAATTCCAATTTCTAATCCCACATAATGTACACTTATCTCCTAACTCTTCTAAAACAATTTCAAATTCACCTCGCTTTTTATCTTCTAATTTAATAAATAAATTATCATATGCTTGCTTATAATTATCTTCAGAGCTAATCTCTTCACTAACTAAATAAATTCTAAATTGATCTTTTAAATGACTTAAAATTAACTTTTTATTCTCTTTAACTACCTTTTCTTCGACCTTATTAACAAGTTCATTTAAAATATCATCTTTTAATTTCTTATCATCTATATCTTTAAAATCATTCTCTTCCTTTTCAAAAATAAAATAATTAGGTGAACTATTTACATTATCATTTTTAATCTTTGGCAAAATTAAATCTGCTTCATCATTGATTTTTAATTTAATTTTAGCAATTGATACAATCTTTTTTATTATTGCACTACTATTGAATAAGTCTTTAACTTTTCTTGATTGATAAATATAGGTTTGTACAGGACTAACAGCAAATAAAATTACAACATTTTGCTTCATCAAGCCACCCCTCACTTGCTAGATTATCCCAAGAAATAAATTTGGGATTTTTTAATATCTTTATAGTCCTATTTCGACACCCAATGGCAAATACCTTCTGCTTTGGTTATTATTATTGTAATTGTACTATTAATTTACAACTTCATAAAATATAAAAAAACACTCACAATAATATGTGAGTGCTTAATTTGTCGGTTTTGCAGAGTTAAATATTTCAATCCTCATGGGCTGTCAAATACCCCTCCGTCCTAAACTACTCTCTAACTACAGCCACGGAAGACCTTTTGACCTTTAAAGACCTGTAGGATAGTGGACTGTTGATTTAAAATTAGAAACTAGAGAAAAAATCCTAAGAACTACATTTGCGTTTCAATCCTTGTTTTAGTGGACTGTTGATTTAAACACTGTTGAAGAATCTCTAACAACCCGACCAGCTTTTTTGTTTCAATCCTTGTTTTAGTGGACTGTTGATTTAAACTTATTTCAACAAACTTCCTAACACCATTATTCCCAAGTTTCAATCCTTGTTTTAGTGGACTGTTGATTTAAACACCCCAGTCATAACTCCAATCTTCTGCTTCTGTTTCGTTTCAATCCTTGTTTTAGTGGACTGTTGATTTAAACTTTAGATCTTTCTAGTCAAAAAATATATGTTGGTAAGTTTCAATCCTTGTTTTAGTGGACTGTTGATTTAAACGCTCACTTTCTAACTCTTGAAACAAATTCCAAGAGGGTTTCAATCCTTGTTTTAGTGGACTGTTGATTTAAACAAGTAACTCTAATATTTCCTCTATCTCATCTTTCTCGTTTCAATCCTTGTTTTAGTGGACTGTTGATTTAAACGTCAAGAAGAACAAACCCCATTCTACCAAGGGTTCATCAACATTTCTTAATACACTAACTCACCCATTTTAGCACCGTATATTTATACAAAACAGCCCTTTTTGACCATTTTGCCGTTAAATTGCACCCTTAACAAACCCTTACAAAGACTAACTTTATCAAAGTTCGTATATTTATCCACCAATAATTTTATAGCTTTTCTTAAACAACTCTACTACTATTCTACTAAAATTAACCTTTTAAGTCAAGTGAATCGCAAAAGAATAATAGTAAATATCATAATCCAGTTTCATTAACTATTCTTCAATTAAAACCGACTTCATACATTTAGCACCCACAAAAATAACTACCCACTTCTTTAAATTCTTCCTCTCTTTTAACTCATCAGCTTTCTTATACCTTAATATCTGATCTTTAGCTTCTTTAAACTTCTCTTCAACTATTTTTTCATCTTTATCTTTATACTCACTTTTTTTAATATACTTTAACTCAATTATCCCTTCATACTCTGGCTTAATTCCACTTCTCTCTAAAAGGGCAATGTCAATATAGCCATCCTCTACCTCATACTCACTTTTAACATAATAAACTTTACTTAACATCAAATAGCTAAGCATAATCAACTTAACATACTTCTCATCAAAACTAATATAATCTCGATTTGATAAACGATCTAAAGTCTTTTCAACTATCTCTATAAAACTATCTATCCTTCCTTCTAGTGCTATCTGAATTATACTCTTTTTTATCTCTACAGTTTCGATTTCATAATCTACATCTTCCTTTACAATCTTAGCGAAAAAATCAAAATAAAGCTCTTTTATCACATAATTAGGTACTTTTAAATTCATCAAATTCAATATGGAACTATCTATAGTTAAAAACCCTAAATAAAACAACAATGACAAGAAATCTTCTGAACTAAACTCCTTAGCCAAACTAAATTCTCTAGTAATTGCTGCTTGTTGTAACTTGCCACTTAATATTCCATCTAATATCTTGAAATTTCTTTCTTTATTCTTTAAAGTAAATAACTCTCTCATCTTAGCATAATCACTTGAAATATTAGTATCTATCAAATCACTTGGTTCACTACCATCTATTTGGTACTCTCCTAAATAATACAGTACCATATCACTATTAAACAACCTCTTTTTAGCTTTTTCATTAAATAAATAGCCATTATAATACTTCTTTAACTTTAAAAAAAGCTCCTTATTATTATCCTTGTTATTTATCACCTTAGCTAATAAATACTTAACTTCTTCTTCTGTAAAGCCCATCATCTCATTTAAATTCTTATCTCTTGTTTTATTTTTAGCTATATTAAACCCACTGGTTAAACTATCTAAAGTAATCGGACTAACCCCTGTAGCAAAGATCCTATCTACTATCCCATCTGCCGTTCCTTGCTTTAATATCTCATACCATTTACGAACAAATCCTGTCTTAGTAATTGTTTCTTCAAAGGTCTCAACCTGAAAACTCAACAACTCATTGGCAAAATGGTCATATTCATCTATCAACACATAAATCTTGCCATCTATCTTATACTTAACTTTAGTTAAAAAAGAAGAAAAAATAATCGAAGGCATAGTTGCTTCCTGCCTATACTCAAAATCAAGACCATAACTATCTATAAACTCATCTAGACCTTCCTTGATCCTTTGATTAAATGCTTCCAGCAAATCAGATTTGGTTGATGTATTTATACCTGAAAAATCAAAATTTAAGATATAATAACTATTAACCAAATTGGTCTTATTCTCTCCAATATATAAATCACCAAATAATTTATCAAAATCACCTTTTTTATTTATGTCATAATAGTGCTCTAAAGTGGATAAGAATAAAGTTTTCCCAAACCTTCTTGGTCTTAAAAAGAAGATATAAGGTTCCCCATAACTTTCTAATATCTCTATATATTCAGTCTTATCCATATAGAGATAATTGTCTTTTCTTAATTTATCAAAATTACTGACTCCATAAGGTATTTTCATTACATCTACCTCCTCATCAATTTTATTATATCCTATTTTTAACAATATTAAAAGACCAACCTTCTAAGAAGTTGGTCACGATTTAATCTTAATTTTTCAATCCTTGTGGGCTGTCAAATACCACTCCGTCCTAAACCACTCTCTAACCACAGCCACGGAAGATCTTTTGACCTTTAAAGACCTGTAGGATAGTGGATTGTTGATTTAAACTATTACCGTTTAATTTAAAATTAACGAACACACAAATTTCAATCCTTATGGGCTGTCAGATAAACTTCCGTCCTAAACTACTCTCTAACTACAGCCACGGAAGGTCTTTTGATCTTTAAAGACCTGTAGGATAGTGGATTGTTGATTTAAACTATTACCGTTTAATTAAAATTAACGAACACACAAATTTCAATCCTTATGGGCTGTCAGATAAACTTCCGTCCTAAACTACTCTCTAACTACAGCCACGGAAGGTCTTTTGACCTTTAAAGACCTGTAGGATAGTGGACTGTTGATTTAAACTAAGATGCCTTATGATCTATGGGTAGAAAAAGGATGGAGTTTCAATCCTTATTATAGTGGACTGTTGATTTAAACTTGGTGATTGATTCTAACTCCTCAGCCTGCTCTCTATGTTTCAATCCTTATTATAGTGGACTGTTGATTTAAACCAAGAAAAGAACAAAAGCCAACACACCAAATTTAAGAAGTTTCAATCCTTATTATAGTGGACTGTTGATTTAAACTATAGAAAAGAGTTGATTAATAGCCCTGAATTAGATGAGTTTCAATCCTTATTATAGTGGACTGTTGATTTAAACTTCTAATGCTATTCTAATAACTTCACTTTTGTTATCGTTTCAATCCTTATTATAGTGGACTGTTGATTTAAACAAAAGGGGAAAGAAAAAGCTAAGAAGCACCATCTTTAGTTTCAATCCTTATTATAGTGGACTGTTGATTTAAACGCTACGCTTTGGTACAAAGACAACCAAAATTTCAATTGTTTCAATCCTTATTATAGTGGACTGTTGATTTAAACTGCTTTTAATTGAGGGCTGGGTTTTTTGAATTTTGGTTTCAATCCTTATTATAGTGGACTGTTGATTTAAACAAAGGGTTTTCTTTAATATAATCAGCAGCACTTTTGTTTCAATCCTTATTATAGTGGACTGTTGATTTAAACAGTGATGTATCACTCCTCATCTCACCATCTACTCTGTTTCAATCCTTATTATAGTGGACTGTTGATTTAAACCTAAGTGTCTGCGAGAAAGTGGCTCAAGGGATGGTTAGTTTCAATCCTTATTATAGTGGACTGTTGATTTAAACCCGTCAAGAAGAACAAACCCCATTCTACCAAGGGTTCATCAACATTTCTTAATACACTAACTCACCCATTTTAGCACCGTATATTTATACAAAACAGCCCTTTTTCACGATTTTGCCGTCAAATTACACCCTTAATAAACCCTTACAAAGACTAGCTTTATCAAAGTCCGTATATTTATTCACCAATAATTTTATAGGCTTTTCTTTAAGCAACTTTACTACTATTCTACTAAAATTAACCTTTTAAGTCAAGTGAATCTCTATTTAACACAAATATTACGGTAACAACAATCTCTACACCTTCTCTTATAAGAAGTTCCTTTGGGATAATATCCCTTACCTACAATATTGATTATCTCCTGCAAAACACTATTCACCTCTATAAAATATTCCTTTTTAATCTCAATTTCAACTAATTTATCCTTACTTCTAGTATAGACAAGATAAGCTCTATTAACCTCAATATCATAATTATCTTCAATTAACATCCCATACATTATAGCTTGATATCTATAAGTATTATAAATCCTCTCCTTATACTTAGCAAACTTATAATCTAAAGGAGCAGCAGTTCCATCATTTAAAAATAATACCTCATCAATTATATCATATATTCTATACTTCTTTAAGCTTAACTTTTGTTCTGTAAGCTTTCTTTCTACCTCAACTCAGGTAAAATAGACTTCAATCTCTTTTCAGCATCACCTGTGCATCCTATCTCTTCTAATTGTTTCACCTTACCAACACTCTGTTTCAGTTTTCTAACTTTATTTGCTAAAGTCTGAGATAGACCGCAAGTCGACAAATTCTCTACCGTTTTATAAAAATAATCCCTTAAGCTACTACACCCATAATAGATATAACGATTAGAATTATATATAATAGACTGCTCTAACTCAAAAGACCTGTATATGTAACCATTCTGTGCATTCCAGTATTTAATCAAGCGAACTACAGGCTTAATATTATAATTGTTACCTTTATTAGCTTGAGTCAAAGATTCATTAAATCCATTTGGATTAGTAAAAGTCCACTCTGATAAGATATTACTAGGAGCAGGAATCTTATAGTCTTTAAACCAGATACCACCTGCATTGTAAGCAGGTACTAATTCAAACTTGATATGATTTAATTCTAATACAATTGTAGGGTGCGATTGAAAAATCTCTGATGTAGAATAAGAATTATTAGCAAAGCTCTTCAACTTATTTAAATATGTCTGAGGTTTGTAATTATTTGAATTATCAAAAACTATCATATAATCAATATCGGAATTATCATCAGCTTTTCTCGGTAAGATTGTACCGCGAGTATATGAACCAAAATAGAACTGTTCTTTAATATCTTTACCAAAATAATAAGTTAACCTCTTTTCTAAGGTTGCTATTGAGGTAATAATACTTGCTTTCTCACTACCCTTTAATACTAGCTTACTAGCTAAATCTGTTAAATAACTATTTACACTCATCATTATCACTTCCGTTATTCTCTTCTTTAATATTATATCTTACCTTTAACCCTTCCCATTTCTTAGTCAACTCTTCATTCATTTCATTATAAATTTTAGAATTTAGAGAAACCTTTAAATTAGATATGTTTGCTTCATAAGCTAAGTATATCTTTAAAATATTTGCTTGATATTTAACTAAATTTTGAGAATTATCTTCTAACTCTTCATTAAACAATGCCTTTATCTCGTTAAAAATCTGTTCAACTTTACTATGGTATCTACAAATGTTGATTAGATTTACTATAAAAATCTTAGATAAAAACAACTGTAATATTGGCAATGCAATAGCAGTTCTTGAAAATCCATATATAGCTAGACAAACTACTGCTATTATAAATATTATATTTTTTACTAACTCTTGTTCTTTCATCCTCCTTGATATCTCCATAGAAAATAATGAATTTTCAAATACATTGACTATCATTTTATATAACCCAGCTTCAACTCCATCATTATCATAATATTCTTTTGAAGGATTGTGAACAAACTTAGTTCCAAAAGAATTATCTAAAAAATCAGCTCTTCTTACTTCTTCTGCTTTTTCAGTATAATGTCTAACTATAAAATCTAAAATTGCTAGAATTACAATTGCAAATATACTTATTCCAGTAACTACTAAACTATTATTAAAGAAACTGAATATAACTGAGAAAGAAAACATCAACCAAAATAACACCTTATAAGCTTTTTTATAATTGTTAGCAACTTTAAAATAATCTGTCTGTGGCGAATATTTAGCCATAATAACCCCTCCTATTCTTAGATGTTTTGTACTGATATAAATCCTAGTTATTCATATAATAATAGTAATTAAAACTTATATCATAATTAATATAAAATAAATTCTATAACAAACCTCAATCTACATCTTCCAAATAACCATATCCCACATTCGTCTTAGCACCAATACCTAAATCTAAAACAATTGTTCTAAATAACTCTCTTTTCTCCTTAGCTGTGATTTTAATATCAGAAACTATGCTACCCTTTAAATCAAATTCAAACTCAAATATCACATTAGGCAATACTTTCAAAAACTTTAATGGAGTAGGATCTTTCAGTGGATTATCTCCATGGGGAGTTATATAATCCTCTCCTACTATCCTTCCTTTATCCTCTTTGCCACCACCTCGATATCTACTTTCTACTATCTTTGCATCATAAAAGATATCCCTATCATAGATTGATAAGCATTCCCTATTCTCATCAACACCCTCAAAAATCTCATCTCTTAATATATATGTATCTACTTCTTTAGCATCAGATTTAACTTTATTTTCTGATCTATCAAAGATACTCTCTAATATTTCTTTAATATACTCTTCTTTCTCTTCATCATACCTCTCCCCTTCAACTGGAAAAGCACTCCTTAATAATCCCTTTACCGATGAACCAGGTATAATTGGTAAACCAGTAGTATAATCAAATTCAAAGCCTAACTTAAACTCACCATCTGTTTTAGTTTCATGACTATAGCCACTACCTATTAATAAACCGGGGTATGTTGTTTTAAATTTTAACCTTTGTTTATTATTAAGTTCTCTTTTTTTATCATCAGTTGCTACTTCAAATCTATAACTCTTAAGTAAATTATTTTTCTTTCCATATTGCTTACCCATAAATTCCTTTAATTCCTTTAATCTATCCTCTGCATCTTTTATTCTTTTCTTATCACTACTATCTTTAGCATCCCAAAACTCTTTTAACACCTTTTTGTGCTCATCTTGTCCAAAGAAACTATAATAACCTTTATAGAATAACCACCCTAAATCACCTTGAAAATTACTATTCTCCCTCGTCATTTTTATCACCACTATCAATCAATTTAAAGGTTCTAATTGCTAACTTCACAGCAATAGCTCCATCCTTGACTCTTCTCTTTATGCTATCCTTACTATCTTGATTATCAATAACATATTCCAATAATCTAGAACACTCATCACCTTCACTAATCAACCTTAAAATCACCTTCATCAATTTATGACGCTCCTTCTGAGACTTGGAGTTATCATCTTCATAGAAAGCAATCGCTGGTAATAGACCACTTTGAATCATACTAGCCCCAAAAGAAGCAATATAACCATTAAACTCCTTAGGAACTTTCCCCTCTTTAGCAATCTTCTCTTCCTCTATTAACTTTATAGCTTTTGGAATATACTCTTCTATCCGCTTTTTACTCACTTTCATCACCTAACTTTTCTATCTCACATAACTTTTCTATCTCACAATATCCATACCCGATAGTAGCATTGGCTCCTATTTGAATCTTATCATCTTTAATTATATTATCAAATTTTTTATTAATTTCTTGTTTTGAAATTTTATCTTTCTTATTATTAAAATTTACTTCTCCTTCTTTAGTTCCCTTATCTACTCCAAAATAAAACTTAGTCTTTCTTGGTACTAGCTCTTCATACCATAAGTTCTTACTCTCACCATTATCTAGCTTATTCCTAGCTATTACAGGCAACTCTTCTATCATCTCTTTAAACATCTCATCACTAAATAAAGCTATATCCTCCCCAAATATCTTCTTAATTTTTTCTGATAACCGAAACCCCTTATTAACTTCAACTTCATAATTTTCAATTAATGTAGAATCATCTCCATCAAAAATAATTACTTTATCTCTGACAACTAACTTTTCTAAGTTATCTAAGTCACTTTTAATAGATTCACATTTAACTCCATTAAAAATTTTAAGATATTCTTCAAAATCTTTTATAATCTGAGGACAGATAGCCATGTAGTAAGCTTTTTTATTACTCCTTACTGGAATTGCTAATAATCTAGCATCAAAGAACCTATAATGTCCTTGATTATTAACTAAAACTTTACTCTTATTTTCTTGGTCATTTTCTTTCTTATCATAACCAAAGATATACTTTATAAGTTCAGTATCTTCACCTTTGCTAACTCCTTCTTTCCATCTAAAAAACTCTCTTAATGCTCCCTTCAAGCTAGAAGCATTAATCACAGGGAAATCAGTTAGTGCATCCCGTTGCACTTTATTATCAATTACTCCAAAGTTAGCATCTCCACTCCCTACATGCATGTTAGTTGTTGCTTCAATTATATATAACTCCTTCTTGCTAGTTGCCATTACTATCATCCTCTCCAAAATAATTTGTAATATTATAACCGATCTGATTTAAGTTTTTAGACTCGATCTCTTTAATTATCGCTTGACACGTCTCTTTATCCTTTCCATAAATAACCGAAGCCTTTTCTAAAAAGACATATTGATTTTCTATCTTTTTATAATTCTTATTTTGACGTATCATATTCTTAAAATAAACAGGTTGTCCTAATACAAAATCAGCCTTTTCATACAACGCTGTATAAGCCTCTTCATTCAGATATGTATCACTCACTAATACTACTCTATTATCATCTGCTTTATTACTAAATAACTCCTCAAAATCTTTATCATACTCTCTAATCTCAATCTTAAAAGCCGAAGAATCAGCCCCCATATAAACAATATTACTATATTCATCTTTAATTAACTCTTTCTTTGTTTGTAGTAAAAAAGCAAATTCAAAATCACTCTTCAATCTATAAAATATCTGCTTATAATAGCCTTCATCATCATTATTACGTACTTTAGTGATTCCTATCTGCTCATCCTTTTTAAAAATTTCATCAAAACTTTTTATTAGCTGATTATTCAAGATATTCAGGCTGATAAATTTATTCGGTAAACCATCTTTTGAATTATAACCCTTGAAAAAAGGAATGAAATCCCTCTTATTTGATAAACAACTCTTTCCTTCTTCCTCTTTTTCAAACTCAAGATCATAATCAAAAGGCAACTTAAAATAAAACTCCTCACCTTTAGCTAAAAAAACCGGTGATAAACTCTCTATCATACCAAAATTTTGCTCAAACTTATTTATATTAAAACTGCCCTTTCCAATTACCTTTCTCATCTTTTCTCTATCATTATAATTATAATCCGCCCAATTTTCTTTATATATCCCCTTTATCATCAATATCTCTTTTCTAATAGTTCCAAGTAATGTAGTCTGCTGAGGAAAGACTCTTGACTCTACAAGATAACTTCTCTCTACCCCTTCACCAAAGGTCTCCTTCCCACCAAAGAAGAAATTCCCTAAAGGCTTCAATCTAACTAGATACTTTTTCTTCTCCATTCTCTTCTCCCTCCTTTCCACTTATAAAGCTTATAAACTGCAAAATTCCGTTGATTAACTCCATAGCCTGACCCTTATCTGTCTCTCTATAAACCTCTTCCACTAACAGTCTAACATCTTTCAAATTAGAATTCTTCTCATGAATCTCCTTCTTAAAACTATTCTTAAAATAATTCTCTAACTTATCACTATCACTAGCTATCTCTTCAATCAATACCCTCTCATTAGCTAGCTTGTACTTAACTGAACTCAAGAACTTGTCGTCTTTCTCTAAATCTTTCAACAACTTTCTAAACCTACTATAACTCTTACTCTCCTTATTCAAAGTCAGATTAAAGTAATGTCCACTATGCTTTAATACCCTAACCGCTATGGCATTCTTAGTTTTACCCTTCATTTTATAATTCTTAGCTTCTCCAAATAATAACTTCCCTGCACTTTCTAATGCTTCATATAAAGGATACTTATAATAATTTATTGCCACTCCATAAGACAAAGAAGGCTTCTGTTCCAGCTCTTTTATCTCTTTCTCAAAAGTATCCTTATAAATATCATCTAAATTATTAATCAAGTCAAAGATATTACTCCCACCATTAATAACAGGTACAAAGAATAATAAATCATCACCGCCTGCAAAAATAGGCAGACCACCATAATTCTCTATCTCCCTAGTAGATTTTAGAGCAAATTTAAATAGCTTCTCTGAAAAATCTTTATAGCTTTCAAAATTATTATCTATCTTTAACTTCTCTATAACCTTCCCCATATTATCACCATCAGCTTGGACAATAGCATAATATTTATGATATTTCTTTAAATATTCCTTATACTCTAACATATCATAAAATTTCTTATAGAACTCTTCCTCTGGTTCTTTAATTGAATCAACTTCATCCTTAGTTAATTTATCTGCCAAATCCATACTTGCTATCTCTGGAATAGATTTAATCTCCATCGCTTTCCCAAAAGCATCATCAGTTAAAAAACTATTCTTTATCTTCTTATTATCAAAGAATTTGAAGAGATAACTTTCATCTGTATCCTGTTCAGGAATAAACTTAGGTTGAAGCTCTAAACTATCAAGATAAGGGGATAATTCTAAGATTGGATTCTGATCCTCCCTTAGCTCTTTCTCTAGATAATAGATTTGAAAGTACTTCTGCAAATAAGACTCGATATCAGCTTCTTCTTTACCAATACTTCCAGAAATCTTTCCTGCAATATCTTTCAAGATATCATCTACTGTCTTTGAGATATCCTCAAAATCTCCATCTTCAGCAACAAAGATACATCTATCATGAAATAACCCTGCACCTAATCCTTTTTCAAAATATTCATCTTTTGCACAAGGAACTATAAAGTCTCGTTCATCCTTAAACTTCTTCATAATATTCTTCATTATATAAGAGAAGATATAACTGCCACCCCATAGTTGACCAGTCTTTTTAGCACTTTTAAGTGTATGATAAATAGGGCCAATGGTTATGCCTATGTATTTTTTAGTCATTGTTATCACCTACTTTACAAATGTTCTTTTGTTTGGCTTTCCTTAATTGGTTTTCTAAAGGATTATTAACATCAGAAACTTTTAAATTTTCATTAAAAAAATCTGCAAATTCAAATAAAAAATCTTCTAAGTTAAAATCATCTTTTGTAGGGGTACTTATTCTTTTTTCATTCAAACGATTATTGCCAGATGGTTGCTCAAAAACAAATTCTTTCTCAAAAATTTCATCAGGTATTTTGTCAGGAATAATTGCAATAATATTATCAACTACTTTAAAAGTAATAGGTGATTTAAATCTGTCGATATCACTTTTATATCTAATTTCTTCTCCATATCTTTTTCCATCTCTAAATTTTATACTATCTGAAATCCCTAACAATCCTCGTACATACTTTTTATCAATATCATCTTTTTCTATTCTTACATATGGCTGAAAAAAATTTTCTTTAATAAATCTTTTTTCATTTCCTATCGTCTTTCTTCCCATATACTTAAATAAGAATGACTTATGGTATGAAGCATTTTTTGTTTTTATATTATAATTAGGAATTTTTTTAGGTTTACCATTAAATTTGTAAACAATCTTTCCGTGCCTATCTTTTAAGGTTTTCATTGGATGACTAGGATAGTTAATTCCAGATTTCATTAAAGTATAGATTATAGATATATCCTCTAACAACTCTTTATAATTAATTGGATCATATTTAATATATAAAAATTTATCTCTTATTCTTTCTAAATTACTTAAAAAATCTTCTTCACAACTATTAATATAAAAAGAGCCAAAACCTTTATTTTGCCTAGTCCCGAAATTAGTTATAGTAAAAAATAAATTGATATATTCTTCAATTTTATCTAATAAACTTTGTTTAAATGCAAAAAAATCTATTATAATATCTTCTTGAGTAAATACAGCTTTTATTTTCTTCTCCCATGGCTTCTTGCCTATGTTTCCAAAAAAAGAAGAACTGTTTAACTCATTATCAATATCTATTATTTTGAGATTATTGCATCTAATCCTAACCTTATAATCAAAAGCAGGATTCTTCTTATCCTCTTCGCTCTCCCCCTCTTTAAATCTCTTATATCTATTAGAATCACCAACTAGAAATTTCTCGTATTCTTTAAAATCATAATTAAATGCATGTTCCACCAAGAACTTGTCCAATTTCGGCTTTAACTCCGTTGCTCTCAAGGTAGCTCCATCCTGCTCCGCTTGAAAATGAATTAATGGAGTATGTTGCTTTAATTTAACTGTTAATTTTGACATTAAATCAACTCCTTTAGATAAATAAAGTTATTAAGGGGAACAAAATTAAAAAAACTCCAATTCCGCATATAATAACTTTAGTTAAAATCTTTATTTTTTCACCTAATGAACCTTTATATCCCAAATAACCTACAATTGTTATAATAGTAGGAATTGAAAAATAAATTGCTATCCACTGCCAGACAGACTTTAATTCTGTACTAAAAATATTTTTCATAAAATCAATTACACCATTACTAACAAATATACCCTCGTATCCATTTGTCGGATGAATAAAATTCTTTAAATTCATGCCAAAAAAACTCATTGCAAAATTAGGAACAGTAAATAATGCTCCTATAACTGTAATTATAGTCAATAAATTATTTCTTCTACTCTCCTGCTCAACTGTTACATACTGATGCAACTCATCTATCTCCCCATCTAAAGCCTCTACTTCTCTTTCTATCCTCATACATTCTCTCATCTTATCGTATAACTCTATTCCCTGCTCTTGAGCAGTAACCTCTCTAAAATACATACGATTGGTAAATTTGATATACTCTCTATCGGTGTTTGTCAAGTAAGTTGTCGCATTTAAATTTTTCATTCCAATAAAATCAATCTTTTGATTGATTAGCATAACCTTTTATTTCTTCTTCTTTAATAGGGTTTAATGATACATACTCAGGCAATGACCAATCTCTAACCTCTTTAGCCCATCTTTCTGGGTGCTTTGCTTTGGCTTCTTTATACGTTTTAGTACGTCTTTTCATTATCTTCATATCTAAACCATAATGCCTTTGATATGGTGTTATAAAGTTGATTCCACTGTGTAAATAAGTGTAATTATACCATTTAACAAATTTCTCAACCCATTCTCTGGCTTCTTCTAAATTAGAGAAACCTCTATGTGGGTACTGGGGTCTATATTTCATTGTTTTAAAAAGTGACTCTGAATAAGGATTGTCATTACTTACTCGAGGTCTTGAAAAGGAACTTTGGACTCCTAACTTTTCTAAGGTTGCTAAAAAAGTTGCTGCTTTCATAGGACTACCATTATCAGAATGCAACACCAGTGGTCTTCCAGCTATACTTTGAGATAGAGTTGCCTTTTTTATTAAATATTCAGCGTATTCTGCTTTTTCTGTTTCCCATACTTCACAAGAGACTATAAATCTACTATACATATCTACTATCATATAAAGCTTATAATACTCTCCTTTGATAGAAGCATTTAACCATGTTATATCCCAAGTCCATACTTGATTAGAAGCTACAGCTATATGTGTTGGTGTTTCTCTTTTTACAGGTGCTTTAGATCGACTTCTATGAGTATTCATCTGTTCTTCTCTCAATATTCGATAGATTGTTGATTCTGATGCTAAACACCTCCCCTCATCTGCTAGCTTAGGGACTATTTGTGATGGTGGTAAATCAGCAAATTTAGGGCCATTAACTGTTCTAATTATCTCTAAACGCTCTTCTTGTGATAACTTGTTTTTAGGGCTATGTCTTTTAACTATTGGTCTTCGATCTTTTTCTACACTTCCGTTTTTAGTCCATCTTTGATAGGTGCGCTCACTAATATTTAACACTTCACAGGCTGGTTTTAATCTAGCGCCGTTAGTTCTTGCTTCATCGATCAGTTCTACTGCCATAGTGCGATCTGAATCACTGATCATTCTTCCTCGGGGTCCCCCCAGATCGCATTTGCTTTTTTTCTTAATACTAGTAATGCTGCTGTTTCTGCTAGAGCTTTTTCTTTACGTATCAATTCTTTTTCAAGCTTTTTATTTCTATCTTTTTCTTTTTTTAGGTCTTTTTTTAAATCTTGTGGATCTTCTAAATTAGAGGTATTAGCTTTAAGAAACTGTTCTTCCCAACTCTTTATATCATTAACATAGATTCCCTTTCTTCTACAATATTGAGCTATTTCTCTTTCTGTAAGGGATGCTGTTTCAAGTAATGCTTGAAACTTATCTTTAGTAGTCCACTTGTTAACTGGTTTAGGATCGTTAGTTTTTTTATTGTTTTTTCTTTTCCACTCATATATTGTTGTCTTAGGTATACCTAATTCTTTAGATAAACTTTTAACTGTATCAGTTGTTGGGGCTGTTAATCTTTTAAGCACTGACTCTTTAACTTCTTTGGGATATTTTTTCTTCTTTTTTCCCATATCACTACTCCTTAGGTTTATTGTCGTAATTATATTATACACTATTTAATCTATACGACAACTATCCTAACACATAGGGCTAAGGAAGATGACATGTTAATAAGAAAATATTTATTCGAATATGATAGTCATAATAATAGAGTGAAATCGACTAGAGTTGATGACAGTGGAAATAGATTTGTAATGTACTGGTATGAATATGAATATGATCAATATGGCAATAAGATAAAAAGGTTTAATATTGATGAAACAGATGGAGAAAGAAAGCCGTTATATATAAGGTACAAGTATCTGTTGATTTGAAATTCCTATATGTAAAATGATTGATTTTAAAAGTAATGTTGAATTACTTTTAAATAGCCAATTCATCTCCGCCCTAATTTAAGGGGAAACTTTCTTGGCTCAACTCGGCAAGTTACAGACTTGAAAGAAAAAGGGGTGTAAAATGTTAACTATTAATTGTACTGCTAAGTTAAAAAAAGAGATTGACTTCGAACTTGAAGAGAATGAGGAAGCAACCAGAGATGATTTTTATAACTGGCATGCGCATCTATTTACTATTAACAGAAGAAAGACAGTAGTTTTAATGAATGTTAAGACTAGATATTCTGTTGTTTTATATGGTTTAAAGAAAGCAGATTTCAAGAACTTCAATCAATTAGCAGTTAATGCTATCATTGACAACTTTAGAGCAGAGGGAATTAAGGATTCTTATATTGATAACTATCTAGAGAATATGAGCGAAATAAAATATTCTAAAACCTATAGTCGAAGCATCATAAGTCAAATAAATTACCTTAAAAGTTATATTGAATATTATAGTGAAGAGTTTTCAGTTGTATCTTCTAAGGATATGATTAAGTTAAACCAGAAGAATAATAGGATACCAATTTTAAAGTTAGAATCGTATTGTGCGATTAATTCTTTGAGGAATACGTTTATGGAGAGAATGGGTAGGTCTTATAATCAAGTTTACCGTTTTAAGATAAGTTTAAAAGGTATAGAACCACTAATCTGGAGAAGGATAGAGGTTCCCGATGATTATACCTTCTGGGACTTGCATGTAGCAATTCAAGATGCTATGGGTTGGTTGGATTATCATTTGCACGAGTTTAGAGTAAAAGGTAGAGAGATTGGTATTCCCCATCAGGACTTTGCTAATAATATCCTTACTGGATGGGAAGAAAAAATAGGCGATTATCTTTCTATGAAAAATAAGATGATAGATTATAATTATGATTTTGGTGATTGTTGGGAACATACTGTAGAACTTGAAGGTATTTATCCTGCTAAAGAGGAGTTAGATTATCCTCGTTGTTTAGCAGGTGAGAGAGCCTGTCCGCCTGAAGATTGTGGTGGTGTTTCTGGGTATTATGATATGTTAGATATACTTAATGATCCAGAAGATACAGAGCATGAACATATCTTAGAATGGTTAGGTGGAGAGTATAATCCAGAAGATTTTGAGGCGAGTGAAGTAAAGTTTCATAATCCCCAAGAGAGATTAAATAATATTCTTTATAATAAATAAGAAGAGCTTGATGGTCTCTAGAGACCATCAAGCTCTTCTTATTTAAAGATATACCTTTTTAAAGATTCAAAGTTCAAAGATATCTATTAATTTTCTGCCATTAGATCAGTGATTTTAGAAGCAAACTCTACTGGATTCTCTGGTGTCAACCCTTCAACCAATGAAGATAGGTTATAAAGTAATTCACTATACTCTTTAAGTTTTTTTGATTCTGGATTTTCATTATAGATACCTTCTAGTTTAGAAAATACTTTATGCTTAGGATTAATCTCAAGGATTCGATTGGCTGCGCCTACATTTTGATCCATCTGCTTAAAGATCTTCTCCATAGCTATACTCATCCCTTGCTCTGAGCTGACTAAGCAAGCTGCACTAGATTTTAATCTCTTACTCAAGCGAACATCATCTACTTTATCACTTAAATGATCTTTTATCTTGGCTAAAAGATCTTTTGCTTTAGGCTCATCTTCC
>NZ_KI912094.1:74715-145143 GCF_000517025.1 Halonatronum saccharophilum DSM 13868
AATTAACTGGGTAATTTTTGTTTAAATTTTCTCTTGACATATTACCCTACCACTTTACTTACACTTTTAATAAAACTTAAGCAAAAGAGGTCAGCCTAAGGCTAACCCCTCCATATTTATTACAGTTCATTCATTAAATTAGCCATCTCTAATGCACCCATAGCTGCTTCCCAACCTTTATTCCCTGCTTTAGTTCCTGCTCTTTCTATAGCTTGTTCAATATTATCTGTTGTTATAACTCCAAACATTACAGGTAACTCACTATCTAAACTTACTTTTGCAACACCTTTAGATACTTCTGCACATACATAATCAAAGTGTGGTGTAGCCCCTCTAATTACAGCTCCTAAACAAATAACCCCATCATATTTACCAGAGCTAGCCATCTTCTTAGCTGCCAAAGGAATTTCAAAAGCTCCTGGAACCCAAGCAACCTCTATATCCTCTTCTTTAACTCCATGCCTCTTCAAAGCATCTATAGCCCCACTTAATAACTTACTTGATATAAACTCATTAAACCTCCCTAAAACAATTCCAAACTTCAACCCTTCTCCTAGTAAATTTCCTTCATATAACTTATAATTTGTCATTTTTTTATTCCTCCCTTTATTTTAATTAAAATACCAATAGTCTATTTTTGTAAGTGTTAAAGGTATCAAATTTTTCTTATTTTTTCTTATTGATATAGGCACTGGTTTCTGACACTATACTAAATTATCAAAGTTATTTTCAAGCATATGTCCTAACTTATCTTTTTTAGTCTTTAAATACCTTTTGTTAACACAGTTGGCTTCAATCTGATGAGGCACTCTCTCTTTTATCTTTAATCCATAAGCCTCTAAACCTACAATTTTACGTGGATTATTGGTCATCAAACGAATACTGGTCAAACCTAAATCGGCCAAAATCTGAGCACCAATACCATAATCTCTCATATCATCTTCAAAACCTAATTCTCTGTTAGCTTCTACTGTATCCTTTCCTTCATCCTGAAGATTATAGGCCCTCAACTTATTAGCAAGTCCAATACCTCTACCTTCTTGGCGCATATAAAGGACAACCCCTTGACCTTCCTCTTCAATCTCTTTTAAAGCCTCTCCTAATTGATCTCTACAATCACAACGCAAAGATCCTAAAGCATCTCCTGTTAAGCACTCTGAATGTACTCTGACCAAAACATCATCTGCATCTTCAATATCACCTTTGATAATCGCCATATGACACTTATCATCAATAGCAGTCTCATAACCAATGGCTCTAAACTCTCCAAACTTAGTTGGTAGCTTTATCTCTGGAAGAGGACTTACTAACTTATCCTTCTTCAACCTATACTTAATTAACTCTTCAATAGTAATTATCTTTAAATTATGCTCTTTAGCAAATTCCATCAACTCTGGAACTCTAGCCATAGTACCATCATCAGACATAATCTCACAGATAACCCCAGCAGGATATAAACCGGCCAAACGGGCCAAATCTACTGAAGCTTCAGTATGCCCAGCCCTTCTTAGGACTCCACCCTTTTTGGCTTTTAGGGGAAATATATGACCTGGTCTTGCCAAATCAGAAGGTCTAGTCTCTGGGTCCACTACAGATTGAATAGTCTTGGCCCTTTCAAAGGCTGAGATTCCAGTTGTAGTACTCTTGTGATCAATAGAGACTGTAAATGCCGTCCCATGAGGATCAGTATTATCCTCTACCATCTGTTCTAAGTTCAGTTCTGCTAAACGCTCTTCTGTTGTCGGCAAGCAGATTAGACCTTTCCCATAGGTAGCCATAAAATTGATAGCTTCTGGAGTAGCCATCTGAGCCGCCATTAGAAGATCACCTTCATTCTCCCTATCCTCATCATCAACCACAATTATCATCTTGCCATCTTTTATATCTTCAATAGCTTCTTCTATATTATTAAATTTCATATCTATTACTCCTCTCTATCTGTAACTTAATATTAATTAAGTTTCAGTGTCGGTGTCAGTGTCAGCAAGTTCAAGAACTTAGATCTTAACTGACACAGACACTGGCACTGACACTAGTAATAAAGCTATGCTTTATTTCTTTCTCACGCTAATAAAAATCCTGTTCTCTCTAAAAAATCCATATCTACCTTTGATCCCTTTTCCTGCTCTTGACTGCCTTTTATCATCTTCTCTACATACTTACCAATCATATCACCTTCTAGATTAACCTTGTCACCAATATCATTCATTCCTAAAAGAGTAACTTGACTTGTATGTGGAATTAAAGAGACAGAAAAATCACTTTGACCAAGTTCTGCTACTGTTAGGCTTACCCCATCTATAGCAATAGAACCTTTATGTATAATATACTTAAGTAATTCCTTGGGAGGGGTTATAGTTACTATTATTGCATTATCCTCTCTTTTTTTATCCTTAATAACTCCTACTCCATCTATATGCCCTGAAACCATATGACCGCCTAAACGGTCTCCAACCCTCAAAGCACGTTCCAGATTGACCATCGAACCCACCTTTAAATCGCCTAAACTAGAATTTCTCATAGTCTGAGGCATAACATCGACACTAAACTCTTTATCTCCAAATTGAGTAACAGTTAAACAGACACCATTGGTAGCTATAGAATCTCCAATTTTGACATCTTCTAATACTTTCTTAGCCTCAATAGTAAGGTCTATAGATTTGGCCCCTAGCCCAATCCTCTTAACCTTACCCAACTCCTCTACAATCCCTGTAAACACTATATCACCACCTTCAAATCAATTAATAAAGAATAATGAATATTGAATAAATAGAAACAATAATTAAAGTATATTCTTGTGATAAAAATATCAAAACTCCTCTATCCCTCTGGTCTTCGGATATCCTATTAGCAAAATATCATCTCCAACTAACTTAACCTCTTTATCGACTATCTGGATTCCATTATTTATCTTTTCAACTCCTACCCCACCTACTACCGGAATAGAATCACTTCCTCCAATAATCTTAGGAGCAATAAAGTAATATAACTTATCAACAAAACCACCATTTAAAAAGGAGGCGTTGATTTCACTTCCACCCTCTACTAAAACACTTGTTATCTCCAGTTCTCCTAACTTTTTAAGCAACTCTTTTAAATCAACCCTTGGCCCTTTACTAACCTCTATGACTTTTACTCCTAATTGCTCTAATTTCTTGATTTTATTCTTATCATTACCTTTAAGAGTAGCAACTATTACTTTATCCTCAGAATCATTCTTGATAACCTTAGCATCTAAAGGAACTCTTAATCTCCCGTCTAAAATTACCCTAACAGGATCTTTTCCCCCTTCAGGCAAACGAGTAGTCAACCTAGGATCGTCTGACAAAACTGTACCTATTCCAACCAATATACCATCAACCTTGTCCCTTAGTTTATGGACTAAAAACCTAGACTCTTCACCAGTAATCCACTTTGAATGCCCAGTCTTTGTAGCAATCTTACCATCTAAGGTAATACCATTCTTTAAAATTATATAAGGTCTCTTAGTTGTAATATACTTAATAAACACCTCATTAATCTTTTTAGCTTTTTCCTCTAAAATTCCAACCTCAACTTCTACACCATTCTCTTTGAGTAATTGAATACCTCTTCCTGAAACCCTTGGGTTGGGATCTTCCATCCCAATAAAGACCCTCTTAATACCAGAGTCTAAGATCGCCTGGGTACAAGGTGGGGTCTTACCATAATGAGAGCAAGGCTCTAGAGTAACATATAGGTTGGCTCCTTGAGCTTGTCGATCTGCATCTTTTAGTGCATTAATCTCAGCATGGGGACCACCTGCATACTGGTGGTACCCTCTGCCAATTACCTTCTCCCCTTTAACAATTACAGCCCCTACTAAAGGATTTGGGCTAGTTCTCCCATCTGCTTTTTGGGCCAACTCCAAAGCCACCTTCATATATTTTTCATCTCTCAGCTGACTATTCATATAACCACCTTCTAACAAAACATAATTTTAAATAAGCTAATACTAATTAATATAAAAAGTTCCTAAAGGTTATTATACCCCTCAGGAACTTTAAAATTTAAAAAATATGTATATTCTTCTCCCATCCAGACTTTACTGTCGGCTCTGGAATCTCACCAGATCAGCACAAGGCTCGCGGGCTATCACCGCCGGTTAGGAATTTCACCTTTTCCTGAAGAATCTATTCTCTTTTCTAATTATAAATTATACTATAAAACAGATAATAAATCAAATATAATCTATCTACTTTCTCGCCTTTAAAGATCTAATGGCCTCTGATCTATCATCAGCACCAAAAACAGCAGAACCTGCCACTAAGATGTTAGCCCCAGCTTCAACTGCCTGCAAAGCTGTACCACCTGGTTTAATCCCACCATCTACTTGAATATCAACATCTAAACCTCTCTTCTCAATCATATGCCTTAAATCACTTATCTTAGGAAGGACCTCAAGTATAAAGGCTTGTCCTCCAAACCCTGGATTAACAGTCATCAAAAGAACCATATCAACCTCTTCTAAAATATAATTGATAACAGATAGATCAGTAGCAGGATTTAATGCTACACCTGCCTTAACTCCATAGCTTTTAATATTTTGAATTGTACGATGTAAATGCTTAGATGCTTCAGCATGAACAACAAGCATATCAGCTCCAGCCTTAACAAAGTCTTCAATATAATCATCAGGATTTTCGATCATTAAATGCACATCTAAGACCTGATCTGTCTTATCCTTAATCGAATCTAAAACCAAAGGACCAATGGTTATATTAGGTACAAAATGGCCATCCATAACATCTATATGTAGATACTCTGCTTCCTTTACTGTTTTAATCTCTTCTTCTAATTTACTAAAATCTGCTGATAAGATCGATGGTGCAACTTTTATCATCATTTATCTCCTCCAACTCTTCTCTTCTTTCTTCTTTATCTCCTCTAAGAACTCTAAGTAATTCTGATAACGTGATTCTGAAATTCCTCCACCTTTTACCCCTTCTTTAATAGCACACTTTGGTTCATGACTATGGGAACAAGGAATAAATTTACAACCATCAAGATAGTCATCCATCTCAGGAAATAGATATTGTAATTCATTAGACTCTATAGAAGTTATATCTAAGACACTAAACCCAGGAGTATCTGCAACCCAACCTCCATTATCCAAAGCTAATAATTCAACATGGCGGGTTGTATGGCGCCCCCTCTTTATCTTACAACTAACTTCTCCCATCTTCAACTGAAGTCCTGGTTGAATAGCATTTAACAAACTAGACTTCCCAGCACCAGAAGGACCTGCAAAAAATGAAACCTTATCCTGCAAAACATCTCTTAATTGATTAATTCCTATCTCTTCTTTTACACTAGTATAAATAACCTTATAACCTACCCTCTCATAATCTGAAAGAATATTTTTAGCTTCTTCTAATCCTGATATATCCACCTTATTGATACATATAATTATATCTAGACCTGCATTTTCTGCTAAGATAAGGAGCCTATCTAAAAGCTTTGGATGAAGATCAGGCTCCTTGATAGCAGAAGTTATTATAACTCTTTCTACATTGGCTATAGGGGGGCGGAAGATGTAATTATCTCTTTGCTTTCTACTTTCAACTATCCCACTTCCATCCTCTAGGAGTGTAAATTCAACCAGATCACCTGAAATTACATCAATCCCAGCTTGCTTCAATCTCCCTCTAATCCCACATCTATAAACTTTATCCTCTTGAGGGCAATGGACAAAGAAGAAGCCCCCTAAAGCTTTTAATATTCTTCCTTCTTTCATAAACACTCTCCTTATAACCTCTTTTGATAATTAAGCTGTCCATCAAAATAAATTCTAATCGTAGCTGGGCCAACCAATATTACTTCTTGCTCAACCCTTTCACGTGGACGATGAACTCTGTCATAGACTATTCTGTGACCATTATCATCTTCTATAGATATCTCTACCCGTCTTTGACTTCCAGGTGGAACATCAATAGCAACAATTCTCTCTTTAATCTCTGACCCATGAGGGTTTCTAATACCACTACTTATTACCAACTGTACTGTAGAGTTTTCAATAGATCGCTCACCTTCGCCTGGACTTTGGGCAATTACCCTTCCTTCACGGTAAGTTAGACTCTCTCTTTCAGTAACTTGACCTAAAATCAGATTATTCTCTCTTAATAACTCTAAAGCCTCTTCTCTTCTTAATCCAGCCAAACCAGGTACTATAACTTCCCTTGGTTCCCTTCCCTGACTCAATCCTATATCGACCATATCACCAGCTTTGACCTCTTCTCCTGCTTCAGGACTCTGCCAGATGATCTCTCCTTTAGGAACAGTATCACTAAATTCTTCCTCTATCTCACCTAACCTTAAATCAAACTTGGATAAATCTATTTCAGCTTCTCTTAAAGATTTACCTGTTAGCTCTGGTACACTAGATAAGCGAGCCCCCTTACTAAGAACTACCTCTATAGTTCTATTCTGCTTTACAAGCCTATCTGCTTCAGGACTTTGAGAGACAATATGTCCTTCTTCTACCTCTTGGTTATAAGTTTCATAGTAAACACTTAAACCAAGTTCTCTTTCCTTTAGAACCTGACGTGCCTCATCCTTATGTTGGCCCACTAAGTTAGGTACAGTAACTTCACCAACCTCTAAATAACTTATCAATGCATAATATCCAAAGACCATAGTTCCTATAAAGGCTACTCCTAAAACTACTAAAGCTACCAACAAACTATTCTTCCCTTTATCCTTACCACCCTTTGAACCTTCTTTAATATCTTCACCCTTCATTTCCTCTACTCCTTTGCTATTCTTAAGGGTTACTTCAGCTTTATTCTCTTCAGTTAACTTTCTTTGTGAATCTTTACTACTATCACCTTTAACTTCTTTATTGATTCTACTTTTCTTCTCATTGATATCGTTATTACCTTTTTTATTAATCTCTCTTTTATATTCTTCCCTAGGGATTATTAAAGTATGCTGATTAGAGACCTCTGGAGTAGAGTCAACTTTAACACGAACATCTTTTAAATCCCTTAGCATCTCCACTACAGAATTATATCTCTCCTGTGGTCTTTTAGATATTGCTTTTAAAATTATACTATTTAACTCATTTGGAACCTCATCATTTATCTCCTTAGGAGGTATTGCTTCCTCTTCAATATGCTTTAAAGCAATTGAAATATGACTTTCTCCAGTAAAGGGTAATGATCCTGTAACCAATTCATAGAGTACTATTCCCAAAGAGTATATGTCTGTCCGTGCAGTTACTTTAGTCCCTTTTGCCTGCTCCGGTGATAAATAATGTGCAGATCCCATAATCGAATCTGTTTGATGCATAGTTGCCGCAGTAACCGCTTGGGCAATACCAAAGTCTGTAACCTTTACACTCCCATCATCAGTTAACAGTATATTATGAGGTTTAATATCACAATGAATAATATTATTACGATGAGCCTTAATTAAAGCTTGGCAGACCTCTTTGACAATCTCAACAGATCTATGCAAGCTTATATTACCGACCTCATCTATCTCTTCTTTTAAATCTCTTCCTTTTATATATTCCATCACAATATAATATAGGTTATCCTCTTTACCTATGTCGAATATGTTAACAATATTAGTATGGGAAAGGCTTGCTATAGCTTGGGCTTCATTATTGAACCTTCTAACAGCAACATTATTATCTGCAAATTGTGGCTGTAATATCTTTATAGCTACTCTACGCCCCAAGAGCCTATCTTTAGCCAAATATACTATAGCAGTACCACCTGTTCCAACCTTCTTAACTAATTCATACCTATTATTAAGCACTCTTCCAATCATAAATTTTTCACCTCAAAGTCTAAGCTTAATTGCTCTGATAAATGACTGCTGTGATATTATCATAACCACCTTTATCATTGGCTAATAAAACAAGTTGCTCTGCTTTAGTCTGCAAATCAACTTTAGAAGCCAAAATATCAGATAGATTATCATCCTCTATCATATTAGTCAGTCCATCAGAACATAGTAATATTAAATCCTTAGAATTTAACTCTAATTCTATTATGTCGATTTCAACTTCCTTATCAATACCTAAAGCCTTAGTCAACATATTCTTCTTAGGGTGCCTTTGAGCTTCTTCTGGACTAATTAAATTACTCCTTAAAAGCTCACCTACATAGGAGTGATCTTGAGTAATCTGTTTTAAACTCTTATTTCTAAACAAATAAGCTCTGCTGTCACCAATATGTCCAATTGTTAATATTCTATCTTTAATAACACCTAAAGTCAAGGTGGTTCCCATACCTCTATATTCCTTCTTCTTACCTTCACTCATTATCTCTTCATTTGCTAAATTAATTACTTCTCTTATCTCCGATATTAACTCTTCTTCACCAAAGTTATAATCTTCTATATTTTCAATAGCTAGAGAACTAGCTTTGTTTCCACCTTTATAACCGCCCATTCCATCAGCTACAGCTATAATATCTAAGTTGCATTTTTTAACAGCTAAATAACCATCTTGATTCTCTTCTCTAACCTTTCCTACCTCCGAAACAGCTCCATAATCCATATCATCACCCCTCTTTAACCCTTAAGAGAAAATATAAATTGGGTCTCTCCTAATACAATCTTATCCTGATCAAAGAGCCTCTTCTCTTTTACAAACTCTCCATTTACCACTACACCATTTGTACTATTTAAATCTATAATACTATAATAATAGACCTTATTAACTATCTGAGCATGAACACGAGAGACATTGTGATCAGATACAACTACCTCATTACTCCTTTGTCTACCAATATTAGTCTCGACAGAATCTATCTTGTAACACTTTACTTCTCTTCCCTCTTCTATAACTTTAAGATAAGACTCATCTACCCTTAACTTGGAGATCTTAACTGTGGCATCAGTTCTACTTAACTTTGTATCAATATTAAGAGCCTTAAAAACTTTAGTACCGTCATCCTTAGTATCATCTATCCTCAAATCCTCTATCAAAAAACTTCTATTAACTTGAATATCTCTATCTATACTTTTGCTAAAATTAAATTTAACCTCTAGGTTATCCCTTAATTTAAAGGCATTTCTAGATAGATATTCTTCAACTTCACCTTTTATAACCCTCTTCAATTCATCTTTTAACTCACATACAATCTCTTCTTCTTCCTTAGGAAGTATAACTTCATAGTAATGGGGAATATAAGTTCCTCCTTTACCACCTCTAGCTTCTTTATCAATATCCTTTAAAACTTCCTTAACAACCCTTCTTTTAATGTTATTCTTATCTTCTTTTGAGAATATTCTCTTTATCTTCCGGGCCAACTTCCTAGAAATCCTCATTATCTATCCTCCTTACCCTGTAATTGACCACATGCTGCATCAATATCTCCACCCCGTTCAACTCTAATTGTCGCTGGAATATTTAGCTTATCCAACTCTTCTTTGAATAAATTTATAGACCTTCTTTGTGGTCTAGTATAATCAATCCCCTCTACCTCGTTGATAGGGATTAGATTTACATGGGCCAACATTCCTCTTAAAAGCTTGGCCAACTCTCTTGCATGGGCATAAGAATCATTTAGACCATCAACTATAGCATATTCAAAGGTTATTCTCCTTCCAGTCAACTCTGTATACCTTTTGCAAGCAGGAATTAATTCTTCTACAGGGTACTTAGCATTTATTGGCATCATCTGACTACGTAATTTATTATTAGCTGCATGTAAAGAGATTGCTAAAGTTAATTGTAACTTCTCTTGGGCCAAGGATTCAATCTGTGGAATTAAACCACAGGTCGATAAAGTTATCCTTCTCATCCCTATATTCATCCCTTGCTCACTGTTAATCAATCTAATGGCCTTTAGAACTCTATCATAATTTGCTAAAGGCTCACCCATCCCCATAAAAACAACATTGGAAATCTCTTCTCCAGTAATATCTTCAACAGTTAAAATCTGATTTACTATCTCTCCAGCAGTTAAATTCCTGCTTAAGCCATGTAAGCCAGTTGCACAGAAGTTACATCCCATCCCACATCCAACTTGGGTAGATATACAGATGCTCCTTCGCCCATCCCTATAAGGCATATAAACTGACTCTATCTTATTGCCATCACTAAGTCCAAATAAATATTTAACTGTTCCATCTGAAGACTCTTGGCTTTTGATTAACTTTAACCTTTCTATCCTTGTTTTTTTCTCTAACTTGGCTCTTAATTCTTTAGAAAGGTTGGTCATCTCTTTAATTTTATCAACTTTTTTATTATAAAGCCAAGAAAATAATTGTTTGGCCCGGAATTTAGGTTGGTCTAACTCCTTGATAAGGTTCTCAAGATCTGAAATATCACTTCCAATTAACTCCATTCTTTCTTCCATACTTAAACTACTTCCTTTCGTTGTTAAATAGTATTACTCATCACTCATTACCCATTACTAGTTGCACAAAGTGCAACTAGATTACTATGATTTTACAGGAACTTTAGTTCTTGCGAAGTTTAGCTATAAAGAAACCTTCTATAAGCTTGGAATCTGGCAGGAGCTGTAGTTGTCCATTTTGCAAATATTTGCTGAATCCTAGCTCTTCTCCTACTTCCTCTAAATTAACTAAGGAAAAATTATCAAACTTATCTAAGAACTTCTCTATTACTTTACTATTCTCCTCTTTAGTAAAGGTACAAGTACTATAAATAATCTCCCCACCATCTTTAAGTAGTTTAGCAGCATTATCCAAAAGCTCTAACTGTAGCTCTTGTAGAGCCTTTAAATCCTGGGGCTTCTTCTCCCATCTAATCTCAGGCTTTTTACCCATTATCCCTAAACCTGAACAAGGAGCATCTACTAGGATTTTATCAGCTTTTTCTTCAAAACTTACCTCTCTTCCATCTCCACAGAAGGTCTTAACATTTTCAATACCAAGTCTTTCACAATTTTCTTTAATCAATTCAAGCTTATGCTCATGTAGATCTACTGAATAAATCTGACCTGTATTCTCCATTAACTGTGCCAAATGGGTCGTCTTACCTCCGGGAGCACTACATAAATCAATTACCAGATCATCTCTATCAGGGTTAAGAACATGGGCAACTGCCATTGAAGCCAAACCTTGAACTTGAAAATTACCTTCTTTAAAGTCCTTTAGCCTACCTATTGATGGATATGAGATTAAGTTTATTGCCTCAGGTAGATTTTCGATTTTTTCTGCTTCTACCCCATCTTCTTTCAAATTCTCTAATAGTTGATCTCTATCTAGCTTTAAAGTATTTGTCCTAGTAACTGTAGCTGGAACTTCATTAAGGTAAGTTGCAATATCTATAGTCTTGTCAACTCCATATTCCTTAACCCAACCTTGTACCATCCACTGAGGATAAGAGTGCTTGTACCTAATATGTCCAACTGGATCCTTGTCAATATCTGGATATTGAACCTTGTCTATCTTTCTGACTATATTACGTAGGACACCATTTATAAATTTGATTGCCCCTCTATTACAGTATTTTTTAGCAACCTCTACAGTCTCATTACAAGCAACTGGTGCAGGTATCTTGTCCATATACTTAATCTGGTAAACACCTAAACGGATTGCATTACGAGCCCAAGGCGTCATCTTCTTAACTTTAGGTTTAGCAAAATGATCTATAACCCAATCTAAAGTATTTCTCCTTCTTAAAGAACCATAGATAAGTTGAGTTGCTAGCCCCCTATCTCTTTTATCCAAATTAGATTTATTTAATAAGTTATTTAGTACAATATTGGAAAATCCACCTTCTTCATTTATCTTATACAAACCTTCTAAAGCCACTTCTCTTGCTCTTTTCATAATTACACCCCTTTTTATAGTTCAGTGGATAGAGGATAAGGGATAAGGGATAGTTAAAACCACAAAAACAAAATCATTTTAATTCTTGAACTTTATTACCTATACTAGCTTTTAACCATAAATTCAAAAACGAACCCCTCGTAGAATTTCAAATTTAAAGAAACCTCTTTCCTCTTTCCTCTGCTCTTTATTCTTCCATATAAATAGGAGTAATATGCTTTGCATATTACTCCTATAATTTAATTAATCATCTCTTAACATACCACGCATAATCAATAGCCTTGCTAGGTGAGCAATAGAGACTAAGGTAGCACCTACATAGGTTAATGCAGCTGCATTTAATACCTTTTTAGTTCCCTTTGCTTCTTGACGATCTAAGAAATTATGCTTTTGTAACAACTTTAAAGCTCTACTGCTAGCATTAAATTCTACTGGTAAAGTTACTATTTGGAATAAGACTGCCGCAGCAAAAAAGACAATTCCTGCAGTAACTAATAACTCTGATCTAAAGAAGAAGAATCCAAAGACAGCCAACATCGGGCCAAATTGAGAACCAAAATTAGCCGCTGGAAATAAGGTATGTCTAAAGGTTAATGGTACGTATTGCTTGGCATCTTGGATAGCATGGCCTGTCTCGTGGGCTGCTACCCCTATTGATGCTACTGAGTTGCTACCATAAACATCTGGCGATAACCTAACTACTTTAGATCTAGGATCATAATGATCTGATAATCTTCCTCTAGTCTGTTCTACCCTTACATTATTAAGACCTTCCCTTCTTAACAACTCTCTTGCTATATCTGCTCCAGTCATATTAGTGTTGGCCCTTACCCTTAGATACTTAGCAAAGGTGGACTTAACTTTAAACTGAGCATAAGCAACAAAGATAATTGCCGGTATTACAATAATCATAGTTGGATCAAAAAAGAAGAAAGGCATTTAAATCACTCCCTTAGTAATATTCTAACCCTTAGCTCTAGTTAAGAGTTATTTGAAAAATATAAATTTCTTTATTATTTAAAATAACTATATCACCTTAATTTAAATATAACAACCTAAAATTAATCATCTGATATCAATTTGACTATTGCTTCCTCAATCTTATTGAGATCAACTCCAGTATTAAAACAAGGGCCATTAGGCCTTAAATTCACAACCCCAACTACTGGTAGTGGATATATATCCTGCATTCCACTACTTAAATCCCTTTCACAAGCTACAGCAATAATCGCCTTGGGCCTACTTTCTTTTATAATCTTTCTAGCCAGAGTTCCCCCAGTAGCAATGGCTAAATGTACACCATACTTTTCTTTTAACTCTATTAAGCCTTGAACCTGACAAAGACCACACCTTTTACAGTTATCTAAATCACTTGTTACCCTATATTCACATTGAGATCTTTGAATACAATGAGGAGCCAAAATCAAGACATCTCTTGCTTTAAGATTCATCTTATCAGGATCTATTAATGCATTTGCCACTTGAATAAAGGAACTTTGAATTTGTTCTTTATCAAAACCTAAAAAACCACCTAAAGTAATTATAATTGGTAATAGATAAGATATTACCACCTTTGTTGGAAGGTAAAGAACCTTAATAGGTTTCCCTTTCTTTAAGGTAATATGTATACCTACTATACCTAAAACCAAAATCAGTGCTGCTCCAGATAGAATCAAACTTATAATTATTAGTATTCCTTGTGTAAGAATATTAAAACCAAAAAAATTCAAATACCAAACCCCTGCTACAAATACGATTAGAATAGCTAATGCTAGTAATAAAAGCCCTATAAATAACTTTTTTGAACCTCCCATTATGCTTTACCCAACCTATTTCCTTTATTTATTTTGTAGCCTCTTAAATAATCAGCAGCAGACATTCTTTGTTTACTAGCAGGTTGTACTTTCGTCAATAGCAGTTGGCCTTTTCCAGTCTGAATAACTATACCCAAATCATCTTCAACCTTAACTACATTACCTGGATTGGCCCCTTCTTCTTCCTTCGTTTTATTATAAACTTCTGATTCCCATAATTTTAAAAGATCACCTTTATAATATGTATAAGCACCAGGCCAAGGATTCATACCACGGATAAGGTTCCAAATCTCTATAGCCCCTTTAGACCAATCTATCTCTCCTTCAGCCTTGGATATCTTATCTGCATAAGTAGCTTTAGCATCATCTTGCTTTTGATATGAAGCACTTCCTTCATCTATAGCTTTAAGAGTCTTTACAATTAAATCAGCACCTAACTCTGCCAATTTATCATGTAGGCTTCCTACAGTATCCTCTTTTCCTATTTCAACCTCTTCCATTAAAATTGCATCACCTGTATCCATACCTTCATCCATCAACATAGTTGTTACACCTGTCTTCTTCTCTCCATTGATTATAGCACGATGGATTGGAGCTGCTCCTCTATACTTTGGTAGCAAAGAAGCATGAATATTAACACATCCATATTGAGGAAGATCTAAGACCTCCTTCTTTAAGATCTGACCATAGGCTACTACAACAATTAAATCTGGATTCCACTCCTTAAGTTTATCAATCCCTTCTGGAGTTGATACCTTCTTGGGTTGAAATACCTCAATTCCTCTCTTCACAGCCTCTTTTTTAACAGGGGTAGGCTTAACCTTCTGTCCTCTTCCCCTTCTTCTATCTGGTTGACTTACTACACCAACTAAATCTATAAAGTCACTTTCACAAAGTGACTCCAAAGCAGAAACTGCAAAATCTGGAGTTCCCATAAATACTACTCTCATCAAAACCCTCCTTGTGTAAATAAGTTCAGCTAATAAATAATAAAGAATATTTAATAAATAAAAGCAAAGTCAAAATATAAAAACATACTTTAGCAACTAATTAACGCGAATTAAACACAAATCAAAACCAAGAGATAGTCTATAATTTCAAAGGTCCCTCAGGGTTTTAAAAGGCAAAAACCCTTCGTGGAATCTCAACTTCAAAGGTCCCTCTATCCTCTATTAACTGTTCTTCATACCAGTTGGTCAACAAAAAGCTTTCCATTCAAGTGATCTATCTCATGCTGTAAAGCCCTTGATAATAAGCCTTTAGCTTTAATCTCAACCTCTTCTCCATCTCTATTAAGTCCCTTAACCCTTATAGTATAATTACGTTTAACATCGCCCATCTGATTGGGAATACTTAAGCAACCTTCTTGATCTATATATGTCTTATTAGACCTTGAACTAATCTCTGGGTTTATTAGTTCAATAAGACCATCACCTATATCTACAAGAATAATCCTTTTAGAGATTCCAACTTGAGGGGCAGCTATACCTATACCTGGAGCATCATACATAGTCTCTGCCATATCATCAAGTAATCTTAATATATTATCACTTATCTCTTCTACCTCTTTGGCCTCTGTCCTTAAAACTGGATCTCCTATCTCTCTTATATTTAAAATCGCCATATTTACACCTCCGTGATTTATTACTGGAATCAAGAACAAGCAATCTGGAATCAGTAGAGTTGTTATCTTCACATGTTTTTGAGTGAAGATAACGCTCATAGAAAGCCTCTTGAGGCTTGTAAGGCAAAATTATCTTTACATGCTTTTAGGTAAAAATAATGAGCACGGAAAGTTCTTTAGAACTTGTAGAGAGTTATTATCTTCATATGTTTTTGGTGAAGATAATACTCATGGAAAGCCTCTTGAGGCTTGTAAGGAATCAAAACCTGTACCTTTAAAGATTAGTGGTTTTACTGATTCCTGGTTGTAGATTCCAGATTCCTGCAACTGAAAGTTACACTATATTATAACATTGTTAAGGGATCAACATCAACACTTACTTTGATATCGCTTTCACCCATTATTTCTTTTAGCTCAATTAAAGCCTCGTTATTTACATCTCTTAATCTACCTATGTCCTTACCTTTTAATATAATCTGCCATCTAAATTCTCTTCTCACCTTTGCAAGAGGGGCTTGAACTGGACCTAAAATCATAATCTCCTCACTATCCATTTCCAAAATCTTAGATCTTAAAATTTCACCTAGCTTATTAGTATTTTTAATCACTTTAGCCTCATCTTTATGACTGATTACTATATTGATCATACTAGAAAAAGGTGGATAAGCGGTTGCATTCCTAAAAGCTATCTCAGCTTCATAAAAATTATCATAATTATGGTCCTTCGCAAATTGTATGCTATAATGATCTGGAGTATAACTTTGGATAATTACCTTCCCCAGTTTATCGCCCCTTCCAGTACGACCTGCTACCTGTGTTAACAACTGGAAGGTTCTTTCCCCAGCCCTAAAGTCTGGAAGGTTAAGAGATGTATCAGCTGTAACTACACCTACTAAGGTAACATTAGCAAAATCATGCCCTTTAGCAATCATTTGAGTCCCAATAAGTATATCTATCTCTCCACTTTTAAACTTAGAAAGTATCCTTTCATAAGAGCCTTTTCTTCGAGTAGTATCTACATCCATTCTAGCCACCTTTGCTGTAGGAAACTCTTCATTCAAACTCTCTTCTACCTTTTGAGTGCCAACACCAAAGTACTTAATATAAAGACTCTCACACTCTGGACAGATTCTAGGAACCTTCTCCTGATAATCACAATAGTGGCACCTTAAACCTCTTTCTTGGGCATGGTATTTTAATGATAGATCGCAATTAATACATTTCATTACATGACCACACTCTCGACATTGAACGAAGGTAGAAAAGCCTCTACGATTTAAGAAGATCATTGCTTGTTCACCCTTATCTAAAACCTGCTCGATCCCTCTATAAAGAGAGCGACTGAACATAAGCTTATTCCCTTCTTTTAATTCTTCTCTCATATCTACTATCTCTACTGGAGGAAGGGGGCGCCCTTTAACTCTTTTAGTCAACTCTATCAACTTATACTTACCATCTTTGGCCCTATGATAAGACTCCAAAGATGGGGTAGCAGTTCCCATCAATACAAGTGCTCCTTCTTTTTTGGCCCTCATTACTGCAACCTCTCGGGCATGGTATTTAGGGTGATCTTCCTGTTTATAAGTACTTTCATGCTCTTCATCAATAACTATTAAACCTAAATTATTAAAGGGAGCAAAAACAGCAGATCGAGCACCTATCACTACCTTAATCTTACCCTCTTTGATCCTTCTCCATTCATCAAAACGCTCTCCAGAGGACAACTGACTATGTAAAACTCCTACCTTCTCCCCAAATCTACCTTTAAAACGAGCGACAGTTTGAGGAGTCAAGGATATCTCAGGAACCAAAACAATTGCTTCTCTTCCTCCTCTTAAAACCCTATCTATAGCTTGCAGATAGACCTCAGTCTTGCCGCTACCTGTTACACCTTTTAACATAATAGGTTTTCTATCACCTTTTAAACCTTCAATGATCTCTTTAATAACAATCTTCTGCTCACTTGTAGGGGAAAATGCTTCAGTTTTCTTAAAGCTTATATGAGCAAAGGGATCTCTTCTCACCGACTCATTCCTATATTCAAGAAAGCCCTTATTAACCAAAGCACTTACAGTTGAAGAGGTTGTATTGACCTTTTGGGCCAACTTTGTACTTATCAACCTATCCTCTGGATTATCGATCAGATAAGACAATAATTTAGCCTGCTTAGGAGCTCTAGACTTTAAACTCTCAACAATCTCTTTACTCTCTTTGATTGATTGGGCCAAAACTACTACTCTCTTCTTCTTTACCTTTACTTTTCCACTAGGTACCATCGCCTTCAATGAACTAACCAGATAACATTGATAATAATCACTTATCCACCTAGCAAGATCTAACATCTTCTTACTGAAATATGGGCCAAAGGGAAAGACCTTTATAATCTCCTTGGCTTCAAAATCCCCTTTCTTACCCTCACCTACTACATACCCTTCAATCCTGCGGTTACCAAAAGGCACCAATACCTTATCCCCAATAACAACCTTATCTGAAAGCCTTTGTGGAAGTTTGTATGTAAAAGGTTTATCTACATTTTTAAGGGGTAAATCTACAACTACATTTATATACCTATCCATTCTATCACACCCAATTAAATTCTTAATTATAAAACTACATTCTCATCTAACAACTTATATAAAACCACCCCACCTATTACTAATACACTATAAAAGGTTAAAACCCTCCAAAAAATAGCCAATAACCCCACAGTCTCTCTGGCAAAAAAGGGAGTAAATAGGGATACAAAACCAAGTTCTGCAACCCCACTACCCCCTGGTGTCGGTATATAAGGTAAGATTAAATAAAAAACCATCTGAATAACAAAAGACTCCAAGAAGAAAGGGGCTTCACCTAGCCCTAGTAAGATAATTGGAGCTACAATAAAAAACAAGACCCAAAAAAGGGCTGTGGCAATAAAAGCCCAAATCAAGGTGGATTTTTTATAATAACTCATCTCTTTCAAAGAAGCAGTAGCTTCATCTACCTCTTTATATAACCTCTTTATTATCTTCTGGGCAACCTTTCTTCTTAATAACTTCTTTGTCAAGGAGAATTCTTCTAATAGTTTTATTAAAACTTTGATTTTATTAGCTTGCCAAATAAAGATCATAACCAGCACAGATATTGAAAAAACTAAGCCCAAAACTATATTAAATAACCTTGGTGATATAAAATCTAAATCAATTAGGTATCTAAATTTCCAAAATAATATAGGAGTTGTTATATTAAAGAATATAAGTTTTAGTAAGAACTGAAGAATCATAACCGCCGAAGCTTTTCCTAAAGGGATTTTCTCAGAATGCAATAATACTATTTGAAATGGTCCCCCACCTGAAGCAAAAGGGGTTACATTAGAGATAAATGATCCACTTAAAAATATCTCAACTGATTTTTTCAAAGATATCTCTTCACCTAATGCTTGCACAAGCAACTTTATTCTCCATCCCCCAGCAATCCAAATTAATATATTGACAATAAAAGCCAAAGTTAAATAAAAAGGATTAATTGATATGGCTTTCTGTACAGTATCCTCATCTATTGTTAAAGAAAAGAGATAGACAAGGGTAATAACACTAATGATTACAGAGATCTTCAAACCAAAGATAACCTTTCTCTTATCAAATGCACCTTCCATCCCTAATCCTCCCCTACTATATATTATAATAGCTTAAAGCTATATAACTGAAAGTTACACCTTATTATAGGGATTTATAGGAATTTCTATTCTTAAACCATTAAAAGGGTAGGCCAATAAAACTTGGGTTATTAAATGGACCTTCTATCTTGATTATAATATCCTCTCCATCTCTTGGTAGGGGTTGACCCATTTGAAACTCTATAAACATCAATCCAGCAGCCAATTGATCATTTAATTCTGTGATTCTAATTTTAAATTTATCGATATATAGATCAGAGTATAGACCTAAAAATTCATTATTATAAGTTGAAAACTGGCCTTCAAGATTAGCTATCACTATATCTGTATCAACAACTCCTGAAGTTAATTTAATAAGGTTATCTTCATATACGTAACTTAGCTTTAATTGATTCAACACAAATTCATCTATATCTATACCCGCCATAAAAAAGATTGGATTATATGATAATTCTTCTCTCAAAGCATCTGGAAATTGTACTTTAAACCCTTCTAATAGAAACTCTGCCTCTCCTTTTGGCATATTAAATAAGCCCTCTTCATCTACCTCACCTTCAAGCTCTGAAGTTATTAGTAACTTATCTAAGTTATATTTACCAGTTAGTTCAGGATCCCCTAAATAAAAATCTTTACCATCAAACTTAAATTTATTCTTAGTTATATAATTAAAACCTTCAAAAGTATCAACCTCCCACCCTTCAGATCTTAAAGTACTGCTTGTAGAAAATGAAAATAAAGGAGCTAAAATATTAAGTTCATCAATAGATAACTCTTTTTTATCAGAGTCATAACTCCATTTAAGGTTGAAAGAATCAACCCTTCTAAGCTTTTCTTCTAATTCTAGAGTAAGACCCAGTTCTTCATAAACTTGCGAAAATTCAAAGTCCAAATTACTAAAATTGACACTTAAACTTTGATCAGTAATTAAGGGAATTTCAAAATCCTCAATACTTTCTCCTAATAGTACCTTCCCATCAAAATAAAGTTTAAACTCTTCTAAAAAAAGAACATAATCATCCTCTAAACTCTTAATTTCTAGATCTTTAAGATCAACTTTAAACTTTTCAACCTTATTAAACTTATTACTTCTTATCATTTTAATCAAGTTGCCATAAGATAAGTTTGATCTAAGTTCATTAGCCCTCAAAGTTACTCCACTCTCTTGATCAAAGAACTCAACACCTTCATATTTAACTTGGGCCAAAAGAGGGTTTACAGCCAAAGAGTTATATTCAACTTCAACTCCTAAACCATCCTTATCCAACTCATAATTTAAGACTTCTTCTATCCTTCTTTCTGCAATACTTCCTAAGTAACTATTAACCATTATAACACTTATAACTAAGATAACAAATCCAATTAGTAAATTTTTTAGTTTAATTTTAACCACTCTCCTTAAATATAAATCAACTATAAGATTATATTTGGATAATAATTTCTTATCTCCTTTATTAATCTCTTAAAATTTACTAAATCCTAAACCTAAAAAGGGTCTTAGCTAAAAAGCTAAGACCCTTTTTATCCTCTATTCTTTTAAAGTTTTTATCAAATTAATAGCAAGTTCACTTACCTTCTCAAACTCTAAATCCGTTGGCCCTTGCTTTAACTCTACAATTGGTTGGATAGGGTCTATACCCACCTTTCCTCCAAAGTCAGTCAACCTATCAATAGACTCTCCACTCCAGCTATAAGAACCGATCAATCCCAATATATGATTCTTAATCTTCTTATTCTCCAAGAAACGAAGTAAGTTGTCTATATAAGGGAATATACCTGTATTATAAGTACAACTTGCCAAGACTAAACCTTTATATCTCCATATATCATTGATTATATAAGAAATATGGGTCTTAGAGACATTATAAACCCTAATGTTCTTTATACCACCTTGGGCCAATTCTCTTGCTAAATGCTCTACTAACCTCTCTGTATTTCCATACATAGATCCATAAGCTATAACTACCCCTTCTTCTGTTTGGTGCTTGCTCCATTTAGAATATTTATTAATGATATAATTGGGGTCTTGTCGCCAGATTGGCCCGTGAGTAGAAGCCACTATCCCAATATCTAAATCCTTTAATTTATCAATAGCTTTTAAGACCATTTGAGAGTACTTACCAACTATATTAGTAAAGTAACGAGAAATCTCATCTTCATAAAAAGCAATATTCAATTGGTCATCGAAGATTCCACCATCTAAAGTTCCAAAACCACCAAAAGCATCTCCAGAAAAGAGAATCTTATCCTTTTGATCATAAGTCATCATAGTTTCTGGCCAATGAACCATAGGTGTTAGATAGAACTTAAGCTTACGCCCTCCTAAGTCCAATTCATCTCCATCACCAACAAGGTGCCCACCATCATTTAGACCATAAAAACCTTCTATCATTGCTAGGGTCTTCTTATTTCCAACAATCTTAATATTAGGGAAGGCATCTTTAATGGCTTTAATAGCTCCAGAGTGATCTGGCTCCATATGATTTATGACAAGATAATCCACCTCTCTATCACCCAAAACACCTTTAATATTCCTTATATAACTATCTATATAGTTGTTCTTTACTGTATCTACTATAGTTACCTTTTCATCAATTATTAAATATGAGTTGTAAGCAACCCCCTTTGGTAAAGGCCATAAAGCCTCAAAGAGATCTGTCTGTCTATCATTGACTCCTATCCAGTATATACTATCTGTTATCGATATTACCTTATCCATCTTCTCCTCCTTTATAATATTTATCATATCTTTAAATAATAGCCGGACCTATCCCACTTACACCTCCTGTAACTATTACAACCTTAACTTTAGTATATGTAATTTTTATAAATCTATCAATAAAAGAAGGGGTATGATCTCTAGAGATCATACCCCTTCTTTTATTGATCCTTTTATAACAAGGGAGGCTTGTTATTACTAGGAAGTATCACTGAATTCAAGAGATAAATCTTTAATCAATAATGATTTCTAGTATCATTGTATTAGGTTGAAATCTATTTGTCAAGTAATTATTTTAATTTCTCATTTTTTTAATACAGACCCTACCCCAAATTTTTATAACTATAACCTCTAAAGGAGTTTAATCAACCCTCAGTAAGAATAAAACAGCTTAACTTTACTCTTCGCAAATATTATTACTTAATAATATTTCTGAATTAGCGATACTTTAAATATAATAAATAAAGGGAGGGCTGATAACAATGATCAAAATTAGAAGAGATAAACTTATCACCCCTGTAAATAAAATATCTAAAGTTAAAAAAATTAATTATAATAAAAAAAACAAAGAAAAAGGTAATAAAAAACATCCAAAGGAAGAAAAGAAGAAAGATAACTTTGATTTAAATGCGAATATTGATGATAAGTATATATCACCTCTAGATCTGGAAAGAAAACTAAATTTAAAAGAAACAGATTATAACATAGAAAATACAGCAAATCAGATTATTAGAATGATAAAAATTATAAAGCAGATTTATAAAGATGAAAATAAAGGTAATTTTTTACTTGGAGATTATTTTTTTCTAGTTGCTAAGGAAGGAATTAAAGAAGGTGGTATAGAATCTATCACAGAGATCAATAAATTTAAAGACTCTATCCAAGGATTAATTAACGAAACTATCACTAGAACTTATAGTAAATTAAATGAAGAATTTGGCCCTAATAATAATCTAAAAGATAAAGAGTGTAAAGGGCTAAAAGAGATAGAAGTCCTAGAACGCATTAAATCAGCAGTATCTACAATACTGATTAACCAACTTCAAAATATAGAGAAGAAGTTAATAGATTACAAAGATAATCTTTAAAGAAGGAAATAGTTCAATTTTGAAGAATTATTTATAAGAAAACCAATGAATTATAAAGAAAGGTGACGCACAACAATGAACAAAACTCTTATAACCAGTATAATTTTATTTAAACTAATAATAAGTATAAACGGTCTAACCTTAGCCTCTACTGTAGACTGGAGCTTCTACTCTCTAAACGAGGGAGAGAGTGCTTTAAGCAATGATAAAGATGATATCAATAAATATGATATCAAGGGCAGATTTCCTTTAATCTGGGCAGCTAAATTTAATAATAATCCTCAAATAATTGATCTCTTGGTAAAAAATGAAGCTAGAGTAGATATGAGGGACAGAGAAGGTCTTACCCCTTTAATGTATGCTGCTAAATACAATATAAACCACCAAGTCATTGATAGTTTATTAAGAAACGGAGCCAACCCCAACACTTGGTCATATAATGAGGGTAAGACACCATTAATCTTTGCTGCTAAATATAATAACCACCATATCCTAAAAACTTTAATTGAAGGTGGAGCTAACATAAACGAAGAAGACTTTTCTAGTATGACCCCATTGATGCATGGAGTATCAAATGAAGATCCTAAGATCATAGATATATTAATTGAGTCTGGAGCAGATCCTAACACTGTAGATCTTAAAGGTAGAACAGCCTTAATCTGGGCATCTATATCTAATAATGATTTAGATATAATTAAGCGATTATTAGAGGTCTCTGATCCTAAAATACGAGATAATTCTGGCAATAACTACTTAGATTATCTTAAAATTAACCCCTATGTAAATGAAGATGATTTCATGGAAATAAAAAAAACAAATAAAAAATTGGAATCTAATGTTGATAATCTAGAAACACCTTATAACTTAAGATTAAGACCTTGGAATACAAAGAGGGTTGAAATCATAAATTCTGAACCTTTAACTTTAGTTGAAGGTAATAAATCAAAATTGAGATATAATTTTGATTTAGAAGGTTATAAATTAAGTTTAAATTACTTTTTTGATAAAGAAGAGAGATTAAATAAGATTGAGTATATAATCCCATATGACGATCAATATCTATTTAAAAGCCATTATCTAGATTTCTTAGAAAGACTTACTGATGAATACGGAGATGCTAAAAAAGAAGATCTTATTAACCTCAAAGTAACCTGGGAGAAATCTAATACTTTAATCAAACTTTATAGTAAAGAAAGTTCAAATTCCTTTGAAATAGTAATAGAGTATGAAAGAATTTAAATATACTAAAAGGTTGTGGATATTAATATCCACAACCTTTTAGTATTATAAACCTGATTCTTCTTTTAATAAATCTGCTTTATCAGTTCTCTCCCAAGGAAGGTCTAAATCATTTCTTCCAAAATGTCCATAAGCTGCAACTTGACGATAGATAGGTCTTCTCAAATTTAATACTTCAATAATCTTACTTGGTCTTAAATCAAAGTGTTTATTTATTAACTCCTCAATCTTACTCTCTTCTACTTTGGCAGTACCAAAGGTATCAACCATAATAGATACTGGCTTGGCTACACCAATAGCATAAGATAACTGTACTTCACACTTATCAGCCAACCCTGCTGCAACTATATTCTTAGCTACATATCTAGCAGCATAAGCTGCAGAACGATCCACCTTAGTGGCATCCTTACCTGAGAAGGCTCCTCCACCATGACGTGCCATTCCACCATAGGTATCAACTATAATCTTACGGCCTGTTAATCCAGCATCACCTTGTGGCCCTCCAATTACAAAACGACCAGTTGGGTTAATAAAATAAGTAGTCTCATCATCTAAAAGTTCTGAATTGATGACTGGTTTAACGACAACCTCTATTATATCCTTTCTAATCTCTTCTAAACTGACTTCTGGATGATGCTGAGTAGAAATTACAATAGCATCTACCCTAAGTGGCTTATCGTCCTCATATTCAACAGTTACCTGAGTCTTACCATCTGGTCTTAAATAATCTAATACTCCTTCTTTTCTTACTTGGGCCAACCTTCTAGAAAGCTTATGAGCCAAAGTAATCGGCAAAGGCATCAACTCTTTAGTTTCATTGCTAGCATAACCAAACATCAACCCTTGATCACCAGCTCCAATATCCTCTTCTTTCTTACCCTCTTTAACCTCTAATGCCTCATCAACACCTTGAGCAATATCTGGAGACTGCTCATCAATAGATGTTAAAACTGCACAAGTAGTACTATCGAAACCATATTTGGCCCTAGTATAGCCAATATCCTTTATAGTCTTTCTAGCTATCTTAGGTATATCAACGTAGCAATCTGTAGTAATCTCTCCAGCTATTAAAACCATCCCTGTAGTTACAGTAGTCTCACAGGCTACCCTAGCTTCAGGATCATCTCTTAAAATCTCATCCAAAATAGCATCTGAAATTTGATCTGCCAGCTTATCTGGATGCCCTTCTGTTACTGATTCTGATGTAAATAAGTATCGCTTACCCATATTATTACCTCCATTTATATAATTGCTTATTTTAATATTTTAGAATAACCTTCTTTGGATATTAATTAAATATTCTTCCTTATAATAAAAATAAAATCTCTCCACAAGGAGAGATCATCTACTGCAATTACATCTCTCAAGGCTATCCTTGTAGGAATTAGCACCTTTCCCTTATCTAGGGTGGTTGCCGAGCTTCATAGGGCCTATCCCTCCACTACTCTTGATGTTTTTTAATTTTATTATCAATAGTTTAACACTTTATATAAGGTGTGTCAATAATAATTTTTATATAGAGTCTCCTCATTTTTAAATTGGGTGAATTAAAAGCACGTTCATAAATAATATTAATAAAAAAGTAAAATAACCTCTATAATTATTATTGTTTCTAATTAATGGAGATTTCTGTGTTTTTAAACATAGAAATTTCCCTACAATATTTCCTATCTTAAATTGATTAAAGCCTCTTCATTAGAGGATTCAATTATTCTTATCCTCCAAAAAGTAATAATAGTTAAGCTATTAAAATATTATTAAATAGAGACTATTTTTAAAAAGGAGGTCCTATATTGAAAGATGAAATAAATAAAAAGTTGATAAATACAAAAGCTCTTATAGCTATATTATTTACTGTGGCTTTAATTATCTTCTCTGAGCAAGCCTTTGAAGCAGCAGTACAAGGATTACATACCTGGTGGGAGATAGTATTTCCAGCCCTTCTTCCCTTCTTTATTATGTCTGAGATTCTTATGGGTCTAGGTGTAGTCCATTTTATGGGAGCTTTATTAGAACCTTTAATGAAACCTGTCTTTAAAGTACCTGGTGTTGGTGCCTTTGCTATGGCAATGGGGCTAGCCTCTGGCTATCCAATTGGGGCCAAAATCACCGGAAATCTAAGAAGAGAACGTTTATGCACTCAAGCTGAAGGGGAGAGATTGCTATCTTTTACTAACACAGCTGATCCTTTGTTTATGATAGGTGCTGTTGCAGTTGGTATGTTTGGTAATGCAGCCTTAGGTGCCACCTTGGCGTTGGCCCATTACATCTCTTGTTTAATAGTCGGTCTTGGACTTAGATTCTATAACCCTAAAGTTAATAATCAAGACAAAGTAACAGATTCCAACCCAAATACGAATATTTTTACCAAAGCTTTTAATGACCTTTATCAAGCACGCAGAAGGGATAATAGAGGGTTAGGTGAATTGATTGGTGATTCAATCAAAGAATCAATCAATACACTCTTATTAATAGGAGGATATATAATACTATTTTCAGTTCTAACTGAAGTAATAACTTTAGTAGGAATTACAAATCTAGTTACAATAGTTATAACCTTCATTCTAGATCCTTTAAACCTAGATCAATCTTTAGTTTTACCTATGGTCAGTGGACTCTTTGAGATAACTAACGGATCCCATCTAGCTAGCCAATCTATTGCTCCTTTAAATCAGCAAATAATTGTTGCCAGCGGGATAATTGCTTGGAGTGGATTATCAGTTCATGCTCAAGTTGCTAGTATGATAAAGGGTACAGATTTAAGAATGAAACCTTATATTATCGCTAGAGTCTTTCATGGAGTCTTAGCCAGTCTAATAACCTTTTTAACCTTTAAACCCTTAGAGTCTACATTATCTACCTTAATTACTCCAATTACAGATAGCCCAGAGAGTTTTAACTATGTTATCAGTTATTGGGATCATATCTCTAAGATGTGGATAGGTTTCTTATTGATAGTTGGGTTTTTAACTGCTACATCTTTGACAATCTACTTTAGCCAAAAAATTAAATTTATAGGTTTTCATCATTCAAAGTAATAGGCGACTAATATACACCACTATCTATCAAAAGAGTATCAAATAATATGAAAATTCAATCTCTAAAATAGCTTAAGATAAGAACTCTATAATAAAATATGACAATATTGGTTGAAAAATATCAAAATTTTAGATAATATATATATTGGTGGTATAATTATTTTTAAAAAAATATCTGATACTCTTAAGTCTTAAAAAAGCAAAAATATAGGAGGTATTTACATGCTTGGTTTAATAATTTTGAGCTTAACACTAGCAATAATAACTCCTATCCTTATACTTAAATTTAAAAAGAAAGCTTCTATAAATAATAAAACAAGAAAAACTATTAATGAAGTTAATGAAGAAAAAAAGGATAAGGATAAAGAAAAGAAGAGCAAAAAAAATAAATCTAAATACTTTAATAATATTACTTATCATGGGAACTTTATTGATATAAATAATATAGACTTTTTTGGAGAATTCTCTAAATCTCCTAACTCTATATATACAATTGCTTATAGTGAGTATCCTAGAAATGATTATGTACTTTTAGAAGAAAGTCAATTAATCGCCAAAGGCAAGATAAACAGACCTAAAAGTTGCCTAGTAGCAAACAATGGTAACTTCATCATTAGCAGTTGGGGGGTTTCAAGTAACCTTTTGGCTTTGTTTTCTGCCTTTGATAAACATAATCGCCCAATAATTAGAAAAGAACTTAAGGCAAATATCTATACAAATTTAATCTCAGAGGATGGAACTTGGGCACTGTGCCAAACTCATAAAAGTAAATACGAAGACCATTCTAAACTGCTTCTCTTCTTTAATCTAGCAGAAGGAAGACTAGCTTGGTCTGATAAATTACCTGACTATCCAGCAGAGTACAACCTAGATATAAAGGAGAATACACTAACACTAGACTATAGAGATAAAGGATTTTGCAAATATAACTTTACAGGAGAATTAATAGAAGATACAAGGGTCTTTGAAGAAGATAAAACAGATAAGAGCAAAAATGAAATAAGTGAAGAAGAAGTAAATATCGATGACCCTTATCAACTCTTTGATGATTTAGAGAAAGTTCATAAAAAGGAGCTAGATGAACTTAAAGAAGATCAATTAAATTCAGCATTAAATAAGTTTAAGCTCTTACTAAAAACTGAAGGTATTAGATCAGTTAAATACCGTCATGCTAGAACTTATAGATATATCGCTGAGATATATCTAAAACTAGACAAAAAAAGAAGGGCCTTAGATAACTTTGAAAAAGCCTTAAAAGTTAGCAAGAGAGTTGGGGTTAAACGAATTACTAAAGAGCTAAAACAAGAACTAAAATAATTATCCAAAGAAATTTAAATAAAGAAGAGTGCTGGGCAGAATCTACCCTAGCACTCTTCTTTATCTATTAGTTTACCCTTCTCTTTTAAACGCTCAATTACCTTAGGAACAATATCATCTGGCACTAGTTCTTTTATACACCCTCTAAAACTAGCAACCTCTTTGATCAAGCTAGAACTCAAATAAGCATATTTAGTATTAGTCATCATAAAGACAGTCTCAAGTTCAGGGGCCAACTTCTTATTCATAGATGCCATCTGTAGCTCTGCCTCAAAATCAGAGACAGCCCTTAGCCCTCTGATCATAACACCCGCACCCTTTTGCTTAAGATAATCAGTTAAAAGACCTTGAAAGCTATCAACCTCAACCCCATCAAAGTCCTGCAATACCTTTCCTAACATATCTACCCTCTCCTCCATAGTAAAGAGAGGATCTTTATTTGGATTATGAAATACAGCTACAATTACTTTATCAAAGATTCTATTGGCCCTTTCAATAATATCTAAATGGCCCATAGTAACCGGATCAAAGCTTCCTGGATAAACAGCTATCCTTCTCACTTTTCTTCTAACCCCTTCCTATTATAGCGCATTAATAATACTCCAGATTTCCCATACTTCTTCTTCTTAATCAACTCATAACCCTCCACCAATGGAGGTTCCTTCTTAGAATCATACTCAACTACCAATATTCCTGTAGGATGTAATAATTTATAATCTAATATACCCTTTAAAGTTTCTAGATAAAGATCCTCTTGTCCATAAGGAGGATCCATAAAGATTATATCAAAGTCAGGACTAATTCGTCCAAGAGCCTTTAAAACATCAGATCCTACTACCCTACTCCTATCTTCATAACCTACCATAGATAAATTCTCTTCTATAACCTTTAAATTTCTCCTATCCTTTTCAACGCAGATTACTTCCTCTGCTCCCCTACTTAAAGCCTCGATTCCAATCCCACCAAAACCAGAATAAAGATCTAAAAAGCGAGTACCACTAACAATTGGCCCGAGAATATTAAAGATAGCCTCCTTAGTTCGATCACTTGTCGGCCTAACATCCCTTCTATCTAAAGACTTCAACCTTCTTCCCTTATCTCTTCCTGCAATAATTCTCATCTTAAACCCCTTCCTAGGAACAAATTGGGCTAGCGCCAATTTGTGCTTTGTGCTCTGCTCTTTTAGCTTATATCTAAAAGATCAAAATCATAATTATAATTTTTAACTAGAATATCCTTAAGTATCTGATTCTCCTCTTTATTAAAGTCTGGATCATCCTCTACCAACTTAAAGGCATCCTCTCTTGCTTTTTCTAATATCTTGTGGTCTCTTAATATATCAGCAACCTTCAAATCAGGCATCCCATGCTGACGAGTTCCAAAGAACTCACCTGGACCTCTTAAATGAAGATCTTCTTCGGCAATAACAAAGCCATCAGTAGACTTTGTCATAATCTTCATCCTTTCCTTACCTTCATCAGTAGTAGGATCAGCAATTAAAATACAATAAGATTGATATTTACCTCTACCTACCCTTCCCCTAAGCTGATGAAGCTGGGCCAACCCAAAGCGCTGAGCATCTTCAATAACCATTACTGAAGCATTAGGTATATTTACACCAACCTCAATTACCGTAGTAGATACTAAAATGTTAATCTGATTTTCTCTAAACTTCTCCATTATTTCTTCTTTCTCATTAGCCTTCATCTTACCATGAAGAAGACCCACCTTAAAGTCATTAAATACATCTTCTTGTAAATAAGCAGATAACTCAGTTGCCGACTCAATATCCAAACTCTCTGACTCTTCTACCAATGGGCATACTACATAAGCCTGTCGCCCCTTCTCTATCTCCTTTCTAACAAAAGAATAAATCTCTCCTTTGGCTTTGGCCCCTCGCCATTCTGTCAAAACTGGCTTTCTCCCTGGTGGTAGTTCATCGATTACCGATACATCAAGATCACCATACAAGGTCAAAGCTAGGGTTCTAGGGATCGGTGTTGCAGTCATAACCAAGACGTCTGGGTTAGTACCCTTTTCCTGTAAAGTAGCCCTTTGCCTTACCCCAAAGCGATGTTGCTCATCAACAATAGCTACACCTAAATTAGAAAAGTTTATCCCCTCTTGAATTAAGGCATGGGTTCCTACAACAATATCAACTTCTCCCCCCTCAATTTGGGCCAAAAGCTCTCTCTTCTCCTTAGCCTTCAAGCTACCTACTAAAAGTCCTACCTCTATATCAAAAGGTTTTAACTCTTCCTTCAAGCCTAAATAATGCTGTTCAGCCAAAATCTCAGTTGGAGCCATCATAGCACCTTGAAACCCACCTTCTACTGATTTTAGAAGGGCCAAAGTTGCAACTATAGTCTTACCAGCTCCTACATCCCCCTGTAAAAGCCTATTCATATTATACTCCGACTCCATATCCTTTCTTATATCCTTCCAGACCCTCTGCTGAGCACCAGTCAACTCAAAGTGTAAGGAAGCTAAGAAATCATCAACCAAGCTATTCTCCTTAGGATGAGCAATTCCTAAATCCTCTGACTGTGATCCTTGCTTTCTCAAAGCCAAAATAAGTTGGAGAAGAAATAACTCTTCATAAGCAAACCTTCCCCTAACCTTCCTTAATAACTTCTTATCCTCTGGAAAATGAATCCCTTCAAGGGCTTTATCTAAGGTTGCAAAGTTATACTTATCCATAATAAATGAAGGTAATACCTCACCAATACTCCCCTTATATTTATCCAAAGTATTTCTTATTATTCTCCTTAACCTCTTTTGATTTATCCCCTTCTTAGTTGGATAAATTGGAACTATCCTTGCAGTATGTAAACTACCATTAAAATCAACCTCTTCATAGTGAGGATTATTTATCTCAAAGTTTCCATAGCTAAACTTAACCTCTCCACTAAAGAGATAAGATTGGCCCTTCTTAAAGATCTTCTTGATATATTTTTGATTAAACCAAACACCATAAAGGGTACCAGTACCATCATTTATCCCCACCTTTATAATATCCATACCACGCCGAGGACTAATTTGATTTATACTAACTACCTTACCCTCTACTGTAACTTTGGCCCCGTTACTTAGATCCCTTATCTTCTTACATTGACTCCAATCATTATAATCCCTTGGAAAATAATACAAAAGATCTTTAACCTCTTCTATACCCAAAGACTTTAACCTCTTAGCCCAATACTCTCCTACCCCTTTAATATACTTTATAGAACTTTGCCAAAAATATTCCAAATCTTTAGACCTTCTCTTAGCTTTATTCTCCTTTAATTCAGAGCCCTTATTATTAGCTCCACCTCCAATAGAAGTAAGCCCTTCTTTAGGTATACTCTTCTCTCTAACTTCATCTTTAGACTTAGAATCCTTTATTACCTTTAATCTTCCATCCTTTAACAAGAAAATATCTCTTCCTTTAATCTCTTGTGCTAAATCATTAACTATATCTAAAGATCTCTTTAATCTGCTATGCCTATCATCTAAAGTAGTTCCCCCATACCCCTCAAATAATTGATGAAGTTTAGAAGATAAAGACTTGATCTTATCCTCATTAGCCTCCTCCTCCAGCTTCTTTGTCCAACTTAAGATATATGTATCAAAACCACCAAAGACAGCTGTATTTAGCCCCCTAAGCTTAATTTCTATCGGTATAGGCTTAACCACCTTATCAAAGATATCTTCTAATCTGCTACCCACCTATTTCACCTCACCCTCGCAAGAATCTAAAATTATAGTAATAAAACGTAGCTTTTAAAAACTAAAAAATACAAGTCCAAAACCCTTTGAAACCACTAATAAACGCGAATTAGCACTAGTATAATTCAAAATATTTTTAATCTTTCATTCGTGACGATTCGTGTTCATTAGTGGTAAATTTTTTGATTTTGATCACTAACTTCCTGCCCTCTAAAAAAAATTCCTAACACTAAATTATTAGTATTAGGAATACCCAACTAACCCTTTTTTATTTATAAAACACCATACCAAAAGGGGTTGGCCCGATATGTGCCCCTACAACTGAACCAAATTGTACCATTTCAACCTCTTCCCACTCAAACTCTTCAACTAAAATTCTCTTTAATTCATTTGCTTTGTCCAAGTACTTACCATATAAAATAACTAACTTCTTACCTTTTTGCCCATCTAATTCTTTAGCTACTAAATCTTTAAAGATTTTATAAAGCCTCTTTTCTCCTCTAATCTTTCTATAAGGAACAATTTCTCCATTATCTATAGTCAACATAGGTTTTACATTAAACAAACTACCTAATAACGCAGTAGCCTTACCTATTCTTCCACCCTTTTCTAAGTAATCTAAATCATCAATTGTAAAGTATATTTTTATTATATCCTTTAACTCATCAATATAATTTATAATATAATCTATATCTTTACCCTCTTTAATCTTATCAGCCACTTCCAAAGCCATTACTCCTAGTGGAAGGGTAACCAAATTAGAATCAACTACTCTAACATCTACATCACTTACCATATTAGCAGCCAATCTAGCTGTTTTAACCGCCCCACTAAACTTTTCAGAAAGATGCAAAGAAATAATAATATCATAATCATTAGATAATTCCTTATATAATTCAACAAATTCACCAATTGCCGGTTGAGAAGTAACAGGTAAATCTTCAGCACTCTCAATCTTTTCAATCTTATTTAAAAACTCTGTAGGTTTAATCTCAACCCTATCAACATACTCTCGATCACCTAACCTAACTCTTAATGGGATCATATAAATATTATTTTCCTCCAAAGTCTTCAAACTTAAATCTGAAGTACTATCTATAACTAAAGCTACCCTTGCCATAATTTAACACCTCTACTCTACTGAAATAATATAATAATAAATTGGCTGACCACCATTATAAAAGTCAACATCTAAATCTGGATATTTTTCTTCAATTTGAGCCAGTAAACCTTCTCTTTCATCCTCACTTACATCTTCTCCAGAATAAATTGTAATTAAAGAATCATCTTCAGATAATATTTTATCTAACAATTCAACAGTAGCTTCATTGTAATTAGAAGAAACAACCTTAATATCACCTTCAGCTAAGCCCAAAATGTCACCTTTAATTATATCTAAATCATTTATCTTAGTGTCTCTAACTGCATAAGTAATCTCACCAGTCTTAACAAATTCCATCTCTTCTTTCATATCTTCACTTACTTCCGCAAGCTCACCCTCAGGATTGAATACCATCATAGTAGTTACACCTTGAGGTATAGTCTTTGTAGGAATAACTGCAATGTCTTTATCTGAAATTTCTTTAACCTGTTCAGCTGTTGCAATAACATTCTTATTATTAGGTAAAATTATGATTTTAGAAGAGTTGATCGCTTGGATCCCATTTAAGATATCTTGAATACTTGGGTTCATAGATTGCCCACCTTGTATAACATGCTTAGCCCCTAACTTTCTAAATACATCAGCTAGTCCTTCGCCAGCTGCTACTGCTAATACAGCTAAAGAACCATCATCAACAACCTCTTCTTTATCATCTTGAATCTCCTGAGTCAATCTTTCTTCATGCTGTTCGGACATATTATCAATTTTAATTTTAGTCAATTGCCCATGCTTTAAGCCTTCTTGCAAAGCCAAACCTGGGTTATCAGTATGAATGTGAACCTTTAAAACATCTCCAGATTTAACAGCTATTAAAGAGTCCCCCATCTTATCTAATACTTCTCTAATCTCTATCTCTTCAACCTTGGCCCCTTTAACAATAAACTCAGTACAATATCCAAATTCAGACTCAATATTTTCTAAGTTAAGTCCACTAGATCTCTTCTCAACTACACTATCTAATTTAATAACCTCCTTAGATAATGCACCTTGTAATAATCCAGCTAAAAAGATTTGATATCCCTTACCACCAGCATCTACTACACCAGCTTCCTTTAAGGTTGTTAATAATTCTGGAGTACGAAGAACAGATCTCTCTGCTTCTTTAGTAGATTCAGCTAATAACTCTAAAACATTTAAATCTTCACTTAACTCCTTAGCCTTCTCACCTACATCCTTAGCTACAGTTAAGATAGTACCTTCAACTGGCTTCATTACTGCTTGATAAGCCTTTTGAGCAGCCCTTTCTAAACCATTAGCTAAATCCTTAGATGTCAAAACTTTAGCATCACCAATTCCTTCTGCTAGACCTCTTAACAACTGAGAGAGAATAACGCCTGAATTTCCTCTTGCACCCATTAGAGCACCTTTAGATAAATCCTTTGCTATATCTCCTACAGATTCACCTTCCTTACCTTTAATCTCATCTACTGCATTTGATAATGTTAAGTACATATTAGTCCCCGTGTCCCCATCAGGAACCGGAAACACATTAAGATCGTTGATCTCTGCTTCAAAATCTTTTAAAGTATTAGTAGCTACTAATAACATTTGGTGAAATTTAGCTGCATCTAATTGCTTCATCCCTTGCTCTAAAGAATCAAGTAACATTATTCACTCTCACTCCTTGTACATTTATATTTACTTCAATAACATTAACACCAGTCATATCTTCTAGGGTATATTTAACTCTATCAATCACATTATTAGCCACTTCCGATATCTTTGTCCCATACTCTACAATAATATAAAGCTCTACTTTAACACCATCCTCAGTAGTTTCTACCTCAATACCCTTACTTAGGTTTTCGCTTCCTAAAAGTCTTGCAATACCATCATGCAGCCCTTTACTAGACATACCGACTAAACCATAACATTCCATAGCAGCCAATCCAGATATAATTGAAATTACTTCCTCAGATATTTTAACCATTCCTAATTCATTTGTCAACTCTTGTCCTTCCCTCATAATTATATTCCCCCTTTAATTATTATTCACAAGATCATTAAATTCCTTTAATAATACATCTAAATCAAAATTATTAAATTTAGCTATAGACTCTAAATCTTCAAAGTTAGAACCTAAACATTTAAAACAACCTAACCCATAAGATTTTAAAATCCGATTAGATTCTGGATATTTCCTTAAAATTTCTGATATAGGTGTCTTCTTAGTAACCTTCATTTTTTTCCTCCTACTTTGATTACTATTCAATATAATTAAATAAAATCCTTCTTAAAACAAACAAAATACAAAATTATCCTTGCTACTTACCTACCTTTTATGTTAAAATGTTTAAGTGGTTTAAGATTGAAAAATCAAATCTTTATATATATAAGGAGGTGCAAGTTAATGGCAAGAGTATGTGAAATATGTGGAAAAGGATCTACTACAGGTAATAATATTACTCGTAGAGGTAAAGCTAAAAAAGAAGGTGGAATTGGACGTAATGTAACAGGCGTTGCAAGAAAAGTCCAAAGACCCAACTTACAAAAAGTTAAAGCTATCGTTAATGGTTCTCCAAAAAGAGTAAAAGTCTGTACATCTTGTTTAAAAGCCGGAAAAGTAGAAAGAGCTCTTTAATTGAATATTAAAAGCAAGGTGGTTATTCTAAATAGCCCCTTGCTTTTTCTTATTTAGAAAATTAATAATTAAATATCTCATCCTTTAAAAAGAATAGCTCTTTCTCACGCTCGGCATTCTCTTTAGAATCAGAAGTATGGATCATATTCCCATCCTCTATATCTAAAGCAAAATCACCTCTAATTGTCCCTGGCAGAGCATCTAAAGGATTTGTTTCCCCTGCCATTGTCCTAACAACCTCTATTGCTTCCTTGCCACAGATAACCATAGCTATCACAGGAGCCTCAGTTATATATTTCAACAACCTATCAAAAAAAACCTTCTCCTGCAAGTGATTATAATGCTTTCTTGCCATTTCTTCATCAATCCACACCATCTTCATCCCTTTAATCTTTAAACCTTTATCTTCAAACCTATTTATTATTTTTCCTACCTTCTTATTTAAAACTCCATCTGGCTTAATTAGAACTAAAGTCTCTTCCATTCTTATCCTCCCTTTATAGATAATATACCCAATTTAACTTCCTATAATAAGTCTCAACTGATATTATATAGTAATAGAGCTACGCTCTATTACTATATAATATTTGCTAAAACAATTAATTATTAAACACTTCCTCTAGTATGTACCTTCTCTAAAGTAAGCTCTGTTGGAATCTCATCTAAGAACCTTGATGGGGTCATAGTTCTTGTTTCACCATAAACTTGACGTTGTCTAGAATAACTCATAAACAACCTATCAGCAGCTCTAGTCATAGCTACATAACAAAGCCTACGCTCCTCTTCTATATCCTCTACCCTTCCTGTCTTAATACTTCTATAATGAGGAAATATATCCTCTTCTATACCTACTATAAAGACAATAGGATACTCTAATCCTTTAGAAGCATGGACAGTCATAAGCTTAACCTGATTAGAATTATCAAGATCATCTTGATCAGATAATAGCTTTAAATCTCTAACGAAGTTTTCTAAACCTCGCTTAGGATACTTTTTGCTATAATTATTTGTCAACTCCAAAAATTCCTTTAAGTTTTCCAGTCTATTTAAAGACTTTTCAGAACCATCTAACTCTAACATTGCTTGATATCCACTGATCTTTAAAATTCTATCAACCTTATCAGTTAGAGAAATAGGCATATCTTTAACTTCTATTATATTATCTAAGGTGGCCTTAAATTTCATTATATTTTTGCTTGTCTTCTTGCCAATTCCAGGAACACCAGTTGGATCTTCCATTATATCAAATAAACCTTTAGTATCTTCTTCTTGCCCAAAGCTTAAAAGGTTAAATTCAGGTACATATTCCTGAGCATGAGTTATTAATTTATCTAGCGTCTTCGGGCCAATGCCTCGCTTAGGAGAGTTTACTATCCTCTTAATAGCTACAGTATCTTGGATATTTACTGCAAGCTTAAGATAACTTATAATATCCTTAATTTCCTTACGATCATAAAAACCAAGTCCTCCTACTACATGGTAAGGAATTCTCTCCTTTATAAACTTATCTTCCATAACTCTAGATTGGTGATTAGAGCGATATAAAATTGCAATATCCTTATAATCATAACCACTAAATCTAACTAGATTATCTATTTCTTCTCTTATATAATCGGCTTCGCTATACTCATTATAAGCTTCACAAATTATAATCGGCTCTCCATCTGGTTTTTCAGTCCAAGCCTTTTTATTAAATTGGGTATAATTATGCTTAATCAAAGAATTTGAAGCTTCGATAATATTCTTTTTAGAACGATAATTTTGCTCTAATTTAATCACCTTACAATCAGAGAAATCATTATTAAAGTTAAGTATATTACTCATATCGGCTCCACGAAATTTGTATATACTCTGATAATCATCACCTACTACAAAAATATTTCCATGCTTAGATGATAACATACTAGCCAACTTATACTGAAAAGGAGAGGTATCTTGATACTCATCAATTAAAAGATATTCAAACCTATTTTGATACTTATTTAAAATATCTTTATTAGCTTCAAATAGCTCAATGGTTTTAGAGATTAGGTCATTAAAATCAAAGGCATTATTCTCCTTTAATACTTCATTATACTTTGAATATATGTCTCCAATATTCTGATAATAACTCCCATCACCATCTCCTTCATCTAAATAATTTGCTATTAAATCCTCTTTAGACCACATATTCATCTTGGCCTTATTTATAATATTTAAAACAATCTTAGGATCATACTTCTCAGGATCTAAATTAAAAGTTAAGATAACATCACTAATTAAAGCCTTACTCTCATTTTGATCATAGATGACAAAACCAGGCTTATAACCTAAAGCCTTTAAGTTCTCACTTATAACTCTTACACAAACACTATGAAAAGTTCCCATCCAAAGTTGCTTTGGAACTTCTCCAATTAACTCCTTTACCTTCCTTTTCATATCTTGAGCTGCTTTATTAGTAAAGGTTAAGGTCAATATATTATATGGATCAATCCCCTTATCAATTAAGTGAGCTATCCTGTAAGTTAAAGCTCTAGTCTTCCCACTTCCTGCCCCTGCTAAAACAAGAACCGGTCCTTCAGTATTTATAACAGCTTCTTTCTGTTTATCATTTAATTCTACTGCTAAATCCATCTTTATACCTCCTTCAGGCTTTTCTTTCACGCAAAAATAAAATGTGAGTTTAAAATAAACTAAACTCACATAAATTCCTTCACTATTTATATATTATAAATTAACCTTTTTAATTATATAATATCCGAAAATAGAAATCAATTCAAGAAGGTATAATATAAAACTCTAAGTATCGATCTTTTTAAATCATATCGCGTTTTCTTCTCTTTTCGTCCAGTATTCACAGGGACGATTATCTTCCTTTCTTGGTTGCCAATTATTTAACAGATCACAAAAACCCCGATTCATTCTAAAACAGCATTCAAAGCAGTTGGCTTCACTAGCTTTCCCTTCTACTTTATGCTCTTTTATCTTATTATCCCATTTCTCAATCCTCTTCTCCCCTAAATCTAATCCTCCAACAACTTCTAGGTATTTAGCAATATCCATAACAAACTCTTTATGTTCTAAACCTCCATTGATATCTTCATAGATCAACAACTGATCTTCTTTATTTATCCATACTCTAACCTTTAAATAGTCATTTCCCTTTGGAGCTATCTCGCAATAAACATTAATAGATTCTGAATAATCAAAGTCTACCATAATCAAATTAAACCATTTTGCAAGTATAGTAACAATTCTTTGAACAGACTCATTAATTTTAGGGTACTTTATCACTATTTTAGCCTCCTGGTTTTCGATTTTTTCATAATTATTTTAACCAGAAGGCTCGATATTATTCCTATAAATTTACAAATCAAAGATGAATTAACCCACATAAAAAAGAACGCACACCAAAGGTGGGCGCTCTTAAAGATCTAATCTTCATATATAGAAGTTCCTGTACTATTAGCAAGGGTTCTAAACTCTTCAATCAACTCTTTAGTATACTTACCTGGCTTAGCATCACCAATCTCTCTACCATCAATCTTTACCACTGGAATAACCTCTGCGGCGGTACCAGTTAAGAAACACTCATCAGCAACATAAAGGTCATGACGAGTAAACACCTCTTCTTTAACCTCTAAACCAAACTTTGGAGCTACTTCTAATACTACACCACGTTTAATCCCCTTTAGTGCACCTATGTAAGTAGGAGGAGTAATTAAAACACCATCTTTTATTATAAAGATATTATCTCCTGTACACTCAGCAACATATCCTTCATTATTTAGCATAACTGCTTCTAATACTCCAGCACGATTGGCTTCAATCTTAGCTAGGATATTATTTAAATAATTTAAAGACTTAATACGTGGATTTAATGCTTCAGGAATATTTCTTCTAGTTGGCACAGTTACTACTTCTAAACCATTCTCATAAAACTCTTCTGGATAAAGAGTAATATCACTAGCAATGATTATAACTGTAGCTTTCTTACACTTATTTGGGTCTAAACCTAAGTCACCAACACCTCTAGAAACTACTAGACGAACATAAGCATCTCTAAGGTCGTTGGCCCTAATTGTCTCTAAAACTGATTCCTTCATCTCTTCTCTACTCATTGGAATATCTAACATAATTGCCTTAGCAGACTCATATAAACGGGTTAGATGCTCCTCAAAGCGAAAGACTCTTCCATTATAAGCACGAATCCCCTCAAAAATACCATCACCATATAAGAATCCATGATCAAAAACAGATATCTTTGCATCTTCCTTTTTTACTAACTCTCCATCAACAAATATAGTTTGACTACTCATTTACTCACTTCCTCTCGATAACCTATTATCTACTATTATAATTAAATTTAAACTCATTTGCAAATGAAAAAACAGAAAGGTTTAAACCTTTCTGTTTTTTCATTATCTTTTCTTAATTACTTTACGTTTACAGTATCTTTAAGACCTTTTCCGGCTTTAAAAGCTGGAATAGTTCTAGCAGGAATCTGCATCTCTTCACCTGTTTGAGGGTTACGTCCAGTTCTAGCACTACGATCACGAACCTCAAAACTTCCAAATCCAATTAGTTGAATCTTAGATCTTTCAGCCGCAGGCTTCTTAGCTTCGCTTTCTAAGTTTTCAGCTATTACTTCTAAAACACCATCCAACGCTAATTTTGCATCCTTTTTAGTAATTCCTGTTTTTTCTGCTACTTGATCTACCAAATCTGTTTTTGTAATATTACTTGCCATAATAAATCTACCTCCTATTTAGTATTTAAGCATCTTATGTTTATTATGCCACAAATAGATTTCTTGATATCCTTTATTATTCCTTCTTTTTTTGAAAAAAAACATTTTTTAAAGAAAAAACCGGTCTATAAGACCGGTTAGTCTATAATATAATGCAGATTAATCCTCCACTTCCTTCATTGACTATCTTTTGTAATGTATCTTGTAACTTATCTTGAGCATTAATAGGCATCCTATACAATTTATTATCTATACCATCTTTAACTAAGTCATGTAAAGACCTGCCTAAAAAATCTGATTCCCAGATTGCTTCTGGATTTGCTTCAAATTCAGTAGCAAAGAACTCTATTAACTCTTCACACTGTTTTTCTGTACCTACAACTGGAGAGACTTCTGTATTTATATCAGCCCTAATTAGATGTATAGAAGGTGCGCTAGCTCTTAATTTAACTCCAAAATGTCCTCCACGCTTAATCAACTCTGGCTCATCAAAGACTAAATCCTCTAATTTAGGATTTACTATTCCATACCCATTATCCTTAACTCTCTCTAGGGCCTGTGAAATATGATCATATTCTTTCTTAACTATACTTAACTCTTTAATAAGATTAAATAACTGCTGTTCACCTTTAATCTCTAGGTCTGTCATCTCTTCTAGTATACTATAAAAAAGTTCTTCTCTTAAATCAAAGTCTAGATTTCCTACTCCATTACCTAAATTAAGATCTGATATGGATATTTGACCTGAATGTTCACATTCACCTAGTTTATCAGCCAACTTATTTATATCTCTAATTGTAAATATATCTTGAATTGATTCATTAATAACATTATTGATATCTTGGCTAAGCCAATGAGAATCTTCAAGTTCATCAATCCAAGAAGGTAGGTCTAGGTTTACCTCCCTTAAAGGAAATTCATATAAAACCTCTTTTAATAGATTGTTTATATCTTCTGTAGTTAATTTGACACAATTAATTGCCACTACCTTCTTATCATACTTTTCTTCTAACCTTTGGGCCAACTCCTTGGTCTCCTCGCTCTCAGGATGAGCAGAATTCAAAGCTATGATATATGGCTTACCTAACTGGTTTAACTCTCTAACAACCCGCTCCTCAGCCTCCTTATAGCTATCCCTATCTAGATCTGTAATAGAACCATCAGTAGTTATTACCAACCCTATGGTAGAATGATCCTGAATAACTTTTTCTGTTCCTATCTCGGCAGCTTTATGAAAAGGGATAGCTTCTTCAAACCAAGGGGTAGTAACCATCCTCACCCCTTCTTCCTCTTCATAACCTAAAGCACCTTTAACCTTATAACCAACACAATCTACCAGTCTAACCTTAAAACCTACATTTTCATCCAAACTTATATTTGTTGCCCTATTGGGAACAAATTTAGGCTCAGTGGTCATAATAGTTCTTCCTTCACCACTTTGAGGGAGTTCATCTCTAGTCCTCTCTCGATCATACTCATCTTCCATATTAGGTAATACTAATAAATCCATAAACTTTTTAATAAATGTCGACTTTCCAGTTCTAACAGGGCCAACTACACCTACATAAATATCACCACTTGTTCTAGTAGCTATATCCTTATAAATATCAAATTCACCCATTTTTACCCTCCTTTATAATAGCTTTAATAATAAAAGCATTTATCCGACAGTCAACTGATACTAAAACCACAGCTTAAAGATAAGCAACAGTAAACTTATGGATTTTTCAACTCAAATTCAAATATAGATTAAAATTATTTGAATAAAGTTTTGCTCTTTTTGAAAACTAATCCTCTTTACTAAACACACTATATATATATGACCTATATTTAAGAATATTCCTTAAGGGTAAAAATAAGAAGGGCAAATTCAACTTTTATCATCCTTTAAATTACAAAAGCAGAGATGCCCTCTAGACACCCCTGCTTTTCTTATTCTTTATTTAATTATACCTTAGGCATCCTTCCATTCAATACAGTCAACAACATACTCAATCTCATGTTTTGGCCCGCGGATCATTAGATCATAAACAGCCTGTTGTGGATCCTTATCTTCGAATAATATTCGATATACTTGATCAACAATAGGCATCTCAATTTCTAATTGACTTGCCAAAGTGTGAACAGCTTTAGCAGTTCTAACACCTTCAGCTACCATCTTCATTTCAGCTAATGCCTCATCTAACTTCTTTCCAGAACCAACCTTAAAACCTAAACGACGGTTACGGCTATGTTCACTAGCGCAAGTTACAATCAAATCTCCAAGCCCTGTCAAACCGGAAAAAGTTGCTGGTTCTGCTCCCATAGCAACACCTAAACGTTTAACTTCAGCTATACCTCGAGTTATCAAAGCAGCCAAAGCATTATCCCCATAATCAAGACCAGCAGATATTCCAGCAGCAATAGCAATAATATTCTTCACTGCAGCTCCAAGCTCTACTCCTATAGCATCAGGATTTGTATAAACTCTAAAATAATCATTCATAAATAAATCTTGTACCTTTTCAGCAAGTTTTCTATTCTTATGAGCAACAACTATAGTTGTTGGATGATTTAAGATCACCTCTTCAGCATGGCTTGGTCCGCTTAAAGCCGTAATATTATGCTTTAACTTACCCTCTAACTCCTCTTGTAAAATCTCAGACATCCTTAGATGTGTATTCTCTTCTATACCTTTAGAAGCGCTAACAACTATAGTATCTTCCTCTAAGATCCCCTTTAATTCTTTAGCAACTACCCTTACAATATGAGAGGGGACAACAACTACTACAACCTTAGCCCCCTTAACTGCTTCTTTGATATCTGTTGTAGCCTTTATCTCCTCTGATAACTTAATGCCTGGAAGATAAGAGTTCTTATGATCATCATTAATCTCTTTAACCTTATCTTCTGATATATCCCTTAAAACAACCTCATATCCATTATTATTTAAAACAGCTGCTAAAGCCGTCCCCCAACTTCCTCCTCCAATAACTGCAACCTTTTCACTCATAACTATCCTCCCCTGTAAACAAATTTATAGAATTATTTAATTACTACTTCTATTATCACTTAACTTAACCTTATTTTCAGTTCCTGCTAATAGCCTTTTAATATTTGGTATATGACGATAAATTACAAAGATAGATATCAATATCGCAAAACCAAGATATACAGCATCTAAAGCAAAGATTATAATTAAAACAGGCAACAAAGCTGCTCCAACAATAGAAGCTAAAGATACATATTGAGTTGTAAGGATTATGGTAAGCCAAACTAAAAAGATAATAAAGATAACCTGTGGCACTAAACTTATTAAAACACCAACTGAAGTAGCTACCCCTTTACCACCTTTGAACTTTAAGAATATAGGCCAATTATGCCCAACAATAGACAATATACCAGCCAGCAAAAGAATTAATGGTTGATCAGCAAAAAATACCTTTGCGATAGAAACAGCCAAAAAACCCTTTCCTATATCTAATAGGGCAACTAGTATACCCATACTTAAGCCCATTAACCTAAAAGCATTTGTTGCACCAACATTACCACTTCCATAATCTCTAATGTCAACCTTTTTCACCAACCTTACGGCTATTAGAGCAAAAGGAATAGATCCTAACAAATATCCAATTAACATAACCATAACTTCTCTCATAACTATAATCCTCCTTCAAAATCTACCTTTCTCTAGCAATTAGCTTTATTGGTGTCCCTTCAAAGCCAAAGGCCTTTCTAATTTGATTTTCCAGATATCGCTTATAAGAAAAATGCATCAAGTCTGCATCATTTACAAAAAGAATAAACAAAGGTGGTTTAACCCTAGGTTGAGTAGCATAAAAAATCTTCAACCTCTTTCCATGCTTATCTGAAGGGGGCTCAAACATAGCTACTGCATCTTCAATTACACTATTTAATAAGTTAGTAGTAACTCTTCTATTATATTGCTCAGCTACATAGTTTACAATATCTAATACCTCTAAAACCCTTTTTCCTGTTAAAGCGGAAACAAATATAATAGGTGCATAATTCAAAAATCCTGCACTTGCTCTAATCTCATCAATATAACGATTCATAGTATAATTGTCTTTTTCAATTAAATCCCATTTATTAACAACTATAACTACACCCTTACCCTCTTCATGCGCATAACCTGCAATCTTCTTATCCTGATCTGTCAATCCTTCTGTAGCATCAACAACCATCAGAATAACATCTGATCTATCTACAGCCCTTAAAGACCTTATTACACTATACTTTTCTACACCACGCCCCACTTTTCCTCTTCTTCTTATTCCTGCAGTATCAATTATTACATAATCATTCTCTTCATGAGCAAAAGGAGTATCTATTGCATCACGGGTAGTACCGGCAATATCACTTACTATAACTCTTTCTTGTCCTAAAATTCTATTTACTAGAGACGACTTCCCTACATTAGGTCTGCCAATAACTGAAATTTTAATAGTCTCCTCACCATAGGGGTCTTCTTCAACATCAGGAAAATGTTTAACAACCTCATCTAAGACATCTCCAGTCCTACTACCATGTTGCGCAGACATTAAATTAGGTTCTCCAAAACCTAATTCATAAAAATCATACTTGTCCATCTCAGCCTTATCATTATTTTCAGCCTTATTTGCTACCAATATAACAGGCTTATTTGATTGGCGTAAGAAATTAGCCACATCTCTATCACTGTTAGTTAAGCCGGCTCTAACATCAACAACAAAAAGAATTACATCTGCTTCCTCTATAGCTATCTGTGCTTGATAACGCATTTGATCCTTTAATTTAGTCTTATCATCAAGTTCAATTCCACCGGTATCTATTAATGTAAAAGGTCTTCCTAGCCACTCTGCCTCAGAGTAAATCCTATCTCTAGTAATACTAGGTTCATCTTCTACAATCGAAATCCTCTCTCCAACAATTCTGTTAAATAGTGTAGATTTTCCTACATTTGGTCTACCTACAATTGCCACTACTGCTTTATCCATTATAACCACCTCCAAAATATTCACCTAAAACTTTCTTTACTAAATCAAAAGCATCGTTTTTCACCCTAAGAACCTCAACTGCAACTTCAGATGAGAAATATCCCCAACTAATGTTATCCAAAAATAGATCATCATCATTTAATGTTATCTCTGGAATCAAAACCAAATCTCCTAAATCCATCTCCCTCTTTAGTTTATCCAAAATATCCCTTGCCGTCAATAACCCTGTCACTGTAACATCAGGGCCAAAGTACTTATTCTCCACAACATTAACTTTAACCTTTAAATTCTCAATTTTATTTAAGCTATTTATAATTGGTAATATTGCTTTAGAACCTAAGACACTAGTAAATAAACTAACTTTACGTTCACCATCTATCTTTTTAGGCAAATTACCTTCTAAAGCTTTAAATTCATCTAATAATAACCTAACCATACCTATACCATTCTCCAACTGAGGAAAACCATCATAGCTATCTTCAGAAGGAAACTCTTCATTAGCCAACAAATAAAATTCATCAGAGAGATAAACAAAATCAATACCAAATTCATTTCTAAATTTAGTTTGCCACTTCTTGATAGTATTAATTATACTTTTAGCTTCCTGCTGAGTAAAAGACCTCAAATCATGCAATTCTTCTCTATATTTAGTTAATCCTACCGGAACTATAGCTAAAGATTTAACATTAGGAATAAACTTTCCTAAATCATTAATTGTCTTTTCTAAGACCTCTCCATCATTAATTTCTGGACAGAGAACAACCTGTGTATTCATCTCTATGCCAAAGCTAGCTAACTCCTCAATCTGTTCTAATATTCTCCCAGCCTTATTATTATTTAACATTCTAACTCTAACCTCAGAGTCAGTGCTATGAACAGAGATATTTAAAGGACTTAAATTCATACTCTTTATCCTATCAAACTCACTTTCAGACACATTTGTAAGTGTTGTATAGCTTCCTCCTAAAAAAGAGAACCTATAATCATCATCTCTTAAATTTAATGTCTTCCTAGAATTAGATGGTGCCTGCTTAACAAAGCAGAAGATACAATTGTTATGGCACTGCTTTAAGCCATCAAAGATAACCTCAGAAAAACTAATCCCTAAAGGTTCATCATAATCCTTTTCAATCTCTAGTATCCACCTTTCTCCTTTCTTCTTTAAGACTTCAACCTCTAGATAAGTATCAGTTACTAAGAATTTATAATCTATAAAGTCCTTAATACTACTACCATTTATCTTAATTAATTTATCACCTTCTTCAATTTCCAACTCCTGAGCAATACTCCCCTCTTCAACAGAGTCTATTCTAATATAAGGGTCAAATCCCTTTCCTTCTTTATTATTCATCTAATACTCACCTCATCTTAAGACTTCTTCTACTATTATTATATATTCAACTACTTTCGTCAAGCAATTTAGTAATAAAGTGCCACTTTCGTGCCACTAGTTATGGGTTATGAGTGATGAGTAAGGTCAAAATCTCAAGGTTTCTTATAAACTCGAGGGAACAAAGGTGTTTCTTGTTTTTTAAGGTTTTTCCCATTACCCATTACTGATTACTCATCACTAGTAATAAAGCTCCGTTTTATTACTATAAAAAGAAACCAGCCTCTACACCTAAGGATGTAAGACTAGTTTCTAATAATTTCAATGCTTAACAAGTATATAAACACCATTTCCTAAGTTATGTGCCATAGCTGTAGTTATTCTGGATAATAGCATAGTAAGGTATTCTAACTCTTCTTCATTTTCAGCATAAAATACCGATGCCCTTCCTCCCTCTACCTTATGAGCATTCTCCTTTAAAGTAACAACTGCTACTATCCCTTCTTCTTTTCCCTCCATCATACCATCACCTCTTCTTAATCAGCTGCTTTTCGACCCACTTTAGTTGCTAAGGGTTTTCGTTTTGCATCCTCCAAAATAGGGGTACTCTCTACTGCCTCTTTAATACATTCTTTATCTTTTTCTATAGGAACAATCAACATTCCAACTCTACCAGTATCTAAATTCAACTGGTTTACGGGTGTATAATCCGGTATCCCTTTATCTAATTTTGTTCCTAACTGACTTACCAAATCATGCATTATAGCCTGTCTTTGACCTATATTAGCCAAAGTAGCTCTAGCATTATCATCCTTGGGCTCAATTACTATTCCTACACCTGATTCTTTCCAGTTATCTAAAGCTTCCTTTAAACCAATATTCATCATAATTACACCTTCAACCCCCATATTAGCATCCATTGGCCCAGAGAACTCTATATCAGTTATTCTAACTTTTGCTATATCACCTACTGTCTTATTAGACATAATTTTATAAAGAATATAGCCTACTATACCACCTAAGACTATACCAGCTAAACCGCGAAATAATAATTCCACCCCTAATTGCTCAAGTATATAATACCCCACAGTAGTCATAAAAGCAGTAATTAAAGCTAAATAATTTCTTGCTTCAAAATTTTTGGCAACTCCTTCTATATACGCTTTCCCCCGTGGAATTATCTCTGTTGCCTCTATTTCAGATAAAAAGTCTCTTTCCATATTTCGAATATCCCTAAATTGTTGTACTGCTGCACCCAAAACAGTTACTGCTATATAATTTTCCTCTATCAGCGCAGGCATAATCAGACTTCCTAAGACAGCTGCAATAAAACCAAAGGTTAAGTGCACTATATAACCATTAGGGTAACCTGGATACTGGCGATAATCAACCTTTAATAATGATACTCTAAAACCTGTTCCTAAAATTACCGCCAATAGAATCATTGTACCATGCTTAATCATAATTTTTTAATCCTCCAATCCTACTCCTCCTTACCCTTTTTATCTTCTTCTTTTTTCTCTTTTTCATCTTTTTTACCTATACCTATTGCATTATTCATCTTACCACCAATCCCTTTAACCTTATCTACAGCTCCTCCTAAACCACCTTCATTAGCAATTAGTAAGAATCCTCCACCAAGAACTGCTATTAATAATACAATAATAATCGACCTTGTTGCTCCAGCTGATTCACCTGCTTTAGTAGCATCTGTTGTAGTCCCACCTGCTTCTGTTGCACCAGGGTCATCTCCACCATAAAGGGCTTTATCTACAACATCTGCAAAAAGCTTTGCTCCTGCTACAGCTTGCTCTTGGGGAATTACATGAGTTCCAAACTCTATTAATAAAGCTCTTGGTGATAAATCTTGATTATACTTTCCCTGAGCATAAAAAATACCATGCATAAGCCCAGGATAAAATTCATCAGAGATAGCTTTTAATGTACCAGCAAATTGATCATTAACCTCTAGTTGAGGATTCTGCCTTCCTACAACTAATCTAACCTGTCCTACTGTTTCTCCATTTACCTCAGCAACATATTCATCAGGGTTTGGAACACCATCACGATGTATGTCTAATAAAGCATCAGGAGCTCCTTCTACCAGATCAACGGCAGTTCTACGAGACCTTTCATAAGCACCGCCATCATGAGGATCATGCTTTGACCAATCATGATTTACATTTATCCCTCGTGCTTCTAACTCCTCGCCAAATATATGAGCAACATCATATACATCACCATCACCTAACTTACTATCAGTTCCACTTGTTGGCACATAAGACTCAGCACTATGGGTGTTATATAAAGCAACCTCCTTATTAGCACCTTGGGCCAACAAACTTTGAGATAATGCAAAGAGTTCATCTTCATTTTCTACAAGCTTTACCCTCTCTTCAAATCTAGCAACCCCTTGATTACCATTTATTTCAACTATTGTATACTTATCATTATCTTGATTTATATAATAATCCCCTAAATGAATCTCCATTGCTGTTTCAAAGATAACATTACCCTCTTCATCCACTATAGTATAATACTCTACTTCTTCCTCGGCAAAGGAGGTATCCACTGAAATAACTCCTAAAATAATGACTAGAATCAAGGATGTAACAATGAGCCTTTTATTCATCCCCTTCACTCCTCTCATCTACTTCACCCCTATCATCCTTTTTTCTATCCTTTCTACTACCTAATTCACCAAACTCAACATTACCAGGGGCCAACTTATCTCCTCTAAAATAACCCTCTTTCTTCTTTTTAGTACCCCCTATATTCTCCCTTAACTCTCCTACTATTTCAGCTAATAATACAGCTATCAAACCACTCATAACTATAGAATCAAAGGCTCCCGCCCCTCCAATCTCTGCTTCTCCAGGAATTCCTCCCAAAGTTATTCTAAAGAGGTGAATTAAATCATAGATAAGAAAACCTAAAACCCCTGCAACAAAAGCCCCACGCCGTGAACGACCAACAGCATACGCAATTACTCCTATGACTATTGGAAAGAGATAATTGGTATCGATTAAGGTATGACCCTCTTCAAATTGATAAAACTGGGTTAAAGCAAAGATAGCACCACCTGCCAGTACAGTTGCAATAACTGTTCTAACAACTTCCTTCTTCTCATCTGCTTTAGACAAAATATAAATAGCTAAAGCTATTGGTACTATTGCGCCACCTAAGTTAATATTAATTACCGGCTCTGAACTAATGGGTATATCTATAAAACTCCCCACAATCATTAAAGCAAAAAATATGAGTATTCCTCTATTGCTGATACCCATTCTCTCAATTACCCGCTCTGCAAAACCAAAGTAAATTAAAATTTGTAGCACAACTAAAACTACTACTCCCATTGGCATACTTCTTTGCACCTCCATATAATTATAGCTATCCTATTTGTAGTTTTAGTCTCTTAAAGATAAATTATACATAAAAAAAGAACAACCCACTAGCGGGTTGTTCTTTTTTTTATTAAGATTATCTTGGCTGTACAATTAATTTCATAGCAGTTCTTTCTTCCCCATCAATCTCAATATCAGTAAAAGCCGGGATACAAACTAAATCCAAGCCACTTGGCGCAACATAACCTCTAGCAATCGCTACTGCTTTTACTGCTTGGTTTAATGCTCCTGCCCCTACCGCTTGTAGTTCTGCTCCTCCATTGTCCCTTAAAACTCCAGCTAAGGCTCCAGCTACTGAATTAGGTGTTGAATTAGATGATACTTTCAATACTTCCATATTAAATACCTCCCATTTTATTTTATAAATTAATTGATATGTATACTTATTTCAATATTTACAAAATAATTCCTTCACGAAAGGTGAAAAAAATAAAAAAATTTAATTATTTTTATATACTTCACAAACCCTCTTAACTGAAGTTGCTAAACCATTATCAGAATTTATCTGAACAATTAAACCAGATAATTTTGTATCACCTTTTGCCACCTTAAACCTATTAGGCAATTGAGTTAAAAATCTATTTAATGGCTCATCAATATTCATTCCCAAAATAGAATCTATACCCCCAGTTAATCCTAAATCAGTTATGTAAGCTGTTCCTCCAGGTAAGACCCTTTCATCGGCAGTTTGAACATGGGTATGAGTACCAGCAACAAGAGAGACCCTTCCATCTACATACCAACCAAAGGCTTCTTTTTCAGCAGTAGCCTCAGCATGAAAGTCAATTACGATTCCATCTACCTTCTCTTTTAATTCATCTATTAGCTGATCTACTGAACGAAACGGACAATCATAATCTCCTAGAAATACTCTTCCCATTAAATTTATAACACCAAGAGTGTATTGGCCCTTTTTAATTACTTTGTACCCTACTCCTGGTACACCTTGAGGATAATTATAAGGTCTAATTACTTTATCACTTTCATCTATAAAATTAAATATGTCCTTATTATCCCAAACATGATTTCCAGTCGTCAATAAATCTATATTATAATCCAATAATTCATCCATAACTCCCTCAGTTAAACCAAAACCGCCTGCTGCATTCTCACCATTAGCAATTATAAAATCAGGTTTTTCCTTTTCTATAATATTAGGCAGTAATTCCCTTACTGCTCTTCTTCCTGTTCTTCCTACAATATCTCCAATCAATAAAATCTTCATCAACTTAATCATTTCCCCCTTACATATATCCTAATCTACATTACTACTTTTATCAAAGACCATTATCTTACCTTCTTCTCTAAACCCTGAGTATTCTAAGCCTACTTTATTAATAGGTTTATAATCTTTAACCTTATCTAAAAGACCATCAATTGAACTTTGGGCTATAGAAAAATAATTTTCTTCCTTTTCTAGTAATTTGCCCGAAAAACTTCTTTTTATTAAGCTAACAATAAAATCTAACTCTTTTTGTGATGCCCCTTCTAAATCTCTAGTTAACATAACTTTGTTTATAACTTCATAATTATATCTTTCTAACTTTAAACCTTCACTACTTTGCTTTTGTAACTTATTAAATAATCTAAAATTCTGTTCAATCAACTTCTTCTTTTTCTCCCAACTTTCATCAGTTAGCGAATCATCGATTAAAAATGATAGCTTGTACCATTTCTCATCTAGATTCATATCAATAGTATTTACCAAAGGATATTCCAATAAAATAGAAGTTAATAACTCTATATTGTCATCTTGACTTAATTTCAACTGATCTTTTTTCATCTTCAGCAACTCCTTTAATTATTAGCTAAATTTATTAGTTTTATAATAATATCTATTCCTTACTTTAAATAATTAAATATATTTTAAGTAAATCCTCTTTTATTTGAAAATAAGTTGAATTTAAATTATTCCTCTTTGAAGAATTTATTCTTGCTTTAACTTAAACTATATAAGATGTCCTTTGACCTATTTTAGCTATGTATTATGTACTCATAGCTAAGTTTATGGATAGCTTCTAAGAAGTTAATTTAACTAATATTTTAAAAATAAAATTACAAACAAAAAGCAGTCCTTTTAAAAGGACTGCTTTTGATTGATTATTATATTCATATCTTATTTAGCATACTGGACTGATCTAATTTCTCTAACTACTGTTACCTTTATCTGTCCAGGATACTCTAAATTATCCTCTATCTTCTTAGAAACTTCATAAGCAAGCTTACTTGCCATTGTATCATCCACTTCTTCTGGTTCTACCATAATTCTTATCTCTCGTCCTGCTTGTATAGCAAAGGATTTACCAACACCAGAGAATGAATCAGCTATATCTTCTAGCTTTTCAAGACGCTTGATATAAGACTCTAAAGTTTCACGTCGTGCCCCTGGTCTAGCAGCAGAAACAGCATCAGCAGCAGCTACTAAGACAGCTTCTACAGTACTTGGCTCTACATCACCATGATGAGCTTCAATTGCATGAATAACCTTTTCAGATTCTCCATGTTTTCGTGTGAAATCAACTCCAATCTTCACATGCGGCCCTTCTACTTCATGGTCTATTGCTTTACCTATATCATGTAAAAGACCTGCTCTCTTAGCTATATTAACATCAACACCTAGTTCAGAAGCCATAACTCCTGCCAAATGAGATACCTCTATAGAGTGCTTCAATACATTTTGACCATAACTTGTCCTATAATTTAATCTACCTAATAACTTAATAGTTTCACGATCCAAACCATGGACATCTGTATCGAAAGTTGCTTGCTCTCCTACCTCATAAATCTTATCATCGATTTCATTTCTAGCCTTCTCTACCATCTCTTCGATACGAGCTGGATGTATACGACCATCTATTATCAATTTCTCTAAAGCTATTCTAGCTATCTCTCTTCTAATTGGATCAAAGCCTGATAAAACAACAGCTTCTGGAGTATCATCAATAATTAAATCGATTCCTGTTAAACTTTCTAGAGCTCTAATATTTCTCCCTTCTCTACCAATAATTCTTCCTTTCATTTCATCATTTGGTAAAGAAACTACTGAAACTGTAGTCTCAGCAACATGGTCGGCAGCACATCTTTGAATAGCTGAAGAAATTATCTCTTTAGCCTTTTTGTCTGACTCTTCCTTAGCTTGAGCTTCTAAATCTTTAATCTTCTTAGCCATCTCATGGCTAATTTCATCTTCAACTCTATTTAATAGTAAATCTTTAGCTTGTTCTGTAGTTAAACCAGCAAGTTTCTCCATCTCTTCAACCTGCTTGTCTTTTAACTGACTAACCTCTTTTTCTTTCTTCTTAGTACTTACTTCCCTTTTTTGAATAGTTTCTTCTCGTGCTATCAAAGAATCTGATTTCCGATCTAAATTCTCTTCCTTCTTTAAGAGACGACTTTCAAATTTCTGCAATTCATTCCTACGCTCACGACACTCTCTTTCAACTTCTCCTTTTATCTCATGGGCTTGCTCTTTGGCTTCAACTAAAGCTTCACGCTTAGTAGATTCAGCCTCTCTTTTGGCATCCTCTACTATTCTTTCCGCTTCTAATTCAGCAGTTCCAATCTTACTCTCTGCAATATATTTTCTAACGGCAAAGCCACTAATAACCCCAATTACTAAACCACTTACGATAAATACATAGTTCACTACGCCTCACCTCCATTCATTATTTAATTGTACCTTTATTAACTTTATATTTTTCTAAAAGAAACTATCACGTTTATATTTTATCTTTTAAATTGCTTAATGTCAAGCTAGAATGCCGTCAATAACTTCACTCTTGCCTTCCTTTAATTCTACTCTAAATGACTTATCAGCTACTTGGGCCAAATGGCCTTGATGGGTTACAACTATAATCTGTCTACCAAAAAGTCCATTTATCTCCTTTAAAAATTTAGTGACCTTTACTATATACTCCTCACTTACATGTTTGGCTGGCTCATCTAAAATAATTGGCCCATCAACAGGAGGACTTTGATGGCTCTCTAAAACAGCTACTCTTAAGGCTAAAGATACAACATCTACTACCCCCCCTCCCCTTGCATCTTGAGGCTTGTTTTTAACCTTATACTCTCCTTGATTAGATACTACATAAAACTCTGCCCAAGCCTGGCCTCTAGATTGCTCTAACTCTATCTCAAAGCTGAAATTTTCACCAAATACATACTGTAAAAATTTAGTTACTAGAGATTCTATCTGCTGTCTAGATTGATCTCTAGCAAAGTCAGCCGTTTCATGGAAGAGAATATTTACTTCTTCTAACAACTCTTTCTTCTTAATAGACTCTGCCAAATCATTCTCTTTTTGACTTATACTCTCTCTAAGTTGATCTCTTCTACCCTTTTGTTGATTATAACGAGCCTCTTTTAAGCTAATATCTTCCTCTAATATTCCAATCAAATAGGAAGACGTATCTAAAATACCCTTTAACATATTAACCCTTCTTTCCATCTAAGATAGCATCATTTGGCAAGAGATCTTTAGCCTTAGTTATTAAAAGCTTTAACTCCTTTTCAAGTTCTTTTATTTCACTATCTAAATTTTCAGGCTTTACTCCAAACTCCTCTATCTCTTTAAGCAATTCCTTTCTTTGCTCCTTTAAATTCTCTAATTTAAAGATAGCTTTATCCCTTAACTTATTTGCCCTATCTAATTTATTCTTTATCACTTCTATTTCTGCTTTATACTCACTCATAATAATCCCCCTTTAGCTCTTTAACTATTTTGTCAATCTTCACTTCTTCTATTTCTTCAAAACATGTTGGACACCTTCCAATATCCTTCAATATTCTACTATATTTTTCTGCTAAAAACTCTATATTACTATTTAACTTATCTAGATCCTTCTTTTCTCCATCAATTTTCTCAAATATACCCTTATTTTTATCATTAATTTCACTTAATTGAACCAATTTAGACAAACTACCTTTTAAATTGTCTTTCACTTCTTTTGCATCATCTGCTTTAGGTAGCTGCTTTAAAAAGCTCTCTTCTCTCTTGATTTCTAGATCAACTCTTTTAAGTTTCTGTTTAAGATCCCTAAGCTTATTCAACCTCCGCTCAAGATCAGGGCCTACCTTTTGAGCAATCTTCTTTACTTCTTTTACACCTTTAGTTATATTTATTACTTCTTCTTCTTTAGCTATGGATTTCTTTATGGAGTCTAAACCTTTATATAATCTATTATAATTTATTTGCCTATCTTCTAAAACTTCTATCTTATCGTAAAGACCCTCTAGCTGATCTAAATTAGAAAAGTTAGCTAAATATCTCTTGCCATTCTTTATCCTCTTCTCTTTAACCTTATAATCATCAGCAAGCCTTTTAGTCAACTTAAATCTATTATGTTTATCTATTAATTCAATATATAATTTATTACCTTCCTCTATACCTTCTAATTTAGATAATAGCTCATCATTTTTCTTATAATCAGCAGTTAATTCAGTCTTATTCTTTAGTAGCTCTTCTCCCTCTAACAGCCTCTTATGCTTTTGGGTTAATGTATTATAAATATTATCTAATTGCTCTACAAATCCAAGCTTATCTAGAGTAAGCTTTAAACTATTAAGTTCACCATCTATCCCACTTAATTTTTCTTTGCAATTATATAAATCGCTTAATTTAGATTGAGTGTCTTTTAGTCGGGCCAACAACTCTTTTTTATTATCGATATCTTCCTTCATTTCATCTAAATGAGAAAACTCTTCTAAACTCTTTTTATCCTTCTTTAACTCCTCATCTAAGTCTTTTGTCCTAATACCTAATCTATTCTTCTCATTTTTGGTATTACGAATTGCTAAGTCAACAAGGTGAACATTTATCAACCTACCTAAAACTTTGGCCCTAGTTGAACCTGTATCAGTTAGTAAAAAAGCCCCTTCTAGCTGAAAATCCATATTCAAGCTAATCTCATCCTTATTATCTAGCTGCACCTTTCTCATTCTATGTATATTTAGAATTTCTTCAGGAACACCACTACCTATCCGCTCAAAGATATGCTCTTCCCCTCCAGGTTCAACTAATATATATCTATTTTTGCTAGGAGTTTTTTTACGAATTATCTTATACCCACTACCTAATTCAACCCCTACATGGCACTCCTTATGACCATGTCTAATAAAATCATCACCACGAGGCTCATTGTAAAGAACCCACCTGATAGCTCGAATTATAGCAGACTTCCCCTGGTCTGAAGGTCCAGTAATAACATTTAAACCCTTATCAAAATCTATCTTAGTATCCTTATGTGATTGAAAATTATATATCTCTACACTCTTTATAATTTCCATTGCTTTACTCTCCCCCCTTTCCTAGTTTTTCTTGAGCTTGGGCCAACCTAGCTAAAGCCTCCTTTGTAACTTCCTCAGCTAAATCTTTATTATTGGCTACTTTATTCAGTATCTCTTGCATACTTAAGACCTTAAAATCATCTGAGGCTTTAACCTCTCTAACAAAGTCAATTAACTTCTTTTCTCTATACTTTTCTTCCTCAATTGCTTCTCTATCTAAGACTTCCTTCCCAGCTTTGGCCCTCTTTAAAGGCATAAGTTTTATCTCAATCTCTTCACCTAAGTTAATAATTGCAACCTTAGGTTTTCTTTTTACCTCTTTAATATCAGCACTACTTCTGACCAATGCTCCGGGGTTTAAAAAGTATTTCCTATTAAAAGTCTTGACTCCAAAACCTAAATGGTAATGACCAGCGATAGTTATATCAGCCTCTGTCTTAACATCTTCAATTAAGGTATAACCATTTTCAAAAAAGGGCTTATCTAAGAGCATACCATGGACTAAATGAATAGCATAGTCCACGCTTTCATCCTTACTAACATTATAAGCATCACTTCCTTTAGCATCTATGTCATAATCAAAATCCCTTCCTGTTAACTGTAAAGAGACTCCTTGCTCCTCTAGAAAGATAGGTTCTATACTCAAAGGACTAACAATCCCAGAAGCAACCAAAATACCCAACATTGTTCTAGGTAAGGTTTCAGGGTTATGACCATAAAGATCATGGTTGCCTGCTACAATATAGATTGGAACAGGATAGTCTTTTAAAACTTTAATAAAATCACTTACTACCGAAGGAGCTGTATCAGGCCTATCAAACAAATCACCACCATGTAATATATAATCAACACCCTCATTATGAGCTATCTCCCCTACCTCTTTTAACTTATCTAGAAGTGTCTCCTTAAAATCATCTAAACGACGACTTGGAGTAGTTCCTCTAATATGCGTATCAGTCATTACTAATAATTTCATCCTACACCACCTCACATTAGTTCTTTAAAAGATCATCCAATACATTATTAATTACTTCAAAAGAGAAGCCTTTCCTCTTTAATACACCAGATAGTTTATACCTTCTCTCTATATCATCTAAGCCTAAGTAACGACCTTCCTTCTTCTTAGCATATTTTAGGGCCAAATCATACTCTAATCCAAAATCATATTCACTAGCCAACTCTTCTTCAATAATCTTCTTAGCTACACCTTTATTTCTAAGATCACCCTTGATCCTCCATGGGCCAAAGCCTTTAGTGATCCGATCTCTAATCCAAGCTCTAGCAAACTTTCTATCATCAATATAATTAAGCCTATCTAAGACCTTTAGTACCCCTTCTATAACCCCAAAATCAAAGCCCTTCTTAGCCAATCTATCCTCTATCTCCCTTCTACTTCTTTGTCGATAGGATAATAATTTAAATGCTGCCTCTTTAGCTTTTATAAAATCTTCTTGATCTATAATATGGTCTAATAGATCTTCACTTAATTTATGACCCTTTTCTAAGTTAAACTTATAAATCAACTCTGCATCTACTCCAATAAAAAACTCTCCATCTAAAAAGATAGAACATCTTCCTTGGTTATTCTTTTGAGCCTTAATTGCTGTTATCTCACCAACATAATCCATTTAATCACCTCAAATTCAAAAACCCTTCAATTTAATTAAATTGAAGGGTTTTTTCTTTATTTATGCACTCTCTTTATCTTCTGCCTTTACTTCTTCTCCTTCAGCTTCATCTTCTTTGATAATACCAAGGCTAACCTTAATCTTGTGCTCGATTTCATCCATTAACTCTGGGTTTTCTTCTAAGAAATCCTTAGAATTTTCCCTTCCCTGACCTAAGCGGATATCATCACCATAAGAGTACCATGAACCTGCTCGATCAACAATATCATACTCTACTCCCATATCTAAAATACAACCAGATCTAGATATACCAGTACCATACATTATATCAAACTCAGCTGTCTTAAAAGGTGCAGCAACCTTATTCTTAACAACCTTAACTTTAGTTCTATTTCCTTTGTAATCATCACCATCTTTAATTGTCTGTCTTCTTCTTACATCTAACCTTACAGAAGAATAAAATTTAAGAGCTCGTCCACCAGAAGTAGTTTCTGGATTACCAAACATTACTCCAACCTTTTCACGAATCTGATTGATAAATACACAAGTACATTTTGACTTACTCAAAACACCAGACAATTTACGCATGGCTTGAGACATCAACCTTGCCTGCAATCCAACATGAGCGTCTCCCATCTCTCCTTCAATCTCTGCCTTAGGAACTAAAGCGGCTACCGAGTCAATTACAATCAAATCAATTGCTCCACTTCTAGCTAAAGCCTCACATATCTCCAAAGCATCCTCTCCTGTATTAGGTTGTGAAACTAATAATTCTTTAATATTAACACCTAAATTTTGAGCATATTTTGGATCTAAAGCATGCTCAGCATCAATAAATGCCGCTACTCCGCCTTGCTTCTGCACCTCAGCAATCATATGTAAGGTTACAGTTGTCTTACCAGAAGATTCTGGACCATAAACCTCAATAATTCTTCCCTTAGGTACACCACCTACACCTAAAGCCACATCTAAAGCAAGGGCTCCTGTGGGTATAGTCTCAACATCCATAGCCTTAGCATCTCCAAGCTTCATAATAGACCCCTTACCAAATTCCTTCTCAATCTGATTAAGGGTCCTCTCTAAGGCCTTCTTCTTTTCTTCTATTGACATTCAAATCCACTCCTTTTATCTAAAGATCAAAACTATATATACAAAAGATACATATATTAATTATAGAACATATAATGTTAAAAAGCAACTAAGCAATAGCTATCACTCATCAGCTATCAGCAAAACATTAAAGGCTTAAGTTCTTTAAATCTTTAACTAACCACTTATAGCTAATAGCTTTATTACTATCGCTAATTAACTAACTTGCGCTCTAATATAAAGCCACTATGACGGTCATAGAATTTTATTAAATCTAAGGTGTCTAAGCTAAGGGTCTGGTCTTCTTCTTTGTTATAATGGAGTAAGACTACAGAATAAGGTATCCCTTCTCTTGTCTGTAACCCCCTTAAGCCCGATGCCCCAGTAGTTCCTGCATCAATTATTAAGGTTCCCTTTTCTTCATAAACCCTTAAGTTGTGATAATGCCCATGAAGAAGCAAAGGAATCTCACCTAAGATATCTTCAGCTAAAATAGAATTATGTACTATTACTATATCAGGGTCTTTCTCTAAGCCCTTTACCATCCCTGCTAACTTCTCCTTATCTTCTCTAATCTCTTCTCCCCTTTTTACTCTCATCTCATTGCTTTTAGCTGAAGGATCCTCTACACCTACAATAGTTAATCCTCCTATCTCAACTACCCCTTCCTCTAAAACAATAACATTCTCAAAACCCTTCATTCTCTCTACTATCTGAGGAGAATCATGGTTTCCACCGATAAAGATATAAGGTATACCAAGTTCATCTATATCTTCTACCAATTCTCCTTCTATAGGAGTTCCATAGTCTGTCATATCTCCAGTATCTATTATAAGATCAACTTCAAAGCTATGGGCAATTTGTTTTATAAAGGGCAGGGCTACAGGATTATTGTGAATATCAGAGAGGTGCAAGACCCTAAGATCGCCTCCAACCCTAGCCAAGGGTTTTAAAGTACCAACTTTAGAAAATAAATCTGCTATACTAGAAGCAATAAGTTCTATCTCATAGCCTAAATTTTCAATATTCTCCAAACCTTCTTCAATCAAAGCAATCATCCAAGGGGCAGCCTCTAACATCCCTTCAAAGCTAGGATCAGAAAATTCATTTATATCGTAACTATAATAAGCTAAAGCTGAAAAAGTGGTTATTATTATTATTCCTACCAAAAGACCTGTAATAATTGCCTCTTTATCATACTTAACTAAGCTAGCTCCTACTAATCCACCCAAAAGTGATATGATAAAAAGTCTTATTAGATGTAACTGAACTATAACTTTTGTTCTCTCACCTAAAACATCTACTAATTCTTCTTTATCTTCAATATTTTCTAAGATATAGCTTAACCTTTCTTGATGCAAAGCCTCTAAGGAAATAAAAATATCTAAGGGAGCTTTATGAGTGTTGGCCCTAACCCTACCAACGGGAGGAAATTTAATCACTGTAGAAGGATTAGTAGATAACTTAGTATCTACCTCAATCTCAAAAGCACTTAACTTATAGGTATGAGCCCCTGTAAAGTTAATTAAAAATAGAACCAACAAAGTAGCCAATATTATCTTTGCAGCCAGCTCCCTTCTCATAATACCCTATCCCTTCGTATTGTTAGCTAGAAACTATGCGCTTTGTGCTAAAAACCTAAACCCAAAAATCTTAGCACTGATCAAGAACCGATCAAACCCGATTAAATCTGATTTTAAACCTTTTTAATTTTTTTATGCTCTAATCAGAACTTTATCGACTCTTATCAGATCTAATCACCCCAGAAGTACTTTTCATGGTTTATAACCCTTCGGGTTCAAAAACCGAACCCTTCGTGGCAAGCCCACCATAAACCATTTATGGAATCTAAATCTAAAAGGTCCTTTCAATGTTTTAAAATTCAAAAACATCTCTTGGAATCTAAATCTAAAAGGTCCTCCTCACTCGGTAAAAAACACCTCGTTCAGGGCGCTGTGTAAATAACTTTGATTTTTGTCTTTTTTAAAATCTCAAAATAAAAACATTTAACTCTAACAAGAACATCACTAAATATCTGCTTCAGCTATACGTTAAGAATTAATCAATTTAAGTCTTAATAAGTTTAAAATAGTCTGCGAAGTGAGATACTTTACTTTCTCCCTACTACCATTAAAGTTATATTTATAGGTCTCTACATTATCTCCATAGGCAATTCCCATATAAACTAATCCAACAGGCTTCTTCTCACTACCCCCACCTGGACCAGCAATTCCTGTGGTAGCAATACCTATATCTACCCCAGATCTTTCTTTTACTCCTAAAGCCATCTCCTTTGCAGTCTCTTTACTTACCGCTCCATACTTATTTAGAGTCTCCTCTTTTACACCTAGAAGGTCTATTTTAGCTTTATTGCTATAAGTAATTAAACCTCTGTCGTAATATCTAGAGCTACCAGGAATTGAGGTTAAACGATCGCCAATCAAGCCACCTGTACAAGACTCTGCTGTAGCTATCTTAAGGTCTTTGGCCCATAACAATCTTGCAACTACAGAGTCTAAGCTATCATCATTATAACCATAAATATACTCTCCTATTCTTTCCTCTAGCTCTTTTTCCTTCTTGGTGATCAACCTTCTTGCTTCTTCTCGATCATTTGCTTTAGCCGTTAACCTCAACTTTACCTCCCCAGCACTAGCCAAGGGAGCAACTGTTGGATTGGTCTGTCCTTTTAAAATATCGTCTATCTGCTCTTCTAAGCTAGACTCACCGATACCAATTAACTTAATCACCTTAGATTCTATTATTTCGTTCTCTAATAGATCCCCCTTTAAAAAAGGAATTATGCTCTCCTCCATCATAGCCTTCATCTCAATTGGAACACCTGGTAATGAAACTACTATTTTATCACCTTTTTTAAATAATATCCCTGGAGCAGTTCCCTGGGAATTGACTATAGGATCAGCACCTTGAGGAAGAAAGGCTTGTTTCTTATTAGTTTTAGCCATATTTATATTTATCTTAGTAAAGTAATTTTCAATCTTCTTTAATAACTCTTTATCTTCAACTAACTTCACACCAAAAGCCTGGGCAACTGATTCTCTAGTTAGATCATCCTGGGTTGGCCCAAGGCCTCCTGTCGTTATAATTATGTTGGCCCTACTTAAAGAATCCTTTAAAACACTTACTATTCTATCCTTATTATCCCCAACTGTAACCTTTCGGTAAAGATCAACCCCTATCTCAGCCAACCTTTGGGCAATCCACTGCGCATTTGTATCTACAATCTGACCAAGTAAAAGTTCTGTACCTATACTTATTACCTCTGCCCTCATAAACCCCACCTCTCTTTTTATTTTTAGCATTTTTGGTTATTTTATGCATACTGTTTTAGTATAAAATTAAAACATATATGATATTCCTGTTGATAAAAATAATCCTCTAATTTTCAAATTTTCATCATCTAAATTATCAACTAAGCCTCCCCAATATCCAGAATGGACCTTATTAATATTAATATTAGTACTCCGATATGAAATACCCGAACTAATTGATAAATTATTCTTAACAGGGTAATTCAACTCTAAACCTATTAATCCCCCTAACCCACTTCCTTTTTGATATCTAATTGTATTTGCACCATCTTTCCAAGAGTATCGAGAATGACGGTCCTTAGTGAAGTTATAATAACCAAGGCCACTATTAAATATTAAATAATCATTCAATCTATATTTACTATTAATAAGTAAGCCAACAAGATTCTTTTCATATTCAAAATCCTCTCTCCCCTCCACCCAATCATAACCAGACTCCCAGTTGGCTCTTATGAAATCAACCCCAAGACCTAAGCCCAATTCATCATTAAGCCAATAAGTTGATTCTAAGTAATAACCGCTTCCTTCTTTTAAATCATCTCGAACAAAATCTTCTGAATAATCTAAAGTATTATATGTAAGTACTCCTTTAAATTCTAAATTATTGGCCTTTACTCCAATACTACTCCCAAAAACTAAAAGAGATATTAATATGATTATTATTTGAAATTTGTTCACCTTTGTAACCACCTTAAAATTAATTTTATCAATTATTATAGAAAAAGAGCAGTCACAGATTGACTACTCTTTTTCTATAATAATTCTCTTACAAATTCCTCTTAACTATATCTCCATTATTATCTATCTTAACCACATAACCTCTAATCCTTCCATCTCTACGACCTGTACCTGCTAAATAATAGTAATCTCCATCAGTAGATTCAGCAATAGAATGGATATAGGTTCCATAATCACCTAAATGTTTTGCATTTCTTAAGTTGTTATCAACTTTATAAACTACTCCATTACTTCCGTCTGTTCCTACTAAGATATATCCATCATCTACATTCAATAGATCACGGAAGATACTAACATCTGAAATATTAGTTGAATCTTTAATCTCTATTTTACCACTACTTAGATCAACCCTTGCTACATATCCATTATCTCCTACCACTACAAATTCATCCTCTTCACCGATAAAGCCATGATTATCTTCACCTTTTAACTTCCATAAACGTGGCAGACTTGAAGATCCTCCATATGATCCATACACCTCTTGTAATTCAAAAGTATCATTAAACCTCATCAATATTCCATTTGAATTATCTCTACTATTACCTACCAATCCAGCAGCTAAGAAGCCATCCTTTGTCCTCACTATAGACTCTAAATTATAGTATTTTTCAGTTAGCAAAGCATCATCTTTAACAATTATTGTATTCATATTTTCTCCATCTACTGACCCTTCATTCTCATTTACAATATCTACTACTACTATATATGGATCCATCTTGCTTTGACTGCTAATCCCTATATTTCCAACTGCCACCATTTGGTCAGCCTGATTGGCTACTTCACTACTTTGTATGGCAATTCCATCCCTTAAGTAAGCATCATTACTAGGGGCCATATTAAGGTAATGGTGCTTTATTTCACCAACATTATTCATTTTAGCAATATAAGGTCTATAATTTTTACTAGTCTCTCTTTGATAACCAATCAAATAATACCAATCGTTACCTCCAAAAGGATATACTACATCTTGGATCCCATAGAACCTTCCATGCTCACCCTCATCACCAACTTTTTTGTCCCAAATAGTCATTCCTTGTCTGTTGGCTTTTACAATATAAGGGTACACTTGATTATTATTACGATCAGTATAACCTACTGCTATATAACCTCTACGAGTACTATCTTGAGCAGGTACAATAGCATGAAACCCACTTTCTAATTCGTCGTTAATGTCTTTAATTGTTTCATAATAAGTATAATAATTCTCATTGTACTCCCTTAAAACTTCAAATGGAATTTCTCCAGATTGCACTCCATCTACTATTACTTTCACAGTAGTAATACCAGGATTTCTTCCAATCACCTTAGTCTGAGCTTCATTAGGTGAAGTAAATTCAGCTAAATTAGAATCACCTAAAATCCATTGATAACTTATCTCTTCACCAACTTCTTCATTTATTTTCACAGCATCAACTTCAAAATCTCTACTTTCTTGATCAACAATTACCTGTCTAGGGCCTGTAACTCCTTCAATAAATGAAGTCCTGTTACTTTCACCCCTAAATGCTCTCCTAACAAAACTATCTTCACTACACCCTACTACCAAAACTCCCATAGCTAATAATAAAACTAACAATAAACTCTTTCTAAATTTCCTCACCATTAAACCCTCCTTATTACTACTATTTATTCTTATCCAGATTTAAAATCTACTCACCTATGTAAGTGATTCTATTATAATTATAACCAAGGATTTTAAAAGTAGCAATCTTTTTCTACACCTTTCAAAAAATAATAAAGCTAGGTTTGATTATCAAACCTAGCTTTTAACATTTTATTTTCAATTACTAATTTTATACCTTCTGCTTATATTAAAGTTATACTTAATAGTAATATAGTTTCAGTTTTAGTATTGAGTAGCGGATGGTGAGTAAAACCAATACCTAAAAATCAATAACGGTTTAAGCATGCCCTGAGTGCTGTTTCTGAGGAAATAATTAAGGAATCTAAATATAAATTCAAAGACTTAACACAGATAAAAATCTGATAAAAGAAGATTAGATCTGATTAAATATTTTTTTATTTTATCTTAATCTCTGATCAGAATTTAATCCGCTCTTATCAGATTTAATCAGCATCTATCCTTTGATTTTTATATTTTTAAAAGTTTTTAACTATCAATTATCAATTGACAACTATCAACTGAAACTATATTACTATGCAGTTCTACTCTTCTTATTATATTCTAATCTTAATCTAAACTCATCTCCTGAAATGCTCTCCTCCTCTAGAAGTGTATCCACTACACTATCAATAAAGTCTCTATTATTCTTAATCTCTTCTCTTACTTTCTTCTCCTCTTCTTTTATAATCTCTGTAATTGTCTCATAAAGCATATTTTTGGGCAATGTATCTTTACTTACTACCCCTAACTTAGACATCCCAGAGAATACAATCTGCTTACCTAAATGCATAGCCTTCTCAAAGTCATTTGCTGCTCCTGTACTTCTATTTCCTAATACCTCTTCCTCTACCATTGAACCTGCTATCAAAACGGCAATCTGGTCTTTAAGATAATCGATAGTTTGTAGGTAGAAGTCATCCTCTGGATTATGGCGAACATAACCTAGAGCCCTACCTCTAGAAGTAATAGTAATATTAGATACAGATCCTTGGTTAACCCTCTCTCCTAGAAGAGCATGTCCAACCTCGTGATAAGCAATCCTCTTTAATTCATCCTTGTTTGGTCTACGATCTAACTTTTCACCCATCATTACCTTATCAACAGCTTCTCTAAAATGATCAGAATTAATAACCTCTGAATCCTCTCTCATAGCCATAATTGCCGCTTCATTGGCTAAGGACTCTAATTGAGCTCCAGAAAAACGGAAGGTCTCTTTGGCTAACTTCCTTATATCTACACCTTCACCCAAGGGCTTATTATTGGTATGAATCTTTAGGATATGCTCTCTTCCTTCCCTATCTGGAAGATCAACTTTAACGATCCTATCAAAACGACCTGGACGTAATAAAGCATCATCTAAAGTATCCATCCTATTAGTAGCTCCTACTACCAATACATTAACCTTGTCATCAACAGAGATACCATCAAGCTCTACAAGTAACTGATTTAGAGTTTGATCATATTCCATATGGCTATTATTTTGTCCACGTTTTGCTCCAAGTACATCTATTTCATCAATAAAGATAATTGCATTATTCTTTCCATCCTTCTTTGCCTTATCTCTTGCTTCATTAAAGAGTTTTCTAACTCTTTTAGCTCCAACTCCAGCATACATTTCAATAAACTGACTACCCGAAGTAGAGATAAAGACTGAATCAATATAATTAGCCGCAGCCTTAGCAAGTAAAGTCTTTCCAGTTCCTGGAGGACCACTCAATAGCAGACCCTTTAATGGTCTAATCCCTAGTTTCTTAACTTCTTGCTTAGCCTTTACAAACTCTAAGGCCTCTAAAAGTTCATTTTTTGCCGAATCTTGGCCCCCTATATCTGAGAAATTTATATTAGGGGTATTAGAATCTCCTTTCTTAGCTACTACAAAATTTCCTCCTACCTTCTCCTTACTAAAAGAGTTGAACAAATAATAAGCAATTCCACCTAAGAGAAGGAACGGAAATAAATTTATTCCATGAAAAGCTAAGAATATAACACCAGCCAATCCAATACCAATTCCAAACTCTTTAACCATCTATTCCACCTCCTCTTCTATTACTTCCTCTTTCTATAACTCGATAAAGATTCTCTTCTTCATACCCTAAAACTAAATAGATATAATCTTTATCTACTCTTACTTCACCACGATCCAAATTATAAATTGCTTTATTCTCTTCTATACGATCTCCTAATTTTACAAACTCACCTGTCTCAATTGCTTCATAAAGGGCCAAATTAATTCCGCTATAAACCTCTTTTAAAGTGTCTGATTCACTATCTTTAAATTTAATCCTATAACTCTCACCCTTTAAAGTCTCTTCTATCTTCTCTTTACTTTCTAGAAAGATAACTTCTAGATCTCCCTTAGAACCTAAAGAGAGTTCAAAGTCATATCTGCCATTGGATTTATCCATATTAACATCCTCTAACCCTTCAATGGCAATCAGATTATTTTGTAAAGAATTATTCACCTTGTATCTATCAATCAGCCTATTACCACCAAATAATATAGCTAACGTTAGTACCAAAATAATCAATACCCCTTTAATCTTTATCCCCTTCATTAGAACTCCCCCTTTCTAATTTCTAAATACAAAAGATATATTTTAAGTTATACTAAATTTAAAAGAATCTTATAACTGATAATAAACTTAACCCTAAAATGATTATCTGGACTAACTAAAGATTTAAAGCCTAGATTTAATTGATAATCTTATCAAATTTATTACCTCTACTTACTGTTAAGACAAAGACTATTATAACACAAAGATTTGCAGGAATCTATTGTAATTAAAATGTAATTTATGTAAAGTGGTCTTTTTAATCAAAAAGAGACCCTTTCAGGTCTCTTCTTAATGATTTTATTAGATTTTTATGTTTTAATTATTCCCTGAAGAATTAAACTTTTATCCCTCTCCCGCCAGTTACAGTTGAATAAACAGGTTTTAAAAAATTTCTTAATACATCACCTAATAAAACTATAACTCCCATAACAAGAAGAGGATTTACTAGGTATACTAAAAATGTAATATAAGGAGAACTACCTAATAGAGCTAACCAAATATCCGTTAAAAAATCTAACAAAGGAACATGAAATAAAAAGATAAAGAAGGTAAAAGAAGTTAAATAAAGAAGCTTACTGTCATCCTCTAACTCCCCTACATATATATCATAACCATACCACAATCCAAAAAGCCCTAAGATTATTGCAATCTTATGCAAAAGCAACAGAATAATAGGAAAACCATAATAGGCTAAAAGAGTCTTCACACCTAGAATTATCAACCAAAGAACTAAAGTGGCATTAACCTTCTTCTTACTAAGCTTCTTTTGTATATCTATTCCTTTAATCACCAATAAAGCTCCTAACATAAAGAAGAGTATACCTTCTGGATTAATAATATATAGATTAAGCTCTAATAACCAAAATATCGCAAAAGGGATTAAACCCAGGTAGCCACTCTTCTTTAAATAGTAATATATTAACGGAGAAAGAATAACATAAATCATCAAATCCAAGATAAACCAAAGTTGATAAGCAGCTGGATAAAGGAATATTCTCACTATATAATCTCCAAATCCATAATCCCTAACCAACCAAGTTGTAAAATCAGACTCTGGAAACAAATCTTGTATCCCCATACTCAAGATAAACTCTTGGGCCAAATATAAAAACAAGAGACTAAGTAAACTACATAAAAGGTAAGGTACCAATAGAGTTTTGGCCCTACTTTTATATTTAGCTAGAAAATTCTCTCTCTTTGGCTCTAGATTATAATAAAATAGATAAACTGATATAACAAAAAATAAAGGAACTGCTACTCTAGTAACCCCATTACTAACAAAGTACTGAAAAAAACTGCTCAGATTCATTCCATCTGATATCTGGGTAAAAGGCTGCAAAAACCTATCTGTCAAATTGTAAGCATAGATATAAACCACCATCACTATCGCAATTAAAGATACTACTTTAAGCTTCTTACTTAAATAATTGTCAATCATATTTTTATTCCCCCTTTTTTAATATTATAACTATTAACCATCAACTACTAGAACTTGGATAAATATCAAGCTCCTTCTAGTAGTTTGATAACTAATAATACTCACCATTAAAGTAACTCTATACTATATTCACCTAATTCTATTATATGTAACTTTATCCATGTTTTTATAAGGCTCTGGTCACTATTTAACTAATATTTTAGATATCTACCCAAATCCAACTTCAAAACTCTATCCAACTCTTCCTTATTATCCTCCTTAGTTTCGATAAATAAGAAAGCAAGGAGGGGATATTTTCTCCAATCAATATCTCTAAGCTCTAAAATTGAAGTGAAGTTATCAAAAAATCCTTCATAATCAATACCCTTTATCCTATCTCTTTTCACATCATCTGGCATATCTGCTACTACAATACTAAATACCTTATCCTCTTTACCAGCAAAAACCTTCTCCCAATCAACCTCTTTCTCCTTAAAGTAATAATCATAAGTATTGATTCCATAAGCATAATAAGCAATATCTGTAGTACACCACCCAGCAAATCTCATTGGGTTAACCTCAATTGGAATAGAATTATTCTCCTGATCTACCCTAAGCTCAATATGAAGAGGAAGGCCCTTAATATTGGAGAGACTCCCTAGTTTTTTTAACATATCTAAAGTAAGATCATAGTACTTTTCGATTATAGCCTTGGAAGTACTATACAATCTATCACTTACATCCTCATCAGAAGAGAAACTATGCTCTAATATATTTAAGATTACAGGCTGGCCCTCACTATTATAATAAGCATCAACTGCAATCTCTTCCCCTACAATAACTTCTTCAATAATAAACTTAGTTGAGGATACAACCTCCTGAGGATACAGCTCTTTGACACTATTCATCTCTTCTTTAATATTCTTAACTACCCTTGCCCACTCTTCATTACTACTAACATTATGTACACCTATGCTGAAGAACCCTACTGCTGGCTTAACTATAAATGGCTTTGGTATATTAGCTATATCTAAATCTTCTAAATAGTCATAATCTACACTTTGGTAATAAAAATCAGGATATAAAGCTTCAAGTAACTCTCTAAACTTAACTTTGTCCTTGAAGATTTCTATATTATTATGTAGATTCTCATCTGAGATGTTGGCCCCTATCCAACCAAGAGAGTTCTCAGAGTTAGTATAAAGCAGATTATCCTTAGTGCCTTCATACTCTCTTATAAACTCTTCTTCTGTTAAGATGTTGACCCTTTTAGCAAATTCCTTTCCCTTCATAAACTGGTTCTCCAATACTGGTATCTCCATATCCACAATAGTTTCCTTCAATAAATCTGACAGGTAAGGCTTATCGATAATTATCATCCTTATTCCTCCTTATTAAATCTACTGTTACTTGATTTTTAAATAACACTATATAGTGTCTGTGTCAGTAGTCAGTGTTAGTAAAACCTTAAAAACTATAGGTTTATTAGGTTTTGATTTTTACTGACACTGACACAGACTACTGACACTATATTACTATTAAGTATCAAATACACTAACTTCCCGCACTCTCATAAACACTTATCCCTCTAAGCC
>NZ_KI912094.1:145243-145912 GCF_000517025.1 Halonatronum saccharophilum DSM 13868
AGGCTTATCGATAATTATCATCCTTATTCCTCCTTATTAAATCTACTGTTACTTGATTTTTAAATAACACTATATAGTGTCTGTGTCAGTAGTCAGTGTTAGTAAAACCTTAAAAACTATAGGTTTATTAGGTTTTGATTTTTACTGACACTGACACAGACTACTGACACTATATTACTATTAAGTATCAAATACACTAACTTCCCGCACTCTCATAAACACTTATCCCTCTAAGCCAGACTGAATAAGAAATCACAGAAAAGACTACTCCAACTAAAATAGTTCCACCTATAGCCACCAACCCATCTACTTTATCTACAAAATAACTTGCAGGAAAATACGCAGTAAAGGCAAAAGGAACAATAAAGGTTAATACCTTTCTAATCCACTTGGAATAGATAGTTATTGGATACTTAGCAAAGTCACTTAAAGAATAAGTCATATATAAAAATGCTTGACTAAACTTAATCCAAAATGCTAAAGAGGCAAAGATCAATTTAACTGATGTATAGATTAAGGTAGCAAAGATAATAGCTACTCCAAATAAAAAGATATCTAGAATAGTAAAAGTTATACCTAGTCTTATTACAGCTATAATTACAAGTATTATCCCCACTGCCAACTCTCCAAAAGCATCAGGCTGAAAGACTTCTGCTATTAAATGAAAGA
>NZ_KI912094.1:146012-286699 GCF_000517025.1 Halonatronum saccharophilum DSM 13868
TCCAAGGGCTTTTCTAAAAAATCCATCCCCTCTTTAAAATCACTATCACTTACATTATATATCTCTTTTAGTATAGAGAAGGTCTCAGTCAAAGGAAGATCCCACCATAGCTGTGTCCTCTGACCAAAAACTACCCCTATATCCTTGGCATTTAACTTACGATTCTCATAAGGGACTACCCCATTAACTATACATTCTCCACTGCTGGGAACCAAAATACCAGTCATCATCTTAATAGTTGTAGATTTCCCTGCTCCATTTGGGCCAATGTACCCTACAACCTCTCCCTTATCAATACTAAATGATATCTGATCAACTGCTCGTTTAATCTCAGCCTTTTTCTTATATAAACTTTTTAGTGCTCCAATCAAACCAGGATCTCGCTTGTAAACCTTAAACTCCTTTGTCAGATTCCTTACCTCAATCACATAACCCTCCCCTTTCTTTGACCTAATTGAAACTATAGGAAAAATTCAATTCATATAACATTAAATCTTATTTATATAATAATAACAATAAAATTACAATTAATCAACATAATTCCCCTTCTAAACTTAATAAAGGGATCAGCTTTATAAAGCTGATCCCTTTATTCTTTATATTATTTATCAACTATCTCTACGAGTTTTTAACTCTACGGGTTCAAAAACCGAACCCTTCGTGACAAGCCCACCAAAAAACTCTCTGTGGGCGGAGTTGCTCTTTCTTTTTTTAACTTGATACTTCTTGTACCGCCCTACTGCCCTATTCCTGTATGGCCATATCCTCCTTCCCCTCGCTTAGAATCAGAAAGATCATCAGCTATCTCCCATTGCACTCTTTCATACTTCTGTACAATTAACTGGGCTATCCTATCTCCTTTATTGACCTTAAACTCTTCTTTTCCATGATTGATCAACACTATACCAATCTCACCTCTATAACCTGGGTCAATCACCCCATCAGCATTTAAAACGGTAACCCCATACTTCAAGGCTAACCCACTGCGTGGATTAACAAAACCAGCATAACCAACAGGTAAACTAATAGCAATACCGGTCTTGAATAACTTATATTCTCCAGGGCCAATTACCCCTTCTTCTATAGAGTAAAGATCCATCCCTGCATCTTCATTGCTCCCATGTTGGTACTTTGGTAACTTCGCTTCTGCATCTAACTTCTTAATTCTTATCTTCATACTCTAAAAACCATCCTTTCTTGTATCTTTTAGTGTCTGTATCAGTGTGAGTGTAAGTAAAGCCTAAGTTCCAGAACTTAACAATAATTAAATCTAATTTAAGGTTTTACTGATTCCCTATTCCAGATTCCTAAAACTTAATTACTTAATCTCTTGTCCTGACCTTGTCGGCTCTTATCGGACTTTAATCTGCGTCCATTCCTTTATTCTTTCTTCATTGGACTCTGCTTCTACTTCTTTAATCCTCCTCTTATTAGAAATTCTCTGTACCTTTAGTAATTCCTCTTCCCTAAACCTTTTATATAATAGCTTCTTAAATATCAGGGTCTAAGTATTCAAATTGATCTTGGAACCCTACTACTCTTCTAGTAATCCTCCTCTTTACCTAAAACCTCTACAACCAACTTGTCATCGACTACCTTTGCTTTTATTATAATTGGACTAGAGAGATTATTCTTAAACTTCAAGTCAAAGTAATCCCAAGCAACTGTAGCATCTTTACCCTTAGGAACATAACCTACATCTTTAGAATGGGCATGCCTTTCTACCACCTCTAAACCTTCTACCTCTAAAGCATTATAGAGGGTACTTGAGACTTGGCAGATACCACCACCAACTCCTTTAGTCAATTCACCATCTACAACTTCTGGGGCTTCTGCAAATCCAGCCTCTTTAGTCCTTGGACCAACAACTCTATTAAATGAAAAGGTCTCACCACTTAAGAGTAATATATTATTAATAGCCTTAGTAGCTATTTCTATATTTCTCCTTCTACCTTCACTACCTCTAATAGTAGTATTATAACTCCCAACTTTATAACTTATATTCTCTATATCCTTTTTAGTTAACCAAGGTTTTAGAACACACCTTACACCTTCAACTTTCTCTCCATCCTCGGCATTAAATATCTTCTTCATTGTCTCACCAATATCTAAAATCTCTCCTTCAACCTCTGCAATTATCTCCCCATTACTCTTATCTATATAAGCATTAACTGGATATAACATTAACTCTTTTGAGTAATATAGAAGAAAATCTCTTACCTCACTATCTAAGTATCCGCTTAAATCCTCTCCATAATAGCTTACACCCTCTTCAACCCCCCAGAAGAATCTAATTAGCCTATCTACCTCACCAAATAAACCAATTAGTAATATTGCTAATATAATGATTATAATCAAGATTATCAAACTACGTTTAAGGTTAGCAAAACTTCCACCTTCTAATATCATCGCTAATCCCCCTCTATTCTAAGAGTTGGGAGATGGTAACCAGATTATATCCCTTTTCACTTAAGCCCTTAATCATCTCTGGTAAGGCTTGTGCTGTCGGCTCTGTTGGATGCATCAAAACAATGCCACCATTTTTGGCTTTAGGTACTATTCTATTTACAATTACCTGCGGAGCAGGTCTTTGCCAGTCTATGGTATCTACTGTCCACATAATCGTCTTATACCCCAACTCATTAGCTATCTCTACAATCCGATCATCAACCTCTCCATATGGAGGAGCAAATAGATTAGTCTTATACCCAGTCACATCTTCAATAAGCTCTTCATTCTTCTTAATCATATCTACTACCCCTTCTTTAGATAACTGTTTAGGATGGAGGTGTCTATATCCATGATTCCCTATTTCATGTCCTTTATCTTGTATCTCCTTAATCATATCAGGAAATTTCTCTACCCAACGACCAATAAAGAAGAAAGTTGCCTTTACATTATGTTCATCTAAGGTATCCAACATAGAAGGAAGGTACTCCTCTCCCCAAGCTACATTAATAGCCAAGGACATCTGGGCTTTATCTGTTGGTCCTTGGTAATAAGCTTTGTTCTGATCTTGAAATACTGGTTGCTCCCTTACACCTTGATTATCAAAATGTATAAGTCCAAAACTTATTAAAATCACCATTCCAACCAAACTCAGTAAAACATCCTTATTTAATGGTAAATAAAAGATTCTAATTTTTCCTCTCTTCATCTTTATTGTACCCCCCTCTTTCTCTTTTGAGTTCCAGTATGAGTCTCTATATAATAGTTATCATGGTAGATCAACTCTGAAACTGGTACTATCTCATAGCCCATACCCTTTAACTTGGGTATTAGTCGCCTTAAAGCTTCAGGAGTATTTTTTCCATTATTATGCATTAGAACTATATCTCCTGGGCCAACATTATCCATAACCCTCTTAACAATAGTATCTGCACTCACATCCATCCAGTCATGAGAATCTATACTCCATTGAATCGTATAATAACCAAGCTCATCACAGGTCTTGATTAAAAGATTATTATACTCTCCAAAGGGAGGTCTAAAGACCTTAGGCTCCTGGCCTGTTAGCCTCTTAATCAACTCCCCTGTTCTATTTAATTCCTCCTTCATCCCACTTTCATTTAATGAAGCCATATGAGGGTGACTATAGCTATGATTGCCAACTTCATGACCATTAGCTGCTATCTCCCTTACATAATTAGGATACTCTTCTAACCAATTACCCCCAAAAAAGAAGGTTATATTTACATCATTATCTCTAAATATCTGTAATAACTCTGGGGTTCTCTTAGCTCCCCACATACCATCTAAAGTTATAGCTACCTTCTTTTGCTCAGTATCTACTCTATAAATAGGGACCAACTTCTCATTACTAACTTTAATCGCCCTGCCATTAAAGACATCACTAGTAAATAAACCTAGCAAAAAGAAGGCTATACTCAAAACAAGACAGAAGACAAGTATATCCTTCTTATCAAATTCAACCTCCATTCAAATCCCTCCTCTCCTGCTATTTATTTATTCAATCATCTTAGTAATTATCACCTTCAATGGATAAATGGAATATTTTGTCCTGAATATACTTAAAGATCATTAATACAATAATAAAGCACAGCTTTATTGTTAGTCTTCAGCTATCAGCTTTCATCCATAAAGAAAAAAATCAAGACCTAAAGTGATTAAGATTTTAAGCTCTTTCTGATAGCTGACGACTGATAGCTGATAGCTAACCACGAAAGGAGTGTTTAGATGAAAGGATCAAGGGTATATTTTATTACTCCTCTAACAATCTCCCTCTCTTTAATCGCCATCTTCCTTATCTCTTTTATGATCACTTATGCTGTAAATAGTAATGAACCTTATTCATCGCTTGATAAGGTAGTAGTAATAGATGCAGGACATGGTGGTATAGATGCTGGGGCCAACAGAGATGGGATTTTAGAGAAGGATATTAATTTGGCGATTGCAAAGGAGTTGGCCCGGTTCTTAAATAGAGGTAATATTAATGTAGTAATGACTAGACAAGAGGATAGGTTATATCAGGATGATCGTAATAAAGATATTGTTAATAGAGTCAAGATAGTTGAAGATAATAAAGCAGATATTCTTGTCAGTGTGCATGTAAATAGCTTCCCAAGTTCTCAATCCTTTGGTGGGCAAACCTTCTATAACCCAGGCTCTGATGAAGGAAAAAAATTAGCATCAGCCATCCAAGAGAAGTTAATAGAGATACAACCTGAGAATTATCGTAAAATAAAGTCAGCCCCCTATTATATATTAAGAAAAAGTAATGTTCCTGCTGTAATCGTTGAGGTTGGATTTATTAGCAACCCTACTGATGTTAAGAGAATGACCGACCCTAAAGAACAGAGGATAATTGCTCAAGGTATAGGAGAAGGAGTAATAAATTATTTTAATAATAATCTACATTTGCTGCCAACAGAAAAAAGTGTCTTAGCATCTAGAGAAGATAAGAGTAATCAGATTAAACTCTATTATGGTGGAATTGATGGATTTAGGGAATCTTTAGTAGAAGAAAAACTAAAAATAGAATCCTTAGAAATAAGCCAAGAAGATAATAGATCAAGTCTTGAAGAAATTGCCTTCTTAAGTATTAATAAATTAATAGCAGGGCCAACAGAATATAATAGTCTATCACTAGTTCCTAAAGATACTCAACTTATCTCCTTAGCTATTGAAGATGGGATAGCTTATGTAGACTTCAGCCAAGAGTTTAGCTCTCATAACCTTGGCGGAGGTAGTGAATGGTTAAAGATCAAATCCATAACCAAGACCCTTACACAAATAGAAGGGATTGATAAAGTTCAGATACTTGTAGAAGGTTGGCCCTATAAGACAGAACATTTTTATTTAGATGAGGCCTTATAATGATACCATCCACATTATACCCTTATACCACCTTAATAGAAATATGAGATTCTATGTAGTATTTAAAGGCTTTAAAGATAAGTACTAAAGAAAGCAAAAAACTCAAGTAAGGAGCATATAAAGCCAAAAGCGAAAAGAAAAGAGCTGCTAAGAAAGTTAATGATGATAGATAAAACCTATACTCTTTTCTAAGCTCATACCCAACCACCTTCAACTTATTCAATGATAAAAATTCAACTATTGCCGAAGTTCCACCACCAGCAATAATAGCCACAGCCCATTGTAACAAAGGGCTTAACTCTACAACACAAGAGGCCATCATTATACTTCCGGCAATAACAGCTGTTGGCCCTTCTATTTTTATTAAAAGACGGTCAATGAGAGGAAAGTAATAAGAAAATACTTCAATAAAAGTAGCAACACTAAGGGTAATTAACGCCCCATAACTTCCTATCCATTTAAACTCTTCTAACAACTCCAAATCCCCTGATAAAGAAGCGATACTCATTATAAGTAAAGGGGTAAAGACTTTAAAGCCGCAGGCAGCACTTAACCCCAAACCAATTATAATATTCAATAATATATTCATCTCCACTTCAACTCCTTTTACCTAATTTATATGCAGATTGACTATTAAAATAACGCTTACCATTAATATAGTTGCACTTTCGTGCAACTTGCTACTAGTTACTAGCTATTAGCCAAGCCTCCAGATTTTCAAAATAATATATTTCCATTATACAAAAAATACCCTATAAGGAACACTCTTTTTTTCAGTGTCCACCTTATAGGGTATATTATAGAAACTTAGCTCTTTTTTCTATCTTTCTTCTTTTCTAACAAAGCATAAGCATCATGGGAATGGATAGATTCTTGGTGCCTACTTTCAACACTAAAAGATTCTATACGCTTATCAGAAAGTAAGGATTCTCCTACATACCTTACCATATCCTCTACAAATCGAGGATTATCATAAGCTTTTTCTGTAACATATTTTTCATCAACCCTCTTTAAAACAGGATAAATTTCACAACTACCTTGAAACTCTACTAATTTTATAATATCTTCAATCCATAATTTTTCATTAAAATTTAAAGATACCTTTACATAACCCCTCTGGTTATGTGCTGAATAACTACTTATTTCCTTTGAACAAGGACATAAGGTAGTCACTGGAACTTCTATACTTAAATCAAATTCATATTCTTCCTTTAGAGCACTCTTAATCTCACATCTATAAGGCATAATACCTTTATAATCTGAAACCGGAGCCTTTTTAGAGAGGAAGTAATTAAATTCCACCTCTAAATAAGAGTTATTAGCTCCTACCTTCTCCTTTATATCCTTTAAAACCTTGAGAGTATCTCTTTTAATATCCTCAAAAACAAAACCTTCTTCTTCTAAATTGGCTAACAATTGAGGTAATCTGCTCATATTTATTCCCTTTATATCCTTAGCTAAGTCAACACCTAAACTAAAATTTCCAACTGTTGATATAAGTTTACCTTCTTTAGATTTTAATCTTAAAGGCTGAACTAGATTTTTGACCCCAACCTTATCTATATCAAATAGATAATCACCTCTTCTATTTTGTACATCCTTCATCCTAAACCCCCTTCCTTAAACTCCTCTCTTATCAACGACCCAAATAACCTTGTGTATTTGTAAGCTTAGGCGAGTTTTTAACCCTAACTCCAAAAAAAATGAGTTATAATTTAATAAAAACTCTACCAGCCGACCCTCTTCCATTACTCCAAAAATTGGAGAGAAGTTAATAATAACTTTATTTTTAGCTAAAACTTTAGCATGTCTTTCAAGAAAAGTAATTGAATAATCTAAATCTGCCTGGTTGCCCACTACAAACTTCAATTCATCTCCTAAACTTAAGTTTAAAAGGTTATCTTTGAAAAACTTCTCTTCTTCTACCCCCGAGCTAGGACTTTTAACATCTAAGGTGTAATTTAATTTAAATTCTTTATTATAACTAAAAGAAATCATCTCATTTTGAGTATATATCGGACAGCTACCATTGCTCTCTATTCTAACCTCAAAACCTTCTTTAGCTAAGTAAATAGGTAAATACCTCTTTACTTTATCCACCTCTAATGGTTCACCACCTGTGCAGATGACCTTTTTAACCTCTAATTCATTTAAAGTATCTACTATCTCTTGAGGATATAAGAAGAGATTATCTGAACTATCTTCAATATAGCTATATTTAGTATCACAATAACTACACCTTAAATTACAGCCAGCAACTCTAACAAAAGCTACAATTTCTCCAGCAGATATCCCTTCCCCGGATATGCTCTTAAAAATTTCAACTATCTCTAATTTATTATTCTTAAATTCCTCTAGCTTCACACTATTCATCTCCTCTAACCTGAGCATAGCTTGTTGGTGTCTCCCAAAGCTTAATCTCTAATAGCTTAATACCCTCTCCAATAAACTTGTCTTCCAGCCGTTTAAAGAAGTCTAAAGCCATCATTTCAGCAGTAGGTCGATAGTTTAATTTAACAACTTTTCTCCCAGCCTGTTTTAAAACCTTTGCCACCTCTATCTCAACTCGATCTGGAGAGTTGGCCCAGTAGATAAATCCATGATCTAAAGGGTCAACGACCTCTTTCTTTACAATCCTCTTCAAACCCTTAAAATCAATAACCATTCCCGCATCTGGTCCAGTTTGAGCCAAAGACCCCTTATCTCTACCAACTTTAACCTCCATCTTATAGGTATGTCCATGGAGATTTTTACAAAGCCCTTCATGATGAGCCAGCATATGCGCCATATCCCAACTAAACTCCTTTGTTAGCGATAACATAATAACACCCCTTAAAATTCAGATAATAAATTAACTCTTTAAATATTTTTTATCAGCTTAAAGGCTATCTAAACACGCAAATGTATTGATAATATTTCTCATCTATTATCTACTCTTATACTCCACCGGATCTTTATGCCCTGCTTCTTTAAATGCCTTTAAACGTAATACACAGCTATCACATTCGCCACAAGCTTTCTCTTCACCATTATAACAAGACCAGGTACTACTATAATCGACTTCTAATTTCATTCCTAGCTTAACCTCTTGAGCTTTGGTCATATCTATAAAGGGAGCTCTAACTTTAATCTTTTTCCCCTCTTCTGCTCCACAGACTGTTCCTTTATTGATAGCCTCCTCCATAGCATCAATAAACTCTTGGCGACAATCAACATAGCCTGAATAATCTACTTCACTTACTCCAATAAAGATATCCTGAGCTCCTACAACTTCTGCATAAGAAGCTGCATAGGATAAGAAGATCATATTCCTTGCTGGAACATAGGTTACAGGTATATCACTGTCCTCATCATTACCCTTAGGTACATCTATCTGATCATCTGTAAGAGCTGAACCTCCCCAAGCTCTCATATTAGTCTCAACTATAATATGATCTTTAACACCTGCTTCTTTGGCTACTCTTTTAGCAGATTCTAACTCTTTGTTATGACGTTGTCCATAGTCAAAGGAGATAGCATAAAGCTCATAACCCTCATCCTTAGCCAAATATAAAGCCGTTGTCGAATCCAAACCCCCTGATAATAAAACCACTGCTTTCTTCATCTATAACACCCTTTCTTTTAATTAAGAATTAAGAATATTTCAAGTTTTATTCTACATTTTTAATTATTAATTTTTAATTTACTATAGTAACAACACCCTATCGCCCCATTAAATTGGGGATCATCTAACTTGATTACTCTATCATAATCCTTCTCTAGATACTTTAGTATTGCCCCATTATGGGCAACTCCACCGGCTAAAAGCAATTTATTTCCTTTAAATTTGGTAAGTAATGGCCTTAACCTTTTGTACATTGAATAGTTGACCCCAGCACAGAGCCTTTCTACCGTTGTCCCTTGAGCTATCTGTCCAATCAATTCAGATTCAGAGAAAACAGCACAGGTAGAATTGAGATCTACTGGATCTTCAAAATGTTTAGCCATATCATCTAAAGATATTTCTAAAAGGTTAGCCATATTCTCTAGATATCTTCCACAAGAGGCAGCACACTTATCATTAAGCTCCAAATCTGTTGTCAACCCCTTTTCAACTCTAACCACCTTAACATCTTGGCCCCCTACATCTAAAAGAACAAAATCCTTAAATCCTGTCTGGTACAAAGCACCATAGACATGGGCTTTAATCTCATTGATTGCTTCAAAGCCCTTTAAATCAGTATTATTTCTTCCATATCCAGTTGAAAATCTATAATCTATATCTCCCCAGTTAAACCTCTTCGTATCTACTACAATCCTACCCTCATACTTTGAATAGTCTCTATAAAAAGCCATTGTACTAACCTTCTCCTTGGCTATAACCTCTCCATTATCCATAAGGGCCATCTTAACCTCTCTACTTCCTAAATCTATACCTAAAATCTTCAACCTTTAACCCCCTTTAAATCCCCTAACATATCCAAGAAAGCCTCTAATCTAAGCTCTGTCCTAGAGTCTAAATAATTAAACTTATCACCACTTACACTTAAAATTGGGATGTCTAGCTTATCTTTGATTAGTATATCCTCAATCTCTCGATAACAAAAAGCTTGAGTATAATGAATAATAGCATCTAAATTTCTCTTTTCTATCTCCTTTTTTATAACCTCTAATCTAAATTCTATATCATATGGATATGTATAGTCATAATACTGTTCATAGATATTATTGACTCTATTTGCTCTAGGAAAAGCAAACTCCCTTTGTACCTCATTGTAAACAAAGTAAGCATTAAATTTATTTACATATTCATATATATCAGCTGTCATTGGAGGAACCCCTATAAAGCCTAACCTAATCTCTTTATTAAGAGGATCTCTTCTCTTAATATCTTCAATCTTATCTTTTAATTCTTTTTCAAAGCCTAAAATATCACCGTCAAAGTCACTACAACTTACTTGATAAAGGTGATTTTCAAAACCTGTTGCTTTATTCTCCTTAAAGGTTAATTCATCTATCCTCTTAGCCAAGTCTCTTGCTTTTTTTAAGCTTTTTCTCTCCTCTTCTACCTCTTCTAGAGTTACTCCAAAAAGATCCATAAAATCATCTAAAGACTCTTTAACTTTTTCTAAACTTCGATTATGTGGATAAGCAAAGGGATAGAATTTAATCCCTAGCAACTTCAAAACTTCAATTAAAGCCTTGGTATTAGAACAATCTCCTCCTATTACCCCAATAACCTCTTCAATTTTATGCTCCAAACAAGCCCCATATATCCCTTTAATCCAAGCACAAGAACTCTTAGGAAATCCATCTCTTTCTGCCCTATCTATGTATTTAGAATAATCCTTTGAGGTAATAAATAGGTTATTGAGATCAACAGGTTTATAACCTGCTGCTAATAGAATTTCTATTGGCACTGTGGTAGTAATTCCGATTCTTTTCATTAAACTTCCTCCTAAATTAGTTGAAACTATATAGTAATAAAGCGTCACTTTATTACTGGTGATGAGTAATCAGTAATGAGTAATGGGTAAAACCTTAAAAAAACAGAAACCCCTTTGTTACCTAAGACTTATAAGAGGTTTTGAGATTTTGACTTTACTCATTACTCTTCACTCATTACCCATTACTAGTGGCACGAAAGTGACACTTAATTACTATTAACTTTTATTTTGATGACTTAATTTCAACTCGTCACTTATTAGATTACAAAAAACAAAAAATAGAGGCCCACGCCTCTATAAGCAAACAAAGAACACCTACCTCTATAGGTAGATTATTCCTAGTTTTATTTATAGACAGGATGGTTGCGAACTGTCTTATTTAGTTTTTTAATCGTCTGACTTATTATAACACAGAATTAGTATCTTAATCAAGAAGATTTAAAAAGCCGCCCTTAAAGGGCGACTTTTAGTTAGTTATTTATCTTTATTCACTTATAAATGGTTTAAATTCAACCTTGGTTCCTGGTTGATAATCAGAATTCAAATAGTCTTGTGGATTAGAACTTATTATTCTAACTACTTCACAAGAATTAGTTGAATCAGATTTAAGTTCTAAAGTAACCCCGTTATTCTCTATCTCAAAGGTCTCTTCATCTTGATAATCTTCTTCTAACCATAGACCATCTGCTAAAATAGAATAATACATTAATTATCACCTTCTTCTAAAGCTTGGATAACACTTTGGCGCGGAGCACTCTCTCTTCCGTTACCATTCCCATTTTCAACTTGATTTTGATCTATTAGTGATCGTAACTTACTGATAGCATGGCCTAGACCTCCCACCTCTTTAATAATTCCTTCTTTCACAGCATCTTCACCAATTAAAACTGTTCCTACATCCCTTACAAGTTCACCAGTTTCAAACATTATATCTTTAAATCTCTGTTCTTGTATATTTGAGTGCTTTGATACAAACCTAACGATTCTTTCTTGCATCTTATCTAGATAATCATAGGTTTGAGGTACTCCTATTACCATTCCTGTTAAACGAATTGGGTGGACTATCATTGTAGCAGTCTCTGCTATAAAGGAATGATCTGCTGAAACTGCAATAGGAACACCTATACTATGCCCACCTCCTAAGACTAAAGATACTGTAGGTTTAGAGAGACTTGTCAACATTTCAGATATAGCCAACCCTGCTTCTATATCCCCACCAACAGTATTTAAAACTACCAATACCCCTTTAATTTTTGGGTTCTGCTCTATAGCAATCAATTGAGGAATTAAATGCTCATATTTAGTAGTTTTATTCTTGGGCGGCAAAACTGCATGACCTTCAATCTGCCCAACTATTGTTAAAGCATGGATGTCACTATCAACCTGAGGTATATTATTGGTCTGACCTAGCTGCTTTAAATTCTTTAAAGCTGCCATATTCGGCTGACCACCTTTACCCTTTTGTGGTTTTTGACTAGGCTGATTTGGTTGACTTGGGTTTAGCGAAGGCGTTGGCCCTCCTTGATTATTTAAATTTATATCTTTATTCAAACTTTATCACACTCCTTTCAGTTCTTACTATTTAGTATAATAAAGTTCTTTTTTTATATTCATTTATTTTTTCATTAATAAGCTTGGCTTTATTAATATCTATCAGTCTTCGGCTATCATCTAAAGATTATTAATTTTCAAACAAAAAAGACTAACCTTTAAAGGTTAGTCTTTTTTTATCATCTATACCTCCATAATAATCGGTAAGATCATAGGTCTTCTCTTGATTCTTTCATAAAGGAAAGTATTTAAAACATTTCTCATTTCAGATTTTAAGACTGACCATTCAGCAATACCTCTTTCTTCACACTTAGCCAATACCTTCTCAACCTCTTTATTGGCATCTCTAATTAAACTTTCAGACTCTCTAATATAAACAAAACCACGAGATATAATATCAGGACCAGCTAGGATTTTTCCTTTTTTATTTATTGTAACTACAACCATTAAAATTCCATTTTCAGACAATAATCTTCTATCACGTAAAACAACATTTCCAACATCTCCAATACCCAAACCATCTATTAAAACTCTACCTGCTTCCACACTACCAGTTATCTTGCCTTCTTTAGGTGTTAAATGGATTTTATCTCCTAAGTCAGGAATAAAGATATTCTCTTTAGAGACACCTACACTCTCAGCCAACTTAGCATGTAAATGTAGATGACGATACTCACCATGAACTGGAAAGAAATAAGTAGGTCTTGTTAAATTTAACATAAGTTTTAACTCTTCTTGACTAGCATGACCAGACACATGAACACCTGATAACGCTTCATAAATAACGTTGGCCCCGCGTTTAAATAATTGATTAATTGTCTTACCTACTGCTTTTGCATTACCTGGTATAGCAGTAGCAGATACTATAATTGTATCACCTTTTTCAACACTAATATGATAGTGATCTCCACGAGCCATCCTAGTTAATGCTGCCATTCTTTCACCTTGACTACCAGTCATAAGAAGAACAACCTTATCATCAGGATAATTCTTAACATCTTTTACATCAATTAATATCTCCTCAGGGAAATCTAAATATCCTAAATCCATAGCAATACCAACATTATTAATCATACTTCTCCCACTTAAAGCAACTTTGCGATTATACTTCATAGCTGCATCAAAAACCTGTTGAATTCTATGGATATTAGAAGCAAAACTAGCTACAAATATCTTCTGCTCAGCCTCACTAAAGTTTTTATCTATAGTCTTACCTACCTCTTTTTCCGACATAGTAAAGCCTTCTCGCTCTACATTAGTACTATCAGAAAATAGGGCCAACACACCTTCATTACCTAGTTCAGCTAGTTTATGGATATCTGCCATCTGTCCATCGATTGGCGTTTGATCAAATTTAAAGTCACTTGCATAAACCAAAGGCCCTGCAGGAGTATGTATAGCCAAAGCACAAGCATCAGCAATACTATGATTAACTCTAATAAATTCAACCTTAAAAGATCCTACCTTCACCGAATGTCCCGGATAAACATGCTTTAAATAAGCATCTCCCAATATATTATGGGATCTAAGCTTCCCGCTCAATAGACCTAAAGTTAACTTAGTTCCATAAACAGGGACATTTATCTCCTTTAATAGATAAGGTAAGGCTCCTATATGGTCCTCATGACCATGAGTTAATACGATTCCCTTTATTCTATCACGATTCTTTCTGAGATAGGATATATCTGGAATAACCAAATCAACTCCGTATAATTCATCCTCTGGAAACTTCACTCCAGCATCAACGATCAATATCTCATCATTGGCCTCTACAATCATCATATTCTTTCCTATTTCTCCTATCCCACCTAAGGGAATAACTGTTACCTCTTTTATTTTCTTTTTAAACATCTAATTAAAAAACACCTCCAAATTTTTTTACGATCTAATTCCGCATAGAAATTTATAATTAAGCTAGTCCTAAATAGCCTTAAATATAAAATTACAATATTATAAATCCCCGTTCTAAATACTCTATTTTATATTATAAGTTATTTTGCATATAAAAACAAGGAGAGATTTAATTTTAACTATTATCAATTAAATTAATAGTTAAAAATAAAAGTTCTCTAAGCTTTTAAGCTTAGAGAACTTTAAATAAATTAAAACAATCTATATTCCTTTAAGACACTCTCTAATTCTTTGTACTCACTATCTGATAATTCAACCAAAGGTGGTCTAAGTCCTCCAACACCTTGACCAATTAAATTCAAAGCTGCTTTTACAGGTATAGGGTTTGTAGTTATAAACATAGTATTGAACAACTTATTAAGTTGGGCATTCTTCTTAGCAGCCTTATCCAACCTACCAGCCTTAAAATCACCAATCATCTCTTTAATCTCTTTTCCTACCAAATGAGAGGCAACACTAATAACTCCTTGTCCCCCAATTGATAAGATCGGCAAAGTTAAAGTGTCATCACCACTATAAATTAAAAAATCATCATCAGTTAAGCTTCTAATCTTAATTGCTTGTTCAACAGACCCACTGGCCTCCTTAACAGCTACTATATTATCTATTTTAGACAATCTAGCTACCGTCTTAGGGTCAATATTTGTAGCAGATCTTCCTGGTACATTATAAAGGATAATAGGAAGATCAGTTTCTTCAGCCACCATCTTAAAATGCTTATATAATCCCTCTTGAGGTGGCTTATTATAATAAGGAGTTACTAACATCACCCCGTCAACACCGATCTCTTCAGCCCTCTTAGTAAAAGAAATTGTATCGGTTGTAGAGTAAGAACCTGTCCCAGCAATTATCTTAGTATCTCCCCCTAATTCATCAACCAAAATCTTTAATAACTTTTCCTTCTCTTCCTTAGATAGAGTAGGAACCTCACCTGTAGTCCCTAATACCAGCAAAGCATCAGAGCCATTCTCAATCAAATATCTACCTACTTTAACTGCACCATCATAATCTACACTTAAGTCCTCCTTAAAAGGAGTCACCATCGCTGTCAAAACTTCACCAAAACTCATTAAAAACACCTCCAAATTTTACTCCCCAAGCTCAAAATAATCATGCAGGGCACATAAGCCCTTGTTTTCATCTTTTGCCTCGACTAAGCATGAAATTGTTGTATGTGAATCTGTAGTCTGGTATATAGATATCTCCTCAGATGCTAATGCTTCAACTACTTGAGCCATTACCCCTGGTACCCCTGTCATACCCGCACCTACAATAGATAGCTTTACATAGTCTTGCAAGAGGTCATAATTATATTTCTTCTCCTCTAATAAATCACAAGCCTGACCTATTGCATCATCACTGACCATGAAGGTAATTATCTCAGGTCTTACATTGATAAAATCTACACTTATTCCAACCTCAGCTAATACCCCAAAACAACCTAATGCGGTTGCACTCTGTTGTTTGTTTCTTGGATGGACCCTAACTAAAGATAAATTAGACCTACTTGTCACCCCAGTTACAACCCTATCGCCCTTAATCTCTATTTGATCTTGATCAAATATATTTGAAATCACAGTGCCTTGAGCATCACTAAAAGTAGATCTAATAATTATAGGAACTCTTTCACGCATAGCAATCTCTGCTGCTCGTGGATGGATAACTCTAGCTCCTTGATAAGCAAGTTCACAAGCTTCTGTATAAGTAACATGCTTTAAGGTCTTTGCATTTGGTACAATTCTAGGGTCTGCTGTCATTATCCCCTCTACATCTGTATATATCTCCACCATTTCAGCATGCAAGGCAGCCCCTAAGGCACAAGCAGTTGTATCTGAACCTCCTCTGCCTAAGGTAGTAACCTCACCATTATCTGATACCCCTTGAAATCCTGCTACTATCGGAATCTTCCCCTCTTCTATAATATCTAAGATACGATTAGTCTTAACCTCTTTAACCCTTGTATCACCAAAGTTTTCATCGGTGATAATTCCTGACTGAGCACCATTTAAAGGCTCACACTCATAACCTCTAGATCTTAAAGCCTGACTAATGACTACAGTTGAAATTACTTCGCCACAAGACATTAAAAGATCCTTAGACCTTGGATCTATATTATCATAAATATCCAAGGCAAAATTAATCAGAGTATCTGTAGCATAAGGTGCTCCTTCTCTTCCTATAGCTGAAACTACCACAACAGGCTTATAACCAAGGTTTATACAATTAATAACCTTATCAATCACCTGTTCTCTTCGTTTAGCAGTAGCTACAGATGTCCCACCAAACTTTTGAACCACTATATTAGGCATCATTTCACCTCACTTCATCCCACAGCTAGCTAGACTCAATGCTAGCTTATGGATTCATTAAGATACAACCTTAAAGGAGGGAATAAACCTCCTAAAGATTAATCTTCGATCAACCTTTTAGCTATCTGAACTGTATTTAAGGCTGCTCCTTTTCTTAAGTTATTAGCTACAACCCACAAATTCAATCCATTATCTATCGTATAGTCCTCTCTAATTCTACCAACTAAAACATCATCTATCTCTTCAGAATCTACCTGCATTGGATATGATAAATCCTCTGGATCATCAACAACCTTAACTCCTGAAGTCTGATCTAACAATTCCTTTACCTCTTTAACAGATAACTTCTCTTTAGTTTCTATATTGATAGATTCAGCATGACCATAAAAGACTGGAACTCTAGCAGCAGTAGCAGTTACCTTTATACTATCATCACCCATAATCTTCTTAGTCTCATTTACCATCTTCATCTCTTCCTTAGTATAGCCATCATTGAAGAAAATATCAATATGTGGTAAGACATTGAAAGCAATTTGATGAGGATAAACATTAGATTGAGCTTCCTTCCCATCTAAAATTGCTCTAGATTGCTCCTCTAACTCATCCATAGCAGCCTTTCCAGTTCCAGATACTGCCTGATAAGTTGATATTACAAGCCTCTCAATTCCAACTCTATCATAGATTGGTTTTAGAGCTGCTACCATTTGAATTGTAGAACAATTTGGATTTGCGATTATACCTTTATGCTTAAAGATATCTTCAGGGTTGACCTCAGGTACAACCAAAGGAACCTCTTCATCCATTCTAAAAGCACTACTGTTATCTATAACAACTGTTCCTCTCTTTACTGCTTCTGGGGCCAACTTCTTGCTCGCTCCAGCCCCAGCACTAAATAAAGCAATATCCACCTCTTCAAAGGCTTCAGGAGAACTAACCTCCACTACATAATCATTACCTTTACAAGAGATAACCTCACCAGCAGAACGCTCTGTTGCCAACAACTTCAAATCATCAAAAGGAAAATCCAACTCCTCCAAAATACTTAGCATTTCACGACCTACTGCTCCAGTTGCACCTACCACCGCTACATTACACCTCTTCATAATAAATACCTCCCAAGTTTTTTTATATTGTTTATTCGTATATATTAATGTTAAAATGATACTTCATAGTAATATAGTGGTACTTTCTAAATTGATAATTGAAAGTGGATAATTGATAGTTAAGATCGAAACCTTACAAGAACTTTAGGGTTTAGAGTTTAAGGTTTTTAACTATCAATTATCAATTGACAACTATCAACTGAAACTATATTACTATATATCAATTAAATTCTCCAACCCATAAACCACACCTTCAACACCGTCTATCTTCCTAATGGCAATCTCAAGGCCTGGCATAAAGGACTCACGGCTGATGGAGTCAAATCTTATTGTTAATCTTTGACCTAAATCACCAAAGATCACTTCTTGATGGGATACAAAACCACCTAGTCTTACACTATGAATTCTTATCCCATCCTTATCTCCACCACGTGCCCCTTTAATAGTCTCTAAACCTTCTTTACTATCTTCCTTTAAAGAACCTTTTTTACTTATTGCCTCTACTGTCTTAAGAGCTGTTCCAGAAGGAGATTCGGCCTTATTCTTATGATGAAACTCAATTACCTCAACCCCCTCCATAAACTTAACTGCTCTTTTAGCAAAATCCATCATTAAAACAGCACCAATAGCGAAGTTTGGAGATATGATAACACCACTTTCAATCCCCCTATCCATTAAAGCTTCTAAATAATCATCTTCAATACCTGTAGTTCCTACTACAATGTCTACACCCTCTTCAATAGCGCATTCTATATTATTAGCAACAGCTTCTGGGGTACTAAAATCTACCACTAGATCAGCCCCAGTCTTGTTGACAGTCTCACTTAAATCATCACTTATCTTTATACCATCTCCATCAAGGGCCAACAACCTATAAATATCCTTTCCAACATTTATTATATCAACTGCTCCAACTAATTGAAAATCATTTTTTTTAAAGATCATCTTAATAGCCTCTCGCCCCATCTTACCATTGGCCCCACTTACAACAATTCTCTTAACCATCTTAGACCCTCCTTGGCTTAAATAGTTAAGCTATCAGTCGTCAGCAGTCAGCTCAAACCCTTTGACTATTTTCAAAACTATTTTTTATAAGCACAGGATTAGTAATTAAGAATAATTAAGTTATTGATTTTAACTGAAAGCTAATAGCTGAAAGCTGACAGCTTTTCTCATATCCCCATATACTCAATTATAACTGGTTGTAACTGTTTGCCTTTCAAAGCATAATCAGTAGTATCTATCACCAGATCCATCCTCGATACCCAAGATTTAGGTTTGTTGACTGCATCATCTTGACCTAAGGGGACAAGATATATATTTGGAGTATTGATAACTTCTCCTATATTTTTAGCATTGTTCCCCAAAGCATCATTAGTAGCAATAGCCAAGACAACTGGCTTTTCATTCCTAAGTTGAGCTTTAATAGCCATAGTAACCGCTGTATCGGTAATGGCATTGGCAACCTTAGCAGTTGTATTACCTGTACAAGGGGCTACAACCATTATATCAAATAAAGCCTTGGGCCCAATAGGTTCAGCCTCTGGTATGGTAGTTATCGGTTCATTACCAGTTATCTCTATAACTTGAGATCTCCACTTTTCTGGATTACCAAACCTAGTTTGGTGGGTCTGAACAGCCTCAGAGAGAATTGGAGTTACGTTGGCTCCTTTATCTACAAACTCCTGCATAATTGGCATAACTTTAGCCAAAGTACAGTGAGAACCAGTTAGGGCAAAACCGATACTCTTTCCTTCAAAACTCATGATAAGCACCTCCTAAATAATTAGTCAGTACTCTCATTTCATTTAAGTTTACAATATACGATTTTCGATTAAAGGGGATTAAAGTTATCTATAGCTTTAAAAAATAAATTCTCTTTACTATATAAGTTAAGCTTTTTTACTTTATAAAGATACTGAGACTTATTTCTAACACTATAAGCAGAGAGCACTCTTGACTCTAAACAATATTAACCTCCAAAACAAAACCTCTAAAAAACTACTCCTTTATAATACGGGGGATAATATCACCTAATATCCTTCCAGCACTCTTAGGTGCAACCTTTCCTGGTAACCCTAGGGCCAACTCTGCCTTAATCCCTAAGTTTTGAGCAGCATCAAAATCTGTACCACCAGGATAAGATGCCAAATCTATAATTATCCCTTCAGGGTTAACCTTTTCCAACCTCTCTTTGTCTAATATCAAAGCTGGAACTGTATTGAAGATAAAGTCACCTTCACCTAGTAACTCATCTAAATCATTAAAGTGAACAGGTATAAGACCCATCTCTTCTGCTCTAGCTAAATCTTTAGGCTTTCTTGCCACCCCATAGGTATTACTACCTAAAGCCTTTAACCTTCTAGCTAAAGCTAATCCTACCCTACCCAATCCCAAAACAAAGGAATTATTCTTATGTAAAGTTATTGGCATCTCTTGCATTGCTATCTCTATGGCTCCTTCTGCAGTTGGAATAGCATTTAAGATAGCCACTTCATCTAATGCCGCCAGTTCAATTAATTCTATTTGGTATTTTTGGCACCAAGCTTTTATTTTATCCTTGGCAAAGCCAATAAAGAACTTAGTCCCTGGCTTTAAGGTAGCAAAAAAATCTTCAGTTAATACTACATTTTTATCTTCAAAGGTCTTCTTAATCTTCAAATTTTGATCAGTTCCTGTCATAGGGGCAATTACAACATCTAATTCTTTACTTAAATTCATCAAAGAATCCACAAAGATAACTTCATCTTCTTTAAGGCCCTCAAGCTGTCCTAGAACTTCTAAAGAAGCTCCTTTCTTTAAAAGAATAGATAGCAACTCTAGCTCTCTATCATCTCCTCCTAAGAAACCAACCTTCTGACCTTCCAAGTTGATAACACTCATAGCTGATCCCCCTTTCTTCCCCTTAGTCAATATTATTATATGTTTAGAGCTTTCAGTAGTGCTTGTCTTATAAGATTTTTTTAAAATTCTATTAAATTATCTAACCCATATACTAAACCATCTACTTCATCTAGCTTCCTAATTGCCAACTCAACACCTGGCATAAAAGATTCTCTACTAATAGAATCATGCTTGATACTTAAGGTCTGTCCTAAACCTCCAAAGATGACCTCTTGATGGGCAACAAGACCTGGAAGTCTTACACTGTGGATATTGATACCATCATGATTTGCACCACGGGCCCCTTTTATCTTCTCAATAACCTCCAAGCCTTTTATCTTTTCATCTAAGTTATCACTAATCAATTCAGCAGTTTTAATAGCCGTTCCTGAAGGTGCATCAAGTTTATTGTCATGGTGAAGCTCAATTATCTCTACTCTTTCCATAAACTTAGCAGCCCTCTTAGAAAATTCCATCATTAAAATTGCTCCAATTGCAAAGTTTGGTGCTACAATAATATTAGATTTTCCTTCTTTATTAAGATCTTCAATCTTAGTCAAATCCGCCTCTGTAATTCCTGTTGCTCCAACTACAATATCAATCCCCTTAGCAATGGCTGTCCTAACATTATCCATAACCACCTTTGCTGTAGTAAAATCAGCTAAAACATCTCCTTTAGTCTCCTTTAAAACCTCTTCTAAGTTACCTTTGATAATTACAGGATCTTCTTTTAAAGATAAAATACTATGTATATCCTCACCAACCCCATTTATATCAACTGCACCCACCAATTTAAAATCATCCTTCTTACTGATCATCTTTACAACCTCTTGGCCCATCTTACCATTGGCCCCAGTTACTATTATTTTTTTCATTTTCCTTATTCCCCCTTTACAGTTTATAGTTTACAGTGTACAATTTACAATTAAATAGTAATATAGTTACAGTTGATAATTGTCAATTGATAATTGATAGTTAAAAACCTTAAACACCAAAGTTCTTGTAAGGCTTTGACCTTAACTATCAATTATCCACTATCAATTATCAATTTGAAAAGTGAAACTTTATTACTAAACATAAAAAAGCGATTGGCTATATATAATTATATACTACCAATCGCTTTAAAGTTCTAAAGTGATTAAGATAGCACTCCACTACTTTAGTGGCAGTCCTGTGCTTATTCAGCCCAGACCCAACTTCGCCCAGCTGCTAACCGCTACGAAATTTCGGCAGTAATCCCTTTTATTATAGTTCATTGCCAGCTAGCTCACTATAATTACTGATAATCACTGCACCTCAATCTTAGTCTATTATTCATTTATTATATTTTCTAATATTTCTTTCTTTTTGTCAAGGTAAATCCACAATTAACACCCTGCTATTTTCCTAGAGTTACGTCATATGCTCCAGAATCTTTTAAAACTGAAGTCACTTCGTTTATTTTTTCCTCTTGGGCATCCTCCACACCTACTAGAATACGACCACTCTCTAACTCATTTGCATACCTTTGTCCAGTCTCTTCATCCATTCCATAATCAACCAAACCTCCTGCAACTCCTCCAGCTGCTAATCCTGATAGACCAGCTGCTAATGGACCTGCTGCTAGGATTGGCCCTAAACCTGGTACAGCTAATAGACCTGCACCTGCTAAAATACCAGCGATCCCTCCTATTGCACCACCTGTTGCAGTACCATCAGCTATACTATCAGTACCTCCCATTTCTCTTCCGGCTTCAACATCTGCACCCTCCTGGTGCTTTGCCACTAGAGAGATTCTATTCTCTTCTACCCCTAGCTCCTTCATAGCTTGAACGGCACGTTCTGCTTCCGCCTTGTCTCTAAATAATCCTAATACCTTTGGCATATTCTTAGCTCCTCTCATTAAAAATCTTGGCATACTCTCGCTCCTAACTATTATAGTTCTAGAACTACAGTTATATATTAACCATATTGAATAGTTAATATTCTAAGTTTTAAAAATCAGTATTCTAGCCTAGGAGAATAATCTTCATACGCCTCTTCTTTGATATCTACAATAATAACTTCAGATCCAATTTTTACAACTGCTTCCCATGGGATCATAAGATATTTTTCTTGACTAAAGAAGCTTAAAAAATTACCATGATTAGGTATTATAATAGATTCCAAATTTCCAGTCTCCTTATTGACGATTAGATCAGCTTGTGAGATCATTCCCAGCCTACCGCCATTATGGATATTTATAAGTTCTTTTCCTTCTAATTCACTTAAGTTCATAATTACTCCCTCCTGCATAATATTAGTAATTATATTTTATGCAGAAGAGAGAGATAATAGTAATATAGTTGCACTTTGTGCAACTATATTACTATATTATTTAACTTTAATAAAAAATAGTGGAGTAATTGTGATATCACAATTACTCCACTATAGATTCTATTAATAGATAACTAATAACTAACTCTATCAGCTGTTGCGATATAGACTACTCTTTCACAAACATTAGTGGCATGGTCACCTATTCTTTCAAGATATCTACTTACAAAGATCAATCTATTCCCTTGCTTTATAGCACTATTATCCTCTATCATATAGGTCAATAGTTCTCTTAAAATTTGATTGTCTAAATCATCTACCTTATCATCTTGCTTTCCTACCTCTTCTGCTTTAACTTCATCTAAATTAACAAAGGAATCTAAAGATTCCCTAACCATCCCTTGGACTATCTGGGCCATCCTTGGTATATCGACTAAAGGCTTTATTAAATTATCCTCTGATAACTCTTTGGAAATCCGTGCGATATTTTGGGCCAAATCTCCCATTCTCTCTAAATCAGTAGCAATCTTGGAAATCATAAATATTTGCCTTAGATCCTTTGCTACAGGCTGTTGTAGTGCCGTCAATCTGACAGATTCCTTATCTATCTTAATCTCATACTCATCTAGAACATCATCATTATCGATAACCTCCTGGGCCAACTTCCTATCTTGTTTCTCTAATGATAATATAGCTTTATAAATAGTCTCCTCTACTATGCTACCCATCTTCAAGATATCTTCATTTAAAGCCTCTAATTGCTGTTCAAAGTGATTTCTCACCATCTTCTTACCCCCTCTTCAATATTAATTTAGAGTGTACAGTTTACAGTTAATCTTTTTAATAATTCAATCTTCTTTTAATTTTAAGCTTTTACTGATTCTTAAAATAAAGCTCCGCTTTATTTCTACCCAAACCTACCTGTAATATAGTCCTCGGTCTTCTTATTTTCTGGTTTTTCAAAGATATTTTGGGTTAAGCTATGCTCAATTAAATCCCCCATTAAAAAGAATGCAGTATAATCAGAGATACGAGCAGCCTGTTGCATACTATGAGTTACAATTACTATAGTATATTCTTTTTTTAGATCCTCTATCAAATCCTCAATTTTAGCTGTAGCAATTGGATCTAAAGCTGAGGTTGGTTCATCCATTAAAAGCACATCTGGATTAACTGATAAAGCTCTAGCTATACATAATCGCTGTTGTTGTCCCCCAGAGATCCCCATAGCCGACTTATCTAATCGATCCTTTACCTCATCCCACAAAGCAGCCTGTCTTAAACTTTTTTCCACAATCTGGTCTAACTTATCTTTATCTTTAATACCGTGAGCCTTTGGCCCGTAAGCTACATTCTCATAGATAGATTTTGGAAAAGGATTAGGATCTTGAAATACCATCCCGATTCTCTTTCTTAAATTAACAACGTCAACACACTCATGATATATATTCTCACTATCAATCAAGACCTCTCCATCTACCTTAGTTCCAGCTATTAGATCATTCATCCTATTTAATGTCCTTAAGAAGGTTGACTTACCACATCCAGAAGGGCCAATAAATGCCGTAACCTTATTCACTGGAACTTCTAATGATATATTCTCTAAGGCTTGAAAATCACCATAATAAAAGTCTAAATCATTGACTATAATCTTCTTCTCTAAATTCTCCATCCAAATACCTCCCTGTACTTTATAGTTGAAAGTTTATAAATCTATAGAAATTATTAAAAATCTAAAATCAAAATATTTGGCGCAGATTAGCAAAGATCAAACCCGATTAAATCTGATTTAAACCTTTTTTATTTTTAATGATTTAATCAGATTTTATCATCTTTTATCGGATTTAATCTGCGTCTATTCCTTTGATCTTTATCATTTTAAAACCTCAAAAACACAAAAATTATAAATTATCAATGTTTATTTCTAAATTTAGACCGTATAAAGATAGCCCCTAAGTTCATAATCAGAACTAAAGAGATCAATACTAGTGCAGTTCCGTAGGCTATTGGCCTTACCATCTCTATATTGCTATGTTGAGTTGACATAATATAAAGGTGATAGGGCAGAGCCATAAATTGGCTTGATAGTGAGCTTGGTATTCTTGGTAGTGAATAAGCTGCACCGGTAAATAGTATTGGAGCGGTCTCTCCTGCTGCCCTTGATAATCCCAATATAGCCCCTGTCATAATACCAGAAATAGCATGGGGTAGAACATTGGTCTTTATACTATGCCACTTAGAGACCCCCAAAGCTAGAGCTCCATGGCGATAAGAATTAGGTACTGCTTTAAGAGCCTCCTCACTTGCTGTAATGGTTACTGGCAAGGTCATCAATCCTAGGGTAAGACCTGCCGATAAAATTGAAGTTCCAAAAGCAAAACGCCTAACGAATAAAGCCACACCAAAGAGCCCATATACTACTGAAGGAACCCCTGCTAGATTTCTGATGGCCATTCTGATAATTCTAGTTCTCTTTCCCTGTTTTGCATACTCATTTAAATAGATTGCTGCAAATACACCGACGGGTACTGCAAAGACTGCTGTCATCATGGTTACAAATACCGTTCCAATAATAGCAGGCCAGATACCACCTTCAGTCATCCCTCTTCTGGGAGGCTGGCTTAAAAATTCCCAACTAATTACACCTATTCCTTTACTTATAATGTCATAAATAATAACTGCTAAAAGGACTAGTATAATCAAAACAGATATCCTTAAAATCCCAAACCCAATCCTTTGTTTAATATCTGCACTTTTATGACTATTTAAATTACAATTAACCAACGACTTTTCTTTAGCTTTTTTCATTATTCACCCTCCCCATATTTATGGAGTACTATATCTGAAACTAAATTAACCAAAAATGTCATCATAAATAGTACTGCTCCTATAGCAAATAAAGAGTGATAATGGGTGGTATTATAAGGAACCTCTCCCAACTCTATTGCTATTGTAGCAGTTAACGTTCTGATCGAAGTAAATATTCCTTTAGGAAAAGCTGTTGCATTACCGGTAGCCATTAAAACGGCCATAGTCTCACCTATAGCCCTACCCATCCCTAACATAACAGCTGCTGTAATCCCTGATAAAGCAGCAGGGATGGTAACCTTAATTAGAGTATGCCACCTATTGGTTCCTAAAGCCAATGAGGCTTGTTTATACTTATCCGGAACCGAAGATATGGCATCCTCAGATATACTTACAATAGTAGGAATTGCCATAATCCCTAGTAATATTGAGCCATTGATAACATTAAGACCATTGCTTATATTGAAAAACCTCGCAATAGCCGGTCCAACAAGGACTATACCTAAAAAACCGATAACTACCGATGGAATACTAGCCAAAATCTCAATAACAGGCTTTAATATTTCCCTTTCTTTCCTCCCTGCAATCTCAGCTAAATAAGCTGCTGCTGCAATTCCAACTGGAACAGAAAATAATAAAGAACCAATGGTAACTGCCAAGGTACTAACTACCATACTAACTATTCCATAACCAGATTGAGAATAAGAAGTAGGGTTCCAACGAGTTGATGTTAAAAATTCTACTATACTTACTTCTTTGAAGGTAGGATAACCTTCTCTTATTAATAAAAAGAATATTCCTAGTAAAATAAAGACTGCTAAAATACCATTTAAAAAGAAGAATCCTTCTATCCCCTTCTCTTTATACTTAAGCCACTTATTCTCTTTTACAATATCTGTATTCTCCAATTAAATCCCCCCCACTTTATAAAGTTTACAGTGTATAATTCACAGTTTACAATTATGAATTAAATTCTTGAAGGTTTGAACTATATATTGTACACCGTACTCTGTAAACTAAAATAGATTCTTAGTTTCCTAGTTGTCTTTGATTAAACTCTCTAAACTCTGGGCTTACTGGGTAGAAACCAGTTTGAACTCCTACCTGTTGGCCCTCTTCACTTAAGGCAAAGTTAATATAATCTAATTGAGCCCCCTCTGGATTACCGTCTGTATAATTGTATAATGGACGAGCAATTGGATACTTACCGCTCTCCACATTCTTTGAATCTAAAGGATTAACGTATTTTGAATCTTCATCTGCTGCCATGCTAAGAACATTTAACCCACTTACTACATGATTATTCTGATCTACTGTATATCCAATACCACCATATCCTATAGCAAAGCTATCATTTCTAACACCTTCAATAATCTGAGCTGTTCCATTCATCTGCCTTACCTCATCAGAGAAATCTTCCTTGACTACATTATCTCTAAAGTAAACATAAGTTCCTGAGTTACTCTGCCTTCCATACATATTAATCTCTCCATCTGAACCACCTAACTCTGACCAGTTGGTGATATCCCCTCTAAAGATTGCTCCTACTTGATCTATTGTTAACTTTTCAACCCCTACATTCTCATTTACAAATACTGCTAGTCCATCCATAGCAATGACTATCTCGAAGGGATCTACTCCATTATCATTGGCTTGTTCAATCTCTGAATCTCTCATTGCCCTTGAAGAGTTGGCAATATCAACCCTATTATCTATCATAGCTGCGATTCCAGTTCCTGAACCCCCACCAGTTACTGATAATGTCACTTCATCTTGCCTCTCCATATATGCCTCTGCTAAGTTCTGTCCAAGGTTAACCATTGTATCTGAACCTCTTAGCTCTATATGAGTGTCATCTCCACCTTGACTACCACAACCAACCAATAAAATTCCAACTAAAATTACAGTTATTAATGCAAATAAACCTCTCTTATTAAAAGATTTCATCTTCAATTATTCCTCCTGTTACTTATATTAGTTTTAACGTCAATTAGAGTATAGCACCCCACTGTTACAGCTAGATTAACGAATTGTTAAAACTGTGTTAACAAAATGGAATCAAGAATCAGTAAGTGAAGCTTTATTACTAGCTATGAGCCATGTGCCGTATGCTATGAGCTAGTTCAAAACCATAAGACCAAGGAACCCAACCCCTGTATGATAAGGTTTTGTAAAGTTTTTGATTTTGATTTTAGCTAACGGCACAAAGCACATGACTCATAGCTAAGTGGCACGATAGTGCCACTTAATTACTATAAAGTTTTAGGTGACGGATATCCGCCACCTATTTATTCTTTATTCTGTTCTTCTTTGACTATTATTTGGGCATATTCTGCTCATTGATTCTTTGGAACTCTGGGCTAATTGGATAGAATCCAGTCTCAACAGCTACTTGTTGACCCTTATCGCTCATTACAAATTGAAGATATTCTAATACTGCTCCAGATGGCTCCCCATTTGTATAGTTATTTAAAGGTCTAGCCAATGGATAAGCACCTGTTGCTACATTTTGTGCATCTAATGGAGAAGCATACTCTGAGTTCTGGTCTAATGCTACATCAACTATCCCTAAACCGTCTCTCTCATTTCCACTGTCATCTACTGCATAACCTATACCTACATAACCGATTGCTGAACTATCTGCTCTAACTGCCTCTACTATCTGGGCAGTACCATTCATCTGCCTCTTAGCATCAGAAAAGTCATCCTTAACTACATTCTCTCTAAAGTAAACAAAAGTTCCTGAGTTGCTCTGTCTTCCGTACATAGTAATCTCCATATCTGGTCCACCTAGCTCACTCCAGTTGGTGATATCCCCACGATAGATAGCACCAATTTGATCAAGAGTTAGATTTCTAACTGGGTTACTGTCATTTACGATAGCAGCCAAACCATCCATTGCAATTATATACCTATAAACCTCTACACCATTTGCTCTTGCTTGTTGAATCTCAGAATCACTCATATCCCTTGAAACATTAGCAATATCAATCTCATTATTAATCATAGCTGCAACTCCTGTTCCAGAACCTCCACCAGTTACTGATATATCATAGTCATACTCATCCATAAAGGCTTCAGCCAAGGCTTGAGAGATATTTACCATTGTATCGGATCCTCTAACCTGTGCATAGGTCTGCTCTGCATCTCTTCTAAAGAAGTTGAAAAAAGCATCCACCTCTCCACTCAAGCTGAATACAACTCCAACACTTAACATCAATACTAAAGCTAAAGTAAGACTTCTCTTCTTAAACATTAATAATTCCCCCTTAAATTTGATTGATTTTTATGTATCACTTTCAGCTACTTTAACAAGAGTATAGCATCTTATTATTACAGACAAATGAATATAATGTTAACATACTGTTAAAATAAAAAAGTATAAGTTTATCGCTTTTGCGATAAACTTATACTTTTGTTAATTCTATAATAAATTTAGTCCCTTTATCAACTTCACTCTCCACTTCTATCTTACCCTTATGGTCTTCAACAATATGCTTTACTATCGATAAGCCAAGTCCTGTTCCACCCAATTTTCTAGCCCTTGCCTTATCCACTCGGTAGAATCTTTCAAAGACCCTAGGTAGGTCTTTTTGAGGAATACCAATCCCATCATCCTCCACCTCTATGACTAAACTATTATCTTTTAGATAACTTCCTACCCTAACTTGCCCACCTTCTGGAGTATATTTTATAGCATTATCTACAAGGTTAATCAACAACCTAGATATCTGATCTTTATTCCCTTTTATCTGATAGTACTCATAAGAAAGATCAAGAACTATATCTATACCCTTCTTAGCTGCTTTATCCTCTAATAAGCAGATGGTATTGGCAATTTGAGTTACTATATCTATATCCTCTTGCACAAAATAATCACTCTTAGATTCAATCTTTGATAATTCTAGCAAATCACCTATTAATCGATCTAAACGATTAGTTTCCTGGCTTACTATATTTAAGAAGGAATCATAAGTCTCATAATCTGGCTTAGTATCTAAAAGGGTCTCTACATAACCTTTTATCGAAGTTAATGGAGTCTTTAACTCATGAGATACATTACCAACAAACTCAGTTCTCATCTGCTCTAAGCGCCTAAGCTCTGTAACATCCCTTAATACTCCTACAGCACCGACAATCATTTGTTGGCCCTTAATTGGTGCAATCTGCACCCTAAATATCCTCTTTTGTGGGAGTAATATCTCTATCTCTTCCATTATAAATTGATTGTCTCTAAGGTCTCTATTCATCAGCTCATCTAGCTTATGATTTTTAGTAACCTGGATAATTGATTTATTTAGAACCTCCTCCTCCTTAATACCAAATATCTTCTGTGCTGCAGAGTTAAAGAGGATTATCTTCCCTTTATTATCAATGGCAATCACACCATCACCGATACTTGTTACTATAGCCTCCACCTTATTCTTCTCATTTGATATCTCTTCAACCTTCTCTTTAACCTTATTGACCATATGATTAAACATAGAAGCAAGCCTACCTACTTCATCATTGGTATTAACCACTATATTTTGATCTAAGTAACCATTTGCTATCCGTTCAGCTGCCCAAGTGATGGATCTAATAGGATCAGTTATTTTAGTAATTAGCTTCAAAGCCAAGAATAAAGATATTAAAATTGCTATTATCCCAGCTCTAAATAAAACTACCCATATATCTATATATATATACCATAACTCCTCAAGGTTTATTGCTATCCTCAATATCTCTTTGGTCTGATTATCCCTAATTATAGGTATAGCTACATACTTCATCTCTCTATCTACTGTAGAGCTATACCTAATTTCCTTCCCTATCCCCTCTGTCAAAACCTCTTGAACTTCAGGTCTATAAAGGTGGTTCTCCATCCTTGCTGGGTCCTCTTGAGAGTCAGCCAAAACCTCACCTCTAATATCCATTACCGTTATTCTCTTCTCTAAATCTTCTCCATATCTATTTATTGATCTATTTAACTGCTCATAATCATCTTCTTTAAGTTGCTCTTCAATCAAACCAGATACTAAATTTAATTCTTTAATTAAATTCTCCTGAATAGTCTCTGTAAAGTAATCTTGCAATGACCTTTGTACAAAAAAACCAGCGAATATAAGTATTCCAAAGATCAATCCTATATAAACCACAAGAATCTTCCACTTTATACTTTCTAATTTTTCTAACATTATAAGAGCTCCTCACCTTAGTATTACAGATCCTTCAGCTTATATCCCACTCCCCTAACTGTTGAGATATAATCATCTTCACTCCATTCTTCAATCTTCTTTCTTAGCCTTCTAATATGGACATCTACAGTTCTGGTATCACCATGATAGTCATAACCCCAAATCTCTTGAAGAAGATAATCTCTAGAAAAGACTTGGCCAGGGTGCGATAAGAAAATAGCCATTAAATCAAACTCCTTTGGAGTTAAGTCAAGTTCATTACCTTTGATTTCAACCTTATACTTATCTAAATCTAATTGGAGATCCTTTACCCTGACTATACTCTTTTTAGTATTGTTCTTAGTATTGGCCCTTCTTAAGATAGCCTTAACTCTAGCAATTAACTCCCTAGGACTAAAAGGCTTGGTTACATAATCATCTGCTCCCATCTCTAGCCCTAATACCTTATCTAACTCTTCACTCTTTGCTGTTAGCATGATTATAGGAAGTTTAGAGTATTGATTATTACCCCTAATCTTACGACAGACCTCTAAACCATCGACCTTGGGAAGCATTAAGTCAAGAATAACTAACTTTGGTTTCTCTATATCTACCTCCTCCAAAGCCTTCTCTCCATCATAGGCTGCGATAACCTCATAACCTTCCTTTTCTAGGTTGAATTTAATAAGTTGTACTATATTCTCTTCATCATCTACTACCAATATCTTATTAGACATAAGTTATCCCCCGTTCTTATAATTTACTCCATTATATATTATTCTTATATTCTTGAGATTTAATTAATCTCCTTCTCTTAACATTGAAAGTAATACTTTATCACTATTAAACCTATATTATAGTAAAAAGTCCAATGCCATCACTGGCATTGGACTTCTAAATCAACTTAATTCCTTCTTCTCTTGCGCTATTACCCGCTCAATCTCTTTTCTCGCTGGTCCACCTATAGTATCCCTAGCATCGACACAAGTCTCTATAGCAATTGTATGGTAGATATCCTCTTCAAAGACAGAAGAGAACTCCTTCCATTCCTCCATCGTAAGCTCCAAAAGGTTCTTTCCATTTTGAATACAATAGAAAACAGCCTTCCCTACTACCTCATGGGCCTCTCTAAAGGGAATATCCTTATCTACAAGATAATCGGCTACATCGGTAGCATTTACAAAGCCACCTTCAGTAGACTCCTTCATCTTATGGGCATTAAAGGTTGTATTTGCCATCATTCGAGCAAAAATCTCTAAACTAACCTTTAAGGTATCTACAGTATCAAATAAACCTTCCTTATCCTCTTGCATATCTTTGTTGTAAGCTAAGGTTAAGCCCTTCATAGTTACAAGAAGTTGCATTAGATTTCCATAAACCCTTCCACTCTTTCCTCTAATCAACTCAGGAATATCAGGGTTCTTCTTTTGAGGCATGATACTACTTCCTGTACAGAAGGCATCCGAGATATTGACAAAGTCAAATTCTGAAGATGACCAAATAATCAACTCTTCACTAAATCGGCTTAGGTGCATCATCAAGGTAGCACCAGCAGATAAGAACTCTATAGCAAAATCACGATCACTTACTGCATCCATACTATTTTGACTAACCCCATCAAAGCCTAACTCCTTAGCGACAAATTCTCTATCTATTGGGAACTTAGTCCCTGCTAAGGCACCAGAACCTAGAGGTAGAATATTGACCCTCTTATAACAATCTGTTAATCGATCATAATCTCGCTTAAACTTCTGCTGATAAGCAATTAAATGATGGGCCAACCTAATGGGCTGCGCCCTCTGTAGATGAGTATAGCTAGGCATAAGGATATCGATATTATCCTCAGCTAACTCCAATAAAACAGACTGAAGCTGCTTAATCAACTCCTTAATCTCTTCTATCTGCTCCCTTAGATAAAGCCTAATATCTAAGGCCACCTGATCATTTCTACTTCTAGCAGTATGTAACTTTCCACCAACAGGGCCAACCTTGTCGGTCAACCTCTTCTCTATATTCATATGTATATCCTCTAACTCAACGCTAAACTCAAACTTACCTTCCTCAACCTCTTTTAAGATTTCTTTTAATCCATCTATAATCGTCTCGCTATCTTCCTTGGATATAATATCACACTTGGCCAGCATCTTGGCATGAGCCATACTCCCTTGGATATCATACTTGGCCAGCTTATAATCAAAGCCGATAGAGGCATTAAACTCCTCAACCAGCTTGTCCGTATCCTCTTGAAACCTACCACTCCATAACTTCATCATCTCACCCCTCTTTTAGATCAATTAATAGTTAAAGATTAAGAATTAATAATTTAAGACCAAAGATTTTTAAATCTTAAATTATTTTAATCTAAAAGGTTTATAACTCTTAATTCTTAACTGTTAATTCTTAATTGTTTTGTTAGTTTCGCTCTATCATAGTCATCGTCTTGGCTTACTTCTTCAATCTTGTATCCTAAGTTTTGATAAAAGTTCAATAAGTTCTTTAGTTCATAGGGAGAGTATAGGGTTATTGACTTGCCATCGTTGGTCCTGACTCTTTTTTCAACTTCTTTGAGCAAGGTACTTCCTATATTTAAACTTCTATACTCCTTTAAAACTCCTAAACGTATCAATCCATATTCTCCATCTTCTAATGGATAATATCTAAGAGATCCGACTGCCTTTCCATCCAACCAAGCAATCAAGACCTCCTTATTAATTATATCCATCTTCACATCCTCATAATCCTCTAACAAAGATGGAGTTGTCTTAAAAGTGGGAGATTGGGCATAATCACTAAAGCACTCCTTAGTTAATTCAAAGACCAACTTTGCATCTTCCTCTTTAGCCACTCTAATATTGATCATAACCCTCTCCTCCATCCCATTTAATTAAAGATTAATTATCTCCATTTACAGTACCATTGACCTTTAAAGATAGACCAAATAACTCAATAAACCCTACTGCTGCCTCGTGGTTGAAGGTATCAGACTTCTCATAAGTAGCTAAGTTCTCTTGATACAATGAATTATCTGATTTTCTTCCAACAACAGTTGCATTACCTTTATATAATTTTACTTTTACAGTTCCATTAACATACTTTTGAGTAGTATCAATAAAGGCATCTAATGCCTTCTTTAAAGGAGAGAACCACTGTCCATAATAGACTAACTCACTATACTTTTGTGCTACTAGCTCTTTGTAGTGATAAGTCTCTCTATCTAATACCAAATCCTCTAAGTGTCTGTGTGCATCTATTAATAAAGTACCTGCTGGGGCTTCATATATCTCTCTTGATTTAATTCCTACCAATCTATTCTCTACCATATCAATTCTTCCTACCCCATGCTTACCTGCAACCTCGTTAAGCTTTGCTACTAATTGGACTGGACCTAATTCTTCACCATTTATAGCAACTGGCTCTCCTTTTTCAAAAGTAATATCTAAGTACTCTGCTTGATCTGGCGCATCTTCAGGAGCAGTAGTAATCTGATAAACCTCTGCTGGTGGTTCTGCCCAAGGATCCTCTAGAATTCCACACTCAATACTAACTCCCCATAAGTTTCTATCTATACTATAAGGGCTCTCCTTAGTAGCACCAACAGGGATATTATGTTTAGCTGCATACTCAATCTCTTCACTTCTTGAACCAAACTCCCACTCTCTTAATGGAGCAACTATCTCAATTCCTGGGGCCAACGCCTGAAAAGATACATCAAAGCGAACCTGGTCATTTCCCTTTCCAGTACATCCATGGGCTACTGCATCTGCCCCCTCTTTTTTGGCAATATCGATCATCTTCTTAGCAATCAAAGGTCTAGAATAAGCAGTCGCTAAAGGATACTTCCCTTCATATAAACAACCTGCCTTTAAACCTTTAAATACATACTCTTTCATAAACTCTTCTTTTAAATCTTCAATATAGATTTTAGAAGCACCTGTATTTAATGCTTTCTCCTTTAATGGGGCTAAATCTTCATTCTGCCCAACATCTGCAGCAAAGCAGATAACCTCTACATCATACTTATCTTGTAGCCATTTAATTGCTACCGAGGTATCTAAACCTCCCGAATATGCCATTACAACCTTATTTAATTTCTTACTCATATTAAACTCCTCCTTTTTATATTTAAGTTCGACAATTAATTATTTTCACCTTCGTTAGTATGATTATACATCTTGATGTATAAAAATTCAACAAAAGGATTAAAGTCTAAATTTTCTGACAACTATACTGCTTTGCTAATTCTTTAATATATCTAAAATATAAGTTAATTTGAGCTTTTGAACTATATTAGTACCAATTCGTGTTCATTGGTGGTTCCAACCAGTTCTTAATTCTTTTCTTTTTAAATTCTTAATTCTCAACTGAAATTTTACACTTAGGACAGATTCCATACATGTTCATCCTATGCTCTAGGATTGTATAATCTGTCTCCTTCTTTAATTCATCTTCAAAATCCTTCAAAGGGCAATCTAAAGGGGTTATATCATCACACTTAATACAAATTAGGTGATGATGATGCCCCCTATCTGCTAATTCAAACCACTTTTCCTTATCGCTTAAAGTAACACTTTTTAAAAACCCTTCCTTCTCAAATCTATTAAGATTTCTATAGACAGTAGATAGTCTCAACTTAGAATCTTTATTATCCAATCTATTAAAGATTTCTTGTGCCGAAATGGGCCTCTTAGCATCTATTAAGACCTTCAAGATATTAGATCTCTGCTTGGTTAATCTGATACCTTTATCCTTCAACCTCTCCTCTAATAAAAATAGTTTGTCCATTATTATCCCTCTTTTAATTTGATTATGATACTTATCTATTTTTAGTATACCTAAAATTACATAATAAATAAAGGAGATTTAGTAATAAAGCTAGCTTTATTACTATAGCCATCAGCTATCTGCTAAAACCTTTAAGTCAAACCACTAAATCTGACTAACCACTCGACCAAACTTTTTCATTTTTTATGCTCTAATCGGCTCTTATCAGATCTAATCAGCTGCTGGACCTTTGCCCTTTAATTACTATAGTATTAATACCGCTGAAATAAGACAGGGCCAACGATTTAAATCGTTGGCCCTGCAAATATAAGTATATCTCTTATCCTCTATCCCTACGAGTTTTTAAATAACAAAAAACTCTTCGTGGGCAGAGTTACTATTTATTTTTTAACTCGATGCTTTTTTCGCTGCCCTTATCCTCTATCCCTTAATTCTCAACCTCTCCTGTTAAAAACTCCGAAATATTAAGAGGCGCAGTATCTAAGGTTCCTGTTAATTTATTATCAAAGAACATAAGGCTAAAGTTATACTTGAAATTGCCCATCTCCCTAAACTCTAAATTAAAGGTGTTTTCTCCACTCCATTCACCCTTTGCTGCCACTACATCAACATTTAAATCATGAAGATAAGCTCTATACTCAGTAGTTATTTCTGTCTTCCGATAGATTCCATCTAGGCCAATTTCAATAACATCATCAGGAATCCACGGAATCACATCATCATCGATTGATGGGCCTATCAGTCTCAAGTATGCCGTACTTTCATCCTCAAAATCCAACCTTATACCCTCAATCCCTAAATCATTGAGCTCTAGCCTATAAAAATTACCAGAAATTTGAGCTGCTTTTTGAGGTAAAGATATTACTTCTTGGGGCTGAGGATTCTTTATATCATTAATTCTCTCTTCTAACTCTCTGCTAGCTTGAAGGTTTTCCTCTATTGCTTGATCATCTTTAACAGCATTTCTGATATGAGATAAAAGAGTATATACACGATTATATACACGATTATATTCATTATATTTACCACTGGTTACTATAACCATATCTGACTCAGGAATAACCATAATATTCTGTTCTCCCATCCCACTAGCATAATAACCATATTCTGTAGCCCACCATTGATATCCATAACCTGGTGCCGCCCATCCTTCAGCATAGGTATGTTTCTTGGTAGATCTACTGACCCAAGATTCTGGTACTACCTCTTCACCTTCCCAATAACCCTTATTTAAGAAAAGGTACCCAAACTTAGCCATATCCCTAGGCTTCAAATAAGCTCCTGCTGCTCCTCCATAATAGTTGTTATCATCCTTTAAGTTATCTGAGGAACATAATCAATCTCCATTGGCTCGAAGAGGTATTCATTAGCAAAGTCAATTACTGTCATATCAGTAATTTCATTTAAAATAACAGCTAAAAGGTCACTACTACCATTATCATAAACAAAGCTTTCTCCTGGTTGGTTAATCAAAGGGCGTTTAATAATCCGCTCTGGCAGTGTTGCTTCTGAAATATTCCAATAAGGTTCAATAGCATAACCAGCCGTCATCGTCAATAGATTCTCTATAGTTATCTCTTTTTTACGAGGGTCCATATCATCACTATAATATTGAGGGAAGAAGTCGTATACTCTCTGGTCAACGCTCTCCAAATATCCCTCCTCTAAGGCAATCCCTATTAAGGACGATAAGACACTCTTAGTCGCTGAGTAGAGGTTTGCCGCATCTTCCTCTCTATGGGGTGGATAGTAGACCTCTGTAACTATATGCCCATTTCTTATGACTAGAAGACTATTCAAATCTATGTCTTGTCGCTCAATATAATCCAAAGCTCCAAGCAAAGCCTCCGAATCCATCCCCTGCTCCTCTGGTGTCGAAGTCTTCCACTCCCATTCCTCCTCCACCGGACTACTACTCATAGCAAAGGTACTAGTGCTACTAAGAACTAAGATTAAGATTAGAAAACTTAGAACAAGATATCTTTTCTTCATTATTCCACTCTCCTCTTTTATTTTTAGACTACTACAGATGATTAATTTGATAATTTCTACTTAGAATAATTCGATTTCTTGTTATGGTTTAAATTTCTTTTTAGGTTTATGTGGTTATTCTATAATATTTTCCAAACTAATACAAGTGACTCCAGTCATGAATTTGGCTGTCAACTAAAACCTTAACAATCAAATCATTAGCTCTGACAACTTCTTCGACTAAACCTTTGACCTTTAATTTCTAAGATTCTAAAACATACTCTACCTTATCCATCCTAGGATCATCTAGCTTCGGCCTCTTATCTGAATACCATCTATAAGCTCTCTCCAGACCTTCCTGCAAATTAATCTGAGGAGTATATAACCCATCCTCGCCCAAACTCTCCACACTCAACAAATGAGTAATATCCCTAAAGGGGAAGAACTCTCTTGGATGCAAGCCTAGCTTATCATAGTCAATCCTCTTCACTTCCACCTCTTTACCTACTGCCTCTATTGCACTTTCAACGAGATATTCCCAGGTTACCTTCTGTGGATAACTCAAACTATACCCTCTGCCCACTGCCTCACTAGAATATAGTGCACTCTCAAATAACTTCACCAAATCCTCAATATGTATAAAATGATTTATAGTATCTCTGGCTGGTATCGGTATAGACAAGCCCTCCTCTATCCTATCAAAGAAGTACCCCTCTCTATAAAGATTATTCCCTTCCCCATAGATATAAGCAGGTCTGAAGATGGTTACTGCTAAGCCTTCTTCTTCACATAATTTGAATAGATAATCCTCGGCTCTCATCTTATCCAAACCATAATTGCCCCAGTTAGGGTTGAATCCTCTTGGACTATCATCGCTAATAACCCCTTCCTTCTCTTTATAGACTGTCATAGAGCTACAGAAGATATATCTCTTTAATTTATCCCTTTCTAAGACCGATGTTAATAACCTAAGATCTTCTTTATTATAGGCTGTGATATCAAAGACCCCATCGTAGCTTCTCCCAGATAGGCCTTCTCTTAATGATTCTAGAGACCTTCTATCACCTTTTATATGGTCTCTAACTCCTTTATAATCGACCTCTCTTCTACCCCTTGTGAAGATATCGACTTGGTAACCCCTCTCTATTAGATGCATAGCCATTGCCCTACTGACAAACTCTGTCCCACCCATCACTAAAATTTTCATTATTAGCAACTCCTTTGTTTTAGGTTTATATGACTGTAACTATATAGTAATAAAGTGTAGCTTTATTACTAACTATGAGCTGTGAGCCGTGTGCTATGAGCTAAAAACATGAAAATCTTTATGGATCTTAAATTCATTCCGGATTTTAATTGTAGGTGTGATTTACTGTAAGTTTTTAAAGATTTTGAACTAGCTAATGGCTCAAAGCTCAAAGAACATAGCTAGTGGCACGATAGTGCCACTATATTACTATTAAATTTTACATCTGCACCAAAACCAATATACTCACAATAAAATTATGAAGCGAGTGACTTATTATACAGGCCCAAAGAGAATCTGTCTTCTTATACACATATGCCTGCAAAAGACCGATAACAAATAGATATAAAGAGGCGAATAAGAAGTCTGCAATTCCACCCATACCTCTAACATACCAGATTGGAAAGTGTATAACGAGAAATAGAAATGACGATATTATCATAGCCCTTTTAAAAGAAATCATCTCCCACAACTTCCTTAATAAAAATCCTCGAAATACGATCTCCTCGGTAAATCCTGCTAGTAATACAACATTGAGCCACCCATGAATACCCAGATTAAAATCCACCATTAAAGTTCCTAGTATATTTATTCTAAGCAAAGTATAGAATAAAAAGAATAAACTTAAAGATATAGCACCCATTAACCCTTCTTTAACATTTTCCTTCAGCCTTAAATAAGATAATGGCCTGACCTTATCATAAAGCTTAAGGTATAAGAAGACTGGCAAAATCCACACTAAGACCTTAATTATTGCCTTTGAAAGGGTATGAACATACTCTGGATAATTAGCCTGTATATATGTAGCCACTCCAATTTCGTAAATCGACCAGGTTATAAAGAATACTATTATATAAGATGCTAAATTTCTAATATTATTATCTATTCTACTTTTCATTAAGATTCCTCCTTTCTCTTAATTCTCTTCAATAAGCTTTCTTAACTCCTTCTCTATCTGAAACGCCCTACTTATATCAGCTAACCAAGTTAAGTCTTGATTAAATCTTTTATGATTATATCTAACCCTAATCGGATCTTATCAAATCTAATCTGCGTATAGATTTAGCCTTTGAACTTTATTTTTTAAGCCTTTAATATCTAGGAATCACCTCTCATAATCTCATATCCTCTACAACTAAATGCTTTTTAAAATTTAATGATAATGCTAATTCATGAGACCTTAGATTCTTTTCAGTGTGCCTATATAAACTTATTCTTTGATTATTTATACCCCAATTGGATAGTTTCGAGACTAAAGCCTTTCCTATAGACTGACGCCGATAATCTGGATGAACAACAACTCCAATATCACCTATCTTTTCTCCCCAAAGCCAAAAACTTGCCACACCAACTAGCTTATGATTATCAAAACAACCATATACAATAGGATCATCAAGGCTGACTAAACCCTCATCTAAATCTCTTTTAGAGCATTCACTCTTAAACACTTTGAATTCTTTATCATAACTCTTATCTAATTTAGATATTATATATTTCTCTCCAAGAAAAGACCCCTTATAATCACTTGGGTTTAAGAATAGATAAACTGTTCTATCTTCTACTCTATGCTTATCTAATCCCATCATACTTTTTAGTTGATTGATATCTACCCTCGAAACAATTCCAGACTGATCTATTCTCTCTACAAGATTATCATATAAAGATGGAGGTGTAATAATTAATGAATTCAACTTCATCTGATAGATTGAAATCTTTTTATCCTTTTCATATTCTTTCTTTGTAATTATTTCGACATCTTTCAAATTAAATGGAACATCTATTATTTTACTCATCTCTCTTTGAACCCTTCTTTCAAAGGGTGTTAGTTTATACATTTGGCATCATCCTCTCAATAAACTTTATCTATTCGCTGACTGGTGATAGTAACCTAAAGCTAAAATCTTTAACAAAATCATCCTACTTATTTACAACCCAAAACATACATTCTCCTGAAAGCTCCTTCACCTTATCCTTCTCATCAAAGAGGTCACTCCTATAAAAATCTTCTACCAACTCAAACCCAGCCTTAGCTAAGCTCTCTAATACCTCTTCTCTATCAGGTATATGAATAAAAATCTCACCTTTTTCATTCTTAGAGGTGGTTATCCTATCACCGTACTCATATAAGCGCTTATCTTGCTCTCCTCTTTCCCACCTTTCTTTCTCTTTCTTCCAAAATTCTCTGTACTCTTCTCCCATATCTCTATCATATGTAGTAAATATAAAGATTCCATCATCTTTTAGTACTCTTCTTATCTCTTCTAAAACCTTAACTCTACCTTCTCTACTAGGAATTTGCGTTATCCCATTAAAGGAGAATAGAGCATAATCAAATGAATTATCATCAAAGTCTAAATTTAATACATTACCCACTGTGAAGTTTAGTCCATATCCTTTCTCCTTATCTATCTTTTTGGCAGCCCTTATCATATCCTTGTTCAGGTCCAAACCTACTATATCCTTATACCCTTTCTGGTATAATCCAAAGGTAGTTCTCCCTGCTCCACAGCCAATATCCAAGATAGATTTATCCTTATCGAAGTATTTATCAAGTACATACTCTTCAGATTTCCATAGCCCCACCCCATCTACAGCATCACTATAATTAGAGATTGCTCCTTTATATGATCTTTCAACAAATTTAATATCAACTTTTTTCATAACTATCTCCTTTCTATAAATAAAATTTTTAAAGCTCTCCTATCCTGATTTGCTCATTCAATATTATTGGCCCTCTATACTACTTTAGCTAAGCTATAAACTACCTTATTACTTAGATAAGGTACATCCCTAAAATAAAAGATAATGTCCCAAAGATAATAAATTTACCCCCAATGATATTCTAAGCTCCTTTTTAAATTCATTTAATTATCTCATCTCTTAACGATTATCAATCAACTCCAATACTTTAGTTAAAACTTGATCTTCTACTTGCGTCTCCTTTATCCTATCAACTTCAACCTCAACATCTGGAAGTACTCCTCTACCATCATCATAACCTGATGGCCTAATAAAATGTTTATATGATACTGTAAACTCCAACCCTGAATTTGGCAAACTACTTCTAAGTAAATCTCCATAAGCAGACGCTACCCCACCTGTCTCTTGTCCAACTAAGACACCTGTTCCAAAATCCTTCACCACAGCTGCAAGATCAGAGGCGGCTGAATAACTTCCATGCCCAATTAAAAAATAAACCTCTCCATTAAATCTTAAATCATTATCCTCAGGTTCTATTAATTCCTTTTTGACACTTATTACTCTATCTTCACCTGCTCTAGCTACATCACTTAACCCAGCCCCACCCAATTCTACTGCATAATCAGATAATTTGGTAAGAATTTCACTATATATAAGATAAGGGGTATCAGTTATATACTCATATAAGTGCCTAGCTAATCTATCACTTCCACCTCCATTATTACGCAAATCGATAATTAAGTAATCTGTTTCATTGGCCCTTATCTCTTGAAAGAACCTTCTCATCTCTCTCTTATAACTACTAAAATCTTCATTAAAAGTATTGATAACATTTTCATCAAAAGTATTAACTGTTAGCAAAGCTATCCTTTCTTGTGGGAAATCTAAACTCCAAAGTAGTTCATCTCTATTATTTTGAGATTTAAATTGCTTATCCAAATAATCACCATGACTAATACTTTTTAACCTGGCTTCTTTAACTCTTTCTTCTTCCGTCTTATATTCAACTATAAACTCCTCTGACTCCCCATATAGAAGCCAAAAATATATTGGGAAATGTCTCTCAGCCCTTCTATAGCTCCAATGGTTTAATTGACTACTAATTAATCCATTTATATCTTCAGATATATTCCTTCCATCAACTCCATTAATGGAAATTACTCTAGAACCACTTGGTATCCCTTTATTACCAAAATCATCTAATATAACCATCCCTTCATTATCGAAGACGACTTTAAGAGGAACTAGATTGCTAAAACTATAACTTTGAAATGTTTGATTAATTGGTAATTCAGTATGAGAGTCCCTTACACCAGCTGTAAAACTAGCTAGTAAGGTATATAATTCTAATTTTGTCCAGTGGAATTTTGAATTTAATATATCTATTATTTGCTCAAACTCTCTTTTTGTCTCTTCTTTATCTCTTTTAAAGTATATATTAGGATGGATCCCTTCTAATCTCTCCCACAAATATTCTGCATCACTTATGGCTTCTTGACTAGTCAATATTTCTTTAGCAATACCCTCTTGGAATCTATTTTCATCTAATTCATAACCTTTCTCTTTGAAATCAAAGAGTTTAAAAGAATTAATCATCTCTTTGGCTATCCCTAGATTATCATGGTATACTCCTTCGTCAGATACAAAAATCAAATCAAATCTAAAGCCTTCCTTATATATTATAAAATTAACTAATTTCATCGAATACTCTGGATATGATATCATTAGTTCATAACCCTCATTTCCATCTAATTCAACTCTATCTACAGATTTTAGATTATCTACTAACCGGTCTATAATTTCAGAGACTTCTCGATTCAGTGCCCTCATAGATCCCATTGGACTTTGATAAATTTCAAAGCCAATCTGATAATCAACCATAGGAGCAAAGCCAACATTATTATTTAGTTCTGCTTTTCCCCATTTTGCTGGATACTTGATACTATAGTAGTCATTCGAGTAAGATTCCCAAACCAAACCACTTGGTAACTTAAGATTATTCTCCTCCATCAAACCACCTCTACAACCAACTAATACTGATAACAATAGTAATAATATTAAACACTTATATTTTTTCATAAATAAAAAAACCCCCCTCTAAAGAATTATAACTCTTAATGTTATATTATGGAATACAACATTAAGTAATAAAGATTAACTTCTGGATATATAATGATAAACCTCCAAAAATAACAATATTAATATAAAAAGAGAGATCAGGGCCAACACCCTCCTCTCTCTTACACTCTTTGCTACTTGTTCTCTCTAAACATATGATAGATGCTAATATCTTTACCCTTTCCTTCTTTAATTACTTTATATCCAAAATGTTCATAGATAAGCTTGTTCTTCTTATCGGCAAATAGGTAAACACCTGATACCTCAGGGTTACTTTCAGTAATTTGATGAATTTCATCTAAAAGCTTTCTTCCTATACCTTGGCCCTGATAATTAGGGTCTACACCTATCACCTCTAAAGTATAATAGGGCTTCTTCAAACTCTTTGGTGGTATAACGTGCTTTATGATTGAAAAAGATTTTTTAAGGTTAATTTTAATAATTATAGAGAAGAAGAATTTGATAGCTTCAGGAAATAAAATCTTCACCTTCTGAGCTAAAGAAGATTTTAAGCCTCTCTTTAAAATAGCAACTCCAACTATAGTGTCATCCTTTATAGCCAAAAGAATATCTTCTCCTACTTCTAAAGCCAATCTCAATTTTAATAACCCACCACGATAATAGACTTCTTTCACACCCTCTTTGGAAAATTCATGAATATATCTACTAATCCCTTCCTGCTCAAAGGCATCTGTTATAAGCTTAGCAACTTCTTCTAATGCGCTTTCATCTGCCTTAATGATCTTTATATCCTCCATAAACGACCTCCTAATTTCATATACTGATCACTGATTTATCCTCATAGTTATCTAAGGTTGTTACACTAATCACTAGTGTAGTCCTTATTTAATACTAAAAAATAACTATTTCCAACAATACCAAATAATTTTAAATATAGATATTAAATTCTAGATATCTGAGTATATACCTCTAAAATCAATAAAACAATATTATAATTACCACAAAAAATAAAGAGGTGGGCATATTATATGCCCACCTCTTTATTTGAATATTTCCCTTTATTATCTCTCAATGCTCTCATTACAAACTTATAAGATATGGTCAAAATCAAGAAGATAACACTGACGATTATTATCGTTCCCCCCGGGGCCAAATCATAATAAAATGAAGTTATAAGACCTATATTTAAGGACAAGACACTAAATATAATACTCCAAAGGATCGTCTGCTTAAAGCTCTTGGCTATCTGCATACTGGTTGCTACTGGCAAGGTTATCAGAGAAGATACCAAAAGACCTCCAATAATCCTCATCGATAAAGATATAGTTATAGATATCAAGATTATAAATAGAAGATTCAAAAAATAGACTGGAACCCCTGCTAACTTGGCATCCTCTTCATTAAAAGCTGTATAGAAAAAACCTTGATAGTAATAAGTTATTACCCCAATAATAAATATCCCTAGAGGGATAACTATGCGAATATCCTCTCTAGTTACAAGGGATATACTACCAAATAAATAACTAAAAATCCCCGAATTATTATTTCCCAAACTGATTAATATTGTAGCTATACCTAACCCAGCGGCAAGAATTATCGAGATAGAAAGCTCAGCATAGTCCTTGTAGTCCTTCCTGAGCTTCTCAATGCCTAAAGCAGAGAGAACTGAAAATAGCAAAGCTGTATAGATTGGATAAATTCCTACTAGCATACCAAAAGCCACACCTGCTAAGGCTATATGAGATAAAGTATGTCCAATTAAAGACAACCTCTTTAAAACTAAGAAAACTCCTACCAAAGGACATATGACAGCTATAATATTCCCTACTAAGAAAGCCCTTTGCATAAAAGAGTAAGCGAATACCTCTAAAACCATAATCAATTCACCCCCTTATGCTCATGCTTAGGCAAAACCATACTATTATTACCTTTTATCACATTCAAATAATCTAAATAATCAAATTCCTCAGCCCTATGAGTATATATCTTTTTATCAGCGAAACAGACTATCTTATCTGCTTTATTGGAAATCATATTAATATCATGGGATATCATCACTATTGTCAGACCCAATCTTCTATTTAGACTAGCCAAAAGTTCATAAAAGGAGTCCTGCACCTTTGCATCTACCCCTACCAAAGGTTCATCTAAGAAGATAATCTCTACTTCATTGACCAGAGTTCTAGCAATAAAGACCCTCTGTTGTTGGCCCCCTGACAAATCTCCAATCAGCCTATCCTTATAATCAATCATATCTACTAGTTCTAAAGCCTCATCCACCTTCTTATGGAGCCCTTTAGTTAAAAACTTAAAAAAGCCCATCCTAGAATAAAGGTTGGCCCCAACAATCTCTCCTACCGTTGCAGGAAAGCTTTCATTAAAACTTCTTACATTTTGTGAAACATAACCAATTCTTTTCCAATCTTTAAATCCTTTGATTGGTTTTCCTAAAATCTTAACCTCACCTGCTCTAGATTTTAAAGAACCTACAAGCAGTTTTAATAAAGTACTCTTTCCAGACCCATTAGGGCCAACAAAGGCGACAAAGTCGCCCTCATTGATCTTTAAATCTATATTATCTAGTATAATCTTATCTTCATATTTAAAGGATAGATTCTTTACTCCAATTACTTCTTCTTCCATTCTATTTCACCAAAGCTTTCTTTAATGTCTCCAGATTCTTTCTCATAATAGAGAAGTAATCCTCACCTTCGTCTACATCCTCTGGCCTTAGACCTTCGATTGGATTGAGAATCATAACCTCTAAATTAGCTTCCTGGGCCAAAACCTCTGCAGTTCTAGGTGCTGCTAAAACCTCCAAGAAGATATACTCTAAGTTATGATCTTCAACCTCTCTTACCAATCTAGCTAGGTTAGCTGGACTTGGCTCTTGATGAGGACTTATACCTGATACAGAAAGCTCCTTAAGCCCATACCTTTCGGCCATATATTGAAATGCAGAATGGGATACTAAGATATAGTCACTCTTTCTATTAGCTAAACCTTCCTCATACTCCTTATCTAACTGCTCAATCTCTTGAGCAAATTCATTATAATTTTGACGATAATAATCTTCGTTTTTTGGATCCAAAGAAATAAACTCCTCCATCATACGCCCTCCAATAACCTTCATATTCAAAGGATTTAGCCAGATATGAGGATCATACTCTCCATGGTAATGATCGTGTCCATGATCGTTATGACTATGACTATGTCCGTTATCGTTATGGCTATGACTGTGACTATGCCCGTGGCTATCATGACTATGATCGTGTCCACAACCATCATAGTCCAACACCTCTATACCGTCACTTACCTTAACTACCCTTACTCCAACTTCACTTAGATTCTGATCTACCCTCTCCCCCCAAGGCTCTAAATCAAGGCCATTATAGAAGAAGATATCTGCTCCTTCTAATTGAGCTATCTTCCTTGGTGAAGGCTCATAACTATGTACCTCCGTACCATATGGAACAAGAAGCTCAACATCAACTTTATCTCCACCTATCCTATTTGCAACATAGTATAATGGGTAGAAAGAAGCATAAACTGCTAGGCTATCTTCTTCAAGACTCCCAACTGTAGCCTCCTCTCCACCACACCCTACTAATAATAAAGCTATAACTAACATAGAAATTAACAATTTAATTTTCATTAATCTTACCCCTTTCTTCTTGCAAATGATTTGCATATTAATAGTATAGTACTAAAAAATATATTAACTGTCAAGGAGTTTCGTATCCAATTTATGGAATCAAGAACCTCCCTCCTCTTAATTCTATTAATTTGATATTTTTTATGTTTATCTTACAAGAAAAAAGAGCCCAACTTGAGCTCAAAATTTAAACTAACACTTAATAGTAATATAGTTGCACTTTCGTGCCACTAGTAATGGGTAATGAGTGAAGAGTAATGAGTAAAGTCAAAATCTCAAAACCTCTTATAAGTCTTAGGTAACAAAGGGGTTTCTGTTTTCTTAAGGTTTTACCCATTACTCATTACTGATTACTCATCACCAGTAATAAAGCTACGCTTTATCACTGTACTTCCACACTTTTAAACTAAACCCTATAATCCACTTATCCATTCTTCGAATTTTGCAATCAAAGCTTCGTCATCTCCATCAAACTTAAATCCTTTTACCCCTACCTTCATTCCCATATCCTTTAACTCTTCTTCTAAAATATCTACTGACTCACAGAAGGTTGGCCCGTTCTTATTAATAGGACAAAATGCCGCTCCTCTTTTCTTAGATAGATCAATGTCAACCTCTGCTAAAGAGTTATAGAATCGAACAAAGTCATCACTGCCTTCATCTTCTCTAGGCGATGACCCTAGGATGATTAAATCGAAATCTTCTAACTTATCAAGATTAACATCCTTTATATCAACTCTTAAAACATCATAAGTAGAAGTCAAAACTGCGCCCAATAACTTAGCTAATCTAATAGTCCCCTCAAATAAACTATCATATATAATAATTGCTTTCTCCATCTTTATCTCTACCTTTCTAATCTCTATTTATATTAATATGCAAGAGAATTACCTTTTATTGTTTTGATAATGGTTTTCATTATCTACTATTAATATATCACCTCACTTCCCTAGTGTCAATAACTTTTATCACAAGTATTAATTCAATCAATATGAATATTGACAATATAGGTATTTTCTGATAAGATTAAATCAGATGATACGAGAATGATTATCATTTGCAAAGAAAGGTGTGTTATATTGGAAAATAAAAAGATTCTTTCAAAGATAGATTTACATGAATTTGTTGACAGTTTGATAAAAGCCTTAGAATCAAAAGACCTATATACCTCTGGTCATTCAGAAAGAGTTGCCCACCTATCTAAACGAATTGGCGAAGAATTAGAAATGGAAAAAAATAGATTATTCAATCTCCATATTGCAGGACACTTACATGATATAGGAAAGATTGGAGTTAGGGACTCTATATTGAATAAAAAAGATAGATTAACAGAGGTGGAATATAAAGAAATACAAAGACATAGTCAGTTAGGTTTTGAAATTTTAAAAGGAGTAAAGGTTTTTGAAGATATAAGCCAATTTGTAAAGTACCATCACGAGCGATATGATGGAAAAGGTTATCCCCAAGGATTAAAAGGAGATGAAATACCTTTAGAATCCAGGATTATATCTGTAGCCGATGCCTTCGATGCTATGACCAGTCCTAGACCTTATAGAAACCAGATTAACATAAAAGATGCTCTAAAAGAAATTATTTTAAATAAAGATAGTCAATTTGATCCCAAAATAGTGACTATTATAAGTGATGTGTATGAAAATGATATAGATTTTTTAAAAAATTTAAATGAAGAGCCTAAACTGATTTATTTACAAAAAAATAGGAAAGCCTTATGATTCATAAGGCTTTCCTATTGAAAAAATTAATCTAAATATTCCATTGGATTAACAGGTTCATTATCTATCAAGATTCTAAAGTCAACATGTGGTCCTGTGCTTACTCCTGTACTACCTGCTTTAGAAATTATATCTCCTTGATTAACCCGTTGGCCCGGTCTTACAAGAAGCCTCGAATTATGAGCATATAAAGTAACTATACCATCACCATGATCTATAGTTACCGTCTCCCCAAAACCTCTAATCCATCCACTACTTAAAACCGTTCCTGTTCTAGAAGCTTTAACTGGAGTACCCTTTGGTACTGCTATATCAATCCCGCCATGGAAATGTCTTTGATTGGTTATTGGATGTATTCTATATCCAAATCCAGAAGTTATCCTACCTCTGACAGGCCATATATACTCTGACTTCCTTGTATTTCTTTCTTCTCTACTGCTATTTCTAGAGCTATTAGAACTAGGTTGTACATTAGAACTAGATGGCATATTTAATATCAATTGCGGTATCTTAATCTCTTGTCCTACCCTAATCCTATCACTGGTGAAATTGTTCATATTCTTAATAGTTCTAACTGTAGTGTTATATCTACTTGCTAAACGTTCTAGGGTATCACCTCTTTGAACGCTATAACTTTTCACATCATAAAGATCTGTATCTATCCCTCCACCTAATGCAGTTTTAGGTATAATTAACTCTTGACCAATTCTAATCATATCTGAGTTTAAGTTATTGGCTTCTCTTATTACCTGTGCAGGAACATTATATGTAGCAGCTAAACGAGATAATGAATCTCCTCTTCTAACCTTATGAACATCAAAACTTATAGCTTCTTTTAACTTATTCCAAGTTTGCCTTCCTACTACTCCATCAGGAATAAGATCAGATTTTTGTTGGAAGTTGATAACAGCCCTTCTTGTAGCAGGTCCAAACTTACCATCTATAACTATACCTTCTCCTAGCATAACTAAATTCTCCTGTAGTTCTCTCACATCCCTACCGTCCATCCCCTGTTGCAGTGTTCTATAACTTGCTTCTAAATCACTTGCCGTAAATGATAGTATTAATACCAATAACAAAGATACTATAACTAAACTCTTAGACTTCAATGGTTCATACCTCCAATTCTATTTTTTCTTCAGCTCCTTTTACTAACTCTTATTTAGTTATTTACTTATTAGGTTAATTCTATTACTATTATTATTTCTACAAGTAAACACCGATTCCTTTAAAACCGCCTACTTTTCTCCTATAAACTTTACCTAAAGTCTAATCAAAAAATCTATAGTTATTAATGAAATTAACTTTAAAAACTTTAGGGCCAACTTTGATTAGGCAATTCTAAAATAAAAGACTTCATTTATTACAATACCCTTTTTAAAAAAATATATAAGTTAAAATTAAATAATCACCTCCAAATACTAAATTACTTAAATATAATAACCAATATATAAACCTATTAATAGGATAGTTTCAATAATTTTGTGTAAATAACTTTTCCCTTAAAAAACAGAATATAATAAGCTATTTTAAATTATATCAATAATTTAATTAATTAACAATGGAATAAAAAAGAAAGATCAATAAAAAAATATAGAGCAGACTTTTTAACTGTCTACTCTATATTTTATATTAATCCTACAAATCTTTAAGTTATTTTATCAATATAGCCATTATGGCTTTTTGCACATGTAATCTATTTTCAGCTTGATCAAAGATAACAGATTGATCACCATCTATCACACCTGTAGTTACTTCTTCCCCTCTATGTGCTGGTAAACAATGCATAAATATAGCATCATCATTCGCTAAAGCCATTGCCTCATTATTCACTTGATAATTTACAAAAGCATTTTTCCTCTCTTCTGCCTCATCCTCATCTCCCATACTAGCCCAAACATCAGTACAAACTACATCAGATCCTTTAATTGCTTCTAATGGATCGATAAGCACTTGAATTTGAGACCCACTATTTTGGGCTATAATTCTAGCCGCTTCTATAACCTTATCATTTAACTTATAGTCCTCTGGAGTAGCTATAGATATATCCATACCAACTTTGGCACACGCTATCAAGAGTGAATTGGCCATATTATTACCATCACCTATATAAGACATTTTTAGTCCTTTAAGCTCCCCCTTCTTCTCTTTAACTGTAAACAAATCTGTCAAAGCCTGACAAGGATGATATAAATCAGTCAAACCATTTATAATTGGAATTGAACCATATTGGGCCAACCCCTCCACATCACTTTGCTCAAAGGTTCTAATCATTATCCCATCTATATATCTAGATAATACCTTAGCTGTATCAGATATTGACTCTCCTCGACCTAATTGAATATCATTAGAGCTTAAAAATATTCCTTGACCACCTAATTGATAGATTCCAGCTTCAAAGGATACCCGCGTTCTAGTAGAGGACTTAGCAAAGATCATCCCCAAGGTCTTTCCCTCTAAAATTTTATGGCTAATCCCCTTCTTCTGCTTTTCCTTCAATTCCGCCGCTAAAGAGAATATCTTATTTATTTCATTCAAACTTAAATCTTTAACCGTAAGTAAATTTTTCATAGTACCTACTCCCTTCTCCTCTTCTTTTTAATAATTATACATATAAAAGAATAATTATTCAAGGGTTTTCTAAAAAAAGATACTGGGATTTTCCCAGCACCATTAACCTTATAGTTTGCACTTTATTACTTATATACCCACAAAAAGACCCCGGATTCCTCCGAGGTCTCTCTGTTATATTGCATCTATTCCTTTCTCTCCAGTTCTGATTCTAACAACTTCATCGATAGAATAGATAAATATCTTACCATCTCCTACCTCATCAATCTTAACTGCTCCAATCACCTCATCAACCAAATCTTCTACCTTATCATCTTCTACTACCATCTCTACTTTTAATTTTTCCTTTAACTTAACCTCATAGGTTACACCACGATAAACTTTTGTAGCACCCTTCTGATTTCCATAACCTGAAATCTGTGTTATATTCAATCCGCTAACACCTAAATCCTCTACCACCACTATTAAATCATCCAATTTATCAGGTCTAATAATACACTCTACCTTCTTCATACTCTCTCCTCCTTGAGTTCAGTTAATAAAGAGTATTGAATATTGAACAGATAAAATCAAAACCTATGCTAATTTTATTCTCTATTCTCTATTCTCTATTCTCTATTCTTTTAATTCTTAACTCTAAATCCTTAATTCTTAATTATTTTAGTTGTTAACCTTAACACTCTTTCCTTTTAAAGAAACGAAATCTGGATAAGATACAGATCCATGCTCGGTAATATCTAATCCTTCTATCTCTTCCTCTTTAGATACTCTTAAACCAATTGTAGCATCTATAGCTTTAAATAGTATGAAAGCTCCTATGAAAGCCCAAGCTCCTACTGCAACTACTCCTAAAGCTTGAATTCCTAACAATTCTAAACCTCCGCCATAAAATAGTCCTCCATCTACAGCTAATAAACCTACCATTAAAGTTCCAAAAGCTCCACAGATACCATGAACGGCAACTGCACCTACTGGATCATCGACATATAACTTATCAATTAATTCTACACCATAGATAACTATTACACCAGCTAAAGCTCCAATTATTACCGCTCCGAAGTTGCTTACATCTGCTGTCCCTGCTGTAATACCAACAAGTCCCGCTAAAGCTCCATTTAAAGTCATCGATACATCAGCTTTACCATACTTAATCCAACTTGTAATCATAGCCAAAGTAGCACCTGCTGCTGCTGCCAAGTTTGTAGTAACTGCAATATCTGCTATGCTCAAATCAATTCCAGACAATGAACTTCCTGGGTTAAATCCAAACCAACCAAACCAAAGAATAAATACACCAAGTGAAGCCATCAATAGATTATGTCCTGGTAAGGCATTAATAGAACCATCTTCATTATATTTCCCAATCCTTGGGCCAAGAACCATAGCCCCTGCTAAAGCTGCCCATCCACCTACTGAGTGAACCACAGTTGATCCTGCAAAGTCAATCATACCTAACTCCTCTAACCAACCTCCACCCCAGATCCAGTGTCCTACTACTGGATAGATAAAAGCTGTGATTACAACACTATAAGCTAAATACCCGCTATACTTTGTCCTCTCTGCCATTGCTCCCGATACAATAGTTGCTGCCGTTGCCGCAAATACTGCTTGGAATATCCAAAAAGCACTTATAGGTATATCTAATCCTAAATGTTCAAAACCACCACTTAAAAAGAATCCTTCTGTACCAATAAATCCATTTCCTGCTCCAAACATAAACGCAAAACCAATTGCCCAATAAATTAAAGATCCCACTGAAAAGTCCATTATATTCTTCATTATAATATTCCCAGCATTTTTGGCCCTAGTAAACCCAGCCTCAACCATAGCAAATCCAGCTTGCATAAAGAATACTAAAAACGCTGCCAATAGAACCCAAATTGTATTTATTGCTACTGCATTACTTTGAGCACTTACCTCTGTTGCACTAGCAATAGGGGCCAACGCCATAAATAATAAACCAAAATTTAAAACTACTAATCTTCTTCTCATCTTCTCCACTCCTCTTTTTATTTAAAATTATAGACTTATACCTTAATATTAAATATCAAAATCTAGGTATAGGGGGTAACTTTAACTTATGTTCATTCTTAGTTGCTAAGGAATCCACTACATCTTTAACCTTCTTTTCTCCCTTACCTGTAAGAATATATTCATCCACCTGATCGTAACTTATACCCAACTCACTCTCATCTGTTTGTCCATCCCACAACCCAGCTGAAGGGGCCTTTTCTATAATCTTATCTGGGACACCCAAAACCTTAGCTATCTCTCTAACCTCACTCTTCACCAAATCTCCAAGAGGGGCCAAATCAATACCCCCATCACCAAACTTAGTAAAATACCCCAACTTTAATTCACTCTTATTGTCTGTACCAACAACTAAACTATTACAAGAAGCTGCATAATAATATAAAGTAGTCATCCTTAAACGTGGCTTAATATTAGCTACAGCCAACCCATCTTCACTTGAAACCCCTAAAGAATTTAATAAAGTCAAATAAGTCTCCTCTAAATTAATGAACTTATATTCAATATCAAAAGCCGAGGCTAACAATTGGGCATCTTCCTTATCTTGAGGATTACTTCTGCAAGGCATAATCACACCTAATGTCTTATCGGGAACAGCCCTCTTACATAAAAGTGCCGTTACAGAAGAGTCCACACCTCCAGACAATCCAACTACAGCTCCATCACAACCTGCTTCATTTATCTTATCTCTAATCCAAAGGACCAATTGCTCTGTAACCTTCTTATAATCTTTATCTACCATTATAATCACACCCTTTTGCGAATTGATAATTGATAGTGGGTAATTGATAGTTAAAAACCAAATATCTTTTTATATTTCCTACTCATAAAATAATCATTCCTAAAATATCACTCTAATATTTCAACTATTTACTTTTTAAATCTCTTGATCTTCAACTATCAATTATCAATTATCCACTTTAAACTCAACTTTCTAGTAAACCTTCAAATACTCATCTAACTCCCATCCATGAACTTGAGTTCTGTAAATATCCCACTCTATCTTCTTAGCTTCTACAAAATGTTCTAAAACATGATCTCCTAAAGCATCCTTTATAAGCTCATCTTCTAATAGATAATCTACTGCCTCAATTATACTTCCTGGCAAGCTTTCAATCCCTCTTTCTTCCTTAGCTTCAACACTCATATCATAGATATTCTCAAGCACCTCTTTTGGTGGTTCAATTTTATTCTTGATTCCATCCAATCCAGCCTTTAACATAACTGCTATAGCCAAATATGGATTAGCAGTTGGATCAGGATTTCTCATCTCTAATCTAGTCCCTAATCCTCTTGCTGCTGGAATTCTAATCAAAGCACTTCTATTTGCCGAAGACCAAGCAAGATATACTGGGGCTTCATAACCCGGTACCAAACGTTTGTAAGAGTTAACTGTTGGATTAGTAATTGCTGCTATAGCCTTAGCATGCTTTAATAAACCTCCAATATAATAATAAGCTGTCTGGCTTAAACCTAATCTATCTTCTTCATCATAAAATACATTCTCTCCATCCTTAAATAATGATTGATGGACATGCATTCCTGAACCATTCTCGCCAAATATAGGCTTTGGCATAAAGGTAGCATGTAAATTATGCTCATTGGCTATTGCCTTAGTTACAAACTTAAAAGTCCCTATATTATCAGCAGTCTTTAAAGCTTCTTCATACTTGAAGTCTATTTCATGTTGTCCTGGAGCTACTTCATGGTGAGAAGCTTCCATTTCAAAGCCCATTTGCTCTAAAGCTAGGACTATATCTCTTCTTGTATCTTGACCAGTATCTGCTGGTCCTAAATCAAAGTACCCCCCTTGATCATTTGTCTTTGTTGTAGGGTTACCATCCTCATCACGTTGGAATAAGAAAAACTCAGGCTCTGGGCCAACAAACATTTGATATCCCATCTCTTCTGCTTCCTCTAAAGCTCTCTTTAAAACATTCCTTGGATCTCCCTTAAATGCTTCTCCACTTGGCATATAAACATCACAGATTAATCTTGCTACTGTACCACCTGTCTTTGGTCTCCATGGAAATAATGTAAAAGTATCATAATCAGGCTTTAGATACATATCTGACTCCTGTATTCTAGTAAACCCATCAATTGATGATCCATCAAACATTATCTTCCCATCCAAAGCATCCTCTAACTGTTCAACTGTAATTGCCACATTCTTTACTACTCCTAGAATATCTGTAAACTGTAACCTCACAAACTTAACATCCAATTCCTCTGCCTTCTTTAAAATATCCTCTTTAGTAAATTTACTCATTTTCTCTCCTCCTCATATTTTATAAATCTAATCTTTTACTAAACATTACAACTTATTTCTTTAACTCAATAATAAAGTTAACATCTATTTTATAACTAATTTGTAAACCATTCTATAATCGTCTCAGAGACTATCTTAGAAGCATCAACTATCTTACAACCATCTTCATGCAAGTTCTTTCCTACCAATACTACTTCATTATCCTTAATTAAAAGATCAACCTTCTCAACTTTATTACCATTATTAAAGTTTCCATTTTTAATAATTATGCACATAGAATCAACTCCTTCTCCTCTTTTCAAAATTTAATGTCAGGTATATGTTAACTATACGTTAATTATAATCTGATTATAAACTTTTGTCAAGGCTTATTTGAAAAATATACAAAAAGTTTACATCACCCTGTTAACTAACCCCTAAATCTTAAACTCACAGATATGCTCACTTACCCTTTTAGCCATTCCATTTAACTTTTGGGCAGAAACTTTAATCTTCGAAGCTATACCTTGCATATCATTAACATTGACCCTTATCACCTCACTACCCACAGATAACTCCTGGCTATCATCTGATGTTTTTTGAATATTATCAGACGTGGTAAATATATACTCTTTGATTTCTGCAAAAGCCCCACTTGCTCTTTTTATAACTCCTTTTCCTCCCTCAGCCTTTTTTTGAACATCTAAAACCGATTTCAAACTAGCTTCAGAATTGCTTTGAGTTTGTTCTATCAGTTCTTTAATGTCTCCAACAGCAGTTCCAGTACTATCAGCCAAACCTCTAATCTCCTCTGCTACTACAGAAAAACCTCTACCTGCTTCACCAGCCCGAGCCGCCTCAATGCTAGCATTTAAGGCCAACAGATTTGTTTGATCAGCAATATTATTTATAAACTTAACAATCCCTTGAATTTTCTGAGAGTTGTCAGCCAAATCATTCATCATAGAAACAACTTCATCCACCGAAGAACTTATCTCTTCTATTTGCACAATAGCCTCAGCCAACCCAACGCTTCCATCTTCAGTACAAGAAGCAGATTGTTGAGCAAGCGCACTTGCTTCCTGAGTCGAGGCAGATATACTCCCTATACTATCCAGCATTTCTTCTACTCCTTTACAGCTTTGACCCATCAAATCATCACCCTTTAAAGCGTAGGAATGAAGATCTTCGCTATAAATTTCCAATACATTTGTCAACGAAGAGAGTTCTTTAACTAACTCCCCCACCTTGTTATTAGTTTTATTGAAAGTTCGAAGCAACTTCAACTCTTTTTTGTTGGCCCCTGGTTTAGATAACTCCACACTAAAGTCACCAGATTCCATTCGACTTAATCCACCCAAAACCATCTCAACAACTTCACTGCTTAAAGATCCAAAATCAGGGTAAGAACTAGATCCATGTTCAGTTATATCCAAACCTTTTAACTCTTTAACTTCTGATACCCTAAGCCCTACAAAGAGATTAATCAACTTAAAGAGCATATAAGCTGCCGGGAAAGTCCAAATAAAAACCCCTAAAACACCTTTTAACTGCAAAAACAAAAGATCAACTCCACCCCCATAAAGGAAGCCACCTTCTAAAGCAAATAAACCTACCATCAAAGTACCAAAAACACCACAAACCCCATGAACCGATATAGCCCCTACCGGATCATCTATATGCAACCCATCAATAATCTCAACTGCCCAAACCACAATAATACCAGCTAAAGCACCTATTAAAACCGCACCAAAATCATTAACGTCAGCAGTACCTGCAGTAATAGCAACCAAACCTCCCAAAGCTCCATTTAAAGTCATTGAAACATCAGCGTTACCATACTTAATCCAGCTAGTAACCATAGCCAAGGTAGCTCCAGCTGCTGCTGCTATATTTGTAGTCATTACAATATCTGCAATACTCAAATCAGTGCCAGCTAAAGTACTGCCTGCATTGAAACCAAACCAACCAAACCATAGAATAAAAACACCCAAAGCAGCCATTAAAAGGTTATGTCCAGGCATAGGATTTATACTCCCATCCTCATTATACTTTCCAACCCTTGGCCCCAAGACCATAGCACCAGCCAAAGCACTCCAACCACCAACAGAATGAACAACTGTAGAACCAGCAAAGTCAACCATCTCCGAAAGCCAACCTCCACCCCAAATCCAGTAACCAACTACAGGATAAACAAAACCAGTAATAAAGACACTGTAGATAAGATAAGCTTTAAAATTAGTCCTCCCCGCCATTGCTCCAGAAACAATAGTAGCAGCAGTAGCAGCAAAGACCCCCTGAAATATCCAAAAAGCACTTATTGGTATATCCAAACCTAAATGTTCAAAGTTACCACTTAAAAAGAAACCATTAAAACCAAAGAAGTTACCACCAATGCCAAACATAATACTAAAACCAAAAGCCCAGTAAATTAAAGTCCCCATCGAAAAATCCATCAAATTTTTCATTATTATATTACCTGAATTCTTCGCTTGAGTAAAACCAGCTTCAACCATTGCAAAACCTGCTTGCATAAAAAATACTAAGAACGCCGATAATAAAACCCACATCGTATCAAGGGCTATAGCATCCGCACCCCTACCTCCGCCACTGGCAAAAACAGATGACGAAAACAAAACCATAATTACAACTACTAAAAAAACTACTCTACTTCTCATCTCAACCACTCCCTATTCTTATGTAAAGTAAATGTTATGTTTGTGTTAATTATAAGGTATTTTCAAGTTGAAATCAAGACTTATTCTCAAAACTTTTGCATAAAAGTGGCATTTTTCATCAGCTACTTAGATAATATAGTAATAAAGTAGCACTATCGTGCCACTTAGTAATGGGTAATGAGTGAAGAGTAATGAGCAAAGTCAAGAACTCACACCCCCCTCCGGGGTCTATCGACCACTCCGTGCAAAACCAGCCTCTCCCCCTCTGAAGAGAGAGGGCGGAAAGTATTTCCCCTCTTCGAGTCTAAAGAACAAGACTCTTCGTGCCCTACAGGGAATAAAATTCAATTCCCTTTCGTACCAAAACCAGTAAAATCGGTTTCTCCTTAGATAAGGGGAAGGGCTTAGGGAAATTATCTTCACAATCACTTTGGTGAAGATAATAACCATGAAGAGTTTCTTGAAACTCGTAAAGGGGATGTGGTCTGAGGTTTTAAGGTTTTACCCATTACTGATTACTCATCACTCGTCACTAGTAATAAAGCTACGCTTTATTACTAGTAAACTCCACTTATCTGTACATTATACTCTTCTATCCAATTATTGAGCTGTACAAGATAAGCAAATAACTGGGGCAACCTCATCAATTGACCATACCAAGGAATATCAAAATCCTTATCTACCCCAGTTAATTGATATAGGTAATCCACATCTACAAATTCTAACAATGGAGAATTATTATCATTTAAAAGAGCTAAAAGCAAATCCTTAGTAGCTCTAAAGTAAGCAGGGTCAAAAGTTTTCGGATAAGGATTCTTGGGGCGTAACCTCACCTCTTCTGGCAATAACCCCTTCAAAGCTTCTCTCAATATACCCTTTCTTCTCCCCTTAAAATTCTTCATCTCCCAAGGGATATTCCAGGCATACTCTACCAATCTATGGTCACAGAAGGGAACTCTAACCTCTAAACCTGTAAACATACTCATTCTATCTTTTCTATCTAACAAGGTCGGCATCCAACGGGTAAGGTTTAGATAAAACAACTCTCTCATCCTCCCATCTTTATCCCCTCCACCTTCTAAACGCGGAACCTCAGCTAGAGCCTCTTTATACCGAAAATCCAAATATTCCTCAGGTTTAATCTTAGCTAGCAAATCAGAGTTTATAAGATTCAACCTCTGCTCGATAGTTCTAGACCACGGAAAGGTGTTGGCCCTTAAGGCCTCCTCCTGATGATACCAAGGATATCCTCCAAAGATCTCATCTGCACACTCTCCAGATATTCCAACAGTGAAATTTTCCTTGATCTCTTGGCAGAAAAGATATAAGGAAACATCAATATCTACCATTCCAGGAAGATCACGGGCCAACAAAGCCTCCCTTAAACCTTCCAGCAAAAACTTATTCTCCAGGATAATAGAACTATGGTCTGTATCTGAATAATTAACCATTAATTCAATCCATTGGTTGTCAGAACTCGGTTGAAAAGTATCAGCTTCAAAATGCTTGCTATTATCTCTGTAATCTACAGAATAAGTATGCAACTTACCCCTACCCTCTTCTCTAAAATAATTACTTGCTATCGCTGTAATCGCACTAGAATCTAAACCTCCAGATAATAATGTACAAAGAGGAGTATCAGATACTAACTGCCTAGTGACCGCATCTACAAAAAGCTCTCTTACCCGCTCAACAGTATCTTCTAGAGAATCTCTATGCTTTTGACTTTTTAATTCCCAATACTTTTCAATCTCTACACCTCCAGAGTTGCAAGTCAGACTATAGCCAGGCTTCAGCTCCTTTATACCCGAAAATACACCACAGCCTGGAGTCCTTCCTGGACCCATAATTAGAAGTTCATTTAATCCTTCTCTATCAACTCTAGCCTTCACTTTGGGGTGGGCCAATAACCCCTTAAGCTCAGAGGCAAAGATAAGAGAGCTTTTACCCTCCTTATAAAATAGAGGTTTAACCCCAATCCTATCTCTAGCCATATACAACTGCTTCTTACGACAATCCCAAATCCCAAAGGCATAGATACCATTCAACCTCTTAACAGCACCCTTACCCCACTGAATATAAGAAGTCAGGAGAACCTCAGTATCTGAATAGCCTCTAAAAGTATGACCCAACCTTTTAAGTTCTCTACGCAAATCCTCAGTATTATAAAGCTCACCATTATAAACCATAATATATTTATTCCCACCAACCTCTTTAACCATAGGTTGAGCCCCACCTTCAGGATCAATTACAATCAACCTTTTATGAACCAAGCCCATATTTTCATCAAACCAACTACCAGTTGCATCTGGGCCTCGATGAGATTGAACCTCCCCCATCCTTTCTAAACCCCTTTTATTAGCAACCCTTTGCAAATCCTCTCGCCAATCTAGCCAGCCACCAATTCCACACATAAAATCTCCTCCTTATTATTTAAAACAGATATATTTTCCTCACTCTTATTTATATTTCTATTATCTGTAATTTCATAATATGATATTTGTTTTTATATTGTGATAGTTTTTTTAAGTAAAAAAGAGACTTTCGGGTTTCCCCAAAAGTCTCTTAATTAATTATATTCTTTTTAGCAGAATCATTAAAGGTCAAAATATTTTTTACCACAAATGAACACGAATCATCACGAATAAAAGATCTTAAAAACTTATATCAATAAATTCTTAAAATTAAAATACTAAACTTTAATAATAAATAAAGTAGGTTTTGACCTATACCAGTGCCTATTAGTGTTCATTCGTGGTTCCAAAAAGTTCTTAATCTTTTCTTTTTGATCTTCAAAAGCGACACTTTATTACTATTAATTTTCACCCAAACCTAAAATATAAACTCATCTCGAGATAACCTATCTTTTATCTCTTCAATAATCCTCTTCTCCTCTTCCTCACCATCAGCTACAAAGGTCACAGAGAACCTAACAAAAGCTCCCGCATTATCCCAAGGTACTGTAGATATTAAATGCTCTTTAATTAAATACTGAGAGAACTCTTCTGCATTTGCAAACTCTACCCCACCCTTTACTCCTTTAGGAATAGGAACATATAGATAAAAAGAACCCTTAGGTTTAGTAATATCAAAACCTAAATCACTAAGTACTCCAACTAACATATTGTGTCTTCTTGAATATTTCTTAGAAGTCTTCTCAGTAATCTCTGGATGATCAAGAGCATAAACAGCAGCCTGTTGAATCCCTTCAAACTGTCCTGAGTCATTATTATCTTTAACTGTCGCAAAAGCATTAACCACTAAAGGGTTTCCAACCACAAAGGCCATCCTCCACCCTGTCATATTGAAAGCTTTGGATAAGGATTGTATCTCAATCCCAACCTCTTTAGCTCCAGGAATCAATAAAAATGACAACGGCTTATATCCATCAAAGGTTAAACCAGCATATGCGGCATCATGAATTACTATAATATCATTCTCCTTAGCAAAAGCAATCACTTCTTTAAAAAACTCTCTGTTAGCTACTGCACCAGTAGGATTATTAGGATAATTTAAGTAAAGCAACTTGGCCCTTTTCTTCTGATCTTTAGTTAAAGTAGATAGGTCAGGTAAAAAATCATTTTTCTTTAATAAAGGAAGGTTAACAACCTCTCCCCCTAGCCATTCTGTATGAGTTCCCATAACTGGATAACCTGGCGTAGTCATAATAGTAATATCACCTGGATTAATAAAGGCACTAGGTAACATTGCCAGAGCAGGTTTGGAACCAATAGAATGGTTCACCTCACTTTGGGGATCTATTCCCTCTACACCATAAACCTCTTCCATATATTTAGCTGCTGCTTCTTTAAATTCCAAGATTCCATTATCTGTATAACCTCTATTTTCCCATTTTCTCGCTTCTTCACATAAAGTATCTATTACACCTTCATCTGCCATCCAATCAGGTTCGCCAACACCCATGTCTATCAAATCAACTCCAGGGTTAGCATCTATAGCAGCCCTTTTGGCCCGCTTTATCTTTTCAAATTTATAAACTACATCACCTTTCCCAAATCCACTTCCACCAATTCTTTTTGAAAATAACTGTTGAATATAACTCTCTTCTCTCATTCTTCTCATCTCCCATTAATATATTATATTTTTAAATTCTTAATTCTTAATTCTAAACTCTCCCCCAAAGACCTCTTCTGCTGGCCCTGTCATATAAAGGTGATCATTATCTTCTGACCACTCAATAGTTAAGTCTCCACCCAGCAAATGAACAGTAACCTTTCGATGACTCAATTCATTTAAGATGGCAGCTACAGCCGAGGCACAAGCACCAGTTCCACAAGCCAAAGTAACACCTGCTCCCCTTTCCCAAACTCTCATTTCTAACTCTTTAGAGTTTAAAACCTCTATAAACTCAACATTTGTCTTTTCTGGGAACAAGGGATGGTTTTCTATTTTAGGGCCAACTTCCCTAACAGGAAAACCATCGGCATCATCGACAAAGATTACACAATGAGGATTACCCATAGAAACCAAGGTAATACTATACTCTTCTCCATCTACCTCTAAAGTTTCTCCAACTACCTGTTGTTGCTCAACCCCCGCAAAAGGAATATCTTTACTTCTTAACCTCGGTTGACCCATATCAACTCTTACAGCTTTAAACTCACCATCTTCAAGAATCAACTCTGGTATTATAACTCCAGCCAAAGTCTCAATTCTAACCTTCATCTTATCAGTCATTTCTCTGTCATAAATATACTTAGCAAAACATCTAATAGCATTCCCACACATCTCTGGTTCACTTCCATCTGGATTAAAGATTCTCATCCTAAAATCATTCTCATCACTCTCAGATGGAAGAATTAAAACCAACCCATCTCCCCCAACACCAAAACGCCTATCACATATATCTTTAGCCAAACCTTCTAGATTTTCAATTCCCTCTTCAAAGGCATTAACCATTATAAAATCATTACCCAATCCATGCATCTTAGTAAACTTCACAATTACCCCTCCAATTTTATGTAAGCTTAATTTTTATACTGATAACCCCTACAAACTTTAGCTCAAACATCATCTCATATCATTTTTATGTTATGTTTGTGTTAACTATTTAATGATAATTATAATCATTTTCTTTTCCTTTGTCAAGTGTTTTTACTAAAATAATATAACCTAACAGATGTATATTTCTTAGATTTCCACACTTTATAGAATTTAATCTATCAATATAATAAAAGATAAAGCCGTTAAACTTTTGAAAGTTCAACGGCTTTATCTTTTATTATAAATCCAACTTTTTACCCTAATAACTTATCGACTATACTGCGCCTTCTTTCTTCTACTTCATCAAAGTCCATAGCTTCTACATAAAATTCCTCAAGCTCATCATGTAAAGATTTAGCTTCTTGGATATAAGAGAGCGCTTTAGAAATCACCTGCTTATAATAACCCTCAACCTCTTTAATCTCCTCTTTATGACTTTCGATAGTATCTATGTCTAAGCACTCCACCATATCAACTACAATATCACCTTCTCTAGAAGGATCTATTATATGAGGAGAGGTTCCATCTAATATGGCAACACCTAAATCATCTACTATGATCATATCTAAACTATCAGGATCGAAGGAGCAATGAAAGTATTGAACATCAAGACCTTTCTCTCTTACAGCTTGAGCAACTTTTTTCATTAGTGTAGATTTGCCAGTCCCAGGTCTTCCTTTAATAATATAACGAAATCTTAAATCCTCTGTCAATTCATCAAAATAATTTATCACACCTTGGGGAGTAAAAGCACTAGCAAATAAATGTCTTTCTTTACCCATTTCATCTGCAAAATCTTCTCTTCTAAATACTCCTCTTCTATAAGGTACCCTAATTAGACTAATAATATCTTTAATAAGGTAATCTGTCTTCATATTTGCCATCTGAAAGTCCATTGCCTCTAAATAATATTCTTCCCACCTATCATGTATCAATTTGGCTTCATCCAAATAAGCATAAGCCTTATTAAAAGCATTCCAAACCCCTTTGCTTAAGGCAACTATCTTATCCTTCTTATTCTCCAACTTCTTACGATCCCAATAACGACCCAAATTTATAATTTCATCTATAGCACCAGGGTATTGAGGATCAATCATATGGGGGGAAGTTCCATCTAAAAAAGCAACCTTTAAATCAGGAATAGCCAACCCATCCAAAGAATCTTTATCTGAAGAACACCAATGCATCTCTACACCATAGCCTCTTTCAATTAAATCTTCACCCATACGCTTCATAAATGTAGATTTACCTGTCCCAGGACCACCTTTAATTACAAAGATTCTATCACATTCATAGGGTAAATACTCATAAAAAGAATGAAAACCTTTACTCGTATTACCTCCTGGAAAATAATTCTTTACTCTTCCCATTCTCTAACCTCCTTTTATAACTTACCTTTAATATTTATGCTTAGAAGGTTAAATTATTGCTTATTTACTTTAGAAAATATTAGTCAAAGAATACATTAACCTAGAACTGACACTTAATAGTAAAAAAGAGATACTCAATTAATCGAGTATCTCCTCTTTTAATCTATCCGCTTTATCAACTACTGGATAAGGGCTGCGGTTATGCCCCAAATAGTCCCCTCAGAAGTGGAATATAAATAAACACTCCTATCTTTTCCGCTCCAAGGTTCTTTATACCTTTCTTGTAATCCTAGTTCTTCTGCAGGTAGCAAAATCTCCTTCTTCCCATCTTCATCAAAATAATATGGTTGAAACTCAACTTTAATCCCATACTCTTTAGGCTTATTCTCAATAAAATAACTTAGAGGTAGTGCAAAGACTCGTTCCACCTCATCCTTATTTATATCAAACTGATCTAAAGAACTTATATGTAAGAATCCTATAAATGGTTCAATAATTATACCCATTGGCGTAACCATTGTATCTAATCTTCCTATAACCTCAATCTTCTCTCTAGCAATACCTAGTTCTTCTACACATTCCCTTATAGCTGCAGCTTGATAATCAACATCTACTTCTTTTTCATACCTTCCACCTGGGAAGGAAATCTCTCCACCTTGCCTAATACTCTCAGCTCTTAATTGGAAGAGAAGATAATATTCACCCTTTAAATTTATCAAAGGAATTAAAACTGCCGAATTAAAGTATTCATCCCTTTGATGTATATTAGGTTGTTTTAGCAATGAATCCTTTAACTTTTTTAAATCTTTTACTCTCATAAAACCTCCATTCTAACATCCACTCTCAATTACCAATTTTCAACTGCCTTTTATGATTCTTACTTGTATTTCAAGGTTTATAATTTTCAACTATTAATTATTCCTGCCACCCCTTTATTAGCTGGTTTATGTGATGGAAATATACGGATTTTTATAAAAGATATTAATTTAACATTAATTCTCTAAATTTTTTTATGACTATATTCTTTTAAAATATAATCATAAAACTCTCTATATTCTTCTTCAGTAGGAAAATACCTAACTGGTGATATTTTATCAATAAGTCTTTGATATAAATCTACATTATTTAAAACATCCTCTATTGATGTAGCACTAATTTCACCAATACACTTATCTATTTCAGATTTTGCTCTAACAATCGCCTCTAAAGGATAATCTTTATTAAATTTCGATTTGTGTTTTTGATTATTTTTCCTAAGTAAATAAATTTCATGTCTTAAATCTGATATGTTTTCTAAAATAGCTTTATCAGGACTAACTTCCTGCTCGTCTAGTGTTGCAATTTTAAATTGACCAAAACTCTTTAAAAAAGTTGAATAATCTGGGTTTTTTATTGATTCTTCTAATGTTGCAATTAACTTTCTTCTTAATGTTTTCTTAAATTCAACTATTTTAGTAAATCTTAAATCCCTTGGATATTCCAAATGTTCTATTACTCCTGTATCAAAAGAATAGTCAGTATAATCATCTTTTACAATTATTGTAGGTTTATCAAATGCTAATCTCATTCCTAATTCAAACATAACATTAGGGTTTTTAGTGCTTATATCACAAATAACTATATCAGAATTATAAACATTTTGTACTATACGTTTATGTATAATCCCAATATCTTCTGACTCACTAACCATCATAGTTTTAAATTGATATGTCTCAATATCACCAGTAGCTTGTTGAAAAATTGTCTTTACCTCTAACCAATGTTCACTAGAACAACCATCACTAGAAGAAATAGGCATAATGATTCCACATGTAATTATATCTTTATTTTTATCATTCATTTTTTTAGACTTATTTTTTTCTACTTCTTTAACTTCATCCATTATTTTTCTCCTCTCTCATCTTAAACAGTAGTATATTTCTGTCACATAACGTACCGCAGGTTTACGAAGTTTCTGAATCCTAGGGCGACTGCCCTTGATGAAGAAATTTGGGTGAAACGACGATAGGAGTGGAGCCGTAAACCTTGCTGTTATGTGACCGTCTCGATATCTTTATACTTGCTTCATTAACTAACTTCTTAAATTCCTTTGTTGCTAAAACCATCTTGTATTTTTAAAGAATGCAATGGTGCAACCCTTTCGCCTTTTTTATATATGAATCTATTTTATCCTCCCCGTTAATTTTCAAGTTGTTAAATCTAATGGGAATTCCTCGACCTAGATAAAAATTAGGATGATCTTGAAAATGAATGTGAAGATGTGGCTCTGTTGAATGTCCTTAATTGCCACATTTACCAATTATTTCTCCTCTTTTAACATAATCCCCTTTCTTAACTTTAAAACTTCCAGGAATAAAATGAGCCATAAAAGAATATTCTTTTTCCTCATATTTTATTATGACAAAGTTACCTCTGAAATCTTTAGCCAAAAAGTCTATCATAATAGTGCCGGGATGTGGGCAATCTCTAATGCCATCTTTAACTTTTATAACTTCTCCATCTTCAGGAGATAAAATGTTTTTCCCATAGCAATAATAATCTTTAAGATTATCTCCATTATTTTTGTGTTGTCTATTGTTCGAATCAGATACTACTAAATCATAAGCATACCGTTGATTAACAACATCCCATGAATGAGAATCTTTTTTCTCAATACCCCCATTAAGAACTAACCATTCATCTGCAAACGGTAAAGTATATTTTTTCTTTTGCTGAAAATTTTCTAATTCAGATAAACATATACTTCCTACTATTTGCTTGATCATTTGAAAGAATTGAAAAGGATTAAAAAATGATAATATTACTGAAATATAATATTTAACAAGGATCTTTGTTTCACCTGCTCTTTCAGTAGGTTCTTGTTGTGGAAAAAACTCATTTTCTTTATCTTCATTTTTTTCATTTCCGTCTTTAACACTCTCAAAAGAAGTACTAAATATAAACATTAAAATCCCGATCAAAATAGCTATTACTATTAAGGTATACGAATCTAAAACTAAAAAACCTAAAGTATATAGAATTATCCCTATTAAACCTAAAGATTTAAAGAATAAACCAGCATTTTTTAGCCACGGAAGAGCTAGTGCAGTAATAAGAAACACTGTTATAAGCAATAGTCTAGTTATATTTACTAAGTCTTGTGGTGGATACATAATTCTCTCTATTACTGTCAGCACCATCAGAAGCACTAAAACTATTTTTGATAATTTTTTTAAATTTGAAAACATGTTATCTCTGTTCATATAAATAATTCCTTTCTGTTATATTAATTCTATGTTGTTTTTAGAGATCTCACATAACTTTAATATTAACGACTGATGTCGTTATAAACTATCGAGTTATTGGTATTAACGACATGTGTCGTTAATACCCGTTTTAGATTAAAGCAGAGTAGGGTGATAGAGCATCTAAACTATAAATAATCAGCCACAAACAGTCATACTCCCAAGATCATCCCCAGAACAATCATCACTTATCTCCAACTAGCTCTTGATCTGCCTCTCCTGAGCAACATTAACAAATTAATACTACAATTAAGAATTAATTATATCAATCATATCTGAAAATACATCTCTTGCTAACTGGTCATTTTGTTGTTCTTGTTCATTTCTTGGTGCTAAAGGATTATCAATTCTGTCAATTAACTCTTTTAGCAAACTAATATAGTCATCTTCTGTGCTGCCAAATATATTTACCCAACCACTATCTCCTGGGCTTAGTATTTTGATATTACCATTTGCATCTTCAAAGCTATTTGCTTCAAGTTGTCTAGTTAAAAATTTAAATTTAATCAAGCTTTTTTCTCTTAAGGTTAAATCAGCAGTTGCTTCTTCCCAAGCTTCTTTAACAGATTCTGGAGCATTAGGTGGTGGAAAAACAAATGATTTAGCTTCTCCAACTTCTACTATGCCATCATTGTTTAAATCTACTAACTCCCGACCATCAACTGGTCTGTTGAAAAGATTTTCTGCACCTTCTTGAGATAAATTGCTAACATTTATTGGTGAAGCTAGGTTATTAGCTTTTTGGATTTTATATAATTCGGTAGATGTTAAGGTTGATAAAAAATCTTTTGCACTTTTGTTAGAGTTGTCTCTCGTATGAAGAATAGATTTAAAATCCTCAATATTATTACAATTGCTTTTGTCGCTTAAATCAAAATTATTGCTTGGCTGCATTGCATTATTAATTTTCATTTAAAAACTCCTTTCATTTTTAGGTGTTTAAGATCTAATGGGGTTGTAACTTAAGAAAGTAATTAAATTTTCATAAATAGTCAGTCACTTAGAACAATTATTAGTTATCTCTAGTAACTCTTAATTAATTGACAGGGGAGGGGAGTAGTAAAAAGTAAGCTTGTTTTGTCATGCCTATTTTTAGCTCTAGAAATATTTATTCTTGACTTTTATTAGCTGATTTAAGTGAAGTCACCTATGCACTAAATTTACATTTAAAACCTTAACCTTATTTTTATAAAATTTAAGATAAATCCATTGTCATCCAAATTATCTCATCCTTCTTATCAGGCTGAACTTTATCTTCTATAAATCCCATTTTCTTATAGAATTTTAATCCACTTTTACTACTTGGAACATGAAATTTATTCACATCTTTCTCTTTAACAATTTCTAATAAATGCTCAAAGATAAATCTTCCTATACCTCTTTTATGTAATTCTGGTTTAACAAAAAAATTAGACACAGAATACTTAGGCAAATTATCATCACCAAAATTAGCAATTGCTCCTGTTCCAACAATTTCGTCATTTTCTTCAACAACATATATTTCTTTCCATTTCATTTGTTCTTTTAATTTTTCGGGCTTATTATGTTTTTTAAACTTTTCAACTATCTCTTTAGAATGATATTTTATCATTACTTTATCAAAATTATTTCTAATTAACTTCCAAACAAACCCAATATCATATTCTTTCATCTCCCTAATTTTCACCTTTATCCACTCCTACTTTAATTTTAAATGCTCACTTCACTTTTAAATCTTACTTATCTTAAAAACTCGATTCATCCATATTTTTGATTATTAATAGTTTCTTTCAAATAAAAACATTCTTCTAAATCAATATCATAGACATTTGCTAAAGCTACTATATAATATAAAACATCATAAAGCTCTTCTTCAATAGTCCCTTTTATCTTATTAGTTTCATCCATTTTTCTTTCTTTTCTAATAACTTCTGCAAGTTCACCAATCTCTTCTATTAACTTCATAAAGTAGCCTTGTTTCAAGTCTGGATTATAATCCTTATCTTTTATGTAACTCTGTAGCTTTTCTATAGTTAATTTTTCTTCCATAAAACCTCCTCCTTCTCCCATAAATTTCATTTAGGACGATTTCACTTAACATATGTCATTTAAACTATCCAGTTGTGAGTATTAACATCATAACTTATATAATTATGCTTTCAAAGAATAGATTCCTTCAAAAACAATTAAATTAATCTATTTACAACTTTTTTCGACAAAAAGCACAAACAAAAGAGACAGCCAACCTTTAGCTACCCTTTTAGCATCCTATTCTTCTAACCTCCAACTATTAATTTCCTTTCTACTCTACAACTATCAACTATAACTTCTCAATTACCAATTTTCAACTATCTTTTATGATTCTTGATTATTCTTTAGGTATTAGTCTGATTTCAGTCGGCTCTTATCAGATTTTAATCTGCATCAAGCCTTTGCGCTTAAGGTTTTAAAGAGGTTATAACTATTCCTACCATCCCTTTATTAGTTGGTTTATGTGATATTAGAGATAGACTTTGGCAATAGCTATGAAATTATGTCTAATATTCGTATGTAATAATATGCTCTACTCTATCTTCAAAATTATTAATTTTATCTTTAAAGAAAGTTGGAAATGCCTTATAATGTTCTAACTTGTCAATTGGAATCCAATGCATATACTCTTTAACACCAAAAGGCGAATAACTATTACTATTAAGTTCCTGTGTTCCTCTAGATTTCATCAAAAAATACAACGCAATTTCATGACATTTATATCCATCTAAACTACCAGAACCTTTAAAAAAATTTTCATGGATAAAAGCTAACCTTTCAATTTTATATGAAACTCCAGTTTCCTCTAACACTTCTCTTCTAACAGCATCTTCGGCCTTCTCACCTATATGCACAGCACCACCTATAGAATAATAATAATCATCTATCTCATTTTTGGCAAATAATACACAATCATTCTCTATAATAATTGCAGCAGCTCTATATCTAAACCAGCCATTTTCTTTTGTAAATCCACAATCATTTTCCATAACCTTTCCTCCTAATTATCTAATGTTTTATTTTATTGCAAAATCATTCTTTTAAAAACAAGTGTGTAATGTTACATAAATTTTTTATTAACAAAGCCTTCAAGTAATATATATAAACAATTGGCTATTATTATTTTTTCTATATGAAATAGTATACTCCTCCAAAATAATCTATAAGCTTGAAATCTATTAATTGCAAAAATTAAAATATTTTACTCTGTGACCCTAGGATGATTTTCATAAAGAAGTAGTCTTGGGATGAGACGTTGGACTTAATTAGCCAGGCCAACTTTGCTTTAATAAAAAAAGAGTACAACGATAATCGTTGTACTCTAAACAAAGAAAATAACCATTCTAATTAAGATATTAGCGATTATTCCAGCTAATATATCATCTAACATTATCCCTACCCCACCATGAAACTCTTGAAGGTTTCTAATTGGAGGCGGCTTTAAGATATCAAAAATTCGAAATAGAACAAAGGCTGGGATAAGCATGTTGGCCCCTAACCCATACATCGCAACAAAAAAACCTGCAATCTCATCAATTACAATCTGTTGAGCATCCTTTACCCCATAATAATCTTCTGCTTTTTGGGCCAAATAAATACCTGCAATGGTAATTATAAAAACCAAAGGAAAATCAATTGCTACCCCTATAGCTAAGAGAATCCATACCAAAATCAATCCAACTAAAGTTCCTGCCGTCCCTGGAGCATAAGGACTTAAACCACTATTAAAGCCTGTTGCTAAAAATTTAATTATCCTCGCTTTTTTCATCTGTATCATCCTTAATTATTTTTTTCGACTTCATCAGATAATCTAAACCAGATATAACCGTTAAGATAACAGCAATCCATAATAATACTTGAGCATAAGGAAGGTTAACCATTAAAGCAATAATTGCAAATATCTGTGCATTAGTCTTATACTTCCCCAAATTACTAGCAGCTATAACAACTCCTTCAGCAGCTGCTAATACTCTCAAACCAGTAACTGCAAACTCACGACCAATAATAATAATAGCTGGCCATGCACTTATATCACCTAGATCAACTAAAGCAATTAAAGCTGCCGAGATTAAAAGCTTATCTGCCAAAGGATCAATAAATTTTCCTAATCTAGTTACAAGACCCCGCTTTCTAGCAATATATCCATCTACTCCATCAGTAATTGCAGCTATAATAAATACTACAACTGCAACATATCTACCATAGACTTGATAAGCATCAGCAAAACGGATCAACAAAAAAGCCATAAAAACAGGTACTAAAGCAATTCTAAGTAAAGTCAGCTTATTAGGCAAATTTAATTTCATTAAATCTCCACTCCCATTAAATCATATTCATAAGCTTCTATTACATTAACCCTAATCATATCTCCAACCTGGGCCTTACTATTCTTAATATAAATAACTCCATCAACCTCTGGCGCATCTCTTCTAGTTCTTCCTATAAGTAAGCCATCTCCTTGTACTTCCTCTACTAAAACTTCAACCTCTTTATCAACCCACCTTTGATTCACTTCAAAAGAGATATCCCTTTGTAAATCCATAACCCTTTGATGCCTTTCTTGTTTCGTCTCTTCTGATATTTGGTCAGAGAGAGTGGCTGCTCTTGTTCCTTCTTCTCTTGAATAAGTAAAAGCACCAAGGCGATCAAATTTAGCTTCTTTAATAAAGTCCAATAACGTTTTAAAGTGTTCTTGCTTTTCACCAGGAAAACCTACGATTAAAGATGTTCTTAATGTAATATCAGGTATTCTATCTCTTAACTTCTCTATTACCCCTAAAATATCCTCCTTGCTTCCACTACGATTCATCTCTCTTCTAATATCCCTATGAGCATGTTGGACAGGCAAATCAAGATAATTACATATTCTATCCTCTTTAGCCATCAACTCAATCAAATCATCATTTAAATGACTAGGATAAGCATACAATAGCCTAAACCACTTAATTTCTTTCACCTCTAAAAGTCTCTTTAATAACTCTACTAACTTACCCTCTCCATAAAGGTCTATTCCATATTGAGTTATATCTTGAGCTATAATATTGACCTCTTTGATACCTTTCTTTGCCAACTCTTTGGCTTCTTCTATTATATTCTCTATCGTTCTACTCTTTAGCTTCCCTCTCAGTTGGGGAATAATACAATAAGAACAACAATTATTACAACCTTCAGCAATCTTTAAATAAGCCGTATGCTTAGGGGTTAAATTGCTCTTTGGTAAGTACCTATCATAATCAAAGTCTGGGGAACTAACTCCAAAGTTATCATTACCTTCAAGAGTATCATTTATCACTTCTACAATTTTATCAAAGTTCCCTGTTCCTAAAATAGCATCAATCTCAGGCATATCCTTTTGTAACTCTTCACTATACCTTTGAGATAAACAACCTGTAACAATCAAAACTTCACAATTTCCTTCTTCCTTATATCGGGCCAACTGCAAAATTGACTCTATTGATTCCTCTTTAGCATCAGATATGAACCCACAAGTATTAACTATCAAAACATCAGCTTCTTTATAATCTTCTACAACAATATGACCATTCTCCTGTATCAAACCAAGCATAATCTCAGAATCAACCTGATTCTTAGCACATCCTAAACTTAACAAACCTATCTTAGCCATCTTTATAAATCCACTCCTTCTATATTTTAACCTAAATAATTATTTTATAGATTACTTTTTTGATCTAAAATAAATAAAAGAGCAATTTAAATTGCTCTCCTACTCTAAATAATTATATACTATTTATCATTTTTATTCAAAGAAATTACTCAATTTTAACAAAGTATTATTTACCCCTTCAAAATCATAACAGCTAAAGGAGGTAGCTCAACCTTTAATTTGCCATCTATCAGATCATAACTTGTAGAAGTTAATAAATCTCTAAGCTTCTCTTCTTTAATAAAGCTTTCCTCATTCAAATCGATCTCTACCTCTCCACCTTCATCTTTAGTATTTAATAATACCATTAGATTATTGTCTTCATAAGATTTTAAATAAGCCCAAATACCCTGCTTATCATCTAAGACAATATCCCTTCTATCTCCTAAACTAAGCGCCTTATTCTCTCTTCTGATCTTACATAACTTTTGATAAAAAGAGAATAACTCTTTGTCTTGCCCTTCTCCCCAAGGCATAAAGTCACGGGAATTATCAAAGATAATACCTCCAGTATTGTCATCATAACAAGGGTTCTCTTGAGATAAACCAACCTCTGTTCCATAATAGATAAATTGTGTTCCCTTCAAACTAAACTGACAGGCAGCAGCCAACTTAAGTCGCCTCTTATCCTCTTTTGCCTCCCATAGAAATCTATCCATATCATGGTTATCCAAGAACCTTCCTAAGATAAATTCTGAATTATAATACTCATCTAAATACTCAATATCTTCTTTAAATTCTGAAACCGTCTTACTACCATAAATAAACAACTCTCTAAAAGACCAAACACTTGAAAAGTCAAAGCATCCATCAAGCTCACCTTCATACTCTTTAATAATACCTGGTCCTTCCCAAACTTCACCAAAGATATAAGCCTCAGGTTTAACCTCTTTGACTGCAGCTCTTAATTCAACCCAAAAGTCATGAGAAGGTCCATTAGCATGATCCATCCTCAATCCATCAACATCATAATCCAACAACCAACCCAAAGCCTGCTCTTTTATAAAGTGAGCTCTAGCATCAGGGTGATCATTATTTACCTTAGGTAGCTCCTTAACACCACAGAAGGTTTGATAATCATTTGGCCAATTATCGAACTTATACCACTTATAATAAGGGCTATTCTTATCCTGTTGAGCTTCCACAAAGAATGGATGTTTATTAGAAGAATGATTTGGAACCATATCTAAAATAACTTTTAAGCCTTTTTTATGAGCCTTATCTATAAACTCTCTTAAGAGCTCATTATCTCCAAAATGAGGATCAACAGTTAAAAAGTCAGTTATATGGTAGCCATGATAAGCTTCTCCTTTATAAAATGGCGTTAACCAGATAGCAGTAACTCCTAAATCCTCTATATAATCTAACCTATCTATAACCCCTTGCAAGTCTCCACCTTGGTAATCAGTTGCTTTAAAACCAAGATCATAATTATTAGTAGGATCTCCATCACAAAAACGATCTACTTGTATCTGATAAACTATTGCTTCTCTAGCCCAGTGAGGAGTATTATAAGCTTCTACAGAATAGGAGAAACTTTTAGCTCCTAACGGACTCTCTTTTCCACCATCTGCAAAATAAGATTTATCTTCTTTACTATCATATCCTTCTACTATATACCTAACCCTTGTGCCTTCATCTACACCTGGAATCTTAGTCTCCCACCAGTCAATTAACTTCTCTCCTACTGGGGAAGCTTCAGTATAACTTCTCTTTAATTCTAAGACCTCTCCGTTATCAAGTTGGCCCTTCTTACCTTTTGGATCACTGCCATCGATTGTATAGTATAAATAAACCTTATCGATTAATTTTCGTTCACTACTTACCCTAACTGAAACCTCTTCTCCCTTTTGGGGGATATTAGGTGAATAATTATTATTATGAAATACCTTTGTATTAAAATGAGTCTTCAAAGTTGGATTATAAAAAGATCTCATTACCTGGTTATGGTATGGACTTAACCTTTTAGTCTCATCCCATAATGACACTGAAGCAAAAACCTTATCTAAAGCTTTAGACCTTAACTCTCTAGTAATACTTTCATCTATTTTAAATTTACTTGCCTCCCCCTTAGTAGGAACCTCCTTTAACTTTTCACCTGTCTCTGTATTATATACTACAGTCTCTACTCCATTAGTTAAAAGAACCAAAGGTATACTTGGTGTAGATAAGTGAGCATAAGAAAAAGCTTGACCTTTAATATATTCTGTTAAAGACTCAGCTCCACTTCTTACTATAGCAGCAATAACAGGTCTACCATAACTCTCAATAACCAAGTCTACTTCTGCATAGACCTTCCTTCTGCCTAAACTTACTAACTCCTTGGACCCAATATTTAAATCTTCCTCTAAATAACCTAAACTATGTAATTTGGGAAGCAAAAATTTATCTCTAACTACCTTTCTATACTTTCTTTTCACCTTATAATCCATTAACATCACTCCTTAATCTTTTTTTACATATCCTAGACCAATACACTATTACCATAATTATAACATTTAGAGCTAACCTTATATTATTTAAATTAATTATATATTAAATAAATATATGCATAAGAAATCAAAAAACCCCGACCAATTATTAAGTAACTTCTAATAATTGACCGGGGTTCTTATCTATATAAGATAGCCCTCAAATTTTTAAATTTTATATCTTATTACTTGTTTATATTATATATCAATATTAATATAATGTCAAATTCTAATCGCTAACCCTTATATTCTTATTCTCATACCAACAGCTAGCCTTTGGTGAATTATTAAGTTGCTCTTTACCTAAACCATTGTAAGTCTTTAGTGATAAAATTTGAATCCCTATCCTAGGTGCACCTTCAACTTTTACCAAAGGAAAAGTTATATAGTCATTAGGCTGAAGGGTTTTTGGAATAATCGTCTTAACTTCCCAGCTATTATATAAACTATGATCTAAGTCTCTAATTTCTACTCTATACTCCAACTTCAAATGTGAAGCTAATCTCCTACCAGAGTTAAATATCCTTAAGGATATACAGGTATTATCAAATTCTAAAATTAATCTTTCCGGAATCTTATCTCTCCCGTTTATAACCTCCTGGTTCTCAAAAAATTTAATCTCTTTTTCCAAATCTTTTTGAGAATCGTGCAACTCTTCATCCTCTATATTGACAAACATAAATTTGATATCCTCTTCATACTCCTTCTCAAAGGAGTACCTCATAAACTCTAAGGTCTTTTGACTAGCATATGCATAGCTCCAGGTTACATAAGCTAAAAGGAGTGAAGTGGATAGTTGTATCAGCTCATTATAATCTCTTAAGATAGTAATGACATTTGTGATTTGTCCACCTAATTGCAAGAATATAATAAAGGTTAGAATAACTATAATAATAGATAAGGTAACTATCCTAATTTTTCACCCTCCTAACAATATTTTTTATAATAGGTTCTCTTTATTATTATTCTTTAATTCATTCATTTTTTATTCCTCTAAAAAATTTATTTTAACTTTACTTTATAAATAATAATCACCTTAATCAATATTAATCTATAATATCTATTTTTTACTAACATTATTAATTAAACTTTTACAAATAATATAAATAAACCTTTCCAAGACCTAATATTGAAGGAGGATAGCAAATATGCTAGACTATACAAATTTAAAAGGATTAAAACAAATAGTAGGTGACCTAGAACGAATTCAAAGCAATAAAGTTCACGATGTTAGGTATATCAAGGAAGATGAATTGGATGGTGTTATCAATCTTTTACAAGCAATAATTAATACCAAAGAATTCAATCAAAAAATAAGATAGCCTCCTGTTATCAGAAGGCTTGTCCAATCAAATTTAAATTAACTTTCAAAAACTAATTAATACTAAAACATTAAAAGCATATGCAAACTCTAATAAACCTAGATAAAAGTTAATCTTTTGTTTTATTTTATAGGTCTTTTTATTACTATCAATGCTCTTCTCTAGATCATCAATTGAGTTTATAGATATCTTTTTACTTAATTTAAATAGTCCAAAGATAAGAAGAGCATAACTTAAAAAGTTAGTAATAGTATAAGAGTCAAATACGATTGAATTGGCAATATAGTATAAGAACAAGAATATATAAAATACGAAACTGCTTAGCTTCATTAAAATAAAGGGATCCTTACGTTGACTTATTGCTCTTAAATAAACTTTAACCTCTTCATATTCCATCGTGTAGTCCTCAAAGGTCTTACTATTATCTTTTAGCTTAATTATAACTGCTATTATGTAAATTACTGATAATAACCCTATATATTCCTTCATCTCTTACCTCCCAATCTTAAATCCGAGGGACTTAGCCCTCGGATTTCATAAAATTTTAATAATATAATGGATCATCAGTAGGATCATAACCTTCTTCACTAGGAGTTAGCCTTTCTTCTTGTTGGCTGTCTTTCTCAGGCTCTTCTTCTTTTAACCCTTGCAACTCCTTAATTAACTTTTGATACATATTCTTAATACGACCAATCTCTTCTCTTTGAGATCCTATCTTCTTCTCTTGCATCCTCAATTGCTCTGAATACTCACTTATTTCAAACTCTTCTATTAATCTTACAGGGTCAACTGTAAGGTTATTAACTTTAGAATCATTTGTTAATTGATAAGCTTTAAATACTAATTTTGTAATATCATCTCTACGTCTTGGATTCGCCTGATAAGCAATATCAGAGATATAATAGAAATAAGATGGATAATTTATAGTTGAACTATTCACTCTAGGGATATACACCTTTTGATCAGGATAAATCAAATTTGGATTTCTAATATGTGTATTTAGATCTATCAATAACCTTAAAGGAACTTCATACTTTTGGGCCAAATAATAAAGACTGTCCCCTTCTCTAGCACTAGTCAAGAATATATTATCAAAGGAATCTACTCCCAATGTTAAATCTAAATACTTGCTGATATTTTCTGCTAAAATACCTTCTTCTAGTTCCCTTATTCCATTATCATCAACCATAATACCATTTTGAATATCAGAAATCAACCCACTATCATACCTATATCTATTTCTAACATTGTCAATCTCTATATTTAGCGGTGGAAGATTGTTTAGAAGGTGATTATTAAGTCCAATCAAAGTATCTACCTTCCTTTGAGAATCCCTCCTATAATTTTGGGCCAAATTCTTAAACTCTTCCCTCTTTTCTCTCTGATCAAAGGGAAGTTCTCCTTCACCTATTATAAAAGCCTCTTCTAACTTCAAATCTCTCTCTATTTGAGCAGCCAAAATTACCGTCTTAAAGTAGATTGACTTAGATAAATAATCAGAATGAGATAAGTCTCTCATTATCACCCTATCAAAGTGCCTCTCAGCCTCTACCCAATCTCCCCTCTCGAATGCATCAACCCCTAACTTATAATTCTCAAAGGGTAAATCATTTGCAAAACCTACTGAATTAACCCCTAATAAAAATACCAAAGTTAATATAAAAGAACTAACTATAACCCTTCTCACTGAAAAACCTCCTCTATCTTTGTATTGATTTTTTAAATTTTTTTAATTTTTTAATTTTAATAAGTACTATGGAGCATAAACCATAAATATTAAGGTTAAAACATAGATAAAATTAACCTCTTAAAAATTTAGTACTCACTTTATTTACTTCTACATAATCAGTTAATTTCCTTTAAAAAAATAGCTGTGGTATCACTGATACTTATACAATCAGCAATACCACAGTTTCTACTTCACAAATTTTTTATTTTTAATTAAAAGCATTGCCTTATCTGAATCATCTGTTACAACAAAAACCTCTTGTATAGAAGCACTATTTTTAGCCAGAATCTTTATACCACTTGGAGTTGGATACTTAAGCCTTAGATGAGGTGGCATCCCACTTCCCCCTCTTCTATTTATCCTCCCAGGAATTATACTCTTAACCACCTCTAGTTCTGATATTTCTTCTAAAAGAGGTAAAATATCCTCTATAATCGTATGTTCCTGCTTAATTTTGTTGGCCCTGTACTTATTATCCTTACTCATTCTAGTCTCCTTTCTATTAATTTATCTTTATAATTATACCCCCATATTGTATCTTTCTTAGTCTTATACTAATATTATATTACAGAATAAATAATTATCCAAATATCTTTGCTCAGATTGAATTATTTTTAAAAAAGGAGAAAGAATAAGTAAAGGAGGTGAAGGATAATCGAATATTTAAAAAAAATAAAAGAAAAAGATGCTAATGACTTCTGTTTTGAGGTAAGACACAAGGTCTTAGAAGTTCCACGAGATATGTACTTAGATGTTCTTAAAGATTTTGACAATCCCTTTTCTGAAAGAGGAGCACAAAAGATTGTAGAAGATTATCTGAAATGGAAGAAAGACCACGGACTTCTTGGAATGATTAGAATAAATGACTATGAAGATGAAAATATAGTAGAGCTAGATGCAGCAATCCGTTATGTAATTGATTGCGAGCCAAGCACTTGTCCAAATTGTGGATAACAACAAGGGCTTTTACTTACTACTCTTTACTCTCTTATAAACATAGTGCTTATAATTATAAGCACCTTCTTTAGCATCCTCCCCTTCTTTCTCCCATACCTTCTCCCAATCCTTCCAATTGACTTTAGGGAAGAAGGTATCACCTACAAAGCTATGATCTATCTTAGTAATATAAAGTTTGTTGGCCCAGGGTAAAAATAAACTATATATCTTTGCACCACCTATAATAAAGACTTCATCATCTACAGATTTAATAAAATCCAAAGCCTCATCTAAGGAATTAAATACTATACAACCTTCAATCTCAACACTCTTATCTCTAGTTAATATAAAGTTCTTTCTACCTGGCAATGCTTTTCCTATACTCTGATAAGTCTTTCTCCCCATAATAATTGGGTGAGCAGTTGTAACCTCTTTAAAATATCTTAGATCACCCTTTATATCCCAAGGCATCTTATTACCTTTTCCAATTACCCCACCTTTATCTGTAGCTACGATCATCGATATATTCATATACTATCAATTACCTTTCTCAAATTACCCATAGAATCATAGTGCCTCCACTGGTTAAAAGATGGATGAGGTATACCCTCTACAACCTTAATACTTTCTATTAATTCTTCTTTAACAATATCTAAATAGCTTTTAGCAAATTTACCACAAGGAACTATATATTCTAAGGAAGCTACCCTTTCAGTAGTTTTGACTAACCTTTCTTTAAAATCAGATATCAATATACTCTTTACTTCATTCCACTCTTTTTTTTTGTGATTCCTTGCTCCATAGTTTACTCTCAACTTCTCTAGTATAGCAATTACCTCTTTGTCAGCATTACTCAAATTATAACCTTTAAGTCCATCACCCTGCATAGGTGCTGAAGATACATTTAACAAACTAAATCTAGTTAATCCCCGATAACTTTGTTCATAATCTTCAATTTGACTGACCACCTTACCAAAAGAATCTTTATGATCGGCTCCATAGATAAACCTTGTCATCTCAAAACCAGAACTCCCCGCCACTGGATAACCAAACTTCATCTCCTGAGTATGAGGGGATTCTAGAATGAATAGAATTTTAGAGTTTTTATTTATAACATCATCAACCTTGTATTTACTTAAGTAATCTTTTGTTTTTTTAATTAGATCATTCATTGTTTAACCTCCCTTTTGTAGTAATAAAGCGTAGCTTTATTACTGGTGATGAGTAATCAGTAATGAGTAATGGGTAAAACCTTAAAAAAACAGAAACCCCTTTGTTTCCTAAGACTTATAAGAGATTTTGACTTTACTCATTACTCTTCACTCATTACCCATTACTAGTGGCACGAAAGTGACACTTTATTACTAGTATTCTTCACTATATAAAATAGCCCTATCTTCATCCAATGATCTTTGGACATCAATGATCCGTTGATTTGATGATCCACGATACTTCAATCCTAGATCTTTCTTCTCCTCTACAAAGGGGCCATCAATTAATATATCTATAACCTCTAGTAGCCTTCTCTTCTCTTTATCCTTAAGTAAATCCTCAAAATGATAACCAGTATAGGCAAGGATATCCCAGTCCTTATTAACCTCTTTTACCCTCTTAGCTAATAAATGAAACCCTTTGCTTTGTAAAAAAGGGTCTCCGCCACTAAAGGTTAGTCCTTTTATCAATAGCTTACCCTTTAGCTTATCAATTATCTCTTCTACTCCCATAAGTTTACCACCCTCTAAAGGATGAGTGGAAGGATTATGGCAACCCTTACATTTATGACTACACCCTTGAGCAAAGATGGTAAACCTAATCCCAGGACCATCAACTAGACTCTCTGGACTTACCCCTGCTACCCTTAACAATTTAAATTCCTCCTTCATAACAGATAAAAATCCATAGAATATTCTATGGATTTTTATTACATACACTATTATTTTTATTATATCATACCTTTATAGAGTCAACAATACTCCCTTTAAACTGTAGTTCCAATATCAGTTTCTCTTCCACCTATATCCGTCTTATCTAAAGACAAAATATTTACTGGACAAGAATTAATACAAGCTCCACATTTAATACAATCTGGATGATCAAAGATATTTCCTTCGTTAAAGTTTTTATGAGGTTCTAATCCCATTGGACAAGCCTTAGTACATAGACCACACTCCAAACAGTCATCTTTATCACTAATTTGAATCTTAGTTTCAGTTCTCTTATTCAATTTCAAAGTAGATCCTACCTTATCCATTACTTGGCCCATAGTTCCCATAGGACAGACGTGACACCAAGTTCTAGGACTTATTAAAATTGCCAAGCTAGACCCTAATATAGTGGGCATCACTAAATATTGAATAACAAATAAGAAACCTAAGTTATCCCAAAAACCATCACTTCCCCAGCCTGAACTTACTCTAATAATTCTAACTATAAACATAATCATATAAAATGTGAAAAATCCCCACTTAAAGACCTTTGATTTAAATATTTTAGGTAGCTCTCTAGAAAAGGACCTCGGTTTAAGAATATTATCAAATAAGCTTGCGTGGGGACATAAATTCCCACACCAATACTTACCATTAAATAACCCTACTCCTATTATAATTCCCATTATCAAGAGCATTGATAACCCTAGTTTAGGATAAAATAGACCTCCAAAAGCGATTAAAGGTATAGCCCACCATAAATATTTTTTAATATTAAAATCATTTAATTTTTCCATTATTACCCCCCCTTTTTTTACCCCCTCTCCAGGGGGTATGGGGTGATTATATTACTTTCTATCCCAAATGTCAAGTTTAAGTGATGTATTTATATTAATAGATCATAGTTTTATTACTATTAACTCAAACACTAAAAAAAGCAGACCAAGTGGCCTGCTCTCTTTATAACTATTAAATTTAGTCTATTACTGGAACCCAAATTGACCATCCATTTGCCTCAGACATATTAACTCTAAAGTCTCCATATCCAAAGCTATCAGTAGTTACAGTACCAGATACATTTCCAGTATAGTCATAAAAAGTTGTATTTGGTTGTCTAGAGTTAATATTCTTAACTGATTGATCTCCACTTGTACCATCCGAGATCATCATTACAAGACCTGTTCCAGGTATATCTTCTAACCCTTCACGCACATAAGAGTAAACATGATAGTCATTGTTATTCACTTCATGACCTGGTCCATAAGCAAAGTATCTTCTTGCTTCAATCATTTTATCTAAAGTATCATTCATACCAAACTCATCATAATCTCTAGCATATACAGTTGGTATACTATGCTCACGCATTAAAATATAAGCATAAGCTTGATTTTTAAAGTTAATTACTGGATCAACTGGATAATCATTATTCTCGCGAGAGGTATCATGGTTATCAACGAAAGTTACTGCTCTGTCGGCCCTAGGACTATTAGCTAATCCACCCCAAGAACTCATATCATGGCGTCCTTCACTTAAAGCTACAAAATCATCTCTCAATGCAAAGTCAAAAACTGTCATAAATGGATTGTCTACATGATCAAGATAACCCCAAGTATCGTTAGTCCATGCTTCACCTACAAAGAATATATCTTCTTCAGTATTATTTTGTACATGCCATAACCATTCATTTACAAAATCACTATCGACATGCATAATAGCGTCCATTCTAAAGCCACTAAATCCAACATCATTAATAATCCATTCTCCCCATTCCTTCATCTCATCTATAACTCTACGTTGATTGTAATCTACATCATTACCCATTAAATAAGGATGACCAAAGGTTCTTCCCCAGTATTTACCTTCGAATGAAGTTTCTCCTATATTACCATCATTTGCACACCAGTCAACTCCATTAAATTCTTCCCAATTCCAACTCCATTGATCAGCATTGCTATAATGTGCTGATCTTCCTAATAAAGTCATATCGGTATATGATTCTATAGTTTGACCCCAGCCAACTGGTGCTGTCTCAGGGGCACCACCCATTCTATGATTGAATACAACATCGAAATAAGAATCTACCCCTAAGTCATTTAAACGTTCAAGAGCATCCTCTAACTGCTGTCTTGTTCCATAACGAGTCTCTACTGCACCATGCTGGTCAAACTCTCCTAAATCCCAGAAATCATAGACAGCATAACCTACATCATCAGTACCATTAGCAGCTTTAGCAGCTGGAGGTAACCACATAGAAGTAATTCCTACATCAGCTAAATTATCAACATCAATATATTGATCTTCATTATTAGCAATATCTGACCATAGACCTTCATAAGATTCCCAATAAAAAGCTTGATAAATAGTATCATTTACTAAATTCTCTGGTATGTTTGGCAATAGTCCTAGGTTTGGATCTGAATCTGGATCACCCTCTGTGATTATTCCTTTCTCTAATGTAGATACTTCATAAATAAACAGGTAATTATTACTATTATTGTTATCCCAATTTCCTGCTCCATCATTAAATACTGCTTCTACATTATCAATAGGCTCATTAAAGTTAATAGTAGCAACCTTATAACCTTTATAATTTGAATCTTCCATTGCTAAACCTGGAACATCTGTCCAAGTTCCACCATTTACTCTATAATGGATATTAGCATCTACCCAATTTGTTTCATAATAAATTGTTGCTTGGTACTCTCCACCTCCACCAGTATATGGAACACCTGATCTAATTTCTCCACCTTCTAATGTCGATATTTCGTCTGTAAAGATATAATTATTACTGTTATTGTTATCCCAATTTCCTGCTCCATCATTAAATACTGCTTCTACATTATCAATAGGCTCATTAAAGTTAATAGTCGCAACCTTATAACCTTCATAATTTGAATCTTCCATTGCTAAACCTGAACCTTCTGTCCAAGTTCCACCATTTACTCTATAATGGATATTAGCATCTACCCAGTTTGTTTCATAATAAATTGTTGCTTGGTACTCTCCACCTCCACCAGTATATGGAACACCTGATCTAATTTCTCCATCTTCTAATGTCGATATTTCGTCTGTAAAGATATAATTATTACTATTATTGTTATCCCAGTTTCCTGCTCCATCATTAAATACTGCTTCTACATGATTTGCACCACTAGTATCTATTGTAACTACCTTATAACCATCATAATTTGAATCTTCCATTGCTAATCCTGGTACTTCAGTCCATTCTCCACCTTCTATTCTATAATGAATATTAGCATCTACCCAATCTGTGCTATAATAAATAGTCGCCACTTCACTTGAAGAGGTAGCTAAAGAATTAACTAAAACATCAGATGAATTATCCGAAGCTTCTAACTCAATGTCAACTCTACTGTCTTCTTGGAATAATACCGAATCCTTCTCTCCAATATAAAGGGTATTATTGTGTTCATCTTTGACCGTTACTCTTAAAGAATAACTTTCATTGATAATTAAATCTTTAATTTCAAAAGACTCTTGACCTCCAAATGTAAATACTTTCTGATCTTGAGGCTCATTTACATTAACTGCCTCTACTTCAATAGCCCTTATAAGATCAGCACTAGCACTATCTAGGTCTTGGTCAGTATATTCTAATATAACCTTTAAGCCTTCACCATCTAATAGAGCGTTGTCTAAATCTTCGCCAATATTATTGCTTGAACATCCTACTACAAACATAGCTATAACTAATAATGAGATTATTAATAACCTTTTTTCATTTAACAAAATCAATCACCCTTTCTATTTTTTAACATTTTAAAACTACTTAAATCGCCCCTCCTTCCTCTTTAAATTTAAAATTGACCTTATAATAATCTTTACTTATACCCCAGAAAAACCATTAGAAGATCAAATGATAACATTTTTCGAAATTTGACCCAAAAAATAAAATCATACCTTTTAATTAAAAGGTATGATTTCTTATATGAGTTATTTTCTTATTATTTGTTATAAATAAAAACTTCTAAATACCTTAAGGAATTTAGCGCAGATTCACCATTAGCTCCATATAATCTAGGTAACTACATAAAAATTATATTTCATCGCTTCTGAACTTATTATCTTATATTTCTTATGATTGAGTTTATTTTACTATATGAATTACCATTAATCAAATTGAATGCAACTTCCATCGAGATGATTTAGGATGATATTTTGCATATATATAACTTTTACTTATTTTTACTAAGTTATACTTAAAATTATATCTAATGGGAGAGCAAGTGGATCGCAAGAAAAATTTTCATTTAACCTGCGATCTTTTCTTATTTTTTATATTCATTCACAGAGATGATCAACCCTTTTTTTGTACTCAGCTTTCTTGCCAGGAGCAAATCGATCTAAAGTTGACAAATAACCTGTTACCCTTCTTACTCTTCTAATTTCACTATGTCCACAGACAGGACATTCATCATCCTCAATTATCCCTGAATGATTACATAATAAACACTCATCAATAGGAAAGTTAATACCAGCATAACCCATATCAGCTTCACTCATAGCTCTATGAATACTCTCAAGAGCTTCTATATTATCTTCAATTGCACTTGGCAATTCAATATACGATATATGTCCAGCATTTGTTAGACTATGATATGGACCTTCTATCTTAATCTTCTCTTCAAAAGAAATATCGTGATAAACTGGAACATGGAATGAATTAGTATAGAAATCTTTATCAGTAATTCCCTCTATACTACCAAACTTGTCCTTGTCGATAGCAATAAATCTACCTGATAACCCTTCGGCAGGAGTTGCATAACAGGTAAAATTAAGGTCATATTCTTCACTTAATCTATCTAATCTATCTTTTAAATGCTTAATTATCTTAAGCCCTAACTCTTGTGCCTCTTCACTCTCACCATGATGCTCACCTATTAGTGCTTTTAAACACTCGGCAAGACCAATAAAACCTATACTTAAGGTTCCATGCTTCATAGCTTCTTCAATACTATCATTTAAATCTAAACCTTCAGAATTGACATAGATCCCTTGGCCCATTACAAAAGGAAGATCTTTAACCTTTAACTTTTTACATACTTCATAACGATGCATTAACTGTTTTTCACAAAGATCAATAACCTTATCAAATTTATCAAAAAATTCAATTATACTATTAGACACTATTCCTAATCTTGGTAGATTAATAGAAATCGGTGCTACATTTCCTCTTGCTTCAGGAGTATCTTCACCATGGCGATCTGCCATTACCCTACTTCTACATCCCATATAAGAGGCTTTATCTCCATGAACTTCATTAAAACTACTATCCATAAAAGAGAAGGTTGGATTCATTCTCCTTCCGGCTACCTTCAGGGCCAACCTATAAAGGTCATAATTTGGATCCTCTGGGTTAAAGTTAACACCCTTCTTCACCCTAAAGATTAAATTAGGAAAGATTGGAGTCTCTCCATTACCTAAACCTTCACCAAAGGCCTTTAATAACTGCTCATTAATAAGACGCCCTTCAGCACTAGTATCAGTTCCAAAGTTAATAGAACTAAAAGGAACCTGCGCCCCTGCTCTAGAGTGCATAGTATTCAAATTATAAACTAAAGCTTCCATAGATTGATAAACCTCATCTACAATAGAATCTAAATGCTTTTCTTCAAATTCACTAAGCCCTTCTTTCTCTTTCTTATCTAAAAGTTCCTTATACTCAGTTGGCACATAATTCTTCATCGACTTATCAAACCAAGGAAAGGCTTGTCCTCCATACATATCATTTTGACAGCTCTGTAATATTATACAAGATAACATAACTGCACTAGAAATTCTCTTTGGAGGTCTAATATATCCATAACCTGTATTAAACCCCTCTTTTAAAAGTTTTTCTAAAGGAATCTGCATACAGTTGATTGTCTTTCCATAATAATCTAAATCATGTATATGTACATCACCTTTACGATAAGCTTCTACAATATCATCTGGTATTAAATTAGATAAATAGTACTCCTTACTTGCTGCCATTCCTACCTGTAGCATCTTTGCTGAAGGAGAATTTCCTACATTGGCATTATCACGTAAAGTCTCTCTTTCTACTGTTGCTACCTGATTCATCAAATCACTCTTGGCATGTCGATAATGTGATCTCTTTTCTCTGTATATGATATAAGCTTTAGCAGTCTTAGCATGACCGGTCTCAATCAAAGCTTTTTCTACTGAATCTTGCACCTCTTCTACTGTAGGTATATCATTTCCTACCATGTCTATTAAATAACTAATAGCAATTTCCCCTACTTCTTTAGCAATATTACGATTATGACCACCTACCTCTTTAGCAGCAGAAAATATAGCATCTATAATCTTCTCTAAATCAAAAGGAACTAACCTTCCATCACGCTTTTTCACCTTAGTAAACCCATTTTTATTCAACATAGCTTCCATCGATTCTGACATAAACTCCACCCCTTATTATAATTTAAATCACTTATTTAATAACCTATCCAGCTCTTTTCTAAAATTATCAATATCTTTAAATTGACGATAAACTGATGCAAATCGTATATAAGCCACTTCATCAATATTACTCAAAAAATCCATCACTAACTCACCAATTACTGTGCTCTCAACCTCGTCTTCCATAGTATTTCTTATTCTTTGCTCAACAGAATTAACTATTCCCTCAATCTGCTCACGAGATACAGGCCTCTTCTCACAAGATCTCAATAGACCTTCTAACACCTTATTTCTATCAAATCGCTCCCTGCTTCCATCCCTTTTAACTACCATAATCGGTAGTTGATCTATTCTTTCATAAGTAGTAAAGCGCTTATTACAGCTTAAACACTCTCTTCTTCGTCTGATTGTTGTGTTCTCTTCAGTAGATCTAGAGTCTATTACCTTACTCTCAACGTCGGTACAGTATGGACACTTCAAAGACTTACCTCCCTCCTGAAAATCTTCCCCAAAAGGAAAAATGCACAATATATTGTGCACTTTTAAATAATACCACACTATATATAATATGTCCAACACTGTAAAAAATAAATATAGCTTGTTTTTAGTAATTAACTTCAATTAGAATTGATTATCTTATCAATACAAGAAATTTTATTTTCCTAAATTTAAAAACAATAAAAATGATATTCAAAGATCTAGATGGAGTCAACCATCTTCTTAGATAAAAGTTAATTATGATAACGGATCTTGATCTTTTACTACAATAAGCTTAACTTTACTTCCACCATCTTCATTAATAGCCTCTTCCATATTTTTAAGTTTGTCCAACTCATTCATATCTAAGTTAGCTAGCCTACCATTAAATTTTTCTTTTAAAGACACCTCTACTCCTCCTTTATATTTAAACTATATATACTATTTTTTGTAGTTAAGCTTTTTATATTCATTAATTTTAGTAACAAGTTGTGGAAAATGAGTAATGGATAAATTGAAAAATTCAAATCTCTAACCCTTTACTTATAACTATTAATACTAATCATTAACTAAAGCATCCCCCAATCCAGCTACTCTTACCAAAATCACATCATCACCGATTCTGTGTATATCATTCCACTTAATATAAATCTCCTCATTGGCCCCAAAGAATTTAAACCCTTTTCCTTCCTTTGGTACTGAAATACCCTTAACTTTACCTTCTACTAAATCAATATCTATATCTACTATCATCCCTAATTTCTGTCCGTTATTAATATTTACTACCTCTTTTAACTTTAATTCAGAAGTTTTAATCATAATATCTCCCCTCCACTATCTCTCATTATTTTCTATTCTTATTATATGTTTCAAACATAAGTTTGTTACATCTAATTTATAAAAATAAAAAGCCATCAACTTAATTTGCTGACGGCTCTTTACTATTAGGGGAAAACAACCTATTAATACCTGGAAAAGAACTTTCTAAAATATTAGCTAATCTAAGTTTAGATTTAACCCAATTAGGATTTTCTCGTACTAACTCTACTGCTTTAAACCTAAATTCTACTTCCATTCCATTTACTAACCTATCTTCTTTAGAAATATCCTTTTTTTCCTTATCAGATATTTCTTCAGTAGAATCTATAAAACATAAAGGTGGGAAAAGTACACACCACCAATTATTTCCTAAGCCTTCTCCTATAACAACCTTTAGCGCCTTATAGTTTCCAGAATTTAATTCTGTATTGCCATAACTTCTTTTAGGAAAATAGAACTCTCCTATCTCTACCTCTACATTATAACCGTTGTTATACTCTTTCAACTTACTCTCTACTACCTCTTTTATTGTAAATAGATTACTTTCTAAAAACAATTTAGCTTCTAAAGGGTTCTCCAATGAAGCAAAGAGAGTTGAAGTTTTATTAACTATATCTTCTTTAACCTCTCTTTTGATTCTTTGATCCTTAAAAGAGTTACTATTAGCAATTATATGTAACCTCAATAGATCATCAGTGCTATACTCTTTATGTAACCCTTCTATCTTAACTCCACTTTTCATCCCAAAGATAAATAAAGAGCTTATAATCAAAACTATTAAGATTATAAAGGGAACCCTTTTCATATTAATCCTCCTCAATCTTCTCTAACATACTTCTTTAGATTATCCAAAGCTGCTTTTTCTAACCTAGATACCTGAGCTTGGGATATACCTATACTTCCTGCTACTTCCATTTGAGTCTTTCCTTCATAAAACCTTAAGATTAAAATCAATTTCTCTCTTCTGTCTAATTTTCTTAAGGCTTCTCTAACTGCAATACCTTCTAACCAATTACCATCCTCCTTTTTACTGTCACTTACTTGATCCATAACATAGATAGGGTCTCCACCATCATGATATATTGGTTCAAAGAGCGAAATAGGATCTTGAATTGCATCTAAGGCATATACTATATCCTCTCTTGGAATACCTAACTCCTCTGCTACTTCAGATAAATTAGGCTCCTTAGTTCCTTTACTCTCTAAATTCTCTTTCATCTGTAATGCTTTATAAGCTGTATCGCGTAATGAACGACTGACTCTTATAGGATTATTATCCCTAAGATGACGTTTTATCTCTCCAATTATCATAGGTACTGCATAAGTAGAGAATTTAACATTTTTACTTAGATCAAAGTTATCAATTGCCTTCATTAACCCAATACAACCTACTTGAAAAAGATCGTCAATTGATTCTCCACGGTTATTGAACCTTTGTAATACACTTAAGACTAAACGTAAATTGCCTCCTACTATCTCATTTCTTGATGGTTCATGCCCACCTTGCATCTTTTTAAATAGCTTTCTCATCTCTTTATTGGATAGAACGGGTAATTCAGAAGTATTTACTCCACAAATTTCTACTTTCTTTCCCATTTACCACCCTCCTACTTATTACCAAATTAAAACTTCCACTAACAGTATTCTCAGTAATAATAATATATATACATCCATTTTTTGTTATAAGTTTCTTTCTTTACTATCTGTAACAATTTAACACGGGCCAACATACCTTATATCAAATTAAATAAAAGAAAGGAGGTATAAAAGGTGCCAACACCATTAGAAATTGCCAACGAATTGTTAAAAAATGAAGAAGCTAACCAATCCTTATACCGACAACTTCTAGAAGCAGTAACAGCTCCTAAATATGTTAGAGCTGTTGAAAGCTTGCGCACACTACAAACCAGACAGCTTTCTATTCTAAATAATCTTATTGATGATCTAGCTGATGAAGAAATACCACCACCAGAGGAACGCTTCTATGCCCAACATGTATTACAACCTGGAGAAACCCTTCAGATGCTAGCTACAATGTATAATACAACTGTAGCTAGAATTAGACAGTTAAATCCTAGATTACCTGCAACACCACAGGCAGGTCAAGTAATTAATTTACCAATTGAGATACCCAGACCACCTGCTGGAAGCCTTAGATATCATGTGCAACGTAGTGATACTTTATTCCACATTGCACAAAAATATGGAACAGATGTGGCTACACTTGTTCGTTTAAATAACATAGCTGATCCTGATGTAATATTCCCAGGTAGGATATTAATTATTCCTAGACCACGATAATTTATATAGAAATAAAGTGTCACTTTCGTGCCACTAGTAATGGGTGAAGAGTAATGAGTAAAATCAAAATCTCAAAACCTCTTATAAGTCTTAGATAACAAAGGGTTTTCTGTTTTCTTAAGATTTTACCCATTACTCATTACTGATTACTCATCACCAGTAATAAAGCTCCGCTTTATTACTAATAATTATCACTATACAAAAACAAAGAGGATTGAGATCATTAATGATCTCAATCCTCTTTTATCATATTTATAATCATATCTCTAAATAAATCACTTCCACCTAAATGCTCTTTCAACTTAAAATCAACCTTTGGATATTTTACTTCTGCCTTCTTTATTAGCCTTGGTATATCCCCCTTTACATGCTTTCCTGAAAATACAAAGAGAGGAATGATTAAAATTCTACCTACCTCAACCTCTTCTACCAAGTAACTTAAACCAGTCCAAAAATTAGGTTGTCCAAATTCTAAAGTAGTTCCTATTACTAACTTATTACTCTGCTCTTGTATAGCTTTTGCTAAACTTTTAAGCTCTTTTTGTCCTATCGTAGACTTACTACCATGGCTTAATAAAATAATACCTTCTTTCAATTCAAAACCTCCTTAAAATATACTCTTTCTTAATAACTTATTATTGAAAAAGCATTAGAACTCCTTCACAATATCTTTTGAATATTAAATTTTATCTAAAGATTGTAAATTATTTTTAGTATGTAGCAGGAATTAAGTAGTCTATACGAGAATAAATTAACCTAAAGAAGTACTTTATATTATCTTTTTCAACAAAAAACGTGATCTTTCATATAAAGGTGGTGATTTAATGATTAATTTTAGTACTAGATTAGAAAAGGAAAGACAAAAAAAGAATTTAACTCAACGGGGATTGGCCCTAGAATTAGGTTGGAGTGTTTCAGAAGTTGCTTTTTTAGAATTAGGCGATAAAAAACCCGATTTAGAAACTCTTAATACTTTAGCCGATTACTTTAATGTATCCGTTGATTATTTGATTGGAAGATGCGATAAACCTAAAAATGCTAACCAAAAAATTAAAGAAGTTCTAGCAAAAGATCCCGCATTACATGGGTTTTGGGAAGAGATATCTAAAAGAGAGGATTTACAACTACTATTTAAACAGACTAGAGATTTAAGCCCAAAATCCATCTATAGAGTTATAGAAATTATTAAAACAATAGAAGAAGAAGAAAGGGAACAATATGGAGGATAATAGAGAAAAGATCGATAAACTTAAAAAACCTCTTGGACAAGATATAGAGTCTTTTACCCAATGGGCCAACGACTCTAATATTTTTTCAAAGATAACCCGCTTAAACCCAGAATTATGGGGTTTTGTTTATCGATCTAGCAATCATAACTACTATATAATAATTAATAAGGACCTAAGCCACGAAATACAACAAAAGGTCTTTATCCATGAAGTAAAACATATAATTTCCGATATGCCCACCAAACCTTACCTTATAGGTTTAGATATGCAACATTCAGGTTTTGAAAAAAAAGCCGATCTCTTTGCCCAAAATCATCTAAATAAACTTAAATAATTAATATAATAGCAGGAGTATAAAATTAGAGAATTCTAATCCTAAACCTCTAATTCCAAACTCCTGCTATTTCTCTTTAAGACTGTTATTTTAATTTAGTATATTACTACAACACCTCTTTGCTCAAGCTCACTAATCACCTCTAAAGATTCTAAGCCTTTAGAAATATCTATATTATTACCCTCTATATTAACCCACTCTAAAGCCTCTAATTCTACTAGTTTGCTAATTTTAGTTAAATTATTATCCTTAAGATTAAGCCTCTTTAGACTATTTAATTCTTTCAAAGAAGTAATCTCATCAACTTGATTATTTTCTAAATTCAAACCTTCCAAAGCCTTCAAATTACTTAAAAAAACTAAATCATTTATCTGATTATCCTCTAAATTAAGAACTTTTAAACTATCTAGACCAGCTAAAAAATCTACTCGCTCTAATTTATTTCCCTTTAAGTTAAGACGATTTAAACTTGGAAGCTTAAGTGAATAACCAGAGTCTACTACTTGATTATTTGCAAGGTTTAGACCTTCTAAATCATTAAGATCAGCTAAGATCTCTATATTACTTACTTTATTTCCTCTAAGATCTAACCACCTTAGCTCTTCAATATTTGCTAGAGCAGATAAGTCACTTACTCTATTATTCCTTAAATTAAGTCCATATAAATAATTAAGATTACTTAAACTATTTATATCATCTATCTGATTATTACTCAAATTCACTACCTTTAAGTTGTTAAAATATTTTATATCTTCAAGATCTGCAAGTTCTTTGGCCCTAAAATCAACCCTCTCTAACTCTGATATATCTCCCAAATAAATATCCTCATCATCTCTTTCTAAAGCCTTCCTGACTGCTTTTTCAAAATTAGCATCCTTAAATTCTAATTTTAAATTTGTAAAATAAACTCTTACAATCTTATCCTTATCTATAACTACTTCCTTCTTAGGGTTATCACTATATCTCTGCTCTTTAGACCAAAAGACAAAACCTTCTGCACCGTCTGCTTCTAACTTAACTACTTCACCTTCTTTGTATCTATGACCTGCTCCTGCTAAGTTAATACTGCCCTCACCTTTAACCTCAACAGTTAAAGTATATTCACTTAACCCACCCTTATTATCAACTTGTAATGACTCTTTACTATTATTAAATACAAAAATAAATACTATAAAGATTAAAACTACTAAAGAGGTAATTAATATTTTATTCCTTTTTGTCTCCCGCCTCTCCGCTCTCTTTCTCCTGTCGTTCTCCTCATTATCTAGTTCCATCTTATCTCCTCCTATAAGTTTATATATTTTAATGATTATTTTATTTAAGACAATTAACTAAACAGAACTCCTTCCTCTATTGTACATTTATTAATTATTATAATTTTTCTCCCCCTTAATCCTTCAGAGTAACTTAAACCATTTAATATCTTGTCTTGATTAATAAATTTATACAAAAAAGAAAATAATCCTGCCTAAAATTAAATTTAAGCAGAATTTCATTAAAATATAATCACTACTTATTTTTTCTAAAGTTTCACTTTGCTAATTCATAAATTTTTATTATATCTTCTTTATCTAACTTCATAAAACTACCTAACCCATCACCATAAATTTCTATACACTTTGTTGCCATCTCTTCAAATCGATTATCTTCAACTCCTAATTCTTCTAAAGTTACAGGCATTCCAATAGATTTAAAGAAGCTTTTTAACCTCCGTATACCTTCTATGACCGTTCTCTCTGGGTCATTAAAATCATACTCTACCCCAAAGACACGAGTAGCAAATTGAGCAAAGCGATTAATATCTTGCTTATAAACATACTGCATCCAAGCTGGAAAGATAACTGCTAATCCAGCACCATGAGCAACATCATAGATAGCACTTAATTCATGCTCTATATTATGAGATGCCCAATCACCTATCCTCCCAGTTCCTAAGAGACCATTATGAGCAATTGTACCTGCCCACATAATCTCAGCCCTTGCATCATAATCTTCTGAGTTTTCCAATACAATTGGTACGTTTTTAATCATAGTCTTTAAAGTCGCTTCACATAAACGATCGGTCAAATCTACATTAGACACTTTAGTAAAATAACGTTCCATAACATGTGCTATAATATCTACAGCTCCAGCCGCTGTCTGGTAAGGAGGTAAAGTAAAAGTTGTTTCTGGGTTCAAAATAGCAAATTTAGGTCTTAATTCGTCTGTTCCAAAGGATTGTTTATACCATCCTTCCTCTTTAGTCACTACTGTCCCAGCACTTGTTTCACTACCAGCAGCAGGTATTGTCAAGACCACACCTATATTTAGAACCTCTTTAGGTCTTGCTTTTCCGTCAAAGAAGTCCCAAACATCACCATCATAAGAAACACCAGCAGCTATAGCTTTTGCTGAATCGATTACACTTCCACCACCTACAGCTAGGATAAAGTTTATATCCTTCTTTCTACATATATCTATACCTTCCTTGACTAAGCTTAACCTTGGATTAGGCTTAACTCCACCTAATTCTATAAATTCAACTCCACTTTCTTTTAAAGAATCAACCACCTTATCATAAACACCATATTTTTTAATACTCCCACCACCATAATGGAGTAATATCTTATTACTAAAAGCTTTAGTCTTCTTTCCTAACTTTCTTTCACTTCCTCTACCAAAAATAATCTCTGTTTTATTTGAAAAGTTAAAATTTTTCATTAAATACTCCCCCTTTTTTGATCAATATTATATTGGTTAAAAAAATAGAGTTTCCTAAATTAGAGAAAATATAAACATAACCAACAAAACAAATACCTCCATTAGCTCATTAACCCCCCGTATATATCTCCTGTCATCCCTTCATACTTCTTTTCTAGCATAAGGTAAAGCGCACCTATATAATTAATCATAAGCAATATTAAACCTAATAGAGTCCCAACCAAAGGATAGTAAACCATAGAAGCTGCAATGGATCTATCATCATATTTCAACCCTTTATTGATTGAAACTCTAGTTATAAATTGCAGAGCAATTAAAAAAAGATTTCATCAATATTCAATTCCTCTACGACTCTTAATCCCCTCTTGATAAGGATGCTTTATAGCCTTCATCTCAGTAACTAGGTTGGCTGTTTCTAATATCTCATTGGGAATCCCTCTACCTGTTAAAATCAATTCTGTCTTATCCCCTTTCAATTCAATTAAATCTATTATCTCTTCAACAGTTAATAGCTCATAGCGCAATGCATTATTAATCTCATCTAGGATAACAATATCCGCATTACCTTCTTTTAATACTTTCTTAGTATATTCATAACCCCAATCTACAAATCTCTTGTGCTCTTCTTTTTTTTCACTACCTCTTATAAAGCACTCCCCACATCCAGTGCAACCGATCAACCCTTGACGAATCAATCCTGCATATGAGCATCCCTTGCCAAATTGCTTTATTTTAAAATTAGATAACTTCTCTACAGCAAATAACTCACCTGTATAAGAGCTTCCTTTCATATATTGAACAACTTCTACCTTCATATTATGTCCAACTGCTCTTAAAGCAAGACCTAAAGCAGCCGTAGTCTTACCCTTACCATCTCCTGTATAGACCTGCACAAGTCCCTTACTTAATTTATTCTCAAAATTCATCTAGCATTCACTCCTTTTAGTTTCAATTTGCGACTAATACAGTAAAATAATATAGTAATTAAGTGGCACTTTATTACTAGGGATCTTATAAACGAAAATATCTCCACCTCTAAATCGAGATGGAGATTTTAGATATAGTTAGCCCTATACCTCCTTGCCATCGAAGATGTAATTATATATAATTAGGCAGGTCTCCTGACTTCTAGCTATAGGATTTCACCTTCCCTGGAGGTTAATAATCATTAACTACTCCAAGTGGTCTTACTAAATCCTTTCAGTAATTAACTATTAAATTTTATTTATAATCCACTTCAACTTTCAAAATTCCCTTTATTTCTTTAATGAATCCTATCGCTTAGATAATCACACTAAATATTAGGCTTATTAGCAAATGGTTTAATTAAAACCTTATTCCAATATTGGCTATATAACCTGAATTCCCAAAAAATGAAACTTCAAAAGCATAATTATTATACTCTATACCTAAAGTTGGCAAAATTGCTGGAAAGGTACCTAACCTATTTATAACAGCACGATGTTCTCCATCTTCATCATCATATCCTGTAATAATACCATAAGTTAACTTTCCATATAAATTTAATCGAGAAAACTCCTTAATATCATATAAACTTCCAGTATAAAAATACCAAGTTGGTTGATAGTACGAATTTTCAAAATGGGCCAACCCATAAAGATCGGATCTAGATCTATGATATTCTAATCCTATTAGCCCTTGATCGTTATTACGATCAGGATTTCTATTCCAGTGATGAGTCCTAACACTTGTTTGTAAAACGAGAAAACTTTCACCTTCCTTTTTAACCTCTTGAGCTCTTATAGATTGAGACAGTAAAATTATCATAATCAATACGATAACTAAACTCTTCCTAGATTTTCTTATCATCTTTTAAACCTTCCCCTTTAATCAATTAAATAATTACCTCAAGTTATATTATTTCTATATTATTATTATAACATATTTATTTTAACTTTTGCTAACTCTTGGACAAAATAATATATTTTTTATCTCTGATTAAATCTATAATATAAATTATAAGATAATATCTATCTCATTACTTTACTTGAAAGGTTATTGGAATCAAAACCAAAGCTTCAACAGGATAACCCTCTAACTTTACAGGGGTAAACCTCCAATTCTTTAATGCATTTTCAGCAGCTAAATCTAAGCTTTCATAATTAGAAGATTCTTCAACCTCTACTTCTTTAACTTGACCATTAATACCTAAGAGTACTTTTAAAACTACCTTTCCTTCAATCCCTCTTCTTCTCATCATTTGTGGATACTTAGGTTCTTTGTAATCCAAAACCCTAGGATAATCAACCTTTCCTTCTCCACCTCTAGAAGTTAAATCAATTCTATCATTATTTAAAGAATCGTCTTCACCATTTTGTTCATACTTTATTTTATCTAATTTTTGATAATCATTACTGGCTAACTTCTCTTTATTCTCGACAAGAGATTCTAGTTCATCTAACTTCTCTTCCATAACATCTGCCTTACTACTCTCTTGATCTATTTCTATATTATTATCTAACTTATCTACTTTTTGATAGTCGCTTTGGGCCAACTCCTCTTTACTTTCATCAACCTCATCTTTAATAGCCCCTTTATCATCTATGTTTTCTTCCATAACATTACTTTCTTGTTCTTGTAGGTCTTCTATCTCTTTAAATATCTTTTTTTCATTATCAATACTCTCTACTATCTCATCATTAACCTCTTGTGTCTCTATATCAGAAGAAGTCTTTGACTCTTTATAATCACTTATATCTTTCTTTTCTATAATATTACCTTCTAAACTTTTTTCTGTAGCTTCCTTCTCTTGTGGAAAAACTTCTATTTCACTCTCTTCTCTAATATCATTTACAAAAGGCAAAGGGAGATCTACCTGCCTTGTCTCTACTTTATAATAGATTATCTCCTTCTTAAAGTGATTATTTCCTTTTATTAACCTTTGTTCATCACCCAAATTTATTAGTAATATAAAAACCAGCAGGTGCAAGCAGATAGATAGAAGAAAACTTAGCTTTAATTGAGCTCTCATCTTCATATCCCCCTTTATCATTTTATCTAAAACCTTTTAATTAATTCTACTTTATAATTTCTCTCTGGCATTGGATAACCTGCTTGAACTTCATACTCACGATCAAAGAGGTTATTGACTCCAAAGAAAATTTCAGCATTACTAGTTAACTCTCTTAAAATCTTAAAATCTGCTAGATAATAACTTGGCAAATCCTTTCTCCCAACTACCAACCTATTGCTTAAATTAACTATTGTTCCTTTATTATTGTAAGACAAACCTAGATTAGCCCGATGATAAGGTCTGTTAGCTAACCTTTCTTTATCTCCATCCCTTGCATCTAAATAAGTATAATTAAAGTTTGAATATAAAGAACCACTTAAATCTTTATCAAAAGATAATTCTATACCTTTAATTTTAGCGGAATCAATATTATCAGGAGTCCACCTCCATGGATTTTCATCAGTTGGATTAGGAACCCAGGCTATCATATCGTCCATATGGCTATAGAAAACTCCAAAGTCTAATTTTGTTTTATCCCCTATATACCGAAGACCACTCTCATAAGATTTAGAAATCTCTGAATTCAAATCTGGATTTCCCGAATCAGGCCAATATAAATCATCAAAAGTAGGTGCTCTATAAGCTTTTCCTACTGAAGAATACCAGCTAAGATTGGAGTTTAAATTATATAAAAACCCTACTCGTGGACTTAAATTAGAACCATACTCTTCATGTCGGTCATAACGAGTTCCCAAATTAAAGATAAAGTCATCAGTCAAACTCCATTTGTTTTGAATAAAAGCTGCTTGATTTGTTAATTGATAAATTTCATTATAAGCTGTACTATCAACTTTCTGCTCTTCAAGGTCCAACCCATAAACAATTGTATGATCTTGAAGATAAAATCTATGATTAAAGTTAACTCCCTTTCTTCTTCTTTTATGATTATCATCTGTTGACCAAGTAGGATCTTTATAATCTCTTTCATCTGATCTCCAATGTAAAGTTAATTTAAAATCACTATTATCAGTTCTTCTTTTACCTTGGAAGTTTAGATTCAAGAGTTCATCATTCTGCCTAGCCTTTGGACTAGCCGATTGAATAGAACCAGGAACTCCCTTATCAGCCTTATCATATTGAATAGATAACCTTGTATCTATAGAATCACTTAACGGATAATCAAAACGGACAAATAAGTTTTTTTGATCTAAATCACTATTTTCACGATGACCATCAGAACTCTTCTTATTCAAATTTAAACTATAACCCAAATCTCCCTGCTGATTGTAATGACTTAGATTATAACTTTGAGTATCAAAGGAAGCAAAACCTGCTTTAATGGTTGTTTGACTATCTAAAGTACCCCTTTTAGTAATTATATTAACTACACCACCCAAAGCGTTGGCCCCATAAATAGCTGAGGCTGGCCCTTTAAGCACTTCAATCCTTTCAATCTGCTCTATAGGTATAAGACTTAAATCAATCCCTCCACCTTGAACTTCATTAATCGGCTGCCCATCAATTAAGACTAATACTTGCTCTGAAGCAGAACCTCGTATAGATATTGTTTTCACACCAGAAGCCCCAGCATTATCATTAATATTTACCCCTGATACATCTCTTAATAAATCCCCTACATTCTCAACACTTCTCTCTCTAATCTCTTCTTCTCTAATTATTTCAATGCTAGTAAAGGTCTCTGAAAGTAATTCCTCATAACGAGAAGCGGTAACTACAACCTCCTCAAAAATAAAGAAACTTTCCTCTACCTCCTCTGCCAAGACATTTGATACTGCTAAAAGATTGAATATTAATGTAAAGATAATAGTTAACTTTTTCATTTTTCTCCTCCAATTTATTATTTTTATAATTTCCTGTTATACTAATTTTCCTTTTATCAAATTATAAAGATCCTTAATCTCAATACCGAGATTAAGGATCTTTGCATATATAGACATACTTATACCTATACAAAGTTCCCACCTCCTTGCCATCGAGGATGTAGTTATATATTAATTAGGCAGGTCTCCTGACTTCCAACTTAAAAGCAATTGATAGTTGATAAAGTATAATTTAGTAGTTCAAAGCAAAACTATTAATAAATTTTAGTTTTTGTTCTTAACTATCAATTATCAACTGGACATTGTTAACTGCTTTTACTCGGTTACAGTGGCGGGCCCGCTCAGGCTTCTCACCTGATTCCCTATTCTCCCTTAGCCATAACAAAGGGCACCTAATTAACTATTAAATTTTATTTATAATCAACCTTCAAAATTATCAACCATACAAATCTCTTCATTTCTTCGATAAACTCTACTAGTTGGATAAGCAAACTCAATATTAGTCTCATCCGAAAAAGCCTTCAAAACTTCTTCATAAATATTATTTTCTATCATCCTTCTCTGTCTTACAGAAGTTAAGTATCTTAATGTAATCTGAACACCACTTTCTTTAATGTCAATATAGGTAATTGGTGTTAATTTACCATATTTAATCATATAAGACTTGCTCATCTTATCTATCTTTTTTTTAGCTGCTGATTGTACTTCTTCTTTACTCCTTTGGTAACCAATATCTAAAATTATCTCCCTGGCCTTCTCCCAGTCACTCTCATAGGTAACCTTAAATCTGAGTTCATTCCAGATTGAACCAAAGCCCTTAGTATAATTAAATAATGGGTCAGAAAATATAGAACTATTAGGGATAGTGACCATCCTTCCTGTACTTTGATCCCCTTCTACCCAGTTTCCCACTTCAAGTAAAGTAGTATAAAAGACTCTTATATCTATTACATCACCACGAATCTCATCCCATTCTATCCTGTCTCCTAAATCAAAGGGACGTCTTAGAATTAATAGAAGCCATCCTGCAATATTCAGCAAGACCTGATGAAGGGCCAACGCCAATCCAGCTGATAGAAATCCAATATAAGTAGTTATAGCCTCTGATTGATCTGCCCAGATAATAATGATAATAATTATAGTTAATAGGGTACTTAGATAATATGTATACCTTCTAGCTTGATGGCGGTGCTTATAATCTTCAATCTTTTTATTAATCAGCCTAATTATCCAGATAGCAATTAAGTACGTTAATAAAACAACACCAACTGATATTAAAATTTTCTGTACAAAAGGATCGTTAAAATCAAAATAATTCAATAAATATCCCCCTTTCAACCTTAGCCTTCAGGCGTCTGCTATCATCCATCAGCAAAAAATCAAAAATATCTTATGCGATCCCAATTTCAAAGGTGCCTTCGATGTTTTAAAGACCAAAAACATCTTATGCGATCCCAATTTCAAAGGTGCCTCTATCCTTGATCTTTGCCCTTGCCCTTGACCTTGATCTTAAAACTATCAATTATCAATTGTCAACTATCAACTGCTCTTACCTCTTACCCATAAACTATATAAAAATTATCATCTTTAAGTTCTACTCCGACTTTACAACCATAAACATCTTTTATATTATCAGAAGTGATAACCTTTTTGGGTTCTCCAATACTCTTTACATTTCCCTTATCTAATAGGAGTACCCTGTCACAAAAATTACTAGCTAGATTCAAATCATGAAGTATAATTATTATAGTTCTTCCTTCAGATTTAAGCTTCTTTAATAGAGAGAAGATCTCTAATTGATAATTAATATCTAAAGCAGAAGTCGGTTCATCTAATAACAATAGATTTGGACCTTGGGCCAACACTCTAGCTAAGAGAACTCTCTGTCTCTCCCCACCACTTATATCATTAATACTCTTATCCTTTAAAGATAATGTATTGGTAGTTTCTAAACTTTGAAGAACAATATCCATATCCTCTTCTCTCATCCCCCGCCATCTACTGACATAGGGATGCCTACCCATCTCTACAACCTCTTCTACACTCAAATTAAAGCTAACCTCTGTCCTTTGGGGCAGAACTCCTACTCTTTTAGCCAAATCCTTTTGTTTATAAAAGTTTAAATCCTTAGCTAAGAGGCTGATCTTCCCCTTATAACCCTTCATTCCTCTAGCCAATAGCTTTAATAAAGTAGACTTACCCGACCCATTTGGCCCGATAATCCCAAAAATCTCGCCCTTAGAAACCTTAAAATTAACCCCTCTTAATATCTTCTCCTCACCATAAGAAAAAGTCAAATCTTCAACCTCTACTATATTCATAATTCTCAATCCTCAATTCTTAATTTTTAATTCTTAATTCCTCTTTCTCAGTAGATACAAGAAGAAAGGGCCCCCACAAAGGGCAGTTATAATCCCAACAGGGATCTCAGTTGGTGCAAGAATAGTTCTAGCTAAAGTATCAGTCAAGATCAGAAAAGAAGCACCACCTAAGGCTGCAGCAGGCAGAAGTATCTTATGGTTGGCCCCAACTATCAATCTCATAATATGAGGAACCATCAAACCAATAAACCCAACTACACCACTTACAGCAACAGCAGTTCCTGTAAGCAAAGATCCTAAAATTAAAATTATCACCTTAACCCTTTCAACATTGACACCTAAATAAAGGGCATTCTCTTCTCCTAATAATATTATGTTCAACTTATCGGCATATAAATATAATATAAAGAAAGCAATCAAAATAGGAAGCCAAATCATTCTTACTTCTGTCCAACTCCCCCTTGTTAAACTTCCCATCAACCAATAGAATACCTTCTGAAGACTATTTGTATCAACAATCATAAGAAGAGACACTAAAGCAGAAAGAAAGAAACTAATAGCCACCCCCGACAATAAGAGATCAGGTATAGATACCCTCCCATTCTTCCAAGCTAATGTATAGACACCTAAGGTAGCCAAGATAGCACCTAAAAAAGCTAATAAAGGCACACTCCCTATTCCTAGAAAATAATAGTCCAAACCAAAATTAATGGCTATAACAGCTCCTAAAGAAGCTCCTGCTGATATACCAATTATATACGGATCAGCCATAACATTATTAAATAGACCTTGAAAGGCAACCCCAGAAGATGCTAGGGCCAACCCTACTAATCCAGCTAAAATTACCCTAGGTAACCTTATATCTATCAGAATCGTCTCCTCTATACTACTTAACTCCCCTTTTAATAAATCTAAGAAGGAAATCCCAGCAACACCTGAACTTAACGCAATTATTATACTAAATCCCAATACCATAAATAATATTAAAAAAACTACTTCTTCTTTTCTTCTAAACATCCTACTCCTCCAAATTTATTTGGGGATGGATAGCTTCAACAAATAACCTTAAAGCTTCTATAACCCTTGGTCCAGATCGATTAATTATATTAGGATCAAAGATATAGATTCTTCCATCCTTTATAGCACTAATTTCACTATAATTCTTCCTTGCTTTTATAGCACCTACACTTGTCCCTTTTATACTACTTTCATAAGTAGCTATATAAACTTGGGGATCCTCTATTAAAAGCATTTCCTTACTATATTGTGGCCATGGACCCTGAGCTTTTGCCCCAATATTCTCTCCCCCTGCTCTTACTATTAAGTCGTCTATATAAGTATTATCTCCAGCAGTATAAAGCGGATCTTCCCAAACCTCGTAAAACACTTTAACTCTTCCTTCAACATCTACTACTTCTTCTACTTTAGAACTTATCTCCTTAAATTCTTTCTGTAATTGTGAACTTAATTCGTTGGCCCTTTGCCTATCACCTATTGCAACTCCTATCCTTTCTATACTCCCTAAAGTTTGATCTATACTCTCTGGAGCAAAACCTAAAACATATACCCCTAAATCTTCTAAGCTATTTATAACTTCCTTAGGGGTAATTCCAGCTCCAATTACCACATCAGGTTCTTGGGCCAAAATCGACTCCAAACTATTATGGCTTACCCTCGCCTTCTCTTCAACACCTTCAGGGTAATCACAAACTTCACTGACCCCAACAATTCTATCTTCAACACCTAAAGCGTATAATATCTCTGTAATATTTGGCGCCAAAGAGACTACTCTCTCTGCTTTACTATTGATTACAACCTCTCTCCCCAAATCATCTACTATACTAATTGGAAACTCATCACTTGCCTCAACATTTAAAGCCAATACTATAACTAAAATCAAAGTAACTGTACTTACCTTAGTAATTCTTTTTAACATAATTAACACTCCCTCTTCTTAGTTTAAAATTTACAGTATTCAGTTGACAATTAAATATCTTAAACAACTTTAACAATATTTAACCGTACATTATAAACTGTAAACTTTACACTATAAAAAAGCCCCAACTACATAAGGATATAGTTAGGGCCAACGGCTCTATCTTATTTCCCGAAGATAGTAAATATGTACAGACTATTAGGCAGGTCTCCTGACTTCCAACTTAAAAACAGCTGATAGTGTCAACTACTCTTAATTAGTTACAGTGGCGGGTCCGCTCAGGATTTTCACCTGATTCCCTATTCTCCCTTGGCATTAACCAAAGGCACCTAATAGCGATATTTAATTTTTTCCCTACAGGGTACAAGGCTTTTGATTTCAAATATCTTGATCTTTAACTGTATACTGTACATTGTAAACTTTACACTGCTCTACTACTGAAGCTGATACTTTTCTTCTTTAACTAAGTTAACCTCTTCCTCTAGATTAGAACTGATATAAACCTTATTGTCATCAGTAACTATAATTCCCTCTACACCCTCTATCTCCTCTATCAACCTCATTCCTTCTTCTAAACCTAAGTTATAAATAGCGGTTGATAAGGAGTCTGCTTTTAGCCCCTTTGGAGTTACAATAGTAGAGCTTATAATCCCCATATCACTTGGATAACCGGTATTAGTATCTAGGATATGATGATATCTAACCCCATCTTCGATAAAGTACCTTTCGTAATCACCAGAGGTATCCACTGACATATCCATCAAATTTACAATGGCTAGAACCTCACCTCTAGGCTCTCTAGGGTCTTGAATACCAACCCTCCAAGGATTATCATCTTCTCTAGCACCTAGAGTTGTTACACCTCCACCCATATTTACATAAGCACTCTTAATCCCATTGTCTCTTAAAAATTCTACAGCTTTATCGGCCGCATAACCTTTGGCTATACCTCCAACATCAATCTTCATCCCCTCTTTAGTCAAGAAAATCTCATTATTCTCATCGTTAAACTCTACTTTATTATAACCAATCAACTCTAAAGTCTCATCTATCTCCTCTTGACTTGGGACTCTTGCCTCATCTGTATTAATCCCCCACAATCTAACAAGCGGGCCAACAGTAGGATCAAAGGCTCCCTCAGTTAATCTAGCATACTCAATTGCCTCTTTGACTACATAATAAGTCTCATCACTAACAGAAACACCTTCCTTACCAGCAGCTTGATTAAGCCTATTGATATCACTACCTTCTATATTCATACTCATTTTATACTCAATATCGGATATAATATCAAAGGACTTCTCTAAAAGCTGTTCAGCCTTTGGCCCGTGAGCCCTAATCTGAACACTAGTTCCCATTAGATACTTTGTATCTGAACTTGTAATACTTTGATCAGTTGAACAACCTACCAAAAAGATACTTATTACTAATATTGATGTTAATATTATCTTATTTTTAAAAATCATACCTTTCCTCCTGACTAGTTTAATAATTAATTTAATTATAAGATTGCTTTGACTACAGTAAAATTATAATAAAAAATCCAACTAAAAATAACATAGCTACACTAATTATAAGACAACTTTGACCTCTATGCAACCTAAATTCTAAATTCCAGTAATACCATTGCAGATATCTTTTCTCCTTAAAAACTAAATACTATAGTATTATAAAAATATAACAACCCTTTAAAGGGTTGTTATTTTCTCTTTATTTAATGAAATACCTTCTTTCTCTTTTAACTTATCTACCCACTGCTTATCTAATTCATCAAATACCTTATTTGGAATAAGATAATTATCTCCAGCAAGCTTCAAAACCATAGTATTACTTTCTCTAAACTTGCTTATTTTCTCCTCTGTAGCTCCTTTACTCTTTAAAAATTTATAAATCATCTCATATCTAACCTTTTCAGTAATATTATAAATCATCTTTTCATGCATCCCAAAAAATTCTTTCATCAATTCATCAGTTGTACTTATTTCATTTGCAGAAACTCTCATTAATAATCATTCTCCTTTTTATCCATTAATTTATTGCTAACTATTGGCTAAAGTTAAAGGTTAAATAACTTAATAGTTTTTTGATATCTAATAGTCAATAGCTAGTGACATTATTTCATCTTATCCACTTCAATTTGCAGCTTACCTATAATCCTCTTTTCTAATCTTGATATATAAGATTGAGATATACCCAAGATATTTGCTACCTCTTTTTGAGTCAACTCTTGTTTGTTTTTTTGCAAACCAAAACGTAAGATCATTATCTTCTTTTCTCTATTAGTTAGATTATCCATAGCCTCCAATAGTAATTCCTTATCTACCTCTTCTTCTATATACTTATAAATCAAATCTATCTCTGTTCCTAAAACATCAGATAACTTTAGCTCGTTTCCATCCCAATCAACATTTAATGGCTCATCAAAAGATATCTCTGACCTCTTTTTATTATTCTTCCTTAAATACATCAGTATCTCATTCTCAATACAACGTGAAGCATAAGTAGCCAATTTGATCTTCTTACTTACATCAAAGGTATTAACAGCCTTGATTAAACCTATAGTCCCTATAGAAACTAAGTCTTCAATATCTATTCCTGTATTATCAAACTTTCTTGCTATATAAACTACTAACCTTAAATTCCTTTCAATTAAAACGCTTCTAACTGCACCATCACCCTTCTCTAACTTTGATAAAAGATATTCCTCTTCTTTATTAGATAAAGGTGGTGGTAATGCCTCACTATTACCAACATAAAACACCTTCTTAGCATTATAAAGACCTATAAATTGTAATAACTTAATAAAATATAACCTGAATCTTAATCTCATCTGTATAAACGCAGAACCCAAATTAATCTCCCCCTTATAAGATTATTATCCCTTAAATATATCTGGATTTAATAGAGCCTGATAACTATTATCTTTGTCAAACTTTTGATTCTGTAAAGCAATAATCACTCGTTTTGTTGTAACTATCTCCTCTTTGGTAACTACTGTAACCTTATCAGGCCTAAAACCAACCAACATCCCATTCTCATTACCCAGTGATGAAAATGGAATTATCCTAAACCTATTAGACCAAGGTGTATCTGTCATATCATCTAATATACTAGTAAAATCTAATCCATGTTTATAAAAAGAAGAACTTATTTTATCTGGCAATATATCAAGCATAGCCTCTATCTCTATTACTATAACAGGAACTCTTGTCAAAGGATCCTCTAATTGATTGCCTGTATCAACTAAAGCCTTAACCTTTAAAAAACAATCATTAAAATTAATTATAATAGGTACACAAAAATTATCTGGTAAAAATCTTTGTTGAATTAACATCCAACCAAATTTACCTATTATAATAATTATTAAAAAACCCATAATTATAATCCACATATTGTCTGGTGATATATTCAATACTTGGGCCAAACTATCTAAAGGACTACCTCCAGTTAGATTATAAAGTGCTAATATTGCTCCTGCAGTAACAAAGGTTATTAAATAAAAGTAACCTACTACTTTCATAAAGTACTCTCTTTTTAATGGTGCAAAAGCTACTAAGATCATAATTATAGATATTAAAAAATGAAAGAATATATTATTTAAGTAAGCAAAGCCTGGCAGAACAATCATAATAGTATAAAGTGTTCCTACTATAGAAGTTAGTAATAGCCTCCAGATACTATAATCTAACTCTGACAACTTAGCGGTTGCCCAAATTATCAAATAATTCATTATTAAATTTATAATAGCCAGTAAATCCAAATAAACTACTAACCTCATCTCATCACCTTATTCCCCCTATTAAAGATTATATTAATCCAAAATTAAAATATAACTAAAAATTTTGATTTAAATTATATTAATCAATCTACTTTAGTAAATTGATGTCGAAATAAAAAAATCTCGATACCCCTTGGGCATCGAGATTAATTTTATGATTTTCTATTTCTCCTTAAGAAAGCCGGTATATCTAAATCATCATTAGAAAAAGGCTTTATATCTAGATCATCTCTCTTTAGAGTCTCTTCTTCAACCTCTTCCTCTTTTACAACTTTCTCTTTTTCTTGGCTTTTAGATCCACCACCATCAAAACCTGTAGCTATAACTGTAACTTTAACTTCACTCTCTAGATTCTCATCCACAACTGTACCTAATATAATATTGGCCTCAGGATCAGCTACTTCAGAGATCACCTTAGCAGCTTCATTAGCCTCATGTAAGCCTAAATCTCTACCTCCAGTAATATTAAGCAAAACACCTTTAGCACCATCTATTGAAGCTTCTAGTAATGGAGAAGCAATAGCAGCCTTAGCCGCATCAGCAGCTCTATTGTCACCAGTTGCATTTCCAATTCCCATTAGAGCAGATCCAGCATCCGTCATAATGGTCTTAACGTCAGCAAAGTCTAAGTTAATTAGTCCGGTAATAGTAATCAAATCAGATATACCTTGAACACCTTGCCTTAAAACATCATCAGCTGTCTTAAAAGCATCAATTAAAGTTGTCTGCTTCTCTACAACATCCAATAATCTATCGTTAGGAATTATAATTAGGGTATCTACCTTCCCTTTTAACTCCTCAATCCCACCTTGGGCCTTCTGCATACGCTGACGCCCTTCTACAGTAAAGGGCTTAGTTACAACTCCAACAGTCAATGCCCCTGCTTCCTTGGCAATCTCAGCCACTACAGGCGCAGCTCCTGTTCCAGTTCCGCCACCCATACCAGCAGTTATAAATACCATATCTGAATCACCTAAAGCGTCAGCAATCATTTCCTTACTCTCACGAGCAGCCTCTTGTCCAATCTCAGGGTTGGCCCCTGCACCTAGTCCATTAGTAAGCTTATCTCCTATCTTTAAAGTTACCTCTGCACGAGATGATACTAAGGCTTGACCATCAGTGTTAACAGCAATAAATTCTACACCATTTAATCCAGACTCTATCATTCTATTAACGGCATTATTTCCTCCGCCACCTACTCCAACCACTTTTATATTTGCAAACTGCTCCATTTCAGAACCGAATTCGAACATCAGTCATCCTCCTTACTACCTCTTATTAGAATTTACTTATAAACCACTGTCTGATCTTATCGAAAAAATCAGTTATCAGCTGTTCTTCTCCCTTATCCTTTATTGAATCATTTTGAAATACCTCTGCTCCATAATGAACTAATCCTACACCAGTAGAGAAGATTGCTCCATTATCTTCAGAAAATTGGGTGTAACCTTCACCAATATCATAAATAGATCCATCTAAATACTCTAAAAGGCTATTTATATTATCAGGAACACCAATCCTAACAGGCAGACCAAGCTTTTTAGAAGCCAATTCTGGAATCCCCTCTAATAAAGATCCTCCTCCAGTCACTACTACTCCTGCTGGAATTATTCCATCATAACCTGCTTTAGATATCTCCTGTTTAACCAAGCTAAAGATTTCATCAACCCTTGGTTCAATAATATCATCACATAAATGTCCCCTTGAAATAGACCTTGTCTTCATTCCACATGTACCCAAAACATCTATCTTCTCTTCAGCATCAATTAAATCAGCACTGGCACATCCATATTGTATCTTTATTCTTTCAGCATTGTTACTAGGAGTTCTCAGTCCTAAAGCAATATCTTTTGTAACATGGTCACCACCTACAGGTAAAATAGACGTATACCAAATACTTCCATCTTTGAAGATGGCTATATCCGTTGTCCCTCCCCCAACATCAACTAAAACAACTCCCAAATCCTTCTCACTAGCAGATAGTACAGCCTTACTTGCTGCCAAAGGTTGTAATACTATCCCTTCAACACCAAGACCAACTTGATGAACACTTTTAACTAGATTTTGTATGGATGTTACAGATCCCGTCACGATATGGGTCTCTGCTTCTAATCTAACTCCTGACATCCCTAATGGATACTTAATATCTTTGCATCCATCTACAATAAATTTCCTAGGCAGAACGTGAATAATCTCACGCCCTGGAGGAATAGATATTATCTTAGTAGCATCAATAACACGCTCAATATCATTTCTAGTTATTTCTTTATCTTCACCTCTTACTGCGACTACACCAGGGCTATTAATAGATGAAATATGTGAGCCAGAAACCCCTACAAAGACCGACTCTAGCTCTACACCTGCCATTCTTTCAGCCTTAATTACAGCCTTTTCAATAGAAGAGACTGTATCATCTATATCAACTACCACACCCTTTTTCAAACCAGTAGAAGGGCTAGTACCAATTCCGATTATTTCAGCTTTTTTATCATCTTTCATTTCAGCAATAATAGTACACACTTTGGTCGTCCCTATATCAATACCAGCAACTATATTCCTAAGCGCCACTAGATGCCCCCCCTTCTTTAGCAATTCCTTTTATTTTATTATTAATAAAATATTATTATCAATAAAAATAAATTTTAAGAGTCCTTTTTATATATTATTTTCAACAAATACATTAGATCCCCTTTTTTAATATCAATATTTTCTAAAAAAATTCATTCCTTTAATTTTACAATTATATTATTCTCATACCTTAAATCAATATAATCCACATCTACTCTTTTGGATTTAATATCGCTATAAACTGCTATGAATATATCACTTTTACTCTTAGCAGAAAAATCCAACCCCAGTTTAACCCTAATATTATCACGTAAAAAAAGTTCTATTCCACTATTAGCAAAAACCTCCACTTGATAAACTTCATCTAAAATCCAATCCGGTAGTTGACTTAGATAATCAACTACCAATTTGAAGTCATCTTCTAATTCCACCCTCTTCCCATCTTGGGATCTATCAACCCCCATAAAGAGAGGGAATTTACTTAAAGATAAATTATTAGAAGTTGCTAATATCCAACCATCTTTATCTATGATCTGATAAGGAGCTTTTCCACCTACCATTCCAATAGGCCTTCTTTCATTAATTTCTATAACTAATTTATTAGGTACAGATCTAGATATAGAAGCTCCTCTAACCTCAGGTAATTCCAATATCTCATTTGCTAAATTCTTACTATTAACCCTTAATAAATTTTCTCCTTTTATATCGAAAGAATTTATAAGGTAATCTTTCTTCAAAAGATTATTTCCAACTACTTTTATATGCTCAATTTCAAAATAATTAGAGTTTATAAATGATATTATACTTATTATCAATAATAAGATAAAAGAGATAAGATAAATACTTTGCTGCTTGTCCAAATTATCACCCCACTATTTAAAGAGGATAAGGGTCAAGAGCTAATTAAAATTAGCTCTTGACCTTAAATCAATCTAAAGCATACTCCAATATCTTAGCTACCAATTGATCAAAATCTATCCCTGCTGACTTAGCTGCTTGAGGCAAAAGACTTGTTTCAGTCATACCAGGAATTGTATTAACTTCTAAAAGATAAGGTTCTCCTTGCTTACTGATCATAAGATCTACTCTTCCCATACCTCTACACCTTAATACCTTATATGCTTGTAGAGCCAAATCTTCAGATTTTTTATAAACTTGTTTATCTAAAGAAGCTGGGATAACAAATTCAGTCATTCCTTTAGTATACTTAGCATTAAAGTCATAAACCCCCTCATTAGGCTTTATCTCTATTATCGGTAAGAGTTGAGGATCTTCATTTCCTAAGATACCTATAGTTATCTCTCTACCTTCAATAAACTCCTCAACTAAAACCTCTACATCGTGTTTTAAAGCCTCTTTTATAGCAGTTATTAAATCTTCATCTTTATGGACAATCGATAAACCTATACTAGAACCTTCTAAAGCAGGTTTAACTACTATTGGAAGTTCTAATTCTTTAATCAACCCCTCTTTTAAAGCCAAGAGATCTCTTTCTAAATCCTTAGAGGTTAAGGTTTTAAACCTCGGGGTTGCTAAGCCTTGTTGCTCAAATAATCTCTTAGACATTACCTTATCAATGGCTAATGCACTAGAGAGAACTCCTGACCCTGTATAAGGTATACCTTCAATATCTAATAATCCTTGTATAGTCCCATCTTCTCCATAACGTCCGTGTAATGCTATAAAAGCTAGATCAATATCTTTATTCCTTAAACTACTATGTAAATTATAAGCTGGATCTAAATCGAAAACTTTATATCCTCTAGCATTTAATGCATTAAGAACTGCTTTACCGGTCTTTAAAGAGATCTCTCTTTCAGCTGACCTACCCCCTCTAATAACTCCAATCTTCTTATCCTCTAACACTACAAATCTCCTCCTAATCTGTACGAGATATCTGAGCACCTAAATTAGATAGCTTCTCTGTTAACCTTTCATACCCGCGATCAATATGATATATATTCTCTACTATCGTCTCACCTTCAGCTGCCAATCCAGCTAAAACTAAAGCAGCTCCAGCTCTCAAGTCGGTAGCCTCTACGGTTGTACCAGATAACTTATTAACACCTTGTACAATAGCAGAATTTCCTTCTATCTTGATATTTGCCCCCATTCTTCTGAGTTCATCAGCATGCTTTAATCTATTTTCAAAGATTGTTTCAGTAACTACACTTGTACCCTTAGCAATAGATAAGAAAGTCATCAACTGCGCTTGCATATCAGTAGCAAATCCTGGATATGGTAGTGTCTTGATATTTACTCCATCCCAACTAATATTTCCTTTAACTCTAATCTTATCCCCATCTACTTGAAGATTAACTCCAGCTTCAACTAACTTTGCAATAACAGATTCAATATGCTCAGGTATTATATCATTAACTATTAAATCTCCTTTAGTTATAGCAGAAGCTACTAAGAAAGTTCCTGCCTCAATCCTATCAGGGATAACTTGATAGTCAATAGATTTTAACTTATCTACCCCCTTAATCTTGATAACATCAGTTCCAGCTCCACGGACTTTGGCCCCCAACCTATTTAAAAAGTTTTGTAGATCAACTATCTCAGGTTCTCTAGCAGCATTATAGATTACCGTCTTCCCTTTGGCCCTAGTAGCTGCCATCATAATATTCTCTGTTGCACCTACACTAGGAAAATCTAGATGTATCTCTGCTCCCTTTAGGTTTTTAGCCTTACCCTCTAAACAACCATGTTTTTGTACAAACTCCACACCTAAAGCTTTCAATCCCTTCAGGTGCAAGTCTATTGGTCTTGGGCCAATACTACAACCACCTGGCTGAGAAATCTTCACTTGACCAAAGCGAGCAACCAAAGGGCCCATTAAAAAGACAGTGGCTCTCATCTTTCTCATCAAAGAATCTGCTATCTCATAGGAATCTAAATTTGAACTATCTACAACCATCTCATCATTCTCTTCTTTAACAACAGCCCCTAAGGACTCTAAGACTTCTTTCATTACCTTAACATCACGCAGTTTAGGAACCCTACCTATTCGACACTCACCTTGGCTTAAGACAGTCCCAGCCAAGATTGGTAGAACTGCATTCTTAGCTCCACTAACCTTAACTTCACCTTCAAGCTTCTTACCACCTTCAATTAAAAATCTTCCCACTTTTACTCACCTCCTAATAATTTAATCTAAATACTTTACTTCCCTAACTAACTTTACACCAAATTTCTGATAAACAAGATCCTCTATCTTAGAGATCAACTCAACTACATCTTTAGCTGTAGCTTCACCAGAATTAATTATGAAATTAGCATGCTTAGAAGAGACCTCAGCCCCCCCTACCTTCAAACCCTTTCCTCCGGCAAGATCAATCAATCTTCCAGCAGAATCTCCTTTAGGGTTCTTAAAGATACAACCTGCATTTGGTTTAGAAATTGGCTGACTTCTCTTGCGCTTATTAATTAAATCCTTCATCTCTTCTTCTATCTCTTTAAGATTACCAGGTTTTAAAATAAGCTCTACCTCTAATATTATATCGTTATTACCTTGAAAAGAGCTTCTACGATAACTAAACTCTAACTCTTCACTTAAGTACCATTTAATCTCTCCATCTTCCTTTATTATTTTAACCCTAGATAGCAAATCCCCAATAGATCTTAAATCACCAATTCCAGCATTCATAAAAGTAGCACCACCAACAGTAGCAGGAATACCAATTCCAAACTCTAGACCACTTAATCCTTTCTTAGCAACTTCAAGGGCCAACTTAGGTAGCAAGACTCCTGCTCCTACTCTTACCTTATTTCCAGCAAATCTTATTTTTTTATTTATCCTAGTTAATTTAATCACTACTTCAGATAGACCAGCATCATTGATTAAGAGATTACTTCCTCTTCCAATAACTCTATAAGGAATTTGATTCTGATAAAGATATGTAATCAGCTCCTTTAATTCACCAACATCTTCAGGTATCACAAGGATGGCAGCAGGGCCACCAATTTTAAAGTAGGTATGATTTTTTAAAGGTTCATCAACTAATACCTCTCCCTTTGTCAACTTTTTAATAGCAACCTTATGAACTCCTTCCATTTTCTCAACACCCCTATATTTCTAGTTTAACTCGAAAAGATATTAAAAATTAGAATTATTTATAAAAATAAATAATAGGGGCTAGCTCCTTGATTTTAAGCTTACAATTGTAAATTTTACATTCTATGTTCCCAATTGTCAATTAAATCAAAGTACACCCCATAATATGCAAATAGAATTTAATCTGTTAATAAAAAACTTGTCCTAGTTGTTGAGTGCTTTGTGCTAAAGATCTAAAGGTCTTGGCTCATAAGCTCATAGCTCATAGCTCACCAGCTCCTCAACCAAAGCAATCAAATTATCTATCGCGTGGGGTTGGCCCAAATCTTTACTTGTCTTAGACATTTGTAAAAGTTTTTTTTCATCTTCAAGAATCATATTAACAATAGAAGAAAGCCCTTCTCCAGTTAAGTCCTTATCTAAAATAACCTTTGCAGCCCCCTTCTTTTCTAATGACCTTGCATTATGTTCTTGATGGTTCTCAGCAGCATAGGGATAAGGTATCAATATAGAAGGAATCCCACAGGCTGTAATTTCAGCTAAAGCTGTTGCCCCTGCACGGGATATTACTAGATCAGCCACTTTTAAAGCAGCCGACATCTTGTAAAGATATGGTTTAACTTTAATATTCCCTTGATCTTCTATATTTATTCCCAACTCCAAAGCCTTATCTTTAACTTCATCAAAACCTTCCTTACCGGTAATATGGAGCAGTTGAAGATTTGAATTTCGAATTTGAGGATATAGATACAAAAGACTCTCGTTAATACTTTTAGCCCCCCGGCTACCACCAAAAGCTAAAATCACCTTTCTATCTTTATCCAAATTAAGATCTTTATAAGATTCAGCCTTATCCTTAGTCAGAATCTCTCCTCTAATAGGGTTACCGGTCAGCTCTACCTTTTGAGGTGAACAAAAATATTTCTTGGCATCAATATTACTTAGGGCAACCTTATCTACAAACCTGGCAAGTAATTTATTTGTTATGCCTGGATAAACATTTTGCTCATGAATTAATGTAGGAACTTTTTTTAAAGATGCTGCTAAAACAACAGGACCACATACATACCCTCCAGTACCTATAACTATATTAGGTTTAAAAGACTTGATTATCCTCTTAGCCTGAATAAAGCCCAATCCACTCTCTAAAACTGACTTGACCAATTTAAAGGAGACCTTCCTAGGTAGACCTGATACTTTGATAGTCTTTAATTTATACCCTGACTTAGGAATTATATCAGACTCTAATCCAATCTCTGTTCCTACAAATAAAATTTCTGCACCTTCATATCTCTCTTCAATAGCTTTGGCAATGGCCAAACCAGGGTAGATATGACCCCCAGTTCCTCCGCCCGAAATTAATACTTTCATATATCAGTCACCCCTAATTAGTAGTATAGCAAGACACATTTAACAGTATACCTACACCAATCAACATAAAGACCAGAGATGATCCTCCATAACTAATAAATGGCAAAGTTATCCCTGTTACAGGCATAGAACCACTTACAACTGCCATATTAATAATAGCTTGTAAGGTGATCATAGTCGTTATTCCTACAGCAAGCATACTTCCAAATAAATCTTCTGCATATAAAGCAGTCTGTAACCCTCTCCAAGCAAACAAGAAATAAAGAGCTATTACTGTAAATATACCTATAAAGCCCAACTCTTCTCCTAAAACCGAAAAAATAAAATCCGTCCCAGGCTCAGGTAAATAAAAGAACTTCTGCCTGCTCTTACCCAATCCAGCTCCAAACAACCCTCCTGAACCAAGAGCATATAAGGATTGTATAATGTGAAATCCAGTTCCTAAAGGATCCTCCCAGGGATCTAAAAATGATAATAGCCTTCTTAGCCTATAAGGTTCTGTTATAATCATATAAAATATTCCAGGTACAGCTAAAGAACCTAGACCACCAATATGCAATATCTTTGCACCTCCAGCTATAAACATAACCATTATGGTTCCAGCTATAGTTACAGCCGTTCCTAAATCAGGTTGTAGCATGATCAACCCAAAAACTACCCCCAAAATAACTAAAGGTTGTAATAAGCCTCCCCAAAACTTCTTCATTTTCTGATCCTTTAAAGATATATACCTAGCCACATAAACTACCATAGCTACCTTTGCCACCTCAGAAACCTGCAATGGAGGAAGTGGACCTAGAACTATCCACCTAGTAGACCCTTTAACCTCTCTACCCACGCCAGGAATCAAAAGGACTATCAAAAGAACTATACTTAGAAGTAAAAATTTAGGTGCCCACTTTAAATATTTATGATAATCAATCTTCATTACAAATAACATAGTAGTAACTCCAACAACAGACCAGCCTAATTGCCTCTTTAAAAACCTAAAACTGTCACCATAAGTTTGATAAGCAGATATTGAAGTTGCACTAAAGACCATTACAACTCCAATCCCCAATAAAGTTATCAAAACAAAAAACATAAAAAAATCAGGAGATTTGGCTTGCCTAAACTTTCGCTGTAACATAAAATCACCTCCTCTTAAAGTTCAGTTAATGAAGAATATTAAATAGTTAATAAATAAAGTCAAAATCTAAAACTTTCATTATTCTTTGCCCTTCAAAACCACTTCTTTAAAGATCCTTCCTCTCTGCTCATAACTATCAAACATATCCCAGCTTGCACAGGCTGGTGATAAAAGTACTATATCTCCTTCTTTAGCTAACTTGCTGCTCACCTTAACAGCCCCTTTAATACTATCTACAATATGAATATTATTATAACCTAAAGCCTCAACTTCATTTTTAATAATATCTACAGTCTCACCTAATAAAATTAAATCTTTAACATTATCTACTACAACTTGAGCAAATTCACTAAAGTCAGACTTCTTATCCTTGCCACCGGCAATCAGTATAATTGGCTCGTTAAAGGTCTCTAATGCTTTAATAGCAGCAACTGGATTTGTCCCTTTAGAATCATTTATATATCTAACTCCATTAATTTGACCTACCTCTTCAATTCTATGCTCTACACCTGTAAATTCTTTAATAGTTTTAATTAAGTCACCCTTTTCTATCCCCATCAAAAGAGAAACCCCTATAGCAGCTAAAGTATTCTCTAAATTATGAGGTCCTTTAATTCCAATCTCTTCAACCTTTATTAACTCTTGGACTTGATTATTTATATTACTTATAACCATATCTTCCTTCAAATATACACCTTCTTCAACATCTTCTCTTTGGCTAAAGAAGATGACCTTACCTTTAGTATAATTAGCAAACTCTCTTACAATAGGATCGTCATAATTTAAAAGAGTATAATCGCCACTTTCTTGATTCATCAATAACCTTCTCTTAGCTTTTATGTACTCTTCATAGCTACCATGACGATCTAAGTGATCTGGAGTTATATTTAAGACTAGACTAACCTTTGGTCTAAAGTCCTTTATCTCCTCTAGCTGAAAAGAACTTACCTCTGCTACTACAACCCCATCTTGATTGAGATAAGGAAGATCTTGAATCAATGGTCTACCTATGTTTCCTCCTACTACAACTTTCTTATCTGTAGAATTAAAAATCTCACCAATCAATGTTGTAGTTGTGGTCTTTCCATTAGTTCCAGTAATCCCTATAATCGGAGCTTTACAGAACCTATAAGCCAGTTCTACCTCACTTATAATCTCTATTGATTTTTCTCTTGCTTCTCTTAAAAGGGGGATATTATTTGGTACACCAGGGCTGATAATTATCAAGTCCGACTTTAATATCAACTCCAAGCTATGACCTCCTAAATCAAGTTTTAAATCTATATCAGCTAAAGCACACAATTCTTCTTGAAGGTCACATTTATTCTTCATATCTGTTACTATAATCTTTGCACCTTTTTGGGCCAAAAACTTTACTGTTTCAACACCCGTTCTCTTTCCTAATCCTACAACTGTCACTAACTTATCTCTTAGTTTCATTAACATCCTCCCTTCCTTAAAGTACAGTTGAAAATTTAAAATTGATAGTTGATAGTTAAAGACTTTATTTTAAGTTCTTTTTAACTAAAGCCATTGCTAAAATAATTGTTTATTTTTCTTTGACTTCAATATCTATTAATCTTTTACTTTTTACTCATTAATAATATAGCCCATCACTTTATAATTTCAACTATCAATTACTATCTATTATTATGTAACTATCAATTCTCAACTATCAATTGTCAATTGATTTATACCGAAAGCCCCATAAGTCCGATTAAAGATAAAAAGATAGCTAAAATCCAAAACCTTACAACTATCTTCGACTCTGCCCAACCCGACTTCTCAAAGTGGTGATGAATCGGACTCATCTTAAATACCCTCTTTCCCCCTGTTAATTTAAAGAATGAAACCTGTATCATTACAGATAGGGTCTCTATTACATAAACTCCACCTATAATCAATAAAAAAAGTTCAGTTCTAGTCAAAACTGCTATAGTAGCCAATGCTCCACCTAAAGCCAAAGATCCCGTATCCCCCATAAAAACTTGGGCTGGATAACTGTTAAACCAAGAAAATCCTAAACAAGCCCCTGCTATAGCAATTGTAAAAATAGCTAACTCCATCTCTCCAAAAAGAAATAAGATATAAGCATAAGTTATAGTTACAATTATAGTTATTCCTGCCGCCAATCCATCTAGACCATCAGTTAGGTTCACAGCATTAGAAGTTCCTACTACCACTGCAACTACAAAAGGTATAAATAAAACGCCTAAATCTATAGTACCATCATAATATGGGATCAATAACTCAGTACCAACATCCAACTTAATCAAAGCTGCTGCTGCTAAAATTGTAGCAATTATAACCTGACCTAAAAGCTTCTGCCTTGGTGTCAACCCTTCAGATCTTTTAGCAATTATATTGATTACATCATCTAACAATCCTAAAAAGCCATACCCTAAGGTAACAAATAAAGCTATAATAACCTCTGGGCCTAGATCAGCAAATACCAAAGTTGAAACTAAAACAGCCAAGATTATTATTATCCCTCCCATAGTTGGAGTTCCTGCTTTTTTGTAATGAGCTTTAGGGCCAACTTCTCTAATATTCTGTCCAAATTCCAACCTTGTAAACCAATTTATTAAAATTGGCCCTGTCAATAAACAAATAACAAAAGCCATAGTTGCTGCATATATTAAATCCACCATTGCCACCACTCCCTATCTCTCTTCTAAAGCCTTAGAGACATCTTCCAACTCCATTCCTCTAGACCCTTTTACCAATACTGTATCGCCTTCTTTAATTTTTTTCAATAAATCTTCAACCAACTCTTCTTTATCTTGGTAAGAATAAATACAACTTTCCTTCATCCCTGCTTTTTTGGCCCCTTCACCAATATAAAAGGCTAAATCCCCATAAGTAAATAAATAATCAATCCCTTTATTTAAAAGAAACTGTCCAAGCCTCCTATGTTCACCTAATCCCACATCTCCTAGCTCAAGCATATCTCCTAATACAGCAAATTTTTTACCTTCCCCAATATCAATTAAGGTGTCTAATGCTGCCCTCATAGAAGTAGGGTTGGCATTATAGGTATCATTTATCACTTTGAAAGCTCTTTTTGAATCAAAAACCTTATTTCTTAGCTCTGTCAATTCAAAGTTCATTAATCCATCCCTTATCTTCTCTAGATCAATATTCAAGGATATACCTACTGAAACGGCAGCTAAAGCATTATATACATTATATTTTCCAGGAACAGGTAATTTAACCTTGAAGTTAGAGGTCAAATCCTTTACCCCCAACTCAAACTGCAAATCACTATCCTCTGAAAGGGCCAACTTACTCCCCTTTACTTTATTATAATCCTTTAAACCATAATTAATAACCTTTCCCTTAGATATTTTCTCCATATCTTTAACAAGGGGATCATCTCCATTTAAGATAGCAAAACCTTCTTCACCTAAAGATTCTATCAACTCTGACTTAGCCTTGGCTATATTCTCTTTAGTTTTTAGAATTTCAATATGAGCATATCCAACATTGGTAATCACACCTATATCAGGTTGAGCAATCTTGGCCAACTCTCTGATCTGACCTAGCCCTCGCATCCCCATCTCTACAACTAAGGCTTGATAACTAGAATCTAACCTCAATAAAGTCAAAGGAAGTCCTATCTCATTGTTAAAGTTACCTTCCGTCTTTAAAGTCTTATATTTTTGGCTTAAAACTGAATAGATCATATCCTTTGTTGTCGTCTTGCCTGTACTACCAGTGACTCCAACTACTATTATATCAAACCTATTCCTATAATAGTTAGCCAAGCTTTGTAATCCCCGCTTAGTATCCTCTACCAAAATTAAAGGATTCCCACTTTCAAAAGCTTTATTCTTTGCCACTATAGCAGCCTTTGCCCCTTTGGCGAAGGCATCCTCTAAAAAATTATGACCATCAAAGTTCTCTCCTTCAATAGCAATAAAGAGGTCTCCTTCCTTTAAAGTCCTTGTATCAATTGAGACCCCATCAACATACACATCTTTTGCTCCAATAACTTCTCCTTCTAAAGCAAGACCTATCTGGGATAAGGACAACCTTTCCATTACTCTTCACCTCTATTGACTAAGGCTTCTTTAGCTACTTCTCTATCATCAAAATCTAAAACATTACCCTTGATAATCTGATAAGTTTCATGACCTTTACCAATAATCACTACCGTATCATCCTTCTTAGCCATCTTAATTCCCTTCTCTATAGCTGACTTACGATTCTCAATAACCATATAATCCTTACCTTCTACTTTATCTACTTCCTTAACACCTTCCAATATATCCTCTATAATATCCAATGGTTCCTCGCTTCGAGGATTATCAGAGGTGATAATAGCAAAGTCACCTAAAGTTACACCAACTTTGCCCATAATCGGCCTCTTAGTCTTATCCCTGTCTCCACCACAACCAAAGATCACTATCTTTCTCCCCTTAGTTATCTCTTTAACTGTATGTAAAACATTCTCCATACCATCTGGAGTATGAGCATAGTCGACTATAACTCCAAAATCTTGGCCCCTATCTATAAGCTGAAACCTTCCAGGAACACCTTTGGTCTCTTCTAACCCCTCCTTTATATCATTTAAAGAAAAACCTAAACTATATAAAGTTCCAATAGCAGCTAAAGAATTATAAACATTAAAACGACCTGTAATCTTTAATTTAATATCTAACTCTTGACCTTCAGCCTTTAACTTATAAAAAACACCTTTAGGAGTTACATCTATCTTCTCAGCCTTAAGATCAGCTTCACCTGATATCCCATAAGTCAAAACGCCAGCTTGAGCAGCACTTATTATATCATTGCTGACCTCATCATCTATATTAATAATAGATCTTCCCTTACCTAACCCAAAGAGCTTTGCTTTAGCCTTTAAATAATCATCAAAGGATTGATGGAAATCAAGATGATCTTGACTTAGATTCGTAAATATCTGCCTATCAAATTCAACATCTAAAACCCGATCAAGCTCCAATGCATGGGAGGATACTTCCATTATCACATATTTAACACCATCATCAGACATCTTCCTAAACATCTCTTGAAGTTCTACTGATTCAGGGGTAGTACGACTTGCTATCTCTTCTTGACTTCCAAGTTTATTCTTAATAGTACCAATCAACCCAGTCTGATTCCCCAAAGCCTTCAAGACAGACTCAATCAAATAGGTTGTTGTAGTCTTTCCATTAGTTCCTGTAACACCTATTATCGTCATATCCCTTGATGGATAATCATAAAACTTAGCAGCTAATTTAGATAACGCCTGTCTTGAGTTATCCACTTTAATTATACTAACTCCTTTTATATTTATATCTATATCCTTCTCTACTATTATCCCATTAGCACCTTTTTTAATCGCATCATCTATAAATTGATGTCCATCCTCTTTAAAACCTTTTATCGCAACAAAGAGATAACCTTCTGATACCTCTCTAGAATCATATGAAATCCCCTTTATATTGAGATCTAAATCTCCTCTGACCTCTTTTGCATCTATTACTTTAACGAGATCCTGTAGCTTAACCATCATATCCCCCCTTATTTAGTTAATCAATTGATAGTTAAAACTCCATTTCTAACCCCCTACATAAATATAAAGGTAATTTAGTATTAGATTTGTTCTAAGTCTTAGAACAAATCTAATATTTCGAATTTAACTACCAATTATCAATTTTCAACTATCAACTTGTACCCTACTTTAAATTAACCCTTATATAATCACCTGAATCTACAGTCCTTCCTGCAACAGGGCTTTGGCTTCTAATGGTACCTGAACCTTCCCATCTCAACCTTAAGCCTAATTGTCCAAGTAATTGCGCCGCATCTTCTATCTCCATACCACTCAAATCAGGAACTGTCACTCTATACCTAGCCTTCTTATCCTCAGCCCCTTCAAAGAATAATATAACTGTACTACCTTCGTCTACTATAGCTCCAGGATAAGGTATCTGATCAGATATTACCGCCCCTTCACCTTCTAATCTTATTCTAAAACCATTTCTAATCAAAACCTTTTCTGCTTCTTCAAAATCTAAGTTAGTTAAATTAGGAACCTCAACCCTAGTTGGTCTATCTTCTTCATTATCAGTATCTGCCTTATTTGGAGGTATCTCTAAATACCTCAAAGCATCTTTAACTACATTATGAAATATAGGCGCAGCTACCTGAGATCCATAATAAGGGTAACTACTAACACCATAAAGAACTACCAAAGTAACAAGCTGAGGGTCGTCGGCAGGCACCATACCGATAAAAGAAGCATCATATAAGCTTCTACCGTAATGCTTAGCAGTACCGGTCTTTCCTCCTATTCTATATCCATCTATAGCAGCATGCATTCCAGAACCTTCCTCAACAACTCCTTCTAGCAACTCTCTAACCAATTTGGATGTATCTTTAGATACTACCCTCCTAATCTCTTCAGACTGTATCTCTTCAACCAATTCACCCTCTTTATCCCTAACCTCTTTAACCAAGTTAGGTTTTAATAGTTGACCATCATTAGCAATAGCCGATACAGCAGATGTTAGTTGAATTGGAGTAGCAGTAATTCCATGGCCAAAGGAGATAGTAGCCAACTCAACAGGACCGATTTGAGGCAGACTGTACATCAAACCTCGACCTTCACCTGGTAAGTTAACATTTGTTCTCTCCCCAAAACCAAAAGCTTTTATATATTTATAAAAGTCATCCCGACCAATCCTCTGTCCAACCTGAACAAAACCGGGATTACATGAATTTTGCACAACCTCTGCAAAGGTCTGCATTCCATGCCCCCCAGCCTTCCAACAATTTATCCTCTGACCTGAGACCTCAATATAGCCTGGATCAAAGAATTTATCATTGACATTAACTACTCCTTCTTCTAATGCCGTAGCAGTAGTGATTATCTTAAAGGTTGACCCAGGTTCATAGGTGTCTGAAACAGCCCTATCTCTCCACAATCTAGGAGCAAACTTGGCAAAATTATTAGGGTCATAAGTAGGTCTATTCCCCATAGCTAAAATATCACCAGTCTTAGGATCCATCATAACAATAGTAGCCCCTTGAGCTTGGTGTTCTACTAAAGCCTTATCCAACTCTCTTTCTACAATATATTGCAAAACATTATCTATAGTTAGGTAAATATCATTTCCATCATCTGGAGCACTATAATCACTGATCCCTTGTGGGATTTGTCGACCAATAGCATCACTCTCTATAGATATTCTACCCGGATTTCCCCTTAAATATCTATCATATGATAACTCAATACCTTGTAAACCTTGACTATCAACACCTGAAAACCCTAATATGTGAGAGGCCAGCTCTCCCCTTGGATAAAACCTTCTACTCTCTTCAGTAAAAGTAATCCCCTTTAAGTCTAACTCTCTAATCTTTTCTGCCTTATCTTCATCTACCTTTCTAGCCACGTAAGAAGCTGCGGCCCTTCTAGTAATTCTTTTATATACTTCCTCTTCAGACATCCCTAGTATATCCGCTAGCTTAGAGGCTGTCTTCTCTGGATTTTGAATCTCTTTTGGAATTGCAACTACAGTATCTGCACTTGCACTTAAAGCCAAAGCTACTCCATTCCGGTCATATATTATCCCCCGTTTAGGCTCAACCTTAAGTTCACGCAACCTTTGACTTAAAGCTTTACTTTGATACTCACTATTACTAATTACCTGTATCCAAGCAAAGCGAAGCATCAAAAGAGCTAAAATACAAAAAACCGATACAGTAAGAAAAGTAATCCTCTTTCTAATATGCAACCTCAACTCATCCACCCAAACACCTCCTAACTTTAGCTTTCAACTGTAACCTATCATCCATTGCTAAGAACTTTAGAATAAATTGGACTAACGCCCATTTGAACTATATGCTTTGTGCCGTATGTCAAAGACCTAAAGTTCTTAGTTTATAGTACACAACTAATAGCTAACAATAAATTGTACACAGCTTTTAAATAAACATATATCTCTTAATCCAAACTCCCTGCCTGCACTTCTGTTAAACTATTAAAGAAGTTAGAGACTCTAGCTTTAATACTTTTATCCTCTTTTTCTTCCAATAAGGACTCATTAGCCTTAGCTACTTCATTAACATCACCCTTAGATTCTTCCTCTAATACTATATAAGTTATACTATCTGGTTTTATCATCCCTAAATCATTCTTGGCTATCTCTTCTACCCTATCCAAAGACTTCAATTGAGAAATGTTTAATTCTAAGTGAATATTTTGGTTCTTCAACTGAGACCTCTGAGTTTCTAACCTCTCCAATCTATAATTACCTCTAGAAAGCCTTACATATTGATTTATATATATAATAACCAAAAAACTCATCATAAAGATTGTAATTGCATAAAGTAATACATACTTAAAAGAGTTATTCTTAGATTTAGAATTACCCTTTTTAATAGGATTTCTAATTCCTACACTATGATCTAGATACTCTCTTCTAGGCCTCTTTACCAACTTTATTCACCAACTTTCTATTTTAGAACTTTATCTATACAACTATTGGCTAGCAGCTATCCACCATCAACCTTCAGCTAAACTCTAAGAAAATAACCACACCTCTTGTGCTATTTGTATTTAGATAGCAAAACCTTAGCCCTTTCTCAATATAGAGTAGATTTTAGCTCTTTACTAATTCTTGAGTCTTAATTGCTGCTTTTTACCATTAAAGTCTTTGAGCTACTCTTAACTTGGCACTTCTCGAGCGAGCATTTGCTTCTATCTCTTCTTCACTTGGTAAGATAGGGTTTCTAGTAATTATCTTAACTTGTCTTTCTGTATCGCAGGTACAAATAGGGAATTTGGGAGGGCATGTACACTTCTTTGCCAACTCTTTGTATGTATGCTTAACGATCCTATCCTCTAAAGAGTGGAAAGTGATAATTGAGATGCGCCCCTTCTTTTTTAATCTAGAAACACCATCCTTTATTGCACCTTCAATTATGCCTAATTCATCATTGACAGCAATTCTCAAGGCCTGAAAAGTCCTTCTAGCTGGATGGGGACCTGAACGCCTTACAGTAGCTGGAATGGCAGCCTTAATTATACCTACCAATTCTGTCGTTGTCTCGATTCTCTTTTCACTTCTAGCCTCAACGATAAATTGGGCAATCCTTTTGGCCCAATTCTCTTCACCATAATCCTCTATAATCCCTGCTAATTCATCCTCCGATAAGTTATTAACCAAGTTCGCAGCAGTCCTATGAGAGTTCCTATTCATTCTCATATCTAATGGAGCTTCATACTTATAACTAAATCCTCGCTCTGGTGTATCCAACTGATAAGAGGAAACACCCAAATCAAAGATAAATCCATCTACCTTCTCTATACCTAATTCATCTAAAACATAACTTAGATTACTGTAATTATCCTTAACTAAATCTACCCTTCCTTCATACTTACTCAATCTCTCCCCGGCAGCTTTAATAGCACTGGCATCTTGATCTATACCTACCAAATGTCCTGTTGACCCTATTTTTTTTAAGATTTGCTCAGAATGACCACCACCTCCAAGGGTACAATCTACATAGGTTCCTCCCTCTTTACAATTAAGATAATCAACACTCTCTTCTAATAATACCGATATATGTTTAAATTCCATTTGATTTATACCACCTTATCATCTCTTATTTTATCGTTAATTTTAATTTTTTGCTACCTATATAATAGTTTTCAACTATTAGTTATTCTTTATTCTTTACTCTTGATTTTAAATACTTCTTGTCCCTTACCCCTTATAAAAAACCCTACTATTTGATATTAATTCTATGAAATTAAACAAATTCCTTTATATCTAAAGAAATAATAATACTATTCTTCCACCAAAAAGATTGTAGAGTTATTTTAAAAAATTGTAACTTTTCTTTCTATAATCACATAAAATAAGAATAAGTCAGCCCTAAGAAAGCTCTGCTTTCTAATTAAAGATTAATAATTAAAATTTTCGGCAGTAAACAAAACTTAAGAACTTACTGTCAATATAATAAGGAGGTAATATTATGAAGATCGATTTCTTATTTACTTGGTCTAAAAATGAGAACGATCCTATGAAAGCTGTAGGTGGAGGTTTTAAATTACCTGCTCCCTTCAAATGGTTTAAGTCTTTATTTAAAAAATGATAATTATAAACCATTTCTGTATAATTATAACATATTTAAGGGTGTGATTTCTAGTCCTTTTTACTTTATTTTAATATACTATTTTTATTCTTAAAAAGAGCTAATTTCTTAAAAAAGAGCTGTTGTTATGATATCATAACAACAGCTCTTTTTTAAGTAAGACTCAATTGAATTATATCTATTATCTTTTCATTTAATTTTAAAGGTAATTTCAATAACAACTACATTACTTATTTATAAATTTATTATTGAAATAGCAGCTGACCTACTAATCAATAACTAGAGGAAGGAGTATTTCTTGACCAACCATTCCATCTAAGCTAACTAGGTTATTGATTCTAATAGTCTGGCTTTTTGATATATTATACTCATCAACTATACTCTTTAAAGTATCACCATCTTCTACTCTATAGTACTGTCTCTTATCTACTGGTATAGATAATACCCTACCAACCTCTACCTTACTTATATCTTCTATATTATTATAATCCATAAGATCTAAATAAGAGATACCAAATAACTCTCCTATACCCCAAAGTGTATCGTAATAACTTACTTCATAAGAGAAAATATCCATATATTTATCTTCTATAACCTCATCTATACTTACTCGTTGATCTTTTATTATCTCTGGAGTTATAAATATTACAAGTTCTCTCTTGCTACTTTCTATTCGCTTTGATCTAAATAACCTCCCTAATAAAGGTATATCTCCCAATACAGGCACTTTTCTTATATTCTCCAACTCTTCTTCGCTGATTAAACCTCCTAGGGCAAAGGTTTCTCCATCATTAACTCTAACTGTTGTCTCTGCTCTCTTAGTAGTCACTTGAGGGTATCTCATTCCACCTGTTTCAACCCATTCATTTATAGAACTTACTTCTGGTTTTAGATCTATCATAACTTCTCCTTCTCTAATCAACCTTGTCCTTATCTCTAAATTAACCCCCACATCCTTAAAATCTACTTGTGGATTTCCCTCTTCATCTACATTTACTATAGGAACTTCATCACCTACATTTATTGTTGCAACCTTTCCATCTATTGTTGTAATTTGGGGGTTTGCTAAAGTACTTCCCATAGCATTAGTCTCTAGGGCTCTAAAGAAGGAGTCATAACTTATACCTTTTTTATCTATAGTCAAACCACCTATCCTAAATTCAAATTCTTCACTTTCACTATTTCCAAATATCCTTCCATCTCTCCAATTCATCCCCAGTTCATCAATCAAGTTATAGTTTAACTCCATAACTCTCACCTGTAAAGCAACTTGTTTTTTAGAAACATCTAAGCTCTTTACTATATGTTCTATCTCTCCCAGCTTACTTTCGTAAGTAGTTACTATAATGCTCTTTGTCCTCTCATCAACTCTGATAGAACTATCATCTACCAATAAATTCAAAGTTTCTTTAACCTCTTCTGGTTCTGCATGTTCTAATATATAAACCTCTGTAACTTTGTTCCCAAAACCTGCTTCTAGACCTTCTTTAGTTCCTATTAAAATTGTATTATTTATGATCTTATAATCTAAAGTATTTGTTCTAGCTAATAATTCTATAGCTTCTAAGAAAGGAATTTCCTTTAAATTTATAGTTACATCTCCAGATACCGAACTATCAGTTATTACATTCATTCCACCTACCTCAGCAATTGCCCTAAAAGCATCCCTTAAATCTACTCCTTTTAAATTTAAGTCTATATTATTACTTTGCTTTGCTTCAACTATATTTTCTAAACCAAATGAGGCAAAAACCATTACCATAATGACCAGTATTAAAATTGTTTTTTTTCTTTTAATTTTCCTCACCTCCAAAGATATAAACAGATTCCTTTTCACCCTTTTGAATTATTAGTCTATCATCTCTGATGTTTTTTACTAACATTCCTAAAACTGAAGTTCCCTCTCTTACTATTTCTATATCCGTACCTTCTATTTTTAAAATTGCTACCCTTTCTAGGTTATTATTCAATATACCCAAAATTTCTATATTGTATGATACCCCTACTTCCCCTTGTTCTAAATTGAGATTTATGGTTTCCCTACTTTCTTCTCTAAGCGAAGGCTCTTTCTTCTGTTCCAAAAGAGATCTAAAAGGGTTTCTTTCATATCCTCTAGATATATAACCAATATTTATTCTTTCTTCTCCAATCTCTTTTTCCTCTAACTCAACCTCTTCTATTGCTATTATTTGCTCAAGTTGTTGAGAAAAGTTTATTAATTCCTCTTGTCTATTAAAGGGTCTAATCATTTTATAGCTTAAAAAAATTGAGTTTATTAAGAATACCATTATTATCAAAACAAAGAGGGTGCATTGATTTTTTAATTTTTCTAATATATCTATATTCCTTATGGCTAATCTCACTACCTAACCCCTCCTTCCAGCTGATCTAATGAGAAAGTGGTCAATTCTATATTAACTTGTAACTCTTCATCAGGAATTACACTTGACCTAATATTTAAATTATTGATCCGGGTTAGATAATTCACCTTACTTATACCTTCTACATAATCTAAAATACTGTCATAATCTCCTCTAATCTCTAACCTGTAAGGTATCTTGGTATAAATTTGATCAGTTCTCAACCTATCTGGTTTTAATGATATTAAATTTATCCCTGTTTCTAAAGAAAGATCATTAAGGTAAATCGCTTTGTCTATCTCTTCTTCTGCCCTGATAAAATAATCCTGACTTCTTTGTAAGCGGGCCAACATCTCCTTATGCTCTCTTTCAAGTTTGGCCCTATTGCTTAACTTTCTACTTTCAATCATCATAGTTCTCTTTAGTGACTCTAACCTACTTTGCTTTATCTCTAACTCTGCTCTAATTGGTCTATATATCCACCAATATGGGCCAAAGATTAAACTAACTACTATAAAAATTATCAACATTTTCTTTTCTCGGGGTTGCAAGTTATCTAACATTATAATAATCCCCCCCACTATCTGCTAACATTCCTATAATCTCAAAATAATAAGTATCTTCCTCTATATAACCTTGATAAGATAAAGTTCTTTTATTACTACTTACCAACCTTATCCCTTCAAAACTCTTCGAGGTCCTTAAATTTTTTAGCATATTATTCAATCCTTGATGATTAAAGGTATATCCCTTTAAATTAAAAGATTCATTTGAGACTTCAAATGATTCAACCCAAGTATCACTTGGTACTAAAACTCTAAATTCTTCCAAAATCAAAATCCAATCTAAATCTCGACCTAAAAAATCTTCCCTTTCCCCCAGCTCTTTCTTCCCCTCTTCAATCTCTTTTTCTAACTGACTTAACTCTCTCATTTGATCATTTACCATGCTTAATCTCTCTTCAGCTATGATTAACTGTTGCTCAATTAACCTACTCTCTAGTACCAACCTATAATAAAAAGATCCCATTATAATTAAAGCACTAAGTATACAAGAGATAATTACCACACTAATTATCTTCTCTTCTAAAGTTGTAGTTCTCTTGTACTCTGGAGGTAATAGGTTTATCATACTATACCCTCCTCTCTTAGGGCCAACCCTATGCTTACTCCTAAAAATGGAGCCAATTGTAATAGATCCTCTTCACTTCTTAGATTTGAAGTTAACCTATTTGATAAATCCAATTTCTCTACATTAACACCAAATTCATTGCTTAAATGCTTATCTAAACCAAGCAATTTAGAACCTCCACCTGTCAATATTATCTTCTTTATATCTACACCTTTATTCTTAACTTGAAAATAATCCAAAGAACGATAAATATCAGTAGTCAAACTTCTTAAAACAAGGCTTGTAAACCCCTCTTCAAAAAGGTTATTCTCCTTTTTATACTCTTCAGCCTCTTCTAGTCTTAGCTCAAAACTATCGGCAACATCATGAGTAATATCTATACCACCTATACCTACAGTTCTAGTAAATAACAATTGATCTTTATGTAAGATAGAGATATCTGTAGTCTTAGTCCCCATATCGATTACACCTATCGTATCTGTCTCATAAAGTTTTCCCACTGTTCTAGCTATAGCAATAGGTTCTATCTCAATGGCAACACCTTGAAGTTTTAAAAGCTCAAATAGTTTTAAATAATTATCTATTAGTTTCTTCTTTACTGCTATTATCAAGATATTATAGCTTCCATCTTCTCCTCTACCTAAAATTTCATAATCTAAGATTAATTCTTCGATAGGTATAGGTATCTGAGCACTTGCTTCCCATTTTACCGCTTCACCAAGCTCTTCTTTAGGTATATTAGGAATCTCTATTGCTCTAGTAATTACCTCCTCACCACTAATTGCCGTTGTTACTTGCTTGGTAGAAAAGTTGTTCTCCTCAAAAACAGGATTTAAGATCTCTGCTACCATCTTTGGAGCTTTAAGTTTACCATCTTCTACCCCACCTCTAGGAGTCTCTACTATACTCAAGCCTTTTAATACTATCCTTCCCCTCCCTGTATCTACCTCTGTTAGCTTAATTGTATCCTCGCCAATATCTAGACCAATTACACTGGTCTCTTTAAAGTTATCCAACCAATTACCTATTCCTTTCATTAATTTCTTCATCACTTCACCTCAATTTAGTTGTAGTAGCTGTCAACTTTCAGCTGTCAGCCATCAGCTAAAAACATTAAATTTAAAACCTTAAAACCTCTTTAGTGGCAGCGAATCTCGCAAATTGAAGCTAATCTAAATCAAAAATATTTAAAACCTAAATCCAAAAATTCTTAGCATAGATTAAATCTGATTTAAACCTTTTTTATTTCATTCTTTATATCAGACCTTTATCCGCTCTTATCTGTGTTAATCAGTGTACAAGCCTTTAATCTGTATTACTCATTACAGGACAATACTCCAGTAAAGATCAATTATACTATCACCAAAGAAAATCATTAAGAGTGTCCCCAAGGCGATTAGCGGGCCAAAGGGTATCCTATCCTTCCCCCCTATTTGCTTGGTCACTATCAGAGCAATACCAACGACTGAACCTATAAGAGCACCCAAGATAATTCCAACAAAAGTCTGAGTTGGCCCGATAAAGGTACCGATAAGGGCTGCAAATTTGACATCCCCCACCCCCATACCACCTCTACTAGCAATAGCTACTAAAAGAAGAAAACCCCCGCCTATAAGAAAACCCAATAAAGCCCATCTAAACCCAATATGATCAAAGTATAAACTACTGCTGATTCCAAAGATAATACCTGAGTAGGTTAGCTTATTGGGGATGATCTGATGCTTGAAATCGATAAAGGTTGCTGAGATCAGAAGGGAGGCCAGTACTAAATAAAGATAAAATTCAATTCCTAGATTAAATTTCCAATATAAAGCCAAAAATAAAAGGCCAGTTAAAAATTCAACTAGAGGATATTGAATGGAAAACTTTGTACCACAGTGACGACACCTTCCCTTTTGTAAGAGATAAGATATGATTGGGATCAGATCTAAAAAACCAAGCCTATGCCCACAGTTCCCACACTCTGAAGGAGGAAAGACTATCGATTTCCCAGCAGGCAAACGATAAATTACTACATTGAGAAAACTACCAACTATACTACCAAATATAAAAATAACCAATCCTAACTCCATCATAGCACTCCTTGTAATAATTTTTATTCATTCCAAATTATTCGATAATCATTCTACTTAGATTTCAATAAATTGTAACCTAGCCCTCTTTATGATGAGAGTTAATACAGCAAATAATAAAAACAAAATAAATAATCCAAATAAATTATATCTTAATAGTATATAAGTAAAAAATACAATAGGCATTAATAACACCCTAACTATAAACCTAAAAATATCATTATCAGCTATTAAATTAGCTAAAGGTGGTGATAAATAATAATAAATATCGACAAATCTACTTCCTAGGTTATTAGTTAATAAATACTGATCTCTAAACTCTCTTAAAATAACAACACTAGAGTCTAAAGGAGAACCAAAAGCTGCAGTAGCTATAAAACAAAATCCACTAAGTTCCGTAGCTGGCATTGCTCCAACTTCTGCTGTGCTAAGGTAATATATAGCATTACCTTCTGTTCCTATAACCTCCATTTGCTTAGGCAGATTAGCCAACATTACCGCTGTGGTTATACTCTCTTCTCTACCATCTATACTTAACTCAAACTCAAGGAGATCTCTTAACTGATTACCTTCTTCTCCATCTATTCTTCTAAAATTTATATTATAATCTAAATTATCATTATCAATAATAACCCTCTCATATTCACCTTGCCGATGAACAATAGCACCTTCCTGTAGAAAAATATAACTATCTTCTTCCTCGTTTTCTTCCATATTAGTAGGGCCAATCTCTAAATAAAGGGCAGTCTTAACTTGCTTAATGATATCTTCACCAGCTTTTATTAAGTCATTTTGTAGCATCCAATTATCTTTAGCGCTTTCGATTGCTTTATCGGCAGAGGTAAGAAGAGTGAAACTTGCACCTGAAATAAGACCTAAAATCGATAAAGCAATCAAAATTTCTATTAAAGTAAAAGCCCCTTCTCTTTTTAATATCCCCTTCATAAAATCAACCCTTTCATTACATTAAGCTAAGTTCTTTTAGTTTCGCCCCGTTACACCTCTAAATTCTCCTGAATTATTAACATACTCTTTATTTAATCGTTCAAAATTTTTATCTAAAATTAGAACTACTCCTTCTTTGCTTATATGATCTTCTCCTACTACAATAAATTCTCCACTCCTACTATTATAGGCGATACTATAAAGGTTATAACTTTCATTTTCATTATAGTTTGCTCTTTCCGCCTTACCTGTACTGGATAATCTAATGACTTCACAATCATCCCCTACAATGATAAACCTTTGAGTTTCATCATTCCAGACTATATCATTTAAATTAGAACTTACATTGTTCATATTGATAATCTCCCAGGACTTTCCATCATCCGAAGAGACAAGAGTACCATTGTCCCCTACAGCAACAAAGACTTCTTCTTTATCACTCCAAGCTATACTATTAATATCCTCCTCTAACTCTAAATCAAAGGCATACCAATCCTCTTTTTGTTCTTGGTAGACTAATATTCTCCCTCGTTCTCCAACAATTACAACCTGTTCATCACTCCAGGCAATCCCCTTAAGGTCTCTAGGTCTTGTTCTACCTACTTTATCGCTAATATTATCATTCCATTGGCTAACCAGATCATCATTGTCAAATTCTAAAGACTCTGCTTTAAACCATAACTTAGGGCCAACAGGCTCTTCTCCTAAACCTCCCTGGGTTTTTTCAAAACCATACTTATTAGCCAAATAGCTTCTAACTCTATTCTCTTCTTCATTCTCAAGAACTCTATCATAAATAAGAACCTCTCCAATAAACCCCTCAAAACCTTCTCCAATAACCAAGCTATTATCAATTAGTTTAATAATTTCATCACTAACCCTTGCCTGTTCTTCATCAGCATCCAAAACAACCCCAAAAACACTATAATCTCCAGTTATATTTATACCCTCAACTTGGAGCAAGTTATGAACCCCATCAAACTCTATAGCAGGCATAGCATTTAACCCTTCAACACTTTCTTTATAGATGGGATCTACATCTACAACTTTCCAGTTAAGACCATTAGATGGTCTCAGAATTGCCCCTTCGTCACCTACAACCCAGAATTCTTCATCCTTGTTATTATACCTTATACTCCTTAAATCTTTAGTCGAAACAGGAGAAAGCTTAGACCAGTTCTTTCCATCTCTTAGCACCATTATATTACCCTTATCACCGACAGCTATAAACTTATTGCGATTAGAAGATATATCATTAGTCACTTCTTCGCTCAAGGCATTGGGTACTTCTTTTTCTACCCAATATTCACCATCTGCCGAAACAGCCTGCTCCCCCAACTGAGAACCTAATAACAAAAATTCTGGCAAGCCAACTCTAAGTCTTGCTCTAACCACTTGGGGTTCTTGCACTTCGAGCCCTTCACTTATATTGGTTTCAATTTTTATTGTATAGGGCCCATTAGCATTAATTAAATTATTGGTCAATAAATTTAGATTAGCTTCCCTATGATTTAAAATCTGGGAATTGTAACCTCCAATTATATTACCATTACTGTCTATTAGTGTGAATTTAGTTATTCCATCTTCAAAATTAGTATCAGTACCATTTATTTCAACTATAGTCGTAGCTGGGTTATAACCCTCTGTTATTTGAGTAGGAAAGATTGATATATAAGCCAGATTAGCCACAAAGGTAAGCAAGTCTCCCCTTTGTATTAATGCTCCTCTAACAACTGTCTCCTGACCTTCATCCTCAAAACGGATTGGGATCTCTGTTCCACCAAAGCTAACACGTTGGGCCAAATCATATTGGACTTCCCCGTGAGATTTAAAGACTTCCCTATTTAAATCTCCAGCTTGGCGGATTCCTCTGATGCTATAAGCAAATATCGGCATAATAGAGATGCTAATTACCCCGATTATAAAAATAGCAACTAAGGTTTCAACCAAAGTGAAAGCACCTTCTCTAGAACAGTTAATTTCTCTTAGCAATTTATTCATTAATATATCACTCCACTTTTTAGAATGAAAAAATCAATTCCAGATTACCCAAATATCTTCACGAGGATCAGGTTGAAACCTGTTAGGATCATCATCTGGAATGGGAATTAAAACCTCTTCCCCTCTACTACCTCCCAAACGACCAACACCATTACTATCTAAATAAACGTCTAATAAATTTATAGCTTCAGCTCCTGTTGGTGCTTTAAAGTAATAAGCACCTGCTGGAATATCTCTTCTGAGTTGACGTCTTACCCCTTTGGATTGACGTCTTACCCCTTGACTAAAATAAACTTTACCATAACTACCTTCTCTACCTTTTAACTTAATTCCTAAACCTGAAGGAAGGTGTAAAGCCAAATCACCTGATGAAAATGTTCCTTTACGAATTTGAATATCGCCTTCAAAGGTAATTTTCTCCGCGCTTACAATCAACGCACCATTTCTCCTTGAAAACTCTGTATCCTGACGTAAATCAAGATTGCTTTTAAAAAAGATAGTTTGAGCTACATAAGCCACCTTATTTTGGTCATTATTATTATTTAATTCGATAGTCTCTCCGCTAGTTCCAACTTCAGCAATACCATAAACTGGCTGATGATATTTAAAGATATAAGTATTTCCTTCATATCTTATCTCCTCGATATTTGGCCCTGGTATTATAATTCCATTACGATACTCCCAATTGCCCCCAATACCTAAAAACCCTGATACCCACTCATAATAACCATCCTCATACCATGGAGGGTTTAAGTTTTTTGTGTCTATATACGGGCCAACAGTTGCTGTCACAGTATCTCTATAAAGACCAACTTGGGCATTAGCTTCAAAGACCGTCCCATCCTCACCTTTATCCTCTACTTTCACATCAACCTTAGCTACCTTATCTTCACCAGGATCCTCTAAGACAAATTGATTATCCTTAGTAAAGTACAGGGTAGATATCTGCCCCTGGGGTTTATTATTGATATCATACTTATGCCAAGCAGCAATTACAGCCTCTGTCCCAGCACGTGCCAAATAGTATGCCTGATTTCTTTCTTTATTAAAACGGCTAATTTGGAGGGCACTCCTACTATATTGAACCGAAGCCATTGCTAAGATAGGTATTACTAACAATAGTATCATCGCCAATACTAAAGCCCCTCCCTTTTCACCTTGCCAAGCTTCTTTCATCTGTTGGCCCTCCTTTTATCAAAGATAAATTGAAATCTGGAATCAGGAGACTCTAAGGTCTAAGTTTTTAAGAATTTAGATCTTTACTGATTCCAGATTCCTAATAATAAGAAAAGAAAATTAAGCCTTAGCCTTTAATTTTCAACCCTCAACCCTCAATTAAATCAAAAAAACACTTAATTTAATATACTATACTATAAACAACTTTTATAAATCAGTAACCTCACCTTTATCTAAATCTACGCCGTCTGGCCCAATATAGTATTTATTATCAGTATTACTTGCTTCTACTTCTATATAATAATCATCATCATTAACTTCATAAGTTATGCTATTTTCTTCTGTCGCATCACTTTCATTTAACTGAGTTATTAACTCACCCATCCCTACCCGGTTTAATCTAGCTTTCAAATGTTCAACAACACCATTATCTGCTTCTTCAGGATAATTACCATGTTGAGCCTTATACATCTCCATTGCCGTTCTAATTGGCCCTCCTAATGAAACAATCTCAGCCTCCTCAGCTCTATTTGTTACCCCACTCAAATTTGGAATTGCAATTCCAGCCAATATACCCAATACAGCAATAACAATCATCAATTCAATCAGGGTAAAACCTTCCTCCCTACTAAAAGACTCCTTTAAAATTCCTCTTACCTTGCTAATCATCTTCGTTTCCTCCTTTTAATTTTTTATTAAATTTATCATCCCTCAGATTAAAACTAAAACCTGCACAGCTGCCTTCCCATCACCCCCCTTCAATATAATTAAGAATTATACAAATTAATCACTATTCACTGCTCTTATATCCCCTGTATCATATCAAACATCGGTAGCATAATGGCAATAACTATAGCTCCTACCACCAAACCTAAGAAAACAATCAAAGCAGGCTCGATTAGTGAGACCATACCCTCAACCTTATAACCGACCTCCTGCTCATAAAAGTCCCCTATCTTATCTAACATAGCATCTAAGTTACCAGTCTCTTCACCGATCTTGATCATCTGCAAGACCATCGAAGGAAAGATCTTCCCTTCTCTTAAAGGAAGGGTTATACTGTTACCCTCACTTATACTATCTCTAGACTCTTTAATCTTATCTGACATTACCTTGTTAGAGATCACCTTACTTACTATATCCATCCCATCTAAAATAGGTACCCCACTCCTTAAAAGAATAGCTAAAGTCTTAGAGAAATGAGTTACTGATAACTTGGTAAGTAAATCCCCAAAAAGAGGCATCTTCAAGAAGTAGCCGTCCATCTTCTTTTTAAAGTCATCTTTATTATTATAAGACCAATAGGATCCATAACCTACCCCTACTACAATAACAAGGATTAGATGCCAATAAGCTCCAAAGAAATCACTAATAGCAATTAACATCCTGGTTACAGCAGGAAGATCTTGGTTCAGTCCAGCAAACATATCGACAAAGGTTGGTACCACAAAAGTAATTAAAAAGAAGATAGTCAAAAAAGCCACAATAGTAACTACAATCGGATAAACCAGTGCTGAAGTAACCTTCTGCTTCAAATCATTATCCCGCTCAAAGTGGATCGCCATCTTCTCTAAAACCTCATCCAATACCCCACCTGCTTCCCCTGCTTCCATCATACTAATAAATAAGCTTGGAAATATATCAGTATGCTCTTCTAATGCTTGAGAAAACGACTGCCCACTCTCTACATTATCAGCTACTGAATTGATTGCTTCCTTTAGTTTAGAGTTTACAGTCTGTTCACCAAGTATCTCCAACGTCCTAACTAGGGAAAGTCCAGAGCTGACCATAGTTGAAAACTGACGACAAAAAAGAACTAAGTCCTGGGTACTAACCCCTCTAGTCTTCTCAATTAAATTTTTGATACTACTACTTTTTTCTGACTTACTTTCTTTTATAGCGATTATATAGTAACCTTTTTCCTTCAACTTCGCCTTTACACCCTCTATACTCGAGGCTTCCATTAGACCTTCAGATAAAGCACCATTCTTATCCCTTGCCTTATAGCTAAATACTTGAGCGATAAAAACCACCCCTTTTCTAGTCTATTACTCTTTTTTGACCCTCCTCGGGGCAAGCCCACGAGGATTCTTAGGCTGAGAGTGTAACCACTACTCATATCTCCTAAGCGTAACTTCCCGTTAGTCCAACGGTACATATCCTAAGTGGTACTTGCCTTTATTTTTAATCCTTCGTTTAAAATATTTATACTTGCATTAATATCCCTATCCCAAAACGATTTACATTCGGGACATTCCCACTTTCTAACCTTCAAATCTTCAACATTCTCATTCTTGTAACCACAATTACTACATAATTGACTACTAACGAAGAAAGTGTCTATTTTGACTAAATCTCTTCCATACCATTTAGCTTTATAAGTTAGTAATTCAATAAACTTACTCCAAGATACATCTGATATGGATTTAGCTAACTTAGAATTTTT
>NZ_KI912094.1:286799-297233 GCF_000517025.1 Halonatronum saccharophilum DSM 13868
CTGAAGTAACCTTCTGCTTCAAATCATTATCCCGCTCAAAGTGGATCGCCATCTTCTCTAAAACCTCATCCAATACCCCACCTGCTTCCCCTGCTTCCATCATACTAATAAATAAGCTTGGAAATATATCAGTATGCTCTTCTAATGCTTGAGAAAACGACTGCCCACTCTCTACATTATCAGCTACTGAATTGATTGCTTCCTTTAGTTTAGAGTTTACAGTCTGTTCACCAAGTATCTCCAACGTCCTAACTAGGGAAAGTCCAGAGCTGACCATAGTTGAAAACTGACGACAAAAAAGAACTAAGTCCTGGGTACTAACCCCTCTAGTCTTCTCAATTAAATTTTTGATACTACTACTTTTTTCTGACTTACTTTCTTTTATAGCGATTATATAGTAACCTTTTTCCTTCAACTTCGCCTTTACACCCTCTATACTCGAGGCTTCCATTAGACCTTCAGATAAAGCACCATTCTTATCCCTTGCCTTATAGCTAAATACTTGAGCGATAAAAACCACCCCTTTTCTAGTCTATTACTCTTTTTTGACCCTCCTCGGGGCAAGCCCACGAGGATTCTTAGGCTGAGAGTGTAACCACTACTCATATCTCCTAAGCGTAACTTCCCGTTAGTCCAACGGTACATATCCTAAGTGGTACTTGCCTTTATTTTTAATCCTTCGTTTAAAATATTTATACTTGCATTAATATCCCTATCCCAAAACGATTTACATTCGGGACATTCCCACTTTCTAACCTTCAAATCTTTAACATTCTCATTCTTGTAACCACAATTACTACATAATTGACTACTAACGAAGAAAGTGTCTATTTTGACTAAATCTCTTCCATACCATTTAGCTTTATAAGTTAGTAATTCAATAAACTTACTCCAAGATACATCTGATATGGATTTAGCTAACTTAGAATTTTTAAGCATATTCTTTACTTTCAAAGTTTCAACTACTATAAGTTGATTTTCCTTAATTAGCTTAGTTGACAACTTATGAAGAAAGTCTAATCTAATATTAGCTATCTTTTCATGAACTTTACCTAGTTTATTTTTAACTTTGTACCAATTATTAGAACCTTTTTCTTTTCTAGCTAAACTTCTATTTAATCTACCTATCTTTTTCTCGTACTGCTTTAATATTCTAGCATTTGCTATTTTTTCACCATCTGATATAATAGCAAATTCTTTAAGCCCTAAATCTATTCCTATTTGCTTATCTGTTTTAGCTAATCCTTCAATATCCTCTGTAACTGCTATTGAGATAAAATATTTGTCTGTGTTAGTTCTAGTTACTGTTACATTCAATATCTCACCTTTAATTTCTTTAGATTTTCTAAATTTAATCCAACCCAATTTGGGTAGTTTGATTTTATTATATTTTATCTCAATATTGGTAGTTCCACTTTTTCTAGTAAATTTATTAGTACGATAAGAGTTTTTAGGATTCTTCTTAGATTTAAACTTAGGAAATCCATATTTACCTTTGAAGAAATTTTTAAAACTTCTATCTAAGTCTTTGAGTGCATTTTGTAAACTGAATTTATCCGGCTCTTTTAACCATTTCATTTCTTTCTTTAATTGAGTTAATTGCTTAGAAAATTTAGAATATGATTGATATTCATTTTCTTTAGCCTTATCTAAGAAATGATTATAAACATATCTAGCACATCCTACTGATTTATTAATTAATATTTTCTGTTCTTTATTAGGGCACAATCTAAATTTGTAGGCTTTTTCTCTAACTGTCATATTTTCACCTCTTTACTTAACACTATATTATAAACTTAAATAAGTTCAAATATTAATATTTAAGTATTATAATTAGGTTGGGAGGTGTTTATTTTGATGAAGCTATTAAAGATTTACTTAAAAAGCATAAAAAGTAAGATCAAGACCGTCCACTCTTACCACAGGGCAAGCCACAGTGGTAAGAGTGGACTTCAACTTCTATCACATAAATGCCATCCTATCTAAAGACTCCATACTCAATCCTCTCGCTAAAGCAGTATGATAAGATATAAGCTTATCTTTATACAATCTCTTTAAGGAGGATTTCATTGTGTGCATCCCTAAATTCTTGCCAGTCTGAATAATATTTTCAATCTGGTGGGTCTTTCCTTCTCTGATCAAATTTTTAACTGCTGGGTTAGAGACCATATATTCAGTTGCTACTACCATTCCTCTAGAACCTATGGACGGAAGTAGCTGTTGAGATAAGACACCCAACAAAACAATAGATAATTGAACTCTGATCTGATTTTGCTGATGAGGGGGAAAGGAGTCTACCACCCTATTTATAGTCTCTGCTGCACCATTGGTATGAAGTGTGGCAAGGACAAGATGGCCTGTCTCTGCAGCAGTAATAGCTGTTGAGATAGTCTTTAGATCTCTCATTTCCCCTACCATTATAATGTCAGGATCTTGTCTTAAAGCAGCTCTTAGCCCTACTGCAAAGCCTCCTGTATCCTCGCCAATAGCACGTTGATTGACAATACAATTATTATGGCGATGACGATACTCTATTGGATCCTCTAAAGTAATAATGTGCTTGTCATCCTCAGTTCTATTTATTTGGTCTACCATAGAAGCTAATGTTGTGGACTTTCCGCTACCTGTTGGCCCGGTTACCAAAAAAAGACCTCTAGGTTTTGTAAGCATCTCATCTAAATCGCTAGGAAGACCTAAATCCCCAATCCTAGGGACCTCATTAGGTATAATCCTCATAACCCCTGCCGGACTCCCTCTTTGTTTAAATAAATTAACCCTAAATCTATAATCCAATGCATCATACGAGAACTCTAGATCTCTTTGTTGAATAAATTTATCCTTTTGCTTGACATCCAATAGTTCAGAAATCAACCCCTCTATATTATTTAAATCTAAGACCTTATCACTCAATTTTACTAAGCGACTATTGACTCTTCCCATCGGTTCAATACCTACAGTAAGATGTATATCCGATGCATCTAAGTCTATCGCTTTTTTTAATATATCCTCTAACCTCATAGTATCACCCCTTTAATCTAAATGGACTTTAGTTACCCTCATTATCTCTTCTAGAGTTGTTACCCCTTGTTCGGCCTTCATTAGTCCTGATGTTTCTAGAGTGATCATCCCCTTCTTCTTAGCTTCCTCTTCTATCTCATCAGCCGAGGCATTGTTTACTATCAACTTCTTAATATCAGAATCAATCTCTAAAACCTCATGGATTGCTGCTCTTCCCCTATAACCAGTATCATTACAATTTCTACATCCTTCACCGTTATATAAAGATATTTTATCTTTCCCTTCTCCTAAATACTTCTCTAATTGCGGATCTATAATAATGTCATCATTTTCTGCTTTACAATCAGGACAAATTCTTCTAACCAAACGCTGAGCTATAACTCCCATTATAGAAGAAGCTACTAAGAAAGGCTCTACTCCCATATCTATCAACCTTCCTAAAGCACCAGCAGCTTCATTGGTATGGAGAGTACTTAACACTAAATGACCAGTCAAAGCAGCATGAATAGCAATCTCAGCAGTCTCTTTATCACGAATCTCACCAATCATTACTATATCAGGATCCTGGCGGAGAATCGCTCTTAAAGCATTAGCAAAAGTCAAACCTGCTTTTGGTAGTGTCTGAACCTGATTTATACCTTCTAGTCTATACTCCACTGGGTCTTCTACAGTGATAATATTATCATCACTGGTATCCAAAGAAGATAGTGCTGAATAAAGAGTAGTAGTCTTACCACTACCTGTTGGCCCTGTAATTAATAACATACCATGAGGCTGACCTATCATCTTCTTAAAGGACCTCTCTTGATTATCTAAAAAACCCAGTTTATCAATACTAAGCATCAAATTACTCTTGTCTAAAATTCTAAGTACAACCTTCTCACCTCGAACTGTAGGCAAAGAAGATACCCTTAAATCCACTTCCCTCCCATCACCTATAACCATTTGAATCCTGCCATCTTGAGGAATTCTTCGCTCTGATATATCCATCTCAGACATAATCTTTACCCTAGATACTAAAGCTGAATGAGTATGCTTGGGTATAGTCATATGATTATGGAGTACTCCATCTATTCTATATCTAACTCTAACCTGATCATCTTGTGGTTCAATATGTATATCGCTGGCCCGTGTTCTAATCCCATCAATTATAATATTATTTACTAGCCTTACTACAGGAGCATCATCAACCATCTCTCTTAACCTATCAACATCTTCACCTTCATCATCAGTTCCCCATTTTGATCCGATATCATCCAAAAGTTCGCTAACAAGATTATCATTCCCAAAATATCTCTGTAAAGCCAACTCGATTTCTGATGCTGTAGCTATAACCGGATCAACTTCACAGCTAGTTTTAATCCTAATATCATCAATAGCCAATACATCTAAAGGATCCTCCATTGCTACAGTAAGTCTCCTGCCTCTTTTTTTAATAGGTATCGCCCTATGCCTTACGGCTAATGATTCTGGAATAATTTTAATAACTTCATCATCAATAATAAATTTCTCTAAATCTACTTGAGGAATACCAAGTTGAAACTCTAATGCTTCTACCACATCTTGCTCAGTTAATAGATTCATCTCTTTCATAACCTTACCCAAACGCTTATCACTATCTTTCTGTATTCTTAAAGCTTCTTGTAATTCTTCTTCATTTATAAAACCCGCTTCAACTAAAATATCGCCTAACCTCTTCTTTTTAATCACAACAAACCCTCCTATTTATAGAAAAATAGAATAAAAACCTGTTATTCTTCTCTATTTTTTGCTAAAAAGATATCAAAATCATTTTATTGATAAAATTTACTTATATATGTTTTTTTGATATTCGATACTTATATATATCTCTAATACAAGTTTAGATATTGATGAATTTTCCCCTTCAAAAAACTATAAAATTTAAATAAAAATAAAACCGACCTATAACCTTAGAAACTAAGATTTAAGATCGGTTTCACCACTAGCTCCATATAACCAAGGTGACCAGATTTAGATTATACTTCAACACTCTTCTTTTAATTGTATTCTTTTCTTATCTGTGCTTATATTTTTAATTTTTATACTTATTTAATGAGATTATACCATATATAAATTAATTTTACAAATATTTTTTTGCATTTTACAAATCTAATGTATACAAAAAACAATAAAAACCTTTTTAAAATAAAAAAAACACACTTAGATATATAAGGGTGATTAAAATGGGGTGGATAATGGGATTCGAACCCACGACCTCAGGAGCCACAATCCTGCGCTCTAACCAACTGAGCTACATCCACCACGATATTTAATTAATACTTAATTTAAATGGCATGCCTGGGAGGATTCGAACCTCCGACCTACGGCTTAGAAGGCCGTTGCTCTATCCAGCTGAGCTACAGGCACATATTTTAACTCTTATTTATTAACTATTAGCTAATGACTAAAAACTAGAGCTCATTTTTTTGTGACAATCTTAATGGCCTAACATCAAAATCAACCTCTTATTTATTGTAGCAATATTTAGATGGAGCGGGAAACCGGACTCGAACCGGCGACACCCAGCTTGGAAGGCTGGTGCTCTAGCCAACTGAGCTACTCCCGCACATTAATTTAATTAACAGTAATCAAATGATAGTTAAGGACTTAAATTCTTTTAATCTTTCTAACTATCAATTCTCAATTAACAACTGTTAACTGGTACGAAGGGTGGGAGTCGAACCCACACGCCTTGCGGCACTAGATCCTAAGTCTAGCGTGTCTGCCAATTCCACCACCTTCGCTTAAAATGGTGGCCAGACCCGGACTCGAACCGGGGACACGAGGATTTTCAATCCTCTGCTCTACCAACTGAGCTATCTCGCCACGTTAAGTTCAATTAATAAATGGCTGCATCCATAAAGAACTACTATCATAAATAAATTGGTTGCGGGGGCTGGATTTGAACCAACGACCTTCGGGTTATGAGCCCGACGAGCTACCAACTGCTCCACCCCGCGATAATATTAAATTAATTCAACCATCTTTAAGAAAAAATTAAAATGGAGCCAACTATCGGAGTCGAACCGATGACCTGCTGATTACAAGTCAGCTGCTCTACCAGCTGAGCTAAGTTGGCCCGTCTTCAAGTTGATAGTTAAGACCTTAAGTTCTTAAAATCTTTTAGTCTCTTTAACTTTAAACTATTTTTAAATGGCGAGGATGACGAGACTCGAACTCGCGACCTCCGGCGTGACAGGCCGGCGTGGTAACCAACTCCACCACATCCCCACGGTATTAATTATTAATTGAAGTTTCTGGTGGGCGAAACAGGGCTCGAACCTGTGACCCCCTGCTTGTAAGGCAGGTGCTCTCCCAACTGAGCTATTCGCCCCTATTTAGCTTTGTGCTTTGTGCTAAAAATCTGAAGATTTTGGCTCATAGCACATAACTCATAACTCATAGCTATATGGTACCCCTCAATGTTTTAAACAGCAAAAACATCTCGTGGTGTCGTAATTACATACTTTCTTAGTAGCATAATAATTTAATGCCACTCTTCAACTTTAACGAAATTATTTGGTACCCCCAAGGGGATTCGAACCCCTGCCGCTGAGATGAAAACCCAGTATCCTAGGCCACTAGACGATGGGGGCCTAGTGTTAATTAATTTAATTGGGGTGGATAATGGGATTCGAACCCACGACCTCAGGAGCCACAATCCTGCGCTCTAACCAACTGAGCTATATCCACCATACTATTTAATTGATTTAAATGGCATGCTTGGGAGGATTCGAACCTCCGACCTACGGCTTAGAAGGCCGTTGCTCTATCCAGCTGAGCTACAAGCACACAAGGTTAAATATTAATGAATTTAAATTGGTGGGTCTAAGTGGATTTGAACCACTGACCTCACGCTTATCAGGCGTGCGCTCTAACCAACTGAGCTATAGACCCATAACTAAGGTTTCAGTTGATAATCACCAATAACTAAAAAGAATTTAACTTTGGAGCGGGAAACCGGACTCGAACCGGCGACACCCAGCTTGGAAGGCTGGTGCTCTAGCCAACTGAGCTACTCCCGCATATTTATCTTTCAGTTGCCAACCAAGACTTCAAAGATTTTAAGTTCTTAACTAAGCTCTTAAGACTGTTTACTACTTTCATTGGTACGAAGGGTGGGAGTCGAACCCACACACCTTGCGGTACTAGATCCTAAGTCTAGCGTGTCTGCCAATTCCACCACCTTCGCTTAGAGCTACCAACTGCTCCACCCCGCGATATTAAATTCAGTTAATAAATAATATTAAATAAAAAACAATACAAACAATTTATTCTTTATTATCTAATCAACTATTCTTTGGTTTAATGGTGAGCCATGGAGGATTCGAACCTCCGACACCCTGATTAAAAGTCAGGTGCTCTACCGACTGAGCTAATGGCCCTCGTTTTTTCAATTAACAACTGCTTTATTATGGTATGACGCTCTTGATGAGCTAACACTAAAAATATCAATGCGTCTTTTAATGAAAAGATTTGGTGGAGATAGTCGGGTTCGAACCGACGACCTCCGCCTTGCAAGGGCGGCGCTCTCCCAGCTGAGCTATATCCCCAAATGGAGCCAACTATCGGAGTCGAACCGATGACCTGCTGATTACAAGTCAGCTGCTCTACCAGCTGAGCTAAGTTGGCATATAAATTCAATTAATAATTTTTAAAATCTTTTGATTTTTCATTATTAACCTTTAATTCTTAATTAATTTAAATGGCGAGGATGACGAGACTCGAACTCGCGACCTCCGGCGTGACAGGCCGGCGTGGTAACCAACTCCACCACATCCCCGTATAATTCAGTTGATAGTTGATAGTGGATAATTGATAGTTAAGACCTTAAGTCCTTAAAATCTTTTAGTCTTTTTAACTGTCAACTATCAATTGTCAATTTTCAACTGTTTTGGTGGGCGAAACAGGGCTCGAACCTGTGACCCCCTGCTTGTAAGGCAGGTGCTCTCCCAACTGAGCTATTCGCCCTTAAAGATTTATTTATTACCGACAATTATTAGTATACTAAATCTCATTCCTTTAGTCAAGACTTTTTTGAAAAATCAGTCCTAAAATTTCTAATGTTGGCTCTGCTTAAATTATTATATGTTCTTAGTTAAAATTAATATGTCATATGATTAAATATACTAGTAATAAAGTTTAACTTTATTACTAATAATAGGCAATCAGCAATGAGTGGTTAGTAACACCTTAAAAATAGCCTTAAGGTTTTATTTTGCTCATTACTCTTTACTCATCACTGATTGCTATTGACATAAAAGTTTCATTTAACTATTGTTTATCTTACCTCTTTATAGAAGTCTTCATCTAAACTCTTAACAAGGACTTCTCTTCCATCTTCAGCATCTATCTCAACCTTGTACAACTCTCCATCTTCTCCTCCATCTACTTCACCAATAAATTCATAGGCCAAAAACTCTTCTTCTCCTCTCTTATCTAAGATTAGTCTTGGCTCTCTTTTTAGTGCTAAGTTCCTACTAATCTTCTCTTCTGCTTCCTCTTTAGTTAACTTAGGCTCTAAAATCTCTAAATCCCTTTCTTGATGGTTTAAGAGGTAATCCAATCCATTAAACCCAACTATGTCACCATTATCTAAGGCTACCTGTACAGTTATAGCATCAGGTTTAATAACTACATCCTCCATAACCGGGGCCAACGAAATAATAATCAGATCATTGAAGGTTTTACTAGATACAGGCTCTATACCTTCAAACCCATTCTCTTCTAAGAATACAACTGCATTATCCTTAGCCTCCTCAATCTCAATATTTCTCTCTCCTACCCTTCTTTGATTTAAAAGATAGATTACATTTCCACCCCTCTTACTTACATCTATATAGATTACTTCATTTTCATCATTTCCATTGGTAGCTCTAACAGTATAAGCTGGTATACTAGCTGGAGTAGTTTGACCTTCAATATCTACTTGCTCATTATTAATAACTTCAAAATCATATCCAGCAGGATCTACCATGAATTCTTTTGCTACCTCTATTGCTTCTTCTTGATCTATATCTTCTCCTTCTAGCTCAATTAAAGCAGTAATTATATCTCTAGGCTGAAAATCAAATATTCCATCTGGCAAAATAGATTCCAGTTCAGTTCTTAAGTCACTTAAATCTAAATTATCATTTAGCTCTATCAAACCGGCTATAGGACTAGCAGAATACTCTCTATCTTCTGGATCTATACTTACTCTTCTCTTATCGTGCCATTTAAATTGTTCTCTATTCATCTTATCATGAACAGTCTCGATATTTTTATGGACTAAACTAACTTGATTATGAAAAGACTGTACCATCTCCTTATCCTCTTCATCTAATCCACCATCTACTACCTTCTTATCTAAGTGTTCTGTGAATTGTAATACTTTATGCAACAACCCTTTAACATTCTCCATTGACGAATCACTTATTGGAATTTGGCCTAAATCTTCCTGAGCTGAATAAGTAGAACGCCAAATTTGTGATAGATTAACCGATAAGTTTTCTGGATCATTAGATACTAAGATAGTTCCTAGTTGAGACTCCAATTCATCGATATGGGTATTAAACCCTTGAAATGAGTTCTCATATCTAGTATCGAGCTCATTTTGGACTAAACCTAAAGTGGTATACTGATCATATCCCCAATATCCAACTGCACCTACCGCAAAGACTAGTGCTATTAAAACTAATACTTTCCAATCCATAATTATCCCTCCTATCTAGCATAAACATGCTTTCCTATTCTTGTTACCACTTCTCGACTAAATATCCAATGAGATGTTACCTTAGCTGGGTTATAGAAGAAAAGTGAACCATAAGTTGGGTCCCATCCCCTATAAGCATTAAGTGTTGCTCTGACAGCTTCTTCATCAGGGGTTAAGTTCCATATTATACCATGCATTACCGGAGTAAAGGCCCAAGGTTGATAGATTACCCCTGGTATGGTATTTGGAAAATCTGCATCACGATAACGATTCATAATAACCGCCCCTACAGCTACTTTACCTATAAAAGGCTCTCCCCTTGCCTCGGCATGAATTGTCCTAGCCATTAACCTTAACTTTGGAGATAGACTAAAGAAATCTGGGGTTCCTGCCTCACTCTCTTGAAGATTAACTTCAGGATGAATACTATAAACAAAGAAACCAACACCTACCAAAAGAAAAACCAATAGAAAGATTGCTCCTTTTTTCATTTTTTCCTCCTTATTTCTTAATATTGATTAATCTTATCTTTTGCTATTAATCTCTTTTATATACAAAAGTTTTGAAGTTCTATTTAGATGTAGTTGGTGAATTTTATCAGGGTTGAGATTTATAGTAATAAAGCGTAGCTTTATTACTGGTGATGAGTAATCAGTAATGAGTAATGGGTAAAACCTTAAAAAAACAGAAACCCCTTTGTT
>NZ_KI912094.1:297333-336857 GCF_000517025.1 Halonatronum saccharophilum DSM 13868
ATTATACCATGCATTACCGGAGTAAAGGCCCAAGGTTGATAGATTACCCCTGGTATGGTATTTGGAAAATCTGCATCACGATAACGATTCATAATAACCGCCCCTACAGCTACTTTACCTATAAAAGGCTCTCCCCTTGCCTCGGCATGAATTGTCCTAGCCATTAACCTTAACTTTGGAGATAGACTAAAGAAATCTGGGGTTCCTGCCTCACTCTCTTGAAGATTAACTTCAGGATGAATACTATAAACAAAGAAACCAACACCTACCAAAAGAAAAACCAATAGAAAGATTGCTCCTTTTTTCATTTTTTCCTCCTTATTTCTTAATATTGATTAATCTTATCTTTTGCTATTAATCTCTTTTATATACAAAAGTTTTGAAGTTCTATTTAGATGTAGTTGGTGAATTTTATCAGGGTTGAGATTTATAGTAATAAAGCGTAGCTTTATTACTGGTGATGAGTAATCAGTAATGAGTAATGGGTAAAACCTTAAAAAAACAGAAACCCCTTTGTTACCTAAGACTTATAAGAGGTTTTGAGATTTTGACTTTACTCATTACTCTTCACTCATTACCCATTACTAGTGGCACGAAAGTGACACTTTATTACTACACATCTTAACTTCAATCAAAAAGGGGCGCCTCTTTTCGAGACAACCCCTTCTCTTTAAAACCTATATGAAACTCCTAAAGAAATACCTAAACCGCTAATACCCAGCACCTTATCCTCTTCAATCTCTATCAATGAACCTTTATCATTATCATAACTCTCTAATAGATTGATCTTTGCTTGTTGATAAAAAGCCTTAGTATTTAATGATAACCTTTCGCTGAGATTATGATTAACCTCTTTACCGACCCGATACCCATAGCCCTCACCTATTAATACCTTTTTATTAGAATCTTTCTCTAGCCAAGAATAATCAGCATAATAATCTTCACTATAGCTATAATTTCCTAGCGCTAAATCTAAATTAACATTATTATTCAACCGATAAGCCAATCTCCCATAAGATGAGCTTAAGTTATAATCTGACCTAAAGTCTCTATAACTTTCTTCATCATAATATTCTATAGAATCCCAAGTTGAAATACTTTTCTGATAGCCAAGACCTAAACCAACCCTATTATTTAACCAATAAGTCCCTTCAAAGTAATGTCCTCTACCTTCATTCAACTCTTCTCTAACCCACTTGTCATTGTTAACCTCTCCATCTTCAATATCGGAGTATATAAAGTTATTATATGTAGCCCCGCTATTGAACTCCAACCCCCTTGCATCAACCTGAGAATTTAAACTTAAAATAAGGATAAAAATAAATATTATTAGATACTTCTTCATTAGCTTTACCTTTCCTTTCTAATTTCAATTTCCTGATTATCCCTTTATCTTCTATTAAACATCTCAAGATACAAATAATTATATCAGTTTTCTTATGAAATTTAAACTTCTTTGTTCTATTTTAAAAGAGAAAGTATACGAATTTATTCAAAAATAATCCTTTTGAAGCCGATGGATATTTTAAATCAATATTTGAATATAAACCACTAAAATTAATTACTTAAATAGAATGATTATAGATTTGTCATAATTAATAATGATAAAGGTTCATTTTTTTCTTATGACTATCTTTCATCAATTAGAGTACTAAATATCTTTGAACTTAACTGATGTCTAATTGCTGAAAACTGAGAGCTGATATTTAAGAAATTTCCTTATAGGTATTGACAAGGGATTAAATGACTTGTATAATTAACCCATATAAAACCTTATTACTTATCGGAATACTCGGGATTAATTTCAGATAGCTTCTCCTATCACCTATTATTGGTCAAAAATTTTAATACTGATAGTTTATAGCCAACAGCTAAAATTGGAGGTTTATTATGTTAAAAATAGAAAAAATACAAAAAAGTTTTAAACAAAAGGATGGTTCTAACCTTCAGGTATTAAAGGATATTAATTTGGATATTAAAGAAGGGGAATTCATCTCTTTACTTGGCCCTTCTGGATGTGGTAAGTCTACTCTATTAAATATAATTGCTGGCTTAGAAAATCCAAGCTCTGGGAGTATACTGGTTGAAGGTAATGAGATTTCTGGAGCTGGAAGCGATCGAGGAGTTGTCTTTCAGGATGCAGCACTCTTTCCTTGGCTTAATGTCTTTGATAATGTAGCCTTCTCTCTTAAAGAGAAGGGACTAAAAAAAGATGAGGTTGAAAGGATAGCCATAGATAACATTAAGAAGGTCCATTTAAGTAAGTTTAAAGACTCCTACCCCCATCAATTATCTGGCGGTATGAGACAAAGGGTTGCTATTGCTAGAGCTTTAGCAATGAATCCAAAGATTCTTTTGATGGATGAACCTTTTGGAGCTTTAGATGAACAGACTAGACTTATGCTCCAATATGAGCTACAAAAGATTTGGATGGAGACTAAGAAGACGATTATATTCGTTACACATAATATTAGAGAGGCTGTACAACTATCAGATAAAATAGTAATCTTTGGTACACAGCCTGGTAATGTTAAAGAAACCTTTGAGGTTAAAGCAGCTCGCCCTCGTCAGATGAATAAAGGGTATCTAGTCCACCTTGAAGATAAAATTTTAGATATACTTAAAGAAGAAATTGAAAAAGTAATGAAGGAGGAGATGGGTGATGAGTACAACTTTGAAGAGAGTTCTCTTCCTTGGGATCCTACTCGTGATATGGGAAGTAATATATAGATTAGCAATTTGGCCACAGATTTTATTCCCTTCCCCCTTGCAAGTCTGGGATACACTATATCATGGATTTGTAGGTGGTCGTTTTATAATAGCTTTGCAAAACAGTTTTAGAAGGCTTTTAATTGGTTATGCCATTGCTTTAGGAGTTGGAACCTTTTTAGGTCTACTGATCGCTTCTTCTAAGCTAATAGATGAAACTTTAGGAGCTTTTATCTTAGCTCTACAGAGTATTCCTTCTATAGTTTGGCTACCACTTGCTATTTTATGGTTTAGAATGGGAGAGACTGCCATTATCTTTATTGTTGTTTTAGGTGGTACCTGGAATATGGTAATGAGTGCATCTACAGGAATTAAGAATGTAGATCCAACACTGATTAAAGCAGCTAAGACAATGGGTGTTAAGGGATATAAGTTGTTTTTTAAGGTTATCATTCCCGCTTCTATCCCCCACTTGATTACAGGGATGAGAATATCTTGGGCCTTCTCTTGGCGTGCTTTGATGGCTGGAGAGCTTTTGGGAAGCGGGCAAGGACTTGGTCAGCTTCTAATGTGGGCTCGAGAACTTGGAAATATGAGTATGGTTATATCAATTATGATTATTATAGCTACTTTGGGTTCAGTTACTGATGGGTTAATCTTTAAACCCTTAGAAAATAGAGTTTTAGAGAGATGGGGTTTGAATTCTAATAATTAATTTTAAGGAGGATGATAATAATGAGTAATAAGAAGATTATTTTAGTTTTATTATTAGTAAGTGTTTTGGTGATAAGTGGTTGTGCAGCTGATGAGAGTGCAAGTACTGAAGGTATAGAAGAGATTACTATAGGATACTTCCCTAACTTAAATAATGGTCAAGGATTGGTAGGTGTAGCCGAGGGAATCTTCCAAGAGGAGTTTGGTGATGATGTGAAGGTTAATGTGAAGACCTTCCCTAGAGGTGCAGTATTTATGGATGCCCTTGCTACAGATCAGATTGATATTGGGTATATTGGCCCAGCACCTGCTATCAATAGATTCTTACAAGGTGGAGATGTTAAGATACTAGGAAATGCAAGTATCGGTGGTAATGTAATTGTAACTGCTGGTGATGGTACTATTACTTCTCCAGAGGACTTTAACCATAAGAGAATTGCTACTCCAGGAATCGCATGTAGCCATGACTTGGTTCTACGCCGTTGGATGTGGGATAATGATCTAAGAATGGAGAATCACGGCGGTACTATAGAACATATAATTCAAGATCCTGCTACTATGATCGGTCTATTTGAGCAAGGACAGATAGAGGGAGCTGCAATAGCTGAACCTTGGGCCTCTAGAATGGAAGATGAGATTGGAGCAGAGGTATTTGTTGAGTGGGATGACCTGCCTTGGGAAGGTAGAATGCCTGCTACTGTTATAGCAACTACAAATGAATTCTTCGCTGGAAATGAGGAGGCTGTTAAGACCTTCTTGAGAGCCCATCAAAGGGTTACTGATTATATAAACAATAATCGTCAAGAGAGTCTAGAATTAATGCAATCAGAGATTAAGAGAATTACCGACCAAGAACTTTCTTTGGATATCTTGGATAGATCTTTAAATAGAACTGAATTCACCTCAGTCCTTGATGAAGGCATCATGCAAGAGTTAGCTGAAATCTCCAAGGAGCTAGGTGTAATCAGCGGTGATGTGAGTATCGAAGGGTTAATTGATACAACTTTGTTGGAAGAATTTTTAGATAATAATTAAGATTAATCAAAGAACAAAAATCAAAAGCAAAGATCTTTTGGAACCACTAATTAACACTAATTTTCACTAATCAAAAACCATTAATTAAGATCAATTTTAAAATTTAAGAATTTAATTTCTATCCGTGTGTATTCGTGTTCATTAGTGGTAAAAAAATCTTTTAATTTCTTAATTTTTTATCTACAGTAATACTCAACTAAGAAAGGAGGTCTGTTATGAAGGTTGATAGTATCTTGGATTTAATCGGAAATACACCGATCGTTAAGTTGAATAGAGTAGTTCCTGCTGGTAGCGCAGAGGTTTATGTGAAGTTGGAGTCCTTTAATCCTAGCCGGAGTGTTAAGGCAAGGCCTGCTTATAATATGATTAAGGTGGCTGAAGAAGAAGGAAAACTTAAGCCTGGAGGTACTATTATAGAGCCTACCAGTGGGAATACTGGTATCGGCCTGGCTATGGTGTCTGCTGTTAAAGGATATAAAGCGATACTACTTATGCCAGAGACGGCCTCTAAGGAGAGAATACAATTGATGAGAGCTTATGGTGCCCAGGTAGTCCTTACCCCTAGTGATAAGGGAATGACTGGAACTTTGGAGAAGGCCGAAGAATTATTGGAGGAAACGGAGAACTCCTTTATGCCCAATCAATTTAATAATCCGGCCAACCCTGATGCCCACCGCCCTACTACAGCTAGGGAGATTATCGAGGCCTTCGATGGTGATTTGGATATCTTGGTCTCTACTGCTGGAACTGGAGGAACGGTCTCTGGAACTGGTGAGGAGTTGAAGAAGGCTATAGATGATCTTAAGGTCTATATAGTTGAATCAGAGAACTCCCCTGTTATCTCAGGTGGTGAATCAGGTTCTCATAAAGTACCTGGAACGGGACCAGGTTTCATCCCAGACACCTTAAATCGAGGTATCTATAATCGGGTCTATCGGATTGATGACGAGGATGCTTTGGAGACAGCAAGGAGGTTGGCTGCTTTGGAGGGGATTCTCGTTGGCCCGTCCTCGGGAGCAGCAGTCCATACTGCTATTGAGGCTGCCAAGGAGGTTGGCCCGGGTAAAAAAGTCTTAGCAATTGCTCCTGACACTGGCGAGAGATATTTAAGTACTGGACTGTTTTAAAGATATATTAAAGCTATATAAGAGTTAATTCTCTTCTAATAAAAAGCCCCCCTTAACTGTAGACAGTTAAGGGGGGCTTTTTATTAATCTATTATCTATCCTCTGCTCTTAATCTAATCCCACCATCTTCGACCTTCCATTTCTAAAAGCTCTTTACTCTCCTCCGGGCCAACACTTCCAGCCCTATAATTTGGAAAGTCTCCCTTATTCTCATTCCAATAATCTGCAATCTTATCAATAAAGCGCCAAGCATACTCGACCTCATCCCAACGAGTAAAGAGGGTCTGATCTCCTAAGATGACATTATGAATCAAACGCTCATAGGCCTCTGGTGAGTTGAGCCCTACCTGACAGTTCTGACAAAAGTCCATCTTGACAGGAATAATTTGAGCATCACTACCTGGCTCCTTAGCATTAAACTGTAGATAAACTCCCTCTTCTGGTTGAACCTTGATAACTAAAAGGTTAGGCCTTGGTTCATCCCCCTTCAAGAAGGCTGGATGAAAATCTGATTTAAACTCTATAATAACTTTAGTCACCTTTTCCGGTAGCCTTTTGCCCGTCTTAATATAAAAGGGAACCCCTGACCAGCGAAGATTATCGACTAAGACCTTTAAAGCAGCAAAGGTGTCAGTATTAGAGCTATTATCCACCCTATCTTCATCGCGATAAGAGATAACCTTCTCCCCTCTTATCTCACCCTCTCCATATTGACCTCTAATAGCCCAAGAGTCTACTTCACCATCTTCACCCTCTATCAAGGACTTTAAGATCTTTACCTTCTCATCTCTTATATCCTTAGTCTCCATCTGTGCCGGTGGCTCCATAGCAATCAAAGATAGTATCTGAAACATATGGTTTTGGACCATATCCTTGAGTGCTCCAGCTTTCTCATAATATCTACCTCTATCCTTAACTCCATAGGGCTCTGTAGAGATTATCTGAACATTATCAATGTAACGGTTATTCCAAATTGGCTCAAAGAGAAGGTTAGCAAAGCGGATAACCAAGATACTCTGCAGCATCTCTTTACCCAAATAATGATCTATTCGATAGATATTTTCTTCAGAAAAGACCTGTGTAATCCTTTTATTTAACCTCTTTGCCGACTCTAAATCATGACCAAAAGGCTTCTCAATCACCAACCTTCTCCACCCCTTGCCAGAAGAAGTAGCCAGATCATACTCATCTAGCTTGTCAACTATTAGATCAAAGAAGTTAGGGGCGACTGCCAAGTAAAATATTCTATCACCTTCACCTTTATCATCAATTTTATTTAAATAGTCTTTCAAATCTTCATAGGTTCTACTCTCTTTAAAATCAGCTTTTATATAGTCAACCCTTTGCTTTAACTTATCCCATACATCTTCCTTAACCTTCCCACTTAACGCTTCTTCCAAAGATGAATAAAGGGAGTTTAGATACTCCTCTCTATTCTCACTCCTTCTTCCAATACCTATTACAGAGAAATCCTCTCCTGACAAATCTCGGTCTAAAAGATTATAAAAAGCAGGGATCAGCTTACGATGGGCCAAATCCCCTGTACCTCCAAAGATAATAAATTGAAAATTATTTCCTTTCTTTAAGTCACTTTTTCTCAACAGCATGATTGCCAAACTCCCCTCTTAGAGCTGCTACCACCTTACCTGAAAAGGTATCCTCCTGCTTAGATCGATATCTCATAAAGAGAGAATTTGCAATTATAGGTATTGGCACTTCTAACTTAAGAGCCTCTTCTACAGTCCATAGCCCCTCACCTGAGTGGTCCATTACCCCCTTAATATCATCTAATTTAGGATCCTTAGAGAAAGCACTCTCTGTCAACTCCATCAACCAACTCCTAATTACCGAACCATGATTCCAAACCCTAGCAATTTCTTTATAATCCAGATCAAAGTCACTCTTCTCTAAGACCTCAAAACCTTCACCTATAGCTTGGAGTACCCCATATTCAATACCATTATGAACCATCTTAACAAAGTGACCACTGCCTGTTGGCCCTGTATGAAGGTACCCCCTCTCCACATTCACATCCTTAAAGACTGGCTCTAACTTAGCAAAGACCTCATCTTCTGCTCCAATCATCATACAAGCCCCATTGCGTGCACCCTCAACACCACCACTTGTACCAGCATCGACTAAGTGAATTCCTTTGTCACTTAAGAACTGATTTCTTCTTAATGTATTAGTATATTTAGAATTACCACCATCTATTATAATATCTCCTTCATCTACAAGGTCAGATAATTGATTGATTATATCCTCAACTACATCACCAGCAGGAAGCATCACCCACAGAACCCTTTGGGACGATAACTTTCCTACTAATTCCTCCAAAGAAGTTGCACCTTCTGCTCCCTTTTTCTCCAACTCCTTAACCTTCTCTACGCTTCTATTATAACCTACCACCTTATGTCCATTGTCCATTAAATTCAAAGCCAAATTAATACCCATCCGACCCAAACCTACGATTCCTATCTCCATCTTAACCTCTCCTTTCCTCTTAATAGTCTATTACTATCCTAAAGAACTTATCCCTATTAATTATACTGGTTTAATTTAACAATTCTCCATTGATAATAAAAATCCTTCTTAATAACACCAATAAGTAATTTGTAACATTTTCTTCTCCATTGCATAATATATATTGAAATCAAAAGAAGGGGGGGAGTAATAATGGGCGCACCTGGAAAACCTGGAGTTGGCGTTGGAACTGGTTATGAGTTTATCTTATTCTTAATCCTAATCCTACTTTTATTAGGAGTTTACTAATTTGAAACTTTCACAAACTATATCATAAAGGATAAGAAGCAATACCTTTAAAAGGCTTAAGGTGTTCTGTACCCTAAGCCTTCTTTTTATTCTTTATAGTTAATATTATAGAGACTCTTTTTTATTTTTTACTTAGCATTCAACCCTGCCATATTTAATAAATTCCAAGGTTTATTAAAATAAGGTTGGAAAAAGAAATCTACCAGGGCCAACTGATCTATAGTCATCTTATTTTGAATAACCACCGACATTGTATTGATAAATTGAGTTAGTTCTGCCTTTGAAATTATCTGAGCTCCCAATATAACTCTAGACTCCTTATGATATACAACCTTCAAGTGGGCCTCTTCATACTTTGGCATAAACTCAGGGCGATAATTATCCTTTACTGTTACTGTCTTAACATCTATACCTTCTTCTTTGGCTGTGATCTCAGTCAATCCTGTAGCAGCTATATTGTAACGATATATTTTTATTCCCGAAGTTCCTTGGGTTCCAGGGTATTCAATCTTAGGTTCAACTAGGTTTTGAGCTACTAACCTCCCCATCCGAATTGCATTAGTAGCTAGAGGAATATACTTATGCCCTTCTGTTGGATTATATTTAACTGCACAGCAATCACCTGCTGCATATACCCAATCCTTACTAGTTCTCATATATTCATCTACTACAATTGCTCCATTATCTAATAGATCGATCTGACCTTTAAGCAATTCAGTGTTTGGGTTGAACCCTATACAAAGAATCACCAAATCACTCTTATACTCTCCTTTATCTGTTATAACTTTAGAAAGCTTTCCATTGTCACCTTTAAAACGAGTTACCCTTTCTCCCAAAGCCAAAATTATACCCTTCTCTGTTAGATCTTCTTCTGCTGGATCGGTAAACTCCTTATCAAGATACTTACTTAATATTCTATTCTCCATATCTATTAAAGTAACTTCCTTCCCATTTCTTTGAAAAGACTCTACAAGCTCTACCCCTATATATCCCGCTCCTACTACTGTTATCTTTTGAGATCTATCTGCTTTCTTAATTATATCATTAGCATGGGCAAAATTCTTTGATAATATTACATTTTCTAAATCTATCCCCTCTATTGGAGGAATTACCGGCCAAGATCCTGTCGTTACTATTAACTTATCAAATTTATCTTCAAACTCTTTACCCTTCTCCATATCTCTAACCTTAAGCTTCTTGCCTTCTACATCTATTTCTAGGACATTATGGAGCATATTAGTCTTTACACCTAAGTTAGATAGTTCCTCAGGTGATGAATAAAATAGGCCACCAGTATCCTCTACTACTCCACCTACATACAAGGCTATCCCACAAGATAAAAAGGATATATTATCATTTCTTTCATAAACGGTTATCTGGGCTTCTGGGTGCATTTGAGCTATATTTACTATTGCTGATGTTCCTGCATGAGTACATCCAATAACGGCTACTTTCATCAATTTTCCTCCTTATTGGCTAGTCAATTAAATTTTTAGTAATCTTGGCTATATGCTCACCTTGGAATCTGACTCTTTTAGATCTTCTAAGGTACACTCTAATATATAAGAAAAGGTCTTTGGAATCTATAAGGCACCTATCTTTTTTAATCTATCCTCTGGAAGGGTCTCTTTAATTCTACGCAGAACTGCCTTGACCCCTCTATCTTTTCTACAACTTCTACTACTGCCTCAACCATCTTATATGTATGTCCATATGTTGAATAAAAAGGAATCAATATCTTCATTTAACTTACCTCCTTTTTTATAGTAGTATTACTATGCTTAAGCTATGCTAATCTCTAAGAAATTATTCAAAATCTAAACTTACTAGTAATTAAGTGGCACTTTCATGCCACTAGTAATGGGTAATGAGTGAAGAGTAATGAGTAAAGTCAAAATCTCAAAACCTCTTATAAGTCTTAGGTAACAAAGGGGTTTCTGTTTTTTTAAGGTTTTACCCATTACTCATCACTAGTAATAAAGCTCCGCTTTATTACTATAATCCCTAACTGGCAGACCGTTGACACTACTAGCAATTTACTGTATCATTTATTATAATGGATTTTTTTAATACTCTAGAAAGGAGATAACTTTATGGAAACAGCTTTAGAATTATTTATTGTATTCTTTAGAATCGGAGCCTTTACTTTTGGTGGAGGATATGCTATGCTGCCGATTATTCAAAGGGAGATAGTTAAAGAACGAGGATGGGCCAACGCCCAAGAAATAATGAACTATTATGCCATAAGCCAATGTACACCGGGGATTATTTCTATAAATACAGCTACCTTGATCGGTTATAAGATCAATGGAATCAAAGGTGCCCTGGCTTCAACAGCAGGAATGCTATTACCTTCTTTAATAATAATCACTACAATAGCCGCATTCTTTCAGATATTTTTTGATTATCCACTAATACAATATGCCTTTAATGGTATCAAGATTGGTGTGATAGCTTTAATCATAAATATAGTTATAAAGATGTGGAAACAATCTGTCGATAATTGGATAGGAGTTTTCCTGTTTTGGATATCCTTTCTCCTCCTTACCCTACTTAGGCTATCCCCAATTATAGTAATAATCAATGCAGCAATTATAGGAATCTTATTCCAATCAAAAAGGCTATCTAATAAAAAAATTCAAGATGAAGGTGATGGTGAGAAATGATATATATTAGACTCTACTTTGAGTTCTTTAAAATAGGCCTCTTTTCTATAGGTGGTGGTCTTGCTACCCTACCATTTGTCCAACAACTTATAGAAAGGTATGGTTGGATTACAAATGAAGATCTTCTTAATATGATAGCTATATCTGAATCAACCCCAGGTCCTATAGGTATCAATGTCGCTACTTTTGTAGGTTATAATACTGCTGGTACTTTAGGAGGAATTATTGCTACAATAGGGTTGGTAACTCCATCAGTAATTATAATTCTCCTAGTTGCTCATTACTTTATCAAATTCAATCAACATCCTCTAGTCCAAGGCGGTTTGAGTGGAATCAGACCGGCAGTAGCAGGTCTAATCGCTTTTGTCGCCTTTGAGTTGGGAAAAGAAGAGTTATTCCTTTCTTCTAACAATATTCAAGATATATTGAGAGAAATTAATTTTCAAGCAGTAATATTGTTGGCTATACTTCTTTACCTTATCAATAGATATAAAAAGCACCCCATACTATATCTAGTAGGGGCTGGAATTGCAGGGGTTATATTCAAATATTAGCTGTGAGCTAAAAATCTTGGCTCATAGCTAATTATCCGTCATCATCATTTCTTACTTGGGTATGAAAGAGATCCTCCTCTTTATTATCACCCACCTTAATTTCATTAACTACTTCTGTTACACCACGGGCTTTAGAAGCAGTCTTAGTTGCTATTTTTTTTAATTCTTTACTCTCTACATTTCCCATTAAATGAGCTACACCTTTTATGCTCTTAACTCCGACCTTTCCTTTTAGTTTAGGATCCATAGCTAACTCTTCACCGACCTCCATCTGGACATCCTCATCATCAATTGCTCCATCTGTACTGATACTGATAGCCAAGTCAATCTCCTTACCACCAGCTGCATCCTCAAGAATTCTTTGGGCATGCTTCTTTTCACTTAAACTATCTACTATCCCTGTCACTCTTACATAATCAGAATCTTCATCTACTTTTAGGCGTAAGGTCTTAGATTTTTATCGCTTTCAATTATCTCTTGGAGATTATTATCCTTAGCCATTACTTCTCCTCCTTTTAATTCATTATACAACCTATAATTAGTATTAGAAGGTTTGCAGATAATTATACTTTGAAATTATAGCTACATGTTTTTTGATACTTAAGTCTTTAGCTAATCATACTATATTAACTTTTTTTATACATAATAATAAAGCCAATAATAAAAAAACACACTGTGAGAGTGAACTCTCACAGTGTGTCTTTTTAGTTAAATCTTATAATGGCTACAAGTATCCATTTTATAGCCCAATTAATGGTAACTGGGTGGTATTATCTAATATAAAGTGATTTTTGATTTTTATCAAAATCATTTAATCCCTTATGAAATTACAAATTTTCTGATACAAACTAATATCTTAAAAATATATGGTGCCGAGAGTGGGACTCGAACCCACACGGACAATTGTCCATAGCGCCCTCAACACTACGCGTCTGCCAGTTCCGCCACCTCGGCATTTCTTCTATAATTATAACATATAAATCTTAAAAGTCAACGGGTTATTAGTAGTTAGTTTCTAACTACTACACTACCAATTCTCCTGGAAATACTAGTTGAATACTATTAGCATCAAAGTAATAGTTCTCAATACCTATTGGCATCTTATCTATTAGTATTACACGTTGGCTCTTTACTATTGGATCGCTATCTTGTAATGATAACTGAGAAGAGATTATCGGATTACCCCTCTCTACTTGTACTACATTATTTCTAAACTTAAACCCTTCGATCCCCTTATTACCAAACAATTCATACAGAGATTCTAAATCAGCTATCCTCTCTTCATTAATGTCAGAACTTAAATAAGTGATAATCTCTTGTATGCTATAAGGTGCTCCATCAACAAATTTGGTCTGAACTATCTTATATAATTCCTCTTTTGGGTTTCTTTTAACCAACTCTCTAAACTGCAGGTTATCAACCCTTTTCAAGTTAATCTTACCTACATTTATTTCACCCTTATCCTTTAGCAACTTTACCGTTGCCTTTTGTAAGTTAGCCCCTTTTACTGCTAAACGCTCTTCCATATTTCTTGCATACTTCTCCCTTAGATCCATTAATGATATGTTAGCTTCGGATAAGATTGTTCTTACATACCTAGGTGTAGTCTCAACATTCTCAGCTATGTCACTTATCTTGAGAAAAGGATCATGACGAGCAAAATTAATAATCTGTTCTTTTTTAGTCAATTCTTCTAACTTCATCTTTTTTCCCTCCATATTAATATCTTTATATGGAGTATTATCCCTAACCTATGCTATTTTATGTATGAGAATTTGAAATTTTTTCTTTATAGTAATAAAGCGTAGCTTTATTACTGGTGATGAGTAATCAGTAATGAGTAATGGGTAAAACCTTAAAACCTCAGACCCCATCCCCTAACCCCTTATCTAAGGAGAAGGGGAACTACTTTCCCCCTCTCTTCAGAGGAGGAGAGGCTGGTTTTGCACGGAGTGGTCGATAGACCCGAAGGGGGTGAGGTGTGAGTTCTTGACTTTACTCATTACTCTTCACTCATTACCCATTACTAGTGGCACGAAAGTGACACTTTATTACTATAACGCAAAAAGAAGCAGCTAAAAAGCTACTTCTTTTTAAATATATATTTTATTGATGATTTGGATGTAACCATACATCTGTATATGGTAAAATTCCCGTTCCTACAACAGTATAATTATTAACAAATGGCTTAACTAAACCGACTCTAGCATAGTGATAAACTGGAATCCATGGTGCATCATCAACGATAATACTTTCAATCTCTTGATATAACTCAATACGCTCTTGGCCTGGTTCCATACCTCGAGCCCTATCTAACATCTGATCAACCTCTGGGTTTCTATAAAATGCATCATTTCCTGCTCCACCAACATTATCAGAGTGGAATAGAGGATATAAGAAGTAATCAGCATCAGCATAAGCAGCAATCCATGCCATTCTAAACATTTCTGTGTCACCACTATCTGTCTTTTCAATATAAGTTCCCCACTCCATATTGATCAATTCAACATCTACACCGATACTCTTTAGATTCCTTTGTAATGCTTCTGCTATGCTCTGGTGAGAATCACCAGTATTATAAGCAAGTTCATAAGTTCCTGGTAACCCATCTGGATATCCCGCTTCTGCTAATAGCTCCTTAGCTTTATCTACATCAAAGCCATAACCTTCAATCTCTTCATTGTATCCAGGCATTCCTGGTGGCAAGATACCACTTGCAGGTTCTACCGTACCATTCATTAAAACATCTGCAATTGTATCTCTATTTAAAGCATAATTAATAGCTTGTCTTACTTTCTTATTATCAAAAGGTTCTACTTCATTATTAAATCCAAAGTAATATGTCCCTAATAAAGGTACATTAATTAATTCGTCTACAAATTCATCTGCATTTAATACTCTTTGCATCTGTCCATCTGGAATATCTCCATCAGCCATCTCATAGATATTACCTTGCTCATACTCAGCAAAGGCTGGTGATGATTCAGAAATTATTCTAAAGACAATTTCATCTAAGTAAGGTCTACCTTCTATATAGTAATCTTCATACTTTTCTAATACCAACTGATGGTCATTTCTCCAACTTGTAAATTTAAATGGTCCAGCACCTACTGGATTTCTAGTGAAATCATCTCCATACTCCTTAACTGCTTCTGGTGATACTATTGAAGCAACCTCCATTGTCAACACTGATAAGAATGGAGTAAAGGGCTCAGCAAGGGTAATCTCTACTGTATAATCATCTAAGGCCTTAAGCCCACTTACAGCATCTACTTCTCCACTTTGGAAAGCTTGAGCTCCTTCTACTCTATCAAATAACCAAGCTCTTGGTGATTGGGTCTTTGGATCTAATATTCTACTAAAAGTAAATACTACATCATCTGCAGTTAAATGATTCCCATCATGAAAATATACATTATCTTTTAAGTAAAATGTCCAAGTTAGTGCATCATCACTGATATCCCAATCTTTAGCAATTGCAGGCACTACATTTAATTCCTCATCATATCTTACCAAACCATCAAAAATATTTCCTATAGCCTTGGTAGATGTAGTGTCTGTAGCATGGGCTGGGTCTAGGGTAGGAGGATCTGAACTTAACCTACCTTGAAATGTTCCACCATATCTTTGCTCTTCAGTTACTTCTTCTAATCCCACATTCTCTTGTGCAGATTCACAACCTACAAGTAAGGCAAATACTAATAGCAATGATACTGTAAAAATAATTCTCTTCTTTAACATAAAAAACCTCCTGAAATATATTTTTATTTAATTGAGCATAAAAAGAGTAGAATTATTAGCTAAGATAATTTAAATTACCTTAGCTAACTATTCTACTCTCTACTCTACTAATATTTACTTGTTATTATATTTTCATTTAACCAATTTATTTATTGGTAATCTGGATGTAACCAGACATCTGTCAATCTAGCTTCTTCTCCACGGGCAGTTACATCAAAATCATTAACGAAAGGCTTTAACAATACCAAGTTAGAATAATGATAGATAGGTATCCAAGGCGCATCATCTACAAGTCTTCTATTAATCTGCGCATATAACTCTTCTCTCTCTTCTCCTGGAAGCATACCTCTACCCTTATCTAACATCTCATCAATCTCTGGAACATCATAATAAGGACTATTAGTTCCTCCTATATTAATAGAATGAAAGTTATTATACAAGAAATTATCAGGGTCTGGATAACTAGCAACCCAACCCAACCTAAACATCTCAGAATCTCCACTTTCTATCTTCTCTAAATAGGTACCCCATTCTAAATTCAATAGCTCTACATCAACACCAATCCCTCTTAAACTAGCTTGCAATGCTTCTGCAACATTTTGATGTGCATCACTAGTATTATAAGCTAATTCATAAGTTCCTGGCAATCCATCTGGATAACCTGCTTCTGCTAATAAATCTTTTGCCTTTTCAGGATTATAACTATAACCTTCCAAGTCATCTTCATATCCAACCATTCCTGGAGGCAATACACCAGTAGCTGGTTTTACTGTTCCATTCATTATTACATCAACAATGGTATCTCTATTCACAGCATAATTAATAGCTTGGCGTACCTTCTTATTATCGAAAGGTTTTGATGTCACATTAAACCCAAAATAATAAGTTCCTAACCTTGGCTCTAAGATTAATTCTTCAATGAATTCATCAGAGTGTACTACACGCTGCATTTCACCATCAGGAATATCTCCATCAACAATCTCATATATATTACCTTGCTCATACTCTGCAAAAGCTGCAGCAGATTCTGAAACTACTCTAAAGACGATCTTATCTAAATAAGGGCGCCCCTCTATATGATAATTTTGATTCTTCTCTAATACAATTTGATGATCACTTTGCCAATCTATAAATTCAAAAGGACCTGTCCCGACTGGATTTTGTGCAAAATTGTCACCATAGGTTTCAACAGCCTCTTGCGAAACAATTGATCCACTAGCTACTGCTAATATAGATAAAAATGGTGTGAAAGGCTCTTCTAATGTAATTTCTAAAGTATAATCATCTAGAGCTTTTAACCCGGGTACATAATCAATCTTTCCTTCACGAAAATCTTCTGCCCCTTCTATCCTCACATAATAACCAGAACGCTGAGATTGTGTCTTTGGATCTAAAATTCTAGTATAAGTGTAAACAGCATCTTCAGCAGTAAAATGATTTCCATCATGGAAATAAACATCATCTCTTAAATCAAAAGTCCAAACTAATCCATCATCACTTATATCCCAATCTGTAGCAAGACCAGGAACAATCTCTGAATCCCCTTCAAACTCTACTAATCGATCAAAGATATTTTCAATTACCCTAGACGATGTACTATCTGTAGAACGAGCAGGATCTAAAGTAGGTGCATCAGAAGCTAATCTAGCATAATACGTTCCACCATACCTATCTCCCTCACTTACCTCTCTTAAATCTTCACTTTGATCTTGAGCTCCACAACCAACCAAAACCACTAAAGCTAAAACTAAAGTCAAAACACTTAAAATACTTCTTTTTCTTAACATAACTTCTACTTCCTCCTCTAATACTTTTTATTATAATCAAAATTCTACTAAATACTAAACTACTAAATCTTAAAAATATAAATAGAAGACGATTTATATACTTACTTATATAAGTCATTATATAAGTAAGTATATAAGTAAGTATTTAATATTTATATCTAAATTGATTCAGCAATTAAAATTAAGCCTACTCCCTACAACAAAACTAACAAAAACCATTATTAATTTTATCAATAAAAACAAAAGATGTCAACTTTTTTAGAGAATTCTCTAAAAAAGTTGACATCTAATGTTAAATGTAGGATTATTTAATTATTGGTGATCTGGATCTAACCACACTTCAGTTAATGGGAATTCACCAGTAGCACCCATAAAATAATTATTAACAAAAGGCTTCACTAAACCAACACGAGCATAGTGATAAACTGGAATCCATGGTGCATCATCAACAATGATTCTCTCTGCTTCTTGATAAAGCTCAACTCTATCTTCACCTGGCTCCATACCTCTAGCTTTATCTAACATTTCATCAATCTCTGAGTTACTATAGAAAGCACCATTTCCACCTGGTCCTGCATTTGATGAATGAAATAGCGGATGTAAGAAGTAATCGGCATCAGCATAAGCTGCAATCCAACCTAATCTAAACATCTCAGTATCACCATCATCAACCTTTTCTATATAAGTTCCCCATTCCATATTAATTAATTCAACATCTACACCTATACTCTTTAGATTTCTCTGTAATGCTTCTGCGATACTTTGGTGAGTATCATCAGTATTATAAGCTAACTCATAAGTTCCTGGCAATCCATCAGGGTACCCCGCTTCTGCCAATAACTCTTTAGCTCTGTCTACATCAAAGTTATATCCTTCAATTTCATCATTATATCCTGGCATTCCTGGTGGCAAGATACCCCTTGCTGGAGTAACCGTACCATTCATTAAAACATCTGCAATTATATCTCTATTAATTGCAAAGTTCATAGCTTGCCTTACTTTTTTATCGTTAAATGGTTCTACCTCTGTATTAAACCCAAAGTAATAAGTTCCTAATGTTGGAACATTGATTAACTCTTCTGAAAATTCATCAGAAGTTAATACCCTTTGCATCTGTCCATCAGGAATATCTCCATCTGCCATCTCATAAATGTTACCTTGCTCATACTCAGCAAAGGCCGGAGATGATTCAGAGATTATTCTAAATACTACTTCATCTAAATAAGGAAGGCCATCAATATAATAATTTTCATTTTTAACCAATTCTAGTTGGTGATCATTTCTCCAACTTACAAACTCAAATGGCCCAGCACCTATTGGATTTCTAGTAAAGTCATCTCCATACTCCTTAGCTGCCTCTGGGGATACTATTGAAGCAACCTCCATAGTTAACACTGATAAGAATGGAGTAAATGGCTCAGCAAGAGTAATCTCTACTGTATAATCATCAAGCGCCTTAAGACCACTTACAGCATCTGCTTCTCCATTTTGGAAAGCTTCTGCTCCTTCTACTCTATCAAATAACCAAGCACGTGGTGACTGTGTTTTTGGATCTAATATTCTACTAAAAGAATATACAACATCATCAGCAGTTAGATGATTTCCATCATGGAAATATACATTATCTCTTAAATAAAATGTCCAAGTTAAGGAATCATCACTAATATCCCAATCCTTAGCAATTGCAGGTACTACATTCAGATCTTCATCATACCTTACTAAGCCATCAAAAATATTATCAATAGCTTTAGTTGATGTAGTATCTGTTGCATGAGCTGGATCTAATGTAGGAGGGTCTGAACTTAACCTTCCCATATAAGTTCCACCATACCTTTGATCTTCTGCTATCTGACTTTCTTCTTTAACCTCTTCTTGACCTCCACAACCAACAAGAATAACTAGCATTAATACTAATGCTATACTCATTAAAAAACCTTTTCTTTTAAACATATCTACTACTTCCTCCTCTAATACTTTTTGTACTTTAAATTTAAATATACTAAACTACTCAATTAAATACGATTAAAAACATAACTTGTGACTTATATAAGTCATTTACAGAGTTGAAAAAATAATTTGAAGCAATTTAGTAATAAACAAAATAATAATATCCTAAACTTTTAAGTTCAGGATACTTAGCACACACCTTTAAAGAGATTAATCCTTTTATTAGAATTTATCTACTCACTACTAAACTATCCATACTGCACTTATATACTCAAATATCTTCTTATTTTTTATAAATTCTAAAATAATATATATTAATAATTATACTAGATTTAATTAGAGCTGTCAAGAACCCGATGTGGTAAGTAATGTGATAAATCCCATAATTAAACTATCAACCTAGATTTAAGATCTTTTTAACTACATTTGACTACTTTAAACTTATTTTTACTCTTCGTCAAAATAAGTTCCATCTTATCTGGATTCAAGTATATTATATCTTGACCCACCAAACGACCAGATAGTGATATATCCTTTTCCAAAACTAATAAAAATCTACTTCCTTCTAAGTATTTTGTTAAATCATTTTTAGCTTCTTCAATCCTTATCTTTAAATCAGATATCTTTACATCTCTTCGCTCTCTAAAACGATGAAAATCTTTAACCCCATATTTAGAAAGAAGAAAGATTGTATTTAGCATAATAGGTAAGCCATCTTCTTTAAATAAAACAGACTTCTCTAGAGAATCTTTCTTTTTCTTTACTATATCTTGATATTTACTATAATCATTTAATATCAAAGAATCTTGTACTATCCCCTTTAATCCTCCAGAATCTTCAGCTTTGAATAGATCCAATAAGAGCTCATTTTGCCTACTTCTATTCCCATTACTTTTGGCATATTCTCTTCTTAGCTTGGTAAGCGATAAATTAGCCTCGGAAAGAACTGTCCTGACATAATGGGCTGTCGTTTCGGCAAGTTGAGCTATTCTATCAACCTTTAAGAAAGGATCCTTTTTTGCCAAATAGACAACGCGCTCTTTTTTGGTCAAATCATACAAAATATACTCCTCTACTAATTTACTCATTGAATTGACCTCCTTAAAATAGAACATCCTAAAATTAAATATTTAAAATACTAAGAGTTGAATTATTCTCTTTTTAATTTTAATGACTAGCATTGATCTAAATACTAATCTAAAATTCTCCACTACTCCAAAATTATCATTAACAACTTATATAAATTCATCTTTAAAAATAATTATAATCTAAAACCCTTTGTTTGTCAACTATAAAAAAAACGCGAATGCATAAATATGCAATCGCGTTTTTAATTAATCCACTAAATGGCAAGCTGCAAAATGATCCTTATCCTTTTCTTCAAACTTAGGAACCTCTTTTTTACAAATGTCTGTAGCAAAAGGACACCTAGTATGGAAAGGACATCCTGAAGGAGGGTTTATTGGACTTGGAACATCTCCTTCTAGTATAATCTTTTCTCTTTTAATTTCAGGATCTGGTATTGGAATAGCAGATAATAAAGCCTTCGTATAAGGATGCTTAGGGTTACTATAAAGTTCATCCTTATCTGCCAATTCTACCATCTTTCCTAAATACATTACTGCAACCCTATCACTAATATGACGAACGACACTTAGATCATGGGCGATAAAGATATAAGTTAAGCCAAATTCTTCTTGAATATCTTGCATCAAGTTAACCACTTGAGCCTGTACGGATACATCAAGTGCAGATACTGGTTCATCACAAACGATTACCTTAGGATTAACTGCTAAAGCACGAGCAATCCCAACTCTTTGGCGTTGACCCCCACTAAATTCATGCGGGTATCTATTAGCATAATTTCTTGGCAAGCCAACCTTCTCTAAAAGATCTCTCACCTTTTCTTTTCTTTCTGCTTTAGTACCTATATTATGAATCTTCATCGGTTCAGATATAATCTTCTCAACGGTCATTCTAGGGTTCAAGGAAGCATAAGGATCTTGGAAGATCATCTGCATATCCTTTCTTAACCTTCTCATCTCTTCTTTGCCAGCTTTATGAATATCTGTTCCTTGGAAGACAACTTTACCCTCTGTTGCGTCTAATAAACGTAATAATAAGCGACCAGTAGTTGATTTGCCACAACCTGATTCACCTACTAAACCTAAAGTCTCACCTCTTTTAACATCAAAATCCAAACCATCTACAGCTTTAACAGAGTTTACCTCTCTACCGAAAATTCCACCCTTAATAGGAAAATGCTTCTTTAAATTTCTTACCTTTAATATCACATCATCCATTACTTTCACCTCCTACTTCTTTAAATCTAAATTTTCCCATCTATGACACCTTACATCATGACCTTTTTCCGCCTTCTCTAATTGCGGCTCTTTAGTCATACATTCATCTGTTGCAAAAGGACATCTATTAGCAAACTTGCACCCTTCAGGAAAACTGAAAGGATCTGGTACATTTCCTTCAATCGGTTCTAATCTACCACTATCACCTTCTAAAGTCGGAATTGAGTTTATCAATCCAGCAGTATAAGGGTGTTTTGGATTCTTAAATAGAGTCTTTACATCAGTCTGCTCTACAACTCTACCACCATACATAACTGCTACTTTATCTGCAACTTCAGCAATAACACCCAAGTCATGAGTTATCAACATAATAGCAGTATTGAACTCATCTCTTAACTCTCTCATTAGCTCTAGTATCTGAGCTTGTATAGTTACATCTAAAGCTGTAGTTGGCTCATCAGCTATTAATAATTCTGGATTACAAGATAAAGCCATTGCTATCATAACCCTCTGGCGCATACCACCAGATAATTGATGAGGATGTTCATGTACTCTATCTTCTGGAGCTGGGATACCAACTTTCTCTAGCATACCTACTGCTTTTTTTAAAGCTTCCTTTTTATCTAGACCTTGGTGTAACTGTATAGCTTCTGCTATCTGATCACCAATTGTATAAACAGGGTTTAGAGATGTCATTGGTTCCTGGAAGATCATAGCTATCTCATTTCCCCTTATCTTTCTAAATTCATCCATTGATTTATTTAATATATTCTCACCCTTAAATAATATCTCTCCATCGACAATCTTTCCTGGAGGAGTAGGGATTAGTCTCATTACTGAAGAAGATGTTACACTTTTTCCTGATCCAGACTCTCCTACTATACCTAGGGTTTCACCTTTATTTATACTAAAACTTACCCCATCAACAGCCTTTACTACACCCTTATTTATAAAAAAGTGGGTCTTTAGATTATTTACTTCCAATATCTTTTCACTCATCTTCTCACCTCCATTAATCCTTCATCTTAGGATCTAATACATCTCTTAATCCATCACCAAATAGGTTCAAGCCTAAAATCGTAATCATAATAGCCAATCCTGGGAACCACATCATATATGGATTACTCCTTAGATATGCTCTACCAGTACTTAACATTAATCCCCAACTTGGAGTCGGTGGCTGAGCACCTAAACCTAAGAAACTCAATCCTGCTTCAGCTAAGATAGCACCTGCTACTCCTAATGTAACTGTTACTATAATCGGGGCTAAACAATTTGGTATAACGTGTAAGAATATAATTCTAGCATCATTAGCACCTAGTGATTTAGCCGCTTCAATATATTCTTCTTCTTTCAAAGCCATAACCTGTCCCCTAACTATACGGGCCAACCCTGGCCAACTTATAATACCCAAAGCAATAAATACTTTATCAATACCTGGATCTTGAAATACTGACATAATAGCTATCGCAAATAGGATAAAGGGAAAAGCCAGGAAAACATTGATTAGATATGATATTATTTCATCTACCCAACCACCATAGTATCCTGCCAAGGCTCCTAAAGGAATACCTATACTCAAAGCAATCATCTGAGTAATTATACCTACCATTAATGATATCCTCGTACCATAGACAACTCTACTAAACAAATCACGACCTAATCTATCAGTACCAAAGGGATAATTCCATGTTGGCCCGATTAGTGATAACTCTGTTCTACCATCCTCCATAACAGGAGAGTAAAAAGGATCATGTGGAGCAATAAAAGGAGCAAATACTGCAACTATAACAACAGCAACCATTATTACTAATCCAATCATAGCCATCTTGTTTTTCTTTAGCCTACGCCAAGCATCCTTCCAAGGGCTTTCTACTTTAGCCTCAGGAAGGTTTATATTCTCTTCAATTTCTGTATTTACACTACTCATTTTGAACCTCCTTCTTCCTTCTTCTCTATTCTTTAGTATTTCTCTTAATCTCAATTACTTATCAATCGTATCTAATTCTTGGATCTAAGACTCCATAACTTAAGTCAACCAATAAGTTTACTACAATAAAGATTGCAGCTAAAAACAATACAGTACCTTGAATCAAAGGAAAGTCCCTTCTATTAACGGCATCAATTGCCATTCTACCAACACCTGGCCAAGAGAAAGTTACCTCTGTAAGAACTGTTCCTCCAAGTAGATATCCTAACTGAGTTCCAATTACAGTTATAACTGGTATTAACGCATTTCTTAAGGCATGCTTAATAACTACAACCTTCTCAGATAAACCTTTGGCCCTAGCTGTCTTAATATAATCCTTATCTATTACCTCCAACATACTAGAACGTGTCATCCTAGCAATATGAGCAGCTTGTCTAACTCCTAAAGCTATCGCTGGGAGTACTAAGTGAGCAAAGGTTCCATATCCACCTACAGGCAGAACATTCAAATTTACTGCAAAGATTACAATCAAAATAAGTCCTAGCCAATATACGGGCATCGAGACCCCAATCATAGCTCCTGTCATAAAGAGATAATCCAGAATTGAATTTGGTTTTATGGCTGAGATTATCCCTGCTGTCACCCCTAAGAGAATGGCTATCACCATCGAACTTACTGCAAGCATTGCAGTGGCAGGTAACCTCTCCATTATCATCTCAAAAACCGGTCTTCTTGTTGTATATGATATTCCTAAATCACCTCTAAAAATATTCCCAACAAACCTTCCATACTGAATATAAAGGGGGTCATTTAGCCCCATCTCTTCTCTTATCATCTCAATTGTAGCTGGATCCCCATGGTTACCCATAGCAATTCTTACTGGATCTCCAGGCACAAAGACAAAATTAAGCAAGAAGGTTATTGTAGCAATACCAATTAAGATTGGAACTGCCATAAAACTTTTTCTTATAATGTATGTTAGCATATTTACCACCTTTCCTTTTACATTTTTTACCTTTATTTTCCCTTAAAAATAACCCTATCCTATTAAAAATCCAATAAAATTAGAGCTTATCTTGTTAAAAGATAATTTTTAATTTAATTAAAATAAAGAAATGACAAACAACAGTAACCTTTATTGTATATTAACTTTTTTAAATCTATAAAAAAGCACTATACAAAAAAATAAAAACTTTAACTTAAAATACTATTAGTAAATAAGGGTTAAAGCAACAAAAAATTATCTACTCAAAAGCTACTATCAACTCCACCTCCTGCTTAGATAAATATTAGAATTTAAAATTCTTATTAAATATTATATAAGAAGAACATAATAATTATATATTTTTTGCTTTCTCTTGTCAAATAGATGTCAGACCAATGGGAGATCTTTCTTTTTCCATCAATTTTTTCACTCATATATGTACTTATACCTTAATAAAGTTCTAATGACTCTAGCCACATAATCTCTAGTCTCACCAAAAGGGATATCCTCGACATTTTCATAACTCCCATCCCATACACCTTCTTCTAACCACCTTTTTACATTTCCCTCTCCACCATTATAAGCAGCTAGGACTGTATATAGATTATCAAATCTACCTATTAACTCTTTAAGGTACCAACTTCCAAAACTTATATTAATTTTGGGCTCATAAAGATCCTCAGGAGAGAAATCCTTATATCCAAATACAGTTGATATCCACTTCCCTGTTTTTGGCATAACCTGCATTAAACCTCTTGCTCCTTTAGGAGAAGTGGCCTTGGTTCTAAACTTACTTTCTACATATATTACTGAAATTATCAAATAAGGATCTAAATCATTCTTTTTAGCCTCTTCTACAATTATATCTTCATAGTATATAGGATATACAAGCTTCAGTAAGTTTTTATGGTTTAATATAAGTATAGATATTAAGATAATTATTAATAAAGCAATTATCATTTCTTTAAATTTAATCACCAAAGTCAACACCCCTAAAAATAATTTTAACTTTTTTTAACAATAATATCCCAAAATTCAAAAATTTTATTCTTAAGATCTTTATAATCTCCATTATTTTCAATTATATAATCAGCTTTTTTCACCTTATCCTCTAAATTCATTTGCGACCCTATTCTCTTCTTGGCTTCATCATAGGTCAAAGAGTTTCTTTTCATTAAACGCATAAGTTGAATCTGTTCTTCTACCCACACTACCAAAATTTCATCAAAAAAATCCTGCATTCCAACTTCAAATAATAAAGGAACCTCTGCTACTACTAGCTTAGACTCTCCTTCTATTTTTTTTACCTTAGACTTAATCGCTTCAACTATAACTGGATGCACTAGATTATCGAGAACCTCTTTTTTCTTAGGATCTGAAAAGATAACTTCACCCAAAGTCCCCCTGTCTATCTCTCCTTTAGAATCTAACACCCCTTGACCAAACTCCTTAACCACCTTCTCCCAAAGAATTTGACCTTTAGACATTAATCTATGGGCCAACTTGTCCGCATCTACCACATAAGCACCCAAGTCTTTTAGTATATCAGCAACACTACTCTTGCCCGTAGCTATTCCTCCAGTTAAACCTATCCTCATAGTTTCAACTCCTTTTTATATAGTGTGAGATCAAGAATAAATTAAACTATTAGCCAAAATCTCAAAATCAAAAGCATCAACGCAGACGAAATCTTCGACTAAAATATGACTAAGTTCTGACTAATTCTTTTTTATTCTAATCTCTTGTCTAGAACTTGTCGGCTCTTATCCGAATTTAGTCTGCGTATAAGCCTTTGACCTTGATCTTCTTAAAAATTAAAACTCTCCAACTTACTTTAGAAAATCTGAAAGACCCCTAGAAGAATCAAGATAACCCCAGGTAATAGCTTTATCTTCTCACCAAGTAAAGCCAATTTAAGATTATCACCTAAGTGAATACCACCAAGAAGAAAGATAAACTTAAAGATACAGACAGCTATAGCTGTAAAGATAGGATTATAACCTGTCATTGCTGCTGCAATTCCAGCTCCAAAGGCATCTAAAGCCAAAGCTACCCCTAAGAACAGAGCTTCTTTGGTACTTATCACCCCTGAATAGTCCATATCTGCTTTTAGTGGTTCCTTTAGTATATTAATAATAATACCTAAAGATTCGATCTTAAAGGTAAATAACTCCTTTATATCATTATCCTCTAGATCCTCACCACTGCTATGTAGAAGCTCTACTATAGCTCCATATAATAACCAAATTCCCATCAATGCTAAGAGTATCCCACCAATCCTCTCTGCCCATTGAGGAGAGAAGAGATTACTCAAAAATTGACCAACACTCATAGAGGCAAGCATTGTAACTCCTGAAGCAATACTGATAATCAAAATAGGCAAGAGACTTATCTTGATCTTCTTTAATCCATAAGTAATCCCTACCACAAAACCATCCAAACTGACGGCCATGGCCAATATAATAGCAGGAATAAAGTTCATAACCAGCTCTCCTTTCATACTCTTTCTATACTTACATTAGAATATGAAAGTAAGTGCTAGGTTGTGATTAAATTGCTTTCTCCCAAATATTATAATGCTTACTTAACTCCTCCTTTAAGTCCTGGTACTCTTTAGTTAATTTATCTAATGTTTGTGGGTCATCATATATATCCTGCCCATCAAACCGGGCTTCTAATTCCTCTACTCTTTCCTCTAACTCCATAATCTTAAGTTCTAGATTCTCTAAATCTACACCATCTTTATTCTTATCTTTAATACTAGCCTTCCGTTTTTTTTCTAACTTAGCCTCTCTCTCCAGAGCCCTTTTTCTCTCCTCTTTGGCTTCATATTTTCTTCTATAACTAGAGTAATTGCCATCATATTCTACTATACTATTATTCTCAATAACTAAGACCTTATTTACTAAAGAGTTTAGAAAATAACGATCATGGGATATAATCAGTAACGTACCTGGATACTCCTCTAAAGCCCTCTCTAATATCTCCTTGGATCTAATATCAAGGTGATTTGTAGGCTCATCTAAGAGAATTAAATTAAAGTCTTGGACTGAAAGTTTAGCCAAGGATAACCTACCTTTCTCCCCTCCACTTAAATCTCCAACTGGATTAAATACATCTTCACCAGTAAATAAGAACCGGGCCAACAGATCTCTAGCTTCACTTTTGGTCATATGATAGTCAGCCTTTTGTACCTCTTCTATTAGATTGTATTCAAAGTTAAGGCTTTCATGCTCCTGGTCAAAGTAGCCTAACTTAACCTTAGTTCCAAACTTTATACTTCCAGAGTCCTTCTCCAACTTATCTAGCAATATCTTAAATAAAGTTGACTTTCCACTTCCATTTGGGCCAACTAAAGCTACCTTCTCACCCCGGTAAAGTCTAAACCCTACCCCTTCAAACAAAATTCCATCTTCAAAGGACTTAGTTAACCCCTCAACCTTTAAGACTTCATCTCCGCTTCTAGTTTCACACTTAAATTCTATCTTTGGTAATGAAGTCTTAGGAGGTGGTGGTATTCTCTCTAATCTATCTAACTGCTTCTGCCTTCCCCTTGCCTGTTTACACTTAACTCCTGCCTTATACTTGCGAACGAAAGCTTCGGTCTGGGCGATATACTCTTGTTGTTTTTCATATTCTCTTTGCCAAGTAAGAATTCGATGTGGCTTCTCCTTTAGGTAAAAAGAGTAATTTCCCTTATATTTCTCTAAACGCCCCTTTTCTAGTTCCCAGACTCTATTAACTACCTCATCTAAGAAGTAGCGGTCATGAGAAATAATAAGCACAGCTCCATTATAAGAGTTTAGATAGTCCTCTAACCACTCCTTAGCCTCTAAATCAAGGTGATTAGTAGGCTCATCTAACAGTAGTAGATTAGGTTCTTTAAGTAGTAACTTTGCTAGAGCTGCCCTAGTTTTTTGGCCCCCACTAAAGTTATCAAATTGAGAAGAGAAATCTTCATCACAAAACCCTAATCCTCTTAAAACTCCTTTGATCCTACTATCTATTCCATAGCCCCCACTCTTCTCAAAATCTTCCCTTAAAAGACTATACCTCTTCATCACCTTCTCTAACTCTTCACCCTCGACACTGCTCATCTTTAATTCTAAATCCCTTAACCTATTCTCCAAAGCGAAAAGATCTTCAAAGACACTTAGCATCTCCTCATAAAGGCTAGCAGTACTTTCAAAACCAAACTCCTGTTCCAAATAGCCAATTTCTAAACCGTTGGCCTGTAATATCTCTCCATCATCTAACCACTCTTTATCTATTAAAACCTTAACTAAAGTAGACTTTCCTGCACCATTTTCTCCAATAAGACCTATCCTATCCTTGTTTTGAATTTGAATATTCAAATCTTCAAATAAGACCTTCCCTGGATAGACTTTTCTTCCTTCCCTAATCTCTAATAATCCCATCTTTATTATTCCTTTCTAGGTTGACATTTAGGGCAAAAATGAGTACTTCTCCCCCCCACCTTAATCCTTTCTATAGTAGCGTCACAACTTGGACATTTCTTTCCAGCCCGATCATATACTCTTAAATAATTCTGATAGCTTCCTCCCTGTCCACTAGCATCTACATAGTCCCACTTGGTTGTACCACGATGCTCTATCCCTTCGCTTAAGACCTGGCGAATTGATTTATACAACATCTTTACCTCTTTATCTTCTAAAGAATTTGCTATCCTCAAAGGGTGAACCCTTGCTAAAAATAAGGCTTCATCTACATATATATTACCTAGACCCGCTAAAAACCTCTGATTTAAGAGAAGTGCTTTAATATTTCCTCTTCTCTTAGCTAGAGCCTTCTTAAACCAATCTAAAATAAAATCATCTGCAAGAGGCTCTGGGCCAATCTTAGTTAGACTTCCTGCTTCAGTTAAATCATCAACTAAATAGGTTTTAGTAAACTTTCTTTTACTACCTAACCTTAGCTCATCGCCTTCTTTGAATTTAAAGAAGATATAGTCATATTTATCAACCTTGGTCTCCTTAGAAGCATAAAAGAACCTTCCGGTCATCCGTAGGTGAGTAACTAGATAATAACCATTACTAAGTTCAACTACTATATACTTACCCCGCCTTCTAACTCTATCTATTTTAACACCCTTTAAGATACTTTTAAACTCTTTTACCGAAGGCTTAGCAATCAACTCTTCTTGCTTAACCTCTACATCTATGATCTCTTTATTTAAAACCAAATCTGCTAGCGTATCAACAACTGTTTGTACCTCTGGCAACTCTGGCATAATAACCTCCCCTTTTTATTAGTTGAAAATTGAGAATTGAGAGTTAAGAACAAAAACTAAGAGAAATTTATGCTTTTATGGTTTTTAACTTTCAATTATCAATTATAACCTATCAATTGCTTTTAACAAGTTCTTGCTCGATTAGATTCCAAATTTCCTTGTCCTTCTTCTTTAAAGATATTGGCTTGAAATCTGAACCAACAAAGGGATGGACTGTACTTCCTATTGCTATTAGCTCTCCATCCTCTGATCTGATAATTTCGTAATCAAATTCTATCTTAGTTCTTTTAAGTTTAGATATTTTTGTCTTGATAGTAACTAAATCATCATAACGAGCAGGCGAATGATAATTGCAATGGGATTCTAGTACTGGTAATAGTATTCCCCTATCTTCAAACTCTTTATAGCTCATCCCTTTTTCTCTTAGGTATTCAGTTCTACCAATCTCGAACCAACGTAAGTAATTACCGTAATATACTACCCCCATCATATCCGTTTCTTGATAGGTTACTCGAATCTCGTAAGAACTACCTTTCATATCTTACTTCCTTTCTTTATACATTTTATTTTATACCTCGCAGTAATTTAAATACAAAGGTTTATAGTAATAAAGTGTCACTTTCGTGCCACTAGTAATGGGTAATGAGTGAAGAGTAATGAGTAAAGTCAAAATCTCAAAACCTCTTATAAGTCTTAGGTGACAAAGGGGTTTCTGTTTTTTTAAGGTTTTACCCATTACTCATTACTGATTACTCATCACCAGTAATAAAGCTCCGCTTTATTACTATTTAATTTAACCTTACACTATTGCAAATCCCATGAATCTAAGATACTCTTAACTTCTTCATCCCAGCCCATCCTTACATCTTCGTAGTTATTAAAAGTGTCTTCGTTAGCCAATGAAACTGTAGAACAGATAGGACACTCAATTGCAAAGGAATAATGAGCTGGGTTGGATTCTACAACTTGGTGTAGGGTATCTTGATCACAGATAGGACAATAATAGATACTTGAACTCATATTATTTACCCCCTTCTATCTATTATGATTAACTAGATAGAAGGGAGTATACTAAGTACTAAGCACCACTAATTGCTAATTCTCTCACCTTAAAGGTTGGCGAACCATATGAACCAATACTTGGATTGAACTTTAAATCATTTCCAATTTCCTCAATGTTCTTTAAGAAATCGATTAAATTACCGGCAATAGTGACTTCATTGACAGCTCCTTTGATCTCTCCTCCTTTAATCCATTGGCCCGTAGCACCTACTGAAAAATCTCCTGATATAGGATTTGCACCACCAGTTACTAAACCAGATACCTTATGAAGATAAAAACCATTCTCCACACCTTTAATTATATCTTCAGCTTCTTGATCTCCTGGGGCCAAATAAAAGTTACTTGGCGAAACACTTGGAATCCCCCTATAAGATCCACGACTTGCATTAGCTGTAGATTCTACACCATCCTTATTGGCTGTATAAATATCATAAAGATAATTAGTCAGGATTCCTTCTTTTATAAGATCAGTTTTCTTAGAAGGAACTCCTTCTCCATCAAAAGGTGCTGTTGCCAAACCTTCTTCTAAGCTACCATTATCGATTATATTAACCCTCTCATTAGCAACCGTCTTATCCAACTTTCCTGCAAATAAAGAACGCCCTTTTTGAACCGATTCTGCTGTTAGGGCTTGGGCCAACACATACATAAACATAGCTCCAACCTTTGGAGTAAAGACTACAGGTGCCTTTTGAGACTTAACCTGCTTCCCACCTAAAAGGTCTAAAGCATTTTTGGCCCCTTCCTCCCCAGTCTTAACTGGCGTTAACGCTTTTAAATTCCTACCGTAGGTAAGAGCTGAACCGGTTTGTTTATCCTCTCCATCAGAGGCTAAAACATAAAGGTAAGCATAAGCAATTCCACCCTTATAACTTTGGTCTAAACCTTTAGAGTTGACTATTCTTACCTTAGATATACTATCCCCATACCCTACACTGATAACAGATTCTATCCTTTGGTCATAATCTAAGGCCACCTTCTCTATCTGAAGGGCCAAATCTATCTTATCCTCTGGACTACTCTCTTCTAAGTTGGGATCATATATGTCAAGATCATCATATTCATAATCTCCTTCTGCTAGATCTCGATACTCATCCTCACTAGCAATCTGGGCATTAGCTATTGCTTCTTTAATTACTTCTTCTAACCTTTTTTCATTAAAATCAGCTGTATAAGCAAAGCCCATCTTATTATCTAAAAAAACTCTAATTCCCAACCCCTTGGAATGGGCTGACTCTAAAGATTCTACATCACCTTCATAAACCTCTATAGAATTATCTATAGAACTTTGATAATAAAACTCAACATCTTGGGCTCCTAATTCTTTAGCCTTATCTATTAATTCTAACAGATTTAATCCACTCATGCTAATCACCCTTCCTTTCTGTACCACCAACAGTAATCTGATCTACAAGGACCGTAGGTTGACCAACTGCTGCTGGAACACTCTGACCATCCTTACCACACATACCAGGGGCCAACTCCAGATTATTACCGACCATAGATATTTTATTTAGTACATCTATACCCTTGCCGATTAAAGTAGCTCCCCTAATTGGATCAGCTATCTTACCATTTTTAATCAAATATCCTTCAGCTACTGTAAATACAAAATCACCGGTAGCAGGCTCAACTTGCCCACCACTTAGCTTCTTAGCATAAAGCCCATCATCCACAGCAGAGATTATATCTTCTGGGTTGGATTGGCCCTTATCGATAAAGGTATTGGTCATCCTAGGTATAGGAATGGATCTGTACGAATCTCTCCTCCCATTTCCTGTTGATATTCTATCTTCTTTCCTTGCCGTCTTATAATCATACATATAGTCCTGTAAAATTCCATCCTTTATTAAGACTGTTCGCTGGGCACTCTCACCTTCATCATCAACACCATAAGAACCCCAAGCATTTTTGACAGTTCCATCATCTATAGCTGTAACAACCTTAGAAGCTACCTGCTTTCCTACCTTTCCGGCAAAGATAGAAGAGTTCTTTTGAATAGCATCAGCTTCTAAACCATGGCCACAGGCCTCATGGAAGAGAACGCCTCCAAAACCGTTATTGATAACTACTGGCATCTTAGCCGATGGTGCTGGATTAGCCTTTAACATAGTTACTGCTTGGCGTGCTGCTTCTTTTCCTAACTCTTTAGCCTTATACCTATCAAATAGTTCAAAACCTAAATGTAAACCTGGTCCTTCACTTCCAGTCTGAATCTGCTCTCCATCACTTGCTACAGCTGTAACCATCATTCTAGTATGTACTCTCTCATCTTCAACCAACAAACCTTCAGAGTTAGCTATCAAGACCTTTTGAGTTTTGTCAGCATAAGTAACCATAACCTGTTTTATTAGATTATCATAATTAAGAGCTCCTTTATTAGCTTCTCTCACCAACTCAGCTTTTTGGCCCTTACTTACTTCCATAGGCTTCTTTTCAATTGGGTGGATTAAAGTAATTCCTTTTCTAGTCAAGTCATTAACTGCTAGCTTTGCACTCCCCTGACTTGCAGCCCCTGCTACTTTCGCCGTTCTAAGCAATGACTCCTTAGTTATATCATCGGTATAAGCATAAGAGACTTTATCACCAGAGAGAACCCTTACCCCTACTCCCAAATCATATCCCGTCTTTACATTCTCTATATTAGAATTTTCTAAAGTCAATATATTTCTCACAGAATCCTCATAAAAGACCTCAGCAAAGTCACCTCCACCTTCCAAGGCAACCTGCAAAATCTCTCTAATCAACTTTTCAGATAACATACCACTTACCCCCTTTTAACTGTTAACTTACTAGTGTCAGTGCCAGTGTATGTGTCAGTTAAAATCTAAGTTCTTGAATTTACTGACACTGACACCCACACTAACACTATTTTATCTCCTCCATCTCTTTCCAGTTATCTCCTACCTTAGCATCAACCTCTAATGCAACATCTAGCTCTACAGCAGCTTCCATCTTCTCCTTTAAAAGCTTGGCCGCTTCTTCTATCTCACCTTCTGGTATCTCTAATACTAACTCATCATGAACTTGCAAAAGTACTTTAGCCTCTAACCCTGTTTCTTCTATGGCTTTTACTACATCTAAGGTAGCTATCTTCATAATATCTGCTGCACTACCTTGGATAGGAGTATTAATTGCCATTCTTTCAGCAAAACTACGACGATGGAAGTTCTTACTATTAATCTCAGGCAGATACCTTCTTCTGTCAAATATAGTAGTAACAAAACCTTCTTCCTTAGCTTGAGCAATCTTATTATCCATATACTCCTTCACCTTAGGATAACGAGAGAAGTACAGTTTAATATACTCTTTTGCTTCTTTATTACTTATATTTAAACGTTTTGCCAATCCCCAATCACTGATTCCATAGGCGATTCCAAAGTTTACTGCTTTGGCTCTACGCCTCTCTTCTCTACCTACCTTTTCTAAGGGTATATCAAAGATCTCACTTGCAGTCTTGGTATGAATATCTAAACCTTCTCTATAAGCTTCTTTTAACCCTTCATCATCAGAGATATGGGCCAACACCCTAAGCTCAATCTGTGAATAATCGGCTGCCAAGAGTTTCTTACCTTTCTCTGCTACAAATACGCCACGAATCTGACGACCTTCTTCACTTCTAATAGGGATATTTTGCAGGTTCGGATCGGTACTACTTAGCCTTCCTGTTGCCGTTACTCTTTGGTTAAAGGTTGTATGAATCCTTCCAGTCTGCTCATTTATCCATCCACCTAAAGGGTCTACATAAGTAGACTTTAACTTGGCATAGCTACGATACTCACCTATTGATGGTATGATTTCATGCTTATCCTTTAGCTTCTCTAGAACACTAGCACTTGTAGAATAACCAGTCTTGGTCTTCTTTATTACAGGTAAACCTAACTTTTCAAATAAAATCACCCCTAACTGCTTAGGTGAATTCATATTAAACTCTTCGCCTGCTAGCTGATAGACCTTCTCCTCTAAAGCTTCAATCTTTTCACCTAAATTCTTAGATAATCTATCTAGTTCATCCTTACTAATCTTGATTCCATTTAGCTCTAACCTTGCTAAGACCTTAAGTAGAGGCAACTCAATATCTCTAAAAAGATCTAAAAGTTCATTAGCTTCTAGCTTTGCTAAAAGTTCTTCTTCTAAATCAAAAAGCAACCTCGTCTCTAAAGCTAACAAATCAAGGCCTTCTAAGTCTGGAACTCCTCTTTGTAGATGTGCCTCTAATAATTCTCCAAATTCCTTCTCCTTTTCGCTTGGCTTTAATAGATAATCGGCAAGTAAAGGTTCAAAGACTAGATTAATATCCTCGATACCTTTGCTTAAAAGATATCTAATCTGCTCTTTGCCTTCTAACATTATAATCTCTCTTTGAGCCAACAATTCACTTATTTCTTCTAGAATTTGCTCTTCACTAAACTCTAAGTAATAGTCCTTGTTATCACCTGCTGAGATAAAGACTCCATCTAAAGTAGGATTAAGCGTTGGCCCGTCTAACTTTAAAGATATAGCCAATCTCCCCTCTAAATCTAACTTCTTAGACTCTTCTAAAGAATCGATTTTAATATAGTCAACCTCTTCTACTTCTTTATGCCCACCAATCTGAGAGACTAAACTCCCAAACTCTAAATCCATAAAAGTATCATAGACCTTATCACTATTTAAAGGGGATAAGTCTAAATTATCAAAATCAACCTCCATAGGAACATCTACCTTAATTGTTGCTAATTCCTTGCTCAATATTGCCCTGTCAGCCTGCTCTTTTAAGGTAGCTTTTCTCTTCTTGCCACCTACTTTATCTATATTATCTAAAACACCTTCTAATGTATCAAACTGATGCAACAACTTAGTTGATGTCTTATCTCCAATTCCATCAACACCTGGTATATTATCAGAAGAATCACCCATTAAACCTTTTTTATCAATCAACTGTTTGGGTTCTAGCTCATAATCTTCCCTAAACTTATCTAAAGTATAATCAACAATATCAGTAATCCCTCTTCGAGTATACATAACTTTAATATTAGGGCTGATAAGTTGCAATGCATCTCGATCTCCTGTAACTATAACCACTTCATAGCCTTCTTTTTCCCCTCTCTTAGCTAAAGTACCAATTAAATCATCAGCCTCAAAGCCCTCTTTAGCAAAGACGGGAACCTCCATTGCCTCCAAAACATCTCTTACCATCTTAAATTGGGGTCTTAACTCATCAGGCGTCTTCTCCCTTGTTCCTTTGTATTCATCATAGGCCTTATGACGAAAGGTTGGTGCACCTAAATCAAAAGCTACCCCTATAGAGTCTGGCTCTTCATTTTCAACCAATGATAAGAACATTTTAGTAAATCCATAGACCGCATTGGTAATAGTTCCATCAGACTTGGTTAAAGTCGTAGGTAGAGCATAAAACGCTCGATATGTTAAACTGTTTCCATCTAATAAATATAACCTCTTTTTACTCAATTAAAATTCCTCCTTGTTGTTAGCTATCAGCTTTCAGCTATCAGCCGTCAGCCCAAAATTAAAATCTAATATCTTTTCATCGATTCTTGATTAGATTTTAACTATCAATTTTCAACTATCAATTATCAATTGACCTATATCTTATTTCCATAAAAAACCCTCATATCCTGCAAAGAGTCCAATTAACGCTACTTATTATACCCTTTTTTCTCTTTAATATGAAGTTGGGCATAACTTGTATGAAATAATTTGAAAAGCTTAGCACTGATAAATAATAATAAGAGACGATTAGGTCTGATTTAATCTTAAAGATGTGGGAGTGTGTGTAGTGAGTGTGAGTTTAAGAGCAAATTCATCAAACAAGTATATTTATTCTTATTTAATCTTTTACTCACACACCTAACTTCCATTTTTTTATATGACCTTTATCCGCTCTCATCAGGTTTAATCAGTGCAAATGCCTTTATTATTTATATTATTAAAAATTAAAATATAAAGGCTTGACGCAGACAATATCTCGACTAAATCTTCGACTAAAATCTGACTAGACCTTTATTGAATTTATTTTTAATCTCTTGTCCCGACCTTGTCGGTACTTGTCGTAACTAGTCTGCGTAAAAGCCTTTTGGTTTTTATTTTCTATCTATATTCTTTAATTTGAATCTTCTTTCCACAATTTACATAAAGGATATTATAGATATACTTCTTCTTCTATGTTATTATTTTAGTTGTAGATTGAAAATTAGAAAGGGGTACTATAGGATGCCGAAGAGAATTTTAACAACTTTCCTAACTGTATTTATGATATTGGCGTTGGCCCTTCCAGCTATGGCTTATCGTCCACAAGACGTAGCAACGAACCACTGGGCATTAAGGTATATTAGTCCTTTATTGGATGATAGTGTTATGTATGTTTATGAAGATGGAAATTTCTATCCTAGCCAAGAGATTACTAGAGGAGAATTTGCTTATTCATTAGCAAGAGCATTAGAGCTACAACCTTCAATGATTTCAGAAATGAGTGATATTAGCAATCACCATGCTAGGGGTTATATCTCTGTTTTGGTACAAGAAGGGATTATTACTGGTTACGAAGACAATACTTTCCGACCATATAATAAGATTACACGTGCGGAGATAATTACAATGTTGGGAAGAAGCTTAAGTTTAGATGATAGAGAAAAAGGTATGAAATTAAATGAAAACTATTATAGTGACCTTAACCAAGATCACTGGGCGGCTAATCTCATTTCCTTATCTAGCCGTTTAGGATTGGTAGACGGTTATCCTGATGGTACTTTCAAGCCTAATAATCATATTACAAGGGCTGAAAGTGCAAAATTATTAGAAGAGCTTAGAAATCTAACTATAATAGAAGGAGAGATCAATGAAACTTATCCTATCTCAAGAATGCTAAGGGTTAATGCTAATGGTAGATCAGAGAATTTTAGAGTTAATTCAAATTCGTTGATCGGTAGAAATAACCGTTTTGTCAATTTAGATGAAATGCTTATCTCAGACAAGGCTTATATGATCTTAAATGATAGCAATGAAGTGATTTATCTTAAAAGTTATGGCTTAGTAACTCAAGAGGATATTGCCCAAGAGGCAAGTGATCTTACAAATAATATCTTAGGTGCTGATGAATTGATCTCTATTGTTGAAGGAGATTGGGAGTCTGTTACTCCAAGAATCGAACAAGAGGTTATCACTTCTTTGATTGATCAAGGACTAACTATGAATGAAATCCAAGCTCTAATGGATAGAGACTGGGAACACTTAGAAGAGTCAGGTAGAGAGAGGTTAATTGAAACTATCTCTATGGTTACAGATATGCCTAAAGATCTAATTGTAGCCATCTATAATAGAGATTGGGATGCAGCTAGAGACGTTGCACAAAATACTGCTATTACAAGATTGCTAACAGAAGTTATGTTAAGTAGTTCATGGCTGTCGTAACAACTAGTTACTAGCTACTGGCTATTGGTCTTTAGCAAAAACTCAATAAGCAAGAGGGGCTACCCTCTTGCTTATTACTAAATTTTTCTTTGAAATTAATCAAATTTATTCTTGCATTAAATTTAGGTCTATGGTATTATATTAATTGTCGGTAAGGAAATTAACTAAATATTGTGCCGAAGTGGCGGAACTGGCAGACGCGTTGGATTCAAAATCCAATGGTCCTTGTGGCCTTGTGGGTTCGAGTCCCACCTTCGGTACCATTTAATTCATTCAATCCTAAGGGATTGGATTTTTTATTTTTTGATGAATTATGATAGTTAAATAAGATTCCACTCAAATTAATTACATATTTTATCCTATAAACAAATAATCTGGCTTACAAATTTCTTTAGCTGAGGCATCATTATTATCTAATATCTGTAAATATTTCTGATATGTATAGTTAATAGAGTTTAAAATTTCTCCAATAGTTGATTCTGGATTTTTATTCTTATAATAAATAATAAGCCCCAATAAACTATGGTTATATTGATACAATCGCAAAGATTTATGATCTAAATTAGACTTTATTTCTTTACTAGAATGAATTAAAATGTTTCTAATCCTATAGATCCTAATCAAATCACACCTTATCTCTTCTTCTTTTATTTTAATAAATCTAGATCTAAATTCAGAATTAGATAAAATCATTCCAATCTCAGCAATATCTCTTTTAAGAACATCATTAAAATCAAAATCTTTAATTAGTGAATGTCCTTTTTTCAAAATAAAAGATGTTAACTTTTCAAAATCATAATAATATTCACTAGTTTCTTGTTTACATTCTTCAATAAAATCATCTACTATTTTTATTTTTCTATCTTTAAAATTAAATAATCTATACCAAAATATATTTAATTTATCTTTGAAAATATATAAACATACTAATTTAGGTATTATATCTTTAACCTTTGATATAATACTTAATCCCTCATGAAAAGTAAGTGTATATTCTAAAACTGCCCAAAGATTTATTAATCGATTTTCCTGTAATTCTTCTTCTTGATTATTAATTATATTTAATGCTCTTTGTAAATTAAATATCTCTTTTTTATCTAATCTCTTCATATATACCCTATCTCTATAGCTAATAAAATCTTTAATATCTTCTTTTTCTTTTTTAGCAAGACTTGAAAATAATACTTTCTTATCATACGATTCCATACGTAATTTAATATATTTCTTATTATTAATATTAGCCAGAGTTTTATTTTGTATAGTAATATCTTTTTTCTCATCGTTTCTGGTAGTGTCAATAATTTTGTGTAAATAAATTTATTGGTATCGCTCCTCAAAAAATTGTTGAAGTTTTTCTTGTGCAATCTTATATCCTTTCATTATTCTATTAGACCACTTTTCATTATAATGATTTACTTGCAAGTAAATGAGTTTTTCAGCTGCTTCTAAATTAGGTAAACTATTAGTTGTTTTTGTTCTTTTTCTAATTTCTTTATTAGTTCTTTCTATCCAATTAGTAGTATAAATTGAT
>NZ_KI912094.1:336957-364606 GCF_000517025.1 Halonatronum saccharophilum DSM 13868
AAGACTGAACTCACCAAGGAAGGATTATCGATTACTGGATTGGTATTGGGCATAGCTACTATAGTTGTAAAACCACCTTTAGCAGCCGCCTTACTACCACTTTCAATTGTTTCCTTATACTCAAAACCAGGTTCTCTTAAATGAACATGTATATCTACAAAACCAGGTGTTATCACCTTTCCTTTGACATCAATCACTTGAGCTCCTACAACTTGCAAATCTTCTCCTATTTCTACTATCTTTTCGTCTTCTATCAGAAGATCTTTTTCTTCTTTTTTCTTGCTTAATGGGTCGATTAATTTACCGCCTTTTAGTAATAACTTATTCACTTTTACTTCCTCCTCCAATTAAGAGATATAATAAAGCCATTCTAATTGCAACTCCATTCTCTACTTGATCTTCAATTACTGCTTGCCCGCTATAAGCTAGATCTGAAGATATCTCAACTCCACGATTTATTGGCCCAGGGTGCATTAAAGTCATATCCTCCTTAGCTAAAGCTAAGTGCTTCTTTCTTAACCCATAAAACTTTGCATACTCCCTTATCGTTGGGAATAAGGATTTTCCTTGACGTTCTTTTTGAATTCTTAAAAGATTGATTACATCTACACCTTCAATCCCATCTTCTAAGTTATTATAAACCTCTACACCCATCTTCTCAATCTCTTTAGGCATCAGGGTGCTTGGACCAACAACCCTAACCTTGGCCCCTAACTTCTTAAGACCCCAGATATTAGAACGGGCGACACGGCTATATTTAATATCTCCTACAATAGCTACTGTTTGCCCCTCAACCTTCCCTCGTTCCTCTAAAATTGTATAAATATCTAATAAACCCTGTGTTGGGTGTTCATGAGCGCCATCTCCTGCGTTTAAAACAGGAATATCTATTGTATCTCCTAACTTCTTAGCTGCTCCTGGAATCCCATGTCTAATAACTACAGCATCAGCTCCTAAAGCCTTTAATGTCTTTGCTGTATCTACCAAAGATTCACCCTTGACAACACTACTACTCTTAGCTGAAAGATTCATTCCATCAGCACTAAGCCTCTTAGCAGCCAAACTAAAAGAGGAGCTTGTCCTCGTACTTGGCTCATAAAAGAGGTTGACTACCAACTTCCCTCTTAAAGTAGGAACCTTCTTAATAGGTCTTTTTAAAATATCCTTCATCGACTTAGCAGTATTTAAGATCAGTTCAATCTCTTCCTTACTTAGCTTTTCCAATCCAATTAAATCTTTATTCTTTAAAATTCCCATAATTACACCCACCTTAGTTATAAATTATAAACAAAAACCCTTATCACCGAGGTGATAAGGGTAGAATTACTTAACCTTTAGAACAGTAGCTATACTCCTCCTAAAGATAATCTCACTCCCTTGCCAACCTCTCTGGATTAACTTAAAGGGTCTATTATATTTTTAATAATTATTTATTTCTTTTCAATAACTATTATCAATTTAAAATAACAAAGTCTTCCCTAAGGGAAGACTAGTAAAATTGCTACTTACTAATATCCTTAAGCCTTAATTTAAAGATGATAAACTACAGACCTCCAAATTAACACTTAAAAATACTATCTTTACTAGTCTCACAGGACTAATTTAAAAGATTGCTTTAAATTATTTTATTCTATTAAAGAAATATTATCATATAAAATTTATGGTAGTGTCAATAATTTTGTGTAAATAAATTTATTGGTATCGCTCCTCAAAAAATTGTTGAAGTTTTTCTTGTGCAATCTTATATCCTTTCATTATTCTATTAGACCACTTTTCATTATAATGATTTACTTGCAAGTAAATGAGTTTTTCAGCTGCTTCTAAATTAGGTAAACTATTAGTTGTTTTTGTTCTTTTTCTAATTTCTTTATTAGTTCTTTCTATCCAATTAGTAGTATAAATTGATTTTCTAATAGAATTAGGATATTTGAAAAAAGCTAATAATTCATTTTTATCCTTAAGCCAACTATTTGTTACTCTAGAATATTTGGACTTCCATTTGTCAATAAAGTCATTTAAAGCATCTTCTGCATTTTCTAAAGTAGTAGATTCATAAATTAACTTCATATCTTCAGCTAGTTCCTTTGAATCTTTATTGCGTACTTTTGCAAGGCTATTCCTGACTTTATGGACAACACAACGCTGAACATCAGCCTTAGGAAATACTTTTAGGAAAGTATCTGTAAGTCCTGGAAGTCCATCCATAACGCCTAATAGGACTTGTTCTAAGCCTCTTGTTTTGAGTGTTAATAATATCTCTTCCCAAAGGGAAGAAGATTCACTAACTCCAATATAGAAATCAAGTATCTCTCTATAACCATTTTCATCGATACCAATAATTAGATAAACTGATTCATTATCTACGTAATCTCTACGTATCTTTATACTCATAGCATCAATGAAAATAATGCTATATCGCTTTTTAAGAGGACGGTTATGCCATTTTTCTAATTCTTCCAAAGCAACACTAGTTATATTGCTTACACTTGCTGGACTATACTTAGAACCATATAGTTTTTCTATGATATCAGCTATATCTCTTGTGCTAAGTCCTCTAGCATACATGTTAACAATCATTTCTTCTAGCCAGTTATCTTGTCTCTGATGAGATTGAAATAAAATAGTATCAAATTCACCATTACGATCACGTGGGACTTTTAATTGTTCAATTTCGCCATACTTTGTTTTTAGATTACGCTTGTAACTACCATTACGGCTATTTCCTGAGTTTTTGCCTTGAGCATCATACTTAGAATAACCTAAATGTTCAGTTAGCTCAGCTTCAAGTATAGTTTCTAAAAAATCTCTTATTATTTCTTTTATTAATTCATCAATATTTACTTGACCATTCAATAATTCTTGGATTATACTATTCATATGGAATCCTCCTTTGAGTTGAGTGGTTTTTTGTGGTGATTAACCTTTTCAACTTTTCAAGGAGGATTCCTTTTTTATTGTAAAATCATTTACACATAATATTGTACACTATCTCGTTTCTGATATATGTAATCATTTGAAAATATGAATTTACAGTATTTTTCATTATCTCTAAACCTTTATATACATCCATTGCTTTAACTTGTAATTCAAATACATCAGAAGCTTTCTTACATTGCAGATATGATAATATATTAGTTTGATACTTCTCATTTAATAAAGATATTTCTTCATCATTTTGTCTTATGAGCTTTAAATTGTGGTTCATTAATATTTGATTATCAAATTCTTCGATATTTAATATACCTAAATAATAAACATAAACTTCTTTTTCCCTTTTGAAATCTTTAAATTTATCTAATATATCGTCTATTCTCTCATAAGTTAATTCATTATTTATAATATTTTCATTAAACCAATTATCAACATATTTCAATGAATAACCATCATATAGTAATTCATTAATAATGACTTCTATAACCTTATCAACTTCTGCAAAAGATTCAGTTTTTTTTATTTGTTCAATTAAATGATTATAAATATTATCTTTATCTAATTTTTTAACAAGTGCCTTACACGTATTGTATATACTCGTATATGATAGCCCATTCTTTTCTTTTTCTTCAATTTGCTTTACCAACATTTCTAGTTCAATTCTATATAAGCTTTGATTATATAGAACACCGCCTTTTATAAAGAATCTTATTGAATAAAGCAATTCATCTCTTGCATTTTTTAGTTTTTTATATTCTTGGCTACTACTTATCTCATAATGAATCTCTATATAATCACATAATAACTCTCTAATACTAGGTCTATATTTTTTAGATAAGATTTTATTATCATTAACAATATAATTCTTAAAACCATACACAAAATATTTTTTAGCTGAGAAATTTTTATCCATATTTTTCTTCTCCTTAAAATAAGTTATTGACATTATCTTAGAATATGATATAATAATCTTACATAAACTATTAAAAAGATGAGTGCTACTCTTCGAAATGGGTCACCCTGGTGATTCCCCCGAAGATGATAGCACTCTTTATTTTTAAATACAAAAAAATTAAAGTAAAAACCGATCATTTCACAAGAAAACTAAATAAAAACACTAGTAATCTCCTCTTTAATATATAATTTTCGACCAAAAAGAGAATCAATCTCACCACTATTATATCAAATAACTAAAACAATATCTATTCATTCATTAATAAAAATGTTATCTTTCTTTAAAGGAGCAATCAAATACTCTAAAAACTTCCTATCACTAATAATTTTGAGATTAACTCTATAATAATCTATTAATAATCTCTCTATCCTTCTAACCTCTAAATTTTGTCTTTAGTTATCCAACAAATCACTTGTTTTAATTGTATGGTTAATCAATTTTTAGTCTCAGCCCCTTTAAGCGTCTACTATTAATTTCATTTTATTCGGGCCAACAACTCGCCAAATGCCTCTATCTTGCTTTCTTTTGACATTAGGTACTGTTGGTATAGCTTCTCTTTTTCAATAGCCTGTAAGTTAGCTATATCCCTTTTAAATTCTTTTGTCCACTCAATCAATTTAGGCTTGCTTACATCTCTCCTTTAACCTTCTCACTTGACCTTATTAGTGCCTATTCGTGTCCATTCGTGGTTAAATAGCCCTTGATTTTGAGGTTTTATTGAAAAGAAAAAAGTCGGTTACTACCATACTGGCAGTAACCGACTTTTTCACACTATATATTCTATTCGTTTCTGATCAAGTAGTCAAAGGCACCTAAAGCTGCAGTGGCACCTGACCCCATAGAAATAATAATCTGTTTATATGGACTATGGGTACAATCACCTGCGGCAAACACCCCAGCTAAGTTTGTAGCTCCATGTTCATCGACAACAATCTCTCCATAAGAGTTAAGTTCCACTTCTTCTCCTAACCAATCCGTATTAGGAATAAGACCAATCTGAACGAATACACCTGCTAACTCAATATGATCAGTCTCTTCTGTATCCCGATCAGCATAATTGATACCATTTACCTTATCATCACCTGTAATCTCTTTGGTCTCAACATTTGTTAGTACTGTTACATTATCAAGACTATAAAGACGCTTTTGTAATACTTCATCGGCTTTTAGTTCTGGCAAGAACTCAAGGACTGTTACATGCTTTACAATGCCTGCTAAGTCAATTGCTGCCTCAACACCAGAATTACCTCCACCAATTACAGCTACATCTTTTCCTTCAAACATTGGCCCATCACAATGAGGGCAGTAAGCAACCCCTTTGTTCTTGAACTTATCTTCGCCAGGTACACCCAGCTTACGCCAACGAGCTCCAGTTGAGATAATTGCTGTCTTACCCTTTAAAGTAGCACCATTTTCCAGTTCAACCTCGACCAAATCATTCTTTTGCAGACCTTTGGCCCGTTGTGATTTCATTACATCAATATTGTAATCCTTTACGTGCTCTTCAAGGCTTGCTACCAATTTTGGCCCTTCAGTATATTTCATACCAATAAAATTCTCAATTGCCAAAGTATCCATAACCTGACCACCAAAACGTTGAGCAACAATACCAGTGCGGATACCTTTACGAGCTGCATAAACTGCTGCACTTACACCAGCAGGACCACCACCAATAATCAATACATCATAGGGATCTTTATTAGCAAACTCTGAGGCATCCATACTACTACCCATCTTCTTAAGAATCTCTTCAAGAGACATACGCCCACTTTCTAAGAATTCTCCATTTGAGTAGATAGCAGGTACAGCTAAAATATTTTTATCTTCTACTTCATCCTTAAAAACTGCCCCATCAATCATAGTGTGACTTATCCCCGGATTAAGAATACTCATCAAGTTTAATGCCTGCACAACGTCAGGACAGTTATGACAGCTTAAGCTAATATATGTTTCAAAGTGATATTCACCTTGAATATTTTTGATTTGCTTAACTACTCCCTCTTCAACCTTTGGAGCTCTACCACTTACCTGTAGTATAGCTAATACTAATGAAGTAAATTCATGACCTAAAGGAATACCGGCGAAGGTGACCCCTGTGTCTTCGCCAACACGATTCACACTAAAGCTGGGCGTTCTTTCTAAAGGGGTCTCTTCTACCTTTATTTTTGAAGAGATTGAGGTCAACTCCTCCATCAAAGCAAGCATATCCTTGGATACTTCATCAGATCCAACACTCACCTTGATTAGCACATCACCTTCCATCAGTTGAAGGTATTCATTTAATTGTGCTTTTACATCTGCATCTAACATCATTTAACCAGCTCCTTAAATTTTTCCTACAAGATCAAGGTTTGGTTTAAGGGTTTTACTACCTTCTTTCCATTTAGCAGGACATACTTCTCCTGGATTATTTCTTACATATTGGGCAGCTTTGATTTTACTTACAAGAGCACTTGCGTCTCGTCCCATATTACCTGCATTAATTTCTACTCCTTGAACTACACCATCTGGATCAATAATAAAAGTACCACGATCAGCAAGACCCTCTTCTTCAATAAGTACATCAAAGTTTCTAGATAGGGTATGTGATGGGTCACCAACCATAACGTACTCAATCTTCCCTATAGTTTCTGAGTTATCGTGCCATGCTTTATGTGTAAAGTGGGTATCTGTTGAAACTGAGTATACCTCAACACCAAGCTCCTTTAAATTTTCATATTCACTTTGTAAATCTTCTAATTCCGTGGGGCATACAAATGTAAAGTCTGCTGGATAGAATACTACTACACTCCAGTTTCCTTTAAAGCTTTCTTCTGTAACCTCTAAAAATTCACCCTTCTGAAAAGCTTGGGCTTTAAATGGTAATACTTCTTTTCCTACTAATGACATAATAAATTCCTCCTATTTTTTATTTGAGATCTTCAAAAAATTAATGAAGCCTCTTGTTTGTATTAGTAATTGTTACTAATAGTATTATTGCATAAAAATAACCGTTTGTCAAGAAAATTATAGTTGTTTTTTTATTTTCTATACAAACAACTATAATCTTAACCCTGTCATACCATAAGTATATGTAATTTATCTACTAACTATAATGTTTTAATCTATAAAAAATACACCCCCTGTTATTATGAAGAATCACTCTTAATACTAAACTCTTCTTAATACAGATATCTAATAATACAATGTTATTACCTTTAAATATTATTTCTTCTCATCTGCAATTTTTAACATCTCCAAAAAACAATTAACCCACTGCTCAGGCAGTGGGTTAATTGTTTTAAATTATCACTATAATAATATATCTAAAGTTTAATATCAAGATTTTTAATATAATCATAACCAATCTCAAAAAGCTTATCTGCATACTTAGTATCTAAGATATGATAGTCTACCAACCCTTTAGGTTCTATAAAGAGATCACACTCTTCTTTTAACTCATCATTGTTGGCATTTACGCTTAATTGAAAAGTTCTAACTGCAATATCTACCAAGTTATCTACTTTTTCAGATCTTTGTAAGGGCATAATATTAATCGCAATGATCTTATCACATTTACCTATCAATGGTTCAATGGGAACATTATCTAGTAACCCCCCATCAACATAAACTTTATCACCTATCTCAACTGGGCAAAATAATACTGGAATAGAAGATGAAGCCTGAATAGCCGGAATCAACGGGCCAACATTCAAATAATCAACCTTACCTGCTTTTAAATCCGTTGCTGCAACATAAAGAGGATACTTAAGATCATTAAATTTACGCTCATCTAAGTATTTTTCTAAGTTTGTTTTTAGATTATCTAAGTTCAACAGACCCTTTACAGGCAAATTAGCTTTAGCATAATCGGTAAATTTATTCTCTTTCATCAAAGTCATTATTTCATCAGAACTTTTACCAGCAGCTAAAAAGACTCCAACAATTGCCCCAGCACTAACACCTGAAATCAGGTCAAAACTTATCCCCTCTTCTTCTAAAGCTTTTAAAACTCCTAAATGAGCAAATCCTCTTGCTCCGCCTCCACCTAAGGCTAAGCCAATCTTCTTTTTCATGCTTAAAACCTCCCTTTTTTTATTTATACACTACCTAAATACCTTTAGTTGTCCTTTACTCTATTTATTAATTAAGCAAAGACTTCTCTTTTCCTCTTTAATAAAAAAATCTCTACTACTCACTGTGAGTAGTAGAGATTTTTTTATATAAATAGACAATATCTAATCTAAAATAAAAACCTCTATTCTAATCGTATATTTAGTATTTACCCATTCACTATTATAACAACTACCATTCTAAAATACCTTAAATTTTCTTAAAAAATTAATAGACCCCTGACTGATTACCTCTAAGCATAAAATATTCTCTTCGACCTTTAACTCAATATTTATTACACGGCTCTTAAATCCCCAGCTCTCCCATTAAAAAGGTATAAGGAGGATCAAGTGATGGTACTACTTCTAAAAAAACTGTTACTTAATCATCCACAAACCTTAAATTAAAGTCCAACTTTAAAAGAAATATACCTAAGCTAAGCAAAAGAGAAAGTAAAATTCCTTCTTAGGAATTTACCTCTTATATACTTATTGAAGACTCCTTCAATTTCTCCTTTTTAATAATTTACATAGCACACATAAAAAAGAAGCCCTAAAAGGGCTTCTTTAAGTTTACTTAAGCGATAATATATATTATTGCTTTCGCAATATATTCAATTATAACTTAACTACGTTTGATGCTTGAGGACCTCTATCGCCCTCTACAATATCAAATTCTACTTCTTGACCTTCTTCTAAAGTCTTGAATCCGTCTCCTCCAATTGCAGAGAAATGTACGAATACATCGTCTCCTCCTGCTGTTTCAATAAAACCATAACCTTTTTCTGCATCAAACCATTTTACTGTTCCTTTTTCCATAAACTTAATTCCTCCTAATTTTAACTTGTTAATAAATTAATTGTAACACATTGATTAGATTTTTTCAAACTTTTTTTAATATTTCTTAGACTTTTAACTCCACCTAGATCTTTGAACTAAGATTTTGACTATCTTTGTTAAATACTCTTTCCCAATATTATTAAACCTATTCAAAATTGGGCTGTCAATATCTAGCACTCCCTTAACTTCACCTTCAACTATAATAGGAACTACAATCTCTGACTTAGATTCTGCATCACATACTATATGACCAGGGAATTGATGTACATCTTCTACTATTAAAGTTTGCTCCTTCTCCAAAGCAGTTCCACAAACACCTTTACCCTTTGCTATTCTAATACAAGCAGGTTTTCCTTGAAACGGGCCAAGAACCAACTCACCATCTTTCCATAGATAAAAGCCAGCCCAATTAACCTCATCAAGCTCATTGTATAATACAGCAGCAGTATTGGCTAAATTAGCGATCAGATCATCTTCATTAGCTGTTAGACCATCGACTTGGGTAAGTATATTTTTGTAAACTTCTACTTCATTCATTTATCTCACTCCTCACCTTAAATGATTACTTTGTTAAAAAAATTATCTTCTATAACTAATTAATACACTAACTTATATACTATTTAGTTATTCCTCTTTACAAATTATATTTTAATTATTTAAAACTTGCAAAAAATTAAGTTTCAATAAAGCTAGTTAACTTCCTCTCTTCAACCTCCAAATTTGAACACTATGCACCAATATCACCTTTAAGATTGCATAAGTTGGGACAGCCAGTATCATACCAATTAACCCCATTAAACGACCTACTATTAGAATCAAGAATATAATTATGATCGGATGTATCTTTAATTTTTTCCCAATTACCTGAGGCGCTATAATGCTACTCTCTATCTGTTGAATGATAGCAACTAACATTAAAACAACTAAGCCCATCATTGGCGATTGGACCAAAGCAACAATTACAGCAGGAACCGTTCCAATCCAAGGGCCAAAGTAGGGAATTATATTTGTAACTCCAGCTATTACACCCAGTAATAATGCATAGTCAAGGCCAACAATCAAAAAGATTATATAACATAAAAGGCCTACACAAAGGCAAACAATCCCTTGGCCCTGTATATAAGCACTAAGAGTCTTATCGATCCCTTTAAAAATAGATTGGATATCATCACGTTTCTTCTCATTGAAGATCTTTAGAACTGACTCCCCAAACTTCTCCCCCTCCTTGAGCAGGTAAAAGAGAATAAAAGGAACAATAAGTAAGGCAAGAACTGCATTGGCTACCGCCCCTATAATATTAGCAATCTCTGTTGCAAAAACTTTCCCTAATCGGTTAATCAAATCCCCAATCTCAAAGATTACTCCATCTAAATTTAAGGTCTCATTTAGTCCATAACGCTGAATCGTTTCACTTTGTTGAATATTCATAAGACCCCTTTGTATCTCAGAAACAATGAAGGGAATACTATTTATCAAACTATAGAATTGCCTTTGTAGTATAGGGCCAATTACAATTAGTAAACTTATTATTATACAAATCAAACCAAAGAATAATAATATAATCGATATAGTTTTGGATAGTTTATTCTCCATTATTTTAACAAGGGGCCTTAATAAATAAAAGAGAAAACCCGCAAGAATAAGTGGAATAAATAAGGTTTCAAATATCACAACAAAGGGATTAAAGATCCAACTAATCAATGAGCCTACATATATAATCAGAAATAATAGCAAAATCCCATAACCTATTTTAAACATCTTTGTATTCATCCTTTATCTACTCCTTTAATAAAATTAACCCTCAATTAGTTCAGTAATTACTTCAAAATAAGTACTAAACTTTGCTACCTTTTTTTCATTTAATCAAAGTAAGAAATCAAAAAAGTAAGCAGCAACTGATAACACTCTTATAATCAAGTCCTTTATTATAGGTAGTCTACGTTCCTCTACTAAAGGATTATCTTTATAAGAATAATCCTCTCCTACCAACAAACTTTCCTTTATCAAGTTATCAGTTTCTTGCTTTAAAGCTTCTGTAAACTCCTTGCTATCTATAACGACCATAGACTCAGTACTTAAAAAAGAACTTCTAGAATCTAAATTAAAAGATCCTACTAGGTTTATTTGGTCATCAATTATAAATGTTTTCCCATGTATCGACCCTTTACCATGGTATTCATATAAATTTGTAGTATAATCTACAATAGCTTTTCTATTATTTCTATATCCTGACATAGCAAAGTAATTAGGACTAGAAGCAATTGAATTGGTTAATATGCTAACTTCTTTTGATCCGATACTCTCGACAGGTATATATTTTAACATCTCCTTAGTTGGAATGATATAGGGACTTTGAATTAATATAGATTCCTCTGCCTCTTTGATAAGTCTAGCAATTTCACCTAAAACCCACGGCTCTTTATTAAAGCGTGTAATTGGATTATGTATTAATGTTATTTTATTTGTTGATACTGATATCCCATACCAATCTATACTGTGGCTAAAGATTTTAGGATTAATCTCATTTGTTTTTTCTATAAACCCCTTTAGATAAACTTCCTTCTCCCTTCCCCTTCTCATCTGATAATTACTTAATCTCACAATAGGATGTTTAGAAAAATGATGCCCCCATACATTCTCAAAGTATTCTTTCATATCTATTATAACACTACCTATAGAATTATTCACATCAGTATTAATGATAACTACATCCCTATCATATACGACTTCACCCTTATAATCTTTCAGAAAAAATTTATCCCCTATATTCCTGCCACCTATCATAGCAAATTTATTATCAACAATAATATACTTATCATGAAGCCTATTATTCCAAGTCCACGGCCTAAAGAAGCTTAAAGGTTCATAAAATTTAAGTTCAATATTAGGGTGCATCAATAATGCATACTTTATATCCCTTGAAGCCCCTCTTAAATTATGAAAAATTCCATCCAATAAAATCCGGACCTTTACTCCTCTATCTGCTGCCTCTAATATTTTCCCAAAAAAAACCTTACTTGAAAACCCTTTATGTATAGTATAATAAGCAATATCAAGAGTCCCTTCTGCATTATTAATAAGATCAATTCGACTTTTCCCCGAAAGACATCTATCTTCAATAAGCGCTACTCTGTCTTGCCCTATTTCTTCACCCCAAAATCTTTGAATTTTATTAGAAGTAAAGTATAAATCTTTTTTATTCCCATGGAAGAGAAATATTATAACACCAGTTATAAAAGCATACAGAAAATATAGGATTAAAATTTTCCCAAATGTTGATTTAGCCTTCTCAATCCTCATCAACACCACCTCCAACTATATTAACTCAAAGATAAAATTAGACCCCTCCTAACTATAGCAATAGCCATGTAGGTGATTTAACCTCCATGGCATTATATTTGTAACTTTTTTATAAATTATTTTTTACATTAATGGAGCAAAAACACGCAAAACTGAACGCCCTAATGCTTCATACCATCTAGTATCATTGAAGTCTTCTATAGTAATCTCTTTACACTCTTTTAAGGTATTAAGAAAATCTTCTTTCATTTCAGCAATGGCACTAGAATTATACATCCAAACACCACACTCAAAGTGTAAATACAAGCTCCTGTAATCCATATTTATAGTACCAACAACACCATACTCATCATCTGATATATAGGTCTTAGAATGGATAAAACCTGGCAAATACTCATAAATCTTTACCCCACTTTCAATAAGGATCTTATAATAAGATCTAGTAACTGCATGAACGTACCATTTATCTGCATGATAGGGGGTAATTATCCGGATATCTACCCCAGCTTTAGCAGCTGATGATAGTGCTGTTACCATTTCATTATCGATAATTAAATAAGGGGTTGTTATATAAACATATCTTTTAGCTTTATTAATCAAATTAAGATAGACTACCTCTCCAACAGTCTCATCATCTAAAGGGCTATCTGCAAAGGGCTGAATATATCCATTATTACCCTTTACATTATCTAACTCTAATTTCTTATCATATTTAAATTCTCTAAAGTCCTCTTCAATACCTCTTAGATAATCCCACATCGACAAGAACATTACTGTCATACTCCAAACTCCCTCTCCTTTAAGTATGATAGCAGAATCTTTCCAATGGCCATACTTTTCAATCTCATTAATATATTCATCAGCTAGATTAATCCCTCCTGTAAAGCCTGTATGTCCATCGATTATTGCAATTTTGCGATGATCCCTGTTATTGAAGGTAGAGGATAATATTGGAGTTAGGGGATTAAAGACTGAGCATTTGATCCCCATCTTTTCAAGTTTTTCATCATATTTATATGGTAAGGTAAATAAACAGCCTACGTCATCATATATAACACGAACATCTACACCTTCTGCTGCTTTCTCGACTAATATATCAAGTATACTATTCCACATCTCCCCCTCTTCTATAATAAAATACTCTAAGAAAATATAATTTTTAGCTTTTTTCAATTCTTCTTTTAATCTTTCAAATTTCAACTCTCCAATAGTAAGGTATTCAGCCTTTGTTTTATTATAAGGAGGAGAAAAAGCATAGTTTTGGATATAACTTGATTGATTAGCTGCAAGCTCATCTTCTTTTTTCATCTCTTCTAAAACCAAATCTTGGCGTGGTAAGGCTTTCTTTGTTCTCTCTTCTATAGATTTCATCTTATTTTTGGCCCTCTTTCCTAGCTTCTTTCCACCAAAGAAGATATAAAACAGCCCTCCAAATATAGGAAAAAGCAATATCGGTATAATCCAAGCCATCTTATAGACTGGATTTATATGATTATTTATAATTGCTAAAACTACAATTATACTGATAAGTATGCTTAAAGCATAAAACAATACGAAGTATTCCTGGAATTTTAAGATTACACCTATTAAAACAAATAACTGTACCAATATAGCAATTGCCAGAAACATACTCCTATGAAACAGAAACTTTTTAATGAGTTTAATCTTCTTCACCCCCTCTATAATTAGGATATGTATAATAGCCGCCTTAAATTAACATAAAAAGAAGACCATTATAATTATTCAACATAAAAGTCTATTCCCCTTTTTTTATGTGCCATACAAAGAGCGCAGCTCTTTGCACTCTACTCTTAGATCTTATCTATTTTTAACCCCTTGTGTTCTTGGACTCATAACTCACAGCTCAAGACTCATATCTATTTTATCTCTTATCCTTTAAACTTAACTGTCTCTTCAAATAATAAAAAACTGATTCTTGAGTTTAAACTCAAGAATCAGTTTTTTATTATTTAAAATAAATAGTTATCTAAATACTACTTAGATTCGATCAGTAACAATTACTTCATCTTCATCAAGAATACCAGCTGCTTGCAATGCACGCTGATAAGCTGTAGCTTCTCTAGATACTCTTACAGTTGCACCACCTACAGTATCAAATCCATCTTGAATATTTCTAGAAGCTCCACTCTCTACATCTAAACCAAAGATATTATCCTCATTGATAGCAGCTGATATAGGCTTTGTTTGACCAGCCAATACAGAATCTACATCATATAAATTAGTAAGCTCAGTTGCATCTTGACCGATTAAGAAATCTTCAATAGCTGCCATATTACCAGACCAACCACCTGCACTATGATAACCATATGCAACGTCCATTGCTTGTGGCTGTCCGTTAACAAATTCAACACCCATTGCTACTAAGAAGTCTTTTACAGAGGTATCTCCATCCATTCCTTCAAATACTCCACGTCTAGTCATTACGTAATTCCACTGACTGAAATCAAAAATAGTGTTATTACCATAGTCACCTTCCCAATCAATCTCATTAGTTCTAGCTGCCCTTTTAGTAGCAAAGAAATTACCTGATCCATAATTTAAGTCCTCACCAACAGTTGCATTTTCAAAGTCAAAGTCTGGACCTAATCTCAACTCATGTACAAATCTATACCATGGATCAACAAGTAAAGCTGCAACATCACCAGTATCTTCGTCTACTGCTACAGCATATAAAGACATCATATCAGTAGTTGAAACGGTAAACATAGAATTTCCAAGTTCATACTCACCAGCATCATTAAATCTGGACATAGTAGGATCTACATCAAAATCTACCCATATATCAGCACTATCATCATCACGACGAGCCCAATAACCATCAATCTTTCTGAAAAATCTCATTTGAGCGTCTAGAATAATTCCATCATCATCAAGTGTTAAGATGGTTTCGACATATCTGTCAGTCTTGTCTGCATCAAACTCATCAACACCATCTGTCTGACCTCTCCAAGAACGACCAACATAAGTACCTGCAAGTGAATCAGTTTCTGAAGTAGTAGCTGCTTGATCATTGCAACCTACTACAAGAACCACCAATGATAAAACTAATGCAAAAAAAATATTTCTTTTCTTCATAATAATTCCTCCCTTTTTTGTTAGAATAATTAAGAATTATTTCACAATTATTAAGAAAAAAATCACAATCCTTAATAATTTATTACTGATATCATTATAACACTCACCTTGTTATATAGTCAAGTAATTTTATAGGTTTTCTTCTAAGGAGATTTTTTTATCTTTTGATAAAAATTTGTCAATATTTCAGTGTTAAAACATATCATTTTCTTATAGCCTGTAAAGTAACTCTGTTTTTTAGCTATTCATAAAGTAAATATTATTAATAAATATTTCACAAATATTAACTAGAGACATCTGCTATCAGCCATCAGCTGAAAGATTAAAATATCTAAATCCCTAATAGCCATACCAAGAATTTAACATCTTATTGATTTACTTAAATTTAAAAAGTTCTCTCAAAGAATATTCTTTGAGAGAACTTTTTAAATTTATAATTCATATTAAAATCAAGTCCCACAGAAGGTTCGGTAAGGAGTATCTGACGGTTCAGGTGGAGTAGTATATTTCTCTTGTTCAGAAGAATATGCGTAAGGATTTGAAAGAACTTTAAGAAGCCGTTCCATCACACTATAGTCTCCTTCTTCTACTGCTGCTTTTAGCGCTTCTTCTACTCGATGGTTGCGAGGTATTAAAGCCGGGTTGCTATCGCGCATAAGTTGTTGAGAGCACTCCTTTGATTCTTCCTGCCTTCCCAACCTTTCCTGCCAACGATGATACCATTGGTTAAATTCTTCTCTTTTAAATAGTTTCATACCCTCTAAATCATCAAGGGCCAACGCCCGAAAGATATTGCTATAATCTGATTCATACTCTTCCATCATATTAAGCAGATCTTCAATAAGGGTCTTATCCCCTGGCTCTTCATTGAATATCCCAAGCTTGACCCTCATTCCTTCAAGCCAATCAGATTGATATAATTGACTAAACTTTACAACCTCATTCCGGGCCAACTGAAGAGCCCTGCCTTGATCATCATCAATAAGAGGGAGAAGTGTCTGGGCAAATCGAGCCAGATTCCATTCTCCAATTGCTGGCTGATTGATATAAGCGTAACGGCCTCTACGATCTATAGAGCTAAAGACTGTCTTCCTGTCATAGACATCCATAAAGGCACAAGGGCCATAATCGATGGTCTCTCCACTAATTGTCATATTATCTGTGTTCATCACCCCATGGATAAAGCCAACCAACTGCCATTTAGCAATCAATGAAGCCTGACGTCTTATTACCTCTTGAAGTAGAGAAATATAAGGATTCTCGCCATTTTTAACTTCTGGAAAATGTCTATCTATTGCGTAATCAGCTAAAATCTTTAACTCTTCCTTGCTACCCCATTGTGAAATATATTCAAAGGTTCCAACCCGTAAATGACTACTAGCCACTCGAGTTAAAACTGCACCAGACAATTGACTTTCACGCATTACCCCTTCACCAGTCTTGACTACTGCCAAACTACGGGTAGTGGGAATACCAAGTCCATACATTGCTTCACTGATTATATATTCCCGAAGCATTGGCCCTAAAGTAGCCCGACCATCACCTCTACGAGAATAAGGGGTCTTACCTGAACCCTTAAGTTGTATATCAAAACGCTCTCCCCAAGAAGTGACCTGCTCCCCTAACAATATAGCTCGTCCATCACCAAGCATAGTAAAGTGACCAAATTGATGTCCAGCATAAGCCTGAGCAATTGGTGTAGAACCTTCGGGAAGCTTATTACCTGCAAAGACTTCTACTTCTTCTTCTAGTTCTACTACATTTAAGTCCAAGGCTTCTGCCAAAGAACTATTTAGAATAACCAATTCTGGCGCAGATACAGGAGTTGGTTCAACCTTAGTAAAGAATCTTTCTGGTAAATCAGCATAACTATTCTCTAAATTCCAGCTTGTCTCTACTACTGTTTCTAACTTCGTCATCTTATAACTCCTTCTCTTTTGAGTTGTTTTGCAAATTTGATTGATTGCTTATTGTTAGTATCTACTTTAGCCAAAATCATTATACGACCGTTGAAAAGTTCTATTTTGCACATAATTTAAATAACGCTTTATTACTAGTGGCACGAAAGTGACACTTTATTACTATAAAATTTAACTTTTTACCAAATATCCATCCAACTCTTGATCCACTTAATAAACAAACTCCTGGTATCGCTTATAGTCGCTCTCTTTACACTCTAAAGTTAATAGAGTCCCATTATACTCATGACTCATCTCTTTAACATTGGCATTCTCATTGAAATATGAGATTAGACTACCTTCTTCATAAGGAATGAGCATTTGGCATTGGACATAGTCTCTAAAGATTTCTTTACCCATCAACTCTATTAATTCATCTATTCCAATTCTTTTACTAGCAGAAATATAAACTCTATCATCTATGACCAAAGGAAAATCTTCACCAGTTAGATCAGCCTTATTATATACATATATCATCGGCACATCTCTTGCACCTATTTCTTTTAAAGTCTTCTTTGTCACCTCTATCTGTTGTTCATAATTGGGATTTGAAAGATCTATCACATGTAATAATAGATCTGCTTCTCTAACCTCTTGTAAGGTTGACCTAAAAGCCTTAATTAAATTATGGGGTAAATCACTTACAAAACCAACTGTATCAGATAAAAGAAAGCTCTTATTATCTGGTAATGTAATATTTCTAACCGAAGTTTTAAGAGTAGCAAACAACATATCCTTCTCTAAGACCTTATTCTTGCTAGTTTCCTCAAAAAGCTCAATCATCGTATTCATTAGAGTTGATTTTCCTGCATTTGTATAACCTACTAGAGCAACATTAGGCAGATTCTCTTCAATCCTTCTTTTTCTCTGGTTTTGGCGTTCCTTAGAGATCGACTTTAATTCATCTTTTAGCTTTGAAATCCTCTTTTGTATCCTTCTACGATCAAGTTCTAGCTTCTTCTCTCCTGCACCCCTAGTTATAGCACCACCACCAACCTGCTGACTTAAGGACTCACTTCCCCCTATGAGCCTTGGTAGCATATATTGAAGCCGGGCCAACTCCACTTGAAGCTTAGCCTCCTTTGTTTTAGCCCTTCTAGCAAATATCTCCAAGATAAGTGCAGTCCTATCTATGATCTGACAATCTAAAACCTTCTCTAAGTTTCTTAATTGAGATGGAGATAGTTCATTATTAAAGACTACAACATCTGCTCCCTTATCAAATATTAACTCTTCAGCCTCTTTAACCTTACCTGAGCCAATATGATATTTACTATTAATTCTGGCTAGATTCTGTTCTAGTTGGCCCGCAACCTCCAATTCACAGGCCAAGACCAGCTCTTTTAACTCTTCCATCGACTCTTTAAAATCAATCTGATTATTTATATTCACACCTATCAAAATCGCTCTATTTTTAATATCCATATCATCGCTCCTCTCACACCATTATTTATTATTTTATCAACCACCTTCAAGTCTAGAACCACATTTAGAGCAGAAGCTATCATCTAAACTATAAGCCCTAGCAGAGCAGTTAGAACATAGCTTTTCCTCCTCTTTACTTTTAGAGGTGTTGGCCAGCTCATGAGATATAATCCCTGTAGGCACGGCTATAATCCCATAACCAATAATCATCAGCAGACTAGAAATCATCTTTCCAATAGAAGTCTGTGGTGATATATCCCCATAGCCTACGGTGGAGACGGTAACGACGGCCCAGTACATAGATGTAGGAATACTAACAAAGCCATTCTCAGGCCCCTCTGCAATATACATTACTGATCCCACCATAACGATAATAAATAATATTGCAACTAAAAAGACTGTAATTTTGGCCCTGCTAGCTCTTAGAGCATTTAGCAGATAACTAGATTCATCGATATAACGACCCATCTTAAAGATATTAAACATTCTAAGTAGCCTAAAGATTCGAACTACAACAAGAAATCTCACCTCTGGAAAAACCAAAGCAAAAAAGACCGGCATAATAGCCAGTAAATCGATTATCCCAAAGAAGCTTAAAAGATATCTAATCTTACTCTCTACCACAAGAAGCCTTAGTATATACTCTGTTGTAAAGATGATTATAAAGACCCATCCCAAAAAGGCTATCACCATTCCATAGCTTTCTCTTATAATATCTACACTTTCAAGAATAATTAGAAGGCTATTACAAAGAATCGTAACGATTAAAAGAATATCAAAGGCCTTGCCTGCTCTAGTATCGGTTTCAAATATAATATCATACAACTTATCCTTTATCTTATCATCTATGAATATCAAATCATTGTTCTTCCCTTCTTATATATTTTAAGTATTATAAAGAAAAAGGCTAGAATATTCTAGCCTTTGTTAAAACCTAAACATTACCCCTCCTTAATCATCACCTTTAATAAAGGTAGCAAATGATGATTTTCCATAAAATCAATCTGTTAGATTTACTAATAATTAGCTCAACCTATTTGAATTTCTATAGAGAATCCGATTATTTTAATATCACTTTTCTATCAATGCCACCGTCTCAACATGGCCTGTATGAGGGAACATATCAACAGACTTAACCTTTCCTACCTTATAACCTGCCCCTTGAAACTCTACCAAGTCTCTAGCTAGACTCTTAGGATTACAGGATACATAGACTATCTCCTCGCAACCAAAGTTGATTATCTTCTCTAAGGCCTTAGGATGAATCCCTGCCCTAGGTGGATCTAAGATTATCAGATCAGGCTTCTTTGTTAGTTCATCTATCTTCTCTAGAACATCTCCAGCGATAAAACGACAGTTATCAATACCGTTAAGATTGGCATTCTCCCTTGCAGTCTCTACCGCCTCTTCTACTATCTCTATTCCAACCACCTCTTTTGCTTCAGAAGCTACAACCTGCCCAATAGTCCCGGTCCCGCAATAAAGGTCATAAAGAACCTTATCATCAGCATCTCCTAAAAAGTATTTGACTATAGAATACAACTTCTCTGCCCCTAAAGTATTAGGTTGGAAAAAGGAGAAAGGTTTCACCTTAAATCTTAATCCTAATAACTCTTCAAAGTAATGGTCCCTACCATAATGAACTATAAGCTCATCACATTGTACCACATCAGAAAAGCTATTATTGATTGTTTGTAAAAATCCTACCAACTCCCCCTTATAATCTAACCCTTCTAACTCTTTACTCAATTCAATAGGGTCATGGTCAACCTGAGAGGTAGTTACAAGATTCACTAGAATCTCACCGGTATTGATTCCCTTTCTAACTACTAGATTACGAAGATACCCTTCTCTGCTTTGAATATGATACTTTTTTAAACCTTTTTCTCTAAAGTAATTTAAAACTGTCTCTAGGATAATTCTAAAATCATTATCTACTAAGTGGCAGGTATTTACGCTAATGATATCAAAACGCCTTCTTCTTGGGTGCAAGCCAAGCTGTAACTCTCCACCCTTCTCCAAATCACCAAAGGAGAACTCCATCTTATTTCTGTATTCAAAGGGACTAGGGCTTGGCTCTATACCTAAAAACTGGTAACCTTCAATACCAGAACTATCAAGAAGGTGTTGAACCTGCTTGCCTTTAGTCTCAACTTGTAGACCATAATCAATACTTTGCTGACTACACCCACCACATTGATCATAATGATCACATTTTACTTCACCTTCTAATGGAGATCTCTCTAAAAGATCCAATAACTTGGCCTTATAGTAATTCTTCCGCTTTCTACTTAGATAGACCTTAACCTTCTGGCCTGGAAGAGCATTTCTAACTCTTATCTCATGCCCATCAACCCTAGCTATACCTGTATTAGGAAAGATCGAATCTTCAATCTCAACCTCTAAAACCGCCTTCTTCTTCACCTTCGCCATCTAACATCCTCCTTCTTATTGCAATTGATAATTGATAGTGGATAATTGATAGTTAAGTTCAAAAAAATTAAAATAATTTTAGACTTTCAATTATCAATTTTCAACTATCAATTTCTAGTAATGCTACACTTTCGATATGATAGGTCTGGGGGAACATATCGACAGGTTGTACCTCTACTGTTTTATAGCCTAGTTCCTTTAATATCTTCAGATCCCTTGCTAGGCTACTTGGATTACAGGAAACATAAACTATCCGCTTTGGCTCTAGTTGAGCAAAGGTCTCTAGTACCTCCTGGTGACATCCCTTACGTGGAGGATCTACCACTACAACATCAGGTTTGAACTCTTTTTTTAACTCTGGCAAGACCTCTCTTACCTTCCCTACCTCAAACCGACAGTTCTCTATTCCATTGAGTTTGGCATTTTCCTTAGCCGCTTCAATAGCTTCACCTATGACCTCAATACCATAGACCTCCTTAGCCTTTTCTGCAAGATATAAGGTTATCGATCCTAATCCACAGTAAGCATCCACAATCTTCTCCTTACCTGTTAACCCTGCATACTCTACAACCTGATCATAAAGTACCTTTGCCTGTAAAGTATTTACCTGAAAGAAAGAAAGAGGAGATATCTTATACTTTACTCTTCCTATGTAGTCTATTATCTTATCCTCACCTACCAAGGTTTTGGTTCTTTTACCTAAAACTATATTTGTCTTCTTTGAATTAATATTATGTTGAACACTTATTAACTCCGGAATCTCCTCCATCAACTTTCTAGCCAACTCCCTAGCTTCAGGAAACTTGTTATCCTTTGTCACAAAGATAAGCATAGCCTGATTTGTGCAGACCCCTACCCTTACAACCAAATGTCTTAATAGACCTCTATGTTTATTCTCATTATAAATAGAAAGATCATACTCTTCTATCAATTTAATAGCTTCTTTAACAATCTTATTTATCAAGGGGTGTTGGATCTCACAATTATCTGTTTCAACAATTTGATGAGTCCCAGGAGCATAAAACCCTGTCACAACTTTATCACCTTTCTTAGCCAAAGGAAACTGAGCTTTATTTCTATAAAAGAAAGGGTTGTCCATACCTTTAACAAGGTTAACTCTTACCCCTTCAAGCTTTCCAATTCTCTCGATAGCATCATTGACAATCTCTTTTTTATGCTTTAATTGAGATTGATACTCCATATGTGGTATCTGACACCCTCCACACAAATGAGCCTTAGGGCAACTTGGATTTATCCTAGTTTGGGCCTCTTCTATTACTTCAACAATCTCGCCTCTACCGTAATTCTTCTTAACCTGAGTTATCCTAACCTTAGCCTTCTCACCTGGGATAGCTCTTGGTATAAAGATAGCAAAGCCTTCTACCCTGCCAACTACATCTCCACCATGGGCCAATCCCTCCATCTCTATTATAACTTCATCTCCTACTTTTACTGGTTTCTTTCCCATTATATCAACTCCTTGTAAGTTCAGTTGAAAATTGATAATGAACAATTGATAGTTAAATTCAAAAAGTTAAAATGATTTTAGTCTTTTAGCTATCAATTATCAATTTTCAACTATCAACTCTACATTATTTTTCCCATAACAATAGTCCTCATTCTATATTCTCGAAAGAAGTTAGATTACCTTTATTAAGATTAAATTGGCTAGTGCCAATTTAATTTATGAGCTTTGTGCTAATGATTTCTATTACGGAAGGTCTTGATTTTTAGACCTGTAGGTTGTGCAGTATACTAAAAGATTTAGACCGAACTTCAAAATCTTTAACTCTGAAAAGATCTCTTTTATTTTATTCTTTAATTCTCTAATCAGACCTTCATCAGCTCTTATCAGATTTAATCTGTGCTAAAGCCTTTGATTTTTATCTTTTTCAGCCCTTAATAATAAAAGAGGAAGTCGACTTAAAGTCAACTTCCTCAGTTTTTAATCTAATATTTGTAAGGTTTTAGCTGATAGCTGATAGCTGACAACTAATTTACGCTATTTTCTCTTCTTTAGCCTTTACTTTAGCGATTATCTCTGCAGTAAGCTGGGTAGTTGTTGCACTTCCACCAAGGTCCCCTGTTAGAACCTCACCTTCAGCTAATATTTCTTCTACTGCTTCTTCAATATTTGTTGCTGCTACTTCTTCGTCTAGATGTCTAAGCATCATACAAGCAGATAGTAATAAAGCAATTGGATTAGCCTTATTTTTGCCTGCAATATCTGGTGCAGAACCATGAACTGCCTCAAATACAGCTAGCTCATCATTTAAGTTGGCCCCAGGCGTTAATCCTAAACCACCTATTAGACCAGCACATAGATCCGATACTATATCTCCATATAGGTTAGGCATAACTAGCACATCATAGTTCTCTGGATACTGTACTAATTGCATACACATATTATCAACAATCTTATTATCAAATTCTATCTCTGGATAAGACTTAGATACTTCTTCAGCAACTGACTTAAATAAGCCATCACTTAACTTTAAGATGTTAGCTTTATGAACAGCAGTTACCTTCTTACGATTATTCTTCTTCGCATATTCAAATGCCGCTCTTACGATTCTCTCTGATGCCTTACGAGTAATAATCTTAATACTCTCAGCAGCATCGTCACCAACATTATGCTCAATACCTACATATAAACCTTCAGTATTCTCTCTAAAGATAACAACATCTAAGTTTTCAAACTTAGTAGGTGCTCCCTTTAAGATTCTTGCAGGGCGAAGGTTAACATAAAGATCTAACTTCTGTCTAATAGCAACATTAACACTTCTAAACCCACTACCTACAGGTGTAGTAATTGGCCCTTTAAGAGCAACCTTATTCTTCTTAATTGAATCTAAGACTACCTCTGGTAAAGGGGTTCCATACTCATCCATAACTCCTGCACCTGCATTTACTATCTCCCAATTAACCTCTACGCCAGCAGCCTCAATGATCTCACGAATAGACTTAGTAATCTCTGGTCCAATTCCATCCCCAGGAATCAAAGTTATCTTATGCATGCATAATCACTCCTCAACACTTATTTTAAGATGATTTTTTCACCTTATTTGCTAACTCTTCTTTATAATCCTCATATATATAAACCAATTCCTTATCAAAAAGAGCACGTTTTAATTCAACTGATGTCTTTCGTACCTTAGCTAAAATCTCAATTGCCTCTTGATCATCAAGTTCAACTCCATATTCTTTAAACTTATTGACAACAGCCTTAGTACCTGAGTGTTTACCTATTACTATCTGTCTCTCTAAACCTACTTCCTCTGGCTTAAACACTTCATAAGTTGAAGCATTCTTTAAAACACCATCAGCATGGATACCTGACTCATGAGCGAACATATTAGTCCCTACAATCGCCTTCCAAGCTGGCAGAATTCTAGAAGAAGCTTTAGAAATATATTCACATACTTCTCTAAATTGATCTGTTGCAAACTTTAAATCCTGATTATATAGATATTTCAAAGCCATAACTACCTCTTCTAAAGCAGCATTACCAGCTCTCTCTCCTAAACCATTAACTGTTACTCCAACATAGTTGGCCCCAGCCTTAACTCCAGCTAAAGCATTAGCTACTGCTAAACCAAAGTCATTATGGGTATGCATCTCTACATCAATACCTACCTCATCAATTAAAGATTTAACATTATCATAGGTAGTGAAGGGCTCTAAAATACCTACAGTATCACAATATCTTAACCTATCTGCTCCTGCCTCTTTAGCTTCTTTAGCAAACTTAACTAAAAATTCCTTATCACTTCTAGAAGCATCCTCTGCATTTACTGAAACATAAAGATTATTCTTCTTTGCAAATTCAACAGCCTTAACCATATTAGATAGAACCCAATCTCTATCTTGTTGTAACTTATGTTCGATATGAATATCCGAAGTAGAAATAGATATAGCTACTGCGTCTACCCCACAATCTACTGATTGTTGAATATCTGAAACCACTGCACGATTCCAAGCCATAATACTCGCGTCTAGACCCATATTGACCATTCTCTTAATTGCTTCCTTCTCATCTCCACCCATAACTGGAATACCAGCCTCTATCTGATCAACTCCAACCTTATCCAATAACTTCGCAATTCTGATCTTCTCTTGATTGGCAAAAACAACTCCTGCCGTCTGCTCACCATCACGTAATGTTGTATCAACTATCTTTACACTACTCACACTACTCACACTCCTTGTACTTTATTTTTATACAGATAGTTGTATAAATATTAGATTTAGAATAAAAAAATAATATCAATAGTTAAAATAGCTAAAAAGCTATTTATTAATGATATTAACGGGATATCCGTTTCCAGTTTTTGGGAATAAAAATTCCGAAAAGGAACTTACACAACTTCCTTATTATATATTATATAGGTTTTTTTATCCTTTGTCAATTAGATTTTTTTGATATAGTACTTCTAACCTCTAGTATTAAGAAAAGAAATCTACAGCAAATGAGATAAACCTCTTAAAGTTGTTGCCCCAGGAGGTTCTACACCTATTATTCTATAACCTGAATCATCTCTGCTCCAATTTGAACTAGATAAATCATCATTGCTAACCCTTCTTTAAATATAAGACCTACTGTCTGCCGAACCTGTAGATCACCTTCTACGATTTCTGTACCTTAGCCGATAAAAACTACAACATTGTCATAAGACCTATTATCATCCTTGATATTCTCTACTATTATTCGTGCCAATTCTCTCTATTTATTATAAATAACCTCTGTTATAGAATTTATCGGCAAAAAAACAAACAGACTTACCCTCTGAGCTAACTTTACCATAGCCCCTTTCTTATACCAAGAGATTATCGCTCCCCTAATTATTTCTCTCCTGCTTTATTCTGACAATTTTTTTACTAACCTCAACTTGAAATCCACCTCTTATTAGCTCTATTTTTAGCATCATCACTATAATTAATATATATCCTGCTAGCATATTAAAATTTTAAACTGGCTCCTCCACACCTTATATTATATAATTTTTTAAACGAAATACTATAAAACGTACCGCTAGCGTGCTAACACACCCCATTTATATGGCTTATATTTTATACTTCTTAATTAATTGCTTAGCCTTTTTTCTTGTTTTAGGACTTATACTCGAAGCTCTCTTTTTAATAAAGCAAACAACTTCATCCGTATAATCACCCCTAAAAAATAGATCATCAAATATATTTAAAACGCTATATTCTAAGAGTGCAATCTGTTTTTCAGTATAATTCCATACCTTTTCAAAATTTAAAAGAATGTTAACCACTTCATCTATCATATCAGCTCTAGTCTTTAAAATAATCCTTATATTATTTATACAACATTCTCCAGTTATAAACTTTTCATCATTAATATGTTCCAAATATTTTGACCATATTAACGATAAACGATTTTCTTCATCAACTTCTACTAAATTAGCAATTAGTGTTAATCCAATATTTCTATAATAAGAATTATCATAATCTAATAACTTTATAAACTTATTCCAATATTTATAATACAAAGAAGGTGCTTTCTTGCTAGCATCGTTGACCACATAATAGCAATGATAATATATCATAATGTTAGAATTTGTAATTAATTCATTTATAATAAACTCTCTAATAATACTATTACTATTTATTAGCTTTACAAAATAATCTCGATCAAAATCTTTTTGAGAAATCTCCTTTAGAATTATATCTTTTTTCATTTAATCATTCCTTATCAATAAACAGCTTTTGAATATAGACACTATTATATTACTTACTTTCCTTGTAGCAATTATCTGCTATTTTAAACCAAATTTCCATAGCAGCACTTTCTTGTGAACTTTCCAAATACACTTCTACCATAGCGGGTTCTGTTTTTATTTCATTTTTTAAAAGCCATATACCATACATATATTTAACTGCTTTATTTAGTGCATCTGTTGTCAAAAGATGAAAATCCTCAGCTTCAAAATTACAAACAATATAGTTCCCAGTAGACATTTCAAAATGAGAAAATTCATTGTGGCTTGTAAGACTATCAACCTCTACACCTACAAAATATCTAAGAAATCCCTCTTTTTCACTTGCCCTACCTACACCTATCTCATTCCCACCTTCTTTTATATTCTCTATAGCACCTTTTTTGCGGTGAAAACTATTCCACAGTTCTGCTAGAAAGTCTATGCTCGGATTATCAGAAAACTCTACATCAATAGATAATCCTGCAAAATATCGAGAAACATATAAGTTTCGACGACTTATCCTCAGAACAATTCCATTTGCTATAAATGGTACACCTTCATCTATCAAATGATATTTCATAGATAAATCTGGTTTGATAAAATGTTTTAAAGGCCTTGGCTGTTTTCGGTAAGCATCAGGTGTTAAACCATATGCACTTTTAAAAGATCGTGTAAATGTTTCATGATTTTTAAAACCAAATGCCAACGCAATGTCAATGTAATCTTCCCCCTATTTGTTAGACAGTGAGTTAAGGTGTATAATAAAGTTATTCAAAGGGGGAATACACATGAGCAAACCTAAAATAAAACGTGATGAACAATTTAAACGTGATGCTGTTGAATTAAGTCTTAAATCTGATAAAAATTGTAAAGATATTGCTGAAGATTTAGGTG
>NZ_KI912094.1:364706-544700 GCF_000517025.1 Halonatronum saccharophilum DSM 13868
GTTACAACAAATTCTAATCATAGCCTGCCAATAAAAGATAATATTCTTAACCGAGAATTTGATGTATACTCAAAAAATAAAGTCTGGGTCTCAGACATCACATATATTCCTACTCAGGAAGGTTGGCTTTACCTTGCTGTCATAATAGATCTATATTCTCGTAAAGTTGTTGGTTGGTCAATGGATAGCACAATGAAAAAGAATCTTGTAATAAATGCTCTTAATATGGCTCTAAACAATCGCCAAGTCTCAAGAGGACTTATATTTCATTCAGATCGAGGAAGTCAGTACGCTAGTATAGAATTTCAAGAACTATTAATTGAAAATGGATTTAAATCATCAATGAGTCGTAAGGGTAATTGCTGGGATAATGCAGTGTCAGAAAGCTTTTTTGGAACATTGAAAACAGAATTAATTCATCATAATAACTATATAACAAGAGCTCAAGCAAGAAGAGATATATTTGTATATATTGAAGTCTTTTACAATAGATTTAGAATGCACTCGACTTTAAATTATAAAAGTCCAGAAAAATACGAAAACGAGAGAAAAGCCACTAAACTTAGTGTCTAATTTAATGGGGGAACCTCAATAATACGATCACTACAATTAGTTAAAGTCTCAGCTGCATTGGCCAACCGGCGAAGCCTTACATACTCCATTACAGGCTTATTCACTAAACATCTGAACAACCTTTGATAATAAAAGGGTGAAAGATATGCCATCTGTGATAATTGTTCAATTCCAATTTCCTCTGATAAATTGTCCTCAATAAAATTTAAAGTTTCTTGTACTGACTCCCATGATTTCATAATATATACACCTCCTAACCTTATCATAACAGAATATCAACATATTATCTTGACTTACAATGCCTAATTTAGGCATACTCATCCTCAAGTTAACCACTTTACACAAAAGCAAAATTAAAATCAACTCTAAACTTTGGTTCTAGAAGCAAGAATATTTTAACTAATTTTATTATTTATTCTTTGTTATACTATACTAGCCTTAGTTTCTTTATCTCCCCCTGATGCTGCTTTTAAAGATAATCTGTAAACTGCTTCTATCAGCGTGCTTTTACAAAGTGAATATAAATTAAATGATATTTGCAAAATCAGAAGTAAATTTTCAAACCAAAACTATAAAAAAAGGGCTGCCTCCAAATGAGACGCCCCTTCTAAAAAATCTACCCTTCTAACTTTTCTCTTAAAATCTTATTTACCATTCCTGGATTGGCTTTTCCACGAGTTGCTTTCATAGTTTGACCGACTAAGAATCCAATAACATTCTTGTTACCACTGTTATAATCATCAACAGCACTTTGATTCTCTTCTAGTACCTTAGAAACTATATTCTCTAATTCAGAAGAATCACTAATCTGTTTTAACCCTTTCTCCTCTACGATGGTATCAGGAGTCTTTCCAGTTGCAAACATCTCTTCAAATACAGTCTTAGCTATCTTACTAGAAATTATTCCGTCATCCATTAACTTAAGCATCTGGGCCAAATCTTTAGGTTCAAATTTCACCTCAGAGATTGTTATATCCTCCTCATTGAGTAACCTTAAGAAATCTCCCATCATCCAGTTACTAACAGCTTTAGCATTGTCATAATCACTTACAACTCCCTCAAAGAAGTCTGCCATCTGGCGATCAGCAGTAATTACACCTGCATCATATTCAGGAATACCAAGCTCTTCTACATAACGCTTCTGACGAGTGTCTGGAAGCTCTGGTATCTCCTCCTTAATCTTAGCAACCCATTGGTCATCAACAACAACTGGTACTAAATCTGGCTCTGGGAAATATCTATAGTCATGAGCCTCCTCTTTACTACGCATAGCTCTAGTCTTACCTGCTTCATCATCCCAAGTCATAGTACCTTGAACAATCTCTCCTCCAGATTCTAATACCTTCTTTTGACGCTTTGGTTCATAATAAAGCGCCTTCTCAATAGCCTTAAAGGAGTTCATATTCTTAAGTTCAGTTCTAGTTCCTAATTTATCAGAGCCAACTGGAGCTATTGAAATATTAACATCAGCCCTCATAGACCCTTGAGACATATCACAATCTGAAACTCCTATATATTCTAAGATACTTCTTATCTTCTTTAAATAAGCAATTGCTTGAGCAGGAGAGTGAATATCTGGTTCACTTACAATCTCAATTAAAGGAGTTCCCACACGATTATAATCTACTAAACTAGAATTAGCATTAGAAATGTCTCCATCATGATTCAACTTACCAGCATCCTCTTCTAAATGAATCCTAGTAATTCCTACTATCATCTCTTCTTCACCTTCAGGATTAATCTTAACTTCTCCATCCTCACAGAAAGGAAGATCAAATTGAGATATCTGATAAGCTTTAGGTAGATCAGCATAGAAATAATTCTTTCTATCAAACTTACTAAAAGTTGCTATCTCACAGTTTAAAGCAAGACCTGCCTTAATAATATAATCTACTGCCTTTTCATTTAAGACTGGCAAAGTACCTGGTAACCCTAAACAAATAGGGCATGTATGAGTATTTGGCTCTCCACCAAATTCGTTCTTACAGCTACAGAAAATCTTTGTATTAGTATCTAATTGAGCATGAATTTCCAACCCAACCGTCATCTCATAACCATCTAACATAAAAACTACACCTCCACTTTTTTAGCTACTGGCCAACGGCTAATAGTTGTTGGCCCGGTTTTAATATACTTTCCATTTAACACATACTTTTTAAATTATATAATTTCATTTTAACAATACAATGTAGGGACAGCCCTATATGTCTTGCCCTAGGCGTAACTGTTTGGGCAAACATTACTATATTTGAAATCTTATATAACTTGTATGATATATTCAAACTTTAATTCAAAAAAAATTCAACTTAAATAATTTTAAAACAATTCACTTACACCTACCTACAAACTCGGTTTTTCCTTATGATGCTTCGTTTCTTGTTCAAAGGCATAAGCAACTTGGAATATCTTCTCTTCTTCGAAATGATTCCCCATTATCTGTAAACCAATAGGTAAACCTTTACTATCTAAACCACAAGGCATAGATAAAGCTGGAATACCAGCTAAGTTAATTGGAATTGTACAGATATCAGATAAATACATTTGTAATGGATCATTTGATTTATCTCCAATCTTAAAGGCTGTAGTTGGAGTAACTGGAGAAATAAGAACATCATACTCTTCAAAAGCCCTCTCAAAATCTTGTTTAACTAAAGTTCTAACCTTTTGAGCTTTCTTATAGTAAGCATCATAATAACCTGAACTTAAAGCATAAGTACCAAGCATTACTCTCCTCTTTACCTCATCACCAAAACCTTCTCTTCTAGTCTTCTTATACATATCAACTAAACCATTAGCCTCTTCACTGCGGTGGCCATATCTTACACCATCATAACGGGCCAAATTCGAACTAGCCTCAGCTGGAGCAATTAAATAATAAGCCGACAAAGCATAGTCTGTATGAGGTAAAGAGACCTCTTCATATTCGGCTCCTAACTCTTCTAGCTTATTAATCGCTTTCCAAACTGCATCCTTAACCTCTTTATCAATACCATCACCAAAATATTCACTTGGAACACCTATCTTCATTCCTTTAATATCCTTACCCAAAGCCTTAGTATAATCTGGTACCTCTACTTGAGCAGAAGTAGAATCCATCTTATCATGACCAGCAACATAATTCATAGCCAAAGCACAATCTCTAATATCCTTACTAAAAGGACCAATCTGGTCTAATGAAGAAGCAAAGGCTACTAATCCAAAACGAGAAACTAAACCATAAGTAGGCTTCAAACCGACAACTCCACATAAAGCAGCCGGTTGTCTAATTGAACCACCCGTGTCAGAACCAAAAGAGATTATTGCTTCGTCAGCTGCTACAGCTGCAGCAGATCCTCCACTTGATCCGCCAGGAACTCTATCTAAATCCCAAGGATTAGTAGTAGTCTTCATTCCTGAATTTTCAGTAGAAGAACCCATAGCAAACTCATCCATATTAGCTTTTCCTACCATAACTGCATCAGCATCAAATAATTTCTCAACTGTAGTTGCATTATAAGGTGGTTTATAATTATGTAATATCTTAGATGCACAGGTTGTCCTAACACCTTTAGTAGACATATTATCCTTAATAGCAATAGGAATACCTGCTAACGGGCCAACCTTCTCCCCATTGGCAATCTTTTCATCCACCTCTTTAGCTTTTTTTAAAGCCTCCTCTTTAGTCAAAGTTATGTAAGAATTTACTTTATCTTCAACCTCATCAATTCTACCATAAACCGATTCTACTATCTCTTCTGCACTAACTTCCTCATTTACTAACTTCTTATGAAGCTCATGGGCAGTTAATCTGTATAATTCCATCTTAATTCCCTCCTTATATTTTAGCTATCAACTATCTGCTGTCAGCTAAAGTTCAAAATCTCTTTGTTCTTTCTTATCTATTCTCTGCTCTTCTAGCTTATTCAACAATCTTAGGAACCTTGAACATACCTTTGTCTTTATCAGGAGCATTAGATAATGCCAACTCTCTATCTAAAGAATCTTCCACCTTATCTTCTCTAAAGACATTCTTAATTGGTAAAACATGAGCAGTAGGCTCTACATCATCAGTATCCAACTCATTTAACTTCTCAGCGTGATCTAAAATATCACTTAATTGATGAGCAAAAGTATCCTTCTCCTCCTCATTAACCTCTAAACGGGCCAAATGAGCAACCTTCTCAACAGTCTCCTTATCGATCTTCATCCTTAATCACCCTCTCTTCATTTATATTAAAACATCAACGAATTCAACTAATTAATCATTATATCATAATTACTTATCATGGACAATACTAGTGGCACGATCGTGCCACTAGTATTGAGTGACAGGTAATGAGTAAGGTCAAAACCTAAAAATCTCTTATGAACCCCGGTCAACACAGGAGTTTCAATCTTTTCAAGGTATTACTCATTACTCTTCTACTATCTTAACCTCTTTAATAACATCCCCTGCTCTAATATCATCAATAACATCTAAGCCTTCTACAACTTTACCAAAGCAAGTATGATTCCCATCAAGGTGAGCAGTTCTATCTCTACTATGGCAGATAAAAAACTGAGATCCACCAGTATTTCTCCCAGCATGGGCCATTGACAATACTCCGCGATCATGGTATTGATTATCTCCATCCAATTCACAATCTATAGTATAACCAGGACCACCAGTTCCTGTCCCCTTTGGACATCCTCCTTGAATAACAAAATTAGGTATTACTCTATGAAAAGTCAACCCATCATAAAATCCATCCTTAGCCAATTTACAAAAATTATCTACTGTATTTGGTGCATCCTTCTCATAAAATTCAATCTCCATAGTTCCTTTTTCAGTCTCCATTATCGCTTTTCTCATTATAAATCCCCCTTAAATAAAGTTATTAAAAATTATAAAAATGCGCTGTGCTAATATTAAAGTGATGCTTAATAGGTAATAAAGTGTCGCTTTATTACTGGTGATGAGTAATCAGTAATGAGTAATGGGTAAAACCTTAAAAAAACAGAAACCCCTTTGTTACCTAAGACTTATAAGAGGTTTTGAGATTTTGACTTTACTCATTACTCTTCACTCATTACCCATTACTAGTGGCACGAAAGTGCCACTTTATTACTATCAATTTCAACTATCAATTATATCTCTAAAGCCTTTCTCGTCCAAAATTTCAATGCCTAACTCCTGGGCTTTTTCATACTTAGATCCTGGATTCTCCCCTACTACAACATAGTCAGTATTCTTACTTACCGAAGAAGTTACCCTTCCTCCCAGTTTTGTAATAGCTTCTTTAGCATCTTTACGGGTGAATTCTTCTAGAGTTCCAGTAACTACAAACTTCTTTCCCTCTAAAGTGTTGCTTAACTCTAAACTTTCAGGTTCAAGATTAACTCCTGCTTCTTTAAGTTTCTTTATTATCTTAAGGTTCTGCTCTTGAGAGAAATAACTGACTATACTTTGAGCAATCTTTGGCCCAATCTCGTTGATTTCTCCAAGTTCTTCCTCACCTGCTTGAGCAACCTTATCGATGCTATCATAGTTTTGGGCCAACACCTGAGCAACTCTACTTCCAACATGGCGAATCCCTAAACCAAATAGAACCTGAGCCAAAGAGTTATCCTTACTTCTCTTCAAAGCATCAAGGACATTTTGACTAGATTTTTCACCCATCCTATCTAAATTCATCAGCTCTTCCTTCTTTAAAGAATATAGATCACCTATATCACTTATTAGCTTATTCTCTAATAATTGCTCTATTAAAGCAGGGCCAACACCTTCAATGTTCATAGCATTTCTTTGGACAAAGTGGATAATCTCTTCTTTTAACTTAGCAGGACAAGCTCCTCCAGTACAACTAATAACAACCTCACCATCAAGGCGGACAGCTTCTGCTCCACAGACTGGACACTGCTTAGGAATAGAGAACTTCTTCTCACCACCTGATCGTTTATCCTTTAACACCTTCACAACTTGAGGAATAATATCCCCTGCTTTTTGGATAATTACCTTATCTCCAATTCTAACACCCTTGCGCTCAATTTCATCTTGATTATGTAAAGTAGCCCGACCTACCATAGATCCATCCAATAAAACCGGCTCTAAGATAGCTGTTGGCGTTAATGCTCCAGTTCTACCTACAGTTATCTCTATATCTTTAACCTTTGTCTCCTTTTGTTGAGCTGGAAACTTATAAGCTATAGCCCACCGTGGGTGCTTAGCAGTTCTTCCTAGATCATTACGCAAAGCCAATTTATCTACCTTTATTACTATCCCATCAATCTCATAATTTAATTCTTCTCTATGGTCAGTCCAATACTCACAATAATCAATAACCTGATCAATATCTTTACACTTTTTTCTTTGAGGGTTAACTTTAAAACCTAACTCCTCTAAGTAATCTAATCTATAGCTATGTTTTTCAAAGGATTTACCTTCTATATTAGGGGAGTCATAAATAAAGATATCTAAAGGACGAGTAGCAGCCACCTTGGGATCTAACTGTCGCATTGATCCTGCTGCAGCATTTCGGGGGTTAGCAAAGAGATCTTCCCCTAAATTCTCTCGCTCTTTATTAAACTCTATAAACTTATCCTTTGGAAAGTAAACTTCCCCTCTAACCTCTAAATCAATCTCTTCTTGTAACCTTAGTGGAATTGATTTTAATGTTCTTATATTATGGCTAATATCCTCACCTATAGTTCCATTCCCTCTAGTTGCAGCTTGGGTCAGTTTTCCACCTTCATAGATTAAAGAAGCAGAAAGACCATCAATCTTTAACTCTACTACATACTCTATATTTTCATCAATCTTCTTAATCCTGTTATCAAAGTCCCGTAATTCCTCTTGAGAGAAAGACTTGGCTAGACTAAGCATTGGATATCTATGCTCAACTTTAGCAAATTCGTCTATAGCCTCTCCACCAACTCTTTGGGTAGGTGAATTTGGAGTGATTAATTCTGGATATTCTTCCTCCAACTCTACTAACCTCTGCATCATCTTATCATACTCTCTATCACTTATCTTAGGCTTATCTAAGACAAAGTAATAATAATCATGCCGATTAATCTCTTCTCTTAACTCTTCTAACTCTGCTTTTATCTCTTCCATCTAACCACCTCTTAGTAGACATTAACCTTTATTATATCTAAAAACAACTATAATCATACATCTCAAATTATTAACTTAGAGATAGAAGTAAAAAATCCTTCATTTATGTAGAAATAAAGCAGAGCTTTATTTCTACAGCTATCAGCTTTCAGTCGTCAGCTAAAAGGATTAAGGTCTTAATCTTAGCTGATGACTGACGACTAGTAGTGCGCTAGTGCTACTTAATTTCAAATATATGTCAGATTCTTTGCATTTACTTTATTAATATAGTATAATATTGGTGGATTTGTTTTTTGAAAGGAAATTCCCTAAGCCTAATTTGGCAAGGAGGTTAAAGTATGAAAATTATTATTGTTGGTGGAGGTAAAAAGGGTTATCAACTAGCTAAATACTGTCATGAATTTGGTCATAGTGTAAAAGTTATTGAATCAGATAAGAATAAAGTTCTTAAGCTAAAAGAACTACAAGTAGAAGTGGTGTTAGGTGATGGTACTCAAAAAAAGTTCTTAGAAAAAGCTGGAGCTGAAAAATCTGATATTGTAGTTGCAGTTACTAGTAATGACCAAGATAACTTAGTAATCTGCCAATTAGCCGAGAGACAATTTAATGTGAAAAGAACATTAACTTTGGTCAATAACCCTGGAAATGAAAAATTATTTGAATGGTTAGGAGTAAATCAAGTTATAAGCTCTACTTCATTAATGTTAGGATTAATTCAAGATGAAATTGAGATTAAAAAGAACTCAAATCTGTGGGCTGATAGTGTCAAAGATTTAAAGATGCATTATATTCAAATAAATGAATTATCCCCAATTAAAGATACTATGGTCAAGAATATTCATATCCCTGATGAAGCAATCTTGATAACAATCTTAAGGGGGGATGAAGCGATAGTACCACGTGGTAACACAATAATTAAAGCTAAAGATACTATAATTGCTTTAGCAAATTCTGAAGCTGAAGAACAACTAAATGAACTACTAACTGGTGGAGAAAATAAAAAAGTAGTATAATTGATATAACCTAAAAAAATACCATTAGTTTATAATATGAAAAGAGTAGGTTCTGAATAATTTTTATCCAAGACCTACTCTTTTTATATTATCCAAAGTATCTATCAAGTAATCCTTTTAGCATAGTTGCATGTCTAGCCTCATCCTTAGCAGACTCTTCAAAATAACCACTTAAAGTATCAATCCCCTTTTCTTTAGCCTTCATAGCAGCCTGATGCTTAGCACGATTGGCCCCTTGCTCACCTCTTAACATCTGCTCTAAATTTTCCTTAGTAGCTCCAATCTTAGCATTTAATTCAGCAAAACGAGACGCATGATCAAGTTCTTCTAAAGCAATTCTTTTAAGAACCTCTGCAATTTCAGGATAACCTTCTCTTTGGGCTTGACGAGCCATAGCAAAATAAAGTCCTGCTTCCTTAGTTTCACCATCAAAGTTCATCTCCACTGCATCCTCTAACTTCGTATCCTTAGCAATACCTAATTCATTCTCAGTAACAAATTCCATTTATATCTCCTCCTTTAAATTATTGACTTGGAATTAATTATTCTTAAACTCAAACCCATCCCATGGGATTATATTTCCATAAAGCATTAACTGTAATGCTTCTCTTGTATTATTTAAAAAACACTTTTTTGTATGGTATGTACCACAATGTTCACAACAATTATTTACTGCTTCATAGATCTCTTCTAGCTTATCTTCCTCATAATTTTTCTCATCCGAGAAATCAAAGCTTTCTTTAATAAACTTCTCATCTAACCTCTTCTCATACTTACTATAATTAAGCAAATTAGACTTAACCTTATCTAACATACAAGCTGATGAGATATCAAAATGATTATCACACTTTAGACAGGCTCCTCTAGCTAAATTATATGATTTTAGAACTTTATACTTCGGTATTTCAAACATTATACCCCTCCAATCCTTGAATATTCAACTAATAGTAATAGTTACTGTTATTATTATAGCAAAACTGTTTTACCTTGTCAAATAAAAAACTGGGCCATTGGCCCAGTTTTTTATTCTCTCTATTATATATAATCGTATGCTGTAAAACTTTATTACTATTAAGCTAAATAATCAGATAAGACAGGTACAACCTGCTTCTTCCTTGATAATACAGCATCTAGGTAAACTTCAGTTTCTTTAACATCTACTGAGAAGGCTTGAGAGATATCACTATTTGCTTCGTTATTGAATAACAAAAGGCTTCCTTCTGCTATAATATCTGTAACCATTAAAACTAAGAACTTATAACCTTTCTCTTCAACTATCTCTTCTATAGCTTCTAATAGATCTTCTTTAACTTCATCTATCTCACTTAAACTCATAATTTCAATCTGCCCTACACCAATAAGATCACCAGCAAATTCATACTCTTTATAATCATTCTCTATAATCTCTCTTGGAGATAATGTACTTATTACAGAACCGGCTTTAAATAGTTCTATTCCGTACTTCTCAATATCAAGATCTAACCTTTTAGCCAACTCCTTAGCAATCTCCTTATCAACATCTGTACAAGTTGGTGATCTGAAAATAACTGTGTCTGAGAGAATAGCTGATAATAACAACCCAGCCATCTGATCACTAACCTCTACACCATTTTCTTTATATAACTTAGTTATGATTGTACAAGTAGAACCAACAGTCTCATTTTTAAAGAAGATTGGCCCATCAGTCTCAATTCCACCCAATCTATGGTGATCAACTATACCAACTATCTGATTCATATCCAAGCCTGAGATAGCTTGGCTCATTTCATTGTGGTCAACTAAAACAACCTTTTCATCACCTTTTAACTTTTTAACTAATTTAGGAGCTTCTACCTCAAATTTATCTAAAACAAATTCAGTCTCAGCATTGATCTTACCAGATCGAATAGCCTCAACCTCTTCTCCTAATTCCTTTCTTAAATTAGCATAAGTAACTGCAGCACAGATAGAATCTGTATCTGGATTTTGATGTCCTACAACATAAGTCTTCATTTTCAAATTCCTCCCTTTTTATTAATTGATAGTTGTCAATTGATAATTGATAGTTATAAGTCAAAAGCTGAAACAATTATAAAATTTCTATTTATATAATAATTTCAGTTTTAGATTTCAAAAAACAAATCCTTTATACTAAAAAAATCATAAATATATATTAACTTTTTTCACTTCAAGATCTTTACTATCAATTATCAATTATCAATTTTAAACTATATTTTTTTCAGTTTAACATACTCCAACGCTAACTCTTTAACACCCTTCTCAGGGAAGGCTACTGTCACCTTCTCTAAGCCATCACTTTTATCAAAGGAAATGACTGTTCCTTGGCCCCAGCTTTGGTGAATAACTCTATCACCTAAACCAAAATCATAGCCTTTCTTCTCAACTACCTCTTCTACCTTTATCTCCTCATCTCCTCTAAAAAGATCCTCTGGAATCTCTGCCAGAAAGCGCGAAGGTCGATTATATTGTACTGAACCATAAACCTTGCGATAGGTAGCGTGAGTTAAGTATAACCTTTCTTGGGCTCGAGTTATACCTACATAACATAGCCTTCTCTCTTCAGCAATATCCTCTTGTGATTCTAAGGATCTAATATGTGGGAATAACTCTTCCTCCATTCCTACTAAAAAGACAACAGGAAATTCAAGCCCTTTGGCACTATGTAAGGTCATTAGCAAAATGGCATCTGCCTGCTCATCTAATTTATCTATATCAGAGGTTAAAGCAACATCCTCTAAGTATTCTTCTAAACTAGCTTCGACTTCACCACTAATAAATTCCTCCATAGAAGCTAATAACTCTTTAATATTTTCTAACCTAGTTTGAGCTTCAATTGTATTCTCTAGCTCTAATTGTTTCTTATAACCACTTCTTTTAAGTACTTCTTCAGTTAAGGATAAAACATCATTCTCTTTAGCTACTCCCTTTAATTCCTCTATTAGTTCACCAAAGCCTCTAACCTTATTAGCAAAACGACTACTTATAGTTGATATCTGATCAACTATATAGATAGCATCTAATAAATTAATTCCTTCCTCTTGAGCAAAATCCTTTAACCTCCCAACCGTCGTTGACCCAATCCCTCTTTTAGGAACATTGATAATTCTCTCTAGGCTCAACTGATCTTCTGGATTATAAATAACCCTTAAATAAGCTAAGATGTCTTTGATCTCTTTTCGATCATAAAACTTAAGGCCACCAACTATCTTATAAGGAATTCTCTCTTTCATCAAGGTTGCCTCTAAAACACGGGATTGGGCATTAGTTCTATAAAGGATACTAAAATCAGAGAACTTATAACCTTCCTCTTCTTTAAGCTCTTTGATTTGGCTGCATAAATACTTGGCTTCATCACTACCACTAGAAGCCTTATATAAAGTTAAAGGATGACCTTTATCATTATCAGTCCATAGCCTCTTCTCTTTACGGTCTAAATTATTAGAAACTACATTAAATGCTGCATCTAAAATCACCTTAGTAGAACGATAATTCTGCTCTAACTTAATCACCTTAGTATCGGGATAATCTTGCTCAAAGCTTAGGATATTAGTAATATCTGCACCTCTAAATCCATAAATCCCTTGATCATCATCGCCAACTACACAGATATTTCTATATTTTTGGGCCAACAAAGAGACCAATCTATATTGGGCATAGTTAACATCCTGATACTCATCTACCATAATATATTTAAATCTCTCTTGGTAATGATCTAAAACTAATGGGTATTCTTCAAAAAGTTCTACCGTCTTCATAATCAGATCATCAAAATCTAAGGCATTGTTGGCCCTTAATCGTTTCTGATATTCCCTATATACCCCTGCAACGGTACTTTCAAAGTAATTATTCTCTTCATAATCTTGGGCAGAGATAAGTTGATTTTTAGCACTGCTTATACTCCCCAATATAGCTCTAGGATTAAACTTCTTAGGATCTATATCTAAATCCTTTAAGATATTCTTAATTAAAGTTCTTTGGTCTGCAGTATCAAATATAACAAAGTTAGATTCATAACCCACCTTTTTAATCTCTCTTCTTAATATCCTAACACAGATTGAATGGAAGGTACTAATCCACATTCCTTTACTATCTTTATCTACTAGTTTTTCTACTCTCTCCTTCATCTCATTAGCAGCCTTATTAGTAAAAGTTACAGCTAAAATATTTACTGGAGATACACCATATTCATAGATTAAATTTGCCACCCTATAGGTCAAAACTCTAGTCTTTCCGCTTCCAGCCCCTGCTAAAATTAGCAAAGGACCTATATTATGTATTGCTGCTTCTTGTTGCTTATCATTTAAATCAGATAATATATCCATAGTATCCCCCTTATTGACGGATAGGTTTTATTTGTATATTATATATTAAAATTATCTTCTTGTCTAATTCATAGGTCATATTAAAGGATAGAAAATCATACCTTTTAAGAGAAGGAGGTTTGTAAATGAAAAAACTTATTATCATCTTCATAATATTTATTTTGATAATATCTTTTTTAATCGGAGGAACCATATACCTTATTATCAACAGAAGACCTAAAACTGATACTGAAGAAAAAGTCTATTTACCAGAGGTAGTTATACACGATATAAAGGAGAATCAATTTAAGATAAATAAGATAGAAAAGGATTCAATCTTAGTGTTCTGGCTTCCTCAATCTAAAAGCTCCAAATTACAATTAAAAGCTTTAAATAATATCTATCAAGATCACAAAGAAAATATTGATATTTTAGCAATTGCTATTGGTAATATAGATCATAATCAACTAAGTGATATCAAAGAAAAATATAAATTAGATTTCCCCTTATTAATCGACTTAAAGGTTGAATTAACAGAAAAAATGCAGATAAGTACAATTCCAACTTTAGTCTTCTATAAACCCTATGGAGAACCTACAATTAAATATGGTCTAATAAATGAGTTAAAACTAGAGAAATTAATCAATACTTATCTAAAATAACTAATAGCAGTAAGTTGGCTTGTCCAACTTACTGCTATTAGTTATTTTAGAACGTTAATTTATGCACCTTTAAGTTCTTCTGCCATCTCTTCTAAACATCCAGAACAAATAATCTTTCCTTTAAAATCAACTGTATCTCCTGCTTCGCCACAGAAAGTACAAGCTGGCTCATATTTTTTAAAAATAACCTTATCATTATCTACATAAATTTCCAATGGATCTTTAGTGTCAATGTTTAAAGTTCTCCTTAATTCGATTGGAATTACCATTCTCCCTAAATTATCTACCTTTCTTACAATACCTGTTGATTTCATTTCTATTATCCCCCTTTAGGATATTATTTTATGATAGTCTATCACGATTTTAGAATTTTAAAATGTGATTCTTAATTCGTTGATAACTTGCTTATACCTTATCGAGGGGGATCTTCTTATTACTAAAACTAAAAAGCCCCCATTTAACCACATCATTACAAAATTTGTATTTTGAATTAAGTATAATGATCAAACTAACTAACCAACCATCTCACCTAGACATTCTTCACAGATAACCTTGCCCTTAAATTCAGTTACATCTCCAGCGTTACCGCAGAAGATACAAGCCGGCTCATATTTTTTAAATATAATTTTATCACTATCTACATAAATCTCTAACGGATCTTTGATATCAATCCCTAACGTCCTTCTTAATTCGATAGGAATTACAATCCTACCTAAATTATCCACTTTTCTTACAATACCTGTTGATTTCATATATTTCACTCCTCCTTTTTTATTTTATAAGACACGCTTCGACATTTCTTTGGATAAATTATATCAGTTAGTCCAACTTATGTCAAGATATTTTTTCCAAGAATTTTTTTGCACTAATTACTTATAAATGCTAATAAGTTTTTACTTATGAAATGACTTGTATTAGTTAGCTATTTCATCCAAACATTCTAAACAAACTATCTTTCCTTTAAACTCTGTTACATCCCCAGCATTATTGCAGAAAGTACAAGCTGGTTCATACTTTTTAAAGATAACTTTATTAGCGTCTACATAAATTTCCAATGGATCTTTTATATCAATCCCCAAAGTTCTTCTTAACTCGATCGGAATTACAATCCTACCTAAGTTATCCACTTTCCTTACAATACCTGTTGATTTCATAAAATATTGCACCTCTTTCTTTTGTTTTTTAGACACTTTTCGACATTTTTCTTACATATGAATTATATCAATTATTCCAACTTGTGTCAATACTTTTCCCATAAATTTAAAAATTGTTAAAATTCACTTCTTAAATAATAAAAAATAACTTTATAAATATTATATATAATAATATATCGCATTAAATGTTAAATAACAAAAAATTACTAACTATATAAAAAAAGAAAGTTTAAGGAATTCCCTTAAACTTTCTTTAATATATCTTGGGCTATTACAATACCTGATGATGATGCTTGCATTAAACCGCGAGTTATTCCTGCTCCATCACCGGCTGTATAAAGATTTTCAATTTTAGTTTCTAAGCTGTTATTAACCTCTAAACGCGAAGAATAAAATTTAACCTCTACACCATATAAAAGGGTATCTCTAGAATAAACACCTGGAGCTAACCTATCTAAAGCTTGTAACATTTCATCTATAGCCTTTAAATGGCGATAAGGAAGAACTAAACTCAAATCACCAGGAGTAGCATCCTTTAATGTAGGATCCACCAAACCTCTCTTAATCCTTTCAGGAGTCGACCTTCTTCCATTTAAAAAGTCACCTAGTCTTTGTACTATAACCCCTCCACCTAAAAGGTTAGCTAATTTAGCAATATCCTTACCATAAGTAATTGGTTCTTTAAAAGGTTCAGTAAAGGTCTTACTTACCAAAAGGGCAAAATTAGTATTCTTACTCTTTCTAGTAGCATGACTATGACCATTTACTGTAATCAAACCATTATTATTTTCATTCACAACTTCACCATTAGGACACATACAGAAGGTTCTTACCTTATCATCAAAGGTAGGTGAATGATAAATAAACTTTGATTCATATAAGATATCAGTAAGATCATTCATTACAGCAGCTGGTAATTCAACTCTTACACCTATGTCTACTGGGTTAATCGTCTTATTTACTTCTAATCTTTGTGCTTCATTACTAAGCCATTCTGCATTCTCTCGACCTGGTGCTACTACAAGAACTTCACTTTTGATATCTTCACCTTTACTAGTTCTTACTCCAATTGCCTTATTTTCTTTAGTTAATATTTCTTCTACCTTGACTCCTATCCTAACCTCAACACCTTGTTCTATTAAATATTCTTTCATATTAGCCAATACTTCTTTGCTATGTCCAGTTCCTAAATGTCTAATCTTAGATGGAATGAATTTTAATCCCGCTTTAATTGCATCATCATATATCTCATTAATAGTCTCTTCATCTGGGCCAAAGACCCTTTCAGGAGCTCCAAACTTCTTATAAACTTTGTCAGCATATGATATTAGTTTAGCCAACTTCTCTTTACCTATATAATCATCTAAATTACCACCAATCTCATTTGATAAGGTTAACTTACCATCACTATAGGCTCCAGCGCCTCCCCATCCACATACAATTGAACAATTCTTACATTTAACACAATTTATATCCTTAGACTTCATAGGACAATCTCTCTTATATATATCCCTACCCTTTTCTAAAATCAAAATCTTTAAAGACGAATTTTCTATCAACTCCAAAGCAGTAAAGATACCTGCCGGCCCTGCACCTACAATTACTACATCATACAAACTCATTAAACCACCCCTTAAAAAATGATAACGTTCGCATTATTTCTGAACAACACTACTTATAATACCATATTTTTCGGGATTAGTCAAACAAAGGCTAATTTTATTAGCTTAATTCTTTTTGAATGTTCGTATTTATCGGAATGGAGATGCTAACAAAGCCATCTTTATTAATTGGGCTAGGTAAATATAAAATAAAGCAACTAATAAAAAAACTCCATAATTAGGTAACATCCCACCTATGACCAAGAAATCATAAATACCATGAAGTAAAATTACCTGGATCAAACCTATATAAATTAAATTTGGCTTACCTTCGCATTTAGCTCTACCTAAATAATATCCCATTATTCCAGAGAAAGACGCATGAATCAAACTAGTTATTATAGCCCTAATCAATCCAACTTGATAACCAAAGACGTAAGCATACAATAAATTTTCAAATGCTGCAAAACCTAATCCAGCTGCTATTGAATATACTATTCCATCCATAACCTCATTGAATTCAGAAGAATTATATATTGTATATCTGATAACAGCAAACTTTCCAAACTCTTCTACCAAACCAATAACTCCAATTGTTAAAAGTAATAATACCATTAAATTCGGTGGTTGCGAGATCAAAGGAGCAAAAGGCATTTCAATTATTCCTACAGGGATAACAACCAAAGCACCATAAAAGAAAGCTAGCAGCACCAGCCTCTTTGGTTCAGGCTCATACTTATCCTTTCTATAAAAAAAATAAACCCATAATAAGCCTGGCAGAAAAGAGATTAATAATAACCAGAATAATCGCATCGCTTTCCTCCTAAATAACCTTTTTAATTATTATATCTGTAACTTGGATATCTTATTCCTTATATATAATATCTAAAATCTAAATTAATAAACAATAAATTTGACTATCAGTAGTCAACTAAAAATCAAAACCCTAAACTTATTAAAAGTATAAAAAATATAAAAAGTACCGGCACTTAATTAAGTGCCGATACTTTTTTAAAACAACATCCCTATAATTACTACTAATAAAGTAAGAAGAACTAAGAAAGCAGAAAATATTATAACTATACCTTTATCAATATTCTTATTAGCCATTTCTTTATTCTCTGTTTTATTTCTATTCTCTACTAAAACTTTAAGCTCAGGATCTAAAACTAAATTCCCAAAAATATTTTCTCTAAATTGCAATAAAATATTATAACGTTTTAAATCCTCATTAAATTCTATTTCTACAATATCCCCTTTGATATTACCCTCTTCATCTTCTAAAAGTTCAACTATATTCTTAATAATTCCTGTATCTTCATTGAGCTTAACTATAACTTTATCACCTATATTTAATTTACTAGCCTTCTGCCCTTTAACAGGTGAGATAATAGGTAAACAATTAAGTTTAATATCTAAATCAGACCCCTCTGAACTATCTTCTTCATCATCATTTATACCTTTTTTCTCACTTCCTTCTTCTTCAGGATCAGCCATTAAATCAGGATAAAAAGATCCCATTTCTGCTCTACTAAAAAATTTACTACAGATATCAACATCAGTCTGTTCTTGGAGTAAATTTGCTAGCTTTTCCTCGATAATCTCTTCAACCTCATTTTTCTTGGAATTGCAAAGAAGAGAGAATATTTCTTTAGATTTTTCTCCGCTAAGTTCCTCTTTTAACCCATTAATTAAATTAGTTCTTTGGTAATCACCTTCTTTAGTAATTGTTAATAAAGCCTCATCAAAATCTTCATTATTATTAAAAGATAATTCTAATTTAGAAATGGCCTCATTTCCTCCTAAAACCAATTCCACCTTTAAGACCTTTTCCTTATCTTCTTCTAAAAGAAAAGAAAATAGGCCATAGTTCTTAACTCTACTACCATAAGCTAACTTTCCACGAATCAATAAATACCTATTATCTGAAACTGAAGAATTTTCTTCACTTCCTTCTTCAATTAAACCTTCTTCTAAGTGTTCTTTCTTCATCAGCACCAGCCCTTTTAATTTTTTTGTTAAAGAATCACTTAACTTAGAATAAAATTATTCAAGAATTAAAATTGTATCCTGAAGTTAAATGCCCCTTCAACACCTTCAGAATTATTAAATAACCCTTTAAGATCAGAAACACCTACATCTGCTTTAATTGGCCCTAAATAAAAGCCAAACCCTCCTGCCCATTTAGTTCTACCTTCTAATGTTGAATAATTAAAACCTGTTCTTAAAGGCAAAAACCTTAATGGAGCAATCTCAACCGCGGTAGAAAATCTATGATCATTAAGTTGCTGATAATAGTTAGTATAAGAATAATCAGCAAATAAAGTTAACCAACTTCTTTGATCTACTTGCACTCCTAATCTATAAGTAGAAGGAAGAACCCATTCAATCTTCTCATCTCTTTGTTCATTATATACCTCTTCAAATTCTTCAAACTCACCTTCTTCATCAAATAAAGCTTTATATTCAATGTACTCAATTTTATTTGCACTTAATGAACCTATATTCATAGCACTAAATCCGATGCTATATTTGTCATTAAGTCTAGCCCGAGCACCTATATCTAAGGCTGAACCTGTTGCAAAATCGTCTTCAGTACTGCTTCTAACCTTAAATCCACCATCTCCAGTTACAAATTCATTTGCCTTATCACCATAATTAAATTTAATGTTTCCATCGCCTTCAAAATTAAATATCATTCCTTCTAAATAATGATAGGTAAAACCTACATAAAGATCTTGTACTCCCCACTCTTCAATCAAATCTTGAGGTGCTCTTAAAGAAAGATTAAAACCAACATCACCATAAATACCGCCATAACCTTGACTACTATCAAAACTATATTCCTTATCAATCTCGTTACCCTTTAAAATTAATTCGCCAATATCAGGGGCCAACTCCAAAATGGCCTCCCCTTTCACATCAGCAAATAACCCTACAGGGCCAACAATCAACTTCATTCCCGTTCTAGTATCCAAACCTACTAACCAACCATCTTCTATACCAGCTAAAAGATCATCCTTCTCCTCGTCACTAATATAGTCATTGTATAAAAGATTGTTCCATAGCCCAACTTTAGTGCCAAGCTCTAAAGTAAACCTTTCTGAACCAGCGTTAACACCTGCTGGATTAGAGTACAAAGCATCCGCTCCAGTCAAAGTTACAAAATCATCACCAAAAGCTACATTCTTAGCCGTAGAAGCTAAAACTTCTGGGGCTAAAGCTACAAATACCGCCAATACAACAATTAAAGTTAATATTTTATCTCTTTTTAACATACCTTTCACCTCCTATTTATTAAGATCTCTTTGATTTACACTATAAACTAAGCTAGCGCGAAGGTTCTTAATTTGAATATAATCATCTGGATCTAACGTCATCTCACCCTCTGGAATTATAACTTTGGCCCCTACATATAAATTATCTTCTTTAAAACGATTGGCTTCTTTTGTATCAAAGACCACTTCAAAGTTCTCATCATTAGTTCTTCTTTTAAGTTCAACCCTAGTTGCTAGCTTATTTTCTTCTTGATAAAGCTGATCCTTTAACCCATCGTCATCATCATAATTAGAAACACTACCGACATAAAACTCTAAAGTAATTCCAACTGGCAGTTGATTATTTATTTGCCCTCTTAGCCTAGCTGATTTTATCCCTTCTTCTATTATCTCAACCTCATCACTAGTTAAGCTATCCATTTCTTCTGGGTCTAAGCGATGCTCTATATTCTCCTTTAAAGTTAACTGAATTGGAATTTGAGCATTTAAAGAGATTTTAACCTTAGTATCAGAAGTTATTGTAGCCGTACCCTCTGACTTAATACTATAGTCTCCACCATACTTGATAGTATCTACACCTTCAGTAGTTAATAAGTCCAATAAATCACTGTCCTCTGCAGTTAATGATACTTTATCGTTAACTTCTCCTAAATTAAAGCTCTTACCTTCGATTGGATTCTCACCTTCATCATAAGCAGTAAAAGTAACCTCTGATAAATCTAAGCTTATTCCTAAATCTTCTAAACCTTCTAGAAAGAGTTCTAATTCTACATCATCACTAAATTCAACCTTAAATAACTCTTCTGGTACCTCAATGCTATCTTCCTCTATAGTTCCATTTATATCTTCTAAGTCAAATTGAGCTAAGTTGATATCTATAGATGCTATTTGAACATCATTAAACCCACCTATAACATCTATTTTGCTATTAGCACTGTCATAATTTATAGTTCCTTCTGCTAAAAGGCTAGCTTTCACCTTGAACTCTAAATTTTCACCTAAATTAATAGCTTTACCTGCTAGGTTAATTTTCCCGTCTTTAGAGTACAAAAATTGCTCATCATTAATTAGTTCAAAACTCTCTAAGTTAAGCTTAAGTCCTGTTTCTTCTAAACCTACAATATTTAATGCTAAATTTCCACTTGCAAAGCTAATATTTTCTACTCCAGCAGGAAATTCTTCAATTTTTACTGTTTCAGTTATACTGTCATTAATATTATCAATAGCAAGATCAGTTACTTTTTCCACCTCTATATCATCTTCAAAACTAAATTCGATATCTATTTCACCTTGTTCAAAATCTTCGGAAGTTTCTATACTAAATTCAATATCTACTCTATCTCCTAAACTAGCTTCTCTTAGATCCCAATAAGAATATTTTGAATCTCCAGAATTTATTTCTTTAATAGTAACTTTTTCTCCTATAATTTCATCACCAGATTTAAAGGTTAAAGTAAGACTTTTAACCTTTACATTATGTCCTTCACTATTAGTAACAGTTACTTTCATTTTATTTGAATCATTATTACTAAATACTATCTTTTCAAACATAGTAAATTCTATTGAAGAAAAGTCTTCTGGTTGATCATCTAAATCTGATAAACCTTCATCACCAGTCAAACCACCCACTATTTTTATACCCTCAATCGATGGCAACTCCTCAATGGCAGGGACTTCGATTGCACCAAAACTAATAGTGTCATTAAATTCTGGCAAATCCTCTGTAACCTTGTCCAACTCACTTCCAAAATCAACCTCTTCTATCTCATCTTGATAACTAAATTTAACAACTTCCCCACTTAAATCTAAATCATCTACATCCTCTAACATCTCTGCAACCGTCTCTTTCTCATCCCCAATTAGTGGGATATCTAAAGCCAAATCCCAAGCTGGGCCCCAAGTTCCTCTATCATTTTGTGAACACCCTATCAATAATAAAGCAGACAGAAGCCCTATTATTAATAGTTTTAAATTTTTTCTCATTTTTACTCACCCCTTATTGTTTAATATTTATAACCCTAACCCTATAAAACTAATGTAAGCTGCCTTCACGATGTACCACATCATAAGCAAATAAAGCATATCCAATATCTACAACCTTCATTCCTTCTTCTTTAGCTTTTGAGGATATAAACCAGAAGTATCAGGGTAAATACCTAAGTACTTCTTAAAGTCTATCTTTTTTGGCATATTCCCCTCCTAACCTAACTATAAAATTATCTTCTTTAGTTTTTTTATCTAATATTAACACTTATATCTCCAATATATTTATATACTTCTCCAAAAAATTTCATAAACCTTCTTTGGAATTTTAGATACAGCAATAAAACAAAGAAAAAGGGCAAGGGTAGCTTAAGCTACCCTTGCCCTTTTTCTTTGTTCCTTTATCTCTTTTCAATTTCAATGTCAGTATAGAAGTGTTTAATAATATCTATATAACTATGGCCTGCTTCGATCATTGAAGGAACAGCTACCTGATCCATTCCTACGCTATGGCCCCAGCCACTACCATAGAACTTGTATCCTATCAACTCTCCTTGCTGATATTGTGGTTGGATCCAAAAACGATTACTCCTTAATCCCCCAAAACGAGATCGTAAATTATTCCTAAATTCTCTCTCTTCTGATTCACCAACTACTTTTAATGATGTTATACTTCCTGCATAACCTCTAGCCGTTGGAGTTACAGATTTAATCCCTTCAATACCTAGTCTATCCTCTAGATACTCTATAGATACAAACCTCTGCCAGCGATAATTTCTAGCAGGTGTATATTTGGGATTTCCTGAGTAAGATTCTGGTCTCTGCCTTAACCAATCCTTTAACTCCATTGGAGATAGAGGAAATTCTGATTCACCTATATTACCTACACCAGTAGATACCCCCCTTAGATAAGGAACCTTACCACTCCAAACATCTTCACTATTTTCAGTATGGCCTCCAGAGTTGGCGCTATAAACAGCATCAATAGCCCTACCTTTATGGGTTGCAATCTCTCCAACAGTCTCAACTACTGCTTGAGTAGCATTAGGGTGTTCCTTGTTAATCCCTCCGTAAGCAGCAGACATAACAGTGTCACATAAATCATACCCTCTAGCTCTAAATCTACCTAAATTATTAATAGTATAGCTTCTAGCTGCTACTGATTGTACCTTTAAAGGATCTACTCCCCAAGAAGCTGGCATCTCAGAAGGTACAACTGCTAGCAGATACTCCTCTAATCCAACCAAGTTAATAGCTGTAATACCATTATCCCTTGGTAGAAGCTCTAAAGCACCTCGATATTGACGATCCTCTAGACCTCCCCAGTAATATCCTCTACCATAGACTACATTATGAAGTAGAATTGGAGCATATTCCTTAGGACGAATCACAAGTGCTTCATCAAAAGAAATTATTTTTTCTCCAATCTCTAGGTTATACTTTCCATTTACAAAGGTTGCCTTCAATAAGTCTCCCTTTCTCCCTTCATCAATAATCTCTTCATTATATTCAACAACAAAGTCACTACCTACCCTAAAGTAGATCTCTTCTTCTTCATTTTTTATACCTATTCTAATTTCTTCACCTTGAACTTCTAAAGGTTCTATATCTTTAAAAGTTACATTTTCAGGAATCGGTCTTTGGATCTCCTCAGGTAGTACTCTTCTTTCATCTACAAAATACTGAGGGTGTTCAGCCTCTAATATATCTAATATCTCATCGACCTCTCGATCACTTCTATTTTCCGCAGCAGCTTGCTTTAAGCGCTGAGAAGCCCTTGCATAATCCTCTAAATGAAGATAAGCTATACCTCTATTCTTATTAACTCCAACTAAGCTACCATCAATTCTTGTAGCTCTATTATAGGAATTTACAGCTTCTTGATAATCTTCTAAAGCAAAGTACACATCTCCTAATTGACGATATCCAATTGCAAATTCTTCATACTCAAGTGATCTCAATATATAAGCTTCAGCCTTGTCATAGTTGGCCCTTCTACTTTCTGTTAAGCTCAATTGATAATATGAATCCCTTAATACATAGCCTTCTGATTCATCATCATTTACAACTGATTTTAATAATTCCTCTGCTATTAATAACTCATCTAAGTTATAATAGACAGCTGCTAAATCTAACCTATACTTAGGCTGATTATCCAAAATTAAAAGTTCTTTGTACTCATTACGGGCCAACTCATAATTACCTAACTCTTCATAAATCGCTGCTAAGTCTCCTCTAGCCCTCTTATTATTCTCATAGCCTAAGATTTCATTGTACTTCTCTATACTACCATTATAATCACCAGAGTAATATAAATCTCTAGCTTCAACTAAAAGTTCAGAGATATCATACTCTATCTTCTTCTCTGTTAGAATATCTTCTGCTTCTTGTTCACTCTTGACTTCATTTTCTAATTCATCATCCCCCAGGCTTGCCTGAGTATAATAAGCAAATAAACCTGATGTCAAAAATGATATAACAATAACACCAGTCAATAGAATCTTAAAATCTTTATCCTTAATCTCTTTTAGAATATTTTTCATAAAATCACACCTTCTAATTTATAGAATTATTTAATCCTATTATACCGTGCTTAATCACAAGGAGCAATGTTAATTTTAGTTATCACATTAAGTTCAGTTACTAGTAAATAATTGATATTAAAATAAATAAAATTAAATTCTAGAACTTTTTCTTTGTTCCTTTATTTTCTCAAGGATTCTCTCACTAGCTTTTCCATCACCATAAGGATTATTAACATTGGCTATTTTCTTATACTCTTTCTGACTATTTAAGATAGCTTCAACCTCTTTAACTACACCTTCTCTGTCCCGACCAATTAATTTCAAACACCCTGCTTCTAAACCTTCTATTCGTTCAGTATTATCTCTAAGAACCAAAACAGGCTTATCAAGGCTTGGGCCTTCTTCTTGGATACCACCTGAATCGGTTAAAATAAAATATGATTTAGCCATTAAATTTACAAAATCTTTATAGTCTAAAGGTGGTAGTAGATGAACTCTTTCCACATCTTTTAAATAATCTTTAGCAGACTTCTGTATTTTAGGGTTTAAATGCATAGGGTACACAACTTCAACTTCAGCATCTTGTTCAACTATATCCTTAATTGCTTTAAATATTTCTTTCATTGGAGATCCTAAATTCTCCCTGCGATGTAAAGTCAAAAGTATTACCTTCTTAGTAAAATCCACTTTCCTTAAAACTCTTTCATTAAAAGAGTAAGTACTATCAACAGTAGATAAAAGACTATCTATAACTGTATTACCTGTTATAACTATACTACTTTCTGCTATCCCTTCTTTTAAAAGATTACCCTTGTCCTTTAAAGTTGGGGCAAAGTGTACATCAGCCAATCCCCCTACCAATCTCCTGTTAATTTCTTCCGGAAAAGGTGAATATTTATCCTCACTTCTTAAACCCGCCTCAATGTGGGCCAACTTTACTTGATGATAAAAAGCTACCAAAGAAGCCATCAGAGTACTAGTCGTATCTCCATGGACTAAGACTAAGTCTGGAGATTCCTTAACTATAATATGGTCTAATCTATCTAATATTTTAGAAGAAATTGAAGATAGGGTCTGTTCTTTCTCCATAATATCCAAATCATAATCGGTATTTATAGAAAATGTCTTTAAAACCGAGTCTAGCATCTCCCGATGTTGACCCGTTACCGTTACTATAGTTTTGATCTCCTTTTCATTTTTAAGCGCCTTAATTACCGGTGCCATCTTAATCGCCTCTGGCCTCGTTCCAAAGACTGTCATTACCTTTAGTTTATCCATCCCAACCTCCGTATACCTTTTTTATTAGTATATGGAGGTTGGGAGTATTTATACTAGGTGGCTAAAGGAAGAGTCTGGAATCAGGAATCAATGATGTCAAGATATTAAATCAAAGGCTTATCACAGATAAAAAATGATTAAAGCATAAATCCAAAAGATAGGCGCAGACTAAACCTTAGATAAAAGATGACTAAGGTTCGACTAGACCCTTATTAATTTTAATACTAGATTTTATTTTAGATTCGTTTAATTCGTGTTGATTAGTGGCTAACCATTTGACTTTGACCTATGATCTTACTGATTCCAGATTCCTCTAACAGAAATTTCCTATAAAATCTGTTACTGTCTCAACTTTAATATTGGATACTTGGTCATCTGGGCCCTTTAAAACCAGATTGTTACCCTCATATGGGCCAACTTTCTGACTTTGACTATTGCTTAAAGCTATAGTTGGTGTTTTGCTTATGTTTGCTAAAGCCATCGCAGTAATATCATCAGTAATTAATATATCAACTTGCTTTAATAGTTCAATTTGACACTTTAAATCCATCCTTCGCACTAGAGTATGAATCCTCTTATTTCTTTTAGAGCTAATTAAAGCATCTCCTATTCCTTGACCATTAGTAAATACTAATGCATCCTGCTGCAAATTCTCCTCTATCCACTTATCAAGTTGACGATAATCATCCTCACTCCACCCTCCTTCTTTACCTGATGGATAAAGGGCTATTAATGGTGAATTATTAAAAAATTCATTCTTATTACATATATTCTGGACATAGCCTTTGGCCCTTTCCCATTTAGGAAGTGGATACTCTAATTTTTTATTCTTATCTACCCCTATAGTATCTAACAAAGATAAATACTGCCCTAATTTATGTTCACCTTTTCGCGATATAGTATAATTATAAAATAATCTATATAGTCTATCTTCAAACCCTACTCGCTTCTTAACTCGACTTAAAAGGGATAATAGAGAACTTCTAAAGTTTCCTTCCAAATCAAAACCAAGGTCATAGTTTCCTTTTTTTAATTCCTTCTTCAATGATTTAAAGGAGTTTAAAACCTTGATCTTACCACCTTGACGCTCTTCAACAATTCCATTCTTATCAAATAATATAAGTTGATCAAGCAAAGGATGATTTAATAAGATCTCTTCATTCTCCTTTAAAGTCAATAGGGTCAGTGAAATATCTGAATACCCCTTTAAAATATCAAAAATAGGAAGAGTTAAAACCAAATCACTTATTTCACCAAAATTTATTAACAAAACCTTCTTTGCAGTTAAATCCATTTACAAACCTCCAAAAATACATTATTGCCCTTACTTAAGGTAATATTCAAGATAAAAGTTTAGATTTCCTTTATTTCTATTATGAAAATTGCAATATATAATACTAATAAATATAAAAATACAAAGAACCAATGCACAAATTAATCTTATCAAACAAAAAGCAATGAGGATATCCTCATTGCTTTACTTAAAAACCTAAAGCCTTCTTAAACCTACCAAAGACCCCAGACTTTATTTTATATAATATAGGATTAACTTCAACATCCTTGCCTTCTACAACATTTTCTGTATTAACCAAAAATTTTTTATGTCTATCACCAATTAAGCCTTCTAGAGCTTTATAAGATTCTTCCAAACACTCCTTGCGATAGCGGTTAGAATGGAGATCTGACCCTATTAATTGAACAAGATTATGCTCAACTAATATCTCTGCTGTCTCCTTTACTTTAGTACCAAACTGTCCAAGAAGACTTCCACCATTAAGCTGGGCCAACACCCCACCTTCTACCCAATTATAAAGAATATTAGGATCCTCCATAATTTCAAAGTAGCGCTCTGGGTGAGCAATGATTGGTTTATAACCTAAAGCATTTAAATCATAAAGAACATCATCAACATAAGAAGGCATACTTCGCATAGAGAACTCAATTAATAAATACTTAGTACCATTAATAGTAGTCAACTTACCATCCTTAGCTTTCTTAGCTAAGTCAGCTGTTAAGTAGACTTCACTACCGGTCAATAATTCAATCTCTATACCTTCTCGATCAAACTCCTCTTGCAAAGCTACAACCCGATCTTGAAGTTCCTTGAAACTTAATTCATACTCTCCTTCTAAATAATGAGGGGTGGTCACTATCTTAGTAACCCCTTGCCTCATTGCTTCTCGTCCAATTTCCAAAGACTCACTTAAGTCCTTAGCACCATCATCAACGCTTGGTAGTATATGAGTATGCAAATCGATCACCTATTTCACCCCCATTGTTTATTATAAAGTGTACGGTTTTTAATTGATTATCCTTTCAAAGAGTTTCCATAATAATAGTAGTATTGATTGCTACTATCTTTAACTGGACACTTTGTCATTACCACACCAATGAGATTGGCCCTAGCCTTATCTAGTAAATCCTTAGCTTGAGCTACCATCTGTTCTTGAGCTTGATGAGAAGCTACTACAATAATAGTTCCATCAACCTTGCTTGATAAAACAGCAGCATCAGTAACAGCAATGACTGGGGGAGTATCGATAAATAGAATATCTGCTTCCTCTTCGGCTTTATCAATTAAATCATCCATCCTTTTTGAATTTAAAAGTTCAGCAGGATTTGGAGGTGTAGTTCCTGTAGTTATTACTCGCAAATTATCTATATCAGTATCCTTAATCCCCTCTTCAAAGCTTATATCCCCTGTTAAAATATTGCTCAAGCCTTCAAAATTGGTCAAATTATAAAACTTGTGTTGCATTGGCTTTCTCATATCTGCATCAATTATTATTACCTTTTTCCCATTTTGAGCCATTGAAATTGCAAGATTAGCAACAGTTAAAGACTTCCCTTCACTTGGCCCGCTACTGGTTAAAAGAATCTTCTTTAATGGATTATCAGGGCTTAAAAAACTGATATTAGTCCTAATACTTCGATAAGCTTCAGAGGCAGGAGACTTAGGGTTATGATGAACTATAAGCTCATTATTTCTAGTCCTTAGATTTTGCCTACTATCATTCTTTTTCTTAAAAAGATTAAACATTACATATCTCCCCTTCCATAACCTTGGGAATGATCTATCTCACCTAAGTCTGGGGTAATACCTAAGACAGGTAACCCTGTCAACCTTTCAATATCATTTGCATCCTTAACTGTCGTATCTAAAAATTCAATTAAAAAGATTATACCTACAGCTATAAAAATAGCTAAAACAAGAGCTATTGCCATATTCAACTTAATTCGTGGACTAATAGGATTCTCGTTAATTATAGCCTCATCAATTACAATCATATCTGAAGATTGCATCGCTCTTTGGATATTAATTTCTTCTCTACGCTCCATTAACATAGTATAAAGAGTTTCTGCTATCTTAGTTTCTCTTTGTAACCTAGCCAAATCCAGTTCACGCTTAGGTAAAACAGAAACCTTTCCTTCTAAAGAAGCCACTTCATCTTTATAAGCCTCTAATTTTACTTTAGAAGCAATTATTTTAGTTTGTAACTGAATAAAGTCAGCTTCTAAACTTCTATATAATGGGTTAACACTTTCAGTTCGAGAACTGACAATCTCATTTACCTCTTCACCTATTCTACTTTCCAACTCTTTAATCTTAGTTCTAAGTTGTCTAACTTGCGGATGATTATCAGTATAATTCTCCAAAAGCCCTACCAATTCTATCTCCAAATCAGCCAATCTAGCCTTTGAACTTCTAATTATCGGATTCTCAGTAATATTCCTACTTGAGACTATTTGGGCATCCTTTCTCTCTAGATTATTCTCAACTTCAGCCAAACTAGCTTTAGCCTGCTTTAGCTCTACCTCTCCTTCAGCAATCCCCATCTCTAAATTAAATAAACGATTTAAGGATGCTTCACCCTGCTTGCTAGGATAAATTACTCCATGCTCATCCTTATACTCTAAAAGTGAATTTTCTAACCTAATTAAATTATCTTCTACTTCAGTCAATTGATCATTAATAAAATCTGAAGCCCCAGTAAGATTAGCCTGATTTATTCTTTGATTCTCCCTTTGAAAGGTACTCACTAAAGTATTGGCTATCTCCTTGGCTATAACTGGATCTGGATAATCAGCTGTAATCGTTAAAAGATTAGTATCTCCACCACTACTTATGCTAACATTATTTCTTAAAGAGCTAGTTCTAATATATTCCCCACTCTCCTCATCTCTTAAATCTAATTTTTGGATTACACCATCTAATATTCTCCTGCTTTTTAAAATTTGAGTATAAGTAGCAGCTTTATTAGATCTAGAACCAAACCCACCCATCATCCCATCAGTAAATAAAGCTTCCATACCGCCATCCTCTTCTATCATAACTAAGGTAGAAGATTGATAGATTCTAGTCATACGATTACTAAAAACAAAAGATACTATAAGGGCCAAAGCAGCAAAACCTATAATAATCCACTTCTTAGCCCATAATATATTAAAATATTCCCTTAAATCTATCTCTACAAAATCTTGGTTCATCTCTTCCATATCTATCCTCCCGACTTTATACTAGTTGAAAATTGATAGTTGATAATTAATAGTTAAAACCAAATTGTTAATTATCACCTTTGCTGGTTTTTATTATAGCAACCAATATTCTAATTATTTCTCTTGCATCAGATAAAAGACTATCAACCTTATTATATTCTACAAGTTCTGCTGCTACTAATAATTCAAGCCAGTACTCTGTCTCAACAGCCTCCTTTAATGCAATCGATAACTTTGAAATAAAGTCTTTCTTACTCTGCCCTTCTAAACCTTCTCTAATATTGGCACCTACACTGGTTCCAGATTTTAATAATTGTTTACCTATAACATACTCTCTTCTTTCTTCTAAAAACTTATACAATTTTACCACCTTAACAGAAAAATCAAACGCTTTAATATATACAATACTATCTTTTCTGCTCATAATAACCACCCTTTGATTTTAATATTAATTCTAGTGGTTATTATTACCAAACGTTCAACTTTTATTCTTCAACTATCAACTGATCTTCATACTCTTAAACTTTCAATTATCAATTATCCACTCTCAATTTATTAGATCATTTATTTCATTAATTCCACCAACAAAGAAGAATAAATTTCTCCAAAATGACATCCTTCTTGGGTTAAATCTAGACTTATTGATATAAAGAGTAGCACCATCTTCTAAGTTTAAATTATCATCTCCACCCTTTAGAATATCTCTTAAATCTAAGCTTCTACTTTCTCCATTAAGAGTATATTCAATTTTATTAGAAGCCTCTGAGCTAACTCCTCCAGCTTTAGCAATTAAGTCCTTTATACTACTTCCTTCTTTTAAGTCATAACTACCTGAGCTTCTAATTTCACCTAAAATATTAACTTCAATACTATTCTCACCTAAGTATAAGGTGTCTCCAGCTTTAAGAATCATATTATCTATATTATCATTACCTTCTAAGAGATCCTTAAGATTTAGATTATAAGATTCTTCCTTACGATTTAACCTTAAATCTTCTAAGTTGGCACGATTTGTTGGCCCTCCAGCTAAAGAGATTAAATCCAAGACCCGATCTCCACCTCTTATCTCATAACTTCCTGGATTAGCTACCTCACCTAAAAGCCTTACTCTAACTCTTCTATACTCTTTTAAAGTTACATTGACATAAGACCTATCGATTTTGATATAATTAATCAACTCTTCCCATATTAAATCTGTAACTTGGCTAACCTTCAAGCCTTCAACCTCAACTTCACCTAAAAGCGGAAAATTAATCATTCCAGATGGATCAACCCTAACCTCTCTTTGCAGATCATTATGACCCCAGATAGATATGTAGATACGATCATCTACTTGTAACCTATAATCTGCTCCTTCTACTGGAAGAGCAGCTCCTATAATAGTAAAAATAAAAATAAGTATAAGGACCGACTTCTTCATATATAACCTCCTATTAGTTTTATCTATTAATATATATTTAATTAATCTCTTTTTCTAATAACTTTTTAGCTATTATATATATAATTCAACACCCTTATCAATTTATCCTGCTCAAATATAACTTTAGAATACATTACCAATTTAATTATTCCACCATTTAACATTATAACATAAAGGTAGGAAGATTTAAATTGCTATTAGCAATTCAAATTATTGATTAAACTTCGAATATCTTCTTTTCAATATTATCAATCATCTTTTCTAATGAAAAATAATTTTGAGCTATTTCGCTTCTCATTATCAATCATATTCTTAGCTATATCATCTGAATTTTTATTTTCTACTAAACAACTTTTTTCACTATTTATGAATTAGCTAGTATTAATAAAGACCAATAACCTGGCTGCTAATTAATTACTACTATTTAACTAGTATTCTTAGCCCTTAGCACCTTCAACTAAATTATTAATAATTACAACTGCTAAACCTAATATAAACCAAACAGATCTACCAGGTATAGACCGATAAAAATTAGATTCAAAAAACCCTAAGATTACAAAGACCCCTAAGAACACAGCAAAGGTAGATAATACAAATAACTTATAGTAATTCTCTTTTATCTTAGAATAATTAATGTATAAATACTTTAAAATAAAGTATATTAAATAAACAAAACCTGTAAAACCAATAATTCCTGTCTCAGCTAAGAAATTAAAAAAGTTATTATGAGCATGAGAAGTAACAGTAACATAAGGATCGTGATAATAATCTTCATAAACCTCTTTAAAATTACCTAAGCCAACACCATTAATTAGATGGTCTTGAAACATTTCTATAGCTCCTCGCCACAAATAAATTCGTTGTAAATTACTTCGATTATATTCTAAATTAGTAATACTCCTAATTCTACTCTGTATGGGTTCTGAAGCAAATGAAGCTACTAATACAATAATAATCAAAAATATAGGTATCCATTTTTTATCATAAAACCAAAAGGAGAGCACAGAAGAACCTATTAAACCCAGCCAAGCTCCTCTAGTCTGATTATAAATAAGAGTTAAAGAGATAAGAACTAACAATATCCCATACTTAGCCTTATCTTTAAAACCATTACTACCCCATAATAAATAAATTAAAGTGAATAATGAATATATCAGCAATACTGCACCAAAATCAATGGCCATCCAGCCAGAATCAACCCGCCTCATACCCAACTTATAATGCTGCCAAAACAGAGCATAAGAAGCAGATATAACTGTAGAAGCCAACCCAAGATTAAATAACTTTTTAACTGTATTTAAGTTGGAAATATTAGAAACTATTATATAATATAATATAACAGGTAAAAGATAACTAGTTAACTCATCTATACTCTCTGTTAAATTATAACTACCAATGAATGATATCATAGCTGTTATCAAAAATATACTAATCGGTATATTTAATGGATTGTTTTTAATTTCTGTTTCTTTAGTAATGGTCATCTTAATTAACCACCCTAATAATGCCAAACCAAATCCTATACTAGAACCAGCCATAGCCAGCGCTGAACTAAAAGCCATTAACCCCAAACCACCAATAATCAACTTATCTATATAATTAATGACTCCTTCTTTTTTCATAATCATCTCCTTATTATTTGATTTATTATCTTATTTTTTATTATAAATAGAACTCAAAATATTATCTTTATTGATTCGATAAATTTTATTATTTTTAGTTAATCTTTTAATTGTTAAATGATTAATTCTATCTATAAATTCAGACTTTTTAATTTTTGTATGATAGTGCTTGAATAATTTTTTTACAAACAAAATTCTTTCTTGAGCTGTTAATGATTTGGCATCAGTCTGATGAAAGTTAGATAAAGATCGATCATAAAACCTAACTAATGATTCTAATACTACTCTTTTAACCGATATTGGAATCCAATAAATATTATCTACATCAATTAAAACAATTTTATTACTATTAAGATTAATCATAAAATTTTGCAAGCCTGGATCTTGATGGGAAAAATTATTGCCAAGCAACTTTCCCCAGATCTGACCTAGTCCTTTGACAATATTTCTTCTTTCTTTCAAGTTATAATCTTTATTTTTTATATAATCAAATAAACTAATGCCTTCAAACTCCTTAGTAACAAAAATACTATCAGTAATAAATAAATTTTGTTTATATGTTAAAGATAATACTGGTTCAATCACTGGAATATTAGCTGACTTTAATCTAAGTATAGTCTTAAAATGTCTGATTGCTTCTACAGGTCTAAACAAATTTTTAATGACTTTTTTAGTTCTTCTATGCGCATAATATTTTAAATAATAAGCTTGCTTATCAAACTTAAATCTATAAACCTTTCCTTTTTTATCATCCTTAACTAATTTAAATCTATGAGCATTAGTTCTATCTTCAAACCAAATATACTCAATAATCTCTTGGGCTAAATCTTTTTGATAATTATTTTTATAATAAATTTTAATTTTGGAATTATAATTCTCTTGTTCTAAACCCACTATAATATGATCCTTTCCTGTGCAATAATAATAATCTATTTATCTTTTAATTCTTTATATGTTTGATTTAAAATTTTATCATTAAAAATCCACTCTCTCTTCTCCCATTTAAGTAACTTTTTCACTGTCTTTAAATTAATATAATTCATAATTTCTTGAAACTTCTCACCTTTATTATACTTATTTACAACCTGCTTAAAGAAATGAATCCTATCCCTATAACCCAACTCTGTAATTTCAGGTTCATTTAAGGCAGAATATATATGAGCATTAAATTTAATCAAAGCCTTTAAAACTCTCTTCCAAGTAAAAAAAGGAAAGCTTTTAATGTTATCTACATCTACTAAAGATAACTTAATATCATTTTCTTTAAAAGCAATTAAAACATTTGCTAAGCTAGGATCTCCATGATAAAAATTGTTGTTAAGCAATTGAAACCATAATTCTCCTACTCTTTTAAATTGCTTTCTTATTTCTTTATCAGTATACTCATTTTCTATCAAGTTCTGCTTGAAATCTATTCCATCAGCCTCTTCTGTTACAAAGATACTGTCATATGTGAAAAAATTATGTTTATAAGTTAAAGCTAGAATAGGCTTAACTACAGGAATATCATTCATTAATAATTTATTTGAAGTGATAAAACTTCGTATAGCTTCTTCAGGCCTAAATAAATTCTTTATTCTTTTACTCAACTTTCTATATGAATATTTCTTTAAATAATAAACTTTACCCTTAAAATCTAACTTAAAGACTTGACGGTTCTTTTCATCCTTTATAAGATGAAACCCACCTTGAGAATGACAATCACTATTAAAACATTCTATGACTTTTTGATATAGCTTCTTATTAAGATTATCTTGGTAATAAACCTTAATCTTATGATCAAAAGCTTCTTTTTTTAATGACATAAAAATAAAACCACCTTTTGACTTATTAAATTTTCCTCATATCAACAACTATATAAATTTTTTAATCTTCTTTCTAATTCTTCTAATCTTCTTTCTTCTTGCTCTACTCTTTCTCATTAACTCTAACCACTTTTTACTATTTTGAGGTTCATAATTATTAATAAAGATTTCTTCTTCTGTAGCAGTTAATTTAAATCTAGCTAAATCCTTCATCCTAGCCTTGCGACTTAATTTTTTCTTAATCCGACCTCGATTCAAATCGATATAATAAAACTCTGGATTATCTATATTCTTAACCAAGATATTCCCAGCATGAAGATCATAATGAACGACTCCTGCATCATGCATTTTCCTTATATCTTGAGCAATCTGTGGTAAAAATTCTTTAACCTTTTCCCTTAAGGGGTGACCATCATCCTTTACAATATCTAATAAATTATAATTATAATCTACATACTCACAAATAAAGTAACTATATAATATTTTCTTATACTTATCTCTCTTTTCAATTACTGCAATTGGCTTTGGCGTATTAATACCAATCTTCTCTAAGGCCATAGCCAACTTCAATGAACGTATTGCTTTAGACTTTAGGAATCTAAATCGCAATTGATCATATTTTCGAGTTAACTTAAACTTCTTAATTACTACATCTTGCTTAATACCTAAGTTTTCATCTACTGGAATACGAACTAATAGATTACGTTTGTCATAAATAATATCTCCTGAAGCTATTTGATTAGGAATAGACTCTATATACTCTTGAAATTGATTACTCTTCCACTGATCAGCTATCCACAGCAATTGATTATCTGCTGTAATATTCTGATTAATCTTATCTACACCTCTACTCACCTCTTGTAATTTAATATCTACCATCTTATCTCTCCTTAAAGTATATTCTTTCTAGTTGATCTACCTTATCTGTAAATATAAAGTTATCTCTTACTACTTCTCTTCCTTTTTGTCCCATTTGCCTTTTTTGATCATTTCTTATCATTTGCAAAATCTTATCTGCTATATCTTGAGAATTCTTAGCTTCAGCCAAATAACCTGTCTGCCCATCAACCATAATCTCAGCTATATTGCTCACATCAGTACTAACTACCGGTTTAGCAACGGCCATCGCCTCTGCAATCACAAAACCAAAGCCTTCCCACAATGCAGTATGTACTAAAAAATCAATCTGGTCCATCAAACTATAAACATCAGTTCTAAAACCAGTAAAAATAATATAATCCTCTAAACCTAACTCTCTTACTTGTGCTTTTATTTTAATTTCTAATTCTCCCTTACCTACCAACAACACTTTAAAATTATCAACCTTTTCTCTTAGTAAATCAATGGCCTTAACTAAATATTGATGACCTTTTTGCCGACTTAACCTTCCTACATTAGCCATTAAAACCTCATCTTCACCTATACCAAACTCTTTTCTAATATTAGTACCTAACTTAACACTATTAATCTGTTCTAATTTTATCCCGTTATAAATAATCTCTATCTTATTCTCATCTAACCACTGGGAAGTATTTCTTAAAATTGTCTCTTTAGTAGCTTTAGAATTAGCAATTATATGAGTTACACAACCTCCTAATAAAAACTTTGTATAAAATCTATCTTTAATTGGAATTGCACTACCACGCCGATAAATTATTTGTTCTACACCTGCTAACCTTCCTGCAATAGCACCAAATTTAAGGTCTTGAGATAAATTTAAAAATAAAACCTCTATATTCTCTCTCTTTAAATAATTAACAAAAGAAAAAAGTTTTATAGGATTAAGTAAAGAAGCACTCCCCTTTATCGGCACTACCTTAGCCTCTATTCCAGATTTTTGAGCTCGCTTATAAAGCTCACTCTCTTCTACACTACCAACTATAACTTTATAACCTCTCTTATCTAACTCCTTTGCTGTTTCAAAGGTCCATTTCTCTCCTCCGCCCCAAGCTACACAGGTATTTAAGAAAAATATTTTTTTCATCTTATTTAATCTACCCCTTCTACTCTTATTTTAGTTCTTAATTTTTATTTATTATTCTTCTCCCAAAGCTTTATATATTTTAAGAACTGATAGTAAGAAGATAGAACTGATAATATAAACCCTTGCTTCCCAAGCAAAAATCCCTTTTTAAAGATAAACTTCTTGATAAACTCCAATAAAGGTCTAAAAATTATATAAGCTATCCCCTTCTTCTTACCCTTTAAATACTTTTCATTAGCATCTAAAGTAGTATAATGATTGATTTTATTAAGGTAGTGGGCCAAATCCCTATAAGTGTAATGAATCAAGGAATTTTGCAAATCTATAATATTCCTCTTAAGATTTGGGCTCTCATGCACCTTCCCACTATAACGAATATGAGATTTAAATAAACGCAGAGTATGATCAGGATACCATCCACAGTATTTAATCCATTTACCTAAAAAAAAGTTCTTCCTTGGAACTCTATATCCATCCCCTTTAGCTTCTTTAAGTACAGAATTTATCTCCTCTTTAAGGACTGAAGTTATCCGTTCATCTGCATCAACTACAAGAACCCAATCTGATTCTATTCTATCTAGCCCATAATTTCTCTGACTAGCAAAGTCATCAAAGCTTCTCTGATAAACCTTATCCGTATATTCTTTTGCAAGCTCTAAAGTCCTATCCTTACTATAAGAGTCAACTAGGACTATCTCATCAGCCCATTTAACACTCTCCAGGCACTCTTTAATATTCTCCTCTTCATTATATGTAAGAAGCAAAACTCCTAATGTCACTATTCGCTCCCCCTTTTTTATCAATAAATAACAACTTATCTATAATCACCTTCAACTTTATTTAAAGCCCTTCCTAAACCTTCTAAAGAAAATTCTCCTCTAATTCCTATAGCTTCTTTCTCCACCCACTTGGGATGAATATAGATTACCTTAAGAGGAATTGATTCTACACCGACAAGTTTTGCAATTGCTAAACGATGGCGTCCTCTTTGCATCTTGATAACCTCTCCATTTCTTCCAATAGCAGCAAAACCTATATCAATAGCTTTTCCAGGCAGATACCCGTTCTCTTCCATACTCTTAAATACCTTTAGATATCGTTTGAAATATCTTTCTCTAACATCTTCTTTGGTCTTCATCTTTGGCCCTTTATGTTTGAACTTCTCTCCTTTATCGATAACCTCCATCAAATCTTTATACCTTTGAGTCTGAGTATAGTCATCGCTCTCATAGATTTCTTTCATATATTTATAAGTCTCATAATCTCTATAAGAGCTAGCCTTTAAATCCCAATCTCCCGATATAAAATAAAGTTGTCTTATTAGCTCTTCTTTATCTAACAAAAAATTCTTTAAGCTCTTACCCCAAGATATCTTTTTGCAACGTTTCTTAAAATGACTATGTGGCTTTGTACTATATAGATCAACTTTTCCAGGGTTTACATTAATAACCAAAGGGTCGTTAGCCATTTTTTCCATCATAACCTTTAAACTCTTCCCAATATAATAAGCCATCCTCCACCAACACCTCTTTAAATAATTTTTAAAACTTTCATAATTAATTGACAAATTATAATGTTCATTATTCATTGTAAATTATAATTTATCAATTACCTTTTGATACCCTACCTTCTCCATACAATTATGATGCTCTAAAGGGCACTGATGCTCCCCACAAGGACGACACTCAATCCCATTCTCTAGAACTATATGCCCTTCACCATAAGGTCTATACTTCTTCTCATCTGACGGGCCAAAGATCGCAACTGTCTTGGTCCCTACAGCCGCCGCAACATGGATTGGCCCGCTATCTCCACTGATAAAGAGCTCACAAAGGCTAGCTAAAGCCGCTAACTCCTTTAAGCTTGTCCGACCTGCTGCAATTATCGGAGTTTTCTCCATCATACCAACAATCTCTTCTACACATTTTACATCAGTTGGACCACCAAAGAAGATCACCTTATCACCTCTAGTCATTAAAGCATCAGCAAGCTGGGCAAAACCCTTCTTAGTCCACCGCTTAGTGGGCCAACTTCCACCAGTGTTGATCCCAACTATCCTATCACCTTCACTTACACACTCTTCTTTCAAGAAATCCTCCATAGACTCCTTAGCTTTAGAATCTACTCCTAGCTCCAATGATCTATCCTTATCTACTGCTAACCCTAAATCCTTTAAAAAATCTAGATAAACCTCTACCATATGTTTCTCCTTAGAAGGGGCCAACTCCTCTTGTAAGAAGATTCCTCTTCCTTTACCACCATAGCCGATACTATACTCAGGCTTAATAGACCTTAAAAGCAGAGCCGTTCGCCAATTACCATGAATATTAAGACCCAACTGATAATTTTCTTCTCTTAAGCTCTTAGCAAAGTTTAGGGACTCCTTAATAGACCACTTTTTATTATAAGCATAGATATTATCCAAATGGGGATTATCCTCCATAATCGGGGCAAAGATAGAATTAGCCACCAGATCAATTCTTGCCTTTGGATAAGCCTTTCTTAGACTCCTTAAAAAAGGGGTAGTAAAGATCAAATCACCCAGATAAAGTAAATCAATTATTAATATTTTCTTAGCTTCTTTTATATTATTCATAGCTCACCTCTTAAGTTCAGTTGAAAATTGATAATTAAGAATTGACAGTTCAAAGCAAAAACTAAAATCTATTAATTTTATTATTTAATCTCTTGTCCTGACCTTGTCGGCTCTTGTCAGACCTTAGTCAGCGTCTAAGCCTTTGATCTTTTTCTTTTAAAGATTTATAACTATCAGTTATCAATTTATTCACGCAAACTAAAACATCTTCGACACTAATAGCACTCATACAAGTTTTCCCCTTCTTGCATTTACGCTTCCAGCAGCCTAAGCAGTCCATCTCCTTTTGGATAACGGTATGCTTATGCCCATAAGGGCCATGGGTTTTAGGGTCTGTTGGCCCAAAAAGGGCTATTACTGGAGTATCTACAGCAACTGCTAAGTGCATTGGCCCGGTATCTCCTCCAATAAAGAAGTCACTTTCTTTATAAATTCCAGCCAGTTCCTTTAAAGTTGTCTGTCCAGCTAAATTTACAGCCCACCTTCTCATCAACGCTCTTATCTTCTCTACTCCACCTCTATCAGCTGGACTTCCTGTAAATATAACCTCACATCCATACTCTTCAATCAACTTATCAGCCAATTTAGCATAACGTATCTTCAACCAATTCTTTGATGACCAACTGGTAAAAGGATTAATAACTATTAAAGGTTTATTCTCATTTAAATTTAAATCCCGTAATACCTTTTGCACCTTTAATTCTTCTTGAGGATTTAAAGTTATCCCAAAATCCACCTGCCCACTTACTCCGCCTAATGACTTGGCTAAGTAAAAGCTCCTATCTATCTGGTGTATCTTCCCTTTTGGCAAATTAACCATCTCATTATAAAAGATTTTAGAACCTTCTCTCCCATCTGCAGGACCAATTCTTCTCTTAGCACCACTAAAAAAACAGGTTATACCACTCTTAAATAATCCATGAACATCTAAAGCAATATCAAATTTATTACTTCTTAGCTCTTTAAAGAAAGCCCTTATTTCTTTTAAAGTACCTAGCTTATCATCCTTAAACTCTCTCTTCCATTTAGCCTTAGGCATAACTATAATCCTATCTAAATAAGGATTATTAGCTACTACAGCTTGGGCCTTATCTTCTACTATCCAAGTTATTTTAGCTTCTGGATAGTTCTCTCTTATCTCTTTAGCAATAGGAAGAGAGTGAATAACATCACCAATAGCACTTAAGCGGATTAATAATATCTCCAAAGTACCGCCTCTCTTAACTAAATGTGAAGCCAACTCCCCGTTACGCCAAGAAGCACCTTTATTCTCTTCTATAACCTTTAAAGCTAATTTCTCCTTCTCCTTTAACTTCTTAGGATAAGAAAGGTAATATCCCATCTTGTTTAATAACTCATTGATACCTTTAACCTCAACTCCAACTTCCTTATCCAATAGGAGCTTCCTGCTATCCTTAAAATTAAAAGTATGCGGCCCAAAGAAGACTAACTTACCTTGGGAAGCAGGCTCTAAAATATTATGTCCACCTCTAGGAATTAAACTCCCACCTACAAAGATTAAGTCACCAATACCATAAAACTTGGCCAACTCACCAATAGTATCAAGAATGATTAGTGACTCTCCATTGCGCTCATCTATCTTAGTTCTACGGATAGTCTTAATACCTTCTTCATTATAAATCTTCTCAACCTCTTTAGCTCTATCTGGATAACGAGGTGCAATTATAGTTACAAGCTTAGAGTGTTTATCCTTTAATCCCTTATATAAAGGAATTAACATCTCCTCTTCATTCTCATGAGTACTCCCTATTACCAAAATTGGATCCTTAGGATTTAAACCAAACTCCTTGTAAATACCAGCTTTTTCTTTGTTGTCTAAAGTTCCATAATCTTGGTCAAACTTAGTATTTCCGTTATTACAGACCTTATCAGCCTTGGCCCCTAAAGATATTATCCTCTTCTTATCCTTCTTTGATTGCATACTAAAGAGATCCACCTTAGATAAAGTATCCTTTAATAATGGACCTAAATATTTATACTTATTATAACTCTTATCTCCAATACGCCCACTGGCTATCATAATTTGAGCTTCATTACCCTTAGCTACTCTAATTAAATTAGGCCAAAGCTCTGTCTCTATAATCAATAAAAGTTCTGGTTTTACTAATCTCATAGTCCTTTTAACTGCAAATGAGAGATCACAAGGCACATAAATTAAACCATCAATTTCTTTTACTACCGTCCTTCCCATTCGCCTACCTGTAGCTGTCATAGTAGATAAAAGAATCTTAGCATCTGGAGCTTTATTCCTTAATTCCTTAATCAAAGGACTAGCTGCTCCCACCTCTCCTACAGAAGCTGCATGAACCCAGACAACCTTATTACCTCTTGTTATCTCTTTAATCTCATTAGGCAAAAAACCAAAACGCTCCCAGAATCCCTCCTTATATTCCCTTGTTATTAAGGTCTTGTAAAAAATTACTGGCGAGTAAATTATTAATAGTACTATAAGTAAGATATCATAGATAATGTAATATAATCTCTTCATATGCGCACTCCTTGTTATTAACCATCATACATCAGCCTTCAGCCATCAGCTTAAAACTCCTAGACATTTAAACTTTGGCTGATAGCTGACGGCTGATAGCTGACAGCTACTAATATTTCAAATCTAATCCAAACCTTATACCCCTATCTATACCATCGATCTCAACACCTGCACTAAAACAGTCAAATTCCCTGTTAAAGGAGGTATTTAATCTAGAAAGCTTACCTTCTTGTATATCATAGGCAGCCTCTAAATCGACATCCCAGTAAGGATACTTCTGTCTGTTAGTTCTAAAGGAATAAGTTCCAATTACCTCACTAAAGCTTTCTATCTCATCATCTTCTAAAATTATTCTTCCTTTAGTACCTCTATAATTATAACTAAGGCTTAGTGAATTATAGTCATTTATCTCATAATCTATCCCTGCCTCTAAGCCATAACTTGTATATTCACTAAAATCTTCATAATAATTTTTAGCTCCTGATAAAGACCAATTCAAATCTAATCTATCATTTAAACTTGAAGAATTACTTAACCTTCCACTTAAATAGTGTCTCCCTCTAATGAACTTATCCTCTACTAATCTATCTTCTGTTAATCTATCGAATTCAAAAGGGGTCTCACCTAATTCATTATAATAGGTGTAATCCAAATTCAAGTTGGCCCCTAACACTTTAGTATCAGTTCCTAAGTTAAAGTTATAAGTCCTATAGCTATCTTCATTACTATAATAAGAGTCTTCTATCCTTCCACTCCAGTATAGATTGCTATCTTCACTTAAAGAGATATTATTATTTCTAAGACTGAAGCTAAACTTATCCCTTCTTAGATCTGTCTCCTCTTCAACTATTCTGCCTCTACTTAATTGAGTAGATAATATTGTACCATCACCCAAATCCTTTTCATCTATACCCACAGATAAATGAGGTCTATAATCAACATCCCTATTTTGACTCCCTTTTAAAGTCCAATAATAATCAGACCACCGCTTCTCTAGGGTAAATAATTCTTCTATCTCTTCTTTTTCACCATCTTTTTTAAAGTTTAAACTAGCATCTATACCTAAGATTTGTGTATTAATATCCCAATGGGCTAAAGACTTGACCTCTTTATATTCATCATCCTCATCATCTCTAATTGTATATTCTCTAAAATTAAAATCACTGCTTATATTACCTAATTCATTTTGTAACCCTATATAAGTGTCTAAACCATACTTCTGGCTATAATTTATCCTAGGATTAAACTTTATAAGATCACTTGGATTATAAATATAATCTAAATCAAGTCTATTTCTACCTCCAGTAGTAGCCCTAGCCAAGATACTACCTTCAAATGATTGACTTATATAATGGTCATACTCTATACCTACATATAGACCATCTTTACTGCTATAACCTATCTCTGGCTTAGGAATAGACTCTCTTTGCCTCTCTTCTGACTTTAAACTGGTTACATAGGTTGGTAAAGGTATTATCTTTCTCCCTCTAATCCAAAGATAAACCCCTCTAGCCACCACCTTGTCATTTGGATAAACTGTTATACTCTCCGCTGTCAACTTATAATGTGGCCTCTTACTATGAGAACAAGGGGTTAATTGGCTATCTTCAATAACAAATTGATCTCCAGAGATATTCATAACCTCACCAGTAAAGGTAAGCTTGTCCTGAACGATCTTCCCTTCTAGGAATCTACCTTCCTCAGTACGATAATTATATTCTAAACTCTCACCAGAAAGCTCTTGTCCATCCTGAACTAAGGTTATATTCCCTTGGGCCAAAACCCTTTCCTCATCTAAATAAACTATTAAACTATCACCTCTAATAGAGTTTTCACCAAACTCTATACTAACTCCCCCTCCAGCTTCTACTACATTAGTCTCCTCATCAAAAAATAGATATCCATCTGTATCAATTATAAAAGGAGATTCCTCTGTAAAACCTGGTATTGAGCTTGCTATTATAATAAAAGTAGTTATAAGTATTACTAAAACCATTCTTCTCTCATTCAAAACTTCCACCCTTTCTAGTTTATTAGCTAATAACCACCAGTCCTTAGCTAATAGTGAAAATCAAGGTATTATAATTGTTTATTAACTATTTTTAGACAAATTTCAATCTTGTGTTCTCTATCACTTCTTATCTTAGCTAATATCTACTAACTACCTATATATAATCTTACTAGAATATAGGGAGAAATTCAAGGATTATACTTTAAGTCCTTCAAGTAATTAGTGGGGGCTTAGTAAAAAAAAAGAAGCACCATTTTAAGTGGTACTTCTTAAAGCTATATAATAATATAGCTAAAAATTAATCTTGTATCCAAAGCTAAATCTCTTAAACCATCTTCCATCTGAAGTTAAAGGACGATTTAAACTTAAGGTTCCATTTAAAGTATGATTATCACCAATTGAAAAATTGGCCCTTTGTCTAGTAGTAAGGTAAAATTCATCTTCATATTCTAAACTTGTATCTATATTATAATCTAAAGAATTAAATATCTTTCTACCATAATCTAGCGATACTTCACCCTTATTACTTCTTCCTTTTCTTAAATCCCAATTATAACTCCCACTTAAAGTAGAACGATCCAAATCATAACTGCCTGCTGCTCTTATACTATTCTCTCTCCATACTAGCCTATAATCTAATCTATCCCTCTCATAAGCTAAGGAGAATGAATTGTCTTCATTACTCCAAGCAGTCTCATCATTAGCAATATCATAACTTTTATTCATTTTATAAAAGATATTAAAGGTATAACTACCTCCACTACCATTAAAGTATCTTAATCTAAAATTATTAGATAAATTTCTTCTAGTATAATTTAAATCTCGGGTCAGATTATCTTCATCATAATTAATACTATTTTCTATATAATAAGATGAAAACCCTTTATAAGTCCTTAAAGATAACTTATAATCTCCATAACCTCCAAGAGAATTTAAACTATGAAAACTAGGGCTTCTATATCGGGCACCTAAATTATAATTTAAACCCTTAATATTAGAATTATAATTTAACTGACCAGCCCATCCTAAATCCTCTTCATCTAAGTTAAACCCTATACTATTATCTACAGATAGATAAGAATTGCCTAATGAAAAATAATTATTATAAGTAATATAATGATTACTTCTCTCTTCTCTTCTCCTGTAATCATAATCTTCTTCTATAAGATAAGCTATAGTGCCTATATCCCCTTTATAAGATAGACCCACTTGCTCTTTATTAGACCCTGATGAAAATCCAGCTCCACTTCTTCTTAAATCTCCAATCCAAAGATCTAGCCCTCCATTTTTTAGATTAATCCCCTCAATCTGGCCAATACTTACAAATCTTGAAGGAGAAGAGATATTTACGTGACCTAAGTGTAATTCCTTCTCCTTATTTATAACTCCAAAGCTATAATCTCCTATATCCCATAGCCCATCATCCCATTGGCCCATCCTAATTCGATAATAATTAAAGAAATTAATAGAACCTTTAATTCGATAATCTCCCCACTTTTGACTTGTATCTAAAGTTAAATTCTGAGATAAGTTACTTGTATACTCACCAACATTTAAATTTAACCTATAAGAACCTCCTCCATATACTCTAGTGCTATTAAATAATAGGATAAAGAGCAGAGTGAAGATGCCAACCTTTTTGATATACATTATAATACTAACCCCTTAATTACGAATAGTTATAGTTCCAGGTTCTTGGTAATCTATAGTCAAATGGTCAATTTTCCATCCCCTATAAGTATTTATCAGTTCAAAGGTTATAATCCCATTATCAGTATCTTTCATCTCTCCTTCAACCTCTTCATAGACTACAAAATCTATATCAAATATAGCTGATCTGGAAAAGTAATCCCCATTATCTAAGAATCGAAAGGAATAACTCCTATTACCTTCCTCATCTTCAAATACTAATCTATAACCATCCCTCTGCCTTTCAAAGATGGTTGCTTGCTCCTTTAATTCCTCCCTTAATTTATTAAACCGCTTAGTATCGGACCCTCCATGCATTTCTTTTATAGTTAATACCTCCTCCAAATCTCCCTTATCTGGATCAAATAATCCTTTATCACTATCAGATAATCCAACTAACTTCTCAATATCAAGGGTATAGTCACTCTCTGGATCATACTGGTTATAAATAAAGAAATCCTCAACTAGCTTTTTTGCTTCACTTTGTATCTCTTTTTTATCTTGAGAACTTATTAAAGTTGTAGATCTATCTACCAATAGACAGCCAGATAATATCGACATCATCAGCAATAATAAAAAATACACTTTAACTCTTCTTCTCATCTTAGAACCTCCTTTACTATAAATTTTATAAGTTAGTCTATTAGCAAACGACCAAACCCAAAACCTCGCCTCTTTTTTATCACCCTAAAAGAAACATCATTTCTTGAATGCTCATCATCTTGATTAAGAACAGATACCTCTATTCTATTATTCTCGGGTGGAATTATCCTAGAGAAGATGATTATTCGTCCTCTCTCACTTCCTAAATGCTCAAAGAACATCACATTATAATCACTATTGATATACTCCTCTACTCCCTCAGGTGTATTGCCTATCTCTATTATTCGCACTCCATTATTCTCTACTCTTAAATACTCATCTGGTCTTAAGTTATCATTATCGATGATGATCTCAATTGCAGAAGAGTCATTAATGTTATAAGTACCCTCTTCAATACTAAATCTAATATCATACTCTACAAAACCTATAATCTTAAATATATCTTCAAACTCCACTACTTGTCTATTATTAAACTCATCTACAACCTCTATCCTAAGGCTATATGTACTCTGATTCAAAATCCTACGTGGCTCTACAAGTATTGTATATATATTATTACTGCCATCACTATCCGGTTCACCACTTGTAGCCTGCCCTAAGATCCGCACACCGTCCCTACCAATAAATTCAACCGTTATATTGTTGTAATCAATATTTGAAAAGTTACTAAATTGCAATTCAAAAGCAGGTTGTACTTGAGTTATTTCATATTCATCTCCCTCTCCAAGAGGTACCCTCCTGTCTGTATCGCTGATATCAGGTACATAATTTATACCATGACTCTCTCTATATTCAGGAGGTTGCCCATCAAGTATGACCTCAAACATTCTTTTAGATCTTCTCCCATCCTCTACTTGCTCTTGATAAATACTTTCTATTTGATCTTTTTTAACCCAACCATAATCTTTTCCATATAAATCACTTAAAATATTATAATCTATCTCTTTTTCATCACCTAATATCACAATTTCATAACGACCATTTTTAATTTTTCCATCTGAAAAGAACTCTGTACCTACCTCAGTAAAGTTGGTAAACTCTTCTCTTATATATTGAGTATGATAATTTAAAGAGTCTCTTTTAACTATAAACCAATCACTACCTTCTCCTTCACCATATCTAATTCCATATATCATCTCCTGCATACCTAGAGCCTCAAAATAAAGCTCTAACCCTTGAGCATTTACTGGTTCACTCAGACCATCTCCACTATCTGTACCTATAATGGTCTGATTAAAGGAGATATTCTGAACTCTAGGATCTGTCTGATCTATATTAAGGTAAAAGATAAAAGGACCCTCCTCATGATCATTACTACTATTTCCTGCCATATCAACAGCAGTAACTAAAACTGCATACTCTCCTTCACCCATCTCTGCCTCTGCTCTAAAGGATTGTCGGAAATTGCGCTCATCACCTTCAATGCGCTCCTCTAAACTAGTATTAAGGATATTCATAAATTCTTCATCTCTAAAGTCATTTATATTAAGATGATCAATATCTTCTTTATTGTCAATTGACTTATATCTTACTTCAAGATCATTTATACTATCAATACCTGATATAATATCTGTAACTCTTATTCTAAGCTGAGGATTTCTAGTTTTATAAGTTCCAAAACTATCACCATAATCTTCACTACCTCGAGGTCGAGCTTCTATAAACGGCTTTTGATTATCCCTAACAAAATAGTAAGTTGCTTGAGAATAATCTAACATATCAGTCCCACGAGCTCTAGCTCTTATCTTAACTGCTTGAACACCAAGATTATTAACATCACCTGCAAGTATATTTATTATCTCCTCAATATTAGAATCAATAGTCCACTCTCTTTCTACATCATAGTCAGGATCATAGCCATCAGTACCTTCATAATTAAAAATGTTTTCTAATTCATTTCTATTTGAAACTTGTCTAAAAGAAGATAAATCAACTGCTCTATTACTAGGAACATCGCCAGGATCTTCATTAGATTCTCTCCATTTTAAATAAATCACCTCTGATTCATGACCTGTAAGTATAATAGATAAAGTCTCTCCTGCTAAATCATCTGAAATATAGTGCACTTGATCCTGATCTAAATCACCAAATACATTAGTATAACTATCCAACTCAGCAATTATTCTAGGGTTAGGAAAAGCAAGCCTCCTTTCTAAATATGCTAAAAACCTTCCACCAGCATAAAGTTCAAGTTCTTCTCCTATTCCTGGATTAATATTATCCATTCTAATTTCAATCGTTACTCTCTCATCATCAAAATCAATGAAAGTTCTTCCTGATGTTTCAGTAGGTCTTCTAAAATAATTATTAGCAAACCCTAAACCATTAATAGACATTTCATCTTCAATCCACTCTTTTATTGTGTCTCTATCACCCTGATCTGTTATTGTACTTAAACCATCTATTATAAATTCAATATATGGATTCCCAGTACCAACATCCCTGAAAATAAATCTATTTCCTCCTTCATCAAAAACAGCTTCCCAAGGTGATATAGTAATACTACCAAATTGTATAGAATCAATTAATTCAGCTTTATCATTAATACCTTCTGCCAAATTAGAAAAAATAAAAATAAAAACAATCAAAAATAAACTAATTTTGATAAATTTGTTGTTCTTTCTATTCATTTATCTAGCTCCTTTCTTCATTTAAATTATCTTTTTCTATCAAAAGGTTGTACTGCTATTTGATTTTAAATATTAGATACTATATTAAAGAGATTAAATTAGAGCTTATTCTATCCCTATCCTCATTTCAAGTAAATATGATAACCATAAAAACATCTTGAGCCTTTAAAAAAGAAAACAAATCTTCAGTCTATTATTAAAATAAGCCTTCATACCATTGCCAAAAATAATTTTTTACTCTAACTAATTTGCTGAAACTTCTTTTCACCATCCTTTACATTTGATTATTAACCTTCTTTAAATATATTCTATATCTAACCCCAAATCTCCTTTTTAGCTTTTAGCTTTATCATTAAAAAAATCAGAGTGCAGCTAAGCTGCACTCTGATTTTTTTAAATGTTTCTATTCAATTTAATCGATAATAGATTCTAATTAAATTTCCCTTAGTATATAGAAATTCCACTATATCTATCCCTTCTCCTTCTTCTAGAGAATAATCTATATTATCCTCTACAAGCCTTCTAATTATATCAATAAAAGAATCAAACTTCTCTTCTAAAGCCAGTTCTATTAATTGAGACTCTTCTACCTCTACAACCTCTCTTTGAATGCTAATATTTTCGGCATAAGAGACAGGGCTTGAGAGGATAAAGAAAGAAAAGACTATTAAAAAGATACTTATCTTGCTCATCTAATCACTCCTTTAGATTAGCTGTCAGTCGTCAGCCTTCAGGCTTCAGCTAAAACCTTTAAATAAATCTTATAAAAGGCAGGAGTGCAAATCTGCACGCCTGCCTTTTATTAATAACAGCTATACCAATCACAATCCAAGCGTTGTTAGACTCTTGAGATTTGGCTGACTGCTGATAGCTGATAGCTAATAGCTGTCAATTTAGAAGTTGATGCTAAATCCACCAGTAATACTTTGAGTATCGAAAGAAGTTTCCTCATCTGCACCAGTAAAGTCAGTTCTTTCAAGGTTAAGTGTAGCAGCAGAAGAGTCAGTTACTTTGTACTCTAATCCTGCATTAGCAGTAGTATTTCTTCCTGCTTGGTCTACTCTAGCTTCCATATCAGCAAAATTATATCCAGCATTTAATGATAATCTGTCATTTACTACATAAAGCGCACCAATACCAGCTTCAGTATTAAGAGCTCTATTGTTATCTCCATCAAAGATAGTTGCTACCTTAGCTTCTGGAGTAAATTGAATTCCAGCGAAGTTAAGTTCTGTAGCATAAGCTGCACTTAATACCTTATCGTCTAAATCGTCTGAGCTATCGAAATCATAGATAGCTGCTAAGTTAAGGTTTCCTAGTTCTTTGTTCCCTTCAACATATCTTACTTCATTCTTAGAGTTAACTTCATACTCATAGTTACCAAATACGTCTACCCCAAAGATAGTATAAGGGTTTTCATCACTTACTTCTGCAGCTAAGATTACTTCATCTACATCATCATAGCTTTCATAAGTTACTCCTACTTCTACTTTACTAATATCAGTAGCAGCACTTAAGTCATAACCTTTTCTATCTGCTTCAAAGTCTTCATCAACTTGAATTCCTACAAAGTTAGCTGTATTTTCATAGTTACCAGCTAATCTAAAGATTCCTAGATCTCTTTGTCCACCCAGTTTAAATAGTCTTCCATTTAGATTAGAATCACTAGCTGCAAATTCACTCGTAAAGTCAATATCCATCATATTAAATTCAGTATCCATACCAGCAATTACATTTCTACCTTCTTCAGCCCACTCTGCACCTAAGAAAGCATTTAATGGTAGGTTAAATAGACCTTCTTGCTTAGCGCCAACACTTGTTACGTCTTCTTCATCTCTTCCTACTGCTACTGTAGAGTTTCCAGCATTAAGAATAATTCCATCTATATTATCCTCATCAGCAAATAGGTAGTCTTTCCAATCTAAATCTTGTTCATCTCCAATAGTAGCTACAAAATCTTCAGTAGTTACAGAACCAGAGATACTATCTAGTTCAAAGTTAGTTCCTTCTTCTTCAGACCCGAAGTAATTTGCAACTCCAGCTAAGCTTAAGTCAGCAATTACTCCATCCTTTTCAATATTTACATCAAATTCTGCAAAGTGCTTGAAGAACTCTTCTGCACTGATTACTTCATCTTCATCAATATCAAATGGATTTTCATAAGCTACTTCTTCGTTTCCACCAACAGTTACATTGCTATATTCTACACCAGTTTCACCTGAGATAGTTACAACTTCTAATCCAGCTAACCTTGAATCAATAGCTGCTAATTCATTGTCAAATTCAGCTGCTAATTGATTAATTACCTCAATTACCTCTTGGCTTAACTCTGAATTTTCATTTTCAACCTTTTCAACAACACGAGAAGTCAATACAGCAACTTGATATCTACTTAGAGATTCTTCACCTCTATAAGTTCCATCTCCATACCCCTCAAGCAACCCTGCAGTTGCTACTTGCTCTAAAGCATCATGTGCCCAGTGATTTGCAGGTACATCATTGAAAGGATTTGCCATTACTGGCATTGTCATAGTGAACACCAACGCTAATGCTAATACTAATGTTAAATTCTTTTTCATAATTAATATTCCCCCTAGATTATTTATTAGTTTGATTTTTAGTATATAGAGATACCTTAGCTTAAGCTCTATAATCAGAGGGTAATATCCAAATTGAGTGGCCGTGTTTCCTCAATATCTTCTTACTCTTCTGATTATATTCTCTTTGCTAAAACATCTTTGTTAAGTATTCACCGCTCTTTAAATTATTCTCACCGGCTAATCTCTAGGGTTCACCTCCTTTTTTACCAGAGAGATTAAGAGAGGATAGTACTTAAACACGAGGTTAATAAATTGGCTAATGCCAATTTGAGCTATGAGCTATCAGCTATGAGCCTTCAGCTAAAAACTTTAAAACAACTAAAACAAAATCATTTTCGACAAAATTCGACAATTGGAGTTAAAAAATATATGTATCAGAAACTCCTTAGAGGAGACTCGTTCTATAACAGTCTTTTATATAATCCCCACTAAGCAATCACCGATACTAAACTCATTACTTCTGTAAGCCACTTTTTTATTTTTAATTCTTAACTCTTAATTTTTAATTGCTTTATAATATGTATCTATCCATATTATAATTATTTATCTTTTATTAATCAATGGTAATTAGAACTAAATAAGATCAATTACTTTCAATGAAAAAAGTTTTTGCCCTTCTCTTAAAATTCATTATCAATACTAACTAGATTATAGTTGTTTTTTTAATATTAATCAATGGTAATTGATAGTAAAAATTTAAATCTATACATAAAAAAACCCCCAAGTAAGTACTTGGAGGTCAATTAATATAGATTTAATTAAAACTTAAGATTAACTCCTGCCATTATAGATAGTTCATCGTCATCCTCATTATCTCCACCGTAGATCTCATAGCTAAGCTCTGAGATAAAGGTTAAATCTTGGCTTAATGGCATCTCATAAGTTGCATATGGCTTAAGAACAGTTTCTGAATAGTCTACTTCCATAAAATCAAGATCCAAATCATACATTCTATAAGTAAAATCTGCACCTACATTAAGGCCAGGAAGAGACTCTACTTCCATCTCTACATAAGGCTTAATTCCAAAAACAGTTAGTGAAATATCACCTTTCGTCGCATATACAAATAGTTGGTCATCATCATATTCATCAATTGCAGTATCAAAATCAATTCCACCCATAACTCCAAAAGTAAATGCTCCTTCTACTTTCTCTAACTTAGGAGTTACTTCTAAAGTTATAGTTCCATCATCAGCATCAGTATGTTTGCTATATTCTAAGCTATTATCAGCTACAAGAGTAGCACCGTTTCCTAGAACAGTATCTACATTATAGAAAGCTTCAAGACCTAATGTCTTATCATCGAAATCAAATTCAAACTCAGCATCTTCTAGTTCATAGTCAGCTTTAAATCCAGCAGTTGCATCTTGAGATACTGCTAATTCATACTTAACAAATGGATTAATTGTTACAGTATCATCAGACTCGTCTCTAATTACAAAGTTATTATCAGACCCTAAAGTCCAACCAGGAGCTAAATTCATCGCATAGTCTCCATAAAACTTAATAGCATAATCATCTTCATAATCTCCAACTTGATCTCCAGCTTGGAACATAAAGTCATCATCTAAATCACCCATCACACCTAAAGTGAAGTTTTCAACTCCAGTATACTCAAAATTTGGGCCAACTCTAAATAAAAAGTCGCCATCATCATTTCTTTCTACATTAAATAGAGAAGTTAATTCCATATCCTCCGGCATATCAACAAATGCTAACTCTCCATCAGCAAGTATTAAATTTACTTCAGAATCACCATCTACAACATCAACCTCTACTTTAGAATCTAATTCACCTTCTACAGCTGCAAAAGCTGGTACAGCCAATGCTAAAACTAAAGCCAAAACAATCATTACAGAAAATTTCTTTTTCATTATTATTTCCCCCTAATTATAATCTTATTATGAACCTTCAAAATTAATTATAACCCAAAACATCAATTTTTGTCAAATATTTTATTTATATCATTAACTAGAATATCTTGAATATAAAAAGCTTCCAAGTTTAAACTTGGAAGCTTAATAAATTAGATTCAATTAAAACTTGTAGTTAACTCCTACAGTAACTTCATATTCTCCATCAAAATCAATGTCATCTAAGATAGTGCTTAACTCATAGCTAGCTTCAGTAAAGAAAGTAGTATCTTGAGCTAAAGGCATTTCATAGTTAACATATGGCTTGATAACAAGCTCAGTATTATCAATCATATCAGAAGCATCTCTACCATCATTAGCTTCTTTTGAAGCAGTAAGGCTATTTTCTGAACCTACAGCTACACCAGGCATAAGAACTACTTCATAATCAGCATAAGCCTTAGCAGCAAAGTGAATACCATCAAAGTCTGGCATAACTAATAACTCATCATCATCATAATCATCATTATCCATAGCACCAGTAATACCCATTGTAAAGTTCTCTACACCAGTATACTTAAGGTGAGCCGAGATAATTAAATCAGTTTCAGAATCATCACCATCATGTGTAAACTCAAGGCTATTATCAGCAGTAAATGTTAAATTATCTGCTAATACAGTATCTAGATTAAAGAATGGCTCAAAAGTAAATTCTGTATCATCAAAATCAAACTCAAATTCTTTATCGCCTAATTCGTAATCAGCATTGAATCCAGTAGTCATATCCTCTGCTACTGCTAACTCATACTTAACAAATGGATTAATTGTTAAAGAATCATCTTCTTCATCTCTAATTACGATATTATTTTCAGAACCTGCAGTCCATCCTGGAGCTAAAACCATTTCATAGTCAGCAAAGAACTTAATTGCAAAGTTTTCTTCACCATCATCAGTCTTACCCTCATCAACTTGGTCTCCAAATTGGAACATAAAGTCATCATCTAAGTCACCAATAACACCTAAAGTAAAGTTTTCAATTGCAGTGTACTTAAATGACGGGCCAACTCTAAAAAGCAAATCATTATCGTCATCCATCTCTACATTAAATAAAGAAGTTAATTCCATATCTGCTGGCATCTCAGCAAATACAACTTCTCCATCAGTAAGTACTACAGTAGTTTCTGCTCCATCTTCTCCTTCTTCAATTACAACTTCTGAAGTTGCTTCTCCTTCTATAGCAGCAAAAGCTGGAACAGCCAACGCTAAAACTAAAACAAATGTAAGTAATACAGAAATCTTTTTATTCATTATTATTTCCCCCTAATTATATTCTTATTTTAGAATTTTAATTTGTAACATATAGTCTCTCATAAAATAAAATTCTGGCTTATGGGGTTCACCTCCTTTTTCGCCAATAATAAACACTATATCTTAATTTCTACAAAGACTAGATTTCTCCTTCTTTTTTCAGAATGTTTTTTAATATTTTTTTAATGTTTTTAATAAAAAAAGAATTTTAATTTAGCCTTACATCTTATGTGGGCTTTGTAGAGGTGTTATCCTTTTGAATATATCTGTTGCCTTTTGATTTATTCTTTAATTGTCAATGACAATCCTTCTGTTCTTCATCTTCTTTCTTGCAATGATCATCTTTCATCATACCCTTCATCATGAAGATATGCATTATCGGGCATATTAGAAAGAATATCCAACTACTGTTAATTCCTGCACCTTCACTTCCTAACCCACCAAATAACCAGATACCACCAAACATCAGCAAACAACAAACTAACATCATCCACATATGTCCACCATGTCCATGGCTGTGATTACTCTTCTTCTTTGACACTATAATAACCCCCTCTTATTTTTCACTCTTGACTCTACTAGCTTTAATGGCAGCTAAAATCATCATCGCTATTATCTCGATCAAAAATTCCCATCTTCTTTCCAACTACATAAAATCCACCTGCTACAAGTCCAATCAAAATAATACCTCCTAAAACTTCTTCCATTTTATTCCCTCCCTTTTAGCTATAACCTTAAGTCAAAACCTTCAAAGACCTAACACCTTATTTATTTAACAAGTAACCTGTAGCTAGCAACCATTAACTAAATATTAGTAGATACCATAATAGATAAAAATGGATAATATAATCATACCTAGAACAATCAAGGTATCTCTTAGTTTCTCTTCCTTCTTAATTGCATCAATCTCTCTTTCTTCAATAGATTGGCCCTTCTTTCTAATATAAATCAAAACGGACACGGCTAAGAATATAATAACCAAACTTGTTATATGGGCAACTGTAAAGATACCCATGAAGATAAGATTAACCCTAAAGAATTCTACAACCCCTCTATTAATCGAAAATCCAATTAGATAATATAAGAATAGCTCTCCTTTATACTTAGTCTTGTCTCTATAATTCCAGATAAAGATAAATAGCATATAGTTTAGGATAGCCTCATAAATCTGAACTGGATGTAATAGTTGATTACCTATCTCTACTCCCCAGAAGATTCCTCTTTCTACTGGAACTCCAAAGACATCACACCCAACTCTACCAATTGCTTGGCCCAAAATAATTGCTGGAGCAAAAGCATCTGCCATCCCCCAAAAGGATAATTCTTTTCTTCTTAAATAAATAAAGGCAAAGATTATCCCTCCAAGTAGCCCGCCCTGTATAGAGAGTCCACCTTGGTGAATCATAAATATCTCCATTGGATTACTCAAATAAAAGACTGAATTAAATACCAATACATAATAGATTCTTGCACCCACCATTGCAGCTAAAATTACATATAAAGCAAAATTAAATACTCCATCCTTATCAAACCTCTTCCTCTTTGCCTCTAAATTCAATATATAAAAACCTGCTAAAACTCCTAATCCAATAAATATACCAAATAAATGTATGGAAAATGGACCAACCTCAAAAACCTCCGTAGCCATCTTAATCATCCCTTCTGTTTCATTATATCAAAAATTAATATACTTTACCCTTGTAAGGTATATTAATAGTAAAAAAATTATTCTTCCTTAAGAATCCTCTTTCTTTCAACAAAATCTTCTTTACTAATCTTGCCTTTGGCAAACTCCTCTTCTAGGATAGGCAAAGCACTATTATTAACTTTACTTCCTCCAGAAGATATCATTCTCACTAACAGATAAATACCTCCACCAATTAAAAGAAGATAAAGAAACATTCCACCCCAACCATGCCATCTTCCACCTATAAAATCATCCTGACAAAAAGACCACATAACTATACACCCCTCTCTTTTATGCTTAATTCAACTTAATAAAAATTATAACTTTAATTCTTTCACCTTTATTTCATATTATAAAGGATAAATATTAAGAAAGTATTAAGAAGCAGAAATTAAGAATGGAAAGTCAGCAAGCTGACTTTCCACTCTTAATTATAAACTCTACCTTTTCACTTTTCTTCTTGGCCCTAAGAGTAGCTCCTCTTCCATCGATCTCTGGTTGAAGATACATCTCTATTGCCCCTTTAGGACACTCTTTAACACATCCTGCACAGTCCCAGCACTCGCCCTTATCTCTAATCTCTGCCTTCTTGTCAATATCCTTATATAAAAGATTACCAGGACAGATCCTCACACATAAAGGCTCCTTAGCCTTACCACAACCATCACATAAATTTTTATCAATCCTAATGGTCATCTAAATCACCTATTCCTTTATGTTCTCTCTCAATTATCTTAATCTGGTCTTCTTTAGAGTCATAAACAGAGTTAACAAACTTAAACCAATTTTGATCATCTCGTTTAGGATAATCAGTCCTCTCTTGATAAACCCTCCATCGAGTCTCTTTTCTCCAAAGCAGATGTTCAACCAAAACTCTAGCTACATCTACTCTATCTACGACCTCATGAAAGTTCATCAATTGGTGAAGGCTGTTGGCCCTAGCTTTAACCAAATCCTCTTTCAATGAGTTAAGTAATCTTCTAGCCTCTAGTAACTTAGTCTCATTCACCCTATAATTAGAACTTATACCTCCTGCATACTCATCCATTAGCTTTTGTAATCTCTCTTCTAACTCTCGAGGAGTAAATCCTTTCTCTCTATTTAACGGGCCAACGACCCGATTAAATTCTTCTTTAACAATACTCTTATCTACATCTACGCCTTCAACTGATCTTATATATTCTAAAGCATCCAATCCTGCTATCTCACCCTCGACCATAGATCCTGTCACATACTTCTTAGGAGCACCACCAGCCACATCTCCAGCAGCATATAAACCTTCAAGAGTACTTCTTCTATTTTGGTCTATCCAATAACCAGCTTGTGCATGACCTCCTACAATATAAGGTTCAGTACCACAGATCTCTACTCCTTCTTCATTAGGCTCCACGCCTCTGTTGGCCCATCTTAATAAGATAGATGGGGACATATGTAGGTAAGCCTCTTTTAAAGCCTCTGCCTTATGGTCATCAAGGTGAGTAGTATCCAAATAACAAGGACCCCTACCCTCAAAGTTTTCCTTTAAAGTAGCTAATAGTCTGTAAGGTGTACTCTTTTTGGAATAATTTTTTTGATACTCTTCACCCAAAGAGTTCAACTGCTTAGCCTTAAATCCTACAGCTAAGGTTCCTGTAGGAGAGATAGTATCCTTAGTCCTAAGAGCGATAAATCTCATCTCAAAGGTTGTCATCTCAGCACCAGCTCTGATTCCCATAGCGTAACCTGCACCCGTATTAAAGGGTGAGTACCAGATCTTATGGCGGGCAGCCCCAGGATTGTTAGGCTTATATATTCCTGAAGCCCCACCTGTAGCACAGATAACAGCCTTAGCCTTGATAAGATAGAATTTATTCTCTCGCACAGAAAAACCAAAGGCTCCTCTTACCTTTCCATCAATGACCAAATAATTAGTAATATTTACCCTATTCAATACCCTAGCCCCACTCTGGTAAAGAGCTTTGGCCATAACTGGTTTAATACTCTCACCTTTAATCTTAACACTCCTCTTTCCTTTAGGGATATAATTACCCTCTTTATCCTTGATAAAAGGAAGACCCCACTTGTCTAAATCATGGGTAGCTTTATTAAGCCCCTGGGCTATAGTATAGATAAGATCTTCTCTGACTAAATCTTCTGAATCCTTCTTCACATAATCGACAAAGTCTTGAGGTGTTACTCCAGGATTTAGATAAGCATTGATAGCATTAATACCTGCTGCAAGACAACCACTACGCTCAACTTGACCTTTATCAACTACCAATACATTAACATCTTCATCCTCTTCTTTTATCTTAATTCCAGCATAACACCCAGCAGCTCCCCCACCAATAACCAAAATATCCGTCTCAAGCTCTACAATTTGAATGTCGCTTTTCACCTTTTCACCTCCGCTTGGCTATCAATTAAAACTTTAACCTTCTTAAAACCTGAAAATCAAAGACTTAGCGCAAATTAAAACACGATAAAAGCCGATTAAATCTGATTAAACCTTTATTAATTTAAATAATTTAATCTCTTGTCTGGATCTTGTCGGCTCTTGTCCGAACTTAGTCTGCGTATAGCCTTTGATCTTTATCTTTTTTTATTTCTTTATTCTTTATTCTTTATTATCTGCCCTTGATCTTAACTATCAATTCTCAATTATCAATTTTCAACTGTACTTAACTGCTTTTCGCCATTCCTCGGATTAAGACATCTGCAACCTCTGGTCTTGTTAACTCCTCTGGTGGTCTCTTCCCTGCGCTTAATAAACTTCTTACCTTAGTACCACTTAGTGAGATATGATGCTCACTATCGTGAGGACAGGTCTTTGCTGTAGCCATTGACCCACACTTCTTGCAATAAAAAGCATGTTCAAAGCATAAGGGCTCTATCCCAATTTCACAGAAGGCAAATTCGTGGAATATCTCCTGAGAATCATAAGTACCATAATAATCACCTACACCAGCATGATCGCGACCTACTATAAAGTAAGAGCATCCCATATTCTGACGACACAGGGCGTGAAAGACTGCCTCCCTTGGCCCGGCATAGCGCATTGCAGCAGGAAATACTGATAAACCTGTTCTATCCTGAGGATAGATCCTATTCATTACTACCTCATAACTCTCTATACGATACTCAACTGGAACATCACTACCTTTAGTCTCTCCTACTAAGGGAGTCAATAGTAATCCATCACAGATCTCTAAAGCACACTTCTGGATATACTCATGGGCACGGTGGATTGGATTTCTCGTCTGGAATCCAACTACTCGCTTCCACCCCTTCTCTTCAATCAAAGCCCTTGTATCCTTAGGATCTAGCCTATAGTTATTAAATAAACCATGCTCTACCCTCTTAAATAAAGAGATCTTACCTCCTAAAAGAACATTTCCTCTCTTATAAAGGTTAGCTACTCCTGGATGCTCCCTCTCATCTGTCTTATATACTAGCTTAGCTTCTTTAACCTTGTCATAAGTATACATATCATCTAAGAATAATACCCCATACTCAACGCCATCATAATCTGTTAAAAGGATATCATCACCTGGCTCAAACTCTTTAGCCTTCTCTTCATCTACTCCAAGAACAACAGGAATAGTCCAAGCCAATCCATTATCTAAATGCATCTCTTCAACAACCTTCAAGTAATCTTTTTCAGTCATAAAACCTTCTAAAGGACTATAAAGCCCTGTTGCAATATTCTCAGCCTCAGTCAAGTCCCTTAAAGATAAAGCTAGCTTCTTTAAGTTCTTGTTTCCTTCAAGTATATGGGCCAACTGCTCCCTCTCAACAATTCTATTTATCAATTCTCCTCCATGCGGTTCTATTAACAAATTAATCTCCTCCTTAATTAAAAACAGTTTAAAATTGATAATTGATAGTTGATAGTTAAAAACTCAAAACTAAATTACCGATAATCTAAATCTAATCTGTAAAGTCCCACCTTTTCCTGAATAAACTTAATAATCATCTTTAAAAGAACTATATCTCACTACCAACTACTGTTTAGGTCTTTACTATCAATTATCAATTATCCACTATCAATTGCTCTAAATAATAATCTCCAACCCGATAAAGGGCCAATAAAATCTAACTACAAATAGATAAATAAACCATGAAGCTATATTTAAAATAATCCCTACAGATATAGAGTCTTTAATATCGTAATAACCTGAAGAGAAGGCAATAGCATTAGGTGGGGTTCCCATAGGCAAACAAAAAGCCAAGCCTCCTGGCAATGCTACAGAGAGAGTAGTTACAATTGGATTAATACCATATACATCCCCCAAACTATAGCCAAGAGGTAAGATAATCGCTACTGCTGCTACATTGCTGATCCCCTCAGTTAAGAAGATTGTGAAGATTGATATTAAAGCTAAAAAAGCAAATGGTGAAAGATCTACTCTAGAGAACAACAACTCTGAAAACCACTCAGTTGCTCCAGTCCTATTTAGTGCAGTAGCTATAACTATAGCCCCTCCAAACATTAAAATAACTCCCCAATTTACATAACCTTCAATCTCCTTCCACTCAACTACCTTCAATATAAAGGTTGCTCCAACTCCTAATAAAGCCACCAGTGAAATATCAATTATTTGGGGGAGAAATAACCACGCCCCTAAAACCAGACTAAAGATAATAGCCAATTTCTTCTCTTCTAAAGATAAAGAACCCTGTTCTTTAATCTTAATCTGTAAAACCTTTTTAGCTTTCTCTACATTATTAATATCTATCTTAATTAACCTAAGTATTAAGATATAAGCTAAACCCAAACCAATTACAGGAATAGGCCAAGCATATCTAACCCACTCAAAAAATCCTATAGTGATTCCATAACTCTCTTCAAGTAATCCTACAGCCAAAGGATTGCGAGCCCCTCCTAAGAAGGTGGTTATACCACCTATAATAGCTCCCCAGGCCATAGCTAGAAATAACAACTTACCATAGTTACTCTTTAAGGGATCTAACTCTAAGCTTTTAGCAATCTCTTTTACTATAGGAAATAACATTGCCGCAGCTGCATGTTCAGGCATAATACATGAAAGCAGAGCAGCAGTTATCATAACACCAAAAATTAATTGCTGAGGACTATCACCAAAGATCTTTAAAATACTAAGGGCCATCCTAGATCCTAACCCTGTCTTATAAAGCCCAGCTGCTAAGATTAAAGCCCCTAGAATAAAGAAAACTGACTTATTCCCAAAAAGAGCAAATGTCTCTTCTACAGATAATATATTTAATGTCGGAATTAAAGCCATTCCCATTAAGCTTGTTACTGGTAATGGGATAATGTTGCTAACCCAGAAAATTAATGATAAAATAAAGACAGCCAGGGAGTTTTTAGCTGCTATAGATAACCCAGTAGGGGACGGTGCTATGATTATTAGTAGGAATAGTACAAGCCCCCCTATAGCAGTTAGCTCCTTTCTTTTTTTTGATAATAATCTCACCTTATCATAGAAGGAATTAACTCTTTGATTCTTTAAATTCAATATAGCTTAACACCTCCTTTACAGACTCCTCAATTGAAAGCTCAGTTGTATCTATAACCAGCTCAGGATCGATAGGCTCTTCATAAGGGGCAGATATCCCAGTAAAATTATTTATCTCACCCTTCTTAGCCATCTCATATAACCCTTTAGGATCCCTTTGAGCACAGATCTCTACATCAGCCTTAACAAATACCTCAATGAAGTTATCATCTCCAGCCCTCTCTCGAGCAAAATCTCTCATCTTTCGATAAGGAGAGATAAAAGAGGCTAAGGTAATTAATCCTGCATCCTTAAATAGAGTTGCTACCTCTGCAATCCTTCTGATATTCTCATTCCTATCTTCAGCGCTAAAACCTAAATCTGAGTTCAACCCATGTCTCATATTATCACCATCAAGCCTATAAGAAACCTTACCCAGTTTTAAAAGTTCCTTCTCTAACTCAACAGCAATTGTAGACTTTCCGGCACCAGATAAACCAGTAAACCAAATTACAATGCCTTTTTGGTCTAATTGTTGGCATCTATCAGTATAACCCACCTTTCCACTATGCCAGGTAATATTCTTCTCATCATTAGAATTACTCATATAAGCTTCCTCCTAAATTAAATTCTTCACTTATTTTTTGGACAACCATCAAACCAATATCAAACCAGGTGTTATTTTTTTAACAATATAGCTTAGAAATGTATATTTTGTAGGATTAAAGTGACACTTTCGTGCCGCTAGTAATGGGTAATTAGTGATGAGTAATGAGTAAGATTAAAATCTCAAGAACTCTTATAATCATAGGGAACGAAGGGGCTTCTGGTTTTTAAGGTTTTACCCATTACTGATTACTCATCACTAGTAATAAAGCATAGCTTTATTACTATTAACCCACACCCTAATTCTCAATATATTCTTCAACTTATCTTTATGTGAATCCATATCTTTTCAACTCTTAATTTTTAATTCTCAACTCTCAATTCCTTCAAGCCCTTGCTCAAAGTCCTCTTTAAGATCCTCTACATCCTCTATCCCTACACTTACTCTAATCAAATCATCATAAACTCCCAAACTCTCCTGCTCTTCTTTGCTATTTCTACTATAAATTGTAGAAGCAGGATGGATAATTAGAGATTTAACATCGCCGATGTTGGCTAAGTTGTAGAAGTACTTTAACTCATTAATTAGCTTAAAAGCTCTCTCTTTACTACCAACTCGTAGAGTTAACATCCCACCAAAACCACCTTTAAATAGGCCCTTAGCTCTTTGGTGATAAGGATTACCCTCTAGACCTGGATAGCTTACCTCTTTAACCTCAGGATGGTCTGCTAAGAATTTTGCCAACTCTAAAGCATTATCACAATGAACCTTCATCCTTAACTTTAATGTTGGAACCCCTAACTCATTCAAGAAAGCATTCATCGGTGAAGAAGCTACTCCTAAATTTCTAAATACTTCACTTCTAGCCTTAACTGAAAAGGCGAATTTACCATATTTCTTATAGTCTGCAAAGGAATCTAAACTGCCCCAATCAAAGTTAGCACCATCAATTATCACTCCACCAATAGAATTTGATGTACCATTTATATATTTAGAGGTAGAGTGGATTACAACATTGGCCCCTAGCTCTAAAGGGTTAATCAAAGCTGGAGTTGTCATTGTACTATCTACAATTAGAGGGACTCCTTTATCCTTGCATAATCTAACTATCCCCTTTATATCAGGAATATCTAGCTTGGGATTTCCTAAAGTCTCTAAAAAAACCAACTTAGTCTTTGAATTTATTAACTTTTTAATATCCTCCACCTCAACACCCTCTGCAAATTTAGGTGTGATCCCATAATTGCTATAACTCTTAAATAAGTTATAAGTACCACCAAAGAGTGAACTAGTAGCTATAAACTCATCACCATTCTCTAGAACATTCAAGGTAGCCGTAGCTATAGCAGCCATTCCTGAAGAGGTCAAAATTCCTTCTTTTCCCTCTTCTAAAACCATTAACTTCTCCTCTATTGCTCTAACCGAAGGATTACTTACCCTACTATATGCATAGCCAGGTGCCCTTTTATTAAAGATCTTCTCCAAATCTTCAGCACTCTGGTGAGCAAAGGAGTTGCTTAAATATACCGGTGTATTTGTCGCTCCATACTTATCCTTTAATTCTAAATTGACTAGTTTCGTACTAAATCTCATCTACTCACTCCTCTCCTTGTGAGCTGTGAGTCATGTGCTATGAGCGAATGGTTTTTATTACGGAAGGTCTTGTTTTTTAAACCTGTAGAGTGAGCTAGTTCAAAATCTTAAGATCATTTTTTACCACTAATGAACACGAATAGTCACGAATAAAAGATCAAAGAACACAAATCACATACTATAAAATAAAGATTATCAAAAATTTATTTTACTCACTAAATGTTCCATAATAACTACTAAAACCCTATATTAATTTTAATTATATTAGTGTTAATTCGTGTCCATTAGTGGTTCCAAAAAAGATTTTGAATTTTTTATTTTTTAAAAGCTTCACTAATATTCCTATTAAATAGCACTTCACTACTAGCTCACAGCTTATGACACATAGCTCATTACCCTTTCTTAACTTTCAAAAGATAATAACCTTCTCCAATCTTCTCTTTAGCCAATATCTTATGTCCTTCAGAAGCTAAACTTCTAGGAACATTTGCAATTGGAGCACCCTCATCTAAGTATATTTCTAGGATATCTCCTTTATTCAAAGGAGCAATAGCTACTTTTGCTTTAACAAAGTTCATTGGACACTTTACTCCTCTTAAATCAGATAGGTTTTTTCCTTCTTCTTTCTCTTCTCCATTAGAACTATTATCATCTTGCTCCTTGGTATCTAAATCTTCTAGCTGGAACTCTAATTTAGCATTTAATGAATTAAATAGTTTCTCAACTCTACCAATTAGATTCTTAATGTCATCTTTTGTATCTAATAAATCATCTATATCTCCTAACCTATAATCTATGGCTTTGTCTAGAAGATCTTCATAATTTTTATCTACTAAATCCCCATCCAAAAACTCGGATTTAAATGATTTAATTATAACTCTATCTTTATCAGTATCAATACCTTTAACGATAAGTAAAGCTCTAGCTGCATTGATTATTGCTTTATATAATCCACTGCTATCTTCTTCATTGATACCTTTATTATAGCCCTCTTTAGCCATATTTATATCTAATTGGATTATATCCATAACTCCTGCACCACATTCGCCAGGTCCTCTACCAGCCAAAGAGAAATCTTCTTCTTTACCCCAATCTTTATAGATATCACTATCCTCTTTATAGGAAGGAACTTGAATAAACTCTTTAGCTAAGTCAATTATTTTCTCTTTTCCACCCTTTTCTAGGTAAGCATTAAAATTAGCTCGACTAACTCCTTCTTCCTTTAGCTTTTTGACCAACGAAACTAAAAATTGAGGAATTCTCTTAGTAGGAATATCTATAACCTCTTCACCATACCTACTCTGACCTTCTCCTATATTTCCACCCAGAAGTAATGAATAATGAGGAACTAACTTATCATTATACCTTTTAGCCTTACCTGCAAAACCTATATTACCAATAAAGTGTTGACCACAAGCATTAGGACATCCACTAATATAAATTTGTGGTAATAGCCCCTGTAACTTAGCATCCAACTCTTCTAAAACCTCTTTAATTTCCTGGGCCAAATTAGGAGATAAGCACAACCCTAACCTACAAGTTGAAGCACCCTTACAAGCAATAGGGGTGGTACCTACGTTAGCCACTAACAATTCAGAGTTAATCTCCTTAATAGCCGAAACTAAAGCTTCTAGTTGTTGGCCCTTAACTCCTCTAATTAACAAACCTTGCTTGTTAGTAGTTCTAAGAGAGATTTCATCAGAAGTTAATAACTTTAACAACTCCTTAACCTCTGAATAATAAACATCACCATTTTCAGGTCTTAACTCTAATGAATAATAACCCTTCTCTTTTTCTGGATGGATATAATCTACATCAAAGCCCTTAACCTCACCCTTACTTCTAAGCTCTTGATAAGAAATAATATCTTCTACAAGCAAATCTTCTTCCAAAACCTCAGCCAAATATTCCTTATACTTAGCTATAAAACCTTCATCACCTAGCCTCTTTTTTACAAAACGTAATCTAGCTTGATGTTTATTACTTCTATCACCATAATCGTCAAAGAGTCTTTTAATAGCTTCAGCTACATAAAATATCTTATCCTCTTCAATAAACTCTTCAAGGACTATAGAAAGTTCTGGAGAACCACCCATTCCTCCTCCACCATATACCTTAAATCCTCTCTTACCTTCTGATTTTTTAGCAATAAAACCCAAATCATTTATTGTTGCCAAAGCATCATCCTTTGCACTAGAAGAAAAAGATATCTTATACTTCCTAGGAAGATTAAAAGAAGATCTAGTCTTAATTAAGTACTGAGTCAAAGCCAAATTATGAGGTGTAGTATCAAAAACTTCTTCTGGATCTACACCAGCTAAGGAAGAGTTCATAATATTTCTAACTGTATTTCCTCCTCCACCTCTAGGGCTCAATCCATAAGCTAACAACTCTTCTAATATATCTGGAGTATCTTCAATATTAACTTGGTGGATCTGAATGTCTTGCCTAGTAGTAAAGTGTAAATAAGCACTTCCATACTCTTTACTTAATTGGTTAAGCTTAGCAAACTGTTCTCTACTCATTACTCCACCAGGTATCCTAACACGAACCATATACTTATCTGATTCATCTTTTGAACTTCTTTGGCCATAGATTCCCATAGGTACTCTACGCCCTTTAAATCTAGCCTCATCTAACCTTCCTTCTACAAAGTCTCTAACTAAACTACGATAGTTCTTAGTATCTTCTTTAACCTCTTTAGGTATAATAAATTGAGGCTCATTACTCATTAAATTCACCACCTTCTACTATTTTAACTTCTAATTTAGTGACCTCACTCCTACCCTTTATCTTAAAAGCATTTAAGACCGGTTCATCCCTCTTCTTTAAAGAAAGTATAAAGTATATAGCACCTTCATCATAAGCCAGCCTCTTATCCTCATAAGAAGGTCTAGATGGAGTAAAAGGGTGGGAATGATAATTACCCAAAAGGTCATATCCCAAACATCTGATCTCTTTAACTACAGCAAACTGCTCCTTAGGGTCCATACTAAAGTGTTCCGCCGAAGCATCTAGATTTGTCATTGGAAATACTTCTTTTACCTCAATGATATCTTCACCAGATTCACCTGCTACCAATCCACAGCACTCATTAGGAAACTCCTCTTTAGCCTGGGCCAACATCTTCTCGTATAATCTCTGATCTAACTTAACTATCATAATTCACAAGCTCCTTGCTCATAATCGATTAACTCCTTAATCTCTGGGTCATCACTACAGATACCACAATTATCTCTCTTCTTTAAATTAATTTTTCTAAATTCCATCTTCAAAGCATCATAGGTCAATAATTTACCAGTTAGAAGCTCACCCTTATCTAAGATATACTTAATAGCCTCTGTAGCTTGAATAGTTCCAACTACTCCACCCATTACACCAATAACTCCCGCTTCCTTACAAGAAGGGACAGAACCTGGCTTTGGTGGTTGAGGGAACATACATCTATAACAAGGAGTATCTCCACCTGGAACTATAGTAGTAACCTGCCCACCAAACTTAATAATTCCCGCATGGGATAAAGGCTTTCCTTCTATCACACATGCATCATTGATCAAGAACTTTGCTGGGAAATTATCTGTTCCATCAATTACAAAGTCATACTCTCTAATAACCTCTTTAATATTTTGAGAGGTCAAATAATAAGGATAAGTCTTAACCTCTACATCTGGATTCATCGAATTTATCTTCTCTTTAGCAGATTCAACCTTTAACTTACCTACGTCAGTTGTATGGTGTAAGACCTGTCTTTGCAAATTAGAAAGTTCAACTTTATCAGCATCTACTAGACCAACCTTACCTACCCCTGCCGCAGCCAAGAATTGAGCTGCTGGAGTTCCAAGACCACCAGTTCCAATAATAAGTACAGAGGACTTTAAAAGCTTTTCTTGGCCCTCAACCCCTACATCTTGTAATATAATATGTCTTGAATATCTTTGTAACTGTTCATTGCTAAAATCCATCATTAGCATCCACCACCCATAAAGTAAAGAAATTCAACTGTATCTCCATCCTTAACCAGTTGATCCCCAAAAGAATCTCTATCTAAAATCTCTCCATTTAGCTCTACTGATACCATATCTGGCATATCAACATCCTCTTTCTTCAAAAGTTCTGCTACCGTTAATCCCCCTTCAAATTCTACTACATTACCATTTAAAGTTATCTTCATAATTCACCACTCCTATTCCTAAGTATTCAGCTATGTTTTTATAGCTTTTTAGTTATTGTTTTTAAGATACCATAACAACACTGTTATGTCAATGTTATTAATGAAGTGACACTTTTGTGCCACTAGCTATATGCTATGAGTCATAAGCAAGTTCAAGGTCTTTAAAAACCTACAACTAAAACAAATCTAAATTTAAAGACTAAAATAGTTTTAAGACCTACAAAGTTTTTTATATTTTTAGCTCATAGCTAGTAATAAATATATGCTTTATTACTTATTCTCTACTACCAATATTCTCAAAACTCTCCTCTATCTCTTCAACCTCTGTCCACCATATTTCTCCTGCTCCGCTGGGTTGATTATTAGAATTTCCCAAATCACTACTTATTATATAAAAGACTACCACTAACAGAAAAACTAACGAAATAATCTTAAGATACTTCATAAATTTCCTCCTTAAAAAGGTAAGGTGAAGAATCTACCACTGAAGAATATATAAGCTGCAATTAAAGTCAATACTATATTCAATATCTGCCCAAAGAGATAAAGAGTAATTATATTTCCTCCCTTGACCATCTTAGCCATATCTTTGAAGTTGGACTCTAAGCCAATACTAACAAAAGCCAAAGTAAAGAATAGACCTCTAAAGCCATTAATAGCTGGAAGACTACTCTCAACTACTTCTGGTGATAAAGCAAAAGAAAACACTAAAGAAGCTATCACAAAGCCAAAGATAAACTTAGGCACTCTAGTTAATATCTCCTTTGGGCCAACAGAAGCTTCAGATAGCTCCTTCTTCTCATAGATACTTACCCAAAATACTGCAATACCAAAAGATATAATTCCAATCAATACATTTTGAATCATCTTGATTACTGAAGCAACTTCCATAGCTTCATCACCCAATAAAGAAGATGCAGCTACAACAGCACCTGTTGCATCAATGGTCCCTCCAAGCCATGCTCCCCCAACAATAGGATCAATTCCAACAAAACTAACCACAGCTGGCATAACAACCATCATAATTACTGTAAAGATAAGTGTTACTGAAATAGCCAAGGATATCTCTTCTTTCTTTGCCTTAGCTGCTGTACCTGAAGCGATAGCTGCTGATACACCACAGACTGAAGTAGCAGCTGATATAGCAATCGCTAAACCTCTCTCATTCTCCATTTTTAAAACTTTTTGAGAGAAGAAATACATTACTATAAGAACAAAAGGAGTAACCAACCATGCAACTCCTAAGCCCATCCCTCCTAAGGTTAAAACCCTATTAAATAAGATTGAAGCTCCTAAAAGAACCAACCCCGTCTTTATATATAAGCCAGTTTTAATTGCACTTCTTAAAAACTCAGGGACTTTAAAAAAGTTACTTATTATAAGCCCTATAACCAAAGCCCAAATCACATCATTAAAGCCATAATGCCTCCAAGGTCCATAATTTCCAATCAGATAAGCCACTACCGTAATTAAATATACAACTGGAAAACCAAGAAGAAAACTTTTAACTTCTTCTTTCTTCACAAAATATATCGATAATGCAAATATAATAAAAGTAACTATACCAGTCAGGATAATCCCAGGTATAAGCTCTAGGGGTATGGAGTGTAATATTCCTCCATCATCTCCTCCCCACCTTTTTGGTACTACTGGACTGTTTAAAATTCCAAAAATAGATCCTATTATAAGTATAAATCCTAACCATACATTCCACCAACCTTCCTTCTTCCAAAGAGTTGACAGATCAAAACCTTGTATCTTTGAAACTTTCTTCTCCACTTCTAAATTGCTCATTATTACGCCTCCCTTTAATATACCTAGATAATAGAACAAATCATTAATCCTGAGTATTCCACTATGTTTTTGTGTGTTTGACTTTATTAATATAAACATTATCATATTATTCATCTATTGTCAATAAAATATCTAGTAATTAATAGCAAATAAATAAAACCTTCAAAATCAAAAGAAGCTGATATCATATCAATTCCTTGATATGATATCAGCTTCTTAAAATCAATTATAATTATCAATACTTTAAATAATTAATATTAAATTAATCTATCTTAAACAAAGTAGTACTTAAGTACCTTTCACCAGTATCTGGGGCTACTGTAACAACTCTCTTACCAGCACCTAACTCCTTAGCTACTTTTAAAGCCGCAGCGACAGCAGCTCCTGCAGAGATACCTGATAAAATGCCTTCTTTAGCAGCTAATTCTCTAGCCATCTCCATAGCCTCTTGATTTTCTATCTTAATAACCTTATCTAAAATATCAACATCTAAGGTGTCAGGAATAAATCCAGCACCAATACCTTGGATCATATGTGGACCTGGTTTACCTCCACTAATTACTGGAGAACCTGTAGGTTCAACTGCTATAATTTCAATTCCATCTATTTTCTCCTTTAGTATTTCACCTGTCCCTGTCACCGTACCACCAGTACCTACACCAGCAACAAAGGCATCAATCTTTCCATCTAAGTCACTAATAATCTCTTGGGCTGTGGTCTTTCGATGAACTGCAGGATTGGCAGGATTCATAAACTGTTGAGGCATAAAGTAACCCTCATTCTCCTCAGCCAACTCCTTAGCCTTCTCTATCGACCCAGGCATACCATCTTCACCAGGAGTTAGGATAATATCAGCACCATAAGCCTTTAATATCTTCCTTCTTTCAATACTCATAGTATCAGGCATTACTAAAATAACCTTATATCCTTTAGCTGCACCAATCATCGCTAAACCAATTCCTGTATTACCACTGGTAGGCTCTATAATAGTTCCACCAGCCTTCAAATCACCTGATTTCTCAGCACTTTCAATCATATTAAAGGCAATTCTATCCTTAACACTACCACCTGGATTGAAAGATTCGAGCTTTAGATAAACCTCTGCATCCTTTTCACTTACTAATTTATTCAATTTTACCATAGGTGTCTTACCAACCAGCTCTGTAATATCATTGTATATAGTCATTTTTTAGCCTCCCTAAGAATATCAAAACCGAGTATTCTTATCAGTTATTATTTTGTTAATATTATACCAAAGTCTACCGCCAAAATCAAGGTGTATTGAATCTGGAATCGAAAGTCAGCTAGCTGACTTTCGATTCCACTATCCTCTACTATATCTCTATTCTCTTTGTTGGTATTACTTCAAGATTCACTTTATATTCATCACCGATCTCTTCTTTAACCCGCTTACTAAAATCTTTAAAATACTGAGACTCTATATCCATAGATGTATATAAGATTATATCCACCTCACCCATCTCAACCTGAACTGATAATAGCCTTCCCTCAAAAGGATCACCTATCTCCTCCCAGTATATATCTCTAATTATATCTTCGGGTTCACCTTGGACCATTTCCCTATATGTAATAACTGATAAAGGTAAAGATAAGATTATAAAGGATATTGTTAAAATTATTAGACTCTTCTTAATCATCTCTTTGGCTGTATCCTCATACCACCATTGAGGCTTTAAACCTTTGAAATAGAAAACTACTATAATAGCTAATAACAAAGAGAATAAATTTCCAAATAAAAGTAAAGCTGCTCCTACAACAAGGTCTGCTTCACCTATTGATACTCCTATTCCCATAGTTGCCATCACAGGGATTAAAGCAGCAGCTATTACTACTCCTACTAACTGCTGTGATTTTACGTTGGTAAGCAACGAATAGGCTCCTGCCCCACCTGCTGCTAAAGCTACTAATAAATCTGGTAAAGTAGGTAGCATCCTAACCTCTAATGCCCGATTAATAGTTACATTAGGAATTATAAAACCAAAGAAAGCTCCTACACCAATCCCAATTCCTATAATAGCTAATTCAACCACCATTCCTTTAGCAAATAACTTTAAATCACCCAAAACAATACCAATTGCCATAGTAGCAATCGGGCCAAAGACTGGTGCAATAATCATCGAACCTACTATTACAGCTGTATTATCGAGTATTAAACCTAATGTTGCAACTATAGCTGCAACTATAGCCATAAAAATTATCTCACTACTTAATTCACTATTATCCTTAGCATAGGTGACTATAGTCTCCCTACTTGCCCTATAATCCTCTACCTTAGCCTTCTCTTCATCCTTAGGGATGACCGTATCAGGAGTAAAGATAACCAAACTTCTTTCAGCATTATTGACAAAATCAAACTCCTTTTTCATCTTATCAATTAATAAATCAGCATTCCCATACAAAAGATTTACAATAAGTAGATCACCTGTATTTGATTGAATTAACTTATAGTCCTCTTCTTCAAAACCTAAATTCATTAATAAAGAGATTGCCCTATCACCTTCACCAGCAGCAAAATTAGCATGTATAACTTGCATATTAGTCACCTCTTTAATATATTACCACCAAATAATAAGTTATAAACCAATTACCTCTAATAAAGAAAACTAGTCTGCCAAAAACTACCTATCAACCTTTTTAACCCGTTCTAAAATTAATTTATACCCATCAGCTCCATAGTTCAACGAGCGTTTAACTCTACTTATGGTTGCAGTGCTAGCACCTGTATCTTGAGCAATCTCATCATAGGTATAACCTTCACTTAGCATCTTAGCTACCTCTAACCTTTGGGCCAAAGACTTAATCTCATTGACTGTACAGATATCCTCAAAAAATTTATAACATTCTCCTACATCTTCTAATAATAAAATCGCCTCTGCCAATCGATCAGTAAATTCATCTCTTATCTTAGAACTCATTATTAACCCCCCTTAATAATTTCTTATACTTATTATAATAGATTTTCCAACTATTTACCAGCAATTTAACACTTTAAAGTAAGAAAGTAAGGAGGAATAATCTCAAAAATAATCTATAAAAATAATGTTTCCAAAGCTCATCCTAATTTATTCTTTCTGAAAGTTTATAATTTTCTTTAATCCTAATAACATCAATAAAATCAAAGGAATATTTCAATATTGGACCAGTCCCTAAAGCTAAAATAATTGTCCCTATTCCTACTGGGCCTCCCATAAAATAACCACTAAGAAGAGCTGTTAACTCGATACCACTTCTAACTATTCCTATATTAACCTTAAAAATATTATCTAAAGCTACCATTAAGGTATCCCTTGGCCCTGTTCCACACTTGCCTGAGATATAAAGGGCTGCTCCTATGCTAAAGACTACTAAACCGATCAACATATAAGTGTAACTCAAAGCTATACCCCTTGGTTTAGGTATATAGACCATTAAAAGATCAATTATTATTCCACATAATATTACATTAAGCAAGGTGCCGAAGCTAGGCTTAACCCTAGCTATCAAAAAAGCAATTAATAATACTAAAACTCCAGCCAGTTGGCCAGCTTGTCCAATTGTCAAATTTATATAATTGGTCATTCCAATATGAAATACGTCCCAAGGTGCTACTCCTAAATTAGCCTTTATAGTTAGAACATTACCAAAGGCCATAACAAATAAACCAGAAAAAAACATTAAATAATTCTTCTTATTAGTATCCATTCTTACCCTTCTTTCTGTTAAATAATATCAATTAACCTTATCTAAGTCGATGATACGACTGAACAACATAAGTAACCTCTTCTTATTATATCTCTTTTTAAACTTAAATCACCTTTAATTTTTTAAACCCAAACCCTAGTAAAAGAGCTAGCCTTTATTGCTATTTTACATCAACAAAAGCTAGAGAGTCTTTAATTTTAAAGAGAAGCCTCGCCGGACAATCTTCAATAGAAACCCCTTCACTAATAAAACTATTATAAGCTTGAGCTTTACTCTCACCAAAAAAGAGAATAATAGCTTTTTTAGCCCCTAAAATCTGCTTTCTAGAAGCACTGATTCTCTTAGGAGGTAGCTTTGGTGAATCCTCCACCAATATATACAAATTAGATTGATCTTTAATTGACTGATGATTAGAAAACAAAGAAGCTATATGACCATCCTCACCAGAGCTTAAAAGGAAAATGTCAAACTTTGCACCCAAGCTTTCAAACTCTCCATTATAACCTTCTAATCCATAATCATCCTTATCCGAATCATACCTAAAGGGATGTAGATTATCTTCTGATAGTTGGCCCTCTTCTAATAACTGATTTAAAAAGGTTTTCTTAGCCAACTTAAAGTTACTCTCATCACTATCTAAAGGTACTAAACGTTCATCTGCCATGAAGAAATGTACGTTGGCCCACTCTACTTCAATATCTAGTAGATTAGAAAATACTCCAGCAACAGAACTACCCCCAACAATACCTACTACAACCTCACTCTTTACTCTAAGTAACTCTTCAATGGTATTGGCAATTTCTTTAGCAGCATCTCTCTCTAAATTATTCCTTTCCCCTATCAACATCTCCATAAATTCTCCTCCTCATATAGAGCTTCTTTACTTAGAGTATATAAATAAATACACTATTATTCAACAATCGCAAAGATTTAACCTAAAAAAGGTGAGATAAATCTCACCTTCTTCCTCTACATATTTTATATAATTGAAATTAAATAAGTAATAGAGTGTCAGTTCAATTGATAGTTTAAAATTGATAATTGACAGTTAAAAACCTTAAACCATAAAGTACTTATAAGGTTTTGACCTTAACTATCAATTATCCACTATCAATTATCAATTTAATAAAGCTACGCTTTATTACTACTACCCTACATATAGCAATATTGAATTATAAATAAGAAACAAAAAAGATATACTATCCAATGAACCTCATCGCCTTCTCCATAAAGAAGCTTAATAATAAGGATAATTGGCCAACAAAGCCATACACAAAGTGGCAAAAGCGGCTGACATAGCAGTACCAATCATTACTGCTTCGAAGGGCATCCCAGTTTGAGAGATAATACTTGGGTTAACAAAAATAATATAAGCCATAGTCATAAAGGTAGTTAGACCAGCTAAAACCTCTGTTCTAATGTCAGTGCTGTGTTTAGATAATTTAAATAATTTCTCCATTAAATTACTCATACAGTCATCCCCTTTGTTAATGTTCGTTTTATATTGTCTTTTCCTTCAAACCTTATTAAGAATAACACAATTAATAGATGTAGTCAAAAAAAGACTTACATTGTAATTATTTATCGTTTGATTATTCGTTTTAGTCAGGATTTCTCTTCCAAAATAAAAAAGTCCCTTCTGAAGGTTTAATTAAACCTTCAGAAGGGACTTTAATCAGTCTATTATATTTAAAAGTGTAAATTCAATCTACATAAACAAATACTTGATTACAAATAAAACAGCCAAAATATTAATAATTGTATTTGTCTCTTTTCCTCTTCCAGAAACAAGTTTCATTACTGGATAGATAATAATACCTGCTGCAATACCCTCAGCAATACTGAAAGTAAATGGCATCATAGCAATAGTCATAAAAGCTGGGAACGCTTCAGTGAAATCTTCAAAATCAATATCCTTAATAGCTCCCATCATCAGAACACCAACAATAACCAATGCAGGTGCTGTTGCTTCAGAAGGTACCAATAATACTAATGGAGATATTAATAAAGAAGCCAAGAATAAAACCCCAACAGTTACTGCAGTCAAACCAGTCTTACCACCTTCAACAATTCCTGCAGTACTCTCTACATAAGTAGTTACAGTACTTGTTCCTAAAACTGCTCCTACAGTTGTTCCAACAGAATCAGCCATCAGAGCTTTATCTGCTCTAGGTAAATTCCCATCTTCATCTAACATACCTGCCCTAGCTCCAGTTCCAACCAAAGTACCAATAGTATCAAATAAATCTACAAAAGTTAAAGCCAAAATAACATTTAACATACCAAAGTTAAATAACTCTGGGAATCCATCTATAAAAGCACCAAAAGATTCAAAACTAACTGCCAATGAGAAAGGACTAAATCCTTCTCCAATCTCTACAACACCCATTGGAATACCAATAATAGTTGTAATAACTATCCCAATTAAAATAGAACCTTTAAACCCTCTAGCCATCAAAATACCAGTTATAGCCAAACCAATCAAAGCTAAAAGCACACCTGGTTCAGTTAAATTATCAGTCAACGCTACTAAAGTAGCCTGATCTGATATAACTATTCCAGCATTCTTAAGACCGATTAAAGCAATAAATAAACCAATACCAGCACTTACTGCACTCTTTAAAGAAGTTGGAATTGCATTTACCAAAGCGGTTCTTAATCCTGTTATCGTAATAAAGATAAAGAAGATACCAGAAACAAATACTGCTGCTAAAGCTGCTTGCCAACTTAATCCCATTCCTAAAACCACAGTATAAGCAAAGAAAGCATTAAGCCCCATACCTGGTGCTAGTGCAAAAGGATAATTTGCATAAAAGCCCATAATCAAAGTAGCTAAAGCTGCTGAAATAACTGTTGCAGCCATTACAGCCTCAAAAGGCATCCCTGCATCGCTAAGAATTAATGGATTAACTATAATAATGTAAGCCATTGTCATAAAAGTAGTTACCCCTGCCATCATCTCCGTCTTAACATCAGTTCCATGTTCCTTCAACTTAAAGAAATTTTCAAAAAAATCAGACATTAAAAGTCCCCCTTATTAGATGTTTTATTCAATCGATATTGAAAATAAAAATCCCAAGTATAATTCCATAGGGAATTAGTGACTTGGGATAAGGATGTAGTATATAACTACAATAATCACCCCGTAGTCGGCTAATTTACGGTTAACCGGTAGAAACTTTCAGGCCCTATTCCTGATATTATACGGATAGAATAATTTACTTTTATTTTTTATCTCACACAGTTCTCAAAACCAGCAAATATAATTATATTTGCCTTTTATGCTCTAATTATATAACAGAATGAAACAATGTTCAAGTTAAAACTAATATTTTTATCTTTTTTTAAAATAAGGTTCGTGTTTTTTCTAAAAAACACCATTGAAATAGAGAATATTAAACTTCATTTACTCCCACTCTATTGTTGCTGGAGGTTTAGAAGTTATATCATAAACAACCCTATTAACTTCTTCAACTTCATTTGTTATTCTTGTAGATATTTTCTCTAAAACTTCATAAGGTATCCTAGACCAATCAGCAGTCATAGCATCCTTACTCTTAATGGCCCTCAATCCTATTGTATAAGAATAAGTTCTTCCATCTCCCATAACTCCTACACTCCTTATAGGAGGTAAAACAGCAAAGTATTGCCAAATTTCTCTATCTAAACCTGCTTCTTTAATCTCTTCTCTAAAAATAGCATCTGCCTCTTGTAGTATTTCAACCTTCTCTGGTGTTACCTCTGCTAAGACTCTTATACCCAATCCTGGTCCTGGAAAAGGTTGTCTCCAAACAACCTCAGCAGGTAAGCCAAGAGCTTCTCCTACTTCACGTACCTCATCTTTAAACAATTCTCTTAATGGTTCAATCAACTTAAACTCTATATCTTCTGGAAGCCCACCTACATTATGATGACTCTTGATAGTAGAAGCGCCTTCACTTGCTCCACTTTCAATCACATCAGAATAGATAGTTCCTTGAACTAGAAATTTAGCATCTCCTAACTTGCCTGATTCTTCTTCAAAGACCCTAATAAACTCATTTCCAATTATCTTTCTCTTCTCTTCAGGATCTCCTACTCCATCTAAAGCATTTAAAAACCTTTCTTGAGCATTTACATAAACTAAGTTCATAGAAAATTCTTTGGCAAAAGTCTCTTCTACTTGTGCACCTTCACCCTTTCTCAACAAACCATGGTCAACAAAGATACAAGTCAAATTATCACCAATTGCTTTATGTACTAAAGCAGCAGCTACAGAGGAGTCTACACCCCCAGAAAGTCCACATACAACCTTGTGATCTCCAGCCTTCTCCTTTATCTCTTCAATAAGCTCATCTACTAAGATAGATGTTTTCCAGTCCCCTTTACACTTGCATACCTTCTTTAAGAAATTATCTAAAATTTCTCTACCTTGAGGTGTATGCTCAACTTCAGGATGGAACTGCACACCATAAAAACCTTTCTCTTTATTACCAATTGCTGCAACAGGCGAGTTATCAGTATAGCCTATGATTTCAAAGCCTTCTGGTATCTCTTCAACTCTATCACCATGACTCATCCAACACTCTAACTCATTACCTAAACCTGCAAAAAATTCTCCATTTTCCTTAACCTTCATAGTAGCTCGTCCATACTCTCTATGCTCTGCTTTTTCAACTTTGCCACCAACTAAAGAATGAGTCATCAACTGCATACCATAACAAATTCCCAAAATAGGTATTCCTAACTCAAATATCTCCTCATCAACATATGGAGCCCCCTCTTCGTATACACTAGCAGGTCCTCCAGAAAAGATTATCCCTTTAGGATTCAACTCCTTAATCCTATCTACTGATATATTATAAGGAAAAACCTGTGAATAAACATCTGTTTCTCTTACCCTACGAGCAATTAACTTACTGTATTGCCCACCAAAATCCAATACAACTACTAATTCATGATCTTTTCTTCCCATTATAAAATCCCTCCCAATTCTTATTATAAACAAAAATCCTAAACCTTAATCTCATCACGGGATTAATAGTCTAGGAAATAGAGATATAATAATTATAGTTGTCCTATAATAAATTATGTAAACTATATCACTATCTCGTAGTCAGCTAAATTTACGGTTAGCTGGTAGAAACCATCGAGCCTTATCCCCGAAGTTATACGAAATGGCGTCAAAATGCCTGATTTTTTTACTTATATAAGGTAGTATAAATGAGATTGTCTCTATTGTCAAGGGAAGTTAAGGCTTAGTTTCTTATAGCAAGCTCTCATCTGTTAAATTGTGACATTCTATAGTAATAAAGTGTCACTTTCGTGCCACTAGTAATGGGTAATGAGTGAAGAGTAATGAGTAAAGTCAAAATCTCAAAACCTCTTATAAGTCTTAGGTAACAAAGGGGTTTCTGTTTTTTTAAGGTTTTACTCATCACTGATTACTCATCACCAGTAATAAAGCTCCGCTTTATTACTATTAACCTTCAAATAAAAAAATCTCTAAGAGAATTCTCTCTCAGAGATTTTTTAACCTTACATCATTCCTGGCATTCCGCCCATTCCTGGCATTCCAGCTGGCATTCCGCCACCGCCACCATTATCATCGTCGCTCTTCTTCTCTGCTACAACAGTTTCAGTTGTTAATAAAGTAGCAGCAGCACTAGCGGCATTTTGTAGGGCTGAACGAGTTACTTTAGCAGGATCTACAATTCCACTCTCAACCATATCTACAAATTCACCAACATAAGCATTAAATCCTATTCCTACACCATTTTCTTTAACCTTCTCAGCAATTACTGCACCTTCAAATCCAGCATTATCAGCAATTAATCTTACAGGTGATTCTAAAGCTTTTTTGATGATATCTGCACCAGTAGCTTCATCATCTTCTAAGTTTAACTCTTCTAAAGCTGGTAAAATATCGATTAAAGCTGTTCCACCACCAGCTACAATACCTTCTTCTACTGCAGCTCTAGTAGCATTTAAAGCATCTTCAATTCTTAACTTCTTCTCTTTTAGCTCAGTCTCAGTGGCAGCACCAACCTTAATTACTGCAACCCCACCAGCTAACTTAGCTAATCTCTCTTCTAATTTTTCTTTATCGAAGTCAGATGTTGTATTGGCAATCTGTTGACGAACTTGAGATACTCTCTGTTCAATATTTGATTCATCTCCAGCACCATCAACGATAGTTGTATCATCTTTAGTAACCTTAACATTTCGTGCGCTACCTAACATAGTGATATCAACATTCTCTAAAGATAGTCCTAAATCTTCAGTAATTACTTGACCACCAGTTAAAGTAGCAATATCTTCTAACATAGCTTTTCTTCTATCACCAAACCCTGGAGCTTTAACAGCTACACAATCAAATGTTCCTCTTAATTTATTAACTACTAAAGTAGCTAAAGCTTCACCTTCAACATCTTCAGCAACAATTAATAAAGGTTTATTTTGTTGAGCAACCTGTTCTAATACAGGTAACATATCCTTAATAGAACTGATCTTTTGGTCAGTTAATAAAATATATGGATCTTCTAAATTAGCAACCATCTGCTCATCATCAGTTACCATATATGGAGATAGGTACCCTCTATCAAACTGCATTCCCTCTACAACTTCAAGGTCAGTACCCATTGTCTTAGACTCTTCAACAGAGATAACACCATCATTTCCTACCTCTTCCATAGCTCTAGCAATTAATTCTCCTACCTCTTCATCAGCAGCAGAGATAGCAGCTACTTGAGCAATAGAGTCTCTATCTTCAATAGGTTTGCTTATCTCTCCAATTTTAGCAACAGCAGCTTCAACAGCTTTTTGAATACCCTTACGAAGAACCATTGGGTTAGCTCCTGCAGCTACATTCTTCATTCCTTCATTTACGATTGCTTGGGCCAACACAGTAGCAGTAGTAGTTCCATCTCCAGCTACATCATTAGTATTGGTAGCAACCTCTTTTACCGTTTGAGCACCCATATTCTCATAAGCATCCTCTAACTCAATCTCCTTAGCAATAGTAACACCATCATTAGTAATCAATGGAGCTCCAAACCCTTGCTCTAACACAACATTACGGCCCTTTGGCCCTAAAGTCACCTTAACAGCATCAGCTAAAGCATTAACACCAGCTTCTAAAGATCTACGTGCATCTTCACCAAACTTTAATTCCTTTGCCATATCTATATACCCTCCTTAATTTATTTCGCTTTAAATTTATCAAATCTTAAAATTAAATAATCAAAGGCTCTCAGATCTAAGCTGTACATAAAGATTAATATTGAGCAATTAAGAACCTACTCTCTTAAATTACTTCACAATAGCTAAAACATCTTTTTCACTGATAATTAAGTATTCCTCACCATTATGTTTAATATCAGATCCAGCAAACTTACTGTAAATAACTATATCACCAGCATTTACTTCTGGAGCAATAGTCTCTCCACTGTCTAACTTTCTTCCAGAACCTACAGCAACTACTTCACCTTGCTGCGGCTTTTCTTTAGCGCTATCTGGCAAAACTATACCACTTTTAGTCTTCTCCTCTTTTGCTTCAACACTCTTGATAACAACTCTGTCACCTAAAGGCTTAATACTCATAAAAAGAACCCTCCTTATTTATGTAGTCTTATTTTTTATTATCACTCACTAGTAGCGAGTGCTAATCATTACATAATTAATAATAACTAACTCTTCCAATAAAAGCAAGTCTAGATTTATTTTTTTATCCTCCTTAAAGAACAATTATCGCTCTTTAGAGCGGATTATCTCTATCATTCTCAACTAAATTATTTTTTTCTTCCCCATACTCTTTTTCCACATTAACATATTATATCCACTTTGTTTTCCTTTATACATATAATTTAAATTAATAGGAATCTGGAACCTGGAATCAGTAAAATCAAAATCTTTTCCTGAGAGCTCAAAGCTGATAGCTATTATATTGACATTACTGGGTAAATACTATAAGATATAGATTAATTAAACTGATAATTATATAAAGGAGGGAATTAAAGTGGTAAAAGAAACTGGACAAAAAAGAGCAGTCTTAACTGTGTTAGGTAGTGATAAAGTTGGCATCGTAGCCAAAGTTACCGCACTACTTGCTAAACATAATGCTAATATACTAGATATTAGCCAAACCTTATTAGAAGATCTATTTTCTATGATTATGCTAATTGATATTGAAGACCTAAGCCTAGACTTTGAAACTCTAAATAAAGAATTAGAAGAGTTAAGTAAAGAATTAGAGGTTCAAATAAAATTACAAAATGAAGAAGTATTCCGTTATATGCACCGCATCTAAGTATTAGGAGGTGAAATAAAATGTTATTTAATACTGGAGAAATTCTAGAAACTGTTAAGATGATCGAGACAGAAAATTTTGATATCAGAACCATTACTATGGGGATTAATTTAAGAGATTGTTCCCACCCAGATATCGATATCTTAAACAAACAGATATATAATAAGATAACTACTCAAGCTAAGGATTTAGTAAAAGTAGCCAATAAAATTGAAGGAGAATTTGGTGTTCCAATAATCAATAAAAGAATCTCTGTAACACCAATATCTATTGTTGCTAATGCTTGTAAAGAAGAAAACTATACAAGTATTGCCCAAACCTTAGATAAAGCTGCTAAGGAAGTTGGTGTCGACTTTATAGGTGGTTTTTCTGCGTTAGTACATAAAGGATACACCAAAGGGGAAAAAAACCTTATACAATCTATTCCTGAAGCATTGGCAAAGACTGATCGGGTCTGTTCTTCTGTTAATGTAGCTTCTACTAAATCAGGTATCAATATGGATGCTGTCTTAGAGATGGGCCAAACAATTAAAAAAGCTGCTGATTTAACTGCAGATAAGGATGGTCTAGGAGCAGCTAAACTTGTAGTCTTCTGTAATGTTCCTGAGGACAACCCCTTTATGGCTGGTGCATTTCATGGTACAGGTGAGCCTGAAGCAGTAATTAATATTGGTGTTAGTGGACCAGGAGTTGTTAATAATGTTGTTAACAAGATTCCTGAAGCAAACTTTAACCAATTGGCAGATACCATCAAAAGGACTGCTTTTAAAATAACTCGTATGGGTGAACTGGTAGGACAAAGAGCTTCTGAAATGTTAGGAATTCCTTTTGGAATCGTTGACCTATCCTTGGCCCCAACCCCTGCTATCGGTGATAGTGTTGCTAATATCTTAGAAGGTATGGGTCTAGAATACTGTGGAACCCATGGTACAACTGCAGCTTTAGCTTTACTAAATGATGCTGTTAAAAAAGGAGGTTCTATGGCCTCTTCTTCAGTTGGTGGATTAAGTGGAGCCTTCATCCCTGTTAGTGAAGACCAAGGAATGATTGAAGCAACTAAAGTTGGAGCACTAAGCTTAGAAAGATTAGAAGCTATGACTGCCGTCTGCTCAGTTGGATTAGATATGATTGCAGTCCCTGGTAGCACATCAGCCCAAACCATTGCTGCTATAATTGCCGATGAAATGGCTATTGGTATGATTAACAAGAAAACAACTGCAGTTAGAATGATCCCTGCACCAAACAAGGATGTAGGTGATGAGGTTAAATTTGGTGGTCTTCTAGGTGAAGCACCAATTATGAAAGTAAGCAAATTCAGTTCAGATAAATTTGTTAATCGTGGTGGTAGAATACCCGCCCCAATCCAAGCATTAACAAATTAAGAATATTTTAACCCTAAACCCACGATAGAAAGTCAGCTTGCTGACTTTCTATCCCTTATACCTTGACTTTAAATTCTCAATCCTTAATTTTTAATTACTTTCTAACTCTCCATTCTCAATTCTAAACTGTTCTTTACTATCGCTTATCTCTTACCCCTTCTTTATTATAACCCCTTCTTTTTCACAAATATAAAGATCTTCAATATCCTCAACTATATTATCCTTATAATAAGAATAAAAGAACAAACTCCAGAAACAAAATAGCATAACAGTCTATTCTTTTATATCCGAAATAATTCCTTTTAATGAACGAGCTGAGTATTTTATTTTATCCATCTCCTCCTCTAAAAGAGGTAATTCTATTATATCTTCTACCCCTTCTCTACCAACTACACAAGGAACACTTAAGGCAACATCCTCTAAACCATACTCTCCTTCTAAAAGGGTTGAGACTGGCAATATAGACCTTTCATTAAGTAATATTGCTTTTACCATCCTACCTACACCTGCGGCTATCCCATGGTTTGTATATCCTTTCTTGCTCCATATTTCAAAACCTATCTTCCTTACCCTCTCTTCTACTCCAGCTTTATCTAGGTGGATATTAAAACCTCTCAACTTAGCGAATTCCTCCAAACTATAACCACAAATATTAGCTATACTCCAAGGAGCAAAGGAGGTAGCTCCATGTTCACCTAAGATATAAGCAAATATATTCTTAGGATCTAAATTATATTTATTTCCGATAAATCTCATAAGTCGAGCACTATCAACCAAAGTACCCGTTCCAACTATCTTCTTTCTATCATATCCAAACTCCTTAGCAGCAATATAGGTTACTACATCTACTGGATTAGAGACTGGGATTATAATAGCATCTTTAGTATATTTAACTATCTCTTTCATTACACTTCTAGTAATATTAGCATTCTTTCTGGCCAAGTCCCTTCTGGTTTCCCCCTCTTTAATACTAGGACCAGCAGTCATAACGATTAGATCAGCACCTTTACAACTATTATATTCTCCTATTTTAAGGCTGGCACTTGGATTATAATTATAAGATGTTGTATGAGAATAGTCTAAGACTTCGCCCTCAGCTTTCTCCTTATTTATATCTAATAAAGCTATCTCAGAAATTCCTCCCTGCCCTAAAAGTTCGCCAACGACTGCACTTCCAACCATCCCTGCACCAATAACTACCACCTTCATCTTATCATCCCCCTTAATTATATTACCTCTACCTCTACCCCAAATTCTTTGACCAACTTGTAGTAATTATCACCTTTAAGGTCATTACCCCAATTATCAAAAGAAACTGCTGGTAGAATTATAAGATCAATATTCTCTAAATCACCCCTATAATCCTTTAAAGTTTTCCTAAAATCATCTAAAACTAATAAACCTGCTGATAGTATTGTCCCTCCAAAGAAATAATTCTTTGCTACTAATATATCTAAAAATTCTACCTCTTCTCTTACTTCCTTTAAAACAAGCTCTATCCTCTTTTCGGCTAGTTGAGAAGTTAATATCAAAACCCTTTTAGCTCGACAACTTCTGATTATTCTATCAATATCATCTATTAAGTAAGTATCTATATCATAATCAAAGACCAGACCAGAACTCTCCTTAGCCTCCTTCTTTATTATTAACTCTTTAATTTCTCCTTTACGAGAAACCTTAATAACAGGATCTTTAGCCTTTAAAACCTTATGGAAGGCATCTACTCTAGACTGAACACTCTCTCTTTGAACCTCTAAGATTATATCATCTATCAACAGTTTAGAGTTATAAGAGGGACTATCTTTGATTATACCGATAACGTTGGCCCTTAAATCTTCAATCCTACTTGGTTCTAAAGTTATAGGTGTCTGATATTTATTTCTCATCTTTTGAATAAAATCCTCTAGTTGCCCCCATAACTTAAGATCAAACTTAATCTCTTGGGGACTAAATTTAGTATATCCAGGCAAGAAGACTCTAATGGTTTGAGCATTATTATCTGCCAAGTAATCAATAGTCCCCTCTAAATCATCCCACCCTGTAATATGGGGCATAGCAACAATACTACCATGATAGTCTATCTCTAATTTATATAAAATCTTAATTGCCTCTAGTGCCACACTACCTTTAATATCTTTCATTAAAGCCTTACGGCCCTTTAAGGTGGCACTATTTAAAGAGAGGTTGATCTCAATTGGCTCTAACTCTTTTAGCTTCTCTAAATTCTCTCTGGTAAAGGCTTTACCATTTGTTGTTAGCTGAATCTTAGTCTTTGGAAGCTTTGTTCTTAAAAGTTCCAAGACCTCCCAAACTTGAGGGTGGGTAAATGGCTCCCCCTCACAGATGCGAGTAATTGACTCACCAATTACCACCTTTTTATCCTCATCTAAAAACTCTATTAAATCCTTTATCTCTTCTAAAGGGCGATGACCTAGAGAATAGGTTTCAATACCCTTAGGATTTCCTCTATGACTACAGAATAAACATCTCACATTACAAATTGATGTAATGGGTAGAATATTTCTATCTTGAGCCGATAATAAAGCTAATGCCCCCTCTGAGTAGTTCACTCTCATTACCTTCTTTCTAATGTTTGTTAATATGATCAAAATAAAAAACTCACTTCAATAAAATATATACTTTTCTATTCTTTAAATTTAAAATTATATCTTAAACTCTTGTGTTAAGTCTTGTAAATTTTGAGCCATTTTCGATAAATCTTGTGCTGAATAAGCTATTTCTGATGACATATTTTCTATATCCTCAGTTGCATTATTTACTTCATCAGTATCTTGGGCCAAGATATTTGCAGCTTTAGAAGTTTGCTCTATCTGCATAGATGTCTCTCTTACCGACCTCTTTATTTCTTCAAATATTTCACCAGCATTTCCTGCAATTTCTCGACCTACTTTAGCTTTACTTTCTAGCTCTTTAACCATTGTAATCCCAACTTTTGATTGCTTTTGAGTTTTATTAATTAAATTAGAAATTTCATCTGTTGCTTTAGCAGTTTCAAGTGCTAAATTTCTTATTTCATCTGCAACAACAGCAAACCCTTTTCCATGCTCCCCTGCTCTAGCTGCTTCTATTGCTGCATTTAAAGCTAATAAATTAGTTTGCTCTGCTATACTAGTGATTAATTCAACAATTGTTCCTATCTCTTCAGAATAATTATCTAAGTTTTCGATTACCTCTACCGTCTTAATAATTGCTGTATTAATCTCTTCAATACTAGTTACCGTTGCATTAATATTTTCACTACCCTTATTTGTCTGCAAATCTGATCTTTCAGAAAAACTTGCTACCTCTTCTGTACTAGCTGAAATTTCTTCAATTCCTGCAGATATATTCTGAATCAATTCATTAGTAAATTGTATACTTGAATCACCTTCCTGTGCTGATGCTGATAACTCTTCACTAGAACCAGCTAATTGCTCAGCAATGGATATTATTTTTTCAATCATACTCTTTAAATTATTTGTCATTTTATTAAAGTCATTAGCTAAAAATCCAATCTCATCTTCTCTATTTAAATAACGTGTAGAAAGCGCTTTAGTAAAATCACCTTTGGCTATAACCATAGTATACTTACTAATATTATTTAACGGAATAATAATTATTTTTCTTAGTATATAATAAAGTAATAAAATAAAAATAATCAAACTAATAATTGATACTATTACTGATTCAAATAGCCTTTCACCAATACCAATTTCAGATAGTGGTAAAGTTAAAATTAATATTAAGCCTGTATCTCCTATTTCTGAATACGTTAAAAGATAATCTTCTCCACTTATATCAATAATCATTAATTGATTATTAGTATTACCTAAGATGTCGCTAGCTACATCTTTAAATTTACTACTCTCTTCTTTAATATTAAAATTATTTGCAGTTGTATCGGAGTTTACTACAAAGTTTCCAGTGTCACTTATCAAATAAGCTTCACCTTGTTCACCTATACTAATATCTTCTATATATGTTGTCATATCATTTAAATTAATATCAATAGTTGTAACTCCTATAACAGCTCTATCCTTATATATAGGAGTAGTATAAGTCATCATAGTTATTTCAGAAACTTCATCATAGTAAGGCTCACTCCACTTAGAACCATCCCCTTTAAAACCATTTTTATACCATTGATAAGTAAAATAATCGTAATCACTATTGCTATAATCCCAAGTAGTTTCTAACTTTCCCCCATCTAAATATATATACGGCCCATAATATTCTTTCTCTTGATCATATTCATACGGTTCCATCCAAAATCCAGAACCCATCACTAATTCTAACCCACTTATTAAATTTTCTATATACCTTAAATTAAACTCGGTATCCCTACTTTCTGATATAATTTGACTTAAACCTCTTGCTGCTTCATCAATTATTAAAAACTCAGAATTAACTTTGCTTACTTCTTCATTAGTTCTAGCTGTTAAATGTAATTTAGTTTCTTCTAATAAATTTTCTTCATATGTCGAAGTATTTAAATAGATTTGTATTGCAAATATTATAATTGCCAATACTAACATTGCAAATACAATCTTTCTACCTATAGAATTCATTTTATTCCCCCCTTTTTTAAACTTCTATCAGCATTAATATAAAGTAAATTACTTCATATTAATGTGATTCTACCTTTTTAGACAAATTCCTGCAAGAAAATATTTTACCTTTATCATCTGTATTTAATTGAAAAAAATCACTTTTAATTCCACTTAAATAATACTAAATGTATATATTGGGTTTGGGGTTAATATTATGTAACGCTAAACTATTAGTAGTCTTAGCAGTCTATTCTGCAACATTAGTGATTAACTCGATTATTTCCCCAATCTCTTTTGAAGTATTGTCTAAATTATTAATTACATTTACAGTTTCATTAACTACTTGATTTATTTCTTCCATACTTTTTACTGTAGATTCAATATTTTGACTCCCCTTATTAGTTTGTAGATTAAATTCTTATGATAAACTAGCCACTTCTTGTGCATTAGCTAAAATCTCTTGAATAACTGCTTATAATATTCTCAATTAAATCATTTGTCATTTCTATAGTAGCATTACCTTCTTCTGCTGATGCAGATACCTTCTCACTATAAGCCGATATATTTTCTATATTGCCTGTTAGATTGCCTAGAATATTTTTTAAGCTCTCTTGCATATGATTAAGCGATTGAGATAATTCTCCTATTTCATCTTCTGTCATAACTTCTAAGCGACCTACTCTTAAATTTCCATTGGCAACTTCTTTAGCAAAAATAAAAAATAATCCTCTTTAAAGAGGATTATCTCAATCTTAAAGCAGGGTAGGCATTTAATGAATAAGGGTTCACTTCCTTATTCTCCTGCCACCTAAAGTAACCTGCACTAGCAATCATTGCTGCATTATCAGTACAAAGCTTAGGCTCTGGATAATATAGTTTTATATTCAATTCTTCCAAAGCTTCCTTTAACTCTCTTCTTAATTGAGAATTAGAAGCTACTCCTCCAGATAAGAGAACTTGTTTAACACCCTTATTCTGGACTGCTTTAATAACCTTTGCCTTTAAAACATCGACTACAGCCTGTTGGAAACTAGCTGCTAAATCAGCTTTATCTATTTCTTGACCCTTCTGCTTCTGGTTGTTAATATAATTTAGTACAGCAGTCTTTAAACCACTAAAACTAAAATCATAATTATCTTCATTGATAAAAGACCTTGGCAAATCTATTGCCTTGGGATCCCCCTCTTTTGCCAACTTATCAATAGCTGGTCCACCAGGATAACCTATATCCATTACCCTAGCCACCTTATCAAAGGCCTCACCTGCTGCATCATCAAGAGTTCTACCCAATATCTGATACTGCCCTAAACTTTCAAAGTAAAGAAGATCAGTATGACCTCCAGATACAGTCAAACAAACTAGAGGTGGTTTTATATCAGGACTAGAGATGAAATTAGCATAGATATGACCTTCAATATGATTTACACCAATTAATGGAATAGAATGAGCATAAGAGATTGCCTTAGCAGCAGATATACCTACCAGTAATCCACCTACAAGACCTGGGCCAAAGGTTACAGCAACCAAAGACAGATCATCATAACTCACCCTAGCCTCCTTTAAGGCTTCATCAATAACTGGATTTATAAGTTCAACATGCTTTCTTGAAGCAATCTCTGGCACTACTCCCCCAAACTTTCTATGCCAATCAACCTGTGAAGCAATTACATTAGATAAAACCTCTTTTCCATCCTTAACTACTGCTACCGATGTTTCATCACAAGAACTTTCAATTCCCAAAGTTAAAAACGATTTCGACATACCCTTCAACTCCTAGTTTAGCTATCAGCCGTCAGCTATCAGCAAATAATTTTCAACTGTACTCTTTTCTTTACACTTTCAAAATAATTCTTTCCACATAATAACTGCATCCTCTTTATTATCACTATAATAGTTTTTTCTGATACCAAACTCTCTAAAATTCTCCTTTAAATATAAAGCTTGAGCTTTCTCATTAGAAACTCTGACCTCTAAGGTTGCTCTTTTAATTCCAAAACCCTTCATATCTAAGCAGAAAACTCTTAAAAGTTTAGTGGCTATACCATTTTTTCTATATCCTTTATCAATTGCTAAATTAGTTATATGGCACTCATCTAAAACTAACCACCCTCCCATATAACCGACTACCTTATCTTCTAACTGAACAACAAGGTAATAGGCATATTCATTATTTAGCTCTCTTTTAAAGGATCTTTTACTCCATGGGTTAGAAAAGGAATCTCTCTCAATCTTAAGAACATCTTCAAGATCAGCCTTTCTTAGCCCTCTAATCTCTAAAGAATCCAATCAAATTACCACCTCTCAATTACTCTGCTTCTTCCTCCACTGAATTTCAGCTTGAGAAGCCTTTAAATAATTAGGTGTTAAACTTAGATAATCATCATCTTCTCCGGCTAAAAGCTTAGCACGGGCCAACTCACCTACTATAGCAGGCCGAGGGTTATTAAAGGTAGAGCTAACAAAGTTAGCTTCATTGATCTTTGAAGATATCTTCTCTTGATATAGGTTAGCTCCTTCACCAATAAAGTAAATCTTAGACTTTATCTCCTTTAAAACCTCCAAAAGATCATCTAGCTCCATTATAGCTTCCTCTCTTTGGAGTTCAAGGTTTTCTCCACCTTTATACAAAGCAGTAAAAACCCTCTCCCGCCTAGCATCTATCATTGGACATAAATAAGCAGAACTATACCTTAGAGAGTAAGCAATAGCTTCCAAATTAGATACTCCAACAATAGGGATCTCTAAGCTTTGTGCTAAAGTCTTTGCAGTAGTCAGCCCAATTCTAATTCCAGTAAATGATCCTGGCCCTAAAGTAGCCCCTATTCCATCTAAATCTTTAACTTTATAACCACAACTCTCAATTAAAGTTATTAACTGAGGCATTAACCTTTGGGAATGTGTTCGCTTTAGATTTAATAGCATCTCTCCTACAATACCCTCTTTAGAAACCAAAGATACACTTCCTGAACTGGTAGAACTATCAATTGATAGGATCAGCATCTTTTTTCAGCTCCGTAATTAATCCAATAAATTTATTTGCCTGAGGTATGATTCTAATCTCTCTATCATTACCTTGGCCCTTCATATTAATATCTAAATAATTATCAGGCATTAAAGTTCCAGACTTATCTGGCCATTCAATAATACTTACTCCATCACCATATATATAATCCTCAAATCCTATATCAGTTAGCTGCTGCTCTTTACTGATACGATATAAATCCATATGATTAACTCTCATTCTCCCACGATATTCATTTACAATAGTATATGTTGGACTAGTAATATCAACCGTAACTCCCAAACCTGCACATATACCTTTAGCTAAACTGGTCTTACCAGCCCCTAAATCACCTTGTAAACATACAATATCTCCTGGGTTTAATTTATTTCCTAACTTTTTGCCAAACTCAAAGGTCTCCTCTGGGTTGCTTGTCTTAATCTTTAACATTACTTTCCCACCCCCAACAATTTTAATTGTTCAATTTTAAACTATTTACCCATCTTTCTAATGTGTTAACCTCTTCATCTTCTAATCCACCTTTAGCTAACTCTAACTGTAGATTGTTCCCTTTAACTGCACTTATTATTCCTAAGTAGAAATAAGGAAGGTTATAATCATAATTTTCATAGATTGAATCCTGATATTTAATTAATGATCTATTTAAATCTCCCATCTTACGATACTTATCACCCTTAATTCTTCTTACCCTTCCTGGTACATAAATTTCTTCATAATCTGCCTTTATTCCTTCAATTTCATCAATTAATTTAATTAATTTTTCACCTTCATCCTTAGCACCTAATTCAATTAGTAATTGAGCCTTATCTTGAGCTAATTCAAACTCATCAATTAACAAATAAGCTAAGGATAAATTATGAAGATTAATAGGAGTTATCTTTCTATCTAAAGCTAAAACAAAGTAAGAGATTGCTTTATCCAAATAGCCATCTTTTAAATTATATTCTCCTAATACACGATAAATATTACTTTGAGAATCTATTCTTAAAAGCTCCCCTAATTTATTGATCTTTTTTTGACTTCTCTCTTCAAAATAAATATTACCTAAACGACTATAAACCCTCTCTTTTTGATTATTGTCTAGAAGCCCTTCTTTTCTTAACGCTCTATGATATATATCGATAGAACTTCTAAGGTTATGCCTTCTAATAATTTCTCCAATTCTTAGATATAAATCACCATCATAGCTACCCTCTAATATCTGATCAAACAATTCCAAACCTTCATCTAATTTATCTAAGATTAAATAAATCTCCCCTAATCTCATCTTTACATCTATATCTCCACTACTTCTTCTATTTATAGCCTTATACTCATCTAAGGCCAAAGTATATTTATTTTGCTTGAAATAAAATTCAGCTAATCTCTTATGATTCTCTAAAGAGTTATCTAAATAAAATACATAACGATACACCTCTTCAGCCTTATCCCTTCTACCTATACCTTCATAGAAACGGGCCAACTTAATATGTCCCCAAGTATCTGTAGGATCTAAATTAACGCCTTTATTATAAGCTTGAAGAGCCTTTAAATTCTCACCTTGTTCAAAGTAGGTATCTCCAAGATAAATAAAGTAATTACTATTTTTAGGATCCAATTCAATTAACCTATTCATTGTTCTTCTAGCTCTATCTAACATATAATCATCTTGACCATCACTACCTAGGTTACTATAAACAAAGAATAACTTCTCTAAATATTTAGTGTTCCGCGGGTCTCTCTCCACTGCTCTTTCATAAGAACGACGGGCCTCACCTGTTCTTCTTAACTGCAAATTAATCTCACCTTGTAAATAATATAAACTGGCCCTATTGTGATCTCTTTGTATAGCCATATTAACCTCTCTTAAAGCTTCTTCATAAAGACCTTGCATTCTATAAACTTCTGCCAATCTCTCTTGATATTGAGATCTATTATTTAAACTTATAGCTTCTCTTAAAACATCTACAGCCTTCTCTAGAGCACCTTCTTGTATATAAAGGTCACTTATCAACCAATAAAGTCTATGATTTTGTGGATCTTCTTCTATCTTGTTCTTTAGATCATCAATCTGATCTTGATAAGCTGCTTCAAAGCCTCTAGCAAAATCAAAATCTGTTAAGCCAATATTAATCTCCCAATTCTGATAAAAGACCTCCATAATCTTATTATCACGACCATCCCTTAAAACAATACGCCCAGGCAACCATATATTACTATCTTCATCATAATCTTTATAACCAATGCTAGCTATTTTCAAATTAGCTCCATTAAATATATCAATCTTAGAGATAGACATCCATTCCTTATCTACATATACTCTTTGAGTAGAGAACAAATTAGATAACTGTATTAAGTAGACCTCTCTACCCTCAAATAAAACTTCACCTAATAGCTCTATATCATATAAGTTATATAAATTATACAATGGTTGACTATAATCTAACTGCCCCTCTAATGGTAATGTACTCTTTAAAAATCCATAATCAGGTGGCAAGTATATCCATGGTATTGAATTTAATAATCTAGCTTCCTTTCCTATTAAATCTTTACTCTCGCCAACATTTCTACTCATTGATTGTCTTCTACTATTCATAACTTGGGTACGATAATCTATTGTCTCATCCTCTAAATAAACTCTAGCCCTTATATCACCTCTAAAATCCTCAACCCTATTAAGTTCACTCACAACCTGATTTAATATAATCTCTGCTGAAATATCCTCTGCCTCAACACGAGTTGGTAATAACAATAATGTTAATAAAAATAAAGTCAATATATGATATCTAAACTTCAATCTCTCCGCCTCCTATCTTAGCTAATAAATTTTTAGACTCAATTTTAAGTTTAATTTTTCTAATTGTCAATTACTAACTTACCCCTTATACTATACTGAGTATATTCTATAGAAAGGTCTCTAATCCTCTATTATATTAAAGATAATCAATTTTAATCTAATTGCCCTAAAACCAATGAGACAAAGAGACCTACACCAATCTTTAAAGCTCTTTCATCAAAGGTAAATTTAGGATGATGTCCAGGATAATAATCTCTTGAAGACTCACCTGCTCCTAACCTAAAAAAAACCCCCGGAACTTTCTTTAGATAATAAGCAAAATCCTCTGCTCCCATCGATGGCAAAGATAAGTACTTTAACCTATTAATTAATGGATTACTAACTATATCATCCTCAACCTCTTTTAATAAAGTGGTACTATTTAAAAGAACTGGATAACCAAAATTATAGTCTAGGCTATAATCAGCCCTTTGAGATAAAGTTACTCCCCTGACCAACTCTTCAATCCTTTTAGGAAGAGTTCTTCTGACCTCTGGATTAGTGGTCCTAACTGTTCCAGATATCTCAACCTTATCAGCAATTACATTTCTCTTATACCCCCCTTTAATCTTCCCTAAACTAATTACTACTCTACTATGAGGGTTAATCTGTCTACTGACTATCGTTTGCAATGAAGTTATTACTTGGCCTGCTACTACTATGGCATCAACCCCTTGATGAGAAGCTGAAGCATGACCACCCTTTCCTTTGATAAGGATATCTAACTCATCTGCTGCTGCCGATGCTTCCTTTGGTTGAACACCAATTACTCCTGTCTCTATACCTTCCTCAATATGTAAGCCAAATATTTTATCTACTCTTGGTTGTTCTAAAACGCCAGCATCAATTAAAGGCTTAGCTCCACCTGGACCTTCTTCAGCAGGTTGAAAGATAAATTTAACCTTTCCTTTTAACAAATTTTTAAACTTTACTAATAACTTTGCAGTTATCAATAATATTGCTGTATGACCATCATGTCCACAGGCATGCATAACCCCTTCTATTTTCGATTTATATTCAAAATCTGTCTCCTCTACAATAGGTAAGGCATCTATGTCTGCCCTGAGAGCAATTGTTGGCCCTTCTCCACAATCTAAAAGCCCAATTACACCTGTATCACAAACCATATCAACCTCTAAACCTAAACCCTTTAAATAGTTAAATATCTTTTTTGAAGTCTTATATTCTGTAAAACCTAACTCAGGATATTGATGAATATCCCTTCTTAAAGATATAAGCTCTTCTTCTAAACAATCTAGATAATCAAATATTTTTTTCAAATTATCACTTCCTTAATCTCTATTTACTTATTATATATTAATTAAAAAAGTTAATGATAACAAAAAAATACTTTTAAGTTAGAGAAACTCCTCTCCAACCAAAAGTATTTAAAAAAATTATAATTCAACCAGTCCTATACTGATCTCTAATGCCTTATTAACTTCTTGTACTACCTTATCACCGAGATGAGTTATATGACGCTTTAATCTTTTTTTATCTATAGTTCTAATCTGCTCTAAAAGTATCACTGAATCTCTATCTAGATTAGAGCCCTCTGCTTTAATCTCTACGTGGGTAGGAAGCTTAGCTTTATCTATTTTAGAAGTAATAGCAGCTATAATAACGGTAGGACTGTACTTATTTCCAATATCATTTTGGATTACAAGTACCGGTCTTATACCGCCTTGCTCCGAACCTACTACAGGATTCAGATCCGCATAGTATACATCACCTCGTTTAATCGTCAATTTAATCACACTCCGCTAACTGGGCCTCATAATTAAAAAAGGTCTTATTATCCATAATAAAACTCTCTGCAGCTAAACATAAATTAAGTCTAGCCATATCTAAATATCCTTCTCTCATCTGATCCCTAAATTTGCTTGTTCTTAACTCCCTAACATAAACCTCCATAGCCTCACTAATGAACTTACTTCTGTCTTGATTATCATCTTTAATAAAGCCATCAATTTCTTGCAAAAGATTATTTGGCAAACTAATCATAACTTTCTTTAGATTAGCCAAGAAAAACACCCCCAAGTTGTAGCTATAACTTACATTAATATATGTTATATAATTTATTGTGTGTATTATTATTAAATAGCAAATTATAACTTATAAAAAATAATCTATGCATTAGTCTTTACAATCTACTTTAGAATATACATCCTAAATAGAATAAAAAGAGACGTATGTACGCCTCTGTGTATTCTAAAAATACTGATAAGCTTCTTTATCAGCCGGCAATCCTTCTTGGGCCAATTTTAAATTTAACGCTGCCATCTGTGAATAGCCTTCCTTTAACCTTCTTCTTAATTCCTTCTTATTCTCGACTTGGTTACTACTTTGTTTTTCGATCAATTGACCTTGACCCATAGTTTTTATCACCCCATATCAAGTTATAACTGGCTAAAGAACAGCTAAATTAATTATATATCATTTGAAGTAACTATGTCAATAGAGTTAGTCTTTTATTTAAGAATAATTCCTGGTAATTTACACCAACAATTAATGAACGTATTATACCTTAGCTGATTAGAAAAATTTCACTTATAACTGATAATAATAACCTCTATCTTTAACATAGTCGATTAACCTCTCATAAATCGGATGAGTAGAAACTGTTGATGAATCTCCAATTATAACTAGCTTTCTTTTAGCCCTACTTAAAGATACATTCAATCTTCTTATATCTCTTAAAAACCCTATATTACCTTCTTTGTTACTTCTAACTAATGATAAGATAATAATTTCTTTCTCTCTACCTTGGAAGGCATCTACAGTATTTACTTCAACCTTATCATATTTAAGTAATTTCTTAATCCTATCTACCTGATCCTTATAAGGTGTTATTATACCTAAACTTTTTTGATCAATACCTGAGCTCAAAGAATGAACAGCTACCTCTAGAGTCAATTGGGCTTCTATTCTATTACTATAAGACTTAGAACCATCTTTTGATTCTTCTAAGGATCTCATTCCCACTGTATCAAAATATATTACACTCTCTTCTATTTTTATTGCTTCTTCTGCCGGAGATCTGCCTGATGAAAGGCTTAAATCAAAATCGTTTAAACTTATATCTTCTATTTCTTTGTTGACTAAGAGTTGGCCCTTATAAAACTCCTCACTTACAAAGTCCATAATATCCTTATTCATTCTATATTGGGTATTTAGTATAGCCTTAATCTTTACCCCATGAACCTTTAATAATCTTTCAAAGAGGGATAAAGATAAACCCTTCTCCTGAGCTTCTCTATTTAATATTGTTGGCGGCAGTTGCTTATGGTCTCCTGCTAAGATAAACTTATTAGCTTTAACTAGTGGTATTAATACAGAAGGTTCAGTTGCTTGAGTCGCTTCATCTACCAATAAAGTATCAAATTGTTTTTTAGCTAAAACTTCAGAACCTGCAGTTGAATTTGTAGTACAAACTACATCTGCCCTGTCAATTAGTGAATTAACTGCTTCCTCTTCTAATCTATCAATATCTTTAAATAAGGAATCAATCTCATCTTGCAAGAAAAGCCATTGGCCCATCTCCTTGATTTTTTTAGGAGATATGCCTCTACTACTTTTTCCTGCTTTAGCCAACTTCTTTATCTGTTCATTACTTAGACCCCTTCGCCAACGTCCACTAGGATGAACAAAAGACTTTTGTTCTTCAACCAACTTATAAGCTTTCTCTCTAAGTTTAATTGCTTCTTTATACTTTGGCTCTTTTTCAACCATATAATCTAATGTTTTACCCCTTAGCATTTCACTTACTCGAATAGGATGTCCGATTCTAATTACCTTTATTCCCCTTTTTATCAACCTTTCTAAGAGATTATCAACAGCAGTGTTAGAGTCAGCTGTTGCCAATACCTTCTCGCCCCTTTTTACTAATTGCTCTAAAACCTCAATAGATGTCATAGTCTTTCCTGTTCCTGGAGGGCCATGAATTAAGAAGAAATCCTTAGCAGCTAAAGAAGACCTTACTGCTTCTTTTTGAGATTTATTCAAATCCTTATTACTAAAATCTACTGAAGGAAGGGAGTTAAAACTAGCTTTATCAAACCCTAACAACTTACTTCTTAACTCCTTTAACCTTCCTTTACCCCGCTTAAGGATAGAAAGTGCCTCTAGCATTCTTTGGAAGGTTATGTCATTTATATAAAGATCAAGCCTTAACCCCTTGCCTGATAAAAAATTAGGTGTTTTTTTATCAAAGGCTACTGTAATAGATCGTTTTGTCTTCTCTACTACAGTTCCCGTAGGATTAGACTTTCTTAATGGATCTCCTTTACTTAGTAAAACAAGATCTCCTATATCTATACTATGATCTGGTAATGCCTCCCCTCTACGTTGTCTAATAAATTTAAATATAACTTTAGCTCCAAAGGCCTCCCCTTGATCTCTTCCACGCAAATGCAAGAGGGCTCTTCCCTTCTTTTCCCTTTGATAACCACTTAACCTCTTGATTTCTAATTCATGTCGCTTGATTTCTTCTTCTCTCTCTAACTGAACCAAAGCTATATACTTGTCTATATACTTTTCTACTTCCCCTCTATCTTTTTTCTCTTCATCCTTCTTTCTAATCTCAACAGTAATTCCACTTATCTGATTGCCGTCCATAACATTAAGTACTTCATCTGCAACCTCTTCTTCTACCTCTACAATAGCAAAACTTCCTTTAAGATCTATCTTTCCAATCATTCTGCCATCAATCTTTGCTTCATTAGTAAAAGCTCCTACTATATCCCCTGGGCCAACCCTTTTAGAAAGACCCTCTACAATTAATTTAATCATATTAACAACTCCTTATTTATAGCTTTCAGCTAGTAGCACGATCGTGCCACTAGTAATGGGTAATGAGTGAAGAGTAATCAGCTTGAATATAAAAATCACACCCTAAATAGGGTGTGATTTTGTATTGAAAATTATAACAAAAAGGATTATTTAAGTCAAAACACTCAGATGAACTAATAACTTTACAACTTTTCACTCATGTATTTAACTATATCCCCTCTACTAACAATCCCTATTACCTTATCATCTTCTACAACAGGTACCCGGTTTACTCCCTCTTCAGTTAGGACTGTTGCAACATCCTCTACACTGGCCTTAGGGCCAACACTCAAGACATCTTCTGTCATTATATCTCCAACTTTAACGCCTATCATCTTTTTAAAATCCTTCTCGAACTTTTCGTAGCTTTCTAGATAAAAGATACTATCTAAGAAGTAAACATAATTGGGAAAACGTAATTTCTTATCCCTTACAATTAGATCACCCTCACTTACTATCCCAACCAACTTATCACCTTCAAGAACAGGTACACCACTGATTTTATTATCAGCTAATACCTTAGCCACCTCTTTAACAGTCATATCAGGAGTTACTGTAATCACATCTTTGGTCATAATCTCTCTTACCATCATAATTGATCACTCCCCTTCTTTAGTAGTAAATAATATACAGTGTACACTTCTTTTATTAACTTCTTTCAAGATCTTAACTATCAATTGTCGACTATCAATTGTCAATTGACTTTATCGCTTTTGGTAGATAACTTAGTAGATCACTTGGAGTCAAGGAATACTCTGTCAACTCCTTAGATCCTAAATCTCCTGCTAAACCATGAAGGTAAGCAGCTACAATGCTAGCCTCTAGACTAGATAGTCCTTGCCCTATAAGTGAGGATATCATCCCAGTTAAAAGATCTCCACTTCCTCCAGTTGCCATCCCAGCATTACCAGTCGGATTTATATAAATATCTCCTTTTGGGGAAGCAATTATACTTCTAGCTCCCTTTAAAAGAAGTATTACTCCATATTCTTGAGCAAATTTCTTAGCTACATTTATTCGATCCTCTTCAACCTCTTGAATCGAAACCCCCAGCAATCTAGCTAACTCTCCAGGGTGAGGTGTAAGTACTGTATCCTGCTTTCTTTTCTTTAATAAATCTAAAGATAGGATTGCATTCAATCCATCGGCATCTATTACTAAGGGTTTGTTAACCTTTTTAACTAAACCTTCAACTATATATCCTATCTCTTCTCCCTTGCCTATGCCCGGGCCAAAGGCCAAAAGATCCCTATCTAAGATCAAATCTTCTATCTCTTTTAGAGATTCACTAGTCAAGAAACCATCAGCACCTTCTGCTAAGGGATAGGTCATAACCTCCGTTAACTTTACTTCTAAAATAGCATTTATTCCCCTTGGAACACCTAAGGTAATCAACCCACCACCCATCTTTAAAGCAGCCTGAGCCATCAAAGATGCTGCTCCAGTCATTCCACTAGATCCTCCAACCATTAACAACCTTCCATAATCTCCTTTATGGGTGTTGGCCCTTCTTGGAGTTAAATACTTACTGACCATAGCTTTATCAATTAAGTTAACCTTTAAATTCTTATTATTAATTGCCTCTTTTGGTATCCCTATATCTACTACTTTTAGCTCACCTACATAATCGGCACCTGGATAAAGAATTAAGCCTATCTTAGCTAAGGCAAAAGTGATAGTTTTATGGGCTTTAACGGCACAACTTATAACTTTTCCTGTTGCTGCTTCCACTCCTGAAGGGATATCGATAGAGACTACCACAGCTCTACTCTCATTAACTAATTCTATCACCCTAGGGTAAAGTCCCCGCAAAGTACCTTCTATGCCTGTTCCTAAGAGCCCATCGACTATCAGATCAGCTTTAACTACCTCTTTTTTTAAGATAAATAGATCCTCTTTAGATTCAATATCTTTGACCAGGATTCCTAAATTAGTTAATATATCAAGGTTAACCTTAGCATCTCCAGAAACATCATCTTTACTTCCTATAAGAAAAGTCTTAACTTTAAAACCCCTCTCTTTTAAAATTCGACTTACTACAAATCCATCCCCACCATTATTACCTTTACCAGCTAAGACAACTACTTCTGAAGACTCTTTATCATCTAAATAGTCTATAACCTCTTTAGCTACCTCGATACCAGCTCTTTCCATCAAGACAGTTCCTCCTATACCAATTTCCTCTATAGTATAAGAATCTATCTCGCCCATCTGTTGGCCCGTTACCAACTTCATCTCTATCACCCCCTTTACTAGTTAACAGTGGATAGTTGATAATTGATAGTTGAAGTTCTAATTCAAATTATAGTTGTTAATTAACAATTCTTAACTGCCCTTTATCTTTTAACTATCCACTATCAATTCTCAACTTTCAATTGCTTTACAAAGCTACAGCCTGGGCTGCTGCATAATCTCTGCTATGAGATATAGATATCATTATCTTATCAATTCCCATCTCTAGTGCTAAATCTTTGGCCCTGTTTTTTAGTTTAACCTCAGGCTTGCCTAATTCATCCTTTACTATCTCAATATCCTGCCATTTAAAACCTCTAAAGCCAGTCCCTAAAGCCTTAACTACTGCCTCCTTAGCAGCAAAACGACCTGCATAATAGGACCAAGGCACTTTATGTTTTTCACAATAGTCTATCTCCTCTTCTGTAAAGAACCTCTTCTTGAATCTACTGTGCCTCTCCATTCCTTCTCTTATTCTTTCAATCTCAATAATATCTATTCCAATACCTTTCATAATAACACTTTCTCCTTCTTTTCTATATAATATTATTATTCTACAAATTATTATTTTCTCCTTTTTATTCCTACTTATTCATACTAATAATATATAAATCTCCATAAATTAAAAAGTACTTTGGAGAGAAGTCTCCAAAGTACTTTTATCTATCAGTATAAAGAACAACTATATATTAATTCTATTTTTAATCTTTCCTTAACTGCTATGAATTATCATTTTAAACAAAAATGACAAAATTCTTCTAAATTACTTTGTCCTAGAAATCACTTTCCGGCTTTAATAATTTAGTTAAGGCTTAGAACTAAAGCCTGGAGGCATCCGCCGATAAATCGATACTCCCCCTCCTCGTCAACTCCCTAAGAGCCCTGGCGCTATATTTAGACTCTAGCTACTGGCTGTTGGCCCTTAGCTAAAAGGTTAAAGCTGCCCTTAATAAAATTAATTTACAATTTAAATTGTAAATTAATTTTATCCAAGTTCCTTCTCAATAACTTGAGCAGCTTTATCAGCTAAATTATCCACTTCTTCTTTATCCTTACCCTCAACCATTACTCTAATTACAGGCTCAGTCCCTGAAGCGCGGACAAAAATTCTTCCTTCATCAGCTAAAAGATCTTCAACTTCATTAATAGCTGATTTAATCTTCTCATTATCTTCCCAATCCTTACTTTCAACTTCTATATTTTTTAAAATCTGTGGATACTCCTTTAATTCTTTCCCCAGTTCAGATAAAGCTAGATCACGCTTCTGTACCACATCAATTAATTGAAGAGCACTTAAAACACCATCTCCAGTTGTATTATAATCTAAGAAGATAATATGACCTGACTTCTCTCCACCAAAATTATAACCTTTTTCTAACATTCTAGCCAATACATAACGATCACCATTAGCTGTAACTGAAACCTTACCTTCTACCTCCTTCATAGAATCATTTAAGCCAAGATTACTATATTTAGTAGCAACTACTGTATTACTGGCTAATCTTCCTTCGCTTATTAATTGACGACCACAGATTGCTAAGATATAATCGCCATCTATAAGGTTACCTTTCTCATCTACTGCAATTAAACGATCTGCATCGCCGTCATGAGCAATACCAAGATCCGCTCCATAATCTAAAACTGCCTTTTTTATCACCTCAGGATGGGTAGATCCACAATCTACATTGATATTATAACCTGTCGGATCATCATTGATAGATATAACCTCTGCTCCTAGCTCTTTTAATACCTTAGGGGCCAACTTATAAGCAGCTCCATTAGCAGAATCTACTACAACCTTTAAACCTACAAAACTACTATCTACTGTATCTTTAAGATACTCAACATACTCGTCGATAGCATTATGAATAAACTCTACCTTCCCTACCTTATCACCATCTACTAAAGGTAAATCATCTAAAGAGTTAAAGATAATATCTTCAATATAGTCTTCTTGCTCATCTGAGAGTTTAAACCCATCACCATTAAAGAACTTTATTCCATTATCCTGTACTGGATTATGGGATGCAGAGATCATAATACCAGCCTTGACACCCTTAACCTTCGTTAAGTAAGCAACCACTGGTGTTGGCAGAACACCAACCTTGACAACATCAATTCCCAAAGATGTAATACCAGCTACCAATGCAGCTTCTAACATATCACCAGATACCCTAGTATCCTTTCCTATTAATATCTTAGGTCTTTGCTCACCCTTACATAGATAATAAGCACCTGCTTTACCTATTTGAAAGGCAAGTTTAGCTGTCAAAAACTTGTTTACCTCGCCTCTTACACCATCAGTTCCAAATAATTCTCCCATTATCACACCTCCTATTATTATATGTATAACCTTCTTAATCCTTAGATATATACTCTTTTATTATATGCTAATCTTACTGCCAGTTCAACTATTTAACATCTATCTCCTCAAACTTAGCAAGAAGTTTTTCTTTTAAGCTAAATTCATCTAAATTATATTTTATCTTCCCATTTTCCATAGTTGAAACTACACCTGTCTCCTCTGATACAACTATAACCAGTGCATCACTCTCTTCACTCATACCCACAGCAGCTCGATGTCTTGTCCCTAAGCTCTGTTTCAACCTTTTATTCTTGGTTAATGGCAAGATACAGCTTGCAGCTAATATCCTTTCATTATGAATGATAACTGCTCCATCATGCAAAGGAGCTTTAGAATTGAATATATTCAATAATAGCTCTGGAGAAAATTTAGCATCTAACTCTACTCCAGTATCAATTATCTCCTTTAAACCGCTCTCTCTTTTTAATACTACTAACCCCCCTATCTTTTCTTTGCCCATTCTAATTACTGTAGAAACTAACTTATCTATATATATCTCAGATTTATTTGCTTGTGTTAAATAACTTAACATCTTTCCGCGCCCAATCTGCTCTAAAGCCCTTCTTAGTTCAGGCTGAAAGACTACTGGCAAAGCAATTAAAACCATAGTTCTTATCTGGGCCAACAATAAATTAAATATCCTTAGCCCCAATATTTGAGTAGCAAAACTAATGATAAAGAGAACCAAAACTCCATTTAATAGATGTATAGCCCGAGTCTCTCTAATCAAAGTTATTGCTTTATAAGAGATCAACAAAGTGACTATTATATCAATTACCATTATAAACTCAAACTCCATTATTATACCCTCTCCCCTTAATCCTCAACCACAGTATTTACCAAAGAACCTACCCTTTCAATCCTAACCTCTACCTTATCGCCTACCCTTAATTCGCCAACTCCAGGTGGTGTGCCAGTAGCTATTATATCACCTCTTCTTAAGGTCATAATACTCGAGATAAAGGCAACTATCTCATCTATACTAAAGATCATCTGCGAAGTATTAGAACTCTGTTTAACTATATCATTTTTTATAAGCTCTATCTTTAAGTTATCAGGGTCTATACCTGTTGAAATAATCGGGCCAACAGGAGCAAAAGTGTCAAAAGATTTGGCCCTACTCCATTGTCCATCTTTAGCTTGTAAATCCCTTGCGGTAATATCATTAAAACAAGTATATCCTAAGATATAATCTTTTACCTCTTCTTTACTTAAATTTTTAACATCATCTTTTATAATCACAGCCAACTCTGCTTCATAATCAACTCTCTTGGAAGCAATAGGATATTTAATTGCCTCTCCTCCACTTATAATTGTTGTATTTGGCTTCAAAAAGATAATCGGATCTTCAGGTAATTCCATCTCTAATTCTTTGGCATGATCCTTATAATTCAAACCAACACAAACTATCTTAGATGGATCAGACGGTGGTAATACCTCCACTTCATCTAAGAAATACTCTCTATTTGTAAGACCATAATTACTATAAATATCTCCATCTAATCCCTTTATCCTCTGACCATTAATCATCCCATAATATATATCTTCACCTTTTTGGAATCTAATAAACTTCATTATCTACTCACCCACTTCCCGTATTTAGCTATCCCTTAATTCAACAGATCCACTATAGTAGCATCCTGTAAACCACTTTTAGTTTTTCTGACTAAAGCAAAATAAAGATCCTCTATCTCCTTATCAGCAAAAATATCCTTGATTTCTACCTCCTGATCAAAGATAAATCTCTCTGCTATCTCCCAAAGACTAATCTTACTTAAAGTGGTAGCAGGAATAAAATTACCATCTTTGCTCACAGCTACAAAGCCCTCATCTATCAATCCATTTAAATTTTCTTCTATAATCTCTACTGGTATATTTATTCTATAAGCCAAGCCCTCAAAATCAATCCCTTTTGATTTTTTATCAGAAAACTCCTTGCAGATAACTACCAGAAAAGCAATTGGTATAATACTTTGGGTACCTATACTTATATCATGAATATTCCTAAAGTGATGTAAGTTCTTTCTATGTTGAAAGACATATGATATTACAGCACCACTTAAGGTAATCATCCAGACTACATAAAGCCAAATCAAAAACAAAGGTGCTACTGATAAAGAACCATAGATTCTATGATAAGCCAAAGCATTTGTAGCATACATAACATAAATGTTTCTTGCTATTATAAATAAAGTTCCACCAGTTAAACCACCTACCAACGCAGCAAAAGGATCTACATCAGTATTGGGAATTAAATAATATCCAGTAATATAAAGAAGAAAATAGGATATAGTTGTTACTGAACGAAATAAGAAAGTATCTGTAGATGATAGATTAACCAAATCAGAGCCTAAGTAATCACTAACCAATGTTATAGTTAAGCTTATAGAGATGGTTACTAAAAAAGTCCCTAAGGTGATAAAGGTCCAAAAAGCTACAAACCTTCTAAGTAAATCCCGATGTTCTTCTACTCCCCAAATTAAATTGAAGGTCTTCTCAATCCTAGCTAGCATAAAAATTATTACTAGAACCAGAGAAAAGAAACTTACTGCTCCTAATTGACCTATATCTATATCAATTATAAAACCTTCTAAAAAATCAATTACAATTTGGCCTGTCCCTGTTGCCAAATGGCTTAAGATAACCTCTTTAAATGTCTCAATTATCCTCTCTGTACCACCAAAGATATCAAATAAAGTAATAGTATAAAAAGAAAATATTAACAGCGGTATAATAGAGAGAAGAGTTGTATAAACCAAGCTCATAGCATGAATGGATACATCTATCTCCATAATCTTTTGATACGTCCTCTTCATGAATAACTTCCAATCAAAATTTAAAAATTTCTCTAACATATTAGACCTCCTATTATCACATCTATCATTAATTTTACTATAATTTACCTTTAATTTAAAGGGGAATTAATTTATTATTTATTATTATACTCCTTATCTTTAATAATAAAACCCAAATACCATTTGGTATTTGGGTTTTAAAAAATATATTTTCTCTTTTAATAAACTTCGTTATTTTACTGACTTCCTATTCTACTACTTTTTCTTAATTTTCTCTCCTCTCTTCATCTATTCTATCCTCAAATTTCTCCAAGTGCTTATTATCATCCTCCATTAGCCCTCTTACAACCTCTTGGTTTATAGGATCTAAATCGTCTATACTCTTTTGATAAGCTTCTACACCTTTGGCCTCACCATTATAGATTTGATTAAGAAGATCCTTTGACCCACCTAGATTCTTTATTCTCCATCTTTTTACCCCTTTCTAATTTTACTTTGTTCTTATTATACCCAAGAAGAAAACTCTAAATTTACTCTTCCCTTTCTTTATCTACCCTTTTAATAACATCTTTAGTCGAAGAAAAGATATCTTTGGTAGCAAAGAAGATATTATCCTCAGATATCTTGTCGACTATTCCAAAGGACTCTAGTTTCTTAAATAATTTATCATCTACACCCGAAAAGTAAATTTGTCCATCATATCTATTTACTTTATCAATAAAACTATTTAAAACCTTTATTGCCGTTAAATCAATATACTCTACACTTCTCATCCTGATAATAAAGACCTTATCTTTAACAAAGCTTGTATTAAATTCAGACTTTAAGTTTTTAGCTGAGTTAAAGTATAAATTCCCTGCCAAGTTGATAATCACATAAGGATCTTCTATTTCATTAATATTTGATTTAGATTTAACAGAAAAGGTATCCTCTTTCTCTCCTTTATAGGTAATATAAGAAAAATCAACTCTATCAGTAGAACGAAGTAATAAGATTAAGGAGATTGTTACCCCAAAATATACAGCATAATCGATACGCGGAGATAAAACAGTAGTTAAAAAGGTTATAATAAAGACAATTGTATCAAAACGAGTTGTTCTAAATACAAGCTTTATAGTATCTAAGTTAATCATTGAAATTGCTACTATTATTACCAGAGCTGCTAAAGATGCAATGGGAATATATTGAGCAAAAGGGTTTAAAAACAGTATAAATAAGATTATAATTGAGGCTGTAAAAAATTCGGATATTCTACTTTTGGCTCCAAAATGATAGTTAGCAAAAGAGTTGGTAAAAGATCCTGAAGTTGCAAAACTACTAAAAAATGAGCAAATGGTATTAATAATCCCTTGCCCAATAAACTCTTTAGTTAACTTTACCTCTTGAGTTGACATCTCTTCTAAAGCCTTTACAATTGATAAAGTCTGTATAAAACCTAAAATAGCAATCGAAAGAGCAAAGCTAAACAAGGCTCTCATTCTTTGCAAATTAAAGTTTATCATATTAAAGGTAGGCAAAGATAATGAAAATTCATTAACAACCTCTACTTTATCCCCTAAGTTAAATACGTAAACTAAAAAAGTAGAGACTATAATTGCTATTAAGTAATTAGGAATCTTTTTAGATATCTTTTTACTAAAAAGTATAATTAAAATAGATAAGATTGTAATTGCTAAGGAGTAATAATTTATCCCTGGCAGATTAATAATCAATTCATAAATTTCTAAAAATATATTTCCAGTTTGCTCAACCTCTAAACCTAAAGCATCATCTATTTGCCCTATCCCAATAATCAAAGCAATACCTGTATTCAATCCTATAATAACAGAGTCTGGAACATATTTAACCAGATCACTTAATCTGACTAACCCTAAGACTATTTGAATAACACCAACCATAAAAGTTAATAGAAAAAGCACCTCTACATAAGCCCCTTGGCCCACATTAGCTAATGCATTGGCCAGCGCCATAGACATTAAATTAGTCGGGCCAACGACCATATAATCAGAAGACCCTACAAAGGTAGCAACTATCATTGAAACTATAGAAGTATAAAGACCATAAATAGGGCTAACCCCTACAATTAAAGCATAGGCCATATTTTGTGGTAAAGCAATTGTAGCCACCGAAATCCCAGCCATCAAATCATTTTTTAAGTACTTTGATTTATAGATTTTCAATATTCTTATTAAATTATCCATCTTAAGACCTCCTTCCCAAGAGCAATTTATAAATAATAATGAATATTGAATAAATAAAATCAAAATCCAGAACATTCTCTATTATTAATTCTTAACTAATCAAACTCCCCAAAACACCTTAATCAAAATTGGGGTAATAATCGTTAATATAATCTGCAAAGGTGCCCCAACTATAAAGAAATCTTTAAACTTATACCCTCCTGGACCATAGACCATTAAATTAGTTTGGTAGCCCAAAGGAGTCAAAAAAGCTGTACTGGCTGCAAAGGTTACTGCCATAATAAAGGAAAAGGGGTTGGCCCCTAAGGTGTTTGCAGCTTCAACTGCTACTGGTAACATTAAAACAGCGCTTGCATTATTACTCATAAAGTTGGTAAGTACTACAGTAACAAAATAAAATAAACCCAACACTATTACAGGCGGTAATTGCTCTGTACCAATTAGAATCATATCAGCAATATATTGAGCAGTTCCTGTTTTCTCCATTGCTATACCTAAAGGAATTAATCCAGCCAAAAGAAAGATAACCTCCCAATCTATTGCATCATAAGCCTTTTTAGAATTAACACAATCAGTTAAAATCATAGCAATCATCCCACCAAGAGCAGAAACCACAATAGGAAGAATCTCTAAAATTGCTGGAATGACTACAGCTGCTAAAATCCCTAAAGAAATTGGTATCTTTTCGATATCATAGTCTTTGGTTTCAAACTCCTTCACAACTATAAAGTTTCTATTTTGTTGTAAACGATCTACTGTTGTCTTAGTAGCAAATAATAAAATTATATCTCCTGGCTTTAATTTTATATCCTCCATTTTTTTATGAGCCAAATCAGGACCTCGCTTAATAGCTAGTATTGTAGCATCATACCTTTCAATAAAATTTACATCGGCAAAGGTCTGATCTACTAAAAAGGAATCTGGTGTAACTACTACCTCTAATAGCTTATTTCCTTTAATTGGCTCTTCTAACTGCTTATCCCCAATTCTTATTTCAGGTAATAACTTTAATCGTTCATCATCTAATATTTCAAGTAAAGTATTCCTATCACTTCTAATAATTAAATGGTCACCCTCAAATAATTCTTTATCCTGTAAAGATTCCTTAAACTTCTCTCCACTTCGGACAACTTGTACTAAATCTATGTCTAGGTTTATTCTTTCTAAGGTCTTATTAACAGGAACACCAATAAAAGGTGAACCTTCTTTTACTATAACCTCTGTCAAAAATAAATCCATCTCATACTTATCTGTTAACCCTTCTTCAGGATCAATCCTTGCCGGGATCAATTTTGCCCCTATAAAAAACAAATAAATAAAACCTACCAAAAATAGAATTACTCCTAAATGGGTAAACTCAAACATAGAAAATGGTCTACCAATTAAACTATCAGAGATATTGCTAGCTAAAATATTGGTTGATGTCCCAATTAAGGTAAACATCCCACCTAACATAGATGCATAAGACATAGGAATTAATAATCTTGAAGGAGAATTTTTTGTCTTCTTAGCCAAGTTAGTTATCATTGGTATAAAAGCAGCAACTACAGGGGTATTGTTAATCATTGATGCCGTTGGCCCTGTTAATCCCATTATCAATCCTAGTTGCTTTCTTTTATTATCTCCAGTTATATCTATTATTTTTTTTCCTAATACCTGTACAATCCCACTATTTTGTATACCTTGACTTATAATAAACATAGCCAAAACTGTTATTGTAGCACTATTAGAAAACCCTGATAATGCCTCTTCTACAGAAACTTTAGTCCATGGCTTTAATAAAACCAAAACTACAGGAATCATTAAAGCTAATAAATCTAATCGGATTATCTCTATAAATGATAGTGTAACAAATACTGGGATTAAAATTAAAATTATAACTATACCAGTATTTAAAGCATCAACTACAGAAACTAACTCTTGTGAATAGTGATTTAAACTCAAAATTAAAATAGCTACAACTATAACTAAAAGTAAAAAAAAGAATCTACTATCTTTAACTTTATTATACACAAAATATCCCTCCTTCTTTAATAAAATTATAGAAAACATACTTATTTATTGCAAGCCTTAATACATATATAAAGAAAAAAACCAACATATGTTGGCCCTTTCGTTAGATATATTTTTTGGCAACTATAATTAATTTCAGTCCTCTATTAAATATTAAATTTTATGCAAAAATTGCAATAAAATTTAAATAGAACTTCTAAGCAAGCCTTGATCATTAAATAAAAACTTATAACTATTCATTAAATAATCTATTATATAATCTAAATCCTCCACTTTAGTATGTGGTGAAGTCATAAAAGCTTTGGTTGCATTTAAATTAAATCTTTTTTTAGTATCAAAAGATCTAATATCTATAGACTGCTTAGTATCACCAAACATTATATTTTCTCTGTTATCCCTTAAAATTTTATAAAAATGTTCATTCAATTTATTTATTTCTAAGATTTTCTCTTCTGTTACTCTAGATTCTATTTCATTTTGATATTCTGCTTGATTATTATAAACCCTAAATAATGTTATTGGTCCAGGAACTTCCTTGTTTATAACTCTTATACTATCACTTCTCGCCTCTAATTTCTTTCTAAATTCTATTGATAAATTCAAATAATGGGCCAACAATTTCTGATATCCTTCAACTCCAAAGCATAATAAATTACAATAAGTAGCAATCCCTGCAGCCATTCTAGAACATTCTAATGTATATCCAGTAAAATATTCTCCATATCCCTGTTCTCCTACATAAGGACAATCCTTTCTATCTAAGTTAACCAAATTAAAATCCTTATTATCCTTCACAATAAATAAAGAATTATTGTAAGGGGCATGTCCTAATTTATGAAAGTCTAAAGAGATACTATCAGCTTTATATATATTAACCATATTATTTTTTATTTTTCGTAAAGCTTCAACAGTTTCTAAATTAAATTCTAAAGGGTTTTCTTCTAAATCATATTGATTAAAGAGGCTGTATAATCCACCCATTGCACCATCTGCATGCAAATGAGGAATATAATCTAAACCATATTCATACCTTTTTTCATCAATTATATCCTTCATAGAACCCACATCGTCAATAGCAAAAGTATCAGTAGTACCAGTAGTAGCAATTATTACAGCTATCTTTGCTCCTTTAGCCAATAGCTGATCTAGCTTCTTCTCAAAATCTTCAATATTTATACTAGTATCCCTATTTGTCTTAACTAAAATTACTTTATTTTTCCCTATACCTGTCTCTACAGCCTTCTTTAAAGAAAAGTGAGCTCTATCAGAACAGATAGCATAAATATTGTCACTTACACCACTTGTATTTGTCTTTGGTGCAGCCTTTTCCATGCCTATCCTTAAAGCGTTAAATATCCCTCCTTGCCCTCCATAGGTAAAATATCCACCAGCCTTTTTAGGATTATAACCAAAGATTCTAGCCATCATAGCAACTGACTTGATCTCAGCCTCTGCTGATGTTGGAGAAGCTACATCCCAAATAGCATTGCAGCTAAGTAATCCAGCAGTCATAAAACCTAAAAGACTTGGAATACTAGCTGGGGCCAACGCATTTAACATAAAATTCTTAGTATAATAAGGGTGACCAGCCACTAAGGAGTCCATCTCCTCTAATAGCCTTTCAACTTCCATTCCCTCCTGTGGAATTACAGCCTCTTTTATAGCTTTACTATAATCTCTGCTGCTATCTCCATTTAAAGAGGCTTTATTCTCATCCTTACGACTATCAATAATACGATTCAACTCTTCTAAGTAACCTAAAAATTTCTCTCTATCCTTTGTGTTACCATCATCACTTAAAAACATTTCTTTTATATTTTCCATTTTAGCCTCCATTTAACATTGTAATTTTTTCTATATATTATATTATATAACTAAATTGCTGCATTATCAAATCAAATGACTGATATTTATCGCTATCTAGTAATAATTCTATTATGTATTAAGCAATTCATACTTTTAATATTTTTTATATAATAAACAGAACTAAAAAACTAACACCTAATCCAATAAAAACTAAGATCTCATTAGTTGTACAACTAATGAGATCTTAGTTTTTATCATTCATATTCAACCTTTAATGGCTGAGCTGGATTTGTAATTGCCCCAATCTTTGAAGCAAAAACAGATTTATTCTTTATATCTTCATCTGAAACCAAATGAACATCTAATAAACCATCACAACGATAACCAGTCTTCATATAATTAATTTCAGCCAAAGATAGACTCCAACCTTCTAATATATTCATTAATTCTTCTTTCTGATCTTTATTTCCAACAAAGTGAATCAATAAATCGATATCACTACCTGGACCAGCCGTCCCACTATTAGTACTTCCAAAGATATAGATGCCTTTTATGGCTAAAGTAGAAAAGTCTAATGTATCAGCAATACGTTCCGCCATATAATATCTCCATCTCCAGAAACTGTCATCTGATTTAGATCTTCTATCTCCCATTGACTTTTTCTGCTCAGTTATATTCTTTTCTTCCTCTAACCCCTTCTTTTTAGGCTTACTTAAATAACCTAATGCCTCTTCTAGGTCTGCATTCATCGATAAAGTAAGAACTTTACCATCAGTCTTTTTAGGTATATCTATAACTCTAATAACCTTTTGAAGATGACTAAATTTAGGAAGAAGCTTAGTCAAAATACTTGCAGATCTTTTCAAAAAGCTTTCATTAAATATAATTCCTTGACCATCAGGATAAAGGGGCAGGTAACGTATATTAGCTTCTACTAAATCGAGAAAGAAGTGGGTTCCAAAAGAAAGTTCAGGAATATAACCAGATTTATTTTTAGCAATCTCAATTAAAGCAGCAGTATTATTAATATCTGAATAGCTTACCTGCACTCCCATCTTAACCTCTCCACGACTCCCCCAACGCCCCGGCCCCATAAGAATAAATCTCTGTTTTGGCAGCAAGGAATTAAGTAATCCTACAGCTTTCCCAACATCTAATAGATCATCATACTGTTTTAGCTGATCATACTCTTTAGGGTCAACATATACTATATGAGATATGTTAGAGATAAATCCATTGGATATATATCGCTTCGCAGAAAAGATTGTATCCTCTTTGGGGAGTTCTTTAGGAATTGGAGGTGCAGATCTTTCCTCCGAAAAACTCTGTGGTCTACACTGAAGCAAATAGATATCTTTACCATCAGATGCAAACTCAATATCTACTGGAGTTCCCAACTTCTCATTTAATACTTTTAATAGACTATCCATTGTCTTAACAAATGAGGTATCATTAATTAAACCATTAAATGTAACTGGTAGGTCATCTTTCTCAAAATCAATATTAAAGGGATTTGCTTTTTGTAAATAATCATCCTTAAGTATAGATACTATCTTTTCTATATTTAATATTGATGAACCATACTCTTTAAGAAGAGAGTTTATATCAATAGTTTCAAAGCTACTCTCATTAAGATTAATTACATCTAATTTTTTAGGGGAATATCTGCTTACTTCTTCAGGAGTAGAGTTAACCTCTATCCCTGCTTGACCAGGTGATAAAAGAAATGGAAAATCATCCCCAACTCTATCTACAGCACGAGTACCTAAGCCTACTACCATCCTTAGCAAACCATCTTCCCGCTTTAATCTTGGAGACCATCGAAACTCATTATTACTAAAAGCTACCCCTGCAAATAGTGGAAAGAAGTAATTCCCTACCCTATTTCCTACAACCTCTTGGATCATAATCCCCATCTCTTCAGGAAAGTCCAGCAAACCAGCTTTATCACGATACTGAATAGAGTCTGGACTATACATAGATGCATATACTTCTATTATAGCATCCATTAATTCCTCCAAACGCTTTTCTTTACTACCCTGATTAGCTAAGAAGAGACTCTTATATTTACCAGAAAAAGAACTTCCCATTTGATCCTCTAATATGCTAGAGCTTCGTACAATTAAAGGGGTCTCACCAAAGTCATCTAGAGCCATAGCAAGACTTTTAATAGTATCATCATTAAATTTGGAATTCTTCATTATTTGAATAACATTGGGATAATCATTTCTAACTTCAAATAGTTCCTTATACTTCTGCATATTTAATTCTTCAAGTCCGTTATAATTTAAAAATCCTTTAACTTCATCAGTTGTTATATACCATGTCTTAGGTACTTTTATTGAAGCTAACTCAGGAATCTCCTTACTAGCTTTCTGGATTATTTTTTGAGCAACAAATAACCCTGTTGCTTTTCCACCAATTTTCCCATGGCTACCTTTAGGAAAGATAATTTTATCTATGATATTATAAAAATCATTAATTTCAATATGTTCTTTAGCTCTAGCCATAAACTTTAAATTTTCAGATAAGAAGATACGAATTAAAGCTACTACTAACCAATGTTCAGTTGGAGAATGAAGCATACTATTGCCACCACTAACATTGCTATAACGATTAATAGCATCAATAACATCTCTTACTGTTGTATCAATTTGATCGATGGTTCTTATTAATGAATATGCTTTTTCAGCCTGAATCCACTTTGTCAACTTAATAAATATCTCATCATCACTTAAGTGTTTTCTTGCAATATTAAAGGTCTTAGAACTTATTTTTGAGATATCATCCAATAAAAACTTCTCAGTTGGGTAATTAACCTCACTATGTGTAAAGGGCCCTTTTGAACTAAAATCCCATAATACCTTCTGGGCTTCTTTGACCCCTTTTGAAGATAAATGATTTAACATTTTTCTTGAGGTATGAAGAAGCATAGACTGATCAGTTCTTTCAAGTAGATCTACAATAACCATCCATTCATGATTTCTCTCTTTGCTCTTATCTTTAATCTCTTTTTCTATGTTCCACCCACATAGAACCTCTTCCATATGCTTATGCAGAATTGTCTTGCTGATCCTATCTGCAATAGTCTCTATAAGCTTATATTCATTTTCAAGAAAATATTCCTTATCTTCCTTATTAACATCTTTACTATAATAAACCTCTATTCTACCTACATTCTTCCCATCAACATTTAGATTGGAGCTTTGAGAGATTGTAGAGGCAGAAAAACCAGGCTCTTGATAACTAGAATCTTCATAGATAATCCTTACACTACAAGCTTTAGGGTACTGCCACCCTGATGGAATTATCTTTATTAATTTATTAAAGATTTCTGGTAGTGACAATGAATCATTGCTTAAAATATCATCTACCCTGTAAAGGCAATTTAGTTCCTTAGCTCTCTCTTTTAAATCTTCTAATAAATACTGATCCTTAAATTCCTGATTTTTCATTTAAAAACCACCCTTAACGTTTAGTTTAATGATTTTTATTGCTGATTACTCCTAGCTAAATCCAGCCTCTCATCTTTACAGACTGAGCTACTCGATTAATAGATATTACATAAGCTGCATCTCTCATATATAAATCTTTTTTAGCAGCAAGTTCATAAACATCTTTAAATGCTGCTGTCATCTTTGCATCTAACTTCTCTAATACCTCTTCTTTCTCCCAATAATAATTTGTATTAGATTGAACCTGCTCAAAGTAACTACAGGTAACTCCTCCTGCATTGGCTAAAAAATCTGGAATAACAAAAATATCACTTTCTCTAAGAATTTCATCTGCATCTTCAGTAGTAGGACCGTTGGCCCCTTCTGCAATTATTTTAACCTGTTTACTTATCTTATTAACATTATTAACAGTAATCTGATTTTCCAAAGCAGCAGGAATAAGGATATCCACCTCTTGCTCCAACCATGCATCTCCATTTAAAGTTTCACATCCCATATCTTGAGCTTTCTTATTATCAATAGATCCATAAGAATCTGAAATCTCTATTAACGCTTCAATATCTAAGCCATCTTTTTTGAAGATAGTATATGCTTTTTCATCTTTAAAATTCCAGCAAGAAACTGCTACTACCTTACCACCCATTTCTTGATATAACTTAGCTGCATATTGGGCAACATTACCAAAACCTTGGATAGAAGCACTGGTATTCTCTGCTTTGATATTCAACTCCCTTAATGCTTCACGAACCGTATAAATGACTCCAAAACCTGTAGCTTCTGTTCTACCTAATGAACCTCCCATTTCAACAGGTTTACCAGTAATGAACCCTGGTGTTCTTTCTCCAACTATTGTCTCATATTCATCTAACATCCAAAGCATATGCTTTGCATTGGTCATTACATCTGGCGCTGGAACATCAATATTAGGACCCATATCCTTGACTAGTTGCCTTACCCAGCCACGACACAATCTCTCTTGTTCTCTTTCAGTCATACTTCTAGGATCGCATATCACTCCACCCTTACCACCACCTAATGGAATATCAACAACAGCACACTTCCATGTCATCCACATAGCTAATGCCCTTACTGTATCTACAGTCTCTTGTGGGTGAAAACGAATCCCACCTTTTGCTGCTCCTCTAGCATTATTGTGTTGAATACGGTATCCTTTAAAGACCTTGGTACTACCATCATCCATCTTAACTGGAATCAAACAATGATACTCATTCATAGGTTCACGCAATAAATCACATGTAGCTTTGTCTAAACCAATCCTTTCTGCTACACTATCAAATTGTGCTTGAGCATTTTTATATGGGTTATAAGAATTTACACTCATTTTACTCCTCCTTATTATTTATGTATTGCTTACGTTCGTAACAAACATTAATAAAAAGTCATACCTCCAGTCCTTATAATTTCTTATTTGGCTACTTTTAATATATTAGTTAGTGAATGTGAACATATTCACTAATCTTTTTAAAAAAACACTTCACTCTCCCTGCTATAATTTCTATGTATAATTATTACAATTTTCTTGTAATTATAACATATGTTACTTTGCTTGTAAACTATAATCAAAGAGATTAAGTGATTTTAAATTTCTAGTCTAATGTCATCGTCATCCAGATTATCTCATCCTTAATATCAGGTTGGATCTTATCCTCTATAAACCCCACATTTTTGTAAAAATCTAAGCCTGTTCTGCTGCTAGGAACATAAAATCTCTCCACTCCTTTTTTCTTAACAGATTCCAATAGCTTGTTAAAGATAAACCTTCCTATTCCCATTCTATGTAATTCTGGTTTAATGAAGAAGTTTGATATGGAATACTTAGGCGAGTCACCATCACCGAAGTTAGCAATTGCCCCTGTTCCAACTACCTCTCCATCATTTTCGACTACATATACTTCCTTCCACCTCATCTGCTCTCTCAACTTTTCTGGCTTATTATGATTCTTAAACTTCTCGCATATCTCTTTTGAATGATCATTAATCATCACTTCATCAAAATTACTCTTAATCAACTGCCAAATAGAATTAATATCCTTCTCCTCTGCTCTTCTGATCTTCATCCTATTTCTATCCTCCTAAATTATCTAACTAGTTTACATCTCCTAAGTACACTTTATTATCAAAAGCAATTTCCTCTCTAATTACCTTCTTTAGTACTTTGGGATATAAGTTATAATTATTCAACTTATCTAAGTCAACCCATTCGATACCAATCTGCATATCATCTGGCGCTACTCCATCAGCCACTTCTACACCCTTTTTCAACTTACCTTCAAAGATGTACTCTACTTGGTGAACATCTGAATCCCATTAAGCAAATTGGTGATTTCTGCCTATATACTCTCTGATGAATACTATATCTCCCACCTCTATATCTACCCCAATCTCCTCTCTACATTCTCTTCTTAGGGCATCCTCTAGTCTTTCAAACTTATTCTGACCTCCTCCAGGAAGTAAATAAAAGACCTCAAGCTGACTTTTATTCTTCGTTAGAAGAACCTTACCATTCTTAATGATTATAGCTTTTGCTGAATTTCTTATTGAATTCAATTTGAAACCTCCTTTCATTTTATTCAAATTAAAATAATTATTATCATTAACCTTTAAAGATTCTCATCATTTCTACTCACCTTATCCTCTATAAAGTCATATACCCTAACAATCTCCTCTATTTGTTAAATAATCTCTAAATAAAGAGTAATTCTTTAAAGAAAGATGCATATGAAGATAGTGAGTTCGCCTTTGAGGAGAACCCTTTACAAGATAACATCTATCTGCTACCCCACATTCCCCTCTAAATTGATAGCCTATCCCCTCAAGCTTACTAATAATAACCTTGTTTCTCTCTTTTAAACCCCTTACTCCTATTCCTATATCAATAATCGGTTTAGCTGGTATCCTGGGTATTGATGTACTACCTATATGCTCAATGCTCTCAATCCATTCACCTATTACATCTTCAATTATTATTCTTTCATTTTCAAATATGCCTCTCCAAAGCTTAGTGTAAGGAACTAATGATACCTTTTTATTACTCAATCCAAGCATAACTTCCTTTGGAAAGAGAGTTGGTATATACTTTGGCGTTAAGAACTTATGAAACTGATTATGTATTAGTAAGACTTCTTGAGGATGAAACCACCTATAACTAAAGATTAATCCCTCATCCTCTCCTTCACCCTCTACTTTATGTTCCCAAGAATCTGGAGTCTCTGTGGAAACTCTAATCAGAAAGAAGTGCCTATTTACCTCCTTGCCTAAATAGGGTTTAAAGTGGGTTGCCTCTCCTAATTTCTTGATTATTTGAAACTTCTTCAAACCTGTCTCTTCATAGACCTCCCTCTTAACTGCCTCTTCCAAATCCTCGCTTTTATCAACTGTCCCACCAGGTATTTGAAGGGACGCCTCAGGGTAATCCTTATGTGAGAATACAAGCAATTCATCATAACCTCTCTTGGTCTCTCTTAGTATATAAGCTGAAACCTTCTTGATTGGTCCCGTCATTATATCTAATCTCCTCTCAATAGTAGTGATTGTCTAAAATAATTTAATATAAAACTATATATCTTCTAACAAGCTATACTTATACATCTCTAAGCAATCACTATTATTGCTCAATGTATCCATTGTAATCTTTACAGGTTCTACATAGATAGTTGGATAATCCTTCTCATTGTAATGGGAACGAACAGGAAAGGCTAATATCTCTTTATCTATAGAAAATTGGGCATTGACACCCTCCTTATTTCCTCTAGCATCAAGCCTAATCCACCTCTTAAGCCCCGATAGATAGACACCATTTAGGGCATGAATGCAATATCCAGTATCTGGTGTATCACCCAAGGTCAACCGCTGATAGCAGAAACCTGTTGGTATCCCTCCCCCTCTAAGTAGAGCTGCTAAGAGATTAGACTTTGCATAGCAGATTCCCTCTTTAAAGGCCAAGACCTCAGAGGCACTTCTGGTAATGCGTCTGCTTTGTATATCCTATGAATGAGCAATCTCGTCTCTCACAAATTCAAAGGCTCTTCTCACCTTATCAAGCTCACTATCACAACCTTCATATAACTCTTCAACCTTCTCTCTAATTAAGAGATGGCTCCAATCAACACCACGACTTTCTCCTAAGTAGTCCTTCAAATTATTACTTTCCAAAGTTATCTTCATAAGTTGACCCTAATCTCTTCTACTAACAACTCTCCCTTTAATGTGGTTATCGCTTTCCCTGATATTAAGATCCGCTCTTTAAGTATATCTAATTTAAGTAATCCTTCTCTCTTAGATAATTGCTTAGCTGTTAATTTATCTTTATTGAGATTTTTTTGCCAATAAGACCCTAAGCAACAATGAGCAGAACCTGTTACAGGGTCTTCATCTACTCCTAAAGATGGGTAAAAGCACCTAGATACAAAGTCAATCTCTGGGTTATTGGATTTACTTGTTACGATAACTCCTCTAGATTCAACCCTCTTCCACAGATTTAAATCTGGCTCTAACTTTCTTAGCTCTTCTCCATCTTCTACCTCTACAAGATACTCAAGCCTGTTCTTGCCTATGTATTTAAAAGCTATTCCTAACCCTTTGATTAAATCCTCTGGAGGATCTACCTCCTCCTCCTTTTCCAATGGAAAATTCAATTGAATCCAATCTCCATCTTTTATTGCCGTTAATAAACCACTTTGGGTATTGAATTTAATCTCTTTCTCCTTTGCAACCCCTTCTTCCCATAATATATGAGCACTTGCCAAGGTAGCATGACCACATAGATCGACTTCAGTTTCTGGTGTAAACCACCTTAATGAAAATCCATCTCCTTCTTTAAGTAAAAAAGCTGTCTCAGATAGATTCATCTCATTGGCGACATTTTGCATCCATTTATCAGACCTTTGCTCACCTATAATACATACCGCAGCTGGATTTCCTTTATAAGCTTTATCTGTAAAAGCATCAACTATATAAATATTCATCTTTTGTACCCTCCCCCTCCCTCTTAGGATTCTTCCCTTAACCATCTTCTACATTGCTCTATTCTCTTACCATCATCCCCCTGCTCTTTATCATAAGCAAATTGCTCTAATAAATCACAAGGAAATGTATCACATTCTCCACAATGTAAAGAACCCTTTTCTTCACAACAGGATTTAACAGGACATTCATCTCCTAGGTCGCAATAATCTATAAAACTCCTTGATATATCCTTCTTTATTTTCAACCTCTCCCAATACTGTCACCATATATACAACATCAAAACTATCATCTTCAAAGGGAAAGTCAATCCCATTACATAGATGATATTCGACGTTAAAGACCTTCTTCTTAGTCAACCTCTTCTGGGCAATATCAAGCATCTCTTGTTGAATATCTGCCAATATCAATTTACCATTACTTAAAGACTTAGCTACTTTAACACTAAAATAACCAGGGCCAACACCTAATTCAAGAACATTATAATCATCCTTTAAATCAAGACGCTCAATTAATTTTTTAGGTGAGAGAAATATATTTCTCAATGGGATTAGCAAGGTAAATGCAAATTGATATGGGAATACCCCTTTCTTAGCAACTCTATTGATAACAGATGACTTCTTACCCTTCATCTCTTCCCCTCCTCCAACTAATGACAAAATCTACCTTGAGTATAAGAAGACTAAATGATCTTTCTGGTCTAATCTAATCAGCCATCTCTATTACTCAATTATCTCTTCTAAAGTCTTCACTGTATAGTCAACATATCCATAGCATCTCTTAATCATCTGCTTTGATTTAAAAACCTCTTGTCCTTCAGGGGTCAATAAACTGCATCCATCTAGAAGTTTCTTGCAATTTATTGTGCCATATTTATCTTCGAACTTATCAATTAACTCTCTTACTTTTGAGTATGCCTCTTCTTGTTTCTCTTTATCTTCACTCTCACCTCTCCCATATAAGAGGCTTAAGACTAAAATCCCACCAGAAACTGCACCACAGACCTCTTGCTTTCTACCCATCCCTCCACCAAAACCATTTGCTAATCTCAAAGCTAAATCCTTTGAGATATTCACCTTATCAGAATAAGAGAATATTAGTGACTGAGCACAGTTGTAACCTTCCCTGAATTTATTTACTCCAACCTCTGATCGACTCATTTTTAATCCATCCTTATTATTTAATCTATCTTGGCGTAGCCTTTAAACTATAAGAGAGAGGCACCTTGCCCTCAAAATGGGAGTAATAAGAGAGGTCTTCACCATCTAGCTTTGACCCTCCCATACCTTGGACACATTTATCATACTCCTCTGGCTCTTGGTCAAAATATGGATATTCAACTTCAAGGGTTCCCTCAGCCATCTGCTCTCTATTAAAGAGATCAGCAAAAGGGTGCCCTTCATGAATATAGAAGAAACCATCATCCTTTAAGAAGTGACTAACGGTTCTCCCCCACTTCATCAAATCGGATAACCAGCCAATAGCTCCATCAGATGTAAAGACTATATCATATTCACCTTGATGATTATCCATAAACTCCATAATATCTGATGCAATAAAATCAACATTTCCAACACCTAAGTCCTCAGCTAACTTCTTGGCATAATAGATATTCTCTGGAACCAAATCAACACCAGTAACATCTGCCCCCATCTTTGCTAACATAATGGTATCTGCACCTGTATTACATTGTAAGTGAAGAACCTTCTTGCCTGATATACCTCCTAATTCTTTGGCTATAATAGGATTTAATTTATAGTCATTTTCTTCAAACTGCTTTTTAAAGTTATTTCCTCTATTTTATTAACTCTTTTTTCAACATACCCCAATGTGAAATATCACTTCCAGGAACTCTATCTGCACAAACTACTTCAAAGCCATACCTTTGGTAGATTGGGAGATTATCAGAGTCATGTGTCTCTAAATATATAGGTTGGCCCTTCTCCTTGGCCAACTCCAACACTGGAAGCATTAGCTTACTTGCAATCCCTTGGCCCTGCTTTTTAGGGTCAACACCGAGCAGTATTATATATTGATGTGGACTTTTTATACTATTTTCATGCAGTTTCAAAGAAAAATCATCAAATTCACTAAATTTCCTCCCTACTTCTGCTCCCAATTTAAATAAAGATAACCCTCCAGATCTTAAAGATCTAAAGAAAGTGAAGTTATAATCTTTATAATCAGAAAACAATATGATCCCTTCAAGTTCAGGAGAAGTTGCATAAGCCTCTCCATAGATAATAACATACTTGATAATAAACCTAAGGACAGCCTGCAAATTTTCTTGATTATGCTTTGCCCCTAAAACATACCTAAACATCGGATAATTATAAAAAGACTTTGCTAAAATCTTAGCCCCTTTATCAGCATCCTTCTTTTTTAACTTATATAATTCTTTAATATCCATTTTAATTCACCTTATCTTCTTCTATAAGTAATATATAGATAATTAGTTATATATTTAAAAATAAATCATTATCTCAAAATGATTTTGATATTAATAAAAAAATATCATTACCTTGTAATTCTATATGATAAATTATATACCTCCTATTACTTGAAATATAATTAAATCTAAACAAAAATAAGACCAACTACTGTTGGTCTTATAATAAATTCTTAACTATTAATCTTTTAAGTGCCTCTCTACCAAAATCACTGCTACATAGTCATCTATGGGTTGGAGAGGTGTCTGTAAAGATAGAGGAATTAACCTCCTCCACCCTTTAGGAGGATTTTCCTTCCAATAATAGTCCCGAGCTTCTAAAGTTGATTTATATTCATCTACCAAGATAATTTCAGAAAAATACCTTGAGAGTTTCTTCTGAAAATCTTCACTCTTAGTTCCATCACCTAGTACCACCTTCTGGATATTAAATTGGCCCTTTAACTCTTTGACCTTCTTTTCCATCTTTGAAGTGGACACTACCTCCTTAAAGTAACGATTAAGCTTAGAATCTAAGACCGCAATTCCACACTTATCCCGACCTGGATCAATTCCTAAGATCATCTTGAATCACCTAAAACCTTAAAATCTATATTATCCTCTAACCTATCACTACGCCAAATATCCTCATTTGCCACTACCTTTACCCTCTTATCCCCTTCTATCAATAAATCATCGATAATAGAGTAGAGTCTAATAATTCCTAACTCTCCTACCTGACCTTTATTATCTGCAAGAATCCCTTTACGGATAGCCTTTAAATTAAGCTCTTGTAAAAGATCTTGTAAACCTTTATCTACTTGGGCCAACTCGCCATCGCTATCAAATTTAACCTCTATTATAGTATCTCCACTACTATAGACCTTATAATCCTGATAAAGATCAAATTCGAGCCCTAACTTCTCATCCTTAAAGGTATTTTGAGAAGCTAGCAAACGAACAATCACCCTACCTTCACGTTCATCTAAAATCTCTACTACCTGATCAAAATCATTTTGGTTATATTCAATAGGTTTAATACCTTCCCCTAACTCTATACCTTCTTCTCTTACAGTAGCTGCAACCTTTTCTAATAGTTTATTAATTTCAGAATTTAACTCACCATAACCCTGATCTACAGATATAGATCTCTCTAGTAGAATATCACCTTTCTGATAAAGTATATCTCCTGTCAGCGAGTTAAAGTATCTCCTACCAAACAAAGTTAGATTATGGGCCAAATTATCAATTTGATTATCAAGCTCATCCTTTTGCAGATTTAGCCTCTCAACTGTTTCTCCAAGCTCTACTTTACTTTCTCTAGTTCTTGTATAATCCTCTTGTAAACTATCAAGCTCTCCTTCTAACCTACTACGATCTTGCTCCAAAAGGGCCAAATCTGCCACCTTCAGATTAATATCATCCCTTAATTCAAAAAGCTCACGGTTGTTATCTTCTAGTTCCACCTGCAAGCCATCCAACCTCTCTAACAAAGATCGCATATCAAACAAGGCCATCCTTACCTCTTCTGATGCAGCCATTAGAAGCATCAAAGAAGAGATTGCTATAAGCATACCTGTAACTACAGTAATCAATATTGAGGTATGCTTAGGGCGTAGACCAAAGATAGATAGCCTCTTCTTACCAATCTTCATTCCAATCTTATCTCCAACATAAGCTATTACACCTGCTGTTATCACCAAAGTTATTATCAGTTTAAGACCATACATTTGGCCCACCCTCTCTAGTATGAGCTATCAGCTATCAGCCTTCAGCTTAAGATCAAATTCAAAGCCTAAAAAAGCAAAACCAGTTCAACTAGTAATGAACACAAATAAAAACACAAATAAAGCCCAAGATCTATTCAAAAAACAATAAACCTTTATTAAATAATAAAATTTTTACTCCAAAACATTTCCCTTAAATCATATATTAATATAACTTTTAATTCTGAATTTAATTAGTGAAGATTAGTGTCAATTCGTGGTTCAAAAAGTCTTTTGTTTTGATTTTAACTATCAACTCTCAACTATCAACTACCAATTAAGCTTACCTGCTTACTTTAAATAAAAGTCCAATCCCTACCAGACCAAATACTATATTCTGTATCCAAGCCCCTATCCAAGCTGCTATATGTCCAGCTTCACCAAGGGAGGCTCCTACAGTCATCAAAGTATAATAAATAAAGATAACAATAATACTAAAGCCAAGTCCAATTGAAGATCCTGAACGATTAGGCTTAAGACCTAAGGGTGCTCCTAATAAAGCAAAAATAAAACTAGCAAAAGGTATAGCATACCTTTGATGATAAAGAACCTTTAGCTCATTAACATCTCTACCCTCTTCCTCGAGTAATCTAATATGCCCCCTTAGTTCATTTAAGGTCATCTCATCTGGATCCTTTTGATTTCTAGAGATCTGACGTGGAGTTCTATTTAACTTATCCTCCATATTATACTCTTCAAAGCTTAGCCTGGGTACTCTTCCATCACTAGTAATATTATATATAATTCCATCGATAAAGACCCATTGATCTCCTACCCATTTAGCCTGCCTTGCTTCGATAATATTAACCACTCGACCATCCTCATACTCCTGCCAGATAACTCCTTCTAACTCTTGGGTATCACCATCAAACTTATTAGCAATTAATAAAGACTCAAAACTCCCTGTTCTCCTATCTACTGATGATATCTGTAGATTTCTTTGAGTCTGAGGCATCACTTCACCATGCCTTATCCTCCATACCATCTCCTCATAAACATTATTACTTATTGGTACCAATGTATCATTAAATAAGACTGTTAATCCACTTATAAGCAGACCAATAATCAATACGGGTACTATCAATTTAGTAAAACTAACTCCACTGGCCCTTAAGGCTACTATCTCACTATCACCAGATAAACGACCAAAGGCCAACAAAGTTGCTAATAACATTGCCATAGGAAAGGTAAAGACAATAATCTGTGGCAGACTCAAAAAGAATAATTTTACAGTTTCTAATAATGGGATATTATATCTTGTCATCATCTTAGCTAATCTAATCAATATATCTGAACCTACAAATATACTGGTAAAAGCAAATACCCCAAAGAGGAAGGGCTGTAAAAGTTCTACCAGAATATATCGATTTACTATCTTCATCTGCTGCCACTCCTTACATCTGAAATTTCTCACCTAAATAGAACTTCTTAGCTGTCTCACTATTGGCTATCTCCTCTGAAGTTCCTGAAATTAATATCTTACCTTGATGCATAATATAAGCTCGATCAGTTATTGCAAGGGTCTCCCTTACACTATGATCAGTAATCAAGACTCCAAGACCTCTTCTCTTTAGGTGAGATACTATCTCTTGTATATCTCCTACTGCAATTGGATCTACCCCTGCAAAAGGCTCATCTAATAGGATATAATCAGGATCTGTTGCTAAAGAACGGGCAATCTCAACCCTTCTTCTCTCTCCACCTGATAACATATACCCCTTCTGTTTACGAATATGAGCAATATCAAACTCCTCTAAAAGGGACTCTACAATCTCTTCATTATCTTCAGGTCTATCTATCATCTCTAAGATAGCCATAATATTCTCTTCCACAGTCAACTTCCTAAATACAGATGCCTCCTGGGCCAAATAACCAAGGCCTTTTCTTGCCCGCTTATGCATAGGTAGGGCAGTAATATCTTGACCATCCAAAATAATTCTCCCCTTATTGGGACTTACTAGCCCTACTACCATATAAAAAGTAGTCGTCTTTCCGGCACCATTTGGCCCTAAGATCCCAACAATTTCCCCTTTTTCTACATTAAAACTAACTCCATCAACTACATTCTTCTTACTATAGGTCTTGATCAAATTTTCTGCCTTAATAGCCATTATTAAATCACCCTCTTAATTATTAGGAATAACAAATCTAGTCTTTCCTTCAGCCCTCATCCTTCTAGTCTTGAGATTAAAAATAACTTTTTGAGCATCCATGTTCTGATTACCTCGCCTTGCTATAACATTACCAATTAAAATAATCTCATCCTTGTCTTCATAATACTCTAACTTATCAGCTTGAGCAAAGAAATCATCACTTTGATCTACAACCTCTACGCCTCCAGATATAGTAAAGATATCTTGGGCCAAATCAATCTCAAAAACCTCTCCACTTATAACCCTATCATCCTCTTGCATCTTAGGGTTTCCTTTTAAAGTCCCAATCTCTAAAGATTCATCTAAAACAAACTCTTCTCCTGAAATTTTTCTTCCACCTTCTAAAATTACTACATCTCCACTAGCAATAATCTTATTAAAATTATCTTCCACCTTTAACTCATTAGAGTTTAAAGATAGTCCATCTTTTAGTAATTTAACTTCTCCAGTTAAAATTATATTCTCAAGTTCTTGGTTAGCAACTAACTCATTAGCCTCTACAGATACACCTTTATTATTTAATCGAACAGAGCCCTTGGCTACTACCTTTCCATTAAGGTCATCTATCACCAATTCATCAGCTAATAACTCTATTTCTCCTTCATTAGCTTGGGCAGGAACCACCATTATTGATATAACAAATATTATTATTAGTATAATTCCTAGTTTATTCATAGCTCACACCCTCTTCTTTAGTAATCACCCTTACATCTCCTAATATCCTAAGTCTCTGTAGATCAACCTCGCTAACAAACCTATCACCTGTAGCTCTAATACCCTCTTGCTCAATTAGTACATCTCCAACTCCTGTCAACTCATTTCTAGCTTGATTCCAATTTAGAGAGTTGGCCCTAAGTTTCTTATCATCACTTCTTATAGTAATAGCTCCCTCTAAGTTCAAAAATCCTGTTTCTGAATCGATAGTTCCTCTATCTGCTACTATACTTATCAACTCATCACCGTCTTCTGTAACTCGGCCTTGTATCTCATTTAATACAATACTCCTTCTATCCTCAAAGTGCTCAATTGTGTTGGCCCCTAACTCCCACTTAGTCTTTTCATCATCACTATACAATGTTATAAAAGCATCTTTTATCTGAGCATCTGGTTTATTGATATCTTGTAGTGATTCATCAGATATTTTAGTGGGAGGGGACTCATCATTAGAGCTCTCTCTAAGCAGAAGGTATCCACCTGTAACTACAACTAAAATAGCCATTACTATTATAATTACCTTCTTCATTTAGAAGCCCCCTTAATCTTGGTCTTCCATCTACGATGTAGCCATAGCCATTGATCTGGATACTCTTTGACCTTAGTTTCCAAAGATGAGGTTAACTTTTGTAACTTCTCCTTTATCTCCTCTTTATCCGCCTTCTTATCTACACCTATAGCCTCTTCTATAATTAACTTATACTTCCCATAACCTAACCTCATTAAATATACCGGTAAGATTAATGCACCAGTCTTTTGAGCAAATACTACCGGACCTGTCGGAGTAGATGCAGGACGATCTAAAAATCTAACAAACTCTCCCTTACTACGAGCATCTTGATCACCTAATATTAATAATAATTCCTTCTTCAACAAAGCTCTAAAGGCCTGCTTTACTCCCTTTTTATCATTAGCAAAAACATTACCACCATTACTCTCTCTAATATTTATTATTTCTTTATACATTAAAGGGTTTCTGTGCTTTTTAGCAATGGCATTAATAGGATATCCCAGCCAACTAAGATATAGCCCTAAAAGTTCCCAATTCCCAATATGACCTGTAAACAAGATAACTCCTCTGTCTTCTTCATAAGCTCTTTTAAGATATTTCATACCCTCTACCTCTATCTTATCATCAAAACACCTTTCAGACCAATTTTCAAAACGAATGGTTTCAATAGTTTTAATAACCACATCCTGAAATACCTTTCTTGTTAGAGAACGGGCATCCTTAAGAGAATAGCCAAAGGATAACCTTATATTCTTAATAGCCAAATCTCTTCTACTTTTAACTAAATAAAATAGTATAAACCCTAGTAGTTTAGCAAAATAATAAGCTAAACGTTCTGGCAATAAATTAACAACTCCTTTAAATAATTTAAAGAAAGTATATGAAATTCTCTGCATAATCTTCTTCAACATTGTTTACACCCCCCTCTTTTAAGAATGATAGTAATAAAGCTACGCTTTATTACTGGTGACACGATAATGTTAATTTATACGCTTCTACTAAAATAACTTTTTTCAATTATCAATTGAATTTATAATAAGTTCTAAAGCTTCGCGAACTGCACCAAAGCCACCTTCTTTTTTGGTTGTATAATGGGCTACCTTTTTGACTTTATCTACACCATTAGCCACCGTCAAAGCTAAGCCTACTTCTTTTAAAACCTCTAAATCATTTACATCATCACCGATATAAGCAACCTCTTTAGAAGTTAAATTATATTTTTCTAATAAATTAGAAAAGATCCCAAGCTTATCTTTAATCCCTTGGTATACCTCTTTAATCCCTAACTCTTTGGCCCTTCTTTCAACAATCTTAGATTCTCTTCCTGTAATAATAGCTACCTCAATTCCAGCCTCTTGGGCCAACTTAATCCCCTTCCCATCATGAACATGAAAGAACTTAAGTTCTTCACCATCATTACCCAAGATAATCCTACCATCAGTCAAAACCCCATCTACATCTGTAATAAAAAGCTTAACCCTCTGGGCTCTCTCTTCTACTGAAATCATCTTAGCACCTCCAACTTCAATTAATAGTTAACAAAGAATATCGAATAAATAAAAGCAAAGTGAAAATTTAGAATTTGCTACCCCTCTACGAGTTTTTGAAGAGCAAAAAACTCTTCGTGGGCAGAGTTACTATTTCTTTTTTTAACTCGATACTTTTTTCGCTGCCCTTATCCCTTACAACACTCCCGCCTTCAATAAGTCCTGGAAGTTAAGCAGACCTAAAGGTTTACCCTCGTCATCTATAACCGGAAGATCATTTATCTCCTTATCTTCCATTATTTTTAAAGCTTCAGCTGCTAATTTATTCTCGATAATTGTCGTTGGCTCCTTGGTCATAATCTCGTTGGCCCTTCTATTTAAAAGATCTGCTGACTTCTCTAACTCTCTTCTGATATCACCATCAGTAATAATTCCTACCAAGAATCCACCTTTATCAACAATATTAGCAGCCCCCATCCCTGCAGAGGTCATCTTAAATAAGGTCTCCTGTAATGAAGAATCTTCACCTACCACTGGATTCTTCTCTCTAATATTTAATACATCTCCTACCTTAAGCAAAAGTCTCTTACCTAAACTACCTCCAGGATGATAAAGAGCAAAATCTTCCTCTTTAAAATCTCTAGCCTTTAACAACGAGATAGCTAAAGCATCACCTAAAGCCAAAGTTGCTGTAGTACTTGCAGTAGGGGCCAAATTCAAGGGACAAGCCTCCATCTTTACCCCTGTATCTAGTACATAATCAGCATTTTTAGCCAAAGTCGATTCTAACCCTCCGGTCATAGCAACAACCTTTGCTCCAATCCTCTTAATCGCCGGTAATATATCCACGACTTCTTTACTTTCACCACTATTTGATAAAGCAACTACTATATCCTTATTTGTCACCATCCCTAAGTCTCCATGTATAGCTTCAGCAGGGTGTAGATAAAAAGAAGGTGTTCCAGTGCTAGATAAAGTAGCAGTTAACTTCTTAGCAATTACACCAGACTTACCCATACCTGTCATAATAACACGCCCAGAACAGGATAATACCTCTTCAACCACCTTACAAAATTCATCATCAATAGACCTCTTTAACTCCCTAACGGCATTAGATTCAACCTCCAACACCTCCAAAGCTTGTGTTTTAATAAGATCTTCTTTTACCTTCATCTACATCCCCCTCTTTCTACGTTAGTTACTAGCTAGTAGCTTATAGCTCTCCTAGAAAAATCAACATCTCTTCTTACAATAACTAAAATTTAATTAATCAAATATCTTAAGCCAGTAACTAAAACATAAAAACTAATAGCTACCCCTTAACGATCTTATCAATAGCTTGTGCTTCTTTTAATATTTGCTCTAACTGCTCTAAGTTGACCATATTTGGCCCATCACATAAAGCCTCTTCTGGATTATCATGAACCTCCATAAAGATAGCATCAATTCCTGTTCCTACAGCTGCTCTAGTTAGATAAGGTACATACTCTCTATCACCATCAGAAGAATCACCTGCTCCACCTGGAAGCTGAACACTGTGAGTTGCATCAAAGACCACTGGGCAACCTGTTTTTCTCATTCTTGGTAATGATCTCATATCTACTACTAAATTATTATATCCAAAAGATACCCCCCGCTCTGTTAGAAGTATCTTATCATTTCCTGTACTTTCAACCTTAGCAACAACCTGGTCAATATCCCAAGGTGCCAAGAATTGACCCTTCTTAACGTTCACTATTTTACCAGTCTCACCTACAGCAGTAACCAGATCAGTCTGACGGGATAAGAAAGCTGGAATTTGAATAATATCCAAAACCTCTGCAGCCCTCTTTGCCTGCTCAGCTGTATGGATGTCTGATATTACAGGAAGGTCTAATTCCTCTTTAACTTTCTTTAATATCCTTAACCCCTCTTCTATACCTGGACCTCTGTATGAATCAATTGAAGATCTATTAGCTTTATCATAAGAAGACTTAAAAACATAAGGAATATCCAATCTCTCTGTCATCTCTTTAACCTTTGTAGCAATCTTTAAAACCCTCTCCTCACTCTCAATAGCACAAGGACCTGCAATCAAAACGAAAGGATTATCCCCACCGAACTTAACCTTATCATCTAATACAACCTCTCTAACCATTTTATCACCCCTTTTTTAAAATAAATAATAAAGAATATTGAATAAATAAAACCAAATTCTCTATTCTTTGTTCTTTATTATCTGTCTAACTCTCAATTCTCAACTTTCAACTCTCAACTAATTTTCTAACCTTCTCCAGATCCTCTTTTGTATCTACTCCAATAGATTGATGGTCTGTCTCTACAACCTTAATCTTATACCCATTCTCTAAAACCCTCAACTGTTCTAAAGACTCTGTTTGCTCTAAGGAAGTTCTTTTAAGCTTAGAATAATCCAATAGAAATTCTCTTCTATAAACATAAAGTCCTATATGCTTATAATAATTTATCTCTTTATCTTCTCTAGGATAGGGTATAAGGGAACGGGAAAAATAAAGAGCAAAACCTTCCTTATCAGTAACAACCTTGACTATATTAGGGTTATTAAGCTCTTCTTTATCGTTTATCTTATACTTTAGAGTTCCCATTTTAATTTTACTATCCTCTAAAAGAGGAGTAACTGCCCTATCTATAGTATTGGGATCAATTAAGGGTTCATCTCCCTGTACATTTATAATTATATCGACTGATAAGTCTTGAGCGACCTCTGCTAAACGATCAGTTCCTGTCTTATGATCCTTTGAAGTCATCTTAACCTCTCCACCAAAGCTTTGGACAGTATCATAAATCCTCTTATCATCAGTTGCTACAATAACTCTATCAACCTTATTAGCTTCAGCAGCCCTTTGATATACATGTTCAATCATCGTCTTATCACCAATAACCTTAAGCGGCTTACCTGGTAAACGTGTTGAATCATAGCGAGCTGGTATAATTGCTACTACCTCCATCCTTACACCTCCAATCTAGAAATTAACTCTTCAAATTTATAATTATCATCTAATAATTCAACTCTAATTCCTAAAACTTCTAAAGGAATCTTCTCTTGAATAATCTCATCTACAAGTTCTTTATCTATACTTACAGCATCTTTCTCAGTAGTAATGATCCTCTCTGCACCACTGTGAGAAGCTAGAGTAAAGATCTCAATAACTTCTTCCTTTGTATAGCTATGGTGATCTTCAAACCTGAGCTTCCCTACAACTGTAGCCCCTAAACTCTCTAACGTCTTTTCAAAAGACTTCGGATTTCCAATTCCTGAGAAAGCAAATACACTCTCTTCTTTTAAATCTATATCTTTTCGTTTAGTTTCACCTAAAAAGCGTAGATAATCAGGTCGATGCTTAGTCTTTATAATAGGGGCTGCCGGATTAAATCCAACTAACCTTTTACTTATCTCTTTTAACTTATTCTCATTGACTTGATCAACCTTAGTTAATAAGAAGAGATGTGCCCTCTTTAAATTAACCAGCGGCTCTCTTAACTTCCCCCTTGGTAATAGATACTCATTGTCAAAAGGGTTAGTAGCATCTATAACTACTATGTCATAATCCCTTTTAACCTGTAAATGTTGAAATCCATCATCTAGGATAATAAAATCTGGATCAAAATTATCAATTGCATATTGACCCGTTTGAAGGCGATTTGGGCCAACAATTATAGGAATACCAGGTAAAGACTTAGCCATCATATAAGGTTCATCTCCAGCCTCTTTAGCTGACATAAAGATCTGCTTCTCATTAGATACTAAACCAACTTGACCTGAAAATCCCCCTTTATAACCGCGATTTAATATTAAAACTTTATACCCATCTTTAATCAATCTTCTAGATAATAGCTCTACAACCGGTGTCTTACCTGTCCCACCTACAGTAATGTTGCCAACACTTATTACCTTTGCCTGTAACTTTTTACTCTTTTTCAAACCAATATCATATAGCTTAGTCCTTAAAACGATAATTGCTCTATATAAGTAAGCACCTAGGGCCAAGATAACAATTATTAATTTAGCTAATAGGCCTGAACGCTTACCTTCTATAACCTCTATTAGATAATTCTCTAATTTCATCTTCTCTCACCCAATGCTCTTTCTGCAGACTCTACTGCTTCATTGATTTTACCTTCAAGTAACCTACTATAATCTTCTACCTTTGAACTGTCTATATCTTTAGGCACTTCCATACCTTCACCATAAACTAAAGTAGCTTTAGAAAAAGGATAGGCTAAAGAGAACCTATCCCAGCTGCTAAAGACCTTCTTCTTAGAAAAAGCAACACCTACAGGAACGATTAAAGCATCACTCTTTTGGGCCAAATAGATAACACCAGGCTTTACCTTATGAATTGGCCCTCTTGGACCATCTGGAGTAATTCCTAAAGATTTTCCTTCTCTTATCTTCTTAATTAGTTTAAGCAAAGATCGAGCTCCACCTTTTGAAGTTGAACCCCTAACAACCTCCCAACCTAACCTCTTTAATACTCCACTTATATATTCACCATCACGGCTTCTACTTGCCAAACCTACGTAACCCCTTTCTCTAAAGTAGTAGGTAGGTAGTAGTAATTGGCCATGCCAGACAGCAAATATTATCGGCTTACCTTTATCTTCAATCTTTCTTACCTCTTTTTTACCAAAGACCCTCAACCTTAAGGTAGAATTTATTAATTTAGATAAATAATAAGCAGAATTAATAATCAACTTAGTCTTTAATTTATCCATTTTTTCACCCACTTATTTATCAAACTGAATACTATATAAACTACTATAAACACCTTCTAAATCTAATAATTCTTTATGAGTTCCACTTTCAATAATCTTGCCTTCTTCCATAACTACAATCTTATTAGCATCTAGTATTGTAGATAAACGATGAGCTATAACAAGGGTTGTCCTATTCTCCATTAAACGATCTAAGGCTTCTTGTACTAAAGCTTCTGACTCTGTATCTAAAGCTGAGGTAGCCTCATCTAAGATTAAAATTCTTGGGTTTTTCAAGATAGCCCTAGCAATAGCAATCCTTTGTTTTTGCCCTCCTGATAATCCTGCTCCACGCTCACCTATAAGTGTTTCATATCCTTTATTAAATTCCATAATAAAGTCATGAGCATTAGCCGCCTTAGCAGCAGCAATTACCTCATCATCACTAGCATCTAGATTACCATAAAGTATATTATCCTTAATTGTTCCACCAAAGAGTATCGTCTCTTGAGGAACAATACCAATTTTATCTCTTAAAGAAGATACTTTAATGTCTCTTATATCGATTCCATCTAAAGTAATCTTACCACTATTAGGATCATAAAAACGTGGAACTAAGTTTACTAACGTAGACTTTCCAGCACCACTTGCCCCTACAAAGGCTACTACTTGACCTGGATTTACCTTTAGATTAATATTATCAAGGGCTAACTCATCACCATAACTAAAGTTTACATGATTAAATTCAACTATACCTTGAATATCATTAAACTCCCTAGCACCTTTTCTATCTTGAATCTGGGGTTGAATATCAATAAATTCAAAAATTCTCTCAGCTGCAGCTAAAGCTCGTTGAATTGTTCCTGATAACTTAGTTACAGACTTTAATGGGTTTGTAATATACAATAACAAGGTAAAGAAACCAATTAATTCTCCTGGAGTCATCTTAGAAGCAACAACCTCTCGCCCTCCATACCATAAGACAATAATAAATGATAAAGAGGCTAAAAATTCAGTGATTGGTGTTAATGTTGCTTTCAATTGAGAGTTCTTCATGTTGGCCCGAAAGTTTTCATAATTTTGATCAGTAAAGCGTTCATATTCATATTGCTCTCTACCAAAAGATTTTACAACCCTAATCCCACTAATTGTTTCTTGTAAAATATCAGATACATTAGCGACTTTTACTTGAGCTCTCTTGCTTACTTTTCTAATTCGTTTATTATAATGATCTATGATATATCCAATTAATGGGAACAAAAAGAAGGAAATTAAAGTTAACCTCCAGTTATTATAAAGCAAGTATCCAATTCCCCCTACCAATTGAAAGAACTGACTGAAAATTCCAATAGCTCCTGAAACAATAGCTCCTTGCAAAATGCTAACATCATTTGTTACTCTAGACATAATCTCTCCAGTCTTATTTCGTGCATAAAAACTTAAAGAAAGGCTTTGTAAATGTTCATACAAATCATCTCTTAAATCTTTAATAGAACGCTGAGAGACATAAGCTGTTAAATATTTCTCTCCATACTGAAAAATAGCTCTAAATAAGAAAATAAAGAAGATACCAATAATAATTAAATTTAACTCTCCTAATGTAGCTTCACCCTGGTCAAGACCTCTAATAATTGTATCTATTAAGCTTTCAAACCTATTTATAAAATAAACAGTAAAACTTGCATTTAATATCATACAAATTAGTCCTAAAATAAACCTACCCTTATAAGGTTTTAAATACCGTAAAACTCTTTTAGCTAATTCCATCTACTTTTATACCTCCGGTTTCTAAGACCAGTTTAGCTACTCGCTTCGTAGCTCCATCCTTCCCTAACTTAACTATTACCTCTTTTAATTCTTGTCTTATCTCTTCTTGCTTTTTCTTAGACTTTAATATATCTAAGGCTTCTTTAGCCAACTTCTCTCCCCTTGCATCCTTTTGTAATAACTCTGGTACTATCTCCTTATCTGCAATAATATTAGGCAAGCCAATATAAGGTATCTTGACCAATAACTTTCCTAATAAATAACTTAAAATTGAAGTTTTGTAGACAATAACCATAGGAGTTCCAAAACAACTAGCCTCTAAAGTTGCTGTTCCTGATGCAATTAATAAAAGGTTGGCTAACTCCATAACTTCATAGGAATAGCCTGAGATCACCTTTAAGTTAATATCATAACCCTTAGCCTTGCTTTCAATTATATCTCTATCTATAGTATCTGCCAAAGGAAGTATGAATTGAACATTAGGATAACTCATAGAAACTTTTTTAGCTCCTTCTAGCATAGGTCTTAATAAAGAATTAACCTCCTGCTCTCTACTCCCTGGCAATATTCCAATTATTAAATCATTCTCATCTATATTGTGTTTTTTTAGAAATTCTTCACGACTTAGATTTAGCTCTACCATATCCAATAGAGGATGACCTACAAACTCAACCTCTGCTCCCGCTTCCCTATAAACCTTCTCCTCCATAGGAAAGACAGAGGCAATCTTAGCTTCGCGCTTAGCCATCTTCTTAGCTCGCCATTTACCCCAAACCCAAGCAGAAGGTGCAAAGTAATCAACCACAGGAATTTTTCTTTTATGGGCCAACTTTGCCACCTTCATATTAAAGCCAGAGTAATCAACTAACAAGATCACCTCTGGCTTCCTCTCTTCCATAGCTTTATCGAGCTTATCTAAAATTTTATACATCAACCTTATATGTTTTAAGGCTTCTAAAAACCCAATAGTACTTAACTTAGTTGGATCATAAAGGAGGTCAACCCCCTCCTTTCTCATCCTTCTTCCACCCATACCGAAAAAATCCAGATCAGAGTTTAGCTTCTTCATCTCCTTAATTACCTTAGCACCATGCATATCACCTGAGGCTTCACCAGCTACCACCATAACCCTTCCCATAAAATCACCCCGCTTACAAGTTAAATAGTTAAAAATTGATAGTTGATAGTTAAGAGCTTAAAAAACGTTGATAATTACAAATAATCGCATAAATCACTACTACAACCTGTAATATACAGACATATAATAAAATACATTTACAACTACACTTAAACTACACTTCTCTTGATTTTAACTATCAATTATCCACTATCAATTCTCAATTGAACTCATCGCTACAACAGCAATTCCGTGTTTATCTGCTCGCTTAATAAATTCTTCTTGATTTACCACAAAAGTCTTACCCGCCTCAATAACTAATCCCCTAGCCTCTACATTAATTAGATTCTCTAAAGTATCTAATCCTACAGTAGGAATATCGAAACGAAGATCTTGGTTTGGCTTACTAACCTTAGCAACCACTACCTCGTTGGCCCCTAACTGACCACCACGTAAAATAGCTTGATCAGTTCCTTCTATAGCTTCTACAGCCATAACTGCACCATCTTTAACAACTACAGTTTGTCCAATATCTAAACCACCAATCTCTTTAGCCATCTTAAACCCATACCTCATATCATCTAGTATATCTTCTTCTACTTTAGTATTTGTCAAAGTTCCTGCTTGAGGTAATAACCTTTCTATAAGTTGGGTCTGGTCTACTACCTTTATCCCACTATCCATTAACTCTTTAACTATAGCCAACATAATAGCATCATCATTCTTCTCTTTTAAGCTATAAATTAACCTCTTAAATCTATCATCCAACTCTACCCCTTGATAAAGAAGCTCCTTGCTTACCTTTCCTAGCATAATAACTTCGTTAACACCTTCATCTAATAAGATATTGATAATCTTACTAAGCTGACCAACCTCTATATGATGACAGACATCTAGCAAACTTTGAAGCTCTTGCTTTTTTGCCTTAGTGGTTACTGTAATACCAACAAGATTAATTCCCTTACTTTTGGCTCCTTGAGCAAAGAGTAAAGGGAGATTCCCATCACCTGCAATTAAACCAATCTTAGCCATAACTACCTCCTAACCTAAAACTATATAGCCTATATTTTTCCCAAACAACCTGAAATTATCCTATTATAAACTGCTCTATAAGACGTTTAACTTATAGTTAATTTAGTTGTCAACAATAAACTATTAACCGTTAACTAAAGTTTATATTAAAATCTAATTACCTACAAATACCTCTTTGAGCATTTCTTAAAAATCTTAAGAAATGTTCAATAGAGCGATTACTATCCATTTCTTGATCCATTTTCTCTATAGCCTGAGATATATTAAGATTTGATCTATAAAGTATCTTATATGCTTCTTTAATCTCTCTTCTCAACTCTGGACTAATACCATTTCTTCTTAAGCCAACTATATTGATCCCTTTAACACTTGCTGGATGACCATCTACCAATATATAAGGTGGTACATCCTTAACAACCTTAGAACCTCCACCTACCATAGCCATCTTACCTATTCGAACAAATTGATGCACTCCTGTTAATCCACTAATCACTGCTGAATCTTCTACAATCACATGACCTGCTAATGTAGCCGCATTAGACATGATAATGTTATTACCTAATTGGCAGTCATGGGCTACATGGCAATAAGCCATAATTAAGTTGTTACTTCCAACTTTAGTTATTCCCCCTCCATCTTCTGTTCCTCGATGGATAGTAGTAAACTCTCGGATAGTATTATTATCTCCTATCTCCAAAAAGCTCTTCTCTCCATGAAACTTTAGATCCTGAGGCTCTTGCCCAATAGAAGCACTATTGAATATCTTATTATTTTTTCCTACCTTAGTCCAGCCAGTAATTACTGTGTGAGGGCCAACCTCTGTGCCCTCACCAATCTCTACGTTCTCTCCAATGATTGCATAAGGGCCAATCTTAACCCCTTTTGCTATTTTGGCCCCAGGGTAAATTACTGCTCTCTTATCAATTTCCTTGCTTAAATGCAGAATATTATTCTCCTTATTCTCCTTCATTATTATCCCCCTATCATTTATCTTGAATAGAACAAGTTAATGTAGCTTCAGTAACAACTTTTCCATCTACCAAGGCCTTAGCTTCAACTTTTCCAATACTTCTTCTTAACTTAACAATCTCAACCTCCAAGATCAATTGGTCACCAGGTACAACTGGCTTTCTAAATCTAACATTATCAATTCTTCCAAAGTAAGGAACCTTATCTTCAGGATTATCAACAGATTGTAATAAACCAACACCTGCAACCTGGGCCATAGCCTCAAGTATCAATACTCCTGGCATAATTGGATGACCTGGAAAATGTCCATTAAAGAACTCTTCATTAGTAGTTACATTCTTTAAGCCTACAATCTTCTTGTTTTCTTTAATTTCTAAAATCCTATCAACTAATAAAAACGGATATCTGTGTGGTAATATCTTCTTTATTTGACTAATATCTAACATTAAAACTCCCCCTTAAAATAATCTCTCTTTTATTTTCTTGCTCAAAATTGAATTTAACCTATGTCCAGACCTAACACCAATAATATGCCCATTAAACTCTGGGGCCAATTTCATATCACCAATAATATCTAATATCTTATGTCTAACAAACTCATTATCAAACCTTAGATCATTAATTGGCCCATAATCTCCTACCAAAATAGCATTATCTAAACTACCACCTAGGGCCAATCCCTGCTTCTGCAATGCCTCTACTTCATGAGCAAAACCAAAGGTTCTAGCTGGTGCAATCTCCTTTATAAAAATCTCCTTAGAGATCTCAAATTCAGCAAATTGATCCTCTAAAGTTGGATGATTACTAACAAAGGTATAGCTAACCTTAAATTCATCGTGAGGTAAAAGAACTAAATATTGATCATCTTCACTTACATAGATTGGCTCTTTGATTTGATAAACCTCTTTAGTAGCTTCTTCTTCTTTAATTCCTGCATCATTTAATAAAGTATAGAAAACTCCTGCACTTCCATCAGTAATAGGAGGTTCATTTGAATCTATTTCAATCAATAAGTTATCTATATTTAGGACGTTAATAGCAGCCATTAAATGCTCAATTGTATTGATATTAACTTTATCTTTACCAATTGTAGTACAACGCTGTGTAGAAACCACATTATCAATCTCAGCTTCTATCTTTATCTGCCCCTCTAAATCGACTCTCTTAAAGATAATACCCTTATCTGAACCTAGGGGCTTACACTTAATTGTAACATCTCTTCCGGTATGAAGTCCAATCCCTGTATAGCTAAATTCTCTTTTAATTGTTTTTTGCCTTCTCTCCAATATTAGTACCCCCTTTAAACCTTTTATTATTTCAAGAAAAGTTGCTCTTTTCCTGCATACTTCAACAAATTTATTTGATAATTATTAATAATACTCCAATAATTCTTTATATCTTCTCCCCACATTAGATTTTGGAGCTTCAAAAATATTATCTGGAGAACCTTCTTCAACTATTATACCATCATCCATTAAAAGGATCTTATCAGCAACCTTTAAGGCAAAGGATATTTCATGAGTAACAATAATTACCGACTTGTCACTATCCTTTGTTAAATCTTCAATCACCTCTAATACTTCTTTAACTAAAATAGGATCTAAGGAGGCAGTAGGCTCATCTAAGAGCATCAAACTTGGCTGAACTACCAAGGCTCTAGCAATACCAACTCTTTGCTGTTGCCCACCACTTAAATTACTAGAATAACTATTTAACTTATCATCTAGCTTCACTTTCTCTAAAGCCCCAATTGCTCTCTTTTCAACCTCTTTTTTAGGTAAAGAACTTTGAATCAAAGGGAGCATTACATTTTCTAAAGTAGTTAATCGACCAATTAAGTTAAAATTTTGAAAGACAAACCCAATCTCACCTCTAATCTCTAAAAGTCTATCCTCTTGAAGGTCCAAAATCGGGATACCCTTAAATATTATATCACCACTATCAGCTTCTGTTAAGCGATTTATGCAACGAATTGTAGTAGATTTTCCACATCCACTTGGCCCCATAATAACAACTGTCTCTCCTTCTTCAACCCTAAAACTTACTCCCTTTAAGACTTCAACTTCTCCATAGCTTTTCTTTAAATCATTTACCTCTAACATAGCTCCATCCTTTGTAGTTGAATTGATATCAGGAATCTGGAATCAGTAAGGTCAAAATCTAAACTCTAAAGCTCTTTAATATGACCTTTAAGTTCTTGATCTCACAGGTTCCTAATTCCTGATTACTGACTTCTAGTAATAAAGCTGTGTTTTATTACCTAATCAAAATAAATATATCTCTTATTTATCAACTTCAATAACCCAGGCTTTCCAGCTGGTATAACTATCTCTCGCATAATCTGACTATAACTAAAACCAAAGGATTCTCCTGCTATAAACTCTTCCTTAGAAACCTTGTTTAGTGTTTCAGCTTTATTTGTAACTATTAATCCAATAAGACCTCCTAATAGAAAGCTACCATAAACAGGAAAGTAAGGGATCTGAGCGCCTGTCAAATAAAAGGAAGTACCCAAAATAGTTGCTCCTACTCCCACTCCATAATAATAGGATAACTTCTTATCTCCTACCTTTAGCTTGATTGAGTTAATTATTAAACTTTGATCAAAAAAGAGAGAAAATATAGTTAAAATAATAGCAGCTACAGCTGTTAAAAGAGTCTTAACCTCTCCAACAATCTGATAGACTTGCCCCCTTAAATTAGGTGCTATTACTCCCACCTCTGATCTATTAAGAGTACCCTCTCCATTAAGAAACCTTTCAACTAAGCCTTCTAATTTATCAATATCTATATCATTTTTGTGCATAAGCAGGGATATCTCCCCGCCTGGAATAACTTCACCTGATATATGACGATTTATTAAATCTATACTCTGAGTAATATCCTCATCTCTTAGTTTTGGTAAAGATTCCTGAATATATTCCAGTTCACCAATAATAGCCTCAAAATCAACCTCATGCATCTGAATAACCTTCCCCCGAAGATCCATCATATCATCATAAAGTTCATCTCCCTTTATAATATCAAAGCCCTCAATAAGCTCTTGGTTATCTAAAGTACTCAAATAACCTTCAAGATCTTCACCGCTAAATTCCTCCCCTTTACTTAATAGATCTTTAAATAAATCAACCTCCTTTTTCCAACTTAAAAGCTCTTGTAATAAAGGATTGTATTGATTAATATAAGCTACTACTTGAGAGGTGTTTTCATCTAGTGACTGGGCCAACTGGACTAAAGCCCCTTCTAATTCATAAAGGCTATTTTGATAAGGATTATTTGCTATACTCTGGGCCTGTTCTCTAATTCCTGCAGCAGTTTCTTCTAATTTAAAGGTGCTTTCTTCTATTATACCCTTAAGGAAATTCATTCTTTCTAAGATATCAATAAACCTAACTAAAATTAAATCAAGTCTGTTAACTGACTTAATTAAGCTATCTAAGTCAATGTCATTTAAATCATCTTTATAAAGGCTCATACGTTGGTTTATACCCTTTAAATCCAAAAGAGCTTCCTCTAATTCATCAAAGGTACTTGTTAGATAGGCCAACTGATCAATAATACCATCTGCATCCTTAAAGATATCCTCCAAGTATGGTAATACCCTATTTATATCATTAATAACCCGGGCCAACTCTTGGCGAGGGTTATTAACTTTAACATCTCCAATTGCCTTATCCAAACTTCCTCCATTTAAACGATAAATCTTATCTCCTAATACCTCTAAACTATCTCCTTGCTCAATCCTTCCTCTTCCTAAGTTACCATCTACCTCTTCAATCCTTACAATTATCTGCTTTTCACCCTTAGAAGGAAGAACAAGCCTCTCCCCTTCCTTTATTTCAAAATCAGGATAAAATTCAACCTCTATCTCTGTAGAATAGCTACTTAGAAAAGAGTTCATCTCCTGCATCGTCTTAATCAATGAATCCATATCTTCCTCTCCCATAGAGGTTATATTTTCAACTTCATCAAAACCTTCTCTTTCTAAGACTGCCATCAAATCATTACTTAACTCAATTACCCCATCTTCATCTTCAGTGATGGGCAAACGCAAAGATAAGACTTGATAGGTATCTAATATGATCTCAAGCTTTTCTTCTACCTTAGATAAGTCACCAGAACCTTCAACTATAACCTCTATCCTATCACGATCACCAAAACTAAAGTCTACCCCTTCTAAAGAATCTACCTTCTCCTCTACTATATCCCTAGCCCCACTCCTTAAACCTCTTAAAGTGACCCTAGGCTCAATCATCAAAGAAAGGTTATTAAAACCGCTTATACTATCAAAATATCCTCCCATTTCTGAGAAAACTTCGCTACTCCTATACTCCTCATCCACTTTAATAAAAAAGTTACTCTTTCCTAAGATATCAACCCCTTCAATTAACTTAGAACCTGGTATCCTACTATCAATAATCTCCTTTATCTGTGGTAGTGCCTCTTCTTTGGCATCCTCATTTATAATCAAAGCCCAATCATAATCACCATAATCACCAATCAAACCATTTACTGTATCTCCAAAATAAAAATCGGCCAAATAACCGATTATCCCTGCTAGCAAAGAAATTATAAGAATTGTGACTACCAATAATACAGTAATATCTCTTCTGAAGTCTGTTTTAAGAAGAAACATATTATCACTCCTATTCCTTCTACATTATAACATCTGCCATAAGGAATATAAACAGAACCCTTTAAGTAATTAATGGAATTTTTATTGGAATATTAACCTAAAAAAGAGAGGGTTTCCCCTCTCTTTGCTCTAAATATCAAATTCCATCTCTACCTGACCTTGGGCATCTATAGATCCATCCTCTAAATTAATAACGATTCTACGACTTCTCATCCACTGCCCATCTTCTTTGATTTCAGCACTTCCTGTAACGACCATCTCTTCTTTATTATCATCATATTCAAGCTTATCTCCTCTGATTTCTTGATTATCATAGATAACAAAAACATCATCTTTAGCTAGCATATCATTAGAATCTGTCCATATCTTTAGATAATTACTTGTTAACTCTAAAGCTTTGCCTCCTCTATTAGACTCTAACCTTACATCTTCTTGAGCAATTAAAGTATCTTCATCAGCATCAACTGCTAATCTATTACCCTCTATCAAATCACCATCTCTTCTAGTTAAGATCACATTATCTTTAGCATCCAAAGATCCACTTTCTAAATAGATCATTAACTCATCTGCCTTTATTACCTCTCCATCATCGTCTAACTTAGCATTTCCGCTTACCTTCATTTCTTCCTGCTCATCAAAGTAGTCTAACCTATCTCCATAAACTTCTTTTTGATCATAAAGGAGAAATACATCTTCCTTAGCCAGCATATCATTGCTATCAGTCCAGATTTTTAAATGATTACTGCTTAACTCTAAAGATCTACCTCTTCTTTGTGACTCTAAGCTTACATCTTTTTGAGCAACTAAGATATCTTCTTCAGCATCTATTGCTAATCTATTACTCTCTATTAAATCACCATCTCTTCTAGTTAAGACCACGTCGTCTTTAGCATCCAAAGAGCCACTCTCTAAATAGATTAACAACTCTTCTGCCTCTATTATCTCTCCATCATCATCTATTCTAGCACTTCCTGTAACCTTCATCTTTTCCTTTTGGTCAAAATAGTCTAATCTATCACCATAAACCTCTTTTTCATCATAAAGGAGAAACAAATTATCTTTTGCCATCATATCATTACTATCTGTCAATATTTTTAAATAATTACTGCTTAACTCTAAAGGTTTACCACTTCTTTGCGCTTCTAACCTTACATCTTCTTGAGCAAGCAACTCATCTTCTTCTCCATCAATATTTAATGTATTGCTGCTTATTATATCTCCATCTCTTCTAGTTAAAAGGACATTGCCTAAAGCATTTAAGGATTCACTTTCTAAATAGATGTTTAGCTCATCTGCTTTTATCAACTCTCCATCATCATCTAACTTAGTATTTCCTTTAACCCTAATCTCTTCTAATTGATCAAAGTAATCTAGCCTATCCCCGTAAATTTCTTTTCCACTATGAAAAAGAAATACATCTTCCTTAGCTAACATATCATTGCTCTTTGTCCATACCTTTAAATAATTACTGGTTAAATCTAAAGCTTCCCCTCTTCTTTGGGCCTCTAAGCTAACATCATCTTGGGCTATTAGGGTGTCTTCCTTTAAATCCAACTCCAGATCTTGACTATCAATTATATCTCCTACTTCTCGAACTAATTTAACACCACCACTAAAATAAGCCTTGTCATTATTTCTCTCTAGCCTAAGCTTATCAGAGCTTATCTGGTTACCTTCATAATCTAATAAAACATTTTGAGTTGCTATATAGATATTCTCTTCTTTTATATAACGAAGCCTCTGAGAGCTTAACTTGGCCCTCTCTCTTTCTGAAGGTTCTTCTTTTATTCCTTCTTGGGCCAACAAGTTGATTGAGCAGAGAGTAATGATAAGAAGAGTCATAATAACTCTATTCTTCATCTTCCTCAGCCCCCCTCATATCAAACTCCATCTCTACTCCACCAGAAAAATCAACAATATCCTTCTCTAAGTCCATTACCATACTCTTAGCATAGAGATCACCATCTAATAATTTAACCCAAACATCCTCATTACTAATTAACTCTTGACTTCGATCAACCCACCTTAGCTTTTCACCCCTAATCTCCTCACCACTTTTTTGTTTAAGTATTACATTTCCTTCTAAATTAACATTCTTGCTAGACTTATAATAAGTTGCCCTGTTAGCATTGAGTCTATATTCAACCTTACCACGATTAAAGAGTTTACCTTCTGTTATATCCTCTAAAATCATTCTTGCTTCATTATCATCTCTAGATAACCTAGGTTCTAAAAGCCTCAAAGCCAAAATATCCCATCTCTTTTCACCACCATCATAACTGACTACTCGTGACTCTCTAATCTGATATTGGTATTTAGGATCTGGACTATCAACCTCTCCGCTACTAGTTATTATTTCATATACTAAAAAGCCTCCCCCAATAATAACCACTAGTATAATCAGTAGATATACATTAGTCTTCTTCATCTAAAATTCCCTCCAAGTCAACGTCATAAAGCATACCTTCTTCTTCATTACTACCAAATCTAAATTCACCTTGAGGGAAGGCTAAAATTTGGTATTGGAACCAAGTCTCTTGTTTTATATGATCATAAGCCAAGGTCACCTTACGACAATGTAGCATCTTTTCGATAGCAATGTTGGCCCTAGTAAATTCTCCATCTTCATTATCATATCTACTTCCTAACTTAATAGTCCATTCCCATTCATCTTCTCCAAAAGTCCAATCTAAATCATTCTCAAACTGTAAGCTAGATATATCTCCATCATCAAAATCAGCTATAATCGCTGTATTAAACTCAAAGTCATTATAATTAACCATCATCTTGGCCCCAAAACTTTCAAAATGATTTTGATTTAGATCATAACGCAAGAGCCCTTCAATATCATAGTGTTCATTAATATTATAATTTAAATTACTCTCTAATCTATCAAACTCTTCTTCAATAAAGTCATACCCTGTCTTGATATTAAAATCACTCTTATCTACAGCCCATTTTAATTCACCAGTCAACTTATTTTCAGGATCCCTTAAAGTCTCATTAAATCCATCTGGAATCTCACCCTGACTTTGTTGATAAGTATGATTTAACTGATTAGTCCAATTTTCTAAGATACTTGTTCTCAACCTTAATCTACTTCTATGCCACCAATTTAAGTGACCCGTACTATAAAAATTCTGTTGCAAAGTCTGGCGATAATTAATATTATTTCTAGTACCTAGCTGCTTATTGTCATTATAATTTAGATTATAATACCCATACTGTCTTCTTTCACCCCAATTTTCTTGATACTTATTGAATCCACCAAGTTTTAAAACTACTGGTCTAAGATAAGATTGGTTAGTTATATGCCTCATTCTCATCTCTAAATCTAACTTAGGAAGATAATAATAATCCAACCCTTCATTAGTCTTCTCCTGCCTTGTCTCTAAATCTAATTTATAACCCCTTCTATTATAACTTAATTTTACATCAGCATCATAATGCCAATCTAAGTCATCCCTTCTCTTTTCTTGGTCATAATCACTAAATTCATAACCAGACTCGAGCCTCCAATTATTATAATTGATCCCTAATCTAGTATCATAATCTAAATTTAAATTATTAGACTCTTCTTCTGAATAATAGTTATTATAATAATATTTATAATCAAAATCTAAATTATTGCTTAGGTAGTTAGTATAATCTAACTTAAATCCATACTCATCATACTCTTTACCTTCTCCTTGGAAGGGATTAATAGAATCATAATCTAATCTCAGCCTAATATGATCATCTCTATTAGCTCTATTATTACTCCACCTTTTACCTAAATCCAAATCTAAATTATACTCATCAGTAATTTTTCCGTTGGTTCTATCTTGAAATTCATATTCAAAGTCTAAATCTAACCTATCTCTAAAATTTGAAGTCTTAAGCTCAAAACTGCTACCAAATTCAAATCTATTATCATAGGTATTATCTTTATTATAAGATAATTCGAAATCATTATTCCACTTATCCATATCTAATTCTTGTTTAAGCTCTAACTCTAACTTTTTATCATATCTTCTATCTTTAGTGTAAGCTAAGTTGAGCTCATTATCCCCTATATCAAAGAAAGTTTTCTGACTAAAATCTAAGTCCAAGGTATAATCCTCTTGATTAGGATTATTAAAATAATCTCCTTGATGATTTCTATACTCTATAGTATAATCCCTCTCTAAATCTTTAGTCTCTAGCTCTCTTTCCACCTTAATCTCTAAGCTTAAGTCCTTATCTTCTTCTCTATTATCCTCATCTATGAAAAGATATAAATAAGCATTATCATCTTCTAACATACGATAGTAATGCTTAAAACCACCAGCAAACCTGCTCTCTGTATAATAATCTAAATAAAGCTGACCTGCTCCTCCTGCCAAATAATTTAATAATCCATCATTATAATAAAGAGGAAGGTTATAATTGTAAGTATTTTGTATAAACCAACCCCTACTTCTACTATGACCAATACGAGTCTGTAATGCTTGCTCATCATCTTCATCTAAAGAGTATCGAACATAAGGAAGATAAAGAATAGGTATTCTTCCATCAAATTCCCATAAACTGATATGATAAGCTACCACCTTATCTCCTGGATATATACTCATAGACCTAGCTTGGAAGTTATAATGAGGCTTGTCAAGATCACAAGCTGTAAAGGTTAGATCAACAAATTCACTTTTGTCTGGACTATGTTTTACTTTAGAACTATTAATTCGAATTGGCTCAGTGGCATGATCACTAATAACAATCCCTTCAGATTCTACAAGAATACCTTCTTTAGAATTAATATTATACTCTAACTCTTTACTATCAAACTCTCCATCTTCACCCTTAACTTTAACCATCCCAAAAGCTCTCAGCTTATTCTCAACTAAATCTATCTCTATCTGATCAGCATATACTATAATATCATCTAATTCTATCTGTGCGTTACCAAAAGCTTGAATAAATTCATCCTCACGATAATACTGAACCCTATCAGCTCTCAACCTACCCTTATCCCCTTGAGCAAAAGAATGAGGGGCAGATACTAAAATAATTATTATTAATAAGAATATAATCTTTAATCCTTTAACTTTAATTATCCTCACCCTCCCCCCTATTACCTTAAGTTTAAATAATCCTCCTTAAAAATCAGAAGAACTCCTAAAATAGCAAAGCCTAGGTTAGGTATCCAAGCTGCCCAGAAGGGATCTAATAACAGATTAATACCAAGAGATCTAGTAATAGAAGAAGTTAAGTAATAAATGAAAATAATTACTACACTTGCAATTATCCCAAATATTCTTCCTTTATTAGATTTAATGCTCAAAGGTGCCCCAATTAAAACAAATATTATACTTACTAAGGCTTGAGCCAACTTAAAGTGATACTCTACCCGAAGATCATTAGTATCCCTTCCACCTTCTCTAAAAAGCTTAATCCTCTCTCTTAATTGGGCTCTATTCATCTGATTAGGACGCTTGTCTTCACCATAATAATCTCTAATACTCCGTTTTATATCTAGCTCTAAAGTCTCAAAAGAATAATTTTTTTTACTAAAACCACCCTTATCTAACAGATTGACTAAACCTTCTTCTAAATAAATAAAATCATCCTTAAAAAAACCCTTAGGTGCACTTATCAATCTATTTTCTCTTTTATCATAGACAACAATATTCTCTAATCTTTGTTCTTGGTCATCTACACTACCAATACTAAAATACTTATCTTCTCTACTCTTAAAGAATAATTCTTCATCTTCTTCAATCCTGCTTCTTTGGTAGATATCCTCATCGATTACCCTTTGATACTCTTCGTTGGACCAAGGCAATACCCTTTCAGTTATAAAATAATTCACTCCGCTTATTAAAGTTGCCAAAAGCAATAGAGGAAGAACCATTCTACTAAATTTAATCCCACCCATTCTTAAGGCTGTAAACTCATTGTCACTGACAAATCTACCTAAGGATAATATGGTAGCAAATAATACCGCAATAGATAAACTCTCAATAATAACCATAGGTAATCTATATAACAAAAGCCTTCCTACTATAATTGCTGGAATCTCTCTGATTATAATAAAGTCAGTCAATTCAAAGAGATAAGCACTAATCAAAATTACTATTAAAGCAAAGACCATTAAAAGAAACAACTTAATAAATTCAAAAGCTAAATATTTATCTACCAACTTAATTGATTTCATAACTTCCCCCAATTAAATTCATATATTAACGCCTTAATTTAAAGTACTCTTCTCGCAAGATTAAATAAAGACCTCCTATAGCAAAGATAATATTAGGTAACCAAGCAGCAACTAGAGGTGATAAGAGATCATTTCTACCCATAGAAGTAGAAAAGGAAGTTGCTACATAATAAATAAGTATAACAATTATACTAGCTACTATACCAAAACTTCTTCCTCGATTTGACTTAATGCTCAAAGGCGCTCCAATTAAAATAAATATCAAAGAGATAAAGGCTTGGGCTAACTTCAAATGATACTCAACTAGCAATGAGCTAACCCTAAGACCGCTTCGCTGAAAAAGTTCTATATCCCTTTTTAATTGCTTTCGACTCATTTCAGAAGTTGTCCTTTGCTCACCATAAAAGTTCCTTAAACTTTGATTTAAATCAAGTTCTAATTCCTGAAAATTAGATTGACCTAATAATTTACCATCATCATCGAAGGTATGAATAACCCCATCATTTAAATGCCATATCTTATCCTCAAAATATCCCTCTTTAGCTTTGATAAAACGCGGAAAAGAAGACTCCTCTTCATACTCATAAAGCATAACACCTTTTAAAGCCCCTGATCTATTATCTATCTCATTTATATAGAAGTACCTATCTTCACCTTCAAAGAATACCCCAGCTTGTAGATTAGGAAACCCTCTCTCTAAGATTATCCTTCTTATAATATTTTCAGCCTCATGGTTGGTCCAAGGTACAACTCTTTCATTTATGAAAAAAGTTAACCCACTTATTAAGATTCCAATGATTAAATAAGGAATTATTAAGCGGTGTAAACCAATTCCTCCCATCCTCAAAGCTGTAAACTCTCTATTCTTTACCAACTGAGTCATTGATAACAGAATAGAAAATAAGACAGCAATTGAGAAACTTTGTACAATTATATCGGGTAATTTATAGATAAGAAGTAATAATACCCTATCTGCTGCTACATTCTTGACAATAATAAAATCCATTAACTCAAAAAGATGACTACTAATCATAATTACCGTTAAAGTAAATACTGCAAATATAAAAGGCTTCAAAAACTCCTTTACCAGATATTTATCTACTATAGAAAACCCAATTCTTCTCATAATCTATGCCCCTTGACGTATAATTAATAGTTAATAGAGAATATTGAATAGATAAGTTCAGTAAATAGATAAATTCAAAATCAAGATCATTCTTTGCCCCTTGTTCTTATGACCTTAATTATCAACTATCACTTCTCAACTGCTCTTTGCTATCCCCTATTTCTTTATAACCTGATACTCCACTTTCTCTTCAACTAATCTCAAAATCAAGTCAATCTTAGATGTAGCTTTAATTTTATTAGATGTAGAAGCAAAATAATCACCTTTATCTATCTTCCCATTACCATTTGTATCTATCCAAGCAAATAACTTACCTTCTTTAACCTGTGGTGGTATAGAATATAAACCATCTTTATCCACTCCATACATCTGAGTTAAGACCTTAATTCCCTTCTCATTATAATCACCCAAAAAGACAACTGCATCGGTGATTTTAGCATCAGTTAAAGCAGCATGAGCATTTATAAGTCCATATCCATACCTATAATCCCAACCAACATTTCCTAAGCTTTGAGAAGTTAATCTTAATTGCTCTTTTATCTCTTGAGAAGTATTAACAACGCCTTCTGCCAATAAGAGGGCAGCCACCCCTGAGACATGAGGAGCAGCCATAGAGGTTCCATTCATCTTTCTATACAGGTTAGAATGATAAGTAGAAATTATATTATTACCTGGTGCTACAAAATCTATCTCTCTTCCTACATAAGAAAAATCAGATAATTTCAAATCATAATCAACTGAACCTACAGCAATAGTTTCTGGATATGCTGCTGGATAAAGTAATTCCATTGGTCTATAACTTCCTCTATAATTTCCTGCTGCTGCTATAATAATAACCCCTTTACTATAAGCATATCTAATTGCATACTCTAGCGTTTTTGATGGATATTTTGAACCTAAACTCAAATTTATAATCTGAGCACCTTGATTTGTAGCCCAAACTACCCCTTGGGCAGCTTCCAAGTTACTACCAAACCCCCGATCATCAAGGACTTTAACAGGAAGCAAAGATATATCCCAATTACTTCCGACTACTTGTCCAGTATTATTATTTGATAAAGCTCCAATTATCCCAGCTACATGGGTTCCATGACCATTAAAATCATTAGGATTATACCTTCTTTCATCATCCTTGCTTACTGTAAAATTCTTTCCGTCTAATAATAACCCCTTAAATTCTCTATGATCTAAATAAATTCCAGTATCAAGAACTGCCACTACAATCTCTGAAGAACCATTACTTACTTCCCATGCTTGAGGTAAGCTAACAAGTGGATAATTCCATTGCTTATGGTATTGAAAATCTTTAGGTTCAACAGAGCTTATAGATACTTTAGTATTTAATTCGATATATTCTATAAACTCGTTCTTGCTAAGTTCTTTTAATAACTCTTCGTCCTCAATTTTCCCACTACTCTTAAAGACTTTAACCCCTAAAGAGTCTACCTTATCTACTAAAGTAAGTTCATATTTATTGGTGATTTTTTCTTGATCACTAAATGAACCACCTTCAAACTTAATTAAAAATTGACTTTCTTTACTTTCTTCAGACTCTTTAGTTAAATTATTAATTTCTAACCTACTATTTGCATTATCCTTTGTAGGTGATTTGAACTCTTCCCAATCTACTAGAGTATTAGAGAGAGTAATATGCCCTTGAATGAAAGAAGTATCACTATTAGTACATCCACTTAAAAATATAAGTATTGTCAAAGCAACTAGAAATTTTCTTCTCATCTCCTTACCCCTCTCTAAAATCTAATTACAAACCATCCCCTAATTAAAAACTCCTCTAAATCAATAGATTTAGCTTCCATCTTTTCATCACCTAAAGAAAATAGATGTCTACCCTTGTCATCTTCTAAAATATCAAAGTACAAATGACTATAAGAAGCAACCAAGTGTAGACCATAGTGATCATTAATAGGTAACTCTAAGCTACTCTTATATCTATAGTTTATATCTTTACCTTTATATAAGTAACTAAGTCTATAATCAGTGTACCAATCTCCATAACTAATATCTCGATTTAATTCTAAATCCATAAAATATGGGCCAAGGCCTGTCCTTACCTCAAAAAATCCACCATTACTATTCAAAGGATACCTGTAGCTAACTCCTGCTAATAGTCCTCTGACTACTGATCTATACTCTTCCTGGTATGAACTCATATCAACTATAGGGACCTCTACTTGAGCGTAATTATGTTCAAAGTCAAACACTAAACTAAACTTATCACCAATAGAATAACTATTACTGATATTAAATCCAAATATTCCTTCAACAGAAACTCCATCCTCTATGCCCTCATTAATTGGAAAATCACCAATTAAATATTCATTACATTTAAAATTTATAGGTCTATAATTAAAGTTCACCTTTAAAAAATCATTTCCTATCAACTGGTACTCAGATAATATTGAAAAAATAAGATTATCTTTATTTATAAATTTTTTATCCCATAATTGGTAATTATAATTATCAGAAGCTAAAATATTTTCTCCCATATCTAAGTTTATCTCACTAATACCTGCTCTAGCAACTTTAATATCTGTAAAGATAAATACTAAGCAGATAATAAACATAAAAGTATTTATATTTAAGTTTATTTTTTTAAACATTTTCTTCCCCCTATTAATATATATTATACAAATATCTATCATCACCTTCTAAAATTGATTGTGAAAAATAGCTATATATGTATTGCATACCCTAAAAAATAGAAAAGAGGCTTTCAATGAAATTAATTTCAGAAAAGAAAATTAAAAAATATATCTTCATTCTGACTATAATACTAATATTTTTAATAGTGCTGCTATTTATGGAATTTACCTCAACAAATAATAACGATTTAGAATCTTGGATTTTTAAGTATGAACTATATCACGATATAAATGATTATCTCTATAATTCAAATAAACCACCAGATGAGATAATAGAAAAAAATAAATTGAATAAGTTAAGAACAGCCCTCCTACTTTATATAAATGATTATAATAAGTTTCCAAAAGACTTAAAAGATCTAACGGATGCTTACCTCTATGAGATACCTAAAGAACCAAATTCAAATAATAATAATATATCAGATAAATTAGACTATTCTGGAGGATGGTATTATAACCCTTTAAAATTTAATGGACAAGACCTTAATAAAGGAGTACAAAAGATCTTAAAAACCAATACAAATAATAGTAATTATAATAATCAATTTTTTGACCCTTATTGGGTCTGGATAAACACACAAGAGCAAAAGTTATATTTTATGGAGGGTAACAAAGCATTGACATCTTATCCTATTGGTATAGGTAGCCCTGAAACCCCTACTCCAAAAGGAACTTTTCGAATAAAAAACAAATTAAAAATATATGGTGAAGAAAAAAATCAATTTGGGGACTATTGGTTAGGGATAGACCTTTGGACCAAAGGTGGAGGCTATGGAATACATGGTTCTCCCTATGAAGATATAGAAGTAACAAAGCAAGAGTCTAGAGGGTGTATTAGAATGAGAAATGAAGATGTAAGGGAGCTTTACTATTACCTCCCATTACAGAGTAGAGTGGTTATAAAGTAATAAAGCGTAGCTTTATTACTCGTTATGGTTAATCAGTAATGAGTAATGTGTAAAACCTTAAAAACCAAAAACCCCTTTGTTAGCTGAATTTTAATAAGTGGTTTTGATATTTTGACCTTACTCATTACTCATCACCCATTACTAGTAGTACGATAGTGTCACTTAATTCCTATCCACCTTCAAAAAAGAAAGCAAACGAATTTAAATTCGTCTGCTTTCTTTATATTGTTTACTTAAGCACTGCACCTGTATTAGCGGAAGTTACTAATTTAGCATAACGGGATAGGTACCCTGTCTTAATCTTAGGTTCCGGCGCCTCCCACTCTTTAAATCTCTCTTCTACCTCTTTCTGGCTTAGCTTAATATTTAATTTACCATTAGGTATATCAATCTCGATTATATCTCCTTCTTGGACGATAGCCATTGGCCCACCTTCCATAGCTTCAGGAGAGATATGACCAATAGATGCACCCCTTGTAGCTCCAGAGAAACGCCCATCAGTAATTAATGCCACCTCTTTATCAAGACCTACACCAGCAACAGCTGAAGTTGGTGTCAGCATCTCTCTCATACCAGGCCCTCCCTTTGGCCCTTCATACCTAATAACTACTACATCACCTGGCTTAATATCTCCATTATGAATAGCAGCTACTGACTCCTCTTCTGAATTAAATACCCTAGCTGGCCCCTTATGGACTAACATCTCATCAGCTACAGCAGCCTGCTTAACTACAGCACCATCTGGGGCCAAATTCCCCTTTAAGAAGGCCAATCCACCCTCTTTATGATAAGCTGTTTCAAAACTTCTAATTATATCATCATCTAAAACCTCTGCTTCAGCTAAATTATCTTTAATAGTCTTACCTGTTACAGTAATCAAATCATCCTCTAACACACCTTCTTCACTTAAGACCTTCATAACTGCAGGAATTCCACCTGCCTCATGTAGATCTTGAATGTGATGACTTCCTGCTGGACTTAAGCTACAGATATGTGGTATTTCTGCTTTAAATTTATTGATTAACTCTAGATCCAGCTCTATACCTGCTTCATAGGCAATAGCTGGTAAATGTAAAGCAGTATTGGTAGAACAACCCAAAGCCATATCTACCTTTAAAGCATTATCAAAGGACCTCTCATTTAATATATCTAAAGGTTTAATATCTCTTTCAAACATCTCCATTACCTGCATCCCTGCATATTTGGCTAATCTTATTCTGTCTGAATAAACAGCTGGAATTGTACCGTTACCAGGTAAACCCAACCCTAGTACTTCTGTCAAGCAGTTCATAGAATTAGCTGTAAACATTCCAGAACAGGATCCACAGGTTTGACAAGCAGTATTTTCAATCTCAGATAACTCACCCTCACTCATCTTATCTGTCTTGTAAGCGGCAACACCTTCAAAAACAGTATTCAAATCTATATTCTTTCCTTTATGCCTCCCAGCTAACATTGCCCCCCCACTTACAACTACCGTAGGAATATTTAACCTAGCAGCTGCCATTAGCATAGCTGGAACTATCTTATCACAATTTGGAATTAATACTAAAGCATCTAAAGCATGCGCCTTAGCCATAGTCTCCACTGAATCTGCAATTAACTCTCTACTAGCTAAAGAATAATGCATCCCTTCATGTCCCATAGCTATACCGTCACAGACACCAATTGCTCCAAACTCCAAAGGTGTTCCACCCTTAAGCCTAATTCCTGCCTTAACACCATCTGCAATCTTATCTAAGTCAGTGTGACCAGGAATCAACTCATTTACCGAATTACATACACCTATTAATGGATTCTCCAATTCCTCATCTGTCAACCCTGTTGCTTTAAGCAAGGACCTCTGTGGAGCTTTATCAATCTTCTTAGTTACATTTTTACTTCTCATCTTCTCTCCTCCTCTTTTCATTAACTATTAACTCTCACCTTCAGTCTAATATTTTTATACTAAATTAAAGGTTTAAGTACTTCTAATTATCAAATACCTATCTGCTACTAATATTTAATTTTAATTGATTTAAATATATTCTAACAGAAATCCAATACCCTATCAACATAGTTTTAATTTTAACTTAAAGCATTAACGATAATTTTTGCAGGAAAAATTATACATTTAGTGAATTATATATTTAGTTACTGTTAGTCTCTATCTACTGACTTTTAGCTAAAAACTTTAAACCTTGCCTCTTATTAAAATTTAAATAATAAAGAGATCATTATTTTTGAAGTTTTACCCATTACTCATCATTCATCACTAGTAATATAGAAAGGAAGTATAGAATATGTCCGAAGAAGTCCTAGATCTACCTATAGAAAACAAAAAAAGATTTGGCTTTTTAAAGCAGATAATGAAACTTCAGTTAATCTGGTATCTAATTAACTTCTTAATAATATTCTTTCAGTCAGCTATATCTTTTGAACTTACCTTTATCGATGACTTTTATAAGATTATATTCAAAGTAATCGGTAGATCATTTTTTATATCTTTTTTATTATATTGGTCTACTATGATCTATAACTTATCCTTTAGAGAGTTAGGAATTAACTTTACAGATTTTTGGACCAAAGCCAAAATAGGAATTAAATTAAGTGCTATATTATTTTTAGGTGTCTTACTACTTCACCTACAGTTGGCCCATAATAATTCAAACCCTTTAGTTGAGGTAATTAACTTAGAAAATTTAAGTATAAGTTTATTTTACTTTTTACTTTTATTTATAGCTTATCTAATCCCGGCATTTAGTAAAGAGTTACTTTATAGAGGTTTTATATACTATCACTTTAGAAAAAAATTTGGGGTTTTTATAGGTTTTTTCATAAGCCTAATCTATTATGTTGGTAGCTATCTAAATCCTAACCTAGAAGCAATCATAATCTATACTATAGTTGGAATAATTAACACCTATCTCTACGAACGGAATAATTCTATACTCCCATCTACAATCTTTCAAAGTGCTTATTATGCTTGCTTATCCTTATATCTCTTCTCCTTCTCAGGTTGGCCCTTCTAAAGTCTATTATTCATACCTATCTACTTTAAAGGACAATACCTTTATATCATCTTCTGCTGAAGGGATCCCAGCCTTTCTCTTAGCAATTTCTAATTGCTTAGATACACTATCTACCCCAGCCAAGTTAGGTAACAATATCCCTCTTTTACCATCCTTCTCTACTAGTATCCCATCTTCTTTGGGATCTAACTTACTCAAATCATCTACCTCTTTTACTTCCCCTAATACATCTACAGTATAAACAAGATTCTCTAATTCATTTAAATTAACAGGCTTAAATCTGGGATCTTTAAAGGCTGCTTCTAAAGCATTTTTTATTATCTCATTGGCCCTATTTGCTGTAGTAGGTTGAATGCTTCCAATACATCCTCTTAATACTCCATCCTTCTTAATTGAGACAAAGGTTCCACCCCTTTGGGCCAACTTAGGGTCAACCTTAGCTGGAGGATCTATAAACTCTTTATTTTTAAGATACTCTTCTACTGCCTTACGAGCCAACCTTACAGCCTCACTCTCATTTTCTCTAGCCTTTCTTATCTGCTCTTTCTTTTTTTTGGCAATTAGATCTAGTAGCCCCTTTTTATTCTTCTTCTTTAAAACCTTGTAACAAGCTACTGCATAACCTACTCCAAAGGGTCCTTCATAAGATAGTACTCCCCCTTCAACCTCTAAGCGATCTAAAGCTCCAAGCATAATCATTATCGATCTTAGACCACACTCTCCTGCTTTTTCAATCAAAGACGAATCTAAATCAAAAAATCCTTCAGCCTGCAAATTATCAAGAAGGTCTACAACCTTTTTATCAAAAACCTCCCCCTTAGGATCAAAGCCACCTGGAGTACCTTCTTTTAACCTATGAGACAAGTCACCACTAGCAATAACAGCCACCTTATAGCCCTTATTTTCTCCTATCAGCTGTATAATCTTGCCCAACTTATAAAGATCTTCATAAGATAACATACCAATAGTAATAGGTACAATTGGTTTTCTTATCTCTTCTTTTTCTAAGTAATACATAGGAACTAAAACACCATAATCAAGCTTCATTTGAAGGTTCAAATTATCAGCAGTAGATTTATCAACTCTAGCTACTGTAATACCTTGGCTATTTGCTGCTATAGCTAACTCTTTAGTAAATTCTTCATGTAGATTATAGCTTAATTCTATATCACCTCTGCCAAAATTACTAAAGTCACCTTTTAACTCCTTGGCACTTAATATCCCGACAGCATCTGAAAAGACCTGACCATGAGGACTGATTGTAATGATTAAATCAGGGTCAACCTCTTTAACCTCCTTAGCTAAGCTCTCCATACTTCTTTTAGTATTCTCGATAAATTTAATCTCCTCTGTACCAACCTCTGGAACCAATACCGGTGGATGAGGAGTTAAACCTGCAAATACAACACCTTTCATTTTATCATCCCTTTCTTTATTAGCTATTAACTATTAGCTACCAGCCTCTAGTATTGAGCAATAATCTTTTATTAAAATAGATATTTAATCTTTAGCTAAAAGCCAGCAGCTAGAAACTAATAACTAGTTATTAGTATACCTTTTTTCCTAAAGCTGAGGTTATTAGATCTACTGCTAATTGAGCACTTTTATTATACTTATCTAAGATAGGATTGACCTCTACTAAATCCATAGACCTTAATATATTAGCCTCAAAGAGCATCTCCATAGCTAAATGAGCTTCTCTATAGGTTAATCCACCCTTAACTGGTGTACCTACTCCAGGAGCCTCTAAAGGGTCTAATACATCGATATCAAAACTCAAATGAACACTTTCAACATTCTGGCTACTAATCTTAATAGCCTCTTCCATAACTTGATAGATCCCCTTTCTATCAATATCATCCATTGTAAATACTGTAACTTGAGAAGTCTTCAATAATTTTGCTTCTTCTCTGTCCAAATCCCTTACCCCTACCAATACAGTATTTACTTCCTTAACCTTAGGGTGAATTCCTCCACACCTAACCAGATTTTCCTCTCCTCTTCCTAATATGGCTGCTAAGGGCATACCGTGTATATTTCCACTTTGGCTACTTTCATATGTATTAAAATCTCCATGAGCATCAATCCAGATTAAACCCAACTCTTTGTTGGCCCTAGCAGCACCTCCGACACTTCCCATACTGATACTATGGTCTCCGCCTAATATAATAGGGAAATTTCCATCCCTTATAACCCGCTCAACCTTAAAAGCTAATAGATCGCAGATCTCTACAACTTCTGTGAGGAATTTAACCTCCTCCTTAGTATTTTTTCTCCTTAAAATAGGTATAGGTAGATCACCTAAGTCCTCAACATTTAAGCCCATCTTCTCAATCTCTTCTACTAAATGAGCATATCTAATTGCACTTGGCCCCATATCAACACCTCGACGGTTGGCCCCAAAGTCTGTTGGAACCCCTATCACCTTATACTTCAATCCCTATCATCCTCTCTATAGTAAAACTTCTTTACATAAGGCGATGTAGCAGCTCTAAGTAAAGAAGAATAATTTAATCTAAATGAAACCTCATCTCCTACCATAACTCCTTGGACATTAGTTAAATCAACAATTAAATGATCACTGCTTGCACCCTCAACTATTATACCCTTATTACATGGTATTAATCCCTTCGCTTCTATATCTTGGCTTCCTATAGCTAAAATCCCTCTCCTTCTAATCTCTTCATCTAAACTATTATTAACATTACTATCTCCATTAACCTTGTCCGAATTAACCGGCTTATTCTTAATTTCTATTACCTCAGCCTTTAACTTAATACCATCTAATTTAGTAAAAGAAAACTTATCCCCAGATGGCACCTTCCTTCCTAGAATAATCGTCTCGCCTACCCTAAGTTGATTGGTTATAGGTGTATACCCTTCTTTTAATAATAACGGTAATGAGCTACTATTCCCCCCTGAGATTATAGGTAATTTTCTTCCCAGTAAACCTTCTGCCCCTTTTACAAGTTCCATTAATTGTAACATCTTATCCTCAGTAGGTAAGACCCCCCTAAAACAAGCTAAATTACTTCCTAAACCTACTAATCTAATATTTTTTAAAGTTCTTATTTCATCAACATAATTCAATGTATCTTTAGGAAGTACACCTTCTCTTCTATCACCTAAATCTATCATTAAAATTATCTTATGTACTTTATTCAAGCTAGCTGCTTCTTTATCTAATCTATCTATCACCTCTAATTGAGAGTTTAAACTAATATCAGCAATCTTAACAACCCTCTTAGCCTGACTTAACATAGGAATTCTAAGTAACATTAAAGGAACCTTTAATCTCTTTAATTTTTTTAAATTATCTAATCTAGAATCTCCTAACCCAACTACTCCCCCTAATATCATAGCCTTTGCTATCTCTATATCTCCGCCTACACCTTTAATAACACCAAAGATATCAATCCCTTTAGATTTAGCTAATTGAACTATCTGTCTAGTATTATCTTCGATTATACTTAAGTTTATATCCAGTTTAGGATTTGCCAAGATCATTACCTCCATAAATTAATCTATCTTCCAAAATATCAAACTAATTATTTTATTAATATTTTATCTAGACATAAGAAAAAGGAAGAGCCGAAACTCTTCCTTTGTAAAGTATATAGATTATCTTTTTGAGAATTGTGGTGATTTACGAGCTTTTTTGCGTCCATATTTCTTACGTTCTTTCATTCTTGGATCCCTAGTTAAGTATCCAGCTTTCTTTAGTACATCTCTATAATCACCTTCAGTTTCTAATAGAGCACGAGCAATACCATGACGGATAGCTCCGGCTTGTCCTGAAGTTCCTCCACCTTTAACAGTAACAACAATATCAAATTCACCTACTGTACCAGTAGCTTCTAATGGTTGCTTAACAATTTGCTCTAAAACATCTCTACCGAAGTATTCTGTTAAAGGCTTATCATTTACAACTATCTTACCATCACCTGGTAATAATCTTACACGAGCAGTTGAATTTTTTCTCCGTCCAGTACCTAAGTATTCAACTTCTGCTGCCATCTATATCTCCTCCTCTCTTATTATAATTCTAATTTTTTAGGCTCTTGAGCTTGGTGTGGATGTTGCTCACCAGCATAAACCTTTAATTTTTTGAACATTTTTCGACCTAATTTGTTCTTAGGTAGCATTCCTTTTACAGCAAGCTCAATAACCTTTTCAGGTTGCTTTTCTAATAGCTCGCCATATGGAATAGACTTAAGTCCACCTGGATACTGAGAATGTTTATGATACATCTTCTGCTTTAACTTATTTCCAGTTAGATGCACCTTCTCTGCATTTACTACGATTACATAATCACCTGTATCCATATTTGGCGTATACATAGGCTTATGTTTACCTCTTAAAATCTTAGCGATTTCTGTAGCAGCACGACCTAGTGTCTTACCGTCCATATCAACAACATACCAATCACGATTATTTTCTATATCTTTTGGATTAGCCATATATGTGCTCATATTCTTCCCTCCTTATTTCCTATTTAATATTATATCAACTGACCGGGGCTGATCAGTGGTAAGCAATAAACACAATCATATTTTTATTTTATTATACCTTGGAATAAGTGTCAAGGTTTTTTACAATTAATTTAATAGTAAATTTTCTCTAAAAATAACCCACAAGCTGGAGCTGTTGGCCCAGCTTGTTGACGATCTTTAGCCAACAAAATCTTTTGTACCCCTTTAGGGTCTATTTTATTAAGCCCTACTTTAATTAAGGTACCCATTATTATTCTGACCATCTTGTACAGAAATCCTCCACCTTTTATCCTAATAACTATTAAATTATTACTTTTCTCTATATCTATACTAAAAATCTCTCGAATAGAAGTCTTAGCATTACATCCTGCCGACCTAAAAGAAGAAAAATCATATTTCCCAATTAAATAACTTGCGCCTTCTCTCATCTTATTCAAATCTAATTTCCTTTTAATATGGTAAGCATAATTACGTACAAAAGGAGAAGGTATATTATTATTATAAATTTGATATGAATAAACTTTATCTTTACTATTATACCTAGCATGAAAATCATCATCTACATCAATTGTATCAATAATAATTATATCCCTAGGTAATTTAGTATTTAATGCTAAAGGAAACCTTTCTACCGGAATAGGTGTGTCTACCTTAAGATTAAAAACCTGACCTTTAGCATGTACACCAGCATCAGTTCTACTAGCTCCAATTATCTTGACATCTTCTTTTAGTAAAGTCTTAAGTCCATCCTCAATTGCTTCTTGTACTGTCCAGGCATTATCTTGCCGTTGAAAACCATGATATTTACTTCCATCATAAGCTACTTTAAACATTAAATTCCTCATAAAACTCACTCCATTATAAGAAGATACCCACAGAAATTAAATACACAAAACTTAAAGCTAATACTATATAATCTTTATTAACTAAAAGAAGAGCATTCATTCTACTACGACCTTCTCCCCCTCTATAGCACCTCGCCTCCATTGCTAAAGCAAGGTCATCTGCTCTACGGAAGGCATTAACAAACAAAGGAACTAATAAAGGGATTAAGCTCTTAGCTTTATTAATTAAATTTCCACTCTCAAAGTCTGCTCCCCTAGCCTTTTGAGCCTTCATTATCTTTTGTGCTTCTTCTAATAATGTGGGAATAAACCTTAAGGCAATACTCATCATCATAGCTAATTCATGGGCTGGAAGACCAATCTTTTCAAAGGGTTTAAGTAAACTCTCTAAACCATCTGTAAGTGCCAAAGGTGATGTAGTAAGTGTTAGTAAAGAAGTATATGACACTAAAAAGATCAACCTTAAAGACATAAATAATCCCATCCTTAAGCCTTCCTCTTCAATTTTTAAAAACCTCCACTCCCATATGATCTGACCACCTCTTGTCATAAAAAGGTGAACAATCAAAGTAAAGGAGATTATAAATATTAAGGGTCTTATACTCTTAATAATGTATTTAACCTTTATCTTAGATAATAATACTGTAACTAAAATAAAGAAAGCTAAAAATAGATAGCCTGTAAAAGCATTAATTAGAAATATGGTAATAATAAAAAATATAATAACTAAAATCTTTATTCTAGGATCTAAGCTATGAATAAAAGAGTCTCTTTCTATATATTGTCCTATTATAATATCATCTAACATTTTTTAACCTCTCATCACTCTTAATATTTCTTTTTTTGCTTCCAAAATAGTAAATAAATCAGTCCTCATATCATCTATATTCAACTTATTCTTCAACTCATGCATAACCTTAGTTATTTGAGGCACACCCAAACCTATACCCTCTAATAAATCTACATGAGAAAAGACAAAATTAGGAGTTCCCTCTAAAACAATCTTACCTTTTTCTAAGACTATAATCCTATCTGCTAACTGACCAACCTCTTCCATACGGTGAGAGATTAAGATTATAGTTAATCCAGATCTTTTCTGTAAAGAAGTTATCTCCTGTAGCAACTCTTCTCTTGCCTTTGGATCTAAACCTGCAGTTGGTTCATCTAATATTAATACCTCAGGTTTCATCGCTAGTACTCCAGCAATAGCAACCCTTCTTTGTTGGCCACCAGATAATTTAAAAGGTGATTTATCCTTAAACTCTTTATAGTTTAAATTAACAGCAACTAGAGCTTCTTTAACTCTTTCTTCTAACTCTTCTCCCTCTAACCCTAGATTTTTAGGGCCAAAAGCAACATCTAAAAACACATTTTCTTCAAATAACTGATGCTCTGGGTACTGAAATACTAGTCCTACCTTCTGTCTTACCTCTTTTAAATCCTTTTCCTTAGTAATATCACTGCCACCTATAATAATTTCACCTTCAGTAGGCTTTATAAGACCATTTAGAGTCTGTACTAAGGTAGATTTACCTGATCCAGTATGACCAATTAAACCAATAAATTCACCCTTTTCAACCTTAAAATCAATATCTTTTAGAGTATAATTGCCAACTAATTCCTTATCATAATTGTGACTTAAATTTCTTACTTCAATGAACATAACAAATTCACCAGCCTATCAACTTCAAAGATATCATCTGGAAGGTCTAATCCTGATTTCTGTAATTCTAAAGCTAACTGAGCAACTTGAGGTAAGTCCAAATTATACTTTTTAATCTGATTTACCTTGGCAAAAATATCCTTTGGAGTTCCTTCCAAAGCAACTCTTCCACCATCCATTACAATAATTCTATCAGCTTTAATTGCCTCATTCATAAAGTGAGTGATATGGACTACAGTCATTCCTAAACTTTTATTTAACTTTTCTATAGTTGAAATTACACTCTTTCTACCTAAAGGATCTAACATAGCTGTAGGTTCATCTAAAACTAGACACTTAGGCTTCATAGCTAATACACCTGCAATGGCTATTCTCTGCTTTTGACCTCCCGATAAGTTATGAGGTGCATGCCTTTTAAACTCTTCCATCCCAACTTCTTTTAATGCCCAATCTACCCTATCTCTTATCTTCATAGATTCTAAACCTAAATTCTCTGGACCAAAGGCTACATCTTCTTCAACAATATTAGCAATTAATTGATTATCAGGGTTTTGAAATACCATACCAACTTGTTGTCTAATATTCCAAATATTATCCCTATCTTTAGTTGACCTACCATTAATTTCAATATCCCCTTCAGTGGGTATCAATAATCCATTAAGCATTTTAGCTAGTGTAGACTTTCCAGAACCATTATGTCCAACAATTACTACAAACTCTCCTGAATTAACCTCCAAATCAACTTCTTTTAATACCCAATTCCCTTTACTATTATAACGATAATGCAGATTTTCTATATTTATTAATGACATTTTTTCACCCAACCTGATATAAAAAAACAGCCATTTATACCGGACGAATAGATATAAGGTATTCTACCTTTACTACGCCCAGTATTAAATAATAAATTATGGCTGTTTAATCGATTATTAATTTTATACTACTCCACTAATTCTAAAATAGCCATTGGGGCAGAGTCTCCACTTCTTGGACCAACCTTAATAATTCTAGTGTACCCACCTTGGCGTTCAGCAAATCTAGGAGCAAGTTCATTAAAAAGAATCTCTACAGAACCTTTGTCTTGAAGTTTGTTCATTACTTGTCTTCTATGATGTTGTGTGCCTTTTTTAGCTTTTGTTATTAGCTTCTCAGCAAAACCCCTAACTTCTTTTGCTTTAGCTTCAGTAGTTTCAATTCTTTCATTTTTAAACAAAGCATTAGCTAAAGAGATTAATAGGGCTTTTCTTGGTCCACTTTTACGACCAAATTTTCGTTGAGCCATAACTATCCCTCCTTCTTAATAGGTCATAATCTTATATTTCAGGTTTCTGTAATTTCAATCCGAGTTCAGAAATCTTAGCTTTAATCTCTAACAATGATTTTTTACCTAGATTTCTTACCTTCATTAGCTCTTCTTCTGTTATATCAGTTAATTCCTCAACGGTATTAATTCCAGCTCTCTTTAAACAATTAGAAGACCTAACAGATAAATCCAACTCTTCAATAGTTGTTTCTAAGATTTTATCTTTTTTCTCTTCTTCCTTTTCGACCATAATATCTACATTATTAATCTCTTCATTTAAATTAATAAATAGGTCTAAATGTTCTTCTAATACCTTAGCAGCTAGGCTTATAGATTCTTCTGGATCTATACTACCATTTGTAATTACTTCCAAAGTTAATTTATCTAGATCACTCCTGCTACCTACCCTAGTATCCTCAACATTGAAGTTAACCCTCTTAATAGGTGAAAAGGCAGAGTCGATAGGTATAACACCGATAATATGCTCTTCTTTCTTGTTATCTTCGGCAGTTACATAACCACGACCTTTTTCAACAACTGCTTCTAAGACAAATTCACCTTCGTCTGACAAAGTAGCTATATGGTGATCTGGATTAACAATCTCAACATCACCACTTACTTTAAAGTCACCAGCAGTTACCTTACCTTCACCATTTGCTTCAATCCTTAAAGTCTGAGGTTCTTCTTCACTTACATTAACAACAACTTCTTTTAAATTTAAAATAATATCAACAACATCTTCCACTACACCAGGTATGGTAGAAAACTCATGTCTAACTCCTTCAATTTTTATAGAGGTTATAGCAGCTCCAGGTAAAGAAGATAACATAATTCTTCTTAAAGAATTACCTAAAGTAATACCATAGCCTCGCTCTAAAGGACTGACAACAAACTTACCATAAGTATCGGTGGACTCTATTCGTTCAATTGACGGTTTTTCAATCTCAATCATTAATCTTAACCCTCCCTTTACCTTTAATAAACAAAGATCTACATATACTATTGAGGGTGATAACTTAATTTAATAAAAAGTAGCAAAGTGGTTCGAAGGAACCACATATACCCACTATTATTTAGAATAGAATTCTACAATTAATTGTTCATTGATTTGAATATCTATATCTTCACGGTTTGGATCAGTTAATACCTTACCTTCCTTCTTTTCAAAGTTAGATTCTAACCAAGAAGGAGTATTATAATTTTCATTAATCTCTAATACTTCTTTAAAACGCTTCATACTAGTGCTACTATCTTTAATAGAGATAATATCACCTTCAGAAACTAAATAAGAAGGAATATCTACTCTACTACCATTTACTAAGATATGTCCATGCCTTACAAATTGTCTAGCTTCATTTCTAGAAGTAGCAAACCCTAACCTGTATACAACATTATCTAATCTACTTTCAAGTAAATTTAAGAAGTTTTCACCAGTAATACCTGGCTTTCTTTCAGCTTTTTCAAAATAAAGCCTAAATTGCTTTTCCATAACTCCATAAATTCTTCTAACCTTTTGCTTCTCTCTCAATTGTAAACCAAACTCAGATAACTTTCTTCTACGCCCTCTCCCCTGTTCTCCAGGACCATAAGAACGACGTTCAATAGCACACTTATCTGTATAACATCTCTCACCTTTTAAGAACAACTTCTCTCCCTCTTGTCTACATAATCTACAAGAAGGACCAGTATATCTTGCCATGTTTTACACCTCCAAAATTATATCTTCAAATAACTAATTATACTCTACGACGCTTAGGTGGACGACATCCATTATGAGGAATTGGAGTTACGTCCTTGATTAAAGTTACCTCTAATCCAGCCGCTTGTAAAGCTCTAACTGCAGCTTCTCTTCCAGCTCCAGGACCTTTTACAAAAACATCAACCTCTTTTAAACCATATTCCATTGCTTCTTTTGCAGCATTATCAGCTGCCATCTGTGCAGCATAAGGAGTACTTTTACGAGAACCTTCAAATCCTAAATTACCTGCACTTGACCAAGCAACTGTATTACCTTTGCTATCAGTTAAAGTAACTATTGTATTATTAAAAGTAGATCGAATATGTGCTTGACCCTTTTGCACTTGTATCTTCTTTCTCTTTTTCTTATTTCTCTTCCTGCGTGCCATGATATCCCTCCTTATTTCTTGATTAATTATACCTCATATTATACTATTTTCTCTTAGCTCCTACAGCTCTCTTACGACCTTTTCGGGTTCTAGCATTTGTTTTAGTTCTCTGTCCTCTAGTAGGAAGACCTCTTCTATGTCTTAACCCTCTGTAAGAACCAATATCTCTTAACCTTTTAATATTTCCTCTTACTTCACGACGTAATTCACCTTCTACTAGATAGTCTTCGTCTATAACTTGACGAAGCTTAGAAACTTCTCCTTCAGTTAAATCTCTAACTCTAGTATCAAAGCTGATACCAGCTTTTTCTACAATCTCTTGAGCAGTAGATTTCCCAATTCCATAAATATATGTTAATCCAATCACTACTCTCTTATCACGTGGTAAATCAACACCTTCAATACGTGCCATAATTTATTCTACACCTCCTAAGTGATTATCTTTAGACTAACCTTGACGTTGTTTATGCTTAGGGTTTTCACAAATTACATAAACTCTTCCTTTACGACGGATTACTTTACACTTATCGCAAATAGGTTTTACTGATGGTCGAACTTTCATTCTAACCCTCCTTATACTAACTTAATTTAAGATTTATGACGATAGGTAATTCGGCCACGACTTAAATCATAAGGTGACAACTCTACCGTTACTTTATCTCCTGGTAAAATTCTAATAAAATTCATTCTCATTTTCCCAGAAACATGGGCCAAAACTTTATGACCGTTCTCCAACTCAACTCTAAATTTAGCATTGGGTAATGGCTCTATCACCGTACCCTCAACTTCAATAGCTTCTTCTTTTGCCATTGATTATCTTTAACCCCCTCTTAAGAATTCTATTTTTTCTTAAAGGTCCTAATATTACATTATATCACAAAATAAATATTTTATTCAAAGAATATACATCCGTCAAATTGGCCCTACCTAGGGCCAACTAACTTCGCCTGACGGAATTTAAAAGATAGAAGTACTCTACTTACTATTCCAAAGCAGATTTAATTTCATTAAATACTTCATCTAAACCTTGTTCACCATCGATTGTTTTTAAGAGATTCCTCTGCTTATAATAATCAATCAAAGGTTCCGTCTGCTTAGAATAAACACTTAATCTTTCTTTAATAGTTTCAGGAGTATCATCATCACGTTGGTATAAATCTCCTCCACACTCATCACATACCCCTTCTTCTTGAGAAGCATTAAACTTCACATGGAAAGTAGCTCCACAAGACTTACAAATCCTTCTTCCAGATAAACGCTCAATAAGTTCTTTATCACTTACATCAATATTTATTACTCCATCTAATTTAAAATCTAGATCTTCTAATATCTCCATCAAAGCATCTGCTTGCTTTACTGTACGAGGAAAGCCATCTAAAACAAAGCCATTTTGACAATCTTCTTGAGCAAGCCTTTCTCTAACCATACCAATTGTAACCTCATCTGGAACTAACCTTCCCTCATCCATATATCCCTTTGCTTCTTTACCTAAAGGAGTCTCTTCTTTGATAGCTTTGCGAAAAATATCTCCTGTTGAAATATGAATAAGTTCATAACTTTCTTCTAAACGACTAGCTTGAGTCCCTTTACCAGCTCCTGGGGGACCTAATAAAACTAAATTCATTTATATCACTCCCTAAACCTACTTCATAAAGCCTTCATAGTGTCTTGATAACAGTTGAGTCTCTATTTGTTGCATTGTCTGCAATGCTACTCCTACTGCAATCAAAAGCGCAGTTCCACCAAATCTTACTTGAAGACCTGTAAGACCTATAACAAACTCTGGTACAATAGCAACTGCGGCTAAGAAGACTGCTCCAGCTAATGTAATTCTAGTTAATATCCTATCCAGATATTCAGCAGTTGGTCGTCCAGGTCTACGTCCTGGAACAAAACCTCCATACTTTTTCATATTATCTGCTACATCTATTGGATTGAATTGAATAGCTGTATAAAAGTAGGTGAAAAAGATAATCAAAACTGCAAATAAGAATATATATAATGGAGCATTTGGCGATAATATTCTAGCAATCGCTTGTGCCCAATCTCTTTGAATAAATTGAGCGATAGTAGCCGGGAATAAAAGTACAGAAGAAGCAAAAATTACTGGCATTACCCCTGCTTGATTGACCTTCATTGGTATATGAGTAGATTGACCACCATAAACCTTACGACCAACAACACGCTTAGAGTATCTAACTGGTATCTTCCTCTTTCCTTCTTCAATATAAACAATCAACCCAACAACTATTACTGCAACTACAACAAAGGCTAATATATTAAATATATTAAGAGCACCAACCATCAATTGATTAAAAGTCTGCACAGTAGCTCCAGGCAACCTAGAGATAATTGAAACAAAGATCAGTATTGAAATTCCATTTCCAATTCCCTTCTCTGTTATCTGCTCTCCTAACCACATTAAAAATACAGTTCCCGCAGTCAATGTTATAACAATAACAGATAAGTTCAAGAAACTAGGATTTCTAATAGCTCCTAAATTACTAATCATTAACGTGATTCCAGCACCTTGAATAGCTCCTAATAAGACTGTAGCATATCTTGTATAACGAGTTATTATTTTCTGTCCTTCTGGACCTTGTTTAGCTAATTCTTCTAATTTAGGAACAGCAACGGTCAGCAACTGCATAATAATCGAAGCAGTTATGTAAGGACTGATACTCAGCGCAAAGATAGCGAAATTCTCTAGAGCACCACCAGCAAACATATCTAAAAATCCTAATACACCTTCACCAGCAAAAAGTTCTCTTAAAGCTTGTGCATCAATACCAGGGACAGGAATATGTGCCCCCATACGATAAATAGCAATCATACCTAAAACAAAGAATATCTTATTTCTAAGCTCTTCAACTTTAAACGCATTACTCAGAGCTGATAACATTTTATTATATCACCTCTACCTTTCCTCCAGCAGCTTCAATCTTCTCAACTGCAGATTTGCTGAACTTATTTGATTTAACTGTTAAAGCTTTATCTAAGTTACCATCCCCAAGGATCTTAACTCCATCTTTAACTTTATCAATTAAACCTGCTGCCTTTAGTTCTTCGATAGATACGACTGTATTATCTTCAAAACGATTAAGATCTTCTATATTAACAACTGCATACTCTTTTTTAAATCTTGCATTGCTAAATCCTCTTTTAGGAAGTCTTCTAAACAAAGGAGTTTGACCACCTTCAAAAGTAGGTCTTACACCACCACCAGAACGAGCATTTTGACCTTTATGCCCTTTTCCAGAAGTTTTACCTTTTCCAGAACCAATTCCTCTACCTAATCTTTTTCGACCTTTTTTAGAACCTTTTGCAGGTTTTAAATCATGTAATTTCATAATACTTTCACCTCCTTGATTATAACAACTAACTTAATTAAAATTACCCTAGTAATTCCTCAACAGTTTTACCTCTTAATTTAGCAACTTCTTCAGCTTCTTTCAAACTATCTAAACCTTCAATAGTTGCTTTTACCATATTAATAGGATTATTAGAACCTAAAGACTTAGTTAAAATATCTTTAATTCCTGCTAATTCAACAACCGCACGTACTGGACCACCAGCGATTACTCCAGTACCCTCAGAAGCTGGCTTTAAAAGAACACGACCCGCACCAAAAATACCAGTGATCTCATGAGGAATAGTTGTTTCTTTCAGAGGAATCTTAACTAAATTCTTCTTAGCAGCATCGATAGCTTTATGAATAGAATCTGGAACTTCGTTTGCTTTTCCAATAGCTGCTCCTACATGACCATTACCGTCACCAACAACTACTAATGCACTAAAGCTGAATCTGCGTCCACCTTTAACTACCTTAGTTACACGGTTGATATTAACAACTCTTTCCTCTAAATCTAATTTGCTAGCATCAATAAGCTTACTCATCCTTTTCCCTCCTTTTTTTATTTGATTTTATTTAAAATTTCAATCCGCCTTCTCTTGCAGCTTCAGCTAAAGCTTTAATTCTACCGTGGTAGTCATTTCCACCTCGATCAAATACAACAGTTTTAACACCTTCATCTAAAGCTCGCTCAGCTACATATTTACCAACAACTTTAGCAGCATCTATATTACCACCATTGGCGATTTCACCTTTTATCTCTTTATCAACAGTTGATGCTGATGCTAGAGTTTCTCCAGAGAAATCATCAATAACTTGAGCGTAAATGTTATTTAAACTTCTGTAAACACTTAATCTTGGTCTACTTGGAGTTCCAGTTACTTTATTACGAACTCTTTTACGCCTTCTTGCACGAGCTTCCCTCTTGCTTAACTTGCCCATTCTTTTCCCTCCTTTTTATCCAGTTGCATATTAAGGAACTTTATTTATTAACCAGTCTTACCTTCTTTACGTCTAATATGCTCATCAACATACTTAATACCTTTGCCTTTGTATGGTTCAGGTTTTCTAACCTCTCTAATATTAGCAGCTACTTGACCTACTAATTGTTTGTTAATCCCTTTAACGATAATCTTATTCTTATCTACTGAGAATTGAATATCACCTTCAGGCTCTATTAGAACAGGGTGAGAATAACCTACTTGTAATTCTAAGTTTTTACCTTTTAATGTAGCACGATAACCTACACCATTTAATTCTAAAACTTTTTGGAAACCTTCAGTTACACCTTCAACCATATTAACTATCAGGCTACGAGTTAAACCGTGCATAGATCTATCTTGTTTAGAATCAGTAGGGCGATTCACCTTAAGCTGATTATCTTCAATAGTAATATCCATTCTTGGACTAACTTTCTCTTGTAATTCTCCCTTTGGACCTTTTACCTTTACTACATTACCATCTATATCTATTTGAACCTTTTCAGGAATGTCTATTGGAACATGACCAATTCTAGACATCAAATACACCTCCTTTTTTCTTAAAAATTACCAAACGTAACAGATAACCTCTCCACCAATTCCCGCTTTTCGCGCAGACTTATCTGTCATCACACCATTAGAAGTTGATAATATTGCAATTCCTAAACCTCCTAATACTTTAGGAACTTCTTCTTTATTAGCATAAACTCTTAGACCAGGTTTACTAATTCTTTTAATACCAGTAATAACTTTTTCATTATTATCTCCATACTTTAAGAACAATCTTAAATAACCTTGAGGTCCAGATTTAACTCTCTCATACCCTTTAATATAACCAGCTTCCTTTAAAACTCGTGCAATTTCTTCTTTAATATTAGAAGCAGGAATTTTTACATCTTTTTTAATAACAGAGTTAGCATTTCTAACTCTAGTTAACATATCTGCAATAGGATCTGTCATACTCATAATTCATACCTCCTTTCAAAATTAATCTTTACCAACTTGCTTTTTTAACACCAGGTAATTTTCCTTCATGGGCCAATTCTCTAAAACAGATTCGACACAATTCAAACTTTCTAATTACCCCATGTGGCCTACCGCACTTACGGCATCTTCTTTCTTCACGACTTGAATACTTAGGTTTTCTTTTTGATTTTTCTACCTTAGCCGTTTTAGCCACTATCTTCCCTCCTTAATTACTTTTTAAATGGCATCTTCATCAGTGCTAGAAGCTCTTTAGCTTCTTCATCACTTTGAGCTGATGTTACAATTACGATATCCATTCCTAAAATCTTGTCTACATCGTCAATCTTTATCTCAGGGAATACTGTATGATCTTTAATCCCTAATGAATAGTTACCTCGTCCATCAAAAGCTTTTTTAGAAACACCTCTAAAGTCACGAACACGTGGCAAAGTAACATTAATTAATTTATATAAGAACTCATACATCTCTTCTCCACGTAATGTAACTTTACAACCTACAGGCATACCTTCTCTTATCTTGAAGTTTGCTATAGATTTTTTAGCTCTTGTTATAACTGGATTTTGTCCAGTTATTGTTTGTAGAACTTCTACACCTTCATCTAATAACTTTGCATTCTCTGCTGCATCACCTAAACCAATGTTAAGAACAACCTTGTCTAACTTTGGAACTTCCATTACATTATCATAATTAAATTTTTCAGTTAATGCAGAAACAATTTCATTTTTATATGTCTCTCTTAATGTTGACATTCATAGACCTCCTTTCTAACTAACAAATTTACTCTACATCTTCTCCACATTTTTTACAAAAACGAATCTTTTTACCGTCTTCTAAAACTTTCTTAGCAGTTCTAGAAGCTTCTCCACAACTATTACAGATTAACATTACATTAGAACTGTGAATAGGAGCTTCTTTTTCAACAATACCACCTTGTGGATTATCTTGAGTTGGTCTTACGTGTTTCTTTATAATATTAACGCCTTCAACGATTACACGGCTCTTTGCAGGAAAGACTTTTATAACTTCTCCTTCTTTCCCTCTATCCTTACCAGATCTAACTTGAACCTTATCGCCCTTTTTTACATGCAATTTAGGTTTAGACACGATTTAATGCCTCCTTTCTACTACAGAAATCTAATTAAAGTACCTCAGGTGCTAAAGAGATAATTCTAGTGAAATTATTTTCTCTAAGTTCTCTAGCAATTGGCCCAAAAATACGTGTTCCTTTAGGCTGATCATTCTTATCTATTATTACAGCTGCATTCTCATCAAAGCTAATATAAGAACCATCTTTTCTTCTAACTTGTCTCTTAGTTCTTACAACAACAGCTTTAACTACTTCTCCTTTTTTTACAACACCATCAGGGATAGCTTCTTTAACTGTAGCGACAATTACTTCACCAACAGAAGCATATCTTTTTCTAGAACCACCTAATACCTTAACGCATAATAATTCTCTTGCTCCTGAATTGTCTGCTACTTTCAACCTAGATTCCGCTTGAATCATCCTAACCCCTCCTTTCAGTCTAAGACTATTTAGCTTTCCTAATAATTTCTTTTATTTTCCAATTCTTCTGCTTACTTAATGGACGTGTCTCTACGATTTTTACCTTATCGCCCTCTTTACACTCATTATTTTCATCATGAGCTTTAAACTTAGAAGTTCTAGTAATTACACGTTTATATAAAGGATGTTGTGTTTTTCTTTCAACGGCTACCACAACAGTCTTATCCATTTTATCACTAACTACAATTCCAACCTTTTCTTTTTGACTAGCCTGCTCAGTCATCCTATCCCTCCTCTCAATTAGGCTTGATTAATACCAAGCTCTCTCTCATTTAAAATAGTCTTAACCCGAGCAATTGAACGCTTTACTTTACGAATTCTAATTGGATTATCAAGTTGAGCTGTAGCATTTTGAAATCTTAGATTAAAGAGTTCATCTTTTAGCTCGTCTAACTTTTGCTCCAATTCTTCGTTAGTTAAATTATTTAATTCTTTAGCTTTCATCGGTGTCACCATCCATTTCTTCCCGTTTTACAAATTTGGTTCTTATAGGTAACTTATGAGAGGCTAATGTCATAGCTCTCCTTGCAAGCTCCTCATCAACTCCACCAATCTCAAACATTACACGACCAGGCTTTACTACAGCAACCCACTGTTCTGGAGCACCTTTTCCACTACCCATTCTTGTTTCGGCAGGTTTTGCAGTAACAGGTTTATCAGGGAAGATATTAATCCAAACCTTACCTCCACGTTTAATATGACGTGTAATAGCAATTCTTGCAGCTTCGATCTGACGGTTGTTAATCCACGCAGCATCTAAAGCTTGTAGTCCAAAGTCTCCAAAAGTAACTCTATTACCTCTCATTGCCTTTCCTTTTCTCCGTCCACGATGTTGCTTTCTATATTTAACACGCTTTGGAATTAACATTTCAATGCCCCCTTTCTAATTAACCTTCATTAACTTCAGGTAAAATTTCACCTTTATAAATCCATGTCTTTATACCAATCTTACCATAGGTAGTATCTGCTTCAGCAAATCCATAATCGATATCAGCACGTAGTGTATGCAAAGGCACACTTCCTTCACTATACCCTTCAGTTCTTGCCATATCAGCACCACCTAAACGACCAGCACATTCTACTTTAATTCCTTCAACACCTCTTGATTTCATGGCTCTTTTAATAGCTTGTTTCATTGCTCTTCTAAATGAAATCCTGTTAACTAACTGTTCTGCAATATTTTCAGCAACTAATTGAGCATCTTGGTCAGGTTTCTTAACCTCAACAACATTAACCTGTACCTTCTTACCAGTCATTTTCTCTAACTGAGCTCTTAGATTGTTAACCTCAGAACCACCTTTTCCAATTACCATTCCCGGTCTAGCAGTATGAATGTTAACCTTAATTCTATTAGCTGCTCTTTCAATTACAATACGAGAAATACCTGACTCAGACATATTCTCTTTAATATAATTTCTAACTTCTAAATCTTCATGCAATAAATCTGCATAATCTTCTTTATCAGCATACCATTTAGCATCCCAATCCTTTACAACTCCGACCCTAAGTCCGTGTGGATTTATCTTCTGACCCATTCATTATCCCTCCTTTTTTTCTGCCACCTTAATAGTTACGTGACTAGTTCTTTTATTAATAGGACTTGCTTGCCCCATAGCTCTTGGCTTAAATCTCTTCATCGTTGGCCCTTCATCTATATATGCTTCTGATATATATAACTCATCAGCAATCATATCATGATTATTCTCTGCATTAGCTACTGCAGAAAGTAGTACTTTCTCAATAACTTTAGCAGCCTTATTAGGTGTATTTTTTAAAATACCAACGGCTTCACCGATATCCTTACCCCTTACTAAGTCAATTACTAACCTTGCTTTTCTTGGGGAAATTCGAATACGTTTGGCAACGGCTTTAGCTTCCATCCTTTAACCCCCTTTACTCATAAGCTTATTTAAGTGCTGTTGATCTTTCTGTTTTATCACCATGTCCTCTAAATAGCCTAGTTGGAGCAAATTCTCCTAACTTATGTCCAACCATATCTTCAGTTATATAAACAGGAACATGTTTTCTACCATCATGAACTGCAATTGTATGCCCGATCATCTGTGGGAAAATAGTTGAACTTCTTGACCAGGTCTTAATTACTTTCTTATCATCAGTCTCATTCATCTTTTCAACCTTAGCTAACAACTTCTTATCTATAAATGGCCCTTTTTTCACTGAACGACCCAAATTTATACCCCCCTTTCAAAAATTACTTTCTTCTCTTCTTAGCATGACGACTTCTAACAATCATCTTATCAGAAGCTTTAGGCTTTCTAGTTTTCTTACCGATAGTCTTTTGACCCCATGGAGTAACAGGCTGTCTACCAGCTGCCTTCTTACCTTCTCCACCACCATGTGGATGGTCATGTGGGTTCATAGCAGTACCACGAACGCTAGGTCTACGACCTAACCAACGACTTCTACCCGCTTTACCTATAGTTATATTTTCATGCTCTATATTACCAACTTGACCTATTGTAGCTCTACATTTAACATTGATTAATCTTACTTCTCCAGAAGGCATTTGAACATGAGCATACTTACCTTCCTTAGCCATCAATTGAGCTTGAGTACCAGCAGATCTAACTAGTTGAGCTCCCTTTTGAGGCTTTAACTCAATGTTATGAATAATAGTACCAACAGGTATATTCTCTAATGCTAAAGCATTACCTGGCTTGATATCTGCCTCAGATCCAGAAATGATTTCATCCCCTACTTGTAATCCTTTTGGTGCTATAATATATCTTTTCTCACCATCAACATAATTTAATAAAGCAATTCTTGCTGAACGATTTGGATCATATTCAATAGTTGCCACCTTAGCTGGAATACCATCCTTATTACGCTTAAAATCAATAACTCTATACATTCTTTTATGACCACCGCCACGGTGACGTACAGTAATTCTACCAGTTGCATTACGTCCACCAGTCTTCTTAATTGGTTTTAATAAAGACTTCTCTGGTTTATCTGTTGTTATCTCTTCAAAAGAAGCCACAGTCATGTACCTTCTTGACGGTGTAGTTGGCTTAAACTTTTTAATCGCCATCTTATTTCCCTCCTTTTCTTAAAAATTACATTCCTTCAAATATTTCTATTACATCACCATCAACTAATTTAACCTTAGCTTTTTTCCACTCAGGTGTTCTTCCTTGATGATAACCCATCCTTCTCTTCTTACCAGGCACTCTCATAGTATTTACCTTATCAACCTTAACATCAAAAATCTCTTCAACAGCTTTCTTTATCTCTGTCTTATTAGCTCTTAAGTCAACTTTAAATGTGTAAAAATTATTACTTTCCATATCTATCATACTTCTCTCAGAAATATGAGGTGCAATTATAATATCTCTAGGATCTTTCATTATGACAACACCTCCTCAACTTTAGAAACCGCTTCTTTAGTCATGATTACTTTTTTGCTATTTAAAAGATCATAAACGGTTACTCTATTAGGTGTCACTACCCTTACCCCTTGAAGATTTCGAGCAGATTTATAAACATTATCATTTCTTTCATCTAATACAATCAAAACTTTCTCACTAGCTACCCCAAATTTATCTAAAAGAGATACCATCTTTTTAGTCTTAGGTTCAGCAAAATCTATATTATCTAATACAACTAAGTTGTTCTCTTCCACCTTAGAAGTTAATGCAGACTTTATAGCCAGCTTCTTAACTTTCTTTGGAACTTTCTTCTTGTACTTTCTTGGTTGTGGTCCAAAAGTTGTTCCACCACCTACCCAAAGAGGAGAACGAATACTACCATGTCTTGCACGACCAGTACCCTTTTGTCTCCAAGGCTTACGTCCACCACCACTAACTTCTCCTCTGGTTTTAGTCTTAGCAGTTCCGACACGTTTAGCAGCTAATTGAGCAACAACTACTTCATGAACAACATGCTCATTAACCTCTACATCAAAAATATTTTCATTCAAACTAACATTACCTGTTTCTTGACCTTCTGCATTATATAATGTTATTTCTGGCATCTTTATCCCCCTTTCCTAAGTCTATTTAACAGCTGCCTTAATAGTTAATAATCCTTTTTTAGGACCAGGAATTGCTCCTTTAACTAACAATAGGTTCTTTTCAGAATCAACCTTAACTACTTCTAAATTCTGAACAGTAACTTTTTCCGCACCCATATGTCCTGGCATCTTTTTACCTTTAAATACTCTAGCAGGATCAGAACCTGCTCCAATAGATCCTGGTCTTCTATAGTTTCTAGATCCGTGAGTTTTAGGACCAGTATTGAAATTCCATCTCTTAACTGTTCCAGCAAACCCTTTTCCTTTAGAAACTCCAGTTACATCAACCACATCTCCTGCTGAAAAGACATCTACTTTAACCTCATCTCCTGGTTCTAAAGTTTCAGAACCTTCAACTTGGAATTCCTCAATATATTTCTTCGGATTAACTCCATATTTTTCGAAATGACCTTTAACAGGCTTAGTAATTTTATTTTCCTTTAAATCTTCAAAACCTAACTGAATAGAATTGTAACCGTCAATCTCTTCAGTCTTCTTTTGAACAACAGCACATGGACCAGCTTCAACTACAGTAACCGGAATCATCTCTCCGTTCTCATTAAAAATTTGTGTCATACCAACTTTCTTTCCTAAAATACCCTTCATTTCATCTACACCTCCTTAAACAACGATTATTATTATAATTTAATCTCTATATCTACACCAGCAGGTAGATCTAACCTCATTAAAGAATCTACAGTCTTTGGCGTTGGATCTTTAATATCAATTAAACGTTTATGAGTTCTCATCTCAAATTGCTCTCTAGACTTACTATTAACATGAGGCGAACGTAAAATAGTAAACACCTCTTTTTTAGTAGGCAATGGAACTGGTCCAGAAACGTCAGCTCCAGTCTTCTTTGCAGTTTCTACAATCTTAGTAGCTGAATTATCTAAAAGCTGATGTTCATAGGCTTTTAGTCTGATTCTGATTTTTCCTTTAGCTTGCTCAGCCATAACACTTCACCTCCAAGTAACTTTTTGAATTAGACAGAAAAAGATGAGGAGGACCTTTACTCCCCATTCTCTTTCCTAGGCATTTCTAATTTATTAAATAATATTTGAATTATTCAACAATTTTAGTAACTACACCTGCACCAACAGTTCTTCCACCCTCTCTAATCGCAAAACGTAATCCTTCATCCATTGCGATTGGA
>NZ_KI912094.1:544800-561424 GCF_000517025.1 Halonatronum saccharophilum DSM 13868
CATCATATTCTATTCTAATTGTATAGTCCCAATTTAATAGCTCTATTTTGCCTTTTTTAACCTCTCTGCTTATTGTAGTTCTATGTCTACCTAACCCTTGTGCAATCTCTTTGGGAGACTTGTTTTGTTGATTATACAAGTGTTCTATTACTTTTCTATCTTCCCATTTTAAGTGTTCACCTTTGTTCTCATTTGTGTTATAATTATCTTGGCACATATCAATACCTCACTTTATGTTATTTGTGGTTATTTAACATTATATATGAGGTATTCATATGTGTCATTTATTTTTTGCACTATCCGTGCATTTAATTATACAATGTTCCTAATTAAGGTAAAAAAGCACCCTGTTTTCTAACAGAGTGCTTCTTTATAAAAGTTTATTCTTCATTAAAGATTAATTACTTAATTTCTACAGAAGCTCCAGCCTCTTCTAATTGTTCTTTAATTTCTTCAGCAGTGTCCTTATCTACACCCTCTTTTACTGGGCTAGGAGCACCATCAACTAATGCTTTAGCTTCTTTAAGTCCTAAGTCAGTAACACCTCTAACTGCTTTGATTACTTTGATTTTGCTACTTCCAGCAGCAGTTAATACAACGTCAAACTCAGTTTGCTCTTCAGCAGCAGCACCACCAGCAGCAGGAGCAGCCATAGCTACAGGAGCAGCAGCACTTACGTCAAATTTTTCTTCTAATTCCTCTACCAATTCAGCTAATTCTAAAACAGTCATATTTTCAATTGCTTCTAAAATGTCATTTTTATTCATCTTTTCTTCCTCCTTGTTTTCTTAAAATTATTTTTATTCTTTGGTTTCCTTAACAGCATTAAGCGCATAAACTAAACTGTTTAATGGATATTTCAAGCAATGTACCAAACCTGTAATTGGGGCTTTCATTCCTCTTGCAACTTGAGCAAGCAAGACCTCTCTTGGTGGAATATCAGCTAATGCTTTAATCTCATTAACATCCAATAAATTTCCATCTAAAAGACCTGATTTAATCTCTAGATTTTTATGATCTTCTGCAAAATCAGCTAATATCTTTGCAGGTGCTACTGGATCTTCGTCAGAAAAAGCGATAGCTGTTGGCCCACTTAGATATTCTTGGATTGACTCATAACCTACTTCTTTAGCAGCTAAGTAAGCTAATGTATTTTTTGCTACCTTATAATCAACACCAGCTTCTCTTAATTTACTTCTTAATTCAGTTACTTCAGCAACATCCAAACCTCTATAATCTGTTAAAACAACTGATTTAGAATTAGAAAACTTTTCAACAAGTTCTTCTACGATAAGCTCTTTCTCTTTTCTTTGGCCCATCCTTTCTATCCACCTCCTTGTAAAAACTAAAAAGCCCCCGCAGCAGCCGGAGACTTTTGTTATAAGCAGCAAAGAATTACTACCTTTATAAGTACATCCAGCCTCGGTAGGAATATTAAGCTTTTAAAGCACCTACTGTCTACGGCTCGTTTTTATTCTATTTTTAACACAACACAAATTCTAACACACAAATTAAAACAAGTCAATACTTTTTTATATATTATGCTAAAAGTTTAATAATAGCTTGAGGATCGATTTTGATTCCAGGTCCCATAGTAGCAGAAACAGCAATATTAAGCAGATATCTACCTTTAGCTCCAGCAGGCCTAGCTTTAACTATAGTCTCCATAACAGTTGTAAAGTTTTCATATAAATCATCCAACTCGAAATTATCTTTTCCAATTGGAAGATGAATATTCCCACCTTTATCAGCTCTGTACTCGACTTGACCAGCTTTAATATCTTTAATAGCTTGTTCAACATCAAAAGTAACAGTTCCAACTTTAGGATTAGGCATTAATCCTTTAGGACCTAAAACAGGACCTAACTTCCCAACAACACTCATCATATCTGGAGTAGCTACAACTACATCAAAATCAAACCATCCACCTTGTATCTTATCAGCTAATTCTTCACCACCAACAACATCAGCGCCGGCTGCTTCAGCCTCTTTAACTTTTTCTCCTTGAGCAAAAGCGATTACTTTAACTTCTTTACCAGTTCCCTTAGGTAAGACAACAGCTCCTCTAACCTGTTGGTCATTTTTGCTGGTATCAATCCCTAGATTTACAGAAACTTCAACAGTTTCAGAAAAGTTAGCAGTAGCAGTCTCTTTTGCTAAACTTAAAGCTTCTTTGATATCATATAATTTTTCAGAATCAACTTTTTTATTAGACTCATTATATCTCTTCGACATATAAAAAACTCCCTTCGTGGTTTTAGCGGAATATTCCTCCCACTTTATTTGAATAGATTATCTAAAATTAGTCCTCAACAATAATTCCCATACTTCTAGCAGTACCTTTGATCATACTAACAGCAGACTCTAAGCTAGCAGCATTAAGATCTTCCATCTTAAGCTCAGCAATCTCTTTAACATCATCTAGGCTCACAGTAGCTACTTTATTAACATTTGGTTCTCCAGAAGCTCTCTCAATACCTGCAGCCTTCTTTAATAAGTTTGCAGCAGGAGGAGTTTTAGTAATAAAATCAAAAGAACGATCAGCATAAACCGTAATTTCTACTGGGATAATATTCCCCGCCTGGTCAGCAGTTTTTGCATTAAAAGCTTTACAAAACTCCATAATATTAACTCCATGTTGTCCTAAAGCTGGACCAACTGGAGGAGCTGGATTAGCTTTACCAGCAGGTACTTGCAAACTAATCTTACCTACAACTTCTTTTGCCATAAATTAATTACACCTCCTTATATTTCTTCAACTTGATTATATTCTAATTCAACTGGTGTCTCTCTTCCAAACATAGAGACTAAAACAACTAATTTCTCTTTTTCAAAGTCTATTTCTTGGATTTCACCAACAAAGTCCTCAAAAGGACCCTCGGTAACTTTAACACTTTGTCCTACTTCCAAGTCTATATCAGCTTTCTTCTCTTCTAATCCCATAGAAGTAAAGACACTGCTCATTTCAGTCTCATTAACAGGTATAGGCTTAGTTCCAGCACTAGCAAAGCCGATAACTCCTGGCGTATTCCTAACAACATACCAAGAATCATCATCCATGATCATCTTGACTAATGCATACCCTGGAAAGAACTTTTCTTTGACAACAGTTTTCTTACCTTTTTTAACTTTAACTTTTTCCTCAGATGGAATTACGATCTCAAATATCTTTTCTTCCATCCCAGTAGCTTTAATTCTTTGTTCTAAATTTGCTTTAACTTTATTTTCATGGCCAGAATAGGTATGGATTGCATACCATTCCACTTTATTACTCATAATAAAGGGACCCTACTTCAGCAGGACCCGCACCTCCCTAGTCAAGAATGATTAACCTCACTAAATTAGAAAAAACCAAATCAACCCCACCAATAAATAAAGATATAAGTAAGATAGAGACTATTACAACCATCGTATATGAAACTAATTTATCACGATTTGGCCAATTAACCTTCTTTAGCTCAGCTTTTACTTCTCTAAAAAACTTTAGCATCTTAGACCAATTACCTTTCTCAGCCATTTATTCCACATCCTCATTGATGATTATTAATCTTTTTTATAATTGGCAGGCCTGGAGGGACTTGAACCCCCAACCCTCGGATTTGGAGTCCGATGCTCTAGCCAATTGAGCCACAGGCCTATATAATTTCTTAATTACTTAGTTTCCTTATGAGCAGTATGCTCTTTACAGAACTTACAATACTTCTTTATTTCAAGCCTTTCTCTTTGATTAGTTTTATTTTTAGTAGTAGTATAGTTACGCCTTCTACACTCTGTGCATTCTAAAGTAATTATTTCTCTCATTGATGCCACCCCCTAACACAATAAATGGATCATTAATTACATCAACACCTTATACACTTTATCACATTTTGTAATAGAAGTCAATGAAAATTTGATATCCTATTTTAACATTTAAATCTGATTTTTAAAACAATAGAAAAGCGGGTGCTTTCACCCACTTTTCTTATTATTCACCATTTCAAACTAAAATTATTCAACAATTTTAGTAACTACACCTGCACCAACAGTTCTTCCACCCTCTCTAATCGCAAAACGTAATCCTTCATCCATTGCGATTGGAGAAATTAAGCTTCCGTCCATCTCGATGTTATCTCCTGGCATTACCATCTCTACACCTTCTGGCAAGTTGATAGTTCCAGTAACATCAGTTGTTCTAAAGTAAAATTGTGGTGTATATCCATCGAAGAATGGAGTATGTCTTCCACCCTCTTCTTTACTTAATACATAAACTTCAGCTTTAAACTTTGTATGAGGAGTAATGCTTCCAGGCTTAGCTAATACCTGTCCACGTTCAATATCTTCTCTTTTAACTCCTCTTAATAATGCTCCTATGTTATCTCCTGCTTGAGCATCATCCATCAACTTACGGAACATCTCAATTCCTGTGATTGTTGTAGTTTCTGTATCTTTAATTCCTACGATTTCTACTTCGTCTCCAACGTGTAATACTCCACTTTCTACACGACCTGTCGCTACTGTTCCACGACCTGTAATTGAGAATACATCCTCAACTGGCATTAAGAAGTCTTTGTCTGTGTCTCTTTCTGGAGTTGGAATATACTCATCAACTGCATCCATTAATTCATGAATCTTGTCTGCCCAATCTCCTGTTGGATCTTCTAGTGCCATTAGAGATGAACCTACTACTACTGGAGCGTCATCTCCATCAAATTCATACTCACTCATTAATTCTCTTACTTCCATCTCTACTAATTCGATTAACTCTTCGTCATCAACCATATCTGCTTTGTTTAAGAATACAACAATCTTAGGTACCCCTACCTGACGAGCTAATAATAAGTGCTCTCTTGTTTGAGGCATTGGCCCGTCTGCTGCAGATACTATCAAAATTGCTCCATCCATCTGTGCTGCTCCTGTAATCATATTCTTTACATAGTCAGCATGTCCTGGACAATCTACGTGAGCATAGTGTCTATTCTCTGTTTCATACTCTACGTGAGATGTTGCAATTGTAATTCCTCTTTCTCTTTCCTCTGGTGCATTATCAATATCTTCGAAGTTAGACCCTTCTGCACCCGCACTTACACCTAGCACCTTTGTAATAGCTGCTGTAGTTGTTGTCTTTCCATGGTCAACGTGACCAATTGTACCAATATTAACATGAGGTTTCGTTCTTTCAAACTTTTCCTTTGCCATTTTTATTTCCCCCTTAAGTAATTTTATTTAGTTGACTTTTTCCATAATTTCTTTAGATATATTAGCTGGAACCTTATCATAGTGATCCATCTGCATTACATATTGAGCACGACCTTGTGTATTAGAGCGAAGGTCTGTTGCATACCCAAACATTTCAGATAAAGGAACAGCGGCTTTAATTACTCTAGCATTACCTCTTTGTTCCATCCCTTCAACTTGACCACGACGACTATTAAGGTCTCCAATCACATCTCCCATATACTCTTCAGGAGTTGTAACTTCTACTGCCATAATAGGCTCAAGTATTACAGGTTTAACTTTAGAAACACTCTCTTTAATAGCCATAGAACCAGCAATTTTAAATGCCATCTCAGAGGAATCAACATCATGGTAAGAACCATCATTTAAAGCAACCTTAACATCCACAACTGGAGATCCTATTAGAACACCATTGTCTAAAGCTTCCTTAATACCTTGCTCAACAGAAGAAATATAATCTCTTGGAATAGCTCCTCCAACTATATTGTCTTCAAATTCAAAACCAGAACCTGGATCTAATGGTTCAACCTCTATAACAACATGCCCATACTGTCCACGTCCACCAGATTGTCTAATGAACTTACCTTCAACTTCAGCTTTCTTAGTGAAGGTTTCTCTATAAGCTACTTGTGGTTCACCTATATTAGCTTCTACATTAAATTCTCTAGTTAAGCGATCAACCAGTACGTCTAAGTGTAATTCTCCCATACCACCAATAATTGTTTGACCTGTCTCATCATCAGTTTTAACAGTGAAAGTAGGATCTTCTTCAGCTAATTTTTGTAAAGATTCTCCTAATTTGTCACTGTCCTTTTGAGTCTTAGGTTCAATAGCAACATGAATTACCGGCTCAGGGAACTCCATAGTTTCTAATATTACAGGATCATCTTGATCACATAAAGTATCACCAGTACTTGTGTTCTTTAAACCTACTGCTGCAGCCAAGTCTCCTGCATATACTTCATCTCTCTCTTCACGCTTATTAGCGTGCATCTGTAAAATACGTCCAACTCTTTCTTTTTGATCTTTTGTTGAGTTGTAAACATATGATCCAGCTTCTAGAGTTCCAGAATAAACTCTAAAGAAAGCTAGTTTACCTACATAAGGATCAGTCATAATCTTAAATGCTAAAGAAGAAAATGGAGCATCATCAGAGGCTTCTCTAGTAACTTCCTCTTCGCTACGAGGTTTAATTCCTGTAACCGGAGGAATCTCTAATGGAGATGGTAAGAAAGCAAGAACAGCATCTAATAGAGGTTGAACCCCTTTGTTCTTTAAAGCTGTACCACATAGTACAGGAGTAAATTCGTTGTTGATAGTTCCTTTACGGATAGCTTCTCTTATCTCCTCTACTGTAATCTCTTCTCCTTCTAGATATTTCATCATAAGCTCTTCATCAGCATCAGCAATCTTTTCTATTAAAAGCTCTCTATATTCTTCAGCTTTATCTTTTAATTCAGCAGGAATTTCTTCAATTTCAAACTCAATTCCTAATTCCTCATCATAGATAATAGCATTCATTTCGATCAAGTCAATAGAACCTTTAAATTCATCCTCTTTTCCAACTGGTATTTGAACTGGAAGAGGGTTGGCAGCAATTCTATCTTCCATCATTTGAACAACATTATAGAAATCTGCCCCTGTTCTATCCATTTTATTTACAAAAGCAATCCTTGGAACATTGTATTTATCAGCCTGTCTCCAAACTGTCTCTGATTGAGGTTCGACACCTCCTACAGAACAGAAAACACCTACTGCTCCATCTAGAACCCTTAGAGATCTTTCTACTTCAACAGTAAAGTCCACATGTCCAGGCGTATCTATAATGTTAACTCTATGGTCTTTCCATTGGCATGTAGTAGCAGCAGAGGTGATTGTAATTCCACGCTCTTTCTCCTGCTCCATCCAATCCATCTGAGAAGCACCATCATGAGTTTCCCCAATCTTGTGCACACGACCTGTATAGAACAATATACGTTCTGTTGCAGTTGTCTTACCAGCATCAATATGTGCCATAATCCCTATGTTTCTCGTCTTTTTCAATGAAAATTGTCTGGCCACTTCAACTACCTCCTTTATACTTTATTACCATCTATAATGAGCAAAAGCTTTATTTGCTTCAGCCATACGATGTACTTCTTCCTTTTTCTTAACTGCTCCACCTTCGTTATTATAAGCATCAATGATTTCATTGGCAAATCTTTCCACCATTGTTCTTTCACTACGAGCTCTAGATGAATTTATTATCCATCTTAGACCTAAAGTGATTCTACGACGATTACTAACTTCAACAGGAACCTGATAATTAGCTCCACCTACACGACGACTTTTAATTTCTAATACCGGCATAACATTATTTAAGGCCTCTTTTAAGACTTCCATTTGATCTTCACCAGTCTTCTCTTTTACTGTTTGCATTGCATCATAAAAGATATTTTCAGCCAGACTTTTCTTCCCATCAATCATAATACTATTAATAAAACGGCTTACAAGTTTGCTGTTATAAACTGGATCAGCAATTGTCTCTCTGATTTGTGCTCTACCTTTTCTTGACATCTTTTCCCCTCCTTTTCCTTAACCTATAACTTTATCATAAACTATAGGTTCAAAATTAGTCACGCGGCTTTTTCACACCATACTTAGAACGCCCTTGACGTCTATCTTCTACACCAGCTGTATCTAAAGCTCCACGAACTATAGTATATCTGACACCTGGCAAATCTTTTACACGACCACCTCTTACTAAAACAACGGAGTGTTCTTGTAAGTTATGTCCTATCCCTGGAATATAAGCTGTTATTTCTTTTCCATTCGTCAAACGAACACGAGCAACTTTTCTCAATGCAGAGTTAGGTTTTTTAGGTGTTGCAGTATAAACTCTAGTACAAACACCTCTTTTTTGCGGTGAACCTTCTAGTGCCCTAGCCCCTTTTTTCTTTGCAACAGTTTTTCTTCCTTTGCGAATTAATTGGTTTATAGTTGGCATTAGTGCACCCCCTTCCGAAAATTTAGAATTTAATTTTTAGACAAGGATGCAAATCAAATTTGCATCCTTAAACTTACCCATTTTAAAACTTCAATCAGAAAAGCTATATAATAAGTTATTAAACAGGTTAACTATTACCGTAACACACTTAGGTATTTTAACATCTACTTAAGTAACTGTCAACCCCTTTTTTCTATTTATTCTATAAGCTCACTCTCTACTTCTCTATATCTCTTCATACCAGTACCAGCAGGAATTAGTTGACCAATAATCACATTCTCCTTTAATCCTAAAAGACTATCACTCTTACCTTCTAATGATGCTTCCGTTAAGACCCTAGTTGTCTCCTGGAAAGACGCAGCAGATAAGAAACTTTCTGTGGCTAATGATGCTTTAGTAATACCTAAAAGTTCTGGCGTTGCAGTAGCAGGTTCATTACCTTGGCTTATTACCTTTTCATTCTCTTTCTCAAAGTCAAATATATCTACCAAACTTCCAGGTAATAATTCTGTGTCTCCCGCCTCTTTTATTTTAACCTTATTCATCATTTGGCGTATAATAACTTCAATATGTTTATCATTTGTTTCTACACCCTGAGATCTATAAACATTTTGAACTTCTCTTAATATATACTTTTGAACGTCTCTCTTACCTCTAATTCTTAAGATATCTTCAGGATTTAATGGCCCCTTAGTCATTCTATCACCAGCTTTAACGTATTGACCATCTTCGATTATCAATTCAGAACCATAAGGTAATTGATAAGTCTTTTGTTTACCCTCTTTAGTCTTGATAACAGCTTTGTAAGATCTTCCATTCTCAACGATATTTACTTGACCATCAAGTTCAGTTACGACAGCTTGACCTTTTGGATTACGGGCTTCAAAAAGCTCTTCAACACGAGGAAGACCCTGAGTAATATCGTCTCCAGCAACTCCACCGGTATGGAAAGTTCTCATTGTTAACTGGGTTCCTGGCTCACCAATAGATTGAGCGGCCATAATACCTATTGCTTCACCTACATTAACTTCTTTTCCATCAGCTAGGTTACGTCCATAACATTTTTGACAAACACCGTGCTTAGTTCTACATGTAAGTACAGTTCTTATCTCTACTTCTTCTATTCCAGCATTCTCTATTGTATCAATTATATCCTCGGTTATCATCTGGTTTCTCTTGATAATAACTTCATCTGTTTTAGGATCTTTTAAATCAACAGAAGGTGTTCTACCAACAATTCTTTCTCTTAAGGATTCAACAATTTCTCCATCTTCTTTAATCGGGCCAACCATTAGCCCTTCTTCAGTTCCACAATCACTTTCTCTTACAATAACATCTTGAGAAACATCTACAAGACGCCTTGTTAGATAACCGGAGTCTGCAGTCCTTAGTGCGGTATCTGCTAACCCTTTTCTTGCACCATGTGTTGAAATAAAGAATTCTAACACTGTTAACCCTTCGCGGAATGAAGCTTTAATTGGCACATCTATAATTCTACCTGATGGATCGGCCATAAGACCTCTCATTCCACCTAGCTGTGTTATCTGAGATGTATTACCACGAGCACCCGAAGTAGCCATCATATAAATAGGGTTAAACTCTTCAAGATTATCTATCAATGCTTCTGTTACCCTATCCTTTGCACTACTCCAAATATCAATAACACGTTGATATCTCTCTTTTTCCGTAATAAGACCTCTTCTATACTGTTTCTCAATCTTTTTAACCTTACCTTCAGACTCCTTAACAATGTCATACTTTGCTTGTGGAACATCTACATCACTAACACTAATTGTAATTCCAGATCTAGTAGCATATCTAAATGTTAATTGCATTATAGAATCTAGAATTTCAGCAGTTTTATTAGGACCTAACCTCCTATGACAATCTGTTACAAGGGCTTTTAGTCTTCCTTTATCGAATATATCATTGTAGAAAGGTAAATCATCATCTAAGGCATCATTGAATATTACTCTACCTACACCTGTATCTATTATCTTTCCATCTTCAAATCTAAATTTAATTTTTGTATGCAATGTAACTATATTATTTTCATAGGCCATAATAACTTCGTCTACAGAGGAGAATATTTTACCTTCACCTTTAGCTCCATCTCTAAGGATTGTTAGGTAATAAGCACCTAAAATCATATCCTGTGATGGTACAGCAATAGCTTCTCCATCTGATGGCGCTAAAATGTTATAAGTTGAAAGCATCAACAATCTACACTCCGCTTGTGCTTCAGCAGATAAAGGAACATGAACGGCCATCTGGTCACCATCAAAGTCGGCATTATATGCAGGACATACTAATGGATGAACTCTAATTGCCTTTCCTTCTACTAAGACTGGCTCAAAAGCTTGAATACCTAACCTATGTAGCGTAGGAGCACGGTTTAATAGGACAGGATGTTCCTTGATAACTTCTTCTAAAACCCCCCAAACCCTGCTATCTATCTTTTCAACCATTCCTTTTGCACTCTTAATATTATGGGCCAACTCTTTATCAACTAATCTCTTCATAACGAAAGGTTTAAATAACTCCAAAGCCATCTTCTTAGGCAATCCACACTGATCCATCCTTAAATATGGCCCTACAACAATAACAGAACGCCCAGAATAATCAACACGTTTACCTAATAGATTCTGTCTAAAACGACCCTGTTTACCCTTCAACATATCGCTTAATGATTTCAGTGGTCTGTTACCAGCACCTGTTACAGGTCGACCTCTGCGACCATTATCAATTAAAGCATCTACTGCCTCTTGCAACATTCTCTTTTCATTGCGAATAATAATTTCAGGCGCACCAAGGTCTAACAACCTTTTTAACCTATTATTTCTATTTATAACTCTCCTATAAAGATCATTTAAATCTGAAGTAGCAAAACGACCTCCATCTAGTTGAACCATAGGCCTTAATTCTGGTGGAATAACAGGGATGACATCTAATACCATCCATTCTGGCCTATTCCCAGAATTTCTTAAACCTTCTAGCACTTTTAACCTTCTTACTCCACGTTTACGCCTTTGTCCAGAGACACCTTTAATGGACTTTCTAAGCTCATCAACTTCCTTGTCCAAGTTCAAGTTCCTTAGTATCTCTTTAATAGCTTCAGCGCCCATCCCAGCTTTAAAATCATCTCCGTACTTCTCCCTAGCCTCTCTAAATTCTGCCTCACTTAAAAGTTGTTTCTCACTTAAAGGCGTATCTCCAGTATCAATTACAATGTAAGAAACAAAATAAAGAACCTTTTCCAGAGAACGAGGTGACATATCCATAACCAAACCTAAACGACTTGGAATACCTTTAAAGAACCAGATGTGAGAGACAGGAGCAGCTAATTCTATGTGCCCCATTCTCTCTCTTCTTACCTTAGAGCGTGTAACCTCAACTCCACAACGATCACATACTACCCCTTTATACCTAACCCTCTTGTATTTACCACAATGACATTCCCAATCCTTAGTTGGCCCAAATATCTTCTCACAAAATAGACCTTCCTTCTCAGGTTTTAAAGTTCTATAATTAATTGTTTCTGGTTTCTTTACCTCACCACTTGACCATGAACGTATCTTTTCTGGTGAAGCAAGACCAATCTTCATTGAATCGAAGTTATTAACATTAAACAAGGGCAACACTCCCCCTTCTTTAGTTTTAGTTTTCCTATAACTAATAACTATTCTAACTAATAACTACCCTAATCCTTATCATCATTATCATCATCACTGATTAAATCTAACCCTAGCTTCTTAGTTGTTTCATTTATCTCTTGTTCTTCAATAGATAACTCTTCTTCTTCTTCAGAATAGACTTTTGCATCCAAACCAATACTTTGCATCTCTTTAATTAATACTTTAAAGGATTCTGGTATGCCTGGTTCAGGAACATTCTCCCCTTTAACAATTGCCTCATAAGCTTGGACACGACCTACAACATCATCAGACTTTACTGTTAACATTTCTTGTAAGGTATGAGATGCACCATAAGCCTCTAAGGCCCACACTTCCATCTCTCCAAACCTCTGACCCCCAAATTGAGCTTTACCTCCTAAGGGTTGTTGAGTAACTAAAGAGTATGGACCAGTAGAACGACCATGCATCTTATCATGGGCTAAATGATGTAACTTAAGCATATACATTACTCCAACGGTTACTCTATTTTCAAAAGGCTCTCCTGTTCTACCATCATAAAGAAGAGTTTTCCCATCCCTTGCTAAACCTGCTTCCTCTAATGTATCTTCTACATCTTCTTCATTCGCTCCATTAAAGACTGGAGTTGAAACATGTATACCTAATGCCCTAGCTGCCATACCCAAGTGGGTCTCTAATACCTGACCAATATTCATACGAGATGGAACCCCAAGTGGATTTAAAACTATCTCTACTGGCTCTCCATTAGGCAAATAAGGCATATCCTCTTCAGGTAATATTCTAGAAATAACCCCTTTGTTACCATGACGTCCGGCTAATTTATCTCCAACAGTAATCTTTAACTTCTTAACTATATAAACCCTAACAAGTTTATTGACTCCTGCTTTTAACTCATCACCATCTTCACGATTAAACACCTTAACATCAACAACAATTCCTTCTTCACCATGAGGTACTCTTAGAGATGTATCTCTAACCTCTCTAGCTTTCTCACCAAAGATAGCACGTAATAATCTCTCTTCGGCTGATAACTCAGTTTCCCCCTTAGGAGTAACTTTACCAACTAAGATATCTCCCGATTCAACTTCTGCACCAACTCTAATAATACCTCTTTCATCTAAATCTTTAAGAGCACTTTCACCTACATTAGGAATATCTCTAGTTATCTCTTCAGGACCAAGCTTAGTATCGCGAGCTTCAGCTTCATATTCTTCAATATGAATAGAAGTTAAAGCGTCTTCTTTAACTAACTTTTCACTTATTAATATAGCATCCTCGTAATTATAACCTTCCCAAGGCATAAAAGCGATTACAGAGTTACGTCCTAAGGCAAGTTCTCCTTTATCAGTAGCAGGACCATCTCCAATAATAGTTCCTTTTTCTACCCTATCACCTTTTTGAACGATTGGCTTTTGATTAACACAACTACCCTGGTTAGAACGAGTAAACTTAGTGATTTTATATTTATCTACAGTTCCTTCATCAGTCTTAACTAATATCTTATCACCAGTTACCTTCATTACCTCTCCAGAATTTTTAGCAACAATTGTGCCTCCAGAATCTTTTGCAGCTGCATACTCGATCCCTGTTCCAACATAAGGTGCATCGGTTATCAATAAAGGTACAGCTTGTCGTTGCATATTAGCACCCATAAGAGCACGATTAGCATCATCATTCTCCAAGAAAGGTATTAAAGCTGTTGAAACACTAATAATCTGTTTTGGAGAAACATCTACATAATCTACCTTTTGAGGCGAAACAGTAATGGTTTCTCCTTGGTAACGAGCAAAAACCCTATCTCCAACAAACTTACCGTCTGCATTAACCTCTTCAGTCGCCTGAGTGATTACAAAATTATCTCCTTCATCAGCAGTTATATAGTCTACCTCTTCTGTTACCACACCATCTACTACCTTACGGTATGGTGTCTGGATGAAACCGAATTCATTTGTCTTACCATATATACACATAGAACCAATAAGTCCAATATTTGGCCCTTCAGGAGTTTCAATAGGACATATACGACCATAATGAGTATGATGAACATCACGAACATCAAAACCAGCACGTTCCCGACTTAATCCTCCAGGTCCTAAAGCACTCATCCTTCTTTTATGAGTCAACTCTGATAGAGGATTAGTCTGATCCATAAATTGCGATAACTGACTACTACCAAAGAACTCCTTGATTGATGCAGCTACTGGTCTAGTATTGATTAAGTTTTGCGGTGTTATTACATCAATATCTTGGATAGTCATTCTCTCTCTAACTACCCTTTCCATTCTCGATAGACCAATCCTAAATTGGTTCTGCAGTAATTCACCTACAGTCTTTAGTCGCCTATTACCAAGATGGTCTATATCATCTATCTTAGCTCCACCTTCATTATCAATCAATTTGAGCATATATTTCACAGTTTCAACTATATCTTCTTTTGTTAATGTAGTTAGATTAGAATCTATATCTAAACCTAACTTTTTATTTATCTTATAACGACCAACCTTTGCTAAATCATAACGCTTCGAATCGAAAAACAGCGACTCTAACAAGCTCTCTGCACTTTCTACAGTTGGTGGCTCTCCAGGTCTTTGATTCTTGTATAAAGCAATTAGACCCTCTTCTCTACTTTCACTATTATCACGCTCGATTGTATTATGTATAATCGGGTGATCTCCAAACAAATCAATCAATTCAGCGTCCGACCCATAACCTAAAGATCTAAATAGAACAGTTGACGGAATCTTTCTCCCCCTATCAACTCTAACAGCAATTATATCTTTCTTATCATATTCAAATTCTATCCATGACCCCCTATTAGGTATTATACTACCATTGTAAAGCTGTCTTCCATCTTTAGTCACTTCCTCACTAAAGTAAACACCAGAAGATCTAATTAGCTGGTTAACAATAACTCTTTCAGCACCATTGACTACAAAGGTAGCTTTTTCAGTCATTAAAGGAAAATCAGCCATAAATACATCTTGTTCTTTAATTTCACCAGTTTCTTGATTAATCAACCTCACCTTTACATTAAGTGGTGCGGAATAAGTCATATCTCTATTCATACTTTCAAACTCATCATATTTAGGTTCATCTAAATAATAATCAATGAACTCCAATACTAGATTTTCAGAAAAATCATGAATAGGAGATATCTCATGAAAAATCTCCAAAAGTCCTTCGTTAAGGAACCGATCGTAAGATTTCTTTTGAGTTTCAATTAAATAAGGAACTTCCATACCTTCACTTACTTTAGCATAACTTCGCCTTTCTCTCCTTAAAGAGTTAGCTGGCTTGGCCATAAAAATAGTCACCCCCGCAGATTTTATAAACCTACACAATAAGAACTATATTGAATTTAATCCATAGCTAATTACCATCAACATCTATTTCCATTCAAAAATCGATAAATTAGTATCCAGCTTATGGATTGGCTAAACTGAGCTTCAAGAAAGGAGGAATTCTCCCTTTGAAACTAAGTACTTTCTTTTTATATTGAAATTAGCCTTATAAACCATACTTATTATTTACTTTTATATGTACTTTATACATTAAAAGGCTAATTAAATTTATCGACTACCTAAAAACCTCTATGCTTACTACTTTTTAAATAACCATAACAATAAATAATGGTAACACATTAATAAATGGTTGTCAAGATAAAAGATGATAATTAAGGTAAAATGAAAATTGCAATATAAAATGCACAGCCTTTATGGAAATAAACACCTCATATGATGTGTTTATTTATGCTACATTTAAACCTATTTCAAATATATTATTAGAACTTTTAAAACCAAACATCTTCCTAGGATAATTATTAATCCATTTTTCAATTCTTTTAATTTGATTTCTACTAAGATTCTTAAAGCTACTTCCTTTTGGCAAAAACCTTCTAATCATTTTATTTAAGTTCTCATTACTCCCTCTTTGCCAAGAAGAGTAAGCATCAGCATAATATTGCTTTGTCCTTGGAATTTTACTTCTTGTAAAAGAAGTCTCTATTCCTGTATAGTTATAAAATTCTTTCCCATTATCAGTTGTAATAGTCTTGAACAATTCTCTAAACTTCTTTACTCCTATTCTTCTTTCTATTCGATCCAGACCTCTTATTACAGCTTCCTGCGTCTTATTAGGTATAATCTCTATTATTTCTTTTCTACTATACCTCTCCGTTAGAACTAATAAGAAAGGCTCTCCTTTTCCCTTTCTACCCTCTACTAGATCCATTTCCCAATGACCTACTTCTAACCTCTCATCAGCTGCTTTAGGCCTATCTGATATTCTTCTACCTTCTTTACGTCTTTTAGTTGATTCTTTTTCTTTCTTCTTTGTCTTTTTAGACTTTTTATAATTACCATAGGTCAACTCTTCTCTACTTACAAATAGGATGCCTTTATCTATATAAATTATAGATAGTCTTCCAATGTAATTCTATTTCAAAATCTTCACTATTTTTTATCATATCTGCAATTACTTCTGGAGAATACTTATCTTTGATTTTTCCTCTATAAACTCAGCTAACCTGTGATCTTTACCTATTTTTATTTTAGCTCCTTTAGCTGTAGCATTTTGATCATATACCTTTTGAACCTTTAATGCATCATATTCTATTCTAATTGTATAGTCCCAATTTAATAGCTCTATTTTGCCTTTTTTAACCTCTCTGCTTATTGTAGTTCTATGTCTACCTAACTCTTGTGCAATCTCTTTGGGAGACTTGTTTTGTTGATTATACAAGTGTTCTATTACTTTTCTATCTTCCCAT
>NZ_KI912094.1:561524-567137 GCF_000517025.1 Halonatronum saccharophilum DSM 13868
CAATTGTACCAATATTAACATGAGGTTTCGTTCTTTCAAACTTTTCCTTTGCCATTTTAAATATTCCCCCCTAGTTATGTATGTGTCTATAAATATAAATTAAAGGTGATGGAAATATCACCTGCTTATACATTCTTTTATTTAGTTTTTTGGAGCCCACAACCGGATTTGAACCGGTGACCTCATCCTTACCATGGATGCGCTCTACCTACTGAGCTATGTGGGCTGGAGCGGGAAACCGGACTCGAACCGGCGACACCCAGCTTGGAAGGCTGGTGCTCTAGCCAACTGAGCTACTCCCGCACAATACTCAAACTGATAATCGATAGTTAAAATCTTTTGCTTTTGCTCTTGACTTTAAATTATAAATTATCACCTTTCAACTATTTTAAATGGTGGAGGGAGAAGGATTTGAACCTTCGAAGGCTTCGCCGGCAGATTTACAGTCTGCTCCCTTTGACCACTCGGGAACCCCTCCATTTTTAATTAGTTAAACTTTTTTACGCAACAACAATATTATATGACTTTTATCTAATTAGGTCAAGAGCTAAATTGATTTATTTTCTACTATTTAGCTTCATTAATGCCTATATATATTGATTAGATCAGTTTTATTTCTCTTTAATCTATATATTATTCTTTTCTAAATACTCTTCTAGTTTTCTTTTAACCCTTTGTAGAGCATTATCTATAGATTTTACATGTCGATTTAAAGATTGAGCAATATTTTGGTAACTTTCACCTTTTAAGTATTCCATTAAAACCTTAAGTTCTAAGTCACTCAACATATGTTTAATACTAGCTTCTAAAGTTTCATAAGTTTCATAAGTTATAAATAACTCTTCAGGATTAGCTAATTTACTGCCTTTAAGCACATCTAATAGTGTCCTGTCAGAATCTTCACTAAAAATTGGTCTGTTAAGAGAAATATATGAATTTAAAGGTTGGTGCTTTTGTCTAGTAGCCGTTTTAATTGCAGTTATTATCTGCCTTGTTATGCATAATTCAGCAAAAGCTCTAAAGGAAGCTAATCTATCAACCCTATAATCCCTAATTGCTTTATAAAGACCTATCATTCCTTCTTGAACTATATCTTCTCTATCAGCACCAATAAGAAAATAAGATCTAGATTTAGATTTAACAAAATTCTTATATTTTCTCAATAAATACTCTAGTGCTTCTTCACTTCCAGATTGAGCTATTTGAACAATTTCATCATCTGACATTTTATGATATTCGGCATAGTCTTTTAATTGCAAATTTCTATTCACCTTAACCCTCCTCACTCAATCCCAAAGATTACAATTACTATTATAACTTATGTAATCTCTACTAGTCAAGAAGGTTATTAGTGTAACTTTTTCCTAAGATTATTTTTATATAACGACTTAATAATTGTTTTATTTGATATTAATACTAATCTTTTGGATTATACTTTATAATAGCATTTTGAGGTTGATAAATATCATTTGATATTTTCTCTTCTTTTACTACTTTATTCCCATATTTCAGGATTCTTTTAACACCTGTTTTAAATCCATTTCTGCCTTCTCTTACAATCTTCTCTTCACCAGGTAACATTGTATCATCAACTTCCCTTATAACTTCATACTCTATAACCTCTATTGGAAGATTCTTTAGCTCAACACTTTTATCAAGGAACTTACCAACTATAAATACAGTTACTTGGTTGTACACAACTCTACTTGAGACTATAATTGGATATTCTTTATTATTTTTAAACTTAAAGTCTATAACCCCATAATAAATAGTTGCTCCACGACCCAAATCAACATAACTTACTGGACGAGAATGATTAGCTCGCTTTATAATATCTAAATTAGCTAATAAGATAGAATTGTATAGAGTAGATGTCACTTGACATATTCCTCCACCAACTCCATCTACAAACTCTCCATTTACTATCTCAGGAGCCTTTTTATAACCCCTCTCTTTTGTCCTAGGGCCAACAACCTCATTAAAGGAGAATATTTCTCCTGGCATAACCACTACACCATCTATGCTTTCTGCAGCAATCTTTATATTTCTATTTCTATTTGAGTTGTCTATATCAAAGTATGTTGTATAAGTAGAAACTATTTCATCTAAATTATACTTTCTCATAGTGTCAAACACCTTATCTCGAGCTAATAGACTACTAATATGCAGGCTCAATACCATAGTGAAGATAATTATAACCAAGAGTCTTTTTCTCAATTAAAACTACCCCCTTCTCAGCCTCTGTCTTAAAGCCTCATAAATTAATATTCCTGCCGCAACTGAAGCATTTAAAGAGTCTACATGTCCTTGCATAGGTAACTTAACAAGAAAATCACACTTCTCTTTGACCAGACGTCGTATACCACTTCCTTCACTGCCTATCACTAATGCTAAGGCTCCATTTAAATTAGCCTGATAACAACTTTGCTTAGTATCAATGTCTGCTCCACCCACCCAAAAACCTTCTTCTTTTAACTTCTCAATTGTTCTTGCTAAATTAGTTACTTGGGTTACTGGAACATACTCAACTGCCCCTGCTGAGGCTTTGGCAACAACTGGACTAAATCCAACTGCCCGTCTTTTAGGAATAATTACACCTTGGGCTCCAGCAGCATCTACTGTTCTTAAAATGGACCCTAAATTATGAGGATCTTTTAACTCATCTAATATAACCAATAAGGGTTCTTCACTCTCCTTTTTAGCATGGTTAATCAACCTATCCAAATCCCAATAATGAAGTTTTCTCCCCCAGGCTATTACTCCCTGATGAGCATAAGAATCTGCTTCATAGTCTAAATCGCTTTTATCTACAGTCTTAATACTAACATTTCTCTCTTTAGCCAAGCTATATATCTTATCGATTGAATCTCCGTGAGCTGAGTCTAATATATGTATCTTTTCTATCTTTCTTGTACCAGCCTTTAAAGCTTCAATTACAGGATTTCTTCCTTCAATCTTTTCCATTATTATTTCCCCACCTTTATCTTTGCTAAACGACCACAACTTAATTTACCTTCCTTGCATCTTCTTTCAGTCTCACACAATGGACCTGCCTTTTTAAAGATGATAGGAGCAACCTCCCTAACCTGCCTTAACATCTTTTTTGCCATATCCCTAATCTCTCTTTGTGCCCTTTCACAACATCTTAATTCAAAGAAGTGCAAAAGGCTTCTACCATTCATACTAATTACAATCTTTGTTTCAGTAGCATTGGGCAAAACATAGCGAGCAGCTTCAATAGCCTCTTTCTCTTTATACCCACTATCCATTAGCTTAGCAGTTAATTCATCATAAACCTTTTGTTGTTTCTTCATATTCTCTTTAAATAGTTTAACCATCTCTTTATCTTCTTTAATCTTCTTTGGAACTATATATTCAAACTGACCCTTCTCCTTTACATATCTCTGGCTTTGTTGAGAGTAACTAGCTATTCGATGCCTAACTAATTGATGACTTGCCACCCTAGATATACCTTCAACAGCAAAGGTAAAACTTATATGTTCTAGTGTAGATAAGTGTCCATTACCTAAAATTATCCCTAAAAGTCTCTCAATATCATTTCTATCCATACTATCAAGTAAACTTTCAGCTCCAGTAGGAGAATAGCATAATCTAGCTGCAGCTGCAACTGTCCTCTCTGGATTAGGTGTATAGTTAATCAATTTTACTTTTGCTCCCATCTTATCTCTCCTTTATAACATTTCCTTTATCTTATTAAATAATTCGACCAATCTATCCCTTTTTTCTGCTAAGTATAGATAACCTATTAAAGCTTCAAAGGCTGTACTATACTGATAATCAGCCCGATCAGCATTTTTAGGTACTCCACCTTTAACATTTCTCCCCCTTCTTACAATAACTACTTCTTCTTCTGTTAAATCATCTTTAATTCGGGCCAATAAATTAGCTTGGGCTGTAGCATTAACATACTTAATAGCTTCTTTGTGTAAGTCCTTTGGCTTAGCCACATTTTTCTCTAGCAAAAGGTTTCTAATAAATAATTCGTATACAGAGTCACCTATATAGGCCATTGTAGAAGCTGGCAATAATTCTGGCCTATCAGGCAGCTCTACCAATTCATCTATCATATGATTTCCTCCTATTTCAACTTCCATTCCACACCTTGAGGTGTATCTTTAATCTGAACCCCTAAATTCTTTAATTCATCACGTATCTTATCAGCTAATTCATAATTTTTATTCTTTCTTACCTCACTTCTAACCTCTACTAAGAGTTCTATTAAAGGATCAATCAACCCACCTTTGGCTTCCTCCTGTTTTGGAAGTATACCTAAAACATCTCCTGCTAAACTCTCGAAAGTACTTTTTATCTCTTTTAGCCCCTCTTTTAAACCTTCAGTCAAGATAAACTCTTTATTATTAACGATTAGATTAACTTCTTTGACCATAGTATGCAATACAGCAATGGCTAATGCTGTATTAAAATCATCATCCATAGCTTCTTTAAATTCAACTTCAGTTTCTTGGGCCAACCCTTTTAACCCCTTATCACCTCCACCTTCTACAGCATCTAGATCCAAGAGGTTTTCTACCTTATCTAAGGTATTTAACAATCTACCTAAGCTCTTTTTGGCACTATCTAACTCACTATCACTAAAGTTAATTGGACTTCTATAATGCTTAGATATTAAGAAAAATCTTATCACTTCTGCTTTATACTTCTCTAATATCTCTCTTATAGTAAAGAAGTTATCTAAGGACTTAGACATCTTCTCCCCATCAATATTTATATAACCGTTATGAACCCAGTAGTTAACCACTTGATGACCACAGCAAGCCTCGCTTTGTGCTACTTCATTCTCATGATGAGGAAAGGTTAAATCAACACCACCGGTATGAATATCAAATCTATCACCCAAATACTTAGTTGACATAACAGAACATTCAATATGCCATCCTGGTCTTCCTAAACCCCATGGACTTTCCCAAGAAGGTTCCCCTTCTTTACTCTCTTTCCATAAAGTAAAGTCTAAAGGGTTCTCCTTAACCCCGCTAACCTCTACTCTATTACCAGCCTCTAAATCTTCTAAATGCTGCTTAGATAACTTCCCATACTCATCAAACTTCTCAACCCTAAAGTAAACATCTCCACCACTAGAATAAGCATAATCTTTAGCAATTAATTTTTCTACAAGGTCAATCATACCTTCTATATGTTCTGTGGCTTTAGGATAAATATCAGCTCTTCTTATATTCAAAGCATCAGTATCTTCAAAGTAAGCTTTGATAAATCTATTTGCTAACTGCTCAATGGTAACCTCCTCTTGATTGGCCCTTTTAATCATCTTATCATCGATATCAGTAAAGTTTAATACATGAAAGATCTTATAACCTCTATAATTTAGATATCGCTTGATTATATCTGGTACAATAAAAGCTCTCGCATTACCAATATGAAAATAATCATAGACTGTTGGCCCACAAGAATAAATTCCAACTTCATTTTCTTTTATCGGTTTAAAATCTTCTTTCTCTCCTGATAATGTGTTATATATTTTAATTCCCATCTTTTCACTCCTCCTTCAACTTATTATTTTCATTTTCTAAGACCCTTATTCTCTTATTCATACACTTAAGCATCTCTTGAACTGGA
>NZ_KI912094.1:567237-581810 GCF_000517025.1 Halonatronum saccharophilum DSM 13868
AACAATCTACCTAAGCTCTTTTTGGCACTATCTAACTCACTATCACTAAAGTTAATTGGACTTCTATAATGCTTAGATATTAAGAAAAATCTTATCACTTCTGCTTTATACTTCTCTAATATCTCTCTTATAGTAAAGAAGTTATCTAAGGACTTAGACATCTTCTCCCCATCAATATTTATATAACCGTTATGAACCCAGTAGTTAACCACTTGATGACCACAGCAAGCCTCGCTTTGTGCTACTTCATTCTCATGATGAGGAAAGGTTAAATCAACACCACCGGTATGAATATCAAATCTATCACCCAAATACTTAGTTGACATAACAGAACATTCAATATGCCATCCTGGTCTTCCTAAACCCCATGGACTTTCCCAAGAAGGTTCCCCTTCTTTACTCTCTTTCCATAAAGTAAAGTCTAAAGGGTTCTCCTTAACCCCGCTAACCTCTACTCTATTACCAGCCTCTAAATCTTCTAAATGCTGCTTAGATAACTTCCCATACTCATCAAACTTCTCAACCCTAAAGTAAACATCTCCACCACTAGAATAAGCATAATCTTTAGCAATTAATTTTTCTACAAGGTCAATCATACCTTCTATATGTTCTGTGGCTTTAGGATAAATATCAGCTCTTCTTATATTCAAAGCATCAGTATCTTCAAAGTAAGCTTTGATAAATCTATTTGCTAACTGCTCAATGGTAACCTCCTCTTGATTGGCCCTTTTAATCATCTTATCATCGATATCAGTAAAGTTTAATACATGAAAGATCTTATAACCTCTATAATTTAGATATCGCTTGATTATATCTGGTACAATAAAAGCTCTCGCATTACCAATATGAAAATAATCATAGACTGTTGGCCCACAAGAATAAATTCCAACTTCATTTTCTTTTATCGGTTTAAAATCTTCTTTCTCTCCTGATAATGTGTTATATATTTTAATTCCCATCTTTTCACTCCTCCTTCAACTTATTATTTTCATTTTCTAAGACCCTTATTCTCTTATTCATACACTTAAGCATCTCTTGAACTGGATCTGGAAGATCTCCATGATCTAAATCTATCCCTTGATTCTTGACCTTCTTACCATCCTTAATCACAACTCTTCCTGGAATTCCTACTACAGTACAATTATCAGGAACATCCTTTAAAACTACTGCTCCAGCACCAACTCTAACATTCTCTCCAAGAGTTATAGAACCTAAAACCTTAGCTCCAGCACTTACCATAACATTGTCTTTTAAAGTAGGATGGCGTTTACCTACCTCTTTTCCCGTTCCTCCTAAAGTTACACCTTGATAGACTGTTACATTCTCACCTATCTCAGTAGTCTCTCCAATAACTACCCCCATACCATGATCAATAAAGAATCCAGAACCAATCTTTGCACCAGGGTGTATCTCAATCCCTGTTATAAAACGACTAATTTGAGAAATTACCCTCGGTATAATTCTTAAACCTATATTATATAAAGGGTGAGCAAGACGATGCAAGATAAGAGCATGCAAACCAGCATAAGTCAGCAAAACCTCAAAGATACTATTTGCTGCAGGATCACGTTCAAATACCGCTTTTATATCCGCTTTCATAGTTTTAAACATACAACCCCACCTCCTTGTAGTCTAAAAAAGAATATCAAAAGACCTTCCATCCCTTAATTCAGAGACGAAAGGTCGCGGTTCCACTCTGTTTGACCATTATAATAACAGCCCACTTAGTTGTCTGTTAACGCTGACTAGACGAGATAGTTTACTTTTTAATTCAACTATCCAATTCAAAGGTGCATTCAGTTAGCCTTTCTTAAAGGTACTCCCAGCCTAGATACCTTCTCTCTGCAAAGAAAGACTCTAACCTACTCCTCCCTATCACAATCTTTAAATTTATATTATTATATCAAAGATAATGCTTTATCTAACCTTTTAATACTCTCTTCTTTTCCTAATATAGCAATGACATTATACAATTCTGGTCCAGATCCTTTACCAGTTAAAGCAAACCTTGTAGGGTGATAAAACTTTCTTCCTCCAACAGGAAGATCCTTCATAGTCTTCTTTAACATAGACTTTATCTCTGCAGGATCTAAAGTTTCTAATGCTTCTATCCTCTCCTTTAGAGTTTCAAGAACCAAATCTACATCTTTTTGCTTGAAAGTTTCTACAACCTTCTCTTTATTATCATATTCTACTTCACCAAAGAATATATCTACTTCATCTGCAATTTGTGCAATATAATCTAAAGAACCTCTTACTGTATCTACTAAAAGCTCGACCCATTTAGGATCTTCATCTTCTAAATCATACCCTGCTTCTTTTAAATAAGGAAGGGCCAATTGAACAATTGTATCTATCTGAGCATCTCTAATATATAGACCATTCATCCAATTTAACTTCTCAACATCAAAGACAGCAGAACTCTTATTTACTCTCTCTATCGAAAACTGTTCTATAATCTCTTCTTTGCTAAATACCTCTTCATCACCTTCAGGAGACCATCCCAATAAAGATAAAAAATTCAATAAAGCTTGTGGTAAATACCCCTTCTTACGATATTCACTTACAAATACATAAGCTTCACCACTTCTTTTGCTCAACTTAGATTTATCAGAACCTAAAATCATCGATAAATGAGCAAATCTAGGAGTATCCCAACCAAGACCTTGATAAACTAGAATTTGCTTAGGTGTATTTGAAAGGTGATCCTCTCCACGTATAACATGACTAATTTCCATTAAATGATCATCAATAACAACTGCAAAATTATAAGTTGGAATTCCATCAGATTTAACTATAACAAAGTCATCAATAACATCACTACTAAAAGCTACCTGACCTCTAATAAGATCATCAACAACAATCTCTCTTTCTTCTTGAGGAGATTTGAACCTGATTACAGACTCTCTACCTTCTTTTTCAAGATCAATTCGCTCTTTATCAGTTAAGTTACGGCACTTTCCTGTATACCTTGGTGCTTCTCCAGCTTTCTTTTGAGATGCTCTCATTTGATCTAACTCTTCAGGTGTACAATAACAACGATAAGCCCTCTCTTCCTCTAATAGCTTATCTATGTATTCTTTATATAAATCTAATCTTTCCATTTGGCGATAAGGGCCAAAGTCTCCACCAACCTTAACACCTTCATCCCAATCTAAACCTAACCAATTCATCTCTTGATGAATTACATCTTCAAACTCATTAGCAGATCTTTCCCTATCTGTATCCTCAATCCTTAAGATAAAAGTTCCATCCATCTTCTTAGCAAATAAATAGTTAAATAAAGCAGTTCTTATATTTCCAATATGTATCTGTCCTGTAGGACTTGGAGCAAATCTTACTCTTACCTCACTCATAATATTCCCCTCTCCTTATATAACAATTTTAACAATATCATTATAAACTATATAATAATTCTTTTCAAGAAAAAAGGCAATCAGTCTCCCGATTGCCTTTAACTTTAAACTACACTCATACCAATAGCTAACTGTTCTGGTCCATCAACTAAAGCATGCCCAAACTTTCCAAATACAGCTACTGCAAGTCTTCCTTCTCCCCTTACAATAGAAACCTTAAATCCACCACCCAACCCTGGGTTTACTAAGTTCAGTTGGAGATAAGCATCCTTTACAGCATTAGATACAGCCATCTTCTCTCTTAAATTCTCTTTAATAACACCGCGAGCAATAGCTGCTACTGTAGTGCTCTCTCTTAATTTTATAGGTAAGTTTTCAGCGTTGGCCCCTGTTTGAGTAATTGCTACTCTATAGCCATAACCCTTTATCTTATCTAACCAATAGTTCTCATAGTCTCTACTTCTAGTCATAGCTAAATAGATAGCAGAACTTTCTGGAGATATCTTAGCTGTCCTCTCCTCTTTAACATATCCAGCTACAATATCTGCAGCAGTTAAGATACCTACTAACTTATTCTTGGAATCCAAAACAGGAACTCCACCTATTTGGTTGTCCGAAAGAAGTTGTGAAGCTTCTTGAATGCTCTTATTCTTATAGGTGACAATAACCTCTTTAGTCATAATATCATTGATAAGCATCTCCAATTTACGCTGCTGAACTAAGTCTCCATCTGTAATCATTCCTACTACTTTGTTATCGTCTTCTACTACAACTAACTTGCCAATATTGTTAAGGCTCATTAACCTCTCTGCCTCTTCAACAGTTGTACTAGGATTTATTGTAATAACATCTTTAGTCATTAGATCTTTTACTAACATAATAATTTTACCTACCTTTCTTTTACACTTGCTATTGCTTGAGCAGCAATACCTGCTTCTTCTCCAACAAAGCCTAACTTCTCTGTTGTAGTTGCTTTTATATTTACTCTATTTTCATCAACCTTTAATGTTTTAGCTATATTAACTTCCATCTCATTTATATATGGCGCTAATTTAGGTTTTTGAGCAATAATAACCCCATCTAAATTATTCAACTCATACCCCTTTTTTTCAAGCAGTTTACCGACTTCTTTTAAAAGCAATAAACTGGAGATACCTTTATATTTAGGATCATCATCAGGAAAATGACGCCCAATATCACCTTCACCAATTGAACCTAAGAGAGCATCCTTGATAGCATGAAGTAATACATCAGCATCTGAGTGTCCTAGTAAACCTAAGTGATATTTAATCTTTACACCACCTAAGACCAAGCCCTCCCCTTCTTCTAACCTATGAACATCATAACCTATACCTACCCTCATAATTTCCTCCTTGATAGTGTCCTTTGAGCAAAATAAAGATCTTCAGGTGTTGTAATCTTTATGTTCTCATAAGAGCCATCCAACACCCTTACTTCTCCCCCAGCTCTCTCTACAAGGCTAGAACTATCAGTCCCTAAGAAACCGTCCTCTTTTGCCTTTCTATAAGCTTTTATAATCATTTCTTTATTGAAAGCTTGAGGTGTCTGAATAGCAACTAAACTATCTCTTTTAGGAGTATTTAATATCTTCTTATCTTCATCTACTACTTTGACTGTATCTTTTAAAGGAACACCAAAAGCTACAGCTCCATAATCTTTAACAGAAGCAATAATATTTTGGATTTGACTCTCTTTTATTAATGGTCTAGCTCCATCATGTATTAATATAATTTCACTTTCTAAACTAACACTTTGTAAGCCATTATAAACAGATTCTTGCCTTGTTAGCCCACCTTTAACCAACCTGACATTATTAAAACTATACCTTTTGATTATTTCCTTTTTACAATAATTTAATTCATCCTCTTTAGTAACTACTATAATTTCATAAATATCGCAATCAATAAATTTAGCTATTGTATGGGCCAAAATCTCTTTACCACCTAAAGTTAAAAACTGTTTATTCTTATCAGCTTTCATTCTACTTCCTGTACCAGCTGCTGGAATAATTACACTAACCTTCATAAAATAAATTCCCCCATTAAAATCTATAAAGCTTGTTTAGCGAGCATCTTAGGCTTAGCAAAGATCATTCTACCTGCAGAAGTCTGTAGGATACTTGTGACTAAAACTTCTATCTGCTCACCAATATAATCTCTGCCATGGTCAACTACAATCATTGTACCATCATCTAAATAACCTATACCTTGTCCAGCTTCTTTACCATCTTTAATAATTTTAACTTTCATCTCTTCACCTGGTAAAACAACTGGCTTTACTGCATTGGCTAACTCATTAATATTTAAAACAGATACCCCTTGCAACTCAGCGACTTTATTTAGATTATAATCATTAGTAACAACCTTCCCATCTAAGACCAAAGCTAATTTAACTAACTTACTATCTACTTCATCAATTTCTGGAAAGTCCTGATCATATATTTCAACACATATATCCAAATCTTTTTGTATTCTCTTTAAAATATCCAAGCCTCTTCTTCCTCTATTTCTCTTCAACAAGTCAGGAGAATCAGCAATATGTTGTAGTTCTTCTAAAACAAATTTAGGTATTATCAATACGCCTTCTATAAAAGAGGTCTGGCATATATCTGCAATTCTACCATCTATTATAGCACTTGTATCAAGAATCTTATAAGTAGCTTGCAAATTATTTTCTGAATTTAGTTCTGTAGACTTAAACCTTTTATTCTTCTTATTTACTTTTATTATATTATTGAATAATTCCCCACTCTTTTTAATCGCTAAACTCCACCCCAAATAAGCCAAAGTTAAGTTAATAACAACTTGGAGCAAAAGTCCAAACCTAGGAATTGAAGAGATAGAAAAAGCGACCACAATTAATACCCCTAATATTAGAGCAATTACTAAACCTAATATTCCAGCTATCATATCTTTAATAGGGATCACCTCTAGATCACCTTCCAGCCTTAAAATAAATTTCACTATATTTTCAACTACAATTGGGAAAATAATAAAACCTATTATTCCACCGATTATTATACCATAAAAACTCATATTAATTGCTAAATTACTTAACTCCCAACTTACTTCTTCTCCCAAATTAAAAAAGTCTACTATTTGATAACCAAGTACTGCCCCAATAACTAAAAAAATAATCTTCCATACTCTATTTAGCAACTCATCTCACCCCCTTTCAAGATATATTTACAAATTAACAAACTGAAAACGCCAGGTTAACCTGACGCTATATTTATTCCTCTTCAAATTCTTGACTCTCAAATATTTCAGTTATTCTTTCTTCTACTTCTTCTTCACTCTTATCTTCTGCTAATACTAACTCACTAATTAATATCTGCCTTGAATTACTCAGCATCTTTTTTTCTCCAGTAGAAAGACCCTTAATTATATCTCTTATAGTCAAATTTCTTACAACCTCAGCAACTTCAAAGATATCTCCTGTTTTAATCTTTTCAGTATTAGCCCTAAAGCGCCTATTCCAATTTTGGGACATTTCACTCTGTTCACCTTCTAATACTTGATATACCTTAGATACTACTTCTCCACCAACAACATTACGTAAACCTATGTCCTCAACATTGTCCTTTGGTATCATAACTTTCATTTCACCGATAGGTAACTGCATTATATAATACTGCTTTTTCTCACCTAAGATTTCTTTTTCTTCTATATCTACAATTGTTCCGGCCCCATGATTTGGATAAACAATCTTATCCCCAATTTCAAACATTAATCCACCCTCCATTCAATGCATAATCATCCCTCTAAATTATATCATTTATAACTTTAGATGTCAATGTGTTCCACCTAAATATGTCTATCTAGCAAAACCTGATCCCTGAGTCTCTTTAATCCTTCTTTTATAGCCTGTGCTCTAACCTCACCAATCCCATCAACATCATCTAATTCATCTATAGAAGCATTTAATATCTCTTGAAAATCACCACAAGTCTGAACCAAGTTTTCAATTACAGGCATAGGTAGTCTTGGTATCTTTCTTAATAGTCTATATCCTCTCGGTGAAATTGAAAGTTCAAGAGAATTAATATTACCACCATATCCTAACTCTTTACTAATTGTTGATAAAGTTAATAATTCCTCTGAATGACAACTTGAAAACTTATCAAATATACCACTTAAACCTTCATCACTTACCCCATCTTCTTCATCTAATTGAGCTTTGTAGTCTTTGATTATCAATACCCCTTCTTCTTTAACATTAGATATCAGTTCTTCTAATTGCATCTTAATCAAACGACCTTCACTACCTAACTCATTAATATAATTTCTTACCTCTTCTCCAATCCTTAAAACCATTTCAGTTCTTTGAATTACAGTTGCTACATCGGATATAGTGACTAAATCTTCAAATTCTAGAGCACTTAGATTGGTTAAGACCTGATCTAAGACACTTCTATACTTTTCTAAAGTTTGAATTGCTTGATTAGCTTTAGCTAGAATCACCCTAATCTCTTCTAATATATATTTCTTACCCTTTTTATATAGGGTAATTATATTTCTTCTTTGAGATATAGAGATTACTAATTCTCCTGTCTGCTTAGCAATCCTTTCTGCAGTACGGTGCCTAGTTCCTGTCTCAACCGAAGTAATAGAAGGGTCTGGAACAAGTTGGGTATTGGCACACAGTATTCTTTGAGCATCACTGCTTAATACAATAGCACCATCCATCTTAGCTAACTCATACAATCTAGTTGGAGTCATCTCAGCATTAATATTAAAGCCACCATCAACAGCAGCTAGAACCTCCTCACTATCACCAATAACAATTAATGCACCAGTTTTGGCCCTTAAGATATTCTCCATACCTTCTCTAAAAACCGTCCCTGGAGCAATCAACTTTAATATATCAGCAAACTCCTCATCAAAAAAGTCGTTCATCTACTCACCCCCTAGAATAAGATCTAACATTTCCTTAACACTTTCTATCCCATTAATCTTACCTTCAACTTTAGGCAAGCCTCCTTTATTATTCCTAGGAATAATAAATTGAGTGAAACCTAATTTACTAGCTTCTTTGACCCTTTTTTCGGTCTGATTTACAGCCCTTACTTCACCAGACAAACCAACCTCTCCTAGTATAGCTACTTCTTGAGGAATTGGAATATCTCTAAAACTAGAAACAATAGCAGCTATTAAACCTAAATCAATAGCAGGCTCATCAACTTGAAACCCTCCAGCAATATTGATATAGACATCTTGTCCTTGGATATGTAGTCCTAACCTTTTTTCTAAAACAGCTAAAATAAGAGAAACTCTTCTATTATCAACACCTGTTGTCATTCTACTAGGGTTACCATAGTTAGCAGAGCTAACTAAAGCTTGTAATTCAACTAAAATTGGTCTACTACCTTCCATGCAAGGGATAATAGCAGAACCAGAAACTCCTTTTGGTCTTTCTCCAATAAAGGTTTCAGAAGGATTTAAAACCTCCTTGAGGCCTCCAGCTACCATTTCAAAAATTCCTATCTCATTTGTAGATCCAAATCTATTCTTTACTCCTCTTAAGATTCTATAATTATGATGTCGATCACCTTCAAAGTACAGTACAGTATCAACCATATGCTCTAAAACCCTTGGACCAGCAATCGAGCCTTCTTTAGTCACATGACCAACAATAAATATAGGGATTTCATTTTTCTTAGCTAGGTTCATCAATTTATTAGTAGATTCTCTAACTTGACTTACACTACCAGGCGCTGAGTCTAATTGAGGGTTATATATAGTCTGTATAGAATCAATAACTACAAGGTCTGGTTTTAACTCTTTAGCATTGTCGATGATTGTTAATAAATTTGTTTCAGCTAATATAAATAAATTAGAGGTTATTGTGCCTAAACGCTCAGCCCTTAATCTAATCTGTCTCTCTGATTCTTCACCTGATACATACAATACACTATTATATTTTTCGCTTATATTATAAGATGCTTGTAATAATAAAGTGGACTTACCTATTCCAGGATCACCACCTATTAAAACTAAAGAACCAGCAACAATCCCTCCACCTAATACTCTATCCAATTCTGTAAACCCTGTCTCTTTTCTATCCTCCAATTCAATCTTAATGTTATCGATAGATTGGAGATTAACCTTCTTAGATAACTTCTTATTAGTTTTTACTACTTTAGGATCAACTATTTCTTCTACTAAGGTATTCCAAGTATTACACCCTGAACACCTACCGCTCCATTTCAAAGCTTGGTATCCACACTCTTGGCATATATATCTTTTCTTTTTCTTTGCCATAATATCACCCAACTGTTTTGAATTGCCTTAAACTTCATTATAACATTTTTAAGACAATTTAACAAGTACATAAGAGAAAGCAGGGATCACCCTGCTTTCTCTACTCTTTTAGAAACTCTAATTTATCTTCTTTTACAATTATTTTAATTTTATCATTATTATTAATCTCACCTGATAATATCCTCTTTGAGATCGGGTTTTCTATCATTTTGGTAATCGTTCTCCTTAAAGGTCTAGCTCCAAACTCTTTGTCATAGCCTTCTCTAGCTATTATTGTTTTGGCTTCTTCACTAACTTCCAGCTTAATGCCTTTACCCTTTAATCTTTTTTCTAATTCATTCATCATCAAATCAACAATCTCTTTAATATGTTCATCTAAAAGAGCATGAAATACAATCATTTCATCTAGACGATTAAGAAACTCCGGTCTAAAAACCTCTTTCAATCTAGATTTCACCTTAGCTTTCATTTCTTCATATTCTTTAACTTCAATATCGGTTTCTATGGTTTTAAAACCAAGGCCTCCTGACTTATTTTGAATTAAATTGGCCCCTACATTAGATGTCATAATTATAACTGTATTTTTAAAGTCAACTTTTCTACCTTGAGCATCAGTTAAATGACCATCTTCTAAAACTTGTAAAAGAATATTAAAAACTTCATGATGAGCTTTTTCAATCTCATCCAATAACACAACAGCATACGGACGTCGCCTTATCTTTTCGGTTAACTGTCCACCTTCTTCATAACCTACATATCCAGGAGGAGAACCAACCAATCGAGATACTGCATGTTTTTCCATATATTCAGACATATCTATTCTAACCATAGCATCCTCATCATCAAAGATAACACTGGCTAAAGTTTTAGCCAACTCTGTTTTTCCTACACCTGTTGGCCCTAAAAAAAGGAATGAACCTATTGGCCTATCAGGATCTTTCAATCCTGCCCTTGCCCTTCTTATAGCTTGAGATACTGCATGAACAGCCTCATTTTGTCCTATAACACTTTGGTGAAGTTCTATTTCTAAATCTAGTAACTTTTCGGATTCACTCTGAGCTAATTTCATAACTGGAATTCCAGTCCAATCTGAAACTAAACTAGCAATATGCTCTTTAGTTATATTATTTTTATTCATACCTTTTTTATTTTTCCAACTAGTCTCTAATTTTTCGAGTTTATTCTTGATTTTCTTCTCATCATCTCTTAATTGGGCTGCCTTTTCAAAATCCTGGGACTTTATTGCCATCTCTTTTTCTTGTTCAATTCTCTCTAACTCTTTGTTTAGATCTTTTACCTCTCCAGGTAAAGTATTTTGCTGTAACCTAGCTTGCGATCCTGCTTCATCTATTAAATCAATAGCCTTATCAGGTAAAAACCTATCACTTATATAACGATATGATAATTTTGCTGCAGCATCAATAGCTTCATCACTAATTTTAACTCTGTGATGAGCTTCATATACATCGCGTAAACCCTTTAATATCTCTTTAGTGTCATCAACACTAGGTTCTTCAACAAGTATAGATTGAAATCTTCTTTCTAAAGCAGTATCCTTTTCTATATATTTCTTATATTCATCTAAAGTTGTTGCACCAACAGTCTGTAATTCCCCTCTAGCTAAAGCAGGCTTTAAGATATTAGCTGCATCAATTGCACCTTCTGCTCCACCTGCCCCTACTAAAGTATGTAGCTCATCAATAAATAAAATTATGTCTCCCGATTCAATCATATCATTCATAACTGCTTTTAACCTTTTTTCAAATTCACCTCTATATTTAGACCCAGCTAACAAAGAACTTAAGTCTAAAGATAAAACTCTCTTGTTTAAAAGTAGTTCTGGCACTTCACCATCTACAATCCGTTGAGCTAATCCTTCTACAACTGCAGTCTTCCCTACTCCTGGTTCTCCTATTAAACAAGGATTATTCTTTTTCCGGCGACTTAAAACTTGTATAACTCTTTCAATTTCTTTACCTCTTCCTATAACTGGATCTAACTTGCCTTCATTTGCAATATGAGTTAAATCACTACTAAATTTATCTAAAGCTTTAGTTCTTCTGTTAGGCTTATACTTATAAGAAGAGACCTTCTTATCCACTCCTAAATGCTCACTAACATCTTGCTTTATTTTGGTAAAATCAATATCTAACTCCTTCAAAACACGAACAGCAATTCCTTCACCTTCTTTAATTAAACCTAATAGCAGATGTTCTGTCCCTACATATTTATTACCTAACCTATGCGCTTCCTCTAAAGACAAATTCAATACCTTTTTAGTGCGTGGAGTAAAAGGTAAATTCTTCTCCTTGTTAACACTCTCTAATTTGCCAATTATCTCATTAACTTTAGAACGTATTTTATCTAAATTTAAATTATTCTTATTCAATATCCTCGCTGCAATACCCTCTTCTTCTCTTAATAACCCTAATAACAGGTGTTCTGTGCCTAAATAATTATGTTTAAGTTTTTTAGCTTCATCCTGTGAATAACCTATTACTTTACGTGCTTTTTCCGTAAATCTATCAAAAATCATCATCAATCCTCCTCTTCTATTTTAGTCTTTCTTGAATTAATTGAGCACGATATATATCTTTTTCCTCTAAGGATAACCTATCTCCATTTTTCTTTTCTAAATTAGCTGATCTAACAGTAATCATTAATTCATTTAATATAGATGAATCTATATCATTTATTATACCCAAATCAACTCCTAATTTTACATTAGAAATTAACTTCATTGATTCTTTAATAGCAACTTTATAAGCATATTTTAAAATCCCATAAGAACGATAGACTTTATCTTTAAGAAGCACCTTCTTTTCTTCTAACAGTAATCTCCTTGCATTTCTTTCTTGATTAATAATCTGCTTAGTTACTTCTAATAAGCTATCTATTATCTCATCTTCGCTCTGACCAAGCGTTACTTGATTAGATATTTGATAGATATTACCTATTACATCTGTACCCTCTCCATATAAACCTCTAACAGCTAACCCTAATTGAGAAATTGTAGACATCAGCTTCTTCACTCTACTAAGCATATTTAATGCCGGTAAGTGAACCATAATTGAAGCTCTTAACCCAGTTCCCACATTAGTTGGACATGAAGTGAGATAACCATACTTTTCATCAAAAGCTATATCAAAATGTCCTTCAATATAATCATCAATATCATCAGCTATTTTAAAAGCTTTTAATAGATTAAGGCCTGGGAAAAGAACCTGTATCCTAAGGTGATCTTCTTCATTAACCATTATACTAATAGTCTCCTCTTTAGATAGCACAACTAGTCTATTCTTATCTTTTTTTGCGTGCTCCGGACTTATTAAATGCTTTTCTACTAATACTCTTCTATCTATATCATTTAATTGATTCAAATAAATTAAAGATAATTTTAGTTTCTCAGTATTTTTAAAAATGCCCTTTATATCATCTGCCAGTTCACTCAATTCTTCATCACTAGCATAATTAGTAAATTTATAATCTTTTAAATTTCTTGCTAATCTAATTCTGCTGCTAATTACAACTTCATTTTCTTCTAACTCTTCTAAACTCCAACCATAATTTAAAATATCACTCATTAACTTCCCCCTTTCTACCAAGTTCAACTTTCAGTCTTTTTATTTCATCTCTAATTTCAGCTGCTTGTTCAAACTCCTCACAATTGACAGCTTCATCCATTTTATTTTTCAATGATTTTATTCTCTTTTTAATCTTTATATCCTCACCAACTCTTTTGGGAATTTTACCTATATGTTTATTACTGCTATGAATTCTTCTTAATGCTTTATCAATCCTTTCCTCAAAATGCCCATAACATTTACTACATGCTAATCGCCCCTTCTTAGAAAAAGATTCATAAGTTAAACCACATTCATTGCAACTACTCAAATTCATATGGTTAATGCTATTATTTGGATGTAACTTTCCATTCAACAGTCCGGTTAATATATTATTAAATGATAAATCTATACTCAAACCCAAATCTAAATCCCCTTTTTTTCTAGCACATCCCTCACATAAATAAATTTCTTGTTTTTTTCCATTAATTATTTTAGTTAAATGAACCCTTGCATCGGCTTCTTGGCATTCTTGACAAAACATTTTTTTCCTCCTTTTAGGAAAGTTTTAGCTTCATCTTAACTTCACATCAAACTTTAATTAAGATTTTACTACAATATAAGTATATTTTTCAAATTGAAATACTAATCATTATAACTATTCACCGGGTATTAGCTTCAATAATTAAATACTTTCTTGTTATTACTAAAAAATAATTAATAAAGTATACAAATATATTGTCCCTAAACTAAAAAAAGATACTCATTTAAATGAGTATCCAAAAAACGAAATGGCTCCCCGAGTAGGACTCGAACCTACGACAAAGTGGTTAACAGCCACTCGCTCTACCAACTGAGCTATCGGGGAACACTTATTCTGGCAATGACCTACGCTCCCACAAGGTTGCCCCTGCAGTACTATCGGCGCTGGAGGACTTAACTGCTGTGTTCGAAATGGGAACAGGTGTTGCCCCTCCGCAATTATCACCAGAATTATATTTATTTTGTTAGTACAAAAGTATTTGCAACATCTAATATAATATATCTTTTATTATTAAATGTCAATACTATTTTTATACTTTCAAAACTGCACAAATAGATTACCTTTTTTATCTAGATTAAGCCCTCGATCTATTAGTACCAGTCAGCTAAAAGTATTACTACTCTTACACCTCTGGCCTATCTACCTGATAGTCTATCAGGGATCTTACTAGATTAATTCTATGGGATATCTCATCTTAAGGTTAGTTTCACGCTTAGATGCTTTCAGCGTTTATCTGATCCATACTTAGCTACCCAGCTATGCTTTTGGTAAACAACTGGTACACCAGAGGTATGTCCATCCCCGGTCCTCTCGTACTAGGGACAGA
>NZ_KI912094.1:581910-582586 GCF_000517025.1 Halonatronum saccharophilum DSM 13868
CTTCCCACGGGGTTTCTCGTGTCCCATGGTACTCAGGATACTATCTAGTTTAACTTTAACTTTCACCTACAGGACTTTTACCTTCTGTGGTTTAGCTTTCCAGCTAATTGAGTTAACTAAAGTTAATACTATGATCTTTTTATGGTAAGATCTGATAGTCCTACAACCCTATAACAGCAACGCCCATAAGCTTGACACTGTTATAGTTTGGACTCTTCCCGTTTCGCTCGCCGCTACTTAGGGAATCGCTTTTGCTTTCCTTTCCTCGAGTTACTAAGATGTTTCAGTTCACTCGGTTCCCCTCTTAAAGCTATGAATTCACTTTAAGATGATAGGTTATTGACCTACCAGGTACTCCCATTCGGAAATCCTTGAGTTATAGCTTGTGTGCAGCTAGTCAAGGCTTATCGCAGCTTACCACGTCCTTTATCGGCTTCTAGCACCAAGGCATCCACCATGCGCCCTTAATATCTTAATCTAGACGCGTTGAAATTGTAATCTATTATTTGTGCAGTTTTCAAAGTACAAATCTTTCTTATTTTCAGCGTACTAATATTTTTATTACTTTAATATTGTTTTGGTGGAGATAGTCGGGTTCGAACCGACGACCTCCGCCTTGCAAGGGCGGCGCTCTCCCAGCTGAGCTATATCCCCTTATATTAGTTTGATCAACGAA
>NZ_KI912094.1:582686-596877 GCF_000517025.1 Halonatronum saccharophilum DSM 13868
TGCATTTAATTATACAATGTTCCTTTTTCAAGATTTCTTGTTGCAAACAGCAACCATCAAGTAATATTTTTCATCTTCTCGTTTAGACTCTACTCTTTTATCTCTTTGATAAAACATCTCTACATTCTCAAACACACTCAATAAATCTCTAAATTCTTCTTCTCTATATTGTCTATAATGATATGGATTGGAGCACTCTTCATTTCTACCTTTTCCAAATGGAGTAGAAACTATCAAAGTTCCATTTGATCTTAAAAGGTTATTTAAATTTTGTATAAAACCATAGTCATCTTCTATATGTTCTACGGTTTCCATACTCACTATAGTATCAAATTTGCCGTGAACATTTACTAAATTAATATCCGTACCTTCACCAATAAAAAAATCATTCCATAGATATTTATAATGTTTCTTAGCATAACTAACACTTTCTTCATCTACATCTATACCTATGATTTCTTCAATTCCTTCTCCCATAGCCATTAAGATCTCTGCACCATAGCCTACTCCACAAGCTAAATCTAAAACTCTACCTTTAGTATACATACTAGCAAACTTATATCTTGCTATATGCTCTATTAAAAGTCCATTTTTAGGGTTCATCTTTTTAGGAATAACTCGCTCCCCTGTAAACTCCATTCAACACTCTCTCCTTCTTCTTTAAAAAATGAAAAGTCATATACTGATCTTGGGTTCCATAATAACCATCCATTTATCCCTTGATCTTCAACAGCTCTAATTTGATCTAACACCTCCTCTTCTCCATATCGGTGCCTCAATGAAAAGTTCTGTAACCAAGGTCTTAACTTATAAGAATCATCTCCAAGTTTTCTTTTGGCATCTCGCAAACTCCTATATATAATAGGATATGGATTCGCATCTGGATCATTAACACCATACATGCCAGAATCATAATGAGACGGGTAGATCATTGGTGAAAGATAATCAACATAATGGGCCAACTTAGTTATATCTTGACCTATGTTTAAATCACCTGGGATTGTTGTAGTAAGACCAAAAACGTCTGCAGATTTTATAACATTGTATTCTTCTAATTCTTGATTAGCATACTTTAAAAATTCTATGATTATTTCACTTTTAGAATAACCTTCTTCTTTAATAATTAAAGTACTATTACGGGCCAACGTTGGAAACCTAATATAATCAAACTTAATCTCATCTACTCCTAAATCTGCAGCCCTTTTAGCTATCTCTAAGTTATAGTCCCAAACTTCTTTAGAATAAGGACTTGTCCACTTTTCACTCCTTATTATAGTTTCATTATCCTTTGCAGATAAGTATTCTAATGCATGATCTGGATTATTTTCAGCGAAGATATTATCATTAAATACAGCTAATCTTGCAATTACATAGATTCCTCTTCGATGAGCTTGATCAACTATATCTTTGAAGTCTCTTATAAGGGTACCTGATCTTCCCTCTTGTTCTTTGAATGTAATTATACCATCTGTATCCTTTAGATCTATTACAATTGCATTAAGATTACTCTCCTCAACTTCATCTAAAATAGTAGTTATTCTTCTTCTATTACTTGCTGCCCATGCACTTACATATACCCCCCTCACATCCTTGCCATAGCTTATATGAGGATCAACAAGATCTATCCTATTTAAAGTATGTAAGTTGTCTTCACCCTCAACCTCTGGATAGGATAAAGTTAAACTAGACTCAGACAAATCTTCTAAATTAACCTTAGGAGTGGCTAGCTTCCCTTGTGTATTTGAAGAATTAACCAAAATAATCAATAAAAACAATCCAATTAAAACTTTTTTCATTACAGCACCCCTATTCTGTCTTTTTTAATATAAAAATATTATATCACAAAGCTAGGGTGTTTTTTATGTTAAATAGTAACATAAAGTAAAAAAGGCGGATATATATCCACCTTTTTTATAAAACTTTAAAATCAAATTAATTGCTCTCTGGTCTTAAATGTGGGAAGAAGATTACTTCTCTAATGGATGGTGAATTAGTAAGAAGCATAATTAATCTATCAATCCCTATACCTAAACCTCCTGCAGGTGGCATACCATACTCTAATGCTCTAATAAAGTCTTCATCCATCATATGAGCTTCATCGTCTCCTGCTTCTCTTTGTTTAGTTTGAGCTTCAAATCTTGATTTTTGGTCAATTGGATCATTAAGCTCAGAGAAGGCATTAGCTATTTCATTTCCTGCTATAAACAGTTCAAATCTATCAGTAAACTTAGGGTTAGCTGGATTTCTCTTAGCTAGTGGAGATACCTCTACTGGATATTGAGTAATAAATGTAGGTTGGATCAACTTTTCTTCAACAAATTCTTCAAAGAATTCATTAATTATATCTCCTACTTCCATCCCATCTTTATAATCTATTCCTTTTTTGTCTGCTAAACTTCTTGCTTCTTCTATATCTTCTACATTACTAAAATCTACATCGGCATACTTTTTAATAGAATCAATCATAGTCATTTCTTCCCAATTACTGAAATCTATATTTAACCCATCATATTCTACTTCCATAGTGCCCAATACATTTTGAGCTGTATCTTTAATTAAATCCTCAGTAATTGTCATCATATCTTTATAATCAGCATATGCTTCATATAATTCCATTGAAGTAAACTCAGGATTGTGTTTTGTAGATAAACCTTCATTTCTCATATTCTTTCCGATTTCAAAGACCTTCTCAAAACCACCTACAAGAAGCCTCTTTAAGTATAACTCTGGAGCAATCCTCATATAAAGGTCAGTATCTAAAGCATTATGGTGAGTTATAAATGGTCTCGCCGAAGCACCACCAGCAATTGGGTGCATTAATGGAGTCTGTACTTCTAAAAACCCATTATCCTCTAAATACCTTCTAATATTATGTAGTATTCTACTTCTTAATATAAACTTCTCTTTAACCTCAGGATTAACTACTAAATCTACATAACGTTGACGATATCTTAACTCTACATCTTTTAATCCATGCCACTTTTCTGGCAAAGGTCTTAGAGATTTAGAAAGAAGCTTGAAATCTTGAACCCTAACTGTTACTTCACCACTTCTTGTCTTAAATAGAGATCCTTCTATACCAATATGATCTCCAATGTTTAAGCTAGTAAATAAATTGTATGCTTCCTCACCAATCTTATTCTTCTTAACATAAACCTGAATTCTACCTGACATATCAGCAATATCTGCAAAAGAAGATTTTCCATGATCTCTTAAAGCCATAATACGCCCAGCAACCTTAAACACTTCTTCATCAGAACTGCCTTCTTCAAAGTTATCTAAAAGGTCTTCTATTATACTATCTCTTCTAAAATCATTACTATATGCTTCTACACCTGCTTCTTCTAAAGCAGCTAACTTCTTACGCCTTTCTACCATCAATTCATTCAAATCATTTTCTACATCTGCCATAATAAATATAACCTCCAAATATTTTTATAAATTATTTCTTTGTAATCTCTAAAATTTCAAACTTAATTACCCCAGCAGGAACTTCAATCTCGACAGTATCACCAACTGAATGACCCATTAACCCTTTACCAATTGGTGATGCATTAGAAATTTTTTGATCATCTGGATTTGATTCTGCAGACCCTACTATAGTATACTCTTCTTCATCATCAAATTCTAAATCCTTAATTCTAACAGTAGTACCTACCCCTACCTTAGTTGTGTCTATATTTTCAGTATCTATTACTTCAGAATTTTTGATCATCTGCTCTAATTCTCTAATTCTTCCTTCAATAAATGCTTGTTCGTTTTTTGCATCATCATATTCAGAATTCTCACTTATATCTCCTAAAGCTCTAGCCTCTTTAATTCTCTTTGCAATTTCTTTACGCTTTGGACCTCTTAATTGCTTTAACTCTTCTTTTAATTTATTTAAGCCCTCTTCTGATATGACAAACCTCTCTTCCTTCACAGTAGATTACCCCTTTTCTTTTAATTTTAATATCATTTTATTTATTAATTGATATTTTTATTATTACAAAAATATAAAATAGTGTCAAGGCTTATTGACTCAACACTATTAACTCTGCTTTAATAAGACATTATACTCCAATTTGTAAATTTTGTCAAGAAGAATTGACTACCCTTCTCACTCTACTTAACTGTTGTAATGATATCTCCTTCTCTAAACTCCTTAAACTTGCCAATTTAAATCCATGCTTCTTAGCTAACCTATCAATCTCAATAATCTTATTAAGCTCTAAATCAGATCCTAAACTATAATCATAATATCTTTTTTCTAGAGCCAAAATCATTGTCTCGGCCATACAAGCATAGGCAGTACCTTTAGGAAATCCAAAATCTAAGTTAAAATCTACATTCCCAGGTACATCTACAATTCCCCCATCTATCACTAATATATCTTTTCTTTTAGCTGCAAGCTCCTTTGAAACATCTCTTGGTCTAGCAATATCACAGACTATAGCTCCAGACTTTAACTTATCTATGTCTATTATACCTTCTATAGAACTAGAAACTGCTATAACTATATCTGCTTCTGGTAGGAGTTTGTTTATATTAGTACCGACCTCGACATCTATATTATAACTAGCTTTTATCTCTCCAGCAAAATCATCTAGTTTTTTCTTGTTTCTAGCTGCTAAGATCAGATACTTATTGCTCCGAGCTAAAAACTTAGTGCATGCTTTACCAATTGATCCAGTAGCTCCTATTATTAATATATTGGAGCTTTTCATATCTACCCCCATCATTTCACTAGCTAGCTTAGTCCCTTCTAAGGCAGTAGCTACAGTATAACTATTACCAGTAGTTATACCTATATCTAATTTATTAGCTACTGTTATTCCTTTATCACCTACTACTGAAGTAAAAGCTCCTAAACCTACAATTTCAGCTCCTAATTCCTTGGCCTTAGTTGCAGCAACTGTTATCTTATCAACTACCTCATGTGTTGGCAATTCTAATATCTGTTTAGAAGTCAAAGGACAAGTAACAAACCACCCCTCTGCTTTGCTTCCTGTTATAGACTCCACACCAGTTATATGAGAGACCTTAAAAGGTGGAAGGTGCTTGATTACCCTTTCGATCATACTTTCAGAAAACATCTTAGCAAATGGTAATTTACGTTCTATATCTTTTGCTACTAAGGGATGGATTATAAATCCAAACTTCTCCATCAATACTCCTCCTTTACTTCATCACTTTCAAATTCTTCAATTCGTGGTTCTAAATCAATATTTCTTAATATATTTAAATAGTCAGAGATATGTATATCCTCTACCTTTTTATCGATCAAAGTAACAAGTATTGCTTCCATAACATTTGTTCCAAAGGATCTTCCTTCAAATTCAGGTGTAGTTGTAATTACTTTTGTTACACCTTTTTTCCTTAGAAGCTCTAAATCATTCTGTGTAACTGTATTTGTTATAATTATCTTTCCTCTAAGATTATCTGGCAAATACCTTCTAATATAATGAAAATCACCTGCTATAACCTGCGCCCAATCATAATATTTACTGTATTTATCCTGATGGGCCAACTGCTTAGATCCTGTTGGATATAATAATTTAAAGGGTAGTTTGCTAACTAAAGGCATAACCGCTTGGGATATACGCTTTAATACTTTTAAAGAACTTATAGGTATAGGTACCCCTAAACCAAAGATAAGATCTCCTAAAACCAAATCAGCTCCTAAGTTATCTAATGTTTCTGCCATACCAAAACGATCTAAAGCAGATACTATTAGTACCCTTCTACCTCCTAATTCAATACTCTTATCTATCTTCCTAATCACCTCTCTTTCTAAGGTATTCTTTAAACCACTTCCATCTACAATTGGTGTTTTCTTAACATTATCTACAATCTTCTTAGCATCTCTAATCATATACCGCTTCTTTCCTGCATAAAGATAGAGATCAATTCCTCCTAGACCAAAAGCATCTACTTCCCCATCTAACTCCTCAAATAACCTTATAGCTTTATCCATATCTCCATCTGTACCAATTCGTTCTATCTCAAACTCCTCACCTAGTAACTCTCTTTTAATCTTGTTATCCCTCTCTGATGAACCCAAGCTTATGCTTACAATCTTTTTCATATAATACACCCACCATTAAGTTTAGATTTCTCTTTTTAATATTCCATAATAATTAAGAATTTATGTAGATAAAATAAAAAAACTGATACTCAATGAGCATCAGTTAAACTATCTTTATATTCTTCCAGTATATTTTTCATACCATCTAATGTCTCTGCTTTATTTAATAAATCTTTAGCATAGGTGCAATTTTTAAGCCCTTTTATATACCAAGAAGCATGCTTTCTCATTTCTTTTACTCCAACTGGCTCTCCTTTATACTGAACAAGATAAGATAAATGTTTAATTGCAGTATCTAACCTCTCTTGAGCCGAAGGAGGATCTAATTTATCACCTGTCTTGAGATATTGGGCTATTTGATTGATCAACCAAGGGTTTCCTTGAGCACCTCGACCAACCATTACTCCATCACAACCTGTTTCCTTTAACATTCTTACACCATCATCAAGAGTGAAGATATCGCCATTTCCAATTATGGGGATTTCAAGCGATTCTTTAACCCTTCTTATTATATCCCAATCAGCCTTGCCGGTGTAGAACTCTTCTCTTGTTCGCCCATGAACTATAATTGCCTTGGCTCCATTATCTTGAGCTATCTTTGCTATCTCTACAGCATTAATGTTATTATCATCCCAACCCTTTCTAATCTTAACAGTAATTGTTGTGTCGGTAGCTTCTACCATAGCCTTAACTACCTCCCCTAGTAACTTAGGTTCTTTCATTAAAGCTGAACCATAGCCATTTTTAACTATTTTAGGAGCAGGACAACCTACATTTAGATCTATGATCTCTGGGCTACTTTTTTCAACTACCATTTGAGTTGCTTTTGCTAAAATATCTGGTTCATTACCAAAAAGCTGTAATGAAACTGGTCGTTCAACAGGAAGAATCTCTAACATCCGCTCTGTCTTTTTATTTCCATAAGCCAACCCCTTGGCACTTACCATCTCTGTACAGACTAGAGGACAACCCATCTCCTTGACTAACCTCCGATAAGGAAGATCAGTAACCCCAGCCATCGGGGCCAACAGCACCGGCGCCTCCAACTCCACATCTCCTATCTTCAACATATTCTTAACTCCTTTACTTACCGATTTATCTCTTCAATTATCCTTAAACCTTCTAAAGTTAGAAATTCATTTACTTCATCAATCTCTTCTGACTCAGGGCTTATAGTTTCAGCCAGACCACCTGTAGCTATAACTTTAGCCTCACTAGAAATTTCTTTTTTCATCCTTTTAACCAAACCATCAACTTGCCCAACAAAACCATAGAGTATCCCGGCTTGAAGACCATCTTTGGTATTCTTGCCAGTTACCTTAGCTGGGAAGTCTAATTCAATTTTTGGTAACTTGGCAGCTCGATCAAACAAAGCCTCTGTCGATATGCCTATCCCCGGTGCAATGGCTCCTCCTAGATATTCACCTTCTGCTGAGACTACACATAAGGTAGTAGCTGTACCAAAATCTACAATTATCGTTGGCCCATCATATAACTTATGAGCAGCTACTGCATTTACAATTCTATCGGCACCTACCTCTTTAGGATTATCCATCTTAATATCAATCCCTGTCTTAACACCTGGACCAACAACTATTGCCTCTAAGCCAAAATACTTAACAGCAAGCTCATCTAGAATATTTATAACTGGAGGTACAACTGAAGAGATTATTATCTTCTCTACATCCTTTAGACTATAACCATTACTTTCAAATAAATTGATAAAAAGAATCCCATATTCATCGACAGTCTTACCGCGATCTGTTGAAATTCTCCAATCTACAACTAAATTATCCCTTTGATATAAGCCAAGCACTGTATTGGTGTTTCCAACATCAATTGCTAAAATCATTTATCTTCTCTCCTTTTAATTTCCTGAAGTAAATTCTTTATGCACTAATGATACCTCACCAGAGTAAAACTTCTTTAACTGACTGCCTATCTGAATTATTAATGCTCCATCTTCTCCAATATCAACAGCCTTACCTCTAAAAGTATCTCTTCCATTGTCAACTTCAACCTCTTGATTAATAGTATAAGAGCATTCCTTCCATTTAGCTAATAATTCCTCAAAAGAATCTACCTTTTTATATAAACTCTCTAAATTCTCTAACAACAGATTTATAAATTCGACTCTATCTACCTTCTCCTCTAACTCATTATAAAGAGTAGTAACTTTATTATGTAAGGATTTATCTAACTTTTCAATAGAGAAATTTGCATTTATCCCTATCCCAACTACCAGATGATCTATTCTATCTAACTCTCCACCCATCTCAGTTAAAATACCACAGACCTTCTTATCACCAATTAAAATATCATTGGGCCATTTTATCCTTGCATCTAACTTGGTTAATTTATTAATAGTCTCTGCGATAGCTAAAGAAGCTATATAGGTCAATCTAGTAGCCTGCATAGGTTTGAGATCAGGCCTTAATATAATAGATAACCAAAGCCCACCTTGAGGACTAGAAAAGTCTCTACCTAACCTGCCCTTGCCTACACTTTGCTTTTCAGCAATAACCATTGTCCCTTCTTTATCTCCCTTTTGTGCTTTCTCTTTGGCCACTCTACTGGTTGAATCAACCTCATCATAATAGATAATATTTTGACCTATAAAATCAGTCTTTAGATTTCTCTTTATCTCTTCTGGGATTAATTTATCAGAAGAAGTAACTAAGCGATAACCTACCTTTGAAGAAGACTCTATCTTATAACCTGCTTCTCTTAAATACTTAATATACTTCCAGATGCTTGTCCTACTAACTCCAAGCTTATTACTAAGTTCCTCACCTGATATATATTGACCCTTAGCTTTATATAATAAATCCAAAACTTTTTCTCTTTTAGTTAAATTCTTTTTCACCTCTATCACCTACTTTTCTAAGGGTATTATATAATATTATACCAAAAAAGACAAAGAATAAATTAAGCTGTAAGCTGTGTGCTAAAAATCTATATAAACTGTAGAGTATATATTTTATATCATCAACTAATTATTCTATGATAGTATATTAATCAAAACTTGTATTTCAAGCTGAAATAAGTATGAATAAAAAAACAAGGTTCACTTACAATCAATTTACAAAAATTGAATTAATTTAATCATATAGAAGAATATTAAAGAAAAAAGGCTAGATGATATTATCATCTAGCCTTTTAAAACTTATATGATGTAACTGCTTTTTATTTAGATTTTAAAGAAGTGATTAATAAAGCTGTAACTACTGTTCCAGCAATTATTGATAGAGTATACATCAATAACCCACTTACAGCGCCTGGTATAGCAAGAACAAAGATTCCTCCATGAGGAGCTCTTAATGATACATTAAACAACATTGACAATCCACCTGCTACTGCAGATCCTGCCATAATAGATGGTATAACTCTAAAAGGATCTGCTGCTGCAAAAGGAATAGCGCCCTCAGTAATAAAAGATATACCTAGAACTCCTGCTGCTTTACCAGCTTCTTTTTGCTGTAAGTCAAATTTCTTAGGTGCGATTACAGTTGCTAAGAAGAGTCCTAGAGGTGGTGTCATTCCTGCTGCCATAATTGCTGCCATTGGTGCATATATCTCTGATCCTAAAAGTCCAACCCCAAAAGCATAAGCTGCCTTATTAACAGGTCCACCCATATCAAAAGCCATCATTGCTCCAAGTATAATTCCTAAAAGAACTCTATTAGTTCCTGTCATACCTTGTAGCCAATTTTCTAAACTGTGCATAATACTTTGAACAGGAGGGCCAATTACAAATATCATAAGTAAACCTACTGCTAAAGATGATAAAAGAGGTAGTATCAAAACTGGCATAAGTCCTTGTAATGTTGCAGGTAATTTAATGTTATCTTTCAACCATTTTGTAATATAACCGGCCAAGAAACCAGCAATAATACCGCCTAAAAATCCAGCCTCTATCTGTACAGCCAACATACCACCGATCATACCCGGAGCTAAACCTGGACGATCAGCAATAGATGACGCGATAAAACCAGCTAAAATTGGAACCATTAAAGCAAAGGCTGCTCCACCACCAATATCCATCAAAGCTCCTGCTAAAGCTCCTTCTCCATGAATACCCCCAAAGGCAAAAGCTAAGGCTATAGATAAACCACCAGCTACTACAAAAGGAATCATCCTAGATACACCATTCATTAAGTGCTTATAAGGTCCTGTCCTTTGAGATCTTCTCTCTGCCTTTTTATTTGCTACTTCTGAATAAACATCTTGACCACCTTTAAAGTTCTTTGCTTCTTCTAAAGCCTCTTCAATTAATTCTGCTGGGGCTTTAATAGCATCACCAACAGCAACTGAAAGTATAGGCTTTCCAGCAAAGCGACCTCTGTCAACCTTAGTGTCTGCAGCAATAATTATAGCCTTTGCTTCTTCAATATCCTCTTGTGTCAATTCATTCTCTACTCCTACAGATCCTTGAGTCTCAACCTTAATCTCAATCTCTTTCTCTTTGGCTGCTTTCTCTAAGGCCTCTGCTGCCATATAAGTATGAGCCACACCAGTTGGACAAGCAGTTATAGCTAATATCTTCATTAAATCTCCCCCTTTAATTGTAAATATTTATAATCAACCCTTTAGGTTAACTATCATTCATTATCTTTGATCACCTTTAAAAGACTTTCTGTATCTTTAGCTTTTAACAAAGCATTGCGAAAATCTTCATGCATCAATTTTCTAGACAACTGGGCCAACACCTTTAAATGCTCATCTGAACTACCCTCAGGAACAGCAATCATAAAGAATAACTTAGCTGGCTTTTCATCAAAACTACCAAAATCTATTCCTTTATCTGAGCGACCAAAAACTAAAGATGCCTCCTTTACTACAGAACTCTTACCGTGGGGTATTGCAACTTGATTGCCTACCCCAGTAGTACTTAACTCTTCTCTAGCTAATATGACCTTATAAAATTCTTCTTTAGATGTGATTTTATTGGCATCATCTAATATATGGACTAGTTCTTCTAAGACACTTTCTTTATCTGTTGAATTTAAATCTAAGTTTATAAAGTCAGGTGCTAATAAATTACTAATCTTCATTTAAATCTCCTCCTTTAACTTTTCTATATTAACTGAATCTAATAATTTTTCTACCTCTACTTTGACACATAACTGAGTACCTGCTTTACTTACACTGTTAGCACTAGCAGCAGTTGCATAGATTAAAGATTCCCTTAAAGATCTACCTTCATTCAATTTAAATGCAAGTGCTCCTACTAAGGTATCTCCTGCTCCTACTGTACTACTTGCATTTATTTGAGGTGGCGTAACCTTGTAGTTGCCTTCCTTACTCACTACAATAGCTCCTTCTTTACCTAAAGATATCACTACTATCTCTATTCCATTAATATGCAGGTTATAGGCTGCTTTTATAACTTCTTCTCTATTTTTTAACTTTCTATCTAACAATTTCTCTAATTCCTTTAAATTTGGTTTGATTAAATAAGGTTTTTCTTTGATAGCTAACTCTAAAGCCTTAGCAGAAGAATCTAATACAACCTTGATCCTAAGCTTCTTTAACTTCTTAATCATTTGAGCATAAAAGCTCTTTGGAACACCTCTAGGTAAGCTTCCTGTGAGTACTACAAAATCGCCTTCTCTTACCAGTGAAAGCAGCTTATCCTCTAAATTTATTAAATCATCCTTGCTTATTTTAGGTCCAGGTTCATTTATTTCTGTCTCTTGGCCCTTAACTGTATCTATAAGTTTAAGATTGGTTCTAGTTTCCCCTTTTACAATATTAAAATCATATTCAACACCCAAGCTCTTAAGGCTTTGACTAATATAATCTCCATTATTCCCAGCTATAAATCCTAAGGCTTTGGTTTTTCCGCCTAATTCTGCAACTGCTCTTGATACATTAATTCCCTTTCCACCTATATCACTTCTTTGATTTTTAATTCTATTTAACTGACCTAATCTTAAATTTTCTACCTTTGCCGTCTTATCTACTGCAGGGTTTAGGGTTAAAGTAGTTATCATTTTATACACCTCCTAAGCAAAGATTACCTTTACCTCTTTTTTTATCTGATCTACTAAACTTTTACCTTCTCCCTTATTAGTAATAATAGTATCGACCTTTGATAAATCACTTATACTAACAAAGGATATCTCTCCAAACTTGCTATTATCGGCTAATACTATAACACTCTCTGCTCTCTCTATCATAGTTCTTTTTGTATTCGCCTCGACCAAATCAGGAGTAGTAATCCCTGCCTTAGGGTGAATACCATTAGCCCCCAAAAAAACCTTATCTACATAAAAAGTATTCAAATTCATCTCTGATACCGGTCCAACGGTAGCTAAAGTAGTCTTCTTTAATGTTCCCCCAATTAATATTATTTGATGTTCCTCTTGAGCCAACTCTAAAGCAATATTAGTAGCATTGGTTATAATAGTCAACTCCTTATGGTCTTTTAAGGCTTTTGCTAATTGAATTGTTGTTGTTCCAGCATCTAAAATAATTGTTTCACCATTATTAACTAATTCTGCTGCTTTCCTTCCAATTGCTTTCTTTTCTTGAGGAAACTCTTTCTCCTTTTCAATAAAAGATGGTTCAAATCTCATTCCATCTTCTAAAGGAACTGCCCCTCCATGAGTTCTTTTTACTAAACCCTCTTTTTCTAACACCTGCAAATCTCTTCTAATTGTTGAAGGAGAGACTTCAAAATAATTGCATAACTCATTTACCCCTTTTGAATCCTCTTCATTTAAGAGTTCAACAATTTTTCTCCTTCTTTCTTCAGCAAACATATTAATCACCCTTATCTCTTATATTTAAATATTAAAGCTTGTATGATTATTATTGATTGTTCTTATTTTACTTTATGATCATTTTTGCTTGTTTGTTGTTACTTATGATTATATTGTATATTCTTCTAAAAGTCAAGACCTAAATTATATGTAACTAAAAATAAATCTAACCTTTATCTCTTAAATTTAAACAATCTATTGGCTATCAATAAATTTTTTAACAAACATATCTATTTAAGAATATGATGTATTAGCTATATTAGGAGGTGATTTGATTGAGAGAAGATAATGACCATAGACACCATCATAGACTGGCTAGAGCTTATGTGCCTTCACAGGTTTATACTCAGCGTTATGACCCTGCAGAAGGTTTAAACTTAGGTACTATATTCCCCGAATTATATCGGCCTTATCGCCGAAGAAGAGTCTAAAAGGAGGTGTTTAAAGAGATGACTAGAGAGATAAGCAGAGCGCAATTAAGAGATCTTAGAGAACTTATGGCCCTTGATTTTACTGTTCTTGAACTTGGATTGTATCTAAATACTCATCCCGATGATAGGAGAGCCTTAAAAGATTATAATACCTTAGCTAGAAGGTATCAAGAATCAAAAAGGGCCTACCAAAGAGAGTACGGACCAATAATTGTAGGCGAAGAGAGTGATCTGCCATGGGAATATCCTAGAACCCCATGGCCTTGGCAGATTGAATATCAATAAGGAGGAGATAAAATGTGGGATTATAAAAAAATGCTCCAATATCCCGTTAGAGTTAGAGGAAATGATTTAGAATTAGCAAAATTGCTTTACGCCCAATATGGTGGACCAGATAGTGAACTTTCAGCCGGAATTAGATATTTAACCCAAAGGTTTACTATCCCCACTGATGAAGCCAAAGCTACTTTAACCGATATTGGTACTGAAGAGTTGGCCCATTGGGAGATTCTTGGCACATTAATCTACAAACTTACTGCAGGTGTTCCAGTTCAAACTTTACGAAATGCAGGACTTGGCCCAAATTATGCCCAACATGGTAGGGCTTTATTCCCAAATGATGCTGGTGGAGTCCCTTGGATGGCTTCTTATATCCAGTCTCATGAAGATCCAATTGCTAGCTTACATGAAGATATGGCTGCAGAAGAGAAGGCTAGAGCAACCTATGAAAATTTAATTGATCTTAGTAATGATCCTGGTGTTATAGATACCCTAAGCTTCTTAAGAGAACGAGAGGTAGTCCACTTCCAACGATTTGGAGAGACCTTAACTATTGTTCAAGATTATCTTGATAGAAGAGAAGAAGAAAGAAGATAAAGAAATTATATAAAGTAAAGGCTAGTGGCTTAAGCCACTAGCCTTTACTT
>NZ_KI912094.1:596977-614040 GCF_000517025.1 Halonatronum saccharophilum DSM 13868
ATTTGATCAATCCACCTTTTTGTATGCGTTCATTCCCATCGGGACATACTACGGCAGTCTTTTCTATAGCAGTAGTGTTAGCAGCTAACTTTCCTCAGCTTAATTTATTAATAAAATCAGTAGCTGGGGTAGTAGGATTATCTAGAGCTTATGTAGGAGTTCACTATCCATCAGATATCTTAACAGGAGCTTTGATAGGAATTTATTTTTCTAATTTAGTTTATGTTTTGGGGTGATTATATATGTATATATATAAGGGGGGGGGGAGGGGGAGTGGGTGAGAAAAATAAATTCCTATCAAAGCTCCTGTTAAGATATCTGATGGATAGTGAACTCCTACATAAGCTCTAGATAATCCTACTACCCCAGCTACTGATTTTATTAATAAATTAAGCTGAGGAAAGTTAGCTGCTAACACTACTGCTATAGAAAAGACTGCCGTAGTATGTCCCGATGGGAATGAACGCATACAAAAAGGTGGATTGATCAAATTAACCCTATCCAAAGTCTGATAAGGTCTTTTTCTATTAACCATCTGCTTGATTATCTGTACAACAACCCCACTAGCTATTAAAGCCACTATAGCTTCCCATCCAACCTGCTTAAATCTATCTCCACCAAAGATAAGCATTAACAATGCAAAGGTTATAGTAAATAATGCACCACCTAAATGAGTTATTTTGGGCATAAGAAAGTCAAGAACTTTACATTTAATTTTATTATTAATCAGATAAAACACCTTAATATCGCCACTTAATACAGCTTTAAATATTATCTTCATAAAATCGACCCTTTCTTAAAAAAGTCCTTTGCCTACTTATTATATTATAATACCTATTATCACTCAATAATATATTATAAATCCCACATTAAATCATTTAATACTATCAACTATATATCTGCTATGGATACATCAATGATTCTCCTTGCACCTGCAAACTTCTTCCTCCAAAATCTATTGAACCTACTTACTTCTACATTTCTCTTCTGTAAGATATGGATAAACTCTCTATCATTAATCATAACCCCAGAGTGAGTTACTACCCCGTCTAATAATTCAAAATAAACCAAATCTAAAACCATTAATTCCTGAAACCCTACCTCTATTCCAATCTTAGATAATCCCCTAAGATACCTATTAGGATCCTCTTTATACCACTGTTCAGAGATAAAGGCACCATCATCTGATGGGAGGTCTAATCCAAAATCTCTATAAATAGCTATTAATAACCCCCAACAATCCAATCCCTGTAATGACCTGCCGTTATGCTTATATGGTATATTTCTATATTTTTCTACAATCTCTTTTACTTTATACTCTACTTTGTTCATCATTATATCCACCCCCTTCACCTTTTATTACAGTATATGTAATAAACAACAAGGGGTGAGAACGATTTAATCAAGCCATGGGAATATTTTAGCTAATTTTAATCCTCTTTTAACAAATTCGGGGTTATTCTCTATATATTCAACTAACTTAAATCTATAATCTACCTCTAATTCACCTTCAATCTCTATGCCTTCAGATAAATCTTTGGAACTTTCCTCTACTGAATCTATAAAACATAAGGGGGGAAATAAAACACACCACCAATTGGATCCACTCCCTTCACCTATAGTAACCCTTAGAGCATTATAATCTCCTTCGGGCAAAGTAGTATCTCCATAGCTTCTAGTAGGAAAATGGTACTTTCCAACCTCTATCTCTACTTTATATTCATAACCTAGATTAATTATCTTTTCTAAAATTATACCCTTTATATAATCTATTTCTTTCTCAGCACTCTTACTAGCTTCTTCTATCGTTTTTGCCTCTTCAAAAATTGGCTTAACCTTCTTTATAATCTCATTTCTAACTTCACGTTTTAATGACTGGTCAGGAAATGAATTGCTATTAGGGATTATATGCAGCCTTAATAAATTATCTGGATTATAATCTATACTATTATTATCTAAAACGAAAGCCTTCTTATTAGCAAATAATGATAATATGATCACAACTAAAACTATTACTACTATAAAGCTACTCCTTCTCATCTTACTGCCTCCCTTAACTCCATCTCACCTTTTAACTTTTTTAAGGCCTTCTTTTGTATTCTAGATATCTGAGCCTGAGAAAGACCTATTCTTTGAGCTATCTCAGATTGAGTTGCTCCTTCATAAAATTTAAGCTTTATTATCATCAACTCACGAGGTTCTAACCTGTTAAAGGCTTCTTTCATATTAATATGTTCTGTCCAATCAACCTTATCTTCAATACTTAATTGATCTACTAAATATAAATCCTCACCCTCTCCTTGAAAGACTGGTTTAAATAAAGATATTGGTGTCTTGGTAGCATCTAAAGCATATATAATCTCCTCTTTGGAAATTTCCAACTTCTCTGCTATCTCACTTATTGTTGGCTCCTTACCATTCTTTTGACGCAATTGCTCCTTTAGTTTTAGAACTTGATAGGCAAGCTTACGTAAAGACCTACTTACTCTTATCTTACGATTATCTCTTATATACCTCTTTATCTCCCCAATAATCATTGGTACGGCATAGGTTGAAAACTTTAACCCTCGGTTTATATCAAAATTATCTACAGCCTTCATCAAACCTATACACCCAACCTGAAATAAGTCATCTATAGGGTGATCACTCCTTTTAAACCTCTTTAAAATACTTAATACCAACCTTAAGTTACTGTTAACCAGTTTATCTCTAGCATCATCTTTTCCTCTATCCATTGCATTAAATAAATCTAACATTTCTTTATCAGATAACAAAGGTATATCTCCAGTATTAAGGCCACTTACTTTTACCTTCTCCATAATATCACTCCCATTATTTTCAACTTTTTCTATTAATTATAGTTGACGCTTGTGACTGAAGTTATACATATAAATTTTAATTTTTATATTTATTTAATAATAGAAGTTTATTATGGTTATCATATTAGTAATTGTAAACCTTATAACTAAAAGTAATTTAAGTACTTTTAGATAAATAGATTAAGGTTATGGAGTGATTTTATGATAAATATATCCCAATTTCAGTTCTTCTTATTAACTACTACTTTAATGATTGGTAGTGCTGTCTTATTTCCCTTAGGTATAGGGGCCAACCAAAATGCTTATCTTGTAGTATTAATAGGTATGTTTTTAGCTATAGGATTATCTTTTGTTTATATAAAGCTACACTCTCTACTACCCAAAAAAACCTTCATTGAAGTTCTACAACTTATCTACGGTGAAGCTTTAGGTTGGATATTAGGATTGATATATTCAACCTTCTTTCTTTATATTGGAGTTAGAAACTTAAGAGACTTAGGGGAACAGGTTATCCAATTTGCTATGCCTGGAATTGATATGGAAATTGTTATTTTTTTCAGTGTAATTCTTATAATCTATGGAATTTATAATGGCATAGAGACTATTGCCAGGGCCAACACCTTAACCTTTGCTATTACAGCTTTAACATTGTGTATAGTTCAGATATATACTTCCATTTATATCTCTGATCCTCAACTATTAAAGCCTTTTTTGGCCCAAGGCGTTGGCCCAGTATTAGAAGAAATCTATCCTGACATTTTAGCCTTTCCCTTTGCAGAGTTAGCAGCCTTGATGATGATCTTTCCTTATGTAATCAATGAAGATAAAAACCTTAGAAAGACCTTTATTGGAGGAATCATTTTAGGATCTATTATAATAACTCTAAATACAATTGTTATTATAACTTCTTTAGGAACACATCTAGCAGCCGAAACAAACTTCCCACTAATGAAAGTAGGCCAACTTCCAGTAAATGAATTAATAAAGTTCGATTTTTTTATTAACCTAGCTACAACAATAATCTTAATAGCTAAAATCCAACTCTTAACATATTGTGGTTTAAAAGGGTATAGGAAACTCTTTGGGTTTTCTTATAATAAGCTCTGCATACTAACCCCTCTTATAATGGGATATCTGGCTTATATTATAGCTGAAAGTTTCCCTGAACATATAGACTTTGGTCTTGGCACTTCTCTTTATATCAATCTAGCAGTTGGTATCTATCTTCCTTTAACTACTTTGATGATTTATTATTTGAAAAGATGGATAAGTGGAATCTTATAGTAATTAAGTGGCACTTTTATAATAAAGATCAAAAGATTTTTCACCACGAATGGACACGAATTATCACGAATAAAAGATCTTAAAAAACTTATATTAATAAATTCTTAAAATTAAAATACTGAAATTATAATATAATTTAGTCAACCTTCATCAACATCATAAATTTTAATAATAAATAAAATAGGTTTTGGCCTATATTAGTGTTCATTAACACCCCAAGAGTATTTCCTCGGTCGTCCCTCCCTCAGGGCATGGTTCCAAAAAGCTCTTGATCTTTCTTTTTGGTTTTTAAAAGAGAAACTATATTACTATTAACCTACACACCATAATCTAAACAAAAAAGAGATAGCAGAAAATTTTTTGCTATCTCTTTTCTTTCAGATAACCAGAATATAAAAGGCTAACAGCTCCTCAAAGATAAATTGATAAATTGGAGCTAGGTAATTATATAGAGTTAAATTTAAATTTGGCAAGGGCAAATCTAATAGTAGTCCATAACTATATACAGCTCCAAAAGAAAATAGTATTAGATAAAGAGCCAACTCCTTCCACCTTTTCTTAGCTATTAGCCCCTTAGTTTGAAAGTAAACTAAGATAATAAAGAATATCGTCAATGGAATTCCTACCATCAAACCCCTCCTATTCCATTACTGGCTGTGATATCATACCTAAGCGCTCTATAGTAACATCTATATTGATCGCTGTAGTTACTGTAGGAAATATCTCCTCCCAATCCTCCTTTAGCTCTTCCCACTCTCTAGGGTGATTGCGATAAACTAAATCTCCATAACCGAAGATATCGGCACCATACTCAATCTGAGCCAACCTCAAGACAGCCTTAACCTCTTTCTCTATCTCCTTGGCAATATATGATTCTACCTTTTGGATATTATCCAAATCTCCCATATCCAAATTGGTAACTGCCTCTGTTAATTGAACTGCTGCATTTATGTCTAATCTATAATATAAACTCCCCTCCTCAATTACCGCCTCTAAGCTAGAACTACTATCCAATAGTTCTGCTGAAAACATAGACTTTTCACCTACCCCAACTGTATCTATCAAAGCTCCTCCTTCTACATCATCAGTGACCCAAAGAAAACCTCTAGTTTCAACCCTATCTGCCCATCCTTGGAGCTTACCGCTTTTAAAAACTCCCATTCCACTTATGGCAATAACTCTCTTTTCCTCTGCTGGTAAACCTTCCATCAGATCCTGTTGCTGATAAGTTGCCTCTGGGGGAAGTTTAGGATAATGAGCTGTTAGCCGAGCAATAGTCTCATCATAGTGGGGTAGAGCCAACTTTATCAAAAGATCTTTTAGGATAATTGGGCTTGCCTTTGACCAATCATTTTCATTATTTTCGATAATCCCTTCAATCTCTTGAGCTAAAAATCCCTCCTTTCTTGGCACTACCTCTAAAAGATTGCTAGCTTCTTTATCACCTACTAAAACCCAACTGTTATATCTAATCTCTCGGTTTCGAGCAAAAAAATCAACAACTTCTCTTAGTCCTTTTTGAGCTGCCGTCTTTCCTATTACTATTAAACGGCTGTGAAAAAAGGCTAAATCCTGACTAGATGCAGTCCTTATATTCTTACTAGCCTGCATTAGTGTATCGCCAGTAGCACTATAATTCCAGATATCAGGCTCTCCTCCTCCTAGGCCACCTGGAGATCGCTCAGGAGATATTATCTGAACCATTATCTTATACTTTTCCTCTTGTTCAAGCCAATCGACTGCCGTTAATGTTACTATCCCCAGCTCATCTACCTCTCGCGGTTCTCCACATCCTCCTAAGAGGAACCCAACGAGTATGAACATAATTATTAATATAACTTTAGCTCTCATCCTCTTCCTCCTTTGGTGGTCTAGGCATAGCATTATCCTTGATACGCTGCTTATCTCTTTTCACAATAAAGTCAGGGCGTCTATTCTTAAACCACTCTGGCGCCTTAAATAAAACATCTTTAAAACCTATAGGGTGGGTTGGGCTGACAGGTGATAGATAAGGGACACCAAAGGAACGTAAACTTGAAAGATGAATCAATAATAACATCATCCCAAAGGTAATCCCAAACATCCCCCAGCCTGCTGCCAAAAGCATCAATGGAAACCTTAAGAGTCTTACTCCTGTTCCCATACTATGGGAAGGAATAATAAAGGAGGCTATACCTGTTAATGCAACTACTATTACCATAGCTTGAGATACTAGACCTGCCTGTACTGCTGCCTCTCCAACTATAAGAGCACCAACAATACTAATCGCCTGACCAACAGGTTTAGGCAACCTTAACCCTGCTTCTCGTAAAAGTTCAAAAGCAACCTCCATTATCAAAGCTTCAATAATTGCAGGAAAGGGAACCCCCGAGCGAGATGCTGCTATACTTATTAGAAGTGCCGAGGGAATCATCTCCTGATGAAAGGTAGTAATAGAGATATAAGTAGCAGGACCCAATAAAGCTATAAGAAAAGCCATATACCTTAATAACCTTACTGCTGTTGGGAATAATCCACGCTCATAATAGTCCTCATTTGCCTGTAAGAAATGAAAGAAGACAGCAGGAAACGTAAGAACAAAAGGCGTTCCATCAGTAATAACTGCTATTCTACCTTCATTTAAAGCTGCCGCTACCCCATCTGGTCTTTCAGTATTTAACATTTGAGGAAAAGGGGAAAAAGGGTTATCCTCAATCAACTGTTCAATTATCCCACTCTCATTTATAATATCTATATCTATACTCTCCAACCTCTTTGTTGTCTCTTCTACCAACTTATCATCTGCAATTCCTTCTATATAAGCTATAGTCACATGGGTCTTACTGACCCTTCCCAACTTAAAAGACTCATATTTTAGATCAGGGGTTTTAATCTTAGTTCTAATCAGAGCTAAATTGGTATTATAATCTTCAATAAACCCTTCCCTTGGCCCTCTAACTACTGTCTCTGTCTCTGGATCAGCAACACTTCTCTTCTCTCTAGTGTGTATATCTAAAACTAAAGAATCTCTCTCTCCATCCACTAAAAGAATAGCATGACCACATAGAATATAATCTATTAACTCCGCCCACCTATGCTCCCTTTGCACACCACTTACATTAAGCAAAATACCCTCTACCTTATCTAGATAACCTGTATTGCTTATATCATTATCAATACTCCTATCTCGCGAAGTAACCATTAACTGCTTTAATATAACATCATTTACTATAGTCTCCTCTACTATTCCACCAATATATATCAAACCAGCCTTAATAGGTCTATCTCCCTTTATTATAAACTCTTTAACTGCAAAATCGCTTACCTTATTAAAGATACCTTCAATATAGGCTAGGTTCTTATCAAGATTAGAATCTAATGTTTTATTATTAATATTCTTACCCTTCTTATACTTTTCTTCTAATTTATTTAGCCCTTCTTTTGTCTTTTCCTCTAAAGGAACAGGTCTTTTGATATCTTTACCCATCTTATATCCCTTCCTTAAATAAATAATATTATTAAAGTTACTTCCTCTTAATAAAATATCCTAAAAGTATAATTATAAGTAACGGATAATGTAATAAAAATAATGTAGAAGCTGCATTAACTGCAAAATATAAATCTGGCACCCTAATCCGAGTGTTATACCATACTGATGAGACCAAGGCAATTGCAAATGGAATTACTAACAACTTATAATCATTAAGATTAAATACTTCTTCTATCCCCTTAAGAACTATAAAAAAATAGATTCCTACCTTTAAAGAAATCCCTAGAATCCAAGCAATTATTATAACCACTTCTGAACCTTGTAATGCCAATCTAGCCATATTAAAGAAAGGAAAAAATAGTTGGCTGGTCAAATCAGAACTTAAAGTCATAATTGTTGAAAGAGTTAATATAGTAATTATTAGCTGACTAAAGAGGTTAGCATATAATGATCTACTTAAAGCAATTTTTTTACTCTTTAGATAGGGCTTTAGAACTAAAATCACAAATATTGGTTGCATAAACCAACCACTGGCTAAGATACTACTTCTCAAAGCCCTATTTGTATCCCATACCATTGGTCTTAGATATTCAAAATTTATCTCCCTAATATTAACTACAATTATGACTACTATAGAGGTTACTACTATTATCATCCCCAGCTTATTGACTCTAACTATATTCTCAATACCAGTCCAAGCTAGATAAGCGGCTATCACACCTATTCCAACCCAAAACATAGCCGATGGCATATAAGGCATACTAAAGACTAAGAAGGTAACTCCTTGGTAAATTACAAAATAAACGAAGTAAACTATAGCTACAATATACATTAAAGATATTAACTTTCCTAAAACTTTGCCAAAAAGCTCTTTGAAATCACTAGTAATACCATCAGAAGAAAATTCAAAGCTTAACTTTAAAATTATTGCCTGTATAATAAACATTATTATTCCAGCTATAATGATACCTACCCAACCAAATTGTTCACCTTGCTCTACTAAATCCCTAGGTACAATTAGTATAATTGTAGCTACAATTATATTTATCACAAGCCAAAAAAGCTGTGATCTACCTATCTTCTCCTCCATTCTTTACCACCTATACCTTCTTTAATATTGCTATTAGTTTTAGTAAGTTCAAACTTTTCTATTCCTTAAAATTGAGCCAACAATAATTAAATTTAATTGCTAATACCTATTCTTTTATCATATTATATTAAGTGGAGGTGGTTTTATGGAAGATAAGTTTAATATATCAGAGATTTTACAGATAGCTATGAATACTGAGAAGGAAGGTGAGTTATTTTATAAAAAGTGTGCCAATATACATACTAATTCAAAGATCAAAGAGGTATTCTTAGAATTAGCAGAAGATGAAAGAGATCATTATAGTTACTTTAATAATCTATTAAAACAGTTTAAAGGAGAATATAAGGCTTTCAATAATAAATACCTTCAAGATAGAGAGGTGAACTCTTACTTAAAGACTTTGGTTCATATTAATATTTTCCCTGATGATACCCAAAATATAGAAAAGGTAGCAAGTAACTTAAAAGAAGCTATAGATATAGGGGTTAGAGCCGAACAGAACTCACTACTTCTTTACTCAGAGTTACTTAGATTCCAAGAAAGCAAAGGAAGCATCGATGCTTTAGAAAAGTTGATAATCGAAGAAAGACGCCACTTGATAAAATTAGAGTCGCTTAAATCGCATATCTGATTATGGAATCAGGAATCTGGAATCTGGAAACAAAACTCTCTCATTCCCAAATTCCAGTTTGGGAATGTCACAATACACAAAACTCCTGCTTCGTATAGACAGGTGAATTAGGCAAAATTATTAATCATAATCCAATTCCCAAGCGAGAGCTTGGGAATCAGTTCGAAAATAATAAAGGCTTTAAACTTTTAAGATTTTACTGATGGCTGATAGCTAATAATAAAGATATTCTTTATTATTAATCCAGTGGTATATCTAAGATTTCTGTTAGTCTATTAAGCCCTGAGAAGAGGTCAATTACTGAAGTCAACTCTAATATCTCTTCTTCTTTCATCCCTAACTCTTCAAAGTCACTATCCTCTAATTCTCCGTAATTATTGGTGGTCTTATCGACGAAGGTCAATATTCTACCCTCAACTTGGGTTAACAAACTATAATCTCCTACCTTTAGCCTCTCCAAGGACTCCACATTATAACCTAGATTCTGTAAGCCATTATAATGAACATTTATACAATACTCTGCACCGTTTAATACCGACACTCTAAGAGCTACAAGCATCTTGACCTTCCTTGGCAGAAGATCATCTTTCATAATAGCATTCATCCTCATCCAAGTTCCTCTTAGAAGATCGCTCTTATGGGCCAACGTCTTAAATAGATTTGGTACCTTTCCTAAGCTAGACTCTATCTCTAGATAAGTATCCTTGACCACGCCTGTCGCCTCATCCATCCCAATCAACCCTAGCAAATTAACCTTTTCTTTTGTCATTGACATTTTTTCCACCTCCTAAGATTATTATCTCTTACTATATACTTCTTCATTCATATAATTGTTCTTAAACTTCACGTTATATTTTATACCTTACTAATTTCTTGCTTTAAACAGATATCCAAATAAAATTATTAATACTAGTGGATAATGAATTAAAATAAATACTGAAGTAACATTTACTTCATAATATAAATTTGGCTCGGTTATCTGATTAATATACCAAGTAAAAGAAACTAAGATAATTCCAAGTGGTGGTATTAGATTATCGTAATTAGATAGGTTAAATAAATCTTCTATTACTTTAAGGAACATAAAGAAATATATTCCTGTTTTAACTATTACTCCTACTATCCAAGCACCAATAATAAGGCTCTCTAACCCACCTAAAGCCAATCTTGCCATATTATATATAGGAAATTCTAATTCTTTCGTTAAAGGTACACCTAACAAAGCCACACTGAAAATAACTAACGTTATAACAAATAGTTGATTAAATAAATTAGAATATAAACTCTTTCTTAAAATATCCCCTTTATCTTTTAAATAAGGCTTTATCACCAATATCATCAGAGGAATCTGTACAAACCATACCCCTGCCACCAAGCTACCTCTAACTATTCCTTTACCATCCCACTCCATTGGTCTAAGGTTGCTAAAGTTAAAGTCACCACTGTTAGCTAATATAATAATCGATAATGCTATAACCACTACCAACATTGCTATACCATTAGATCTAGCTATGTTTTCTATTTTAGTATAAGTAAAATATGCTGCTACTATTGTTATTCCAGCCCATAAACCTCCTTCAGGCATATAAGGCATAGCAAAAACTAAGAATTCTACCCCTTGAAAAGTAGCCTGATATAGAATATAAAATAATGCCCAAAGATAGACAAGCACTAATATTGTTCCTATATACTTCCCAAATATAGCTTTTAAATCATAGACAATACCTTCATTAGAAAATCGAAAACTATATTCTATTATAAGAGATTGTAATAAAATCACAATAGCTCCCGCTAGAACAACTGATAACCATCCTATACTTTCAGAATGACCCACTAATATCCCTGGAACAATCAGTATAATAGTTGAAAGAACCAAGTTAACTCCAAGCCAAAAGACCTGCCATGAGCTTATCTTCTCTTCCATTTTAACACCCATCTTCTTCTAATATTTATATTAGTTTTACTAAATATTGAATTTTATATGCTAAAAAGAGTACTAAAACAAATTCATCTCAGTACTCTTTTAAACAAATTAATCAAATCTATCTTCAATAAATTGCTTTTATATCCAAATTGTTTGAAAAATTAGAGATGCCTAGCTAAGTAGATTCTATCTTTTAGCCTGTGCTTTAATAAAATAACCTAATAAAATTATTATTAATAATGGATAATGAACTAAAATAAGTGTAGAGATAACATTAACCAAATAATATAGCATAGGCACTTTAATCTGAGAATTATACCAAGTAAAGGAAGCCATCATAATCCCAAAAGGAATTATTAGTTCACTATAACTAGATAAATTAAATGAATTTTGAATAAACTTCATAATTAAAAAGAAATAAATTCCTGACTTTACAATTACCCCTGATATCCAGATAACAACAATAATAATTTCTAAGCCATTTAGAGATAATCTAGCCATATTATAAACTGGAAACTCTAGCTCTGCAGTTAAGGGGACACTCAGTAAAACAATAGTTAAAATAACTAAAATAATAACTAAAATCTGACTAAACAAGTTAGCATACAAACTTTTTCTTAAAACATCAGCCTTATCTTTTAAATTAGGTTTTATAACCAATAACATAAAGGGAATCTGCATAAACCACCCCCCTGTTATTAAACTACCTTTAATTACTCCTTTTCCATCCCACCTTATTGGCTTTAGGTGTTGGAAATTAAAATCTCTAATATTAGTCAATATAATTATCACTAAAGCTAAAACACTTATTGACATCACTATAGAATTAACCCTACCCATATTCTCTATTTTAGAATAAGCAAAATAAGCATTTGCTGCTGCTATACCAAACCAAAAAAAACCTTCTGGAATATAAGGCATAGCAAAAATTAAAAAATCTATTCCTTGATAAAATGTCTGAAAAAAAATAAAAAACAAAGCCCCAAGATAAACTAAAACCAATAAAGTTCCTAAGTACTTTCCAAATATCTTTTTTAGATCATAAACAATCCCTTGATTAGAAAATTCAAAGCTATATTTAAAAATTAAAAATTGAATTATCATCATAATTGTTCCAGCTACAGCAACAGATACCCAACCTATATTCTCTGCATATCCAACTAATGTACTAGGCACAATTAATATAATTGTAGAAATAACCAAATTAACTCCAAGCCAAAAGACCTGCCATGAGCTTATCTTTTCTTCCATTTTAACACCCATCTTCTTCTAATATTTATATTAGTTTTAACTATTCTAAACTTCTTATACAAAAAAAGATAAGACTAAGGTGAATTCACCTTAGTCTTATCTTTAAGCTATCTATATTATATTTTAATAACATTCTTAGCTTGTAGACCTTTTTGACCTTTTTCCGCAACAAATTGAACCTCTTGACCTTCTTCTAATTCTTTAAATCCGCCACCTTGGATTGCAGAGAAATGTACAAAAACATCTTCTCCTTCTTCTTGCTCAATAAATCCAAAGCCCTTTTCACTATTAAACCACTTTACCTTACCTTCGCTTAAATCTTCTACATTTGCAGTTGTTGCATTATTGTCTTTTTGAACCTCTTTTAGATCCTTTTTATCAACAAGACCAGCTTCTGCAAAAGCTTCTCCTAATGTACTAAATGACATATATACCCCTCCAACGCTCTTTTTATAATTTCTTTAACATCATAACATTATAAAGAGGTCTTGTCAAATAATCAGAACTTTCTTGCCCACTGACCAGTTATAGGATAAGAGTAATCTTCATCTCCCCAAACCTTAACTGTAGCAACGATTGGGGCTATCAATGTCAGCAAACCAACTACTGGTAAGATTAAAAACCCAATAAGAACAAAAGTCAAAATTCCCCCTATTATCCCAGCTAAAATCATACCACCATGAAAGAACATAGCCTCCTTAGCCTGCATCTTAATAAAGGAATTATTACTCAATAAATATATCAACAGAGGTGCCATAATCGGCGCTCCAAATAATATTCCTAAGTGGGCTATTGTCGATAATAGTTTCTCCTCACTTGTAAGCATCTAAATCACTCCCTTCTTTTGTAGTAATAAAGCATAGCTTTATTACTAGTGTCAGTGCCAGTGTCTGTGTCAGTTAAAATCTGAGTTCTTGAATTTGCTGACACAGACACTGACACTTTATTAATATTCAATCTCACTCTAAACTACACCACTACCATCATATGCTTCAAGACCAAATTAGCTAATACTATTTGTAACTATCGAGCAGATTTTTGAACCTTTCAGCTAAGCCTTCCACCTTCTCTATCAAATCCCTAGGGTAATAGATATTATATCTGACTCTTTTGCCAGCTACTGCTCGGACGGGGTCAGATATTTGGGATAACTCAACCTTCTCTCCCCTTTTATCTACTAGATAGATAGGATTTTTCTTATGATTTGAATTAGGCTGGTAATAATCATAGGATATATCACTAGGACAGTCCAATTCTAAATAATACTCCGGATTAATTCCTGCCTCAACCAAAAGAGAACTCAGTTGACTATAAAGATCATCATCATTACTATCAACTTCTATCCTCTTAAATAAGCTCCTATTTAATATTCTTGAGCTTAAATCCGACAATATAATATCAGAACTACTAGTCCACTTTTGAAAAAGAAAAAATAATACAGAATCGTCTAGGTTTAAGTAATCCTTTACTAAAAGCTTATCTTCAAATAGATTTGTAAATTCATTTGGCAAGCAGATATCTTCTCCACTTTTGTATAAAGCTTTGGCTCTTTTAAATAAATTACGCAAGATAATCTCTCCACTTCTACTTGTTGGGTGGAAATATACCTGCCAATACATAGAGTAACGGGCCAATATATAAGCTTCAATAGAGTGCATCCCCTCTTTTCTAAAGAAGATACCATCTTTTGTCGGTACCATAACTCTGATAATTCTCTCTAAATCAAAGTTTCCGTAACTGACTCCTATAGCCTTAGAGTCTCTTAGCAGATAATCGGTTCTATCGGCATCAATCTGACTAGAGATTAAATCGATAATTAGCTTATTTGAATGAATCCCTTTAATAACCTCGGTAACTTCTTTAGGAAAATTAGAACCTACTTTAGAAAGCACTTTATTTACCTGAGTATCTCCTAAGATTATCTTATTTGTCCACGCCTCATGCCTTAAAGAAAACACTCCTTCTAAAGAATGAGAAAAGGGAGAATGGCCTAAGTCATGTAATAGTGCTGAAGTCAAAGCCAACAATTGCTCCTTTTTGGATAAGAAAAGTTGGCCCTTCTTATCCAACCCCTCCAAGATTCTTCTAGTCACCTCATAAGTCCCCAAAGAATGAGCAAAACGACTATGCTCCCCACCATGATAAGTCAGATAAGATAGCCCTAACTGCTTAACCCGCCTCAACCTTTGCATCTCCTTACTATCTATAAGCTCTAAAATCAAAGGCTCATAAACATAAACAAAACCATGCACTGGATCTTTAAAGACCTTCTCCTTCATAAAGTTCCTCCTTCCTTTTAAAAACCTTAAATATAAAGGGCTTAGCACTGATTAAGTCCTGATCAAAACCGATTAAATCTGATTTAATTTTTTTACTTCTAATGCTTTAATCAGATCTAATCACCCCAAAGGCATTTCTTCATATTTTATAACAACCATAAACCCTTAGTGAAAATCACTTTCCACTTCCTTTGACCTTAAGATTTTAAAGATTTATAACTATCAATTGATTTACTAGCTCTTAACCTTATAGCCTATCTTAAATAGATGAGTAACCAGATATAAAAGTGCTAAAAATGAAGCCCCTACAATTATCAAAGATAACCAAGGACTAATATCTGATTGTCCAACAAAAGCATAACGAACCATATCTACCATATAAAAGACTGGGTTGAATAATGATACCTCACTCCAGATTCCCGGTAGCCCCCTTACAGAATAGAAGACTCCGCTCAAAAAGGTCAAAGGTGTAATAAAGAAATTAGAGAATATAGATACATGGTCAAACTTCTCTGCCCATAACCCTGCTATAATTCCTAAAAGAGAAAAGATACCCGAAATAATTAAAGCAAATATAATTGCTAAGAAAGGATAAGCAACACTACCACCATAAAAGAAGATTGATACTAAGTAAATAACAAATCCAACAAGCATCCCCCTGGCAATCCCACCAATCATAAAACCTAGACTCAACTGTATATGAGAAAATGGGGCCAACAATAAATCAACAATATTCCCTTGATACTTAGCGACAATCAAGGATGACGATGTATTGGCAAAGGAATTTTGGATTAGACTCATAATAATTAGCCCTGGAACGATAAAATCAATATAAGGTATGTTATAACCTACTGCCTCACGGTTTTGAAAGGAATAAGCAAAGATGATCAAATAAAGTGAGGTAGATATTAATGGAGCAAATACCGTTTGTACTGCAACCTTAGAGAATCTTAAGATTTCTCGTTTAATCAGTGAATAGAATATAATAGATCTAATCTTGACCACCTCCTAGTTGGGTCAACTTCAAGAATACATCTTCTAACCTTGGACTACTAATATTCATATCTAATATAGTAGTATCTAATGAATTTATTAAAGATAATACCTTATCTAACTGATTCTTACTAACCTCTATCTCAAATTCCTTATTCTTATCATCAACATCCAACTTATAGGATGCAAATACTTCACCTAAATCATCAGAAGTTTTATCAACCTTGACCTTAAGCAACTTCCTATCTATAGAGTTAATTAGGTTATCCTTAGTGTCAACCTTGACTACCTTTCCCTTATTCATAATCCCAATCCGATCACACAAAGTTTCTGCCTCTTCTAAGTAATGGGTCGTCAAGATAATCGTCTTACCCTCTTTATTTAGCTTGATGACATACTCCCAAAGGCTATTTCTAAGCTCTACATCAACACCAGCAGTTGGCTCGTCTAGAACAATTATCTCTGGATCGTGAACTAAAGCTTTGGCTATAAGAAGCCTTCTCTTCATACCTCCCGACAACTCCCTTGGCCCTTTTTCTGCTTTATCAGTCAGACCTAGAGCATCTAGAATCTCATCGATCTTCTCGTCATTATCCCTAATCCCAAAATAACCCGATTGTATCTTTAATGTTTCTCTAACATTAAAATAAGGATCAAAGGCTATCTCCTGAGGAACTATCCCTAAGGATAGCTTAGTCTCTCTATAATCTTTAACTGTATCTTTTCCTAAAACAGTAATAGAACCTGAATCTTTATTGACTAACCCACCTAAAATTCCGATTAAAGTACTCTTACCGGCACCATTTGGCCCTAGCAGACCAAAAAACTCGCCCTTTCTTATCTCTAAATTTATATCATCCAGAGCCTGCAACTCTCCATAACTCTTATTTATAGAATCAATCTTAATAGCAACTGTCATTTATACATTCCTCCTCTTTACTATATAATAACTTTATTTCTCTTATTTATCAAGAGGTGGAGTTAGCTATCAGTATGAAAATAAAACTTAATAGTAATAAAGCATAGCTTTATTACTGGTGATGAGTAATCAGTAATGAGTAATGGGTAAAACCTTAAAACCTCAGACCCCATCCCCCTTACGAGTTTCAAGAAACTCTTCATGGTTATTATCTTCACCAAAGTGATTGTGAAGATAATTTCCCTAAGCCCTTCCCCTTATCTAAGGAGAAGCTGATCTTGGCACGAAGAGTCTTGTTCTTTAGACTCTGAGGGGGGAACTACTTTCCCCCTCTCTTCAGAGGAGGAGAGGCTGGTTTTGCACGGAGTGGTCGATAGACCCGAAGGGGGGGTAGGGGGGTGAGG
>NZ_KI912094.1:614140-720290 GCF_000517025.1 Halonatronum saccharophilum DSM 13868
TCCCTAAGCCCTTCCCCTTATCTAAGGAGAAGCTGATCTTGGCACGAAGAGTCTTGTTCTTTAGACTCTGAGGGGGGAACTACTTTCCCCCTCTCTTCAGAGGAGGAGAGGCTGGTTTTGCACGGAGTGGTCGATAGACCCGAAGGGGGGGTAGGGGGGTGAGGTGTGAGTTCTTGACCTTACTCATTACTAGTGGCACGAAAGTGCCACTATATTACTATATACTTTCGCTTTAAATCTAGTATAATAAAGATATAAAGATGATTTAAGGGAGGAATTGACCTTGTTAATTATAACTAATGATCAGATTGCTGGTAAGGAGATTAAAGAAACATTGGGTTTGGTTAGAGGGAATACAATCAGGGCCAAACATATTGGAAATGATATAATGGCAGGATTAAAGAATTTAGTCGGAGGGGAAGTTAAAGCTTATACGAAAATGATTACCGATGCAAGAGAAGAAGCAATAAAAAGAATGGAAAGAGAAGCAGTAGACCTAGGAGCAGATGCAATCATCAATGTTAGATTTACCACCTCTCAAGTTATGCAAGGAGCAGCCGAAATTCTAGCCTACGGAACAGCAGTGAAATTAGGTTAAGAATATAGTGTCAGTGTCTGTGTCTGTGTCTGTGCCAGTTCAGACCTAAGTTTTTGACTTTACTGACACAGATTACTGACACTGACACTATTAATAAAGCTTTGCTTTATTAATACTATCCTTCAATCTGTATGAATACATCAAGTCTGTCATCTCTAAGTTCACCAGCCACATTCCACCCTGTGATTCTATAGATCCCTGGTGGAACCTGCTGACCATCATCATCACTTTGATCCCAAATCTCTCTAAAGACCTGAGACTGAGCTGGTTCTAAAGTAACAACTCTTGTGACTTGAGAAAACACCCTAGCTGCTGACCAGATCCATAGGCGCTCGCCTTCTCTAAAGGCTCTAAAATCAACCCTTTGACCTGTAGCATAACTTAATTGAATATCTGTATTGCTGATATTAGTCTTGACTATATTCAACCTAATTCTCTCACCTTGACTATAGACATCCTTGTCAGTAAAAAAGACTATTAACAGCCCATCTACTACTCGATAATCGAAGTTTTGTACCCTAACCTCTACCCGATCAGGAATACCTGGTATATCTGGAAGGTCAGTCGGTATGAGCAGAGTTTGACCCACCTCTATCAGATTTGGATCCTCTATCCTATTAAGCTGAACTATCAAATCTACACTAACACCAAAACGCTGGGCAATCTCAAAGAGAGTATCACCCGGTCTTACCCTATATAACATTAAAAAAACCTCCTTCCTTAATTCCATTATAGTAACTCTTATACCTATAATATTCTTAAGAAAGGATTATAGGTACATTTTTATTTTTTACTGTCAGTGTCAGTACCAGTAAAGTCACAACTTAATTAAATAGCCTCTACTCTCAGTACTCTACCCCACTTTGGTGGAATATCCTTCACATTTACTCCTTGCTTAGTAGATTGGAATTTGTCAGAAGGATTCAATAAATCCTTCAATATATAACCTTCTTCTAACTCTACATCCAGTTCCAGATCAACCTTCTCTTCAGAAGCATTGACTACTACCAACACCTTCTCTCCATCAAGCTCTCTTAAGAAAGCAAACTGTTGATGATCAACAAATACCTCTTTGTAACTACCTCGTTTTAAGGCATTAGAACCTTCTCTTACTCTAGCCAACTTTCCAATAACCTTCTTTAAATCTTGGCTAATCTCTTTGTCTTTCATCTCTTCAATATCCAACATAGGTCGTACAGGACTATCATCTCCCCGCTTCTTCTTACCTTCTATTCCCCACTCACTACCATAATAAATAGATGGAGCGCCTGGAATGGTAAATAAGAGGATATGTAAAGGGTATAGATGTGCAGAATCCTTTAACCTACTTGCTATTCTGTGTACATCATGGTTATCCACAAAAGAATACAAGAATAGATTCTTATATATTCCCTCCTCACCAAATTGACGATTTAAAGAATATGCAATCTCATAATAATTCTTATCATTATGGCTTGAATATAGCCCCTTGTAACATTCATAATTGGTTACTGAATCCATCAAATCTTCTCCTGCCCACTTTCTATAATCACCATGGATAATCTCTCCTAATATCCAGAAATCATCTCTAAGGTTGTTGCAATATGATTTTAAATCTCTTACAAAATCAAGGTCTAAACAATCTGCTGCATCTAAACGTAACCCATCAATATTAAATTTATTCACCCACTCCTTCACAGCAGAAAAGATGTACTCTTTTACTTCTGGATTCTTTAAATTTAGATTAACCAGACTATAATGTCCTTCCCAAGCATTATAAGTAAAGGGATCTCCATAGGGACTTTCATATTTAAAATTAATATCTTCAAACCAATCACGATAAGGTGATTCTTTCCCTTTCTCTAATAGATCCTTAAATGCCCAAAAATCTCTCCCCACATGATTAAATACTCCATCTAATACTACCTTAATATCATTACCATGAAGAAAATCTACTAATTTAGCAAAGCTTTCATTATCCCCTAACCTATGATCTACATTATAGTAATCCTTAGTATCATAGCCATGACTGGTAGATTCAAAGATTGGTCCTAGATATATAGCACTTACACCCATCTCCTTTAAGTTATCTACCCATCCGTAAAGTTTATCCATTCGATAATTTACTGGTGAAGAAAAATCATTCTCCTTTGGTGCACCACATAACCCTAAAGGATAAATATGATAAAATACAGATTCATAAACCCAATTACTCATAATAAAAACCTCCTATTTGATTTAATATTTTTCTATACCGTAAGATATAGAGCTAATAAAAAAATTATGAATAGATACCATGCATAAACTGATGTGCCACCCGACGAACTAACTCTTGATTTAGATCTACTTCTCCCTCTAAAGATAACCTTATATATGTATTGATTGTTCCTAATAAAGTTGCTGCATAGGAGCGATGTCGACCCTTCATATTACCATAATCTTTACTTGCTTTGATAAATAAAGATTCAATTATCTTATACTGTTCTTTAATAAACCCATCTACAGCTTTACTTGCTTCACTCATAGGTGGAGCAAAGAATAGGGATAACTTCATCCTATAAAACCTACTATTCTCCTTAGCAAATTGAAAGTAGGATTCTACCAAGTTATTGATAGTCAAAGGTAGATCATGATTGTAGAGAGCACTCTTTTTTATAATTTTATTAAAAAGACCAAATTTCTCTTGAAGCAGTGAATCCAACAAACCTCTTTTGCTACCAAAATAATGATAAAGAGTAGGCTTGGTTATCCCAGCACCTTCAACTATCTCCTGCACACCAACCCCATCATATCCTCGCATAGCAAATAGATCTAAAGCAACTTCGAGAATCTTAGAACGATTATTCATTTATTATTCCACCACCTTTTTATCTTATTCTTAGGAGCAGTATACCACTCGGTATATAAGGTGTCAAGCTTCTGTCTGGAAATTTATTGTGAAAGTTAATAGGCAATTAAATATAAGTTCAATCAAGAATTAAGATCCTAAATTAAAAATCTCAAAAATCTTTTTACCACTAATAAACACCAATAGTCACGAATAAAAGATTTAAAAATCAAAGTCATATCATTAAGTTTTAATACAAAGATATCTAGACTCTATTTAAATTTGTTATTTTTTATATAATTATTGATTAGATTAATTATTTTAATTAATTTTGAACTATATTAGTGTTAATTCGTGTTCATTAGTGGTTTCAAAAAGATCTTGAACTTCAGGATTTTTAATTTTTAAAAGTTCATCTATGTTACTATTTAAGCAACAAGCCACACATATCAAACTAAAAAATCATAATCTATTAATAAAAAGGAGGTATGCAAATGAGCATATACAGACCAATCTGTGCTCGAAGGTTAGCCAATATCTTAGGAGGTAGAGAGGATTATTTTCAGACCAGCACAGGAAGAATATACTACAATGAGGCAGGTGAAGGTGAACCACTACTCTTAATCCATGGAATAAATGCAGGGGCTTCCAACCTTGAATGGGCCAACAACTTTAAAACTCTCAGTCAACACTTTAAAGTCTATGCTATAGACTTACCCGGTTTTGCCCGCTCTGATAAGGAAGAAACTATCTATAGACCAGAAATTCATATACAAGCAATTACCGAGTTTATTCGTAATAAAATTAAAAGTCCAGTTAAGATTTTAAGTAGTGGATTATCAGCAGCATACTCTTCCTTCATAGCTGCTAATAATCTTGGGCTTATTGAATCGTTGGCCCTAGTTACTCCATCTGGACTGACCCCTGATCCTATATGTTCAACTAGTTTTAGCGTATATAATCTCTTTACAAATCCAATCCAAGGTGATGGACTTTATAATACCTTTACATCAAGGGTAAGCATCAGATACTTCTTAGAAGAGTTTATCTACCAAAAGACTGAGCTAGTAACTACTAGACTTGTCAATTATACCTTTATCTCAGCCCACCAATGTCCAAATGCCAAGTATGCTCCCGTCTCTTTTGTAGCTGGATTTAGCGAATTAGATATTAGACCCTTCTTTTCTGAGCTCGAAATACCTATTTTAGTTCTATGGGGAAGAGAAGCTAAATTAAATCCAGTTGAAAATTTAGATCAATTTAGAAATCTAAACCCTGAAATTGAATATAAAATCTTTGAAAATAGCGGACTTATTCCCCAAAGAGAGCGGGCAGTAGACTTTAATAGAATAATTATTGACTTCTTTTCTTAATAAAAATAAAGATGGTCTTCTCAAGACCTTGAAAAGACCATCTTTATTTTTATTTATTTTACAATAGTTCTTTTCTTAATTGAGCTCCAGACTTAGGTGATAAATAAGCTAAAGGTATATCAAATACCGTTGTAGCACCAGTTTGTCCTTCATTATTCAAACGGTAAACAGCTCTAGCATAAGCTATAAGTACGCTAGAAGTAAATTCTGGATTACTATCTAACTTTAAACCAAACTCGATAATCTGATTATTCTCTCCATCATTTCCTGTCTTACCACTACGGATAACAAATCCACCATGTGGCATAGCGGAATGATCTGCCTTTAACTCCTCTTCTGTAATGAAATTTACAGTTGTATCATACTCATCAAAGTAGTTAGGCATCTCTTTAATCTCTTTAGCAATCTCATCCTTATCTGCTCCTTCCTGGGCTACTACATAACATTCACGAAGGTGTTTTTCTCTAGTAGTTAACTCTGGTCCTTCACCACTTCTAACTCTATCAATTGCTTCTTCAATAGGGATAGTATATTGAACACCATTCTTTACACCATCTATCCTTCTAATAGCATCAGAGTGACCCTGGCTAACTCCACGACCCCAGAAAGTATAATCCTTTCCTTCAGGAAGTACAGCACCAGCTAGCATTCTATTCATAGAGAATAAACCTGGATCCCATCCAATAGAGATAGCACTAGTATTTCCGTTATCCTTAGCTGCTTTATTTATTTCCTCATAATACTCAGGAATCTTAGCATGAGTATCGAAGCTATCTACAGTATTAAATAACTTAGCAAACTTTGGTCCTTGTACTGGAAGGTCTGTAGCAGAACCTCCACATAATAGCATTACATCTATCTTTCCTACATAATCTGCTGCATCATCAACATGTACAACTTCAACCTTATCATCACCAACATCTACACTATCTGCAGGTCTTCTAGTAAATACACCTACAAGCTCCATATCTTCATTTTGATTAATGGCAGCTTGAGCTCCCCTGCCTAGATTACCATAACCAACAATTCCTACTTTAATCTTCTCCATATCTTTTCCCTCCATTTACTTAAAATATTGATATTATGTATCATAAACGTGATTATATTATAACATATCTTTTCCCATGATGAAAGCTGTTTTTTTATAGTGAAATCCAACGAATGGTTTATGGTGGACTTGCCATAAAGGGTTCGGTTTTTGAACCCGAAGGGTTATAAACCATAAGAAGTACTCTTGAACTTTTCTTTTTGCTTTTAAAAGCTAAACTATATTAGCTAAAAAAGATAATCTCTCTTATAAGAGAGATTATCTTTAACAAACTATTCTCCAGCAGGTGGAGTGAAAGTTCTTTGGGCCAACTCATTGTCTAACATATAGATACCAGTTCCATTTTCACCAATACGCTCTACCTTCTTTAAAAGAGCATCCATAGAAGCCTCTTCTTCAACCTGCTCATCTACAAACCATTGTAATAAGCTAATAGCTGGATAGTTACTCTCCTCTCTAGCAATGTCCATCAACTTATAGATTCTCTTAGTAATAAATTTTTCATGATCTAAAGCAAAGCTAATAGCATCTACTATAGAATCAAAATCATTTTCTGGATCACCTAAACCTTTAAGTACAACCCTCTCACCCATTTCATCAATAAAGTTAAAAAACTTTTGCCCATGAAAACGCTCTTCTTCAGCCTGAACCTCAAAGAAATGAGCAAACCCTTCTAAATCCTCAGCCTTAAAGTAAGCTGCCAATGCTAAATAGTAATGAGCCGACTCATACTCAAACTTAACCTGTTCATTTAACTCTTCTAATAATCTTTCTCCTAACATAAATAATCCCCCTTTTAAATTATGTATTGCGTATTAATAATTATTCTCTATAAAGATGTATTATCCTTCAAACTATCTAATTTTGTAATAAAGATCAAGCAACTACCTTTAAATGTGATAAGGTTCACCCTTAATTATCTTAAAAGCACGATAAACCTGCTCTAAAAGAATCAGCCTAGCCATTTGATGGGTAAATGTCATATGAGAGAAGGATAGAATATAATCTGATCTATCCCTCACACTCTTATGTAAACCTAGTGCCCCACCAATAATAAACTCAATACTGCTATATCCTTGAACCTGTAAGTTGGAGATGGATTTAGCCAAACCCTCAGAACTCATATGCTTACCCTGTGGATCTAAGGCAATAGTATAAGACCTTGCATCTAATCTCTCTAAGATACGTTGGCCCTCCTCCTTCTTAATTCCCTCCACCTCTGCTGAGCTTAAACTTCCACCTATTTTTTCATCCTTGACCTCAATAACCTCTAAATCAACATGCCTTTGTAATCTCTTTGTAAATTCATTTATCCCTTGCATAATATAACTTTCTTTGATCTTTCCTACACTTATTACTCTAACCTTCATTATAACCCCTCCATTACCACTATTCAATATTAGTTGGTCTCTCTTCTAATTCTATGACCTGATTATCTACTTCCCCCTCTCGATAAAAGATAACATCTATCTCTTCTCCAATTCCTTTATCATTTAGTATTTCTGTTAAATCATCCATTCTCTCTATACTTATCCCATCTATTTCTACAATAATATCTCCTCGGGCCAACCCTCCCTTAGCGGCAGGACTTCCCTCAACTACCCTAACCAGATAAACTCCTCTTTCTCTAGCAAGATTATACTCTCTAGCCAGATCAGGTGTTATATCTCCTCCATATATACCTAACCAAGGTCTTATGACCTTACCTTCCTCTATCAACTCTTGAGCTATCTCCCTGGCAGTATTAATAGGAATTGCAAAACCAATACCCTGTGCTTCTCTGATTATAGCTGTATTAATCCCAATAACCTTCCCACTACTATCTAAGAGTGCACCTCCACTATTGCCTGGATTTATTGCTGCATCTGTCTGGATCATATCGGTTAGTTCTACACCCTCTTGTAAAGGTAATCTCCTATCCAAAGCACTAACCACACCAGTTGTTACTGTATTAGAAAAACCATAAGGATTCCCTATCGCTATTGCTAGTTGGCCCACCTTCAACTCTTGAGAGTCTCCTAATTCTAGTGAATGCATTAAATCATCTGGTATATCGGCTTTGATTATAGCCAAATCAGTCACTGGATCTCTACCTACAACTTCACCTGGATAAGACTTTTGAGCTGCAGGTAAGATAACTGTAATCTGATCAGCCCCCTCTACCACATGATTGTTGGTAATAATATAACCCTCTTCATTGAAGATAACACCAGAACCTTCCCCCTCTACCTCTTTATGATTGCGGCGAGCAAAGAAGTCATAGATTACTCTTTCCTTAACTGTCTTAATCTTTACTACTCCAGGGCCAACCTCCTCAACCACATCACTAACCTCTAGTCTTCCTTCAGCCCCTGTATTACCTACCCCTTCTAAGGTCCCAGTTCCATCCTCAACAGCACCACCACTATATTTAGGATCTGTTGGTTGAGAGATATAATTGTTAGTAATAAAATAAGCAACCCCAACACCAACTAAAGCAAATATAACTCCCGTTATTAAATAAGATCTTACTGTACCTCTTCTCTTATAACCGTCATCCTTAGAAAATATATCCACATCTTCACCTCTTAGCTTATTAGATTATTAACCCACCTCATATACCGAAGAGATTTTATCTTGATAAGCAAAATCCATCATTATATCCTTATCAAGTTCAATCCCAGCATCAATAAGCATATTCTTTATTGTCAAAAATGCCAACTCCGGTACATTATTATCTTTGCTAAGATGGGCCAATAATATACGACTAACTGAATTTTTTGCTAGCTCTACCACCATTGCTCCAGCATCATCATTTGAGAGATGCCCCTTTTCACTCATTACTCTTTTCTTTAATGACCAAGGATAAGGACCAATCTTTAACATTTCCAGATCATGATTAGACTCTAAGATTACCAAATCCGAATCACTTATAGTAGTTCGCACTTTTTCACTAATCTCACCCATATCAGTTGCTATAGATACTCTCTTCCCCCCAGATATTACCTTGTATCCAACTGGATCATTAGCATCATGGGAAATACTAAAAGGCTTAATATCACAATCACCAATAGAAAAACCGGATTTATTGATTATACACCTATTCTTTTTAGCAATCTTACCTAACTTATCTTCACAACCTTCCCAGGTGCCTTCAGTTGCATATAAAGGGATATCACACCTTCTAGATAAGACCCCTGCCCCCTTAATATGGTCACTATGCTCATGGGTAATCATTATCCCATCAAGATCATCTATACTTAAGTTGGCCCTCTTTAGCCTCTTGGCAATCTCCTTACCACTTAATCCAGCATCAACTAAGATATTTTTCTCCTTACTTCCTATATAAATAGAATTCCCCGAACTACCACTAGCTAAAGAACAAACCTTTAAAGTAATCTTAATCATTCCCTTCAAATTAATCTATAACTTATATCTATTTTTTATGGTTCATTAATTTAACAACTAAATCTTAGCCTCAAATAATTATTTAACTTTAAAAAGAGGATTTTTCACCTAAAAGATTGAATTTATTAATATAATAGCAATGATAAATATCATTTTTTATCAAAGATAATTATATTTTATTAATCCATAGGAGGTGAAATATGAAATTTAGTGATTTTAAAAATAAAGTATCGACTATTATCAATGTTGACCTAAGCAGTTATAAAGAACAAAGAGTTGAAAGAAGAATCAACAATCTAATTGCTAAAAATAATTTAAAGAACTATGAGGGGTGTCTAAAGAGATTAAAAGAAAGTAAAGAGTTTCAACGTGAATTCTTAGAGCATATGACAATTAACACTTCAGAGTTTTTCCGTAATCCAATGAACTATAAGCATTTACAAGAGGTTCTCTTCCCTAAACTATTTGCCAAAAAACAAAAGGTAAAGATATGGAGTGCTGCTTCATCAAATGGCTGTGAAGCTTATACTCTATCTATTATACTAAAAGAGCTTGGTATTAGTCCAAGCCGATATCAATTAAAAGCTACAGATATTGACCCCAGCATTTTAGAAGAAGCTAGAGAAGGTACCTATAGCAATAATGCCTTAAAAAGAGTTCCAAAAGATATCCTCTCTAAGTATTTTACTAAAAAAGATAACTACTATCAACTGGATAAAAAAATTATGGCTCCTGTTGAGTTTAGTAAACTAAACCTATTAAAAGATTCCTATGATAAAAATATCGATTTAATCTTATGTAGAAATGTCTTTATTTACTTTACAAAAGAAACCAAAGAACAATTAACTACAAAATTGAGTAATTCCTTAGCTAAAGATGGTATTTTATTCTTAGGAAATACTGAATATCTTCTCCAGCCAGAAAAATTTAATTTAAAGAAGATCTATAACTCTTTTTATCAAAAAATATAGAGTTTCATATTATAACATTCAAAGAGGGAGGCTAAGCCTCCCTCTTTGAATGTTATTCTACTTTAAATTTAGAAATCATATTTTCTAATGCTTCAGCTTTACTGTCAAGATCATTAGAGATACTAGAGATTGATTTTGATACCTTCTCTAAATTATCAACTACTGCAACTACCTCTCCAGCACTTTCAGCCAACTCATGAGTTGCCGCACTGGTCTGTTCCATCTGAACAGCAGTCTCCGTAGTTGCTTCTTTTATGCCTTCAAAGGCCTTCCCAGCTCTATTAATAACCTCTTCGCCATTTTCAACCTCTTTTGTTCCTCTATTAATAGCTTCTACAGCCTTATCTGACTCTTGCTGAGTCTCTTTGATTAGATCATGAATCTTATCAGCAGCCTCCGCTGATTGGCTCGCCAAATCTCTAATCTCGTCTGCAACTACAGCAAATCCTTTCCCAGCTTCTCCAGCTCTAGCAGCCTCAATAGCGGCATTTAAAGCAAGGAGATTAGTCTGTTCAGAAATAGCAGTAATTAACTGTACAATCTCTCCTATCCGTAAGGACTTTTTATCTAAATTACCTATTACATCAACAGAATTTTCTACCGTACTTTTTATCTGTTCCATTTGTTTCATTACTAAATCAATAGCCTTATTTCCTTGAGTTACTATATTTTTCGTTTCTTCAGCCATCACAGTTACATGTTCACTACTTGCAGATACCTCTTGAGTAGAAGCAGAGATTCTATTTACTTTATCTAAAGTAGAATCTACATCACCAGTGAACTCTGTTAAGGATTTAGTCAAAGTAGTACTAGAATCATTAAGACTGCTTATAATCCCTTTAATATGAGCAATCATATCAGATTGGCCTGTAGCCATCTTATTAAAACTATCTGCTAAAACTCCCAACTCATCTTTTCTATTACTATTTAACTTAACTGTATAATCGCCATCAGCCATATCCTTTACAGCATTAGTAATCTTCTTAATTGGTGTAGATATATTTTTAGCAAAAAATACTGCTATAATTGAAACTATAATAACAGCAAAAATACCAAAGGTACCTATTATATTTCGAATTTCCCTAGCAGGAGAAATTATCATATTTTCATCTGCTTCTGCTATTATGATCCAATCCCTACTACGAATTTGATTATAGGCTGCTACATAAGGATCACCTTCCAGATCATAATTCACATAACCAGTTTTAGTAATGACATCTCCCCAAGCACTAGCATCATCAGAGTCATCATCTTCACGCTTAATCCTCTCAGCTTCTTTAATTTCCTTAAAGAAACTTTCTTCAGATAGATCCTCATTTAACCTAGTACTATCTGTATGAGCAATAACTACTCCTTTACTATCTAATACGTAGATATCACCCCTTAAATCAAGTTGATCAAAAACATGATTATGAGTTCTATTAATTAGATCATTAATATCTGACTGATTCCATAATAAAAACATAGTATCATCTACCTGATCCATCCTACGATTTGATGTCGACTCTCTAACTATATCATATATTCCTGCTGCTACCTGTCTAGATACAATACTCATCTGACCAGTAGATAAATCCATAATTGAATCTTTTGATCTACTATAAGAGAATGTACCTACAGAAACAGTCACCACAATTGTTATACTTATAAATAAAAGAAGCAGTTTATTAAAAATACTCGACTCACTTGCCTTACCTTTAACTTTCTTTTTGTTAATTTTACTCACCTAAATTTGCACCCCCATAATTATTTTTAATTTAAACAAATACCCCCCCTAAAAATGCAATTTGGAATTTAAATAATAGATCGACTACTATAAGAGATGTGATGATGTAGAGATAAATTAATGTTTTTGAAAATCCCTCTTCTTATATCTTAAATGATAATTTTATTCTTATATTATTATTAAAAGGATTTAACTTGATATATAATGTATATTTCTCTAATTGAGTTGGAATTCCTTCAAGTCTATTTAATTAATTTGATTAAATAATAAGAAATTACTATTTATCAGATAAGTGATAAGTTAAACTAATTAAACCAATTGATAGATCTTCATCTCTGACAATTATATTTTTCGGTAAATTCAAATGAGCCGGGGCAAAATTCCAAATTGCTTTAACTCCAGCATCAATTAAATCTTCAGCTATACCCTGAGCTACATTAGCCGGTACTGCTATTATTGCTATTCTAATACTCTTTTCTTTGATAAGCTCACTCATTCTACCTATGTCATATATCTTCGCTTCACCTAATTTTTTACCTATCTTGTTATTATCTATATCAAATAAGTATTTAATATGTAACCCCAACCTTCTAAATCCTTTATAGTCTACTAATGCACGCCCTAGATTTCCTGCACCTATTAAAGCAATCTCCCAACTTTGATTGACACCTAATATCCTCTCTAAGTTCTTCATAAGAAGTTCTACCTCATAACCAACACCTCTCTTACCAAATTCACCATAATAAGAGAGATCTTTTCTAACTTGAGTTGATGGAATTCCAAGTTCATACCCCAGTTTTTTTGAGGATATTACCTCAATTCCATTCTCCCTTAAATTCTGCAAAGTTCTGTAATATAATGGTAGCCTTTCTATAGTTGTTGATGGTATTTGAATATTTTTCATAAGATCACACCCTTTTCTTTAATAATCATATTCTTAATTTAAGTATAAAATTCTTATAGAGATACTTGACTATCTCCTAACTTTATTATAATCTTAAAATTAATAATAATCAAATGAGGAGGATAAATTTTGAATTCACCTTATATTAATCCAATCGCTTTTGAAATTGGTAGTATATCTGTTTACTGGTATGGTGTTATTATAGCTACATCAGTATTTATAGGTCTATTCTTTGCTACTAAAGAAGCTAAGAGGAGAAACTTCAATGAAGATACCGTCTTAGATCTAGTACTTTGGGCCCTTCCTTTTGCTATAATAGGGGCTCGTATTTATTATGTCATATTTGAGTGGGAATATTATATCTCTAACCCAAGTAGAATATTTGCAACTAGAACTGGCGGTTTAGCTATCCACGGTGGTCTTATCGGAGCAGTTATTGTAGCTCTTATCTTTGCTAAAAAAAGAAAGGTTAACTTTTGGGATTTAGCTGATATTACAGCTCCTGGAATCGTCTTAGGACAAGCTATTGGTAGATGGGGAAACTTTATGAATCAAGAGGCACATGGGGGTTCAGTCAGTAGAACTTTCTTAGAGAGTTTAATGCTCCCTCAATGGATTATAGAACAGATGAATATAGTTGGCACCTATTATCATCCTACCTTCCTATATGAATCTCTATGGAATTTTAGTATCTTTTTATTTCTTTATCTTTATTGGAAGAAAAGAGACTTCTTAAAGAGAGGTGAAGTATTCTTAACCTATATAGTTCTATACTCAGTCGGAAGGTTCTTTATTGAAGGACTAAGAACTGATAGTCTTATGATGTGGGGACTAAGAACTGCACAAGTCATTAGCATTTTTCTTATTATCGGAGCAATTTCTTTAAGTTACTTCAAACGAAAATTATAGAGGATAGCAAAACCCCAGATCAGCTTGCTGATCTGGGGTTTTGCTTATCCCTTACCTTATGACAAGACCGGCAACGAGCTTCATAGCTCTCTTTTTTCTCTTCTACTTCCCAGTTAGAACCCTCTCCACTTCCCACGACAACAATTGGGTCATTTATACTTGCTGGCTCCCCATTTATTAGTCTTTGATTTCTAGTGGCAGGATTAGAACATTTAACGCAAACTGCATGGAGTTTTGTAACATACTCTGACCTAGCCATCAACTCAGGCATAGGTACAAAACCTCTACCAGCAAAATCAGTCTCTAATCCAGCTATTATAACTCTATACCCCTCATTAGCCAAATCATCTGCTAACTCTACCAAATTCTCTGAAAAAAATTGGCCCTCATCTATAGCTATTACATCAACTTCATTCCTCTCACTTTTCTTATTTATTAAAAACCTTATATCTTCTACTGAATCGACTATATCAGCCTCCACTGTAATTCCATTATGAGTTGCTATTTCAGTATCGCTATATCTATTATCTATACTAGGTTTGAAGACCAAAACCCCTTGTTTAGCAATTACAGCTCTCTCTACCCTTCTAATCAACTCACTACTCTTTCCTGAAAACATTACACCTGTAATTACCTCAATCCAACCTCTATCTACACAACCATAATAACCATGCATTAATATCTTCCTCCTTATGTTATAAATATAGAACCTAGAATCAGGAATATGGAATTAATAAGTTTAAAATCTAAAATAATTGCTAATTTAAATTTTAAAGACCCTGTCCAGAATCCTGGCATAAAATTAATATATATCAAATAAAAAAGAGCTACTCCTTTGAGCAACTCACTTATGATATAAACTATATAATTATATTAATTATTATTCCTCTTTATAAAACACCAATGGTGGCCAGACCCGGACTCGAACCGGGGACACGAGGATTTTCAATCCTCTGCTCTACCAACTGAGCTATCTCGCCTTGGTAAACCAGTTGATGATTGATAGTGGATAGTTAAAACCTTAAAGACTAAGTTCTTAAAAGCCTTTGACTTTAACTGTCAATTATCAATTTTCAACTTTAAACTTATATATGGTACCCTTTCAAGGATTTAAAATTCAAAATCCTTTCATGGTCTAGTAACTATATGATTTCTTTGTAACATAATAATTTAATGTTACTATTTAGCTCTAATGAGACTATATGGTACCCCCAAGGGGATTCGAACCCCTGCCGCTGAGATGAAAACCCAGTATCCTAGGCCACTAGACGATGGGGGCCTAGTATTTAGTTGAAAGTTTACAATTGATAGTGGTATAGTTAAAGACCTTAAATTCTAAGGTTTTGACTTTAACTGTCAATTATTAATTATCAATTATCAACTGTTTTTAAATGGTGAGCCATGGAGGATTCGAACCTCCGACACCCTGATTAAAAGTCAGGTGCTCTACCGACTGAGCTAATGGCCCTTGCCACTCACAGTTATAAATAATATAACATATTTAAGTAATTGTCAACGACTTTTTTAAAAAAAGTTTTTTTATTTTTTCTCTTTCTACATTTAGGAAAATAAAGTTAAAAATCACCTGATAAATTCAAACTAATTAGAGAGTTCAATTACCAAATACAGATAAAAAAAGTGTATGGAAGATATCTTCCATACACTTAAGTTTCAATATATTACCCCTTAACAGCTCCAGATAATCCGTGTACAAAGTACTTCTGAAGTGATAAGAATAAGATCATCATTGGAATACCTGCTAAAACTGCCCCTGCAGAGAATAACGTCCAGTCATTAGCAAACTGATTGGAGACCATATTAAATAGACCTACTGCTAGAGTTCTCTGGCTTGGTGAAGTCAAAATAATATTAGCCAAGATAAAGTCATTGAACGGGTTAACAAATTGGAACATAGCCACAACAGCAAGCATTGGCTTAGCTAATGGTAGCATTATAGACCAAAAGATCCTAAAACTACTTGCTCCATCTATTAATGCCGACTCACTCAAACTATTTGGGATTGTATCAAAGTACCCTTTAAGTAACCAAGTTGAGAAGGGTACAGCTCCTCCCACGTAAACGAGTAATAGACCAGTATGAGTATTCAATAGACCAAGCATATTCAAGACAACATATATAGCCACTAAGGCCATTAAAGCAGGAAACATCTGAATAACCAAGAAGGTTATCATCCCATACTTACGCCCCCAGAACTTAAACTTAGAGAAGGCATATGCACAACCGGCAGTTAGAACTACAGAGAATATAGCATTTAAAGAAGCTATTTTCAATGTATTCCAGTACCATCTCAAATAAGGGTACTCATCATGGGTTAATAATTCTCTAAAATTATCAAGGCTTGCCCCTTCTGGGATTATCCTTGAACTAAATAAACTGTTATTAGGGTTAAGTGCAGATCCTACAATCCAAACAGTTGGATATAAAACAGCTATTACCCCAATAAGAATAATTGTATAACAAAAGGCTAAATAAAGTCTCTCTTGCGTCTTCTTTCCTAATTTCATTATTGCACCAACTCCTCTTCTTTAAAGGACTTCGTTCTCACAAATTGCCAGATGCTAAATCCACCAACCATGAAGAAGATAAGTATAGATACAGCAGCAGCATAATCAAATCTCATTACCTCTAAGGTCAACTTATATACCCAAGAGATCAAAATATCGGTATCTCCTGCATTACCTGCAGCTCCAAACCTAGCAGGTCCACCATTATTTAGAAGATAAATGATACCAAAGTTATTAAACTGCATAGCAAATTGCATAATCAATAATGGCGCTAACTGCTTTAATACTAAAGGCAAGGTAATAGACTTAAACTTCTGCAGACCTGTAGCACCATCTACAGTTGCTGCCTCATATAGCTCACCTGGTATACTTTGTAACAGTCCTAAACATACTGCCATAGTAAAGGGAAAGGATAACCATAAGTTAACTCCTAAGGCAGAGACCCTTGCCCACATAGCTTCATTAAGCCACGGTATAGCTTCAAAACCTATACTTGTTAACATCCTATTAATATGTCCAAATCTTACATTCAATAGACCACGCCAGATCAACATAGAAATAAACCCTGGGATAGCCCAAGAGATCATCATAACAGTTCTAAAGATATGCCTGAATTTAATCTTAGGATTATTTAAGACAATAGCCAAAAACAGCCCAGTGGCATAACTCATGAATGTTGATAGAACAGCCCAAACAACTGTCCAGGAGAATACCCTAACAAAGGTAGCTCTCCAGCTAGCTAAATGTATTAAGTCAGTAAAATTTCTAAAACCAACCCAACTAATTATATTACCAGGTGGAAGGTTATTTATATTATAATTGGTAAAAGCAATCAATACAGTAAATATAATGGGAAAAATAACCGAAACAAGCATCATCAACATTCCTGGCCCTATATATAGATAAGCACTAAAGTTATCTGTAAGGTTCTTAATTGAACCTTTAAGAGATGGTACCTCTTCACCCAAATCTATCTTCTGACCATTCTTATAAGCATCCCAAACATTAAATAAATGAATTCCTATAATAACTAATAATAAGAATGCAGCAACAATACCTTCAATCATTAAAAATAGAGAGTGATCCTCTATTGGCGTCGTACCCAAAGTAACTAAACCTTTTAAAGAACTAGCAAATTTATCTACAGTAGTAAACAATAAAGATAATGTATAAAGTATAAAGATAGAGCCCTTTATATACTGCTTATTAAAAAGCTGCCCTAAACCCATAAATACAGCAGATAAGGCTGCACTGATATATCTTTGTTTATTACCATTATAATCAACGGTAATTTGACTCTCTGCTTTCATAATTTACCCCCTTGATAGTTAATTAAGTCATTTTGAAGCCTTACGCCAAAAATGACGTAAGGCTATTTTTTATTCTAAATATTATCTAGTCATTTGGAAGATACCTTCTTCAATCTGCTGTTCAACCATTGGCCATACCTGAGCAGATGGAGCTCTACCATCCATAACAAATCCAAGTCCATTATTTGCAGGCTCCCAAATCGCCATTATCTCAGAGATATTAGGCATTGGAGTACCTCTTTCTGCTTGAATTAAGAATGACTGAAGAATTGGATCATTTTCTAAAGCCTCAGTAACAGCTACATGTGGCACAACAAGTCTATTAGATTCATAATGGTCTAATGACATCTCAGCATTTGTTACAAACTTGATAAAGTCAGCAGCAGCTTGCTTATGATCAGAGAAATTACTTACATAATAACCCTTAGCCGATATCAATCCTGTTGGGTATTCACCATTAGGTAACTTAGGTAATGAAGCCGTCCCTATATTAATTCCAGCGTCTAAAGCATCACTTAAAGCCCAAGGACCATCAAGCATAACAGCTAAATCTCCCTGTTGGAATAATCCACCAACTATCTCTCCATCAGTTCCTTGTGGAAGTAAACCTCTATCTCTAAAAGATTTGATATATTCTGCAGCTTCAATAGTGCCTGGCTCTGCAAACCCAAGGTCATTAGGATTTAAGCTTCCGTCTGGATTCTCTCCAAAGATATAACCTCCAAACCCACCTACAAATGGGAAACTACGGAAGAATTCAGGATCATACATAAATCCATACTGATCTCCATCAGTTAATTCTTCAGCAATATCCAATAACTCATCAAAAGTATCAGGAATCTCTGATATTAAATCCTTATTATAAATTAAAGCAACAGCATCATAACCATATGGAAGACCATACAACTCTCCATCAACAGTTAATGCTCCTAAAGGAGCTTCTAAAAAGTTGTCATAAGCATAATTAATATCAATGAAGTTTTCGATTGGATCTACTAGTCCTTGACCAGCAGTACGACCTAATGCATCATGTGGCCACCCTACAACATCAGGACCGTGACCAGCTGGACCATCTAACGCTAATCTCTCTGGTTGATCAAGCTCTGGAACACCTTCTACTTCAACACTAATCCCAGTCTTTTCTTCATAAATTTCAGCCGCTCTTCTCATCCATCTTAATTCTGGACCAGAACTTACCCAAACCGTCAATTCTTCAGGTTGAGCATAAGCTGCTGGCGCAACTAAACTAAACACAAAAGTTAAAGCTAGTGTAAATACAATAAACTTTTTCATCATCTTATTCCCCCTAATTTTTTATTAATTATTTTTCTTTTAAATATTTAAAAGAAATTGATACACAATTTAAATTTATTTACATATACATATATTTAAATCCAATAAATTAAATAACCCACTAAGATATAAAGACAGGAAGTAACTCCAGCAAAGAGTTTTTGCCTTAAATCTAGGTAGAACTTTAACTTATTGGACTTATAAACTTATTATATAGTTCTTCTTAAATTATTTATAATTTATATGTAATTTTATCAATCACAACTTAGGTTGGGTTTATTAATTGTATTATATATTAAATATCCCAGCAAACAATTGTAAAATTTACAAAAGTTGCCGGGGTGCTTGTATTCTTATCAATACAATCTAGCCCTTTTATTTTAAAAACCACTAATAATATTATAAAATAAAACCAAAAGCATTGTCAAGCAATATTTACCATTGAAAATATTTTTTTGCCTCTCTTAAGTATAGTATTTTTAAAAGTTATTTATCTTACTTTATATTATCAAAATCTCTTATATTAATTATTTCTATATCTATTTCTTTATCCCTTTATTTTTTTATTTAATTTTTTTATTTTTGCTTTATTTATGAATTATAAATACTTATTTCGATAAAAATGATACTTAATTAAAATGATTATTAATTCAAAACTCTTTCCCTCATATATATTGTTTTTGTTTCTAATTTATTCCAAATTGAAGTTGTATTAACAAAAAAGATTTAGTTCAGCAAACAGCCAACTAAATCTTTTTTATCTTTATTTTTTGGGATTTTTGTTATTTTAAAGTTTATAGTAAGAATGCCGGACCAACTCCAAATGTGCCTTCCCTCTTCTACCTCCTCTATCTATAAAGGAGAATTCTCCTGCTATATCTATACCCTTCCCCTCTAAAACCATACATAAACTTCTCATATCCTTTGCAGATATATCTAAATAATTCAATAAAATCACCCTATCTCCATTATGCAAATTATTATATTTACTTTCTACCCTTCTATCCCTTAAATTAATCACACTAAACTTTTTATTCAATTTTCTTGCTACTAAATAAGATAATAAGTAGTCATCATCATCTAAAGCCACTACTGTTTCAAAAGAAGATAAGTCTATATTCTTTTGGATATAGACTACCATCAACTCACTAAACTCTTCAACTTCTACAGTAGTTGCTTTTAAATTATTTTTATTAATAGAGTTTAGTCCTCTCAATAACCTCCTGTCTCTATATCTGCTGATAGTGTCCTCCACACCCCAATAACCAAGTTCATACAACTCTTTCTTTTGTTCTTGAGATAATGAAAAATCAGTAGCTTTAATATCCCCAGTAGAAATAGAAATGATATGAGAGTTTGATAACTCAATTTGCCTTTTCTCATTTACTGCTATTACCATCTCAATTAAAGCAGTTAAATAATTAAGAAATCCATTTATATTCTCCTGCTCTTCATCTTCATTTTTAGCCAAGATAAAACCTAATGTTGGTCTTCTAGATCTATCAAAAACTTTAAGTGGTAGATTATTTGTTACACCACCATCTACATAATACCTTCCTTTATATATATATGGAACATAAAAGATAGGAATTCCCATTGACATTCTTACTGCCTTTGCTACAGAAAATCTAGGAGTGTCCTCTTTAGAAAAGACTTGATCTTTTTTACAAGTTACCTCTGAACTAATAATCTTAACCTCTCTTTCTAGATCTTTAAACTCTTTAACCCCCTTAGCTTGTAATTTTTCTTCTATCCACCTTAAAAATTGATCACCTTTATATATACCATAGTCTCTAATTAACCTAATAATGGAAAATGAGTCTTTAAATTCACTAAAATCCTGTTCATACATTATTTCCTTTAACTCATCTAAGCTATATCCAGCACCATAAAGAGAAGCTACAATAGCTCCTGCTGAGCTGCCTGCTAAAGCTACAATCTCAAAACCATAGTCTTCCAAAGCCTCTATTCCTCCTACATGGCTTATTCCTCTTACTCCCCCTCCATTTAAAGATAGATTTATCCTTATTTTCCTTCTTCGCAATAAAATCCACCCCGCCTTTTTATATTAAAGCTTTATTACTATACATATGTAAATAAATAGCCCAATATTTATTTGAATTAATTTAGTGAATTTATCCACTTAACCCTAATATAATAAAGCGCAGAAAACTCATAAAGTGGTGCTAAGCGCGAATACAGAGAGTATAGAGAATATAAAGATGGTGACTGTAAATGCAAACCAAAACCTAAAAAAAGAAATTGAAGCTTCTATAGGATTAGATTATAAAGGAGAAGTATCTGTTGAATTTCCTATATCCTTTGATCTGTTTATTATCTTCTTTATAATCTCTCAACTAAAATAAAAGAGCAGTATAGAATCCTTTAAAGGATTCTATACTGCTCTTTTATTAATAATCAAATTCTAGTTGTAATTTAAAGTTGAAATCATCATTTCTTTGGTCATAAGATATATATGATTTAAAGTCAACTGGCTTAACTCCTAATAACTCAAAATTAAATTCACTACCTAGCCCATAAGCAAAGGAATCATAATCGGAACTCTGATAATCCAAAAAAGGATAAACGCTAACATTAGATAACTTCATTATAGATAAAAATTCTATAGTTCTTATAATATTGTGAGTATACAAAAATTCTAAAGAAACTTGTTCTTCAAAGAAACTGTCTATATCACTACCACGATATATTTCAGGAGATAGAATTTTACCATCTGTGCTATTAAAAACAACCTTAGGTCTTAAACTCCAAATACTACTTATCTTCCATCTAGCTTCTCCTTCAATCAATGAACCTAAATATCCTCCATCATAATCAACTAAAAAATTACTTTTTCCCCTTAGATAACTACTATTTAAAGGCGTTAAATCCAACTGAGTAGTAATGTATGATAAATTCTTATCACCTAAAGATGCAATTCCCCCTTCTAACGTATAATTATCTTGATAGTACTTAATTCCTGATTTAAAATCTAAGCCATCTCTATCTTCAACTTTTATTCTGGTAATAAAATCTAGGTTATCACTAACTTTCTTCCACCTTAAATGTCCTTCTATTCTTTCCTCGCCAACAGTTAAAACACTAGTTTCTAAATGACCATAATCTAATATAAATCCATACTGACCTTTATTTATCATACTTTTATATAACGTATCGTAAAACAAAAACTGATCTTGACCATAATAGAATATAGGTCTAAATTGTCTCTCTTCAATTATTAATCGATTATACTTTAAATCCATCAATTTATTACTATGATCTAAGTTAGGTCTAACTTTATGTTCCCTTAATGATATGTTCTCATCTCTTAACATATTTTTTATAATAGGAAGCATCTCTTTTGCTTCCTTATAACCGATATCAATTAACTCATTAGCTAATTTAAAATCCATAAAAGAATATTTACCAACATTGGTTTCTATTACTATATCAGCATATTTATTTAATATCTCTTCTCCATTCTCTTTTTGCATTAAAGATAAAAAGCGTGCAGCTGCTCTTCCTGGACTATCATACTCTTGATAAGGTAACTCGTCATAAGATGTAGTTGCTATAACAAAATCTGCTCCTAAAACCTTAGCAGCTTTAGCAGGGCTTATCTCTACAATTCCTGGATCAACTAAAAATCTATCACCTGTTTGGTGAGGAGGAAAGTAGAAAGGAATTGCATAAGAACTTTGAATAACTTCCGAAATTCTTCCTTGTGTATGTAAAAACTTCTTTCCTTCACTTAAATCATAGCTCAAAAGAGCTGTAGGAATCTTGAATTCTTCTAATCTATTATTTGGAGATATCTCCTCAATGAAAGTATTTACCTTAGATGTCGTTACTAAAGACTCCCTTGAAGGTAGATTAATATCAAACATACCTTCAAAAGGTACCTTGGAAACTATATCCTCCATATCAGATGTTGATAACCCACTTCCATACATTGTGCCAACAATCGATCCCATACTGGTCCCAACTATAAGATCGATAGGAATACCTTCTTCTTCTAATGCTTTAATTATACCTATATTTACAAAAGCCCTAGCTCCACCTCCACTTAAAGCTAAAGCAACTCTTGGAGAAGGAATCTCTTCAAATAAATAATTACTCTCTACTATATATATTTCTCCTCCTTCTTCTATCCTAAGTTCTTTAGGAAAATGATCTTTATTGACTTCAACTTCTTTAGCTAATATTGGAGTTACATTTACTAAATAAAATATCAAACTAAAGATAATAATAGCTGTTTTCTTCATAAAAGTCCTCCTTTTTCATAAAATCAATCTAACTTCAAAGAAGGTTATCAATTTAAATTGATAACCTTCTTTGAAGTTAAAACAAGTAAACTATCTAATTATCATTTAATAATCCGTCCAAATAAAGTTTATTTAATTCTGTTCTAATCTTATCAGCTGGGAATTCATCACTGAATATTACCCAGTGCATAACGGTTATGTTTACCCCACCAATAAGTGCTACAGCTGTAGTTTCAACATCCATATCTTTAAAGATACCAGAAGATATTCCTTCAGCTATTACACCCTCTATAATAGATGTATGACCTTTTCTTATTCTCTTTATATGGTCTTCAAACTTATTTCTATAACCCCAGATATGTCTGATCAAAAATTTACCATACTCATAATGATTACTATAAAAGTTAAGTTTTACATCTATAATCTTCTTTAGCTTTTCTAAAGGATTATCAAGTTCACTTATCTCACTTACTATTATCTCACTAAGTCTTTCAATACCATATTCAATTATAGCTGTAGCTAGCTCCTCTTTATTCTTAAAATAACGATAAATAGTTCCTTTCCCAACTCCCGCAGTAGTTGCAACCTCTTGCATTGTAGTCTGATTAGCACCTTTTTTAGAGAAAGCATCAATGGCTGCTAGAAGTATCTGTTCTTTTTTGGGTTGCATTTGTACATCTCCTTAACTTTAGAAATCTAATTGCAAACGTGCATAAAGACTATCTGCCCCAGATCCAATAAGACTACTAAGGCCTTCATCTTTTAGTTCAACTAAGCGTCCACCTAATTGAAGCTCTACTGAATCTGTTAAAGAGTGATTGTATTGTGGATTTATTGAATAGGACTCACTCTCTAAGTCATATAAAGCTGTAAACTCTATCTCGTGGAAAGTCATAACTGGCTTTTCTAAGTGAAGGTTTAAAGCTTTTATATCATTATCAAAATCAGATCTCTCTTGATTATAAAAGAACTGACCTACAAGATAAAGGTCATTATCAAAGTTATAATCTGCTCCTAGGGCAATTGTGAAGTTATCATCACAATAGTCTTCTCCATAAATATTATACACTATTTCACTCCAAATTCCAATATCATTAATATCCCCAATTAGATCAAAACCTATTTTAGTAACTTCAGGATACTCTAATTCTGTAGGATTTCCATGCTCGTCTATTTCTGATACACTTGGTATCTTATCAAAACCATTATAAAGGCTCAAAGATAGATCATAACCATTAAAACCACGTTTAGTAGCTTTAACCCCAACTTGCATATCTTTAATTCGATCACTTACTTTATTTACTTCAATTCCTTCAATTGGACTATCTAAACCTTTAAAAGTTGGAGAAATAACACCAGTTAACTCTGCTCCTCCCATTGTATAATAAGTTCCCTTAACCGCTCTTACACCTAACTTATCATCTAAAGGTGTTGAAGAAGATGAATTTTGTGGGTTAAAGTAATTAGTTGGATTTACCTTAAAAGCACTACCCCAGTTAACTACTTGTTTACCAAGCTTCCAATCCATATTCATAGTATAGTACTCCAAATAAGCTTCATTTATCCTAAAGCGATGATTATAGTTACCATCTGTTACAAACTCTAAATCTACGTACATATCTCCATCAAAACCAAACTCTTCTTCTACTATTAAGTTGAATTTATTTTGGGAATCTACAATCTCTTCATCTATGTCCACCTCAATATATTGCTCTAGTGAACCTGATAACTCAGTTGCAGAAACTGTAATCGACAAAGAAAGAATTAATACCAAAGTTAAAGTAAGTAAATTAAACTTTTTCATCAAAAATCTCCTCCTTTTTTTGTGATAGAGGGTATATACCCTCTATCATATCTATAATATTAAATTTAATTAAGGGCCAACAACTTACCTTCTTAAATATCTAACAGTAAATACCCTATCATCTATCGGCTGATCATAGACTATATCCTCTAAAAACAATATAGTCTTTGTATCTCTTTGTACATCCTTCATAGTCAACTTTTCAGCAGTCCAATACCCATCAACCTGTACAATCTGCTCACTTGTAAGCACTTTGTGTAAATCTCCTCTTGAATCATAAAATTCAATCTCTACAGGGAACCAATTACTTTTTTGCACCCACATATAACCATACTTATAATCAATATCCTCATCTGTAGGAATGATTCTTAAAAGATATTTATCACCTAGATCTTCTAATATCTCTGCATCATAGTCCTCATCATAACTTCCTCCACCTAAGATAGATAGGTCATTATAACTAAAATCAGTTCCTACAAAGCTTCCATTTCTTTGGCTTCCAGATATTCTTCTAACGTTACCTAAAGCAGGCATATATAGATACATATCATCATCTTCACTATCATGTGGATCATGGGATAAGAAAGCAGTCCCCTCTACACTTGCAGGGGCTAAAAATCTAATCATAGAGCTGTCCATCTCTTCTCCATCTTGACGATATACCTCTAGCTCTCTCTCTCTAGTTCTTCCTCCACTATGAAGTTCCATTCTCAAATTAATTTGAGAAGTATTGGCACTGATTGAATCTTGAATATTGTCTAAGACATCATTACCTGTAAGTTCCTCTGCTGCTGCAAGACTTCCTAAAGTTAAGACCAATAACATTGTCATAAATAAACTAGCAATCTTCATCTTCATTATTATCACCCTTTCTTATTTTTAAATTTTATTAATTTGCTAAACTTTTATCCTTCTTATTTAATACCTTTTCTTTAAATAGTATTGTAGCTGGTAAAAAGATCATTGCTCCAAAGAAGGATGCTATCATTGTAATTGAAGTTAAAAGACCAAAACTTCTCAGTGGTGGTATAGAAGAGAATAATAAGACTAAGAATCCTGCTATTACAGCTATCGCATTAAAGTAATTAGCCCTACCTATATTAAAGATTGCTTTCTTTAATGCCTCTTCCATAGATAATCCATCTTCTCTCTCTTCTAAATATCTAGTATAGAAATGAATACTATAATCTACTCCAATACCAACTGCTACACTTGCTATCATACTTGTTGCTACATTTAAAGTGACATCTGTCCAACCCATAAGACCAAAGTTCAAAATAACTGTTAGTGCTACAGGTAAACTACATGCCAAACCTTTAATTGGAGATTTCAATAATATGCTAGTTACTAAGAAGGCAAAGAATACAGAAGCGATCAAACTCCTAATCTGGCTTGTGATTACCATTCCTGTTAACTCATGATTTAGGACTGGTACACCAGTTAGAATAACATCATAGTCTTCAAAGTATTCATCTATTAACTCCTCTGCATAAGCTACAACTTCGGCAACCTTTTGACTACTATCAGCCTCGGCAACCATAACAGATACTTTTGCCTCTTGATGATCAAAGTCAATTACATCCTCTAGTATGTTGCTCTCTCCTGAAGAAAGTAATAATAAATATTGTGCAATTCCAAACTCTGGTAAAACATTAAACTCTTCTAAGCCTTCATTTAATGCTTGATTTGCTTCCTTTAAAAGATCAACTACAGAGAGTGAATTGCTCAACATCTCATTTTTTTCTAAATCTTCTTGTAAATTTTCAACCTTCCTTAAGAATTCAACCTCTTCTATCCCATCAACTACACCTGTATCGATAACTATATCTAAAGTACTTGCTCCACCAAATTTATCATTAACTAAATCATCTGCCATTACCATCTCACTACCATCTTCAAAGAAGGCAATATAATTAGTCTCTGGTTCAATCTTAGGTACAACTATTAGAGATAATATAACAATAACTATAGAGAATACTAAAATTCCTTTATAGTGACTTTGCACAAAATTATTTATTCCTTCAAGAAACTTATCTATTAATGGTCTTCCTTCGACAGCCTTTAAGTGCTTTGTTTCCTTCATCAATAACAACATAGCTGGCATAAAGGTAATAGATATTAGTAGTGCAGAGAATACTCCAAAGGCTGCAAATGCCCCTACCTCCTGTAAAATAGTCAAATCAGAGAATACCAATGATGAAAAACCTATCATTGTTGTTATTCCAGCCATAATTATTGGAATACCAACCATCTTAATACTAGATGAAACAGCTGCTTTTTTGTCTAAGCCTTCATTTAAATCTTCATAAAAACGAAGTAAGAAATGAATTGAATAAGCACTACCTACACTGACTAATAAAACTGGTAAAGCTGTACTCACTAGAGATAAAGTATTACCTGTTATTGATATTAATCCCATAGTCCAAATTACACTAAAGATTACTATCATTAAAGGCATAAATACTCCACGCTTACTCTTAAAGCATCCATATAATATTGCCAAGACAACAAATACTACAAAAGGAAATAACCTACCTATATCTCTTCTCATATTGTCAGTCATCCGCTTACTCAAAACAGGACTTCCAGTTAAGTATGTCGCCTCTTCTAAATTTAATCCATCAACTATTTCTTCTATCTGAACTACAATTTTCTCTTGGTCAGCATCAGTTTCTAATTGTACTACTACTGTAGCTGCTTTAAAGTCATCAGATACTAAGGTGTCTATATATCTATCCTTATCTAATATTTCTTCCCTTAAAAGGTTTATCTCTGATTGGCTTTGAGGTAGTTCATCGATAAATTCACCTACCTCAATGGTGAAATCCATCCCTCTAATTTCATCAATATTAGTAATACTTCTAACCTTATTTACACCTTGTAAATCTTCAAATTGATTTGTCAAATAATCAATTCTTTCTAGTGTCTCTATGTTAAGTACGTGTTCCTCGTGTTCAAGTATCAAGACTACAAACTCCGAACCTCCATAAGCATCTCCAACATCCTCAAAGGTATTTATAGTAGGATGATCCTCAGGAAACATATCCTTAATATCAGTATTAATCTCTACTTGTGATGCATAGTAAGCAAAAAAGATTGTTACTAAAATCGTTATTCCAACAACTAACTTCGGGTACTTAGTGACAATATTGTTAATAAATTTCATATTTAAATTCATAATCAACACCTCCTCAATATATAGAACTGACCAGTCGGTTCTATATATAAATATAGCATTGTCTCTTCTCTTTGTCAAGAGATTAAGGTAATTTATTTATTTAATAATTAAAAAAACTAGATAAGGTAAGCTTTAGCTTACCTTATCTAGCTTTAAAACCTAAATTATGTCTTACTTTTTAAAATAATCTACCCCTGCTTTAAATATTTGCTGATCTTTCTTTCCAACTATATTCTTTGCTATATTAGTACCAATACGCTCAGAGTGTCCCATCTTACCTAGAATACGGCCATCAGGACTTGTAATACCTTCAATTGCCCAAACTGATCCGTTAGGATTAAACTCTATATTGGAGCTTGGATTACCCTCAAAGTCTACATACTGAGTTGCCACTTGGCCCTTGGCAAATAGGTCTTTTACTACCTCTTTACTTGCTACAAAGCGACCTTCTCCATGAGATAAAGGTATGGAATGAGTATCTCCTACCTCTATGTTAGCTAACCAAGGTGATTTATTTGATACTACCCTTGTATTTGCTACACAGGATATATGACGACCTATTGTATTATAGGTTAGAGTTGGTGATTTTTCTGATAGATCTCTGATCTCTCCATATGGCACTAGACCTAGCTTGATTAAAGCTTGAAAACCATTACAAATACCTATCATCAAACCATCTCTATTATTTAGAAAATCCATTACTGCTTCTTTAATTTTTGGGTTTCTAAAGACTGTAGCTATAAATTTACCTGAACCCTCTGGCTCATCTCCTGCACTAAAGCCTCCTGCTAAGGCAATAATCTGAGATGAATTAATAGAATCTACCATTTTATTAATAGACTCCTCAATCTGCTTAGGAGTTAAATTCTTAAAGATTAAGGTCTCCACCTTGGCCCCTGCCAATTCAAATTGCTTAGCTGTATCATACTCACAATTGGTTCCTGGGAAGACTGGTATTAAAACCTTAGGTTTTTCTACCTTAGTCTTAGGTGTAGGGCTATTCTCCTCTTCATATCTCTTAAACTCAATTTTTTCTTTTTCTTCCCCAGTTTTTGTCTTATAGACCTTTTCTAGAGGCTGCTCCCAAGTTCTTAGAGCTTCATCAATAGAGATCTCAATTCCATTGACCTTAATTGCTTCTTCGTTAATTGTTTCTCCTAAAAGCTTATACTCTACGTCAGCAAATAACCTGTCTAAATCTTCTCCTTCTTTTACCTCTAAAAGCAGTCCACCATAATCTGGACCAAAGATCTTATCCTCTTCTACTTGACCTGATAACTCTACTCCTACCTTATTGCCAAAAGACATTTTAGTTAAAGCCTCAGCTAAACCACCTAATCTGATAGCACTAGCTGAAATAACTTTTTTGTCTTTAATTAAAGCAGTTACTTTGTCGTAAGCCGCTTTTAATTTATCAAAATCAGGAAGCTCATTCTCATCTCTATCTACACCTAGATAGACCACCTTGCTTCCAACCTCTTTAAACTCTGGTGAGATTACATTATTAACATCTACTACATCTACTGCAAAGGAGACTAAAGTAGGAGGAACATCAATCTCATTAAAGGTTCCTGACATACTATCCTTACCACCTATAGCAGGTAATCCAAATCTCTTTTGACCATAATAAGCCCCTAATAGGGCACTAAAAGGTTTACCCCACCTAGCAGCATCTCCTCTCAACCTCTCAAAGTACTCCTGGAAGGTGAATCTAATCTTCTTATAATCTCCACCAACAGCTACTACTTTGGATATAGATTCAATCACTGCATAAAGAGCTCCATGGAAAGGGCTCCAAGTTGATAGTTTAGAGTTATAACCATGGCTCATTATCGTACCTGTACTAGTATCCCCCTCTAAAATTGGTATTTTAGCTACCATAGCCTGAGTTGGAGTAGATTGATACTTTCCTCCAAAGGGCATTAGAACTGTTCCCGCACCTATTGTACTATCGAACTTCTCTACTAGACCCTTTTGGCTACAGACATTGATATCAGCTAAATTATCTAACCATCTTCTCTTTAGATCACTGCCTTCTTCTAGTCTCTGTTTAACTCCTACTTTGAAATAGTTATCTTCTTCCTTTGGTTTCTTAACTAGAACCTTAGTAACCTGAGTAGCACCATTAGTATCTAAGAAATCACGGCTAATATCAACAATATTATTGCCCTGCCACTTCATAACCAATCTTCTATCCCCTTTTACTTGGGCCACTACAGTTGCTTCTAAGTTTTCCTCACTAGATAATCTCTTAAACTCCTCAACATTCTTCGCATCTATAACTACTGCCATCCTCTCTTGAGACTCAGAGATTGCAAGCTCAGTTCCATCTAACCCTTCATACTTCTTAGGAACTACGTCTAAATTTATCTCTAAAGCATCAGCAAGTTCACCGATTGCTACCGATACTCCACCTGCACCAAAGTCATTACATACCTTTATCATCTTACTTACCTTAGGATTTCTAAATAACCTTTGAATCTTTCTCTCTGTTGGTGGATTCCCCTTCTGTACCTCTGCACCACACTCTTCAATTGATTCTTCGGTATGGGCCTTAGATGATCCAGTTGCTCCACCACACCCATCACGACCTGTCCTTCCACCTACTAGAACTATAATATCTCCAGGCTTAGCATCTCCTCTAACAACACTCTCTCTAGGTGCTGCTGCAACTACTGCACCAATCTCCATATGTTTAGCTAAGTATCTTTCATCATAAATTTCCTCTACTATTCCAGTTGCTAGTCCTATCTGATTACCATAAGAACTATAACCATGGGAGGCTTCTTGGGCAATCTTTCTCTGGGGTAGCTTACCTGGGATAGTCTCTTCAATAGGAGTTCTTGGGTCTCCACTTCCTGTAATTCTCATAGCTTGGTAGACATAGGAACGTCCAGATAGAGGGTCACGGATTGCCCCACCTAAGCAAGTTGCTGCTCCACCAAAGGGCTCAATCTCTGTAGGGTGGTTATGGGTCTCATTCTTGAACATTACTAACCACTCTTCTTCTTCTCCATCTACATCTACAGGAACAACGATACTAGCAGCATTTACTTCATTGGAAACTTCCAAATCATCTAATTTACCTTCTGACCTTAGCTCCTTCATCCCCATTAGGGCGATATCCATTAAACAGATATCCTTATCTTTATCCTTGTAAAGCTTCTTTCTTCCCTCAAGATATTCTGCATAAGCTTGAGCTATAGGCTTAGTATATTTACTATCTTCTATCTTAACATCCTCTATTCTAGTTAAAAATGTAGTATGGCGACAGTGATCAGACCAGTAGGTATCTAATACTCTAATCTCTGTAATAGTAGGGTCTCGCTTCTCTTCATTCTTAAAGTAATTTTGGGTATGTAGGAGATCCTCTTTATTCATAGCCAGTCCCAACTCCTTTAATAAAGCTTCAATACCCTGCTCATCCTTGTCGATAAAACCTTCTATTACCTCAACTTCAGTTGGTATATCACATTTCATCTCTAAAGTCTTTGGCTTCTCTAAGCTAGCTTCTCTAGAATCAACAGGATTTATATAGTACTCCTTAACCTTCTCTAATTCTTTTTTGCTAATATCTCCTCTTAGAACAATTAATCTAGCTACCCTTACATTAGGTTTCTCTTCTTTGTTCAATATCTGAATACATTGCTCAGCCGAATCCGCTCTTTGATCATATTGGCCCGGTAAGTACTCTACACCAAAAGCAATTTCATCATCAGATAACTCTAATTTCTCTTCATATAACTTATCTACCGTTGGCTCAGAAAATATTGTAGAGAGTGCTTTCTGATAGGCATCCTCAGATATTCCCCCTACATCATATCTATTAATTATCCTTACACCTTCTAAGCATTCTAAATCTAAACTCTCCTTAAAATCGATTAATAGTTGCTTGGCCCCGACATTATATCCTTCCTGCTTCTCAACATAGACCCTTCTTATCTTTGACATAACTTCGCCTCCTTGAGTTATTTATATAATTTCCATTTATTATTGAAGATTAATCGTCATTAAGTTTAACTTTCAATTCTCATCTCTATTATATTATGTTATAATTAAGTAGTAAAATTAATAATTCTTATATTACTTATAAGGAGAGGTTATAAATGAATATTAATTATGAACTATATAAGACTTTTTATTATGTTGCTCAAAATCTTAGTTTCTCCCAAGCAGCTAAGGATCTATTCATTTCTCAATCCGCTGTCAGCCAAAGTATTAAATCCTTAGAGAAAGAGTTGAACACTTCTTTATTTATTAGAAATACAAAAAAAGTGAGCCTGACCAAAGAGGGCCAACTTCTGTTTAAGCATATTGAGCCTGCTTTTAACTTAATTAAAAGTGGTGAAAGAAGTATCCAAGAGATCAACTCCTTTGAAAATGGGGAGATACATATCGGGGCCAACGATACAATCTCAAAAGATTTCCTACTCCCTTATCTGCAAAAATTTCATCAACTTTATCCTCAGATTCATATCCAGATTACCAATAGAACCTCCAATACCTGTGTGGAGTTATTAAAACAAGGTAGAGTTGATTTGATAATAACTAACCTTCCAAACCAGAATATTACCGACTTTATGGTGGTTGAAGATATCTTTGAATTTAAAGATGTCTTTATTGGAGGAAATAAGTTTAATGAACTTAAAAATAAAGAGATTAGAATAAAAGATTTAGCAGGGTACCCTGTATTGATGCTAGAGAAGAAAACCACTACTAGAAGATTCTTCGATAATTTAACCAAAAAATTTGGGGTAGAGATAGTTCCTGAAGTAGAACTTGGTAGTATCGATCTACTTATTGAAATGGCAAGGATAGGCTTAGGAATCTCCTTTGTCCCTGACTATTGTCTAAAGGAGAGTTATAAGAATATATTTAAGATTGATATAAAAAAAGAACTTCCCAAAAGAAAATTGGCAGTTGTAACCAATAAGAATATTCCCTTATCCATTGCTAGTAATAAGTTTATAAAACTATTGACTCAATAACTCTATGATATTAGATATTGTGTTATTAAAAAATATTTTTTACTCCTAATTAGCATTAATATAATTCCTTAAATGGCCATAATAAATTCATTGACAATAAAATTTCATACATATATAATGGACAATAGTGGACATTTTTTTATGATACTAAAATACAGGAGTGATTTATGTGAAATTTTATACTATAAAAGAAATAGCAGAAATTTGCAAAGTAAGTCAAAAAACAGTACGAAGACAAATATCTGCGGATTTCCTTAAAGCGAAAAAGATAGGAAACCAATGGAGAATAAAAGAAGAAGATTTTAAAAATTGGGTTGATAAAGACTTTAATGAAATGGAAAAAAAAGAAATTAATAATTGGATTAATAATAACATAAATTCTAAATCAAATATATCTAATGATGAAAAAAAACAAAATGATATCGATGAAGTAAATTGGGTAGATATCTCTGATGAATGGGAGAGAAACGAGTTAGATAACGGATTTAATTATATAGATCTATTCTCTGGCGCCGGTGGTCTTTCCCTAGGGTTTAAACAAGCTGGTTTTAAAGGGTTAGCTGGTGTTGAAATTATGGATAAAGCAGCTGATACATATAGAACTTATTTTGATCATCCAGTTATCGAAGGCGATATAAGAGAAGAAGAGTCTAAACAAAAACTTTATGATTTAGTAAAAAATAAAGAAATTGATGTTATATGTGGTGGATTTCCTTGTAAGGGATTTAGCTTAAGTGGATATAGAATAATTACAGATTCAAGAAATAATCTATATAAAGAAATGCTTGAAGTTGTTTCTAGATTAAAACCTAAATTTATAATGATGGAAAATGTAGTAGGTTTACGTTCAATGCTTGATGGAAAAGTAGAAGAAAAAATTATAAATGATTTTGAAAAGATTGGTTATAAAATTAATGTTACAGTATTAAATTCTGCTGATTATTATGTTCCACAAGTTAGAAGAAGAGTAATCTTTATAGGAAATAGATTGAATAAAACTAATTATCATCCTAATCCTTTAATAGAAAAAGAAAATCATAGAACAATAAAAGATGCTATTGAAGATTTAATAGACCATCCTAAAGATAAGGAATTTAACCATGTTCCCACTAGACATTCAAAAGATATGAAAGAAAGGCTTGCTGCTGTTGAAGAGGGTAATAGTTTATATGGAAACTATTCAGATGCCTGGAAGAAAAGTCCTTGGCTTGAACCTTCTTGTACTGTAAAAGAAAATCATGGAGGAGTAAATATACATCCTAAATTACCACGTGTAATCACAGCAAGAGAGATGGCTAGATTACAATCATTCCCTGATGATTTCATATTCAAAGGTGCAAAAAAATGGCAATTGAAACAGCTTGGTAATGCTGTTCCACCTCTTTTAGCTAAAGCTATTGCTATTGCTATAGAGAAATCATTAAAATCATAAAAAGTAAAAGCTGGCTTAAATTTAAGCCAGCTTTTACTTTTTAATCACACATTTATATGTAATTTTTATAATTTAGCCAAATAATATCTAAACTCTATCGGATCATACCAAAAACAACCTTCACATCCAGTTGGAGAACCATCATGTCTTACTCCACCTTTAATATAAGATATAGGATACCCTAGCTCTTTGGCATCAAACCTCTTTCCACTTCTTTTACACTCCTTACAATATTGTCTTTTGGCATCATTAGCAGCTTTACTTAATGGCTGAAAATCATTAATCCTTTGCGTTGATGAATTCATAACTCTAGGATCATTCTTTCTACCATTTTTGTGATCGACCTCTACTTCTGATATTCCTAATATTGCACATCTTCTTTTTCTTATTTCTCTTTGAATTTGACGGTTAATATATTGACTACCTGAACCATCTTCTCTAAGACCATCCAACTTTAATCTATCGATACTATTACCTGATGTAATACTCTTATCTTTTTTTATTATATATGTCTTAGCCAAAGAAGTACTTCTTCTACACCAACTACCACCATTCCCTAATGTTAATGGCTCATATACACCTATAAATTCAGAAACATCAACCCAGCGTGAAACTCCATTTTCATCTGGTTGTGCTAATTCTAAGAATAATTCTTTTTTAGTTTTACTAATTAGTATCAACTCCTAACCTATTTAAATATTTCTTAATTATATAACTACAACAAAAAATAGGTTTTACCTTCAAACTATTGAAAAGACATATTATTTGTTGTAAAATTGAATTAAAAGTATGATTTAGGAGGTTGTTATTTATGATTTGTCCTTGTTGTGGAGTAATAGACTATAGTATTCCTTCACCTAATTATACAAGAAAAGGAACTAAAAGAATACTAGGAGTTTGTAAAAATTGTAACAAAGAAATATATTGTATACCAACAAAAAAAAATTATGAAAAAAGCCAGCAACATACTGTAAATAAAGGAGAACTTAGAGAAGAAATGTTAAGTAATATTTATATTGAAAATATGAGAGGAGCAATTGCAAAAAATATGCCTAAAGCTCATGATATTGATAGAGTAGCTTTAGATGAATATGGTAAGCCAATTTATTTTTTTGAAATAAAAGAAAGATCAAATACATTAAATGCATATAAAGAAATCAAATTCCCTTATGCTAAAATAAAATCAGCGAAAAAATTGATAAAACATTATAATATACCTGTTTTTGTTGTACTAAAATTTTCTGATTGCTGGACAAGATTTGAAGTAAAGTTAAATAAAAAATATAAACAAGGAAAAATTCCTTTTGCTCCTAATTATAGACCTAACCAGAGAAATAAACAAAGGCAGATCCCTGCCTTAATTGATATTTATGATCTTACAGTATTAAATTTTAAAGAAAAATGTAAAGATAGTTAAGTAGTTAAACTTTTAAACTTAACCCTTCTAACTCTTCTTCGGTGTATATCTTTAATCCATTATCAACTAATAACTGTGCGGTAAACCCATTGCCTTCTACCAACTTTCCACTAAAGTTCCCATTATAAACTTGACCATAACCACAGGAAGGACTTCTTGCCTTTAAGATTGCTACCTTAGCACCAACCACCTTAGCTATCTCTAGTGTTTTTTGGGCTCCAAGGATAAACTTGTCAGTAAAGTCATCACCTTCTTTGGTTAATACCTTCTCTTCTCCTTCTTGATTAACAATTTCACAAGGCATTCTAGGTATCTCTAATCCACCTAAAACTTCTGGGCATACAGAAATTGCTCTCCCCTCTTCTACCAATTTAGTTACTATCCCATTATTACTTCCCTCTCCATTATACCTACACCTAACCCCTGCCAAACAAGCACTTACTATGTACATTTAATTTCACTCCTTGTTAATAGCTATATTAATCTACTTCTCTCCCCATAGAACTCTCCCAGACTCTAAACCACTGCTGTCTTGTGAGCTTAATCTTTACTGCTTCAACAGCAACCTTTATCCTTTCTAGCTTACCACTACCTACAATTGGAATCATATTGGCTGGATGATTTAGGATCCAGGCATAGATAATGTAGTCTATAGATGGAGCCCCTACTTCCTCTCTTATCTCTTCAAAAGTCCTTCTTACCCTAGAGACCTTATCTTCATTAGAATTAAAGATACTCCCTCCTGCTAATGGCGACCAGACCATTGGTGGTATTCCTTTCTGTTTGCACTTCTCTATACTACCATTATCAAAGTTTTCAAAATTAAGAGGAGATACCTCTATCTGATTAGTTACTAAAGGAGTATCCAATCTAGAGCTTAACATATCAAATTGAGATGGCTTAAAGTTAGAGACACCATAGTTTAAAACTTTCCCTTCTTTCTTTAATTGATTAAAGGCGTCACTTACTTCATCAGGGTTCATAAAAGGATCTGGCCTATGAATCAATAATAGATCTATATAATCTGTCTCTAAGTTCTTAAGTGATCTCTCTACTGACTCTATTATGTGTTTCTTACTAGTGTCATAATGCTTAACCTTATGCTCTGGTCTATTAGATGAAATTAATTTTATCCCGCACTTTGTTACTAACTGAATCCTTTCTCTTAAACTAGGCTTTAAAGCCAAGGCTTTACCAAATAACTCTTCACAGGTATATGCACCATAAATATCTGCATGATCAAAGCTCGTTACTCCCAATTCTATACACCCTTCAATTAATTCCAATATTTCTTGGGAAGTCATCTCCCAGCTTGATAGCCTCATTAGTCCATGAACTACCCTTGATAATTCTAAATTTTCTCCTACCTTTACTTTCTCAATCATATCTATAACCTCCTATTTTTATGGATAAATTAATAAATGAGATTTTGAACTTACTCATTACTGCTTACTATCTTCTACTTCTCTACTCACCTCTATTATCCCTACTATTACAAGGAAAATAATTGATTGATGAAAAAAATTTCACCTTTTAGAAATAATACTGAAGTCTGATATTTTTGATAGAGGGCTGTAAAAGTTTATTTTATAACTGTATCAACTCTTTTATAATATTTTCAAAGGATTATTTTCTTTAATAGCTAACTATTTAATAGTAATGTCAACTAATTCTTGATAAAAAATCTAAAATGATTTATTATAATAATATTAAACTTAGGGAGTGATGTTAATGGAATTACTTTACACAGGAAAAACTAAAGATGTCTATTCTTTAGAGGATGGGAACTATTTATTAAAGTTTAAAGATGATGTGACTGGTGAAGATGGTGTCTTCGACCCTGGGGCCAACAGTGTTGGACTAACAATTGAAGGAGCAGGTAGAGCTGGATTAAGATTGACAAGATTATTCTTTGAAAGACTAAAAAATGAAGGTGTTCCTACCCACTATATTGATTCTAATATTGAAGAATCGACAATGACTGTAATGCCTGCAACGGTATTTGGAAAAGGACTTGAAGTAATCTGCCGATATAGAGCAGTAGGAAGCTTCTATAGACGCTATGGTATGTATGCCAAAGAGGGCCAAGCTTTAGACGCCTTTGTAGAAATCACTCTTAAAGATGATGATCGCAAAGATCCACCAATAACAGAGGATGCTTTAGAGATGCTAGGTATATTAACTAGTGATGAGTACAAGAAAATAAAGGACCTGACTAAGAAGATAGCAAGTGTAGTAAAAGATGAACTTAGTAAAAAGGATATTGAGCTATATGATATCAAATTTGAATTTGGTAGAAGAAAAGACTCTGGAGAGATCATCTTAATAGATGAAATATCTGGAGGAAATATGAGAGCTTATAAAGATGGTGAGTATATCGAACCCCTACTTTTAGAAAAACTGATGTTAGAGGAGTAATATCGATGAAAGATCATCACATAATTAAACATAAACAAAAGAGATCACTTGAACTATAATAATTTAAAGGTAGTTTATTATTTTTGAAACCAAGGTTATTCATTAAATGAAAATAAATCTTGTCATACTATAACATATTTATCTAAAAAAGTAAGTGGCTCCAATCATATTGTTATGATTGGAGCCACTTACTTTTTTAATTATGTATTTCTTTTACCCTACCAACTATACCATCTTCAAGACGAACCTTAATCCCATGAGGATGGGTAGAAGAGTTAGTCAAAATATCTTTAACTATACCTTCTGTTAGCTTCCCCGAACGTTGGTCTTGCTTCTTTACAACTGAAACCTTTAAACCTGGCTTGATATCCTTACGATTCTTTCCATTCATTTGATTACCTCCCTATTACATTTAAGTATATCTAATACCTATTATTATATCAAGACAATTAAATATTGTAGAATTTAAGGCTAAAGTTAACTTAGTAATTTAAAATTTTATTTTCTTCATTTCTAAACTCGCTTGATATCATTAATTATTTTTAACTAAAATAAATTAAAAGGTCTCTCCAATCCTTTTTTATTATTCTTTTAGGAAATAAATTATTAGCATTACATACTGTCAACTTATAATAATCACCTATATTATAAGTTTTTAAAACAAATTCACTAAATTTAAATTTATCATTTAACCATATCTTATTATTATCTTTTACAGTAAACGAATTAAGAGGAATAGATAATCCCTTTCCAACAGCTTTTATATAACTTTCCTTTGAAGTCCATAGCTTATAAAAATACCCTAGCCTATCTTTTTTATCTTTTAAAATTAAATTTCTATACTCTTCTTTAGAAAAAAATTCTTTGGCTATATTTAAATCAATATTTTCTATTTTTTCTATATCTATCCCAATTTGCTTATTACTTATTGCACATACTATCCAGCTACCTGAATGAGATATATTAAAATGAAAATTAGGATTGTTTTTTAAAAATGGTTTTCCATAATCATTTCTTTTGAAAAATATATCTTCATTTTTAATTTTTAATTCATTAGATATTATATCCCTTATTAAAACTTCTCCTATTACAGTACGATAAGCATCTTCTTTTTTTAAAAATTTTATAGCTTTATTCTTTTTATCTAAAGATACTAACGATAACACCTTACTAAATTCTAAATGATTCAAATCATTTTCTAGCTTTACAGCAAATAATCCCTTCATAAATTAAACCACCTAATCCTCTACTTTGTTTGTAGCAAAAATAATACTATTTAAAACTTTGAAAATTTCTGAAGCCTCTTTATATAAAATTTATCTATAATATTAATTCGGTATTTTATTACTTTTTCCTCCCTATCACATTTAAGTATATCTAATACCTATTATTATATCAAAATAAATAAATATTATAGAGTTTATAAGATAGGATTATCTACTAATTTATGCTATAATGGAATAATCAAATAATAAAAATTCAACTTAAAAGGAGATAAATTATGATTACAGTTAGTAATGTTGGTGTTCAGTTTGGTTCAAGCAGGTTATTTAGTGATGTTAATCTCAAGTTTACCCCAGGTAATTGTTATGGAATTATTGGGGCCAACGGTGCAGGTAAATCTACTTTTTTAAAGGTATTATCTGGAGAAATTGATACTACTAAAGGAGAAGTCATTATTCCTCCTAAAAAGAGGATTTCAGTCTTGAAACAGGATCATTATCAATATGATGAATGTGAGGTATTAGAGACTGTTATAATGGGAAATCAAAGGTTATATGAGGTTATGAAAGAGAAGGATGAAATATATGCAAAAGATACTTTTAGTGATCAAGATGGAATAAGAGCTTCTGAGCTAGAAGGAGAATTTGCAGAATTAAATGGATGGAATGCCCAGCCAGAAGCCGCTCAGATGCTTAAAGGTCTTGGTATTGGAACGGATCTACACAATTTGCAGATGAAAGACTTAGATGGTGGAGATAAGGTAAAAGTATTACTTGCTCAAGCTTTATTTGGTGAACCAGATATACTATTATTAGATGAGCCGACTAATAACTTAGATATTGCATCAGTTAATTGGCTTGAAAACTTTCTGTTTAATTTTCCTAATATAGTTATTGTCGTCTCCCATGATAGACATTTTTTAAATACTGTCTGCACACATATTGTTGATATCGACTTTAAGAAGATTAAGTTATATGTAGGAAATTATGATTTTTGGTATGAATCAAGTCAATTAATTCAGCAATTAACTAAAAAAGAAAATCAGAAGAAAGAAGCACAAATTAAAGAGTTAGAAAATTTCATAGCACGTTTCTCGGCAAATAAATCAAAGTCTAAACAGGCAACATCTCGTAAGAAGCTATTAGATAAGATATCTATAGAAGATATGCCTGCCTCTTCAAGAAAGTACCCTTTTGTAGGCTTTAAAGCTGATAGAGAGATCGGAAACGAGGTACTTTATGTTGAAGGTCTTTCTAAGACCATTGACGGTGAGAAGGTTCTTGATAATATTAGCTTTAGGGTGAATAAGGATGATAAGATAGTCTTTTTAGGTGATGATGAGATTGCTATTACTACCCTGTTTAAGATATTAGCAGGAGAGATAGAACCGGATAGTGGGAGTGTTAAATGGGGTATTACCACCTCACAATCATATTTTCCTAAGGATAATTCTGAGTACTTTAATGACTGTAATTTAAGCTTGGTAAATTGGTTAGGGCAGTTTTCGGATGATAAGACAGAGAATTTCTTGAGAAGTTTCTTAGGTAGAATGTTATTTAGCGGTGAGGAAGCTTTAAAGCCAGTAAATGTTCTCTCTGGAGGAGAGAAGGTTCGTTGTATGCTTTCTAAGATGATGCTTTCTGGGGCCAACGTCTTACTACTTGATCAGCCTACCAACCATCTAGACCTTGAATCGATTACAGCCTTAAATAATGGGCTCATCGACTTTAAGGGAAATATCCTATTTACATCCCATGACCATCAATTTATCCAAACTATAGCCAATAGGGTTATAGAGGTTAAAGGTGATGGTTTGGTCGATAAGTTGATGACCTTTGATGAGTATCTTGAGCTTGATAATTAACCCTTAAACCTCCTTTCCATCCTTCTCCTTAAATAAGAAGGATGGAGAGGAGGTTTGCTAAAATTCATTCTCTTTTAAAAATTTATCAAAATCATCTTCTGCTTTATCATTCAACCTGTTTTGATTATATTTTTCATATTCTTGATTTGCAAGTTCATTTGCAACTTTATTCGATATTCTTCCAGCGTTGGTTAGTATATCTCTTCCATTAAATTCTAAAAAAGCATTTAACTTTTCTATCCAATCTTTCATATACATTGGGTTATTTCTCTCCGCTTGGTCCTCAGCATAATCGAGATACATAGTCACTATTCTATTTAAAGCCTTCAACTCTTCTTCAGTTAAATAGTTTTTAGCAACTTTTGCATCACTTTTTCTAATTTTGCTACCTTTCCAAGTTGTAAGCCCCATATTATCTTTTTCAGCATCAGCCCTTTTTGCTATTAACTCAGCAGCAGTATGGCCATTTATAGCAAAATGTAATTTATTCTGCAACGTAGCGAAAAATTTTCTTGAAATATCTGATTTAGGGTCATAATCTACTGATAAAGCATATATATCAGTAATCTTTTTATAAAATCTCTTCTCAGATGCCCTTATATCCCTAATACGTTCTAGTAATTCATCAAAATAATCTTCACCAAAATTTCTCATTTCCTTCAACCGCTCATCATCCATTGTAAAGCCTTTAATTAAATACTCATTAAGCCTCTCGGTTGCCCATCGTCTAAATTGTGTACCTCTATGAGAACGAACCCTATAGCCTATTGCAATTATCATTTCAAGATTATAGTGCAGTATATTTCTCTTGACTTCTCTCCCGCCTTCATTTTGAACTTGTAAGTAATCCTTACAAGTTGTTTCTTTTTCTAATTCTCCACCACTATATATATTCTTTATATGCAAGGTAATATTTTGAGGAGTTGTTTGATACAACTCTGCTATTGCTTTCTGTGTCATCCATACTGTTTGATTTTCTAATTTTACATCTATCTTGGTTTTCCCATCTTCGGTTTGATATATTAACATATCTGTATTACTTTTCACACTCAACACCTCTTCAAATATTTTAATTTCATTCCTATTATATATTTTATCTATAACAGGCTCAATACCTTTATAATTTCTTTCTTCACTCAAATTTATTTCTCCTCTACGAACAACAATAATATAAGCAATCCCTTCAATTAAACGGAAAGAAATAATACTTGTTCTATAATAAATTCAGAAAAGTCTTCATGTACTATAACATAAAAAACCTTATTCCCTTTTCTTGATTAATTAGTTGGTTGTGTAAGTATGTATAAAGATAAAAATTATTGTTTTTCAAACTAAAAAAGCAGGGGCTTTGGCCCCTGCTTTTTTAGTTATTATATTCTTAATGTTTAAAATGTCTTCTTCCTGTAAAGACCATAGCAATTCCATGCTTGTTAGCAGCTTCAATAACCTGCCCGTCTCTGATAGAACCACCTGGTTGGATGATAGCTTTGATTCCCTTCTTAGCTGCTTCTTCAATAGCATCTGGGAAAGGGAAGAAAGCATCTGATGCTACTACTCCACCCTCTTGGCGGCCATCAGCTTTCATTCCAGCAATGATCATAGAATCGACTCTACTCATCTGTCCTGCACCAACACCAACTACCATCTGGTCCTTGGCCATTACAATAGCATTGGACTTAACATGTTTAACTACCTTCCAGCTAAATAATAAGTCCTTTATTTGAGCTTCTGTTGGTTTAACCTCAGTTACTACTTCCAATTCATCTTCAGTAGTTTGGACTACATCTCTATCTTGAACTAAGATTCCACCAGTTACCTTCTTCATATCGTAACCTGGCTTCTCTCTATTGATAAATAAATCTCCCGTCTCTAAGATTCTGACATTCTTCCATCTAGCTTTAAGTACCTCTAAAGCATCCTCTGTATAAGAAGGAGCAATTACAACCTCAACAAACTTATCTTCCCCTGCAATCCCTTTAGCAACATCTTCTGTTACCTCTCTATTAAGAGCAACAATACTACCAAAGGCCGATAATGGGTCTCCAGCGTGAGCATTAGTATATGCTTCTAATAGATTATCAGCAGTTGCCATTCCACAAGGGTTAGCATGCTTAATTACTGCTACTGCAGGCTTGTCAGTGAACTCCTTAACCAACTCCAAAGCACCATTGGTATCATTGATATTGTTAAAGGATAGCTCTTTACCATGGTGTTGTTTAGCAGTTGTAATTGATGGCTCATCTAAATCTTTTTCTTTGTAGAATGCCGCTTTTTGGTGTGGGTTCTCTCCATATCTTAAATCAGAGATCTTCTCATACCTATCTAGCATAACCTCTGGTAATCCCTCATCATCCTTTAACTGCTTAGCTAAATAATCTTGGATTAAGTGATCATACTGAGCAGTATGGTGGAAGGCCTTATAAGATAGCTCCATCTTCTTTTTAACCGATAAAGAAACATCATTAGCTTCTAGCTCTTCTAAGATTGAGCTATAGTCACTTGGGTCAACTACCACTCCTACATCATTGAAGTTCTTAGCAGCTGAACGGATCATCGTTGGCCCGCCGATATCAATATTCTCAATTGCTTCTTCTAAAGTAACGCCTTCTTTAGCTATAGTTTCGGCAAAAGGATACAGGTTACAAACTACCAAAGCAATTGGCTTAATACCTGCCTCTTTAATCTGATTCATGTGATCCTCATTCTCTCTTACTGCAAGGATACCTCCATGTACTGCTGGGTGTAAGGTCTTAACCCTCCCATCCATCATCTCTGGAAAATCAGTCACCTCACTAATTCCAACTACAGGCAATCCTGCTTCCTTTAACTTTCTAGCAGTTCCTCCTGTTGAGATAAGAGTTACTCCTAACTTATGTAAACCTTTAGCAAAATCAACAATACCCTCTTTATTAGAAACACTCAACAAAGCTTGACGAATCCTGTTCATTATCAATCACACTCCTTTTTATATTAGTCGTCAGCTGTCAGCTATCAGCCTTCAGCTCGAATTGTCTGTAGTCTGTAGTCTTTGAATTCGCACAGACTACCCACTACTCATTACCCCTTATCTCTTGACTTTAACTGTCAATTCTCAATTCTCAACTCTCAACTACTCTTGACCTTAAATTTTTATAATTCTTAATTCTTAATTCTTAATTCTTAACTCTTAACTGCTTTTACAATCACTTTCCCGTCTTTAACTTCTAACCTATCTTGAGCATAGAGTTTAACCGCTTGTGGATAGATTCTATGCTCTTCTTTTAATATCCGCTTAGCTAAGGTCTCCTCTGTATCCCCTTCTTGGACTGGAACAGCAGCTTGGATAATTATTGGCCCTGTATCCATCCCTTCATCAGCAAAGTGAACTGTACAACCTGCTACCTTAACCCCGTAATCTAAGGCTTGCTTTTGGGCATGAAGGCCTGGAAAAGAAGGTAATAAAGAAGGATGTATATTCATAACTCTATTCTTATAGTGTCTGACAAAGTAAGGGGTTAATATTCTCATAAAGCCAGCCATTACAATAAGGTCTACCTCATATTCCTCTAAAGCATCGATCATTGCTTGCTCAAACTTTTCTTTGCTATCATAAATCTTAGGATTTATATATTTACTAGCGATACCTTGGTTATTGGCCCGCTCTAAGGCTTTGGCCCCTTCCTTATCACTTATTACTAGCTCAACCTTAGCTTCTAACTCTCCACTCTCTATACTATCGATAATAGATTGTAGGTTACTTCCTCTTCCTGAAGCGAGTACTCCTATCTTTAACATTCTCTCACACCCTTTTACTTAAATTGGACTAACTTATCTCCCTCTTGAACATCTCCGATTAGGTAAGCCTCTTCCCCAGATTTTTTTAGAGATTCCATTACTCCATCCACATCCTCAGCTTTGACTACCAAGGTCATACCAATCCCCATATTGAAGGTGCGGTGCATCTCTTTCTCCTCAACTTCACCAATATTTTGCATCACTTTAAAGACATCAGGAACCTCCCAGCTACTCTTGTCCACAACTACCTTAGTTCCTTCTGGCAGAACACGAGGGATATTCTCAATAATTCCTCCACCAGTAATATGGGCAATCCCTTTAACATCATACTCTTCTAAAACCTTTAATACAGGTTTAACATATACCTTAGTTGGTTTAATTAACTCTTCTCCCAAGTTAGAGGCTAATCCTTCCACCTTATCCTCTAATTTATATCCTCCTACCTCAAAGAAGATCTTACGGGCCAACGAATAACCATTACTATGAATTCCACTTGAAGCTAATCCAATAACCTTATCACCTGGCTTAATATCTTGGCCAGTAATAACCTTATCCTTATCGACAATCCCTACTACAAAACCTGCCAAGTCATACTCACCTGCATCATAGAAATCAGGCATCTCAGCCGTCTCTCCCCCGATTAAAGCTGAATCTGCTTGCTTACACCCTAAGGTAATACCTTTAACTATATCAGCCGCCTTATTAGGATCTAACTTTCCAGTTGCTAAATAATCTAAGAAGAACAAAGGCTTGGCCCCCTGGGCCAAAATATCATTAACACACATAGCTACCAGATCAATACCTACACTGTCGTGCTTATCCATCATAAAGGCAATCTTAAGCTTAGTACCAACACCATCAGTTCCCGATACTAAAACTGGCTCCTTATACCCCTTTAAGTCAGGAGCAAATAATCCACCAAAGCCTCCTAACCCTGTTAAAACCTCTGGGCCAAAGGTAGATTTAACATCCTTACTTATCTTATCAACAGTCTCTTCTCCTGCCTTAATATCAACACCTGCATCTTTATAAGATAATCCCATCTCATTCACCATCCTTTTATAATTATCTAATTAATTGTCAAGTTTTCTTTAATGTTTTTCCAATGGCTATTAGCTAGTAACTAGTAGCTATTTATTCAAAATCAAACTTACTAGTCCCTGTTTCAATTGGATAATTACCATTAAAGCAGGCTGTACAGAATCCATAACCATTTGCCTTAATAGAGTCTAATAATCCTTCTTGACTTAAATAGGTTAAAGAATCTGCACCTATATGTTCACATACCCCCTCTAAACTCTTCTGTACAGCAATCAACTCTTGTCTTCTAGATGTATCTAAACCATAAAAACAAGGATCGGTTACTGGAGGTGATGAGATAGCCATATGAACCTCTTTGGCCCCAGCTTCTCTTACAGTTCTAATAATCTGCTTACTAGTAGTTCCTCTAACTATAGAATCATCAACTAGGATTACCCTTTTACCCTTTATAATATCCTTAATAGGATTTAACTTGATCTTAACCTTCAAATCTCTAATCTTTTGAGTAGGTTGAATAAAGGTTCTACCCACATACCTATTTCTTAAGATTCCTTTCTCATAAGAGATTCCCGACTCTTCAGCAAAACCTAAAGCAGCTGCAATTCCTGAACTTGGTACAGGAACTACCAAATCAGCTTCAACCTCCATCTCCCGGGCCAACTGCCTTCCCATCTCCTTACGGGCCAAATGCACATTTTGACCACCAATAATGCTATCTGGACGAGCAAAATAAACAAACTCAAAGATACAGAAATTATAAGGTTTTCTCTCACTATAGTATAAACTTTTAACCCCATTCTCATCTATAATTATCATCTCACCTGGTTCGATATCCCTAATAAGTTCTGCACCGATTATGTCAAAAGCACAAGTCTCTGAAGCAACTATATAGCTATTACCCAACTTGCCTAAAGATAAAGGTCTAAAACCATAAGGATCCCTAGCTGCTACCATTGCCTTTTCAGTTAAAGCAACTATACTAAAGGCTCCTTTTATCTGCTGCAAGCTATGAGTAAAGGCCTCAATTATATTATCCTTAAAAGAACGAGCAACTAAATGAGCAATTACTTCAGTATCTAAAGTAGAATGAAAGATTGAGCCTTGACGCTCTAAATTCAACCTCATCTCCTTACTGTTAACAAGATTACCATTATGGGCCAAAGCTAGATCACCTTTAATGGAGTTAGTCAATAACGGCTGAGCATTAGAAAGTAATGTTGATCCAGTTGTAGAATAACGAACATGACCAATTGCCATATTTCCTTTTAAATCCTTTAACTTATCTTCATCAAAGACATTAGTTACTAACCCCATACCTTTATATAAATTAAATCCACCTTTATGATTAGTACAAATACCAGCACTCTCTTGACCTCGATGCTGTAAAGCATGAAGACCTAAATAGGTCAAATTTGATGCATCATACTTAGAGTTATTGCTATAAATCCCAAAGACTCCACACTCTTCTTCCATCTTATCAACTTCATTTATAACTTCTAAGGAAGTATCCTTCTTCATCCCTTCATCCCCTTACCTTTATATTTTAGAAATATTCTCTATTACTAATTGATAATTAAGAGTAACTTGGTAATTAAATTGAAAAGATTAAAACGCTTTTAGTCTTTAATCTTTTAACTATCAATTTTCAATTATCAACTATCAACTTAGTTAGTCAATCTTCTTAGTATCTCCTCATAGGCTTCCACTACACCTCCCATACCTCTACGGAATCTGTCCTTATCAAGCTTCTTTTTACTTTGACTATCCCAAAAGCGACAGTTATCAGGAGATATCTCATCTCCTAAATAAATCTTACCATCACTACCTCTACCAAACTCTAACTTAAAGTCAATTAAATCTATCCCTTTATCCTTTAAGTAATCTACTAATATATCATTAATCTTAAAGGTGATCTCTTTAATTTGGTCTAATTCTTCTTTTGTTGCTAACTCTTGAGAATATATATGATACTCATTAATCATTGGGTCTCCTAAGTCATCTACCTTATAATAAAACTCTAAAACTGGTTTAGACAGTTTAGTCCCTTCCTCTAAGCCTAAACGCTTAGCCAAGCTTCCAGCAGCAATATTTCTCATTACCACCTCTACTAGGATAATATCTAAGTTCTTAGTTAATACCTCTCTATCATTTAAAACTTCTATCAAGTGGGTCTTAATCCCTTTATCTTCTAAGAGCTTAAAGAATATATTTGATATTTTATTATTCAAAACACCCTTACCAGATATTTGGCTCTTCTTCTCACCATTAAAAGCCGTTGCATCATCCTTATACTCAACAATCACCTTATCTTCATCATCAGTAGAATAAATTCTCTTCGCCTTACCCTCATAAAGCAACTCCTGCTTCTGCATTTAAAATCCCCCATTAGCTTATTTCTGAAATCTACATTATATAAAAATAACCAAATTATTTTACTAGTAAAATTGACATAAAATCAAGAGATTAAGAGCTTTTTTCACCACGAATGAACACGAATATACACTAATTAAAAAACTAAAAATTAATTGTTTTCAAGTACTTTTTTATTGAAAAATATAAATAATTATATTAAAAATATTTTAGAATTTGATTTTTATTAGTGCTCATTCGTATCTATTCGTGGTTTCAACTAGTTCTTGACCTTAATCATAAAGGCTACGCTTTATCCTAATATAATCACTCTTTTTATAACTTTCTAATTCCTTGCACTACTATATACCAAGTTCACTCTTCCAGTACTCTACAACCTTCTCTGTCTTCTTAGATGCGATTCCGATATATTTATCTGGGTTGACCAATATCTCTCTTTGTCTTGGATCAAACTTTTCCCAGTAAGGTTTCAAATCTTTACTTTCTTTTATTAAATCCCTTAAGTTCTTATCACTCTTCTCTGCTTCTAAGGTAAGTATTCTTACTGCTTCATGGGCATCTGGATGTCCATAGGATGCTAGAAGAATATATAAAGGCTCTGCTACTATCATCTCTTTATTGGTATCAAAATTCTTCTCCATATTATCATAGTCTACTACTAACTTCTGACAGACTCTAATCAAACGATTTACTGAAGATAGTAAACCTACTATTAATTCAGGAATAAATCTACTAGAAGCTGAATTTGTCAAATCTCTTTGGTGTTCAGATAATTGATCTTGATACAAGGTAATCATTCTAGGCATAAAAGCCTTCCACATACTCTTAACATTCTCATAATTAATTGGATTTCTCTTATGAGGCATAGTCGAAGAACCAACTTGATCCTTAGCAAAGTACTCTCCAACCTCTCCAATCTCTGAACGCTGTAAGTGGCGCATATCATCACTAAAGCTTGCTATTATTCCAAAACAAGAGATTAAATTGTGAACAAAATCAGTTAAATATTCAGGCTCAACGATCTGAGTTGAATGGGTACTAGCTTTTAAATCTAACTCTGCCAAGACATCAGCCTCGAAGGCTTCTGGATCTTCAAAGAATAGATGACTTGCATTATAAGCTCCCACTGCACCTGCTATCTTACCTCGAAGGTCTGTCCCACTTTCTTTAACATCTTTAATCTTATTTCCTAGGCGGCTAACATACTCTGCTACAGCAAATCCAAAGGTTATCGGTACAGCATGCTGCCCATGTGTTCTACCAACCTGTACGGTATCCTTCTCCCTAAGTGCTATCTCCATTAAAATCTCTTCTAACTTCTTTAATTTAGGAAGGATTAATTCTTCAGTTGCTACTTTATACCTTAAAGCATTTGCTGTATCCACTATATCAAAGGAGGTAGTTGTAAAGTGGATATAAGGCTTAGCCTCTTTACTAACTCGCTTTTGAATACAATTAACCAAAGCTCTGATATTATGTCTTGTCTTACTCTCCTCTTGATAAACCTCTTCAGGAGTCAAAGCTGAAACTGCTTCTTCTACCTCTTCAACTACAGCTTGAGAACAGATCCCGCCCTTAGCTAAAGCTTTAACTAGGGCCAACTCTACTTGTGCTTGGTATTTGACTTTGGCCCCTTCTGAAAGGTACTTAGAATACTGATTAAACTCTTCTTCTCTCAACGAATAACGGTGATCTAACGGACTTATATTATCAAAGATATTACGACTTATCATCAAATCTCCTCCTATTAATATGATTTAAGACAGGAGTCTGGAGTATGGAGTCAAGAACCAGTGGATATGGTTTTTATGGGTTTCACGGAGAGTCTTGACCTTTAAGACTCGTAGGAGTTCAAAACCACAAAGTTCTTGACTTTGACCTATAATCTTACTGATTGCTGATTCCGTGTTCCAGATTCCTAAATCTCTTGTCCTGACCTTGTCGACTCTTGTCCGAACTTAGTCAGCGTAAATGCCTTTAATCTTTATCTCTTAAACCTCAAAAACCCAAAGACTTGACGCAGATTAACATAGATAAAATCTGATTAAATCTGATTTAAACCTTTTTAATCTTTTTATTTTATTTTTATATCAGACCTTAATCCGCTCTTATCAGATCTAATCAGCGTATATGCCTTTTATCTTTAATCTTTTTAAAATCAATTACTATCAATTTAGAACTATATATATTATTATTTCTGATAATCTTTCAAGTAATCAGCGTACCCCTGCTTCTCTACATTAGCAGCTACACCTTCAACCATCTCTCTTAAATCTTCTTTATACTCCTTATACTTCTCTCTTAGCTTCTTATCCTTTGTACCTAGAATCTGTATAGCCAGTAATCCAGCATTTTTGGCACCATTGATTGCTACTGTAGCTACTGGAACTCCTCCTGGCATCTGTACTATTGAGTATAAAGAGTCAACTCCACTTAACTTAGAGGTCTTAATTGGCACTCCAATTATAGGTAAAGATGTAATAGACGCTACCATACCTGGTAGATGAGCTGCCCCACCAGCCCCTGCAATAATAACCTCTAAGCCTCTTTCTTCAGCCTCTTTAGCATAGTCATACAAACGATCAGGAGTCCTATGTGCTGAAACTACAGTTAGTTCATATTCTACTTCAAATTCATCCAATATCTTAGCTGCTTCTTGCATCACCGGCAAGTCCGAATCACTTCCCATAATAATTCCAACCTCTATCGCCATTAAAAACACCCCTATTTTATAATTTTTAATTCTTATTTCTTAATTATTAACTCTTAATTCTTATTAACTCACTTGCTTTCAAAGCCTCTTTAGCTGCACCTTCAATATTATTAGCAACAGTTGTTAAATGACCCATCTTTCTTTGAGCTTTGCTCACCTTCTTGCCATAAATATGTACCTTAGTATTCTTCAAGGATAAAGTTTCTATTATCCCCTCTACCTTAGCTTCTCCTGTAGCCCCAGCTTCTCCAAGTAAATTTCTCATTACCGTTGGTTTAACTAAACTAGTAGAACCTAAAGGCAAAGAAGTAATGGCTCTAATATGATTCTCAAACTGTGATGTTATAGATCCTTCAATGCTATAATGTCCAGAATTATGAGGGCGAGGTGCTATCTCATTAACTAGGACTCTATCATTATCACTAACAAACATCTCTATACAGAAGATTCCTACCCCAGCAAAGATATCTATCACCCTATGGGCCAACTCCATAGCTCTCTTCTCAACCTGAGCTGATATCTGAGCAGGTACCTTAGTCTCTATTAAGATATTATCTTTATGTAAATTCTCTCCCACTGGATAGACCTCTATCTCACCATCAAGACCTCTAACAACAATAACAGATATCTCCTTTTTAAAAGGAACAAAGGCTTCAGCCATTAAAGGTACTTTACCTTCACCTAACTGCTTATAAGCCTTCTCTATCTCCTCTTCATCCTTAATCAAATAATTTCCCTTACCATCATATCCACCTGTACAACTCTTTAACATTAAAGGATAGGAAAACTTTTCTGCCCCTGCTCTAATATCATCTAAATTGGAAATTTGAATAAACTCCGGCACCGGAATTTGATTTTTCTTTAAAACTTTCTTCTGATCATATTTATTCTGTATAATCTCTAAAGACTCTGGACTTGGATAAATCTGATAGCCTTCCTCTTTAAGATCTTTTAATATTGAAACCCCAATATGTTCAAACTCATAAGTTAACAAATCTGATCTTCTTGCCAACTCCCTTATCCCCTCTTCATCGTCAAAGGGAGCAATTATATGTTCATCAGCTATACTACTAGCAGGACAATGGGGAGTTGGATCTAAGATAATAACATAAAAGCCCATTTTCTTAGCCTCTAGGATCATCATCTTCCCCAGTTGACCCCCACCAATTATCCCAATCCGCTGTTTTAACAACTCAGCTTTTTCCAAAGCTATCCCTCCTTTTATTAGCTAGTTGAAAATTGAGAATTGATAATTGATAGTTAGAAGCCCAAAGTTCAAAAACTTTAACAAAAATCAAAATCTGATTAAAACTTTTTAATTTATTCTTTTATCAGATCTAATCACCATCTACCAATTTGACTTTGATCTTAATCTCTAAGTTAGTATTAGTTTTTTGACCTTAACTATCAATTATCAACTATCATCTATCAATTCCTATTAACGGCTTTCCCGCCTATGTCATTACGGTAATGAGCTCCTTCAAAATCTATCTTCTCTACATTTTCATAGGCTTTATCGATTGCATCCTGATATCCATCACCTAAGGCTGTCACTGCCAAAACTCTTCCTCCTGCTGTTACTAGCTTATCTCCTTTTAAAGCAGTTCCGGCTTGGAAAACAACAATATCTTCTTCCTTACTAGCTTCTGCAACTCCACTAATTTCTTTGCCCTTCTCATAATTTATAGGATAGCCTCCAGAAGCCATAACTACACATAAAGCTGTCTTCTTAGACCATTGAATATTCACTTTTGCTAACCTTTCATCAATTACTGCTTCAAATATCTCTACTAGATCAGTTTCCAATAATGGAAGGACAACCTGAGTTTCAGGGTCTCCAAATCTCACATTATACTCTAAAACTTTTATCTCATCACCATCAATCATTAATCCGCTATAAAGGATGCCCTTAAATTTGACTCCTTCTTCCTTTAGCGCCTTAATAGTAGGCTCTAAAACTTCCTTCTTGATTCTCTCCATCATCTTATCATCTACTACTGGTGCTGGTGCATAAGCTCCCATCCCCCCAGTATTTGGCCCTTTATCACCATCATAGGCTGCCTTGTGATCTTGAGATGGAATCATCGGTACTATAGTCTTACCATCAGTAAAGGCCAAAACTGTAGCCTCTTCACCTTTTAAAAACTCTTCTACAACAATTTGATTACCCGCTTGGCCAAACCTTTCATCAACCATTATCTCTTCTACTGCTTGGATAGCTTCTTCTACATCTTGAGCTACGATTACTCCTTTACCTGCTGCTAATCCTTCAGCCTTAACAACAATTGGAGCACCCTCTTTTTTTATATAATCTATAGCCTTCTTAGCATCACTAAAGCTTTCATACTTTGCTGTAGGAATACCATACTTTTTCATTAAGTCTTTAGAGAATACTTTACTACCCTCTAACTTGGCTCCATCCTTTGTTGGCCCGAAGATTCTTAGCCCTTCTTTCTCAAAAGTATCAACTACCCCATCTACAAGAGGTGCCTCTGGGCCAACAACCGTTAAATCTACCTCTCTACCTTTAGCAAAAGAAATTAAACCTTCAATATCACTATCACTTATTTCTATATTCTCTGCTAAATCTGCTGTTCCAGCATTTCCAGAAGCCACAAAAATCTCTTCTACCTTATCACTCTGTTTTAATTTCCAAACTAATCCGTGTTCACGTCCTCCACTACCAATTACCAACACTCTCATTAAACCACACCCTTCTTTAATAATTTAATTTTCATTATGTAAATTTAATTATCTTTATTATATACTAAATTAGAAATTAAACACCTATCTGCAAATAAAAAATACCCAGGCAGAGAAATCCTACTTTACTAAGAGCAGAACCTCCCCGCCTGGGCTTTTATCCCTTCGGTGTAATATCTATTATCTGTATCGCTTGGACCAGCCAAACATACCAGTTGATAATTTATAATTGATAGTTGATAGTTAAAAGGATTAAAACCTTTACTAGACTATCAACTATCAATTTTCAACTCTCAATTGATGATTGCGGAACCCTAGATACACTTCCCTCATAGTCAGACAGTTACGGCTATCTGGTAGAAACTTATGGGCCAATTCCCACATTTATATGAGGTCATATTCGATTATTATAGTACTATAATAACAAATTAATTACCTATAGTCAACAAAAATAACGAACATTCAAACCTATTATACGAATAAAATTCAGGATAAAATTATATATCCAATTTACCCCTTGTTCTATAAATATTTTATTAAGAAAATATTTATATTGCTTTAATAACAAAAACTCTTAGCAAAATTACACTAAGAGTTTGAAGCTGATCCTATCTCTTCTACTAAATCCATTATCAACTCACCTTTAATCTTAATTGATTCCTCACTACTATCCTCAATAGCACTCTCTAAATCATAAATAGCATTGCGCAATTCATCAAACCTATCCTCTTCTTCTCCTTCAAATTCACCCTCTAATTTAGATAATAGATCCTTAATCTCATTTAAATCTTCATCTATCTCTTCCACTTTTTCTCCTTGGACACTTAGATAAATGATTCTTCTAGTATAAAGAGTAATTTTCTTTAAATCCCCTTGTACTTCTTCATCGTACTTATGATATAGCTCGGTTACTTTTAAATTTAATTCATTCAGCCTGATCATTATTGACAGAATTTCTTTATCCTCAAAGACCTCACTTAAATTATTTAAGCGATCTTCAATAGCGTCGACCTTTTCCTTATCCACCTCTTCATGACTTTCATACTTATTCCAATTATAGTGAATATCCTCTAAGCACTCTTGGACTTCTTCCCATATATTTTTTTCGAATTCTACTAACCGCTTCTCCTTCTCTTCTAAAACATTTCCTTCATTATCACCTTCACCATTATCTCCATCTTCTTCTACAAAATCAACCTTTTCTTCTACTTCAACCTCATCAAAAAAGGCTTCTCTTCTATTATAAATTTGCTCTACCCCTTCTAAACACCGCTCTATACTCATAGAAAAACCTTCTAAATATATATAAGGGTCATCCTCTTCCATCTCCACATTCTCACCATTACAAGCACCTAGAATAAATATCACTATAAGCATTAATATAATAACTTTTACTTTACTTCTTATTTTCACATCATCAGCCCCTAATTAACTAGACTTTACTATATTATTAGCTTAAGCAAAGAAAAGTATTCATAATAGTTTAAGTGGTGAGTAAGGTCAAAACATCAAAAGCACTTATTAAATCCAGCTAGCAAAGAGGGTTCTGATTTTTAAGATTTTACTGATTACTGGTTACAAATTCCTGATTACTATAATCTATCACTTAATAACAGCTTCTATCCCTTGATCTACAAAGATAGACTGTACCTCTTCCATCTTCTCTCTAGAAGGAGGCTCTAAGCCTTCGAGTTCATACTTCATCCCTAAATCCTTCCACTTATGAACTCCTAACTGGTGATATGGCAATAGCTCTACCTTCTTCAAATACTTTAGCGGGGCCAACAAATTGCTAAGTTTCTTAACATCCTCTATATCATCACTTATCCCTGGAACTATCACATACCTAACCCAAAAGTCTTGTTTTTCTTCTTCAAGTAGCTTTAATATATCCAAGATTTTTTCATTACTAACACCTGTAAGCTCTTGATGCTTCAAATCATCTATCTGCTTAATATCTAATAAAACCAAATCTATCTTTTCTAATACCTTTTTAAAATCATCTCTATCAAGATAACCAGAAGTATCTACGGCAGTATGAATCCCCTCTTCCTTACATCTAGTCAATAATTTATCTATAAATTCTAACTGTAAAGTAGGCTCGCCTCCAGATATAGTTACTCCCCCACCTGATTTGTCTATATAAACCTTGCACCTTAATATTTTTTCCATTAACTCCTCTACTTCTATCTGCTCTCCATCTACCATACACCAAGTATCTGGATTATGGCAATATTTACAACGCAAGGGGCAACCTTGGGTAAAGATAACATATCTAATTCCCGGGCCATCTTGAGTTCCTAAACTTTCAACTGAATGAATCCAACCTTTTCCCATATTCATCCCCCCCTTTTAAAAATAGAAAATTAGGCGATGATAAACACCCCCTAATCTCCTTTATTATAATTTCTTATTTAGACAAAAATTATTAAATACCTCTATAAAATTTCACTTTTATATAGATAGGCTATCTCTTAAATTCGATAGTTTCCATTTCTACGAGTTTTTAAAGAGCAAAAAACCCTTCTTACTATTTCTTTTTTTAACTCGATACTGCTTTTGCTGGCCTCAGGGTTTATAACAACCATAAACCCTTCGTGGGCGGAGTTACTATTTCTTTCTTTAAACTTGATACTTCTTGCGTCGCCCTACATATCCTTATGGAAAGTACGAGCTATTACCTCTTGTTGCTGCTCTGGTGTTAATCTAATAAAGTTAACTGCATATCCAGATACTCTAATTGTTAACTGTGGATACTTCTCTGGATGGTCTACTGCATCTAATAAAGTCTCTCTCTCTAAAACATTTACATTCAAGTGATGGGCATCTTTATCAAAATAACCATCTAAGATAGCAACTAAATTACTAACTTGAGAGTTCTCATCTCCACCTAAGGCCTTTGGAACTATTGAGAATGTATTAGAAATACCATCTTGACAATAATCATATGGAATCTTAGCAACAGAGTTTAAGGATGCTACAGCACCAGAAGTGTCACGACCATGCATTGGGTTGGCCCCAGGAGCAAATGGAACGCCAGCTTCTCTACCATCAGGTGTAGCACCAGTCTTCTTACCATAAACAACGTTAGAAGTAATTGTTAAAACAGACATTGAATGTTTAGCATCCCTATATAGATCATGCTTTTCTAACTTATTCATAAACTTCTTAACAACATCTACTGCCAATCTATCAACTCTATCATCATCATTACCGTATTTAGGGAAGTCTCCTTCAATTTCAAAATCTATAATTAAACCTTCTTCATTTCTGATAGGCTTAACTTTAGCATATTTAATAGCACTTAGAGAGTCAGCAATTATAGATAACCCTGCTACACCAAAGCCCATAATTCTTCCTACCTCAGTATCATGTAATGCCATCTGTACAGCTTCATAAGCATACTTATCATGCATATAGTGGATAATATTTAAAGCATCTACATACTTCTCAGTTAACCAATCTAAAAACCTATCAAAGCTAGCCATTACCTTATCAAAATCTAATATATCATCTCCATAAGGTGTGAATTCAGGGCCAACTTGAACTCCACTCTTCTCGTCACGACCACCATTTAAAGCATAAAGTAAAGTCTTTGGTAAATTACATCTAGCTCCAAAGTACTGGATTTCCTTACCTGCATCCATAGCAGATACACAACATGCAATACCATAATCATCACCAAAGGACTGTCTCATCAAACAATCATTTTCATATTGAACTGAACTTGTATCCTTAGATACCTTAGCACAGAAACTCTTAAATCCTTCTGGCATCCTTTCAGACCAAAGAATTGTCAAGTTTGGCTCAGGTGCTGGACCTAAGTTATATAAAGTATTTAAAATTCTAAAGCTTGTCTTAGATACTAATGGTCTACCATCAATACCCATTCCACCTATAACCAAAGTAACCCATAATGGGTCTCCACTAAATAATTCATTATAACCTGGAGTTCTTAATTGTCTTGCCAGTCTCAATTTAATTACAAAATCATCAATTAACTCTTGAGCCTCTTCTTCAGTTAAATTACCTGCTTTCATATCTTCTTCAATATAGATATCAAAGAATTCAGATACTCTACCCAAAGACATTGCAGCTCCATTATTCTCTTGAATCGCAGCTAAATATCCCATATAAGTCCACTGAATAGCTTCATAAGCATTTTTAGCAGGTCTACCTAAGTCTAAACCATAAGTTTCTCCTAAACCTTTTAACTTTTTTAAAGCCTTAATCTGCTCACTAACCTCTTCTCTTAAGCGAATAACCTCTTCAGTCATTGGCCCAGTCAAGTTAGCCTTATCATCCTCTTTATCTTTGATTAATTTATCTACACCATATAAAGCAACCCTACGATAATCACCAATAATTCTTCCACGCCCATAAGCATCAGGCAAACCTGTAATTACCCCAGAACGTCTAATTTCTCTTAATTCCGGAGTATATGCATCAAAAACCCCATCATTATGTGTTTTTCTATACTTAGTAAATACCTCTTTTATATTATCATCTACTTCATACCCATAAGCTTGGGCAGCTTGGTTGGCCATTCTAATACCACCATAAACATTTAATGTTCTCTTTAAAGGTGCATCAGTCTGTAATCCAACAATTTTTTCTAAATCTTTATCTATATAACCAGCATCATAAGCATTGATATCAGCTACTGTATCTGCATCAACATCTAATACTCCATCATTTTCCAGTTCTTTCCATAAAAGCTTAGAACACTGATCCCACAAGTTTTTAGTTCTATCAGTTTCTCCAGTTAAGAAAGAATCATCACCTTCATAAGGTGTATAATTTCTCTGTACAAAATCTCTAACCTCTATCTCATCTTGCCATTTACCAGCTTTAAAATTTTCCATCACTAATCTCCTCCTTATAAGCTTGTATTAATAATCATTACTATTTAATTAGATTGTACCATCTTCCTCCAATAGTTTCAAATAAATAAAACCTATATCTTTAATTATGCTTCAATAATAACATAACTATTATTTTATAGTCAATTAAATTTACCATTTAGTGAAAAGATATAATTTTCATACAATTCTCATAATAACAACTCACTTGACTAAGGTTTGATTTTTTAAGTAAAATAATTCCAATTAATATTAAAAATATATGTTCTTTTGGATGATATATACTAATAAACTAACTATATGGGGAGGTGGTAAAAGAAAAAACACCTGCTAAGTTAACTTAGCAGGTGTTTTTTTCTTTTACTTAAAACTAGGTTTTAAAGTTATAGTCTGATCTCTTTTTGGGCCAACAGAAACAATAGAAATCTCTGTTCCTACAAATTCAGATATTCTATCTAAGTATTTTTTAGCATTAGCAGGTAATTGCTTATACTCTTTTATCTTAGATGTATCCTCTTTCCACCCTGCTAATTTTTCATAAACAGGTGTACAGTCCTTCAAAATCTCCTCTTTAGTTGGAAACTCATCTAATAACTCACCTTTGTACTTATATCCGATACATATCTTAATTTCATCTAAGTCATCTAAAACATCTAACTTAGTAATTGCTAAACTGGTCAATCCATTTACCCTTACTGCATACTTTAAGATAACTCCATCAAACCAACCACAACGTCTAGCTCGACCAGTTGTAGTTCCAAACTCATGACCTACCTTACGTAAATACTCTCCCATCTCACCCTCAAGTTCAGTTGGAAATGGCCCTTCACCTACTCTGGTAGTATAAGCCTTAACAATACCTAAAACTCCATCAATCTTGGTTGGCCCTACACCAGTTCCACTACAAACCCCACCAGAAGTTGGATTAGAAGATGTAACAAATGGATAAGTACCATGGTCTATATCCAATAATGTTCCTTGTGCTCCTTCAAATAAAATATTCTTAGCATCAGCTAGCTCTTGGTTAATCAATAGTGAAGTATCAGTGATAAATTCTTTAATCCTTTGAGCATAAGCTAAGTACTCTTCTACTATATCTTCTACATTAAAGGTATCTAAGCCATAGACGTTCTTTAATATCAGATTCTTTAACTCTAAAGCTTCTTCAACCTTAGCTTTAAAGAGATCAGCGTCAAGTAAATCCTCCACTCTGATACCAAACCTACCTATCTTATCCATATAAACAGGGCCAATACCCTTTCCAGTTGTACCTATCTTATCATTGGCTTTTCGCTTCTCTTCAGCCTTGTCCAAAGCACGGTGGTATGGCATAATCAAATGAGCTTTAGAACTAATATAGAAATTATCTACCTCTACCCCTTTTTGGGCCAAATAATCTAATTCCTCTATCAACACCTTAGGATCTATCACAACACCATTTCCAATAATACATTTAGTATTAGGATATAAGATACCAGAAGGAATTAAATGCAATTTATATTCTTTCTCTCCTACCACGACCGTATGACCAGCATTATTTCCACCTTGGTAACGAACTACAGCATTAGCCTCTTCACCAATCATATCAGTAATCTTACCCTTACCTTCATCTCCCCACTGAGTTCCAACAACAACAACTGTTGACATCAAATTGCCCCCTTTTGTTTAGCTGTCAGCTATCAGCTTTCAGCCTTCAGCTAAAAAAATTAAATTCTTAAAACCTTTCATCCTCTATTCTTTACTCTTTAGCATTCTTTATTCTTAACTGCAAACTGACACTGCCCTTACTCCAGTCCTAACCTTTTATAAATAACATCTATATTTCTTAAATGATAGGAATAATCAAATATCTGTTCAACCTCTTCTTGGCTTAAATTATCTAATAACTCATCATCCTCTAATAAAAACTCCTTGAAGGTCTTTTCACCCTCCCAAGCCTTTAAAGCATTTCTTTGAACAATTGCATAAGCATCATCTCTAAGTAATCCCTTATCTACTAAGTTTAGCATTACTTTTTGAGAGAAGATTAATCCCTTTGTTTTCTCTAAATTGGCTTTCATATTTTCAGGGTATACACCTAGATTTTCTACAACAACTATAAACTTAGTCAACATATAATCAACTAAAATACTACTATCAGGAAGTACTACCCTCTCTGGCGAAGAGTGAGTAAGATCTCTTTCATGCCAGAGGTTAACATTATCAAAACCAACATTAACATTTGCTTTAACAACTCTAGATAATCCAGACACCCTTTCACAGATAATTGGATTCTTCTTATGAGGCATCGCTGAAGAACCTTTTTGTCCCTTTCTAAAAGACTCTTCTATCTCTAAGATATCTGTTCTTTGTAAATTTCTAATCTCTGTTGCAAATTTATCTAATGAACTTGCCACCAAACCTAAAAATGATAAATATTCACTATGACGATCTCGTTGTAATATCTGCGAAGATATAGGAGCTGCTTTTATACCTAAAATCTCACAAGCTCTCTCTTCAATTTTTGGATTAATATTAGCAAAAGTACCAACTGCTCCAGATATTTTCCCAAAACTGATTCTTTCTAGTAGTTGTTCTCCTCTTTGAATATGCCTTTTAACCTCTGCATACCAATTGGCAAGCTTCAATCCTAAAGTAAGAGGTTCAGCATGTACCCCATGAGTACGTCCAATCATTACTTGCATCTTATATTTATTTGCTTTGACTGCTAAGGCATCTTTAAAAGTCTTTAAATCATCTATTATCAACTCCAAAGACTCCTTCATCTGTAAGGCCCTAGCTGTATCCTTAATATCTGAAGAGGTTAATCCCATATGTATATACTTAGATTCTTCACCTAAATTCTCTGCTACTGCAGTTAAAAAGGAGAGAATATCATGCCTAGTCTCCTTCTCAATCTCTTTAAGCCTATCTAAGCTAAAAGCAGCATTCTTTCTTATCTTTTCAAAGTCAGCTTTAGGGATCTCTCCTTCTTCTGCTAAAGCTTGACATACTGCTACCTCAATCTCTAACCACTTATTAAATTTATTCTCTTCACCCCAAATTTGACCCATCTTTTGCAAAGTATAACGTCCTATCATTTATTAAAACCTCCTATAATATCATATAATATTAGGAATTTAATTGAACAACACTAATATCATAGCAAAATTATTATTAAAAGTCAACTTAATATCGAATTTTAAAAATACTAACTGTTATAACCTTCGTATATTTTCATACTTTAGTGTAATAAAGTGTATGAACTTATTCTTACATAACTAAAGACAAGGCTTCTTTTAGAAGCCTTGTCTTTAGTTTAACCATTAATCCTTTTTTTTAAGAGCCTTTGGTGCCTTAGGCTGATAGCTAACCAGTAAACTAGCTGAATCAGAACTCTTTTTAGCTACCTTCTCTAAGAAGTTAGCAGCCACTTTTTTAATCTTCATAGATAATTACCCCCTTATATATTTTCTTCTATATAGTTTATAGGCAAGGGGAGTTAGGGTGAATAATTGCCATAATATACCTAGAAGTCCTGCTAAAACGACCCCCTGCAAACTATCTAACAAAGTAAGAGAAAAATAAAAGCTAAGCAAACAAAATAGAACTAAAAAAGAAGATATTCTTAGTTTAGATCTTTTTAATTCATCCTCAATTAGATTCTCCTCTACTTGCGCAGGGACATAAAGATAAATGATTACAGAAGCTAATATAAAGACAAACCAAAATAATATGGATAACTCCCTTACTCCTAAAAATGCCATTAGATAGTCTGTCTTTAATCCAATAAGAATAAAGGTGATAACACTTGATAAGATACACCCCTTAAAGGTTAAAGCATGAACTCCACCAGAGAATACCCTTAAAATTGAGAAACTTACTGCTCCTACTAATGAAAATAATAGTACCCCAAATAAAGAAGAAAAAATAATAATTAAGCTATACGCAATTAAGGTAGAAAATATAGCTAATAATCCAAAGACCATAATCTCCTTCTTCTCCTTAGAAAAATCATCAAAAAGATTATTAATTATCCTTACACTTATCTTTTCTAAGCTTAATTTTAACATAGATATCACCATTTTTATTTTTTTTACAATTATATTCATATTATAACAATTAATTCACTGAATGTCAATGAATTTAATGTAAAAAAATATAATTCTAAGGCGATTTAACTGTCGAACTGTCAATTAACCTGTAGTTATAGCGATAGATTATTCCTCCAATAACTACCAAAAAAGCTTGGCTCAAATATGCAAGCAGATAAAAAAGAAAAGTATTCGATCTAATCTCATCAAATGTTAATTCTAATAATCCCGAGGCTAAATTAAAAGTAATAGTCTCAGAGATTCCCAAGATCATAAAACCAATTATTGTAGCTAAAAAGGATAATAGCCAATTAATCCTTAGGATAAACTTAAAGACAAGAACCAAAATAGCAAGAACAAGTAAGAAATGTAGACCATATAAATTAAAGACCTCCCTAGTTAACCATAAACCAAAGGTATATAATAAAGCTATCTTTAAATAATCACCAAACCTCCCCTTAACCCCTACTAATTGTAACCCTATAAAGGAAGTTATTAAAATCTCAGGTATTGTTATTAAAATATAAGAAATTATACTCATATTAATTTCTCCTTTTCTAATCTTTTTTTCCTTAAAAGACATCTAAATTCAGTCCCATAACCTTTCTTACTGACTATCTCTAGATGTCCACCTGTCTCTTCTACTAAATTCTTGATAATATATAGCCCATATCCCCGTTCCTCTCCCTTGGTAGAAAAACCTGGCTCGAAAATTGCATCTATAAACTTATTATCAATTGTTGGCCCGCTATTATAAACAGATAATAGATATAACTGATCCTTATCTATACCCCTTACCTCTATTTTCTTCTCTCCACTAAAGTTACCTGTTGCTTCTATAGCATTATCAACTAAATTAGATAATAACCTAAAGATCTTGTTTAAAGACAAATTAATCTTATGTATATTAGGATCTAATATATAATCAAAGTCTATAGCAGATTTTAAAGCACTATCTCTCTTAGGAAGGAGTATAGAATCAAGAAGAGAATTATTAGAATATTCATTATTTTTATCTACAGATACTAAATCTTTACTTAGTGACTTAATATAATCTTTAACATCTTTAGTCTTATTTAATTGTATCATCCCATAAATAGTCTGAAGATGATTTATAAAATCATGCTTCTGACTTCTTAAACTCTTAATCATCTTTAGATTCTCCTCATCTTTTACCCTTTGCACCTTATAATCAATTTTTAACTTAATTATTCTTGAATAATCTTTAACCATTATAATCGCTAATATAGATAGCCCAATAGAAATAAAGAGAATAATATTAATAATTACAGATGATAAATTATTCATTACACCCAATTTTTGCCAAGATGATAATATAATTAATAAAAAAGATTGTATCAATGCTATTAATATAATATATTCTTCTTTAAACAACTCCAATTCCTCCTTTGTACTTTTATATTATTTACTAAATAATTCAACATATATTTATTATTTTCCTTCATTATTCACTAGATTGATCTTCCCCCCATAAATTACCCTTATTATCTATTTCAACATTTTATGACAAAAACCTGCGCATAAATCAATAATAAAACAGCAATTTTGCAAAATTGCTGTTTTATTCTTCGTTTCGTTTAGCTAGATCAACAAAACGAGTATATTCTTTTTGAAAAGCAAGCTCCACAGTGCCAACAGGACCATTACGCTGCTTACCTATTATAATTTCTGTAATTCCAGCTCTTTCAGAATCTGGATTATAATAATCATCACGATAAATAAAAGCTACAACATCAGCATCCTGTTCAATAGATCCACTTGAACGAAGGTCACTAAGTTGAGGTCTTTTATCATTTCTCTGCTCTACAGCCCTACTTAACTGAGATAAAGAAACAACAGGAACATCAAGTTCTCTAGCTAACCCCTTTAAAGAACGAGAGATATCAGAGACCTCTTGTTGACGACTTTCACTACCACCACTACCTTGCATCAACTGCAAATAATCTATCAATATTAAATCAAGCCCATGCTCAGCCTGAATCCTTCGAGCTTTGGCCCTCATCTCCATTACAGAAATTCCAGCTGTATCATCGATAAAGATTTTAGATTCACCTAAACGACCAGCAGCTTGAGATATTCTCCTCCAGTCATTCTCATTTAAAAAGCCCGTCCTTAAGCGATGACTATCAACTTGAGCCTCTGAGCATAACATTCTTTGAACTAGTTGAGCCTTAGACATCTCCAGAGAGAATATTGCTACTGAAGCATTCTCCTTTACTGCTGCATGCTGAGCAATATTTAAAGCTAAAGCTGTCTTTCCCATACTTGGACGAGCAGCTAATATAACTAAATCAGACCGCTGAAATCCAGAAGTCATCTTATCTAAATCTCTAAATCCAGTTGGAATCCCTGTTACATCACCTTTGTGATTATATAACTTTTCTAAATTATCAAAAGTTTCCATCAGTATATCTTTAATCCCATCAAAACTTTGTACTCTTCTTCTTTGAGTTACATTAAAAACTAACTGTTCTGCATTATCTAATATATGAGCTACCTCATTTTCTCCCTCATAAGCCAATTGTGACATCTGATGAGAAATCTTAATTAACCTTCTTAGGATAGACTTCTCCTCAACAATCTTAGCATAATACTCTACATTGGCAGCTGTAGGTACACTATTAACCAAAGAAGTAATATAAGAAGCACCACCAACACTTTCTAACTCTTCTTTTTCTCTTAATTCTTCAGTTATAGTTACCAAGTCTACAGGTTCTCCCTTATCAAATAAACGATTAATAGCATTAAATATAATAGAATGGGCTTGACGATAGAAGTCATCTGACTTTAGTATTTCTATAACTTTAGCAATTGCATCTCGATCTAAGAGCATAGAACCTAATGTAGATTTTTCCGCATCCAAACTATTGGGAGGAACCCTGTCTAACTCTTCCATCTTCTAACCTCCTTCATCCAGCTAAAACCATCTCCAATACTTCTTCAATACTTTTAACTGGTATAACATCAATCTTTATATCATCAAAGTCTAATTTATTATCGGCAGGGATAAATACCTCTTTAACCCCCGCTTGCTGTGCACCATATATCTTCTCAATTACACCACCAACAGGCTTGATTTTACCATGTAGTGAAATTTCACCTGTTATAGCTATATCCTGACGAACTTCAATCTCCTCTAAAGCACTAATAATAGCCACTAAAATAGCCACACCTGCTGAAGGACCATCAACTTTAGCTCCTCCAACAATATTAACATGAATATCATAATCTTTTATATTCTTTCCAGTTACTTTTCTAATAACTGAAGCAGCAGTTACCACAGAATCTTGAGCCATACTACCGGCAGTCTTATTAAAGTTTAAGCTCCCTTTACCTTTCTCACTAGCTGAGAAAGAGATTGCCTCAACCTCTAAAATCGATCCTAAAAATCCGCTAACTCCCAAACCAAGTACCCTTCCAACTTGACTTTCATTATTAGCTTCTTTTTTATTAATAGGCACCAATCTACTCAATTTAACTGCTTCTAAAACATGTTTTATTCTAATTATATTACCTTTATTATAAAGGGCCAAATTGTAAGCATCAATTAATATATTGATAGCTTCTCTTCCTTGTATAGTATAAGAAGAGATTAATTCTCCTACCCCTTCTTCTACCTTGATTGACAATTTAGATGAAGCTTGTTCCACTATACCTGCAATCTCCTCTTTAGTCAGTGGTTCAAAAAAGATGCTTGTACACCTAGATCTTAGAGCAGGATTTAATTCCTGTGGACTTCTAGTTGTAGCTCCAACCAAAATAAAGTCAGCTGGTGCTCCATCCTTAAATAGCTTTTTAATATATTGAGGAACATTCTCATTATCAGGGTCGTAATAAGAAGAATCAAAATGGACTCTCTTATCTTCTAATACCTTTAATAATTTATTCTGTAAAATTGGATCTAATTCACCAATCTCATCTATAAATAATATCCCTCCATGAGCCTTAGTTACTAATCCTAACTTAGGTTCTGGTATCCCATCTTGGGCCAACTTACCTTTTGCCCCTTGATAAATCGGATCATGAACTGAACCTAATAAAGGATTGGTCACCTCTCTTGGATCCCAGCGCAAAGTAGTTGCATCCACCTCAATAAATTGGCCCTTTTCTCCAAAGGGTGTATTATCCATCCCTTTTACCATCTCTAAAGCCAACCTAGCAGCAGTGGTCTTACCTACTCCTGGTGGTCCATGAATAATAATATGCTGAGGATATGGTGAAGCCAATTTTGTTAATAAAGCCTTAGTACCTCTTTCTTGTCCAATAATCTCCTCTAAACTTTTAGGTCTTAGTAGATTATTAGCTGAAATATTAAGACCATTCTCTTCTAAGCACTCTAGTTCAATATATTTTTTTAACATCTGGGGTGTATCAACAGTATTATCCTTATCTTCTTGACGAACTATCTCTTCTTTTATCTCTTTAATATACTCTTGGTGCTTTAACTCTAACTTCTCATTTATCTTATTCTCTATCTCTTCTTTAATAGACTTCTTAGCCAATTTATCAGTTAAAGTTTCTTCAAGATCATCTAGAAGAGATATCTTAGCTTCAACTTCTTTAGGAACATCATCAACTATAGGAAGATCAAAAATCAATTTTTGTAGTGCAATCAATTTATCATCTATTAATTCCGACTCTAGAATATCTAAAATATCAAGTTTGCCTGCTTTCAACAATAGCTTATCTATTCCATATAATTCAGATAAAAGATCAAAAAGAGCAGTAATCTTATTCTCTAACTGCTCCTTTTGGTTCTTTACTTTTTTATCTGTCATTTGATCCCCTTTCTAAGCTTGGACAACCTTTACCCTAATCTCTACAGTTACATCCTTATGTAACTTGATACTTACTTTTTTAGTTCCAAGACTTCTAATGTGAGAACTTAAATCTATCTTTCGCTTGTCAATTTTCTCTCCAGTAACCTCTTTAATCTTATTAGCTATATCTTTAGAGGTAACTGAACCAAATAAACGACCATTATCTCCAGCTTTAACCTTTATCTCAAAGATTTCACCTTCAAGCTCTTTAGCTTTGGCTTTAGCTTCTTCTAATTCTCTTCTTCTTTTACGCTTTTTTGCTTTTTTCTTCTCTTTTAATGTATTCACATTACCTTCATTAGCCTTTTTTGCTAAACCTCTTGGGATTAAAAAATTTCTAGCATGACCATCTGAAGCTTCAACTACTTCTCCTTTTTTTCCTAACCCTTTAACATTCTTCTGCAATATTACTTTCATAATATCCCCCCATTGTCTCTTATTATATAATAGCTATTTTATCATTACAATAATGTATTGATACCATAGCTTTAACTTTTTTCTAATGAACGAAAATCAATCCAAATATCTAAAAGCCCTATTACTAATATCAAATGATTAACAAACGGGATAAGTAAAATTAAGATCAGAAAAAACAATATAATAGCTTTCTTGAGCTTAAATCTAAGCAAATAATAATAAGTAACTCCTATCCCTTGAGCTAAGACCAAGAAATTACTTATAATAAATATATTTTTACCAATATCGGTACCTATAAGTAAAACCGATAATATATATATATATCCTAACCATTTAGGAAATCTTAACCTTCTAAAAGAAAAATCAAGAGAATAATCATAGTTAAGTCTTTTTAAAACAACTATACTAAAGTAATAATTAACAGCTGAAACCACCATTCCCAGACAAAAGATTATAGATATAAAAGCCACTCTAATAATATATTGCATTAATTCTACTGTTTGACCAGCTGCCTCTATTTGGTCTTCAGAAATCCCTATACTCCTATAAATCTCTAAAGAATCTCTAAAAACCTCATCTAATAAAGCAAGTATATCAACATTTAATATATAGATATTAATAAAAACCAATAATAAGATAGCCAGTGTAACAGCAGTTGCCCCTATTAGAAATACAATCTTAGACGAAAAACCTTCTTCTAAAGCAGAGCCCATACTTACTCCAATTAACCCTATAGTTATGATAGAAAAAAGAGCAAAGCTTGGATCAATTAGTGATCCCAAAATCATTCCTACTACCAAACTAGATAGAATGCTTATTTTACTTCCCCATCTGACACTTAAAATAATTATAGGGACTGGTGAGACTAATAAAGCAAAACCACCGAATAATGGAATGAAAAATGAGAATACAACCAATAAAACTGTAATTCCAGATAATAAAGCCCCTTCAACAATTCCCTTAACCTCTAAAGAATCCACCGATTATCTCCTCTCCTTTAGATGCTCTGAAAATTCACTTAAATCTCCATACCATACTTCAATTTGATGTTTATTATTAATATTGTTTTCTATCTGTTTCTCTAATCTTCTATCAACTTGATCAAAAGAGTACCCTAGCCTCTTTGCTAATAAATATGTAGACATAATAATATTAGTTAAGATCTCTAAGATCTTAATTTCATTCTGTTTTATCATAACTTTAAATAATAAGGATATATTACTTAATAGCTCGGTCTTTAACCATTCGATTATCTTTAAGTTCTTGGTGATAGAACCTTCTACAGAGTTAAACTTTTTCATAGAGAACCTCCTAGCTAAAATATATCTATAATCTAATTCTTCATCAGGATACTTTTTCCTGCAAATTTAAAGATAAAAGGAGGCATTATCTGCCTCCTTCCCTTAGTCAATTTTAAAAGGTAATAAAGCAATATTTCTAGCTCTCTTTATTGCTTTAGTTAGTTCTCTTTGGTGTTTTGCACAATTACCAGAAATTCTTCTTGGTAATATCTTTCCACGATCAGTTATATACTTTCTTAGGCTATTAACCTTCTTGTAATCAATGTTATCTATTTTATTAGAACAGAAATCACAAGATTTCCTTCTTCCGCGTGCCGCCATTTAATTTCCCCCCTTTATACATTTTAGAAAGGGACTTCTATATCCTCTTCAATATATTGTCCTTGTTGATTATTCTTTTGATTATTACTTCTATTACTATTGCGATTATTATTGTCACTAGGCCAATCTAAGAATTTAACATTATTAGCTACAACTTCTGAGATTGTCCTACGTTGTCCCTCTTTTGTTTCATAAGAACGAATCTGTAATCTTCCATCAACAGCAACCAATCTTCCTTTACCTAGGTGGTTTGCACAAGTCTCTGCTTGTTTTCCCCAAACAACAATTCTTATAAAATCAACATCTCTTTCTCCCTGTTGATTAGTATAGTCTCGTTCTACAGCTACAGCAAAATTACCAACAGCTTTTCCACTTGCAGTATAACGTAACTCTGGATCTTGAGCTAAGCGACCAATCAATACAATCTTATTAAGCACAAGAAGACACCACCTTGATTTTATTATTCATCCTTTAGAATTAAATATCTGATTACATTGTCATCAATCTTATAAACCCTCTCTAGTTCCGCTACAGTATCAGCATCACCTTTGAAGTTTACTAATGTATAATAACCTACAGTTTGTTTGTCGATTTCATAGGCCAACTCTTTCTTGCCCCAATTATCTACATTAACTACTTCTCCGTTATTATCAGCAATAAGGCTTGTCATCTTTTCAACTACACCTTCTATTGCCTCTTCAGTTAAATTAGCATCAATAATGAACATAGTTTCATAATTTCTCATATCTTTCACCTCCCCATTTGGTCAATGGCCCTCACTAAGAGAGCATGGAATAACATAATAAATTATAACACCCTCTTACTTAGATTTCAACCTTTTTATTGAGTTCTTTAGCCAATAGCTAACTATACATTAAATTTAAAGTAACATACATCACCATCTTTAACGATATAATCTTTACCTTCTAATCTATAGGTACCAGCTTCTCTCGCTTTAGCAAAAGACCCCACTTCAATTAAATCTTCATAGCTTACAATTTCTGCTTTAATAAATCCTCTTTCCATATCTGTATGAATTACACCAGCAGATTGTGGTGCAGTTGATCCACTTTTAACAGTCCAAGCCCGAACTTCTTTTTCACCAGCTGTAAAAAAGGTGATTAGCCCTAAGAGTTCATAGCCAGCCCTAATTAGCTTATCCAAACCAGACTCTTTTATACCTAATTCTTCTAAGAACATTTCTTTCTCTTCACCATCAAGTTCAGAAATCTCTGCTTCTATTCTAGCACTTACTGTAACTACCTTGGCTTTTTCTTGTGAAGCTTTTTCTTTTACTTTAGCTACTAATTGATTATCTTCATCATCTATAAGATCTTCTTCCCCTACGTTAGCAGCATATAACACAGGTTTTAATGTTAGTAAATTCAAATCCCTAATCAGCTTTTCTTCTTCTTTAGATAGACCAACACTTCTAGCTGGATCACCCTCTTCTAAAACACTCTCTACTTTCTCTAAAACAGCTAATTGTTCTTTATAAATTTTATCACCAGTCTTAAGTAGTTTTTCAGTCTTTTCTCTCTTCTTAGTAACACTCTCTAAATCAGATAAGATCAGCTCCATATCAATAATATCTATATCACGTAAAGGATCAACACTTCCCTCTACATGAGTAATATTCTCATCATCAAAACAACGAACAACGTGAACAATAGCATCTACTTCTCTAATATTAGCTAAGAACTTATTTCCTAACCCTTCACCTTTACTAGCTCCTTTTACTAAGCCAGCAATATCAACAAACTCAATAGCAGTTGGAATAGTCTTTTGAGGACCAATAACCTCTGTTAATTTATCCAACCTTTTATCTGGAACATCTACTATTCCCACATTTGGATCTATAGTACAAAATGGATAATTAGCAGAATCCGCTCCTGCTTCAGTAATTGCATTAAATAAAGTTGATTTACCTACATTAGGTAAACCTACAATTCCACATTTCATTCCCATATTAAAATACTCCCCTTTATATAATTGATAATTGATAGTGGACAATTGATAGTTAAAGTCAAAATCTTATTAGAGTTTTTAGATTTAAGGTTCTTAACTATCAATTATCAATTTTAAACTATCAATTGAACTTACGCTTTATTACTTCTATCTACTATCTTTTTAACACTTTTTTCAAACTTAGGTCTTGGAAGCATAATTACCCTACCACAACCTAAGCATTTAGCTCTAAAATCTATTCCCGTACGTAAAATTTCCCATTGATCCTCTCCGCAAGGGTGCTTCTTTTTAAATTTAACGATATCGCCAACAGAAAAATCCATAACCTTCTCCCCCAATCTCTTTTATAATAATTAATTGCTTTCAAAAAACCTTAAGGATGATTGGATATCCGTTAAATAATCCATGTAATAGTATATAATTAATTACCATAAAAAACAAGGGCCAACACCTAATCTTCCTTATTTACGATAACCATATGGTTATAAGGAATTGATATCCCTACTTGGTCAAATCTCTCTTTTATTTTTTGGCGCAATACCCTTCCTATCTGCCAAGAATCCATTGGTTCAACCATAGCCACCACTCTAATATTAACACTAGAGTCTGCTAAATCTTGAACCCCTTGAACTGTTGGCCCTTCTTTAATAACAGAGTACTCTTCTTTGACTTCTTGGGCCAATCCCTTTAATACATCAATAGCCTCTTGAATATTTTGGTTATAATCTATTGCAGCATCAACTACTACCCTTCTTGTAGTAGTGCTTAAATTTGTAACCTGATCAATTTTTCCGTTGGGGATAATATGTAAATCTCCATCAAAATTCCTTACCTTTGTCACTCTCAATCCAACTTCTTCCACAATTCCTTCCACATCAGAAAACTTTACATAATCATCAACCGCAAATTGCTTCTCAAATAAAATGAAAAATCCTGTAATTATATCCTGAACCAAATTTTGAGCACCAAAACCTACAGCTAAACCAATTACACCAGCACCAGCTATTATCGATGTAGTTGGAACTCCTAAAACCTCTAAAGCCATAGTACCACCTATAAAATACAGAGTATATCTTAAAGCACTCTTTAATACTATCTTTAGTGTATTGTTTCTACGCTTTAAATGTTTATCATACTTCTGCTTGTCCTCAAAAAACCTATCAATAATAAAGCCACCAAATCTCATCAATAACCTTCCAGCAATTATTATAAGTGCTATCTGAACTACAACACTTAATAAATTTAATAAGAAATCTGGATCCCAAGCCCTGCTTCCAATATAATCTAAAGTTTGATTAAAACCATCTAAAATCTTTTCCATTAATTTCACTCCTCTCTAATATCTATTATTTCTTTACCTCTATAAAATACCCTGGGTACCCTAGGAGAAATCCTTGAGATTATTTCATAATTAATTGTATTTAATTTTTCAGCTAATTCACTCGCCTCTATATTATCACCTACATCTTCACCTATTAAAGTAACTTCATCACCAACTTCAGCCTCAGTACCACTTAAATCTATCATCATCTGATCCATGCATATATTACCTATCACCGGAACTCGTTGGCCCTTAAATAAAACCTCCGTTATTCCTGATAAAGCTCTAGAATAACCATCATGATACCCTACTGGCAAAGTTCCTATTCTAGTCTTTTTCTTGGTAGTATACCTTCCCCCATAGCTTATCTTGGTATCTTCTTCAACTTCTTTTAAATAAACAATTTTAGCCTTCCACTTTAGTGCAGACTTTAATTTTATCTTTCTTCTTAAGGGTTTATCAGGATAAAGACCATACATAATTATCCCCATCCTAACTAAATTATAATGAGTCTGTGGGAAATTAATAATTGCTCCACTATTTGCTGTATGTAATATAGGAATCTCAATACCCTCACTTTTTAAAGAAGAGATTACCCTATTAAACTTCTCTAATTGCTCCATTGTATAATCCTCATTAGTATCAGCCATAGAAAAGTGAGTAAAAGCCCCTTCTATCTCTAGATTAGGTAACTGAGCTATCCTTCTTATCTCCTTTAGAGCCTGATCAGGTAGTAAACCAATCCTTCCCATCCCAGTATCTAGCTTTATATGAACTTTAACCTTTTGACCAAATCCAGAAAGATACTCTGCCAAATCATAGCTATAAATAGTAGGGGTTAAATCATACTTTAAAACATCATCTACCTGATTAAAATATAAAGTTCCTAAGATTAATATAGGAGCTTTTATCCCTTCCCTTCTTAATTGTATCCCTTCAGTAACAGTAGCAACACCTAAGCATTTACAACCTACCTTCAAAGCAATTTTAGCAATTTCAATAATTCCATGACCATAAGCATTTGCTTTAACAACAGCCATTATATTAACGCCTTCATTAATTCTACTTTTAACCGACCTGATATTCTCCTCAATTGCATCTAAATCTATCTCTACCCAAGTAGGCCTTAAATTCTTAATCTCCATTATTATCCCTTCCTCCAAGACTTCCTCTTTTCCGGTATTTTTTCGAAAATTACCTCACCTTTATTTTAACTCATTTTTTTTATTAATCCTAGCTCTCTTTAAATAAAAATCCCCCTAAGTATTTGATCATTAAAAGAGAGAATAACCCTAGACTTATTCTGCCAAGCTGTGGATAAATTAATTCAACCAACTTAGAAAAAGGCAATCTAGTAATAGGTACTATTAAAAACAAAATATAAAAAAGCCCCTTGCCCCTTGATATATTATAATCTTTATTTAAGCGATCAACTAAAACATACAGATTACAAGTTGCTGTAGTAATCATTGCTGCCCATAAAGTAATAGCATAAGGGTAATATAGACCCCTTTTATAAACATATATAATATTTAATACTGGAACTTCACTTTTAGATATCGCAGGATAATATAGATAAAGTATATGAGCAATAGTTAGTGCCAACCCACCTAATAATACTCCTCCTATAAAGATTCCACTTAAAAGTTCCTTTTTGTCATACTCTAAAGTTAATGGTAATAAGACAGTTAAGGCTAAAATCAAATTATATCCAGTATAGATAAAAGATGAGCTTAACCACCTAAGACCTATTACCTCTTCTTTAAAATTATAATCAAAAGCTTCTGTTAGATTAATTGAAGTAAATACTAATATTCCAATCAAAAGAGGAATAAATATAACATTTAGCTTTACTATCCCTTCAACTCCATAATAGTTGGCCCCTGCTACAATAATTATCGTTAATAACAAACCTAATCCACCAGGAATAGCAAATAATTCCCCAACAACCTCTTTACTTCCAGATAACATAACGATCAAACTTCCTACTAAAAATAAGGTCAATATCCAATCTGACAAAAAACCAACTCTTTTACCACCAACTTTATAAAATAATTCTTTATAGTCATTAACATTTAAATTATAACTCATACTAAGAAAACTAACTCCTAAAAAACTAAAGAACAAAGCTGATAACAAAATACCAAAAAGACCTTTGTTTCCGTATATAACAAAAAACTGTAATATCTCCTGACCAGAAGCAAAACCAGCTCCAATTACAGCACCAATATATATTAATGCAACTTGAAGACTCTTCTTCACACCATCACCCCTTAATTATATATATGATAGGATGATTAAATAAATTTAGGAAAAAGATTACAGTTTATCTCGGTAATAAATTACATATATTAAAAATAAACACCTTAATAAAAATCATTATTTTAATTTAATATAAATATATAGGGTAAAATTAATCTCAAATCTTAATGTAAATGAGGGTGTAAAAATGGATAAATTAAAAAGCTTAATACAATTTAATAAAAACAGCCAAGAACAACTTAAGCGTCAAAAATTATTGAAACAAAGCAGAGTTGACATTAATGATCCTTTAGCGATTAATAATTTGAAAAAATTAATAAAACACAAGTTAAAAAATAAATATGATCCTTTACATCAAGACCTAGTATTAATATGTATTGGAAGTGATAGGTCAACTGGAGATTCTCTTGGCCCTTTAACTGGATCAAAATTAAATAATTTTAATTTTGATAAAAAAGTAAGTGTCCTAGGTTCTTTAGAATCACCAGTCCATGCTAAAAATCTTCAAGAGACTTTAAATTATATAGATAAAAACTACTCCAACCCCTTTATTATTGCAATAGATGCCAGTCTAGGTAAGAGTAGTAGCGTTGGATCAATAAGTATAAATGATGGCGCATTAAAACCAGGTTCAGGAGTTAATAAAAACTTACCTGAAGTTGGAGATATCCATATAACTGGTTTAGTTAATGTATCAGGTTATATGGAATACTTCGTCTTACAAAGCACCAGGTTACATATAGTTGTACAAATGTCTAAAATAATTGCTTATTCTCTAGTTCAATCTATAAAAAGCATCTATAATTAAAAGCTTTAATCCCCTTGTTTGGGGATTAAAGCTTTAATTATTATAATTCTATAGTCATCTTAATATGATTAATTCCAGCTTCTTCAAATACCTTACCTGAAACTACATTAAATCCTCTTTTTTTATAAAAAGATACTGCATCCTCTTGAGCATTCAAGAATACCTTTTTAACTTCCTTACTCTTGGCCCATTGTAACACTTCTCTTACTAACTGAGTACCAATACCTTTTCCCCTAAACTCTTTTTTTACAGCCATCCTACCTAACTTAGCCAGATCATCTTTAATAAGCAAACGACAAATACCTATAACTTCTTTATCTAAGCATCCTATAAAGTGAATTGCTCCCTCATCCTTCTCATCCACCTCTAAGCTAAGAGGAACCCCTTGCTCTTTTACAAATACTTCTTTTCTTAAATTTAAAGATCTTTCTAATTCATCTTTATTATTAGTCTTTTTAATCTTTATTTTGCTACACTTTTTTTTTACCATTATTCTTCTCTGATTTATCTTCTCTCTTAGTTTCTTTCATCTTATCTTCAATATTATTTGAATTCATCTTGGATCTACTACTACCTTTAAAGGTTGCGCCATCATGAATTATTAAATTAGAGATACATATATCACCTATCAACTTTCCTGATTCAACAATCTCTAATTTCTCATCTGCCTTAACATCTCCTTCTACACTCCCGGCAATCATTACATTGCTACCTGTAACGTTTGCTTTCAACTTACCTTCTCTACCTATGTAAACATCCCCTTTAGTTATCAACTCTCCTTCTAACTCACCATCAATTCGAATTGACTCTTCAACCTTAATAACTCCTTCAATCTTAGTACTGTTACTTATTATAGTCCCGACATTTTTAGCATTCTTCTTCTTTTTTTTCTTTCCAAACATTTTATAATATCCCCCTTATAGATAACTATTTATATTATACTTAGCCTAGATTAATTTATATATTCCCTTGGGTTTACTGGATCTCCATTATACTGTACTTCATAATGAAGGTGTGGACCTGTACTACGACCTGAATTACCAGAAAGAGCAATTACATCTCCTCTTTCAACTTTATCCCCTACTTCAACTAAAAGCCTATTATTATGAGCATATAAAGTCCTATATCCATAGCCATGATCAATAATTACCGTTCTTCCATACCCCCCATGATTTCTTGATAAAACAACTTTTCCACTTCCTGTTGCAATAATCTTATGATTATACCAGATACCAATATCTATACCGCTATGAAATACTTCTCTTTGTAAAACAGGGTGGAGTCTATCACCAAATCCAGAAGTTATTCGACCTTCTCCTCCTCGAACAGGCCACCCCCTTGGCTTAGCTTCTAAATAATTACCATACTCTACAACCTCTTCTCTTAACTGATTTAAATTTTGTCTTTGTTTTGGTAGAATTTCATTTAGCATATCTAAATTTGCTTGTGCATATTTAATTAGGTCTACAGTAGAGTTTTCAGGATCATCAAAAGTATAATATCCAACATTTTGTTCCATATTATTTTTGAAATCACTCATACTTATTTGATCATTAAGTTCTATCAACTCTTTTATTTGTTGGTTTTCCGTTATAACATCACCAAATTGATCTCTAACCTTCTCTATCTCCCCAGTTAATTCAAATAATTGTTCCTTTAAAAATTCATTTTCTTGACTAATACTATTATTTTTATATCTAATATCTTCTAAATTGTTTATCATATCTAACGATATACTATGCTCTCTATAAAAGTAAGCTAAAGATCCTACTAATGATACTATAGCCACTAAAATAAGAGTCAAACATAATTTTATTAGTCCTTTAGATATGTTATAAGTCTTTATATTATTTTGATTTCGAGGAACAATCTTAAAAGTTATTTTATTTTTTTCTTTATAATAATTTGACATACCTAGGTCCCCCTTCTTTTATGATAATATAATATTAGAACATACTAAAACCGCTTTATTATTATATTATTCAACATAAAAGACTTTTTCCCTTTTTAAACTTAAGATTTCAATTTTATTTTTTATTTATCATTTTTCCATATTTTTTTATTTGAAATGTAGCTTAATTATCTATATTCGATGATTTTACTTATTATAATTATTTATAGAATTATCTCTAAAATATGTACGAGAGAAGTATTATCACAAAAACTGATGGTAATAGATTACCTACTTTCAACTTTGTTAGATTAAACATACTAAAAGATATCCCAATTATCAATAAACCACCAACAGCTGTCATATCATTAATAATAGAATCTGTTAAAAAAATAGATATACTACTTGCTAATAATGTAATAGTACCCTGATAAATAAGAACTGGAATTGCTGATAACAAAACTCCTAACCCTAAGGTAGAAGCAAAGGCAATTGCTGAAAATCCATCTAATAAGGATTTAGCATATAAAGTTGAAGGATCACCTAAAATACCGTCTTGTATTGCTCCCATAATAGCCATTGCTCCTACACAATATATTAAACTACATTGAATAAAACCTTCTGCTATATTTCCTTTGTTTCCAAATTTACTTTCTAATAACTTAGCCATTTGATTAAGCTTATCTTCAATTCCAATATATTCACCTATTAATCCACCAATTAACAAACTAAAAATTATTAAAGATATGTTTTCTCCTTCTAAGGCCATCTTCATACCAATAAGTAGTACAGCCAAACTTAAGCCCTGCATAGCTATATCTTTAAATCTATCTTCAAACTTATCACCTAAAAATAATCCAATTCCACCACCAGCTAAGATAGCAATGGTATTTACTATTGTACCTCTCATTAAACTTCCCTTCTTTCTTGATTATTAAACTTACATAAGTATTACTCTTCACTCATTACCCATTACTAGTGGCACGAAAGTGCCACTTCATTACTATTAAATGTAAATTTACAGTTTACCTACAATATCTTTTATAGCTTTAATTGTTCGCTCTATCTCTTCTTCAGTATTAAAATAACCTAAACTTAGCCTTACTGTACCTCTCTCTTCTGTCCCTAAAGTTTTATGGGCCAAGGGCGCACAGTGCAAACCAGTTCTTACCCCTATATTAAAGAATTTATCTAATATATAACCTACTTCCCCAGAGTCTTCATCACCCAAATTAAAGGAGATAACTGATACCCTCTCCTCAATATTTAAAGGACCATATAATATTATTTGAGGTATAGTCTTTAACTTCTCTATTAGGTAAGAAGTTAATCTATCTTCATACTTACTTATCTTCTCTATCCCCTCTTTTAGGATAAACTCTATCCCAGCCTTTAACCCAGCAATACCTGGAGTATTAGATGTTCCACTTTCGTATCTATCCGGTCTAACATTGGGTTGATATAAATCTTCAGAATAACTCCCTGTTCCTCCATACATTAAAGGTTTAAGGGCTATATCTTCTCTTAAATATAGTCCTCCTGTCCCTTGGGGGCCAAATAGCCCCTTATGGCCTGTAAAGGCTAACATGTCAATTTTCATTTCCTGAACATCTATTGCCCGTACTCCTGCTGTTTGAGCAGCATCAACCAAAAAATAAATCCCTTTACCCTCTAATAACTTGCCAACCTCTTCTATAGGAGCTAAAGATCCTGTTACATTAGACCCATGATCCATTATCACCAACTTAGTATTATTATTTAAGGATTCTTTAATCTGCTTAGATTTTATTTGGCCTAAAGAATCTGCCTTAACTATAGTTAATTCAACACCTCTTCTTTCTAATTCTTTTAAAGGTCTTAAAATAGAATTGTGAGCCATAGTGGTAGTAACTACATGGTCTCCAACTTTCAAACTTCCTTTGATAGCCAAGTTTAGAGCCTCTGTGGCATTAGAAGTGAAAATAATTTCCCTAGAACTATTAGCATTAAAGAAAGAGGCTAAGAGTTCTCTTGTTTTAAAGATTAACTCTCCTGCCTCTATAGCCATTTTATGCCCTGCCCTACCTGGGTTAGCACTAGAATTTCTCATAAATTTATCCATAGCCTGATAAACTCTTTCTGGCTTTGGCCAAGTAGTAGCAGCATTATCAAGATAAATCATCTTCTCCCCTCCTATTAATTACTATTGATTATCCCATACCTCTTTAGACTTTGGAAAAGGTTCTAAAGCTCTATCTAAAATACCATGTACATAAGCAATTAACATCCCATAATTAACTACAGGTATTCCCAGACTATGAGCCTTCTTTAATCTATAAAGTATCTCTTTACGGTTAGTCATACACCCTCCACACTGAACGATTAAATCATACCCTTCAATATTTCCAGGAAATTCTCGACCTGAAACATGGTTAAACTCTAAATCACCACCTACAAAACCTCTTATCCAATTTGGTATCTTAACCTTTCCAATATCATCTGCAGTTCGATGGTGAGTACAAGATTCAGCAATTAAGACCTTATCTCCTTCTTTTAATCTCTCTATCCCCTTAACTCCCTTTGTATAAATCTCTAAATCCCCTTTATAACGGGCAAAGAGAATTGAGAACCCAGTCAATAATATATCCTCTGAAACATCAGCACTTACTTCCTTAAAGGCTTGAGAATCTGTTATTACTATTTTAGGATTCTCTTTTAAATTATCTAGGGCACCTTTAAGCTCAGTCTCCTTCACAACTATAGCTTGCGCATCATTATCTAAAACATCTCTTAAGGTCTGAACTTGAGGCAATATCAACCTACCTTTAGGAGCTGCACGGTCAATAGGAACCACCAAAACAACTGTATCTTGAGGCTCTATTAAATCACCAATAATATGTGGTTCTTCAAAATTATCTGGTGCCTTTAAGATAATCTCTTTCTTTAACCTTTCAACCCCTTCTCTTTTAAGAGCACTTACCTTTATAAGATTTAACCCTAATTCCTTAATTAAAGGCTTTAAATCTATTCCATTAGTATCATCATATTTATTAGCTACACCTACAACTGGAATTTCTCTCTCTTTTAACTCTGCTAAGAGCTTTTTTTCATAATCACCAACTCCAACTTGGGGATCAACTACTAAAAGGGCCAAATCCGTTCTACCCAAAACCTCTTTAGTCTTCTTAACTCTTAACTCTCCTAAATCACCCTCATCATCAATCCCAGCTGTATCAATAATAGTAACTGGGCCAATTGGAAGTATCTCCATTGACTTATAGACTGGATCTGTTGTCGTCCCAGCAACATCAGATACTACAGCAAGTTCTTGGTTTGTTAGGGCATTAACTAAAGTCGATTTTCCAACATTTCTTCTCCCAAAGATCCCAATATGTAACCTATTTGCTTGTGGTGTACTTTCCATCTATATCACCTCTATCTATATTCTCTAACTTATCTAAATTTAGATAAGTTGGTACCTTTCGCCGTGCTTCCATAATCGATCTAACTGCAAAGTCTAAGTCAACCATATTCTTCTTACTATAAATTTGATAGTTCTCTCTTAAAGCTGGTGGAGTCATAATCAACATTATTACGTTGGCCCCTACTTCTAAACCTTTAGTTTGGCCCTCTTTAGTTAAAGAAGCTAAAGCAGTTGTAGAAGGTATATAGACATTCTGACAAACCAATCTAACTATAGCTACAACCTTTAAGGATAGTAAAAGATCTCCTGGTGAAAGCTTCTCATAAGGAGTACCTTGAGCAGGTAAGAAAGGGCCAACACCAATCATATGAATCCCATACTCCTTTTGAAACAAGATATCCTGGGCTAAATCTTCTATCTTTTGATTTGGTAAACCAATCATCCCACCAGAACCAGTAATATAACCTAAGTCCTTTAACCATTTAGTATGCTCTCTTCTTTTATGAAAATCATCATCAGGATGAATTTGATTAAATAAATCTAAACTAGCTGTCTCGATCTTTAAGAGATAATTATCAGCACCAGCCTCTTTAAACTTTTCATACTCTTCTTTACTTCTCTCACCCAAGCTTAAAGTAATCTTCATCCCGTATCTTTCTTTTATCTCCTTTATAATATTGATAATCTTCTCTTCTGTATACCAAGGGTCCTCTCCTGATTGTAAGATGACTGTCTCTATACCCAAATCATAAATCTCTTCAACACCCTTTAGTATCTCCTCTTCACTCATCCTGTATCTATAAACATCATTATCTTTACGCAAACCACAATAATTACAGTTCTTTAGGCAATAATTCGAAAATTCAATTGCTGCTCTAACATCTACTGTATCACCTAACATCTCTTGACGAATTCTATCTGAAGCCATAAATAAGGACTTTAATTCAATATCACCTTCAGCCTTTAATAGAGTTATAATTTCTTCTTTATTTAAAACCTGGTCACAAGCTATCTTCTCTAAAACTTTGGCGAATTTATCATCTATATCTAAAGAGAAGATATCAGACCATTCATTACGACGATCCTTCTTAACAATTGGATAAATACCTAGCCAATCAATATTAGTACTTTCAACTACCTCTTCTACCTTAGCCTCTTCTTTACGATCAAAACGGATTGCTGTAGTACAAGCAGAACCAATACCCTTAGGCGTTGGTACTAGTTCTGTATCAATATTATTCTTCTTTAAAAGACTATTGGCTTCTAACATATGGTGGGTAGAAGAACAGATTAAAACTGAACTTTCTCTATTATTATCCGTTATAAACTTGTCTCTCAATGCCATCTTATGATCCTCCTTGGTTTTAGGAATCCGTAAAACTAATTTTAATATCATTATAGTATAACTTTCAAAAAATAAAAGCAAGAATTAAAAATCTTTTTTGAAACCACTAATGGACACGAATTAACACTAATATAATTCAAATTATTATTAAATTATAGTGTTTATTATAGAATTTTTAAATGAAAGTAAATTTTAGATGATTTTTATTTTTAAATCTTTTATTCGTGACTATTCGTGTTCATTAGTGGTAAAAAACTCTTAAGATTTTGAGCTTAAGCTCTAATTGTTAATTGAAGTAACGCTTTATTACTATTAATTATCCTACTGATTCCTGACTCCAGATTCCTTTTTCTAAAGATAAAGATCTCTTTTCCCCTCTTCTATCTCTCTTAATTTTTCCTCAATATCTTCTCTAGTATTATCATCTTCAATTTCAGCCAATTTCTCTGCAATTAATTTATCTCCAACCTCTTTTGTCTTATCAGAAGCATAGTCAACTAAATACTCCTTAAAGGTTAATAGGGCATTTGGCCCGCAGTATCTTTTAATAAAACCTGGAATGGCAAATTCCATAAAATGCTCTCCTGTTCGACCTAAACGGTAACAAGCTGTACAAAAGGACGGCATATAACCATCACTTATTAATTCACCAATAACCTCATCTAATGAACGACTATCACCTATTTCAAATTGTTCTTTATTTAGATCTTGCTCACCATCATCATCAGTATAACCTTTCATCTCTATTCTAGTACCTGCATCTATCTGAGAAACACCTAATTCCATAACCTCTTTTCTTAACTTAGCATCCTCTCTAGCTGTTAGGATCAAACCTGTATAAGGGACTGCAAGCCTTAGTATAGCTACTATCCTCTTAAAGTCCTCATCACTTACTAAATATTCATCGCCAATTTCCATATTAACTGCCCTTTTTAACCTTGGAAAAGAGATAGTATGTGGGCCAACACCATAATTCTCTTCTAAGTGTATAGTATGTTCTAGTAACGCCAAAACCTCATACTTCCAATCATAAAGACCAAATAAAACCCCTATGCCTACATCATCAAGTCCAGCTTCCATAGCCCTATCTAAACCTGTCAACCTCCATTTGTAATCAGACTTTGGTCCGCTTAAATGTACCTTCTTATAGGTATTATGGTGATAAGTTTCTTGAAATATCTGATAAGTTCCTATACCAACCTCTTTTAACTTTTTATACCCTTTAACATCTAAAGGGGCTGCATTAATGTTGGCCCTTCTAATCTCTCCACTATTTTCTTTGGTCTCATAAACTGCTCTTACTGTATCAGCAATAAAATCAGCATCATAATCTGGGTGTTCACCATAAACTAAGATTAATCTTTTTTGGCCCTTGCTTTCTAAGGCCTTAACCTCTCCTTTTAAATCGTCTAAACTTAAAGTACACCTTTCAACCTCTTGATTAGATGCTTTGAAACCACAATATTTACAATTGTTTATACATAAGTTTCCTACATATAAAGGGGCAAAGAGAACAACCCTGTCACCATATACTCTTCGCTTCAATTCTTTGGCCCCAGCAAAAATCTTGTCTATCCACTCCTGCTTATCTGCATTAAGTAAAACCGCTGTCTCCTCTAAAGTTAATCTCTCTTTATTTAAAGACTTCTCTATTATTTTATCTATAATCTCCCCACTAACCTCAATATTATCCAATATATCATTTAACTTTTGATCAGAAATAAAATTATTAAACATATAAACTCCCCCTCTAAAAGTTTACGAATGTTTCATATGAAACATATACATTGATATCATATTATCAACTTTATTTTTTTTAGTCAAAATTATTTGTTATTATATAATATTTCACTTTTTAACTTTCTTATATCTATTATAATATATTTAGATTAAATATGTAATTGATATTTTAATTTATAGGGTGATAAAGCAAAATTCTTAATAATAAAAAAACCTAAATAAATATATCTAAATAAAAATAAAAGACTCTCATACAAAGATACCTTAAAAATTAAGTATCTCATATAAGAATCTTTAAAATCACTCTAGATGAATTATTTTATTCATTTAATAGTTCAACTATCCTAGCCAAATCATCATTTGAATAATACTCTATAACAATCTTACCCTTGTTCTTACCATTTTGAATATTGACTGGAGTTCCTAAAATATTTCTTAACTTATCTTCAACAAAAATTAGGTTGGGATCTTTATTTTTCTTCTTGTTTGCCTTCTTCTTCCCTGAATTATTAACCTCTTTTACTAATCTCTCAGTCTCTCTTACAGTCAACTCCTTCTCTATTATCTTTAAGGTTATCTCTTTTTGTAAATCAATATTATCTAAAGATAATAAAGCTCTAGCATGTCCCATACTAATGTTTTCACGTGAAACTTCTTTTTTAATTTCATCAGGTAATTTTAATAGTCTTAAAGTATTAGAGATAGCAGACCTACTTTTGCCGACTCTTTTTGCTACCTCTCCTTGAGAAAGAGAAAATTTATCGATCAAAGCTTGATAAGCTTCACCCTCTTCTAGAGGATTCAAGTTATCTCTCTGTAAGTTTTCAATCAAAGCAACTTCTAACATCTCTTGTTCACCAAACTCTAAGATTATTGCTTCAATAACTTTAAACCCTAACTTTTTAGTAGCTCTATATCTTCTTTCACCAGCCACAATCTGATACCCCTCATTAACAGGCCTTAAAATAATCGGTTGTATTAATCCATGTTCTTTAATAGATTGACCTAGTTCATCTAATGACTCACTATCAAAGTTACTTCTAGGTTGATATGGATTTACTTTGATCTGCTTAAGAGGAATCTTTTTAATTTCTTCTCCTTGTTTTTTTGATTTGCTCTCTTTGATTACATTATTCTTAGGAGAAATCAATACATCTAAGCCTCTCCCTAATCTCTTTTTAGCCATTCTCAACCACTTCCTTCGCTAAATTTAAATAAGCTTTTGCTCCCCTAGAATCTTTGTCATAAAGATTGATTGGTTCCCCAAAACTTGGTGCTTCACTCAACCTTATATTCCTTGGAATAATAGTATTATAAACAAGGTCATCAAAATGTGTCTTAACTTCACAAGAGACCTGCTCAGATAAATTAGTCCTACCATCATACATAGTTAAGAGAACTCCAGAGATTCTTAAATCAGGGTTTAAACCTCCTCTAACTAACTCAATAGTATTTAAAAGCTGACTTAAACCTTCTAAGGCATAGTATTCACATTGAATAGGTATTAATACAGAATCTGCAGCACTTAAAGCATTTAAAGTTAATAATCCTAAAGATGGTGGGCAATCAATTAAAATATAATCATAATCATCTTTTATCTCTTCTAATAACTGTTTTATCCTATACTCTCGCGAGATGACTGATACAAGTTCTATTTCCGCTCCAGCCAACTCTAAGGTAGCTGGTATCAAATCTAGGCCTTCCATTTTTGTATTATACATTGCCTTCTTTAAATCTACACCTTCAATCAAAACGCTATAGATGCAATTTTCAATACTTGACTTATCTACTCCAACACCACTAGTTGCATTCCCTTGAGGATCAATATCCAATAACAATACCTTTTTTTTCAATTGAGCTAAATAAGATCCTAAATTTACTGCTGTTGTACTCTTTCCTACCCCACCCTTTTGATTTACTATTGAAATTATCTCCACACTTATCCCCCTTTTTTGATCTTATGTAAATAAAATATATATCTTTTACAGTATTATTTCTCTATAAATTAATATTTCGTGAAAAAAAATGTAAAACCCTTCCTTTAGAAAATAAAATAAAAGCACCTAGGTGCTTTTATTTTATAATTCTAAATTTACTGATACCTATTAACTCTTCACCTATATATAAATATATAGAATAGGTTCCAGTATCTTTAGGAATAACCACTTGGCTTCTATTTTTAGTTGAAAAGCTTATATAATCTCTAACAATATTATCAGAAAAACCTTTTAAAGTTAAAGAGTTTATTAATCGATCCCTTGAATCAAACCACTTAACCTTTACATCCCTCTTTTCTCCATCCGCATCCCACTCTACATAGTATTGAACACCCCTATCATCACTTAAACTAAACTCATTTTTAAAAGTTATAGGAATACCTTCTCTATTTAACCCTTCTGTAGTTAGTAAGGTGTTAAGCCTTGTGTTGGCCCATAAGGTATCCATAGCTGAAAAAAAGGTGAGCAAAACTATAACAAAAGCTAATATAAACTTTTTCAAATTAACCACTTCCTTATAATGGTCTCTTTTTAGGCTTACCCGCTCTACGTGGATATTTATCTGGAGTACTAACAACCTTGTCTATAACTACCAAACTTCGATCAGCATCTAAATAAGGAACTTCTACTTCTATTAAGTCATAGAAGCTTCCTCCTAACCTGTCTATAGCTTCTTCTCCTTGGATTATATCATCCTTTACCTCACTTCCCCTTTGAGATAAGAAGATACCTCCTACCTTAACAAAAGGTAGTGTGTACTCTGATAAAATATTCAATGAAGCAACTGCTCGAGCTAAAGAACAATCATACTTCTCACGATACTTTTCATCTTGACCATAATCCTCTGCCCTTCCATGAATATATTCTATATTCTCAAAACCTAACTCTGAACCTACATGTTTTAAGAAGGTAATCCTCTTCTTTAAGGAATCTAATAACGTAAGCTCTAAATGGGGAAAAAGAATCTTTAAAGGAACCCCTGGAAAACCTGCCCCAGTTCCTACATCAATAACTCTTTTAATTTGCCCAAAATCTGCACCTTTTATACATGAAATAGAATCTAAAAAGTGCTTAATTACAATCTCTTCTTCATCATCAATAGCAGTAAGGTTCATCTTCTGATTCCATTCCTTTAAAATCTCCATATATTTTATAAATTGATCAAGCTGTTGCTCATTCAATTCTACCCCTAATTCTCTTGATCCTTTCTTTAATTTATCTATATAATTGCTCATCAATCCTCACCTTCCCTTTCTAAACTCTTTAAATAGATAGTTAAAACAGAGATATCAGCTGGTGATACCCCAGAAATTCTAGAAGCTTGACCTAAAGATATCGGTCTAACCTTATTTAACTTCTCCTTTGCTTCTAGTCTTAAGCTATCTATATCATTATAATCTACCTCTTCTGGTATCTTTTTATCTTCAATTTCTTTTTGTTTATCTATTAACTTCTCTTGTTTTTTGATATACCCCTCATACTTAATCTGAATTTCAACCTCTTCCCTTACATTATAAGGTAGATCAGGTCTATTAGAATCTATCTCCTTTAGGGAATGATAATCTAACTCAGGCCTTTTAATTAACCGGGCCAACGTATCCTTATTATTAAGCTCACTACTATTAAAATTTCTTAAAACTTCTTGAACCTTATCATCAGTTGGGAATACCTCTATACTTTCAAGCCTTTTAATCTCCTCTTCTATTGCTTCTTTCTTTTCTATAAAAGACTCATATCTTTCTTTTGAAATAAGACCTACCTTATATCCAATAGGTGTCAAGCGCAAATCTGCATTATCTTGACGCAAAATCAACCTATGTTCTGCTCTTGAGGTTAACATTCTATAAGGCTCTTCAGTCCCTTTAGTTACTAAATCATCAATTAATACACCAATATAAGCTTCAGACCTCTTTAAAACTAAAGGATCTTCACCTTTTAAACTAAGAGCTGCGTTAATTCCAGCCATCAGACCTTGTGCTCCCGCCTCTTCATAACCGCTAGTTCCATTAATCTGCCCTGCTGTATAAAGGTTTTTAATCGATTTAGTCTCTAATGATGGTTTTAAAAGCATTGGATCTATAGAATCATACTCGATAGCATAAGCAGGTCGAATAATCTCAGCCTCTTCAAATCCATCTAAAGTCCTTAGCATCTCAACCTGTACATCTACAGGTAAAGACGTAGAGAATCCAGATAGATACATTTCATAGATATATTCACCTTCAGGCTCTACAAAGATCTTATGCCGGTTCTTATGGGGAAATCTATCCACTTTAGTCTCTATTGAAGGGCAATATCGTGCTCCTTCTCCCTTTATATCCCCGGAATACATAGGTGATCGATGAAGATTTTCTAAGATAGATTTATGGGTCTTATCATTAGTATAAACCATCCAGCAATCCCTTTGCTCTAACTTATTATCAATATCTTCGTTGTTAAAGGAGAAAGCAATAGAATCTATAGTTCCTGGCTGTATCTCCAACTTACTAAAGTCAATAGTTCTCTTATCGACTCTAGGTGGAGTTCCAGTCTTAAACCTCTTTAAATCAAAACCTAACTCTTCTAAATTATCAGATAGGGCATTAGATGGGAACTGATTATGGGGACCAGAGCTATACCTAACATCACCAATTATAATCTCTCCCTTTAAGAAGGTTCCAGTTGTTAAGATAACCTTCTTGGCTTTAAATGTTACCCCTGTCTTAATTCTCACCCCAGTTACTATAGAATCTTCTACTATCAACTCTACTACCATACCTTGACGTATATCAAGATTATCCTGCCCTTCTAAAACCTTCTTCATCTCAAGACTATAAGTCTTCTTATCTGCTTGAGCTCTCAAAGCGTGAACTGCAGGACCTTTAGAGGTATTTAACATCCTAATTTGGATACATGATTTATCAATGTTCTTAGCCATCTCTCCACCTAAAGCATCTATCTCCCTTACTATATGGCTCTTAGCTGGACCACCAATAGCTGGGTTACAAGGCATTAACCCTATATTATCTAAATCCACTGTCAGGGCCAACGTCCTAAACCCCATCCTAGCAGCTGCCAAAGCAGATTCACAACCTGCATGGCCTGTTCCAACAACAATTACATCATACTCCTTCATTTCTTCCCTCCTCTTTGTAACTCTTCTATATAGATCATCAAAACGGATATATCAGCTGGTGATACACCAGAAATCCTAGAAGCCTGGCCAATAGATAAAGGTCTAATCCTATTTAACTTCTCTCTAGCTTCCTTTCTTAGATTTGTCATCTCCATATAATCTATATTCTCTGGAATCTCCTTCTCTTCCATATGCTTAAACTGCTCTACTTGCTTTAATTGACGTTTAATATAACCTCTATATTTAGTTTCAATCTCTAATTGTTCTCCTACATCTTCACTTACACTTGGTGCTTCTTTAGTAAATCTAACTAAATTATTATAATCTACTTTAGGTCTCTCTAAAATTGTAGCTAAACTTACAGGTTTTTTCAATCCTCCACTACCTAATTCTTCTAATAAAGCACGAACCTCTTTAGTTGGAGTTACCTGAATCTGATTTAATATTTCTAAATTTTCTTTTATACTCTCTCTTTTAGTTTTAACTTTTTTATATTCCTTATCAGTAAGCAAGCCTAAATCATAGCCAATATGGCTTAATCTCAAATCGGCATTATCTTGGCGTAAAATCAACCTATACTCAGCTCTAGAAGTCAACATTCGATAAGGTTCGCTTGTTCCTTTAGTTACTAAATCATCAATCAATACTCCAATATAAGCTTCAGACCTCTTTAAGATTAGTGGTTTTTTGTCTTTATTACTTAAAACAGCATTTATTCCTGCCATTAAACCTTGAGCTGCAGCCTCTTCATAACCACTAGTACCATTGATCTGACCTGCAGTATAAAGGCCTTTAACTACCTTGTTCTCCATAGTAGGATTAAGCTGATAAGGTGGTATATAATCATACTCAACTGCATAACCTGGCCTCATAATCTCAGCCTTTTCCAAACCTGGTACACTTCTAATAACCTTTAATTGTACATCTTCAGGTGTACTGGTAGTTAAACCATTAAGGTATAACTCACTAGTATGAAGACCCTCTGGCTCTACAAAGACTTGATGGGTTGCCTTATCAGGAAATCTCATAATCTTTCTATCAATAGATGGACAGTACCTTGGTCCTTCCCCTTCAACTATCCCTGTAGATAAGGGTGATGAATCTATATTTTCTTCCATAACCCTTTTAGTCTCTTCATTTGTATATGTTAACCAACATGGTAGTTGATCCCTTTCTTCTCTTTCTTCAAAAAATGAGAACTGCAACTCTTTCTTAGCGCTAGGGTGGATAGTCATCTTATCAAAATCAACAGTATTCTTATCTACCCTTGGTGGAGTAGCTGTTTGAAATCTCTTAAGCTTAATGCCAGCTTCCTTTAAACTTTCTGCTAAATCTGTAGAGGCAAACTCCCCTTGTCTACCACCTGTATACTTTATATCACCAATAATAACCTTACCCTTTAAAGAAGTTCCTGTAGTTAAGATTATTTTGTTGGCCCTATAAGTCATACCTGTAATTGTTTTAACACCCTTTACACCATCACCTTCAATGATCAAATCGGTAACAACAGTCTGTTTTAAATCCAAATTGTCTTGATTTTGTAATACCTTAGTCATTTCAAATTGATACTTATGCTTATCAGCTTGAGCACGCAAAGCATGAACTGCTGGCCCTTTAGAGGTATTTAGCATCCTAATATTTATATAAGATTTATCTATATTCTTGCCCATCTCCCCACCTAAAGCATCTATCTCTCTAACAATATGACCTTTAGCTGGACCCCCTATAGATGGATTACATGGCATCAAAGCAATATGGTCTGCATTTAAGGTTAAAAGTAGAGTCTTAGAACCCATTCTTGCAGCAGCTAACGAAGCTTCACACCCTGCGTGTCCAGCACCAATAACTATAATATCATAATTATTCATCTTTATTCCCCCTTATTTACCTAAAAACCTTTCCACTTTTTGTACTCATTTCTTAGTCCTTAGCTCTTACTATTAACTAAAAACCCTCTTTGGGTCTTAAAGAAACCTTCGTGGTCATAATTCTTCATCCTAGAGCTATGAAGAATTATTTTCCTAAACAAAAATCAGCAAAAATTTGATCGATAATATCTTCTCCAATTGTATCACCAGTAATCTCTCCTATTGATTCTAAAGCAGCCCTTAGATCAATAGTAATAAAGTCATTTGGAAGCCCCATTTGGAAGGTCTTTTGTACATCTAATAATCTCCCATAAGCTCTATCTAAGGCATTTTTGTGCCTAATATTGCTAATTAAAGTATCACTATTAGAACTTATATCTCCTCTAAAGATTAAAGAAGATATTGTATCCTCTAGTTTATCAATTCCTTCATTATCTATAGCAGCAGTCTTAACTATATCTTTACTATCTAAAATTAGTTCAATATCTCCTAACTCAATCTCTTCTTTAAGGTCAACCTTATTAATAACCAAGATTATATCTTTATCGTTGGCCTTTTTAACTATGTCTAACTCTTCTTCACTTATAGCTTGGCTAGCATCTAAGACTAACAAAATAAGATCTGCCTCTTTTAATAAGTCTTCAGATTTCTCTACTCCTACCTTCTCTACAACATCCTCAGTCTCTCTAATCCCAGCAGTATCAATTATTTTTACAGGTATTCCATCAATATTAATAACCTCTTCTATTATATCACGAGTTGTTCCAGGAATATCAGTTACAATTGCCCTCTTTTCTCTTAAAAGTGCATTCAACAGGCTAGATTTTCCTACATTAGGCTTACCAATAATAGCAGCTTTAATCCCCTCTTTTAATATCTTTCCCCTATTACTAGTCTTAATAAGATCTTCAACTTTATTTATTATTCCACCAATTCTTGTATCTAACTGATTAGGGTCAAACTCTTCAACCTCATCATCAGGAAAATCAATTGTTGCTTCTAAGTGGGCCAACAAAGATACTATGTCTTGTCTAATATCATTAATCTTATTAGACAAACTACCTTCTAATTGCTTTAAAGCAACCTCTAACCCAGCTTCTGTCTTAGATCTAATCAAATCTGTAATAGCTTCAGCTTGAGCCAAATCTATTCTACCATTTAAAAAAGCCCTTTTAGTAAATTCACCAGGCTCTGCTAAACGGACACCAGCCTTAAGTACTAAATTTAATATCTTTTGTAATACTACTATCCCCCCGTGGCAATTGATCTCAACAACATCTTCAGTTGTGTATGTTTTAGGAGCTTTCATAACTAAGGTTATTACCTCATCAATAATCTTTCCACTTTCTCTTTCTACTATATGTCCATAATGAGCTTTATAACTTGTAGAGTTTATTAATTTATTTTCTTCTTTTCCTTTAAATAACAAATCTACAATTTCTATAGCTTCTGATCCACTTACTCTAATAATCCCGATACCACCATCACCCACAGCAGTTGAAATAGCTGCTATTGTGTCTCTTTTATACACTATTATCCCTCCTATTATTAATAATTTAACCAAAAGTATTTTCAATAATAATTAAACAAACCCAGTATTTTTTTAAATACTGGGTTTGAGATCTATTTAACTTTAATAATTACTTTACGATACGGGTCCCTACCTTCACTATAAGTTTTTACACCTGAAACACCTTGTAAAGTAGAATGAATAATTCTCCTTTCATGAGGTGGCATAGGTTCTAACATAACTTTTCTTCCTGTCTTTTTAGCTTTCTTACACATTCTTAAAGCTAATCTCTCTAAAGACGATCTTCTTCTATTTCTGTAACCTTGAGCATCTAAAATAATCTTTAAATAATTAGATTCTCCCTTGTTAATAGCTAAATTCATTATATACTGTAGAGCATCTAGGTTTTTCCCTCTATATCCAATGATAATACCTAAATCTTCACCAAAGATATTTAAGAATAGGTTATTTTTAGTTGTCTTCTCTTCAATTAACTCTACTTGAAGATCAAGATCCATCTCTTCTATTAATTTACTTAAAAGCTTTAAGCTCTTTTCTGCCTTAGTCTCCTTTTTAATCAACTCTACCTTTGCTTCTTTTTTACCAAAAAGACCTAAGAATCCACCTTTGCCCTTTTCTATTACATTATACTCTATATTATCCTTATCAGTATTTAAATCTTTTATTCCTTTATCAAGGGCCTCTTGGACTGTATTACCTGTAACTATGACCCTATCCATCTTAATTTGATTCCTCCTTTAATTCTACATCAGACTCTTTGTATAAGAAGTACTGTTGTATTGCCATAATCAAAGTAGATGTCATCCAGTATAATAAAACACCTGCTGGTAAACCAAAACCAATTACAACAATGAATAATGGCATAAAGAGTGCAGCTTTATTACTAGAGCCAGAACCAGACATCTGTTGAGTCATTATACTTTGACCTAGCATAACAATACCTGTTAAGATAATTAAGACAATATTACTTTCACTTAAATCAGAAATAAATAAGAAGGATTCTCCATATAATTCTGGCCAATTTTGTAAGGCTCTAAATAAAGCAATTATTATCGGCATCTGAACAATCATAGGTAGACAACCAGCAGCTGGATTAACTTTGTGCTTTTGGTATAACTTCATCATCTCTTGTTGAAGCTTCTCTTGATCATCACCATGTTTTTTCTTTAACTCTTCAATCATAGGTTGTAGCTTTTGCATCTTCTTCATAGACCTAGTCTGCTTAGCATTAAGCGGACCTAAAATTAATCTAACTATTACAGTTAATAAGATAATAGATAAACCATAACTACCTGTAAAATTATAAATAATACTTAACAGATCTTGCATTATATTTCCGATCCATCCAAACATACCACCACTTGTATCTTGAGCCACTCTAATCTCTGCTTCATCATTAGTAAAAAAGGCTTTAGCTCTGTTTCCTTGATCAATTTCAAATTCTACAGGATTATCCTTAATATATTCATCTTCATCAGTAAAGAGATCCCAATGCTCAAAAGTTTCCTCAGGCTGAGCAACTAAAGTAACAATATCGCCTCTCTCATATGTTTGTTTATCAGACTCTACTAAAATAGTGCTCTCATTTCCCTCAATAACATCTACCCTAAAATCTGTAGAACAACCAGTTAGTATAAGAATTAAACCTAAAAATATAAAAAACGAAAATTTTCTCTTTGTATTCACCCTAACTCCTCCTAGTTAATTTAATCTAATGGATCATATCCTCCTTTATTTAAAGGATGACATCGTAATATTCTCTTTATAGCCTTTATTCCTCCCTTTAAAAGACCATACCTTTTTAAAGCTTTAATTGCATATGAAGAGCAAGTAGGATAGAACCTACAACTTCTAAAAGGTTTTAGTGGAGAAATAAACTTTTGATAAAATCTAATAAATCCAATAAAAATTTTGCTTAGAATACTCATAAAAATCAATCCTTTAATATCTTACTTCTCTTTAATAGACGATTAAAAGACTTGTCAATCTGCTTATAGGAAGCTCCAACAATCGGTTTTCTTGCAATAATAACTAAATCTAAACCACTTTCTATCTTATCTTTATTATTTCTATAAACCTCTCTTAAGAGGCGTTTAACCTTATTTCTAACAACAGCTTTGCCTATCTTTTTACTAACAGAATATCCAACTCTTCTCATATTATCATTCTTCTTTTTTAATACATATAAAACAATCAATCTATCAGCAGTTGAATTACCATACTTATATACTCTCTTAAACTCATATGTCTTCTTTAATCTATCATCTATCTCCATTAAATTAATTCCTCCTAAAAAGAATTGCTTAAAAGATATATTTAAAAATTATTCTTTCAAAAGCATTCTATTCAATTATAAATTATAATATCAACTTATGTCAAGAGATATAAGTCCTTTTCAACAAATTATCCACAAAAACTGTTGATAATTTGTTTATAATTTGTTATTATTATCTTACTGTCTATCCTATTTGCAAAAAAAATTTTAATAAGCAGTTAAAAATATAATTAGTTATTCACAGATTTTACTTGAATCTTTGAATAACTAATTATATTTTTAAGAAAAAATCATATATAACAAAGTTATCCACAGAGTTATTAACATTTCTTGTGGATAACTTTATTTTAGGAGGTTTTCCTGTGGATAAAAAAGAAATAAAGAAGCTTTGGAATTCAACTTTAGAGGCTATCGATAAAAAATTAAGTACACCAAGCTTTGAAACTTGGTTTAAACCAACAAAAATAATAGCAATACAAAATAACACGGTTTTTATAGAGGTGCCCAATGAGTTTGCTAAAGATTGGCTTAAAACTAAATATGAAAAATTAATCAAGAAATCACTATTACAGGTCTCTGATAATGACTATAAAATTAAGTTCATTATTCCAGAGATGCGTGAAGAAGAGATACTATTAAATGAAAAAGAAGAAATTGTTTTAGAAACTAAAAAAGTAAAACAAAAAAATAAAGAAGAGATAAAAAATTCTGTGCTTAATCCTAAATATACATTCGATTCCTTTGTTATAGGTAATAGTAATCGATTCGCTCATGCTGCTTCTTTAGCCGTTGCTGAAGCACCTGCAAAAGCTTATAACCCGTTCTTTATTTATGGAGATGTAGGATTAGGAAAAACACATCTTATGCATGCTATTGGTCACTATATAATAAAGCATAATTCAAATATGAAAGTAATGTATTTAACTTCAGAAGAATTTACTAATAGACTGATTAACTCTATAAGATATGACAAAACCATAGAATTTCGTAATGAATATAGAAATATAGATATTCTTCTTATTGACGACATCCAGTTTTTAGCAGGTAAAGAAAGAACTCAAGAGGAATTCTTTCATACCTTCAATGCTTTACATGATGCTAATAAGCAGATTATTATTTCCAGTGATAGACCACCAAAGGAAATCCCTACCCTTGAGGAAAGATTAAGATCAAGATTTGAATGGGGACTAATAACCGATATTCAAGAACCTGATTTAGAAACTAGAATTGCAATACTAAAGAAAAAAGCAACACTAGAAGATTTAGAAGTCCCTAATAATGTAATTGTATATATTGCTAATCAAATTCAATCTAATATTCGTGAACTTGAAGGGGCATTAATTAGAGTGGTTGCTTATTCTTCTTTAACAAATGAATCTATAACTATTAGCTTAGCTCAAGAAGCATTAAAAAATATTGTTAATAAATCTCAAAACCGCCCAAAAGAAATAACTGTAAATCTTATAAAAGAAATTATTTGTCAACATTATGGCATAACTCTTAATGATATTGATTCTAAAAAAAGAACAAGAGCTATCTCTTTTCCTCGACAAGTTGCTATGTATATATCACGAGAATTAACAGATCTTTCTTTTCCTCAAATTGGAAACAGGTTTGGAGGAAGAGATCATAGTACAGTCTTACATGGATATGATAAAATTCAAAAGAAAATACAAGAAGATATCTCTTTTAATAAAATAGTAACCGATATAATAGCTAAAATCAAGGGATAACTCTGTGGATAACTCTGTGGATAACCTGTGGATAACCTGTGGATAAGTGAAAAAAGCTGTGCAAAACTTTTTCTATTAACAGGTGCTTGTGGATACTGTGGATAACTTACACAGGGTTATCCACAGTCTTTCCACAGGCTTGAGCCTTAGAGTTATATAGTCTCATTGCACTTATCCACATTATCCACAAGCCCTACTACTACTACTACTATCTTATTTATATATATATAGAATTAAAATAATATATTATAAGAAGGCTTTTCACCTGCAAACATAAGGGATTAAATAACCCTTTAAATTTAATAGATTATTTAAGATTCAACAAGGAGGTGTTATATGAAGGTAAAAGTCAACCAAGAATCTCTTTATAATGCATTAAAAAAAGTCAATAGAGCAGTTTCTTCTAAAGCAACATTACCTATACTTTCAGGAATAGCATTAGAGGGATATGAAAATAACTTAAGGTTTATTGGTACAGACTTACAGATAGGTATTGAATCTAATATAAAAGCAGATATTATAAGAGAAGGATCTATTGTTTTACCAGCTCAATTTATAACAGACATAATAAAAGAATTACCTAAAGGGGATATTATAATTTCAGCTGATTCATCTAATAATACTGCACAAATACTAACAGATAATTCTAAGTTTAACTTATATTCTTCACCAACAGATCAATTTCCTTTATTGCCTGAATTAGATTCAGATATAAATTTAGTAATTTCACAAAAGAAATTAAAAAAACTAATTAGAAAAATAATCTTTGCAACATCTGATGATAGTTATAAAGCAATTCTTGCCGGAGCTCTTTTGGTTATGGGAGAGAATCAAATAGAAATAATAGCTACAGACACTTATAGATTAGTTTATCATAAAATTAGTTTAGAGGATGAAAGGCTGCCATCTAAAAAGCTAATAATTCCAAATAAAACATTAAAAGAATTAGAAAATCTATTGAATAATTCAGATGAGTTGGTTCATATTATACTAGATGACAATAAATTATCTTTTAAGTTTTCTGAGACAAATCTTATTACAAGAACTATAGAAGGAGATTTTCCAAATTATAAAGATGTAATTCCAAAAGCTAATGAAAAAATAGCTATTGTAAAAAAAGAGATGCTTTTTAATACACTTAAAAGGGCCAACTTGTTAAAGGATAGAAGAAAAAAGTCTGTGGATTTGAAATTTAATGCTAATCTGTTGAATGTAGAAGCTAATTCACCAGGAGTTGGTAACTATCACGAAGGTATTACTTTAGAATCAAAGGTAGAGCAATTGAAAATATCTTTTGATGTGGGTTATTTACTTGATTGTTTAAAAGTAATAGACGATGATGAAATTATAATTAGATTATCTAATCCTTTATCACCAGCTCTTATTAAACCTAAGTCAGATAATAATTATAAGTGTGTTATTATGCCTATTAGATAAAAAATATAAAAAAGGGGTTTTTAAATATGGAAAATATAAAGATAAATACTGAAAACATAAAGTTAGATCAATTCTTAAAGTGGGCCAACATCGTTTCCACAGGTGGTGAAGCTAAAATAATAATTCAAGAAGGAGAAGTAGAGGTCAATGGAGAAATAGAAAGAAAGAGAGGAAGAAGGTTAAAAGAGAGTGATGTAGTAGAGTGCTTTAACAGAAAATATAAAATCACAACCTCTTAAGGGGTGTATAAATAAAATTGTTTTTATCTCAACTTTACTTAAAGGACTATAGAAATTATAAACAAGAACACTTAAAGTTTAATCCGAATTTAAATTTAATAATAGGATCCAATGCACAGGGTAAGACTAATATTTTAGAGTCAATCTACCTTTTAGGGACAGGAGGATCTCATCGGAGTAATATAGACTCTGAGCTAATAAAGTGGGATTCTAAATCTTTTTATGTAAAAGGGGAGTTAATAAAAAGAGAGCAGAGTTATAAGTTGGAGTTAAGTTTAAATAATAAAGAAAAACTTGTAAAAGTAAATACAAATAGATTAAAAAGGATTAGTGACCTAGTAGGTTATCTTAACGTAGTAATCTTCTCACCAGAAGATTTAAATTTAGTTAAAGGTAGCCCAAGCTTAAGAAGAAAATTTATTGATTTAGAGATATCACAGATAAGCTCTTATTACAAACATCAACTTAGTAAATATAAAGAGGTACTAAAGCATAGAAATAACCTGTTAAAAGATATTAGAGAAAAAAAGGGGTCTAAAGAGGTATTAGAAATTTTAAATACTCAATTAACAGATTTAGGTGCTAAGATTATAGTTAAACGTATTGATTCACTAAATAAGTTATCAATACTTGCTAAGTTAATTCAAAGAAGAATAACCAATGGAGTTGAGAACTTAGAGTTAAAGTATGATAGTAAATTAGATATAGATAATCAAAGCTCTTATGAAGATATAAAACAAGAATTAATTAGATTACTTAAGAAGAAAGAGGAGAGAGATATCTATAGAGGGGTTACAACTGTTGGCCCACATAGAGATGATATCTCTTTAATCGTTAATGATATAGATATAAGAAAGTATGGTTCACAAGGTCAGCAAAGAACTACAGCCTTAGCTTTAAAGCTATCGGAGTTAGAATTTATGAAAGCAGAGATAGGAGAGTATCCTATCTTATTGCTGGATGATGTCTTTTCTGAACTTGATTATAATCGAAGAAGTCACCTTTTAGATGTGGTTCAAGATAAGATTCAGACCTTTATTACAAGTACTGATCTAAAGGGGTTAGGTAAGATTAATTCTAATTATAATCTATTTAAAATTAAGAATGGTTCAGTTATGAAGGAGGAAAGATGAGCGATTCAATTGGAATAATATTGGATAAGACCTTAAATAAACTTGGCTTTTCAAAAAAGGTAAAAGAGGCTAGAGTGCTTGATTTATGGGCTGAAGTAATAGGAGATAAGATCAGAAAACACACCCAGGCTAAATATATAAATAAGGGTGTCTTATTTGTTGTAGTAGATAACCCAGTTTGGGCCCATCAATTGTTGTTTATGAAAAAAGATTTTATAAGTAAAATAAATAAACTCTTAAAGAGTAACCTTGTGAAGGACATAAGGTTTCAATCTGGTAAAATTACTCACAAAGAAAATTTTAAAGATGATTATTTTGATTATACTAAAGTGAAACTAAATGATGATGAACTTTTAGAAGTTGAAAAAGATTGTGGATATATAGGGGATTTAGATTTAAAAGAAAAGATCAGTAAAGTATTGATTAAAGATAAAAAATTAAGAAAATGGAAGAAAGAAAATAACTGGTTGGAATGTTCTTTGTGCTCAACTCTCATACCTAAAGATATGGACAAGTGCCCTGTTTGCCAAATTAAAGAAGAAAAGTTGGATAAAGATAAGGTAAGAGATATAATATATGAGATGCCTTGGTTAGGTTATGAAGATCTTATGAATATATATCCGATACCATCAAAGAGTGAATTTGAAAATATAAAAAAAGATTTAATAAAAGATATCAAAGAGGAGATAGATGTTATGGCGATTGATACTCTAAAGGGTAAGAAGGGTAGCAGAAATATAAAGGTATTAATACAAAAGTATGTAATGCTTGAGACATCAATTGGGCCAAACAATTTAAATAAAAGGATTATAGAGAAGGTAATTGGCAAAAAATATATGCACGTATATAATCAATTGTAAGGGAGGAATAGAATTGCTACATTTGGGAGCTGGCAAGGTAATACCGGCTGAAGATATAGTCTTAATTGCTGATTTAGAGTCAACTATTAATTCAAAGACAACTAAAGAATTTTTAGAGGTGGCTAAAGAAGAAGGTTTTATAAGGGATTTTTCAGAAGGAAATCCAAAGTCTTTTATTGTAACAGGAGAGACAATATATTATTCTATGATATCATCAAGTACATTAAGTAAGCGTTTAAATTTTGCAGCCAATATAAACCGTGATTTATAAGTCACGGTTTAATAAGTTTAAATGGAGGTTTTGTGATAATGGAAACAAATTATAATGCTGAGCAGATTCAGGTTTTAGAAGGTTTAGAAGCAGTTAGAAAGAGACCTGGAATGTATATAGGGAGTACAAGTTTAAAAGGTTTACACCATTTAGTATATGAGGTAGTCGATAATAGTATTGATGAGGCTTTAGCTGGTTATTGTGATACAATAAAAGTATATATAGAAGAGGACAATATAATTTCTGTTGAAGATAATGGACGTGGAATTCCTGTTTCTTTACATCCTAAATTAAAGAAACCTGCTTTAGAAGTTGTAATGACTGTACTGCATGCAGGTGGTAAGTTTGGTGGAGAAGGGTATAAGGTTTCTGGTGGATTACATGGAGTTGGTGTATCGGTTGTAAATGCGTTATCAGAATGGGTAAAGGTTGAAGTTAAAAGAGACGGGAAGATATATACCCAAAGTTATGAGCGTGGTATTCCTAAAACTGAAGTAGAGGTAATAGGGCAGACAGAAGAGAGAGGAACTAAAATTAGCTTTAAAGCAGATGATCTAATCTTTGAAGAGACTGAGTATAAATTCAAGACGTTGGCCCAAAGATTAAAGGAATTAGCTTATTTAAATAAAGGTATTAATATAAGTATAATTGATAAAAGAAAAGAAGAAGAAGTAAAAGAAGAGTATAAATTTGATGGTGGAATAGTATCTTTTGTCAAAGAGATAAATAGCAGACAAGACCCAATTCATGAAGAGATAATATTCTATGAAGATGAATTTGAAACTGGTCATGTGGAGATTGCTATTCAATACAATGATGAATATGTAGATAAGATATTTACCTTTGCTAATAATATAAATACTCATGAAGGTGGGACTCATTTAAGTGGATTTAAAACTTCTTTGACAAGAACTGTTAATGATTATGCGAGAAAAAATAAAATAATAAAAGATAATGATGAAAACTTATCGGGTGATGATATTCGTGAAGGTATAGTAGCGATAATCAATGTAAAATTAACGGAACCACAGTTTGAAGGCCAAACTAAAACTAAATTAGCTAATAGAGAGGTTAGAGGAGTAGTTGATTCAATTACCTCTGAAAAATTAAGCACTATTCTAGAAGAGAATCCTCAATTAGGAAAAATAATAGTAGAAAAAGCTATTAGAGCTGCTAGAGCAAGAAAAGCTGCTAAAAAAGCAAGAGAATTAACCAAAAGAAAGACAGCTCTTTCTAGTACATCCTTGCCAGGAAAGTTAGCAGACTGTTCTTCTAGAGATCCTGAAGAAAGTGAAATTTATATAGTCGAGGGTGATTCTGCAGGTGGATCTGCCAAACAAGGTAGGGATAGAGAATTCCAAGCAATACTACCTTTAAAAGGTAAAATATTAAATGTAGAGAAGGCGAGATTAAATAAAATACTTAGTAATAATGAAATTCGATCACTAATAACCGCTTTAGGGGCTGGAATATCGGATGATTTTGATATAGAGAAGGTTAGATATAAAAAGATAATTATTATGACCGATGCTGATGTCGATGGTTCTCATATAAGAACTTTGCTATTAACATTCTTCTATAGGTATATGAGGGATCTAATAGAAGAAGGCACTATATTCATTGCTCAACCTCCTTTATTTAAAATCAGTAAAGGAAAGAGTGAATATTACGTCTATAATGACAGGCAATTAGATAAATTATTAAATGAGATAGGTAATGATAGAATCTCATTACAAAGATATAAAGGTCTAGGTGAGATGAATCCAGAACAACTTTGGGAGACAACTATGGACCCTGAAAATAGAACTCTAAAGAAAGTACAGATCAGTGATGCAGTAATTGCTGATGAAATTTTCACAACTTTGATGGGTGATAAGGTTAAACCTAGAAAAGAGTTTATTCAGCGTCATGCTAAGGAAGTACAGAATTTAGATATTTAGGAGGATTTTTATGCTAGAATTAGAGAACGATAGAATCAAACCGGTAGATATTGAAGATGAAATGCAAGAAGCCTATATTGACTACGCTATGAGTGTAATAGTTTCAAGAGCAATACCAGATGTAAGAGATGGGTTAAAGCCGGTTCATAGGCGTATTCTTTATGCAATGAATGATATTGGTCTAAGACCTCCAAAATCTCATAAGAAATCAGCTAGAATAGTTGGAGAGGTCTTGGGTAAATATCATCCTCATGGAGATACAGCAGTTTATGATACTATGGTAAGAATGGCTCAAGACTTCTCATATAGATATCCATTAGTAGATGGACATGGTAACTTTGGTTCAGTTGATGGAGATTCTGCAGCAGCAATGCGTTATACAGAAGCTAGGATGGATAAAATAACAATAGAATTATTATCAGATATTAATAAAGAGACAGTAGATTTTGTTGATAACTTTGATGGAAGTCTAAAGGAACCAAAGGTTCTGCCAGCAAGAATACCAAACCTATTGGTAAATGGAACTTCTGGTATAGCTGTAGGTATGAGTACTAATATTCCTCCTCATAACCTTGGAGAGGTTGTTGATGGAGTTATAGAAATAATAGAGAACCCAGATATTGAAACTAATCAATTAATGAAGATAATAAAAGGTCCAGACTTTCCAACTGGTGGAATAATTATGGGGAGAAAGGCGATAAAGCAGTATTTTGAAACTGGGCGAGGGAAGATAAAGGTTAGAGCAAAGACAGAAATTGAAGAAATGAAAAATGATAAGTCTAGAATAATCATTACAGAACTACCTTATCAAGTTAATAAAGCAAAGTTAGTAGAGAAAATTGCAGATTTAGTAAGAGATAACAAAGTTGAAGGAATAACAGATTTAAGAGATGAATCAGACAGAAGAGGTATGAGAGTTGTTATTGAGCTTAAAAGAGGAATTAACCCTAATATAGTACTTAATCGTTTATATAAATATACTAGATTAAAAGTTACCTTTGGAACAATTATGCTGTCTTTGGTAGATGGTGAACCAAAAGTTTTAGGTGTAAAGGATGTATTAAAATATTATCTAGAACATCAAAAAGATGTTATTACAAGAAGAACTCAATATGATTTGAATAAAGCTCAAAATAGAGCTCATATATTGGAAGGATTCAAAATCGCTTTAGATAATATTGATAGAGTAATAAAGATAATTCGTGCTGCAGATGATTCATCATCAGCTCAAGAAAGTTTGATGAGTGAGTTTGGGTTCTCAGAAAAGCAAGCTAAAGCAATTTTAGATATGAGATTGAATAGGTTAACTAACTTAGAAAGAAATAAGATTGACGATGAGTATGATGGATTACAAAAAGATATAAGTTATTTCAAATCTATTTTAAATAGCGAAGAAAAATTACTAAATATTATTAAAGAAGAGCTATTAGAATTAAAGGACAAATATAATGATGATAGAAGAACAGAGATTACAGATGAAATTATTGACTTAGAAGTAGAAGACCTTATTCCAGAAGAAGATATAGTCATTACTTTAACTAAGGGTGGATATATTAAAAGAATTCTATTAGATACTTATAAGAATCAACATCGTGGTGGTAAAGGAATAATTGGAATCAAGACTAAAGAAGGAGATATGGTACAGGATATCTATACTACATCGACTCATAATCATATATTATTTTTTACTGATAAGGGTAGGATGTATAGATTAAAGGGGTATCAAATACCTGAAGGTGGAAGACAAGCTCGTGGAACAGCGATTATCAATTTACTCGATATAGAGAATGATGAGAATATAACTACAGTTATTCCAATAGCAGATTTTGAAGATGATAAGTACTTGCTTATGGCTACAAAGAGTGGGATTGTTAAGAAGAGTAGCTTAGAAGAATATAATACAAATTATACAGGATTAATTGCATTAACATTAGATGATGATGATGAATTAATTGATGTTAAGATTACTGATGGTAATCAAGATATTATTTTAGGTACTCAAAATGGTTTAGCAATTCGTTTTCCTGAAGATGATGTGAGGTCAATTGGAAGATCAGCTAGAGGAGTAAAAGGAATTGACCTACAAGAAGAAGATAAAGTTATAGGTTTAGATACAATTGAAGAAGAAAAAGAAGTTTTAGTTATTACAGATAAGGGTTATGGAAAGAGAACCCCTACTATAAAATATAGGACTCAAACCAGAGGGGGTAAAGGTTTAATAACTCTTAATAGAACTGAGAATAATGGTAATCTAATTGATATTAAGGTTATTGATGATAGTAATGAAATAATGATAATCACTTGGGAAGGTATACTATTAAGGACTTCGATTTCTGAGATATCTCTAACAGGTAGAAATACACAAGGGGTAAAAGTGATTAGCCTCAATAAAGGTGATAAGGTTGCATCTATAGGATATATAGATAAAGACTAGGTCATATTTAATAAAGAAGTGCTTTAAAGCACTTCTTTATTTTAGTAATTAAAAATCTACAAATAGATTAATTATTATATAAAAAAGCAAAAATAAAAAAATAATTGGAACATTGTATAATTAAATGCACGGATAGTGCAAAAAATAAATGACACATATGAATACCTCATATATAATGTTAAATAACCACAAATAACATAAAGTGAGGTATTGATATGTGCCAAGATAATTATAACACAAATGAGAACAAAGGTAAACACTTAAAATGGGAAGATAGAAAAGTAATAGAACACTTGTATAATCAACAAAACAAGTCTCCCAAAGAGATTGCACAAGAGTTAGGTAGACATAGAACTACAATAAGCAGAGAGGTTAAAAAAGGCAAAATAGAGCTATTAAATTGGGACTATACAATTAGAATAGAATATGATGCATTAAAGGCTCAAAAGGTATATGATCAAAATGCTACAGCTAAAGGAGCTAAAATAAAATAGGTAAAGATCACAGGTTAGCTGAGTTTATAGAGGAAAAATCAAAGATAAGTATTCTCCAGAAGTAATTGCAGATATGATAAAAAATAGTAGAAGATTTTGAAATAGAATTACATTGGAAGACTATCTATAATTATATAGATAAAGGCATCCTATTTGTAAGTAGAGAAGAGTTGACCTATGGTAATTATAAAAAGTCTAAAAAAGACAAAAGAAGAAAGAAAAAGAATAC
>NZ_KI912095.1:0-7050 GCF_000517025.1 Halonatronum saccharophilum DSM 13868
GGTTTTACCCATTACTCATTACTGATTACTCATCACCAGTAATAAAGCTCCGCTTTATTACTATTAAAATTACGTTTGGAGGAACTGTAGATGAAGGTTGAAGAATTTGATTTTGTATTACCAGAAGAATTAATTGCACAAGAACCGATGGAACCAAGAGATCAATCTAGATTGATGATGATTAATAAAGAGACTAAGGAGATAAAGGATAGGATTTTCAAAGATATTGTTGATTACTTTGAACCTGGAGATACCTTGGTAAGGAATAATACTAAAGTTATTCCTGCAAGGTTATTTGGTCATAAAGAAGGAACTGGAGGAAAGGTCGAGGTACTTCTTTTAAAACAGGTGGAATTAGATACTTGGGAGGTTTTAGTTAAACCAGGGCGAAAAGTAAAGAAAGGAACTAGAGTCGTCTTTGGTGATGGTGATCTTATTGCCCAAGTAGAAGAAAGAACAGATTTTGGTGGAAGAGTAATAAAATTTGAGTATGATGGAGTCTTTGAAGAGATATTGGACAAGTTAGGAGAGATGCCCTTACCTCCTTATATAACTAAAGAGCTAGAAGAAGACAGCAAGTATCAGACTGTTTATGCTAAGAAGAGAGGTTCTGCTGCGGCTCCAACTGCAGGTCTGCACTTTACAGACAGTTTATTAAAATCTATTAAGGAGAAAGGTGTAAACATAGTTGATATTACTTTACATGTAGGTCTAGGAACTTTTAGACCGGTTAAAGTAGATGATATCAAAGATCACGATATGCACTCTGAGTACTATGAGATATCTAAAGAAAGTGCTGATATTATTAATAAGACCAAGGAGGATGGAAAACGTGTCTTTGCTGTTGGGACTACATCTACTAGGACTTTAGAGGCTGTAGGTGACAAAGAAGGTAAGGTTAAAGAAGCAAAAGGATGGACCGATATCTTTATCTATCCTGGCTATGAATATAAAGTAGTTGATGCTTTGATTACAAACTTTCATTTGCCCAAGTCAACCCTTTTAATGCTTGTTAGTGCTTTTGCCGGAAGGGAGTTGGCCCTTCAGGCTTATAAGGAAGCAGTAGAGAAGGAATATAGGTTTTATAGCTTTGGTGATGGGATGGTTATACTGTAAACTATAAACTAAATTAAAATTTAGGAGGTAATTAAGAGTATGTCTTTTGAATATACGTTAGAGAAGAAGTGTAAGGATACTAAGGCAAGGTTAGGAAAGTTCTCTACTCCACATGGAGATATAGAGACGCCTATTTTTATGCCTGTAGGAACAAAAGCAACGGTTAAGACGATGACTCCAGAAGAGTTAGAGGAGATAGAAGCACAGATTATTTTAAGTAATACATATCACCTCTATTTAAGACCTGGACATGAACTGGTAGAGGAAGCAGGTGGGTTACATAAATTTATGAATTGGGATCACCCTATCCTAACTGATAGTGGTGGTTTTCAAGTTTTTAGTTTAAGTGATATGAATGAGATTAGTGAGGAAGGGGTAAATTTCAAGTCTCACATTGATGGGTCGAGTCACTTTATTAGTCCAGAAAAGTCAATTGAGATTCAAATGGCTTTAGGAGCCGATATTATTATGGCCTTTGATGAATGTCCTCCTTATCCAGCAGATGAAGAGTACGTTAAAAAGTCTTTAGAAAGGACTACTAGATGGTTAGAAAGGTGTATAGGTGCCCATGATCGTGACGATCAAGCCCTCTTTGGGATAATGCAAGGTGGAATGTATAAAGAACTAAGGGAGCAGAGCGCTAAAGAGATACTTGAATTTGACCTTCCAGGTTATGCAATTGGTGGTTTGAGTGTTGGTGAGCCTAAAGAAGAGATGATTAAGGTGTTGGATTATGCACCTGATTTACTCCCTGAGGATAAGCCAAGATATTTGATGGGAGTTGGAACACCTCTAGATCTCTTTGAAGGTGTAATGCGAGGAGTAGATATGTTTGATTGCGTCTTCCCAACTAGAGTAGCTAGGAATGGAGCAGTCTTTACTAGTGAAGGAAGAATTACCGTAAGGAATGCAAGCTATAAAAAAGACTTTACTCCCTTAGATGGCGATTGTGAATGTTATGTATGTAAGAATTATACTCGTGCTTATATTAGGCATTTAATTAAACAAAATGAGATTTTAGGGGTAAGGTTGACTACCTATCATAATTTACATTTCTTATTAAATATGATGGATAATATTAGAACAGCTATAAAAGAAGATAGGTTCTTGGAGTATAGAAGAGAATTTTATAAAAGATATGGTTTGGAGTTAGATGATGAAGATAATTCAACTTGTAGAGAGGATTTTTAATTAAAATGGTGAATAGTTATAGTGTAGTGGCACTATCGTGCCACTTAGCTATGAGTCGTGTGTAAATGGTCTGTATTACGGAGAGTTTTTCTGATTTTTAAAAAACTTGTAGGGGCACCTTTTAGTTTGAAATTTTACGAGATGTTTTGGTCTTTAAAACATTGAGGTGTGCTGTCAGCTAAAATCAAAACGGCTGCAAACTTTTACGACATAAGGGGTTGTATGTTTTTGATCTTATGGTTTTAAACTAGCTCATAGCTCATAGCACATGGCTCATAGCTGTGTAACTGAAAGTTACACTATATCATATTGTAAACAAATAAGGAGGAGTTATAATGGAATTGTTAGCAGGTTTAATACCATGGATATTTATGTTTGGAGTTTTTTGGTTCTTACTTATTCGTCCTCAAAAAAAACAACAACAAAGGCATCAAGAGATGTTGGCTAAATTAAAGGTAGGAGATAAAGTAGTAACTATAGGGGGGATCAAGGGCCAAATTACTGAGATCGAGGATGATCAATTAAAGGTTGAGATTGCTCCTGAGGTGAAGGTTGAAATGAATAGGGGTGCTATAGGAAGGTTAGATAGAGAGGTTAATACTGAGGCTAAAGCCTAGGTTTAGAACAGGAGGAAGTTATGTTAATTACCAAAGAGGAGGTTAAGGAGTTCTTTGAGTCGCTTGTTATTGCAGGTGTCTTAGCGTTCTTAATTATAACCTTTGTTGCTCAATCTTTTGTAGTACAAGGCAATTCAATGGACAGTACTTTAAGGCATGGGGAAAGGTTATTTATAAATAAATTTATATATAGATTTCAGTCTCCGCAGCGTGGTGATATTATTGTCTTAGAGCCTAAAGGAGATAAGAGTTCCAAATATATCAAGAGAGTGATAGGTCTTCCAGGTGATAAGGTTGAAATAAGGGGAGGTAAATTATTCGTTAATGATATCCAAATAGAAGAGGATTATATCTTAGAAGATATGAATAGAGTGCCTTATGGGCCTTATTATGTTCCAGAGAACAGTGTGTTTGCATTGGGAGATAATAGGAATAATAGTACTGATAGTAGACGAAAAGATGTAGTAGGATATGTTCCTTATGATTCAATTGATGGTAAAGCCTTCTGGGTTTGGTGGCCTTTAAATAGGATGAGATTTATAAATTCTACATTATATGATGATCTTGATTGATCTTAAGTTTAAGATTTACAGATTAAGTGGTTAGGAAAAACTTTAAACTTTTAGCTGAGAGTACTCTTAATAAATTTGAATAAAAAATAGATGCATACAATACCTGCGTCTATTTTTTATTTGTTATGAAATAAAGGAAAAATTTGAGTTAGAGAGAATAATTATACTTGAAGGTTATAAAATTATATATTTTAATACAGGAGGGGGTCAAATGGTTTTTAATAAGTTATCTGTAGGGAAGAAGTTAATCCTATTGATGGTAGCAGTAGCAGTTATACCTTTGTTGGTCTTGAATTTATCAATGTTTCTTCAAACAAGATCTTTGTTTGAAGGAGAAGCAGTGCAAGAGATTATCAATGAGGCACGTGGTAATGAAAGGGTTATAAATACTATCGATAGAATTACTTCAGAGGTTGATATTAATATGAGGAGATTTGCTAGAATTAACTTAGTGATCTTTATAGTCTTAATGATATTAGTGGCTATATTAGCTAAAATAATTGCACGTAGGTTTGTGGATCCTATTAATGAAGTGATAAGAGCTATGGAAGAAAAGGCTAAAGGAAACTTAAAGGTTAGTGTTGATTTGGATAGAGAAGATGAGTTTGGTAGATTAGCAGAGGCTTTTAATAATACTACCAATGATCAAAAGAAGATGATGGTTGAGCTTTTAGAATCCGTAGAGAATCTATCTGCTTATAGTGAAGAGTTATCTGCTTCTGCTCAAGAGGGCAATGCAACTACAGAAGAGGCTAACGGTATCTTTGAAATGATGATCTCAAAAATTGAACAAATATCTGCCATAAGTCAAGAGGTAACTGGTCTTGCTGAAGAAGCAGATTCTCAGACTCAAGTAGGAAGTCATAATATTTCTAAAACAGTTAAAAGTATGGAAGATATCAGTAATTCAGTAAATGAGACCGTAAATATAATTAATCAGTTGGATGGTAACTCTAAAGAGATAGGTCAGATTGTTGAATTAATTACTAATATAGCAGAGCAGACTAATCTTTTGGCTTTAAATGCAGCTATTGAGGCGGCTAGAGCTGGAGAACATGGGCAAGGATTTGCTGTTGTAGCAGATGAGATTAGAGAGTTAGCTGAGGAGACTTCAAAGGCAACTGATAATATTGCTAAATTAATTAAAGAAACTCAAGAAAAATCTAATGCAGGTTTAGCTGCTATTAAACAGGTAGAAGCTAAGACTGAAGAAGGTAAATCAGTAGTAGAACAGACAGGGGAAGTATTTTCTCAAATTGAAGTATCTATTCAAAACACATCAAGTCAAGTTGAGCAGACATCTGTATCTTCGCAAGAATTAGCAGAGAATAGTCAAGATGTTATGGGAGCTTTTAAAGAAGTTAGTAGTATGTCAAATGAGGTTACCCACTCTTCACAAGAGTTAGCGGAGATGTCTCAATATTTACAGCAGTTAGTTGAAAGATTCAAAGTTTAATAATAAATAAAAGGGGTAAGTGCTATTTAATTAAGGCATTTACTCTCTTTTTATTTATACTTATAATAAATAACCTTGTTTGCTAAATAAAAGTCCAAATAAAACTTGAACTTTAACTAAACATAGATTAAACTATTTATAGAGTATAGATTGAAAACAGGAGGGGTTTAGTTGAAGAAAGTTTTAGTTTTAGTATTGATTCTATTCACTTTAATTTTAACTGCTTGTGGAAATAATAAAACAGAAGATGATCTCACTTTTATGTATTGGAGTGATAGAGAGTTAGTTAATAGAGTAGATTATATTCGATCGAATACAGATTGGAAGATAGAAGCTATTGATATTCCTGATGTTATGTATATGCCTAGGTTATTAATAATGTTTGCAGCTGCTGATTATCCGGACATTTTTTTATTACCCGAAGATCCATTTTATGATATGGCTAAAAATGGAATGCTACATAAGTTAGATGAAGAAAATCTAACTTATGTAGATTTAGAATTGATGACTTATGAAGGTGAGGTGTACGGAGTAAAAGAAGATAGGTTTATTTTTGTTGTCTCTAGCTTTGTAGAAGATTATGATTTAGCTATAGATTTCTTAGAAGAATTTTTGGGAATAAATAATAAAAAGGTATTCTGATAAATTAATTTGTCAGAATACCTTTTTATATTAAATGATACCAGGTGCTAATTGTTTTATTTAAGAAAAAATCATAATTACTTAACCAATAGGGAATTATATTTATTGATTAACTTTTATAAAAGGGGTGGTTATAATATGAGTTCAATAACTTTAAATGAAATAAAAAATAATGAGAAGATTAAATCTTATATAAAGGTAGCAGATGATCATTTAGATGAGATAGGTTTTACTGAACATGGATTTAGACATGCAGGTCTTATTGCTAAAATTTCTGGAGAAATTTTAAGATTATTAGGTTACCCTGAGAGGATAATTGAACTAGGGGAGATAGCTGGATATTTACATGATATTGGTAATTTAATTAATCGTAATGATCATGCTCAAAATTCAGCGATAATAGCACAAAATCTTCTAGAAGAGTTAAAGATGCCTTATAATGAGATAGCAAAAGTTATAGGTGCAATTGGAAACCATGATGAGAACCATGGATCTCCAGTTAACGAGGTAGCGGCTGCTTTAATAATAGCAGATAAGTCCGATGCTCATTATAAGAGGGTAAGAAATAAAGATTTTTCTACATTTGATATACACGATCGGGTAAACTATGCTGTTAAAAAATCTTCGGTAGAGGTTGATGCAGATAAGAAAGAGATAACGTTAAGTTTAAGAATTGACTTAGAAGTGAGTACAGTTATGGAATATTTTGAAATATTTTTAACTAGAATGATGATGTGCAGAAAGGCTGCTAACTACTTAGGTTCTAAATTTCGTTTGGTTATTAACGATACTGATCTTTTATAACTTTTGTGGAATTGACAACCTCTTTTTTACAAGATATAATAAATATGTTGCAAATATAAATTTAGTTTAGCGGTAGGGAAGGGGAGAAAAAATGGACTGGAAGAAAAAAAGAATGACGAAATTATTTAGTGTTTTAATTTTACTAGGTGTAGCAGTGTTCTTCTTATACCCTCTTGATGAGAGTATTAATCTAGGACTTGACTTACAGGGTGGAACTCAGGTTGTTCTAGAGGCTAGGGATACTGATGCTGTTCAAGTTGATGATGATGCAGTAAGAAGAGCGATGAGTGTTATTCAAACTCGTGTCGATGAGATGGGGTTAGCTGAACCAATTGTTCAACGTCAAGGTGAGAGAAGAATTATGGTTTCTTTGCCTGGTGTTGAAGACCCTAATCAAGCTGTACAGACCATAGGTCAAACAGCACAATTACAATTTAAAGATGAAGATGGAAATATAGTAATGACTGGAGAAGCTTTAAGCGATGCTAGGGGTGCTTATGGTGGAGATGTTGTTCAACGACCGGTTATACAATTTGAATTAACAAGAGAAGGCAGTAGACAATTTGGACAAATTACAAGGGAGAATATCGGTAGAAGGATATCTATATACCTTGATGATGAGTTATTAACTTCTCCAACTGTTCAATCAGAG
>NZ_KI912095.1:7150-35978 GCF_000517025.1 Halonatronum saccharophilum DSM 13868
AAAGATGCCTTATAATGAGATAGCAAAAGTTATAGGTGCAATTGGAAACCATGATGAGAACCATGGATCTCCAGTTAACGAGGTAGCGGCTGCTTTAATAATAGCAGATAAGTCCGATGCTCATTATAAGAGGGTAAGAAATAAAGATTTTTCTACATTTGATATACACGATCGGGTAAACTATGCTGTTAAAAAATCTTCGGTAGAGGTTGATGCAGATAAGAAAGAGATAACGTTAAGTTTAAGAATTGACTTAGAAGTGAGTACAGTTATGGAATATTTTGAAATATTTTTAACTAGAATGATGATGTGCAGAAAGGCTGCTAACTACTTAGGTTCTAAATTTCGTTTGGTTATTAACGATACTGATCTTTTATAACTTTTGTGGAATTGACAACCTCTTTTTTACAAGATATAATAAATATGTTGCAAATATAAATTTAGTTTAGCGGTAGGGAAGGGGAGAAAAAATGGACTGGAAGAAAAAAAGAATGACGAAATTATTTAGTGTTTTAATTTTACTAGGTGTAGCAGTGTTCTTCTTATACCCTCTTGATGAGAGTATTAATCTAGGACTTGACTTACAGGGTGGAACTCAGGTTGTTCTAGAGGCTAGGGATACTGATGCTGTTCAAGTTGATGATGATGCAGTAAGAAGAGCGATGAGTGTTATTCAAACTCGTGTCGATGAGATGGGGTTAGCTGAACCAATTGTTCAACGTCAAGGTGAGAGAAGAATTATGGTTTCTTTGCCTGGTGTTGAAGACCCTAATCAAGCTGTACAGACCATAGGTCAAACAGCACAATTACAATTTAAAGATGAAGATGGAAATATAGTAATGACTGGAGAAGCTTTAAGCGATGCTAGGGGTGCTTATGGTGGAGATGTTGTTCAACGACCGGTTATACAATTTGAATTAACAAGAGAAGGCAGTAGACAATTTGGACAAATTACAAGGGAGAATATCGGTAGAAGGATATCTATATACCTTGATGATGAGTTATTAACTTCTCCAACTGTTCAATCAGAGATTAGAGGAGAAGGACAGATTACAGGATTTGAATCATTAGAAGAAGCACAAAGAGTGGCATTGTTGCTTAGAGCTGGTGCTTTACCAGTTCCGGTAGAAATGATTGAAAATAGAACTGTTGGGCCAACATTAGGTGCGATAGCTATTGATCGAAGCCTTAAAGCTGGTCTAATTGGTTTGAGTTTAGTTATAGTATTTATGATCTTTATGTACAAGTTACCAGGATTAGTGGCAGCAATTAGTTTAGCTTTCTATAGTGTGTTAGTCTTAGGTATCTTAGCAGGATTAAATGCTACTTTAACTCTGCCGGGAATTGGTGGACTAATCTTATCTATAGGTATGGCTGTAGATGCTAATGTAATTATATTTGAGAGAATAAAGTATGAATATCGTGCAGGAAAGACCTTGAAAGCTGCCGTTGATGCAGGCTTTAAGAGGGCCTTTACCACTATTTTAGATGCCAATATTACAACACTAATTACAGCTTCTATATTGGCTTACTTTGGTACAGGTATGATAAGAGGTTTTGCAATTACTCTAAGTATCGGTATAATTGCAAGTATGTTCACTGCTATTATAGTTACTAGAATGATAATTAATTTTGTGCTAGATAAGAATATAATGGCTGGAGATAAGATCTTTGGGCTTTCAAGGGGGTAAAAAAATGGATATAATTGGAATGAGAAGAAAAATGCTGGGTGTTTCATTAGCGATAATTATAATTGGACTCATATCTTTAGCTACTCAAGGGTTAAATCTAGGTATTGACTTTACTGGAGGAACAATTATGGATTTTGCTTTTGAAGAAGTAGTAGAGGTTGAAGATATTAGAAGTATAATGGCTGAATTTGATTTAGATCAAAGAAGTGTAATTCAAGAAGTTGGAGATAATGAGATCTCTATTAGAACAGATGACTTAAATCCTGATCAATTGGTAGATATTCAAGGAAGAATTGAAGAAGAGTTCCCTTCCGCTGAAATGTTAAGAACAGATGTTGTAGGGCCAACAATTGGTGAAGAATTAAAAAGCAGTGCACTTTGGGCACTATTAGTTGCTGCCATTGCAATTGTAGGTTATATCAGTTATAGATTCGAGTTTAGATTTGCTATTGGAGCTTTAGGTGCTTTATTTCATGATGTTTTAATTACCTTAGGTATCTTCTCTATCCTAGGGCTGGAGGTAGATGTTGCTTTTATAGCGGCGCTATTGACTATAGTTGGTTATTCTATAAATGATACTATCGTTATCTATGATAGAATTAGAGAGAAGGTTAGATTCTCGAAGAAGGAGCCATTTGCTCAATTAGCAAATGCTGCAATATTAGATACCTTGCAAAGGTCAATTAATACTTCAATAACAACTTTATTACCGATTTTAGCGATTTTATTCTTAGGTGGAACAACAATTCAAAACTTTATGATTGCTTTACTAATAGGTATGTTAGCTGGAACCTACTCTTCAATTTTTGTAGCAAGCCCAATTCTAGTAGAGTGGGATGAAAAGAAAGCAATGAAGAGAAATATTTAAGGTTTATAAAAACTCTTAGCTGAATTAATTCAGCTAAGAGTTTTTTAATTTAGAGTGAAACTGAATAGTAATAAAGTGTCACTTTCGTGCCACTAGTAATGGGTAATGAGTGAAGAGTAATCAGTAAAGTCAAAATCTCAAAACCTCTTATAAGTCTTAGGTGACAAAGGGGTTTCTGTTTTTTTAAGGTTTTACCCATTACTCATCACCAGTAATAAAGCTCCGCTTTATTACTATAAACTTTTACTTTAATAATTAAGCTGGTATACTATCATAAAAAATTGATATGATATATAGTAGGGTCTAAATAAAATAGGTTTTCAACAATTTGGAAAAAAGCCATAATTGTGATATAATAATTTATAACTTAGGAGGTGTCTGTTAATGATTAAAGTTTTTAAAGAGATGATGGTTACTGGATTAGGAGCGTTATTCTTTACTAAGGAAAAATTAGAGGATATCTTTGATAGTTTAGTAGAAGAAGGTAAGGTGAGCCGTGAAGAAGCAAATCAATTAATAGATGATATGGTACAGAAAGCTAGAGAAGAAAAGAAGGAGTTGGGCAAGAAGATCAACTCTGAGGTTAAGTCTAACTTAGAAAAAATGGGCTTAGTTAAAGCCGAGGAAGTAGAAGGATTAAAGGATAAAGTTAATGAATTGGAGCTTTATATCAAATCTTTAGAGCAAGAGATAGAATTATTAAAGAAAGATGGTATAGAGGAAGTTAATGATTCTTAATATTATCTTCTTACTAGTATCAATAATAGGGGTTCTAGGAACCTTGATTCCAGGTCTTCCAGGAACCCCATTAATCTTAATTGCTATTATAGTATATTCGTTTTTAACAGGCTTTGTAGTCATAGGGTTAGAGACTATAGTTCTTTTATTGGTTTTGGTCTTGTTGAGTCAAGGGGTAGAGTATTTGACTGTATTTTTAAGTACTAAATATTTTGGTGGAAGCAAGTATGGAATTGTAGGATCTGTAGTTGGTGGGATATTAGCTTTAGTAGTAATGGGGCCAATTGGTCTTTTGCTTGGGCCAATGCTAGGAGCTATTATTGGAGAATTTTTAAAAGGTAGTAGTTTAAGGGAAGCTACTAAGGTGGGCTTGGGTACCTTTGCTGGAGGTATTGGTGCATCTATCTTTTCTTTTATTATTGGGGTTATAATCTTTTTGATTATACTTAATAGGGTTCTTGCTGTTGGAATATAAATTTTTTCTGATATTCTATCTTTAAATATGAAGGGCTTATAGGGTGGTGGCATATGATCTTTAAAGAGATTGGTAAGAAGTATAGTCATATTAAGCGTTATAGACAGATAGTTGAGCTATTGATTAAACATGGCTTTGGATATTTAGTTGAGATAATGGAGTTAGATCAATTTGTTCCATTGACTAAGAAGATTAAAGATCTAAGTGGGAAGAGAGATCCTAAGGAGTGTAGAGCAGAGAGGGCAAGAAAGATATTAGAAGAGTTAGGGCCAACCTATGTCAAGATGGGCCAACTTCTAAGTACAAGGCCTGACCTTATACCTAGATCTTATATTGAAGAGTTAGAGAAGTTACAAGACGATGTTAAACAGATGGACTATGATGATGTTAAATGGGTAATTGAAAAAGAATTAGGTGGAGAAGTAAATGAAGTCTTTAAGAGGATAAATCCTAAACCCTTAGCTAGTGCTTCTATAGGGCAGGTACATAAAGCAATTTTGAATTCAGGTGAAGAGGTTGTAGTTAAGGTTCAAAGAAGAGGTATAGAAAGAGTTATAGGGGTAGATTTAGAGATTATAAGTAATTTGGCTAAAATTTTAGAAAATAAAGTCTTTAAAGGTGACTTTGTCAGCCCAGTAGAGGTAGTAAAGAACTTCTCTAGTATGATAAAGCAAGAGTTGGATTATCGAGTTGAGGGCAGAAATACAAGGAAATTTCGGCAAAGAAATATTGATGATCATAATATTAAGGTGCCAAAGATTTTTTGGGACTTAACCCAAAAACGTGTCTTAACAATGGAATTCATTAAAGGTTATAATATTAATCAGGTTAAAAATAAAGAGAGAGAAGAGCAGTTGGCCCAGATAATAAGTGAATCATTTATGAAGCAAGTTTTAATAGATGGTTTCTTTCATGGGGATCCCCACCCAGGTAATATAATTATAACAGAGGATTTTAAAGTTGGATTGATTGATTTTGGATTAATAGGTCAGTTGAGTGATGAAGATAAAGAGAGTGTTGCTACCTTTTTTATATCTTTAGTAAAGAAGGATATGGACAAGGCTGTAGATGAGCTTTTAGATCTTGGAGTTGTGACTCAAGAGATAGATGAAAAGAATTTGAAGAGGGATTTATATAAGACTGTCGATGATTATTATGGTATCACCTTAGAAGAGGTTGAATTAAAAGGGGTTATGAATCATTTCTTAGACCTTGTTTTTAAATATAAGATAAGGTTACCAATTGAATTTATACTATTGGTTAAATCATTAATTACTATTGAAGGTGTAGTATCTACTATCAATCCTAAATTTGATATTTTAGAGGTGGCCAAGCCCTTTGTTCACAAACTAATTAAAAGAAGATTAAATCCAAAGAGATTATTATTAAACTTTGTCGATGACTTAGATAACTTTACTAAAAATTTAAAGGATTTACCTGAGGGTATTAACCATCTATTGAGAATGATAGAGGATGATAACTTGAAGATTAAATTCCATCACACTGGAATAAAGCCTTTGATATCTAAAATGGATATTATAACCAATAGAATATCTATCGCTTTAATAGTATCGGCTTTGATTATAGGATCTTCTTTAATTATGCTTACTGATAAGGAGCCAACTCTTCTAGAGTTTCCTATTATAGGGATATCTGGTTACTTAATAGCTGTTGTTTTAGGGATTTGGTTGGTAATATCTATTATTCGTTCGGGAAGGTTTTAGATTATTTCCTCTATTAAGCAGGAAGATAAGAAAATATCTAGAAGTTATAAGAGTGCTCTTTAATTATAAAATATCTTATTAGAATATAATCTCTAAAAAAGCGGAGTTGATAAGGTGGATATGGATAAGATCTGGAAGGTAAAAAAGGCTGATCAGAATATAATACATAGCTTAAAGGAAGAACTAAATATAAGTCCAGTATTGGCCCGTGTCTTAGCTAATAGGGGCCTAGAAACTCCTCGGCAGGTAGAGGAGTTTTTAGATTTTAATCTAGAGGATTTAAATGATCCCTTTGCTCTTAAAGGGATGAAAGAGAGTGTTAACAGAATAATAGAAGCTATTAAAGGTAAAGAGAAGATATTTGTTTATGGGGATTATGATGTTGATGGAATCTCTAGTACTTCTTTGTTAATAAATGCTTTAAGGGAGTTGGGAGCAGATATAGATTTTTATATCCCCAATCGATTAAAAGAGGGATATGGGATCAATAAAGAAGCTATAAAGAAGATCAATGATAGAGGGGCGGATTTAATAATAAGTGTTGACTGTGGTATAAGCGCTAAGAAAGAGATTGACTTAGCTAATAGTTTGGAGATAGAGGTTATAATTACTGACCATCATACCCCACCAGAAGATCTACCTAAAGCTTTAGCAATAATCAACCCCCATCAAGAGGGGTGTGGCTATCCTTTCAAGAAATTAGCAGGAGTAGGAGTCGCTTTCAAGCTAGTTCATGGAATCTTTAATACTTTCTATGGTGAGGATACAAGGTCTAGACTGTTAAAGTATATAGGGTTAGTTGCCCTTGGAACAATTGCTGATATAGTACCACTTCTTGGTGAAAATAGAGTTATAGTGAAGTATGGTTTAGATAGAATTAATAGTAATAAGGGATATTATGACTTTAATATTGGTATTCTAAAAGATAAGATTGGATACAAAGATAAGGATATCAGTGCTGGACAGATTGGTTATTATCTGACACCTTGTATTAATGCAGCTGGAAGGTTAGGTAAGGCTGAGTTAGGAGTAGAGTTATTAACTACAGATAATCTTCTAGAAGCAGGTGATCTTGCATCTAGATTAAGGGAGATGAATGTAAAGAGGCAGGAGATAACCGATAGGATACTCTTAGAAGCTGAAGAATATATTGAAAGTGATATTGACCTTGATAAGGAGTGGGTTTTGGTAATTATCCTAGAAGATGGTCATCCAGGTGTTATAGGAAATGCTGCTTCTAAAATACAAGAGAAGTATCATCGACCAGTTGTATTGATAACTTTTGCTGAGGGTGGTATAGCATTGGGGTCTGCCAGATCAATAAATAGGTTTAATATCTATAATGCTTTCCAGTATTGTGAAGACTGCTTTGAAAGTTTTGGTGGTCATAAGGAAGCCGCAGGGTGTTCTTTACAAAAGGAGGATATATCTAAACTTCGCAAGAAGATTAACCAGTATGCCCATAAGGTATTAACAAGAGATGATTTAAAAGCAAGAATAGGTGTAGATCTATTAATTGAAGCTGAAGAAGCGTCATTAGACCTTATTAGAGAGTTAGAGGTTTTAGAGCCCTTTGGGTTTGCTAATCCAAGGCCAAAGTTTATGTTTGATGGATTAAAGATCAAAGACTTCAATACTTTTGGTAGAGAAGGTGATCACCTTAAAGTTAAATTTTTAAAAGAAGGTGGTCACTTAGAGGGGATTGCTTGGAGGAGGGCTGATTTAGCTTCAACTTTGGTTTTAAAGGATAAAGGGATAAATGTTGTAGCAAATCTTGACATCAACTCTTTTGGTGGTAGAGACAGGGCGAATTTAACGATAAAAGATATTCAATTCCCTTCTGTAGATCCTTTGCAACCCTTTAAAGATGAAGATATAGGCTTAAGAGTTATTGATAGAAGAAATTGTTCAAATAAGTTAGATTATATTAAGAAATTATTAGAGAGAAAAGAGCAGTTGCTAATATACACCAATAGCAGCAAAAAGAGCATAGAGTTGACTGATATCTTGCAAAAATCAATATCAGAAGATAAAAGATCTATAGCGTCTTACAACTCTAAAGTATCTGTAGAAGGTAGAAAGAGTTTGCGAGAAGAATTTATAGAAGCTAAGGTGAAGGTACTAATTGTTAGCAATATTATCTTAGCTGACTCTGTATCCTTACCCTTTAACCATCTTATCTTATATAATCTCAATTTTAATCTAAAAGAATTTAGCCAAGTAGTTAAATTTGCTAAAGAAAACAAGAGTTTTTCTCTGCATTTGATTTATGGTAAGGAGGATGTAGAGGATAATATAGAAGTGTTAAATAATAAAGTCCCAAATAGAGATATTCTAGCTAAAATATATATTGGATTAAAAAAGTTTTCTAAAGAAGATATTTTAAAGCTGGATGAAGCTTTAATAGCTGGTTGGATAAATAGCAGTAGTAATTTAAATTTGAATGGGGAAACTATTTTAGCAGGAACTGAGATATTAAAGGAATTAAACTTATTGACTATAGACAAGGGTAAGGATAATGAAAAAATAATAAGATTATTACCTAAACCTTCTTCGAAACTAGACTTAAAAGAATCAATGAGATATAATGTAGGTGTTGAAGAAAAAGAAGCCTTTGAAAGATTTAAAAAGATTGGTCTTTATCAAAAGGCTGATAGTTTATTGGAATTAATCAAAGAAATTGATTAAATTTAAGGAGGAGAAAAGATGAATTTAGCAGATAAGATCAGAACAATTCCAGATTTTCCAAAGGAGGGTATAGCTTTTAAGGATATTACTACTTTATTAAAGGATCCTTCAGCTTATCAAGAAGCAATTGATAGAATTGCTGAGCGTTATGAGGATAAGGATATTGATTTAATATTAGGTGTTGAAGCAAGAGGTTTTTTAATAGGAGCTCCATTGGCTTTGAAATTAAATAAAGGTTTTGTACCAGTTAGAAAAGAAGGTAAATTACCAGGAGATATAGTTAAGACTGAGTATGATTTAGAGTATGGAAGCAATACTTTGGAGTTACATAAGGATGCTATTGAAAAGGGAGATAAGGTTTTAATAGTAGATGATCTTCTAGCTACAGGTGGAACTGTAAAGGCTACTATAGATCTAGTCGAAGAGTTAGGTGGAGAGATTGTTGAAGTAGCTTTCTTGATGGAGTTAGGATTTTTAGATGGGCGTGAAGTTATAGGTGATTATGAGGTATTTTCTTTAATCACAGATTAACCTTAATAAGTTATGCCTAAAAAAGGAGTAATAGATTATGTCTTTAGACAAATTATTAGAAGATATCAAATCATATACAAAAGATCCTGATTTAGATCTTATTAAAAGGGCTTATTATTTTGCTAAGGAGGCGCACCAGGGCCAATTTCGGGTCTCTGGTGAACCTTTTGTTATACACCCTTTAGAGGTTGCTAAGATAATGGCTCGTTTAGAATTAGATGTCATCTCTATTTCTGCTGCTTTATTGCATGATGTAGTAGAGGACACACCGGTGACTACTGAAGAGCTTAGAGAAGAATTTGGACCAGAAATTGAACTTTTGGTAAATGGAGTAACTAAGTTAAGTAAGATTGACTTTAAGTCTAAAGAGGAGCATCAGGCAGAGAGTTTAAGAAAGATGTTCATAGCAATGGCTAAAGATATTAGAGTTATCTTAATTAAGCTGTCAGATAGGCTACATAATATGAAAACTTTAAAGTTTCTACCAAAGAAGAAACAGATTGCAAAGGCTACTGAAACTTTAGAGATTTATGCACCTTTGGCCCATAGGTTAGGGATTTCTCATTTGAAATGGGAGCTAGAAGATCTATGCTTTAGATATCTAGAGGAAGATAAGTATTATGAATTGGCTAAAAAGATAGCTAAGAATCGGTCCCAAAGAGAGGCATATATAGATAAGGTCATCTCATCATTGCAGGGTAAGATAGTGGATGCTGAGATTTCAGCGGATATTTATGGAAGGCCTAAGCATCTATATAGCATCTATCAGAAGATGATAAAACAGGATAAGGATTTTAGTGAAATTTATGACTTGACTGCTATTAGAGTAATAGTTAGTTCAGTTAAGGAATGTTATCAGGTTTTAGGGATTATCCATGAACTTTGGAGCCCTATGCCAGGAAGAATCAAGGATTATGTAGCAATGCCAAAATCTAATATGTATCAATCTTTACATACCACAGTTATTGGCCCTAAAGGGGAGCCTTTAGAGATACAGATTCGAACTTGGGAGATGCATCGGACTGCTGAATATGGTATTGCAGCTCATTGGAGGTATAAAGAAGGAAATAAGAAAGAAGAAGACTTTCAAAGAAAAATATCTTGGCTGAGACAACTTTTAGAATGGCAAAAGGATTTAAATGATGCTAAAGAGTTTATGGAGACATTAAAGATAGATCTCTTTGAAGATGAAGTCTTTGTCTTTACTCCTAAAGGGGATGTGATTTCTTTACCTAGTGAAGCGACTCCTGTGGATTTTGCTTATAACATTCATACCGATATAGGTCATACCTGTGTAGGTGCTAAAGTTAATAGTAAGATGGTCCCAATTGAATATAGATTACAGAATGGAGATATCGTTGAAATTCTAACTACTAGTAATAGTGGGCCAAGTAGAGACTGGTTAAACTTTGTTAAGACCTCTCGTGCCAAAAGTAAAATAAAAAGGTGGTTTAAGGAGCAACGCAAAGAAGAGACTAGCATCAAGGGTAAAGAGATGTTAGAATCAAGGCTTAAAAAAGATGGTATTAACCTAAAAGAGAGTGAAAAGCAAAAGAAGTTAGAAGAGATAGCTAAAAGGCTAGGTGTCTCTGATGTAGAGAGCCTTTATGCCGGTATTGGTTATAATAAATTTTCAGTCTCTCAAGTAGTAAAGAGGCTGATTCCACCTAAGAAGAAAGATTCTCCAGAGTATGAACTGACTAAGCTTAAAAAGAAGAGAAATGTAAGACGCAATGCACCTAATAAAGGGATAAAGGTTAAAGGTTTAGATGGTCTACTTGTAAAGATCTCAAAATGTTGTAACCCTGTACCTGGTGATGAAGTAAGTGGTTATATAACTAGAGGTAGAGGGGTGTCAGTACATCGTTCTGATTGTCCAAACCTTCAGAACTTAGTTGAGACAGAAGAAGAAAGAATTGTAGAGGTAGATTGGTATGTAAATCAACAAACCTCTTATGAAGTAGAGCTTAAGATAGAAGCTTTAAACAAAAGATCCTTGTTAAATGACTTAACCACTGTAGTATCTGAAGCAAAGGTCAATATCACATCTATAAATGCAAGAACTACCAAGAATAGGTTGGCTAATATAAACGTATCTTTAGAGATAAGTAGTTTAGCTCATATGAATGATATAATAAAGAAATTAGAAGATATAGATGGAGTTCTTAGAGTGGACAGGGCCAACCCAGCTTAATATAAGGCGTTAAGTAAAAAAGTCTTTTGAAATCTAAGGAGGAGAGTATGTTTATAGAGAAGTTATCTGTGGGGGAGTTAGCTGTTAATTGTTATATTATCTGGGATGAAAATAATGAGACCTTGGTTATTGATCCTGGTGCTGAGGGTAAGAGGATAGTAGAGTTTATTAAAAGTAAAGATTTGAATCTAAAGTATATAATAAATACCCATGGTCATAATGATCATATTGCAGCAAATCCAACCCTCTTAAAGGTTTTTGATGCTCAACTATTGATTCATAAGGATGATGCAGAATTTTTGCAGAACCCAGAGTTAAACCTATCTTTCTTTATAGGTGAGATGGGGAAACAATTAGAATGTCCAGAAGCTGATAAGTTACTCAAAGAAGGGGATATTCTTGAATGTGGTAAATTAAGCTTAAAGGTAATTCATACTCCAGGTCATACTCCAGGAGGAGTCTGTTTGAGGATGGGAGATAATTTATTTACCGGGGATACCCTATTTGCAACTGGCATTGGTAGAACTGATTTTCCTAAAGGTTCTTATAGTCAATTAAGAGAGTCTTTAGATAAGATATTGTTAATGGAGGATCATTTAACTATCTACCCAGGCCATGGGTCAGAATCTACATTAAAAAGAGTTAAAGCAGAGAATTCATATATTTAAAGGAGAGCTTTCTAGTGAAGATAAATTTGAAGGTTGATTATAAATATTATAACTCTGTTAAGAAGACTATTGAGACATTGCTACCTCAAGTAGAGATTCTTATATCAGAATCAGATTTTGATATAAAAATAACCACTCTAATAAACTTAGAGTATGGTATTGAAGTAAAGAGTTGTTTAGAAAAAGACCCTTTTTTTGATGAGACTATTGTAGATATGGAGATTTTGAAGAGTAAGTATAACAATAGTGATTTGGAAAAAAGGGTATTAGCTAGAGTAAAGTTAACTATATACCGGTTGTTGACAAAATTATTAGATATAGATATGAGTCCATGGGGGATTTTAATAGGGGTTCGTCCTACTAAAATAGCACATAATATGTTAGATAGAGGCTTTACTTATAAGGAGATTGATAGGGAGTTTAAGGAAGTTTATGGAGTAAGTAAAGAAAAAAGAGAACTTCTTTTAGATGTTATAAAGTTGGAGCGTCCTCGCTTACTTACTAAGAAAGAAGCTAAAAATAAGGTGAGTATCTATCTTGGAATCCCTTTTTGTCCGACAAGGTGTCATTATTGTTCCTTTGCAGCTTATCCCTTGGCTAAGCATAAAAGGTATTTAGAAGGTTTTTTAGAGGCTTTAGAGTATGAGATTAAAGAGGTTGGAGAGGCTCTAAGTCAGTTGGAGCTAGAAGTTGATACTCTTTATATAGGTGGAGGCACTCCTACAGTTTTAAAAACCCAAGAACTAGATAATTTGATGGAATCTTTAGACAAGTATTTTGTCAGTTCTAATTTGCGAGAGTATACTGTAGAGGCTGGAAGAGCTGATACTATTACTAGATCGAAGTTAGAATTATTAGAAAAATGGGGAGTTGGAAGAATAAGTATTAATCCTCAGTCTATGAACTTGAGTACATTAGAAAAAATTGGGCGACATCATACAGTCGATCAAGTTGTTCAAGCCTTTAATTGTGCTAGAGAGGTAGGCTTTGATAATATTAATATGGATTTAATCCTTGGTCTGCCTAAAGAAGGGTTAAAGGAGGTGAAGAGGACTTTAGATGCTATCAAAGACTTAGATCCAGATAGTTTAACTGTGCATACAATGGCCATCAAGAGAGCTTCTAAGCTTAGAAGAGATATAAGAAGTAGAGAACTCCTAAGAACAGACCAAATTACTAAGATGGTAGAGGAGACTAAAAATTTTGCTAAAAGTCTTAAGATGAGACCCTATTATATGTATAGGCAGAAAATGATTCTGGGCAATATGGAAAATATAGGTTATTCCAAACCTGGTAAAGAATCCATATATAATATCTTAATGATGGAGGAGAGAACAGTGGTAATCGGTTTAGGAGGAGGTGCTATAAGCAAACTGCTAAACCCACAAGATTGGTCATTAAAAAGACTACATAATCCTAAGTTTCCTCAACAATATATAGATGAGATTAAAGAGAGAACTGATAAGAAGGTTGCTGAATTGACATCTTTAGTAAGATAAGTTACAATATTATTTAGTTGACCTTAATTTAAAAATCTAGAAGGGGGAAATAAAATGTTGATGGATAAGTTTAGAAATAATATGAAATTAATAATTTATATTGTTGTTTTTTCTTTTGCTTTAGGGGGAGTAGTAATGTATTTAAATACTCCAGGAGGGAATTCAGGACAAAAGCAGGTTCACGCGCAAAGACCAACTGATACAGTTGCTAGTGTAAATGGAGATGAGATCTTGTATCATGAATATGAGCAACAGTTAAATTCTTATTTAAGCCAACACCAAGGACAAATTGGTGCTAACCAAATTGTAGAGTTAAAGAATAGTGTCCTTGATAATATCATTGATCAAAGATTAATCTTACAGGAAGCAGATAAACTTGGAATATCTAAAGATGTTTCTGAAGAGATTGTAGAAGAACAATTAAACCAAGTTATTGAGTACTATGCATCTTCAAAAGAAGAGTTTGAAAAGATGCTAAGTGGTCATGGTGAGACTTTGGATGGTGTAAGAGAGGATATTAGAGAAAGCTTAGCTGTTCAAACTAAGATCGAGGGAGTAATTAATAATGTAATCGGCGATATTGAGATTAGTGATGAAGAACTTTTAGCAGATAGTGCAGAGGTAAGAGCAAGCCATATTTTAGTTAGAAATCACGATAAAGATGATGAAGAAGCTAAAGCTATAGCTGAAGAGGTATTAACTAAATTAGAGGCTGGAGAAGACTTTGGAGAATTAGCTAAAGAGTATTCTGAAGATGGTTCTGCAGCAAATGGTGGTGACTTAGGATTCTTTGGAAGAGGACAAATGGTAGGTCCTTTTGAAGAAAAAGCCTTTGCTTTAGAAACAGGAGAAGTAAGTGGATTAGTAGAGACTCAATTTGGGTACCATATCATCAAGGTAACTGATAGAAAAGATATCTCTGCTGATGAGGCAGATATGGAAGAGTTAAGAAAAGAAATGTTGGCCCAAAGAGAGCAAGAAAAATTTATTAATTGGTTAGACGGAGTAAGAGATGAATCAGATATAGTAATTGAAGATAAAGAGATCAGTGCATTTAATGCAAGTTTAAGTGGTGACTTTGACCAAGCTATATCTGAATATAAAGAAGTAATTAGAACTAATCCTAGAGCTTACTATGTTTATCATAATCTAGCTCAAATTCACCAAAGAAATAATAATTTAGATGAAGCGATTTCCACTTTGGAAGAAGCTGTTGAAAAGTATCCTGATCATATAGAGTTTTATACTAATTTAGCTCAAATCTACCAAAGAGGTGGAGAGGCTGATAAGGCAATTAATCTTTATGAAGATGCTTTAGAAAATGATGGGAATAATCCAGAGTTAAGGTTAGCTTTAGGAGAACTTTATAATAGTGAGGGAGAAGTAGATAAAGCTATTGCACAATTTGAAATTTTCTCTGAATTAGCTGAGGGTGATTTAATGGCTCAATATAGACTAGCTACTATTTATAGTCAAATGGGATTAGAAGATAAAGCTCAAGAACAAATGGAAAAGATTGAACAGATTCAAAATAGAGGAAATGAAGAGGTTGTTAATTAATAGTCTCTTCTTTATGAAACTGGAGGGATATGATGAAGGTTAAAGCTCCTAGAGGGACTAATGATATATTACCTCAAGATACTGCCAAATGGCAGTATCTTGAGAATGTAGCAAAGAATGTTTTTAAGAGATATAATTATAAGGAGATTAGAACACCTATCTTTGAAGAAACAGGACTATTTCAAAGGGGTATTGGTGAAGGAACAGATATTGTAGAGAAGGAGATGTATACCTTTGAGGATAAAGGAGGGAGAAGTATTACTCTTCGACCTGAAGGTACTGCTTCAGTAGTTAGATCTTTTCTAGAGAATAAGATCTATGGAAAAGCCCAGCCTAATAAGTATTTTTACTTAGGTCAAATGTTTAGGTATGAAAGGCCTCAATCTGGTCGTTATAGACAGTTTCACCAATTAGGTGTAGAAGTTTTAGGTGGAGATAGCCCAGCTATAGATGCTGAGGTTATTTTATTGGGGCTAGAAATCTTAAGAGAACTAGGTTTGGAGGGTTTAGAGGTTCATTTAAATAGTGTGGGGTGCCCAAAATGTAGGGAATCTTATAAAGAAAAGTTGATTGAGTATTTTAAGCCTTACTTAGAGGAATTATGTTCTGACTGTCAGAGTAGATATGAAAGAAGTCCTTTGAGAATATTGGATTGTAAAGTTGATAAGGATAAAAACTTTTTAGCAGAGGCTCCTAAGATACATGAGGAGATATGTGATGAATGTGGTGATCATTTTTCTGAAGTTAAAACTTTCTTGGACTTATTAGATATAGATTATATATTGAATCCTAAGTTGGTTAGAGGTTTAGATTATTATACGAGAACAGCTTTTGAAATAATTTATAAGGGCTTAGGTGCACAAGATACTATCTTTGGTGGTGGACGCTATGATGGGTTGGCCCAAGAGATTGGTAGAAGAGATGTTCCGGGCATAGGTTTTGCTATGGGGATGGAAAGGATACTATTGACCTTAGAAGAACAAGGGATAGAACTTCCAATAGATGAGAGTATCGATTTATTTGTTATTACAATTGGTGAAGAAGCTCAAAGGAGCGCTTTCTCTTACTTACATAAACTAAGAAGAGCAGGTCTTAAGGTGGAGATGGATTACCTTGGGCGAAGTGTTAAAGGACAGATGAAGGCAGCTGATCGTAATAATGCAAGTTATAGCATAATCTTAGGAGAAGATGAACTACAAAAGGGTGTAGCTACAATTAGAGATATGAAGATAGGAGATCAAGTAGAAGTTGAACTAAAAAAATTGGTAGAAGAGATGACAGATCGTATAGAAAATTAGGAGGTAAGGAAGATGAGTGGGATGAAGGGATTGAGTAGAACCCATTACTGTGGTGATGTAAGAAGTGAGCAGGTAGGAGAAGAAGTAACACTAATGGGATGGGTGCAAAGAAGAAGAGATCATGGTGGAGTTATATTTGTAGATTTAAGAGATAGATTTGGTTTAGTTCAGGTTGTATTTAGCCCTGAGGTATCAGAACCTATGTTTGAAGTAGCAAATGATTTAAGAAAAGAGTATGTTATTGCATTAAAAGCAGAAGTAAGAGCAAGACCTGATGGGATGGTAAATGAAGATTTAAAGACGGGTGAGATAGAGGTTTATGCTACTGAGCTACATATTTTAGACGAGGCTAATACACCTCCAATTTTTATTGAAGATGAGATAAATTCAGGAGAAGAGATGCGACTTAAGTATAGGTACTTGGACTTAAGAAGAAAGCCGATGCAAGATAATCTCATATTAAGACATAAAGTAAAGAAGGCTGTTAGAGATTACTTAGATAGTAATGACTTCTTAGAGATAGAAACACCTATTTTGACTAAGAGTACACCAGAAGGGGCTCGGGACTATTTGGTTCCAAGTAGGGTTAATGGAGGTAAGTTCTTTGCTTTGCCTCAATCGCCTCAATTGTTTAAACAATTGTTGATGGTTTCTGGTATGGAAAGGTACTATCAGATTACTCGTTGCTTTAGAGATGAAGATTTAAGAGCAGATCGCCAACCTGAGTTTACTCAGATAGATTTAGAGGTTTCTTTTATGAATATGGATGAAATTTTAAGTTTAGTTGAGGGGATGATCCAAGAAATATTCGTATCTGTTGGATATGATAAGCCAGAAGATTTCCCTCATATTACTTATAAAGAGGCGATGGATCGCTTTGGTAGTGATAGACCAGATATGAGATTTGAGATGGAACTTATAGATATATCAGAGGTTGTTAAAGATAGTCAGTTTAAAGTCTTTAGTGGTACTGTTGCTAAAGGTGGACAAGTTAAAGGGATTAATGCTAAAGGATGTGCAGATTTCTCTAGAAAAAATATTGATGACTTAACTGATTATGTAGGGATCTACGGGGCCAAGGGTTTAGCTTGGATTAAGGTTGAAGAAGATGGTATTAAGTCTCAGATTGCTAAATTCTTATCTGAAGAAGAGTTAGATAATATTGTCTCTACTATGGGTGGTGAAGCAGGAGATCTATTACTATTTGTTGCTGATTCTCCTAAGGTAGTTGCAGCTTCCTTGGGCAATTTAAGGCTTAAATTAGCTAAGGGGTTAGAGTTGATTGATGAGGGCAAATTTGAGTTTGTTTGGGTGACTGATTTCCCATTATTTGAATGGGATGAGGATGAAAAGAGATATGTATCTTTACACCATCCTTTCACAATGCCAAAAGATGAAGATATGGATCTTTTAGAAGGGGATGCAGATAAGGTGCTTTCTCAAGCTTATGATTTAGTCTTGAATGGAATTGAGATTGGTGGAGGAAGTATAAGAATTAATGATAGTGAACTTCAAGAGAAGATATTCAATCTTTTAAATATGAAAGAAGATGAGATTGAAGAGAAGTTTGGTTTCTTATTAGAAGCATTTAAATATGGTGCTCCGCCTCATGGTGGTATTGCCTTTGGGTTAGATAGATTGGTAATGTTACTTGGTGGGCTAGAGAGTATCAGAGATGTAATAGCCTTCCCTAAAACTCAACGTGCAACCTGTCTTTTAACAGAAGCACCGTCTTTTGTAGATCAAAAGCAGTTAGAAGAATTGAGTTTAGAGGTTGATATTGAAATAGAAGAAGAGTAAGTTATTATAGAAAGAACAAAACCATTATTTGTAAATTATTTTCCCTTGAGATAATATCAAAGTTATGATATTATTTTAATAGAGTTAAGGAAGAAAGCAATTTAATAAGATTGTTCTGCGGTGTACGTGATCGGATTAATATTTTGCCCAACACTATATTGAAAGGGAGCCTGGACTTCATTTGCGGCGCATAAGCCTCCTTAGAGTGGACATGTAATTCAGATGAGAGGGCACCCACTTAATTTAAAAGAGAGCAAAATAATAAATCTAGTGCGGCACTGCGGAACATCTATTACATAATAAAACCAGCCTAGGGCTGGTTTTTTGTTATTAAATAAATTTATAGTATGAATTATAAGTAGAAGTTATGATTTTGAAGATTTCAACTAATTGATGATAGTTAAAATTGGCCTTGGCATGATCTGTTTTATAATATAGTATGAAGGGGTGAGTTAAAATTAGAAAAGCTAAAAGTAAGTTGCGCAAAAAAATGTTAAAGGTAAGGGGGGAGTTATCGATAGAAGATATAATGGCTAAGAGTTTGAGTATAGAGGAGAAATTATTTGAACTAGAAGAGTTTAAGACCGCTGATAAGCTCCTCTTTTTCGTTTCATTTAAAAATGAGGTTAGGACTGAATCTATGATTAAAGAATCTTTAAAACTAGGTAAGAAGGTAGTCGTACCTATTACTAATTTAGAAGAGAAAAAGTTAGAACTATCAGAACTAAAAGATTATGATTTGGAATTGGGGAGGAGTGGTTATGGTATTTTAGAGCCTAAGAAGGAGTTTTTTAGATCGGTTGATATTTCTGAAGTAGATTTGGTTGTTATGCCTGGTTTAGCTTTTGATAAAGAAGGAAATCGTTTAGGTTATGGTGGTGGATATTATGATCGTTTATTAAGTGATAACTTGAAGGTCAAGAGGGTAGCTATCTGCTTTGATTTACAGATTATAGGTAAGGTAGTTGTAGATGGTTATGATGTAAAGGTAGATAAGATAGTTACTGAAAGAGAAGTTGTTAACTGTATATAGTAAAGGTATTGAAAAGAAGCAAGTTTATAAAAAGGTTTTTTATAAATTAAAGAGAATTATTATAGTGAAATTGATTAAATGGAGGTGCAAGATGAGTTATAAACTTGTAGCAATAGATATGGATGGGACTTTATTAAATGATAAACATCAAGTTTCTAAGAAGAATAAAGAAGTAATTATTAAATTAGCAAATGAAGGTATTAACTTTGTTTTGGCTAGTGGGAGACCTTATAATTCTTTATATCCTTATACCAAGGAATTAGAGGTATACCTTCCTTTGGTAACTGCTAATGGTTCAATTATAAAGTGTCCTTTGACGGAAAAGGTTTATAAAAAGACTGGAATAGGGATTGAAATGGCTAAAGAAATATTGGATTATGGGTTGAGCAAAGATTATGGGATAAGTTTTTATTATGAAGGCAAGGTAATTACCTTAAGTGAGGAATTAGTAGAAATACATAGAGACTTAGAGGGGTTAGAGGCGCATTTAGTTAAAGATGTTAACCTTCAAAAAAGTCCGATTAAAATTATTTTTTCAGGAGAAGTAGAGGAGATATCCAAGTCTTTTAAAGAGTTATTTAATAGATATCAGGGTTCATTATATATTACATCATCTGAAGAGTATATATTGGAAGTAATGAATTTAGAGGTTTCAAAAGGGAAAGCTTTAGAGTATATGATAGAACGTATGGGAATAGAAGCCAAAGAGATAATAGCAATAGGTAATAACTTTAATGATGTTGCTATGTTTGAAGTGGCTGGTTTATCGATAGCTATGGATAATTCACCTCAAGGTGTAAAGAATGCAGCCGATCTTGTTACTAAGAGTAACGAAGAAGATGGGGTTGCTTATGCACTAGAAAAGATAATTGTGGAGGGTCAGAGGGAGCTTTAGTATTAGTGATGAGTAATCAGTAATAGGTAATGGGTAAAGTCTTAAAAAAGAAATCTTGTTGTTCCCTAGAGTTTATAATAATTCTTGATATTTTAATCTTACTCATCACTCATTACCCATTACTAGTTGTACGAAAGTACAACTACATTCCTGTTAAGTGTTAGATAATTTCTAATGGAGGTTTTAGGTATGGATCTGTTTAGCCAAAATATTGAGAATAGTAGTAGTAATAAGCCTTTAGCAGTCAGGATGAGGCCAAAAAGTTTAGATGAATTTATCGGTCAAGAGGAGATAGTAGGTGAAGGTAGACTTTTAAGAAGGGCTATTGAGATAGATAGATTGCAATCTGCTATCTTTTATGGACCTCCAGGTACTGGAAAGACAACGTTGGCCCAGATTATTGCTAATACTACTGAGGCTGAATTTGAGAGTTTGAATGCTGTCACTTCTGGAGTAAAGGATATTAGAAAGGTGATTAAAAGGGCCAAAGAACGTAGAGGTATGTACTCTAAAAGGACGGTTCTCTTTATTGATGAGGTACATAGATTTAATAAGAGTCAGCAGGATGCTTTATTACCCTCGGTAGAGGATGGTATAGTAACCTTGATTGGTGCTACAACAGAGAATCCTTACTTTGAGGTTAACTCTCCATTGATATCTCGATCTAGGATATTTAAATTAAAGCTCTTAGGAGTCAAAGAGGTAAGTTCTATATTAAAAAGAGCTTTGGAGGATAAAGAAAGAGGTCTAGGAGAGTATAGTGTGGAAGTCAGTTCAGAGGCTTTAAATCATCTAGCTAGGGTATCAAATGGCGATGCTAGAAGGGCGTTAAATGCTTTGGAACTGGCTGTTTTGACTACCCCAGAAAAGAAAGGGGTAAGGAGAATAACCTTAGGAGTAGCTGAAGAATCTATTCAAGAGAAAGCTATCCACTATGATAAGTCTGGCGATAACCATTATGATGTTATCTCTGCTTTCATTAAGAGTTTAAGAGGAAGTGATCCCGATGCAGCACTTTATTGGATGGCAAAGATGATTGAAGCAGGAGAAGATCCTCGTTTTATTGTTAGGAGGATGATAGTTCATGCCTCTGAGGATGTAGGAAACGCTAACCCCCATGCTCTTTTAGTAGCAGTGGGAGCAGCTCAAGCTCTTGATTATCTAGGTATGCCAGAGGCTAGAATACCGTTGGCCCAGGCAGCTATATATATTGCAAGTGCTCCCAAGAGTAGTGCTGTGGTAAAGGGGATAGATAAGGCTATAGGTGTTGTAAAAGAGAAAGGTGATTCTGGAGTTCCACCTCATTTACGTGATACTCATTACAAAGGGGCCAAAGATCTTGGCTATGGAGCAGGTTATAAGTACCCCCATAACTATCCAAACAATTACATAAAACAGACCTACCTTCCCAAAGAACTTCTTAGGGAGAACTTTTATAATCCTACAGAGAATGGTTATGAGAAGAGGATTAGGGAGTATTTGGAGAGTTTAACTTAATAGTAAAGTGGCACTTTCGTGCCGCTAGTAATGGGTAATGAGTGAAGAGTAATGAGTAAAGTCAAAATCTCAAAACCTCTTATAAGTCTTAGGTGACAAAGGGGTTTCTGTTTTCTTAAGGTTTTACCCATTACTCATTACTGATTACTCATCACCAGTAATAAAGCTCCGCTTTATTACTATACTACGCAACTTATAGAGAGAAGGGATATGATGCTAGATAAATATAAGACTATAGCTAAGGATTTAAGAATAGAGAATAAGATAAAGGATTGTAAGTTTATAACTTCAATTAAAAAAGTAAGGTCAGTTCAAGATGCTCAAGAATTCATCAGGGATATCTCTGATGAATTTTCTGATGCAACCCATAATGTTTATGCTTTTAAGGTAGGCTTAGGTGATAGAGCAGATAAAGGCTGCAGTGATGATGGAGAGCCTGCTGGTTCTTCTGGACCTCCTTCTTTGCAAGCTATTGAGGGTGAAGGAGTGACCAATTTAGCAGTAGTAGTTACCAGGTACTATGGTGGAACTAAGCATGGAGTTGGTGGATTGATAAGGGCTTATGGAGGAGAGGTTAGAGAAGTAATTAGAGTAGCAGGTATAATAGAGAAGGTTCGCTATACTAAGCTCTCAATTTTAGTCTCTTATGATAATATGGGAGGAGTTATCAATGATTTAGAAGGTAATAGAGGTGAGATTGTTAATATAGAGTATAAGAATGAAGGGGTAGTAATAACTGCAATAATTAAGCCTACTTATCTAGAAGCTTTTAAGAAGAGGGTTGTTGATGTGACTAGAGGAGGAGCTAGCTTTGAGTTGGGTGAGGACTACTTTAGGTAAGGGACAGTTAAGAGTAATGTACAATTTACAGTTGACATTTTACAATTAAAATCAAGGTCAAGGGATAGGGGGAAGGGATAGAAGGTAGGTAAGGTGATTTTTGATTTTAGCTTAGGTCTTTAAGACGTTTTACATAATTATATTTGCTAAGGTTAATAATTATAAATACATATATTCATAAATAATATCTATAATTGCAATATCAAAATAAGTATTTATAGAAAAAGTATAAAAAGCTAATTGACATATCTTTAACAGTATGGTATGATAAATTTATCGAATACCAAGAACAGAGGTCGGGATTAAAAGGAGGTTAAATTATGAAGCTTTCAACTAAGGGGAGATACGGTGTTAGAGCTATGTTTGATCTAGCTTTAAACCAAGGAAATGGGCCAATTCCACTAAGGAGTATTGCTGAAAGGCAGAAAATCTCTGAGCATTATCTAGAACAATTGATTGCTCATCTTAGAAAAGAAGGGATGGTTAATAGTGTTCGTGGTGCTCATGGTGGTTATCTTTTAGCAAAAGAAGCAGAAGAGATAACAATTGGTGATATAATAAGAATTTTAGAAGGGCCAATAGCGCCTACTGACTGTATTGCTGATGAGGTAAAAGAAGAATGTGAGAATAGTGCTGATTGTGTAGTTAAGATGATTTGGAAGAAGATGAAAGATAGTATTGATGAAGTTTTAGACTCTATAACTTTAGAAGATTTAAGACAAGAAGCTATTAATGCAAAGCAAAAAGGAGATCAGCATGGATATATGTATCACATTTAGTAAATGAATATTATCTTAAGATTAATAGAATAAATTAGAGTGAAGGAGGAGTTATAATGACTAAAGTATATATGGATAATGGGGCTACAACTCCAGTAGATCCTAAAGTTATTGAGGCTATGCAGCCTTACTTTAGCGAAGTTTATGGGAATCCATCAAGCTTTCATTCTTTTGGGAGAGAAGGAAGGAATGCTATAACTGAAGCTAGGGATAAAGTTGTTGAGTTGATAGGTGCAGACTATACAAAAGAGCTTATCTTTACTAGTGGAGGAACAGAGGCAGATAACTATGCAATTAAAGGTGTCGCCTCTGCTTTAGAAGCTAAAGGAAAGCATATAATTACTTCAGCTGTAGAGCACCATGCAGTCTTACATACATGTAAATACCTAGAGAAGAGAAGAGGCTTTGAAGTTACTTACCTTCCTGTGGATGAGGATGGGCTTGTTAATCCTGAAGATGTAAAGGATGCGATTAGAGAAGATACGATTTTGATTACTATTATGATGGCAAATAATGAGGTTGGAACAATTCAACCTATTGCTCAAATAGGTGAAATTGCTAAAGAAGCGGGAGTAACTTTTCATACAGATGCTGTACAGGCAGTAGGGACTATTCCTGTAGATGTAAATGAATTAAATGTAGACTTGTTATCTCTATCAGGTCATAAGTTTAATGGGCCAAAGGGTGTAGGTGCTTTATATATTAGAAAAGGAACTAGGATCAATAAATTTATGCATGGTGGTGCTCAAGAAAGAAACCGAAGGGCCACTACTGAAAATGTTCCGGCAATAGTAGGTTTGGGTAAAGCAGCCGAGATTGCTATGGAAGGTCTAGAACAGAAACAAGAGAAGTTAGTTTCTTTAAGAGATAAATTGATAAGTGGTATTGAGGAGAGGATTGACCATATTAAGTTAAATGGTCATAGAGAGAAAAGGTTACCTGGAAATGTAAATGTGAGTATTAAATATATTGAAGGTGAATCTATTTTAATGAAGTTGGATCTGGCAGGGATAGCAGCTTCAAGTGGTTCGGCTTGTACCTCTGGATCTTTAGATCCTTCTCATGTACTTTTGTCTATGGGGTTAACTCATGAGGTAGCTCATGGTTCCTTAAGACTAACATTAGGGAAATATAATACTAAAGCAGAGGTTGATCGAGTTCTTGAAGTTTTACCTAAGGTTGTAGCTGATTTAAGGTCAATGTCACCTATATATAACGGGTAGCGAAGAACAATTGATAGTTGATAATTGAAAATTGAAAGTTAAGTTCTTAAGAGCAAAGAATAAAAAATTGGCTGAAGGCTGATCTGAGAGTTTTTAAAAGATAAAAAATCTTTGTAATAAAGATTTTTTGCTGATAGCTGACAGCTAAATAAAAGGGGTGTTACAGATGTATACAGATAAGGTTATGGATCATTTTGAAAATCCAAGAAATGTTGGAGAGCTTGAGGGTGCCGATGGTGTTGGTACTGTAGGTAATGCTAAGTGTGGAGACATTATGAAGATGTATATTAAGGTTGCTGACGATAAGATAACTGATATTAAGTTTAAGACCTTTGGTTGTGGAGCAGCTATTGCAACAAGCAGTATTGCAACTGAGCTTGTTAAGGGCAAGAGTGTAAAAGAAGCTCAAGAGTTGACTAATAAAGCTGTGGCTGAAGCTTTAGGTGGATTACCACCAGCTAAGATGCACTGTTCTAATCTAGCTGCAGACGCTTTAAAGAAAGCTATTGATAATTATCTTGGACTTGAAACTAAGAATGAGTGTGAAGATCATCATCACCATGAGCATAATGACTTCGATCATGGATGTAGCATATAAAAATAATTAATAATGAATAATGTCCAATGTACAATTAATAAGTTCTTAGATCTTAATTGTACATTGGACATTATCAATTCTACATTATAAAAAAGGTAAAGGGTGAAATTTATGTTGGATAAGAATCGTGTAGTTGTTGCAATGAGTGGTGGGGTAGATAGCTCACTTACTGCTGCTTTGTTGAAGGAAGAGGGGTATGAGGTTATTGGTATTACTATGCAGATTTGGCCCTCTTCAGAGATACCTAAGGATAATGAAGGAGGGTGCTGTTCATTGTCGGCGGTAGAGGATGCTAGAAGGGTTGCTAATAATTTAGATATCCCTTTTTATGTGATTAACTTTCAAGATATATTTGAGGAGAAGGTTATTAAGAATTTTAAGGATGAGTATGCCCAGGGCAGAACTCCTAACCCTTGTATAGTCTGTAATAAGGAGATAAAGTTTGAGGCTTTTCTGAGAAAAGCTAAGGAGTTAGGAGCCTATTATATGGCAACTGGTCATTATGCTAAGATAGATGAGAATAAAGAAGGACGCTATATAATTAGAAGGGGAGAAGATCTTAAGAAGGATCAGAGTTATACATTGTATAATATGACTCAAGATCAGCTTAAGCATACTCTATTACCTTTGGCTGGATATCATAAAGAGGAGACTAGGAAGTTGGCCCAAGAATTTGGGTTAAGGGTCTATAACAAGCCAGATAGTCAAGAGATCTGTTTTATTCCAGATGATGATTATAACCGTTTCTTAAAGGAGAACTATCCTCAGATTTTGAAGGAGGGGCCAATTTTAGACGTAGAAGGTAATATACTTGGGCGTCATAAAGGTCTCCCTTTCTATACTATTGGTCAAAGAAAAGGGTTGGGTCTTGAAACTCATAAGAGATGGTATGTAGTTAAGCTTGATAAGGAGAAAAATGCTGTAATAGTTGGTGAAAATGAAGATGTCTTTGCTAAAGAGTTGATAGCTAGAGATATTAACTGGGTAGCCATTGTAGATTTAAATGAGCCTATGAAAGTAACAGCGAAGATAAGGTATAATACATCTGCTGCTCCAGCTACTATCAAACCTATGGATGGTGGGAGAGTTAAAGTATTATTTGAAGAGAGTCAAAGAGCAATTACACCAGGTCAATCTGTAGTGTTTTATAATGAAGATACAGTTGTAGGTGGAGGTATAATAGAATAGACTAATCTTATTTTATAAAAACCCGATTTAGTACTAAATCGGGTTTTTTCAATTATATCTGGGAAAGATATAATTGAAAAGGAGTGATCAAATTATATAAACCCTGTAAATCTGTTGTAGAATCAATCGATTTCTTTGAAGAGAACGAGATTAATAGTATAATTGATTATGGCGCAGGAAAACTAAAAAACTCTATTTATTTAAGTGAGAGAGGCTTTGAAGTTTATGCAGTAGATAAGATGGAGCAATTAGAAAGGTCAAAGAGATATTATTCGAATATAAAGTTAAAAGGGCTAATTGATTATAATAAAATTTCCTCCTATGATTTGAAGGTTGACTTAGTAATATCCAATTTTGTTCTAAATATAATAGAAGGGGTTGAAATTAGAATCAGGTATATAGATAACTCATATTTTAAATTAAAAACAGGAGGTTGTCTATTAATAGAAGTGAGAAGACGACGAGGGATTACCCCAAAGAGCTGTAATAAGGCTTTTAATCAAAATGAATTAAATGAATTAGTCTTATCTAGGGGTTTCAATTTAATTAAAAGTAGATATAGTAAGTATTCATTAGTTGGGTTATATATTAAAGCATCTAATTAAATAAAGTATCAAAAAAGTAATGAAAAAGTAATAAAAAATGATTGACAATGTAGATTAATGGTGTTATTATATAAAACGTTGCATATGAGGTTCTTGCAGTTTTTATTTGATTTCTAAATTATTAAAAAAACTCTTGACCTTCTTTGAGACATTTGTTATACTAATTCTTGTCCTTCGCTAAAAAGGGATTTGTCGGATGAAAGATATTTAGAAGCGTAATTTTTTCTTTTTGAAGTTTTCAAAAACTTCTTGACAATGACTTAGTGATTGGATATAATACTTATTGTCGCTTGTTAAAGAGCGCAAAGAAAATAATCAATTTGGTCTTTGAAAACTGAACAATGTAAATTTTCAACCAAGCCAAGTTTTGTTTGTAAAGAGCTATTTCAAACTCGTAATTAAATGCTTATGCATTTAAATAAATATTTTAATGGAGAGTTTGATCCTGGCTCAGGACGAACGCTGGCGGCGTGCTTAACACATGCAAGTCGAGCGAGAAAGCTACTTCGGTAGTGAGTAAAGCGGCGGACGGGTGAGTAACGCGTGGGTTATCTACCTTTAAGTTTGGGATAACTTCTCGAAAGGGAAGCTAATACCGGATAAACTCCTTTTGGAGCAAAGGCGGCTTTTGCTGTCGCTTAAAGATGAGCCTGCGTCCCATTAGCTAGTTGGTGAGATAAAAGCTCACCAAGGCAACAATGGGTAGCCGACCTGAGAGGGTGATCGGCCACACTGGGACTGAGACACGGCCCAGACTCCTACGGGAGGCTGCAGTGGGGAATCTTCCGCAATGGACGAAAGTCTGACGGAGCAACGCCGCGTGAATGATGAAGGCCTTCGGGTCGTAAAGTTCTGTCCTTAGGGAAGAACACTTTAAGTGCTAATATCACTTGAAGCTGACGGTACCTTTGGAGGAAGCCCTGGCTAACTACGTGCCAGCAGCCGCGGTAATACGTAGAGGGCGAGCGTTGTCCGGAATCATTGGGTGTAAAGGGTACGCAGGCGGTTTGGTAAGTCAGAGGTGAAATCCACCAGCTCAACTGGTGAACTGCCTTTGATACTGCCAAACTTGAGGTTAAGAGAAGAAAGCGGAATTCCTAGTGTAGTGGTGAAATACGTAGATATTAGGAAGAATACCGATGGCGAAAGCAGCTTTCTAACTTATACCTGACGCTGAGGTACGAAAGCTAGGGTAGCAAACGGGATTAGATACCCCGGTAGTCCTAGCCGTAAACGATGGATACTAGGTGTTGGAGGTTCGACTCCTTCGGTGCCGCAGTTAACGCATTAAGTATCCCACCTGGGGATTACGACCGCAAGGTTGAAACTCAAAGGAATTGACGGGGGCCCGCACAAGCGGTGGAGCATGTGGTTTAATTCGAAGCAACGCGAAGAACCTTACCAAAACTTGACATCCCTCTAACTACTTCTTAATCGAAGGTTTTCTCTTTGAGAATAGAGGAGACAGGTGGTGCATGGCTGTCGTCAGCTCGTGTCGTGAGATGTTGGGTTAAGTCCCGTAACGAGCGCAACCCCTATCCTTAGTTGCCAGCGAGTAATGTCGGGGACTCTAGGGAGACTGCCGCGGAAAAACGCGGAGGAAGGTGGGGATGACGTCAAGTCATCATGCCCCTTATGTTTTGGGCTACACACGTGCTACAATGGTCTATACAGAGGGTGGCTACATCGCGAGATGATGCTAATCTCTAAAGTAGATCTCAGTTCGGATTGCAGGCTGCAACTCGCCTGCATGAAGCTGGAATCGCTAGTAATCGCGGATCAGAATGTCGCGGTGAATACGTTCCCGGGCCTTGTACACACCGCCCGTCACACCACCCGAGTCGGGGGCACCAGAAGTCATCGGCCTAACGTAAGAAGGAGATGCCGAAGGTGTGCCTGATAAGGGGGGTGAAGTCGTAACAAGGTAGCCGTACCGGAAGGTGCGGCTGGATCACCTCCTTTCTAAGGAGTTATTTCAACTCTAGTCGTTGGCTGGTTGAATTTACATTGTTCAGTTTTGAGAGACTAAATCTCTCAAACTTTGTACTTTGAAAACTGCACAAATAATAGATTACAATTTTAACGCGTCTAGATTAAGATATTAAGGGCGCATGGTGGATGCCTTGGTGCTAGAAGCCGATAAAGGACGTGGTAAGCTGCGATAAGCCTTGACTAGCTGCACACAAGCTATAACTCAAGGATTTCCGAATGGGAGTACCTGGTAGGTCAATAACCTATCATCTTAAAGTGAATTCATAGCTTTAAGAGGGGAACCGAGTGAACTGAAACATCTTAGTAACTCGAGGAAAGGAAAGCAAAAGCGATTCCCTAAGTAGCGGCGAGCGAAACGGGAAGAGTCCAAACTATAACAGTGTCAAGCTTATGGGCGTTGCTGTTATAGGGTTGTAGGACTATCAGATCTTACCATAAAAAGAT
>NZ_KI912095.1:36078-44997 GCF_000517025.1 Halonatronum saccharophilum DSM 13868
AATGTCCGGGGCTTAAGCTCATCACCGAAACTACGGATTGTTTTTTGACAATGGTAGGGGAGCATTCTATAAGGATTGAAGCAGTACCGTAAGGAGTTGTGGACTTTATAGAAGTGATAATGCCGGTATGAGTAACGATAAGATAGGTGAGAATCCTATCCGCCAAAAGTCTAAGGTTTCCTGAGGAAGGCTCGTCCGCTCAGGGTCAGCCGGGACCTAAGCCGAGGCCAAAAGGCGTAGGCGATGGACAATCGGTTAAAATTCCGATGCTACCTCCTTACCGTTATAAGTGATGGGGGGACGCAGTAAGATAAGCCAGCCTGTTAACGGTTATTACAGGTTGAAGCACGTAGGAGGATCCTTTAGGTAAATCCGGAGGATTGTAAACTCTAAAGTGTGATCTGGAACTTCTACGGAAGTGAAGTGGTTGATTCTACACTGCCAAGAAAATCCTCTAGCAAGGTAAGTGGTACCCGTACCGTAAATTGACACAGATAGACAGGAAGAGAATTCTAAGGCGCGCGAGAGAACCTTCGTTAAGGAACTCGGCAAAATAGCCCCGTAACTTCGGGAGAAGGGGTGCCTCATTAGAGTGTATGCTCGAAGAGGTTGCAATGACTAGGCCCAAGCGACTGTTTACCAAAAACACAGGTCTCTGCTAAGACGCAAGTCGATGTATAGGGGCTGACGCCTGCCCGGTGCTGGAAGGTCAAGGGGAAGTGTTAGGTGTATACTGAAGCACTGAACTTAAGCCCCAGTAAACGGCGGCCGTAACTATAACGGTCCTAAGGTAGCGAAATTCCTTGTCGGGTAAGTTCCGACCTGCACGAATGGCGCAACGACTTGGGCACTGTCTCAACGAAGGACTCGGTGAAATTGTATTACCTGTGAAGATGCAGGTTACCCGCGACAGGACGGAAAGACCCCGTGGAGCTTTACTGTAGTCTGATATTGAATTTTGGTACCATATGTACAGAATAAGTGGGAGGCATTGAGATCGGCACGCTAGTGTCGGTGGAGTCACAAGTGGGATACCACTCTTATTGTGCTGAAATTCTAACCATGTGCTGTGATCCAGTGCTGGGACAGTTTCAGATGGGCAGTTTGACTGGGGCGGTCGACTCCTAAATTGTAACGGAGTCGCCCAAAGGTTCCCTCAGTGCGGACGGAAATCGCACGAAGAGTGTAAAGGCAGAAGGGAGCTTGACTGCAAGACATACAGGTCGAGCAGGTACGAAAGTAGGGCTTAGTGATCCGACGGTAGAGAATGGAATTGCCGTCGCTCAACGGATAAAAGTTACCCCGGGGATAACAGGCTTATCTCCCCCAAGAGTTCACATCGACGGGGAGGTTTGGCACCTCGATGTCGGCTCGTCACATCCTGGAGCTGAAGCAGGTTCCAAGGGTTGGGCTGTTCGCCCATTAAAGTGGTACGCGAGCTGGGTTCAGAACGTCGTGAGACAGTTCGGTCCCTATCCGTCGTGGGCGTAGGATATTTGAAGGGATCTGTCCCTAGTACGAGAGGACCGGGATGGACATACCTCTGGTGTACCAGTTGTTTACCAAAAGCATAGCTGGGTAGCTAAGTATGGATCAGATAAACGCTGAAAGCATCTAAGCGTGAAACTAACCTTAAGATGAGATATCCCATAGAATTAATCTAGTAAGATCCCTGATAGACTATCAGGTAGATAGGCCAGAGGTGTAAGAGTAGTAATACTTTTAGCTGACTGGTACTAATAGATCGAGGGCTTAATCTAGATAAAAAAGGTAATCTATTTGTGCAGTTTTGAAAGTATAAAAATAGTATTGACATTTAATAATAAAAGATATATTATATTAGATGTTGCAAATACTTTTGTACTAACAAAATAAATATAATTCTGGTGATAATTGCGGAGGGGCAACACCTGTTCCCATTTCGAACACAGCAGTTAAGTCCTCCAGCGCCGATAGTACTGCAGGGGCAACCTTGTGGGAGCGTAGGTCATTGCCAGAATAAAAAAAACCTTATTGTATATATTAATATATACAATAAGGTTTTTTCGTTATATAAAGAAGAATTTTTCTATAGAAAGGGGAGAAAGAGATTAATATTGATAATGCTATTAAGGGGCTGTTATTTTCAATTTTATTGTTAGTATTTATTGTTATTCTTATTATAGTATTTTGTATGTTTTACTTTTTAACTAATAATTTAATTAGGGGAGCAAGAGAAGTAGAATAGATTGCAGTTATAGAGATTGATGGTCCTATTCTTGGATCTGCTGGTAAATCAGAGAGGATAATGAGAAGTATTAATCAAAGTAAAGATGATGATAACATAAGAGGGCTTTTATTAAGAGTAAATAATCCTGGTGGAAGTTCTGCTGCTTCTGATGAAATATATCGTTAATTATTAAGATTTAAAGAAAGTGGTAAGCCTATTGTCGCTTCTATGGGGGATATAGCAGCTTCAGGTGGCTATTATATATCTGCAGTAGCTGATAAAATCTATGCAAGCCCTGCAACTATTACTGGTATCATAGGTGTTATAGATTTTATAGAATTAAAAGAGTTATATGAAAAACTAGGAATCGATAATATTACAATTAAGAGTGATCTTTACAAAGATATAGGAAGTCCAGCTAGAGAGATGATGAAAAAGAGATTTTTAAAGAAATTATAGATGAAATTTATGATGGATTTATTGAAATTGTTGCTAAAAATAGAGAAATACCTAAAGATGACTTAAGAGAAATTGCTGATGGAAGGATCTATACAGGTTCTAAAGCTTAGGAGTTGGGGTTAATAGACAAAACAGGGAATTCATATGATACTTTAGAATAACTGCAAGATTTAGCGAATGTTGAAGATAATGTATATATATTTAACATATTATGGTAGAGAGAGTTTATTAGATAGAATAATTATGGGGGTTCAAGGTAGTATAATGGAAAATTTATTTAATAAAATAGTTTATAATGGGGAAAATATAGTCTATTTTTAAATTAAAGCTCTTGCAAATTTGAAAGTAGTATTGTATAATGATTTTAAATTAATTAAATAAAGTCAAACATTATGAATAGGAATAGTATCCTTATCTTTTTATTAGAGAGAATCAGCGGTTGGTGTGAGCTGATATAAAAAGAAAGGAGAATCCACCTAGGAATGGTTAGTGAATAGAAGCTAAATCGGTTATGACTCCGTTATAGGTCATGAAAGCGGGTTATGCAAAAGTAACCAATTAGGGTGGCAACACGGGTAAATAAACTCTCGTCCCTAACAATCTAATATTAGATTGTTAGGGACGAGAGTTTATTCTTTATAAAAATCTTAAGAGTATTGAGAAGGGAGTAAAAAAAGATGAAAGAGAAGAGAACTTTAATGTTACCTGGGCCAACACCGCTTCCGCAAAAGGCTAGGATAGCTGGCGCTAATCCTATGATTGGTCATAGAGAAAAGGAATTTGATCTATTAATGGAAGAGGTAGTTGAAGGCTTAAAGTATGTATTTCAAACTGAAAATGATCTTTTAGTATTAACTTGTTCTGGTACTGGAGGTTTAGAAGCTTCATTATCAAATACCCTTTCAAGGGGCGATAAGGTATTATCACTTTGTACGGGTGCTTTTGGGGCAAGGTATGCAAGTATTGCTCAAAATTATGGACTTCAAGTAGAAAGGCTTGACTTTCCTTGGGGAGAAGCAGTAGATGTAGATAAAGTTAAAGAAAAATTAGAAGAAGATGATGAAATTAAGGCTATCTTAATGACACATAATGAAACATCAACTGGGGTAGTAAATAACCCTAAACCTATTGGAGAATTAGCCAAAGAATACAACACACTACTTTTAATTGATGCTGTCAGTTCTTTAGGTGGAATTGAGTTAAAGACTGACCAATGGGGAGCAGATGTTGTAGTTACTTCATCACAAAAGGCTTTGATGACTCCACCAGGATTGGCTTTAGTAAGTGTAAGTCCTAAAGCTTTAAAGGCTGGTGAAAGCTCAGATCTACCGAAGTTTTATTGGGATTTCAAAAGGGCCAAAGATCGTTACGATAACAAATCTCAGACACCATCAACTCCAGCTATTTCTGTTATGTACTCCCTTAGAGAAGTGTTAAAGGAGATTAAAGAAGAAGGTTTGGAGAATGTATTCAAACGGCACAAAATTGTTGCTAAAGCAATTAGAAGGAGTATGGAAGCAATAGGATTAGAGTTATTAGTAAAAGACGAAATTGCTTCTAAAACAGTTACTGCAGTTAGGCTACCAGAAGAGGTATCTTATCAAAAGCTAAATAAAAGGTTAAAAGAACGATATAATGTTTATATTACAGGTAGTAAAGGAGAATTACAAGGTAAGGTGTTTAGAATAGGTCATTTAGGTAATGTAAGTAGGTCTGATATACTATCTACTATATCAGCTATTGAATTAACATTAAAAGATTTAGGATTTGATTTAGAGTTAGGTTCAGGATTAAAAGCAGCCCAAAAAGTATTCTATGAGGAGGAGAGAAGATAATGAAGGTACTAGTTAGTGATACAATTTCTCAAGCAGGTATTGATATCTTAGAAGGAAAAGGTATAGATGTTACTTATAATACAAGTTTATCTTATGAAGAATTATTAGAAGAGATAGGTAACTATGATGGGATAATTTTAAGGAGTATGACACCGTTAAATGAAGAAGTCTTAAGTCATGCTACGAATTTAAAGGTAATTGCTAGAGCGGGATCTGGGTATGATAATATTGACGTAGAAGCAGCTTCTAAAAAAGGGATTATAGTATTAAATACTCCAGGACAAAATAGTGTCTCTGCAGCTGAACAGACAATGGCATTGATGCTAGGTATATCTCGCAATGTAGCACAAGCCCACCAGGCTATTCGTGAAGGTATCTGGGATAGAAAGAAGTATATGGGGGCAGAGTTGAATAAAAAAACTTTAGGAATTATTGGTTTAGGTAGAATTGGTGGGTTGGTAGCCAAAAGGGCTAAAGGTTTTAATATGAATGTTATTGCTACAGACCCTTACATTCCATCATCAAAGGGTAAAAAGCTAGGGGTAGAATTAGTAGAATTGGATGAGTTATTAGAAAGATCTGATTACATTACCTTGCATACTCCACATACTGAAGAGACACATCACCTTCTAAGTGATGAGGAGTTTTCTAAAATGAAGGACGGTGTTAGAGTACTTAATGTAGCAAGAGGAAAGAATATCGATCATAAAGCTTTGTATAAAGCACTTAAAGAAGGTAAAGTAGCTGGTGCTGGAATAGATGTTCATGAGGAAGAACCATTGGATGAAGATTATATATTATTAGAATTTAAAGATAAAGTAATAGTTGCTCCACACTTAGGTGGTACAACTGTAGAAGCTATGGATAATGTATCTATTGATGCTGCTAAACAGATGCTAATGGTCTTTGAAAATGGTTTCCCAAGGACACCTTTAAATATACCTACATTAAAACCTGATGATATGGATAATATTAAACCATATATATCGTTAGCTGAGAAACTAGGAAGTTTTTATGCAGGGTTAGCTGAAGATCGAATTGAAGAGATTGAAGTTGTTTATCAAGGGGAAATAAGTAATTATGATTTAAATCCTTTAACTACAGCTTTAATACAAGGAATATTAAATCCGATATTAGATGAAAATGTAAACTTAGTAAATGCCCGTTTAGTTGCTGAAGAAAGAGGAATTACAATTTCAGAGACTAAAAGTACTAATAGTAAGGTATACTCTAATTTAGTTACTTTAAGGGTTAAAAATAATGGAAATGTAAGAGAGCTAGCTGGAACTGTATTCAATGATAGTGATTTAAGAATTGTAGCCATTGATGGATATGAAATTGACCTTATACCAAAGGGAATATTACTAGTGACTAATCATACTGATCAGCCTGGTATAGTAGGTAAGGTAGGTTCAATGTTAGGAGCTAATAATGTTAATATAGCAAGTATGCAACTAGGAAGAAATAAGGTTGGTGGACGGGCAATAATGGTATTAAATATTGACCAAGAGATTGGAGAAAGTTTAAAAGAAGAGATAATGGAGATTGAAGGTATGACAGGGGTATATGTACTTGCGTTATAGTTGTTAACTTTTAAAGGGGAGGATTTTAATGTTAGACTTAGGTTTTATAAGAGATAATATAGATTTTATTAAAGGGACACTAAAGAATAGAGGAACTAAAGCTCCAATTGATGAATTTACTGAAGTTGATAATAAAAGAAGAGAGCTGATTCAGGAGGTTGAAAGGTTAAAGCAAGAACGCAATGAGGAGTCTTCTAAGATTGGTTTATTAAAGCGTGATGGTAAACATAAAGAAGCTCAAAAAATCATTGATAAGATGGGCCAAGTAGCAGATAAGATTAAAGAATTAGATGAAGAGTTAAAGGGTTATGAAGATCGACTAGAAGAAATTATGCTACAAATTCCTAATATCCCCCATCAAGATGTCCCAGTAGGTAAGGATGAAGATGATAATATCTCTATAAGAGAGTGGGGAGAGGTAAGAAATTTTGATTTTGAGCCTAAAGCTCATTGGGATTTAGGAGTTGATCTAGATATATTAGATTTTGAGAGGGGGGCAAAGGTATCAGGTGCTAGATTTACCTTCTTAAAAGGCTTAGGGTCTAGATTAGAAAGAGCATTAATTAGCTTTATGCTCGATGTTCATAGATCTGAGCATGGGTATGAGGAAGTATTTCCTCCTTTTATGGTTCATAGAGATAGTATGTTGGGAACGGGCCAACTTCCTAAGTTTGAGGAAGATGCCTTTAAAGTAGAAGGAACAGATTATTTTCTAATACCAACTGCTGAGGTTCCAATAACTAATATGTATCGCGACCAGATATTAGATTCTGATGATCTACCTATCTACCATGTGGCTCACAGCGCTTGCTTTAGGGCAGAGGCAGGTGCCCATGGAAGAGATACAAGAGGTATTATCAGACAACACCAATTTAATAAGGTTGAGATGGTTAAGTTTGTAAACCCTGAGGACTCTTATAAAGAGCTAGATAAATTGGTAGATAATGCAGAGACAATTCTAAAGAAGTTAGGCTTACCTTATAGAGTGATGAGCATGTGTACTGGAGATTTAGGTTTTACAGCAGCAAGGAAGTTTGATATTGAGGTTTGGTTACCAAGTTATGAAGATTATAAAGAGATATCTTCTTGTAGTAACTTTGAAGACTTCCAAGCTAGAAGGGCCAAAATTAAGTATAGACCAGAAGCAAATTCTAATGCAGAGTTTGTTCATACTTTAAATGGATCTGGATTAGCAATTGGAAGAACTGTAGCTGCTATCTTAGAAAACTATCAAAATGAAGATGGTAGTATTACAATCCCGGAAGTATTAAGACCTTATATGGGTGGGGTAGAGAAAATTACTGAATAATAAAAAGTATAAGAGAATGGTGTTAACACCATTCTCTTATACTTTTTTTCTTTATTAACTTGACAATTAAAGTCTAATATATTATAATTACATTTGTGCTAATATGGAGGGGTGTCCGAGTCCGGTTTATGGTGACGGTCTTGAAAACCGTTGTGCGTTTGCGCGCACCGTGGGTTCGAATCCCACCCCCTCCGCCAAAAATGCAATTGATAGTTGATAATTGATAGTTAATAGTTAACTTCAAAAGATTCAAGTTCTTTATTAATTTATGGTTTTAACTATAAACCACAAATTATCAACTGAATTAACGTGGAGAGGTACCCAAGTGGCTGAAGGGGCGGGTTTGCTAAACCTGTAGTAGGGAATTATCTCTAGCGAGGGTTCGAATCCCTCTCTCTCCGCCATTTATTCCAAAAACATTTTTTAGATATATGGTGATCATCCTGGAAGGGATGTTTTTTTATATTTGAATTATCTTTAATAAATCTTTAAAAGAGGAGTTTTGCTTTTTTATAAAGAAAACTAAGAGGTATGAGGGATATTTATAGAAGATTAAAGTTATTATATAGATAGCAGGTTTTATAATAACTTTTAGATTATGATAGATATTTTATTTTTCTCAAGAGCATTCAGTTTTTTAATTATAGCTTGAATTTTGGATAAAATAATTAGGGAGGGCATCTTATGAAAGGAAATAATATACCCACAGCCGTTATTAAGAGGTTGCCTAAATATTATCGTCATTTGGATAGACTTTTAGAAAAAGGTGTGGAGAAGATATCATCTCGAGAATTTGGAGAGATTGTAGGAGTTTCAGCACCACAATTAAGGCAAGATTTAAATCATTTCGGTAACTTTGGTCAACAAGGATATGGATATAATATAGAAAAGTTATATAAAGCACTAGCTAAAGTTATAGGTATTGAAAAGAAGAGTAGTATGGTTCTTGTAGGTGTTGGGAACTTAGGTCAAGCTATAGTTAATTCAACAGATTTTGAAAGGCGAGGTTTTTATCTTTCGGCTATCTTTGATGTTAATCCTAGATTAATTGGTCTTAAGATTAATGATATTGAGATTAGGGATATAGATAACCTAGGAGATTATATTAAAGATAATCAAATTGATATTGGAATTATTACTGTACCTGAAAAGGGTGCACAGCCTGTTGCTGATATAATGATTGATAACGGGGTTAAAGGTATTTGGAACTACGCTCCTGTTGATCTAAATTATCCTGAAGGTATAGCAGTTGAAAATGAACACCTTACAGAGGGGTTATTACGGCTTTCCTTTAAGATAAAAGAAAAAAGATAGTTTTTTTACAAAAAAAGTAATTTGACTACCTTGGTTAGTTGTGTTAATATTATAGATGTGCTTGAGAGAAGTTATGATTTTTAATTGATTATAATAATCGATTAAAAATTCTTGACAAGGTTTGTGATTTGTTGTATAATGATCTAGCAACTTAAATATGGAGGGGTGTCCGAGTCCGGTTTATGGTGACGGTCTTGAAAACCGTTGTGC
>NZ_KI912095.1:45097-82156 GCF_000517025.1 Halonatronum saccharophilum DSM 13868
CGATTGATAGTTGATAATTGATAGTTAATAGTTAACTTCAAAAGATTCAAGTTCTTTATTAATTTATGGTTTTAACTATAAACCACAAATTATCAACTGAATTAACGTGGAGAGGTACCCAAGTGGCTGAAGGGGCGGGTTTGCTAAACCTGTAGTAGGGAATTATCTCTAGCGAGGGTTCGAATCCCTCTCTCTCCGCCATAAAATACAATTGATAGTTGATAATTGATAGTTAGTAGTTAAGTTCAAAAGACTAAAATCTTCAAAAACTTTTTAACTGTAAACTATAAATTATACACTGTCAACTAATTAACGTGCGCCCGTAGCTCAGCTGGATAGAGTAACTGACTACGAATCAGGAGGTCGGAGGTTCGAATCCTCCCGGGCGCGCCATTTTTATTTTTTAGGAGAATATTATTCTATGAATAATGATCAATATTATATGGAAGAAGCTTTAAAAGAAGCAAAGAAAGCGCTACTCAAAGAAGAAGTTCCAATTGGTGCTATAGTTGTTAAGGATGATAAGATTATAGCAAGAGCCCATAATCTTAAAGAAGAGTTACAAGACCCAACTGCTCACGCAGAGGTATTAGTAATTCGGAAAGCTACTGAAAAGTTAGGTGGCTGGAGATTAAATGGTTGCCAATTATATGTTAGTATTGAACCTTGTCCAATGTGTGCAGGAGCATTAGTTCAATCAAGAGTAGATAGACTAATTTATGGTGCTGCTGACCCTAAAGGTGGAGGAGCAGGGACATTATTTAATATTGTCGATGACCATAGATTAAATCATAGAATAGAAGTTAAATCTGGTATTTTAGAGTTGGAATGTAAGCATATGATGAAAGAATTTTTTAAAAGCTTAAGAAAATAATTAGTTTTCTAACTAATTTAATATAGATGATAAAATTTAAATTTATGGAGAGGTGTCCGAGTCTGGCTTAAGGGGCTCGCCTGGAAAGCGAGTGTAGGCTCACGCCTACCGAGGGTTCAAATCCCTCCCTCTCCGCCATTATATTAAAGAGGAGTTAATTTAACATTTGGAATTAAATGCTAAATAATGGTTTCTCTTGACTTATCTATTTTATTTTGATAAAATTAAATTAGTTAAATAGTAATAAAGGCTCAAGGGCCTTTATATAGATTGTGACCGTGCTAAATGGGGTGGTAGCGGTGCCCTGTAACCCGCAATCCGCTATAGCGGGATTGAAGTTTGCTTTAGCTTATTCTTTTTAAGGTCTGGCTTAAGTAAGTGGTGTTGACAATTGGGTCCTACGCAACGGAGCTTTATGAATCCCGTCAGGTCCGGAAGGAAGCAGCGGTAAATAAATGTCTTCCGTGTGCCGTGGGGGTGCCTAATTCGAGCTAACTGCTTAAGTAACGCTTGGGAGGGGTAAGTGAGAGTGAATGCACGGTCCTTTATTATTATAAAGATATAATTTTCTACTGGAGGTTATAAAATGGCCTATGTCTCACTTTATCGTAAGTGGCGTCCACAGGACTTTTCTGATATTGCTGGACAAAAGAATATTATAAAGACTTTAGAAAATGCCATTAGGATGGATAGGATAGCTCATGCCTATCTTTTTTGTGGTTCAAGAGGTACTGGTAAAACTAGTACTGCCAAAATACTAGCAAAGGCTTTAAATTGTACAGAAGGGCCAACAACTCTTCCATGTGGTGATTGTGAGCCTTGTAAGAAGATCAAGAATAACAACTCGATTGATGTTATAGAGATTGATGCTGCATCTAATCGTGGTATAGATGAAATTAGAGATCTTAGGGACAAGGTAAAGTTTGCCCCAACCGAGGGGAATTATAAGGTATATATTATTGATGAGGTACATATGTTAACAACTGAGGCCTTTAATGCTCTATTAAAGACCTTAGAGGAGCCACCAGGCTATGTGATATTTGTTTTAGCAACGACAGAACCACATAAATTACTGCCTACAATCCTTTCTAGGTGTCAAAGATTTGATTTCAGTAAGTTAACTATCGAAGATATTATTCAAAGATTGGATTATATTTGTAAAAAAGAGGGTATTACTATATCTAATGAAGGGCTAAAAGTAATTGCTCGAAATGCTGATGGTGGTATGAGGGATGCTATTAGTATTTTAGATCAGGTAATATCATTTGCTGGAGAGAATATTGAAGAGAAGGATGTAAGTGTAGTATTAGGATTGGTTGATCGTGAACTACTATTTGATCTAACTGATATATTAATTGAAAAAAATATTGATCAGGGCTTGGCTTTGATTAATAATATTGTCAGAGAGGGTAAGAATGCCACTCAATTTATAAATGATCTAATAAATCATCTTAGGAATTTATTATTAATTAAAGAATGTAGTTCTGTTGATAAATTAATTGATTTAACAGACGATGATAAAGTTAGATTAGATAAACAGGTTGATGAAGTAACTTCTCAAAGACTATTAAATTGGGTTGATATATTAAAGAAGGTAGGATATGATCTAAAGAGAACAAGTCAACCTAGGGTAATTTTAGAGATGGGTATAATTAAATTAATAAATATTGATAAAGATAGATCTATGGATTCTTTCTTAGATCGTTTAACTCAATTAGAAGATAAAATTAAAGAAGGTAAGATACAAGTTAGTGATAGTAACAATAATAAAAAAGTAGAAGAAAGTCAAAAACCAGAAAATGATCAAGCTAATCCCAAAACCCAATTAGAAGAAAATAAAGTTGTTCGTATTAAGAGTCCTGCTGATTTAAAGCTTGAGGATGTAAAAGAGAGATGGGAAGATATATTGGACTACTTTAGACAGCAAAAGAAGATGAGGTTACAAGCTCTATTGAGGGATGCTGAACCTATAAGTATAGATGGAAATAAATTGATTATAGCTTTTGAGCATGAATTTCATAAAGATTCTGTCCAAAGGGAGAAGGATAGCGTCGCTTCAGTATTAAAAAAGTTTTTGGGGGTTAGTTTGAAGGTGAATTGCATCTTTTCTGGAAATAATGAAGATGTAGGAAGTGAGGATGATATTTTAGATCATCCTTTGGTTCAAGAGGTTGTAAGAGTCTTTAATGGTGAGGTAGTAAAGGTTTCTTCTTTAGATTAGTAAGATAATATTAATTTAGGAGGATGATAATTATGAATATGAATAAGATGATGAAGCAAGTTCAAAAGATGCAAGGGCAAATGGCAAAGATGCAAGAGGAGTTAGCTGATAAGACTGTAGATGCTACTGTTGGTGGTGGAGTAGTAACAGTTACAGCAAATGGTAAACAAGAGATTGTTGATATTAAGATCGATCCAGATGCTATTGATCCTGATGATGTAGAGATGTTAGAAGATTTAATTCTAGCTGCTACTAATGAAGCTTTAAGAAAGATGCAAGAGATGACTAATAAAGAGATGGGTAAATTAACTGGTGGAATGAATATTCCAGGTTTATTTTAGGGGATAGTTAGATGAGATATTATGCTCAACCCTTATCTGAATTAATTGGCCATTTATCTAAGTTACCAGGTGTTGGCCCTAAAACAGCACAAAGATTAGCCTTTCATATTTTAGAGATGGATAAGGGAGAGGTTAAAGGGTTAGCTAAATCAATTTCAGAAGTAAAGGATAAGTTAACTTATTGCTCTGTATGTAGTAATTTGACCCAACAAGATCCCTGTCATATATGTAATAATCCAAAAAGAACTAAGGATATTCTTTGTGTAGTAGAAGAAGTTAGAGATATAATTGCTATGGAAAGAACAGGAGAGTATAAAGGGTTATATCATGTTTTGCATGGTGCTATTTCTCCAATTGATGGCGTTGGCCCGGATGATATTAACATTAAAGGGATATTACCTAGGATATCTGATGGTGTTAAGGAAGTTATTTTGGCTACTGACCCAAATGTTGAAGGAGAAGCTACGGCAATGTACATATCAAAGTTATTAAAGCCTCTAGGGGTTAAGGTGACTAGGATTGCTCATGGGCTTCCAGTAGGTGGAGATTTAGAATATGCCGATGAAGTAACTTTGTCAAAAGCATTAGAAGGAAGAAGAGAGATCTAGCCACAATAATTGTGGCTAGATCTTATTTTTTGGAGGTTTTATAGTAATAAAGCTACGCTTTATTACTAGTGATGAGTAATCAGTAATAGGTAATGGGTAAAACCTTAAAAAGCAGAAATCACTTTGTTCCTAGGGTTTATAAGAGTTCTTGAAATTTTAATCTTACTCATCACTCATTACCCATTACTAGTTGCACGAAAGTGCAACTATATTACTATTAAGCATTAACAAAAAAATTAAGATTTTTCTAAATTCTTGATCTTAGCTGACGACTGAAAGCTGATAGCTAAGATCAAATTGTCTGAAAATTGCGATATTTGACTAGGTGTAGTTGTTATAGTATACTGAACTTATATAAGTTTATAAGGTGTAAAGTGTAAATTCATTTAAAATAGGGGGTAGAAGAAATGTCTAAAAAAATGAAAACAATGGATGGAAATCAAGCTGCTGCATATACATCCTATGCATTTACTGAAGTAGCTGGTATTTATCCTATCACACCATCATCTCCGATGGCAGAGTATGTGGATTTATGGGCTTCTCAAGGTAAGAAGAACTTATTTGGAATGCCTGTAAATGTTGTAGAGATGCAATCAGAAGGAGGAGCTGCTGCTACAGTGCATGGTTCTTTACAAGCTGGTGCTTTAACTACTACTTATACTGCATCTCAAGGTTTGTTATTAAAGGTCCCTAATATGTATAAGATAGCAGGGGAACTTTTACCAGGTGTTATTCATGTATCTGCAAGATCGATTGCTGCTCAAGCTTTATCAATCTTTGGTGATCACCAAGATGTTATGGCAGCACGTCAAACTGGTTTTGCTATGATGGCAACTGGTTCAGTTCAAGAGGTTATGGACTTAGGTGGGGTTGCTCACTTAGCTGCTATTGAAAGTAGAATTCCATTCTTACACTTCTTTGATGGATTCCGTACTTCTCATGAAATTCAAAAAGTAGAAGTTATGGATTATGGTGTTTATGATAATCTATTAGATAAAGAAGCTGTACAGAAATTCCGTGATAATGCTTTAAATCCGGAAAAGCCAGTAACTCGTGGTTCTGCACAAAATGATGACGTTTATTTCCAAACTAGAGAGGTTCAAAATAAATATTATGATCAAGTTCCAGATATCGCTGCTAAATATATGAAAGAGATATCTAAGGTAACTGGACGTAATTATGCTCCTTTCGTGTATTATGGAGCTAAAGATGCTACAGATATTATAGTTGCTATGGGATCAGTTACTGAGACTATTGAAGAGACTGTAGATTACTTAAATGCTCAAGGGCGTAAAGTTGGTTTAATTACTGTTCACTTATATCGTCCATTTAGCGCTAAATATTTCTTTGATGTATTGCCAGAGAGCGTAGAAAGAATTGCAGTTTTAGATAGAACTAAAGAGCAAGGTTCTGTTGGAGAACCATTATACTTAGATGTAAAATCAATCTTCTATGCTAAGGAGGATGCTCCAGAAATAGTAGGTGGACGTTATGGTCTTTCTTCTAAGGATACTACTCCTGCTCAAATCATAGCTGTATATGATAACTTGGCTGGAGAAGCAAAGGATAGCTTTACTATTGGTATCGTAGATGATGTGACTAATTTATCTCTACCTGTAGAAGGAGAAGTAAATGTTTTATCTGATGATGTTACAGAAGCATTATTCTACGGATTAGGTTCTGATGGTACTGTAGGTGCTAACAAGAATACAATCAAGATTATCGGTGATAATACTGATTTATATGCACAAGGGTACTTTGCTTATGATTCTAAGAAGTCTGGTGGTGTAACAAGATCAAACTTACGTTTTGGTAAGGATCCAGTTAGATCTACTTACTTAGTATCTACTCCAAACTTTGTATCTTGTTCTACAGATTCGTACTTAAATAAATATGATATGTTAAGTGGATTACGTCAAGGTGGTACTTTCTTATTAAATACTGTCTCTGATGCTGAGGAGATTGTAGAGAAGATGCCTAATAGTGTTAAGAAGACTTTAGCTGAGAAAGACGCTAAGTTCTATATCATTGATGCTGTTACTTTAGCTAATGAGATAGGGTTAGGTCGTCGTACTAATACTATTATGCAATCTGCATTCTTTAAATTAAATGAGCAGATTATGCCTTATGAAAAAGCTCAAGAATTAATGAAAGAATATGCTCAAAAAGCATATAGCCGTAAAGGTAAAGAGATTGTAGAAATGAACTGGAAAGCTATTGATAAAGGAGCAGAAGGTTTAGTTGAAGTAAATGTTAACTCAGCTTGGGCCAACTTAGAGGCTGAAGAAACTGATGCTGTAGATCAGAGCAGACCAGACTTTGTGAAAAACATAGCTGATCCAATTAACGCTATCGAAGGTTATGAATTACCTGTTTCAGCCTTTGAAGGTTATGAAGATGGTACTATGGTAAATGGTACTTCAGCTTATGAAAAGCGTGGTATTGCTAACTTCGTTCCTAAGTGGGTTGAAGATAATTGTATTCAGTGTAACCAATGTGCTTTCGTTTGTCCTCATGCAGTAATTAGACCATTCTTAATGGATGAAGAAGAGGTTGCAAATGCTCCTGAAGGAACGATAACTAAGAAACCTTTAGGTAGAGGATTAGATGGATTAGAGTATCGTCTACAAATCTCTACTTTAGACTGTACTGGATGTGGAGTTTGTGAGCAAGTATGTCCAGGTATGAGAGGTAACAAAGCACTTGAAATGGTAGCAATTCAAGAATCTATTGATGCTGGTGAGCCAGAAAAGGCAGAATATATGTTCAATGAAGTAACTTATAAAGATGATAAGTTAAAGACTACAAATGTTAAAGGGTCTCAATTCTGTAAGCCATTATTTGAGTTCTCTGGAGCTTGTGCTGGTTGTGGAGAGACTCCATATGTTAAGTTAGTTTCTCAATTATTTGGAGATAGAATGACTATCGCCAATGCAACTGGATGTTCTTCAATCTATGGTGGATCTTACCCAGCTACTCCATTTACTAAGGATGCTGATGGTAGAGGACCAGCTTGGGCTAACTCTTTATTTGAAGATAATGCTGAATTTGGTTTCGGTATGAGAGTTGCTTCTGAGACTATTCGTGATAGAATTCAAAATATCATGATTGATACTATGACAGATGTAGAAGTAGAACTAAAAGCTCTATTCCAAGAATGGATGGAGAATAGAAATAGTGGAGCTAAGACAAAAGAGTTAAAGAGCAAGCTAGTAGCTGCACTAGAAGAGACTTCTTGTGAAGAAGCTAAGGAAATCTTAGGCGTTAAAGATTATATTGTTAAGCAGTCTAACTGGATGATTGGTGGAGACGGATGGGCTTATGATATCGGTTATGGCGGATTAGACCATGTAATTGCAAGTAATGAGGATATTAATATCCTAGTTGTAGATACAGAAGTTTATTCTAATACTGGTGGTCAATCATCTAAGGCATCTCCAACTGGTTCTATCGCTAAGTTTACTGCTGGTGGTAAGAACGGTACTAAGAAGGATTTAGGTGCAATAGCAATGACTTATGGTCATGTTTATGTAGCTCAAGTGTCTCATGGTGCAAGTCAAGCTCAAGTACTAAAAGCTATGATTGAAGCTGAAGCTCATGAGGGGCCATCAATTGTAATTGCGTACTCTCCTTGTATAAGCCATGGTGTGAAGGGTGGATTAACTCAATCTCAAGCTCAAGCTAAATTAGCTACTGAGTGTGGATATTGGCCGACATATAGATTTGATCCTACTTTAGAAGCAGAAGGGAAGAATCCATTCCAAATCGATTCTAAAGAGCCAAATTGGGATAAATATCATGACTTCTTAATGAGTGAGAAGCGTTATTCTCAGTTATATAAGATCAACCCTGATGAGGCAGAAGGTTTATTAGAAGCTAATAAAAAGGCAGCTAAAAGGCGTTGGAAGATGTATCAACGTTATGCTGCAATGGATTATTCTTTAGACTCTGATATAGAAAAGGCTAAAGAAGAAGCAGCAGCAACAAAAGAGTAATATAATAGATATCTAAAAGCAGTGGGTTAGAAACCCGCTGCTTTTTTATATTTAATTATATAAACATTTTGTTTATTTTAACTATTTACTTATTAATTTCCTGTGGTATAATAATGGTAGAAATTATAATAATTGCGACTTAATTAAGTTGTAATTATAAATATAACATATGTGGGTGGGGGGGAAGTAATGTTTAAATTTAGGAAGATTGGTGTATTAATGTTGGTATTTGTTTTTATTATATCTATGACTGGATGTTTTGGCCCGTTTAGATCAAGTGATAATGATAAGGTAGGAAGTGTAGCAGGAGTAGTTACTTTAGATGAAGACCCTGTAGGTGGGGTTAGTGTTAGTGTCTCAGATACTAATAAGGCTACAGTAACAGATTCTAAAGGGGTTTATAAAATAACTGACTTAAGTACAGGAAGTTATACCTTGTATTTTGAGAAGTCAGAGGTTAGTATCGATAGGAACGTAGATGTTGTTATTTCAGGTGGTAAAGAGACTACTCGAAATTTAAATTTAACTTCAAATAATGATGATAATGATGATAATAATAATAATGGTACATCGATAGAAGATGTAAAATTATTTGTTAGTGATTTGAAAGGTCATGGTGTAAATTTGATGGAAAGTGGTGAAGAACAAGCAACAAAAATAAAAGAAAATATAAATGAGGATGTAATTCCTTATCTAGTAGCAATGGGTTATCGTTTTGATAAGATATCTGAAGTATTAAGGGTGTGGGAAACATTAGGTGAGTGGAATGGATATGGACCAGGAGAGTATACGGTTAATTGGAATGAATTTGATAACTATAGAGAGATGAGAAGAAAATATTTAGGAGATTGCTTTGATGATTATGGTAATTGGGAGACTCGGGATGATTATGATGAAAATTATTATGACCAATACGATAGATATAGAGATTATTATTTTGCAGTAGTTAATGATGATTATATTAGTTATGAAGAGTTTCTGGAAGAGCATACTGAGTTTATAATAGCAAAAGATATAGTGGAAGACTACCATAGTTTAGGTGTCTGGGAGTGGAATATAAACTTTGCTGATTTAGGTGAAACGGTCTCCCTTAAGGTGACAAATCCAGATGAGATTTCAACTTATGAGAGAATAGAGAGTGAAGAGTACGATTGGTACAGAAAAGAAAAAATTGATTTTACAAAGGCAGAATTTAGTTATAATCATACTTTCGATAATGACGATAGCTTAGATTGGTCTTTAAGCTTTACTTTGGATACAGAAGAGTCTGAGATTGTCGAGTGGACAGATACTTATGAAAGAATACATTATGATTATGTCTATGAAGGTGGAGTATATAAAGAGGTTATTGATATAAGAAAATATAGAGATGATTTTGTTTTTACTATACCAAGAAAGGCAACTGCTAAGTTAAGGGGTACTATGAAGGATAGCTTAACCTTTGTCGATGAGTATGGATGGCTTGAAGAGGAAGGCGATATCCCAACAATTGGAGAGATAACTGTTAATGGTGAGGTTACCTTGGACTTAGATGGTAGTAAGGAATTTAATTATGATGGTTCTTTTAACTCTGAGGAGATTAATTATAAAGGAAAGACAAGAATAAGTTTCACAGAGATGCCTTCCTACCAGAATATTATTGATGGAGAAGCTTATCCTTTGTTAGAATCGCTTTACTTCTTGGGAGAGTTTAGTACCAATGTATTTAAGATTTCGGGTTCAACAGAGGCTGATTTTATTAGTAAAGAGATTGATGGTGTTACTGTACTATTACCTTCTAAGGTGACTTATAGCGGTTTATATCAGGATATATCTGTAGAGGATGGTTTTACTTTAGACGGATCTTTAGTAATAGAGCCTGATTATATAGATTTAGATGGTTTAATAATAGGTGGAAATATAAGCTTAGAAGGGGATTTAGAGAGAGCAAACTTTGATAGGACCTATGCCAATATCAACTTTGCTTATAATGGAGATGAGGATGTTAACTTAAGCTTTAGATATGAATTTGATGGAGGTAAGTTTATTAGAGGAACAGTTGATATAGATGGTGAAGAATTAGTTGCTTACAATGAGAAGGATCTAAAGATTACTCTCTTCGTTGATGGTGAAGATGGAAAGATTGGTGAAATAACCGATTATTATGGTGATGAATTATATGCAGAGATTATAATTGATAGTAATGGTATCCCAAATATCCATTATGATGATATGACAAGAGAGTCATTACTCCCTTAGTTTAATGTTGAATTTAAAAGAGGTAGTCAATTAAATTGGCTACCTCTTTTATTAAGGTAGAGGGTGGTTAAATGAAGAAGATAATCTTTTTACTTATAATAATTATTGCTATAGGATATGAAGCTAAAGCTGAGGAGGTATCTCTTATTTATGAGAGAGATATCTTTGTAAATAACAATAGTTTTTCTTTAAAAGATGTACTTGATAAGAGATACTCTGAATTACCTATCCATTTAGAAGAGGATATATACTTTATTAATAGTGATAAAGAGAGGTACTCTCTTTATTTTGGAGATAAGAGATTCTTCATAGGATATATATCAGTGGAGGAAGAATGGGGAGAGGCTGATAAAGAGACTGGTATATTCGTGATTGAGAGGTTAAGAAAGGGTGATTCATATAGTAGGGAGAGTTATGATATTGGTCTAGAAAGGTGGAAGCAGGTTGTAGAAGGTTTAGAGTTTGGAGGAGAAGTCTATTCTAATGAAGATAGAGGGATTTCATTAGTATTAAAGGGTAAGTTACTAAAGGGTTTGGAGTTAGTTCAAAGTAATTATCAGGGAATTGTGAAAGAGAAGAATGGTAAGCATTATTTTTCGGGCTATAGTGATGGAATAGATACAGGGTTTAATGAGAAGACAACTCTTCAAGATATAGATTATAGTAGTAGAGGATATAGCTTAGGCTATAAATTTATATGGAATTTAGATAAGCAAAGAAGGATTGTGTTGGATGGGGAGAATATATTGAGTAGAATTAATTGGGAGGATGCCTATACTTCTATTATGAATTATGAGAATACGAGTCTGGGTATCTACTCTAATTATATCTTTGGTTCTTCTAGTTATGGACACGATGGGTATAATGACTATATAACTCGTTTAAATCCTAGTTATGATTTATACTTTGAGTCTGATAGAATTAGTTTAGGGATTTTTTATCGTTATCATATTTATGATGATTATATATATGGTCATGAATTCTATCCTTACTTTCATTATCTTATTACAGATAAAATAGGGGCTATAGAAGTGGGGATATATAAGGATTTTTATACTTTGGGAATTGATTATAGATGGCTTAATTTAGATGTAAAAAGTAAGTCTCTTAATGTATCATCTACTGAAGGGGTTATGGTCAATATTGGTCTTAAATTTACTAAATAAAGCAACTTAAAAGATATCTTTTAAGTTGCTTTATTTATATATAGTCAAATAATAATTGTCAATTTGTAAAATATAATTGACAAATTGACAATTATATTTTACAATATTATTAAAGTAAATATTTACAATAGGAGGATTAAAATTGGAACTTAAAAATAGAGTTAGGGAGTTGAGGGCAAGAGATAACTTGAATCAATCACAACTGGCTAAGGAAGTTGGTGTTTCAAGGCAGACAATATCTTTAATTGAGGGCGGAGGTTATTCTCCATCGATTGTAATTGCATTGAAGTTGGCCTTGGTCTTTGAGGTTAAGGTTGAAGATATATTTGAATTAGTTGAGGAGGAGAGAGATGATGAGTAGTAAGAAGAAATATTTTTTATTTTTAATATCTATCATACTTGGGAGTGGAATTTTTGGTTTTTTGGTTGGTTATTTTGAGGATAATATTTCTGGAGAAGGTTTAGAAATTTTATCTTTTTTAGGTGATTTGACTATGAGGATTGGTGTTTTTGGAGGACTTCTGTTAATATCTATTATTTTTTATTTGTTCTTTGGAGTAAATAAGCAGTTAAAAAATATAAGTAGTGAAGGAGAAAAGGATATTATCAAAAACAAAATAGATATAATATCTATTTTGTTTTTAATTGTTACAGTAAGTTTTCTTGTTGTATTATCATTAAAAGATAGGAGTAAAGTATTTTCTTATTCTTTAGATGGGGCCATTATTCTTTTGATTTTTCTACCCTTTGTTATAATAATAGAAAAGAAGTTGATTAACTGTTCAAATAAAATTACTCATCACAGAAAATTATCTTATTTTGATACTGAAAATGATAAATTTAAAAATTTTGATGAAGGGGAAAAGTGGATAGCAGCTAATTCTGCTTATAAGACTTTGGGGATTATGGATATTATTTTTGGTGTTGTTTGGATCCTATCATTAGGTTTAACAGATTTATTTTCTTTGCCTAGGCTATCTACAATGATAATAGTTTTATTGTGGGGAATTCAAAAGTTTATCTATGTTTATCAAGTTTATAAGAAAGAGAATTCCATTGAGTTGGAGAGTTGAATATAACACGTGAGAATGGAGATTAGTATCTTATTAGTAGGAAAGGTAGCTTTATTACTAGTGGCACGAAAGTGAAGCTTTATTACTATTTAATTTCAAATAAAATATCACTGGAGGAAGATATGATTAGAACAGAGGGAATAAAGAAGGTTTTTTGGGATAAGAAGGAGGGAGAGGTGGTAGCTCTTCACCCCACCTCGCTTTCAGTAAATGAGGGAGAAGTCTTTGGTGTCTTAGGGCCAAATGGTGCGGGCAAGACTACACTTTTAAGGATGCTGGCTACTATTTTGACACCAACTGATGGGAGTGGAGAGGTTAATGGTTACGATATATTGAGTCAAAAGGAGGAAGTGAAGTCATCTATCGGCTTCTTATCAGGTAATACAAAGCTATACGGTCGCCTGACACCTACAGAGATATTAAATTACTTTGGTGAGTTATATGGTTTAGGTAAAGAGGAGATTAGGGTAAGAAAGGAAGAGTTGATTACTTTGCTTAATATGGAGGAATTTATCGATAAGAAGGTAGAGAAATTATCTACTGGTCAAACTCAGAAGGTCTCCATTGCTCGTGCTTTATTACATGATCCTGATATCTATATGTTAGATGAACCTACTTTAGGTTTAGATATATTAACTAGTAAGTCTATTATAGAATTTATCCGAGGTGAAGCAGGGCGTGGAAAGACGATTATCTTCTCTACTCACTATATGGAAGAAGCAGAGGTTCTATGTGATAGGGTAGCTCTCTTACATAAGGGTAGAATATTAGATATTGATACAACAGAAGGCTATTATAATAAGTGCCAGGGTAATAATCTAAGAGATATATTCTTTGAATATGTAAATAAGTCAGAGGGTGATATAAATGAATCTTAAGAAGGTTCTTACAGTTTATAAGAAGGAATTAATAGAGACTTTCCGGGATAAGAAGACTTTAATCTTAGCGATACTTGTGCCTTTATTAATCTATCCTTTATTAGGATTTGGAGCATCTGAGTTGATATCTATAGGGATAGCTAGGGTAGAGAGTCAGGTTAGTAGGGTTGGTAGTAAGACTCTATTAAGTGATGAGCTTTTAGATTTGATTAAAGAGGATGAGAGGTTAGAATTCATAGAAGCTGATAATCTGTTTAGAAAGTTAGAGGAGGGGGGTATAGATGCGTATCTAGAATCATCCCTTGAAGAAGGTACAGAAGAGGTTAATATATATTATGATGGTGCTATAGAGAGGTCAAATTCAGCATGTAGTAGGCTGTGGTTGTTGTTAAATGATTACAAGCGTCTTCGTCAAGAAGATGAGTTGACCCAGCGTGGCTTAGATACTAAAGTTTTAGATATTGTAGAGGTTAAAGGTGAGAATATAGCTTCTTCAGAGAGGATGGGTGGGGTATTTTTAGGTGGAATTATCCCTTTGCTTTTGATTGTAATGATAGCTATGGGAGCAATATACCCAGCTATTGATTTAATTGCTGGGGAGAAAGAGAGAGGAACACTAGAGACAATATTGACAGTACCAATCAAGAGAAGTGAGTTAATCTTTGGTAAGTATCTGACAGTAACTACTGTAGCTATTTTGGTAGGCGCTTTGAACTTACTATCGATGCTTTTAGTATATTCTCTTGCTAGCTTTCAGCTTAAGGAGGTGATGGGAGGAGTTGATTTAGTCTTATCCCCGGGAGTAGGTATTCTTTTATTTCTTTTATTGATCCCATTAGTATTATTTGTCAGTGCTATTATTATGTCGGTCTCCTTATTTGCTAAAAATTTTAAAGATGCACAGAACTTTTTAAGTCCAGTACTGATATTATTAATGGCTCCAGCATATATAGCAATGATGCCAGGGGTAGAGATGAATTTTATTCTATCGGTGATTCCAATTGTGAATATTAGTCTTCTTTTTAAAGAGATATTTATCCAAAACTTTAATATAGAGTATATATTCTTGGTTTTTGTTTCTAATACTCTCTATTCCTTTTTGGGGATATATCTATTTGCTAGATTATTTAAGACAGAAAGCATTTTATTTGCAGAGGGAAAAGGTTATAAGTTTAGTATGAATCGTAAGGATTTAAAGGGGAGGAAGTTTTTAGATATTGGTGAGTCATTACTTTTGACTTCTGGGATATTATTTCTTTTCATTTATTTAGGAACCTTATTGCAATTAAGGTATGAGTTGTTTTGAGTATTTTTGAGTCAGTGGTTGATAATATTTGGCTCAGTCTTATTTATACTTTGGTATTTTAAGGTTGATTTAAGGGAAAGTTTAAATTTAAGAGCTTTTAATTTATCTTCTCTATTAGGAAGTATTTTGATGTGGATTTCAACCTTTGCTTTGGTTTTTTATATATCAGAGTTGCAGATGGAGTTCTTCCCTCAGATGGAAGAGTTATCAGAAGCAATGGCAGAGTTAATGGGTGGGGGAAGTTTGTGGTTTAGTATTATTTTTGTAGCTCTAACTCCTGCTATCTGTGAAGAGGTTCTCTTTAGAGGTGCTCTATTCTCTTCATTGAAGGAGAGGAGTAATAAGGTAGTAACTATTCTGGTATCATCTTTAATCTTTGCAATTTTTCATTTGAGTATCTTCCGACTTTTGCCTACCTTTATCTTGGGAGTTTTATTGGCTTATATAGTTTATAAGAGTGGTTCGATATTCCTGGCGATGATAATTCACTTTATTAATAACTTTGTTGCAGTACTCTCTTTATTTTATGAAGAGTGGTTTGAGGGGATTTATCAGGAGGTAGTTGGAGTAGATAGTGTTGTGCTGGTTTTAGGGTTGGTTGTTAGCTTTGTTGTAGGAGCTTATCTGTTGAGGCAAGGGATAAGGGAAAGAGGCTCCTTTAAATCTTGAGAGGACCTTTGAAATTGGGATTGCACGGAGATTAGTAGGGGCAGGTCCCCGTGCCTGCCCTTATATATGCCAGCGAGTGGTGGATAGAGGAATCGAAAGTCAGCAAGCTGACTTTCGATTCCAGATTCCAGATTTTAAGTTTCTCAAATCGGATTACATAGTAGATTTTTAAATGGAGGAGAAGAGAAGGGATGAGATGGATTATTCGTTTGCCCTTAAGAAGGTGGTTTCTATTAATTATGATTTACTTTTGAATAATTGAATTAATAATATAAGTAAGTTTAAAGATTGAAGAATATTTCTTAATTATATTATATGAGGAGTGTTAAAGATGGGTAAAGCTAAGATTGAATTTATTCGTACTTCACAAGCAGCTAATAGTGGACGGGAGTATGAAATCTATGTAGATGGTAAGTTAGAAGGAAAAATTGCTAATGGAGAAAGAGAAACGATAGAATTAGAAAGCGGAGAACATCAAATTATAGTCAAGTTGGATTGGAATAAAAGTAATGAAATGAAGGTTGATCTAGAAGTAGGAGAGGAGAAGAAATTAATCTGTGGGAGTAAGTTAGTCGGTTGGAGACAGTGGTTAGCTTTATACTATATTCTACCCCTTCTAAGTGATTTATACTTAAAGGAGTATTCTTCAGAGAAGATAATACATTACCCAGAAGAGACTTGGGAGGAAATTGTGGAGAAAGGTATGTTTTATTATGTAGTAAAAGAAGGAATAATTGGCTGGGGATTTTTTGTAGGTTTTTTTGTGTTTTTGGTAAATATAATTATAACATATCGTCATTTATCTATCGTTGATATCTTTCGCAACCTAATTATAAACCTGGCTATATTTTCTGTAGGAGGAGCAATCTTTGGCTTGATAATGTGGTTTATGATGGAGAAAATAAATGATTAGATGATATTTTTGATGTTAACAAAGAAGGGGTTGCTATTATGCATAATAGTGAACCCTTCTTTGTTGTATAAGTCATACTATTATAGCTGATAATTGAAAGATAAAATAAAAATAACTCCCCAACTCCTAATATTTTACTCTAAGTCTGGGTATTTTAATAAATGAAGAATTTCTATAAAGGGGGACGAGCAAAACCATGTCTTTTCAATTAATATCCAGATGGTTCAATTTTGGCCCTTTAATTAAAGAAGATAAGAAGGTTGATCAAGAGGGAGCAAATTATAGCTTAGAAGATCAGTTAGAAGAAGCAAGAGAAGAGTGGGAGGATGCAAGAAAGTATTTTAACTCTATTGAAGATCCCGGTTTACTTGATCATGCTATTTATCTAATTGAGGCTGCTGAGAGTAAATACCAATATCTTCTTCAAAAAAAGAAGGAGAAGGAGAATTAGGTATAGTTATTAATTATGAATCATTTTAGAAATGTAATTAATGTTATTATATACTAATTTTGATTCCAGGTTCCTGATAACATAAATATGAAAGGGGATTGTCGATGAGAAAAATATTAGAGATTCGTTGGCACGGGAGGGGGGGCCAAGGATCTAAAACCGCTTCTATACTACTGGGCAAAGTTGCAGCAAAGACGGGCAAGAATATTCAGGCCTTTCCTGAGTATGGGCCAGAGAGAATGGGGGCTCCTGTCTTAGCTTATAATAGGATAAGTGATGATCTAATCACCCTCCATTGCCAAGTAACAGAGCCAAGCATTGTAGCTGTGCTAGATCCTACCCTTCTAGAGGTTGTTGATGTTACTGAGGGTGTACCAGATGACGGGATAATTATTGTCAATGTTGGTATGGAGCCCAAGGAGTTGAAGGAAAAATTAGAATTTAAAGGAGAGGTATATACGGTAGATGCTTATGGTATTTCTACTGAAGAGATAGGTGCTCCTTTTCCAAATACACCAATGTTGGGGGCATTAATCAAGGCGGCAGATCTATTAGATTTTGATAAGTTCCTAGAAGAAGTTAAAAAGGAGTTTAAGAAGAAATTTGCTCATAAGCCTGAAGTGGTAGATGGTAATATGAATTCTATTAAAAGGGCTTATGAGGAGGTGAGAAGTTGATGATTAAACCTGGTGATGGATATAAAAGTATTCCTAAAGGTGGTTTAATCCTCGAGGGAGGAAATGCCAAAAGGTATAATACTGGAGGTTGGAGGACAAAAAAGCCTGTATTAGATAAGGACAGGTGTATTAACTGCCATCTCTGTTGGGCCTTTTGTCCTGATGTTTCTATTCTTTCTAAGGATGGTGTAGTATCAGATCAGATAGATTATGATCACTGCAAGGGTTGTGGCATCTGTGCCAACGAATGTCCGGTAAATGCTATTGAGATGGTGAAGGAATAACTAAGGGATAAGGGATAGAGCTGATATTAATATAATAATGTATTATATTATAGATTATTATTCATCAACTAAGTTAGGCTGACGGCTGAGAGCTGACAGCTGATAGCTAAAAAGGAGGTATTTAGATGTCTAGTAAGGTTGCTTTAACTGGAAATGAGGCGTTGGCCCAGGCGATGAGGCAGATAAATCCAGATGTTGTTGCAGCATATCCGATTACGCCACAGACTGCAATGGTGCAGACCTTCTCACAGTTTGTTGCTGATGGAGAGGTTGATACGGAATACGTGACTGTAGAGAGTGAGCATAGCGCTATGAGTGCAACTGTTGGAGCTTCTGCAGCTGGAGCTAGGGCGATGACAGCAACTGCTGCTAATGGGTTAGCTTTGATGTGGGAAGTTCTATATATAGCCTCTGGTACAAGGTTGCCAATCGTAATGCCGGTAGTAAACAGGGCCTTAAGCGGGCCAATAAATATACACTGTGATCATAGTGATGCGATGGGAGCTAGGGATTCAGGGTGGATTCAACTATATGCTGAAAATGCCCAAGAGGCCTATGATAATGCAATTCAAGCTTTGCGTATCTCTGAGCATAAGGATGTTATGTTACCGACAATGGTCAATTTAGATGGATTTATTACTAGTCATGCAGTAGAGAGTTTAGAGATCTTAGCCGATAGTGATGTAAAGGAGTTTATTGGTGAGTATAAGGCCGAACATCATCTGTTGGATTCGAAGAACCCTATTGCCGTTGGCCCATTAGATTTACAAGATTTCTATTTTGAGCATAAGATGCAACAATCTATAGCTATGGAAAACTCTAAGGAAGTTATCTTAGAAGTAGCAAAAGAGTACAAGGAGTTATCTGGAAGAGAGTATGAATTCTTTGAAGAGTATAAGTTAGATGATGCAGAGATTGGTATTGTAGCCTTAAATTCTACTGCTGGAACTGCTAAAGGTGCTGTAGATAATTTAAGAGAGCAGGGGGTAAAGGCAGGTTTATTGAAGATTAGGGTTTATAGACCATTTCCAGGTGAGGAGATAGCAGAGGTCTTAAAAAGTCTTAAAGCAGTAGCTGTATTAGATAGGGCTGAAAGTTTCTCTACTAATGGAGGACCGGTCTTTGGTGATATAAGAAGTATTCTATATAATATAAAAGCTGATGTAGAAGTTGTGAATTATATCTACGGTTTAGGTGGTAGAGATATTAAGGTAGGAGAAATTGAATCGGTTTATAGGGATCTAGAAGAGATTATTGATAGTGGAAATGTGAAAAATAGGGTAAGTCATCTTGGGGTAAGAGAATAGGAGGTGGATTAATTGAAGTTAAAAGAAGCTGCTAAGACCAAAGAAAGGCTAACTGGTGGACACCGATTATGTTCAGGGTGTGGTGCTGGGACTGCTACTAATCTTATTATGAGAGCAAGTAAGAACCCAGCAGTTGTAGGGTGTGCTACAGGATGTTTAGAGGTTTCTACTACAATCTATCCCTTTACTGCTTGGGAGGACTCTTTTATTCATAATGCATTTGAAAATGTTGCAGCGACAATAAGTGGTGTTGAGGCTGCTTATCGTTCTTTAGTAAAGCAAGGGAAGATGGATGAAGAGTTTGATTTTATAGCTTTTGGTGGAGATGGTGGAACTTATGATATAGGATTTCAATCACTATCAGGTGCTATGGAGCGTGGGCATAATATGGTCTATATCTGTTATGATAATGGAGCTTATATGAATACAGGTATTCAGCGTTCTAGTGCAACACCAAAAGGGGCCAACACCACAACTTCACCGGCAGGAAAGGTAATACCAGGTAAACAGCAGTATAAGAAGGAGTTAACAGATATTATGGTAGCTCATAATATTCCTTATGTTGCTCAAGCTTCTTTATTTAAACCACAGGACCTTTTACGAAAGGCACAAAAGGCCTTCGAAACTAAAGGGCCAGCCTTTATTAATGTTATTGCCACCTGTCCAAGAGGTTGGAGAAGTAGGGCTGAAAAGGGTATAGAGTTGACTAAGGTTGCTGCGGATACTTGTGCTTGGCCCTTATTTGAAGTAGAAGAAGGTAAGTGGAAGTTAAACTATAAACCTAAGAAGAAAAAACCAATTGAAGAGTGGTTAAGACAGCAAGGGCGATTTAAGCATCTATTTAAGAAAGGAAATGAACATTTAATTGAAGAGATACAAGAGCATACAGATCAGCGGTGGGAGTACCTTTTAGAGATGTGTGAAAAGGATTGAATTGGCTATAGCCAATTCAATCCTTTTTTCTCTAGAAATGAATTTAAGATCTTTTTTGTAACAACTGGGATTAAGATTCCCATTAAAGCTCCTCCTAGAATATCTGTAGGAAAATGAAATCCACTATATATCCTTGAAAGGGAGACAACAACAGCAAATCCATAAAAGAGATATCCCATTTTTTTGTTGAAGAGATAAACCCCTGTGGCTACCGCAAAACTACCAGCAGCATGGTTACTAGGAAATGATGCAGTAGGCGCATGGTAGAATAGTTTCTCTACTCCCTCTATCAAAAAAGGTCTTTCTCGATAGTACAAAGTTCGAATTATTCGATTAATAACTATGGCTCCTCCTGTTGAGAAAGTTATAAAGGAAAACCATTTAATTAATCTCACTCTATTTTTTCTAAATGCCACTAAAGAAATACCTAGTACAAAAAGCAAATGTGGATAATATAGAGCAATTATTCTCATAATACTATCCAAAAGATCACTTCTGCCTTGAAATCCATAGATAAAGTTAAATAAAATATCATCAATAATCATAACAATCATCCTCTTCTATTATTATATAGGCGATTTAATTTTATCATATATAATAAGGGATTAACAAGAGTTAATTCCTTGTAGTTAATCTTTCCCTTGACACTACTATATAAGTCTGATAAACTTATAAAAACTAAAAATATAACAAAGTAATTTTTTTCGTATATATTCGAGAATAAGGCTCGAAAGTTTCTACCAGATGGCCATAAACTGTCTGACTACGGATCTTTTTAATACTTTTTCTGTATTAATGGGCCTAAGTATGGTTTCTTAACTATGCTTAGGTCTTTTTTGATAAATATTTATTATAAAGAGAAAACTAAAAATAAGGGGGAGATAGATATGGAAGATAAGTTTGTAAAAGAAGGCTTGACCTTTGATGATGTATTATTGATACCGGGACATTCAAAAGTTTTACCTAAGGAGGTTGACACAGGTACTAGACTAACTAAGAATATTAAGCTTAATATTCCAGTTTTGAGTGCAGCTATGGATACAGTTACTGAGGCAGATATGGCCATTTCTATGGCTAGACAAGGTGGACTTGGTATAATTCATAAGAATATGCCTGCTAAATCTCAAGCAGAAGAAGTTGATAAAGTTAAAAGATCTGAAAATGGTGTTATTGTAAATCCATTTTACTTAAAGCCTGATAATATGGTTTATGAGGCAGAGGAATTGATGGCTAAATATCATATTTCTGGTGTACCAATTGTTGATGATAATAAGAACTTAGTAGGTATCTTGACTAATAGAGATTTAGTCTTTGAAAAGAACTTCGATCAAGAGATTAAAAACATTATGACTAGTGAAAATCTAGTGACTGCTCCTGTAGGAACGGATTTAGAAGGGGCCAAGGAGATATTACAGAAGAATAAGATAGAGAAGTTACCTTTAGTTGATGATAATAATATTCTAAAAGGATTAATTACAATAAAAGATATAGAGAAAGCTGAAGAGTACCCGAATGCAGCTAAGGACAAGCAAGGTAGGTTGCTTGTTGGTGCAGCTGTAGGTATTGGTCCAGGAACTAAAGATAGAATAGCGGCTTTAGTTGAAGCTGAGGTTGATGTTATTATAGTAGATACTGCTCATGGACATTCTCAAAAGGTAATCGATATGGTTAAAGAGGTTAAGGATAAATATTCTGATATTGATGTTATTGGTGGGAATATAGCTACAGCAGAAGCAGCCAGGGCTTTAATTGAGGCTGGAGCAGATGCAGTAAAGGTAGGTGTTGGCCCAGGTTCTATCTGTACTACAAGGGTAGTGGCAGGTGTTGGTGTTCCACAGGTTACAGCTATTTATGATTGTGCTAAGGCTGCTGCTGAATATGGTGTTCCAGTAATTGCTGATGGTGGTATTAAATATTCTGGTGATATCGTTAAAGCTTTAGTTGCTGGTGCAAGTACTGTTATGTTAGGTAGTGTTTTAGCTGGTACTGAAGAGTCTCCAGGTGAGAGAGTAATCTATAAAGGAAGAAGTTATAAAGTCTATCGTGGTATGGGATCAATTGGAGCAATGAAGGAAGGAAGTAAGGATCGTTACTTCCAAGAGGACGATAAAAAGTTAGTTCCTGAAGGTATTGAAGGAAGAATACCTTACAAAGGAGATTTAGCAGATACTATCTATCAAATGGTAGGTGGACTAAGAGCAGGTATGGGGTATTGTGGTGCTGGTAAAGTAGAAGAGCTTAACACTAAAGGTAAATTTGTTAAGATTACAGCTGCTGGACTAAGAGAGAGCCACCCCCATGATGTAACTATTACTAAAGAAGCACCTAACTATAGTATAGATTAAGGTTGTTGGCCCTCATTTTGAGGGCCTTTTTATATTTATCTTTTCGTTGGGGTATTATAGTAATAAAGTGTCACTTTCGTGCCACTAGTAATGGGTAATGAGTGAAGAGTAATGAGTAAAGTCAAAATCTCAAAACCTCTTATAAGTCTTAGGTAACAAAGGGGTTTCTGTTTTTTTAAGGTTTTACCCATTACTCATTACTGATTACTCATCACCAGTAATAAAGCTCCGCTTTATTACTATATAATAATTATAAAGGACTTTAACCCTCAATCAAGAATAATAAAAACAAGGTCTAATTTAATTATTGGAGGAAATTATAATGAATGGTTATTTTATAAGCATAGAGGGCGTTGAAGGATCAGGAAAGAGTACTCAGGTAAAGTTAATCAAGGATTATTTAGTGGAGTTAGGTTATGATGTTTTATTGACTTATGAACCTGGTGATACAAAAATAGGTAGTCAGATCAGAAGGATTTTATTAAATCGAGAGTATAAAACTATGGTACCTAAGACTGAGCTCCTATTATATGCAGCTGATAGAGCTCAACATGTAAAGGAAGTAATTGAACCTGCATTGGAAAAAGGCAGGGTAGTTATTAGTGACCGCTATACAGATGCTACTTTAGCTTATCAAGGTTATGGTAGGGGTCTTAATTTAGATTTAATAGGTAATTTAAATCAGATAGCTACAGGAGGATTAAAGCCTGATTTAACCCTTCTTTTAGATGTTGATCCAACTTTATCTTTAAGCAGGGCCAAGGCTGTAACGGCACAATTTAGTAATAAGGGAGATAGAATTGAGGAAGAGAAGTTATCCTTTCATAATAGAGTAAGAGAAGGTTATCTTGATATATATAGAAAAGAAGACCATATAGAGTTAATTGAAGCTAAAGGCACTATTGAAGGTATATTTAAAGATATAAAGTCAATCCTTAAGGAAAGGTTGATTATATGAAAATAAATAATAAATTAAAGGGAAATATAAATAATGTCTTTGGTAGTAATCAAATTAATAGTGTGGAGAAAAAGAAGAAGGCTTTTTTAGAGGAGCTAAAAGGGGCCAACAAAAATAGAATAATAGGAAGATTAGATGATTTATTAGATCAGATAGATCAGCAAGGAGAGAGATTAAGTAATAATCGTACATTTAAAGAATTGATTAGGTATAAAAAGTTGATTCAAAGTTTTATGGAAGAAGCTATTGATAAGATGTATAACCTAAAAGAAGACTATAGTCCTATGCAAGGTAAGATACATACAGTTGTTAAATCAGTAGACTCATCTTTAGAGGAATTAACAGAAGTGGTAATGGATAAAGAGGTAGATAGATTAGAAATTTTAGAGGAATTAGATGAAATAAGAGGTTTATTAGTTGATTTATATAGATAAAGGAGCGTTAGGATGTCTTTTAATGATTTAGTAGGACAAGATTTAGCAAAGACAATATTAAAGCGTAGTTTAAAAGCAGATAGATTAAGCCATGCGTATTTATTTATAGGTGAGAGTGGTTTGGGTAAGGATATAGCAGCTTTTGAATTTAGTAAAGCAATTAACTGTCATGAAAGTGAAGATGATTCATGTGGAGAGTGTATTTCTTGTAGAAAGGCTGTTAATAATAATCATCCTGATATTAAAGAGATAAGACCTGAAGGGGCTTCAATTAAGATTGACCAAATAAGGGAATTACAGCAGGAGATTATTTATAAGCCCTATGAAAGTAAGAAAAAAGTATATATTATTTATAGTGGAGATAAAATGAATATCCAAGCAGCTAATTCTCTATTAAAGACCTTAGAGGAGCCTCCAAGTCATGCTATAATAATATTGTTAGCAGATAACGTAAATAAGATTTTACCTACAATTATCTCTAGGTGTCAGTTAATTAGATTTAAAAGGGTGTCAGAACTTTTAATTAAGGATAATATAATAAGTAATTATGGGTTAGATGAGAAAAAAGCTGATCTTATAACTGCTTTATCAGGAGGTAGGTATAAGGTTGCATTAAATTTAATTGAGGATCAAGAACTATTGCAAGAAAGGGATCGAGTATTAGATTTGATTATCTCTTTTAAAGGTATAGATAAGGTTGAAGCCTTTAGTGTTGTACAAGATTTATTGGATGATAGAGAGAGAATCAGTCAGATATTAGATCAGATATTAGTTTGGTATAGAGATTTACTAGTACTTAAATTAAATAAAGAGGTTAATCTAGTTAATATAGATTATTTAGACCAGTTAGAAAAAGAGAGTAATGGTTGGAATATAAAAGGTTTAGAAGATATAATAAAGTTGATAGAAGAAACAAATAATGTGATTAGAGGTATAAATGTTAATTTACAGTTGAGTTTAGAGGTTATGATGTTGAAATTGATTAGGCTAAGGGGGAAAAATTATGACCAAGGTAATCGGGGTTACTTTTAAAGATGCAGATAAGATTCATTACTTTGACCCTAAGAATATAGATGTTAAAGTTGGAGACAAGATAGTTGCACAGAGTGAAAGAGGATTGGAATTAGGACAAGTTATTACAGAGCCAAAAGATACTGATCAGATAAAGAAGAATATAGAATTAAAGTATATAGAAAGGAAGGCTAATTCAAAGGATTTAGAAAAGTATGAAAAAAATAAGAATGAAGCAGAAGAAGCTTTTGATATATGCCTAGAGAAGATTAAAAATCATGGATTACCAATGAAATTGATAGATTCAGAGTATACTTTAGATAAAAAGAAATTACTATTTTATTTCACAGCTGATGGTAGAATAGATTTTAGAGAGTTGGTTAAAGATTTAGCTTCTGTTTTTAGAACTAGGATTGAACTAAGACAGATAGGAGTTAGAGATGAGACAAAGATGTTAGGTGGAATTGGAAAATGTGGTAGGGAGTTATGTTGTAAGACCTTTTTAAGAAAATTTGAACCTATCTCTATTAAGATGGCAAAAGATCAAGACCTCTCTTTAAACCCAGAGAAGATTTCAGGTCTTTGTGGACGCTTAATGTGTTGTTTGAAATATGAGTGTAAGAGTTATAAAAGAACAAAGAAAAATCTCCCCAATATAGGTGATAAGGTTGAGGTTGATGAAGGTGTTGGGAGGGTAACAAAATTAAATGTAGTTAAAGAGACTGTTACTGTTAATTTGGGTAACAAGGAAAGAGTTGAAGTTTTAGCAGATGACATAGAGGAAAAAGATTAATATTAAAGAGGATAAATAAGTCTAGATAGAGAATAAAGGGATTAAGACTTTTTGATATGGGGGTTACAATTGTGGAAGAGATTATTAGTCTTTTGGCGCATTTTCAAGAGGAATTACAGGTTTTGACTAATGATTTTCAGAAGGTAAAGAATAAGATATATAATGTTTATAAAGAGAATGAAGCTCTTAAAGAAGAAAATGAAAACTTAAAGAGATTGGTCTTTGAGAAGGAAGAGTCAGATGATCAAGGGCCAATCCATGACAATCTATCAAAGCTTTATTCGGAAGGATTTCATGTTTGTCACCTTAACTTTGGTGAAAGTCGTCAGGGGGATTGTCTATTTTGTATGGGCTTATTGGCAGATGAAGAGGCTGGTAAGGATGAAGGTTAAGTTGAAGGAAGGAGAGAGATTAGATGATTTGCAGATTGATGGATTGATGTTGATTCAAAATCCTGATTATTTCTGTTTTTCATTAGATGCTGTCCTTCTTTCGGATTTTGTTAGTCCTAAGAGTAAGTCTAAGGTTCTTGATTTGGGAACTGGTAATGGAGTGTTGGCCCATTTAATTTGGGCTAAATATAATTTGAATAAAGTTTGTGGTATTGATATTCAAGGTGAGGTCATTGATATGGCTAAGCGTAGTGCAATTTATAATGGTCTTCAAGATAAGATTAATTTTAAGGAGTTGGACTTAAATTTTGCTTTAAAAGAGTTTGGAAGTGAGTCTTTTGATTATATTATAAGTAACCCACCTTATGCAAAACTAGGCACAGCTAAGGTAAATCCTAATAAGGCATTGGCTATTGCCCGCCACGAGGTAAAGGTTACCTTAGAAGGTATAGTAAAAGTAAGTAGTCAACTTGTTAAGTATGGTGGGAAAGTAGGTTATATTTACCCTACAAGAAGGTTATCTGAATTGATATATTTGATGGAAGAGTATAATTTAAGACCCAAAAGAATGAGATTAATTCATCCTAGGGCCAACAAAGAAGCCAATTTGGTTTTGGTAGAGGGTGCTAAGGGTGGGGGTAGTGGACTTAAAATATTAAGTCCTATTTTTGTTTATGGGGATAATGGTGAATATACAGAAGATATTAAGAGTATTTACTATCCAGAAGGGAGGTAAGCTCTTTATTTTATGGGGCATTATATTTATATAGTAGAATGTAGTGATAATACTTTATATACAGGATATACTACTGATGTTAAGAGAAGAATAGAAGAACATAATGCGGGTATAGGTGCCAAGTACACTAGAGGTAGAGGACCAGTTAAGTTACGTTACAGTGAGTCTTTTGCTAATAGGTCGTTGGCCCAAAAAAGAGAGTATAAAATAAAACAGTTAGATCGCAAAGATAAACTCAGATTGATAAAGGGTGAATTAAATGAGTAAAGGTAAGTTGTACATATGTGGAACACCAATTGGGAACTTAGAGGATATAACTTTAAGGACCTTAAGAATTTTAAAGGAAGTAGACTTGATAGCTGCTGAGGATACAAGAAGAACTAAACAACTTTTAAACAGCTATGATATTGAAGGAAATTTAACTAGTTATCATGAACACAATGCTAAGGATAAGGCAGAAATTTTACTCAGTAAGTTAGAAGCGGGCTTAGATATTGCTTTGGTATCTGATGCAGGGATGCCCCTTATCTCTGATCCAGGTTATAGATTGGTTAAGCTGTTAGCTGATGAGGGAGTAGAGGTAGTACCTATTCCCGGGCCAACGGCCATGACAACTGCTTTGGTAGTATCCGGACTCCCTAGTGATCGCTTTGTCTTTGAAGGTTTTCTTCCTCGTAAAGGAAGTGATAGAGTCAAACACCTAGAAGGATTAACAGGAGAAGAAAGAACTATGATCTTTTATGAAGCACCTCATAGGCTACTTAAGACACTAAAAGATATCTTAGAGGTTCTTGGAGATAGGGAGATGGTAGTCTGTAGAGAGTTAACCAAGAAGTTTGAAGAGAAAGCAAGAGGGAAGGTTAGTCAATTAATAGATAAATTTGCAGAAAAAAGACCCAAAGGTGAGATCGCCATTGTAATAGAAGGTGGAGTTAAAAAGGAGATAGATAATTATTGGGAGGATTTATCTATTTTAGAACATTTAAAGTTTGAGATGGAAGAGGGATTGACAAAGAAAAAGGCAATTAAAAAGGTTGCTAAGCAAAGAGATTTACCTAAAAGTGAGGTCTATCAGATAGGAACGAAGATAAAGATAGATAGATAAGAGATATAAAATCTGATGAAATTTCATCAGATTTTATATCTCTTATTTTTTATAAAGGTGAATTATCTTAGAGATGATTATAAAAATAATTATTGTTAGAAGTATCTTTGTTTTAGAAGATTTAGTAATATAAAAACTCAAGAAAACAGAAATTTTTTAATAATAAGTAACAAAAATTTCATTCCTGAATACAATGTGGTAAAAGAAAGAAAGGAGTGAAATTATGGGTTCTTACAAGTGTCCGTCAACTCAACACGATAGAAGTGATGTTAGGTTTTACAGAGTTAGACCAGGAGACACCTTTTATTTAATCGCAAGAGATTTAGGTACTACTGTAGAAGAATTGATTAGACTCAACCCTGGAGTTGATCCTAATAACTTAAGGGTAGGTCAGACTATAAGAGTTCCTGTTATCTCTAATCCATTGGCAAGATGGGATGAGTGGGACTGGTGGGATGATGATTGGGATGATGATTGGGACTGGTGGGATAATGATTGGGACAACAATCCAGGCAATCCAGATCGCAGAAGGCGTCGTCCAAGACGTTGCCCAAGAGGAAGTAGAGAATATACTGTTCGTCGAGGAGATACCTTCCTGTCTATAGCGCGAAGATTTGGAACTACAGTAGCAGAGATAAGAAGACTAAATCCAGGTGTAAGATCAGAAGATTTGTTCCCAGGTCAGGTAATCTGTGTACCAGAAAGAAGGCCTCGCCCTAGACCATGCCCAAGAGGAAGTAGAGAATATACTGTTCGTCGAGGAGATACCTTCCTGTCTATAGCTAGAAGGTTTGGAACTACAGTAGCAGAGATAAGAAGATTAAATCCTGATGTGAGACCAGAAGATTTAGTACCTGGTCAAGTGATCTGTGTACCAGAAAGAAGGCCTCGCCCTAGACCATGCCCAAGAGGAAGTAGAGAATATACTGTTCGTCGAGGAGATACCTTCCTGTCTATAGCTAGAAGGTTTGGAACTACAGTAGCAGAGATAAGAAGATTAAATCCTGATGTGAGACCAGAAGATTTAGTACCTGGTCAAGTGATCTGTGTGCCAGAAAGATAAAAGAATAGATTAGATAAAAATATAGGCTTTCTCTGGAATGTCTTCAATTGAAGATATTAGGGAGAGTCTATCTTTTTATGGTTAGTAGTCAGGAGTCAGGAACTAGAAGTCAGTAAAATAACTAACTTTTTAAAAATTTATGTTTTGGCTCTTTACAAGCCTCAAGAGGCTTTCCATAAGCGTTATCTTCACCAAAAATATGTGAAGATAATTTCACTACTGATTCAGATTCCTTGTTCCTCATCCCTGTAATAAAGCATAGCTTTATTATCATCTTGAATAATATGTAAATTTTTAAAGGAGGTTTATTCCTCAAGGAGAAGGAATAGAGGTAAAGAAAAGTAACTTTTAAAGGGAGTGAATAGTATGAAGTATTTTAAGAAGATCGTTGGGGAAAGGGTATATCTATCACCGATGAACCCTAATGATGTAGAAAAGTATACGAAGTGGATAAACGACTTAGAGGTATCTATTAATCTAGGTAATCCAGCTCAGATATATTCTCTAGGTAAGGAAAAAGAGTTATTAGAAGAGTTGAGTAAGGAAGGGAATAATTTAGCAATAGTAGATTTAGAGAGGGATGAATTGATAGGAAACTGTGGTTTAATGAATATAAATCAAATAAATAGAACTGCTGAACTTGGGATTTTTATAGGTGATAAGGGTTATTGGAGTAAGGGCTTTGGTAGAGAGGCTATTAATTTATTATTGGATTATGGATTTAATCTACTTAATTTAAATAATATCTTACTTAAGGTCTACTCTTTTAATAAGAGAGCAATAAAGTGTTATAAGAGGTGTGGATTTAAGGAGATTGGGAGAAGAAGAGAAGCATATATACTAGGAAATAAGAGATATGACTTTATTTATATGGATATATTAGCAAGTGAGTTTAAGGGGAAGATAACTGATTTTATTAGTAACTATTAATTTTATTTTATTATTGGTATAATTATAATAAGTTGTTTAGTAGAAATCTATTGTTTAATAGTAATAAAGCTAAGGGGGTAAAGATGCTTAATACCAATAAAGAGCTACAAATTAAGATTGAAGGGTTTAATCAAAAGATGAGACAAAAGTATGATGGCAGGGCCAACTTATCTTCAAAAGAATTAAAGGAGCTATTAGCTAAGAAAATAGGTAAGATATCTAAGATTGATAGAATCTCTTCTAAAGACCTTAAAGAAATCTTTAGTGCTAAAGGGAGCCTTGTAGGTGTAGATGGATCAGTAAATACTGTTGGGAAGGTTTATCCTCATTATATTACCTTGATGCAGGCTTTAGCCAAGAGTACAGACCAAAGTGAGGATGGGGTCTTGATCAGTCAGATATTTAGCCCTTTAATTGAAGAGGATAAGGATAGAATCTTTAAGATAATGAATGTTGCAAATAGGTCTGAGGCTGGCGAAGATAGTAAAGAAGGAAAGATATACGCTCAGGAGGCAGCAGGCAGGTTAAAGAGTTCTCTTTTAGCAGCTTTAGAGGCCAAAGTTGCTATAGAGAGTATCAAAAGTTGGAATCCCAAGGTTATACTAATGGATGGATCTTTAATTAGATATAGAATGCAGGCTCAGAAGGAGTGGGAAGAATTATCTTCTTTAGCTTTGGACAAGGGGACACTTATAATAGGAGTAATTGAGGAGATAGGTACCCATAAGATCAGTGAAGCTTTAGATGATGATCTTCCTGAGAATATGAGAGATATGTATGATCGGGAGCTGACCTTTGGTTTATTAGAGGTAGGGGAGATGCTAGAACTTGATAATATAGAAGAAAAAGAAGGGTTAAGAACAGCCTTTATCAGGAATTCAAAGGATCCAGGTGTAATTGCTTTAGATTTATTAAAAGATCAGAGTGGAAGCTTAGAGTTAGCAGCCAGTCTGGTACATACCCTAACCCCTGAGGATGGTAGAGGAATTCCTGTGTGGCTTGATATAGTTGACGAAGAGGTTAGAATAGGTAATGGGATGATGAAGATGTTAGTAGATAATCACCTAGATCCTAAGCTTAAATATAGGTTATTTCACTCTAAGAGGTTGGATAGGGTTTATTAGTTCAATTGATAGTGGAAAATTGATAATTGATAGTTAAGATCAAAAACCAATCTTAAATTGCAATAATAAATTTTTTTATAAGGTTTTTACTATCAATTTTCAACTATCAATTATCAATTAAATAAAAAGGAGGTAATTGTATGCAGGTTGTGGGATTGACGACGCAGCAGGAGGTTTTTATAGCCTCTAAGGAACATAAGTTTCGGATAAATGAGATTTTAAAGATAATGGATTCTGATTTGGAGAACCCTTTAGGCGAGGTAGTAGAGACCCAATCTTATAATCGTTATATTCCTATGAATATCGATAAATCCTTTTTAGATAAGGGGGTAATAGAGTCTTTAGAGAGCATTGGTTACAATATCTCTGAGGATGAGATTAATATTGCTAAGTTGAGATTATTAGAAGAGGCTCCCTATCCAATTAGGACAGGCTCTGATGTATTATCACCTAAATTTGATGAAGTAAAGGATCGTTTAGTCAAGGCGAACCCAGATAACGGTTTGGTTTTGGGGGTAATTAAAGGAACAGAAGAGGTTGCCCAGGGGATGGATGATCACTTAAAGGATATTGCACCTCTTTATCAAAAGGGTAAGTTGGAGAAGCAAAAAGGGGTACCTTTTATCTTTGGTTATAAGGATATGCATCAGTACCCTCACCTTGGAATTATCGGTGGGTCAGGTTCTGGTAAGTCCTTTGGGATGAGAGTTATCTTAGAAGAGATGATGAAGGAAGGGGTACCTACTATTGTATTTGACCCTCACTTTGAGATGGACTTTAGTAATTCCTTTAATGATAAAGAGGATTATTGTGAAAGCTTTAAAGGGAAGTTTGAGGCTTTTCAGATTGGTAGAGAGGTAGGAGTTAATTTTGAATCTTTATCTACTACTGATCTAAGAGACCTTTTATCTTCATCAAGTTCTTTAAGTGATTCGATGGTCAATGCAGTTCAATCACTTCATAGAAAACGAGATAGTTTAGAGAGTTTTAAAGGGAGACTAATTGATTTACAAAAAGCTCAAGAGATTGGGAGAAAGAGAATTGAGAGAGATTTAAATAGTGGTGCTCTCAAAGGTTATAATAAGGATGAATATAATAAGTACTTAGAGCTTTTAGATGCTTACTCTGGGATTCCTGCTAGCTCTGTAAGTGGACTGGTATGGAGGTTGGCCCGATTAGAGAGAGAGGGTCTCTTTAGCCATGATATTGAAAAGATTGAAGCAGGTATTAGAGGAAGAAAGTTAGTGGTGGTTCAGGGGCCAATCTGGCTTTTGCAGGTCTTTGCTAGTTACCTAATAGGAAACCTTTATCGTAAGAGAAGAGACTATCGAGATGCCCAAAACCGTCAAGAAGGTGGAGAGTTTTTTCCACCCTTTGTAATAGCTACTGATGAGGCCCATAACTTTGCTCCTAAGGGTTATGATGCTCCTGCTAATCGAGTTATCAAGGAGATATCTCAGGAGGGAAGAAAGTATGGAGTCTTTTTGATCTTAGCAACTCAGCGACCTACTCTATTAGATGAGACGGTAACAGCTCAGCTTAATACAAAATTAGTCTTTAGAACAGTTAGAGCTAGTGATATTGAGACGATAAAACAGGAGACTGATTTGACAGCTAATGAGGCTAAGAGATTACCTTATCTACGTTCAGGTGATACCTTTATCTCTTCTGCTATCTTTGGTAGAACTTTGGCAGTTAGGGTTAGAATTGCTAAAACTGGTAGCCCTCATAAGGAGAATCCGTTTGATGAATTGGAGAAAGAGAGTAAATTAGAAGACGAAGAACTTTATAAAGCTATAATCAATTCACTACCAATTAATGAAACTAATATCTTAGCTAAGCTTGATGAGGTTAACAAATCTTTAAGATCTACTTTAGATAGAGGAGAATTATTAAATCGTTTGGAAGATTTATGTGATCGTAGCATGATTAAGAAAGAGGACTCTTTTTTAGGTGGAAGCTCATATAAAGAGCTAGATTAATAAAAAATTGAAACTAGTAAAAAAAAGAGGGATAATATAATGATTGTAGAATAGTTTATTATAGTTAAATGTAAATCAGGGGGGGAAGTAAGTTGTTGAAACAGGTGATTAAGGATCAGTTGTCAAAGGGGATTAAGATAAGTCTTAGAGTCAAATTTATTATCTTTGTATCTTTTGGTATGATTGTTGGCCCGGTGGTCTCTTATAGAGTAAATGACTTTATTAATAGTCATATCTATCAGGGTGACTTTTCTATGCAGGTTGCAACTTGGGTTAACTTTATTGTAGTTGTTGGTATTATTTCTATTTTAACTGAGTTTTTGGTTGTCAGACCACTTAAGGATATGATAGCTCTTACTAAAGATTTAGGAGAAGGTAATTTAGATATCAGTAAACTAGAGGTTAAGAGAAATGATGAGATTGGTTATTTGCAAAGAGAGATGAATAAGATGGCTGGGAATATAAACTCTATTTTAGAAAATATCAAAAAGACAAATGAAAAGACAAAAGGGGTTAGCCAAGCTCTATTAAAAGCTTCTGAGGAGTCCGGTGATATGGCAGGACAGGCAGCAGATTCTATTCAGGAGATTGCTAGTAATTCAGAAAAGCAAGTAAATATTATGGAAGGTCTAAAAGTTAGTGTAGAAGAAATATCTGGTTCTAATGATAGCAACCAAAACCACTCTATTAAAGCTATTTCTAATGCTTCAAATAATGGTACAGGGATTATTAATCAAGCAGTAGGTACTATGACAGATATAACCCAAAGGATTAACCAAGCTACTAATACAGTAAACAAATTACATGAATTTACTAAGGAGATTGGGCAATTTGTCGAGGTTATTACTAATATAGCTGAACAGACGAATCTATTAGCATTAAATGCATCTATTGAAGCAGCTAGAGCTGGAGATCATGGGAAAGGATTTGCTGTAGTTGCAGAAGAGATTAGAAACTTGGCTGTAGAGTCTAATAGTGCTGCTGAGGATATAGTAACTTTAATTAGGGATATGAAAGTTCAATCAGAGGGAACAGTACAGGAGATGAAGGTTGGTCGTGATAAGGCTAATGAAGGTTTGAAGATTATGAATGAAGCTGATGAAGTCTTTATTGATATAAATAATAGAGTTTCAGAGTTAGATAAGACTTTAGAAGGTATTGTAGAGGTTCTTGGAGGAATATTTCAGTTTTCTGAGACTATTTCTTCTTCTTCTCATGAGGTAGCAGCTATAAGTGAAGAGCAGTCAGCTGAAGCTCAAGAAACAGCAGCTATTGCTAATCAATTAAATGAAGTTGTTGCAGGATTACAAGAGTTAATATCGCAGCTAGAATTAAGAGAAGATTAAATTTTTCTTGACAAAAGGGAAATAGTTCTGTATATTTTTAACTAAAGTGAGGATAATAAGTAGTAAGAGAATAGAGATTAAAAGCTAGGAAGGGAAGAGTAAGTAGTGGAGTTATTTAGGAGAGAACTGGGTTAGGTGAGAGCCAGTAATAACAAAGCTACTGAAGATGGCCCCTGAGCTATATGATTGAAATAAAGTAGGTCATATCGGTTGGCTACCGTTAACAGCTAGAGAGTGGCTATAGTTTATTCTGTAGCAATTAGGGTGGTAACGCGAACCTCTCGTCCCTAAGTTTTTAGGGATGGGAGGTTTTTTGATTTAAGTGTACAAATAAATAGTTAATTGAGTGTCAGTTTTAGTATTTAGTAGTAGGTAGCGAGTGCTAAGTAAAACTAAGAGGGCATCTTGAAAAGATTAAGGAGATTTATGGCAAATGAGAAAGTATTATTAGGTTGAATTAGGCGAAGCTAAATAGAAAATATAAATTCAAAGAATTAGCGCAGATAAAAATCTTATAAAAGAAGATTAGATCTGATTTAAGTCTTTTTTAAAGTTTATTTTTTTGAATCAGAGCTTAATCCGCTCTTATCAGATCTAATCAGCGTATATCCTTTGATCTTTATATTTTTTAATTAACTATTAATAAAAAGTGACTTGTTATTACTATTAATCTCTAATTTTATACTAGCTTTGTAACTATGTACTATCAAAAAATAAGGAGTGTGAATAAAAATGAGTAAGAAGACTTTTTATGTAACGACACCGATTTATTATCCAAATGATAAGCTTCATATAGGTCATACCTATACAACTACTGCGGCTGATGCAATAACAAAGTTTAAAGGCTTACAGGGATATGAATGTGAATTTATTACGGGTTCTGATGAGCATGGTCAGAAAATAGAACAATCAGCTAAGAAGCATGGAAAAGAGCCTATTGAGTATGTAGACCAGATTGTGGAGAGTTTTAAGTATCTTTGGGATAAGTTAGAGGTAGATTATACAGAGTTTGTTAGAACTACAAATGAAGATCATTTTGAGGATGTAAAATATATCTTTAAGAAGGTTTATGATAATGGTGATATTTATAAGGATAAATATCAAGGTTATTATTGTACCCCCTGTGAAACTTATTGGACAGAAAGACAGTTAGATGACGAAGGAAATTGTCCTGATTGTAATCGTTCCGTAGAGTGGATGGAGGAAGAGAGTTATTTCTTTAAGATGTCAAAGTATGAAGAAAGACTATTGAAGTTTTTAGATGAGAATCCTGACTTCATCCAACCTGCTAAAAGGCGTAATGAGATGATTAACTTTATTAAAGATGGTTTAGAGGATTTATGTGTATCTAGGACTACTTTCGATTGGGGGATACCTGTTCCAATTGATAAAGATCATATTATTTATGTTTGGTTTGATGCTTTAACCAGTTATTTAACTGGGATAGGTTTTAGAAGGGATGAGCAGAAATTTAATAATTACTGGCCTGCTGATATTCATATAGTTGGAAAAGATATCTTAAGGTTCCATACTATTATCTGGCCAACTATTTTAATGGCGGCAGATTTACCTTTACCAAAGAAGGTCTTTGGACATGGATTTTTGTTGGTTGAAGGTGGAAAGATGTCTAAATCAAAAGGGAATGTCATTGATCCAGTTAAATTAATCGATGATTTTGGTGTAGACGCTGTTAGGTATTATCTCTTAAGAGAGATTGCATTTGGTACAGATGGATCTTACTCTACTGATTCCTTTATCCAAAGAATTAACTCTGATCTTGCCAATGATTTAGGAAATCTACTAAATCGAACTGTAGCAATGGTAGATAAGTACTTTGGTGGTGTAGTGCCCCAAGCTAAGGTAGAGACTGAATTTGATAAGGATCTAGAAGAGGTAGCGCAAAGTACTTTTAAAACTATTGAAGAGAGTTTAGAAGGATTGCAATTTAGCACTGCACTAGAAGAACTGTGGACTTTAATTAGAAGAAATAATAAGTATATAGATCAGACTCAGCCTTGGATTTTAGCAAAGGATGAGAAGAAGAAGGATGAACTAGGAACTGTCCTTTACAACCTTTTAGATAATCTAAGAAGAGTTGCAATTGCTTTAGTTCCATTCTTACCACAAGCACCAGCTAAGATGTGGGAGCAGTTAGGAATTGAAGAACCTTTAGAGAGTCAAAGTTGGGATTATGTTAGAACTAAGGGACAATTAAAAGTAGGAACTAAGGTTAAAAATGGTGACCCTATCTTCCCAAGAATAGATGTAGAAGAATATTATGAGAAGTTAGAGAAAGAGAAAAAGGCTAAGGAAGCTAAGGAGGAGAAGAAAATGGCAGAAGAAAATTATATAACTTTTGATGAGTTTGGAAAATTAGATTTAAGAGTTGCAGAGGTATTAGAGGTTGAAAGAATAGAGGGAAGTAATAAGTTACTTAAGGTGCAGGTTCAATTAGGACAGGAGAAGCGTCAATTAGTGGCAGGAATCTCTAAGCACTATGAACCAGAAGAGTTAGCAGGTAAGAAGGTAGTTATGGTGGCTAATTTAAAACCAGCTACTATCTTTGGTGTTAAGTCTAATGGTATGATTTTAGCTGCTTCTAATGATGCAGGAGATCTGACTGTAACTACTGTTGATAGAGATATCGATAGCGGAAGTAGAGTTAAGTAGTAATAAAGCGTAGCTTTATTACTGGTGATGAGTAATCAGTAATGAGTAATGGGTAAAACCTTAAAAAACAGAAACCCCTTTGTTACCTAAGACTTATAAGAGGTTTTGAGATTTTGACTTTACTCATTACTCTTCACTCATTACCCATTACTAGTGGCACGAAAGTGACACTATATTCCTATAAAACCTCACTACAATTCTAAAACGATGTTTCTACCATCGCATCGGTAGGACAT
>NZ_KI912095.1:82256-86985 GCF_000517025.1 Halonatronum saccharophilum DSM 13868
ATGGACAACATGAACATCAATCATTATTAAACTCTGATGATCATTTAAGGTTATTAGATGAGTTTGGTGGTGAAGAAGTACTATCTTTAAAGAGGGAAGTTAATGAAATTTATAATGAGTTTAAAGAAAAGCAAGGAGAATTAAATAAGTTAGTTGAAGAAGAAAAAGATCGTGAGAGAAGAATTGATCTATTTAATTTTCAAATAAATGAGATTGAAGAGGCTGGATTAAAACTTGGGGAAGATGAAGAGTTAATTGAGGAAAAAAAGAGATTGAGCAATGCGGAAGAATTGAGCAGATCTGTTACTAATGCTTATCATCAAATCTATGAGACATCTTTTGAAGAAGATGCTATTATAGATAAGTTAAAGAAGATTTCTAAGGATATCGATAGTTTAATCTCGGTGGATAAGAGTTTAGAGAAGGTCTCCAATCAATTGACAGAATTGACTTATGGCTTAGAGGATGTCTCTTTTCAGTTAAGAGATTATCAAGATGAAATCGAATTTGATCCTCAAAGATTAGATATTATTGAGGAGCGGTTAAGGGTAATTAATGATCTAAAGAGAAAGTATGGAGATGAAATCGAAGATATATTAACTTATTGTGATGGGATTAAAGTTGAGTTAGAAGAGGCTGAAGGAATGGAAGTGAGAAAAAAGGGGTTAGAGGAAGATATAAAGAGGCTTGAAGAAGATTATAACAATAAAGCTAAGAGTTTATCTAATAAGAGGCAAGAAGTAGCCAACTTATTAGAAGAGAAAATTTTGAAAGAATTAAAGGATTTATCTATGGTCCAGACTAAATTTAAAGTTAACTTTGAAGAGAGAAGTGGCTTTAGTGGTGATGGTATGGATAAGGTTGAGTTCTTAATTGCTCCTAATCCTGGCTCTGGTCTAAAACCTTTGGCTAAGATAGCTTCTGGTGGAGAATTATCGAGGATAATGTTGGCTTTAAAGACGATAACAGCACATATTGATGATATCTCTACCCTTGTTTTTGATGAGATTGATACTGGTATTGGTGGAAGAGTTGCTAAGTTAATAGCAGATAAACTTCTTTTCTTATCAAGAAAGCACCAATTAATATGCATCACTCACCTTCCTCAAATTGCTTGTATGGCTGATAGCCATTATTTAATAATGAAGAAGGTAGTCCAAGAGGAAACAGAGACTGTAATTCATCCTTTGACCGATAATGGAAGGATTAGAGAGTTGGCCCGGATGTTAGATGGTAGTTTAAATGATACTACCATAGATCATGCCAAAGAACTAATCGGGGCAGCGGATGAAAAGAGAAGATCATATGATAAGACTAGTTTGTAAGAAGTATAATTCATTTTAAAATTTAATATATCAGTAGAAAGATCTTCAGTTTATTTCTTTAGAAATAAACTGAAGATCTTTCTTTTTTGAAGTTGCAATTATATAGTAATAAAGCGAAGCTTTATTACTGGTGATGAGTAATCAGTAATGGGTAATGAGTAAAACCTTAAAAAAACAGAAACCCCTTTGTCACCTAAGACTTATAAGAGGTTTTGAGGTTTTGAGATTTTGACTTTACTCATTACTCTTCACTCATTACCCATTACTAGTGGCACGAAAGTGACACTTAATTACTATTAATCCTAACTTTAATATTAATATAACTAAGTAATATTAGAAGAAATGAGGTGAGAATATGTTAATCGATACTCATGCACATTTGGATTTTGATAGATTTGATAAGGATCGAGAAGAGGTAATTCAAGCTGCTTATGAGAGTGGTGTTGAGCGAGTGATAAATATAGGAGCTGATATGGATTCAAGTCGTAATTCGGTAAAGTTAGCTAAGGAATATGATTTTATTTGGGCTACTGTAGGGGTTCATCCTCATTATGCTCAAAAATTTACTGAACAGGATTATAAAGAGCTTAAGGAATTAGCATCTTATGATAAAGTAGTTGCTATTGGTGAGGTGGGTTTAGACTATTATTATGATAATTCACCTCGACAGAAACAACAAGATGTCTTTAAGAAGCTTTTAGGATTAGCTAATGGCTTTGATCTTCCTGTAGCTATACATAGTCGTGAAGCAAAGGAAGATACTCTAGATATTCTTAAAGAGGAAGGTAAGGGTTTAGAAGGGGTAATGCATTGTTATGCTTATGATTTAGCTACTGCTAAGGAGGTAATAGATTTAGGTTTTTATCTGGCCTTTGGTGGAGTTATCACCTTTAATAATGCAAGTCAGTTAAGAGATGTAGTAAGAGAGGTTCCTTTAGATAGGGTCTTAATTGAAACTGATGCACCTTATCTTACCCCAGCTCCTAATAGAGGTAAGAGAAATGAACCTAAGTTTGTTAAAGACGTTGCTAAGAAGATTGCTGAGGTTAAGAATTTAGATTTAGAAGAGGTAGCAAAAATAACAACTGAAAATGCTAAGAGTTTATTTAATTTAAAATAGTTTAAAAGAAAGGTAATTTTTTTAGGGTGAAGGATGAATATAGTGATATTATTATTAATGTGAATATGCAGGTCAATTCAATTAATGGTGTAAATATACTATTATGGGAGGTATATAGATGTTCATCTAATCATTTGTAGTTTAATAATTGAGTGGTTTATTAAGAATTAGGTGATTTTAAGTTTGTTTTAAGTAATTTATCTGTTATAATAGAATATAGTTGAAAGTTAATTCTTATTTATACTAAGAAGATGCTAGATCAGTTATATATTATATATTTAAGTTTAAATCATTAATACTTTTCTTTAAAACCCTCTAGAATTAAGAGAGGAAAATTCTAAGGTTTAACCAGGTAACATATTGAATAAGAGGAATAAAAACCTATAAATTATAATAATATATAATACTTGCTTGCTTTAAACAGGAAATTTTATTATAATTAAATATAGTTAATCTTAAAGTTGAAAAGAGATTATTGATTTAATTTGGAATAAAATCTAGGTATGTTGAAGGTATAAATATATTGATGTAGAAGTTAGATTATGTAAAATATTTATTATATAGATAATTTGCAAGATTTACGTATATTTTATGACTGGACTGTAAATTTGTCATTCTCCTTTAATAATTTCATAAGACTATAATAATGGGGATAATTTATAAAAATTTACTCATTTTAGGTGAAAAATAAAATAATATTCACCTAGAATTATTAAAAAAAGGGGGAAAAGAAATGAAAAAGTCACTTATGGGTATTTTGATCCTAGTATTATCACTTTCACTACTAGTAGGGTGTGGTGGAGATCAAGCTCAAGATCAAGCTGAAGAAGGAGCACAAGAGAATTTGGCTCTTGACCAAAGAGAAGTAACAGAAGAGGTTACTCTTAGATTTTGGGAGAAAGAAGAGCCAGCTGTAAGGTCTACTCTTGATGCGTTGATTGAGAAGTTTGAAGAGAAAAATCCAAATATTACTGTTGAAAGAACTAATATGGAGACTGAGGATTTAAGACAAAATACTCAGACTGCATTTATGGGTGGAGAAGGTCCTCACTTGACAAGTAGTCCATTTGATCATATTGGGCCTTTTTCAGCAATGGGAATTGCTGAAGAATTAGATAATTTAATTAGTGATGAATTGAAAGATCGATTTATTGATGGTGCATTAGATGGATTATCCTTAGAAGGAAACCTTTACGGTATTCCAGCTACTATGGGTAATCACTTGACATTATTGTATAATAAGAACTTAGTAGATGAAGCACCAGAGACTTGGGATGAATTGATTGAAGTTGCTAAGGAATTAACTGATGGAGACACTTATGGATTAGCTTATAATGCTGCTGAGCCTTTCTGGTGGGTAGTATTCCATGGAGGTTTTGGTGGCTGGGTATTTGATGAAGATCTTAACCCGACTTTAGATGATGAAGCTACAGAGAATGCAATGCAATTTGTTCATGATCTAAGATATAAGCATAGAATTATTCCTGGTGAGTCAGATTATGATTTAATGGACAGTTTATTTAAAGAAGGAAAAGCTGCATTTATCATTAATGGTGACTGGTCTTATGGTGAATATGCTGATGCAGAAAACATTGATCTTGGTGTAGCATCAATTCCAATGTTTAATGAAACTGGACTTTATGGTCAGCCAATGACAAGTGGTACTTCTTATATTATGATGGCTGAGCTTCCAGAACAAGAGCAGATTGCTACTATTAAATTTATTGAATTTATGACAAGTGAAGAAGCTCAAAATATGTTCATTGAAGAAAATATGTTCTTACCAGCTAATAAGCATGCTTATGATCATCCATTAATTACAGAAAATCATATTATGGCTGGATCTGCTGAGCAGCTACAAAATGGTAGACCAATGCCAGTTGTTGCTGAGATGAGAGCTATTTGGGATGCTATTAGACCTTCATTACAAAGAGTAATGTCAGATGACTTAGACCCTGCAGATGCTCCAGCTCAAATGCAAAGAAGAGCTGAAGACACTATTGAAGATATGAGATAATTTTTTTAATAATAAAACCAAAAGTTATGGAGGATTCCTATCCTCCATAACTTTATTATGAAGGAGGATAAAGATGAAGAAGATATTGGGCCAAGATGAGAATCCATTATCTAACTTTTTTAAACAGTATGGATTCTCATACGCTATGTTATTACCAGCTTTAATAGTAGTTGCTTTAGTAATTATATATCCATTTTTCTATAACTTTAGACTTGCCTTTTCTAATCTTAATATGTATAGAATGAGGCCTTTTATTAGAGAGGGTAT
>NZ_KI912095.1:87085-105671 GCF_000517025.1 Halonatronum saccharophilum DSM 13868
ATGGATTAGCTTATAATGCTGCTGAGCCTTTCTGGTGGGTAGTATTCCATGGAGGTTTTGGTGGCTGGGTATTTGATGAAGATCTTAACCCGACTTTAGATGATGAAGCTACAGAGAATGCAATGCAATTTGTTCATGATCTAAGATATAAGCATAGAATTATTCCTGGTGAGTCAGATTATGATTTAATGGACAGTTTATTTAAAGAAGGAAAAGCTGCATTTATCATTAATGGTGACTGGTCTTATGGTGAATATGCTGATGCAGAAAACATTGATCTTGGTGTAGCATCAATTCCAATGTTTAATGAAACTGGACTTTATGGTCAGCCAATGACAAGTGGTACTTCTTATATTATGATGGCTGAGCTTCCAGAACAAGAGCAGATTGCTACTATTAAATTTATTGAATTTATGACAAGTGAAGAAGCTCAAAATATGTTCATTGAAGAAAATATGTTCTTACCAGCTAATAAGCATGCTTATGATCATCCATTAATTACAGAAAATCATATTATGGCTGGATCTGCTGAGCAGCTACAAAATGGTAGACCAATGCCAGTTGTTGCTGAGATGAGAGCTATTTGGGATGCTATTAGACCTTCATTACAAAGAGTAATGTCAGATGACTTAGACCCTGCAGATGCTCCAGCTCAAATGCAAAGAAGAGCTGAAGACACTATTGAAGATATGAGATAATTTTTTTAATAATAAAACCAAAAGTTATGGAGGATTCCTATCCTCCATAACTTTATTATGAAGGAGGATAAAGATGAAGAAGATATTGGGCCAAGATGAGAATCCATTATCTAACTTTTTTAAACAGTATGGATTCTCATACGCTATGTTATTACCAGCTTTAATAGTAGTTGCTTTAGTAATTATATATCCATTTTTCTATAACTTTAGACTTGCCTTTTCTAATCTTAATATGTATAGAATGAGGCCTTTTATTAGAGAGGGTATATTAGAGACTAGCTTTCAAATAGGTATGCAAAACTTCGTAAGAATTCTTTCTAGTAGTGATTTTTGGATTGTGTTCTTAAGAACAATTGTTTGGACAATTATTAATGTGTTTTCTCATGTTTCTTTTGGAATATTCTTTGCTATATTACTAAATCGAGATATGAAATTTAAAGGAATTTATCGTACTCTACTAATGATTCCGTGGGCGATTCCACAATATATTGTAATATTGATTTGGAGGGGGATGTTTAATTACCGCTATGGAGCAGTCAATAATTTTTTAGGGTTATTTGGGATTGAAAGAATCTCTTGGTTGACGACTCCTGCTGGTGGTTTTTCTGCTTCTATAATTACAAATGTTTGGTTAGGTATACCTTTTATGATGATGATTGCTTTAGGTGGATTACAGAGTATAAATCCAACTTTTTATGAAGCAGCAGATATAGATGGAGCAAGCAATTTACAAAAGATCAAGCATATTACTCTACCTTTACTAAAACCTGTTATGACTCCTGCAATAGTATTAGGTGTAATTTGGACCTTTAATAATCTTAATGTTATTTATATGATGACTGCGCAAACTCTAACAGACCAGATAGATATACTGGTAATTTATGTTTATAGAGCAGCCTTTGAATTCTACCGTTATGGTTATGCTGCTGCATTTTCAGTTATTATCTTCTTGATTTTATTAGTGTGGGGTCTAACATTTATGGAGTATATGTCTGACGAAGAAAAGGCGGTGAGATAGATGGCACTTAATAGAGATAGTAAATTTAAGAGGTTTATTATTCACTTTATATTAATAATTATGGTTATATTATCTGTCTATCCTGCTTTAAGGGTTTTTGGAACTTCTTTAAGACCTGGGGATATGTTGCATACAACAAGCTTAGGGATTATTCCTGAAGGAGCAACTTTTGAAGCTTATGTTAATCTTATTACTAATACTCCATTTTTACGTTGGCTTTTAAATAGTTTAATTGTATCCTTCTTTACGGTAATGGTCGGTATTAGTTTGGCTTCTACAGCAGGATATGTATTTTCTAGAAAGAAGTTTCCGGGGAGAAGAGCTGGGTTAACCTTCTTTTTAATTACTCAGATGTTCCCTGCTACTATGTTGGTACTGCCAATGTTTCTATTATTAGCAAGGTTAGATCTGATTAATAATAATCTCGGATTGATTATTATGTACTCAACTACTGCTTTACCTTTGTGTGTGTGGCAGATGAAGGGTTATTATGATACTATTCCAGATAGTTTAGAAGAAGCTGCTTTGGTTGATGGGTTAAACCAATTTCAAGCTTTCTATAAAATTGTTCTACCTTTAGCTTCTCCTGCTTTAGTTATAACAGGATTATTTTCTTTTATGACTGCTTGGAGTGAGTTTATGGTAGCTAGAGTTGTTATGACAAATGAAAGCATGTATACTTTGCCAGTAGGACTATTCCAGATGGCAGGAAACTTTAACACTCAATGGTCTCAGTTCTCGGCAGCATCTGTTCTTATTATGTTACCAGCTTTATTTTTATTCTTGAGTGTGTCTAAGTATCTAGTTGGTGGACTTACCTTGGGTGGGGTAAAAGGTTAAAGTAAATAATAATTAAGTTTAAACCATAGACAAATTTGTCTATGGTTTAATTTATATATGGGCCAACATAAAGACATACTAATATTGGAGATAGTTTACAAGGTTAAGTTTATCTTATATAATTAAGTTGGTTTAAATAAGAAAAGAGGATGATGGTATGTTAAAGAAGGTTAAAGAGGTTATTGTGGTAGAAGGAAGAGATGATGTGGATGCAGTTAAGCGGGCTGTAGATGCTGAATTGATTATAACTCAAGGTTTCTCTTTGAATAAGGAGGTAATAGAGAGGATTAAGTTGGCCCAGAAGAGAAAGGGAGTAATCATCTTTACCGATCCAGATCATGCTGGTAATTTGATTAGAAAGCGGATCAAAGCTAAAGTTTCTGGATGTAAGGATGCTTATTTACCTCAGAGTAAAGCGACTAAATCTGAGGATATAGGGATAGAGAATGCTTCTCCTGAGGCTATAAGAGAGGCTTTATTTAGGGCTAAAGTAGAGTATGAGAAGCTTAATAAGAACTTTATCCGTGATGATTTAGTAGGACTGGGGCTGATAGGTGGGCCTGATTCTAAGGGTTTACGAGATAAGGTTGGAGAGAGGTTGGGAATAGGTTATGCTAATGGTAAGCAGTTTTTAAATAGATTAAATAATTATGGTATAAGTAAGAAAGAGTTTGTCAAGGCATTAGAAGAGGTTATTGGAGGAGAGAATAGATGAAGATTGCTAATAGGCAAAGGACAAAAGATATTTTACAAAAGCATAATATTAAACTAAAGAAGAGTTTGGGCCAAAACTTCTTGACCGATAATAATATATTGGACAAGATAGTAGCAGAGGCTAACTTAAGTAGTGAGGATAGTGTTATCGAGGTTGGCCCAGGAATTGGGGCATTGACTGAGAGGATGTCAGAAGCTGCAAAGGAAGTAGTAGCAGTTGAGTTAGATAATAGGCTTATCCCTGTGTTAAATGAGATCTTTGAAGAGCAGGATAATGTGAGCATTATACATGGAGATGCCTTAGAGGTTGATTTTGATAGTTTAATTGATGGTGATTATAAGGTGGTAGCTAATCTTCCTTATTATATTACTACACCAATTATTATGAGATTTTTAGAAGAGAGCTCTGGGGCCAAAGAGATTGTAGTTATGGTTCAAAAAGAGGTAGGTGAGAGGATGGTAGCCTCTCCTGGTGGAAAGGACTATGGTATTTTATCTATTGCAGTCCAGTATTATACTGAAGCTGAGATTGCTTTTGGGGTTCCTTCTTCAGTATTTATTCCAAGGCCAAAGGTTGATTCAGCAATAGTCTCTTTAAAGGTTTTAGATTATCCTAGGGCCAAGGTGGAGGATGAAGATTTCTTTTTTAAGGTAGTCAAGTCAGCCTTTCATCAAAGAAGAAAGACTGTTAGAAACTCTCTAAGTAAGGCACCTTTCTTAAGTGTTCCTAGAGATATTATCGACCAAGCCTTAGAAGAGGTTGAGATCGATCCAAGAAGAAGGGCAGAGAAGATAAGTGTAGAGAAATTTATAGAACTGAGTAATGCGATTTATAGGATTTATTAGCCAGTAGCTAGTATAAGAGTTTATTTGAAGAAACAGGATAGAAATAAGTCATGTTCCAAAATAAGTAAGTTGACTTATTTTTTGATATTTGGTATAATTAGTATTAGTAGATTAAGAAAGGTGGGTCAGGATGTCAGATAACATATTAGGTCAAATTAAGAGTGATTTAGATTCCTTCGTTGGTAAAGAGGTTAGGCTCAAAGCTAATCAAGGGCGAAGAAAGATTATCGAGAAGGAAGGAATTTTAGAGAAAACATACCCAAAGGTTTTTGTCGTAAAAGTAAATGATAATCAGACCCCACAGCGAATATCATATAGCTATGCTGATGTACTAACAGAGACTGTTGAAGTTAAGATTAAAGAAAATAATATGAAGATAGGCTGTATAAGTCTTTAAAAAAACTCCCTGAGGGGAGTTTTTTTATTTCCCTTTTTCACAAAAATTAGAAAGGTGAATATAATGTATTAGCTGAAAGGGGGGAATAAAAATGGAGGACATAAAGAAGATAATAGATAAATATGTAGATAGAATACTTTCTTTAGATAATGTAGTTGGGGTTGGATGTGGTTATAAAGAGGTAAGGGGGAGAAAGACAGCAGAAGAGTGTGTAGTGGTTTTGGTAGAGAAGAAATTAGGAGAAGAGCAACTTGATGAGTCTCATATAATACCACAGAGTATAGAGGAGCGCAAGACAGATGTAATTGAAGTAGGAAAGTTGGAGCTTTTGAGTAGGAATAGGCTTAAAAGATCTAGACCTGCTCAACCTGGAATGAGTATAGGACATTATAAGATAACAGCAGGTACCTTTGGAGCAGTCGTTAAGGATAAGAGAAGTGGTAAACCTTTAATTCTATCTAATAACCATGTATTGGCTAATATATCTAATGGAAGTGATGGTAAGGCAAAGAAAGGAGATGTAATATTACAACCGGGAAGTTATGATGGAGGTAAAGAGGATAATGATGTGATTGGTTACTTAGAGAGGTTTGTGCCTATATATAATGACGAACAGCCTTTTTGCCCTATAATGGTTGGTGTAAATAGAGTTCTTAAAGGCTTTGGTAAATTGGTTGGTGCATCTTATAGAACTAATCCTATGGTGATGGAGAATAAAGTCGATTGTGCTGTTGCTACTATTGAGTCTCCAGATATGGTAGATGAAGAGATATTGGGTATAGGTAAGGTTGAAGGTATTGTTGATCCAAAGATAGGGATGAGAATACAGAAAAGTGGTAGAACCACTGGTCTAACTTCTTCGCGAATTAAGGCAATAGGTGCAACTGTTACTGTACAGATATCAGCTTCCGAGTCGGCTATCTTTAGTGATCAGATTATAGCTGATCCTTTCTCACAACCTGGAGATAGCGGATCTTTAGTCTTAACAGAGGATAATAAAGTAGTAGGTCTGCTCTTTGCTGGATCTGATAAAAGTACTATCTGCAATAGAATTACTAACGTTTTGGATGCTTTGGATATAACTTTGTAGTAATAAAGCATAGCTTTATTACTAGTGTCAGTGTCAGTAAATTCAAAAACTCAAACCTCAATCTATCTTTCTTTTTATGGGTCTGGGTTTTTACTGACACAGACACTCACACTGACACTATATTAATATCTTGCCACAACTTGCATTCTCTTTTTTTTTACTTTCTTGATATAATTGAAGTGATTATACTTAAGGGGGCTGATAAATGAGGGCGCGCAATTTAATATGTTTCTTACTTGTATTCGCACTAATTATGCCGACAGTTATTTTACTTAGTACAAACACAGCTTATGCTTTTGATGGTTTAGCCTTTGATAGTAATATTTTTAGAATTTTGCAAGGAGTTTTGGCTATTTTTCTATTGGGTAGGTTTACAGATACTGAACAAGCAGATTCAGGTACGCAGACAGGTGGTAATGATCAATCAGTTAGTGGAGAGAAGCCATCCTTACAAGAAGAAGTAGATTTAATTGAAGAAGAGAAAGAGGAGATTAAAGAGAATAATGGTGGAGATTATGTGAGTATCATTGAGCGAAGCGATTGGACTCAGATGGAGGTAAGAAGTCTTACAAGAGATGAAGAAGAGATGTTGAATTTGGTTAATAAAGTAAGGATAGATAAGGGGCTTGATCCTTTGAAGGTAGATTTTGATTTGGTTCAAGTAGCAAGGGTCAAAAGTCAAGATATGATAGATGAGGATTACTTTAGCCACTTTTCACCAAATTACGGTTCTCCTTTTGATATGATGAGAGAGCTAAATATTAGTTATTATATTGCTGGTGAAAATATTGCTGGTGCTCCTAATGTGGCTTTGGCTCATGAAAATTTGATGAATAGTCCAAGTCATCGTGATAATATCTTACATTCAGAGTATACACATATAGGTGTTGGTATAATTGATGGAGGACGTTATGGAAAGATGTTCTCCCAAGAGTTTGCGCGATTAAGATAAGCAAAGAAGGAATCTCATTTTGAGATTCCTTCTTTTTTTATTAACAAATTAGTTTAAAGCACATATATTATAGTAAAGTAAATCCTAAGTTTAATAGAGAAGGTGCTTAGTCTCGTTAAGACTTAGGAAAATTCGAAAGTATTGCTACTTTCGGATAAAACTTTAAAGAAAGGGGGAAGTCAAATGTCAGATGAAGTAAAGAATCAGGCGGGAACAGAACGTCATAGACCACCTAGAAGAGGTTGTCCTAGACCAGAGGGCTTTATAGATTTGCTAAGAAGTATTAGAAGGTTTGATAGAGAAATAACTTGTATTATCCGATCAGGTACAAATTGTTGTGAGATAACAGGGTGTGTTGGAGAGATAGTTTGTGATGAGTATCTAGTATTGATATCTCCTAATGATGCATGTGTTAGAAATTATATAAGAATTGATTGTATCTGTGCCATAATTCAAGAAGATTAATAATTAATCTTCTTGAATATTTGAAAAGGGACTCTAAAAAGAGTTCCTTTTTTGCTTTATTAATAACATAAATTTAAGTAAGTTCATAACCTATATTATAGATTGATATAAATTAGTAGTTAGATTATAGTTGTTAAAGGGAGGTATTATCAAATGAGTTATATTATTATTATATTTATAACTGGATTTTTTTTATCGATAATAAGTTATATATTGGTAAAAAAATTTGTATTAGAGCTTTATAAGGTGTTTTATAATGTTAGAAGAAGAAGTAATTATAAAAGAGATGAGGAGTTTTCAAAAAGAATGGAATCTTCTTATATTAGATTATTCAAATGTTAATAGTTATTAGTGATAGTTTTATTAACAAAAATCAATATAAGACATATTATGTATTACCCATATTAAGAAAGGAGGGAGTACAATGAGTGAGACTCAACAAGTCAGAGATCCTTTTATAAGGTTATTAAGGCGTCTAAGAGAGACCAATGATCCTGTTACTATCATCATTACTTCAGGAGAAAATTGCTGTGAACACACTGGGTGTATAGGGGAGATAGTAGGAGATGAGTATCTAACCTTGATTACTAGCGCTGGCAGTGGTGGTTGCGTTAGAACTTATATCAGAATAGATTGTATCTGTGCTATACTTGATCCAGCTGATGCTCGTAGATGTAGAAGAAGAAGAAGACCATGTTCTGAAGAGTAAGCTTAGTTAATAAATTTACCAGTTAGAGATTAATCTCTAACTGGTAAACCTACTTTACTTTAGGAGGTGAGAAGATGAAGGATAAATCTAAAAGATTGAATTTAATTGAGGGTATATTAGATACCTTAATGGCTGGAGCTTTAAATAATAATAATGAGCAGGAGTTTAATCCACCAACCCCTTCATTAAATAACTTTGATAATGCTGGAGGTGATAATATAGTAATTACTAAAGGTGAGGCAAGGGAGTTAAGAAATCTCTTAGGAAATCTGATGAAGGAGTTATATTATAAACAGGAAGAGGAGATAGAGTTATCAATAGAAGATACCAAAGAGTATAGAGAAGAGATAAATAAGTTTAAGGAGGGGAAGGAGGAGATGAAAGAGGAGCATCTATTTAAATTTATAGATAAGGTAATTGAGCTAGAGGATAGGTTTAAGAAGTTAAATACTAAGATAACTGAGATTGAAGGGGTTCAAAGGGAGAAGATACATAAAGAATCGTCAAAAGAAGGAGAGGTTTTAAATAAGGTTCAAAGAAAAAAAAGATCGTATTGTTTTTATGAGGAACTAAGAAATCATGCTCAAAATTTTGATTATATTAAGGTTTTGGTAGTAAGTGGAGATAGTTGCTGTGAGATCGAGGGCGTTATTATGGACTTACATAAGGATTTCATAGTATTGCTAGGTAAAAATAATAACTTAATTAAGATACTTCTAGATAAGATGGTTGCTGTAGAGAGACTAATAGAAAAGGACAAAGATAAGGTATATAGTAGTGACGATGAAGATGAAGATATTGAAAGCTTTGAAAATATTAAAGAAAATATTGAAGACGATTACTTAGAAGAATTTGAAGAAGGTGCTGCTGCTCAAAAATTAGAGGTTGAAGGTGAAAGTGAAAGTAGAGATAGTTTAGAGGAGAAAAGGAGAAAATTTAAGGTTTTATAATGAGTTAGAAATTAAATTTAACAACCAATAAGTAATTGGAATAGTATATATGGAACTTTTATTATAGGAGGTGAAGAGATGACTATTAATGAGATAATAGAGTTTAGTAAATATGATGGGCCAATTGAAATCTTTGTTGAATCAGGCGAGGAGTGTTGTAGGTTTGTAGGATGCATCCTTAGTGTAGTAGAGGGTTCTCATATTGAATTATTAGCTACTAACTGTGGGAGAATATCTATCAGGCTTGATTGTATCTGTGCTATTAAGAAGTTAGATGTTTTTACAACAACTACAACAACTACAACAACTACAACAACCACAACAACCACAACAACCACAACAACCACAACAACCACAACAACCACAACAACCACAACAACCACAACAACCACAACAACCACAACAACCACAACAACCACAACAACCACAACAACCACAACAACCACAACAACCACAACAACCACAACAACCACAACAACCACAACAACCACAACAACCACAACAACCACAACAACCACAACAACCACAACAACCACAACAACCACAACAACCACAACAACCACAACAACCACAACAACCACCACGGTAGCTCCTCCAGTATGTCAGTGCCAAGTTACAGGAGGAGGAATTACTAGTGCAGTACCTACAAATGGGGCTTCATTATCAGTTATAGCTTGTCCAGGGTGTACTCCAGGACCTGACCAGGTACTATATCAAAATACTTTGCAAGAAGACGATGTGATGCTTACACTATTACCACCTGGGCCAGGAAGCATTATTTCTGTAAGTTGCGAAGATGATCAGGCTGCGACAATTGAAGGTACAGCAGAGGTGATGATTGATGGAGAAGATCCAGTTTTATGTGAATTCATTTTAGAGGTAACAGATACCCCACCACCAACACCTGATACAATGAGAATGAGAATATTTTGTGATGGTGTTGAAGTTCATGATAGTGGAGTTTTGGAGTTTTTGGGCCAATCAATTAATATCCAAGAGTGTTAAAGAAGAGTGGGATGAAAATCTTAATAAAGGATAGATAAAAGAGCCAGGTGAACCCTGGCCTCTTTTATCGTTGAAGAGAGCTTATTTTTAACACCTTTTGGCTTTTGTGAATATGATAAATAATCGTATCAGGTAATTTCTTTTAGGTTATCTATAAATTCTTCTGTTGATTGGTATCGATTATCTTCGTTAGGGTGAATACCTTTATATAAGACTTTTTTCAAACTATTATCTTTTAGTTTCTTTAAATTTTGCAATGGTTCTTCTAAGAGAGGGTTATCAACTAGGTAGATACAAGTTAGTGCTACTCTTAAAAGGTCTTTGGTTTTACTTTTCATTCCCTTTCTAGTATTTAGCGGTCTTGATAGACCAAAATCAATTAGCTTTATCTTATTTGGGTTGTCATCCATAATTAAGATATTTTTGGGCCAAATATCATTATGAGCAAAGCCACTTTGGTGCAGATGCTTTAATCCTTGTAAAATATTAAGGGTAATCCTAGTTGCGTCTTCTTCACTTCGTTTCTTGGCAGTTGAATTATGATTAGAGCGACCGATTTTTTTAGCAGGGAAGTATTCCATAATTATATAAGCTCTATCATCTACTATGAAGAAGTCATAGAATTGAGGAAGAAAAGGGTGGGAGCCATATTTACTCATAACAGTGGCTTCTTTTTTAGCGGTTTTAATATGGGATGAGGATTTAATTGCAACTTTGCATTTTCTTTTAAGGTCGTAAGCTAGATGGACACGAGCAAATTGGCCCCTTCCAATTGGCTTTAAGGTTAGTTCATAGTCTTTCAACCTTGTGGTAGTCATATAGCACCTCCTTAATTAAGTTATAGTATAGTATATAAGTTGGTCTTATTATAGTGAACTATAGGATATAAAAAAATGATAATTTTTAAGTAAGCAGAGGGAGTAGGCTCAATTTATTTAGAAGGAAGATTGGATTGTTGCAACATATTATCTTTAGGGAAATATATTAGAGATAAGGAGGTGTAATATGAAGACTAAAGTGTTAAAGAATTATGAGATGAAGGCAAAACCAGTTGGGAAAGGGTGTTCTTCCCATGTTTATTTGGCGAGAGATATGCGTAAGTTTGCCATTAAAGAGTTGGTCAATATAAAGATGGCTAAGCACGAAGCAACTGTTATGGAAAGTTACAGGACTCATCCCTTTTTACCTAAATTTTATGAGCTCTTATTAATAGATGAGAAGGCTTATATTGTAATGGAGTTCTGTGAAGGTGAGAGGATAGGTCATTGGAATTTTCATTCAAAGGGCCAAATAAGAGGACGAGAAAAAGCTATTGCCATTACTTTAAATATTCTAAGAGGACTACAGCATCTCCATAATAAAGGATTTATACATTATGATATATTACCTAAGAATGTATTGATTGCAGATAATGATCCAGAGAGGGTTAAGATAATTGATTTTGGTATCTCTAAGCCTATTGATTATATTGAAAAGAATCCTAAATATAAGAATAAGGATTTATATGAAGCGGCATTAATGTGTATCTATTTGATTAATGGTTCTGTTTCAAAGGCCCCAATTGAAGATTTAGAGACTTTAGATGATGATTTAAAAGAGGTTTTATATAAAGGGGTAAACCCAAATAAAGAAAAACAATACAGCTCTACAGAAGAGTTTATTAGGGAGCTTATTCCATTACTATAGGGTATATAGATAATGGGATTTATTGATTATCATTATTTTAGTAATAAAAGAAAGGAGGAATAAACTTTGAAGAGAGCTATAGTAGTCTTTGTAGAGGATAAGAAGAGGTTTGAGCTTCAGCTTAAAGCCTTATATAGATCTTATAAATATATTAAGTCTAAAGATACGGACTTTGTTGTCTTTGGCACCAAAAAGGCTTTGAAATGGGTACCAGATGATTGTATAAAAGTAAACTACGAGATATTAAGTGAGCCTAAAGAGTTTTTAGAGTATAGATTTATCAATTCAATCAGTTGTTTAGTTGGTAATCAAGCAGATTTTTTAGATGAGTATGATTTGATTCTAAGAACCGATGCTGATACTTTTTTAACCCCTGCTTGGAATTCATTTTATCCTGATATATACACTGTGGGCAAGGGTGGATATACCAATAATGATGAGGTTAGAGAGAATCTAAAGCGAGTAGCCCATAGCTTTGGTCTTAGGCATAGAGGAATTCATAACTTAGGGTCAACCCATTATGGCAATGCTAGACTGGTTAGAAAGGTATCTTCTTTGGCCTTATCTATAGCTGAGTATTTATTGACAGAGGAGTTTAAAGAGGACGGAGGCAGTTGGCCTGGCTGGTTTGAAGGGGTAACGACAATGTATAGCTGTGAAATAGCAGTTAATCACCTTGTAGATGAATTTAAGGTTGATGGGAAGAAACTTGATTATGGTAGCGCAGCAACTGATTCAATTGCTGTGCATCCCCATATTCACTGTTGGCATACCAATAAAAGATTCTCTAAATTTCAGTTCGAAGCGGGGAATTATGATAGTATATCTGTTAAGGACTTGGATATTGATAAGGTGAATGATTATTGTCTGTATATAGCTTTGAAATCTCAAGATAACTAGTAATAAAGTCGAACTTTTACACTAAAAGTCTAAAAGTTCAAAATATTTTTTGGAACCACTAATGAACACGAATTAGCACTAATATAGTTTAAAAAACACTTGATTTATTAAGATAATATAGTAATTAGATAAAAAGCAATAAATTTATTTGTTTTTATTTTTTATTCGTGACTATTAGTGTTCACTAGTGGTAAAAAATCTTTTGATTTTGAAGTTGAATTAATTACTCCAATAAAGGTTCGAGCTGATTCTTCCAGATCCACTGAGGGCTGTAACGCTTTCTAACTTTGGTCTTAGCATCAAGAATTGAGTTCTGTCTCATAAGATTTACTATTATCTCACCATGTTCTTTATAATAGGCTTCTTCTGAAGGATGATAATTCTCTGCAGTATCAAAGCCGAAATTGCGGGCATCCCATCTCATAAAGTAGGCATTTAATTTCTTGCCTAACTCCTCTAAAGCAGGGACTGCCTCGTTTAGTACTAGGAAGTTGCCTCTACTTGCTGCTTCTAGTACCGTTAGACCAAAGGACTCTGAGTAGGACGGACAGATAAATAGGTTCGATAGGGTAAATAGCTCTAAGACTGTTTCGCGAGGTATCCCGTAGGGATAGCCTAGATCTGAGGTGAACAGGATATCTTCTTCTAAATCAAGGCCGAACTTATGGCCTTCTTTTTTTATCATTACCTTATATAGATCGGGTTTAATATCTGAAGACTTGAAATCACAGAAGATAACTTTGACATTCAGTTCAGTCTGCTTTTTTATAGCCCCGGCAAGAGCAGCAACTTTTTCGAACTTTTTACCTGTAGTTAAGCGCCCTGGGTAGGTTATTAGTATATCTGGTGAAAATAAGTCGGTCTTTTCAGCTATTGATTTAGTAATATCACTCATGTCGGCAAGTAGATTTAAACTATTATTAACGACACGACATTTACCCTCGGCCACATCATATTGCTTTGCTAAGGCAGGAATCCCCGATAGGGTAGGGTAGACATAGGTAGTCTTTGGCATAGGCTTATAACGGGCTGACAAAGGCCATTTAACCTTTGGTGGACGGTTATTAGGGAATGAATGGGTAAAGGCGATGAATTTAATATTAGGTAATTCTTCTTGGGCTTTTCTAAGGGCAACATTATGTAGTAGATGCCATCCTTGATAATGGATATCATGGAGAATGCAGAAATCAACATTAGATAATTTATCAACTAAATCCTTAGCTATAATGTCTGTTTCTTTAAAGAAGCTATTATGAACCTTCTTAGTTGGATCTGAGTAGTCACGCCATTTAATCTGCTTTCCATCAATGGAGTTAACCACCTTAACCCATTCAATTCTCTCGTCTGTATAGATACCTTCTTTTTCACTATCAGGGCAGTGCTCGCTGACTAATAATTTGGTCTCTATATTATTATTAAGTAACATTTTTAATTGTTCTGCTACAATATTGACTAAGGAGTAGGTTGGGGTTAAGCCATTGAACATAGTTAATATTCCTACTTTCATCAAACAACCTCCTTTAATTAAGAAATTATACTTTATATCTTTATGAAAGATATGTTATAAAATATTACTAATCTAATGTTTTCTTAGCTAAGAGTTGTGATTTTTATTTTTAGAAGGATTGTAATGGATTAATATTTTAAGGAGTATATTGATTATTCGCGATCAGAGTTAAGGTCAGTATGGAACTTTTTCTCTCTATATCAATCTCTAAAGCATATAATATATTATATCCAAAAGAAGGGAGGGGTATATTTGAACTTTATTGATAACTTAATAGAGAGATTGGAGGGGTTTATGTTAAGAGATCCAATTACAGTAATAGTTGGATCAAAGGGAGAGTTGTGCGAATATAGTGGTATTCTCTCTGCTATAGTAGAGAATAGTTTTATCGTTTTGATAGATAACAGGGATAAGATATTTATACCCTTAGATAAGATAGTCAGTATACATAGCGATATAAGGGTTGGTCCAGATAAGAAGGGGGTAAAGCTAACAGTTACTGCTCGGGTGGTTAATTGAATTTGGTAATGAAATATTATTTAACTAGACTATAGAGTATACACACTAAATTAATTTACTGACATATACTATACTAGAGAAGAGAACATAGTCTTATTTTATCTAATTAGTTAGATGAAAAGAGAAAGGAGGTGAGAAGATGGCGTTTACTGCAAGTGCACAGAGTGATAACAATACACTTAATACAGCCCAGGTGGAGCTTGATGTTAGCCCAGCCCAAATCTTTGATGATGTGACCTTATTACCTGGAGAGAGTGTAGAAGATGAAACACTTACAGTTGAGAATACTGGTGATGTTGATGCCGATTACTATGTTACAGCAGGTTGGCATGGTGTAAATGATACTGAAGACCGGATGGCATTACTGCTGGCAGAGATGTTGGATGTGCATATGGAAGCATTTGAGGAAGAAGGTAGAGAGACATCTGAAGGTGTAATTTATGATGGTAATTTAGCAGAATTTATAGATCAAAATGGTATAACTATTGATGAGGGCGATACTCATTATATAACAACAGAAATTACCTTAAGTGAGGATGCAGGTAACTTCTTGCAAGGAAGAGATATCGAGGTAGACTTTATCTTTGTTGGTGAGGCTGTTGAAGAAGAATAAAATGAACTTTAATTTAATAATTTAAGAGAAGAGTGGTGAGCTTAGCTCACCACTCTTCTCTTACTCTAAAGACTACACTAGCATCTCCTGTTCCATTTATCGTTCTTAAGGCCAAAGTAACAGGTTTCAGCCCACTAAAGTCTATTTCTAAAAGCTCGATGGAAGAAAACTGGGCTGTGGCATGGGGGCCTCTTGTCTCTCCAGCTATTAATCCTGAGAAGACAAGTTCTCCTCCAGAGAGTTCGGTAGCTGAGGTATCGCTCTCTACTGCTGTTTCATCATTTGAAGTATTAGTAGGAGTTCCAAAGTTAGCTCCTGTTAGATCAGGTGCAAAGCGTATTTCATAGAGAAGGTCAGCATCACTGATGATATCAAAACTCTGTAGTTTAACACTAACAGAGTTGCTTCTATCTTGGACTGGAAAGTCATCTTTACGCCTAAAGCTTATTGCAGGGATGAGGGTATTATTAATAGAGAAGTTTAGCCTTTTCTCAGAGGTGATGCGCCGATTTGGTATATAACGACCCACTACATGGTATTGGCGTCCAGCGATGAACATAGTAAGATCTTGAGAAGTATCTCCATTGAGAACTTCGCCACGAATTGGTAGATTGGGATCGCCGAAGGTAGTCTGACCATTGGGTTTGAAACGGTGGAGGGTTATTGATTGTTGGATATTATTATCACCTACTAACAGGGTTTTAAAGACTGTAACTCCATAGCCATAGCAGGTATAGAGTATCTGAAAGATATTCCCTCGACTTAAATCGAGTTCTAAACCACTTGGCCCAGTCCCGTCTACCTTATCAAAGTTCCAATCATCACGATAGATTTTATTATCATTACCCTCTCTTCTAATGGCGATGAAGAGTCCATTATCGTCTATTCCAAAGTAAGCACCATTATAGTCATCAAAGTATCCCCACCTTGCTTCTTGATTACCTGTAGGATTGTCGGGGAGTCTGACGGCTATACCACATTCGCTAGCGTTTCCAGGCTGGTAGCGCCCCCTCTCAGAGCTATCTAAGACTGCCCTACTATTTACTTGGTCAACGGTTTGGAGAACAAATTCTGCCTCATCATGGGTAACTGTACCACCATTCTCTTCAGTTACTATGTCACGAAGTTCTGAGAGACCATAGGGTGTATCCAGTTCTATTAGAGGTGTCTTCTCATTGTTGATAATCTCATCAAATTGGCCTTGTTCAGAGCGAATATTTAGATTACCATTTATATCGGTAGCTAGGGTAGTAATCTTATTATTAGCACCAAAATAGCGGCCAGTAGTTTCTAGAGGAGTTAGGTTTATATCGATGTTTGTTGTCTTTTCATCATAGACTCTAACAGGCAGGCGTGGAGAGGTCTGATGGCCTTCTAGGGATGCTTGAATAAAGTATATCCCAGGGCTTAAGTCACTAGAGGTAAACTTTCCATCTGCATCTGTTATTTGGGTATCGATTATACCTTGAAAGATATTGACTAACACTCCTTCTAAAGGATCATTATCATGGGCATTACGGACGGTACCACTAATTTTTTCTGACATTAAAATCATCTCCTTTCTTATTTTAGGTGACAACGAAGATCAAATCAAAGGTTATTCCAATTCTAGCTAAAGAGTTACTCGCTGTAGAGGGTAAAGTTATAGTGAAGGTTATTTCTTCTTTAATCATATCCAAAGTAAGGAGACGTCCATTCTTAGGTTGGTTGATTAGTTCAGCCAACTTGCCTGAATATAGGATTGTAGGGTCTGGAGCTTCAACGGTTATCTCTAGCTCGTGGGCCAACCTAGTTGCTTGAATCTGTGTAGATGAATCATCAGGAGACCAGTCTGTGGATATATAGTAGAAGGCATCTACCGTTCCTGTATTCTCTACTGTTAGGGTGGCAGAGATAGATTCTCCTGGCAAAAGATTATCTTTGTGGATTATTGCTTCCTCAGGTGATAGGGTAATATTTAGATATACACTCTTACTGGCATTATTGGTACTTTTAGCTTGGAAAGTAAACTTCATAACCCTACCTCCTCACTACTAATGTCGGTATCGGTCAAAGGTGATTCTTGATAATTAGATTTTACTTACACTAGCATCCCATAATTTGCTACTTTACTCCTTCAACCTTAATAATAGACGGTTTGCATAGGTTATAGATAGTGAAGGTAGATTCTATCTGTGCAGTAATTGAAGAGGGAGAGAACCTTTCAGAGATTATATCAATCTCTACTTCAATCTCTGGATCTTTGATTGTATCCAGTCCCTCTTCCTTTAAATTAATATCTAAAAGGAAGGTCTCAACTGCTAGACCTCTTTTGATGGCTGTAGTTCCCCAAGGGGTTTTATAGTCGAATTTTGGGTTGTACTGGATGATACCGAATATCTCTAATATTGATTCTTCAAGTTTGCTTTGGTGGTAGGTTTGGGTTTGGGTGTTAGCCCTTATCTTTATTATCTCTTCATTCTCTTGGACAGGGTAGCATTTAATAGAGGTACTATGCTCAACCTTTAAGTGGGTTACTTCTGTAACGAGGATTTTGTGCATCAGTCTACCTCCTTTATATCTTTGCTCAATCTTTTTCAACTGCGTTAACTCTTATTAGTGTAGGGATACATACACCTTTAAGTTCAAAGGATTGACTAAAGGACAAGGTTATAGAGTTTGAACTGAAGGTTAGTATATCTACAACTACCTCTCCGGATATCTCTGGCAATTCAGAAGAAGGTGCGCTTATATCATCGTAGGGTATCTTAGTACTAATCTGTTTAAGAATTAAGCATCTACCAATAGCCTCTGTTCCATCGGGCAACTGATATATAAATTCGGGGTTGAAATGAATTTTAGCTGATATATGGGTTAAGTCAGTATTTATAGTTGGTCTATTATGGAATTTTATTTTGTGGTTGTCTCCTAAGGCTACTATCGCTCCTGGTAATGGTGAAGGGGAACATATTATAGAATCCTTACTCTTAAAGCTAATATCTCTTACTTCTTTGACGAAAATTTTCTTTATAGTCAAGGCATTTCACTCCTTAAGCTTTTCTTCTAATCCTTAATATATTTATATTTATTTCACTTTATCGATATAAGTCCTAAGTATAAAAATCTATTTAAATTTATTTGAAGTCTATCTGTAACAAAATTGAAGAGAAGTGAATAAGATAGATTAGATTATAAGATAGAAAGGAGGGATAGAGAGTGAGTAGAGAAAGGTATGAAGCAGCAGAGGGTTGTGTTGCTCTATATGCTAAAGTGGCTTACGAAGAGGTAGAATCGTTTACAGAGGAGTTTGACTTTAAGAGAGGGACTAATCTTCCCCCTATTTGTTAGACAGTGAGTTAAGGTGTATAATAAAGTTATTCAAAGGGGGAATACACATGAGCAAACCTAAAATAAAACGTGATGAACAATTTAAACGTGATGCTGTTGAATTAAGTCTTAAATCTGATAAAAATTGTAAAGATATTGCTGAAGATTTAGGTGTTAGTTATAATGCACTAATTAGATGGCGTAAAGAGTATAGAGACAAGGGTAATTTAGCTTTCCCAGGCAATGGTAAACAAAAATCTTTCTACCTGAAGAACAAGAGAATTAATAAAACTAAAAAAAGAACTAAAAATTAGACAAAAAGAAGAACGCGACATTTTAAAAAAGGCGGTAAGCATCTTCTCGAAGAAACC
>NZ_KI912095.1:105771-190603 GCF_000517025.1 Halonatronum saccharophilum DSM 13868
GAAAGATTAATGAAAGTATTAGGATTAAAAGCTATACAAAAGCGTAAATTCAAAGTTACAACAAATTCTAATCATAACCTGCCAATAAAAGATAATATTCTTAACCGAGAATTTGATGTATCTCAAAAAAATAAAGTCTGGGTCTCAGACATCACATATATTCCTACTCAGGAAGGTTGGCTTTACCTTGCTGTCATAATAGATCTATATTCTCGTAAAGTTGTTGGTTGGTCAATGGATAGCACAATGAAAAAGAATCTTGTAATAAATGCTCTTAATATGGCTCTAAACAATCGCCAAGTCTCAAGAGGACTTATATTTCATTCAGATCGAGGAAGTCAGTACGCTAGTATAGAATTTCAAGAACTATTAATTGAAAATGGATTTAAATCATCAATGAGTCGTAAGGGTAATTGCTGGGATAATGGAGTGTCAGAAAGCTTTTTTGGAACATTGAAAACAGAATTAATTCATCATAATAACTATATAACAAGAGCTCAAGCAAGAAGAGATATATTTGAATATATTGAAGTCTTTTACAATAGATTTAGAATGCACTCGACTTTAAATTATAAAAGTCCAGAAAAATACGAAAACGAGAGAAAAGCCACTAAACTTAGTGTCTAATTTAATGGGGGAACCTCAGACTCATCTTGATTATATAGAGCAAGTATACGATTATGAATGTGAGCATGGTGAAGTCGAAATAGAGCTTAACAATACAGAGGTAACGATAACAATCCCTATGATAATTGAATTCACCTTTGATGGGCGAGCCAATGGTTTTGAATTTACAGAGGCGAAGGCAGAGTATGAATTCGATGTTGAATTTACTAAAGAGCTAGACAATGATGATGTGGATCTTATAAAGTGTGAAGTTGATGCAGAAGAATTAGCATGTAGTATAAGTGAATGGGACTTCGATGGTGACACCAAGGAATTAAAAGTTGATGGTAGTGTTTCAGGAAATATTAAATGTGTTATAGCTGTACCAGAGCTTATAGAGGTACAGGAGTGTGTAGTTGATCCTGATTAATGATGAATGGTTTTAATAATATGTATCAAGTTTTAAAATTATAAATATAAATTATATTTAATTAGATTAAATTCATATTAATCTCAAAAACCTCCTTATGATAGCTATCATAAGGAGGTTTTTGAGAAAAAATAATATATCAAAATCACAAAAAAGTATATATTTCATATTATATAATGAACCAACAAGGAGGTGAGATAAAAGATGGCAGAGAAATGTGAGCAGTGTCAATGTAAACCCTATGAGAATAAGTGTTGTTGTCCAGTAAAGGATGGTATTTTTGTAGCTCAGCCAGAGTGCCAACGTTTACCTGATGGGAGGGTAGTAAATAATCCCTGCTACTGTGTTGAGGGGGATATAAAGTGCTCCTTTTGGACCTATAAGGTAGTTACAAATTGTGATAGGGGCACTCGAGGTGTCAGTAGTATTGCTATTCCTATCTGTGAAGCTATACCAGCAGATAATATCAGAGTCGAGGAGAAGGTAGATGGATGTGGAGAGTTTGAAGAGGTAGATACCTTTGAATTGAAGAGAACAGATCCTAACTATGGGGAGGCTTCAGAAGGATTTAGATTCTTAAAGATAGAGACTAACGACAGGTATGATAAAGGTGTCGCAGTAGACTATAGAATAAGAATCCATGGTAACTATCCAGTTGGAACCCAGCCTATCTCAGTTAAAGCAGGACCAAATATCTTAACCTTTGATTGTGATGATGACTGTTATCAAGTTCCAGCTTGCCCTGCAATCCCAAGATTATTTGTAGTCAAAGATTGTAAAGAAATTATAGAGGATAATATGGCAACCTTAAAATATAATATAACTGTCAGCAATACAGGTGATACAGACTTCGATGATGTGGATATATTAGATCGAATAACTTATGATGCTTCTAATATTGTCTTTGGAGCTATAAGTGTTGATCCTCAATTAGAGATAGATATAGTAGCCCCAGGGGTTATAGAGATTAGTGGTAGTCTTGGTGAGATAAATCGAGGAGAGTCAAAGCATATTAGTATAGAGGTTCCAATTATAAATGTGGAGACACCTAATAGATATCTAATCAACAATACTGCAGTAGCTTCCTTTGAAGGTATAGAGGCCACAGATTCATGTATCTTAAATTTAGATGCAGTACAGTTGGCAGTAGATAAATGTTGTATTCAAGGGGCAACAGCCAATTCAAAAATATTTAGAATAATAGTCAATAATGTAGGACATTCGCCTCAGACTGATATAGGTATTAAAGATATAATGATAATACCCCAAGAGGTAACAGTTAGATTTACTAACTTCGATGTATGTACAGCAACCTTTGCTGATGATGGCAGCCCAGTTCCTTTAAACACAGATATATCAGGGCGTGCTATTAATATAACTTGTAGTAATATAAATATACCGCAGGGTGGATCAGCAGTTAAGGAGATTAGTTTTAATGTGGTAGGAACTACAGCTATAAGCAGTCCAATAGAAATAATTAATACTATTCAAGATATAAACTTTTTAAATGAAGGTGAACAGATATTGCTAGGTGTAGATAATTTACCTGCAACTGCATCCGTAGCAATTATAGGAAATGTTGATTGTGAAGACCCTTGCTAATTTTTGCTATAGAGAGTAAAAAAAGTAGTTTCCTGAGAGCTTATCTTAATTGTTAAAATTTAATTTAACCCTTCTATCAAATAAGATAAAAGCATAAGATAAATAATGTATCGAAAAGATTATAGCTATTCATATCTATATTAATAAATAATAAGATTTATAAAATTTCAATTAGCTATATAAAAGTATTGCATATTAAAGATCAAGGAGGAAAAGGTATGGAGGTACTAAAAAAAGATAGGTTTCAGGGTTATCCATCGGGGGTTAAAAGAGAGTTAAAGCTAAGGGTTGATCATTTATTTAATTCCTATCAAGATCAAAGGCCAGGTTATCTTTCTCTTAGGGTTAGTGATTATATGAAAGGGTTTGGAAGAGTAAGGTTCTATGGAGTTAAAGAGTTTGGAGAAGAGGTATCAGGAGAAGGGGTAAGGGTTTCAAAGGTCATAAATAAGTCAAAAGGATCTTTGATTTTATTATTTAATATCAGTAAGTTGACTAAAAGTAGCCAGTTTACTGAGGATACGGTTGAAGGGGTTTTAACTTTGGATGGTAGCGAGATAGGTCGGATTAAGGTTGAGAGTAATCCAGCGATTTATTTGGGTTAAAGATAATTTGATATTTTAATATAAAGAAAAGAACCTATCAATTAATTAATTGATAGGTTCTTTTTGTTATCTTTTTCCCATCTGGTATATAAAGGTTGAAAATTAGTCGGTTCTTATAAAAGTATCTTTTAGTAATTGTAAAGAGGTGGTATGAATTCTCTCTTCTATTACCAATGGTCTGAACTCGATGTGCTCTATAGAAGATGTCGTCAACCTTAAAGTTAGTCACTAGGATGAGCAGATTATTATTAAAGTCTATAGGTTCAGTTTTGCTTATGTTATACATCCTAAATACTCTATCTTGTTCTCTATTGCTATCTATTATATATAGTTTGACACTATGTTCGTTGGCCCAATTTTCAGCATCCATTATATTATTAATAGTTAAGGGAATATATTCGATAGCAGGATAAGGTAAAATCTCATTAGGATAACCCAAAGTTAATAAATCCATTATTTCACCTCCTTTTTTTATTAATAAAGCAAAGCTTTATTAATAGTGTCAGTGTGAGTGTCTGTGTCTGTGTCAGTAAAAACCTCAGACCCATCAAAAGAGAGCTAGAGTTATGTCGAGTTTTGAACTAGCTCAGGACTCACAGCTCATAGCTAGTGGCACGATCGTGCCACTGCATAACTTATTTCTCAATATTGGAATAAGGGTCTAATCAAATATATATATATATTAATATATGCAAAGGAGTTGAAAAAAGGGATTATCCAATAATTGTAAGGTTAACTCATGCACATTTTAATTTCTCTTGCATATATTTATAAATGAAGGAAGCTAGTTATATAGGAAGGAGGAAAAAAATGTCTATTAATTTTAAGGAAGAGATGGTAAGGGTAGAGTATTTAATCGGTGAAGATACAGTACGTGAATCAATTACCCAAGAGGTAGAGATTCCAGTAGCAGCTAAGCCAGATATTGAAAGAATATTGGAGGTAAAGACCCAGCTTAGAAATATAGAGTATATGGTTGAAGATGGTGGAGTTACTATAGATGGAGTAATTGACATTGGAGTTATGTATGTAGCAGAAACTGTAGAGGGTGACCAACCAGTTCACTTCTTTGAAGGGGAGATAACCTTTAGTAACTTTGTTGAGATTCCTGAAGCTGAAGCTGATATGAGTGCTTTTGCTGATGTTCATATTTTAAGGGCAAGTTATGATGTAGTCGATGAGCGTACCTTAAGGTTAACAGTTATAATTAGAAAGTTTGCTAAGGTATTTGATTATCGTCAAATCAATATTATCACTGATGTAACAGGGATTAGAAAGGATCTAGTAGAGAAAGAATTACTAAGGATAGAAAATGTAGTTGCCGAAGATGTTTATCAAGTAATTGTAGGTGGTATAGTTGATGTGCCAGATAGAAAGCCAGATATTGAGAGAGTACTGAAGGTAACAGGGGGGCTGGTAGAAGCAGATCGAGCAGATGTAACAGATGATGGGGTAATAATAGATGGGGTCTTTGAAGGTGGAGTAATGTATGTAGCTGAGACTGTAGAGGGTGATCAACCAGTTCACTTTGCTGAAGGTCGTTTTGACTTCTCTGAGGTTGTTGATCTTCCTGGGGTAGATGAAGGTATGGCAGCTTTCACTAACATTAGAGTGAAGAGGTGGGATTATACTGTCCGGGCCGAGGGTAGACAGGTAGAGGTTAGAGCGGTAATTGAGGTCTTTGTTAAGGTGACTGAGCCTAAGCAGATGAAGGTTGTAACCAATATCTTAAGTGATAAGGTTGAAGTTGAGGAAAAATTGCTTAGAGTAGAAGAGGTTATTGGTGAAAATACTGTAACAGAGACTATTACTGAAAACCTTATTGTACCAGATGTTAAGCCAGATATTGAAAGGATACTAGAGGCCAATGCTCAGCTCTTTGACCCAACAGGTACTGTAGAAGAAGGAGGAGTATTGATAGAAGCCACCATTGAAGGTAGCGTTCTTTATGTAGCTGCTACCGTTGAAGGTGATCAACCAGTCCATTACTTCCGCCGTGAGATAGACTTTAGTAACTTTGTCAGTGTACCAGGTGCTGAGCCAGGGATGTCAAGTTATATAAATGTAATACTTAAGAGAATCAGGGCCAACCGTTTAGGGCCAAGAACGGTAGAACTTTCCTTGACTTTAAGTAAGTTTGCTAAAGTTACTAACTTCAGACAGCTTACTATTGTTACTGATATAGTTGTAGTATCTCCAATAGTTGATAAGCCAGTTTGTGATCGTCCATCAAGAGTTGTTTATGTAGTCCAACCAGGCGATACCTTATATAAGATAGCTAGACGTTATAGAACTACCATAGATGCAATAGTAGATGCTAATAATTTGGTTAATCCAGACTATTTAGAGGTAGGGCAAAAGCTTGTAATACCAAAGTGCATCATAGATAAACCAAAAGGATAAGAAAATGCTGTGGGATTACCCACAGCATTTTTTATTTTTTGGGTACTTCCATTATAATAGGTATTATCATAGGATTTCTTCTTGTTTCTTCATAGATATAGTCTCTTAGTGGATTCTTGATTTTAGACTTTAAGCTAGACCAATCGGTGATATTATTTTCTTCACATTCTTTTAATACTTTAGTTAGCATTCTCTTTGCTTTTTCTATCAACTCCTGTGACTCCTTCATATAAACAAAGCCTCTAGATAGTATATCTGGTCCAGCTAATATTTTCCCAGTTTTATGCTCGATTGTAGTTATAACCACTATCATACCATGCTCAGATAGTATTCGCCGATCTCTTAGGACTATATTACCAACATCACCTACTCCAGATCCATCAATTAATACTTTACCAGTAGGGACAGAAGAAGAAAAATAACCCTTATCCTCTGAAACATTTAATCTCGATCCATTTTTAGCAATAAAGATATTATCTTCTGCTATCCCTACCTCTTGTGCTAAAAGAGAGTGATGGTGAAGGTGTCTATACTCCCCATGAACAGGTATAAAGTACTTTGGCTTGGTCATATTAAGCATCATCTTTAGCTCTTCTTGATAGGCATGGCCAGAGGCATGAACATCAAGTTCTCTTCCGTAGATAACTTTGGCCCCTCTTTCAAAAAGCTGATTTATAGTATGGCCAACTGATCTCTCATTTCCAGGAATAGGGGTGGCAGACAAGAGAACTGTATCACCCTTATGGAGGTTAATCTGTCTGTGATCACCTCTAGCTATTCTAGTAAGAGATGCCATGGTTTCACCTTGGCTACCAGTCATCATATAAACTACTTTATGGTCAGGTAAATTTTTAATCTCTCTTATCTCTAATAACATATCATCAGGAAAGTCTAGATACCCTAGATCTTTAGCAATCTTAGTATTAGCAATCATACTGCGCCCAGAGATAGCTATCTTACGACCTGTTTTATAGGCAGCATTGATGATCTGCTGTAATCTATCTAAATGGGAAGAGAAGGTAGCAACAATAATTCTGCCTCTAGTCTTAGAGAAAATTTCATTTATACTCTCTGCGACTACACTCTCAGAGATTGAATAACCCTTATGTTCTGCATTTGTACTATCTGAGAGTAAAGCTAGTACTCCTTTTTCCCCTATACTGGTTAGACTATTAAAATCTGTTGTATCATCATTAATAGGAGTTTGATCGAATTTGAAGTCACCAGTATAAAGAATTGTTCCAGAAGGGGTATGAATACCCATTGCAACAGCATCTGGGATACTATGGTTTACTTTGATGAATTTAACTTGAAACGGATGAAGGTTTATTTGATCTCCAGCACTTATCTCTCTTAATTCAGTCTCTCTTAAGAGTTTATGCTCATCCAATTTCTTCTTAACCATTCCAAGAGTAAGTTTTGTTCCGTAGATAGGAACATTTATATCCCTAAGGAAGTAAGGGATTGCTCCAATATGATCCTCATGTCCATGGCTTATAAGTAGCCCCTTTATCTTATCTTTGTTTTCTTTTAGATAGGTGATATCAGGCATTACTAAATCAATACCTAACATATCTTCAGTAGGGAACATAATCCCACAGTCTAATATCAGAATCTGATCATCATATTCGATTAGAATCATATTGTTACCTATTTCTTCTCTACCTCCTAAAGGGATAATAGAGATCTCTTTGTTTTTACTCATTTATAATCACCTCAATTATTATTATATACATAATTACAATATTTATCCTAATGCCAGGTTAATAGGGTATCTTAATTTTCTGACCTGGATGGATAAGGTTTTTATTACTAATTCTATTTATTTTGATAATCTCCTCTATTGTTGTATTAAATCTTTTAGCAATTTTGTAGAGAGTATCACCTGGCTGTATTGTATAGTATTTAAAATTTTCATAATCTTTATCCCGTTTTGTAGAGTTAGATTTAATTTTTATCTCAGTTCCAACTTGAACTTGATCATAAAGGTACTCAGCATCATGATTATACATTCTAACACATCCTTTTGAAACAGCTTTCCCAATTGACCAAGGTGCGTTTGTTCCGTGTATTCCATGCATCCGATGAGTAAATTGCATCCAACGTGTACCTAAAGCTTTATTATATGGATTTTTGGTCATATTAATAATGTGGAAGGTTCCAGTAGGGGTAGGAGCATCTGCCTTTCCTATAGCAACAGGAAAAGATCTAAGCATTTTATCACCTTCATAAAGGTATAGTCTCCTTTCGTTTAAAATGATTACTATTCTTTTCATCATTAACACCTCCTTTTAAATAATTTTGTTTTTCAATTAAGAGGAAAAGAATTAAATTTGTTTAAATTAAGATACAAAGTAATATAAAATCAAAGCCTTGCTTTATTTTATCCTGAGCTCAGTTTCCTGTTACCATTATATTCATAAAATGAAAGAAGAGTTAAAGGATATGAATTACTTTTTATAAATTGGTTAAACTAATCTTTAGGCTTAAAATTAAATCGTTTTGGAGGAGAGAGATGATAAGTAAAGGGAGTTTGAAGGTGGTAGAACTTGAGGAAGAGATGATAAAGGCAGTAGCTAAAAAGATGGGTATACCTACAATAAAATTGGAGAATAATTTATTACAATTAGGTTATGGTCGTTATCGTAGGATACTAGATGGTGTTATTAGTGATAATGTTTCACATTTAGGAGTAAATATTAGTTTAGATCAAGATTTTACTCGGAGTTTTTTAAAGGGGTTAGGTTTAAAGGTACATGATAAGGAGGATAAAAGCGAAGAAGGTGATATTTATCGGTTTTTGGTCATAGGCGAGAGGGTTTTAAGGGCCAAAAATATAACAACAAGGAAGTCTTTATCTTTAGACAGCGTAGATAAATCTTATAAGGATTTAGCAGTTAAAGCAGTTGGTAGTTTAGGATTAGAAGTTGGAGAAGTATATCTATACTCTTATACTTTAGATGGGCCAATTAGAGAAGGTGAAGGGGTAATAAAATTAGATTCTAAGCCTTTGCTTGATAACAAGGGTTTAATAAAGAAATTTATTAGGTTTTTAAGTGTAGATAGGATTCCGATAGTAACATTAGCAGGAGGTAAAGATGACATAATTATACTAGAGATACTGAAAAAAATTTGTGAGGAGTTTGGGTTACAAGCTGGGGTGAATGATAGTTATGAAGATAAAGAAAGAAAAGGTTTATTAAGGAATGAGAATTTAGAAGTTGCGCTCTTTTTAGAAGAGGCAGAGGGTTTATTGAGAGAAGGTTTTGGTTATGAAGGGATTGATATAGGAATTGTTGGCCCTTCCTTTAACAAAGTTCTTGAAGATAATCAACCTAGTCAAGTTAAGGGCTTGCTTAAAGATAATATCTTAGATGGTGGATATTTAATCCTAGAAAGTAGTGATCCATATTTATTTAATCTATTAAAAGATAATAATGACTTTAATATAATAATATCATCCCTAGAGGAGAATGATATTATTATACGTAAGCAGATAAGTCAAAATAAAGCTGCAGTTTATCTACGAGATAGAAATATAATTCTATTTGATGAGGAAGAAGAGCTTCCAATAATTTCTCTAGATGAATTGGAGGGGCAACTAACAGAAAAATTACTTAGAAAAATAATGCTAATTATAGCAGTTTCCTTTGCTCATCATATACCAATCTTTATCCTTCGTTCAGTTTTGTTAGAATTTTTTAGAATTTAATTTAAGAAAAGCTGATTAATTAAAAGTTAAGGAGGACTTTATTTAGAAATGATTAAATAATTTATATAAGTAGTTATAAAGAGGTGAGAAGGATGAAGAAATTAAATTTAGTATCATATGGAAAAATAAATTTAGGGCTTGATGTATTGGCAAAAAGAAGCGATGGATACCATGAAGTTCAAATGGTTATGCAGAGTATAGATTTAAAAGACAAATTATTTTTTACTAAGATTGAAAAGGGGATTGAGATTATAACTGATCATTCAAAAATACCTACAGATAGTTCAAATCTCATTTATAAAGCAGCTCAGTTATTATTTGAGGAGTTTTCTTTACAAGGTGGGCTAAGAGTTGAGTTAAAGAAGAATATCCCCTTAGCAGCAGGATTAGCAGGGGGAAGCAGTAATGCAGCAGCTACCCTGGTAGCAGTTAATAAGCTTTGGGAGTTGGCTTTATCAGAAGAAGAGTTAGCTTCAAGAGGGGCAAAGTTGGGAGCTGATATACCATTTTGTATTAAAGGTGGGACACAATTAGCTAGTGGTATAGGAACTGATCTAGAAGTTTTAGATGATTCTCCAGAGCTTAATATTGTCTTAATCAACCCGCCATTAGAGGTATCAACAGCTGAAGTTTATGGCAGTTTGAATGTGGATGAGATCAAGCAACATCCCAATATAAAAAGCTTAATTAAGGCTTTAAGGGAAGGGAATAAAGAAGATACCCTTAGAAATTTAGGGAATGTCTTAGAAGAGGTGACTTTAAATCTTTATCCTCAAGTTAAAAAATTAAAGGAATTAGCTAACTCTTTAAGTGTAAAAACATTGATGTCAGGAAGCGGGCCAACAATCTTAGCCTTTGTCAATGGAGTAAAAGAGGGTAAAGAGGTAAAAAGTAGATTAAAGAAGCACTTAGGTGAAGAGCATGTAATTGAACTTGTTAAAACGACTAGTCAAGGGATAGATAACAGATAACAGGCTGATAATCATTTTCGATAATTTTAGATTAATACCTATAATCTATTATCTGTTTAAAAAAAAGGGGGGTAATTATGGGGGTGGATGCGGTTGTTTTGGCTGGGGCAAGAAATGATGGAGATTTAGCAGGTTTTAGTGATCAAGATTATGAAGCCTTAATTGAAATAAACAAAAGACCAATGATTGAGTATGTGATAGAGAGTTTAAGGGGTACCCCTTTGATTGATCGGATCATAGTCGTTGGCCCTGGAGAGTTGAATGTAGAAGGTGTTAATCAAGTAATTACTGCTAAAGGTGATTTAGTCTCTAATATAGAGTTAGGTTTGAAAGCCTCTCTTAGTCCTTATACTTTAATTATAAGCTCTGACATCCCATTGATTACTCCAGAGGCAATAGAAAGTTTCTTAGTAGAATGTGAGGAAGATAAAGCTGCTTTTTATTATCCAATAGTTAGAAAAGAGGTTTTAGAAGCTAGTTTTCCTCAAAGTAATAGGACATATTTTTCTTTAGAGGAGGGTGTATTTAGTGGGGGAAATATATTTTTAGTTAACGGGGAAATCTTACTTCAATTAACTAGTTTGTTAGAGGGGATTTTAAAATGGAGAAAGCAACCTTGGAAGATGGCTTATTTGTTAGGTTTTAAATTTATTATCAAGTTATTGACAGGCAAATTATCTATAAGTTTAATAGAAGAGGAATTATTTAATTTGACTGGATATTTAGGAAAAGCTATTGTTTTAGACCATCCAGAAGTAGGATTTGATGTTGACAAACTCGAGCATTTTATTATGGCAGAAAATATTCACAAAAGTTCGGATACAAAAAGTGGATGAACTATTTACAAAGGAATTAATTAGTGATAAGATGGAATGAAATAAAGGTTTATAAAAATTGAAGCTAGAATGTTCGGAAGGAGTGTCTATTTTCTAACCATGAAAATGCGTCGTAGTGAAAGAATTGTTGGAGTGACTAAGATATTAATTGATAATCCTTATAAATTGATATCATTAAATTATTTTACAGAACGTTTTGAGGCTGCTAAATCAACGATTAGTGAAGATTTATCAATAATAAAAAGGGTCTTTAATATTGAGAAGATGGGTAAGGTAGAGACAGTAGCAGGTGCTGCAGGTGGAGTGAGGTTTATACCTAATAAAGGGATTAAAGATATAAAGTTAGTCATCGATGAATTATGTGAAAAATTATCTGATTCCACTAGGATTTTAGCAGGTGGATATATATATATGACAGATATAATTTTTAATCCAAATCTTATAGATAGGGTTGGAGAGATATTTGCTACAAAATTCTCTGATTTAGGTGCTGAATATATAATAACTATGGAAACCAAAGGAATTCCTATTGCTTTAATGGCTGCTAGAGCTTTGAATTTACCTTTAGTTAGTATTAGAAAAAGTAGTAAGGTAACAGAGGGCTCTGTTGTTAGTATAAATTATGTAACCGGATCTTCTAGAAAGATAGAGACGATGTCTCTATCACGTCGTGCACTTCCAGAAGGTGCTAAGGTAATAATTATTGATGATTTTATGAAGGCTGGTGGAACCGCAAAGGGAATGTTAGATCTTATGAAAGAGTTTAAAGCAGAGGTTTTAGATATAGGAGTTCTAGTTGAAACTGCACAGCCAAAAGAGAAATTAGTCAAAGAATATACGGCATTAGTTGTACTAGAAGATGTAGATGAGATTGAGGATCAGATTATTGTAAAACCAAGCAGTTGGGTTGAAAATTTATAGTAATTCAATCGTTACTCTTAAATTTAGAAGGAAATATATTTTTATATTTTATGAGATTAAAGTACTATTTATTTTATAAGTTTTTATTTCTTGATTAAATTTTTCTTAAAAGGCTTTAACTATCAATTATTAGTTGTAAATTATAAACTGAATTAAAGAGGAGGGATAATTGTGTCTGAGTTGGATTCAAAAACTCCCATATATTCTATTGGTGTAGTGCAAGAGAAGACAGGGTTAACAGGAAGGCAGATTCGTTATTATGAAGATTCTGGGCTTATAAAACCTGCCAGAACTAAGGGTAATCAACGTATATATTCACCAAATGATATCAAGAAGCTAGAAGAAATCAAAGATATGCTAGAAAAAGGTTTGAATATAGCAGGTATTAAGGAGAAATTAGCTTCGGCTGCAGCTAAAAAGACAAAGGAAGCTAAAAGGGTAAAGAAGTCCTATGATGGTAGGCCATTAAGGAGATTTAATCCCGGTAAAGGTGGATTAACATCTTTATATCCAGTATCTAATCGGGCTCAATTGTTAGAGATATTAGATAAAAAAGAAAGTAAAAAGGATAAAGAATAAAGAATAAAGAATAAAGAATAAAGAATAAATTTATCACTTCTTACTCATTGCTATAAATATATGATAATTAATTATGCAATAAATTTATTTCAAATACATATAATAAACTTGACAGGTGATAGGCACTTTGTTATAATACCTGTGGTTAATCACGAATAATCTGATTTTTAAGGTTATTTTGTCAAAAGATAGTTGGATTTAAAGCAATATATCCATTGAGTTAAGAAGGTTTATTTTCTATTAAAATAAAAAGCTGAAATAAATATATTATATTATATTATTTTATTTTATGATAGTAAAGGTGATTTTAACTTAAACAATGGGTAATTACCCATTGTTTATTTTATATATTCTTCGCTTAGGGAAGGGGTTATTTATGAAGATTTATCTCGATACCGATGAGCTTTATCAAGATGAACTTTATGAACATAAATTAGCTATTATTTTAGGAAGAGGTAAGAGGCTTAAAAGGATGCTGAAAGAATTTCCAACTGAATATGATTTTAAGAAGGCTTCCTTAAGTCATATAGCAAAGGTAGTCGGGATAGAGAATAGAGGATCTAAGACATTAAATCAACTAAATCAATTAGATAAGACTTATCAGAGGTTAACTAAACCTAAATTTAGCCCTAAGCTAAGTAAGAATTCTAAAGCAGAGGTAATAATGTGTATAGATACTGAATATCTATGGAGTGAATTAGATTCTATACAGTATGCAATTAAAAGCAATAAAGGGTGGGAGTTAGGCATTATATTTACTAATCAAAAGTTGGCCCCATCGGTAAGCATTAAAGAAGGAATAGATATATTATTAGACATAATAGATCAGTTTAAACCAGATATATTTGTGGGGCACAACTTTAATTGTGATATTACGGTTTTGGAGAAAGCTTATGGAGAGAAGATAAAAGCTTTACATTATTATGATGATACTATGAAGATGGTTAGAAGAAGTAATATAGCCAATGTAATCGGTGGAGCTAGTTTAGATAATATTATGGAAGAAGTATTTAATTCAGAGACAATAGGTCTCTTTAATGCTTATAATGATTTAGATCTTTTTATCAAGTATGGATTAAAAGATGCTATATATCCAATTTATGCAAGAGATTATTTTATTACAGGAGAGCTTCCGTTGATTAAGCAGAGTCTTGAAATCAATAAAGTGATTAAGGCTGAGGTTTTAGATTTGATAGATTTTAATTCGATTTCTTTAAAGGGGGATGATTAATGTCTGATCTGTTAACGATTACTTTAGCTGCTGGTAAGGGAACGAGGATGAAGTCTAAGTTGCCAAAAGTATTACATAAAGTATTGGGTAAGAGTATGGTTCAACATGTTTTGGATACAGCTTCTAATTTAGACCCTTCTCTAAATATTACTGTAATAGGATATAAAGGAGAAGAGGTTAAAGAAAATACTGAAGGTGATATTAAATTTGTAGAACAGAAGGAACAGCTAGGAACTGGGCATGCAGTTATGCAAGCGCGAGAATACTTAAAAGAGTTTGATGGTACTGTTTTGGTTCTTTATGGTGATACACCTTTATTGACTGAAGAGACCTTAAATAGGCTTGTTAAGGATCATCAAAATAAAGAGGCTGCAGTAACAATTTTAACTGCTAAACTAGATGATCCAAGTGGTTATGGTAGGATTGTTAGAGATGAGATAGGAAATGTTCTTGGAATTGTTGAAGATAAAGATACTACCCAAGATCAGGCAAAGATTAAGGAGATAAATACAGGTATTTGCTGTTTTAATAGTAGATTACTATTAAAAGCTTTAGATTCTTTGGATACAGATAATGCTCAAGGAGAATATTATCTAACAGATGTGGCTGGTATTTTAGCTAAAGAAGGTAAGGTTGTTAGTGCAATGCTAACAGATAATTATAAAGAGACTATTGGGGTAAATAGTAGGCGTCATTTAGCAAAAGCTGAAAAGGTACTACAACAAAGAGTCTGTGAGTATCATATGGATTCTGGTGTGACCATTATTGATCCCCAAAGCACTTATATAGATACCAAAGTTAAGATTGGTCAAGATACTATAATTTATCCGTTCACCTTTATAGAAGGAGAGACAGAGATAAAAGAAGATGTTATTGTTGGCCCACAGAGTAGGATTGTAGATTCAGTTATTGGTAATAAGGTAGAGATAGAATCTTCTACTATTGTTGGAAGTGAGATTGGAGATAGGACAGTTGTTGGCCCTTATGCTTATTTGCGACCTGGCAATAAGATTGGTCAAGGTGTAAAGATAGGTGATTTTGTTGAGGTTAAAAATTCTCAAATTGGAAATGAGTCCAAAGTTCCACATTTGAGCTATATTGGTGATACAACTATTGGAAGAAGGACAAATGTTGGTGCAGGTACTATTACAGCCAATTATGATGGGGAGAATAAACATAGGACAGTCATAGGCGATGACGTATTTATAGGAAGTGATTCTACATTAATTGCTCCTATTAGGATAGGAGATAGATCTGTCAGTGGAGCAGGTTCAGTTATAACAAAGGATGTTAAAGAGGGAGAAACTGTAATTGGAGTTCCCGCTAAACCAAAAGAATAGACTCAGATATAAGGATATCTACATTCAGTAAGAAGATTAATCTTCTTACTGAATGTTAGTAAATTAATCTACTGGCTTAAAGGCCACGATTAAGATTATCATATAGATATATTAATTTAGGAGGTTTATATTAAATGTCATCCAATAGTGAATTAAAGATTATCAGTGGTAATGCAAATCCTAAGTTAGCAGCGAAGGTCTGTGAAGTCTTAGGAACTAGTTTGATTAAGGTTAAGGCAAGTCGTTTTAGTGATGGAGAAATTGGCGTTCAGATTCAAGAGAGTGTTAGAGGGGATCATGTATTTGTTATTCAACCAACATGTCCACCAGTTAATGAGAATTTAATGGAGTTATTGGTTATTATTGATGCTTTAAAGAGGGCATCTGCTCGAGAAATAACAGCGGTAATACCATATTACGGCTATGCACGACAGGATAGAAAAGCAAAACCTAGAGATCCAATTACTGCAAAGTTAGTTGGAAATTTATTGACTGAGGCTGGAGCAGATCGTATGTTGGCTATTGATCTTCATGCTACACAGATTCAAGGGTTCTTTGATATACCAGTTGATAATCTTTTTGGAGCACCTAGATTAGCTGATTATTTTTTAAATAAAGGTTTAGAGGATTTAATCGTTGTAGCTCCAGATATTGGTGGAGTAAAGCGAGCAAGAGATTTTGCTGATAAGCTAGATACTTCAATTGCTATTATAGATAAGAGAAGACCTAAGGCAAATGTATCAGAGGTTATGAATATTATTGGTGATGTTAAGGGTAAAAATGTAATATTAGTCGATGATATGATAGATACTGCGGGTACAATTACTAATGCAGCTAGAGCATTAAAGGAACAAGGTGCTAAGGATGTATTTGCTGCCTGTTCTCATCCGTTATTCTCTGGTCCTGCTATTGAAAGGTTAGAGAATTCACCTATTAGTGAGTTGGTAGTTACGGATACAATTCCTTTAGATGAAGCCAAGATGATGGATAAGCTTACTGTGTTATCTACTGCACCATTATTGGCAGAAGGTATTGAAAGAATATATAAGAACCTTCCTGTAAGTGTATTATTTTAAATTTTTTTTGCTACTTAGCGATAAAAGTGTTATAATTTAATTTATGAGAAATTAAAAAAGGAGAGGGTAAGTAATGGAACGTTTAAAACTTAAGGCTAGTCTTAGAGAGCAGAAAGGTAAGGGTGCTGCTAAAAGGTTAAGAAGAAAAGGGCTAGTTCCTGGTGTTCTATATGGACTCGACCGTGAACCAGTTAATTTAACTGTAAATGCTAAAGAACTGGGGCAAGTAGTTGGAGGAAATGCAATTATCGATTTAGAGGTTGCTGAAAAAGAAAATCAACCAGTTATGGTTAAAGAACTTCAACGTGAGCCAGTAAGAAAAGACATTTTACACGTTGATCTTTATAGAATTGACCTTAATGAAACTGTTGTTGTTTCTGTACCTGTTGAGCTTGTAGGACAAGCAGCTGGTACTAGAGAAGGTGGAATCTTAGAGCAAATACTTAGAGAAGTTGAGATTGAAACTCTACCAACTAATATTCCAGAGAAGCTTGAAGCAGATGTTACTGAGCTAGAGGTTGGTAAGTCACTAAGTGTCTCTGAAATTACTGTTGAAGAGGGTGTTACTATCTTAACTGATGCTTCTGATACAATTGCTACAGTAGTTATTCCTACTGAGCTTGATCTAGAAACCGATGAAGAAGAGGAAGTAACTGAACCAGAAGTAATTGGTGAGGATCCTGAAGAAGAAGAAGGCGAAGAAGAGTAATATCTTTTAGCTAATTAAAAATAGGTGTAATCATAATTATGATTACACCTATTTTTAATATTATTAGATAAGGAAGTGATCAGATGAAGCTTGTAGTTGGTTTAGGTAATCCAGGGCCAAAATATGAAACTACCCGTCATAATGCTGGATTTTTAGCTATAGATAAGATTGCTGATTATTATAGGGTTAATATCAATAGTAAAGAAAAGAAAGCTTTAGTTGCTAAAGCTAGGGTTGGAGGAGAGAAGATAATCCTTGCTAAACCTCAAACATATATGAATAATAGTGGTCAGGCTGTTAGAGCTTTGGCTGATTATTATAATATAGTAAGTGAAGATATTATAATAATCTATGATGATTTAGATTTGGACTTGGGTAAGATAAAGATTAAGAAAAAAGGTGGACATGGAGGTCATAATGGTATAAAATCTATCTTTAGTCATTTAGGGACTAAAGAATTTACAAGGCTAAGGGTAGGGATTGGTAGACCAGAGTATGGAAATGTAGTAGATTATGTTTTAGGTAGGTTTTCTAAACAAGAGATTAAAGTATTAGAACCTCTTTTAGATGATATAAGAGGAGCAACAGAACTTTGTATAGAAGAAAAAGTTGATAAAGCTATGAATAGATATAATTAATCCTGAGAATTAATTCTCAGGATTTTTTGTATATAAAATATATAATAGGAGATAATAGAATTTGTATAATAAATTAGAAAAAATAATCTGAAAAAATTAGAGGTTGATCTATGAGTTTAATTTTTCCTGGAATTTTAGCTTCTTTTTTAGCCTTTATTATCAATCGTTATTTAGTCTTTAATTTTGGAAACAAGGTTATAGTATACTTAATACCATTATTAGAAGAGGTATTAAAGAGTGGGTTGTATTATATTTTTGGAAGTAGTCTAATTCTTACCCATTTAATTTTTGGGATTATAGAAGGGATATTTGATTATTTAGATAGTAGGGTAGCAGCCTTAACAGCTGTAATAAGTCATCTTTTATTTGGTTATATTACAATATATATATGGGATTTAGTAGGAAATTTATTAGTTGGAGTTTTAGTTACAATTTTAGTCCATACTATATGGAATTATCTAGTAGGAAGGATGGTAATATGAAAGTTTTCTACAGGTGCCCTAAATGTCAAAAGTTAATAGATTTCTTAGAGGTGGAAGAGTATAACGAAAAGGCCTTGGGGCTGAATATCTTGACTGAGGATGAGAAAGAAGATATAATAGAGGTAGAATATGACAATATATATATAGATTTGACCTGCGATGAATGTTTGGAAGAGGATAATTGGGTTGAGATGATTCATAATGTAAGGATACATTAATTTAAAGAATTTAGGGTCTTAGGTTAGCCTAAGGCTCTTTTTACTGTTTATAGAGAGTTGAAAAGTTAATAATAAGATTAAGAATGAAAGGGCTGTTGAAGCACTTTTTATTATGGATGAATTTTTTAGTTTAAGTTGATAGCTGACAGATAAAATTGGAGTTAGTTAATTTGTTAATTTTAAAGGAGTAGATTAGGATGGGAAATAGTTTACTAAATATTTTAAAAGGAAATAAAGTCTTTGAGAAAACACTAGACTCTTATGATAATGGAATAGAAGGAGAGGTGGTTGGCTTAGATGATAGTAGCCAGAACCTCTTTTTAGCTAATTTAGATAATTCTATTGATGATAGGATGTTGATAGTCACACCGACTTTGGAGTTGGGAGAATCTATTTTTGAAGACTTAGTTAGGCTCTTAGGTGAAGAAAGGGTTTTGTTATTTCCTAAATTAGATATATTACCTCATGAAGAGTTAGAGATTGAGCAGTTAATTAAGGTGGAAAGATTAAAGGTTTTAGATAGTTTGACCAAAGGAGAGGGTAAGGTAATAATTGCTCCTATAGGTTCTCTTTTAGAGGTTGTTATACCCTCTGATCTTTATAAAGATTTAAGCTTAGATCTAACTATAGAAGATGAAATTATCTTAGATCAGCTAAGTTATAAGTTGGTAAGTATGGGTTATAGTAGAGTTCAAAGAGTTGAAGATAGAGGAGAGTATAGTATTAGAGGTGGGGTAGTTGATATTTATCCCCCTATCCTTGATGAACCTGTTAGAATTGAATTTTTTGGTGACGAAATAGAATCTATTAGAAGTTTTGATGTAGCAACTCAGGTATCATCTAAAGAGTTAGAAGATGTATCAATTGATCTGGCAAGGGAGTTTATAATTACTTCAAAGATGAGAGATGATATTATAAAGTCGATTAAGAGTGCTTTAAAAGAGGAAATAACATCTTTACCTAAGGATAAGGCAAAGAAATTAAAAGAAAAGGTGGCTTATGATTTAGAGAGGCTAGAGGAAGGGGTTTATTTTCCTGGAGTTAGAAAGTATTTAAACTATGCTTATGGAGAAAGTACTTTGGCTGATTACTTTAATGGGGTAGTTATCTTTATTAACCCCTTTAAGGTTAAAGAAGAAGGGGTTAATTTTTTAAAGCAAATAAATGGAGTCTACCTTGATCTAGTAGATGAAGGTAAAGTACTTTCTAACTACAAGAAACTATTTTTAGATTTTTATGATCTCTTTTATAAGATTCAAGATTATAAGTTGTATTTATCACCATTAAAAAGAGAAGTAGATTATATAAATAAAGGTTTTTCTTTTGATATTAAAGCAAGGAAAGTAGAAGTATTTAGAGGTAGTTTAGATCGGTTAATAGATAGTATTAAAGGCTATGTAGGGCAGAAGTATAAAATTGTAATTGGGATGTCTACTTTAAGTAAGGCAAGAAGGTTAGAAGAGAGACTTGAGGAAGAGTTTCCTGTGAGTTTTATAGAAAAGATAGAAGATCAAATAAAGTTAGGAAATATAGTAATAACTATAGCTAATTTGAATAATGGTGTCTTATTTTCTGATGATAAGTTTATACTGTATACAGAAAGTGAGATATTTAAAGTTGCTAAGAGGAAGAGAAGAAGGGCCAAAGCCTTTAAGGAAGGGGCTAAGATTTCTTCCTTTACTGAGTTGGATGTTGGAGATTATGTGGTTCATGAAAACCATGGTATTGGAAAGTATTTGGGTATAAAGAAGCTTAAGATTCAGGGTAAAAGTAAGGATTATCTATTATTACTTTATGCTAAGGATGATAAATTATATATTCCAACAGATCAGGTTGATCTGATTCAAAAGTATGTAGGTTTACAAGATAAAAAGCCTAAATTACATAAGTTAAATAGTGATAGTTGGAATAGGGCCAAAGCTAGGGTTAAGGAATCTGTAGAAGAGATGGCTGAAGAGCTCTTAGAATTATATGCTAAGCGAGAATTAAAGAGGGGGCATTCCTTTTCTGAGGATACTATTTGGCAAAATGAGTTTGAAGAGTCCTTCCCCTTTGAGGAGACTCCCGATCAAATCAAGGCTATTACAGAGGTTAAGGAAGATATGGAGTCTAATCAACCTATGGATAGATTAATTTGTGGTGATGTTGGGTATGGTAAGACCGAGGTGGGAATAAGAGCTATATTTAAGGCGATTATGGATGGAAAACAGGCTGCTTTTTTGGTTCCTACAACGATTTTGGCTCAGCAACATTGGAGCAATTTTGTGGATCGCTTTAGTGATTACCCTATAAGAGTAGAGGTTTTAAGCCGTTTTAAGAGTGCCAAGGAGCAAAAAGAGATTATTAAAGGTTTAAAGCGTGGATCAGTAGATTTAATTATTGGAACTCATAGATTATTATCTTCTGATATTAAGTTTAAGGATTTGGGATTAGTAGTTGTAGATGAGGAACAACGATTTGGAGTAAAACAGAAGGAAAGGTTAAAGAGGTTAAGGGAGAGTGTAGATATCTTGACCTTAACTGCTACTCCTATTCCAAGAACTTTACATATGTCTTTGGTTGGAGTTAGAGATATAAGTTTAATTGAAACTCCACCTGAAAATAGGTATCCAATTAGAACATATGTAGGTGAGTATGAAGAGCATTTGATAAAGGATGCTATTAATAGAGAGATAAATAGAGGTGGGCAGATATATTTTGTCCATAATCGAGTTAGAGATATAAAGGAGATTGCAGCAAAGATAAACACTTTAGTGCCAAAGGCAAGGGTTGGTGTAGCTCATGGTCAGATGAGTGAAGTTAAATTAGAAGATTTAATGATGAAATTTTTGGCTGGAGAGTATGATGTTTTAGTTTGTACAACGATTATAGAGACTGGAATGGATATCTCCAATGTAAATACAATTATTATCAATAGAGCTGATAGATTTGGGTTGGCTCAGTTGTATCAATTGCGAGGCAGGGTGGGAAGAAGTAGTCGACTTGCTTATGCTTATCTATTGTATAAAAAGGATCAGGTCTTATCAGAAATAGCAGAGAAGAGATTGAAGGCTATAAAAGAGTTTACTAGTTTAGGATCAGGATTTAAGATAGCTATGCGTGATTTAGAGATTAGGGGAGCGGGTAATATCCTTGGCCCACAGCAGCATGGTCATATTGAAGCAATTGGGTTCTCTCTTTACTGTAAGTTGTTAGAAGGAGCAGTAAATAGCTTAAAGAAGGGAGAAGTAAAAGAAGAGGAAGAGATATCATTAGATCTGAAGGTAGATGCATATATTCCTGATGATTATATAGGAGATTCTAAGGAGAAGATTGATATATATAAAAAGATAGATGGAATTAGAGATATTGAAGATTATGAAGAGATTAAGGATGAATTAAGGGATAGATTTGGTGATTTAAGGGAAGAAATAATAATATTACTCCAACTAGCTTTAATAAAAGTAAAAGGAAAAGAGTTAGGATTACTTCAAATCAAAGAGCTTGGTCAGAGTTTAGAGATGCTATTCTCTAGTGAACATAGGTTATCAGGAGAAAATCTAATCAATTTAAGTAATAGATTTTCTAACCTTAAATTTACTGCTTCCAAAGAGCTTGTAATTAAGGTCTCTTCAGAAGGATTATCTGATTTGAGAAAACTTAACTTATTAATTGATATCTTTGATTTTTTACTTTCTGATTAAAAAAGACAATTAATTTTACATTAGTTGCCACATTAAGAATAATATTTTCAATCTAAATATATACTAATAATGAAGTAGTTAGCAAATAGCCTAAAAATAATAATTGGGAGGTGAAGGTTGTTTAGCAATTTGGAGGTTTTAGATTGCTAAATAGTTAAATATGAAAGCTACAGGTATTGTACGTAGGATAGATGACTTGGGTCGGGTTGTAATACCAAAAGAGATCAGAAGAACTATGAGGATAAGAGAAGGCGAGCCTTTAGAGATTTTTGTTGATAGGGATGGCGAAGTTATCTTAAAGAAGTATTCACCAATTGGCGAGTTAGGAGAATTTGCTCAAGAGTATGTAGAGTCATTGGCAGAGGTAACAGGCCATATAGCTTGTGTATTAGATCGAGATGCTATTGTTGCAGTAGCAGGGGCCAAAAAAAAGGTCTTCATTGATAAGCCTATTAGTAAAAAGGCAGAAGAGATATTAAATAGTAGAGAGACTAAGGTTATAAATCAAGAAACTGAAGATATATTCTGTGAGGGGATTTATGGAGAAGATTATAGCTCCTTTACAGCTCAAGTCTTGGCCCCAATTATTGCTGATGGGGATGCAATTGGATTGGTAGCACTTGCCTCAACTAAAGGTGGAGAAGAGATGGGAGATTTAGAAGTAAAGCTAGCTAATACAGCAGCAGGATTCTTAGCCAAACAGATGGAGAGCTAGAGTTAATTAACAATTGTTGGTTAAGTGAAAAATTAGATATAATTAATTAAAGGTAAAAACTATTTAAATCTATTGATTATTTCATAGGGTATATTACAATTTTTTTGTAATATACCCTATGAAATTTTTGTAAAAGGGGTGGCATAATTGAGATAAATTTGTTATTATTATTAGTTAGAGGTAGTAGATTTTTAAGGAAGGAAGATTTATTTGACTAAAGAGAAGAATACTCTATTACAAGGGACAATGATATTAACAAGTGCTGCTTTAATAAGTAAATTTCTAGGTTTTTTTTATAAAGCCATCTTAGCTAGATTAATTGGTTCAGAAGGCTTAGGAATATATGAGCAGGCCTATCCAATATATACTATGGTTCTAGCTATATCTATAGCTGGAATACCTGTAGCTATCTCTAAGTTAATTTCAGCTAAGAGAGCAGAAGATAAGCCATATTTAGCTGATCATATCTTTAGGACAACCTTGAAGTTAAGTTTTTCTATTGGTTTAATCGGTTCTATAGGTGTGGGTTTATTGGCTAGATTTTTGGCCCTATATATATGGCAGGATATAAGTGTGTACTATTCTATACTAGCTATATCACCGGCAATATTCATTGTATCTATTATGGCAGCATACCGTGGTTATTTTCAAGGGTGTCAGAAGATGGAACCAACAGCTATATCTCAGGTTCTAGAACAGTTTATTAGAATTGTTGCAATGTTGATATTGGCTTATCTACTAATCCCTTATGGTGTAGAATTTGGTGCTGCAGGTGCAGCAGCTGGAGCATTTTTTGGTTCAATTGGCGGGCTAATAGTAATGCTAATAATTTATCGTCGCTTTAAGAGAAGAAGTAAGGCTCTTAAAGAAGGTGCTAAAAGAGTGGATGAAGAACAACTACCTGATATAAAAAAGGTTTTTAGAGAAGTATCTGCTTTAGCTGTACCTGTTACAATTAGTGCTATGATCTTGCCTCTAATGAGATTAATTGATTCTTTTATGGTGGCTAATCGCTTACAGGTTGCAGGATTTTCATTAGGCGAGGCCAGGGCTTTATTTGGTCAATTTAGTGGGATGGCAATGACCTTAGTTCGTTTTCCTACTGTTCTGGCAGGGTCTTTAGCAGTGAGTTTGGTTCCTGCAATATCTGAGGCTGCTTCTTTAGGTGAGGATAAACTGGTTCGAGCTAGGATACGTAAGGCAATTAAGTTGGTTCTTTACATAACTATTCCAGCCTTTGTAGGACTATTTATCTTAGCTGAGCCTTTAACTGGAGTTATCTTTGACCATCCAGAGGCTGCAATACCATTGCGTTATTTAGCTGTTGGTGTTATAGCAGTTAGCTTACAGCAGGTAACATCTAGTATATTACAAGGCTTTGGTAAGGCAAAGTTGCCTGCAAGAAATCTTTTAATTGGTGTTATGGTTAATGTTGTTTTAAATTACACATTAACTGCAAACCCTATATTAGGTATTAGGGGAGCTGCTATTGGAACAACGACTGGGTTCTCTTTGGCTGCTGCTTTAAATATTATTAATGTCTTCCAGATAACTAAGCCTAAATTTGATAATTATAATCTCTTAGTTAAGCCAATCTTTAGTAGTCTAGTGATGGCTTTTGTAGTCTGCTTATCATACAGAGGGGTGTTGGCCCTTTTAGGGATAAGGTCAATTGCAACTTTAGTTGCTGTTGGCATCGGTATGCTAGCTTATGGTCTGGCTTTATTATCAAGTGGTGCTATAGTTGAAGAGGATCTTAGGATAGTTCCAAAGATTGGCGAAAAGATGGCAAATATTTTAGCAAAATTAGGATTTGTGAGGGGATAAAATGATAAGTATAATAGGGTTAGGAGCTGGTGATTTAAAGCTCCTTACTTTGGAAGGGTATAGAGAGTTAAAGAGTGGTAAGAAGGTTTATTTAAGGACTAAGGAGCATCCGATAGTTAATGATTTTAAAGATGAAGGTATAGAGTTTATTTCCTTTGATTATCTATATGAGAAGGAAGATACCTTCTCTAAGGTCTATGATAAGATAGTTGATCAAATTTTAAAATTAAGTAAAAAGGAAGATATAATCTATGGGGTTCCAGGTCATCCTTTGGTAGCCGAGTCTACAGTTAAGATTCTTATTGATAAATTAAGTAAAGAAGATTATAAGATTATTGGCGGGCCAAGTTTTTTAGATCAGATATTTGTTTCTTTGGAGTTAGATCCTATTGATGGTGTTAAGTTATTGGATGGTTTAAATTTTGAAGTAAAAGATTTAGATCCAAGAACTCCTACTATCATTAGCCAGGTTTATAACTCTAGAGTGGGTTCTGATGTTAAATTAGAACTGATGGAAATCTACCCTGATGAATTTAAAATTAAGGTTTTAAGAGGTGTGGGTCTTGATGATGAGAGGATAGAGGAAGTTCCACTTTATAAATTAGATCACTTAGATTGGTTAGATAGTTTAACTAGTATCTACCTTCCACCAGAAAGGGATAATTTAAGACAGTTTAATTATCTTTTAGAGATTGTTGATATTCTAAGAAGCCCTGGTGGTTGTCCTTGGGATATAAAACAGACACACAGCTCTTTAAAGAAACATTTAATAGAAGAGGCTTATGAAGTTATTGATAGAATTGAAGAAGGAGATTACTTTGGCTTGGCTAATGAGTTAGGTGATGTACTTTTACAGGTTATTATGCATGCTCAAATTGCCTCAGAAGATTTTAGATTCAATATTTATGATGTTATTGAGGAGATAAATCAGAAGATGATTAGGCGACATCCTCATATTTTTGGTGATGTTGAGGTTGAAGATGAGAAGGATGTAATGAAAAATTGGGCCCAAATTAAGAAAGAAGAGAAAAAAGAGAGTGGGGAAGAAGGGGAGTCTATATTATCTGGTATTCCCAATTCATTACCTGCTTTGATGTTGGCCCAGAAGATACAATCTAAAGCGGCTAAGGTTGGCTTTGATTGGCCCGAGATTGATCAAGTCATAGATAAAGTTGAAGAGGAAATAGGAGAATTTAAAGAAGCTTTAGCTTTTAAAAGGGATCAGGATGTTAAAGAAGAGTTTGGAGACCTTATTTTTGCTCTTGTAAATTTAGGTAGGTTTTTGGACTTAGATGTAGAGGAAGAGCTAAGGTTTGGAATCAAAAAGTTTCAAGGGAGATTTGCTTATGTTGAAAGAGAGGTTAAGAAAAAAGGATTTAGTTTAGAAGAAATGAATTTAGAAGAGTTAGATAAGCTATGGGAAGAAGCAAAAGGAGAAGATAGGGGGAATTATGATGTTTAATTTTAAAAGGGGAATGAGTTTTGTTTTAATTGTACTTTTATTATTATCTCCTAGCATGGCTTATGCTGGAGGCAATTTTGATGTTAGTGTAGATTCGGCTATCTTAGTTGATGCTCAAACAGGACAGGTTCTATTTGCTAAGAATGAGCATAAGCAATTACCACCAGCTTCAATTACTAAGGTAATGGCTATCCTATTAGTGATGGAAGCTTTAGAAGCAGGAGAGATAAGCTTAGAGGATGAGGTTACAGCAAGTCAATTAGCTAGTTCTAAGGGTGGATCTCAGATTTGGTTATCTACCGGAGAGAAGATGAGTGTTGAAGATTTATTAGTAGCTACTATTATTCCTTCAGCAAATGATGCTACAGTAGCTTTAGCAGAATATATAGGTGGAACTAAGGGCAATTTTGTAAGAATGATGAATCGCAGGGCTGGGGAGCTAGATATGGAGAACACCTATTTTGCTAATGCAACAGGTCTTCCAGTTAAAGGGGGAGGAACTTATACAACAGCCTATGATATTGCTATAATGTCTAGAGAGTTGGCTAAACATGATCTTTACTTTAACTGGTCTGGAAGAAGGACTGCTCGAATTAGAGATGGAGAATACCCAGTCTTTACTACCAATGAACTCATAGGACATTTTGCTGGTGCTGATGGCTTAAAGACTGGTTGGACTACCGAAGCTGGTTACGGTTTAGTAGGAACAGCTGATCATGGAGATGGGCGTTTAATAAGTGTTGTTCTTGGAGCAGAGAGTGATGATGAGCGAGTTAATGAAACAATTAGATTATTAAGCCATGGTTTTAGAGCTTTTATTAGAGATATCTTTGTAGTTGAAGGTACAGAGGTAGGTAGTGCCGAGGTAGATAAAGGGAGAGAGGCAGAAGTTCCGGTAAGAACAGTCAATTCTTTTGAAGCTTTTATTGAACGTGGTACGAAAGGTGATGTAGAGCAAGAGATAGTAATAGATAGAGAGTTAGAAGCCCCTGTTGAGGAAGGTGAGCCTGTAGGTCAATTAGTATTTACTCAGTATGGAAATGAATTAGGAAGTGTAGAGTTAGTAACGGCTGGCGAGGTTGAAAGGGCTGGGATCTTTACTCTAATCTTTAGATGGGTGAGAGATTTTATAATGGGGTTTTTCTAGAATAGGAAGTTAAAAGGATTAGTATGCAGATCTGCATACTAATCCTTTTGGACTTTTATATACCACAATTTATCAAAAGAAGGTCTATGCACTTTATATACTTAACTATATAGGTACAAGATTAATATCGATTAATAAGAAAAAGGAGGTAGTTAAGATGGTAATAGATTCACATCTACACTTTGGAAAGATAGGTAAGTTTGATATGGGGGTTGACGTACTCTTAGAATCTTTAGACAAGTATGGAATTGACTTTGGTATTGTATCAAATATTGAGGGTGTTGAATTTGATACAGAACTTAGGAAGATCCCTAAAGAATTTATGGTATCTCAGATGGAGGTTAATAAAAAGACGTTGGAGTTAGTTAAGGATCATTTTGATAAGTTGATAGGACTAGTTTGGATTAAGCCTCATACTGAATCCTTTACTAATGAACTAGGAGATTTCATTTTAGATAATAGAGATTACTTTGTTGGTTTTAAGATACATCCTTACCACTCTAAATTAAAGATAAGTGATGATAGATATAAGGAGTATTTAGGTTTTGCTAATGAGATAAGTCTACCCTGTGCTGTTCATACAGCTAAATGTCCTTACTCAGATATCGGAGATCTTTATAAGGTGGCAAAGGAGTATTCTAAAGTTAATTTTATTGCAGTACATATGGGGCTAGGAAGTGATAATAGCAGAGCTATTGATTATATCAGTAAACTTGATAATTTATATGGAGATACAACATGGGTTCCTTTGGAGAGAGTTATAGATGCTGTAGAGGGGTGTGGAAGTCATAAGATCTTATTTGGAACTGATAACCCTATTGATGGTTTAGATACTTATCAAAAGTATGAAGAATTATTGATTAAAGGAAGAGATTTATTTAAAGAGGAAGATTATCAGGATATTTTTAGCTTAAATGCTAAAAGGATATTTGGATTAGAATTAAATAGTTAGTAGATAATAAAATAACAACCCCCTATATAACATTATTTGTTATATAGGGGGTTGTTATTTTATTTAAATAAGAAAGCCTCAAACAAACACTAACAAACAAAAAAAATAAAAAACAAACAAAAAGGTATTGACATAAAAAAAATAATAGTGTAAAATAACATTAAGAAACAAAAACAAACACAAACAAACAGAACTGGGGTCGTTATTATGATAAAAGAAGAACGATTAGAAAAAATTATGGAAATATTAGATGAAGAAGGGTTAATTAAGGTATCTGAGATCACAGAGCTTTTGGGTGTTACTGAAATGACTATTAGAAGAGACTTAAATATTCTAGAAGGTAGAGGTCTATTGATTAGAGTTCATGGGGGAGCCAAGAAGAAAGAGAAGAAAATTCTTAAGGAGCTAACTCATAATGAGAAGAAAGAGATTAATACTGAGGAGAAAAGACATATAGCTGAAATTGCCGCAACTTTTATCGAAGATAATGACACTATTTATATTGGCCCAGGAACAACTTGTGAATTTATTTATGATTATATTGATGCTCAAAATATTAAAGTTGTAACCAATTCAATTTCTATCTTTTCAAAGTTTGCTGACGACAAGAGATTTGAATTAATCTTAGCTGGTGGTCGTTTAAGACCTTCTACTGGAACTTTTGTAGGAAGCTTTACTAATGAATTATTGACTAAATTAAGTGTTAAAGCTGCTTTTGTTGGAGCTAATGGTATTTATAAAAATTATATCACAACCTCTAATGAAGAAGAAGGAGTTGCTCAAAATATTATTTTAGATAATTCTTTAGAGAAGTATGTCTTAGCTGATCACGAAAAAATAGACAGACAAGATTTTTATAGTTTCTATAATCTAGAGGATGTAACTGCACTTATTACTGATAAAAACTTAAAAAAAGGTGTAAAGAGAAGATACTCAGAGTTTATTAAAATTATTGATTAAAATAAGGAGGAATTGAAATGAAGATAATCATTGGTTCAGATAAGGATGGATTAGAGCTAAAAGAATATGTAAAGGATTGCTTAGAGAAGTCAGGATATGAGATAGTTGATAAAACTCCAAAGGGAGCAGATGATTTTGTAGATTCTGCAAAATCTGTTGCTCAAGCAGTAGTAGAGCAAGAAGGGGCTAATGGGATTTTGGTTGATGAGTATGGAGTAGGATCTTTTATGGTAGCTAATAAAATAAAAGGAGCTATCTGTGCAGTGGTTTCTGAGGAGCATTCCGCAAAGATGACTAAAGATCATAACAATGCTACTATCCTAGCCTTAGGATCAGGAATAGTAGGCAAGAAGTTGGCTAAAGAAATTGTTGATAATTTTGTTGGATCAGAATACTCAGGAGGTAGACATCAAGTAAGAGTAGATATGCTAAATAAGATGCTTTAATATAATTAATATAAATATAAAGGAGGAGTTAAAATGATTATCTCAATAGGATGTGATCATATAGTAACGGATTTAAAAAATCATATTATTGAATATTTAGAAGCAAAAGGTCATAAAATAATTGACAATGGGACTTATGATCATATTAGAACACATTACCCGATTTATGGTAAGAAGACTGCTGATAAGGTAGCCAGTGGAGAAGCAGATTTAGGAATAGTTATCTGTGGGACAGGTGTAGGTATTACTACTAGTGCTGCAAAAGTAAAAGGTATAAGGGCTGCTCTAGTTAGAGATATAACTACTGCTAAATATGCAAAAGAAGAGTTGAATGCTAATATTATAGGTGTAGGAGGAAGAATTTGTGGAGTTGGCTTAATAGAAAATATTATAGATGAGTTTTTAGAATCTAAATATAAAGAAAATTTTGAAAATGATAAGATAATAGAAAAAATAGATCAAATTGTTGAAGATGATAGTCAAGTTGGAGATGAAGAATTCTTTGCTGAATTTATTGAGAAATGGGAAAATGGTTACTATCCAAAAAAATAATTAATAATAGGAGGGCTAAAGATGTCTGAAGAAACTTCAATGATTGCTTTAGAGATAATAGGAAATGCAGGAGATGCAAGAACTAGATACATGGCAGCTATGAAAAAAGCTCAAAATGGAGAATTTGAAGAAGCAGAAAAATTGATAGAAGAGGGAAATGAGTTTATTTTAAAATCACATAAGGTACAGACTAGCTTAATTCAAGCAGAAGCTAAAGGGGAAGCAAAAGAGATGGGCTTTTTAATAGTTCATGCCCAAGATCATTTAATGACAAATATGTTATTAAGGGATGTAATTGAAAACTTTATTACTCTTTATAAGAGAACAACTTAAAACAATTATAGTTTTAAGTATTATATAAATTAAAATTTCACTTTAGAACTTGCTAACATAAGTGTTCTCTAATAATGAAAATAAGTTTTTATAGAGATATAAGTAGAAAAGATTAAGTAAGTCTAAAGGGTTCTTTGAGAAATTATCACTATAAGTTTATAATTTTATCTTTAGCTGTATAGATAAGTTTTAAGATTTATGATTCAAAAATTTAAAATGAGGTGATAAAATATGGAATCCTTAATTAAAAAGATTGAAAAGATGAAACCATTTTTCGAGAAAATTTCTAACAATCCTTATCTAAGAGCAATACGTGATGGATTTATCAGTTTAATTCCTGTCATTTTATTCTCAAGTCTATTTTTGTTGGTGGCTTTTGTACCAAATATCTTTAACTATTATTTACCTGATCATATGGTAGATTCATTGCTTAAAGCGTATACCTATTCAATGGGAATATTGGCGTTATTTATGTCTGCTACTGTAGCTAAAAGCTTAACTGAGAACTTTAATGGTAATCTACCTAAAACTAGACAGATAAATGTTGTTTCAGTAATGGTAGCTTCAATGATTGGATTTTTATTAATTGGCGTGGGCCAAGTAGATGGTGGGCTTTCTCTATCCTATCTTGGAACTAGAGGTTTATTAGCAGCCTTTGTAGTTGCTTTTATTGTACCGAATATTTATAAATTTTGTGTAAAGAATAATATTACTATTAAATTACCTGATGAGGTTCCGGCAAATATATCTCAAACCTTTGCTGACTTAATACCTTTATCGGTTTCAATCTTATTCTTTTGGGTCTTTGATATTGTCTTTAGAACAGTCTTTAGCGTAGGATTTAGTGTTTGGATTCTTGAAGTATTTCAACCACTCTTTACTGCGGCAGATGGATATTTAGGATTAGCACTTATCTTTGGTGCAATGGCCTTCTTCTGGTTTGTTGGAATTCATGGTCCATCAATTGTAGAGCCAGCAGTAGCTGCTATTTATATAGCTAATGTTGAAGCTAACTTCCAATTGTTCCAAGCAGGAGAGCACGCATCAAACGTACTATCCCAAGGTTCTCAATATTTTGTTGCTACTTTAGGAGGTACAGGAGCAACTCTGGTTATTACCTTTATGTTTGCTTTTATGGCTAAGTCAAAGCAGTTAAAAGCAGTTGGTAAGGCTTCTAGTATACCAGTTATATTTGGTGTAAATGAGCCTGTCTTATTTGGAGCACCAATTGTATTGAATCCGGTATTTTTTATTCCATTTATTGCAACACCAATAGTTAATGTCTGGCTGTTAAGATTCTTCATTACAACTTTAAATATGAATGGATTTGTTTATAATCTACCTTGGACTACTCCAGGGCCAATAGGATTGGTACTAGGTACAGCCTTTGCTCCATTAGCTTTTATATTGGCTCCGTTGTTATTAGCAGTAGACTTTGCTATCTACTATCCATTTATGAAAGTCTATGATAAACAGTTAGTAGAAGAAGAGAAGGAACGTGCAGATGAAGAGGAATCAGATTTAGTTGAATTAGAAACTCCAGCTGAAGAGGTAGAGGCGGTAAGTGAAGTAGCCTCATCTAATGAAGAGTTATCAGTTTTAGTAGTCTGTGCTAATGGTGCAACTAGTGGGATGTTAGCTAATGCTATAGGAAAAGGGGCAAAATCAAAAGGAATTAACCTAGAGTCTACAGCAATGGCATATGGTCAGCATAAAGAAGTAATTGCAGATTTTGATTTAATTATATTAGCACCACAGATGGCTTCTATGTTAGAAGAGTTAGAAAAGGACTGTCAAGGAAAAGGTACTAAAGCAATGTCAACTTCTGGCCAAGAGTATGTAAGTCTTGCTCGTGACCCAGAAAATGCTATTAAATTTACGCTAAAGAATTTAAACTAATAAAACAATAATTTAGTGGCAACTTAAGTTGCCACTAAATTACAAAAATGTGAAAATTTTAAATCTAATTCTAATTAGAGGGGTGTTTAATTATGAGATTCCCAGAAAATTTTATTTTTGGAGGAGCAACAGCAGCATATCAAGCAGAAGGATCTACTAATGTAGATGGTAGAGGTCCTTGTTATTGGGATGAATATCTTAATAGAGAAGAAAGTAGATTCAATGGTGATACAGCTAGTGATTTTTATAATAAATATCCAAAAGATTTGGAGTTGGCCCAAAAATACGGAGTTAATGGAATTAGAATCTCTATTGCTTGGAGTAGAGTGATTCCAGATGGAAGTGGAGAAGTTAACCCTAAGGGGATTGAGTTTTATAATAACTTAATAGATGAATGTCTTAAAAGAGGTATTGAGCTTTATGTTACACTGCACCACTTTGATACCCCTCTTAGCTTGTTTAAAAATGGAGACTGGCTAGATAGAGACAATATCGATCATTTCCTTAATTTTGCTAAGGTTTGTTTTGAGAACTTTGGTGATAGAGTTAAGAAATGGGTTAGTATTAATGAGCCTTGGTCAGTTGTAGCAGGGCAGTATATTATAGGTCACTTTCCGCCTAATATTCATTATGATATTACAAAGGCAGTACAAGCAATGCATAATATGATGGTAGCACATTCTAAAGTTGTAGAACTTTATAAATCTATGAACTTAGATGGTGAAGTAGGTATAATTCATATCCTTGAATCTAAATACCCTATTTCTGATAAGAAAGAGGATGAAAAGGCAGCATATTTAGAGGATACAATTGCTAATAGGTTTATGTTAGATGCTTGCTTAGGTGGAGGGTATGAAGAAGAAACCTTAGAAACTATTAAAGGTATTTTAAGTAAGAATGATGGTAAATTAGTAATTGAAGATGGGGATATGGAAGTTATAAAATCTGCTGCTATTAAAAATGATTTCTTAGGTATTAACTATTATGCAAGCCATTTCCTAAAAGGTTATGAAGGAGAAAGTAACATTTATCATAATGGTACTGGAGAGAAAGGAACTAGTATATTTGCTTTAAAAGGAATAGGAGAGAGAGTAGATAATCCTGATGTTCCTACTACTGATTGGGATTGGCCAATTTATCCTAAAGGATTATATGATATGTTAATTAGAATTAAAGAAGATTATCCAAATTATAATAAGATCTATGTTACAGAGAATGGTATGGGGTATAAGGATGATTTTGAAGATGGTAGGGTTGAAGATGATCCAAGAATTGATTATATAAAACAGCATTTCCAAGCAATTTTGGAAGCAATTGAAGATGGTGTAGATATTAGAGGATATTTCTTATGGTCGTTAATGGATGTTCTATCTTGGACCAACGGTTATAACAAGAGGTATGGATTATTCTATGTAGATTTTGATAGCCAAGAGAGATATGTTAAGAAGAGTGCACATTGGTTTAAAAAGGTTTCTGAAGAAAAGAGGATAGTTGAAATAGATGAAATAGATTATTAGGGGGGGTTGAAAAATGTTAGTAAATACTAAGAATATGTTAATAGAAGCTCAAAAGAATGGATATGCAATACCTGCTTTTAATATCCATAATCTAGAAACGTTAAGGGTAGTAGTAGAGGTATCTAACAAATTGCGCTCTCCTGTTATTTTAGCAGCAACACCAGGTACCTTTAAATTTTCAGGAAGAGATTATATCCAAGCTATATCAGAGGTTGCGTCAAATCGTTATGATATTCCAATTGCCCTTCATTTAGATCACCATGAAGAATTTTCTGATATTAAGGAGTCGATAGATTTAGGGACAAAATCAGTGATGATTGATGCTTCTCACTCTGATCTTGAAGAGAATATTAGAAGGGTAAAAGAGGTTGTTGATTATGCTCATCCTCGAGGTGTAACTGTTGAAGCAGAGCTTGGATGTTTAGCAGGTCAAGAAGATGATTTAGTGGTAGATGAAGCCGACTCTAAATATACCGATCCAGATCAAGCAGTAGAGTTTGTAGAGAGAACAGGGATTGATTCTTTAGCAGTTGCTATCGGTACGGCACATGGACTATATAAAGAGGAACCTAATTTGGACTTTAATAGGTTAAAGGAGATTAAACAGAAGATTTCTATACCTTTAGTATTGCATGGAGCATCTGGAGTTTCTAAGAAGGATGTTAAAAGAAGTATTGAATTAGGAATTTCTAAGGTTAATATAGCAACAGAGTTGAAAATTCCATTTTCTAAGGCTGTAGAGGAGTATTTTGAAAGGCACCCTGAGATTAATGATCCAAGAAAGTATTTGGCCCCAGGAAAAGAGGCTATGGCTAAGGTTGTAGAAGATAAGATTAGAATGTGTATGAGCAATAATAGATATTAATATAACAGAAAATCCCCACTGACTAAATTTAGTCAGTGGGGATTTTCTGTTATTTAGTTGGTTAAATTAATTCTCACAATAATAAATTATAAACAAAATTATAATATTATTCCTTGACAAAACATATAATCATATATATACTTTAGGTAGTAATGGAAATTAAATCTAAAAAGAGAAAGGGGGTTGTGAATATGAGAAGGCTTAGGATAAGGCAGATTGGTAGAAGAGAAAATGTAAAACTATATTTATATTCACAACCAACTTGGGAGCTGAGGGATAAGTAGAAGTAAGGTGATTAATATCATCTTCTTTGAGTATGCCTCAGTATAAATAATCGGATTACTATACCCATAGGTTGTGAAAACCTGTGGGTATTTGCTTTTTTGTATAGGTATATAAGTTAAAGGTGTGTTATAAAGTCTTTGGAAAATCTAAGAGCTGATTATTTATTTTCTAAGTGTTTAGATAATGATATTAGCTAGTGGATTAATAAGGTCTATCTTTAGCTATATATCTTAGATTAAAGTTGTTTTATCTATTTAACCACAGGTGAGTTTTATACCTGTGGTTTTTTGTATGTTAATTTAAATTGAAGGGATTGATTATATGAGGATAGACTCTCATTTACACTTGCCAACTTTTAAAGGTTGGTAGTTTAGATGAAATTTTAAATTTATTTGATGATGAGAGAAGAATTTTTATAATGGGGACTTTGAATATATTAAAGGATAGTAAGCAAACCATAAAGAAATTAGACATCCTAGCAAAGGAAAAGGAGATTGTTGGAATAAAGATTTTTCCCGGTAATGATAAACATTATCCAAATGATTCAAGATTAGAGGCAATATTTAGGATGTGTGCAGAAAATGAAATTCCATTAGTCATACACACAGGGTGGAATAGTGGCGATTCTAATGCTGCTAAGTATAATGATCCTAAATATATAATCGATATTGTAGAAAGGTATAGGGGTCTAAAGGTGGTTATTTCTCACTATTTTTGGCCCGAAGTTGAGTATTGCTATAGAATAACTAAGGACTTTGATAATATTTACTTTGATACCTCAGCTTTAGAAGATTATGAAGTTGGAGAAGTAACAGGAAGAGATAATATTATTAATATCTTAGAGAGGACAATTAGCGATAATTCAAAGAGAGTTTTATTTGGCAGTGACTATGGTATCTGTAGTATAGAAGACCATATAGAACTTATAAATCAGTTGGATATAAGTTTTGAAGATAGGGAGAGGGTTTTTTACAAAAATGCAATTGAGGTATTTAACCTAGGTTTATAAAATTTTGAAGAAATTTAAGGAGTTGATTAAATGATAGTAGATAAGTTTAATTTTGAAATAGAAGAGGTTTTGGATTCCCAAAGAAAGGCAATGGTATGTGAAGATATATTAAGAAGTTTACCAGAATGGTTTGGAGTAGAAGATGCTATTAAGGATTATATAGAAGGGGTAAAGGATAAATGTTTTTTTCTTGCTAAGGTTGAGGAGAAAGTAGTTGGATTTTTAGCTATAAAAGATCATAATGACCATACTAGTGAGCTTTATGTAATGGGAATTTTAGAAGGTTATCATAGAAAAGGGATTGGTAAAGAACTTATTATAATTACAGAGGAGAGATTAAAAGGTTTAGGAAGAAAGTTCTTCACCGTTAAGACTCTAGGAGAAGGTAGGGAGTCAGAGCATTATGATAGAACAAGAAAGTTTTATAGTGGGATTGGATTCTATCCCTTAGAAGAGTTTAAAGAGTTATGGGATGAAGATAATCCATGCTTGTTTATGGTTAAAAGTTTGGGTTGAAGTAATGCATTGTCCAGTATCAAATTGATACTTAGTAGTAATTAAGCTATTCTTTGGTGAGAATAGTATGGAGGAGATTAATAGCTTTTTGCCAGATTGTCAGGCCAATAAAGAGTATATAGACCTTATTAATATTTTCTTTCCGAAGATGGAATCACATTTTTATATGGCCAAAAGATAAGCTTTGTTCAGGGTGATGCAATGGCTTTACTTTATGATGATAATAGTTTTGATAAGATAATTTGCCTCGAAGTTTTAGAATGGGTTGAAGACCCTAAGAAGGTTATCAGTGAAATGAAGAGGGTCTTAAAGCCTGGAGGCAAGGCATTGATTGGACACACAGACTTTGATACCCAGATCTTTACTACTAAAAATTTGGCTAGAGAGAGAAGAATAAATCAAACTTTTTGTGATTTAGGTCCAGATGGGACGATAGGTCGTAAGTTAAAGGGGATGTGTAATAAGGTTGGTTTTAAAAAGGTAGATTATATAGTTTATACCTTGACCAATGAAAGCTTTGAGGAGAATAATTACTCCTATAGAATAGCTTATATGATGAAGGAATGGTTAGTTAAAGAAAGTGAGGTTTATTTAGAAGATTTAGAGGCTTGGATTGAAGAGATGAAAGATTTATCTAGCAAGGAAGAATTCTATTATTCGATTAATAGGTACTTAACGATTTGTGAGAAGTAGTAATAAAGACGTCACTTTTAGGAGTTAGGAGGGTAGGAGGTAGGTGTTTAGGAAGGTCTTACCTACCTAGCCACCCACCTACCCATCTAACCGACACTTTATTACTATCTCTGTATAATCGTTCCTTGCCATAGGGTGGTCGGTTCAAATTGGTCATTGACAGGTTATGCAGGAGGACTATGGAGGAAGAAGTGGCTGCTTGAGCATGAGAGAAAGAATCTGAAGTGATTAAAATGAATAAATAGTGTCAGTAAATTGAATGATTTAGATTTTAACAGACACTGGCACAGGCACTGACACAAAAAATGAAGGGGTGAAGAGAATGATTGTTGTTAATGAGTTTAGTAAAGTAGAAGGCGGTAAGAAGAAAATTTCAAATAAAAAAGGAGAGATTAACATTGGATAGATTTAAGCGTGTTAATAATTATGATCAGAAGTGGATAGATGAAAATAGAATGGGGCCAAATCCGTTATACGGATTAGAGGATTTGACTAATCAGATGGACTTGAAGGAAGGGATGAGGGTTCTAGACTTAGGGTGTGGTAAAGCAATGACCTCAATTTTCTTAGCCAAGGAGTTTGGAGTAGAGGTCTGGGCTACTGACCTATGGATAGACCAGACAGAGAATTGGGAGAGGATTAAAGAGGCAGGAGTTGAGGATAAGGTGTTTCCAATCAAAGGGGAGGCCCATCAGTTGCCATATGCCGAAGGTTTCTTTGATGCTGTTGTCAGTATTGATGCTTACCATTACTTTGGTACTAATGAACTTTATCTACCTTGGTATCTTCACAAGTTAGTAAAGCCAGGCGGAGAGATAGGAATAGTAGTACCGGGTCTAACAAGGGAGTTAAAAGGTGGAATTCCTAAAGGTGTTGAGGAGTATTGGGCCAACGATATGTTCACCTTCCATTCAGGAGAGTGGTGGAAGAATCATTGGAGTAAGACAGGTCTGGTAGAGGTTCAATTGGTTAGAGATATTGAAGATAGCAAGGAGATATGGAAGACATCCCAGTTTGAAATAGATGAGAAGTTAATGGAAGCAGATGTAGAGGACTGTTTAACCTTTGTGATGGTATTGGCGAATAAAAGGTGATATTTTATAGTAATAAAGCGTAGCTTTATTACTATAGCAGTCAGCTATCAGCTATCAGTCGTCAGCTAAGGTCAAGAGCTTAAAAGCTTTAAATTCTTTAGCTGATAGCTGAAGGTTGACGACTGATAGCTAGTTGCACAGAGTGCAACTATATTATCTAGAAAGTTTCATTTAGAATTGTGAAGTAGTTTTATGGCAAGTTTGACACAAAATTAAAAATAAAGGAGTGGTGAGAATGATTGTTATAGATAAGTTCGGAGTTAATGGTTCGGTGATGGAAGGTGAAATAAGAAGAGAATAGGTTAAATTAAAAGGAGGAAGAAACGTTGAATTTGATAAAATTAGGTTGGAATGATGATTATTTAAAGGATATAGATAGAGAAGGTTATAAGATAGCAAGGGTAGCTATCAAGTATAGAGATATATACAAGGTTTATAGTGAAGAGGGAGAGATATTGGCCGAGACTACAGGGAAGATGCGATATAATGAGGCCTTTCCAGCAGTAGGAGACTGGGTCTTAGTATCGATTAATGAAGGTGATGAGCGGGCAATAATTCACAGTATCTTACCTAGAAAGAGTAAGGTCTCTAGGAAGGTTGCTGGAAATACAACCTATGAGCAGGTGGTGGCTTCTAATTTAGATACCATCTTTATCGTCTCATCTTTGAATCAAGACTTTAATTTAAGGAGGATTGAGAGGTATCTGACCATCGTCTGGGAGAGCGGGGCCAACCCAGTCATAGTCTTGAGCAAGGCCGATCTCTGCCCTGATGTTGACTCTAAGATAATGGAGGTAGAAGGGGTCGCCTTCGGTGTGCCGGTTCATCCAATAAGCTCCTTGACCGATGAAGGTATAGGAGACCTTAGCCAATATTTGCAGGAGGGAGAGACCGTTGCTTTAATTGGGTCCTCTGGTGTTGGTAAGTCTACCTTAGTTAATAAGTTAATTGGAGAAGAGAGGTTGAAGGTTCAGGATATTCGCGAGGATGACGATAAAGGAAAGCATACTACTACCCATCGAGAGTTGATTCCCTTAAAGGAGGGTGGAGTGATAATCGATACCCCAGGGATGAGAGAGATACAACTCTGGGATGGTGGAGAAGGTCTAAAGGATACCTTTGGTGATATTGAAGAGTTGGCAAGCCGTTGCCATTTCAATGACTGCAACCATGACTCTGAGCCTAAGTGTGCAGTAAAGAGAGCAATAGAGGAGGGTGAACTCCCTCAGGAAAGGTTGAAGAGTTATAGGAAGCTACAGAGGGAGCTTGAGTATATTGAGTTAAAGAAGAAGTATGGATCAGAGGGAGCATCTAGGATAAAATTGAAGAGAATGGGTTTGTAGAAGGTAGGACCAACGATTTAAATCGTTGGCCCTTTTTTAGTTGAGGTTATTATAAAGTGTCAGTGTTGGTGTCGGTGTCAGCAAATTCAAGAACTTAAATCTTAACTGACACAGACACTGGCACTGACACTAGTAATAAAGTTACACAGCCAATGTATAAAACCAAACCTCCAGTTGTATCCTAATCTTAAGATTTTATATTAATTAAAGAGAAGGAGAAATATAAATGGAGACTTTGGAAATATTAGAAAGTCTATTGCATGGATTTAAGTTTCTTTTATGGGCTATAGCTACACATTTATTTCACTATCGGCAGAACTTCTTTCATTGGAGCTTGTGGGTGCCAGTAATAGCCCTTTATTTTTTAGCAGCAATCTTACTTCTAGCAGAGTTTTATCCAGCAGCCTGGGTGTTGACCTTATTATTTATAACTTTAGTTATTGTTATAGCAACACATCTATGGGGGTTCTATCTCCATTTTGATGGTGTAGGCAAGCGTGTAGGTGGTCAGAATGTACATAACCATATGGTTGGTCCGCCTATAATCTTACCCTTGATAGTTGCTACCGTTGCTGCTATTGATCTGTTGCGACTTTTGCAAGGGAGGTTTTAATAGATGGAGAAGGGAAAGACTTATTATCCAGACTTTGATGTCTTAGACTCTGTTAAAGAGTGGGATCCTGTTACTGCAGACGTGGTACTTAAGAGGCTTGGCCCTTTTCCTCCATTGAAGTTCTTAACTGATGAGGAAGAATCCAAGCTAAGAGTAATATGTAAACACCTTATGTACGATAATCGGGATGAGATATTTGATTGGGTTATCCATTCTATAGATGCTAGACTAAACGACAAGACAGGAGAATATCAGAGAAGCTCTAAGGCTCCACCAGAGCATATCTTGGTCAGGGAGGGTTTGAAGGCAATTAATGATCTTTCAAGAAAGTTATATGATACAGATTTTCTGTCTATAGGAGTCCAGGAGCAGTTTGATATCATAGCATCCTTGCAGGTGGGAGAAGCAGCCCAGATTCCCCAATGGTCACAGATTCCTCAAAAAGATCTATTTGATAAGCTATTGATACTGACTGTAGCACCTTACTATTCACATCCAACTATCTGGTCAGAGATAGGTTATGGTGGCCCTGCCCATCCAAGGGGGTATTATAGGCTAGAGATTGGCTTGGCAGATCCTTGGGAAGCTGTAAGGAAAAGAGAGGGCAACAAGGGAGATGATGACGGTGGAGAATGAGAGCTATGTAAAGCATAATTGTGATCATTATAAGGATAGTCGCTATGATGATCTAAATCATAGAAAGTATGGAGATAAAGAGGTAGATGTCTGTATAGTCGGTGTGGGAGCAGCTGGGGGAGTCTTAGCTTATGAATTGAGTAAAGCAGGTTTAGATGTAGTAGGAATTGAAGCAGGACCTTTCTGGGATCCTCAAGTGGATTTTGCCAGTGATGAACTACATGCTTATCGATTAAATTGGCAGGATACCCGCTTATCTGATGGAAATGATGCCTTAAAGTTCGGGCCAAATAACTCGGGTCGAGGTGTTGGAGGTGGAACTACCCATTTTACTGGTGTCTTCTATCGTTTTCATAAAAGTGACTTTAGAACCAAATCTACTGATGGGGTAGGCGAGGATTGGCCCATCACCTATGAGGATCTTGAGCCTTACTATACAAAGATAGAGAATGATATTAAGGTCTCTGGGCCAAAGCAATTCCCTTGGGGACCCTTCAATGGACCATATCCTTACCCTGAGAGGGAGCCGATAAGTGCCTGGGCTCAGGTCTTTCGGGAAGGGTGTGAGGTCTTAGGAATTAGAAGTAGTGTTCCTCCCCTTGCTATCTTATCTGCTCCCTTCGATGGGCGGCCACCTTGTACCAATCGGGGTTTTTGTAATGAAGGGTGTAAGCCAAATGCTAAGTTCAGTACCCTTATACATCATGTCCCCAAAGCCATAAAGTATGGGGCAGAGATAATTACTGATTCCATGGTTACTAGAATTTTGGTAGACCAAGATGGGAAGGCTCAGGGTGTGGAGTTCAATCATGATGGAAGCTACTACCTACAAAAAGCTAAGGTCGTAATTGTTTCGGCTTTTGCCGTTGAAACACCAAGATTATTACTCAATTCGGCCTGTTCTCAGTATCCAGATGGATTAGCCAATAATAGTGGTCTAGTAGGAAAGTATCTTATGACCCATAGTGGACATGATATCTTTGCTAAATTCGATGAAGAGATGAGGTTATATAAAGGAACTCCAGTGATGGCATGTACTCAAGACTTCTATGAGACCGATCCTGATAATGATTTTTTAAGGGGATATACTCTAAATGCCCATGGTGATAGGCCAGTAGCGCTTTCCAAGATATTGACAGCCGACGCAGGGTATTGGGGTAAGGATCTAAGGGAGAAGATGCTCGACTTTAACTTCTACTCTCAGATAACAATGGTAGGGGAGGTTCTTCCTCAAAAAGATAATTGCGTAACTTTAAGTGATCAAAAGGATGAGTATGGATTGCCAAGGCCTAAGGTTATCTTTAATTATTGTGAGAATGATAATAAGATGATTGAGCATGGAGTAGAGAAGGCCAATCAGATCTTTAAAGCAAGGGGCGGGAAACCGACCTTTGTAGCAGCTGATACAGGTCATTTAATGGGAGGGTGTCGAATGGGCGATGATCCAGACAACTCTGTGGTCAATGGCTACTGCCAAAGCCATGATATCTCTAACCTCTTTGTCTGTGATGCCAGTGTCTTTACGACCTCTGGAGGTTGTAATCCGACTAATACAGTTCTAGCAATTGCTGCTAGGACAGCAGATTATATAATTCAGATGGGTAAGAAGGGTGAGTTTTGATATGAAGGGCCAATGCTTTTTAAGCGTTGGCCCTGTTTTATGGTTGAAAAAAGTTTTTAAAGGTCTAATGGATTATTTTGGTGAATAAATGATAGTATAAAGATAGAGGAGGTGATGATAATGGATTTAATTTTGATAATTTCAGTTACAGGACTTATAATTATTACCGGTTTAGGTTTTATTGTTAAGTTGCAATATGATTATATTGAAGGTATGGAAGAGAAGAGAAATAAGCTAGGATTATCTCAGGGAGAGATGAATGAGAGGGCAACCTTGCAAGAAGATGTAAATAACTATTTTATGAGAGCAAACCCTTTAATTGCAATCTCAGGATTTATTGCTTGGTTAATCTATGAGTTTAAAAAGAGAAGAAAGTAAAATCTGGGCTTATAATATTTTATTAAATTATCACTTCTTTAGATATAATAAATAATAATCTTTATAATAAGATATTTAAAAAATAAAGTTGTAGCAAGATAAGAGGGGGCCAATGGATGGAGATTAAAGACCTTATTGGAGGATCTAAAGAAGAACTTTTAAATTGGTTTGAAGCTATTGTTGATTCTGTTCATAATGGAGTAATTGCTATTAATAATGATGGTAGAATAATTATCTTCAATCAAAGTAGTGAAAGTTTATTAGGGATAAAGAAAGGTAAAGCATTAGGAAGACCTATTGAAAAGGTAATTCCAGAGACTGACTTTAAAGACATATTGAGCTCTAAAAAAGATCAGCCAGGGTATCACTTAAAAATCAAAGATAAGGAAATTTACTCCAATAGAACCTTGATATCTTATGAAGGAGATGTAGTTGGGGCGATAGCTGTCTTTCAAGATATAACAGAATTAAATAGAATAAAGTGTAGCTTAGAGAGAGCAGAAGATGATCTTGGAATTTTAGAAGCAATCATAAATAGTGCTTATGAAGGGATAATAATTGTCGATAATGAAGGAAGGATAACTAAGTTAAATCAAGCTTATCAAGAGTTTCTAGGCATCAAAGAGGAGAATGTATTAGGAAATCATATAACTGATGTGATTGAAAATACAAGGATGCACATAGTAGCTAAGAGTGGAAAAGAAGAGATAGGACATGTCCAAAGGATTCAAGGCTATGATATGATAGCAAGTAGAATTCCCTTTAAAAGAGATGGCAGGGTGGCTGGTGCTGTAGGAAAGGTTCTATTTCAGGATATCAAGGAGTTAAATGCTTTAGCTAAGAGGTTAGAGTCCTTAGAGGATAAACTGGATTATTATAAGAATGAGATTAAGAGTATGCAAAAGTCTAAGTACTCTTTTGATAATATTATTACTCGTAATAAAAGGATGGAATATCTTAAAGAGGTAGGAATGAGGGCAGCTGAAAGTAGTTCGACAGTACTTATTCAAGGTGAGAGTGGAACAGGTAAGGAGTTATTTGCCCATGCTATTCATAAGGCTAGCCATCGTAAGTATGGTGCCTTTATCAGGGTTAATTGTGCTGCCATTCCTGAAAATTTATTAGAATCTGAACTTTTTGGCTATGAGAAGGGTGCTTTTACAGGGGCCAACGCTAAGGGGAAGGCTGGTAAGTTTGAGTTGGCCCATGGAGGAACAATTTTCTTAGATGAGATAGGTGAGATGCCTCTTGATATGCAGGTTAAGTTACTAAGGGTTTTGCAGGAGAGAGAGGTTGAAAGGGTAGGTGGTGGAAAGACTATTGATATTGATATTAGAGTAATAGCTGCCACTAATGAAGATTTGGAGGAAATGGTAAGTGAAGGTAAGTTTCGAAAGGATCTCTATTATCGTTTGAATGTTATTAGATTATCCATCCCCCCTTTAAGAGATAGATTAAATGATATTCCATTATTATCAAAGGCAATACTAAAGAATTTGGTGGAAGAGCTTGATCTTGGGCCAAAGGAGTTGTCGACTAAGAGTATTATGGCTTTGATGAATTATGATTGGCCGGGAAATGTTAGAGAGTTGCGTAATTTTCTAGAAAGGGCTATAAATTTAACTTCGGAACGTATTATTCACCCTTCTCATTTGCCTGATATTTTAGGAGCTAATCAGAATAAAGTTAGTAAAATAAAGAAAGAAGAGAATTGGAACTTAAAGAATATTGTCGTCCAGACTGAGGTCAATACTATAAAACAAGTACTTAAAGAGACAGATGGCAATAGAACTGAAGCGGCTAAATTATTAGGGATTCATCGAACTTCTCTTTACAATAAAATAGATAGTTACGGGATAGATATGTCTAATTTTTAGGCATATCTATTTTTATTTTGAATTAGAAGTCGCACTAAATTACTATAAATTCTAACCTTATAATTACTTGAATACAAAGATGTATAAAAAAATCTACACTCTTGATCAAGAGTGTAGATTTTTTTATACAGTAACTTTTTGATAGCTCACAATAAAGTTAGATAACAAGTGATATGAAGCACAAATAGTTAAGGATATATTTCACTAAATAGTGTAGATAAAAATATACAAAAACAATAAAACTAACTTTTTTACAAAAAATTAAAAAAGATATTAAAAGCATAAGGAACCCTATTCTAGCGGGGTTTTTAGTTTTTTAAAAAAGAAATTTAATATATTTTTCGACTTTGGCACGGAAGTTGCATTTTAATATAGGTGGAGGCAGATAAAGTTCTAATATAAGATTATAAGAATATAAGAGAGATAATTTAAAGATATATAAGTTTATAAGCGGAAACTAAAACCTAAGAACTAGTTAAACCAAAGGAGGTTATAATATGTCAAAGAATAAGATAAAGAAATTAGAAGAAGCTTTAGGGATGATTAAAGATGGCATAACTGTAGCTACAGGAGGTTTTGTTGGCTTTGGACATGCAGAAGAGATTACTGCAGCTTTAGAAGAGAAGTATAAAGAAGAATCTACTCCTGCAGATTTAACTTTAGTTTATGCAGCAGGCCAAGGTGATGGAAAAGATAGAGGTTTAAATCACTTTGCTCAACCAGGTATGGTTAAGCGTGTTATTGGAGGTCACTGGGGATTAGCACCTAAATTAGGTAAGTTAGCTAACCAGAATAAGATTGAAGCTTATAACTTCCCACAAGGTGTAATTACTCATCTGTTTAGAGATATAGCAGCTGGTAAACCAGGGACAATTACTCACGTTGGTTTGAAAACTTTAGTTGATCCAAGGGTGCAAGGTGGTAAGTTAAATGATGTAACTACAGAAGATTTAGTAGAAGTTGTTAACTTCAACGACCAAGAATGGTTAATGTATAAGACATTCCCAATAGATGTAGCAATTTTGCGTGGAACTAGTGCTGATGAAAAAGGAAATATAAGTATGGAAAAAGAGGCTATGCCATTAACAGCACTATCAATTGCTCAAGCAGTTAGAAATTCTGGAGGAAAGGTAATCGTTCAAGTTGAGAGGGTTGTTAAAGCAGGCAGTATCGATCCTAAGCTAGTTAAGATTCCTGGAATCTTAGTTGATGCAGTAGTAGAAAGACAGGATTCAGCTAAACACATGCAGTCTTTTGTAGAGGCATATAACCCAGCTTATACTGGTGAAGTTAGAGTTCCTTTAGAATCATTAAAGCCATTAGCTTTAAATGAGAGAAAGATTATTGCTCGTAGAGCAGCTATGGAATTAATTTCTAATGCGACTGTAAACTTAGGAATTGGAATGCCTGAGGGTGTAGCATCTGTAGCTTCTGAAGAAGGAATTAATGAAGAGATGAACTTGACTGTAGAATCAGGGCCAATTGGCGGTATCCCTGCTGGGGGCTTAAGCTTTGGTGGATCTACTAATCCAGAAGCAATTGTGGACCAACCATATCAATTTGATTTCTATGACGGTGGTGGATTAGATGTAGCATTCTTGGGGTTGGCCCAAGCTGATAAAGTTGGTAATGTTAATGTAAGTAAGTTTGGCCCCAAGATTGCTGGAGTAGGTGGATTTATAAATATCACTCAAAACGCAGAGAAGGTTGTTTATTGTGGAACCTTCACAGCTAGAGGCTTAAAGGTAGAAGTTAAGGACGGAGGGCTTAATATTCTAGAAGAAGGAAAGATTAAGAAGTTCTTAGACCAAGTAGAGCAAATATCCTTCAGTGGAGAATATGCAAGTGAGAAGAAGCAAGAGGTAATCTATATAACTGAAAGGGCTGTCTTTGAATTAAGAATTGAAGGCTTAGTCTTAACAGAAATTGCTCCAGGGATAGATTTAGAGAAGGATGTACTAGCTTTAATGGATTTCAAACCTTTAATTGCTGATGATTTAAAGACTATGGATAATAGAATTTTTAACGACCAAGCAATGGATCTAGAGATATAAATAAAAAAGTTCAGGATTATATTCTTAAAAAATACTAAAAATATCAATAAGGGGGCCAACAAACAATGGAAATGTTATCATTAATCGGAATTATACTTGGATTAGCAGGTCTTATGTATGCTTGTATGAAAGGTGTAAGTATTATTATTGCTGCTCCAATATTCTCTCTATTTGTTGCTGCAACAGGTGGGTTACCACTCTTAGATACGTTTTTAGATACTTTCATGGGAGGATCAGTAGGTTATATTCAATCTTTCTTCCCAATGTTTATGCTAGGTGCTGTATTTGGAAAGATTATGGAGAATACAGGTGCTGCTGCTGCAGTAGGTAACTGGGTTATAAGTAAGATAGGTGCAAAGAGAGCTATTTTAGCAGTAGTTGCAGCTTGTGGTGTCTTGACTTATGGTGGAATTAGTTTATTTGTTGTTGTATTTACTATGTATCCTTTAGCAATGGGAATCTTCAAAGAGGCTGATTTACCAAGAAGGTTAATTCCTGGTACTATCGCTTTAGGTGCATTCACCTTTACAATGACAGCTATTCCAGGTACACCTCAAATTCAAAATATTATCCCAACAGAGTTCTTTGGTACAAATGCAATGGCTGCACCTCTAATGGGTATTGTTGGTGCTTTAATCATGGGAATTGGTGGTGTAACTTATCTTAATAATGAAGCAAGAAAGGCTAAAGCTAATGGTGAAAGGTTTGAAGTAGGAGGTGCTTCAGATTATGAAGATATTGCTGAGGATAAATTACCAAGCTTTGCTTTATCAATTACACCTTTAGTCAGTGTTGTATTACTTTTAAATTTATTTGATATGAACATTAATGTTGCCTTATTCTGGGGAGTTATCTTATCTGTAGTTCTATTATGGAATAAGCTTGAGACATTAGATAGACTAAAAGAAACAGTAAATGTAGGTGCTACTGGTTCTTTAACAGCTATTATGAATACAGCTTTAGCTGTAGGTTTTGGATCTGTAGTAAGAGCAGTAGATGGTTTTGATGTATTAGTAGATGCTTTATCTAGAGTAACATTTGGCAACTCATATCTTTACAGTGTAATTTCAACCAATGTTTTAGCAGGAGCTACAGGTTCTGCTTCTGGAGGTATGAGTATTGCCCTAGAAGCTCTTTCTGAGTCTTTCTTAGCAATGGGAGGTAACCCTGAAGCACTTCATAGAGCTGTTGCTTTAGCATCAGGAGGTCTTGATGTATTACCTCACAATGGTGCAGTAATTACTCTATTAGTTGTTACTGGTTTGACTCATAAGGAATCTTATAAGGATATCTTCGTTGTAGCACTTGCTATCCCTGTTGTTGCTGGTCTAGTTGGAGTAGTAATGGCTACTATTGGTATCTTTTAATATGAGCAATCAGTTTTAATAAATAAGTATAATTTTATTTAAATTGTATAAAATGGAGAGAGTTAATTTAGCTGCCCTCTATTATACACTTTTATTTTTTAGTTTATAGAAGTGGTTTGAATTAGATAAATAACGGTAATATTTTAATAGGAAATAGACAATAACTATAATTAAGAAATTAAATTTAATGGAGGGGTTATAATGAGATTAGAAGGAAAAGTTGCAATTATTACAGGGTCTGCACAGGGAATTGGTGAAGAGGCAGCTAAGATATTTGCTCGTGAGGGCGCTAAAGTTGTTGTAGCTGACTATAGTGCTGAAGGTGGAGAAAAGACTGTAGAAGATATCAAAAATGCTGGTGGAGAGGCAATGTTCTATAAGATAGATGTCTCTGATTATAGTGCTTGTGAAGAGATGATTGATAGGACTGTAGAGGAATATGGCAAGTTGGATATTTTAGTAAATAATGCAGGTATAACTGCTGATGGATTCCTAGTTAAGATGAGTGAAGAAGCTTGGGATAAAGTAATAGATGTTAACTTAAAAGGGGTATTTAACTGTGCTAAGCATGCTGCTAAGGCAATGATGAAACAAGGTGGTGGAGCTATTATTAATGCGACTTCTATAGTTGGTTTATATGGAAATGTTGGGCAAACTAACTATGCTGCAGCTAAATTTGGAGTAATCGGTCTAACTAAGACTTGGGCCAAAGAATTAGCAAGTAGAGGAATTAGAGTTAATGCTGTTGCACCAGGATTTATTCAAACTCCAATGACTGATGCAGTACCAGAGAAGATATTAGGTAAGATGGAAGCTAAGACACCTTTAAAGAGGCTTGGTAAGCCAGAAGATATAGCAAATGCATACCTTTACTTAGCATCTGATGAATCTTCTTACGTAAACGGAGAAATCCTAAGCGTTGATGGAGGACTTGTGTTAGGATAATTCTAATTCAGAGAATATAGTTTCAGGAATTAAGAGTTGGTCTCAGTATAGAAATTCAAGTCTAAAATTTTGAATTTATTGATTCCTAATTCCTGATTCCTATAAATAAATCGAGGAGGGTTTATAATGAATGAGGTTGTAATTGCAAGTGCTGTTAGAACACCAGTTGGTAGTTTTGGTGGTTCTTTAAAGAAAGTATTAGCTGTAAAGCTTGGAAGTATAGTAATTGAAGAAGCTATAAAGAGAGCAGGAATTAAGACTGATGATGTAGACGAAGTAATTATGGGTAACGTACTACAAGGTGGTTTGGGTCAAAATCCAGCCCGTCAATCTGCAATAAATGCTGGCTTACCAGAGACTGTTCCGGCCACTACAATTAATAAACTTTGTGGTTCAGGGCTTAAAGCAATCAACTTAGCAGCCCAAGCTATTAGAGCAGGTGATACAGATGTTCTTGTAGTAGGTGGGATGGAGAATATGAGTGGTGCTCCTTATCTATTAAAGAAAGCTCGTTGGGGAGAGAAGATGGGCGATGGTAGATTAATTGATTCAATGATTCATGATGGTCTGCAATGTGCTTTTAATGACTACCATATGGGAATTACTGCTGAAAATATAGCAGAAAAATATGGTATCAGTAGAGAAGAGCAGGATAAATTCGCGGCAATGAGCCAACAGCGCGCAGAAAAAGCTCAGAAGGAAGGTAAATTCGAAGCTGAGATAGTACCAGTAGAGATACCGCAGCGTAAGGGTGATCCGATAATCTTTGACAAGGACGAGTATCCAAAGACAGGAGTAACTGCCCAAGGTTTAGGTAATTTAAGGGCAGCATTTAAAAAGGATGGTACAGTAACAGCAGGTAATGCTTCTGGAATTAATGATGGTGCAGCAGCTTTAGTTATAATGTCAAAGGAGAGAGCAGATGCTCTTGGAGTTATACCTTTAGCTACAATTAAAGCTTATGCTTCTGCAGGTGTAGATCCTAAGATAATGGGTATTGGTCCAGTTCCTTCTACAATTATGGCCTTAAAGAAAGCAGGGTTAGAGATATCAGATATGGACTTAATAGAAGCAAATGAAGCCTTTGCAGTTCAATCTATTGCAGTAGCAAGAGATCTTGAGTTAGATATGGAGAAGGTAAATGTAAATGGAGGTTCTATTGCTATAGGACACCCTATAGGTGCTAGTGGAGCTAGAATCTTAATTACTTTATTACATGAAATGGAGAAGAGAGATTCTAAACGTGGTCTAGCTACACTCTGTGTTGGTGGAGGACAAGGACTTGCTACCATAGTAGAGAGGTAATTGAGCTATCAGCGAATGGTTTTTATTACGGAAGGTCTTGATTTTTAGACCTGTAGGGTGAGCTAGTTAAAAATCAGAAGATTAAAAGATATAATCTTTTGTAATATAGTGTAACTTTTATAAAATTAAATGTAGGGGCAGACCTATGTGTCTGCCCAAACGGTACATTACCGTTATATTTTCTGATTTGATAAAAGTTATATGAAAGCTCCAAAAATAATCGGCAATGTATTTCGGGTGAACACATAGGTTCACCCCTACATTTACTATATAACTTCAACTCTCATATACATATTAGAGAATCTATAAACACTACATATAAGAATTGGAAATTGATACTACTCTCTTTTTGTAGAAATTTCAGCCCAAATGTGATAAATTTAAAGTAAGAAGAGAGTAAGAAAGGAGAGTAAATGAAACTCAAAGAGGGTCTTACTCATAAGATTAAAATTAAAGTAAGTGATGAAGATAATGCTAATAACCTTGGAAACCCTGGAGTTAATGTCTTTGCCACACCAGCAATGCTAAGGTTAATGGAGCATACAGCTAGTGAAGGGGTACTTCCTTATCTAGAGGAAGGACAGGCAACTGTTGGGATTTCATTGGATATTAATCACCTTGCTGCTACACCTATAGGTATGGAAGTAGAAGCAAGAGCAGAGTTAATTAAGGTTGATGGCAAAAAACTTACCTTTAAAGTAGTAGCGGAGGATGAAATAGAAAAGGTTGGAGAAGGAATTCATATGAGATATATTATTGACTTAGATGAGTTCGAAAACAGAACTAATGATAAATTATCTAAGATATAGTCGCTATATAAGAAGGTTTTTAATAACTGTATAATATTAATATAAGGCACTATCTCTTTATTAATTTAATATTTAAGCTAAAAATAAGCTTAAAAGGTGGTGCTTACTATGATGTTAAATCAGGATATAAATTTACAACAAGAACAGAATCTAATAATGACTCCAAAGTTACAGCAAGCTATAGAATTATTGCAACTATCTACTTTAGAGCTTACTGAGTATCTAGAGAAAGAAGTAATGGAAAACCCTTTATTAGAGTTAGAAGATAATTATAGATATCAAAGTAGTACAAATTATGAAGAATTTGATTATAAAGAATTTATAGCTAAAGAAATTAGTTTAGAAGAACATCTATTAAAGCAGTTGAAATTAGTGGTAAATAATAAGAGTGAAGAGGAAATAGGAAGATATATTATCGGAAACTTAGATGGTTCCGGATTCTTTAGTTTAGATGAGGAAATTATTTGTAAGTTGAATAATAGTTTAAAAGGTGAGAAGTTTTACAAAGTTTTAGATATGATCAAAGGGTTTACTCCAAGGGGGATAGCTTCTTCAGGAATAAAAGAATCACTCCAAATACAATTAGATTCTTTAAAGGGGCTAAAAGAGCAAAGACAAGTCAAATTAGCTAAAAAAGTTGTAGAGAACTACCTTGAGGAGGTAGGAAAGAATCAGGTGAAAAAAATTGCTAGAGCTTTAAGAGTTAAAACAAGAGAAGCCCAAAGTATTATTGATTTTATTAAATCTCTTAACCCAATTCCAAGTGATATGTTTACAAAGAGTAATAGCAATAGTTACTTGGAACCTGATATTATCATAAAAAAACACAGTAATGATTATACAATTATAATGGATGAGAGAAGTTTTCCTACTTTAAGAATTAATAACTATTATAAAAATTTATTAAAGAATAGCAATCAAAGTGATGTTAATGAATATATTGATGATAGATTGAACTCTGCTTTATGGTTGATTAAAAGCATAGAGCAAAGAAGACAGACAGTCTATAACATTGTTGAAGCTTTTATTAATCTTCAGCAAGAGTTTTTAGATAACGGGCCAAAGTATTTAAAACCAATGACTATGAAAGCAATTGCCGATCAGATTGGTGTCCATGAGTCAACAGTTAGTCGTGCAACTAATGATAAATATATTCAGACACCTTATGGTTTATTTCCATTTAAATATCTTTTTAGTGAGAGTATTGACTGTAAATTTACAAATGTATCAGCAGTTAGTGTTAAAGAAGATATTAAAGAAATTATAAGCAAAGAGAGTATAATTAGTCCTTTAAGTGATGAAAAAATTAAAGCAGAACTTGAAGAGAAAGGGATAATAATTTCTCGCCGAACAATAGCTAAATATAGACAAGAGTTGAAAATACCTTCATCAAGGTTAAGAAAAAGGTATGAGTAAAGAAAGGAGAGACCATTGGTCTCTCCTTTCTTTTATTTTTATATCTTGTAAATTAAAGCTGCACTCAAACTTTTAGTTTAACTTTTTAGATTTAGAGTATTTAACGCAGTAAGTTAATCAAAACTTAAAACAGTAGAAGGTTAAGGGGGGTTATAAAATATTATTATAAATTAAATTGGTTTAGGGAAAATATAGATTGAACTATAGGAAACAAAATATATATGATTAATTGTAACAATAGTCCTCTCTTATCTTCAATATGTGACAAACAAACTTCAATATTCCTGGAACTTTAGATTATATTGGAAATTATACCATAAAAACTTGACATTTTACACCAATCAAAGTATAATAATTCAATAAGTGGTTTTAAAAGTTTAATTATGCATTATTATATCGATATAAGGCATTTATACAAGGTAAAAAAGGGAGTAGATATAAGTTGCAGTATTTTATGTAAATCATTTGCACATTAAAACATTTTATTGGGGGTGATTTAAATGAATAAAGCTACAAAAATTAAATATAGAAAAAAGGTTAGGGATAAATATTTAACACCTAAATTATATGAACTTGGATACTCAAAATCTAACATAAAATACAATTCTAAATTATTGATAGAAAAAGGAAGAAGGAAGGTTTTTATTAGAGCTGATATGTCAGTAGAATTAAATAGTAATCCAGCTATTATAATAGCTGTTAGGTATAATGATGAAGAGATAACTGATTATTTAAAGGGTAGAATGTTGGCTTATGCTAGATTATTAGATAATCCAGCTCCAATTATAGTAATTACTAATGGCATAGAAACAAAGGTTTATGATGTTTATACAGGAAAAAATATAGAAGAGATCCCATCTAAAGATAAATTAAATAAATTAATCTTAACAAGTAAAATTGATCAAAGAATGAAAGACGAGGCTTTAGATAACATCTTCTCTTTGATTTCTTTATGGGATAAAACAGAACAAAAGAGTCCTTATCACTTTAAAGATATTAGAGCTTATGATGATCCTAATGAAAATACTCCTTTCACAACAGACTTATTTCATGACTATAACTATTTTCCTGATATTCCTAATTCAATTGATGAGGTTTCAATTCGAGTTAGTAGTAAAAGAAATTTAGTAGATAAAGTATATTTATATTATACAACTGACGGAAGTAATACTTGTTATAAACAAGAACAAGCTAAAAATGTGACTAAAATAGATTTAGAAAAGAAGTATACTGAAATAGCTCCTAACAATAACATATTAATTGATTGGTGGGAATGTAAAATACCAGCACAAAGTGATGGAACTATTGTTAAGTATTTAATACAAGGTTATGATAGCGAAGCAGATAAATTATACTTTACTGAACAGGAGCAAAGTACACTAAAAGGAACAACTAAATTTTCATATTTAGTAGATAATTATTCAACACCAAATTGGGCTAAGGAAGCAATAGTTTATGAAATCTTTGTGGATCGCTTTTATCAGGGTAATTCTAATGAAGATTATAGAGTAAATAATTGTTATAAAAGTTATCAAGGTGGTAACTTACAAGGAGTTATTGATAAATTAGATTATATTAGCGATTTAGGTGTAAATGCTATCTGGTTAACTCCCTTCTATAGTAGTGAAGGTTATCATGGTTATCATATTAAAGATTATTTAAAGGTTGATTATCGTTTTGGTGATAATAAATTACTAAAAGAATTAGTAGATAAGGCTCATCAATATGACTTAAAGGTTATTTTTGATTTTGTTCCCAATCACTGTTCTAATCAACATCCTTTTTTTCAAGAAGCGCAAAGAAGTAAGGATAGTCTGTATTATGATTGGTTTATCTTTTATAATTGGCCAGAGGATTATGAAGCTTTTTGTGGGATTAAGGAATTACCAAAATTAAATACTAATAATCCTAGTGTACGTGATTATTTGATTAATCAGGTAGCTATAAAATTAATACAAGAATATGATATTGATGGAATTAGAATTGATCATATAGAAGGTCTTTCTCATGATTTCTGGGTAGAATTTAGAAAAACGATCAAAGAATTTAGTCCAGACACCTATATTTTTGGAGAAGTTTGGCAAGGTCCTGGAATTACTAAAAAATATACAAGTCAATTAGATGGTTGTTTCGATTTTGCTTTAGTGTGGTCTTTTAGAGAATTATTTATTTATGGTAGCAAAAACATTTCAGAATTTAAAGAAGATTTAGATTATTTAGATGAGGTTTATCCACAAGAATTTAATATAGGAAGATTTTTAGATAATCATGATATGAATCGTTTTTTATGGGAAGCAGAAGGTGAAAAACAAAGGCTTAAATTAGCAGCTGTTTGTCAATTTACTCTACGAGGAACCCAGTTTATTTATTATGGAACTGAAGTAGGTTTGTCTCAAGACAGAGACTGTCGTGATGATAATACTGGAGATATTATTTATGATTATTCACGTAAATTTATGCATTGGGGAGAAGAACAAGATAAAGAATTATATGATTTCTATCGAAATTTATGTAAGATTAGAAGAAATAATAAAGCACTATCTCTTGGTAAGAGAAAAGACTTAGTAGTAGATGATGATACGGGGATTTTTATTTATTCTAAAATATATAATCAACAACAATTAATAATTATATTAAATACTAAAGATAAGACAAATAAAATAAATCTTAATCTAGAAGGATTAAAAGTAAAATCTAAAACAAACTTAGTAGATTTATTATCACTTAAGGAGTATAAAGTTAAAGGTGGTAGATTAGAGTTAACTTTAGATAATTTAACAGGAGCTATTTTGAAGTAATCACGTTTTTATTAAATTTTATAAATCAGGAGGAATAGAAATGGAGTCTTTGGGGGGAAAAACAATAATTGATTTATTTGAAGAACAAGTTCAAAAAACTCCAGATAGAATAGCTTTAATCTATAAAGAAGACAGTTTAAGTTATAGGGAATTGAATAAAAAAGCAAAAAAGGTAGCTATAAATCTTAGAAAGCATCAGGTTAAACCAAATGATATTGTAGCTATAATGATAGATAGATCTATAGATATGATTATCTCTATTTTAGGGGTATTAAAGTCAGGGGCAGCTTATTTACCAATTGATATTAATTACCCTAAGGAGAGAAAAGATTATATTTTTGCTGATAGTAGGGCCAAAGTTTTGTTGACAGAGAGTAATTTAAAGCAGGAAATAGATTTTAAAGGACAAGTAATCAAGGTTGATAAAATTGCTCAACAATCTTTAATAGATTCAAAGCTAGATAAAGTTAATAGCCCTTCAGATTTGGCATATATAATTTATACTTCTGGAACAACTGGACAACCTAAAGGGGTTATGATAGAGCATCATAGTGTGATTAATTTAGTGCAGAATTTTAAAAATAAAGTATATGATAGATATAATCAGCCTTTGAAGGTAGGATTTTTATCTCCTTATGTCTTTGATGCATCAATAAAGCAGATTTTTCCTTGTTTATTATTGGGGCATACGTTAGTCATTGTTCCCGAAAGTGCTAGATTAGATGGGAATAAATTAATAGATTATTACAATCAACATAAAGTAGATATTTCTGATGGAACTCCTACTCATTTATCTATCTTATTTGAAGTGCTCTCTAATAATAAAGATCAAAATATATCTATTCAACATTTTATTATTGGAGGAGAAGCTTTATCAATTAACTTAGTAGAAGATATTTTTGCTACAGTAGATAATTTTAATTTGATAATTACAAATGTTTATGGTCCAACTGAATGTTGTGATGTAAGCACTTTGTTTTCTATCGACTCCAATATTATAGATGATTTAGAAGATATTCCAATTGGATTTCCTTTGCAAAATGTTAATGTTTATATTGTAGACCAGAATTTAAAGGAAGTAGCTCAAGGAGAATATGGGGAAATTATTATAGGAGGGCTAGGGTTAGCACGAGGCTATTTAAATAAAGCGACTTTAACACAAGAGAAGTTTATAGAATCTACTTTTAAAACAGGAGAAAGAATATATAAAACAGGAGATCAAGGAAGAATTTTAAAAGATGGTAGTTTAGAGTTTAAAGGACGATTAGATCATCAGGTTAAAATTAGAGGATTTAGAATAGAATTAGGAGAAATAGAAAAAAATTTACTAGAGCATAAATCTATTAAAGAGGCAGTTGTAACTGATATTAAACAGGATAAACAAGAAAAGTATTTATGTGGATATATTGTTACAAAAAAATCTTTAAATATTGAAGAGATTAGAAGATATTTAACAAAGAAATTACCTGACTATATGATTCCGCAGTACTTTGTATTTTTAGATAAAATTCCCGTAACTAATAATGGTAAGTTGAAAAGGAAAAAATTACCTAAACCTGATACAAAGGCAGTGCTTACTACAAATTATGTTAGTCCTCGTAATAGTGTAGAAAAGAAGTTAGTTGAGATATGGCAAGACATATTGGGCGTAGAAGAGATAGGAATAGAAGATGATTTTTTTGTTTTAGGTGGTACTTCTTTAAAAGCTATTAAGATTTTGGTACAGGCTAACAAATATCAAATTCCTATTTCAGTTAAAGATATTTTAGAAAATAAGACAGTTAAAAATATTATTGATAAAATACCACAAGGAAAATTAGAGATACTTAAAAGTAAAGCAGAGGTAGCTGCTACAGCCTTAAAAGAAAGAGATAATAGAGTTTATAATAAAAAATTTAAGCCAGATAGTTATTATGAACCTTATTATGGGTGTATAGCAGGGGCTTTATTAGAAAAATTAAAGTATGAAAATGATCTTTCTATCAAAAAACATTTTGTTCCAATCGGTCTAAAGAATGCAATTTTAAATTATGGCTTTGTAAATGATTCAACATTAGCTAATGAATTAATTTATAGGGAATTACCATCAGAAAAGATTATGGAGTTAGGATCTATTTTAGATTATTTAGATATTAGAATGGATAAAGTTTCCTTTTCTTCTTTAGAAGAAGGGTTAAAGTATTGTGAACAAGAATTGAGTAAAGATAAATTAGTCTTAGCTTTAGGTGCTACTTATTATCTTAATTATACTCCAGATTATAAATTAGATGAAGAAGAATTTGCAAAGAATTTTAACGTTTTTGGTAATGATGAAATAGCTATTTTTCAAGATAATGAGATTCACAATCATGCTTTTTTAGTAGTTGACAATATTGATAATCAATACCTTGTTTATGATGTAACTTATGATTATTTTGGTGCAATTTCAGCAAGTGATTTTAAGAAATCCTTTAGTGGGAATAAAGAGATTAACTTTATAGATAAATATTTTCCACACAAAAAAGATATCCCTTATCAAATAATCAATGTAGATACAACTAATTTAAAAAAATATAAAATGGAAGATATCGGAAGGTATATTTTACAGCAACATATTGATTTATACTTATCTGCTAAAGAAAAAGAGGTGCAAGGACCTACTAATAAGTTTAGCTTTTATTTTGGATTAAGGGTATTTAAAGAAATAGCAAATAAAATAGATAAGTGTATAAATTATGAAAAAAATTATGATCAAATTAAAACACTATTATTATCTGCTTTAAATTCTTGGCATTTTAAGTATGATTATATAGTAAAGTTTTTATTAGATTATTCTGAATATCAGCAGATACCTAAAGATATCATAGATAACTTGATACAATGTCAAAAAAAGTTCGAGATTTTACAGCCAAATAACAAAGTAACTAAAGAATATCTTAGTAAAGTTAATAAAGAATTACTTAACATATATAATGAACAAAAGGAATTATTTAAAGAGTTAAAGTATATTATCAAATAAAGGAGGAAGTTAGATGAAAAAGGGAGAGTCTGATCCATTTAATAAAATTATAAATAGAGTTTATAATAAGAGCTTTAAACCAGATATATCTTATGAATCACATTATGGTTGTGTAGCAGGAGCTTTATTAGAAAAGTTAAAATATGAACATAATCTTTCTATTAAAAAACATTTTATCCCAATTGGTCTAAAGAATGCAATTTTAAATTATGGCTTTGTAAATGATTCAACAATAGCTGATGAATTAACTTATAGAGAGTTAATGTCCGAAAATATTATGGAGTTAGGATCTATATTAGATTATTTAAATATTAGAATGGATACAGTTGTATTTTCTTCTTTAGAAGAAGGGTTAAAGTATTGTAAGCAAGAATTAAGTGAAGGTAGAGTAGTTTTGGCTTTGGGTACTACTTATTATCTTGATTATACCCCAGATTATAAATTAGATAAAGAAGAATTTGAAAAGAATATTAATTTTTTTGGTAATGATGAAATAGCTATTTCTGAAAATAAAGAGGGTAATAATCATGCTTTTTTAGTTATTGACATCATTAATGATAAATATCTTGTTTATGACGCAAGTTATGATTATTTTGGTAAAATTTCAGCAAGTGATTTTAAGAAATGCTTTAGTGGAAATAAAGAGGTTGACTTTATAGATGAATATTTTCCACATAAAAAAGATGTTCCTTATCAAATAATCAATGTGGATACAACTAATTTAAAAAGGTGTGGAATGAAGGAGCTTGGGAGGTATATTTTACAGGAAAACATTGATGTATACTTATCTGCTAAAGAAAAAGAGGTGCAAGGACCTACTAATAAATTTAGCTTTTATTTTGGATTAAGGGTATTTAAAGAAATAGCAAATAAGATAGATAAGTATATAGATTATCAAGAAAATTATGATCAACTCAAAATACTATTATCATCTGCGTTAAATTCTTGGCATTTTAAGTATAAATATCTAGTAAGTTTTTTATTAGATTATTCTAAATATCAGCAAATACCTAAAGATATTATTAATGCTTTTGTGGAGTGTCAAGAAAAGTTTGAGATTTTACAGCCAAATAATAAAATTACCAAACAATATCTTAGTAAAGTTAATAAAGAATTACTAAATATATATAATGAACAGAGGGAATTATTTGAAGAGTTAAAATCACTTATTAAATAAAGGGGGAGTTAAGATGAAAAAGGTAGCGTTTTATCCATTTAATAAAATTACAAGAGGATTAATTAAATTTAGTGATTTATTAGACTTTGAAATAGCTTCAGTAGTAGATTTTGGATTTTATAAAGAAGAAGGATTTAGAGAAGGAGATGAGTACTTTGAAGATATCTGTATCACAGCCTCTTTAACAAAAGCTTTAGCAGATGTAGATACCCTTATCTTAAATGGAGAAGGTGTTTCTATGGAGGGAATGAAGGATTTTTATGCAACTGGAGGATTAAAAGAGAAGTGGAAAGAACTAATTAAATTTGCTGACCAAAAGGGAATCGAAATAATTAATATCCATAAAGTAGAAGATGAAGAATTAAGAATGTGGCTACAAGAAAAAGATATTGCCATTAATAATTATGATAAAAGCAGGGAGTATATTCAAAAATATATAACAGAAGCTGAAAAATTAGATGTTGCTGATAAGATAACAAAGATAGGAATTTATGCTACAAGAGGTTGTATTGGCAAATTTACTACTCAAATGACTTTATTAAGGTCTTTAAAAGAAGCTAATGAGAAGGTTGGAGCAATTATTACAGAACCAACATCATATTTATTTAATCAATATGATGGAGATTATTTAAGATTAAACGTTAAAGGTCACCCCCTTGATGCTATTCAATATATGTCAGCAACAGCTAAGTATGCAGAAAAGGATGGTAAGGAATATTTATTATTTTCTGATCAACAAAGTTTAACTGGGAATGTAGAAACACTTAATATGGTATTATATAAGGTTGGTATGTTAAAAGAATTTAATCCAGACATTATATTATTAATTGTAGGATATGACGATGATGATGTAATTGAAGAATGTTTAAATGTTTTGCAGGTGTATTCTGATACCAAGAAACCTTTAGCTTTAATGTTACCAGATTGTGTACAGGTTAAGTATGGACAATATAAAAAGAAGAGCCCTAAAGAGATTGAAGAGAGAAAAAAAGAATTAAAGGAGAAGTTTGCTATAGAAAATATAGAATTAATAAAAGATATTGATAATATTAGAGATTTAATTACTAATCAATAGATAATTAAAAAGAGAGGTTTTAAAGTGATGACATCTAAGATAGAGAAAAAACAGAAAAATAATAGTCAATCTATTAAGAAGATAAATTATAAGCAAAACTTTATATTAATGATTTTAGGGAGATTGGTATCACAATTAGGTACTTCTATATTCTCCTTTGCTTTAAGTCTTTATGTACTAGATCTTACTGGATCAGCAGGTGCTTTTTCAATGGTATTAAGTTTTTCAATTATTCCTAATGTGATATTAAATATCTTTGGTGGAGTATTTGTAGATAGAAATAATAAAAAGAAAATCATTGTGGGTGCTGATATTTTAAGTGGTATTTTTGTATTAGTCTTTATGTCAATTTTTTATTTAAATGATAAAAATATTATCATTCTAATAATTTGTAATATGTTATTAGCATCTATACAATGTATTTTTAACCTTGCTATGAATGCCTCAATTTCAAATATAGTAAAAAAAGAACAGGTTCCAAAGTTGAATTCTGTATTTACTGCTACAGGATCTATTATTAATATCATTGGACCTATCTTAGGCGCTATTGCTTATACCGTATTAGGAATGAATGTTATTTTTTGGCTTAATAGTATTTCTTTTATTCTTTCTGGTATTTCTGAGTTATTTATTACTTTCATTCAAAAGAAGAATAGTGGAGAGGTTAGTACTATAGAACAAAATTACCTTAATGATTTTAAAAAGATATTAATATATTTAAAGAAAGCTAAAACAGTTAGGTTTTTACTTATATTTAATAGTACTATTTTATTAATCTTTAGTCCGATGTGGGCTGTAGTGGTTCCCTACATTACTTATAATGTCATTAACGTATCAGAAATACAACTTTCAATTGTGAAAGGTTCTTTAGCTGCAGGAGCTGTTATTGGTTCAGTTATTATATCCTATATTTCTGCAGAAACTACTACTAAATTATTAAAAAGAATATTTACTTTAGTAAGTATACAAGCTGTTTTTATTATTTTATTAGTTATACCTAATTTATTTCTTGATTATGATCCATCTAAATGGATTACTACCTTAGCCTTTAGTTTATTATTAAGTGTTAATGGAGTTATTACTGTGGTTTGTGCAGTTCCATTAAATAGTTATTTTCAAATAACTGTTCCAGAAGGTTTAAGAGGTAAATTTTTTGGGGTTATGAGTACGACAACATCTTTAGCTGCTGTAGTAGGGATGTGGATTTATGGTGCTTTTTTAGAAACAATGGATTGGTATAAAATAATTGTTTTTTCAGGAGTAATTGTTTTAACTGCAATGTTATACTTGATACATAATCAACAAAGTGATGAATTAGAATTAAAGTATCAAGAGCAGGAAATTGAGAGTCAAGGTGGGTTGTTATAGATAAAAAAAGCGAGCTACAGTTTTAAAACTGTAGCTCGCTTTTTTTATTTGAGCAGTATAATTAAGTCTTCTATATATTTTTGTTTGTTTATAGTTTTGCTTATATATATTGTAAATTATAGATATTTTTAAAATTTTAATCTAATAAAAAAATTTTTGTTGATAATATTGACAATTGAAATATATTGGATATAATATGACTATAAGGTCATATGACTACTAAGTCATATAGATAATTTAAGGGGGAATAAAGATGCCAAAGGAAACATTCTTTAATTTACCAGAGGAGAAGCGAAGAAGAATAATTGATGCTGCAATTAATGAGTTTGCTAATTATTCCTTTTATAAATCAAGTATTAATCGTATTGTGGAGAGGGCCCAGATAGCTAAAGGAAGTTTTTATCAGTATTTTTCGGGGAAGAAGGATTTATATAAGCATATAATAGATCTTGTTGGAGAAAGAAAATTAGATTATTTTGGTGATTTTATAAATAATCTAGACAGCCTTGAATTCTTTCAACTTTTAAGAGAACTTTATGTTAGAGGAATTAAATTTACTAAGGAAAATCCTAAATTCCAAGCTATAGGAGAGAACTTTATCAAGACAGAGAATGAGGCTTTAAAAAGAGAGATCTATGGAGAGGCAAGTAAGAGGAGTGATGATTTTTTTGAGAAGATATTAGTTATGGGCAGAGAGAAAGGGGATATAAACCCTAATCTAGATTTGAAATTGACCTCTTTTCTCTTAACAAAATTAAATTTTGCTATATCAGATTATCTTTTTGAGAATATAGATAGAGAGGGTGAGGTTAGTATGGAGGATATCTATGATGAGTTATTACCATTAGTTGATAAATTTATATATATTCTAGAGAATGGAATAGGGATAAGGGATAAGGGATAAGGGATAAGGGATAAGGGATAAGGGAATATTGGTATTTTAATAACAATGTTATGTTTTATTCAATATTCTTTATGTACTGTTAATTGATTTTAAAATAAGGGGGTATGGATAATGTCATTATTAGAACTTACAGAGGTAAAGAAGATTTATAGACAGGGAGAGATTGAGGTAGAGGCTTTGAGAGGGGTTGATTTGACGGTAGATAAGGGTGAATTCACTACAGTCTTTGGCCCGTCTGGTTCTGGGAAGACTACTTTATTGAATTTAATCGGGGCTTTAGATAAGCCCAGCAGTGGTACAGTAGTAATAAATGGTGAGAGTATTGGAGAGATGGACAAGAATGGTTTGGCTATATTACGTAGGTACCATATAGGCTTTATATTTCAAAGCTATAACTTAATTCCCGTACTTACAGCTTATGAGAATGTAGAGTTTGCTTTAAAGATTGCCAAAGGAAATGAGGGAGAAGAGACAAAGGAGAAAGTTACAAAAATATTAGAACAGGTTGGCTTAGGTAATATGTTAGATAGAAGGCCCAATGAGCTCTCTGGTGGACAGAAGCAGAGAGTAGCAATAGCTAGGGCTTTGGTTAAAGAACCCAAACTTGTTTTGGCTGATGAGCCTACGGCAAATCTTGATTCTAAGACCAGTAAAGAGGTATTAGAGTTAATGCTTAAGATGAATCAAGAATTAGATACTACTTTTATTTTTTCTACTCATGATTCAATGGTAATGGAATATGCTAGTCGTTTACTTGAAATTCGTGATGGTCAGATTTCTCGTGAAGAGAGGAGGGAGTAATATGTATCTTTTTAAGATTGCAGCTAGAAATTTATTTAGAAGAAAGAAAAGAATGTTTATTATTTCTAGTATCTTAGCTTTAGCAGTAATAACCTTTTTACTTATAGATTCTTTTATGATTGGGATGATGGATTTATCTTTTGGAAATGTAATTGATTTTGAGACACCACATATAGAGATAGGGCGAGAGGAATTTTTTATTCAAGCTGATGATGGTCAAGAATTACCTTTAGAAGAAACTTTTATTCCTGAGAAATATATGTTAGAAGAGATAAAGGCTAGTGATGGTTTTTTAGCTGTGACACCTGTTTTAGATTTTTCAGCTAGTTTTATTGCTGGTAGAGAAGAATTTCCTGTCTTAGTTCGTTCTATAGAAACAGATAGTTTTGGTGGAGTATTTAAAAATGAAGATTATTTAGTGGAAGGAGAGTTTGTTGAAGCAGGAGATTCTGGGGTAGTGATTGGAAATCAAATGGCAGAATTTTTCGACTTAGAGATTGGAGATTTTTACACTTTGCGTTTTCAAGATAAAAATGGATATTTTAGTACTATTGAAGGTGAAGTAAGAGGAATTACTACTACACCACATCCACAGATGAATATGGGGGTTGTATTTGTTGCTCGTGATTATGCAGTTAGTCGGCTTGGAGTTGAAGAAGATAATATAAGTCAATTGATGGTTAGGGTAGAAAATCGAGATTTAGCTCTTAGTAGTGCTCAAAGTTTGGCCAATAAATTTAAGAATACAGATTACCAAGTTCGTTCTTATCGAGATGCCTCGGAAATGTTAGTTTCGCTTGAAGCTTGGGGTTATTTAGAGACTTATTTTATTTTAGCTCTTATTTTAATAGTAGGAGCAATCGGGATTATTAATACAATTGTTTTATCAGCTTTAGAAAGGATAGAAGAAATAGGAATGATGAAGGCAATGGGATTAAAAGTAAATCAGATTGTTCGTGTCTTTTTATTAGAGGCTGCTGGCATTGGAGTAATTGGAGGATTAGTTGGCTGTATTATATCGGCGTTAATTAATCATTTTTTTGTAAATTATGGTCTTGATTTAGATTTATATTTAGATGCAGAGTCTATGGGATTACCGATTTCAGGTAGACTTTATGGTGTCTGGAATGCTTCATCTTTTCTATTAATTTTTATTTTGGTAATTTTAATTGCCTTAATTGCTAGTATAATTCCTTCGTATTGGGCAGCTAGGAAAGATCCTGTTGATGCAATACACCATAGATAGTTCAGCAATCAGTAATGAGTGATGAGTTAAGTTCTTTAATTCTTAATTTTTAACTCTTAATTTTTAATTAAAAAAGTGGGGTGAAAGGATGTATTTATTAAAGATTGCTTGGCGTAATTTGACTCGTAATAAGCTTCGTACTTTAATTTCTGTTTTGGCAGTTACTGCTGTAGTGATGATTGTTATTTTTTCCCGGGGATTAACAGTAGCTTTTACAGAATCAAGTTTTAGTATGTATATTGATAATAACTTTGGTCATGTTAGAATTACAGATGAAGAATATAAACTAAGGGAAATTTTATTATCCCTAGATTATACTGTAGATGGTTTTGATGGTTCTGGGGCAGATGAAATGATTAGTCGAATTGAAGAAAATAAGCTTGTTGAACATGTACTTCCTAGAATTAGATTTGGAGCGATGGCCAGTATTGATGATAATTTGATAAGAATGATTGGGGTAGGGGTTGACCTTAGTAGAGAAATTAATTATGGTGCTTTAGCAGATGATGTTAAAAGAGGAAGGATGCCTAAGAGCGGAAATGAGATTTTAGTAGGGCAGGGTTTATTAGAAGATTTAGAGACAGAGATTGGCGATAGAGTAACTTTAATGTTTTCTGATGCTTATCAGTCTTTACAGGGACGTACTTTTGAGGTTGTAGGTATAAGAGAAACAGGGGTAGGAGAGTTAGATGATAATTTCTTTTACTTATCCTTAGAAACTGTCCAGGATATATTATGGCTTCATGATGAAGCAACTGAAATATTAGTTTTTACTTCTGATGCACGTAGAGCAGATGATTTACAGGCTGAGATGGATGCTTTATTAACAGAAAAAGGTGCAGGTAATTATTCAGCTGTAGTTTGGAATGAAGCTGATCCAATGATAGAAATTTATGATGAAGTGGTTGATCTTATGAATTTTGCTTATGTTCTTTTTATTATAATGGGAACTGTTGTGGTAGTTAGTACCTTGACTATGATTATTAGAGAGAGAACTTCAGAGATAGGTATGATGGCTGCTTTAGGACTTAAAAGCAAAGAAATTATGAAAATTTTTGTTTTAGAGGGTGGTTTTATTGGATTGATAGGTAGTCTTTTAGGGGTAGTTGGAGGGGGAATAATTACTTTCTACTATTCAAAAGTAGGGCTTCATGTAGAAGCTTTTGCTGAATCAATAGGTGAAATGGATCTCTTAGTTGAGCCAGTTTTTTATGTTGGTTTTAGTTTTGAAAATTTAATTGTCAGTTTTATTTTAGGAGTTTTAATTGTAACTTTTGCTTGTTTTTATCCAGCTCGTAAGGCAGCTAAGTTAGAGCCAGTTGATGCTTTGCATTATATTGATGAGTAATGAAGGAGGAATTAATAATGAGAAAAAAATTATGGTATCTTTTATTAATAGGCGGATTAATTTTATTTATAGGAGTAAGTTCTAATTTTGTTTTAGCAGAAGGTTTAACGGCGACGGAGATAATGGAGCGGGTTGATGACAATGAGTATATTGAATCTGCTCGAATGGAAGCGAAGATGATAATTGAAGATAGAGGTAGAAAAAGGGTTAATGAATTTTACTCTTATCTCCAAGGAGAAAATAGTCTAAGTGAATTTACTAATCCTAGAGATAGGGGGACTAGATATCTTAAGCTAGGTAATGACTTATGGATGTATTTCCCTGCTGCTGAAGATTTAGTTAGTATTTCTGGACATATGATGCGAGATGGAATGATGGGGAGTGATTTTTCATATGAAGATTCTGTGGAATCGCAACAGTTGTCAGAGCTTTACCATTTTGAGTTAAAAGGTGAAGAGATTATTAATGGTGGAGAAACTTATGTTATCTTAGCTACTGCCCGTGAGGGTGAAGATGTCTCCTATTATCAAAGAAAGATTTGGGTTGATCAGGAACGTTTTGTAATGTTAAGAGGAGAGTATTTTAGTACTAGTGGGAGATTGCTTAAGGAGATGGAAGTTAAAGAAGTTCAAGAGTTTAGAGATGGACGATATTTTCCGATTGAAGTTGTGATGAATGATAAATTAAGGCAAGGAAGTAGAACTACTATGAAGGTTACAGAGATTGATTTCGATTATGATATTCCAGAAGGTAAGATATCGTTAGAAACGCTTAATTAGTTGATAGTTAGGTTCAAAAGCATAAGAGTAGTTTGTTGTAAAGATTTTGATTTAAACTATTAACTATTAAAATTGGAGGTGAAAAGATTGAACTTTCAAAGTAAAGTTAAAATTTTTTTGATAGTATTTATTTTATTATTAACTTTAATTGTTAATTTAAAAAGTGTAAAAGCAGTTGAGATCGGCGGAGAGTTAGAGATAGGTAGTGGTTTATCATATAGCGATGATTTAAAAGCAGAATTTTATGGACAAGGAGAGTTCGAATTATTTTTACCCCAATCTTCTATCGTAGAACCTAGGTTAGTCTTTCAAACATCATTAGCAGATGATAGAGTAAATTCTGATATTAAGTATATGTATATTCGGCATAGAAAAGATGGAAATCATCTTACAGTTGGTCGGCAACCTGTTTCTTGGTCTTATGGAGCGATGATTAATCTTTTAGATTATGGGTTAGGAATAGATGGGTTGGCCGATGAGACGATTAGGCCAGGGATTGATGGTTTGCGTTATCATTATTCTTTAGGTGAAGGGCGAAACATACAATTAGTTACTTCTTTTTCTGAATTTTCTAGAGTTGAGTTAGATGAATTAGGTTATGGAGGTAGACTCCGCTTGCCAGGAAGTGGTTATGATTTAAGTTTTAACTTGGCCTATCAGCCACTTGGAAAAGATAATTTATTGCGTACGGGAATGACTTATAATAAGGACATTGGTGATATTGGCACATATGGTTCATTAGGTTATTTTTATAAGCAAGATCGAGAGATAGATGATATAATGCTTCAACTTGGGATGGATTATAGTTGGATAGTCGGTGGGGATAATGGTTATGGAGGAAGACAGTTGATTTTACAGGCAGAGTACTTTAGATTTTTAAAGAATAATTTAAATGCTAGTATAATGAGCAAATTAATGATTGGTGGAGGAGAAGCGGAAGGGGCAGGAAGCGGATTAGAAACTGTATTGCTAAGCAATAGAGATTTATTAACACTTAATCTTTCTACTAGCTTAGATTATTTTTCTGATTTAGGACTTCTTCTAATGATAGAAACAAAAGATTGCAAGACAGTTTTAGCACCTTATTATAGTAGCGATTTAGGTGGAGGATTGGAAATGAGTATTGATGCAATGGTTTTAAGAGATAGTGGGGGTGATTTTTATTCTGGAATTTCTTCTAGTTTGAGTTATTATTTCTAATGGTTTATTTTGGAGGGCTTTTGGCCCTCTTTTTTTAAAATACTAGGAGGCTAACTATGAAGGATATTTTTAATAAAATTAATTTATTAAAAGCAAGATTGTATTTAGAAGGTGGAGAAAATATCATATTGGCTTTAAAAAATAACAGGGTAGTTGAAGAGAGCAGTTTTAAAGAGTAATAAAAAGATTTCTTTAATTAAGAAGATGAAAATTTATCTACTTAAGTTATTTATGTTGATACCTTTAAATAAAATCGATAAAATTGAAGAAAGTGATTCTAAAGTTAATAGGATTAATCTTTTTACTGCTGATAAGAAGAGTCAACTTATACCAGCGTCTTGCTTATAATACAATTGAGAAAGAAGCTAATGAAGAGATTAGAATTTACCATATGTTAATAATTAAAATTTAGGGAAAAATCTAAAATTAAAGATATGGAGTGATATATTATTTCAAAAAAGAAAATACTTTATTCAACTATTTTTATATTTATATTGACTGCTACAACTTTAGCTAATTTAACAAATAAAAATGAAATTACTACTAAAGATAATATAGAGGATAAAATTATAGAAATTGAGGTTGTAGCGGGCGAAGAATGGGAGCATAAACTTAGAATAATTAGATGGTTGCCTTTTATAAGAGTAACCAATCAACCTCAAATAGCAATTTGGATTGAGGATATAAATAAGCATTACTTAGAAACTTTATATGTAACAGAGAGTGCTGCTAAACAAAATTGGAGGAGAGTTCCAAGTGAAGTTATTCGTAGAAAAGAGATTAATCGTCCAGAAGCTTTACCTCATTGGACTCATCAAAGAAAAAGGTATGAAGATGAAGAATATTTAGCAACAAAAGCATATACTATACCTGATGTTGTTACATCTGCTACTCCTAAAGAAAGTTTTAGAATATCTAGTAAAGTAAAGACTCAAATTGAAGAAGTTATTATTAAGGTTGAAGTTAATCATTCTACCCACTTTAATGAATATTATAGTAAAGATATTAAAGAAGGAAATAAGTATTATAGTGGCGGAGAATGGGGGAGTGGACAGCCTGCAGTTATATATGCAGGAAGAATTAATTTTAATGATGATTTAAAAGAATATTCATTAAGGATTATTGGCCATAGTAGTCCTGATGGTCAAAGTGGAAGATTATATTCTGATATTTCCAAATTAACAACTGCTAAAGATATTCTTGAAGATATAATAGTAAAAGTAGAAGAATAATTTATAGAGGGAGGATAAATATAATTTTGTAAAAAGGAATAATAAAAGAAAGTTTAATTTAGCTATTTGAGCTACGTATTAACTTATATTATCAATTTTAGCTCCTTTACTGTTTTAAACTTAGGTGATGGTTATTTATTAACGTATGATTTTGATGAAAATTGGACGATAGCTGGTAGTAAAATTACAGGTGGACCATTAGAAAATCTTTATGGATTAGCTGTAACTGCTAGATTGAGTTTTGGATTTTAGGTTATAATTATGAAGAGATATATTTAATTTACTATAGTCTCTATATATTAAATATTTGTATGTTTTTTAAGAAGGTGTTATAAATTATGTTTTTAAAAATTATAAAGAATACTTATAATGAAATAAAAGTTTATTCGTTATTAGGTATTTTAGTTACGATTGGGTTAATGTTTTATGCCCATGGGTTCTCAATTAATATGTATGCTTTAATAGGTAACATATTATTAGGATATATCTTTGCTTTTTGTATTTTTATAATTAATCAAATCATAACCTTAATATTATATAAATTATTTCCTAGATATAAAAAGTTTATTATATTAAGGTTAGTAATTTTCTTTTTGATTAGTATTTCTATTTCATTTGTTTTAATAGAAATATTTGCATTAGTTGTTAATTTTACTAATTTTAAAGCACATAATTTTTATACAATTAATAATGTTTTTAAATGTTCTTTTGCTATAGGATTTGTAGCAGTAGCTATATATTCAGTAATTATAACATATAAAGAAAAATTAAGATTAGAAAGAGTTAATAAAAAATTATTACTAACAGAAGAAAGAAATAAAATTGCAAGAGAAATTCATGATGAGGTGGGACATATATTAATTGCTTCAATAATGCAGATAGAATTAAGTAAAAAATTAATTAAAAAGGGAGAGTTTAAATTAGCTTTAAAAAAATTAGATTCAGGGCAAAATAAGATTAGAAATGGTTTAGATGATATAAGAAAAATAGTAAGACTATTAAAAGAAGATAGAGACGAATTTAATTTAAAAGTTGCACTAAAGTTTTTAATTAAAGATTTCAAAGAAGCTACAAATGTAGATATAAAATATGACATTGATGAGATGAATAGATTGAATATTTTACAAGAAGAGATTATTTATAAAGCACTCAAGGAAGGACTAACTAATGGGGTTAAACATAGCAGGGCTGATAGATTTAGATTTAAATTAAAAAATAAAGGTAATAAAGTTGAATTTTTATTAAAAAATAATGGGTTAGGAACTGATGAAATAAAAAAAGGATTTGGGCTTGCTAATATGGAAGATAGAGTTAAAGGACAAGGAGGTTTATTAGAAATTGATTCAAAGAAAGGAAAGGGATTTAGCTTGAAAATAAAAATTCCTATCAGAGGAGATAATAATGAAAGAGATTAGAGTTTTAATAGCTGATGATCAATCATTGATAAGAGATGGTTTAAAAATGCTTTTAGATTTAGAAGAAGGCATAGAGGTAGTAGATACTGCCAAGGATGGTATGGAGGCTTATGATATGGTAAGAAAACACAAGCCAAATCTTGTATTAATGGATATAAGAATGCCTAAAATGAATGGGATATTGAGTATTAAAAAGATTAAAAATAATTATCCAGCGACAAAAATTATAGTATTAACAACTTTTGATGATAAGGATTATATCATAGATGTGTTTAACTATGGAGCAGAAGGATATATTTTAAAAGATATTGATAGCGAAAAACTTATAAAAGTAATTCGTGATGCGATTAATGATGAACTTCTTTTACCAGTTGAAATAGCTAAAAAATTAATAAAAGAAGAAAAAAAAGAAACTATTGCTTTGACAACGTTAGAGAAGGAAGTAGCTATGATGTTGGCTAAAGGAAGGGATAATAAACAAATAGCTAAAAGTTTAAATATTGCTTACGGAACGGCTAGAAATAAGGTGAGCTCTATTTATAATAAAATAGGTTTTAGTAATAGAAGTAAGGCAGTTTTATATTTAAAAGAATATTTTGATAATGAACAATAAGAATTAAACTTCATTTTAAAGAAATAGTAGGTGAAGAAGTAGATACTTATAATTGAACTATTTAAAAATTATAGATTTAAACTGTTAATTACTTTGATTTTAATTTTTATTCTATCTATAGTTATTGGTGTTAATTATTATATCATTATAGAAAGATCTTGATGAATGAATATAAAGAAACCAAACAAAATGCAATTAGTCAAACAAAAATGGTTTTGAATTTGCTTGATACTAATTATGTAATATCAAATTAAAAGAGCTTTAGATAATATAAGAAAAACAATAAGTGTGTTAAAAAATAGAGAAGAGATTGACTTTGTGAACTCAATGAAATTTTTAATTGATGATTTTGAAGAAGATACAGATGTATGTGTGAAGTATAAAATTGATAAAATATTTGAATTAACTCTTTTACAAGAAGAAATTATTTATAGAGCACTTAAAGATGGCTTAATTAATGGAGTTAGATATGGTCAGGCTACTATTTTTAGATTTGAATTGCAAAAGAGAGATAGTAAAATCAAATTAGAAGATAATGGTATAGGGTGCGAGAATTTAGAAAAAGGAGTTGGTCTTATAACTATAGAGGATAGAATTAAGGGACAAGGTGGGAGTTTAAAGATTAATTTTAAAAAAGGAAAAGGGTTTATTTTAGAAATAGAAATACCTTTAAGAGAAGATAAGCATTGAAAAACAATTAAATAATAATTATAAAAAGTTACAATTGTCATTGAAATTACTGACATTTGTGACTTTTTTGATGTTGAAATTTGTTATAATATAGATAATAGTTATATTGAATTTAGGAGGTGGAAAAAATTAGCATCTCGCTTTTAAAAAAAGAAAATAATTTTTCTTATACTTATAATCATTGTCAAGCAGTTTCAAAATATAGTGCTTTTTTGGCACAAGAAATAAATCTTAATCAAGAAAAAATAGAAGGAATTAAAATTGCAGCTGTATTACATGATATAGGAAAGATAGCAGTTCCTCATTTTATCTTACATAAACCAGAGCGTTTAACTAAAGAAGAATTTGAAGTAATAAAGCTTCATCCTTCTGTAGGATATAATATTTTAAAAGGAACTGGATTAAATAAAAAAATTCACCTTAATTCTATACTTTATCATCATGAAAGGTATGATGGGCAAGGATATCCAGAAGGTTTGAAAGGGGAAGAAATACCGTTAGAAGCTAGGATAGTAGGTATAGCAGATGCGTTTGATGCTATGACATCTAAACGACCTTATAATAAAGCCCTTTCAATTGAAAGGGGATTAAAAGAGTTAAAAGATAATGCTGGGAGTCAATTTGACCCTTATTTAGTAGAAGTTTTTGTTAATTCACAGTATTTCAGGAGGAGTATAAATGAATAAATTTAGTATTAGAGTTAAAATAATAATTTCAATTTTAATATCTTCGTTTTTAATATCTACATTAGTAAGTATTGTTGCAACGACTAATAGTCAAAATTTATTAGAAAAAGAAGTTGAAGATAAGTTAGTAAATATGGCCGCTAATTATGCTAATGAATTCAGTCAAAGATTTATTTTAATTGAGGAATCAGTTGAACAGTTTGAAGAAATTATTAAACTAACTATTGATGTAGATAAGTTTAAAAATGATCCAAAATATATTGACGAATATAAAAAGAAAATAATTCCTATTGTTAAAGGCTTTGCAGATGGTCTTGAGGTCTCACCAAGTGCATATATATATTTTAATCATCAATTACTTGGTGAAGGGCATGATGTCTGGTATCAAGATGGAAATAATGATGGATATAGCATAAGACAAGAAGAAATACCACTAGAATATTTTGAAGATGAGAATAGAGCTAGCTCATGGTATTATAATCCAATAGATGCTGGAAGAGGTCTTTGGTCTGAACCTTATGAGACTACTTATGGAAAAAGTACTACTTTAATTTCTTACACTAAACCTATCTATAAGGATAATGTATTAATTGGAGTTGCAGGTATGGATTTTTTCTTTGAAGATATAAAAGAAGCAATAGAATCTATAATAGTTTATGATAGTGGATATGCTTGGTTACATAATCAAAATTTTGATTATCTTATTCATCCAGAATTAGAAGGTCAAAATTTACTTGAACTTGGAGCTAGGGATTATGAGTTTATGGCTGAAAGAATGTTAACTAAAAGAAATGGAGTAATTGAGTATGATTATGAAGGAGAAGATAAAATTTTAGGATATGCAACTTTAGTTAATGATTGGATATTAGCTATTGGGCCACCAATTGAAGAAATTCTAAGGTCTATAAATCGAACAAGAAATTTACTGATTATTTTAATAATTTTAGGAGTATTAATTTCAACTTTTATAGGTTATATAGTATCTTTAAAAATTACAAATTCATTAAATTTAGCAGTAGGGCAATGCGAAGAAATGGCCAATGGTGATTTCACAAGAGTATTAGGAGAAGAGTGGACTGAAAGAGGAGATGAGATAGGAGCATTAGCTCAAGGTTTTAATAAAATAACTTTTGCTATGAAAGATGTGATAACTAATATTTCGAACAATGTTGAGAATCTATCAGCTTATAGTGAGGAACTATCAGCTTCAGGAAATCAGGTTGGAGATGGTGCTAGTCAAGTAACACAATCAATTCAAGAAATTGCTTTAGGGGCAGAAGAGAGTACAGTTCAGATTGCTGAGATTAATCAAAAGATAGAAGACTTAATAAGTGAAATTGAAGAAATAGAAGATAAAACTAAGGAAATGACTAATGTTTCTAGTTCTGCTTTAGAATATATAGAAAAAGGTAATCAATCAGTTAATAAATCTGTAAAGGTAATAAATGAAGTTAAAGATGATACAAAAGAAGTTGCAGATATTATCTTTGATTTAGGAGAAACATCTAATCAAATTAATTGTATTGTAGGATTAATTGATGATATAGCAGATCAGACAAGCTTATTATCATTAAATGCAACAATAGAAGCTGCTAGAGCCAAAGAGCATGGTGAAGGTTTTGCAGTAGTAGCAGAAGAGATTAGAAACTTAGCTAATGAGACTTCTGAGGCAACTAATAATATAGCAGATTTGATTAATAATATGCAAAACAAAGTAAATAAAGCAGTAAAGAAGATGAAAGAGAATAAAGAGGTAGTTCGAACAGGGGTAGCGAGGATAGAAGAGACAGGTACTTCATTTAAAGATATCCAAGAAGTTGTAAATAAACTTAGTAGTATTATTTGTGATGTAACAGCTAGTACAGAAAATATGACAGCTAATAGTAAAGAAGCAAAAGAGAAAGTAGATAATATAGCTGAAGTAACAGAAGAGTTTGCAGCTAATACAGAAGAAGTATCAGCATCAAGTGAAGAACAGTCTGCTGCTACAGAAGAGATTATATCTGCTTCTTATGAACTATCAGAAATGGCTCAAACTTTGCAAAATTTAGTAGAGAAATTTAAGGTATAAATCTTGCTGTAAAACAGTAATAAATCTATACAAAGGAAAACTTTAATCTTCTGGAGGGTCTTTGATCCTTCAGTTTTTGAAAGAAGCGCGTTCTAATATAATAAGAGTTGATTTTTTTGAAAAATTAAAACAAAATATACTAGAGAGGTTAGTAATAAAGAGAATTAAGATAATAATAGCTGATGCTATTTCATTGATAAGAGAAGGAATTGAAATCATATTAAATTTGGAAGAAGGGTTAGAGGTTATAGCTACTGCAAGAGATGGTATTGAGGCTTATCAAAAAGTAAAAGAGCATCAACCAGATATTGTATTAATGGATATAGAAATGCCTAGAATGAATGGCATAGAAAGTAGTAAAAAGATTAAGAAGGATTATCCTAATACGAAAATTATAGCATTTACAAGCTTTGCCGATAAAGATTATATAATAGATATGTTTAGTTGTGGAGTAGAAGGATATATTTTAAAAAATATAGAGCCTAGCAAACTTATATAAGTAATTTATGATCTTGTTAATAATGAAATGTTTTTAGCAACTGAAATAGCCCAAAAATTAATAAATGAAAAAGTAAAAAAAGATTTTGATAAAGAGTAAGTCTTTTGTTTATCATACTAAAAAGATAACTTATTTAATGTCTGTTGAATATTAATTTAACAAAAATAAACAACTAATATATTAAGGTTAAAATAAAGTTATTAAAGGAGAGATAAAAGTGATTAGATTACTTAAAGAAAAGATAGAAAATAGCATTAGTAAGCAATTTATATTTATTTTAGCGCTTAGTATGATAATAACTTTTGTTATTGTTATTATGTTTATTAATCATTTAGTTGGTAGCAGAATATTTAATGTTGTAGATGTTAATACTTTTTTAACTACAGAGCAAAATATTCAGTTTATAGGTACTTGGTTTGAAGAAAGAAAAAATCAGATAGAAGACTATGCTGATATTCCTATAGTTCAGAGTATGGATTGGGAAAAAGCAGAGGATTATTTAAAAAGTAGACATAAAAAACATTCTAATATATATGATAACATTTGGATAGCGGATATTGAAGGGGATTTTATTACTACAGATGGTATAAAAGGAAATGCAAGAGAGAGGGATTATTTTGATAAAGTATTAAATGGTGAAGTAGTATTTTCTGAACCATTAATTTCTTTATCGACAGGAAATCCAATAGTAATTATTGTTGCTCCCATATTTAGTGAAAATAATCAAGTTATAGGAGTTATAGGTGGTAGTATTCTTTTAGATAATTTAACAGAGTTTATTTCTGATATGAGAGTAGAACATCCAGATTCTTATTCTTATATAATTGATAATTCAGGTTTAAATCTAGCTCATCCCAATACAGATTTGATTTTAGAAGCTAATATGAAAGATATTCCTGCATTTGAAGGTGTAGTAGATAATGTACTTAATAAGTCTTATGGAGAAGTAGATTATGTTTATGAAGGGGTAAAGACATATGCTTATTTTTATGAAATTCCAAATACTGATGGTTGGAAACTAATAACTAGAGTCCCAGCTGAATTTATAGATGAACCGATTTCTGAAGTTAGGAATAGATTAATGATTGCTTTAATAATAGCTTTATTTATTTTATTGATCATAGGGTATAAAGTTATTAGTCTATTTGGAAAGGGTTTAAATCTTGCAGCAATTGATTTTGAAAAGATGGCTAATTATGATTTTACTGACATAAAAGAAGAAGATTTAACTAAAAGAAAAGATGAATTTGGTAGGTTAGGACGAGCCTATAATAAAATAAACTTTGCTATGAAAAATATGATAACTAATGTTTTAAATAATGTTGATAATCTATCAGCTCATAGTGAAGAATTATCAGCTGCAGGAGATCAGGTTGCAGATGGTGCTAGTCAGATAACACAATCAATTCAAGATGTTGCTTCGGGTGCAGAAGAGAGTACAGTTCAAATAGAATATATTAATCAAAGTATAAAATATTTAACAGATGAGATTGAAGGGATAGAAAGCAAAACTAAACAAATGATTGATGTTTCTAATTCTGTTTTAGAAGATATAGAAAAAGGTAATCAATCAGTTAATAAATCTGTAAAGGTAATAAATGAAGTTAAAGATGATACAAAAGAAGTTGCGGATATTATCTTTGATTTAGGAGAAACATCTAATCAAATTAATTGTATTGTAGGGTTAATTAATGATATAGCAGATCAGACAAGTTTGTTATCTTTAAATGCAACAATAGAAGCTGCCAGAGCTAAAAAGTATGGTGAAGGTTTTGCAGTAGTAGCAGAAGAGATTAGAGATTTAGCTAATGAAACTTCTAAGGGGACTAATAATATAGCAAATTTAATTAATAATGTTCAAGAGAAAGTAAATAAAGCAGTAAAGAAAATAAAAGAAAATGAAAAAACAGTTAAAACAGGGGTAATTACCATAGAAGAAACAGGTATTTTGTTCAAAGATATTAAAAAAGTTGTAAATGAACTTAGTAACATTATTATTGATGTAACAAATAGTACAAAAAATATGACATCTAATAGTAGAGAAGTAAAAGAAAAAGTACAGAATATAGCTGAAGTAACAGAAGAGTTTGCAGCTAATACAGAAGAAGTATCAGCATCAAGTGAGGAACAGGCTGCTGCTACAGAAGAGATTATATCTGCTTCTTATGAACTATCAGAAATGGCTCACACTTTACAAAATTTAGTAGAACAATTTAAGGTATAGGTTGTATAATAAATCTTTAGGAGGGCTTTTTGCTTTCTTATTTTTCTAAATTTATATATAAAATGATTCTCTATCAATTGTTGTGTAAAAGACTCTTGTTTAAATTAATTAATCATATAGAATTTTTAATGTACCTTAACTTAAGTCATATTCTTCTAAGTGAACTTATTTATAATAACAATTCGTACCTCACCCTAACCTCTACGGAGAATAAACTTCAATTCCCCTTCGTACCAAGACCAGTCTCTCCTACCCTAGGAGAGGGAATAAAAAGCCTTTAGTTCACCCTCTCATAAGGTAGGAGGGGGGTGAGGTATAAAGTATGAAGCTTTGATTAACTTACACTGTGTCAAACACTCTACGTCTAAGATTATTTATATTTGGAACATCATAACCAGTTCTTTTAATCAATTTAATTTTATTATTAATGCCTTCAGTGTATCCATTATTTATCTTATAATTAAGGTAATTTAAAATCTTTGTTTCCCAACGCTTGATAGTTCCTTTACCATCATTAAATGGGGTTAATTATAAACTCAAATATAAATAAAGAAAAAATCATAAGAGGGAGTGATATAAATGTTTAAATTGATTAAAGAAAAGATAGAGAGTAGTATTAGCAGGAAGATGTTGTTTGTTTTAGCAAGTAGTATGATATTAGCGTTCATTATTGTTATCTTGCTGTCTAATCATTTAGTCAGTAGTAGAATGTTCAATATAGTTGATAGTAATGTTAGTATAACTATAGAACAGAATGCTCAATATGTAGGAGATTGGCTTGAAGAAAGAAAGCAACAGATAGAAGATTATGCTGATACCCCAGTAGTTAAGAGTATGGACTGGACTCAAGCAGAAGGGTATTTAAGTAGAAGACATAGACAATATTCAGATATATATGAATTATTCTATATTGCAGATTTAGATGGAGATTTTCAAACCACAGGTGGGGCAGATGGAAATGTGAAGAATAGAGAATATTTTCATTTGGCAATGCAAGGAAGGACTATAATTTCTGAACCATTAATTTCTAGAGCAACAGGTGAACCAAATATAGTTGTGGTAAGTCCTATAAGAGATAATGGACAGATAGTTGGAATGATGGGTGGTGCACTTAATTTAAGTAATTTGACAGACTTTATGTCTGATATGAGAGTAGATCATCAGGGTTCATATTCTTATATAGTTGATAGTTCTGGTTTAAATTTAGCTCATCCAGAAACAGACTTGATTTTAGAAGCTAATATGAGAGAAATTCCTGCTTTAAAAGGTATAGCAGATACTGTACTTAATGAAAGGTCTGGAGGAATATATTATGTTTATGAAGGTGTAGAAACCTATGCTTATTTTCATGAGATACCAAATACTGATGGTTGGAAGTTAGTAACTAGAGTTCCAGCTGAGTTTATAAATGAACCAATTTCTAATGTTAGGAATGGATTGATTATCTCCTTAATTATAACCTTAATTATCTTATTAATTATAGGTTATAAGAGTATGAGTTTTATAGCAAATACATTTAAATTAGCAATAGAAGACTGTGAGATTATGGCTGATGGTGATTTTACTAATATTCAAGGTGAAGAGTGGACTGAGAGAGGGGATGAACTTGGAAGATTGGCGAAAGCATTCAATAAGATAAATTTTGCTATGAAAGATGTGATAACTAATATTTCGAACAATGTTGAGAATCTATCAGCTTATAGTGAGGAACTATCAGCTTCAGCAGAAGAAGGCAATGCAAGTATAGATACTACAAGTGGATTAATTCAAAATATGTCAGCAGGAATAGAAGAGATTTCAGCATCTTCACAGGAAGTAGCCAGTTTTTCTGACCAAGCTAAGTTAGAGACTAACACAGGTAGTGAAAACATTAAAGATACTATAAGAAGTATTGAAGAAATTAATGAAGTTATTGCTGAGACAGTTGATGTTATAAAGCAATTAGATGAAAATTCTCAAGAGATTGAGCAAATTGTTGAATTAATAACTAATATAGCAGAGCAGACTAACCTACTAGCTTTAAATGCTGCTATTGAAGCTGCTAGAGCTGGAGAACATGGACATGGTTTTGCTGTAGTAGCAGATGAGATTAGATCTTTGGCAAGTGAAACTTCTAAAGCAACAGAAGAGATTTCTCACTTAATTAATAGGACTCAAGAACAATCTAAAAAGGGGATTAAAAAGGTTAAAGAGGTTGAAATTAAAGCTAAAAAAGGTCAAGAGATTGTTAAAAAGACAGGAGAAGTGTTTGGAAACATTAAGAAGTCAGTAGAAGAAACATCTTTACAAATAGAGCAGACTGCTAAAGCAAGTAATGATTTGGCACAAAATAGTGATGAAATAGTAAGTGCAACTGAAGATATAGGTGATATGTCTGGAGAAATATCTAATTCTTCACAGGAGTTAGCTCAAATGGCTCATAAATTACAAGAGTTGATAGCACAATTTAAGGTATAAACTTAATATTATTGTAGCTATATAAGGGAGAACAAATGGAAATTAGTTCAATTTATTATTGCACTTTAGGTAAATTAAATTTTATTATTGGGTGGGATACTAAAATAAATTCTTTTGAGGAAAAAGATAATGAAGAGATTAGAATTTAGCATATTTTTAAAGAGAATAATTTAAACTTAGAGTAAAGATTAAAAATAAAAGATATGGAGGAATATTTATGGATTGGGAAGTAAAATCAACAAATATAATCGATAGACTTAAAGATCTTAATCTAAAGAGGAATATATCAGAAAATAAAGATATTATGAGATTTGAGAAACAGGATAAATCTATAAAAGAAACAATTGGTTTAAAAGATGAAATTAAAATCTCTGAGGAATCAAAAAAAATGGAAAAAATCGGAAGGGTTTTTGATGTATGTTATTTAGATGAAAGAGGAGATATTGATTTTGAAAGAATAGAAAGAAGTTTAGAAAGCAGATTATCAATGAGAGAGATCTCCTTTGGTGAAGAATACGTAAGAAGAATTAATAATCAAGACTTTATAGATGATTTTGTTTATAGATCGCGCTTACTAGAGGATAAATTTGAATTTGTATTTGATGGTGATGAAAAAGAAACTATGCTTAATCAATTTGAGCAAGTTGTAGATGGTGTGTCTAATACCTTAATAAGAGAAATGACTAGTGAAATTGAAGATTTTTTTAATGGTAATTCTCCTTATATTTATAGTAGAGATAATTATGAAAAGTATGTAACAGATAAAGAGCAAGGAGAAGCTTTTAATACTGAAGATTTTAAAATAACTTTAGAAGAATTAATTGATCAAAGAATTAATGTGTTAGACGAGATAATTAATGAAAATCAAGAGGAATGGGATAGACGACTTAGGCAGACAGATGTATTTAGAGGAAGAAGTTTAGAAACTCTAAATTTTAATGAATTATTAAAAGATACTGTTAATGAAGAGAGTAGTCAATATACTAAACTTGAAGATATGAGTAATGATATATTACAAAATGTTATGATTATTACAAAAGAGTTAAATCAAGAGTTAGCAAGGTTTAGTAATTCTAGTTCGTTAGCTATGAATGAAGAGGTTTTAGGTATGAATTTAGGATTAAGCTATGCTAAATTAGATGTAATGGTGAGTGAATTAAATTTAAGTGATCAAGTAGGAGAAGAACTAAGAAGTGGATTAGATAGAAATATTGACAATAAAATCAAGCAATTTGAAGATATGAATAGAGATAAGATAAATAATGCTTTAGAGATGACGAAAAAGTTAAGTAAAAAAGAGAATTATGAATTAGAAAGTTTTTTTGCAGAAACAAAATTATATTTAGAAAAATCATATGATAATTTTTCTAAAACTATAGTTAAGGGGGGATTTGTTTTAGAAATTCCTGAATTATTTATTGAAATACAAATAGACAGTACAATAAATGGTATAGAGTCTAGATGGAATAAATTTAAAGATGATTATTATAATTAATAGGTAAAGGTGTAATATTATCAATTGTTTTTCAAACAAAATTAAGGAATATAGATTTTTGGAGATATAAATTATGAAGAGTCAACACTATATAGTATTGAGGTTAGAGAGGAAAAGTACTGAAGAATTTTCTATTGAAATTATTAAAGTAAAAGAGATTATAAATTTGATTATATTAAAGGAATAACTAATTTAAGAAGAAAAGTTGTTATTATTGATTTAAGAAAAGGTTTCTGAATTTATTTTTTTACTGCTGATAGGAAGAATTAACTTATCTACCAGCACTTTGATTATAATACATTTGAGGAAAAAGTTAATGAAGAAATTACAATATATCATATATTTAAAGAGAACAATCTAAATTTAGGGAGAAATCTAAAATAAAAGGTGAGGAGTGCCAGTATAAATTGGAAAGTAAAATCAACAAGTGGATTAAAAAAAGGAGAGGGTTATATGATTGAGGTAAGGAATCTGACAAAGGAGTTTAAGGTTTACAAGCGAGATCCTGGTTTGATTGGAGCACTAAAAAGTTTATATAAGAAAAAGGCTGAGATTAAACGAGCAGTTGATCAGATATCATTTAGTATTGATAAGGGAGAGATTGTAGGGTACATTGGCCCAAATGGAGCAGGGAAATCTACAACTATTAAGATGATGACTGGTATTTTGGTTCCCAGCAGTGGAGAATGTATAGTTAATGGGGTAGTCCCTTATGAGAATCGTAAGTTAAATGCCAAGGATATAGGGGTAGTTTTTGGTCAGAGGAAACAGCTATGGTGGGATCTTCCTTTGACTGAGACCTTCTCTATACTAAAAGAGATATATAATGTAAGTGATAGTGATTTTAAATAGAGGATGGATTTTTTAGATAAGACCTTGGAGCTAGAGGAGTTTATCTCAAGCCCTGTTAGAACTTTGTCTTTGGGCCAACGAATGAGAGCTGATTTGGCTGCTTCTTTATTACATAATCCTAAGGTTTTATACTTAGATGAGCCGACAATAGGCTTAGATATAGTCGTTAAGGAGAGAATTAGAGAAGCGATTAAGGAGATAAATAGAAGATATCAGACTACTATAGTCTTAACAACCCATGATGTTGATGATATTGAAGAGCTGTGTGATAGGATGATCATTATCGATCAAGGAAAGAAGATCTATGATGGGAAGATTAAAGAGATTAGTGATACCTATGGGTATATGAGAACAATACAGGTAGATTTAAAGTATTCAGATGATATAGAGAAGATGGACTTCTCTAAGGACTTTAATTTAGATGAGGAGGATTTGAAGGTTTGGAATGAGGATAACTCCTTATTTATTAAATTTAATAAAAACAAGGTGAGTATGCCTCAGATAGTCTCTTATGCCATGGAAAAGGCAGAGGTAGTTGATATTAATATTCAAGAAACCAAGATAGAAGAAATTATTAAGAGGATTTATAGAAATGAGGTGACCTTTTAATTGGAAATTAGAAAGCGCTTTAAGGTGTATTGGCCCTTTTCTATAAGTGTTATACAAACTTTATTAAGTTATAGGGTCAACTTCTTTATCTTTGTTGCAGGTGGGATATTACAGACCTTTGTAATATATTACTTATGGAGGGCTGTCTTTTATAGCTCTGGTCAAGAAACTTTAGAAGGTTTTACAATAGGTACTATGTTAATTTATATCTTTATGAGTGAGATAACTTCAAGAATAGTTCAATCAGATGTAGATAGGGCCATAGGTGATGAGGTAAAACAGGGGACAATAGCTATGAATTTGATTAGACCTATATCTTATCATATTAGATTGTTATTTATGGCAATAGGAGGAAACCTCTACCAATTCATCTTTATCTGTTTGCCTATCTGGGTTGGGGTAGAATCCTATAGATATTTCTCCTTAGGGGGAGGATTGCCAGATTTGAGGGTCTTTTTCTTTTATTTTTTAAGTATTAGCTTAAGTTTTATTATATTATTCTTATTTAATTTATGCTTTGGGTTGATGGCTTTTTTTGTTACTAATATGTGGGGCTTTAGTCGGCTTAAAGGGGTTATTATAGCTTTCTTCTCCGGTCAGATAATACCTTTGGTGTTTTTTCCAGAAGCTTTGCAAAGAATCTTAAACTTTTTTCCTTTTGCTTCAATGAACTATATACCAGTAATGATTTATTTAAATAAGATAGAAGGTAATGAGATGTTTAGGGCATTAGGAGTACAATTTTTCTGGGTTATTATCTTAGGGATTATTAGTACCTTAATTTGGAATAAGGCTATATCAAGACTTACAATATTAGGGGGTTAGAGGATGAGAAAGTATTTTCGATTATATTTTAAATTTTTATCTCAGTATCTAAAGGGGTTAATGGAGTATAGAATAGATTTTTTTGTCGGTTTTTTCACCTTTCTTGTAACCCAAGCAACAGGAATAGCTTTTATCTACCTTATCTTTAGGCAGATTCCTCATTTGGCTGGGTGGAGTTTTGAAGAGATAATGTTTATCTATGGATTTGCTCAAATACCTAAAGGTATAGACCATTTATTTACTGATAATTTATGGGCATTAAGTGGTAGAATTATTGTTAGAGGTGAATTTGATCGATACCTTTTAAGGCCTATTAACCCTCTCTTTCATTTAATAGCAGAAGTCTTTCAGCCTGATGCTTTTGGAGAGTTGGCAGTGGGGATAATACTTGTAATTATAGCTGTAATAAGACTAGGTATAACTTTTACTATTCTAGATATCTTTTTATTTGGAGTAGCTATTATCTTTGCTACCTTAATCTATACATCAGTTAAATTGATCTTTGCCTCTTTAGCATTTTGGATTAAGTTTAGTCAAGCATTTTTATATATGACTTATTCTTTAAGTGACTTTGCTAAGTATCCAATAACTATCTATTCCAAGTGGATTAGAAAGGTATTAACTTTTATTGTTCCTTTTGCCTTTACTGCGTATTTTCCTGCAAGTTATTTTGTAGATAAAGTAGATGGGTTGGTGGCTATAGGTGGAACTATTTTAGTTGGAGTAGTCTTTTCTGTGATTTCTTATTCAGTCTGGCTTAGAGGGATAAGTGTTTATGAGAGTGCGGGAAGT
>NZ_KI912095.1:190703-208769 GCF_000517025.1 Halonatronum saccharophilum DSM 13868
AATAAGGCTATATCAAGACTTACAATATTAGGGGGTTAGAGGATGAGAAAGTATTTTCGATTATATTTTAAATTTTTATCTCAGTATCTAAAGGGGTTAATGGAGTATAGAATAGATTTTTTTGTCGGTTTTTTCACCTTTCTTGTAACCCAAGCAACAGGAATAGCTTTTATCTACCTTATCTTTAGGCAGATTCCTCATTTGGCTGGGTGGAGTTTTGAAGAGATAATGTTTATCTATGGATTTGCTCAAATACCTAAAGGTATAGACCATTTATTTACTGATAATTTATGGGCATTAAGTGGTAGAATTATTGTTAGAGGTGAATTTGATCGATACCTTTTAAGGCCTATTAACCCTCTCTTTCATTTAATAGCAGAAGTCTTTCAGCCTGATGCTTTTGGAGAGTTGGCAGTGGGGATAATACTTGTAATTATAGCTGTAATAAGACTAGGTATAACTTTTACTATTCTAGATATCTTTTTATTTGGAGTAGCTATTATCTTTGCTACCTTAATCTATACATCAGTTAAATTGATCTTTGCCTCTTTAGCATTTTGGATTAAGTTTAGTCAAGCATTTTTATATATGACTTATTCTTTAAGTGACTTTGCTAAGTATCCAATAACTATCTATTCCAAGTGGATTAGAAAGGTATTAACTTTTATTGTTCCTTTTGCCTTTACTGCGTATTTTCCTGCAAGTTATTTTGTAGATAAAGTAGATGGGTTGGTGGCTATAGGTGGAACTATTTTAGTTGGAGTAGTCTTTTCTGTGATTTCTTATTCAGTCTGGCTTAGAGGGATAAGTGTTTATGAGAGTGCGGGAAGTTAGTGTATTTTTATATTACCATAAACAAATTAAAACAATAACAATTCAACAACTATCGACTTTAGTTGATAGTTGTTGAATTACCTGTAGAATAGAATTTAATTAAATTAAAATTTAGATGATGAAGAGAGAAATTGTGAGGTTGGTGTTAGTATAAAAGTATGGAACATTTTTCTGGATATATTACAATATAACTAGGAAAGGGTGTGTCCATATGAATTCAACTAGAGAAAGATATCCTGAAGAAACTAAAAAAATGATAGTAGAGATTTATCAAACAGGTGAAAAATCTAAATCAGAACTTGCTCGCGAATATGGTGTGTCTAGAACTTCTATCAACAATTGGATTAAGCTTTATACGGAAGTAGAGACTGAAGAAGGTGAAACTATTAATTATAAAGAGTTATTAGCAATTAAGAAAGAAAATGCTCGTTTAAAACAGGAAGCAGAGATTCTAAAAAAGGCTTTAGCCATATTCGCGAAAAAATAGATGACGTCGTTTTAGATACCTTTATAGATGATAATAAAGAACAGTATAATGTTAAGCTATTATGCACAGTTTTAGGTATTTCTCGCAGCAATTATTATGATCGTAAAATAAGACCTAAATCTAAAAGAGCAATTGAAAATGAGTATTTAGAAAAAGAAATTATGCGAATATATTTAGATAGTAAAAAACGTTATGGGGCTCCTAAGATTCATCATAAGCTTAGAGAAAATAATATTAATATAAGCCTCAAACGTGTACAAAGAATTATGAAGAAGCTAGGAATCAGATCTATTGTGCATAAAAAGTTTAAACCTTGTTCATCTAATAAAATAATGTAATTGGTGAAAATATTTTAAATAGGAATTTTTCAACCACTTCTATTAACCAAAAATGGGTATCTAATATCACCTATATTTATATTATTAAAGATGGTTGGTGTTATCTAGCCTCTATTATGGATCTTTATACGCGAAAGATTATTGGCTTTTCTTTTGATAAATCTATGACTACTGATTTAACGATAAGAGCTCTAGAAAATGCTTATATAAACAGTAAACCAAAGGATACAGTTATTTTACATTCTGATAGAGGTACCCAATACACTAGTAACGCTTATATGAAAAAAGCAAATGAATTAAATTTAGTACAGTCATTTAGTGCCAAGGGCAATCCCTATGATAATGCCTCTATAGAATCTTTTCACTCTTGAACGATAATATTTAAAAGTTTCACTTGTGATAATGGATCTGAGTTTTCTGAAATATCATAAATAGAAGAATCTACTGATACTAAAGTTTATTTTGCGCATCCATATTCATCAGGTGAAAGAGGTACTAATGAGCGATACAATGGTCTTATAAGACAAAGGAAAAAGCATAAATGGATTCTCGATTTATAGCATTGCTAGAGTTCAAAATTGGTGCAATACTTTACCAAGAAAAATTCTAGATTACTTAACACCTGATGAAGCCTTTGAAGACCAATTAAAAGAAATTCTATATGATTAACAACCAAATTATTACAGTTTGAGATTAGTTCAATTTATTATTGCAATTTAGGAAATAAATAATAATTATAATATATAGGGGGGCTATGAAATGAATTTTTTTAAGGCAAGAAAATCTTTTAAATTTGAATTAATATTCAAAATAGTACTTGTGGTTTTTATTGTTATGTCTGGCATAATAATATATAACTACAGAATAAATCGAGATAACTTGATTGAGGATTTTGAAGCAACTGAAAGAAGGTCTTTAAGGCAACTAGAAACAGCTTTATTGCATTATGATGTAGCATTTCATTTAGCAAATAATGGAATGGAAAATGAGATGGAAGAAGTGTCTAGAATATTAGGTGAAGAGTATAGAGAAGTTGGAAATGATATTTATGGGATTGATATGGATAGAATTAAGGATAAATATGGAATGGAGGTTTATATAATAAATGATGAAGGTATAATAGAAGTTACAACTTATACTCCCGATCAAGACTTTAATTTATACCAATGGGAAAGTTTTAAACAATTTTTAATAGGAGTAAGAGAGGGTGATGAGTTTAGACCACAAGATATAAATATAGAAATGTCCACTAACAGGTTGAGGAAGTTTACTTATTTTCCAACTTATGACAACCGATATATAATTCAATTAGGATTATATGCTGAAGTATTTGAACCTTACATTGAGGAAGTATCTCTTGAAAATATTATGAATAGTATTACTGATGAAGAAAATATAATAGTTGACATCAAAAGTTTTACAGATAGTTTTAGTGTTTTTTATGATCCTGATTATAATATAAAAGAAGAGCATAAAGCTATATTAAATGAAGAATTAATAGGAAGAGAAGGAGCAATTGTTGAAATATATGATACTGATGAAGATGATAGAGAACTTAAGTATACTTATTTAAATTATCAATTAGAGAGTCTGGCGGTAGAAAAGTTTTTTATGGTTATATCAGATAGGAGTGTGCTTTATTCAGAATTAAATAGACAACTATTGATTAATGTACTGATGTTATTAATTGGTGTATTAGTTTCAGGTCTTTCAATTTATCTAATATCTTTAAAGGTTACTAAACCTCTCAATTTTGCAATAGAAGATCTTGAAAAGATGGCTAATGGTGATTTCACAAAAGTAATAGGAGAAGAATTTACCCAAAGAGGAGATGAGGTTGGTAGATTAGCAAAATCATTTAATAAAATCACTTTTGCTATGAAAGATATAATTACTAATATTTCAAATAAAACTGCAAATATATCAGCATATAGCGAAGAACTATCAGCTTCAGCAGAAGAGGGTAATGCAGGTATAGAGAATACAAGTGGATTAATTGAAAATATGTCAGCAGGAATAGAAGAAATTTCAGCATCTTCACAGGAAGTAGCTAGCTTTTCTGAACAAGCTAAGTTAGAGACTAATACGGGTAGTCAAAACATTAAAGATACTGTAAGAAGTATTGAAGAAATTAATGAAGTTATTGCTGAGACAGTTGAGGTTATAAAGCAATTAGATGAAAACTCTCAAGAAATTGAGAAAATTGTTGAATTAATAACTAATATAGCAGAGCAGACTAACCTACTAGCTTTAAATGCTGCTATTGAAGCTGCTAGAGCTGGAGAACATGGGCATGGTTTTGCTGTAGTAGCAGATGAGATCAGATCTTTGGCAAGTGAAACATCTAAGGCGACAGAAGAAATTTCTAACTTGATTGCTAGAACTCAAAATCAATCTAAAGAAGGGATTAAAAAGATTGATGAGGTTGCAGATAAAGCTAAGAAAGGACAAGAAATTGCTAAAAATACTGGATCAACCTTTGAGAATATCAGACAGTCTGTAGAAGAAGTCTCACTTCAAATAGAACAAACAGCTAAAGCAAGTAATGATTTAGCACAAAGTAGTGATGAAATCGTAAGTGCAACTGAAGATATAGGTGATATGTCTGGAGAAATATCTAATTCGTCACAGGAGTTAGCTCAAATGGCTCAAGAATTACAAGAGTTGATAGCGCAATTTAAGGTATAAACTTAATACCATTGTAGCTATATAGGGGAGAGCAAATGGAAACTAGTTCAATTTATTATTGCAGTTTAGCAAAGTTATTTAATTAAAAGGGAGATGACATTTATGACTCATATTGTTATGGGATTATTATTAATTGTTCTTGCTTATTTAATTAGATATAGAAAATGGAGTTGGCTTATAGTAGGTTATAATACTTCTTCTAAAGAAGAAAAGAAAAAGTATAATAAAGAAGCTCTTTGTAATGGTGTAGGAAATCTCCTATTTATATTAAGTGGGATTGCTTTTGTTGCTGCTTTAGGAGAATTTTGGAGAGTAGGTTGGATTGTATCGTTTAGTTGGGTATTATTTAGTATAGTGATTCTTGTAGTAATTATTTATATGAATACAGGTAATCGCTTTAAAAATTAAAAGGAGTAGGTTTAATGTTATTGGATTTATTAGATAAAAGGTGTAGTGTACGTGATTTTTCAGATAAGAAGATTTCTCAAGAAATTATCAATTATATACTTGAAGCAGGGAGATTATCTCCATCAGGTGGAAATGAGCAGCCATGGAAGTTTGGAGTTATTAATGATAAAGATTTAATTATAAAAATTTCTAAAATAGCTTATAACCAAGAGTGGATAGCTTCTTCCAATTTGTTAATTGTATTATGTACTACTATAGTAGGTGATGAAAAAGGGGGAAGGGATATACAGAAAGCAAGATTTCCAGAATTGAAAGTTGAAATTGAAAAAATGGATAAAGAGTTATACAGTAAATTAAATCAAGAAGAGCACCAAACTAAAATAGCAGGTACCCATATGGTGTTAGCGGCATTAGAAAATGGAATTGACTCTACTTGGATTTCTTATTTTAAAGTAACTCAACTAGCTAAGTTATTAAATTTACCTAAAGATTTTATTCCAACAGAGATTATTGCTTTTGGTTATCCTAAAAATAGAAAAGAATTTGTAAAAAAGAAGAGTATAGATGAGATTGTTTTTTATAATAATGATTTTAAAAGATAATAATCAAATTACAAGAAGGAGGGTTATGAAGATGAATATTGATAAACTTATTAAATTATCTAAAAAGCCAGAATTATTCAAAAGAAGTAATGCAGAGTTTTGGAATGATCCACATATTTCTAAAAAAATGTTGGAAGCTCACCTTAACCCAGATTGGGATGCAGCTAGTAGAAAACTTGAAACTATTGATGCATCAGTTAAATGGCTTTCTGAAAATATATTGCCTAATCAAAACATTAAGATTCTTGATCTTGGCTGTGGGCCAGGGTTATATGCTTCTCGCTTAGCTAAACGAGATTATTTTGTAACTGGAATAGATTATTCTCAGCGTTCAATAAATTATGCTAAAAAGAAGGTAGAAGAAGATAAATTAGATATTAAATATATTTATCAAAATTATTTAACTATTGACTTTGAGGATGAATTTGATGTTATTATGCTAATTTATTGTGATTTAGGAGCACTTATAAATAAAGAAAGAGACATCTTACTTGAGAAAGTTTATCAAGCTTTAAAACCAGGCGGAATATTTATTTTTGATATATTTACAGACAAAAATAGAGATGCAAGCAATCTAAGAAGGAGCTGGGAGGTTGCAGAAGATGGATTTTGGAGTAAAAAGCCTTACTTAGCATTGACTGAGACCTTTCTTTATCCAGATGAAGATACTTTTTTAGATCAAACAATCGTAATGACTGATGATAAAGAGATTAATATTTATAGAATTTTTGATCATTTTTATACTAAAGAAACTATAACTGATCTATTAGATAAGTTTGGGTTTAGAGATCATAGTTATTATTCTGATTTAGTAGGAAGAGAGTACTCTAGAGAGTCAAAAACATTGGCGATAGTTACTAATAAATAATTTTAGATAAGATGTTATATTTTTTAAATGGATGTTTGATTTATAAAGGGGGACTAAAATGAGAGAAGGATATAAAAAGATAATAAGATTACCTACTTTAGAAGAATATAAAAAGATTTGTATTGGAGTTACTTGGGAAGAATATATGAATTTTGATGTTGCAGAAGCTGCTTTAGAGCAATCATTATTTGGTGTTGTAATTCAATATAAAAATAAGATAGTAGGAATGGGAAGAGTAGTTGGAGATGGAAATATATATTTTTATATTCAAGATGTAGCTGTTTTGCCAGAGCATCAAAATAAAGGGATAGGTAAATTAATAATGAATTCAATTATAAAATATTTAGAAGATAATGCACCAGAAAAGGCATTTGTAGGACTATTTGCAGCTAATGGTAATGAATCATTTTATAAAAGATATGGTTTTAATAAATACAAGGAGATGCCGGGAATATTTAGAGTTATCAATAAAAGTAAATCAAGATAGTAGGGGATATTATGTTTAAAGGTTATAACAAGAAAAAAGCATATTTATTGATTGGGTTGTTACTTTACATTTTAACTTGTGGGATATATTTTTTTACAAGTAATTCTTCAAAAAATTATTCTATTGATGGGGTTAGTGAATATCGTGGGGGAGAGTTGCCGGATGTTTATAGGTTAAAGTCAGATGATTTTACTTTGGAAATGAGAAATATAATTAATGCTATTGATAATTTCTATGCATTAAAAGAGCGAAAAAATGTTGAAATTGATAAATTGGAAGAAGAGTATTTAACTAAAGCAGGAGAGTTAGAAAGTGTTGATCAATTTTTTGAATTGGGATTAGAGCTTTTTGCTAATCTTAATAACCCGCATGCCCGATTTATAGTTCCTACTTTTGGTCAAAGTATGAAAGCTGAATTAATAGAAGGAAAAGTTGTAGTTACTACTATAGAAAATAAAGGTTTGAAGAAAGAGATAGGAATGGAGCAGGGAGCTATAATTAAAGCTATAGATGGGATAGCTATCGATGAATGGTTAAAGGAGCGTTTTAAATATATATCCTCAGCTAATCAACATTGGAAATGGTATGGTGCTGTAGAAGAAATCTTTTTACGTTATATTTTCGAAGATGAGATTAGAAGATTTAAATATCGTAATCCAGATGGAAGCATAAATAAAGTGGATATTAGTTTAGGTTTGCCAATGTATAAAGTTAGAAATAAATTAACTCCTAAGCCAGTTATAGCTAAAAGCTTTAATGATAAAGGATATATAGCTGTTAATACTTTGACTGATGGTATAGTAGAAGAATTTGATAGTAATTTAGAGAACTTACTTAATAAAGATAGTCTAATTCTTGATTTGCGCCAGTGTGGAGGTGGAAGTTCTTTAAATGCAGATGAGATTTTCCGGCGTTTTATTCAAAAAGAAAGAAGGGTTTGGGCTGGGAGTTCTGACTATGAAAGGACTCTTAAGCCATATGAAGAATTAAATTATGATGGGGATATGGTAATTTTAGTTGGCCCTTATACTTTTTCTGCTGCAGAAGGGCTTGTTTTTGATTTATATGATGCAAAAAGGGGGCTGTTTATAGGTGAGGCAACTCGTGGTTGTTCAGGTGGTGGGCCTCGTACTTTTGTAAGTGAAGGTGGCTTTTTATTTGGTTTTCCAACGCGTGGTGTTGATATTTCTGCTTCAGAAATGGAAATGGAAGGAGAAGGATTTTGTCATCAAATAAAACTTAAACAAAGTTTAGAGGATTATTACAATGGGATTGATACAATTTTAGAAGAGGCTCTTGTGAAATTGTAATTTATGTAGGGAGGTTTTAAAAATAAGATATACAAAGATAACAATATTAACTTTAATAATTATTAGTTTAGTTATAGTATTGTACTTAGGCATAACTGCCTCAACTGAAGAGATTGAAAAAGATAAAAGCATTGCAAAATTAAAAGAAATTGAGCTTGGGGGCATGAAACAGTGGATTTTAATTAGAGGTAATGATAAGTCAAAGCCTATTTTATTATGGTTACATGGTGGACCAGGTGGAACTCAAATGCCTTTAGCTCATCATTTAGATAAAAAATTAGAAGAAGAGTTTGTAGTGGTTCATTGGGATCAAAGGGGGGCAGGGAAATCAAACCATAGTGCTTTTGATGAGGATACAATGTCATTAGAGCAATTTAAAGATGATACTTATCAGCTAGTAAATTATTTAAAGGAGAAATTTAATAGAGATAAAATTTATTTACTTGGCCATTCATGGGGGACTCAATTAGGGATAGAACTTGTTACTCAATATCCTGATGATTTTTGGGCTTATATTAGTGTGAGTCAAGTAGTAAATAGTCATAGGGCAATTGATATAGCTTATGATTGGTTAAAAAATGAATTCAAGCAGACAGAAAATCAAATTGGCTTAAATAAGTTAAAAGAAATAAAAAAGGATCCATATAGTCATGCGCAGTTTAGACAACTTATACAACTTGTAGATGAACAAGGTGGGAGTTTTGATCAAGGAATGTGGGAATTAGCCAAAATTGCTTTAAGAGCTTCGGAATATAATATTTTGGATTATTTTCGTCTTTTAGCTGGTATGAATAGAGGTGGCGGGCCAATGCACAAAGATGGCCAAATTCCAGAAAACGATTATTTAGCTAAGATAACTTCTGTTGAAGTTCCAATATACTTCTTGATTGGAAAGAAGGATTATAATACGCCTTTTAAGTTAGTAGAAGAATATTACGAGTTAATTGAGGCGCCAAAAAAGGAGTTAATTATATTTGAAGATTCAGCTCATACACCTTTTTTAAAAGAGACTAGTAAATTTAATCAGGAAGTAATTAAAGTTAAAGAAAAAACATGTGTTTTTGAACAATAATAAACTATAGGAAGTTTAAGTAATGTCTAATGCCAATTGAAAAGTAAGTTAATAGTAAAAAGCGGTGAAGCTAAGACTGATTAGAACATATATAAGTGAATTTTTAAAGGATGGTGTTATTTATGAAAAAAGCTATTGTTATAGGTGCTTCTTCAGGGATAGGTAAAGAACTAGCAAAGGTCTTATCTCAAAGCAATTATATTGTTGGTTTAGTGGCTAGAAGGAGAAAGCTATTAAAAGAGCTTCAACAAGAATTATCTGGAAAATCATTTGTTAAAAGTTTTGATGTTTCTCTTATGAACAATTGTATGCATCATTTAGAAGATTTGATTGAAGAAATGAATGGAGTGGATTTAATTATTATTAGTGCTGGTTGTGGATTTATTAATCCTGACCTTGAGTATGAAAAAGAAAAGAAAACTATTGATGTTAATGTTTTAGGTTTTAGTGCAATGATTAATGTTGCATATAATTACTTTTTTAAAAAAGGCAAAGGACACATAGTAGGTATTTCATCAATTGCTGCAATTAGAGGTGGGTATGATGCACCTGCTTATTATGCATCAAAAGCTTTTATTTCAAATTATATGGAAGGCTTGAGAATTAAGGCTAAAAAAGCAAAAGTACCTTTATATATTACAGATATTAAAGCAGGTTTTGTAGATACTGCTATGGCACAAGGAGAAGGTCTTTTTTGGGTAGCTTCACCAGAGAAGGCTGCATTACAAATATATAAGACAATCACTAATAAAAAAGACCATGCTTATATTACAAAACGTTGGAGATTGATAGCTTGGTTACTCAAAGTAATTCCGAATTGTATATATCAAAGACTATGAAAAATGAAGGGGAAAGAAAGTAGTTAGATTAGAGAATTTATTTTGAAAGAGGTGAAAAGATTGGATAGCTCAGATTGTATAATTAATAATTTAGAAATTAAAAGTTTAAGTGATAGTACTGAAATAGAAGCTAAAAATCTTATTATTCAAGGGTTAAATTAATATTTCGATTATTATGATAAAAATAAAAATCTTGATTTGAACAATCTTATGAAAAATTATATAGAAAAATCTGAAACATTTCTAATTGGATTATATGAAGATGATTTAATTTGTACAGGAGGCTTAATTAAGGAAGATAAATATACAGGTAGAATAGTAAGAATGAGTGTAAAAAAAGAATATAGAAGAAAAGGTCTTGCTACTTTATTATTAAAAAATTTAGAAGGTATAGCTAAAAAGAAAGGATATAATAAAATTGTTTTAGAAACGACTAAAGAATGGATTAAAGTGATTAAATTATATAAAAATAATGGGTATATTGAATTTGAAAGAATAGAAGAAAATGTTCATTTATTTGAAAAATTGTAGTAAAATCATCAATTAAAAAGAGATAAATCAGAAGTATGAAGAATTGTTGAAAACATTTATGTTCCTTAGATAGATTCAAGACGTAAATTGTATAATTAAATGCACGGTGGGCATAAAAAGAGACACATACCTGCACTTTTTATATAATGTTAAGTAACCACACAAAACATTAGGAGTGTACAGAATATGTATTATGACAATAATTATAACATAGATAGAGCAAAAGGTGAACACCTAACCTTAGAAAATAGGCTTGTGATAGCTCATTTATACAATAATCAAGATTCAAGGATTATGGAGGTATAGAAGGTCATTTGCAGCTAGCAATATACCAGGAGCTAGCTAATATTATTGTGATGCTTATTGTAGGTGGCAGAGAGGGACAAATGAAAATATAAATAGAATGATTAGAAGGTTTTTATCTATTAACTTGCAATTCACCATCATAAGTAATAGATCCAATGAGTTTGACAAGAAGAAATAATTTTTATATAATGCAAGAGAAATATAATATTTGTTAATATAAAGGTCAAATATTTATTATAATTTAAATTAAAGATCATATGAAAGTAGTGGAGGGGATAGATATCGCCAATAAAGAAAAAATCTTGGAGATGGCTTTAAAATTATTTATACGTAATGGATATTTAGGTACATCTTTAAATGAGATTGCTAGTGCAGTGGGACTGACAAAAGGAGGAGTATACCATTATTTTGACAGTAAGGATGATTTATATTATCAATCTATAAAGAAATTTTTTAATTTTGATAAACCCGGCTGGTTGAAAAAAAATCACTCATCTGTAAAAAGTTTAATCCAAGAAGGGTTCAAGTCAATTAATTCTAGAAAAGAATGGATAAAAAAATTAACGAATATAGATAGTGATGATGCTATTTTACATTTTTATATGTTTTTGTATGATGCAACAAGGAGACATCCTGATTTACAGGAATATATTGATAAGCACGATCAATCTAAGCGAAAGATATTAACAGAGGCTTTAAAAAAGGCACAAAAAAATAGAGAAATTCGTGATGACATTGATCCTGAAGTTGTAGCTTTTGAGTTAGATGCTTTATTACAACAATTAGAATATTTGAGTTTTGTTAATCCTAAAATAAAGAAAGATAAAGATATGTTTAAAAGATTATTTCATAATTATTGGTTAAGGTTAAAAATATAATTTTTTTATTCAAAACATACCGACTGGTAGGTGTGTTTTGGAGAAGGGAGACTTTAATGAGAGTAATAATGCAAGGGTTTTATTGGAATTGTATAAAAGATATTAATAATGATTTGAGTTGGTATCAACTTGTTTCAAGTAAATTGCCTGAATTAAAAAGAAGAGGGGTAGATACCATTTGGCTTCCGCCACCTTCACTTGGTATGGATGGACAAGGTATGGGTTATGATATTAAAGAGCATTATAACTTAGATAGTGCTTTTGGTACAAAGAAAGAGTTGAAAAGATTAGTTCAAAAAATTAAAGAGTATGATATTATACCTGTTGTTGATACAGTTATGGCTCATATGATTGGTGGTAAGAAAGAGTACAACCCTTATTATCAGAAGTTAGGAGATGAAAATTCTTATAGTTATACTTATTTTCAAGAAAAAAGGTTTCCTAAGAATTTTGTTCACTTTTGCCGTAAATGTGGACAATGTGATAAGATGAGTAGTGATTTTGGCGAAAAAATTTGTCATTATGCTGATAAAGGGTATATGAAAGATGGTTTTATTGAATGGGGAAAATGGCTTAAAGAAGAGGTTGGTTTCGAAGGTTTTAGGCTTGATTATGTAAAGGATATGAAACCACAATTTATTAAAGAGTGGACTAATGCTGTCGGAGGCAAATTTATTGTAGGAGAATATTGGAGTGGAGATAAAAAGGAGCTGAATGAATGGATAGAAAAAGCCGAGACTAAAGCTTTTAATTTTCCTCTTTTTTATGCTTTGAACCAAATATGTAATAGACCTGATAAATTAGATATGAGAGAATTAAAGGATTTTAAAATGGATAATACAGTATCTTTTGTAGACAATCATGATACTGACCGTGATGAACCTGTTATTTATGATAAAAAAATTGCTTATGCTTATAGTTTGTTATTTACCCGAGACACATGTATTTTTTGGAAAGATTATTTCAATTATAAATTAAAAAATGAAATTGATACCTTATTGAGTATACGTAAAGAGGTAAATGAACCTTTTGAAGTTAAGTATGCTGAGTATGATTTTTTAGTGGGTGAGAAAGATGGTTACCAAGTTTTTATAAATAAAAGCAAGAAAGAACAGGAATATCAAGGTTTTAAAATTCCTCCACGGGAATATATTGTATATAAAAAGAGAAGTAGGGAAAATCCTTTGCAAGGGTGTGCTAACTAAATAAAGATATATTAATTGAAGTCAGAATATAAAGCTATGGGCCAATTTAATTTGGTCTGTAGCTTTTTTAGTTTTTAGAAAGGAACATATTAGTTTTAAGAGAAGATTTATACTAAATAATCGATTATAAAAGGAGGCAAAAAGATGTGGAGTGATTTAGAGAAGCCATAGCAAGAAGCATTTAAGATGGGTTGGAAAGCTTATAGGAGTGGAACGATACCAATTGGTGCTGTGATTGTAAGAGAAAGCGGTGAGATAGTAACAAAAGGAAGGAATAGAATTTTTGATAAGGATGTCAATAACCCTTTAGTAGGAAGCAATATGGCTCATGCAGAAATGATGGCAATGTTAGGCTTGAAGGAGGACGAGCATCCAAGGATAAGGGAGTATAGGTTATATACAACTATGGAACCATGCCCTATGTGCTTTGGAACGGCAGTAATGATGAGTATAAGAAATATCTATTACGGTGCAAGAGATGGCTTTGCAGGAGCAAGCTCATTGAATGATAAGTTAGATTATATTAAGAATAAGGAGATAAATATAACTAAGGGAGTAAAAGAGATAGAGGTATTTCAACTGTTAATTCAAAGTGCTTATGAATACTCACGTGGGCATCCTAGAATAGAGGAGATATTAGATACTTGGCGAGAAGTTGATAAGTTGAGTATAGATTTAGGAAAACAACTACATAAAGAAGGCTACTTTGAACAAGGAGTAAAAGAGAATAAAGATATAGGTGAGATATATGATGGAGTGATTAGTGTGTATTTTGAAATATAAAGATATGGTATATAGTGGCGCTGTTAAAGGTTAAAAATAAAAAAGTAAAAAGATTTTTTTACCACTAATGAACACGAATTAACACTAATGTAATTCAAAGTACTATTACAATCTAGTGTTTATTAATAGAAATCTATTAAATAAAAATAGGTTTTAGGTGATTTTTATTTTTAGATCTCTTATTCGTGACTACTCGGTTCATTAGTGGTAGAAAGCGCTCTTAAGTTCTTGACTGTTAATTAACACTTGTTTACTATTTAAGAGTTATTTTAATGTTCATTCTGTTTTACCCTCAAGTAGATGAGGGGCCAACTTCTCAATACCGATTGCTCCAATTGGTGCAGTAAAGACTATGGACATAACGGCTAAGGCTAAGATTAACTCTCCAGAGGGTACTCCTGCTGCTAGAGGAACTGCTCCAATGGCTGCTTGTACCGTAGCCTTTGGCAGATAAGATACTGCACAGAATATCCTTTCTTTGAAGTTGAGATAAGAGTTATGGGTAGATAATAGTACCCCAATACTTCTAGCTACTAAGCCTAGGAAGATAAGAAGAAGACCCAATAGTCCAGCACCAAAGGCCGCTTCTAGTTCTACAGCTGCTCCTATTAGCACAAATAAGAAGATTTTTGCTACCATCCAAAGCTCGTTAAGGATGGCTGAGAACTCCTTGGCCATCTCTCTTTCTTGCTCTAAGATTAGATATCCTATGGTCATAATAGAAAGAAGGCTTGCCACACCGATAAATCCTCCTAAAGCATATGTACCTATTGCAATTACAACTAAAATAAGGCTCCTATAGGAAAGATTTAAACTATCAAAAGTCCTATAGAACTTGATAATCAAATAACCTATTAAAAGACCTAATAAAATTCCTCCAATTATCTGATAGGGTACCTGGACTAACGCCTCTCTGATAGATACATTCCCTCGTTCGAAGATTCCTAGGAATATACTAAATAAGGTAATAGCAAAGACATCATCAAGAGAAGCACTAGCTAAGATAAGTGTTGGGATCTCTTTTTCTTCTCCAAGGTTGGTCTCCTTTAATTTAAGCATAGATGGGACCACAACAGCGGGGGATACAGCAGCGATAATAAAGCCTAATAGACCAGCTTCCATCCAGGGCAGGTCAAAGAAGATGGTAGCTAAAAGAGCAACAGCAGCTCCCTCTACTAGAACGGGTATTGATCCCATCTTAATTGCAGTTCCACCAATTTTTTTGATGGTATCCTTACTTATGCCCAGTCCTGCTTTAAGCAAGATGATGATAAGAGCCATAGTTCTTATATCTTGGGATATAGCCAATAGATTTTCATCTAGAAGGTTAAAGGTCGTTGGCCCGATTAAAATTCCGGCAATTAACATACCTAATAGGCTAGGGAGTTTCATCTTTTCAAATATAAAGCCTAAAATTAAACCAAAAGTTAAAATCAAAAATATACTTAATAACATCTTAAACCACACCCTTTTAAATTTTTTATGCAAAAAATAGCTTCTACTCTCTAGAGAGTAGAAGCTATTAGTCTTTTAAGACGGTTTTGATTATAAATCAAGGTGAGCTTCATCACCAAATTATTTAATTTGTAACATCTAATATTATACAAATTTATTCTATTTTAGTCAAGGAGAAGTAGAGAATAATTTGCTTATTAATTCCCTTGAACTTCATATTCAAAACCAAATATGTCAGTGATCATCTTTGGTATTTCGATATTATCGAGTACACCATCGAAATTCTCTGCTCCCACACCATAAGCAAGGACAGGAACTGTATTGGCTGTATGACCTCCAGTACTATCACTTCTTGCTCTAGTCCTTCGGTGCATTACCCCTCCATCATAATAATAGGCAATGACACTTCCTATCTCCCATCCAACTATATGCTCAAAAACCAGTCTTCCTTCAGGATCATTTCCATCCCAAACATTATCTTGGAATTCTTCTATCTCTTCATCGTCAAGGTCAATATTAGCATATTCAGAAAATACTCTTCTAATACTTTCTGCAGTATAGTTATTTGTCTCTTCATCTATTTCAAGTTGTTGGGCCATATATTCAGGAGACACACCAATCTCTTTAAAGCTTTCAACATCCATAACTTCTGATGCTGCAATCCCCATAGTTTCATGGTCAGATTTAACAATAACTAATGTGTCACCATTTTCTTCTGCCCAATTAACTGCGTACTCTACTGCTTTATCAAATTCAATCATCTCTCTCCAGATACCACCAAAATCTGCTGCGTGTGCTGCATGATCTACACGTGCTCCCTCTAACATTAAGAAGAATCCTTCTTCATTTTGGGAAGCAACTTCAATAGCTTTTTCTGACATTTCTAGAAGAGAAGGTTCTTTACTCTCTAGGATTTCTCTATCTCCTGTGTAATTCATAAATGAGTGGTGGAATAAACCTAAGATTCTTGTGTCAGCAGTTGCTTCTATATTCATTAATTCATCTCTAGTTTTTGGAATTTGATAACCTTTTTCTTCAAAGGCTACAAGTAAATCTTCACCATCTTGTTCTTCTGGGAGGAAGAACCTTTCCCCACCACCTAAAGCTATGTGATATTCTCCTTCATAGATCTGTCTAGCTATTTCGGCTTGATTACCTCGATGCTCTGTTTTAGCAACATAAGCTGCTGGTGTAGCATCTGTGACAGTGTTGGTAGAAACAACACCAACTGTCTTTCCTTGTTCTTTGAAGATATCCAAAATACTGACTAACTCTTCACCATCCGGGCCAACACCAATCATACCATTATTGGTCTTAGCAGCATTGGCTAGAGCTGTACCTGCAGCACCAGAATCAGTAACATTATGGCTGGCTGAATAAGTCCTAGCTAGAGCTACATAAGGAAGAGTTTCCATAAATAATTTTCCTTCTCTACCATATTCAAATAAGCGTGCAACCTCCATATGTCCAGTTCCCATCCCATCAGCAATCAGAACGATAACATTTTTAGGTTTTGCTTCTTCTTGTTCTTGTGGGGGGACTTCTGGTCCAGGACAACCTGTTAATATAAAAAAGAGTGATAATACAAAGATTATTTTAAAGATACGTTTCATTAATTATAACCTCCTAATTATGTATTTAATATTAAGATTACCTGTTGGAGTAAAGTTTATTCTATTCGTAGATCTGTTCATAGGTCAAAATCCAAGAAAAGTTAGAAGGTGAATAAAATTTCAGACCAAGAGATAGAATATATTATAAGACTATCATATTACTTAAATATCTAATAAAACTAAAATCCAAGGAGGAGCTAAAGTGCTAAAAAAATTAAAGATTATTACAATGATACTAATAATCGCTTCAATTATAGTAGGGTGTCAGGCAGTTGAAGAAGAGTTTGAGACGAAGATGGGCGATGAGCCTAACATTAATATAAGGTTTGAAGATGAAAGTGTTGAGTCAATAGCTTTAGAAGAATATGTGGCTGGAGTTGTAGCAGGAGAGATGAAGCCTGCTTGGCCAACGAATGCTTATGCTGCCCAAGCTATAAAGGCAAGAACCTTTACTATGAAGCATATGGAAGGGGTAGATGATAACACAATCAGTGCTCGTCATGAAGAAGCCCAAGCCTATAAACCAGAGAATATCACCGATGTTATTAGAGAAGCGGTTGAGATGACTAGAGGTCAGGTAGCAGTTTATGATGGAACTTACATTAATGCCTGGTTTCACTCAAGTGCAGCAGGAAGAACAACTAGTGCTCAAGCAGGGCTTGCCTTTAAGGAGGGTGAACCTCCCTATGTTAAGAGTGTAGAATCTCCAGATGATCTTGCCCCAGAAGATATTCAAAATTGGGATATAGAGATAAGTAAAGCTCAGGTCTTAGAAGCTTTAAGAGAGACTGGAGAAGAAGGGGATGAGATATTAGAACTTAATATTTTAGAGCAAGATGATACAGGGAGAATAACTCAAATAGAGATTGTTCATAATAGAGGCAGTAAACAACTCCATGGTGCAGAATTTAGAACTGTTATTGGGCCAGACAATTTGAAATCTACTATGGTTGAAACTATAGAGGATAGAGGAGAGTCCTTTGGATTTATCGGAAGTGGATGGGGGCATGGTGTAGGAATGAGCCAATGGGGCGCAAAGAAGTTGGCCCAGGAGGGTGAAAGTCCAGAAGATATTATTAAGTATTATTTTGAAGGGGTCGAGATAGAGAAAAGATGGAACTGAGATTGCCCCCCCTTTTTTTTACGGGGGGAGTTTTTATGTTGAGGTTAATATTAATAAAGTGCCACTTTCGTGCCACTAGTTATGGGTTATGAGTGAAGAGTAATGAGTAAAGTCAAAATCTCAAAACCTTTTATAAGTCTTAGGTAACAAAGGGGTTTCTGTTTTTTTAAGGTTTTACCCATTACTCATCACCAGTAATAAAGCTACGCTTTATTACTATAAATAGTTCAAAAATAAGA
>NZ_KI912095.1:208869-278205 GCF_000517025.1 Halonatronum saccharophilum DSM 13868
GTCCAAATCTCACAAATTTGACTATAAAAGAAGGATTTGAGTTATTTTTAACTAATATAGTAACATAATTCCCTTAATTAGATTTATATTGAATATTGATTTAATTAGTGAAGTATCTTTTATTGTTAGTAGATTGATATATAGTATATAATGTATATTATATATATATATATTAAAGAAAAAATTAAAGGAGAGATATTGATGAATTACAAGGCTAAGTATGAAGAATGGTTAGAGAGTGATTACTTTGATGTAGAAACAAAGAAAGAACTAAGAGACATATCTGGTGATGAAAAGGAGATTGAAGAAAGATTTTATACTAGTTTAGACTTTGGTACCGGTGGATTAAGAGGAATTATTGGAGCGGGAACTAATAGGATTAATAAGTATACTATTAGAAAAGCTACTCAAGGATTGGCTAATCATATAATTAAAGAAGGAGATAAGGCAAAAGGAGTAGTTATATCTCATGATTCAAGACATAAGTCAAGGGAATTTGCTACAGAAGCTGCTTTAGTATTAGCAGGTAATCGGATTAAGGCTTACTTATTTGATGATTTAAGACCTACCCCAGAACTTTCTTTTGCAGTAAGAGAACTTGGAGCTACTGCAGGAATTATGGTTACAGCAAGTCACAATCCACCTGAGTACAATGGTTACAAGGTTTATTGGGAAGATGGAGCTCAAGTTGTTCCACCCCATGATAAAGGAATTATTGAAGAGGTTAATTCTATAGAAGATTTTAATGAAGTTAAGAGAGTTAGTAAAGATGAAGCTAAAGAGGCTGGATTATTTGAGATTATCAACCCTGAAATGGATGATAAGTACATCAAAACTTTAAAAGAGCTATCATTAAATCCTCAGATTATTAAAGAAGTAGGTGAGGATTTAGGTATAGTCTTTACACCTTTACATGGAACTGGAAATGTTCCTATGCAAAGAATTTTAGATGAATTAGGCTTTAGAAATGTTCATATAGTAAAGGAGCAAGAGAAGCCAGATCCAAACTTCTCTACAGTATCTTACCCAAATCCAGAGGAACCAGCAGTTTTTGAACTGGGTATTAAACTTGCAGATCAAAAGGGTGCAGAATTGATTATGGCACATGATCCTGATGCAGATAGAGTTGGTATTGCTGTTAAGGACGATAAAAATCAATGGGCTTTCTTAAATGGAAATCAAGTAGGGATCTTATTGACTGAATATATTATTAATTCCTTAGAAGAAGTTCCTGATAATGGTGTTGTAATTAAAACAGTTGTAACTACTGAGATGATTAGGTCAATTGCTAAAAAGTATGGTTTAGATGTAATGGAGACTTTAACTGGTTTTAAATATATTGGCGAGAAGATTAGAGAGTTTAAAGAGGGGAAATATGATAAAGAATATATATTTGGCTTTGAAGAGAGTTATGGATATCTTTATGGAACCCATGCTAGGGACAAGGATGCAATTGTAGCAGCTATGTTAATTGCTGAGATGGCTGCTTATTATAAAGCAAAGGGAAGTTCCATTTATGGTGAGTTAACTAGAATATATGAAGAGTATGGATATTACAAAGCTGATCTTGAGGCTATAAGGATGCCAGGTAAGGAAGGTAAAGAAAAGATAGAATCTCTATTAAAAGGTTTAAGAGAGGATAGCCCTGAAAAAATCAATAATCAAAAGGTTACTTTAAAGAAGGATTATTTAGTTGGTAAGAGCTATGACCTAGTAGAGGGTAAAGAGTCAAGTATCGATCTTCCTCAATCTAACGTATTACAATTTTTATTAGAAGATGATAGCTTAGTTACAGTTAGACCATCAGGGACTGAGCCGAAGGTTAAGTTCTATTTCTCTGTAAAGGGAGATACAGAGAAGGAAGCTAATAATAAGTTAGAGAGCTTAAAAGAAGCAGTAATGGAGATGACTAAGTAGAGTTTACAGGGTACAGTTAAAATTCTTATAAAAATTAATGAGTGAGATATTAAATGTAAATTAATTATATATCAACAATTAAAGATCGTTAATTGTTATAGGGGCAGGTCTTTGTGCCTACCCCTAATTATAAGGATATAATCGTGGGGACTGCAAATTGTAAATTGTACATTTGATATAAAAGCCCTCTAGAAGGGAAGGGATAGAATGAAAAAGGTTACTATATATGATGTTGCTGAATGGGCTGATGTAGGAATTGGTACTGTATCAAGGGTTTTAAATAATAGCGAGAGAGTAAGTGACAAAACTAGAGAGAAGGTATTGGAGGCTATTAAGGAATTAAATTATCAACCAAATGCTATGGCAAGAGGCTTGGCTTTACAGAAGACAGGATCAATAGGTGTTATTGTACCTTGTTTTACCCATCATTTCTTTGTAGAAGTATTAAAAGGTGTGCAAGAAGAATTGCAGCAGATTGATTTAGATTTAGTTTTATTTAATGTTGAAAATAAAGAGCAGAAGGATAAACATATTGATCGTATATTAAAAGAAAGAAGGGTTGATGGGGTCTTAGCTATTACTCTTTCAATGACTAAAAAAGAGGTGAAGAGGTTTAAAGATCTTAACTTACCTTTGGTTTTAGTAAATGATTTGCAAGATGAAGTGAGTTCTATCTTTGTTAATGATTTTTCAGGGGCTAAAGAAGCCATAGAATATCTAATTGATTTGGGTCATAAGAAGATAGCTTTTCTTAATGGATCATTAAGGTCAAAGCAGGCAAAGGAGAGGTTAAGAGGTGTTAAAGCTGGGTTTAAGGCTAAGGGACTAAAGCTTGATGAAAACTTATATAAAGAGGGTCAATTCACAGAAGAATCTGGCTACAAGTTGATGGAGCAGTTATTAAAAGAGACAAAAGATAGATGGCCTAGCGCGGTCTTTGCAGCTTCAGATAATCAAGCTATAGGGGCATTACAAGCAATTGAAGAGTCTGGGTTAAAGGTTCCAGAAGATTTTGCTTTGATAGGTTATGATAATATAGAGTTGGCCCGATATCTAAAGTTAACTACTGTTAGTCAGCCTATGACAAAGATGGGTAGGTTAGGTGTGGAGATTTTAGCTAAAGAGATTAATTCTAAGCAACTAGAAGTAGTTCAAAAAGAGCTAGAACCAGAGCTGATTATTAGAAGGTCATGTTAAGTGAATTTTTCTAAAAAAATCTTGTCATTTAAAATTAATTATGTTATACTTTATAATAATGAATAAGATTAAGTTATAAGGAAACAAGCAGATAAGGACTTATTATAACCGCAAAGGGAGTAGTAGGTTCTTTTTTCCTTTAACCACTCAAGCGCTTGCGTTGTTTTTTTGAAATCTTACTCAAGCGGTTGCGTTAGGAGGTTTTTATGACTATTACAATGAAAGATCTTGCTCAGATGGTTGGTGTCTCTGAATCTACAGTTTCAAGGGCAATTAATAATAAGCCTGGAGTAGGTGAAGATACTCGAGATAAGATATTGGAGTTGGTTAAGAAGTATAATTACAAGCCCAATCAGTTGGCTCGTAATTTGGCTAAGCAAGAGACCAAGATGATTGGTTTAATTTTGCCTGATATCTCAAGTAATTTCTACTCTGAGGTAGCAAGAGGGGTTCAGGATATAGCTATTCAAAGTGGCTACCAAGTAATTATTTGTAATAGTGATGGTAAGGAAAAAGAAGAATTATCTTATATTGAATGGCTAGAATCGAATAAGATTGCAGGAATAATATTTTTAGGGTCAGGGTTGGTTAATGATAAGGTGATTAAATTAGGTTTATCAGATTATCCTATTGTATTGGCAAATCGTTTCGTTGAGGATTTGATACTACCTTCGGTAATCATTGATAATGCAGTTGGTGCCTCTAAGGCAACTGATCTTCTACTAAAGAGTGGGTATAGAAGGATAGCATTAATCAATGGGCCAAAGGATAACCTACAAGCCCAAAATATATTGACTGGTTATAAGGAAGCTCTTAGAGCTTATAACATCGAATTTAAAGAAGAATTAATTATAAATGGAGATTGGGATAGGGATACTGGTTATGAAGGATTCTTAGAGGTATTAAAATTAACCGAACCGCCTGAGGCTATCTTTGCTGCAAATGATCTTATTGCTGTAGGGGCCATAGAGGCAATTAAAATGGGAGGATTTTTGATACCTGAAGATATAGGGGTTGTTGGTTTTGAGGATACTATTGTAACCTCTGTAATAGACCCGCCTTTAACGACAGTAGCTCAGCCTATGTACCAATTAGGGGTTAGTTCAGCTAATAAGCTCTTCTCTTTGATTAATGAAGATGAAATTAAAGAGAGGATTGAAATATTAGAAAGTAGATTAGTTGTTAGAAAATCTACTAAAAAATTAATTTAGGGAGGAATTATATAATGGCTAAGGTAACATTGAAGAATATTGTTAAGCGTTATGATGAGGTATTGGCAGTTTCTGGAGCGAACATTGATATTAAAGATAAGGAATTTGTCGTTTTAGTTGGACCTTCTGGGTGTGGTAAGTCTACTACATTAAGAATGATCGCTGGATTAGAGGAAATTACTGAGGGTGAACTTTATATAGGTGATGACGTAGTAAATGATGTAGCACCTAAAGATAGAGATATTGCAATGGTGTTCCAAAATTATGCTCTATATCCACATATGAATGTTTATGATAATATGGCTTTTGGTCTTAAATTAAGAAAATACCCTGCTGATGATATAGACAGAAGAGTTAAAGATGCTGCACAGATTTTAGGTATTGAACCATTATTAGATAGAAAGCCTAAGGCTTTATCAGGTGGACAGCGTCAGCGTGTAGCTATGGGTCGTGCGATTGTACGTGAACCAAAGGTGTTCTTAATGGATGAGCCGTTGTCAAACTTAGATGCTAAGTTGAGAGTTCAGATGAGAGCTGAGTTAAGTAAGTTGCATGAAAGATTACAGACTACAACTATTTATGTAACACATGATCAGATTGAGGCGATGACTTTAGCTGATAGAATTGTAGTTCTTAAAGATGGTGTTATCCAACAAATTGATGACCCAATTAGCCTTTATAACCAACCAAATAATATGTTCGTAGCAGGATTTATCGGTAGTCCGGCAATGAACTTCTTAGATGCAAAGATTGAAGCTAAAGGTGAAGGTCTTGTAATCAAAGGAGAAACCTTTGAAGTTAACATTCCAGCTAATATGTCTCAAGCAATGAAAGAGCTAGAGACTTATGTTGATAAAGAAGTTGTATTTGGAATTCGTCCTGAGGATATAATTGATCCAAATACTGCTGAAGGTCAACTGCTTGATAATGCAGACTTAGTAGACGCTGAAGTTGAAGTTGTTGAGCCAATGGGATCTGAAATTAATCTACACATTACTATAGATGGTCAAACTATTGTGGCTATTGTAGACCCAGAGAGTGAAGCTCAAGTTGGAGACAAGATGAAATTTGCTTTCGATCTTGATAAGATGCATATCTTTGATGCAGATACGGAAGAGGCAATTATATAGTTTTTTAAAGGAGCCCAGAGATGGGCTCTTTTTTATGTTTAAGTTAATAAAGTTGCACTATCGTGCTACTAGTAATAAAGCTATGCTTTATTACTATAAAACTTTAATAAAAATCACTTCTTTTAGTTAGAATAATAGTAAATCTATCGATAAGGAGGATGGTTAAATGGAAGATAGAAGGTCTTATTTTGATAGGTTTACAGATTATCGATATGATGAAGAGTTGGATAATCTTCTTTTGCAACAAGATGATTCAAATCCTAATGGTGGGGTTGGGTCTATTGATAATTTATCCAAAGCGAGAACTAAGAAAAATAAGTGGCAGGATGAGTACCATTTCCTGTGAAACTTCTAGCCTAGGCTAGAAGTTTTTTATGAATAGGGGGCTTCTCTTTAGCATAAATATTAAGCAAAAGAGAGGTGATAATATGGAAGGTAAAGGAAAGAGACACCACTTAACTCTAGCTGATAGAAAGAAATTAGAGTTAAGTGGTGTGATAGAAGTTGTTAGTTTTAGTGAAGAGGAGGTTTTATTAGAGACGAATCTAGGTAATATGATCATATTAGGAGAGGGTTTACATGTTAAAAAGCTAGATTTAGAAGAAAAAGATTTTTCTTTAGAGGGGTATGTTAAAGAGATAAAATATGATCAAGATCCTAAGGTTGGTGGGTTTATTAAGCGATTGTTTAAATAACAATCGTATTAACCTAGAGGTGGTGAAGATATGGCTTTTTTGAAGTTAGAACTTTTAACTTTCTTTAACATGTTATTACTGGGTATTGGAATAGGTATAATTTTTGATCTGTATAGGGTCTTGAGGTGGAAGATTAGGGTTAAGAGATTATTTACTGATTTGGGGGATTTGTTGTTTTCTTTATTAATCACTCTGATTACTTTCATTATTTTGATATATAGTAATGGAGGTGAGGTCAGACTCTATATATTTTTAGGGATTATTTCAGGTCAATTAATTTATTACTCTACTTTAAGTGTTTTTATGATAAATTTCTATAGAGGAACTTTAAATTTTATAAACTATATTTTTAATAGATTAAAAAATATAGCCTTCTTTTTGGGGCGACAGATTAGATTTGGATATTTGAATATAAAGAAATGCCTAACGAAAGTATTTAGGAGATAATCACAGGTAATTGAGAAGATGTGAAGAATATTATTATTAAAGATGATTTTTTCAGGAGGTAATCTAATAATATGGAGAGGTATAAGTCAAAAAGAGAGATTAATGATGAAAAAAGAAAACGCAAAAGGCGTTGGGTAGGAAGGGTTATTTTAATTACTTTGCTTAGTATAGTAGGAGCTATAATCTTTAATTTTTATCAAGGCTATGTTGAGTATGCAAATATTGAGAGAAAGATAGCTGCAGTAGAAGATGATATATTAGAGTTAGAAAGAGTTAAAAGTAGCTTAGAGACTCAGGTTGAAGATATTAACTCTCCAGATTTTATAGAGCAGATAGCCAGAGAAGAGCTAGGGTTGGTTAAAAAAGGAGAAATGTTATATATTATAATAGAGGACTAAATATAATTATAGACTTTGGAGGTAAATTAATTGAAGATTAATTTAGAGAAGGTCTTAGCAGATGAGCTAAAGTTGAATCTTGGACAAGTTAAAAGAACTATTAATTTATTAGATGAAGGAAATACTATCCCCTTTATTGCTCGTTACCGAAAAGAGATGACTGGTAACTTAGATGAGACTCAGTTAAGGAATTTAAATGACAGGTTAGATTATTTAAGGAGACTAGAAGAGAGAAAAGAAGAAGTTTTAGCATCCATCGATAAGCAAGATAAGTTGACTGAAGAATTAGAAAGGAAGATAGGAGGTGCTACTAAGTTACAAGAGGTAGAGGATTTATACAGGCCTTACAAACAAAAGAGGAAGACCAGAGCTACTAAGGCAAAGGAGAAAGGGTTAGATCCTTTAGCTCAAACCTTTCTAGCTCAAGAAGTCAGTTCTGGGTCACTTGAAGAGTTGGCCCAGAAATTTGTAGATGAAGATAAAGGTTTAGATAGCATTGAGGACGTTTTAGCTGGTGTTAGAGATATTATTGCTGAGTATGTGGCTGATAGTCCAGAAAGTAGACAGATGGCTAGAGAAATAACTTTCAATTATGGTACTTTATTATCAGAGTTAAAAGTAGAACCTAAGGAGCGCACACCTTATGAAGATTATTATGAATATAAAGAGGGGATCAGTAAAGTGCCTCCATATAGAACAATGGCTATTAATAGAGGTGAGAAGGAAGGTGTTTTAAGAATCAAGGTCGGTGCAGATGAAGATAGAGTTATCAAGAAATTAGAAGATGAATTTATTACTGGGAATTCGATATTTAAAGAGGAGATAAAAGAAGCTATTGCAGATGCTTATAAAAGGTTGGTTGGCCCGGCTATTGAAAGAGAGGTTAGAAATTACTTAACTGATAAAGCAGAAGATCATGCAATAGATGTATTTGTCAAAAATCTAAGAAACCTTTTGTTACAACCTCCTTTATCTAAGGTTAGAGTTTTAGCTATAGATCCAGCTTATAGGACTGGTTGTAAAGTAGTTGTTTTGAACCAGTTTGGAGATTTTTTAGAGAAAAATACTATATATCCACATTCACCTCAAGAAAGGATGAAAGAAGCTAAAGAAAAATTAATAGGGTTAATTAAAGAGTATAAAATAGAGGTTGTTGCTATTGGAAATGGTACGGCATCTAGAGAGACTGAACTTATGGTAGCTGAGATTATTGAAGAGGTTGGAGGTGACTTAAAGTATATTATTATAAGTGAAGCTGGGGCTTCTGTTTATTCTGCGTCTCCATTGGCAAAAAAAGAATTTCCTGAGCTAAACGTCTCGATACGAGGAGCTATTTCTATTGGTAGAAGGTTACAGGATCCTTTGGCAGAATTAGTAAAAATTGATCCTAAGAGTATAGGGGTTGGAATGTATCAACATGATATCAGTTCAGTTAAATTAGAAAAATCTTTAGGTGAGGTAGTAGAATCAGTAGTTAATCATGTTGGAGTTGATTTAAATACAGCTTCTACTTCTTTGCTAGAATACGTGGCAGGTATAAATTCTAGTGTGGCAAAGAATATAATTAAATATAGAGAAGAAAATGGTGGGTTTAAGAGTAGAAAGGAGTTAAAAGAGGTATATCGTCTAGGGCCAAAGACTTTCTTGCAGGCAGCAGGATTTTTGAAGGTTAAAGAGGGTAATAATCCATTAGACCAAACTTCTATCCATCCTGAATCTTATAGTGTGGCAAAAAAGTTGTTAGAAGATTTAGGTTTTGGTTTAGAAAGTTTAAAAGATAAAAATGAATTAAGAGATTTACGAGAAAAAATTAAAGATTTTGATCTAAAAGAGGTTTCAGAAGAATTAGACATAGGTATGCTTACTTTAAAGGATATTGTAGATTCCGTATTGAAGCCAGGCCGTGATCCAAGGGAGGATCTAGCTAAACCTATATTTAGAAGTGACATTTTAAAACTGGAAGAATTAAAGGAAGGTATGATTTTGCAAGGAACTGTTCGTAATGTAGTTGATTTTGGGGCCTTTGTAGATGTTGGGGTTAAAGAAGATGGTTTAGTTCATATATCTCAGATGAGCAATGAGTATGTGGAAGATCCTTTAGATATAGTAGAAGTAGGAGATGTAGTAGAAGTGAAAGTGCTGTCTGTAGAGTTAGAGCGAGGGAGAATATCTTTGACTATGAAGGGTTAATTAGTTGACATCTAGTGATTGGTGTTATATAATGTAATGGATTAATCTAGATGTTAATAATTATAAAATTTATGAGGAGGATTTTTAAAGAATGTCAATTGAGGTTGGAAGTGTTGTAGAGGGAAAAGTTACTGGGATCACTAATTTTGGTGCGTTTGTTGAGTTAGATGGAGGTGAGACCGGGTTAATCCACATTTCCGAAGTGGCTGATACTTATGTTAAAGATGTTAATAATTTCTTAAAGATGAATGAAATTGTTAATGTTAAGGTTATATCTATCGATGATAAAGGAAAGATAGGACTATCCATCAAACAGATAGAAGCTCCTAAAAAGAAGAAGAAGAAGTTTAGAGAACCTAAACCATCCTTTGATGATATGATGGAGAACTTCTTAAAAGATAGTAACCAAAGGCAACAAGATCTAAAGAGAAGTCTGGAAAAGAGAAGCGGGAATAGTAATTAATATATATTGACACCCTCAATTTTTTTGGGGGTGTTTGTTTGTATATAGTAATAAAGCGGAGCTTTATTACTAGTGTCTGTGTCAGTAGTCAGTGTCAGTAAAACCTTAAGAACTATAGGTTTATTAGGTTTTGATTTTCACTGACACAGACTACTGACACTTAATTACTATATAGCAAAACGGGTTATATTAGTTAATATGGATAAAATATATTTAAAGAAGGAGCGATTATATGAATTATAATGAAGAAGACTTGAAAGTTTTAGAAGCGCAATTAGGAAGAAGACCTAGAAATTTAGTGAAAGTTGCTAAGAGGTGCAAGGGTGGGAGACCTCAAGTTATTGTTAGTAGTCCAATTTTAGAAAAAAAGGATAGTGTGGGGGTGTTTCCTACTACTCTTTGGCTTAGTTGTAAAGAGCTTAATTATAGAATAGGTAAACTTGAAGGAAAAGGGTTAGTACAAGAGATACAAGAGAAGATAAAAGAAGACAAAGACTTAAATCATCGGTTAGAAGAAGCTCATAGAGATTATGCAAAATATAGATTAGAATTGGTTGAAGATGAGCGATTAAAGCAATTAAAGGAGAAAAATCCGGGCCAACACCGAGTTCTAAGCCAATCTGGTGTAGGAGGTATAATGGAATTTGACGGGATTAAATGTTTGCATACTCATTATGCTCACTATTTAGTCAATCCTAATAATCCTGTCGGTAAGATAGTAGATAAGTTATTGAAGGAGGAATATGGTGAGATTAATCCAAAAGATTGTTGCCTATCTTTGGAGGGGGAGGAAATATAATGGCAATTGGAGCAATTGATATTGGTACTAATTCAGTTAGGTTATTGGTAGGTCATAAGAACGATGACAAGGTTAAGACTTTGGAAGCTAAGTTAAGGACACCAAGATTAGGTGAAGGTGTTGATAAGACTAAAATATTAAACGGTAAAGCGATTAAGAGAACAATAGATGTACTAAAAGAGTACAAAAATATTATAAAAAATTATAATGGTGAAATTTATGCTGTTGCCACCAGTGCAGTTAGGTCAGCAAAAAATAAAGATCAATTTTTAAAGAGTGTAAAAGAAGAGGTTGGTATAGAGATTGATATTGTATCTGGAGAAGAGGAAGCTAGACTGTCATACTTAGGTCTTCTTTCTTCCTTTGATAATGATTTTCAAGGGTCATTAACTATAGATATTGGGGGAGGTAGCACAGAGTTTATCTTTGCCAATAAAGATAGGGTAGAGAATTACTTTAGTATTGATTTAGGAGCTCTTAGATTAACTGAGAGTTATGGAGGTGATCTAGATAATATCTTTAAAGAGGTAAAGAAATCACTAAAGAATATAAATATATATAAAGAAGTAAAGACCTTATTTGGTGTTGGAGGAACAGTAACAACTTTAGCTGCTATAGAAAAGAAACTAGAAGCTTATAACAAAGATATTGTTCATGGTACAATATTAGATAAAGAAAGTATAGAGAAGATATTTAATAGACTAAGTTCTTTATCTCCAAAAGAGAGAGTTAAGGTTAAAGGTTTAACTCCTAAAAGAGCAGATATTATCCTAGGTGGTATAATAATTTTACTTGGAATAATGGAAAGATTTAAGGTGGGTAATTTAAAAGTAAGTGATGCTGGAATCTTAGAAGGGATAATTTACGACAAAGATTGAAAATACTATTTATTATTAGTAAAACAGAGAAAATAGGAGTTAAATAGATTTAATGACTTGAAATAATCAAAATAATAATTGACTATTAGGGTTAATATATATATAATACTAGATGTGCCTAAGGAAAAGATTAAAAGTAAGCCGAGGTGGCGGAATAGGCAGACGCATCGGACTTAAAATCCGGTGGGCTTTTAGCCCGTGTCGGTTCGAACCCGACCCTCGGTACCACTTACAAGTTAACAATTGACAATTGATAATTGAAAGTTAAAAAGATTTAAAAGACTCAAGGTCTTAACTATCAATTGACCACTATCAATTATCAACTAAATAATGTCGCGGGGTGGAGCAGTTGGTAGCTCGTCGGGCTCATAACCCGAAGGTCGTTGGTTCAAATCCAGCCCCCGCAACCAAAATGTAAAGATTTTTTAGAATAGGGAGTGCCTCTGGTGCAACCATTTTTCGAGTTTAAAGTTGAGAATTGATAATTGAAAGTTAAGTTCAAGTTCTTTAAGAAAGTTCTTAAGGTTTTAACTATCAACTATCAATTATAAACTATCAATTTGAAATATCGTGGCGGTGTAGCTCAGCTGGCTAGAGCATACGGTTCATACCCGTAGAGTCGGGGGTTCAAGTCCCTCCGCCGCTACCAAATTAGAATTTAATAATAATTTATATAAAAAACATCTCCAGATTCTGGAGGTGTTTTTGTTATTTTGTCTTAATTTTTGGAACGGTAATCTACTTTTGTTGACAAGATTCCCCTCAGACAAAGTGTATAATATAGATTATAAGGAAAAAAAAGGAAATAAAAAATATTGAGGGGGATGTATCTTGAAAAGTATCGATGTACCAATTTATCAAAGGCAAAATAGTTTAAAGTCAGAAGAGAAGAAGGATGGCCTATTAAAAAGGATTTACAATAAGGTGCCTTATTTTGATTTGAGTTTTGGAGTATTAGCTTTTTTATTTGCTAGAACCATAATATTAGACTCTCTAATGCCTTTTGGATTTATATTTTTTAGTATTTTCTTCTTCCAAAAAGAGAAGAAGATGATAGGGCTACAAAGAGCTGTTTTTATTTTATTAGGAGTCTCTTTGGGTTATATAAGCCAGTTGGGTCTATATTCAATTAAGTACTTGGCTGCTATTATTATTTTAATAGCTACTATTAAAAATAAAGAGGTAATTAATGATTTCAGATATTCATTGTTAGCTACATTAAGCTTCTTGATTTGTCAATTACCACAACTTATCTTTGCTTCTTCGACAGTTGAATTTATTTCGTCGTCTTCTGAGGTTTTACTAGTTTTTTTGATTACAATTATGGCTATTAGAATATTGCCAGATGTTTTGATTTATTTAGAAGATAAGGATGAAGGAGTAATTGTTAGAATTGTATTGGCTTCTTTTGTAGTGGCTTTATTCTTTAGTGGAGTACCAATTGAGATTTTTGGGGATATAAATATTGTTCGCTTAATCGCATCCTATTTGATAATGTTGGCAGCTTTTGTATCAGGGCCAAATTTAGCAACGTTACTTGGAGTATCTCTTGGCTTTATATATAGTATTGTTAATTTAAGTCCTTATCCTTTAATTGGTAATTATGCTTTAGCAGGTTTAATTTCTGGTAATTTTAAAAATCAAAAGAAGTTAGGCGTGATTAGTGGGTTTATAATAAGTAATTTAATTTATGTGATTTTTATCAATAACTCAGATTATATTACTGTACTAATGAGAGAAGGTATGTTAGCGGGTTTGGTCTTCTTATTAACACCTAAAAAGTTAATACCATCTTTAGATTTTTTAAAGAAGGACAAGCTAAGAAGTGAACGAATTGAGGATAAAAAGTGGGGAGATTATCTAAGTTATAGAATAGAGAATTTTTCTAAAATTTTTGAAGAATTATTTGATTCCTTTTCAGGTGGTATTGTTGTAAATAAGAAGGATGAGGTTGAGAATGTAGGTACCTTTATGGACCTTTTAACAGATAAGGTATGTAAAGGATGTGATTTGTATAGTTCTTGTTGGCAAAAATCTTTTTATGATACTTATAGTTCTTTGTTTAACCTATTGAATCTAGCTGAAACCAAAGGAGAAGTAACTCTAGGAGATTTAGATAAGGTTATGAGTATTAATTGTTCTCAAAAGATAAAATTATCTACGAATATAAATGAATTTATTAAAATGCATGAATTGAATAGTTATTGGAGGTCTAGACTAGATAATAGTGAAAAGGTTTTGTTGGATCAGTTATCTGGAATGTCCAATATTATTAATGATTTATCTAATGAGATTAATTTGGATATTAAACTAGATAATGATATCAAGGAGAGAGTCTGTTGTATTTTAGAGAATAATGGTTTTATAATTAAGGAGGTTTTAGCTAGTAATTATGATGATGAAGATTTAGAGTTGACTATTAGAAAGATTAGCTGTAATGGTAATGATAGATGTATTAAGAAGATGGTACCTCTGTTAAATAGCAAGTTAAACCTTAATTTAGAAAGAACTTGGAATGAGTGTGGAGCAGAGCTGGGTAAGACTAATTGTGTTTGTAGGTTGGCCCCTGCTTCTAGATATAAGTTTGAAGGTGGAGTTTCAACATTAAGTTCTTCTAAGGAAGGGGTTTCGGGAGATCATTATACTTTCTTTAACCAAAAAAATAGAAGATTTGTAGCGATTTTAAGTGATGGTATGGGTGTTGGTGCTAAAGCTCATAAGGAGAGTAAAGCAGCAGTATCTCTTTTGAAGAAAATGTTGGAGGCTGGTTTGGATTATGAATTTGCTTTACATACAGTAAATTCTACCCTTTGTCTACGTTCTAGTGAAGATACTTTTGCCACTGTAGATCTCTTTAGCGTCGATTCTAAGACTGGAAGAGGAGAGTTTGTTAAAGTAGGCTCGGCTTCTAGCTTTATTAAAAGAGGTAGTGACATTAGTATGATCAAATCAACCTCTCTGCCAATTGGTATTTTAAATAAAGTAGATATAGAACCTAATTCATTACAGTTGCAAGATAAAGATATGATCATTATGATGAGTGATGGAGTCTTAGATACTAATGACAATTTAACTATAAAAGAAGAGTGGATATTAAAGATTCTTAAAAATAATTTGATTAATGATCCACAATCTTTGGCCCAATATATATTAGATAAGGCTGCAAGTGAAGGAAATAATAATAGTGATGATATGACGGTTCTTGTAATTAAGGTGGATAAATGTTAATATTAAATAAAAATAATATTTTAAGCAGGAAACTTGCTTTTTATGTTGAAGATTAAAGATTAAGGTGTAACAGTATCTTTAATCTTCAAACGTTCACATATTTACAGGGTGATTAATATAGGATGTTATTACTTTATCTTTTTTAGGTATGGTAATTATATTATTAGAATATATTAAATTAGAGGGGGATATAAATTAAGAAAGGCTCTTTAGTTAAGAGCTCTTCTTGAGTTTAAGATGGAATTAATAGATAAAGTAGAGGAGACCATTAATAAGTATGAACTTTTTAATTATGGAGACAGGGTTTTAGTAGGGGTATCAGGAGGGCCTGATTCCCTAGCTTTATTACATATTTTAGATAGTTTAAAGGATAAGTATGGATTATACCTACATATTGCTCATTTGGATCATAGGATAAGGGGTGTTGATTCACAGGAAGATGCTCAGTTTGTTCGAAGTTTTGGAGAACAATTAGATATTTCTGTGAGTATTAAAGAGTATGATGTTAAAAATTATAGTCAAAAAGAAGGACTGTCATTAGAGGATGCAGCTAGAAGGATAAGGTATGAATTTTTTTATGATCTTTCTAAAAAGTTAGAGATTGATAAGATAGCTTTAGGTCATCATCTAAAAGATCAAGCTGAAACGGTTTTGATGAAGTTTATACGTGGGGCTGGTTTGAAGGGGTTAGGCGGTATTAGACCTAAAATCAAGAATATTGTTAGACCTTTACTTGAAGTTGAAAGAGAAGAGATTGAAAAATATTGTCAGGTTAATTTATTAAATCCTAGAATTGATCAGAGTAATTTTGATAAATCTTATTTTAGAAATAAGGTTCGTTTGGAGTTGATACCTTTTTTAATAGAAGGTTATAATAGTAACCTTATACCTACACTGGATCGAACTGCGAATCTTTTAAGAGAAGAAGAGGATTTTTTGCAGAGTTATGTAAAAGAGAAGCTAGATAAAATAGTTTTATCTAAAGAGAATAAAGTAATTGCTTTAGATGTTAATAGGTTGTCACAAGAGCATATTGCTATTAAGCGTCGGATGGTTAGGGAAGTATTAAAGATACTTAAGGGAGATTGTAAGGATTTTTATTATAAGCATATAGAGGATGTCTTGGGTTTTCTGGTAAGAGGTGAGACGGGGGCAAGTATTGATTTGCCAAGAGAAGTTAAGGTCTCTCTAAATTATGGTCAAATTATATTTAGTCTTGGTAGACTAGGTAAAGAAGTAGATGATTTTAGTTATAAGTTGGATGTTCAAGAAGGTAAATTAGCTGAAATTGATAAGTTTGGTTTGAAAGTAAGGTTTGAGATTGTAGAGGCTAAGAGTTATCCTTGGAGAGAGAGATTAGGAGATTCTTCTGTTGGATTATTTGATTACAATAATATTGGAGAAAAAATTATTATCAGAGGGCGTCAAGATGGTGATCGTTTTTATCCTTTAGGTATGAAAGGATCTAAGAAGGTTAAGGATTTTTTAATCGATCAAAAAGTTCCTTTGTTTAAAAGAGACAATATTCCTATATTTACTAATCAAAAAGGGGATATATTTTGGGTTGGAGGATTTAGAATAGATAATAGATTTAAGATAAAGGATGAAACAGATAAGATACTAATCATTGAAATAATTTAGGAGGAATAACATATGTTAGAAAATATGATCGAAGAGATATTAATTGATGAGAAGACTTTAAAAAATAGAGTAAAGGAATTAGGAGAAAGCATTACAGCTGCTTATGATGAAGATGATGATATTGTTTTGGTATGTATTCTAAGGGGAGGTTTTATCTTTATGGCTGATTTAGCACGCCAAGTTAAGCTTCCTGTTGCTTGTGATTTTATGGATGTGACAAGTTATGAGGGTACTACTTCTACAGGTAATGTTAGAATTATTAAAGATTTAGAAGAAAGTATTGAAGGTAAGCATGTAATACTTGTAGAGGATATTATAGATACTGGTTTAACTTTAAAGCATGTTATTAGTATGCTTGAAACTAGAAAACCAAAGAGTATTAAGGTCTGTACTTTACTAGACAAACCAGCACGTAGATCAGTAAAAGAGGTTGAAGCTGATTGGAATGGTTTTGAGATCCCAAATAAGTTTGTAATCGGTTATGGTCTTGATTATGATGAGAAGTACAGGAATCTTCCTTATATATTTGTTCCTAAACCAGAGTTATATGAAGATAATTAATCATAAGGTTGTTTGCCTTGACAAAGACCTTATGGTATAATTTTTAAAGTGGTATAAATTTTTAGTGATAGGCGAAGGGAGGATTATTAGTTGAAAAAGTTTTCTAAGAGTATAGGCTTTTATTTGATTATTATTGCAATAGGTGTTCTTATAGCTAACTATTTCATGCCTCATCAGACTGCAGAAGAGTTGACATATAGTCAATTTATAGATATGGTTGAGGCTGGTGATATTAAAGAGGTTACAATAGTTGGTGAGAATTTAATTAGAGGAGAATTACCTGATGACCAATCTTTTCAAATAGATATTCCAGGGACTATTGAAAAGGTAGAGGGAATACTAAGAGACAATGATGTTGATATTATTACAAGGCCTGAGCCTGAACCACCTTGGTGGACAGGACTATTTGCTTATTTATTGCCTACAGTAATTTTAATTGGAGCTTGGATCTTTATTATGAATAAGATGCAAGGTGGGGGCAATAAGATGATGTCCTTTGGTAAGAGTAAGGCTAGGTTGCATGATAATGAGAAGAAGAAGGTAACCTTTGATGATGTTGCTAATTATGAAGAGGTTAAAGAAGAACTTGTTGAAGTTGTGGAGTTCTTAAAGAGTCCAGATAAATTTAATAAGTTAGGGGCCAAAATTCCTAAGGGAGTTCTTTTGGTGGGCCCTCCAGGAACTGGTAAAACATTGATGGCAAGAGCCGTTGCTGGTGAAGCTGGTGTTCCTTTCTTTATTATAAGTGGATCTGATTTTGTTGAGATGTTTGTAGGTGTAGGTGCCTCAAGGGTTAGAGATTTATTTGAACAAGGTAAAGAGAATGCACCTTGTATTATATTCATCGATGAGTTGGATGCTGTTGGTAGACAACGTGGAGCTGGTGTTGGTGGAGGTCATGATGAACGTGAACAGACTCTTAACCAGTTGCTAGTAGAGATGGATGGATTTGAAGCTAATGAAGGTATTATACTTATGGCTGCTACAAATAGACCTGATGTATTGGATCCAGCGCTTTTAAGACCTGGTCGTTTTGATCGTCAAGTTATTGTAGATAAGCCTGATTATAAAGGTAGGAAGGGGATTTTAGAGATACACCTAAAGGGTAAGCCTACTGAAGATGATGTAGATACTGGAGTGTTGGCCCGTAGAACTCCTGGCTTTACAGGTGCTGATATGGAGAATTTGGCCAATGAAGCAGCGATTTTAGCAGCTCGTCGTGGAAAAGAAAGTATAGGTATGTTAGAGTTTGATGATGCTATAGATCGTGTAATTGCTGGTCCACAAAAGAAGAGTCGTGTAATCAGTGATAAAGAGCAGGATATTGTATCTTATCATGAGACAGGTCATGCTTTATTAGGTGAGCTTCTAGAAGATGCTGATCCTACTCATAAGGTAACTATTATTCCTCGTGGTAGAGCTGGTGGATTTACTATTAACCTTCCACAAGAGGATAAGAGCTTTATAACCAAGTCTGAATTATTAGATAAGGTTACTATGCTTCTAGGTGGTAGAGTAGCTGAAGAGGTATTCTTAGATGATATCAGTACAGGTGCTCAAAATGATCTAGAAAGATCTACTAAGATAATCAGAAATATGATTACTGATTATGGTATGAGTGAGAACTTAGGACCATTAACTTTAGGACAAAAACAAAATGAACAAGTATTCTTAGGTAGAGATATATCCCGTAGCCGAAATTATAGTGAGGATGTAGCTGCTTTAATTGATAAGGAAGCTAGAGCTATGGTTGATGCTTGTTATGAACAAGCTAGAACTGTCTTAACTGAGAATAGGGATATGGTTGAAGATATGGTAGCTGCTTTAAAAGAGCATGAGACCTTAAATAAAGATGATATTAAAGAGATAATAGGTAAGTATAAGCCTGGTTTTTATGATGATGAAGAAGCAAAGACTGATTCTTTAGAAGGTGACGAGTAATATAGATTGTCAAATCTTTAGGATTATGCTATAATGTTTTCAAAAGATAGTCATAGGACTGGTGGAATTAATATGGGTTGAACCATAGGGGAATATGACTTAAATATAATTTAGTAATAGCCGACCACCTGGGCAAATAGTAGTTTAACTACTATTTGTTCAGGTGGTCTTTTATTATTTATAGCTATGAGCTATGAGTATAGAGCTAAATCGGGCCAACGCCCAATTTATTCATAAATGAGAACTAGAGTAGCGAGTAGTTAAATATAGATTTGAAGGATAAAAAAATTGATTTGAAGAAATATTAAGCTTAGTAACTACTAAAAAGGGGGAGTTTAAATGGCTGATTACAAATCTGATATTGAAATTGCTCAAGAGGCTAAATTAGAGAAGGTTGAAGAGGTGGCTAGTAAATTAGGTTTAAGTAGGGAGGATATTGAACTCTATGGTGATTATAAGGCTAAGATTAAGTTAGAAGCCTATAGAAGGTTATTAGAGGAGAAGGAGAACGGGAAGTTAATTTTAACTACTGCTATTAGCCCTACACCAGCAGGAGAGGGTAAATCGACTACAACTGTAGGTTTAGGGCAAGCGATGAATAGGTTAGGTAAGAATACAGCGGTAGCCTTGCGTGAACCGTCTTTAGGCCCTTGTATGGGGATAAAGGGTGGAGCAGCAGGGGGAGGATACTCTCAGGTTGTTCCAATGGAGGATATAAATCTACACTTTACCGGTGATATTCATGCTATTGGTATAGCTCATAATTTATTGTCTGCAGCAATTGACAACCATATCAAGCAGGGTAATGAATTAGATTTAGATCCAACTAAGATTGCTTTTAAGAGGGTTGTGGATATGAATGACCGTGCTTTAAGAGAGATAGTAGTTGGATTAGGTGGGACAGCCAACGGTCAACCTCGTCAGGATGGTTATATGATTACTGTAGCATCAGAGGTTATGGCTATCTTATGCTTAGCGGAGGGTATATTAGATCTAAAGAAAAGGCTAGGGAAGATAGTTATTGGATATACATATGATGGGCGTCCTGTAGAGGCTAAGGAGTTAAAGGTGGCTGGAGCTATGGCTGCTTTATTGAAGGATGCTATTAAGCCTAATTTGGTACAGACTCTAGAGAATACGCCAGCCTTTATTCATGGAGGACCCTTTGCGAATATAGCCCATGGGTGCAATAGTATAACTGCGACAAAGTTGGCCCTTAAGACGGCTGATTATGTAGTGACTGAAGCTGGATTTGGAGCAGACTTGGGTGCTGAGAAGTTCTTTAATATTAAATGTCGTTTTGCTGACTTGAGTCCAGATGCTGTAGTTCTAGTAGCTACTGCTCGTGCCTTGAAGATGCATGGTGGAGTTGCTAAAGGTGATTTAACTGAAGAAAATTTGAATGCTTTAGCAACAGGGATGGAGAATTTAGAGAAGCATATAGAGAATGTAAAGAAGTTTGGAGTTCCTATGGTAGTTGCTATCAACGAATTCCCAACAGATACTCAAGCAGAGCTAGATCTTATCAGAGAGAGATGTGAAGAGTTGGGTGTAGAGGTTGCCTTATCTCAAGTTTGGGCCAAGGGTGGCGAAGGTGGAGAAGAACTTGCTAAGAAGGTTCTAGAAGCCTTGGATAAACCTAAGGACTTCAAGTTGCTTTATGATGCCGAGGATAGCATTGAAGAGAAGGTAAATAAAGTAGCAAAGGAGATCTATGGTGCAGCAAAGGTCAACTTTACTTCACAGGCTAAGAAGGATATTGAGCAGTTAACAGCAGATGGTTTCGATAAGATGCCAATCTGTATGGCCAAGACCCAATCTTCCTTATCAGATAATCCAGCCTTACTAGGAAGGCCTAGAGGGTTTGAATTGACAGTAAGGAAGGTCAATGTCTCAGCAGGGGCAGGTTTCTTAGTAGCTCTAACTGGAGCAGTTTTAACGATGCCAGGGTTGCCCAAGAAACCATCAGCTGAGGATATTGACATTGATGGTGATGGAAAGATTACAGGGTTGTTTTAGGTAATAGTAGTCAGGAATCTAAAAAATAACAGGATAACACTTAAAAGTGTTATCCTGTTATTTTAATTTTAGCAATTTGATTTTTAGAGTAATATTAGCAGTTGACATAATAAAAATCTTGAGGTATAATAAAAATATAAGATTGGGAGCGCTCCCTAAAGTGGAAGTTTATAATAATATAATACAATAGAGCACTTCAGTTATAATTATATAAGAAGAGAGTGTACACTTATAAGTTGTTATAAGTAAAATCTAATTAATTAAAAGAGGTATATTATGAAAAGGAATAAACTTAATATCTATAAGATTGCTGAAATTGCTGGAGTATCTAAAAGTACTGTTTCTAGAGTTATCAATGATAAAGCTGGCGTTGGTGATAAGACTAGAAAGAAGGTTTTGGAGATAATAAAAGATTTAAATTACCAGCCAAATAGTTTTGCTAGAGGTTTAGCAAATAATAAGACCAAAACGATTGGCCTAGTAGTATCTGATATAACAGACCCTTTTTTTTCAGGCTTTATAAAAGGGGTAGAAGCAAAAGCGATGGAAGATAACTATAATATAATGTTAGCTAATAGTCATTGGGTGGTTGAAGAAGAGCTAAAATGTGTTAAGATGTTTCAAGAAGGAAGAGTTGACGGAGTATTGATAATAAGTGGAGCTAGAGATGGTTTAGATGTATATCTAAACGATCTATCAGCTAAAAATACTCCAGTATTATTAATTGACAGAAAAACTGATAATGGATCAATCCCTAAGATAAATGTAGATAATTTTAGTGGTGCATATATGGGAGTTAAATATTTATTAGATTTAGGTCACAAAAAGGTAGCTTGTATTAAAGGCGATGATGTTGCTTCTTCTGGAGCTTCCGTGGATAGGGTATTGGGGTATAAGAAGGCATTAAATGATTTTGGTATAAATAATGAGATAATAGTTCCGGGTTACTTTGAAGTGGAAGATGCTTATAAAGCCACTCATAATCTACTAGAAGAACAAAAAGATATTACAGCTATTTTTTACCTTTCTGATATGATGGCTATTGGAGGTTTGAAAGCTATTAGAGAAAGAGGGTTGAAAGTTCCTGATGATATTTCTGTGCTTGGATGTGATGATATTGAACTAGCATCTTTAATTAACCCACCTTTGACTACATTAAGGCAACCTAGGTATGAGATGGGGTATAAAGGTATGGGGGCTTTAATAAGTATATTAGAGGAAACAAACAAAAGAATCAACCATAAAGATATAAGCTTTAATATGGAATTGGTAATACGTGAGTCTACTAAGAAAGTAAATATAGTTGATTAGACTTCAATGAAGTCTAATCAACTATATTATAACTAAAAGGATTGAAATATATAATAATATAAGTTTATAAACATATTTCATCTTGATAAGAGTTGCTTATATAAAGTAATTTTTGAGGTGAGATATATTTTTACGCTTTTCGGGAGCGCTCCCGAAAAGCGTAAAAATCCCCTCATCATAAGATTGTTCTTAAAAACTAATAATATTAATTAAAGGGGGATTTTAAATGTTTACTAAGAAGAATATAGCTATTTTAGTAGTGGTAATTTTGTTAATTGGTACTATGGCATTATTGAGTAACCGTAGAAGTAGTGATACTGCTGAAGATAATGGTGCAACAACTGATGGTGTAACAACAATTAGAGTAGCTGCTTTTCCAGATCAAGATTCAGGGTTTGAGGCTATTTTAGATGATTTTCATGCTGAACATCCTCATATTAAGGTCGAATTAGATATAAATGATTTTGACAACCATCATCAAGCGCTATTAACTCAAATAGCTGCAGGTTCTAATGTTCCTGATGTAGCTAATATAGAGATTCAATTTGTTGGTGATTTTGTTAATAGAGGTGGTTTTGTAAATCTATTAGAAGAACCTTATAATGCAGGAGAATTTGAAGATGATATTATTCCTTATAAATGGGCACAAGGTACTAATGAAGCTACAGGAGAATTGATTGCAATGCCCTTAGATGTTGCTCCCGGAACTATTTTTTATAGAAGAGATCGTTTTGAAGAGTTAGGTGTTGATGTAGAAGATTTAAATACTTTAGAAGATTGGATAGAAGTAGGGCTTGAATTTACTGAAGGCGAAGATGATCGATGGTTATTCCCAGATGCAGCAATAATCTATGAGATGGTAAGAAGAAGTGGAGAAGAGCAATTCTTTGATAATGACGGAAATCCTATAGTAACTTCTGATAAATTTGTTAGAGCTTTTGAATTAGCAAAGCAGATTAGAGATTTAGGATTAGATGGTCAGATTGGTGAATGGAGTAATGAATGGTATGCTACATTTGAAGAGGGAACAGCTCTTGCCCATGCTTCAGGTGCTTGGCTAGGAGGGCATATCCAAAATTGGATGGCACCTGAAACTGCTGGTAAATGGGGAGTAACTAACTTGCCAGATGATATGTATGTCAACTGGGGTGGATCTTTCTTAGCAATTCCAGAAGATGCCCAGAACAAAGAAGCAGCTTGGGAATTTATTGAGTATGTAACGACAAATGTAGATGTACAGATAAATCAATTTGAGGCTGCTAATATATTCCCTGCACTAGTTGATGCCTTTGACCATGAAGTTTTTGAAGAATCAAGCGATTTTTATAGTGGTCAAAATGTAAGACAATTTTGGTTAGATTCAGCTAAAAAAGTACCAGCAGTTAATACAAATAGGTATGACACAATAGCACAAGATGCTGTTGGGGCTGCTTTGACTGAGGTCTTAGAAGAAGATAAAGATATTATGGAGGCATTAGAAGAAGCTGAAACTTTAATTAAGAGAAGAATGAGATAAATAATAAAACAATTAAACAAGGAGCTATATATAGCTCCTTGTTTTAAAAAGGAGGAATAGAATGAATTCTAGTGATATTAAAACAAATAAAGTTACTTCTGATAAGACTAAAAATAAGAAGACAGATAGATTTAGATTAAGCATAAAAAGTGCTCCATATGTATTTATATCTCCGTTCTTTATACTTTTTCTAATATTTGGAGTATTCCCTATTTTATACTCTTTCTTTTTAAGTTTTCATTCATGGGATGGAATAGGACAGATGGAGTTTGTAGGTTTATCTAATTACGCTTATGTATTAAATGATGATTGGTTTTGGGAATCAGTTAAGAATACCTTTATTATATTTATTTTAACAACTATTCCACAGCATATTATTGCATTGTCATTAGCTTTTGTATTAAATTCTGGATTTGTAAAAATGAAAGAGTTCTTTCGAGGATCTTATTTTTTACCTTATATAACATCGGCGGTAGCTATTGCTCTTGTATTTGATGTTATATTAGGCCATAGATCAGGTCTTTTAAATGCTATTTTAATTCAGTTAGAAACATTACCACCTTTTGCATTTTTATTTGATAGTGTGGGGTTAGATCTTCCGGTGAGGTGGCTAGCAGAGGCTAGGTGGATTAGATTTTCCATTGCTGGATTGGTTACCTGGAGGTTTACCGGTTGGAATATGTTAATATACTTTGCTGGGCTACAGAATATACCAAATTCTTTATATGAAGCTGCTGAAATTGATGGAGCAAATAAAAGACAAGTTTTCACTAATGTTACTCTTCCATTATTGAGACCTATGATATTCTTTGGAGTAACTATGTCTATAATAGGTAACTTGCAGTTATTTGAAGAACCATTTATTTTAGTCGGTGGAGATGGAGGAGCTGGTCGTGCTGGTATGACTACTGCAATGTACTTGTTTAGAACTGGTTTTCATTGGAGACAGTTTGGTGAGGGAAGTGCTATGGCATATATTTTAGCTATATTTATTGTTATTTTAAGTTTAGCAAGTAGAAAAATATTCCACAAGGAAAATGATCTATAGAAAGGTGGAGGTGTAAATTGAAAAATTCTATTAGAGGTAGTATAAAGAAATCATTATTATATATTGTTTTATTCTTAGGGGTTTTAATTACTTTTTTTCCTTTTTTCTATATGTTTGTCCTAGCAACTCGAAGTAGAGCAGAGATTTTTTCTTCTACTCAGACCTTATGGTTTGGAGATCACTTCATTAATAACTTGCAGATTTTAAGAGATTCAGTACCGATTTTTAGGAATCTATTTAACAGTATATTTGTTGCCACTATAGGTACGGCATTTACTATGTTCTTTTGTGCGCTAGGCGGATATGGATTTGCCAAGTATGATTTTAAATGGAAGGACAAATTATTTTTCGCTATGTTAGCAACAATGATGATTCCAGGATTGCTATCTATTATACCTTGGTTTATTATGATGAATTATTTTGGTTGGATGGATACCTTCTACCCATTCATCATTCCGGGTATAGCTAATGCTTTTGGAATATTCCTAATGAGACAATTTATGGAATCTATACCTGGTGATATTATTGATGCAGCAAGGATAGATGGGTGTGGAGAATTTGAAATTTTCTGTAGGATTATTCTCCCAATTAGTAAAACAGGATTAAGTGCGTTAGGTATCCTGACCTTCTTAGGATCTTGGAATGCCTTAATGGGTCCTTTATTAATCCTTCAAAGTGAAGAGATGTGGACTTTACCAGTAGCATTAACAAGATTAGCAGATAGTGCTGGAGTCGATTATGGAGCTACAATGGTAGGAGCTTCAATAGCTGTTGTACCTATCATAGTAGTATTTGTTATAGGATCTAAAAAGTTTATGGCTGGAATGCTTGAAGGAGCTACAAAGGGCTAGTAACTATTTTCATTATAAATATTAAAGTTAAAAACATTAGTTTTATTAGTATGTTAAATTAAATTTAAAAGTGGCTAATAAAAAATGATAAGCATTTTTACTAATTATACTGTAGCACCTTTTAATATGCTTATCAAGGAATTATGTACATTCAATTTATACAATTTAATAGGGAACTTTAGTCTTTAAAATTATATCGTTTTTAGCTAATTATGAAAATAATTTAGATAATTATTCATTACCTTGGTAATTAAAAAGTACCCTATTATAAATTTCAAAGGGAGGAATAAAGTATGAAAAATAAAGGATCTAAAGGGTGGGAGTTTATCGGTGAGAATGGTGAGTTTAAATTAGAGGGTGCTAATAATAGTAGCTATCTATACTTTCCATTAGCTAATGAAGCAGGAATGATGTCAGCCATTACACCTTCATTGCATGGTGATATTAAGACTGGACAGAATACCTTTGCTATGATGCCAGTATCTCTTGAAGATCTGCATAATACAAAATCGGCTAGGAACTTTTGGGTGTTAGTAGATGGAGAAGAGCCTTGGTCGGTAGCAGGTAATTCTTCTAAACAGATGTCATTACAGTTTAATGAAGATAAGAGTGAAGATGTAAATCTAGAGGCTGGAATGTTATGGCATAAAGTTAGTAGAGAAAATAAGAGATTAGGTTTAAAATCAGAGGTAACTAGTTTTGTACCAGCTAATGACGAAACTGTAGAGCTAATGAAGGTTAAAATTGTTAATACAGGGGCCAACGCCAAAAAGTTGACTCCAACAGCAGCTATGCCTTTATATGCTCGTTCAGCTGATAATTTACGTGATCATCGCCATGTGACTTCTTTATTGCACCAAATAGAAACAATAGACAATGGTGTTGTTGTTAATCCTACACTATCATTTGATGAAAGAGGGCATAAAGAGAATAATGTTTCCTACGGTGTTGTAGGTGCAGATGATAAAGGCAACAAACCAATTGGGTTCTTTCCTATACTAGAAGATTTTATAGGAGAAGGAGGAAATTTAGAGTGGCCAGAAGCCATTGTTAAAAATTCCAAGGACTATAATAATTCAGGAGAGAAGTTAGAAGGTTTCGAAGCTATAGGTGCTCTAAGATTTGAGGATATTACTTTAGACCCTGGAGAAGAAAAATCATATGTTATTGCAATAGTAATTGATGAGTATGGAAGCTCTTTGAAATCTGTAGCTCAAAAATATTGTACCCAAGATTTCTTTGATAAATATCTAGAAAAGAACAAAGAGTTTTGGCAAGAAAAGATTAATACAGTACAGTTTAATTCGGGTGATAAAAACTTCGATCAATGGATGAAGTGGGTTACTATTCAACCTATCTTAAGAAGAATTTATGGCTGTTCTTTCTTACCTAGTCACGATTATGGACGTGGGGGAAGAGGATGGAGAGATCTATGGCAAGATTGTTTAGCTTTATTATTAATGGAATCGGATAGAGTTAGAGATTTATTATTAAATAATTTCGCCGGGATAAGGATAGATGGTAGTAATGCAACTATTATAGGTTCTAAACCAGGAGAGTTTATAGCAGATAGAAATAATATTAGTAGGGTATGGATGGATCATGGTTCTTGGCCTTTCTTAACTACTAAATTATATATAGACCAGAGTGGAGATTTAGATTTCTTATTAGAAGATCAGAGTTATTTCAAGGATGCTCAAGCTCATCGCTCTAATAAGATAGATAGAGACTGGACTGATGAAGAAGGGAATAAATTATTAGATGGTAATGGAGATATTTATCAAGGAAATGTTATAGAGCATATCTTAGTACAACATTTGACCCTATTCTTTAATGTAGGAGAAAATAATAATATGCTGTTAGAAGGTGCTGATTGGAATGATGGTCTTGATATGGCTGATGAGAAGGGTGAGAGTGTAGCTTTTACAGCTTTATATGCTAGTAATTTATTAGAGATGGCTAAATTATTACGTGATTTAGCAGCGAAGAAGGATATTGATAAGGTAGAAATTGCCAAAGAGATAGGAGTATTATTTGATACCTTAAATGGTCAGCTAGATTATAATTCTGTTGAAGCTAAGCATAAATTGCTTGATCAATACTTTAGTAGTTGTGAAAGAAGAGTTTCAGGAGATAAGATATCACTTTCAATTGAAGAGGTTGCTGCTGATTTAGAGAGAAAAGGAAGTTGGATTATTAACCATCTTCACCAGAATGAGTGGGTAGAGAATACGGAAGGTTTTGAGTGGTATAATGGCTATTATGATAATGACGGGAAAAAGTTAGAAGGAGATCATCCAACGGGTACTAGGATGACTTTAACTGGTCAAGTATTCCCTATTATGGGAGGGGTAGCTACAGAAGAGCAGATAGAAAAGATTGTAGCTTCAGCTGATCATTATTTGAAAGATAATAGTGTAGGTGGCTATCGATTAAATACTAACTTTAAAGAGATTAAAACCAATTTAGGAAGGTTATTTGGTTTTGCTTATGGCCACAAGGAGAATGGCGCAATGTTCAGTCATATGGCTGTAATGTATGGTAATGCTCTTTATCAACGTGGTTTTGCTAAAGAAGGGTATGAAGTTTTAAGTTCAATTTATGAACACTGTAAAGATTTTAAAACAAGTAGAATTTATCCAGGAATTCCCGAATATATTAACGAACGTGGTCGAGGGTTATATCATTATTTGACTGGATCAGCCAGTTGGTTACTATTAACAATGGTGACTCAAGTCTATGGAGTTAGAGGAGAGTTAGGTAATTTGGTAGTAGACCCTAAATTATTGAAAGAGCAATTTGATGAATTCGGGAGCGCTACCATAGCTACTATATTTGCTAATCAGGAATTGAATCTAACCTATAAAAATGAAAATTATCTTGAATATGGAGAGTATTCAATTGAATATATTGAAATAAATGGAAGAAAAATTGATTTTGTGAATAAAGATAACTTTGCAATAGTTGATAAGAGTTTGATAAAGGAATTATCAAGGGAAGGGTCTACTGAGATAGAAGTGACTCTTGGCTAATATAGAAATTATCAGAGAGGCTTAGATGATAACTTTAGGTTAGTAGAAGAGGGAGGTAGTTAACCTGTGACAATCAGTAAAGATTTACTAGAAGTAAAGGAGTATACGAGTGAAGGGTATAAGCCTGTGGTTGATTATGATCAATGGAGAGTTGCAGTTTTAAATTATTGTGATGAACTCCTTCCAGAAAAGATAGATAAAATGCAAAAACATGACCAAACTGATGAGGTATTTGTTCTCTTGAAAGGACAATGTATCTTATTTATTGGAGAAGGTGAAGAGGATATAGCTGATATTCACGGAGAAGATATGGAGCCTTTTAAGTTATATAATGTAAAACGGTCGGTCTGGCATACACATACTCTCAGTGAAGATGCTATGGTATTAATTGTTGAAAACAGGGATACTAACTTAGATAATTCACCTGAAAAGGATTTGAATGAAGATCAAAGGAGTCAATTAGTAGAATTGACTCAGAATCTATGGAAATAAGCAGGCGCTATTCAATACAGTAATTAAATCATTAATGAATCTACGAAAATATAATAACTTTATACAAAACCAAGGGTATTGAATAGAAATTTCTCTGCCCTATATAAGGAGGTAGTTCAGATGAGTCAAGAGTTTTCATTAAACAAAAAAGGTCATTTTATAATAGATAATTACCAAAACAAACGTACTTTTGCAAGTTTCTTACCTGGAATCGCTGGTAAATTAGGAATTCCTATCTGGGCTTTTTATGTTAATCGCGGCCAAGGAATCGCTAGCTTTGGATCTAAGGATAAGGATAATCCGATTATGGAATTTTATCCGGCTAATAAATCTTATCAAAATGTTCCAACTAAAGGTTTTAGAACTTTTATTAAGCTAAGAAGAGGCTCAGAAGAGACTGTTTATGAACCATTTAGAAAGTTGAGTGAGGGTGTTTCAACTAAAATGACAATTGCTCCTCATGCATTAACTATTGAGGAGGAGAATTTAAATTTAGGCATAAAGGTTAAAGTAAATTACTTTATTATGCCTAATGAGGATTTTGGTGCTTTGGTTAGGAGAGTAAAAGTAAAGAATATTTCTGACAAAGAGCAAGAAGTTGAAGTCTTAGATGGTATGCCTATACTGGTCCCTTATGGTATAGTAAATGGGGCTTTAAAAGAAGTTAGTCAGACTGTTTCTGCTTGGGCTAAAGTTTATGCTTTTGAAGATAGGACACCTTTTTATAGGTTGCGTGCCTCTGCTAAGGATGAAGCAGAAGTTAAGCAGATGGATGCTGGAAACTTCTATATCTCCTTTAAAGGGAGTAGGGAGGGCAACGAGTTGTTGGCCCCTATTGTAGATCCAGAGGTTGTCTTTGGCGAAATGACCAGTTTAGAGGATCCATTAGGATTTATGAGAGAAGAGTTGGTAGATTTCAAAGGTGAACAGATTTTAGAGAATCGTTTTCCAAGTGCAATGGCTGCTACAAAAGGTCTATTATCTTCAGAAGAGGAGTTAGAAATCAATTCAGTCTTTGGTCACCTTGCTGATCAAGATAGACTTGTTGAAGTTAAGGATAGAGTTCTAGCGGATGGTTATCTAGGTGAAAAAGAGATTCAGACTGAAAGCATACACAACTATTATGCAGATCATATATTTACTGTAAGTAATGAAGAGACTCTTGATGCATATACTCGTCAAACATTTATGGACAATTTGCTTAGAGGAGGATTTCCTATCAGCCTAGGAAGTGAAGGGAAAGAAAAGACTTATCATATCTTCTCTCGTAAACATGGTGATTTAGAGCGTGATTATAATGATTTTCTATTAGAGCCAACTTACTATTCACAGGGTAATGGTAACTTTAGAGATGTAAATCAAAATCGCCGTTCTGATAACTTCTTTAATCCTAAGGTTAAAGAAGATAATATTAAGGTCTTTGCTGATCTAATCCAGGCTGACGGTTATAATCCATTAGTGATTGAAGGAAGTAAATTCTATATTCCAACAACACAAGCAAGAGATGTGGTATTAGCTGAAGTTTCTGATGAAGGTAAAGAAGAGTTAGCCAAAAGGCTAGAAAAACCTTTTACTCCAGGAGAAATTGCTGTATTTATTGATAATCTTGATATAGATATTAACTTAGAAACAGAAGATTTTATTGATTTAGTTATTGATAATGCCCATTCTTGGACAGTGGCTAAGTATGGTGAAGGATATTGGATTGACCATTGGACTTATACCTTAGATTTAGTGGAAAATTATTTGGCTGTTTATCCTGAAAAGCTAAAAGATTTATTATTTGATAACAGCTATACTTTCTATGATAACTTTACTAAAGTTTTGCCAAGAAGCCAAAAGTATGTATTAACGGATAATGGGCCAAGACAATATGAATCTCTTCATGAGGATGAAGAGAAAGAAAAGTTAATTGCTAATAGAGGATATCTTCCTTATTCTGTAAGGACTGACAAAGGGAGAGGTGAGGTTTACTATACTAATCTGATTGTAAAATTACTTGCTTTAGCAGTTAATAAAGTCTCTGCTTTAGACCCATATGGTATGGGAATTGAGATGGAAGCTAATAAGCCTGGTTGGTATGATGCCCTTAATGGTCTACCTGGACTCTTTGGTTCTGCTATAGCAGAAAACATTGAAACAAAGAGAATTATAGAGTTCTTAAATGATTCTTTGGAAGATAGTGATGATTCTATTAAATTACCTAAAGAGCTTTATAGTTTTTATCAAGGTATTGTAGAGGCCTTAGATGCTTGGAATGAAGATAAAGATAATTTCAAATACTGGCAAGATGCTACTTCTTTAAGGGAAGATTATCGTGAAGAAGTATTTATGGGCTTTGCTGGAACAGAAGAAGAAATTTCTATAAAGACTCTTAAAGAGTTTCTTAATAAAGCTTTAGATAAATTAAATTACGGAATTGAGGCTGCTAAGGAAGAGGACACAGGGTTATTTACAATGTACTTCTCCTATGATGCACTAGAGTATGAAAAGACTGGTGAGACTTCTTCTAAAGGGTTGGCCCATGTAAAGGTCAAGAAATTCAAACAGAATAGATTACCTGCATTCTTGGAAGGGCAGGTAAGGGCTATGAAGGTCTTAAAAGATAAAGAAGAAGCACGCAAATTACACCAAAGTGTTCATAATAGTGATTTATATGATCAGCCGTTAGGTATGTACCGAGTTAATGGTGACTTAAGTGATGAAAGCTATGAAATTGGTCGAGCTAGAGCATTCAGTCCAGGATGGTTAGAGAATGGTTCTATTTGGATGCATATGGAGTATAAATACTTGCTAGAATTATTGAAAGCTGGATTATATGATGAATATTATCAAGCTATTGATACTGCTTTAGTTCCTTTCCAAGATCCTGAAGTCTATGGCCGTAGTATATTAGAGAATAGTTCCTTCATCCTAAGTACACTTAATGGTGATAAGAAGAATCATGGTCGGGGATATATTGCTCGTCTAAGTGGAGCTACTGCTGAATATATCAATATGTGGTCGCTTATGTGCTTTGGTACTAATCCATTTACTGTAAAAGGTGGAGATATAGTTTATAAACCAGAACCAGCATTATCTAGTAACTTATTTACTACTGAAGCCAAAACTGTAGAAATTCAAGTTAGTGAGACTCAAAGTAAAGAAGTTGAAGTTCCAGCTAATAGTTTCACTTATCGCTTTTTAGGTGAGACTGTAGTACAATATCACAATCCTAATCGAGCTAACACATTTGGTGAGGATAAGGTAGAAATTCAAAATTACAAACTATTTACTAAAGATGGTGAAAAGCTTGTAGTGGAGGACTCAGAAGTTAGAGGTCATCTTGCTGAGAAGATTAGAAAAGGTGAGATGAGCAGAATAGATATAGTTTTAGAGTAATTTTACTAATGAAAATAGGTTGTGAAATACTTTTAACTATTTGGCAACCTATTTTTATAATAAGAGCTTAATATTTAAACAATTTAAATTGATAATAGTTTAAAAAAGGGGGGCTTTAAAATATGAAGTCAGATAAGATAAGAGTTATTCAAACTGCCAAAGGTACAGATGACAAGTTAACAGAGAAGAAACCCTTGGCTTTGAAGGAAGATGTGCACAGTAATTTCCCTGTTATAGAGGTTGATAAGGGGAAAAAATTTCAAGAGATAATTGGTTTTGGTGGATCGTTTACTGAAGCTGCTTCATCTACTTTAGATCAGTTAAGTCCTAAAAAGAGGCAAGAAGCAATAGATGCTTATTTTCATCCAGAGAAGGGTATTAATTATACTTTCTGTCGAACTCATATCAATAGCTGTGACTTTTCATTAGGCAATTATGCTTATACTGAGACTCCTGGAGATGTAGAGTTAAAAGACTTTACAATTGAAAGAGATAAGCAATCTTTGGTTCCGTTGATTAAAGATGCTCTTAAGACTAAAGGAGAAGATTTTAAGTTATTTTCTTCCCCATGGAGTCCTCCAGCTTGGATGAAGACCAATGAGAGGATGAATAATGGTGGAAGCTTAAAGGATGAATATAAAGAAGTGTGGGCCAAATACTTTGCTAGATATATTAAAGAGTATAAGAAAGAAGGTATAGATATCTGGGGTCTAACTATTCAAAATGAGCCAATGGCTACAACCCCTTGGGACAATTGTATCTATACTGATGAGCAAGAGAGAGACTTTGTTAAGGTTCTTGGCCCTACATTAAAGGAAGAAGGTCTAGATGATGTCAAGATTATGGTTTGGGATCATAATAAAGATATTATGAAACCTAGAGTAGATACTATTATGTCTGATCCTGAGGCTGCTAAATGGGTTTGGGGGGTAGGCTTTCATTGGTATGGATCTGAAGATAGTAAATCGGAAGTAAATAATGATGTTCTAGACTATACCCATGAAACTTATAATACAAATTTAGTCTTTACCGAAGGGTGTAATCCTTATTATGGTATAGAGGGAGATAACCTAATTGGTGAATGGTGGACTGGTGAGAAGTATGGTAGGCATATTATAGCCGATTTAAATCACTGGACAGTAGCTTGGTGTGATTGGAATATGTATTTAAATGAAGAAGGTGGACCAAATCACGTAGGAAATTTATGTGATGCTCCTATTATGGCTGATAGAGATAAGGATATTCTATACTATAATACTCCTTATTACTATATGGGTCACTTTAGTAAATATATTCTTCCAGGGGCAAAAAGGGTTGAGTGGAAGTCTGAAGTTGAAGGATTACTGGTAACAGCTTTTGAGAATACTGATGAATCTATTGCTGTAGTAGTAATGAATGAGTCTGATGAGGATAAAATATTTATTCTTAAAGATGGTAATAAAGGGGCTGAAGTAACAAGTCTAGCCCATTCAATTCAAACCTTAATTTATTAGGAGATAACTTATCCTGAATTATTTACGGTAATTTAAAGAACAATGCCTAACTTATTATAGTTACTGCATTTTTGATTATTTTTTCTTTTACTTAAAAAGTGATGCTAAAATCGTAAATTTAAATACTACAACTTATTTGACAAACATCAATATTAAAGTTATAATATTATTGGAATTATATAGTCTCGATTACATAGAATACCTATTATAAAAAAGGCTTCAAAAACTCTTTGAAATAATAATTATTTCAAAGAGTTTTTGAAGTAAATAGGTTTAGTAAAACTTATTGATTATTCAATAGTAAGTTTATACTTATCAATGTTTAATTGGGCTAAATTTAGAAAAATAAAGGAGGTGTTGAATCCAATGTCTTATATAGGTAAAATGAGAGCAGTTATTTTTTTATGCTAAATATGAAAAAAATAACATATTTTATATTTTATAATATTATTAGTGATCTAATCTAAAACATCTAATACTTTAGATTAGTTGAAATATTAACTTTAAAATTGTTTGTTATTCTTTAATAACAAACGTTAGTGATATAACATTTAGTGTATTTATAGAAATGTAGGTTTTTTTAAATATAAATAAAAAGTTATAAAGCAATAACTTTTTATTACTTAAATCTATAACATAAGTAAGTTTGATTGTTTGAAAAATAAGTTTATAAGTTTAGAGGAGGGCTAAATAATGAAAACTTTAGCAGTGATTTTAGCAGGAGGAAGGGGAACAAGGTTAGATTTATTATCTGAGCATAGGGCAAAACCTAGTGTTCCTTTTGGAGGTAAGTATAGAATAATTGATTTTACTTTAAGTAACTGTATTAATTCATCGATTTATAATGTAGCAATTCTAACACAATATTTACCAATGTCGTTAAATAGTCATATTGGAATTGGAAAACCGTGGGATTTAGATCGGAGGTTAGGAGGAGTTACAGTACTGCAACCCTATACAGGAAGAGAAGGGGGTTGGTATGAAGGGACTGCTCATGCAGTTTATAGAAATATAAACTTTATCAAAAGTCAGAACCCTAAATATGTGATTATACTTTCTGGAGACCATATCTATAAGATGAATTATGATGAAATGATATCTTATCATAAAGAAAAGGGAGCAGATTTGACTATAGCAGCACAACAGGTTCCAATAGAAGAAGCTCATAGATTTGGAATTTTAAACCCTGATGAAGACATGAAGATAGAAGATTTTGTAGAAAAGCCAGAAGATCCATCAAGCAACTTAGCTTCTATGGGGGTTTATGTCTTTTCAACTGACGTCTTAGTTGATTGCTTAGAAAGAATCTGTGATTCTGACAAACATGATTTTGGTCATGATATAGTGCCAGATATTATTGAACAAAATAATGCTTATGTTTATGAATATGGTGGGTATTGGAGAGATGTAGGAACATTAGAGTCATATTGGAGGACTAACTTAGAATTGACTAATATTGTACCCAAAATGAATCTTTATGATAAAAATTGGAAGATACATACAAGAAGTGAAGAGCAGCCACCAGCTAAGTTTGGTTATAATGGTATTGCAATTAAGAGTTTGGTCTCCAATGGTTCGATTATAAATGGTCGAGTAGAAAATTCAATTATTTCACCAGGGGTAGTAATTGAAGAGGGAGTTCTTATTAAAGATTCTATAATATTTAATGATACAATAATAGAGAAAAATTCAATCATTGAAAAGAGTATAATCGATAAAAGGGTAGAGATAGGCAATCATTGTCACATTGGTTATGGGGATGACTTTACTAATAACTTTGAACGTCCAAATATATTACAAAACGGTTTGAACATAATTTCTAAAGGGGCCAACATACCTTCCCATACTATAATTGGTCGTAATTGTAGGATTGCTTCTTATGTGAAGAAATCCGATTTTAATTCTAAAAATATATCTAGCGGTACTACAATTAACGCAAAATAGTTATATAAGATAAATAATAGTAGAGCTATAGATATCTATAGCTCTACTAAAAATCTTTTCGAAAAGAGGTTTTAGAGAACTTAGTAGAAAGGTTTGAATTATAACCCTAGCAAATTTAGGAGGTTTTTAAATGTCTAAAAAGATGAAAATATTATTTGTATCTTCTGAGGTTTCACCCTTTGCTAAGACTGGTGGTCTGGCAGATGTGGCTGCTTCTTTGCCTAAGGCAATTGGAGGTTTAGGCCATGATATTAGAGTTGTTATGCCTCAATATGGATTAATTGATGAGAAGTATAGAAAGAGTTTAGAAGATGTATTACATTTTAGAACCAATGTAGCTTGGAGAGATAATTATGTTGGCGTTAAAAAGTTAGAAAAAGATGGTATAATAAACTATTTCATAGATAATAAAAGCTATTTCGATCGTGATAATATGTATGAAAATTATGATAGGGATGTACAGTTTGCTTATTTTTGTCGGGCTGTTTTAGAGATGTTGCCTAAACTTGATTTTAAGCCAGATATTATTCACTGTAATGATTGGCAAACAGGACCCTTAAGTATTATGTTAGAAGATAATTATAAAAAATATGAATTTTATGAGGATATTAAGACGGTTTTTACAATACATAACTTGCGTTATCAAGGTACTTTTTCTAAAGAGGTTATCGCAGATACTTTAGGAATTGATTTTAAATATTGGGATCTAGGAGTAATTAGGCATAATTGTTTAGTTAATTATATGAAGATGGGAATAATGAACTCTGATTTAATTACAACTGTAAGTAAAAGATATGCTCAAGAGATTAAAACTTCAGAATATGGTGAAGGTTTAGATTATGCCATTAGGATGAATGGGGATGATGTATATGGTGTTCTTAATGGTTTAGATTATGAAGAGAATAATCCTAGCAAAGATAAGAGAATTTATTTTAATTATAATAAAGAGGATTTATCAGGAAAATATAAAAATAAAAATAAATTACAAAAAGAGATGAACCTTCCTCAGAGAAGAGATATTCCACTTATTGGCTTAGTTTCAAGGTTAGTAAAGCAGAAAGGAATAGATTTAATAGAATCTATAGCAGATCAATTGTTGAGTAAAGATATACAACTTGTAGTCTTGGGAACTGGTGCCAACGAATATGAGAAATTCTTTAAGGGTCTTGAAGAGAAATACCCAAATAAGGTTGCAGCTAATATGAAGTATGATGGTGATTTGGCCCAGAAAATTTATGCAAGTAGCGATATGTTTTTGATGCCTTCACAGTTTGAGCCATGTGGATTGGGACAACTTATTAGCTTAAGGTATGGCACAGTACCAATCGTTAGAGAGACAGGAGGGTTAAAAGACACTATCAAAGCATATGACCCTAAAACAGGTGAAGGAAATGGATTTACTTTCATTAACTATGATTCTAAAGAGATGTTAGATGAAATAAATAGGGCAATTAAGTTATATACTAAGAAGAAAAAATGGGAATTATTGGTCAAAAAAATCATAGGCTATGATTTCAGTTGGGAGAATTCAGCTAAAGAGTATATAGAGTTATATTCAAATTTAGTAAGGGGTTGATTTTTGTCTTTACTGGCTTTACCATAAAAACTTGCGTTATAGATAATAAATTAGTATAATAAAGATGAACTTAAATATTCGCTTGGATCCCGAAGGGACTGAGACGGTGATTTTGAACTTAGGATAGCTATGACTAGCTATCTCTATATACTATTGTCAAAAAACCTCTCTAAACCTTTGGGTTAGAGAGGTTTTTTCTATTTAAAATCTGTTAAAAGGTGGGTATGTAATTGGATAAGGTAGTGATTATTGGTGCTGGTAAGGTTGGCAAAAGTATCGGTTACTTATTAAAGGATAGAGGTTATAATATCTTAGGGTTTATAAGTAAGACCCTAACTTCGGCTAAAGAGGGTGTGGATTTGCTAGGAGGGGGGATAGCTTCTGTTGGATATGATAAATTTATAGAAGAAGCAGATCTAATAATTATTGCTACGCCTGATGATATCATTGAAGTAGTTAGCAAAGAACTATTGACTGTAGATCAGATTAAAAAAAGTTCTACTTTAATTCATTTAAGTGGTTCTTTATCCTCAAAGGTATTATGTGATGAGGATCTTCCTTGTGGGAGGTTATCTCTTCATCCTTTACAGGCAGTAGCTTATGTGAGAAGTGGGATTAAAGATTTACCTAAAGCCTTCTTTACCTTAGAGGGTAATGATTTAGGTTTAACTAAAGGAAGAGAGATTATGAAAGCTTTAGGAGCAGATTATAAGGTGATAGAGAGTAGTGATAAGGCTGCCTATCATGCATCTGCAGTTATCGCCTCTAATTATCTTGTGGCAATAATTGATATGGCTATGAAGATCAATAAGAGTCTTGGTATTGATGAGGAGGAGGTCTTAGAGGGGATATTAAACCTCTCTGAAGGAAGTTTAGAGAATATAAGATCCTTAGGAACCCAGGAAGCCTTGACCGGGCCAATTGCTCGTGGTGATTTTATGACGATCAAAGGTCATTTAGAGGCTTTGGGGGATATATTAGATGATGATGAAATAGAATTATATAAGAGGTTGGCCTCTTATACAGGTAATTTGGCTTCAAGAAAAGGTAGTCTTGCAAAAAAAGATGTTGAGTCACTAAAAGAGATATTAAGGAAGGTGTAAAGATGAAAAAGGTAAGTGTAAGTACGTTGGCAAACAAGAAAGAGGCTGGGAAGAAGATTAGTATGTTAACGGCTTATGACTATCCAACGGCTAAGTTAATAGACCAGGCAGAGATAGATATAGCCTTAGTAGGAGATTCCTTAGGTATGGTCTTGTTGGGCTATGAAAACACTCTAAAGGTTACTTTGGATGATATATTACACCATACTAAGGCGGTAGCTCGTGGGTTAAAAAAGGCTTTCTTAGTAGCAGATATGCCCTTTGCTTCTTATAAGATGGGAGATATAAAGGAGACAGTTAAAGGTGCAGCCCGTTTGGTCCAATTAGGAGGTGCAGAGGGTGTTAAGTTAGAAGGTGGTAGAGAGATAATTGACGAGGTAAGAGCAATTATCAAGGCAGGGATACCTGTAATGGGCCATCTAGGTCTAACCCCCCAATCAGTTAAGCACTTTGGCGGCTTCAAGGTACAGGCAAAAGAGGAGGAAGCTGCTAAGACACTCTTAGAGGATGCTAAGATATTAGAAGAAGCAGGAGTCTTCTCCTTGGTCTTAGAGTGTATTCCTGCTCCTTTGGCTAAGAAGGTAAGCCAGAGTTTATCTATTCCTGTTATTGGAATTGGTGCCGGAAAAGGCTGTGATGGTCAGGTCCTTGTTAACCAAGATCTTTTAGGTGTTAGCAATGATTTTAAACCTCGTTTTGTTAGAAGATATGCTAATTTGAATGAAGAGATGTTAGATGCTTTTAAGCGGTATAGAGAAGATGTGGAGCAAGGCAATTTTCCTAATGAGGAAGAAAGTTTCCTTTAAGAGTAGTTTTCATCACTAATGAACATAAATATTCACGAATAAAAGATTAAAAAACTTATATTAATACTTTTTCAAACTAAAATACCTAAATTATATTATAATATAGTCAACTTCAACCTTATCACTAGATTTTAATAATAAATTAAATAGATTTTGAACTATATTAGTGCCTATTAGTGTTGATTAGTGATTCCAAAAAAGACCTTGAACTTTTTGCTTTTTATTTTTTAAATGTGACACAGACACTGACACTAGTATAAAGCTAAAGGGGTGAATGAAATTGAAGGTAGCAAAGAGGATAGAAGAGGTTAGAGAATTTATATTAGAGAAAAGGAACCAGGGCCAACGAATAGGTTTTGTTCCAACTATGGGTTATCTACATCAAGGTCACCTCTCTTTATTGGAAGAGGGGATAGAGGATAATGATATCTTGGTCTTGAGTATCTTCGTTAATCCAACCCAGTTTGGAGAAGGCGAGGATTATGAGGATTACCCTCGTGATTTAGATAGAGATCTAGAGTTGGCCAAGAAGGTAGGTGTTGATCTAGTCTTTATACCAGAAGTAGATCAGATTTACTCCAAGCAGTCTGCAACGACAGTTAGGGTTGAAGGGTTAGTTGATGGGCTTTGTGGAGCATCAAGGCCAGGTCATTTTGATGGGGTCTGTACAATAGTGACTAAGCTCTTTAATATAGTTAATCCCCATAGAGCTTACTTTGGCCAAAAGGATGCTCAGCAGTTGGCAGTTATCAAGAGGATGGTTGAGGATTTAAATTTTGATATCCAGATAGTGGGTATGCCTATTGTTAGAGAAGAAGATGGGTTAGCTTTAAGCTCGAGGAATAAATACTTAAGTAAAGAAGAGAGGAAAGCCGCTTTAGTATTGAGTAGGTCTTTGGAGTTGGCTCAAGATCTTATTGGAGATGGCCAGAGAAGGGCCAACATTATAAAGGAAGAAATGAGAAATATGATTGAGAAAGAAGATTTGGCTGAGATTGATTATATAGATATAGTCAATCAATTAAATTTAAAGAAGGTTTCAAACCTAGAAGGGCCAACGTTAATAGCGCTGGCAGTTTATATTGGTGAAACTAGGTTAATAGATAATTTGATCTTGGAGGTGTAACAGTGTTTAGGATAATGCATAAATCAAAGCTTCATAAGGCTAGAGTAACAGAGGCAAACCTTAACTATGAAGGAAGTATTACAATTGATGAAGATCTAATGGAAGAAGCAGATATCTTTGCTAATGAAAAGGTGCAGATAGTCAATAATAATAATGGAGAAAGAATTGAAACTTACGTAATCCCTGGTGAAAGGGGTTCTGGAGTTATCTGCCTTAATGGAGCAGCAGCAAGAAAAGCAGAAGTTGGAGATACAATAATAATTATCTCCTATGGCTTAGTAGATGATAAGGAAGCAAGGAGTTTGAATCCGAAAGTAGTTATGTTGGATGAGAATAATCGAGTTGTTAGTTAATAGTAATAAAGCGGAGCTTTATTACTAGTGATGAGTAATCAGTAATGAGTAATGGGTAAAACCTTAAGAAAACACAAACCCCTTTGTTTCCTAAGACTTATAAGAGGTTTTGAGATTTTGACTTTACTCATTACTCTTCACTCATTACCCATTACTAGTGGTACTTAATTACTATTCAGCTTCACTTTACACCAGAAAATTTTGAGAGGATGATATAAAGATGAAATTTAATCTAAGTATTAGACAGATAACGGTGATTGGACTATTAAGTGCAGTATCTTTGTTATTAGGCTCAACTCCACTAGGGATTATTCCTGTGCCAACGCCAGCAGGTGCGGCTACGATTATGCATATTCCAGCTATTATAGGTGGAGTTATAGAAGGGCCAATGGTTGGTGGATTTATAGGGCTTGTATTTGGTATCTTTAGTTTTTTACGAGCCTCATCACCGTTAGTAGCTGATCCGATAGTTGCTATAGTACCTAGAATATTTATCGGAATTTTTGCAGCTTATAGTTATAGGTTATTTGAGAATAAGTTTGTAGGTGCAACAGTATCTGCTGTAGTTGGAACCTTTACAAATACATTAGGTGTTTTGATACTAGCAGTTATTAGAGGCCTTTTACCGGCAGGAGCTGCTTTAGGAATTGTGGTTACTCATGGAATTCCTGAAGCTGTCTTAGGTATATTGGTAACTATTCCTGTGGTTAAAATACTACAAAGAAGCGGCTTTCAAGAGGAGAGATAATAATAAAAAATACTAAATAAGAATAATGAAAAACCCCTTTTTGTGATATTCTAATAACAAAAGGGGGTTTAATAATGAGTAAATTCTATAATACTGATGATAATGATTATGGGCAAGAGATAGAATTTAATGAAGTAGCAGAGATGTTAAACTCATTGGTCTTAGGCGATGGTTATGGTGTATTAGTAGATTGTATTATACCTAAGTTGAGAAGGTTAGGCTACCCCTATGGTGTTTCTAAGCCGATTCCTTTATTGAAGGCAATTGATCTAAAAGACTCTTTAATGTTAGTGATGGTCGAGTATAAACTTTATGTCCCAGATGCAGAGAATGATGAAGAGTTGGCCCTGGAGATAGATAAGTCTAAATTTAAGACTTTTAAGAACGAAGATAAAGAAATTAACTTTCTTTATGAAGATAAAGAAGAGATTAGAATTGATTTACATAATAGTTTTGATTTTAATTATGATCTAGAAGAAGATAATTCGATACCAACAATATCATTAATTGATTGGGCTACAAGTCCTTTTATTTGATTGATTTTAAATATTGGATAAATTATGTTATAATGATGGTAATCAAGTAGCTATAAAAATTTTATGCTTTGGAGGAGAATATGTTAGAGAAATTAGATAAAGATTATAATCAAATCATTGATAAACTTGTAGATTGGATAAAGAAGAAGGTAAATGATGCAGGTTGCAAAGGGGTGGTTCTTGGATTAAGTGGTGGAATCGATTCAGCAGTTACAGCTGTTTTATGTAAGAGGGCATTTCCTGATAGTACTTTAGGTTTGATTATGCCCTGTTATAGTAATCCTGAGGATAAAAATGATGCTAAATTATTATCAGATAAATTTAATATAGATTATAAGGTGATGGATTTAAGTAAGACCTTTGATCAGATGGTTGAGTTAATTGGAGAAGGTAAAGAGGTAGAGGAAAACCTTAATTTAGCCAATATTAAACCTAGATTAAGAATGACTACTTTGTATTACTTTGCTGGTCAAAGAAATTCATTAGTAGTAGGAACTGATAATAGAAGTGAGTTGAAGGTTGGTTACTTTACTAAGTATGGAGATGGTGGAATTGATATAACTCCTCTTGGTAATTTGGTTAAGTTGGAGGTAAGAGAAGTAGCTAGGTTATTAGATATACCAAAAGAGATAATTGAAAAAGCGCCTTCGGCAGGTCTATGGTCAGGTCAGACCGATGAAGATGAAATGGGAGTAACTTATGAAGAATTAGATAAGTATATCCTAACAGGTGAAGCTCCTTTTAATGTAAAAGAGGTTGTTGATTCTTTATCAACTAAGAGTGCTCATAAATTACAGACACCACCAGTACCTAAATTTTAAGATCAATTTAAATATAAACTATAGTCTTAAGTTAATTAATAAAGCTAGATGCCAGGTGTGAGAGCACTTGGTATTTTTCTATACAAAGGATAATTAAATAGTGGGGGGAAGTTAATGGCTAAGAAGGTTGTTCAATCAGTAGATAGGGCTTTAAATATTTTGGAGATATTAGTAGAGGCAAAGGATCCTATTGCCTTAAGTGAGATAAGTGAGATGGCTGCTTTAAATATTAGCACTGTACATAGGCTCTTAAACACTTTGATTTATAGAGGCTTTGCAGCTCAGGATGAAGAGAGTGGAAAGTATAAGTTGGGTTTACGAATATTTGAAATTGTTAATACTTTAGGTGATTCAATCAGTTTAAAATCTGTGGCAAGGCCTTTTCTAAAGGAGATAGTTGAAGAGTGTAATGAAACGGCTAACTTGGTTGTTTTGGACAAAGGACAAGTTCTTTATATTGATCAAGTAGAGTCAACTAATATGGTTAGGATGTTTGCTAATATTGGAAGTAAAGGACCCGCTCATTCTTTAGGGGCAGGTAAGGTTCTTTTATCATCTTTAACAGAAGAGGAGTTAGATGAAGTTCTAGAAGGGATTGAGCTGACTCAATTTACTCCTTCAACAATTACCAGTATTGAAGAATTAAAGAAGAATCTTAAACAGATAAGAAAGCAGGGTTATGCAATAGATTTTGAAGAGATGGAAGAGGGGGTAAGGTGTGTAGCTGCACCAATAAAGAATGATCAAGGGGATATTATTGCAGCTATAAGTGTGTCAGGGCCAAATATTAGAATTACTGACCGTTATCTTTTCAACAAGTTGATCCCCTTAGTTACTTCTAAGGCTGAAGAGATATCAAAAGAGGTTGGTGGCTTAAGTTTAGAAATTTAATTAACTTTTAATATAGGAGGTTCTGAGATGATAAGTAAAGAAAGGCTTATCTTTGAACATAGGAAGGGCTTGCATGCTAGAGTTGCTGCTTTGATTGTAAGGGAGGCTAATTATTTACAAAATACCTACAAGGCAAAATTATTTATAGGAAAAGATGAAGATAATTTATTACCTGCTACTTCTTTGATTTCAGTTGCTTCTTTGAACATAAAGTATAAAGATGAATTCTTGGTCTGGAGTAAGGGTGAAGAATCTATAAAGCCTTTACAAGAATTTATCAATTTTTTAAAAGGCGAATTTGACTTAGAGGATGTTAAGACCAGAGATGAGGTGGATAGACTATTACAAGAGGTTGCTTTAACTATGGACAAGGTCTTTAGCAATATAGCAAATGGTGTAATTATTGTAGATAGAGATGGGGTAATAACAAGTTTTAATCCTGCAGCAGCAAAGATAACTGGCCTACTCCCAAATCGAGTTATTGGTGAGGATATAAATTCTGTAATTGCTAATTCTAAGTTGAAGTCAGTTATTGAATCTGCAACACCTCAAATTGGTCAGCGCCAAGAGATTGGTGCTTCATTGATAATTACAAATAGAACTCCTATTTTATCAGGTAATAAGGTTATAGGAGCCATTGCAGTCTTTCAGGATATCTCTACTTTAGAGCGTTTATCTGGAGAGTTAAAGGAGGTAAAACGGCTAAAAGAGAGGTTGAATTTAATCTTAGAATCTGTACAAGATGGGATCTGTGTTATTGATAAAGATGGTAAAATAGATTACTTGAACTCTAGTTATGCCCAAAACTTTCAAATAGATATTAAAGAAGCTTTAGGTAAGAAGGTAGAGGATGTGCTAGGTAAGTCCTTTAGCTATGAACTATTGAATAAGTGTGAAGATAGAGAAGGGATAGTTAGTAGATTAGGTGATGATTTAGTTATTATATCTAATGCATATCCAATTAGGGTAGATAATGAAGTAGAAGGCTTTGTTCTTCTTTCTAAGAAGAAGGTTGAAGTAGAGAAGATGGCTCATAGATTAAAGGAGCTATCTGCTAAAGCAGAGTATCTAGAAGAGGAATTAAAGAGAGAAAGAGGGGTAGATAAAGCCTTTGAAAGGATAATAGGTAAAAGTGGATCTTTAAAAGAGGCATTAGTAAGGGCTTCTAAAGCATCTGAGACGTCTTCTACTGTCTTAATTAGAGGTGAAAGTGGTACAGGAAAAGAGTTGGTGGCAGAAGCAATTCATTATGGTAGCGTTAGAAAAGAAGAGGCGTTTATTAGAGTTAACTGTGCAGCAATACCAGCCAATTTAATTGAAAGTGAACTTTTTGGTCATGAGAAGGGGGCTTTTACTGGGGCTATAAGGAGAAAGATCGGTAAATTTGAGTTGGCCCATAAAGGGACTATTTTTTTAGATGAGATTGGAGAACTTTCTACAGAGTTACAAGTGAAATTACTTAGAGTTTTACAGGAACGTGAATTTGAAAGAGTTGGTGGGGTTGATAAGATATCTGTTGATCTTAGAATTATTACAGCAACCAACAGAAATCTAGAACAGATGATGAAAAATGGAGAGTTTAGAGAGGACTTATATTATAGATTAAATGTTATTCCTATAATATTACCACCTTTAAAAGATAGAAAATCGGATATACCGTTATTGGCTAATCATTTTTTAGAAAAGATATCTAAAAAATTAGGTAAGGATGTTGATACAATTTCCCAAGAGGCCTTAAATCTTTTAAGAGAGTATAGTTGGCCCGGCAATGTTAGGGAACTTCAAAATATAATTGAACGGGGAATAAACTTTACAGAAAATAAGATTATCGATTCTAAAGATCTTCCTGCTTATATTAGAAGTAGTTATAATAGGGGAGAATCTTTAATAAATTTAAAATCTAATGAAGAAGTTGCTACTTTAGAGGAATATGAAAAGGAGATTATAAAGGCTGCGCTGAATAAATATAATAGCTTTAATGCAGCTGGTAAGGTTTTAGGTGTTACTCATAAGACCGTTGCAGCTAAAGCGAGGAAATACGGATTTGTCGATTGATCCTTGGTAAAAAAGATCAAGCTCCTTGGTAAAAAAGATCAAGAAACTTTCTACTTAAGTTCTGCACTTGTATATAATCTTCTTTTTTATTCTTGAAATTTTTAAAACGACAAATTAAAAATCATTTTAGGCTATTTAAAACTCTTTTTAGCTCTATATGGCTTTTAAATTGATTTAGGTTCCAATAAGTAATTTTTCCTCAATTAAAAACTGCTATTTGATATTTTTGAGGATTTTTTGCTGTTTTGGAATAGTAATTGCATTAATAATTAAGTGAAAGTATGGGAATTATAATGCTAAGAGTAGAGTATTCAAATTTAAAATCAAATGGAGGGGAATAATATGACAGAAAAAGTAGCAAAAATTAAAAATCAAAGTGGTATTCACGCTAGACCTGCTTCTATGATTGTACAAGAGGCAAATAAGTATGGTGCTGAGGTTAAGATTGTTAAAGATGGAAGTGAAGTTAATGCTAAGAGTATTATGGGTATTATGAGTTTAGGAGTTAGTCAAAGTACTGAGGTTACTATTAAGGCAGAAGGTGCTGATGCTGATGCGGCAGTTGATGCGTTAGTAGAGTTGATAGAAAGTGGTTTTGGTGAATAAGGAGGTATAATACAATGCTAAAAGAGTTAAAAGGAGTAGGTGCTTCTCCTGGTATAGCAGTAGGAGAGGTTTTAGTCTTAGAAGATGAAGATTTATCTTATGAAAAAAAGAAGATTAAAGATACTGAAGAGGAAAAAGAAAAATTAAAAAAAGCTTTGGAACTTTCTAAGGATCAATTGAATGCTATTAAAGACAAGGTAGAAAGAGAGATGGGGTCAGATAAGGCTGAAATATTTCAAGCTCATTTGATGGTTCTTGATGACCCTGAATTAATAGGGGCTGTAGAGAGAAAAGTTGATGGAGAAGAAGTTAATGTAGAAGCAGCTTTGGATGAGACAGTTCAAGAGTTTGCTACTTTATTTGCTAATATGGATAATGATTATATGAAAGAAAGAGCTGCAGATATTAAGGATGTAGGAAGTAGGATTTTAAAGAATCTTCTTGGTGTCCAAACTTTAGATTTAGGACAACTTGATAAGGAAGTTGTTTTAGTAGCTGAGGATTTGACCCCTTCTGATACAGCTCAGGTTAATAAGGGAAATTTATTAGGTTTTGTTACAAAGATTGGTGGTAGAACTTCACACACTGCAATTATGGCTCGCTCTTTAGAAGTTCCTGCTGTTGTAGGAGTCTCTGATATTTTAGAAGGAGTAGAAAGTGGAGACAAGATTATATTAGATGGCCAAGAGGGTAATGTTATTATCAATCCAAGTGAGGAACAATTATCAGATTATGATAAGAAAGCTAAAGAGTATAAAGAAAGAAAAGAAAGGTTGGCCCAACTAAAGGAGTTACCTGCTCAAACTAAAGATGGACATAGAGTTGAGTTGGTAGCTAATATAGGAACACCTAAGGATGTTGAAGGTGCTCTAGCTAATGGTGCAGAAGGTGTAGGTTTATACCGTAGTGAGTTTTTATATATGGATAGAGACTCTTTGCCTACAGAAGAAGAGCAATTTAAAGCATACAAAGAAGTAGCTCAAAGAATGGACGGGCCAATAGTTATTAGAACCTTAGATATTGGTGGAGACAAAGAATTATCTTATTTGGATCTACCTGAGGAGATGAATCCATTCTTGGGTTATCGTGCGATTAGAATCTGTTTAGATAAGGTAGATATCTTTAAGACCCAATTAAGAGCTATCTTAAGAGCTAGTGATTATGGCAATGTAAAGATAATGTATCCAATGATCTCTGCTGTTGAACAGCTAAGGGCTGCTAATGAAATTTTAGCAGAGGTAAAAGCAGAGTTAAAAGAAGAAGGAGTTAGTTTTAAAGAGGATCTAGAGGTAGGGATTATGATTGAGATTCCTGCTGCTGCTATGATTGCTGATGTTTTGGCAAAAGAAACTGATTTCTTTAGTATTGGAACAAATGACTTAATTCAGTATACAACTGCTACTGATAGGATGAATGAAAATATATCTCACTTATATCAACCATTCCACCCAGCTTTATTAAGGCTTATTAAGCGGGTTGTAGAGGCTGCTCATAAAGAAGGAAACTGGGCAGGTATGTGTGGAGAGATGGCAGGAGATAAGAAGTTAGCTCCTTTCTTACTAGGTGTAGGGTTAGATGAATTTAGTATGAGTGGACTTTCTATTCCAGAAGTAAAGGATAGAATCAGAAACTTAGATTTAGAAGAAGCAAAAGAGATTGCCCAAGAGGCTCTAAACTTTGCTACAGCAAAAGAGGTTGAGGATTTCTTGACTTCTAAATTAAATAATTAAGCTATAAAAAACAACTGCTCTTTAGAGCAGTTGTTTTTTATGGATAAATCTTTATAAAGTATAGTTAATTAGTTGAAATTGTCTTTTTTATAACATATAATTTAAATTGTGCTTGTATTATATTAATCACACTTCATTAAAGGAGTAATATAATAATTTATAAGGGGGTGAAAATACTAGATTTTAAGGTGTAAAGTCAGAAAAAGTCTAGAATGGTGTTTGGAGAGTAATGTTTATTTAAGAGGTCTATTTGAAATTCTAATTAGTCTTTTAGGTGTAAGAGATCTATTTTTAGTTATTAACTTATAAAAAGTAGTAGATTAGAACAAAATACAATTATATTAATTGAGTAAAATTTATAATTATAGCGCCCGAACTCATAATTGAACGGAGGATATTATGAGTTGACGAGGAGAGGGTTTATCGAATCTTCGGCGGATGCCCTCAGGCTTTAGTTCTAAGCCTTGACTGGATTATTAAACCTTGAAAGTGATTTCAAGGACAAAGTAATTTAGAAGAACTAGTAGAAGTTGATTTTAAAATTGGTGATTGATAATCGATAAATAAGAAACGAAAATTAAAAACTTTATTATGTAATTATTTTAACTATCAATTATCAATTCTCCACTGTCAATTAAAAATAAGGAGGTTATATATATGTGCGGAATTGTCGGTTATATTGGAGAGCAGGAGGCTACTCCTATTTTGGTAGAAGGGTTAAAGAAGTTAGAGTATCGTGGTTATGATTCGGCTGGAGTTGCTTTATATAATGATGGGAATATGGATATCTTTAAGATAGTTGGTAAGTTAGAAAATCTTGAAGGGTTAACAGATAAAGAGAAGCCTAAAGGTACAATAGGAATAGGTCATACTAGGTGGGCAACACATGGAAAGCCATCTACACCTAACTCTCACCCTCATACTAGTACAAATGGAAAGTTTACAGTTGTTCATAATGGGATTATAGAAAATTATATGCAATTAAAAGAAGAGTTAAAAGCTAAAGGTTATGAATTTAAATCAGAGACTGATACTGAGGTTGTTCCTAATCTAATTCAAGATAATTATGATGGTGATCTAGAAGAAGCAGTAAGAAAGACTATAGAAATGTTAAAAGGGGCTTATGCCTTGGTCGTCTTATCTACAGAAGAGCCAGAAAAATTAGTGACTGTAAGAGAAGATAGTCCTTTGATTATTGGTTTGGGAGAGGGGGAGTACTTTGTTGCTTCTGATATTCCAGCTATCTTAAAGCATACCGATGAAGTTTATATTCTAGATGATGGTGAGATGGCAGTAATTACTCGTAATGGAGTAGAGTTATCTACTGTAACAGGAAATAATGTAGATAAGGATGTATTTAAGGTTGATTGGGATCCTGGAATGGCTGAAAAGGGTGGTTTTGATCACTTTATGTTAAAGGAGATTCATGAACAACCAGAAGCCTTAAGGCGTTCTATTGCAGGAAGGTTAAATGGCGATTCTGTCCACTTTGATAATGTTAACTTAACTGCTAAAGAGTTAGAGAAGTATAATAAGGTGTATATTATCGCTTGTGGAACTGCTTATTACTCAGGTGTAGTTGGAAAGTATGCCATTGAAAAGTTGGCCCGGATTCCAGTAGAGGTGGACGTTGCCTCTGAATTTAGGTATCGTGAACCCTTAGTAGACGAGAAGACCTTAGTTATTGCAGTAAGTCAATCTGGTGAAACGGCAGATACTTTGGCTAGTTTGAGGGAAGCAAGAGATAGAGGGGCGCATGTAATAGCTATCTGTAATACTGTAGGTAGTAGTATTGCTCGTGAAGCTGATGATATAATATATTTAAATGCTGGTCCAGAGATTGCAGTAGCTTCTACTAAAGCTTATATTACAATGTTAATGTGCTTTTATATGCTATCCATCTACCTTGGGAAGACTAAGGGGTTGCTTGAAGATGATGATAGTAAGAAATTAATTTCAGATTTAAAGAGATTACCTGAGCAAGTAGAAGATATTATTGAAAATAGTACTGGCACAATAAAAGATTTAGCTAAAGAATATGCTAAATATGAAGATGCATTTTATATAGGTAGACTTATTGATTATGCTGTAGCTTTAGAAGGACAATTAAAGTTAAAAGAGATTTCTTATATTCATGCTGAAGCTTATCCTGCTGGAGAGTTAAAGCACGGTCCTTTAGCTTTAATTGAGGAGGGTATTCCTGTAGTTGCTGTAGCTACTCAAAGGTCAGTAATTGATAAGACGTTAAGTAATGTAAAAGAGGTTAAGGCTCGTGGTGGAGCTGTTACTGGAGTAGTATTTGAAGGTGAAGAGGATATAGAAGACTTAGATTATAGAATTGAAATTCCAGGAACAAGTGAAATATTAAGTGCGATACTTGCAGTTGTACCATTGCAGTTGTTATCTTATTATGTAGCAGTTCAGAGAGGTTATGATGTAGATCAACCTCGTAACTTAGCTAAGAGTGTAACTGTAGAATAAATTATTATGAAAATATATAAGATAAAGCATACTCAAAGATTTGAGTATGCTTTATCTTATATATTGATCTTTAGTAAGGTGAATTTAAGTGAAGAAGGGATTGTATTAATAGAAAAGGCTGGTTATAATAAGAGATATAGGTTAATTATTAATATTAAGAGGGTGAGTTGATGTTTTTTAAATTATTGTTATTATTTACTGCAGTGCCGATAATAGAGCTTATTATATTGATGTGGTTAAGTGCACATATTGGGATATTCGAAACTGTTACTTTGATCTTTATAACTGGAGTAGTGGGTGTTACTTTGGCTAAAGCCCAGGGTTTTATCACTATAACTAAGATAAAACTTTCTTTAGCTAGGGCCAAATTACCTTCGGATAGTTTAATTGATGGCTTGTTAATTTTAATTGGAGGAGCTTTTCTTTTAACGCCTGGTCTTTTAACGGATGTTTCAGGTTTTTCTTTGATTATTCCTGTGAGTAGGGGTTTCTTTCGTAAAGTTTTAAAGAATAAATTTAAGGGTAAGATAATACAAGGAGGATCTAAGTTTTATTATTATGGTGGAGGAGATACTAAACAAGGTGGGGAAGGTGATGATTGGGAAGATTTATCTGAGTCTATAGATGTTGAATTTGATGAGGTTGATTAAATAACAGTTAGTAAGTGCGTAGTAAAGTGGCGCAAGAAGTATTGATTTGAAAACTAAAGATCAACTCTGTTCACGGCGAGTTTTTGTTTTTTAAAAAATCATAGGTAGAGATTAAAAAACAAAAAAGTTAACATCAACTTGACATCTGAATTTCAATCTGCTAATATAGGTATATAATTGAATTTAAGGAGGAAGTAGTGTGAGTAGTTTTAGTAAGAGTGACATATTAAAGAAAGCCAGTGAGTTAGAAGTTAAATTTATCAGGTTACAATTTACTGATATTTTAGGAATAGTCAAGAATGTAGCTATTACCGTAGATCGTTTAGAGGATGCTTTAGATGGACAGATTATGTTTGATGGCTCTTCAATTGATGGATTTACTAGAATACAAGAGTCTGATATGTATTTAAAGCCTGACTATGATACCTTTACAGTCTTTCCGTGGAGGCCTAATACAGGTGGTCGAGTTGCTAGGTTAATTTGTGATGTTTATATGCCAGATGGAAAACCTTTTATCGGCGGACCAAGAAATGTACTTAAGAAGGTGTTAGAAGAGGCAGAGGAGATGGGTTATACTATGTATGTTGGCCCGGAGCCTGAATTCTTCTTATTTGAGAAAGACGAGAAGGGGCATCCTACTACAGTGACAAATGATCAAGGTGGTTACTTTGATCTAGGCCCTGTAGATACAGGTCAAGATACAAGGCGTGATATAGTTTTGGCTTTAGAACAGATGGGCTTTGAGATGGAGGCATCTCATCATGAGGTAGCCCCAGGTCAACATGAGATAGACTTCAAATATGCAGATGCTTTAAGATCTGCTGACAATATTGCAACCTTTAAATTTGTAACTAAAGCAGTTGCTAACCAACATGGTTTACATGCAACCTTTATGCCTAAACCGATATTTGGCGAAGCTGGCTCTGGTATGCATATGAATCAATCTTTATTCAAAGATGGAGAGAATGTATTCTATGATAAGGATGATCGTCTTGGTTTAAGCCAGATAGCTTATTACTATATTGGAGGATTATTAAAGCATGCTAAGGCTATGACAGCAATTACTAATCCAACTGTTAATTCATATAAGCGTTTGGTTCCAGGTTATGAAGCTCCAGTTTATATATCTTGGTCAGCTTCTAACAGAAGTGCTCTAGTAAGGATTCCAGCTTCTCGTGGTGTAGGAACTAGAGTTGAGCTAAGGCATCCTGATCCAGCTGCTAATCCATACCTAGCTACTGCAGTTATGTTAAAGGCTGGTCTTGATGGTATTAAGAATAAGATTGAACCTCCAAAGGAGGTAGTAGATAATATCTTTGATATGTCTTCTGCTGAAATGGATGATCAAGGTATAGAGAGTTTACCAGGAGATATAAATCAAGCTGTACAAGATCTTTTAGCCGATGAGGTTATTATGAGTGCTTTAGGAGATCATGTTCTAGAGAGATTTGTGGAAGCTAAAACTATTGAATGGGATGTATATAGAACCCAGGTTCACCAATGGGAGTTAGATCAGTATTTGAAGGTCTTTTAATAGATAAAAAGCTCTTCTCTGCTTAAGCAGAGAAGAGCTTTTTAGTTTATAACTTTTATTAATCTTTAATTACTGGTATAATAATAATTGATAAGATTATAAGGAGGTAAGAGATGGAGATTAATTTAACTTTATTAATAATTGGAATTTTAGGGCTGATAGTAAAGAATGACTCACTTATTATAGCGGGGTTTTTCTTACTTATTTTAAGGTTGTTTAGACTAGATGGTGTATTAAATATTGTTGATAATTACACTGTTAGGGCTGGGATTATCTTGATAATGGTAGGGGTGTTGGCCCCATTAGCTACTGGTAAATTAGAATTGACAGGTTTGAGGACTGCTTTAGTAAACCCTTTAGCTATTGTAGCTTTGGTTATGGGGATAGCAGTAACTCAATTTACTAGAGAAGGTTTAAATCTGATGGAGGTCAATCCCCAGGTAACTATAAATTTAGTTTTGGGAGTAGTTCTTGGTGTTGCCTTCTTTAAGGGTGTACCTAGTGGTCCTTTAATTGCTAGTGGAATTACTGCAGTGATATATAAATTACTATCTTTATTTTTTTAAAGGAGGAATTTTCTCTTAAGAGTTTAAATAAAGAGAGTAAAGGTTTTTTAGGAGGGGGAGTATATGAAGAGAGGATTAGTTATTTGGGATGAAAGTGAAGATCTTAAGGAGATAGCAGAGGCTTTGGTTGAAGGTTTAGAAGAAGAAGGGGTCAAAGTTGATCTACAAGGGATTAATTCGATAGGTAAACCTATTAATTTTTCACGTTATGATGTTGTTTTAGTAGGAAGCAGTCATGAGGGGTTCTTTGGTGGGAAGATAAGCCCTAAATTAAAAGAATTCTTAAAGAATTGTAAAGGGATGGCTGGAAGGGATGTTATAGCTTTTGTTAATTCTAGATTTTTTGGTACTTCAAAGGCTTTAAAAGAGGTTATGAGTAATTTGGAAGCTCACGGGAGTATAGTCAGAGATTTTAGAGAATTTGAGGGTGGAGAAGCTGCTAAAAAATATATCAAAGTAATAGGATTATAGACTTGAAAAAGTGGGTTTGAGAGGTTATAATAAGTTATTGTATGTCATAGAGTATTTTTTGAAAAGAGGTTGATACTTTGTCACAAGCAGTGAAGATAAGTATTGATAGTATACAGTATGAAGGTGAAGAGAAGAGTCAGATAACTTCGGATATTAGAGGTAATGTATATGATAAGGGTGGGGTTTATTACATAAAGTACGAGGATAATTTAGAAGGTTTAAAAGGTGTGAAGACTACCCTTAAGGTTAAAGATGATATTTTGTCTATAATTAGGCAAGGTAAAGTAAGAAGTATCCAAGAATTTAATGCTCAAGAGAAGACGGACTTTGAGTATAAGACTCAATATGGGGTATTAAATTTGGGAATAGAAGTTCATAGGATGGGTATAGATGTTGGCCCTTCTTCAGGGAGGATAAAGGTTGATTATAATCTATATGACCAAGAAGGTAGGGTTATAAGTAGGAATACTTTAAATATATCATATGAGGAGGAGTAGTATGGCTTTGATTCAAAAGGTTGAAGAAGGGTTGATAGCTGAGATTGAGAAAGCAATCAATGGTTTGGAAGAATTAAATATCAACAATCTTCCACCTGTCAAGTTGGAAGTTCCAAGAGATGAAAGTCATGGAGATTATGCTACTAATATTGCTATGGTTTTGGCTGGACAAGCTAAGATGGCACCACGTCAAATAGCAGAGATAATTAAATCTAATTTAGAAGATGTAGATTTAATTGAGAAGGTAGAGGTAGCTGGACCAGGGTTTATTAATTTTCATTTAAGTAATAGTTGGTTATATGATGTCTTATTAGAGGTTCACAATAAGGGCCAAGATTATGGCAAGGTGAATTTAGGAGAAAATAAGAAGGTTCAAGTGGAGTTTGTAAGTGTAAATCCAACTGGTCCTTTGCATGTAGGTCATAGTCGTGGAGCTGTTGTAGGTGATGTTTTATCTAATCTCTTAATAAAAGCTGGTTTTGATGTTACTAAGGAATACTATATAAATGATGCAGGAAACCAGATGAATATATTAGGAAATTCTGTTGCTGTAAGGTATAGACAGCTATTAGGCGAAGATATAGAGATGCCTGAGGATGCTTATAAAGGAGATTATATAAAGGATATTGCCCAAGATATTATAGATGAATTTGCTGATAAATACTTAGAAGAGGCCAAAGATAAAAAGATAGATTTCTTTAGGGAATATGGCTATAAATATTGTTTAAAGAATATTGAAGAGGATTTAAATAGCTTTGGAATTGAATTTGATAATTGGTTTAGTGAAAGAACTCTCCATCCAGAGGGGATTGAAGAGATTGTTAGAGAGTTTAAGGATTCTGATTTGATTTACGAAAAAGATGGAGCATTATGGTTTAAATCAACAGAATTTGGAGATGATAAGGATAGGGTGGTTATAAAAGATGATGGTAATCCAACCTATTTGGCTGCTGATATGGCTTATCATAAGAATAAATATAATAGAGGTTTTGAAGAGGTAATTAATGTTTGGGGTGCTGATCATCATGGTTACATTGAGAGAATGAAGGCTGTAGTAGAGGCTTTAGGCTATGAACGTGATGCATTATTGATTATCTTAGTACAGCTAGTGACTTTACTAAGAGATGGAGAACAGGTTCCTATGTCTAAGCGTGCAGGTAACTTTGTTACTTTGCGTGATGTAGTAAGAGAGGTAGGAAAGGATGCTGCTAGGTACTTTTATGTAATGCTAAGTACTAATAGCCATTTGGATTTTGATTTAGAGTTGGCTAAGAAGCAGTCTAGTGATAATCCTGTTTACTATATTCAATATGCTTATGCTAGAATTTGTAGTATCCTAGACCAAGTTGATGAGGCTGGAATTGAAGTTCCATCAATAGAAGATGTTCAATTAAGTAAGTTAGAAGCTGAAGAGGAGATTGATCTTATTAAAGCTTTAGCTGATTATCCAAACCAGATAGAAAAAAGTGCTAAGAATAGAGCTCCTCATTATATTGCTAGGTATGCTTATGACTTAGCATCTTTATTCCATAAATTTTATAACAAATGTTATGTTTTGATTGAAGATAAGCAATTAATGAAAGCAAGGTTGATTTTAGTTCTAGCTGCTAAGCAGGTTTTGGTTAATGTATTAGATTTATTAGGATTAGATTCACCTGCGAGTATGTAAACTAATTAATCTATATTAAAGTAGGTTGGCCCGTAACCTAATTATAAGCTAAATAGGTTTATTTATGAATTTTAAGGAGGAGTAATAATGAATCAAGTTCTAATCTCTGCAATATCTGGTTTAGTTGTTGGTGCATTATTTGGATTACTAAAATTACCTATCCCTGCCCCTCCCAATTTAGCAGGAGTTATGGGCGTGGCAGGAATATACTTAGGCTTTGTTATTGTAAAGGCTTTAACTTGAATTTATGGACTAGAGAATTAGGGGGGAGTCTCCCTAAAATTCCTAGTCCTTTTATATTGTGTTATTATCAACAGACGTCTGACGAATCTCGGGTATTAGTTTTTACAATATTGGGATATAATGATCTTTTAATATTTTAATTTTAGGCTTATGGCTGATAGCTCATAGCTGACAGCTTAAATTGGCATTAGCCAATTTATTATTTTAGATTTTTTAATAAATGAAGGAGGATTTTTATTATGACAAAGTATATATTTGTAACAGGGGGAGTTGTTTCTTCTTTAGGTAAAGGAATTACAGCTGCATCATTGGGAAGGTTATTAAAAGAGAGAGGTTTAAAGGTAGCTGTACAAAAATTAGACCCTTATATTAATGTGGATCCTGGTACTATGAGTCCATATCAGCATGGAGAGGTATTTGTAACTGATGATGGAGCAGAAACTGATTTAGATTTGGGGCATTATGAAAGATTTATCGATATAGATTTAAATCAGAATTCAAATGTAACTACAGGACAGATATACTCTACAGTATTGACTAAAGAGAGAAGAGGGGATTACTTAGGAGGTACAGTACAGGTAATTCCTCATATTACAGATGAGATAAAGTCAAGAATTAAACGTTTAGGAGATGATGAAGAAGTTGATGTGGCCTTAGTTGAAATTGGGGGAACAGTCGGCGATATAGAGGGGTTACCTTTTTTAGAGGCAATTCGTCAATGTAAGAGTGATTTTGGTGCAGATAACGTAATGTATGTTCATTGTACCTTAGTCCCTTATTTAGCGGCAGCAGGTGAGTTGAAGACAAAGCCAACTCAACATAGTGTTAAAGAGTTAAGGAGTTTAGGTATACAGCCAGATGTAATTGTTTGTCGTTCTGATAGAGATTTAGGTGAAGATGTTAAGTCAAAGATTGCTTTATTCTGTGATATAGATGAAGGTGCGGTTATTCAAGCTAAAGATGCAGATTGCATCTATGAAGTTCCTTTGATTATGGAGGAAGAGGGCTTAGCTAGAATAACTTTAAAGAAATTAAAGCTTAGATCAAGGGTGGAAGAAGCGGATTTGAACGAATGGAAAAAGATGGTTAATGGAGTTAAGAACTTAGATAAGTCAACTAAGATTGCTATTGTAGGTAAGTATGTTGAGTTACAAGATGCCTATATTAGTATCTTTGAATCATTACAACATGCAGGAATAGCTAATAAGACAGATGTAGAGATTAAATGGGTTCATGCTGAGAATTTAGAAAATAAAGATGCAAAGGATTACTTAGACAATGTGGATGGTATATTAGTTCCAGGTGGTTTTGGGGATAGAGGTGTAGAGGGTAAAGTAGAAGCTATTCGCTATGCAAGGGAGAATAAGATTCCGTTCTTAGGTATTTGCTTAGGGATGCAGTGTGCTGTTATTGAATTTGCCCGTAATGTCTGTGAAATGAAGCAAGCTCATAGTGCGGAATTTGTAGAAACTCCTTCTCCAGTAATAGACCTTATGCCTGAGCAAAAGGATGTAGAAGATATGGGAGGTACTATGCGATTAGGGCTTTATCCTTGTAAGTTAGCCAAAGACTCTGAAAGTAGAGATCTTTATGGAGAAGAAGTAATTTATGAACGTCATAGACATAGATATGAGTTTAATAACCATTATAGAAAAGAGATTACAGAAAAAGGAATGTTATTATCTGGGGTATCTCCAGATGAAAGATTGGTAGAGATAGTAGAGATACCTGAACATCCTTGGTTTGTAGCAAGTCAGTTCCATCCAGAATTTAAGTCAAGACCTAATAGACCACATCCTTTATTTTTAGGATTTGTAGAAGCTGCTTTGAAAAATTAAACCACTGTTAAAAAGGGAGCCCAACTGGGCTCTCTTTTTTTAGCTATGAGCTTAAAATCTTAAAGTATTGAGACCTTAAGATCTTAAAGCTCTTGATCTTAGCTGACAACTGATAGCCGATAGCTGACAGCTATAGTAATAAAGTGACGCTTTATTACTATAAAATTAAAAAATAAAATTCCAATGTATATCTTAGAAATATATGTCAATAATAGTACTAACAAAAGATATACGGAGGGGTTAATATGAAAAGATCAATGGCTTTAGTTTTAATTATAATGGCTCTATTTTTCTTAACAGAAGCTGCAGAGGGGAGTAATGTGATAGAGGGGAGAATTGTAGCAGTCAATTCAGAACAAAGGTCTATACTATTAGATAATGAGGATGGGCTTAAAGAATATAATGTAGGATTAAACCCTAGTATTTATTTAAATGGTAGTGAAGTTAGTTTAGAAGCGCTAAGGCCTATTAAGGCTGATTTTTATCAGGAAGTAATAATAGAAGTTGGTGCTGATAATCAAGTGAATATTATAAAGAGTTATTATAAATTAGTAGAGATAGAAGTTGCTCAAGTTAATAGTGAAGAAGTTATGGTAACCAATCTAAATGGAGGGTGGAGTAGACCCTATGAGTTGAATGATAATGTAGAATTACTTCGTAATAATAATATAATCTATCCAGAAGGGATAAAAAAAGGAGATAGAGGTGTTGCGATTTTGGGTATTGATGGGAGGTTAATTTCTTTAGTATTACATAACTATGATATTAGAGGGTTTTTAGAAGAGATAGATCATAAAAATAAAGAAATTGTTTTAAATATAGGAAGTAGGAAGAGTCCAAAATTAAAGAAGGTTAAATTAGATAAAAATACCTCAATTTCAGATTCTCAAAAAGGAGAGGTTGAATTGGCTGATGTCCTTGAGGGAGGCTGGGTAAGAATTGAGGTTGCACAAGGAAGGAAAAGGATAGTTGTAAGAAGCATATAGAATTAATTAATAGTTTAAGGGCCAAAGTTAATAAATCGATAAAAGGGTGTCAAAAGCAATCTAATAGTTTAATTAACAAAAATATTGTTCCTAAGCTTAGGAACAATATTTTTGTTAATTAAAAGGAGTTAACTACAAAATCTAGAATAAATATTTTGAAGGGGGGTAGATGGCATGCTCTTAGAGTTTAAATTGGCTTTAGCATGGAGATGTCCAGTCTGCGGTGAATTAGAGGTTGATGAAATTAACCTATTTGATTTTTCGGGGAAGGATAGGTTAGATATAAAGTGTGGGTGTGGTTTTACTAAATTAGTATTTGGCAAAGGAGATAAGAAGAGATATTGGTTAGAGTATTCATGCTTGATCTGCGAGACTAAACATAGAGTATCTTATAGTCAATCAGATTTTTGGTCTAAGAGGATTAAAAAATTAAAGTGCTTAGACAATGGGGCTGAATTGGGATATTTAGGTGATTATAAAGAGGTTAAGCGTTTGGCAGATGAAGAAGAAGAGTGTCTAAAAATTATGATAGATAAACTAGAATTTGAGGATTATTTTAGTAATCCTGAAATTATGCTATCGGTTCTAAATGAGTTACATGATATTGCAGAAACAAACGGATTAATTTGCCAGTGTGGTAATTCGAATATAGATATAGATATGCTTCCTAAGGAGATAAGATTGACATGTAATAGATGTAGGGGAGTAACCAAAGTTAAAGCTGAAAGTAATGATGATTTAGCATTTTTAAAGAAAATAAGGCAGATAAAGATATTAGAAGGTGTAGTCAGCGCTTTAGAGCGAATTAACTCTTAAAAATAAAGAAAAATAAAAAATATAGAATTAAAAAGAGGATTTTATACTCTTTTTATGGAATAATAATTAGTGAAAATCATAAGGAGGTAATTTATAAGATGCCATTAGTATCAATGACTGAAATGTTAAACAAAGCAAAGGAAGAGAAATATGCGGTAGGACAGTTTAATATCAATAACTTGGAGTGGACTCAGGCAATATTAGAGGCTTGTGAAGCTAAAAAATCACCTGTTATCTTGGGTGTATCTGAGGGTGCTGCACGTTATATGGGTGGATTTAATACTGTAGTTAATATGGTAACTGGTTTATTAGAAGATATGGAAATTACTATTCCAGTTGCAATCCATTTAGATCATGGGACTAGCTTTGAAAGCTGTAAATCAGCAATTGACGCTGGATTTACATCTGTTATGATCGATGCTTCTCACCATCCATTAGAAGAAAATATTGCTACTACTAAGAAGGTAGTTGACTATGCACATTCAAATGGTGCATCTGTTGAAGCAGAGTTAGGTACTGTAGGTGGAGAAGAAGATGGTATAGTTGGAGGTATTAAGTATGCTGATCCTCAAGAATGTAAAGAGTTAGTTGAAAAGACTGGTGTTGATGCTTTAGCTCCAGCTTTAGGATCTGTTCATGGACCTTATCAAGGAGAGCCTGATTTAGGTTTTGATGAAATGGCAGAAATCAGAAGTCTTGCTGATGTTCCTCAAGTATTACATGGTGGAACTGGTATTCCAACTGCTGATATTGAGAAGGCTATAAGCTGTGGAACTTGTAAGATTAATGTTAATACTGAATTCCAACAAGCTTGGACTAAGATTGTTAGAGAAGTAATAGCTAATAATAAAGAAGTATATGACCCTAGAAAGATTATTGGACCAGGTAAAGATGGAATTATTGAAGCTGCTAAGAGTAAGATTGATACTTTTGGTAGTGCTGATAAAGCATAGTTTAATTAAATTAATATATTTGAAAAAAGGTGCAGAAAAATTCTGCTCCTTTTTTCTGTTATATTAAAAACTAGTTAAATCTTTGAAAAATTTCATTTTAAATCATAATAATCTGTTGATTGTGGTTCTAATTTTTTTGAGTATTTTGGTTATCTTAAGTATTGATGGGGTTCTGAACTTATAATATTTGTTACTGGGGGTATAATAATGCAAAGAGAATTGGCTATAGAATTTGTAAGGGTAACCGAGGCAGCAGCAATTGCCTCAGCAAGATGGATGGGAAGAGGAGATAAGGATTCGGCAGACCAAGCTGCTGTAGATGCTATGAGGGGTATGTTTGATACTGTTGACATTGATGGTGAAGTTGTTATTGGTGAAGGAGAGATTGACGAAGCACCTATGCTTTATATAGGTGAGAAGATTGGAACTAGAGAGGGAGAGGTTCCTAAAGTTGATATAGCAGTTGATCCTTTAGAAGGGACTACGATCATTGCCGAAGGAAGACCTAATGCTTTATCTGTTTTAGCAGTTGCAGAGAGAGGGTGTTTCTTACATGCTCCAGATATGTATATGAAGAAAATAGCTGTTGGCCCGGAAGGAAAAGGGAGTATCGATATTAATAAGAGTCCAGAGGAAAATGTCAAGTCTGTAGCTAAGGCTATGGGGAAGAGTATAGAAGAAGTTACTGTAGTTATCTTAGACAAGCCTCGCCATACAAAAGAAGGCTCTTTGGTAGATAGAGTCAGAGAAGTAGGAGCTAAGATAAAGTTGATCAAAGATGGAGATGTAGCAGCCGCTTTAGCAACATCATTTCCAGAAACAGGAGTAGATATAATGATGGGAATTGGTGGAGCTCCAGAAGGTGTATTAGCAGCAGCGGGATTAAAGTGCTTGGGTGGTGAAATGCAAGCTAAATTACATTCTAAAACAGCAGAAGAGGTAGAAAGGGCCAAAGCTATGGGAGTTAATGATGTAGATAAGGCTTTAAAGATGGAGGATCTGGCTAAGGGTGATAATATAATTTTCTGTGCTAGTGGAGTAACTGATGGTGAGATGTTGCAAGGGGTTAGGTTTAAAGGAAGCAAAGCTACAACTCATTCAGTAGTTATGAGATCTAAGACAGGGACAGTTAGGTTTGTAGAAGCGATTCATAGCTTAGACCAAAAGCCATTACCTTTTAGCGATCAACTTTAATTGACTATTTGATTTAAATAGTGATATAATTTACTATAAAGTAATACTTTACTAAATAGGGGGCAATGGAGTTGTTAAGTTTATGGGTTGTCTTTTTGTTATCAGCATTTCTAATTATTATATCAGGGACAAAGTTATCTAAATATGGAGATGTCATTGCGGATAAAAGTGGTATGGGTCAGGCTTTAGTAGGGGCTATATTAATAGCAGGAGCTACTTCATTACCTGAACTGGTGACAAGTTCTACGGCTGCTTATCTGGGTTCGCCTGACATCTCTTTAGGTAATGTTTTTGGTAGTAATACTTTTAATTTGATGGTATTGGCTTTGGCTGACATAGTACAAGGTCCAGGACCTTTTATGTTATATGGGAATTCAAAGCACATTTTAGCTGCGCTGTTAGGAATATTACTATCAGCACTAGCAACATTATTTATTGTAGCCAATTATCTATTAGGGCTTAATATAATATCTTTAGGTATAGGTTTAGGATCTTTTGTAATCTTATTTACTTACTTGGTGGGAAGTAGATTAATCTTTCGATATGAGAAGAAGAATAAAGATTTAGCTGAAGATGAAAATCCGTTATATACAGATATTTCTTTAAAATCTGCTGCAATCAATTTCTTTTTTGCTGCAATAGTTATTATTATAGCGGGTATAGCTTTATCATATTCAGGTGATAGAATTGCTCTTTTAAGTGGGATTGATCAAACCTTTATGGGCACTATATTAATAGCTGCAGCTACTTCTTTACCTGAGATTGTTGCAGCCTTTACTGCTGTAAAGATTAATGCCTATGATATGGCTATTGGTAATGTCTTTGGTAGTAATATTTTTAATATGCTAATAATATTTGTGATTGATATCTTTTATAGAGAGGGTGCAGTTTTAGCATCGGTATCACTATCTCACACAGTAACTGCTTTAATAGGGCTTATATTGAGTATAATAGCAATAGTTGGACTCTTTTATCGTTCAAAGAAGACCTTCTTAACTATTGGATGGGATTCTGTTGCTATTTTTATTATTTATTTCTTTGGAGTTTATTTGCTTTTTCAATTGGGTATTAATTTTTAGAGAGGGAGTTTTTTATGAATATTACTGAGTTAGAGGGAAAGACGATAACAGAATTATATGAGATTGCTAAAGAATTGAATATTAGTGGATATACTCGCTTAAAGAAGAGGGAGTTAATCTTTGAGATATTGAAGGTGGAGACAGAAAAGGGTGGTCTTATCTTCGCAGAAGGGGTTTTGGAGATTATGTCTGATGGCTATGGTTTCTTAAGACCTTCAAAGTATGTTCCAAGTACTGATGATATTTATATATCAGCTTCTCAGATTCGTCGTTTTGGTTTAAGAAACGGTGATGTTGTCTCTGGTCAGGTTAGACAGCCAAAAGAGAATGAGAGATACTTTGCTATTTTAAGAATTGAAGCTGTCAATTATCAAGATCCAGAGTTGGCTCAAGAGAGGGCTCACTTTGAAGATTTAACCCCATTATACCCGCAAGAGAGGATAACTTTAGAGAATAAATCTGAGGAGATATCGACAAGGTTAATCGATTTAATTGCTCCAATCGGAAAGGGCCAACGTGGTTTAATCGTTGCTCCGCCTAAGGCTGGAAAGACTGTGCTTCTTAAGCAGGTAGCTAACGGGATAAGGGCCAACTTTCCAGAAGCAAAGTTAATGATTCTTTTAATAGATGAAAGACCAGAAGAGGTAACAGATATGCGACGCTCTGTTGATGCTGAAGTGGTCAGCTCAACCTTTGATGAGACTCCAAAGAATCATATTGATGTCTCAGAGTTGGTTTTAGAAAAGGCTAAGCGTTTGGTAGAACAGAAACAGGATGTTATAATATTATTAGATAGTATAACTAGGCTAGCTAGAGCTTATAATGTTAATGTTCCATCAAGTGGAAGAACATTATCAGGTGGTTTAGATCCAACAGCTTTACATAAACCTAAGAGGTTTTTTGGTGCGGCTAGAAATATTGAAGAGGGTGGTAGCTTAACTATTTTGGCTACAGCTTTGGTTGAGACGGGAAGTAGAATGGATGATGTTATCTATGAGGAGTTTAAAGGTACAGGAAATATGGAGCTTCACTTGAGTAGGTATTTGGCCCAAAAGAGATTATTTCCTGCTATTGATGTTAATCGTTCTGGTACTAGAAAAGAAGAACTTATATTATCAGAAGAAGAGTTGGATACTATGTGGAAGGTTAGAAGGAATATGAATACAGATCATCCAACGGAGATAATTGACTCTTTTATCAAACAATTAAAATCTAGTAAGGATAATAAGGAGATGTTGGCATCATTACAGAAGATATTTTCTTAAAAAATTATCTCTTTTAGGTAATAATATTTGAAACTTACTTCACTTTGTCTAGTTGCAATCCCTTTTTAACTATGTTATAATGTAACAGTTGAAATATAGACGGCACTGCCTATTAAGCTGAAAGAATGAGAAAGAGGTGATTTAAATGAAGAAGGATTTTCATCCAGATTACTCCGAAGCTAATATCACATGTGCATGTGGTGAAGTTTTCGAGACTAAAACTACAGAAGGTAACCTAAAGGTAGAGATCTGTTCAAACTGTCATCCTTTTTATACAGGTAAGCAGAAAAAATCTGCTAAAGGTGGACGAGTTGAAAGATTTAAGAAAAAATATGGAATTGAAGAGTAATGAAAATGGCAGAGCTAAAGCTCTGCTATTTTTTTAATGAAATTTCAAGTACCTTTGTTGCAAAATCACCTTTAAAATAATAAAATAAGAAGACAGAAGGCTATATAATTAATATAGTTGCTTAAGTCTTTTAAATAAAATTAGAATAGTAGATTGTAAATCTTCAAGAGAGGGGTGAAGAGATGGCTAAAAAGAGTTATGGTGGCCAAGCAGTAATTGAAGGCGTTATGATGAAGGGGAAAGATAAAATAGCTATAGCTGTTCGTAATGATCAAGGAGATATTATCCTTGAAAATAGAACTCTAAATAATTTAGCTGATAAATTTAAATTTTTGAAATGGCCTATGCTTAGAGGTGTATTTGCCCTATTTCAATCATTAATTATTGGTATGCAAGCTTTAACTTTTTCGGCAAATCAGTTTGGGGAAGAGGAAGAGGAGTTGAGTACAAAAGAGATCATATTTACTATTTTGACTTCTTTTAGTATAGCTATTGCATTTTTTGTGATTTTACCAGCTACTATTATTAGATTGATACAGGAGTTTATAGAGTATGATTTAGTTTTAAACTTTATTGAGGGGCTTATTAAGATCACTTTCTTTATAAGTTATATATATGTCATATCAAGATTTGAAGATATTAAAAGGGTATTTCAGTACCATGGTGCAGAGCATAAGGTAATTCATAATTATGAGTCTGATCTACCTTTAAGTATTGAGAATGCAGGTCAATTCTCAACTTTACATCCAAGGTGTGGAACTAACTTTCTTTTACTTGTAATGATAACAAGTATCTTATTATTTTCATTTTTTGGAAGACCAACTCTTCTTAATAGAATATTGATCCATATAACATTATTACCTGTTGTAGCAGGGTTATCTTATGAGATAATTAAGAAGGCTGGTAAGGATAAGGTTAATAAGATATTTAAGTTAATTGCTTTACCTGGACTTTATCTACAGAAGCTAACAACTTCTGAGCCAACACCGGATCAATTAGAAGTGGCTATTGTTTCTTTAGAAGCGGTCTTAGAGGAAGAAGGAACTTATTTAGTAATGGATAATGATTAAAGAGTAATGAGTAAGACCAAAATCTCAAAACCTATTATAAATCTTAAGGAACAAAGAGTTTCCCGGTTTTTAAGATTTTACCCATTACCCGGTAATGATTACTCATCATTAGTAATAAAGTTTTTAGCTAAAAGCTAATAGATAGTGGACTAGTAGCTAACAAAATAACATTAATTTTAATGACTAGTATCTAATTGTTAAGGTTGAGGTTTCTAGTTAATAAATAGGAGGTTATTATGAAAAAGTGGATTGAAAAATTAGAAATGGTTTTAACAAGGTTTAAAGATATTGAGGGGTTGTTGAGTCAACCTGAGGTTATCAATGACCAAGAAAGGTTTCAAAAATTATCTATGGAATATGCTGAGTTAACAGATGTTGTTAATGAATATGAAAGGTATAAAGAATTAAGAGAGAATATCAGTGAGGCAGAAGAAATTTTAGAGATTGCTGAGGATGAAGAGATGATAGAGTTGGCCAATATGCAATTAGAAGAGGCAAAACCAGAAGTAGAAAAATTAGAAGAGAAGCTTCCTTTGATGCTAATACCTAAGGATCCTAATGATGAGAAGAATGTTATAGTTGAGATCCGTGGTGGAGCTGGTGGAGATGAAGCTAACTTATTTGGTGGAGACCTATATAGAATGTATAGTAGATATGCTGAGAAGATGGGATGGAAGGTTGAGGTTATGAGTTCTAACCCTTCTGAAATGGGAGGATATAAAGAAATCACCTTTATGATTGAGGGTAATGGTGCTTATAGCCGTTTGAAGTATGAGAGTGGAGTTCATCGTGTACAAAGAGTTCCAAGTACTGAGTCTAGTGGACGAATCCATACATCTACTTCTACTGTTGCTGTATTGCCTGAGGCAGAAGAGTTAGATATTGAGATTAATCAACATGAGCTAAAGATAGATACTTATCGTTCTAGTGGTCCAGGTGGTCAGAGTGTTAACACTACTGATTCAGCTGTAAGAATTACTCATGAGCCTACTGGATTGGTTGTCTCTTGTCAAGATGAAAAGTCTCAGCACAAAAATAGAGATAAGGCTATGAGAATCTTAAGAGCTAGATTAAAGGAGAAGATGGAAGCGGAGCAGCATGCAGAGTTGGCCCAAGAGAGAAAGAGTCAGATTGGAACTGGGGATAGAAGTGAAAGAATTAGAACCTATAACTTTCCACAAGGAAGAGTTACAGATCACAGGATTAATCTAACTATGCACCAGTTAGATTCTATCTTAGATGGGGAATTAGATGAGGTTATTGATTCTTTGACTACAGCAGATCAAATCGAGAAGCTAAAGCAGGTGCAGTAATTTGGAAAGGTTAAAAGTCAAAGCAATATTAGATAAAACTGTTGATCATTTTAATAAATATGGTATTGATAATCCCCGTTTAGATGCTGAGATTATGTTGGCCCAAATCTTGAATATGAGTAGAGTCAACCTATATGTTAACTTTGATAAGCCTCTAACTAAAGAAGAGGTAGATAGGTATAGGGAGATGATTATTGCTAGAAGCAAGGGCATACCTGTTGCTTATATTATCGGGGAGCAAGAATTTATGTCCTTAGACTTTTCTGTTAATGAAGCTGTTTTGATTCCCAGGCCAGAGACTGAACATCTGGTAGAAGGAATTTTGGATAGACTAGAGGATTATAAGGGTGATGAACCATTAAAAGTATGTGATATTGGTACAGGAAGTGGAGCTATTATAATATCCTTAGTTAAATTATCGAAAAGAAGGATGGAAGGTATCGGAGTTGATATTTCTAAAGATGCTTTAGAGGTAGCTAAGCAGAATGCTTCAAAGCACAACCTTGATCAGGACATAGATTTTAGATTAGGTAATCTATTAGAACCTATCTCCGAGAGGGTAGATGTTTTGGTGTCTAACCCTCCTTACATACCAACTAAGGATATAGAAGAGCTACAAAAAGAGGTGAAAAAAGAGCCTTTAGGAGCCCTAGATGGTGGCGAAGATGGGTTGGATTATTATCGCCAGATCATAGATGAAGCACCAAAAAAATTAAGGCCCTCTGGTATAATCGGTTTTGAAGTTGGTATAGGACAAGCTAAAGATGTTGCTTCTTTATTAAAGGAAGCAGGATTTTCTGAAATTGAGATAATTAGTGATTATAGTGAGATTGAGAGGGTAGTTTTGGGTATAAATAAATAGTGTCAGTGTCAGTGTCTGTATCTGTGTCAGTAAAAACCTAATATTCATAATAAGATATCTAGGTTTAGGTTTGAGGTTTTGACTTTACTCACACTCCCACTGGCACTGACACTAAAATGTTAGTTCATTTGTATTGTATAATTTTAAATACCAAGGGTAATAGTAATGGTAAGTTTAAGAGAGAGGGAGATCGATGAAAGAGATTAAGGGAACAAAGGTATTTGATGCAGGAGAAGTAGAAGAAGGGGCCAAAATCTTGCAAAAAGGAGGCTTGGTCTCCTTTCCTACTGAGACTGTTTATGGTCTTGGGGCCAACGCTTTAGACCAAAGGGCCGTTAAAGGAATTTTTAAAGCTAAAGGAAGACCTAATGATAACCCATTGATAGTACATATAAATGATAAAGAAGATATAAAACCATTAATAAAGGGTGATTTACCTTCTATAGGAGAAAGGTTAATCGATGAGTTTTGGCCTGGACCTTTAACTTTAGTACTTCCAAAAGGAGAAGGAATACCGGATGTAACTACAGGTGGATTAGATACAATAGCCCTTAGAATGCCTGATCATTCTATTGCTTTAGATTTAATTGCTAAATCAGGATTGCCAATAGCAGCACCTAGCGCTAATTTATCTGGCAGGCCAAGTCCTACCCTTTGTAGTCATGTAGTAGAAGATTTGTCTGGAAGGGTTGATGCTATTATAGATGGAGGGGAGACAGGATTTGGCTTAGAGTCGACAGTCCTTGACCTTTCAAGAGAAGTTCCTATTTTATTAAGGCCTGGTGGTATTACATATGAAGAATTAAGGGCGGTTATAGGTGAGGTTGAGGTAGATCCTGTAGTAATAGGAAAGCAAGAAAAAGACTCGAATAAGGCACTATCTCCAGGTATGAAGTATAGACATTATGCTCCAAAGGCTCAAGCTATTCTAGTAGAGGGAGAGAAGGATAAAGTTATTGATAAGATAATAGAATTGCTTGGAGATAAAGAAGGTAAGTTTGGAGTGATGGCAAGCCAACAATCAGTTAAGAATTATCCTGATGGAGTAGTGGTTAAGTCTATGGGGAGTAGGTATAATTTATCGGAAGTAGGAAGTAATATCTTTAAGATATTAAGAGAGTTTGATCAATTAGATGTTGATAAGATTTTCATTGAAGGAATCTCTGACCAAGGGCTAGGCTTAGCTATTATGAATCGTTTAAGAAAGGCTACAGGTTATAAAATTATTGAAGTTTAGAGAAATATGACCCACTAACTTTGAATATACATTTATAAGGCAAGGATATAAATTAGCTAAAAGTTGATAATTAATACTTGAAATAATGATGATAATATATTCTATGCCTTGTATAAGTATAAAGTCTAT
>NZ_KI912095.1:278305-289898 GCF_000517025.1 Halonatronum saccharophilum DSM 13868
CCTAATGATAACCCATTGATAGTACATATAAATGATAAAGAAGATATAAAACCATTAATAAAGGGTGATTTACCTTCTATAGGAGAAAGGTTAATCGATGAGTTTTGGCCTGGACCTTTAACTTTAGTACTTCCAAAAGGAGAAGGAATACCGGATGTAACTACAGGTGGATTAGATACAATAGCCCTTAGAATGCCTGATCATTCTATTGCTTTAGATTTAATTGCTAAATCAGGATTGCCAATAGCAGCACCTAGCGCTAATTTATCTGGCAGGCCAAGTCCTACCCTTTGTAGTCATGTAGTAGAAGATTTGTCTGGAAGGGTTGATGCTATTATAGATGGAGGGGAGACAGGATTTGGCTTAGAGTCGACAGTCCTTGACCTTTCAAGAGAAGTTCCTATTTTATTAAGGCCTGGTGGTATTACATATGAAGAATTAAGGGCGGTTATAGGTGAGGTTGAGGTAGATCCTGTAGTAATAGGAAAGCAAGAAAAAGACTCGAATAAGGCACTATCTCCAGGTATGAAGTATAGACATTATGCTCCAAAGGCTCAAGCTATTCTAGTAGAGGGAGAGAAGGATAAAGTTATTGATAAGATAATAGAATTGCTTGGAGATAAAGAAGGTAAGTTTGGAGTGATGGCAAGCCAACAATCAGTTAAGAATTATCCTGATGGAGTAGTGGTTAAGTCTATGGGGAGTAGGTATAATTTATCGGAAGTAGGAAGTAATATCTTTAAGATATTAAGAGAGTTTGATCAATTAGATGTTGATAAGATTTTCATTGAAGGAATCTCTGACCAAGGGCTAGGCTTAGCTATTATGAATCGTTTAAGAAAGGCTACAGGTTATAAAATTATTGAAGTTTAGAGAAATATGACCCACTAACTTTGAATATACATTTATAAGGCAAGGATATAAATTAGCTAAAAGTTGATAATTAATACTTGAAATAATGATGATAATATATTCTATGCCTTGTATAAGTATAAAGTCTATAGCTTACTATGTGCAGTTAAATGTCTATCTTTTAGATTAGTTATTTTTGATTGTACATTATAAGCTATAAACTAAAGCTTAGGAGGGTTATAGTGGGTAGAATTGAGTTGTTGGCACTGGGTATTGCTTTGGGAACGGATGCTTTTTCTATAGCTATGGCTATAGGGGTTAGAAGGATAGGTCTTATACTTATAATTAAGCTTAGTTTATTAATTGGAGCATTACATATTATTATGCCTCTTTTAGGTATGGGAGTTGGTTATGTGCTCCATACCTTTTTTGGGAGTTATTACTTTGAAGGAACTATTGATAATATTGCTTCTTTGTTGGGAGCAGGAATATTGATGATCTTGGGTATGGTTATGGTTTATGAAAGTTTAAGTAGTAAGGATATCTGTGATTTAGAATTTTCTTTGCGCGGTTGGCCCTTGCTAGTATTAGCTCTAAGTGTTAGTATAGATGCTCTTTCTGTAGGATTTACTTTAGGTATTTTAAACTCCAGTGTGATAATTAGTAGCTTTATCCTAGGCCTTATTACAACCTTTATGGTTATCCTTGGTCTCTTTATAGGAAATAAAGTAGGCTGTTTACTAAAAGGAAGGGCAGAGGTATTAGGGGGAGTAACTTTGATTTTATTGGGGATACATTTAATGGTGTCTAGTATCTAAAAAATATATAAATGGAGGTGAATTTATGAAAAACTTCCTTTTTGTATGTACAGGCAATACGTGTCGCAGTAGTATGGCTGAAGCCTTATTTAAGAATCTGTTAAAGGGAAAATTGGAAGGTGATTATGAGGTTAAATCAGCAGGTCTAGCTGCCTTTGAAGGTGAAGCAGCTGCTAATCAAGCAATTAAAGTTATGGAAAGTAAAGGTATAGATCTAAGTGATCATAAGACAACTCCTTTAACAAAAGAGTTAATAGAAGAGGTAGATGTAGTGCTAACTATGACTAAGAATCATAAGTCATCTATTATAAATAATTATCCGGATTTTAAAGATAAGGTTTATACTTTAAAAGAGTATGCTGCCAAAGTTGAGGATGTAAATAAGGACACTCAAGAGCTTGAACAACTATATAATTCTATTGAAAGAAAAAGAGAAGATTTTTTAAATCGAAATTCTCAAAAAATTAAAGATTTAGAGAGTAGAAGAAGTGGAATATTAAAAGAACTTAATGCTATTGAAGATGAATTTTCTAAAATAGAAGGAAAATTAAATAATTACATATCTGATGAAAAAAGAAGGTTATTAGAGATAGAGGGCAGTAGAAATATTTTAGATATAGCTGACCCTTTTGGACAACCATTATCAGTTTATCAAGAGTGTGCTAATGAGATCAAAGAAGAGTTAGATAAGATTATAGAAAACCTAAAAAAACAGAAGGATAATAGTAGTACTTTCAAGAATAAAGAATAGGGTAAGGCAGTTGAGAGTTGACAATCAACACCAAAAATCACAAAATCCATAATCATCTTGGTAGAAAAATAAAATAAACAAAGAATCATTTAACGATTCAGACTAAATTAAGTTAAGGAGGTGTTAAATATGAAGATAGCTATAGGTAGTGACCATGGAGGTTATAACTTAAAAGAGAAAGTTAAAGTGTTATTAGACGATTTGGGGTTTGAATATAAAGATTTTGGCCCAGCGAATACAGATTCAGTAGACTATCCAGACTTTGCTCAAGAGGTATCTTTTGGTGTTTCTAGAGGAGCGTTTGAAAGAGGGATACTAATTTGTGGGACTGGGATTGGAATGTCTATTGCAGCTAACAAGGTAAAAGGAGTTAGAGCTGCTCTCTGTCATGATCTATTCTCTGCAAAGGCTACAAGGCAACATAATAACTCTAATATCCTTGCTATGGGAGAGAGAGTTATTGGAAGTGGATTAGCTTTAGAGATAGTAAAGACTTGGTTAGGTGAAGAGTTTGAGGGTGGTAGGCACCAAAGAAGAGTAGATAAGATATTTAAATTAGAAGAGTAGGGAGTGAATATTAAAATGAAAAATTTACTTAAGGTTGATCCTAAGGTAGCAGAAGTAGTAGAGAAGGAAGCAGGAAGACAGAAAAATAATTTAGAGCTAATCGCATCAGAAAACTTTGTAAGTGAAGCTGTTTTAGAGGCAATGGGGACTGTATTGACTAATAAATATGCAGAAGGATATCCTAGTAAGAGGTATTATGGTGGGTGTCACGAGGTTGATAAGGTAGAAGCTTTGGCAATTGAAAGGGCTAAAGAACTTTTTGGTGCTGAACATGCTAATGTCCAGCCTCACTCTGGATCCCAGGCTAATGGTGGAGTTTATTTTGCTTTATTAGAACCTGGGGATACAGTTTTAGGTATGGATTTAAGTCATGGGGGGCACTTAACTCATGGTTCACCTGTTAATATGTCAGGTGGATATTACAACTTTGTTTCCTATGGAGTAAGCAATGATGATGAAAAAATGGATTATGATCAAATTCTTGAGCTGGCAAAGAAAGAGCAGCCTAAAATGATTGTTACAGGGGCAAGTGCTTATTCAAGAGAGATTGATTTTAAGCGTTTTAGAGAGATTGCTGACCAAGTAGGAGCTTACTTAATGGTTGATATGGCTCATATTGCTGGATTAGTGGCTGCTGGGTTACACCAAAACCCTGTGGAGTGGGCGCATATTGTAACTACTACAACTCACAAGACTTTAAGAGGGCCAAGGGGAGGAATGATTCTTTGTAAAGAAGAATTAGCTAAGAAGATTGATAAGGCGATCTTTCCTGGGATCCAAGGTGGTCCACTGATGCATGTTATAGCTGCTAAGGCTGTCTGTTTTAAGGAAGCCTTAAGTGAAGATTTCAAGAATTATCAAGAGCAGGTTGTAAAAAACGCTAAGGTTTTAGCTGCTAAATTAAATGAAAAATTCAGAGTTGTTTCTGGTGGTACAGAGAATCATTTGATGTTAGTAGATTTAACTGACCATGATTTAACTGGTAAAGAAGCAGAAGCGGTTTTAGATGAGGTTGGAATAACAGTAAATAAGAATACCATTCCTTTTGAGACTAGAAGTCCTTTTGTAACTAGTGGTATCAGGTTAGGAACTCCTGCTTTAACTACTAGAGGTATGAAAGAAAGCGAGATGGAGAAGGTAGGAGAACTGATTACTCGTCTTCTATTGGATATAAAGAATGAAGATCTTAAAGATAAGATAAGGGCAGAAGTAAAAGAGTTAGTAAGTGAATTTCCATTATTTAAGAGCTAGGGGTTGTAAGCTCATGACTCATAGCTAACAGCTCACAGCTCAAAAAAGCTTAAGGGGGATAAAAATGAGCGAAGTACATGTAATAGATCATCCATTAATTCAACACAAATTAACCTATTTAAGAAAGAAAGAGACTGGACCTAAAGAATTTAGAGAGTTAGCCAATGAGATATCTACTTTAATGGCTTATGAAGTAACAAGAGAATTGCCGCTAAAAGAAGTGGAGATTGAGACTCCTGTTATGCCAACTACTTCTAAAGTAATATCAGGTAAGAAATTAGCTATAGTACCTATTTTAAGAGCAGGACTTGGAATGGTAGATGGAATTGTTGATTTAATTCCAGCAGCTAAAGTTGGACATATTGGACTTTATCGTGATCCAGAAACTTTAGAACCTGTTGAATATTATTGCAAGATGCCAACTGATATAGAAGCTAGAGAATTATTAGTAGTAGATCCAATGTTAGCTACTGGAGGAACTGCTATAGCAGCTTTGCAATTTGTTAAGGATAGAGGAGCTAAAAATATTAAGTTTATGTGTTTAGTTGCTGCTCCAGAAGGTGTCAAGAAGTTACAAGAATCACATCCAGATGTAGATATTTATACAGCAGCCCTTGATAAGAGGTTAAATGACCATGCTTATATTGAGCCGGGTCTAGGAGATGCTGGAGATAGATTATTTGGTACTAAATAATTAAAAGCAGGGGCTTGCCCCTGTTTTTTTCTATATTAATAAAAGTGACGATTTATAGTAATAAAGCGGAGCTTTATTACTGGTGATGAGTAATCAGTAATGAGTAATGGGTAAAACCTTAAAAAAACAGAAACCCCTTTGTCACCTAAGACTTATAAGAGGTTTTGAGGTTTTGAGATTTTGACTTTACTCATTACTCTTCACTCATTACCCATTACTAGTGGCACGAAAGTGACACTTTATTACTATATAATTTAACTTTAGCGTGTTCCAATCTCAGTCCCTTGGTAGTAGTGGGCCAATATTTGATCATAGCTATATCCCTCTTTAGCCATCTGATAAGCCCCCCATTGGCTCATACCAACACCATGGCCCCATCCGTTACCTACAAATCTATAAGCTCCATCTTTATCTGTTAAATTAAAACTTCTACTTTTTCCTAGATTATTTAAATCAAAAGAAAACCTATTCAAAGGAATTTTAAATCTCAAACTATTATCTCTTTTTATGGCAAATCTAGTACTACGTAGATCCAACCAAGATCTGAATTGATTACTGTTTATACTATAACGACTTCCATCTAAATCATAAACACTTATACTTCTAGGTCGACTTGAAGGTCCTTTGTCCTCCAATTTTATCCTGTCCAAATTTTTAATACTAATTCCTCGGCTCCTCAATATGTTTTCTATCTCTTCTCTAGAATATACCTTCTCCCAACTATAATGAGGAGATTCCGTATCATTAGAAGAAACACTTTGAAGGTAAGGGGTCTCACTCCCCCAAACAGTTGCACCTGCTGCTGTTTGGCCCCCAGCTGTAGAATGATAGACCGCAGAGATTAAATTACCATTATAAACAACTACTTCACCTTCAGTCTCTTTCACAGCTCTTTGAGTCCTTTCATTACTTACACCTACCCCTTTATAAGCTTGAGATCTAACGGTAGCAGAGAGATTATAACCTCTACTTAGGTGTGATTCCAAATTCCTTAGAGCATAGGTTCTAGCTACAACAACTTGAGCCTTTAATGTCTCCATAGGCCAACTTGAGCTCACTTCACTACCAACAACACTAGATAAGTAATTTTTAAAATCAACATAGTTAATAACTGTTAAACCTTGTGGCCTATTTAAAATCTCAATATACCCTTTGTATTCTAACCCATTAACAGAGATTAATGAATTGAAATCCTGAGGATAAATAATTAAAGATTCTGAAGTTAATTGATTATCAGCAAAGCCAATGTTATCACCTTTTTTCTCAAACTGATAGACGTCCTTCTCTGTTAAAGAGATAGATTCACCATTATCTTCAAGAACCCTAAGACCATCTTCAGCACCAATAACACTTTCCTGTACATCATCTAACAGCCCAATCTTAATTATCTCTTGCCCTCTTGCTTGACCTAGCATAACAAAGACTATTAGTACAACCAACAGGACCTTTAATTTCATCTTTTATACCATACCCTTCTATTTAAATAATCTCAAGATTAGCGACACTATTAAACTTATCAATATGCCTGTAGTTATAGGAAAATAAAAAACAAAATTATCACCTTTAATATAAATATCCCCTGGTAATCTGCCAATGGGTAAACCTAACTTAATAAAGAGTCCAACTCCAACAATTATTAAACCAATAAGTATAAGTTGTCCTCCTAATATATTTCTCAACTACTCTTCACCTCAATATCAAAGTGATCATAAGCTAATTTAGTTGCTTTTCTTCCACTAGGAGTTCTGTTTAAATACCCTATCTGCAAAAGATATGGTTCATAAACATCTTCAACAGTCTCTACCTCTTCATTAATTGCAGCTGCTAAAGTAGAAACACCTACTGGACCACCATTAAAATTATTGATTATTGTCAAGAGTATCTTTCTATCTATTCTATCTAAGCCCAATTCATCAACATCCAACCTTTGTAATGATTCATTGGCTATTTGGCGAGTTATAATACCATCACCTTCTATTTGAGCAAAATCCCTTACCCTTTTTAAAAACCTATTTGCTATTCTTGGTGTCCCCCTAGACCTTAAAGCTATTTCCTTTGCGCCTTCCTTCTCAATTCCAACTTGTAAAACTTTAGAAGCCCTCATAATAATCTTAGTTAACTCTTCTTCTTTATAAAACTGTAATCGACTGATTACACCAAACCTATCCCTTAAAGGAGAGGTTAAACTACCTGCTTTAGTAGTAGCTCCTACTAAAGTAAACTTAGGCAGATCTAACCTTACAGATCTAGCTTGAGGACCATTACCAATTATAATATCAAGTGCAAAGTCCTCCATAGCAGGATAAAGCACCTCTTCAATCACTCTATTTAAACGATGAATCTCGTCAATAAATAAAACATCATTAGGTTTTAATTTTGTTAAGACTGCTGCTAAATCCCCTGGCCTTTCTATAGCTGGACCAGATGTAGTCTTAATATCTACTCCCATCTCTTGAGCAATTATATTAGCCAAAGTAGTCTTTCCTAAACCAGGAGGTCCATATAAAAGAACATGATCTAATGGTTCTCCCCTCTCAATGGCTGCTTTAATAAATATACTTAAATTCTCTTTAATCTTCTCTTGACCTATATAGTTAGCTAAATTATTTGGTCTTAAGTTATAATCTAAATCGCCCTGCCTTGAAGCAGGAGAGACAAATCTATCTTCCATAAGTAAATATCCTCCTAAATCAACCCAAATTCTAACCTGAATTCTTCAATCCCTCTTTGATTAAATCTTCAACACTTAATGCATCATCTTCTTTAAATACCTTGGCAATAACTTTAGAGGCTTCTCCGTTTTTATAACCTAAACTTATTAGAGCATCTACTGCATCATTAAATCTATTATCTGTAATAGAAGCATTACTCTCTTCTATTATATTATCAAGGTCTATCTTACCTTGCAACTCTAAAATCAACCTCTTTGCCGTCTTATTACCAATCCCTTTAATCGCCTTTAGAGATTCGATCTCTCCATTGACTATAGCTAATTTAAAGGCATTAACTGAAAGGGTAGCTAATATATTCAATCCTACCTTAGGGCCAATCTTTGAAACACTTAAAAGTTCTTCAAATAACTCCATCTCCTCTATATTAGAAAATCCATATAAAGAAATATTATCTTCCCTTACATAATGGTGTGTATATACCTCTACTTCTTCTCCTACCTTAGGTAATGATTCCTGTATATTGGCTGGCACATATACTTTGTAACCAACACCTTTAACCTCAATTACTATATAATCAACATTATTCCTGATTAATCTCCCTTTTAAGTACGAAATCATCAAAATAACCCTCCCTCCTTTTTTTAAATTCAAGAAGAAAGGGCAAATCCCTCTTCATAAGGGAAAAAAACAACCTGTAAAAAACTGCTTCTCCTCCAGTTTGTCTCTATAGTCTATGACCAAGCCACAGACTATCCACTATCCCTCAATGTTTTAAAGAACAAAAACATCTTGTGAAATCTCAATTTCAAAGGTGCCTCATGGTTTATAAAAAACATAAACCACTTGTGCAATCCCAATTTCAAAGGTGCCCCTACGAATTTTTAAAGCCTTCGGGTTCAAAAACCAAACCCTCCGTGGCAAGCCCACAAAAACTCTTCGTGGGCGGAGTTAGCATTTCTTTTTTGAACTCGATACTTCTTGTGCCGCCCTACTCTTCTATAGCACTAACAAATCCCTCTAACATGCTGAGTAATTCCTCTCTATCCTCTACTTCTATCCCTTTCATCAAATTCTCTTTATCCCTCTCTGATAGTTCATCAACAGGTATATCTTCTCTAAGCTCAATCAATTCTTTTTCACCTAATATCTCACCTCTATAAATTGCTATATATCCATCCTTGATTCCTAAAAAGAAAGCTTTATTTACCTTTACTTCCCTTTCATCCTTATCACTTTCTAAAGTCATTAATCCTTCACCACTCTTCTCTTCTTCAGCTTTTTTAGCTTTATTATGATAGAAATTACCCTCTCCTACATACTCATCCTTACCAAACTCAATTATTTTATCATTATCTAAACCTTCATCTTTACCCTCTCTTAACTTCTCCTCAACTTCTTTAGAGTTCATATCTAAGAAGGGGTTATCTTCTTTTAGCTCTTTGTTCTCACTAAACCAATCTAAGACAAACCCTCCATCTAAACTAATATCTGGTATGCTTTTAATCTTATCATTAAGCCTCTTCTCTTCTCTTTTAATTATATCAACAATATTAAGTGATTTAATAGAAGACCCCTTCTGATCCAATTCTTGATCTAAAGATTCTTTCTCCCTAAACTCCAATATCTCACTATTATAATCCTTTTCTTCTCCCAAATCAAAGCCAAGAAATGAATCCATAGCTAAATAAGTTAGCCCAGCAATAACACCCATAAACAATGGAATAAGAATTAATTTATTTGATCCTTTCATCCTCTCACCCCTTATAGGGGTAGTATTTCCAAAACATTTAATGATTATTATTTAGAATCTATAAAGCTAAGTTGCTGATTTAACACCTTGTGCTAATATAGAAGTACAACCAGTAACAACTTATAACCTCTATACTGAAAAAAGCTCGAAGGTTTCCCTTCAAGCCTTAGTTAATCTATTATATTTCATCCTCGATTTGATCCATAACTTCATCTGGTATATCAAAATTAGCATAAACCTCTTGAATATCATCGTGATCTTCTAAAGCATCGATTAGCTTTAATACCTTCTTAGCATCATTTGGATCATCTAATGATATTTTATTTTCTGGAATCATAGCCACATCACTATCTGTAAACTTATAACCCATATCTTCCAAAGCATCTCTAACACTTTTTAAATCTCCAGGTTCAGTAATTATTTCAACTGCAGCTTCATCAACAGTTATATCCTCTGCCCCTGCTTCTAAGACCGCTAGCATAATCTCATCTTCATCAACTTCGACTTCACTTCTATCGATAATTAGTTGGCCCTTTCTCTCAAACATCCATGCCACACAACCACTTTCACCTAAATTACCACCATTCTTCGATAGAACATGGCGTACTTCAGAAGCTGCCCTATTACGATTATCAGTCATTATCTCCATATATAAAGCTACTCCAGCAGGTGCATAACCCTCATAAACAAATTGTTCGTAGTTAACACCTTCTAACTCTCCAGTACCCCTTTTAATAGCTCTTTCAATATTATCTTTAGGCATATTGGCATCCTTAGCTTTTTGAACAACCAACGCCAAGTCATTATTAATTTCAGGGTCTCCCCCACCCTCTCTTGCTGCAACAGTTATCTTTTTAACTAACTTAGAGAAGAGCTTTCCTCTTGCTTTATCTTCCTTAGCTTTCTTATGTTTAATATTGGCCCATTTAGAATGTCCAGCCATAATAATACCTCCTTATAATTACAATTTCACCTAATTATTTTATCATAAATTTCTATTAATTTCAATTGGTTATTTTCCAGATCTAATCTCCGTATTCTACAGATTTAAAGAACACCTCTTATTAGTACTATTTTATTTCAGCCTTAGGATACGATCCTAACAATTTATACCAAGAAGTCTTATACTGCACCAAATCTAATGCAGCTTTAACTTTATCATCTTCATAATGACCTTCAAAATCTATAAAGAAGATATAATCACCCAAGGCTCTTTTTGCTGGTCTAGATTCAATTCTAGTTAAGTTAATTCCTTTAATTGCAAATTCATGGAGGATATCATAAAGTCCACCAGGGTGGTCTTCTTCCTTAGAAAATATAATAGATGTTTTATGATCACCATCTATCCCACTCTCTTTTTTTGATAAAATAATAAATCTAGTCCAATTCTCTTTGTTATCCTGTATTCTATCAGCTATAACCTCCAACTCATAATGATCTGCTGCTTGACTATTGCCTATAGCTGCCCACCCTTCTTCTAACTTTTGTATCTTCTGAATAGCTTCTGCTGTGCTGTTGCTTATATGTGTTTGATAGCTCTTAACATTACTCTCTAAAAAACCACGACACTGGGCCAACGCTTGGGGGTGAGATATAATATTCTCCACCTCATCCAAACTAACACCATTTTTTGCTAGTAAACTATGGCTAATAGGAATAACAGTTTCACCTATAATCTTCAATTCCATCTCTACTAAAAGATCTAAAGTCAAAGTAACGGCTCCTTGAATTGAATTCTCAATAGGAACTATAGCCTTATCTACTTCTCCCTTAGAAGCACTTTCAAAGAGACTTTTAATATCTTGATAAGCTATATGATCTTTAATATTACTATCATACTCCTTGGCTGCCAACTCAGTAAAGGTACCTGTTGGCCCTAAAAAACCTAGACTACTCACTACTCTCACTCCCTCTATAAATTAAATTTATCTCACTCATGCTCACTTATTCTTAGAAATTTACTTTCTTATAAAAGTAATATGGATTTAATTATTAAAACCAATTAATATTTGGAATTGCAAGGATAAAGTAATCTAAAAACTTAACTATTATTTTTAAAAAATATGGTCGCTTATTGGAACTCCACATTTCCATGGTAGTTTAACCTCCCATATCTCTCAGGATCTATGTCCCTACATTCCTTCGTTCTACCTATCCATGGGTGGAGGCTGGATATGCTCCTCGACAGGGTCTATGCCCATATTGAAATAATTAATTCCAGCTCTTCCAGTCTTCCTT
>NZ_KI912095.1:289998-290787 GCF_000517025.1 Halonatronum saccharophilum DSM 13868
AGCACTTTCAAAGAGACTTTTAATATCTTGATAAGCTATATGATCTTTAATATTACTATCATACTCCTTGGCTGCCAACTCAGTAAAGGTACCTGTTGGCCCTAAAAAACCTAGACTACTCACTACTCTCACTCCCTCTATAAATTAAATTTATCTCACTCATGCTCACTTATTCTTAGAAATTTATTTTCTTATAAAAAAGTAATATGGATTTAATTATTAAAACCAATTAATATTTGGAATTGCAAGGATAAAGTAATCTAAAAACTTAACTATTATTTTTAAAAAATATGGTCGCTTATTGGAACTCCACATTTCCATGGTAGTTTAACCTCCCATATCTCTCAGGATCTATGTCCCTACATTCCTTCGTTCTACCTATCCATGGGTGGAGGCTGGATATGCTCCTCGACAGGGTCTATGCCCATATTGAAATAATTAATTCCAGCTCTTCCAGTCTTCCTTTTTCAAAGTACTTAATCTAAGAAAAACAAACATAAATAATTGATCTATATTATAAAATTTACATTCCAATAATTCATTTTAAATATCTTTAAGCAGCTCCCTGTAAATTTGAACGTTTGATATTTCTAAATAATTTTTCACCATCATACTTTTCTTTTTTCTTCCATAAAGCAAACAATATTCTAATCAATTTGCAACATAGAGCTACTAGGGATTGTTTTTTCTTTAAGGGGTTTTAGAGTCGTGTTGTGTAGTATTGATGTAGCTCTTAAATTCATTATCTTTGCTACCAGAAGCAGCATCACCCTATACAATAAAGATCTC
>NZ_KI912095.1:290887-420996 GCF_000517025.1 Halonatronum saccharophilum DSM 13868
TTATCTCACTCATGCTCACTTATTCTTAGAAATTTATTTTCTTATAAAAAAGTAATATGGATTTAATTATTAAAACCAATTAATATTTGGAATTGCAAGGATAAAGTAATCTAAAAACTTAACTATTATTTTTAAAAAATATGGTCGCTTATTGGAACTCCACATTTCCATGGTAGTTTAACCTCCCATATCTCTCAGGATCTATGTCCCTACATTCCTTCGTTCTACCTATCCATGGGTGGAGGCTGGATATGCTCCTCGACAGGGTCTATGCCCATATTGAAATAATTAATTCCAGCTCTTCCAGTCTTCCTTTTTCAAAGTACTTAATCTAAGAAAAACAAACATAAATAATTGATCTATATTATAAAATTTACATTCCAATAATTCATTTTAAATATCTTTAAGCAGCTCCCTGTAAATTTGAACGTTTGATATTTCTAAATAATTTTTCACCATCATACTTTTCTTTTTTCTTCCATAAAGCAAACAATATTCTAATCAATTTGCAACATAGAGCTACTAGGGATTGTTTTTTCTTTAAGGGGTTTTTAGAGCGTGTTGTGTAGTATTGATGTAGCTCTTTAAATTCATTATTCTTTGCTACCAGAGGCAGCATCACCCTATACAATAAAGATCTCAATTTCGCTCTTCCCCTCTTAGTAATACAAGTTCTTCCCTTATGTTTCCCTGAACTATTTTCCATCAAATTTAGTCCTGCTAACTTCTGAATTTGCCGAGGATGTTCATAGTTATTTATATCTCCAACTTCTGATACAAATCCTGCTACTGTCTTTATTCCAACCCCTTTAATACTTAACATTGCTTCAGTACCCGGCACTTTCTTTAGTAAGTTTTCTAGCTTGATAGTTAATTGCTTTATCTGACTCGTTATGATTTCATATTGATTCAAGAAATAATTTAATTCAAACTTTGCTATTTCAATTCCTTCAGTCAGCCCTATTGAATTTTCAGCAGCTTTTATAAGCTTTTTGGCTCGTTTTATTCCAACTGCTCTTTTAACTTCTGTCTTCCAAGTTAAAACTATTTCTTCTGGTTTCATTTCTATTATTTCAGACGGTAAAGGAAATGTCTTTAGTGTAACTAAAGACGCCTTTCCATCCCAACCTTTAAACACTGTTAAATATTCAGGAAAATACTTATCTATAAACTGGTGTATCTTTCCTATTACTCGTTGTAAATCTTTATTTAATCTCTCCATATGAGTCATTGCTACACGAATATTAGCATAAACACCAACTGGTATATTAGGCTCTGAATAACGTCCATCTTTAACCAGTTGAGCTATTACTTTAGCGTCTTTCTTATCATTCTTGGTTGGGGAATTATCATCTAATTCTTTACTTTTTTTCGTGTGACTTGGATTTACTAATACTATTTTTATTTTCTTTTCTCTCAAAAGTTGAGCTAAGTTCAACCAATAATGTCCTGTTGGTTCCATTCCAACTATTATATCTTCTTTTTCATGCTTATCTTTAATTTTAACATCCATTTTAAAAATTCATTAAACCCTTCTTCTGAATTTTGAAAAAGCTAAAGCTTTTCCATATTCAATACCACGATAATCTTGAGCTCTTACAACATGTTTTTTCTTAGCAATATCAACTCCTATTACTAAAGTTGACTCTTTTGACTTGCATTATTTTACGATTTTCGATTTATAATTCATGTTATGAGTGCCTCCTTTTTATTTAGGGATCTTTATTAGATACCCCGTATTATATCAAGGAGGTGCTCTTTTTGTCTATCTAGATATTTATTTATTACAGGAATGCTCCTCGTTGAATTTTATAGTAATATAGTTGCACTTTGTGCAACTAGTAATCAGTGATGAGTGAAGAATAATCAGCAAGGTCAAAACCTAAGGATAAAGGGTTTCTAGACTTTTAAGGTTTTACTCATTACCCATTACTGATTACTCTTCACTAGTAATAAAGCTCCGCTTTATTACTATCCCCCCTCTAAAGAACACAAATAAGGTTATGTGCATAAAATGTAGTAAATTTAACCAAGAGGAGGGGGTATTATGTTAAAAGAGCTATTCTCTCAAAATGACTACTGCTCTTGTAGAGCAAAGTCAAACTTTAATGGAGACCCTTATATATTATTTTTAATCTTAATTTTACTAATATTATCTGATATAAGTATACATCTGCTCAGTTTAAAATTAAAAAAATAACTAAGACAAATTAAAAAGATAATTAGGCACCTATTAATAGGTGCCTTACTTTATTAAATAATCACTTTCTAAACACTAGCTAAGTCAATCCCCAATAAATAAAAACTTCTCTGAAACTAAACTCTTAATTTATTGAAAGAATAAAGCTACAGTTCCAGGGCCAGCATGACTTCCTATAGCAGCACCTAATTGAGTAATTAAGATATCCTCTAGACCAAATTCTTTCTTTATTCTCTCAGCAAGCTTTTGGGCCAATTGAAGGTTATTACCATGGCTTATACCTATTGCTTCTTCCTTTAATAGATCTCCTCTTTCTTTCATAACATCTATCATATATTTAATAAATCTCTTCTCCCCTCTAACCTTACTTAAAGGAACAATCTTTCCCTCTTGGGTAACCTCTAAGATAGGAGTTATATTCAAGAGAGAACCTACTAAAGCTTTAGTAGATGATATTCTGCCTCCCTTTTTAAGCATATCAAGAGAGCCCACAGCAAAGATATGTTCAATCCTTTCTATCATATCTTCTACCTCTTTGATTATAACATCCTTATCATTTCCTTCTTTAAGTAATTTAGCAGCCTTTAAGACTATTAATCCCAAGCCTAAAGTAGCAGCTTTAGAATCAATAACATATATTCTTTCTTGGTCAACAATCTTTGCAGCAATTCTAGCTGAATTACATATTCCACTCAACTGAGATGAAAAACTAATATATATAATCTGGTCATAATCCTCTAGTACCGACTTAAACTTCTCTTCAAAGGTGTAAGGCGTTATCATAGAAGTAACTGGTAAAGAATCACTTTCCTCTAGCTTTTGATAGAACTCCTCTGGTGTAATATCTTCTCCATCTTTATAATTAGATTCCCCTAACTTTACAGGAATAGGAAGAACAGATATATCATAATCCTCTATTAACTCTTTAGTTAAGTCAGAACCACTATCAGTTATGATCTTAATCGACCCCATACTATCTCCTCCTTTATATACTATATTATATAAAGAAATCTTAATATTAACAAATAGTATTTAAAATTTAATTATCCTAATAGCATTTAAGATAGCAATAAGAGCAACTCCAACATCTGCAAAAACTGCCTCCCACATACCAGCTAAACCAAAGGCTCCTAAGATCATTACTATCCCCTTTACTCCTAAAGATAGTATTATGTTTTGCCAAACAACCCTATTAGTCTTTTGAGCAATTTGAACTGCTTGGGCCAACTTCTCCAACTTATCATCCATTAAGACCATATCTGAAGCTTCGACTGCAGCATCTGATCCTAAGCCACCCATTGCTACCCCTATATCAGCTCTAGCTAGAACTGGAGCATCATTAATACCATCCCCAACAAAAACAACCTTCTCCTTACCCTTTGACCTCTTGTTTATAATTTCTTCTACCTTCATTACCTTATCCTTAGGTAATAGATCTCCATAATATTCATCTAGATCTAAACTTCTGCTAACCTCCCCACCTACATCTTCTTTATCTCCTGTTAGCATAATTAAATTATCAACGCCTAAAGATCTTAACCTATTAATTACTCTTTTTGATTCTTCTCTAATCTTATCTGCTATTAGAATCTGACCTAGATATTCTCCATCATAGCTAATATTCACAAGAGTTAAAGGTGAATTATTAGCCTGATAATCTATACCTTCTCTATCCATAAGTTTGGAATTTCCTATCAGCAACTCTTTTCCTTCTAACTTCATCTTTACTCCCATACCTCTTAGTTCTTTGTAATCTCTTATATCGATCTTCTCATCTAACTCTCTTCCAAATCTTCTTATAATAGATTTAGCAATTGGGTGATTAGAGTTATTCTCCCCGTAAGCAGCAAACCTTAGCAAATCTTCTTTAGACCATCCCTTTACAGGGCTAATCTCAATTACCTCAAAGACACCTTCTGTCAAGGTTCCTGTCTTATCAAAAACTACTGTCTTTACATTATTTAAGGCTTCTAAATAATTGCCGCCTTTAATTAAGATTCCATTACGAGAAGCTGAACCTATACCTCCAAAGAAACTAAGAGGGATGGAGACAACCAAAGCACAAGGACAGGAAATTACTAGAAATACCAAAGCCCTATAGACCCATTCTCCAAAGCTAGCACCTTCTAATAAAATTGGCGGAATTATAGCCAACAATAAAGCTATACCAACTACCAAGGGTGTATAATAACTAGCAAATTTAGTTATAAAATTCTCAGTCTTTGCCTTCTTATTAGCAGATTCTTCAACTAACTTTAATATCCTTGTCAAAGTAGACTCTGAATAAACCTTAATAACCTCTAATGTTAGTAATCCTTCTAAGTTAATTGTTCCACTTAGTACCTCTTCTCCTACCCTTATTCTTTTAGGTACAGATTCACCAGTGAGTGCAGATGTATCGAGCATAGAATCACCTTCGATAACCTCCGCATCTACAGGAATTCTTTCTCCTGCTTTAACTAAGATTATATCTCCCACCTCTAACTCTTTAGGATCTACCTCTATTATTTCATCTTCTTTCTTCAATCTAGCCTTATCTACCTTCATCTCTAAAAGGGACTTGATCGAACGGCGTGAATTATCGACAGCCTTATCTTGAAAGTATTCACCAACTCGATAAAATACCATTACCGCAACACCCTCTGCAAACTCACCAATAGCAAAGGCTCCTATTGTAGCAATCGACATTAAGAAGTTTTCATCAAACACCTGCCCTCTTAATATATTCTTAAAGGCTTTTTTTAGAACTTTAAAGCCAACTAATAGATATGCAGTAGCATTTAATATCAACTCAGTTCCAAAACTGAAATCAAAGAAGAAGGGAAGTGAAAACAAAAGAAGAGATATAAAGATTAGAACCAAAGTGTTGGCCCCAGTTAAATCTCCATCTTCAGCTTGTAACTCTTCTTCCTCCACCTCCTTTACGACCACTTCTGGTTCTATAATACTTATTATCTCTTTGGCCCTTGCTATTATTTTTTGACCTAAAGAGGGCTTAGATATTAATATCTCTAACTTTTCTGTCACAAAGTTTATCTGTGCTCTATCAACACCTTCTAATTTATTAATCTCTCTTTCCATCTTAGCCGCACAGTCAGCACAACCTAAACCATCTAAGACAAAGCCCTTTTTCATCAAATCAACCTCTTTTCTTCTAAATTGAGTTCTTTCCATAAAAACACCCCTTTCAACTAAAGACATATAACCAAAGCTTTCCTCCTTATATATGAGCATATAATCATATGTTGGGTATAATAAAAGTATGAACGTCTGCTCATACTTTTATTATATGTTTTAAAGTTATTTATGTCAATAAATTTAAACAAGTTTGCTATTGTTTTATTACTTACCTAACTTTAATTCTCCTTCACTCGAAAACAACACTCTCCCTAAGTAATTGTAGTCTAAGTATAAGACTAGACCAGTCAATAGTACTAAGAATATAGCTATACTCCCATAACCAAATTTAATACCTAATATATCATTAATAAAACCTATCCCTAGATTACCTAAGATTATAGTTCCAAGACTAGAAGCCGTTAAAGTAAGTCCTAAGATAGTTGGAATATTATCATCAAAGACCTCAAAAATTGTTGCTTGCATCGTAGGAAAGTTACTTGCAATAAATAAGCCAGTTAAAGGAAAAAATATAGCAAAAGATTCAGGGCCAACAACACCTAAAGTAATAGAAACTATTGCACCTAGAGAAGATATTATAACCATCCTTAGATAACCCACCTTCTCTACTATAATACTTGCTATTAGCCTCCCTGCTGTAAAGAATAAAAAGAATAAGAAGAAATAGAAGCTTACCTCTCCATCACTTCTACCCTGAACATTAATTAAATATACACCCAACCAAATTTTAGAGCTTATCTCAGCACCGCTATGAAATAAAAACATTAATGAAAAGATAAGGACTCTAGGATCCTTTAATACTTTTAGAAAAGATTCTTTGGCCCCTTTACCCTTCTTAGTACCCTTTGCTTTTGGAATCTTTGAGACTAAGACAAATATAGCTATACCTACTAAGAATATTGAAGAAAAAGAGTAAATAGCTTCCCATTTGAAATTTGCAGATAGTACATAACTAGCATAAACTGGAGAGATTATACCACCTAAACCAAAGAAGAGATGGAGAAGATTCATCATCCTACCCTTATTCTCCACAAAGACCTCTGAGGCTAAAGAATTAATCGATAAATTAAAGATACCAAGACCCGCTCCAATAATAAATATAACTATAATAAGTATATAATACTTACTAACATAACTTATCCAGATAACCCCAAAGATAGATATAAACATTGCCAATAAAGATACTTTCTTTAAACCTAAAGCATCAACCAAAGGCCCTCCAAAGAAGGAAGCAATAATTCCTCCTACTGAAAAGAAAGCCAATGCAAAGCCTAATTGAGAGTTGTTCAACCCATATCCTCTTTGAAGCAAAGGGCTAATTTGCCCCTGTAAGCTTCCTATAATACCCAATACCACCATCATTGTAAAAACTAATACAGTTAAAGATCTTCTATTACTTTTATTCATTTAATATTCACTCCCACTCAATTGTTTGTGGAAAGGCTTCCAAAGTTAACAAAAGAAGAACCTCTATTAGAAGTTTTCTTCTACATAATCCTTAAACTCTAACATACTACCTTTCCAGTCTGTATCAAATTCTTCTTTTTCTTCTCTATCAATTAAAAAATCTGTTACTAAGAATGTACTAATACCTAAATCTCCTGCTACCATATCCTCTTGTAGATCATTTCCTACCATAATTGCTTGATCTGCTGTAATACCTAAGTTATCTAAAACTTCCTGGTAATAATTTATGTTAGGTTTCGAATAATGCATTATTTCATAAGTAGTTATTAGATCGAAGTCTTCCTCTTTTAAGCCAGCCCATTTCATTCTCTCTAAAATGGCTTCCTTAGGAAATAAAGGGTTGGTTGTCAAAGCAAGATTATAACCTAACTCCTTTAAATAAGCTATTAATTCAACTACATTATCATCAGCTTCTATACCTTGGCCCAATTTCTTAAACCCTACCCTATAAAAATGATCGAATCTAGCCTTCATTCCTTCCTTATCTTCAACATCAACCATAGAAAAGAAGGTCTTCATAAATACTTCTTGATTTGTCACTTTGCCATTATTTTTAGCCATATCATCTGTACCTTTTAATAGAGCATTCATAAAAATTTGAGGATCTAGGATATCCTTAATCTCATTGGTCAGCCCCTTAAAATAATCTTTTAAAAAATGATCAAAATTAACCCTTAATAAAGTTCCATCCAAATCAAATAATATAGTATCCCTTTCTTCTAAATTAATTGTAATCACCCCTATTTAAAATATTCTCTATTTAAAATATTCTCCACTTAAAATACTTCTAGACCTATAGCCAATAACCTTGTTTTATCCATAAAATATTATTCTCATTTATCAGGTTCAAAAAGCGAATCCTTAGCTAATAAAACGATAATATCACTATATCAAAGGAATGATTATTCTCCCGATCTTCTCTTTAATTTTTACTAAAACCGAAGAGGATTTATACTCTTCTAATGTTAGTTTGCTACTCTTTTCCTTTAATTCTTCTAAAAATTCATCTATATGCTTAGATAAATCCTTATCAAAAACTATAACATTGACCTCATAATCTAAAAATTGACTCCTGCTATTAAAGTTTGTTGAACCTATTGAAGAGATACTATCATCAATAACCAGAGCTTTTGCATGTAAGAGACCATTTTCATATTTATAAATATCAACTCCTGCCTCTAGTAACGGGCCAAAGTTTGATCTATTAGACCAATCAAAGAGAAATAGATCTGTATTTTTAGATACAATAAGGTTAACCTCTATCCCCCTTAAAGATGCCAACCTTAAAGATTGTATTATCCCATCCTTTAAGATTAGATAGGGAGTTGTAATATATATTCTCTCTTGGGCTTCATTGATTAAGGAGAAGTAGGTTTCATTCATAATATTCCCATCTCTTTGATAACCACTAGGCACAATTTGAACCTTCGCCTCTCCTAGCTCTTCTCCACTATAAAAGTACTTCTTATCATCAAGCTTCTCTCCTGTAATAAAATACCAATCCATTAAGAATACCTTCTGCATCCAATTTACAGCCAAGCCTTCTATCTTTAATTGCAAACTCTTTTTAAAAGGAATATTTTCTAAGGACTCCACAAACTCATCACCAATATTAGCATCTCCAATAAAAGCTGTCTCTCCATCTACAATTACTAGCTTACGGTGATTTCTATAATTTAGGCTTCCTTTTAATAAGGCTTTTAAAGGGGGATTAAAGGCTTTAAGTTGTACACCAGCTGCTTTTAATTTCTTCTTATATTCACTCTTGAGGTTATGACTACCTAAGCTATCATAGATTACCCTAACTTCAACCCCCTCATTGACCTTATCTATTAATAATGACTTTAGCCTTTTTCCTATTCTATCATCTCTAATTATATAAAATTCTAAATGAATACTATCCTTTGCATTGGAGATTGCTTCAAAGATATCATCAAAAACATTTTCTTCTTCCTCAATTAAAGTCACTTTATTTCCATAGGTGGGATAGAAGTTGGCCCGTTTTTGAATTAACTTAGATACCCCTTTCTTTCCACCTTCAAATTCTTCTAAATCTATCCCACTAACCTTTATTAGTTGATCTAAATATTCTCTAGATTCTTGACTATTTCCCCATAGTCTATCCTTGTTTGTAATTATGTTATAAGTATTAAATATAAAGAATAAAATTAAAAACAATGCCAACCCTTTAAAGAGGTAGGCAACAAAAATACTCTTAGTCAAAGCAATTACCCCTAATAAAATTAAAAAAGCTAGTGCGAAGAAAATCAAATAAGGATAGATATCTAATAAAAGAATATTATTTGTCATTGAAAATATATTAAAGAATATTATCAAGGTGAGAAAAAAAATAAAAGAAATTTGAATTAGCATTAACATATTTAACACCACCAAGATTTAGAGTTATATTAATTTAACACAATTAGAATACTATTTTTAAGTAATGTCTATAACTATATGTTAACCAAAAAAAGAATCCATACTCTAAGTATGGATTCTTTTTTACCTGGCAAAAAGACCTTCTAATACTTTAATATTAACTTCATCTATGGAATCAACAATAATATCTGCTGGTGAAAGATCTTGCTTGCCTGAATTTAAATTCTGAAACCCTATACACTTCATCTTTGCAGTTTTGGCAGCCCTTACTCCATTTGCCGAATCTTCTATAATAATAGAATTAGTTGGCTTAACTCTTAATTTATCTGCTGTATATAAAAATATATCTGGACTTGGCTTTCCATGCATAACCTCTTCTCCACTTATAAGAAGGTCAAAAGATTTATCCAGTTTCAGTTTGTCTAAGATGATCTCTATCAACCTTTTAGGTGATGAGGAAGCTACTGCCATCTTTAAACCTTCCTTAGAGATCTCTTCTATTAACTTATTTATACCTACAACCAAAGGCAATTTTTCAGCATTTGACATATAGCTAAAGATTTCATCCTTGTGAATTTGAGATAGCTCTTTGATTGAATGATTTATAGGGTATTTCTTTTTGATTTCCTTCCATAACCCTTTTATTGTCATTCCAACAAAAGATTGATGCTCTTTTTGACTTAGATCAAGATTTAAAGCATTAAATAACCTTCTCTCTATTTCAAAGTATATCGGCTCACTATCAATTATTACACCATCCATATCAAAGATAACTGCCTCTAACTTTTCCATATAAAACCTCCTCTTTATTACTAGTAGCACAATAATAATATACCTCAAAATTAAAGTTAATTTCTTTAATCTATTACTCCTATTTATTTTAGATATCCCCTTTCACTACATCTATATTCTAAAGCTTTTACATTAATAGCAAGTTATAGTATAATTAAATTAAATTTAATTTAATTTAATTATCAAATATTGAAGTCATTATTTTAAATGGTTTAATAACTAAAAAGGAAGTAATATTTTATGAAAGTAAAAGCTAGTAGACTTATAAGTAGAGGTTTTACATCAACATTAATACCTGATACTCTATCAATTCAAGATAATAAAGTTATAGTCGAAAAGAAGACTTGGTTAGGTTTAAAAAATCAACAAAAAAGAGTAACTAAGGATCAATTAGCTTCTGTAAGAATTAATAATGGATTCTTCTACTCTACTATTTATTTAGAAACTACTGGAGGAGCTACTGAAGACATCTCTGTTGATGGGATCCCTAAAAGAAAAGCTAAAAAAGCAGTAATAGCAATTGAGGATATGTTGGAGAGTTAGGCTTACTAACTACACCTACTGTAGGATATGAAAAGCTCTACCCTATATAGTGTTGGCCTGGCTTGAGAATATTATAGATCAATTTGAAGTTTAAGACGATAGTGATACATTATTGCTACTACTGACCTGGAACTGGTTTTGAGATTCTTGTGAGATCTTAAAAAAGGGGAGCAAAAAGGTTAGTAAGATCATTGTTGATCTTACTAAGAATACGGTTTATAATGCTGCTAAAGAGAAACAGATTAGCAGTTGGCTGGAGATAACTGATGATTGTTCTGTGAATGATGTTGGGTATGATTGTGGGAGTTGATTATTTGTAGTTTGGCCCTTCTATCGCTCTGCTCTGTTTTAATCTAAAACGGGTATTAACGACATATGTCGTAAACCCCTGAAACGTTATACGAAAGTCACTTAGTCTTTATTGAAAAAGTTTAAAATAAGTTATTTATAGTTGTTAATTTTAAAATCAATAAAAATATAGAAAGGAGATAATAATGAACTATTTAATCCAATTAGTTATTTTTATGGGTGTTTTTGTAGTTACATTTATTTTTAGATCTAATTTACTTTTATTTTTTATAGGAGGTAGTATACTTATAATTTTATTTAGCCTTCAAGTTAATAAATCAAAAAAATCAACAGATTATTTTGATTTATTGATTCAATATTTAAAGTCTAGTAATAATGAGTATCAAATTTTAGAGAAAAGTTTAGAGATAAGTGAGGAGCTAAGAAAAAAAATAAAAAAGATAAAAGAAACAGAAAAAAGTAGAGAAGATGTTTTTACTTTTTTAAAAGAAAAAATGGATAAATTAAATTTAAATCATCCATTTGTTTTGGGGATTTGGACAATTTGGGAGCCCAATGCTTTTGATGGAAAAGATAAATTTTATAAAAATAAAGAAAAACATGATTATACAGGACGATTAAGTATTTATTATCATAATAGTGGTAAAACTGAGGCATCTGTTTTAGAGAATGTAGAAGAGGAACATTTTTATCATATGCCTCGTGATAATGGAAAAACAGCTATATTAGAACCATTTTATTTTAAGATTGATGGTGAGAATGTGTTGATGACTACAGTTGCTCTTCCAATTTTTGAAGGAAGTAAAGTTGTTGGGGTAACGGGTGTAGATATAAAAATGAATATGAAAAATATTGTATCAGATGTTGTTTTATATGAAACTGATTATAATTCTTATAATAAAGAAGAGTTATTAGCTAAGATTAATAAAAATTTTAGCAATAAAGATAATGTTAAATTTATTTTAAGTAAGGCTATTGAAGCTAATATTAAAAATAAAGAATTTATTTTAAACACGATGATTGATTATGTAGAAGATCTATCAGCTTATAGTGAACAATTAGCAGCATCAGCAGAAGAAGGTAATGCAAGTATAGAAACTTCTAGTGGATTAATTGAAAATATGTCGGCAGGTATTCAAGAAATTTCTGCTAGTGCTCAAGAAGTAGCAAGTTTTTCTCAAGAAGCTAACTCAAAAACTAATAAAGGTAGTCAAAACATTGAAAATACATTAAAAAGTATTAAAAAAATCAATAAAACAATAAATGAAACTGTAGAAGTAATTAATAAACTAGATAAAAATTCAGATGAAATAGGACATATTGTTGGATTGATTACTAATATAGCAGAACAAACTAATTTATTAGCTTTAAATGCAGCTATTGAAGCAGCTAGAGCGGGAGAAGCAGGTCAAGGTTTTGCAGTTGTAGCAGAAGAGATAAGACAGTTAGCAAATGAAACTGCTAAGGCAACAGATGAAATTTCTAATTTAATTAATCAAACTCAAAAACAATCTAAAAAAGCAATAGAAAAAGTTAAAGAGGTAGAGGAAAAAGCTAAAGATGGACAAGAAATAGCAAGAAAAACTGGAAGTATTTTTGAAGAAATTGAGGTTTCAGTTCAAGAAACTTCGGTTCAAATAGAGCAAACTGCTAGTGCAACTAATGATTTAGCACAAAATAGTGATGAAATAATAACTGCAACACAAGATATAAAAAGTATGTCTAATGAGGTTGCTACTTCATCAGAATCATTAGCAGAAATGACTCAAAAATTACAGAAATTAGTTGAACAATTTAAGGTATAAAACAATTTAATTAAATCATTTTAAAAACATTAATAATATTTTAAAGGAGAATAAAAGAACGACGCGACCTTCGTATAACCTGCGATTAGCGACACCCAATCTGATTGCATAAATGGAAGTCGAGCTGACTTATGAAATTTATATTGCATTGATGAGGTTGTATTACAGTAATGGGACGTCGCGAATCTGCGAGACGTTATAAAAACAAATCCAATTTAACAATAAAAAAGCTGCTAATAGCAGCTTTTTTATTCCACTCACAGACTCAACTTCCTATCTAAGGAACGATACTGTATCGCCTCACCGATCTCTTGACTCCCTATTATATCTTTACCTGCCAAATCTCCAATCGTTCTTGCCAACTTCAAAATCCTATCATAGGCTCTTGCACTTAAATTTAGAGTCGATATAGCCTTCTCCAAGAGCTCTCTGGCTTCCTTATCCAAGAGAATATACTTCTCAATCAAAGAAGGGGTCATTTGACTATTTTGACTGATACCCTCACCTTCAAACCTCTTCTTCTGTATCTCCCTTGCCCTTTCTACCCTCTTTCTTATCTGACTAGATTTCTCACCCTGCTTATAGTTATTCAACTCTTCAACCTCTAAACGGGGCACCTCTAGATGTATATCTATCCTATCCAATAAAGGCCCTGATATCTTATTTAGATACCTCTTTACCTCATAATCACTACAGCTACACTCTTTTTTACTATCTCCATAGTACCCACAAGGGCATCCATTCAAAACAATAATGCAAATACTATATCAATAAATACTGAAATGCCTAAACCTCTCCCTCCAGAAAGATTACCTGAGGATACTATTGGCCAGAGAATTAAAAAAGCAAGATTAATTAAAGAATGGGATATTAAAACTTTATCTATAGAATCAAAAGCAGCTGAAACTAGTATCAGCAGATATGAAAGAGATTTAATGAAACCTACCATATCTACTTTCAGAAAATTAACTTCTGCTCTTGGAGTTAATATAGGTTGGTTGGCGGGATATGAAAATCTTCCAGAGGATAATATGCCTCAAAAGATTAAAAAGTATAGGTTGTTAAATGGTTGGAGCAGATATGACTTAGCCGATCAAGCTAACCTTGATTATTCTACAATTAAGAAATATGAAAACGGAGAAGTAGTTTATCCAACTGAAGAAACCGTTAATAAACTTGAGAAAGCTTTAAATATTAAGATTAAATCTTTAAAATAATTAATTTCAAAAATCCTCCTGACAACTCCCAAAAGGGTTAATTGTTTAATTAGTAAAAGATAAAAAGACTTCCTGGGCTGTTGGCCTAGGAAGTCTTTTTATCTAAATATATTTTATTATCAATTTTTTTAATACTGTTAAACTAATTAAAAAAAGATTCATTTTTGATTAAAAATCTCCTCGTTATATCTACAGCATTCATACAATATTCAATATGTGAATCTACATTTGATGAATTCATATTTGCTAAACTAAACTTATTATTCTTATCTGGATATATCCTAATATCATAGCGATACCCATTCCAATAACACCTATATTCCTTCAACAACAAACGTAACTCGTCTCTAAATTGATCTTTTAATATTTTTAATAAATCAGGACTTAAATCAAAACTAAATTTTAAAATAATACCACATTCTAGTTTAACATTTTCAAAAGGAAAATCATAAACAATTAAATCTATTCCTTCGTTAGTATGCATTATATTGCTTACTGAATATTTTTCACAAAAATAACTCTTGAATTTTTCATTAAAAATTCTTATTTTATCATAATTACTTAAATCACTACCTGATTTTATACCTACTTCTTTCTTATTCCTGTTTATTTCTCTTATTATGTCTGAATTATTTTTTATGGATTCAATTTCATTTGAAATCTCTTTATATAATTTTCTTTCCTTAAATCTATTTATTAAAATGCTCATCTCTCTATTGTTCCTTTCAGAAAACTCATATAAATTCATAGAACTAATTATCGCTTTATTTTCATTGCAATAACATTTAGCATGAAGATTACTAATATAATGAAGATTTAAATTACAAATTTTTTTCAACTTTTCTTTTTCGCTATTGGATATTTCTTTCTTTCCGTATATAAGAGTTATAATAACACCTCTTTTATCAGCATCCAATAATCTTTCGTACAATGTGTTATTTATTTTTAAATAAGGACTAATTAATATCAAGCACTCCTCTGCATCTTTAATTATATTTTCTATTTGATATGATGTAGCAACAGTAGTTAAAAATTCAGCCATTTTCCTACCTCCCTATCAATAATTTCAAAAAGAAATGAATCAAATCTAGTAAAATAAAAGCTTTTAGAGATAAGGTTTCAGATGAAGAAATAATATTTCCATGAGCAATATAATGTCTGTTAATTTTAGAGTTGAAAATTGATTCATCAATAATTTTATGAGTTCCCTTAACAACAAATTGTAAATTTTCTTTAAAGGATTTAGTTAATACCTCAGCAATACCATTAACTTCATAATTAAATTCATTTATCACATAAGTTAAAAAGCTTGTACACAACGGACCAAAACCTTTCTTAGTGCGATTATGAAAAGAAATTTGTTTATTAGCTTCTTTTAAGACCCCCTCAATTTGCAAAGCTAATGTTGAGGAAGATAATATAAAAAACCCCTCTAAATGCCCACTTAAACATTCCTCCCAAATTTGATCTCGTAAATTATATAGTCCCAAATCCCAACTTTTTATAAGTTTTTTTAATCTCATGAAATCATCTTTCCTAAACATATAACAGATATAATCATCCACCCCTTTATTTAAACTCATTTCTTTCCCATTCTTATTTCTATATTCAACCCCTTCTCCACCCCCTAAAAACGCTAACCAAAAAGGGTCTAAATTAGGACTTATAGCCCATCCGTTTTTGTAAATTAAGTTAGCCCCTTTAATAACTTCTTTTTTTAATATTTTATTCAATTCTTCTGAACTTTGATGATCACTCACTACTGTATCCTCCTTTTTAACTAAAAAAATAATTAATCAAAAACAATTTATAATTTCAACTTTTCTTATTTCAATGATTATCTTTTTAACAAATAAAATGTCCTAGAGTGTTGGCTCTAGGACATTTTAATAAATATAATTTTGGTTATTTTTTCTTAAACCTCATAAATTTAGTCACTTTCATCCAATAAGTTTTGCACATTAATTAAAGGTAAAATCAAAGGAGTTACATTAGCTACCTTAGTTATGTCAGTTATAGCAGATCTCAAAAAAGGTAATAATATTGCACTTCCATTATATCTACACATTTCATGAAATTGATTTTCTTCCATAGCACAATCAGCAGAAAACTGTCCTATGATACTAATTTTTAACCTAAAAGGATAATTTTCTTTATTAGCATTATCCCAAATTAAAATAGTTATTTTAACTAACCCCTTATTTTCATCTTCCTTCTTTGATACTTCAACTTCAGTATCAGCCTTAACCTGTATTCCTTCATTTTCAAAATCATGATTTAAATTAAATTCTATATCATCTATAGAATAATCATCAAAATAAAAATTACTTAAAAATTCCTTATTCATTAATTATGCAACTCCTAATATTGATTTATCCAAAACTTTATTTCCACTTTTAAAATCTTTGTAATCAATCTTTTTATCATTAATTTTTCCTCTATCAAACATACTAGTTGTTTTAGAAGAACCTAAAAAAATAAATGATTCTTTTTTTAATTTCTTTTCAAATTTATAAAATTTATTTGTATTTCCTCCAGTTTTATTTTCTTCAAATTTATAAATTGTATGACTATTGTGCTTAAGAGAACAACCCTCTATCCCAGCCTCTTCTAATACAGATAAAAATTCTTCAGCAGACATATTATCAATTTTTTCTTTAGTTTCATCGAAATATTTATTAATATTCACCTTTATCAACCTCCTCAAAACAAATTATACAGTCATGATTCCTGACACAAAGTTGCACATGGACTCTCTTAATATGAGAAGCAACTTTTTTCCCTATACAGCCTCCCTTTGGAACTTTAAAGTAACTTCTTATTCCATCATATTGATTTATACTGTAAAGTATATCAAATAACTCTTTGCGAGTAAGTTTTTTAGATCTATTTATATCATTTTCAAATTTATCTTCTAAAATTTCAAAAAGTTTATCAACTTTGTCATAATGTTCTGTTAAAGTTAAATCAATTAAATTTTCAACATCAATTAATGCTTCTATTACAGACCAATTATTATACTGTCTTGCTCTAGCACACCAATTTATTGCTTGATAAATGTCTCTTTCAAAAAATAAACACCTTTTCCTAACCACTCATTATCATGGTCTGAAAGTCGAAATTTACCACACCTTAATATTTCTTTTATATTATTTTGTTTGCTTCCATGATAGCCAATTACTTGATGTTCAAAACAATTCATACTTTGCAATTCCATAATACTTTGCTTCATTGCTATCCTACCCTCTTAATTATAATTTTATTCATAATTATTCCAAAAATTACTTATAATTATAAAATATATAACTATATACCGATTGTTTTAATCTCTCACCACAAAAAACTTATATTAACAATTTATACTCTCTTAACTTGAGTACTTAAACAAAAAAAAGAAAACTCCTTCTTTATTTTTATTTTTTCTATAAATAAACAAAAAATCTCCCAGGGCCAACGCCCCAGGAGATCCCATTTTAATTTATAAAAGCAAACCTATCTGCTATATTGTTCTCTAAGGCCTCTACATAATCAACCCAGTTTTGGCCCATGGTCTCATTCAACTCATCGATTATTGCATCAACCACTCTGCTTATAAATAAACTGACCAGCCTTCTCTTAATCCAGTTTAACTCTGCTTTTTCCTCAACATACTCCATTACATGCTCAAGCACCCATTGCTTCTTCTTCTCTCCTCGACCACTTTCTTCCCATTTATCTTCAGCATAAGCTACAGCTAAAACTATCTGATCCCAGGTCTCATCCCATAAATTTTGTGCTATGCCTTCTAATATTCCTTTTACCAAACTAGCTAAAACTTCAATCACAAACTTCCTCATTAATAGTCACTCCATTCTTATTATTTTATTTTCACAATAATCTTATTGCAACCTTTGACCTTATCCATCAGCTCATCCATAGCTGCTTTACTCTGCCAAACAACATTATCCCCTTTGGTCTTTCCAATCAAGATACACCCTTTAGTATGAGAAATTTTGTTCCCTCTGTGAATTTGAATGGCATTGCGATTAGGTACATTTCTTAGTTGAATAACATTGTAATTCCACCTACTTGTAGATTTATCCCTGATAAAGGCTTTATATTGGCCCGCTAGAATACAGCTCTTTCTTCTTTTATTATCCTCCCAGGGCAGCTCTAAGGTATAACCTACTAAATCACCATCAACCTTCAACATACCCATAGTGCTTTCGTTAGTCATCTCTGTTCTGTCAATCTCTATTATTACTTCTTCAGAAGAAAACAAAGCTTTATAAGTTTGCGGGCCAACTATCCCATCTACTATCAATCCTTTTTTTCTTTGAAAACCCACTACTGCTTTATGAGTCTGTTTTCCAAACCAACCATCAACCTTTATCCCAAGAGCTTGCTGCACCTTCTTGACTTTATCGCTATATATCATCTGATCAGAATTATACTTTAACAAAATATCACCCCCTTCCAAAAAATAAAAAAGACACCTTTTAGGTGCTTTTGCTAGAATCTTTTTTCAATTGTATCAGTGCTTTTTTTAGAAATGGAGGAATATCTACACCAGCTTCAGCTAGGTTCTCTAACGCACTCAAACTCTCATTTGAAATATAAAACATTATTGTGACTGTTCTTAAGATAGGCTGATCTATATTAATTGCTCCATCAACTAAATGCGCGATCGATACAGCAGTAAATATTCCAACCTTTCTCAATATCCCAATCCATCCCACTTCGCTACTAACTTCTTGATTAATGAATGCAGCTATTAGCCCAGTAATATAATCAATAACTACAAAAGTTGCTAAAGCAATAACCGTCCCGTCCCATCCGCCTAAAAAATAAGCCAGAATTGTCCCTACTGCACTAACTAATCCTCTTAAATATCTTAACAATAACTCCTCATTCATAAGTCACCTCCCTCCAATTGCAATTCGGACAAATATCATTTTCTAATTTCCTTCCACAATTTTTGCACCTACTCGGATAACTCTTCATAAAGCTTACTCAACTCCTTTCTGATCTCAGTTATCTCTTCTTTAACCTCTGCCATTTCTTCTGCTTCATTATCTATCATTAAAGATACATAATTTTGCTTCCTTTGTTCTAGTAACTCCTCTAGATGATTTATTGAAGATTTAATCTCTTGTTTCTTTTTTTCCTTCTCTTCACTATCAATTAAAAACTGTGGTTTACTAGAATACCAGCCTTCTTCTATTTCCGTACCCAAATCTGTAATCGTTATTTTATTGCCATCTTTATCCCAAAAACGTTGGCCCCTATAATCGACCTTGATTTCCCATTGATTCTCCTCTTGATTAAAAATTACTACTTCTCCCTTCTCGCAGTCAGGAGGAGGAACATCAGTAGCATTAGCTGGGATTAGGAATTTAGAAGGGTTAGCAGGAGAAATGTTGGCTTCTCCTATACCTGTTAATTCCTTGGTTGCCTTGTCAAAATAATATACTTTCATAATATCACCTCTTTAATATTTGATTAACGGGATTATAGCAATATTTTGAGGTCTGGTTTCCGAATATCCATCCATAGAAGTGTAACCTTCTGAAACATCAGAATTGTCAGTAGAGTATCTCGCTCTGTTACTACGACCAACATGTGTTCTCCCTTGAGATGTATAAGCTTCTATATCCCTAGAGTACGACCTCGAGATCCTAACCCCTGTTAGATGTCTATGTTCTTGAAATCCATCTAGCTGCCTATCTCCAACATTTCTTGGTGAGAATGCACCAATCAATCCATCCTCAGGATCAATGCCTCTTCCCATATCCAAACCTCTAAAGAATTGGCCTCTTAGATCTGGAATAGGAAAATGAGTAGAAGAATTATAATTTCCTACGTGATTAGCATAAGTATGGTTATAAACATTATAAAGTTCTGGATAATCATTTTGTGGTAATGGCCCTCCATTTGCTACTAGCCACCCCTTAGGAATGTAATAAGTTAAATTATTTTTAGTGTGGTAAGGATAAAATTTATCTGAATCATTTGGATTATACATTCCTGCTGTGTATTGTATCATTCCTCCTACTGGAACCATTGCACTTGGGCCATCAACCTCAAAACTACCCGATTTAATAATTTTTTTAGAATTATTATAGGATAACTCATTTAAATATCCAAGGTTTCCGTAATGATTCAAAACTTCTGATTCATTATCAGAAACAATGTATCCCGTAAAGAACATCTGTGAAGATAGATTAGAATCTGTAGTTTGATACCACAATCCAATGTGAGGTTCTCCTCCTACATTAATTTCAACTAATCTCCAGTCAATACTCCTTCGAGTTCCTTGAGTAATCTCTAAACTAGCATTATAACCACTATTACCAGAAGATGAAGATGAATAGCAAATATCCACCTTGTGAAACACAAAATAACCACTACTTCTCTGTCCATAAATCGTACCAATAACTTCATTATTTCCTCCACCTGCCTTGCAGAGAATATAAACCCCACTTCCATTGCTTTCATTCATGTTGCTTATTCGTTTAGCAAAGAAATGTCTTTTATTACCTCTTTCAACACTAAATACCCCTGGAACCACAACCTTATGATTAGAATTACCTAACACAAATTCATCACGATTTTCTGCTTTTGCTCCCTTACCGATAACTACTGCATTTTGGTTGAAATCAGTATCTGCTCCAACTCCAATAGCAATACTGTTAATACTCGAAGCTTTAGAGTTAATTCCTAGAGCAATACTATCCAAGCCTCCTTCGCTCCAATTACCCACTGCGATAGACCTATGGGCCAACGCTCTCGCACCTTCACCCAGGGCAATGCTATCGGCTGCTGACATAGAGTCCCAGCCTATCGCTATAGCATCATCTCCTATACAATTTCCCATTAAAGCTATACCTGCTATATTGTTGGCCCTAGCTCCAGAACCTAAGCCAAGAGAAAAAATTCCTAAAGCTTGAGCATTATATCCAACAGCAACAGAACCAGCACCAGTTGTAGTCTCAATATAATCTCCATCTTCTGTAACGCTTCCCCCTATGGCTACTGAATCACTACCCTCTGCCTTGGAGTGTCTACCTAAAGCCAAAGAATTTCTTCCTGTAGCTTTAGCCTCTCTACCAATAGCCATTGAATCATCTGAATGGGCTTCTGCACCTTCGCCAATAGTATCTATTAATACTTCTCCTGATATTTTAGCATTCTTAAACTCTACCTCCATAGCTTCAATACTCTCTGCCCTTAATTTATCAGACGTAATACTTCCATCTGCAATTAGATCTGCAAGAAGATAAAGCTTATTACTTTGAGTATCAAGAGCAAAAACTGCTTGGCCTTCTCCATCATCCTCTGTGCCAAATATTCTAAATCTATCTGCTAATACTCCAAACTCACTAATTCCATCCTCTAGTGCTAGTCCAAAACCTGATGCTACTTTTTTACCATTTGACTGTTCTTGGATTTTAACAGTATATTCGTTGGCTAATTGCTTAATTTGAGTGGCTTGTAATTCTGACTGCTCTGAGTCATAAAATGGTGCTTGAGACTCATACCATTGTTTAATAGTATCTTCACCAACTGCGTAAGGCAAAATAAGGAGTTCATCAAATAAGGCATTCCCTATGTTTCCACTATCTCGACCTAATTGAAATCTATCAAATGATATTAAAGGATTGTCAATACCCCTCTCGTGATACTCCCCATCTATAAAAACACAAAATTTATCTTGACTGTAAGTGATAACTATGAAATTAAAATCATCCTTTTTGAATGTATCATATATATTTATACTTTCTGTAGAACTTCCATTAGGCGCTTCAAACCTCAACCTGTCATCTCGCTCTCTTCTATAACATCTAAAAGTTGCAGAGCCAGTGCTGAGGGTATTTGCTTGATAAACCCTATCCCAACTTCTACCTGAATAGGTATGAGGTTTATAATAAAAAGCAAAAGTCAATTCCCTAGGGTTAAATAATTGAGCAGGTAATATAAACCTACCATTATCCCTACTCCCATCTACAAAACTAGTTGCGAAAGGTTTCTTTTCTAGTTGAGGATTAAGTATAAATACTTTAGGTCTTAAATCACTCCCACTAGTATATAACCTCCCAGGTTCAAATCTAAAACTATTATAATATCCCTTAGTTCCTCCACTATCATTGTTTACTGTCAATTTAACTTTAGTCCATTTTCCCCTAGGATAATGTTCTCTTGCTATTATTGTCCCATTACTACCACCACCCCAAGCATAAATAGAAAGTCTGTTCTGAACACAGTCTTCTTCAAAATAAGCCCAACAACTTAAGGTGAAACTTTCACCATCTTTTAAAATCAAATCAGGTAAATTTAATAAATTGCCCCAATTAGATGTAGTGTAAATCGCATCTTTTATATCATCAACCATCAAAGGTAACCCGGCTGGTAATATATCATAGTCCTTTTCATCCACAATAGCACCATTAGTAGATAATCCCTCTGTGTAAATTAAATTTTCTGTACCTTCTTCTACTGCTACTGCTCCACCAAATCTACCTTCATTTGGTCTTATAGTTGCTACAGGAGCGCCTACGGGTTCAACACCATCAGTACTATTCAAATGCTTATCAAAATGAAATAAAGTACCCCCTTCTGGCTTTACTATACTTGATTGATTAGCCCTTTGATTAACCTTTTGAACAGTAGAGGTGATTTCATCTGCTCTTTGATTGATTTGACTGATATCGCTATCGTGACCATCTAATCTCTGTACAGTTGTGGATATATTATTAGCATTTTGATTTATATCAGAGGTATTAGTAGAAACGTTCCCACTTATTGTGTCCACTTCTGATTGCTCTGCTTTCGATTCAATACTAGTCTCAGTTTGAGCTATCCTAGTCCCTTGACTAGACACTGTACCTTCTAAGGTATCAAAGTCCTCTTGTTCTACTTTACTTTCTATAAGACTTGCTTGTTGAGTTATAGTAGTCTCAGCTTTGCTAACCCTACCTTCTACGGCATCTAATTCAGTTTGAGATACCTTAGATTTAATCTCTCCATCCAACTTCTCTATACTAGTAGAATTTTCAGATACGGTTTCTTCTACTCCTTCTAATCTCTCTTTGGCATCAGATAAATCATTCTCAGCACTTTCAATTCTTTGCTCTATATTCTCAGGAATTTCTCCTATACTTTCTAAGTCTGATTCAATACCTGGTATCTTAGCAATCTCACCTCTTAACGATTCAGTTAACTTTGATTCATTTATCGCCTCATCTGGTATATGAAGGCTGTCTACAGTAATTGATACAGGATCAGACTTCTCACCTTCTCCCAAGACATCATAAGCTGATACTCTTATTTGATATTCTTCCTCAGGAACAGCTGCAAACTCGTATTTATCTAACTTTTCTATATTATATCTTTTCTCTTCCTCGCCCTCTTTTTTAAGATAGAGATAGTAACCATTAATTGTTGGATCATTTAAGGGATTAACCTCTACTATTATTTTTTCAAAGAAGGTTGAGGCATCTGGGGCCAACGGTTGACCAGGTACAGGGTTCTCTAATGTAATTATTCCAGTCTCTTCTGAATAACCAACTGCACTAAAAGATTTAATATAAAAAGTATATTCCCTGTTCCTTATGTCATTAAAGGTGCAACTCTTGGAGCTGCCAAGATAAACTAAACCTTCTTCTTCTCCGAAATTATCATCTAATCTTACCTCATATACCTTATTGCCCTCCTCTTGCGGAGAACTCCACCTTAAAAAAATGTTATTTCTAAATCTACAGGCACTTTCTATGAAATCAGCCTTTTGAGGAAGTGGATAAATAACTGTAATAGAATCAGACTTTTGACTTTCTATATCATTAAAGGTTACAGCTGATACCTGTATTGAATACTCCAACCCACCCTTCACATTAAACTCTGCCAAGTTAGCTGGTACAAACTTCTTAGATCCACCAACCTCCGACTCTATATAAATATAATAACCTTTTATATCTTCACGCTTGACCTCATCCCAAGTAACTTCTACCTTACCCTCACTTAAATTATATTCTAAATTCTCTGGGGCCAACGGCGGAGTATTATACTTAGTAACTGCATTTCTGCGAATCTGGTCTAGCCTTACTATAGCATCTAAATCTGACCCATCAGCCTGCACCGTATCAACTAAAGAATTATCGAATTGATAAGGAAGGTACTTAATCAACTCCAAGGAAGTCTTCTTCCCCTTAAAATTATGGCTAAACCTGTTTACTACACCACTATCTTTTATATCTATAGTATCTAGCTCAACTATATTATTTAACTGAATAAAGGTGCTTAGATAGGTATCAAATTTATACTTAACCCTATCCCTACAATTAAAATGATATGAATATTGGGCATTTAATCCTGCTAATTGAAGAGTTTGAATATACTTATTGTCTATAGTCAATTCATTATCAACGTAATCCCTTTCCGTATAACTTACTTGATTGCCATCTATCTTAGCCAAAGGCTTCCCATACATCTTAAACCTTCTTATATAGATAAAATCATCTTTTGCAGGTTTAAATCTTATCTTTCCTCCAGTACGATCATACTCAAGCTGATATTCTACCTCTATCTGCTTACCATCCTTATCTTCAAATAACTTTTCTACCTCATCTATAATATCGATACAGATTGGTGTAACATAAGAAAACTTAAGCCAGTTAGTCCATTCTTCATCACTTGGTACTATTTCAAAGTTAGCTAAATCTAAATCCTCCTGGTAGTGTTGGCCCATTAGTTGCCAGATTACCTGCTCTTCTTCAATTCTAAACTGAGAATAATTAACTACCACCTTATCATATTGAGCTTCCATTGGCTCTGCTTGAATCTGCTTTTTAACATTCTGGTCAATCTTATATTCTATATCTTCCTCTATCTCATTATGAAAAGGGGTCATAAAAGTCAGCTTACCTTGATGATCTACAAACAACTTACCACAGACTGCATCCACCAACTCGGTAAACTCTGCTAATATCTTTTTATCTTTTTCCCAGTAGATATAATGAGTAATTAAATGATTTCCTTCTGCTCCTTTAACATCATCAAAGTTAAGTTCTTCATCACCAAAACCCATCTTGTAGGCTAAAATATGGGCCAACGAATTACTTTTATCATCACCATTACATACATACTTAGCCACCAATACTTCATCTTCATTAAACTTCCCTCTTATTCCATTAAAGAGCTTATCATAGACCTTAATATCAAAAGAATGCTCAATATTCTTGTGAGTAGCTTTCGCCCCTTTTACAAAGCCAGTAAAAAGAGTAATCTCTTCTCCAGCAAAAGAATCTATAAGTTGAATCAAATCTCCCTCTTCTATTACCTCCTCTATCTCCAAACTCTCATATCGATCTAGATCTACCTTAAACTCAAGGGTATTGGTTGAACTTTTTCCTTGTTTAGACTTCTCTTCATTGCTTTGATTAATGGTATCAGAACTAATATAATCAGTAATATCTTTATTCTTAGTAATGTTAATAATCGATACTCTATGGTCATTTATATATTTGAAATCCTTACTATTATCCTTAAACTTATTGCTAACCTCTATAAAAGGCATAATCCACAATCCACCTCCTCAATTAAAAAGAGAAGCAGACCTTAAGCCTGCTTCTCTTCCTGCTCTTCCTTCCACTCTAAAAATCTATCAAATAATTCTGTTTGATTCTCTCCATATAAATTATCGATATTTGGAGCAAAAATAAACTTTTGATTGATAATAGTAGCTTCTTCCCCACTTACACTGGCTCCGCTATAATAATCAGATCCACCATTGTTCGAAGACTCTTCCCCTTGTGGAACCCTATCTTGATCAATAGCATAGCCCCAAGATTTAATTTGTTCTCGTAAGTCTTTATCTCTCTCCATCATAAGTTCAAATACTTCTTGGTCATTCATACCTTCTATCTCTTTTTGGAACTCTTCTGAATCAAAGTCAAAATAATCACTAAACATTTCTTGATATACTTGAGAATCTGCAAAAGCATTAAACATACTATTGGTAATTTCATCATAAATTGATTGGCCCATTGACCTAGTAAAATCATAATAAGAACCTGATTCAAATCCCGTTCTCATAGCACTAGATAATGAATTAGATACAGTATCAGCTAACTCCCTTGCTTGTCTCTCTGCTTCAGTTAATGGAATCACTAAATCAATCTCATCAGATGTATATCCTATTTCCTCCATATCTTCTCTTATTGAATCCCAAAGAATATCCATTGTTTCAGTTTCTTCTCTCAGAGTCTCCATATCTTTCAATAGTGAGTCATATTCATTACTATCAGCAAAAAAGTCATCAATATGGGTTACTGGATTATCACCACCATATTTTGCTAAAGAATCAGCTGCTTCTCCAAATAAAACATTAAATCTATCATCTAGCCCATCCTCTTCCCCAATTACGTTGTCATACATAATTTGAGAAATATCCCTGGAGAGCGTAGTAAATGATTGACCTATGCCTATTGCGAAAGATTCAAATAAACTACTTCCATCTGCAAAAGAATCTACAAAACTGCTTCTTACATCTTGCATTGCAACAACTATTCTCTTTCCTCCATCTTCAAAATCTTCTGCATATTGTTCAATTTTACTTTCAATATCCTCAGCATAGTCATTAGGATCTCTGCCTGCTGTAACATATAACTGCTCTAACTGTTCTCGGTATTGCTCTAATGCTGCTGATTCTTCCACCCATTCAACACTTTCAAAGGACTCATATCTTACTGACTGTTGGAATGTTTGGCTTGCTTCTTCTAAATCTTTAACCATCTGCACGTATTCATCTAACTGCTCTTGAAACTCATCAAAATTATGGTCTGTATGTCTGTCTCTCAACCGACTACTCGTACCTGCCACATCAACTGCTACTTTTCTAATTTCTTCGTCTGTTACATCTTGGACTACTTTATTAAACTCTTTTAATTCGTCAAAAGACATAGAATCTACATCAGACCAACGGCTCATATCATATCCAGCGGTTTCTAAGAAATCATGTATTCCATAGTGACCAGTTTCAGATTTAGAAGACCAGTAGTCTCTGCTTCTGTTAGTATAAACAGATATTTCGTCTATAAAATCTGGTCTATTTTCTTTAACTAATTTAAGATGTCCTTCTAAAAAATCTTCACCTGTTCTAATGTTGGACATAGTTGAATGACTAGCTGTCATCTTTATTATATTGTTAGCAGTTTGAGCTGTATTTTGGCTAATTCTCTTCATTATCTCTACTTGCTCTCTAGCTAATTCATTAGCTTCATCAAACTTATCCCTTTCTGCTTGGTTTCTCCTATCACTCCAAGATGAAATAGCATTATAAGCCATAACTCCTGCTCCTGCTACACCTAAAGCACCACTTGCCATACCCAAAGCACTACTAGCGCCTTTTGCCGCTTGAAAACCTTGATATCCTTGTTGAGCTGAGCCTAATAAGTTATTAGCTAATCCCCAACTTTCATTACCTGTAGCTTGTTGCATTTGACTAGCAAAGCCAGAGAAGTTACTTGCCAAATTAGATAATTCTTGGGCCAACGTCTGGGTCTGATTATCCTGACCATTTTTTATTTCATCTAACAAATTAAGATGTTCTTCTTCAATTTCTTTAGCTTCAGATTGAATTTTGTTAATCTGCTCTTCAAATCCAACTTTAAGATCATTAACAGAAGCTATAACATTGACTATCTCTGCAAACTCTTCTGTATCATGGGCTATCTTGGCGAGATTTTCTAATATTCCATATAAAGCAGTATTATCAAGACCTGAATCTTGTAGTGTAGATAAGTTAGAACCTACATAACCACCATCTTTAAACCCTTGCCTCTTTCTTTCTAGTTCTTGAATTATAGAACCATATCCAGAATCTTGCACCATCCATGCAGGAGCAACCCATTCACCACCATGCACCACACCTGCAACTTCATTAATTGGAATATCATCACCTGTATATCCTCCAACTTCATATTCTCTATAGCGCCAAGGCATCACTTCTCTCATAGTATTATTATAATGTTGCATTTCCATTCTAAAACCTGATGTTTCTATATTTCTTGCCATATTATCTCTTATCTCATTTATCTTGTCATCTATTCTTTCACCAATCCTTAAATTAAGTACAACAGTAAATGCCAATGCACCTGCATGAGGACTTCCAGTAAACATACCTATTCCTAAACCTGCCGCTAATGCAACAGCCATATTAGCACCAAAGGCTCTAAAATCTTCTTCTCCTTGCGCTTCCCTTAAATGAACCGCCAAAGATACTGCAGCTAAAGTATAAGGAGATACAGCTTTTCCAAACAATGCACTCGCACCTATCAAAGCACTTTTAAACCCTGCTATTGCACCCGAAGTTAACTTTAATCCTATCGCCAATTTAGTTGCTTGTTGTAATATTGTGGTTAAATCGCCTTCTTGAATCGCTTCCCAGGTCTCTCCTACAAACTCTATTACTAACTGTGCTATATTGCTTTCTTTAAAAGACTCCCATATCGCTTTTATATCATCTATTACTTCCTGAGTTATTTCTCTCATTCCAAAGAGATTTAATCTCCAAGATGCATACAAAATAGCTATTCCTGTGCCAACTAACCCTAGGGGGGTTAACAACATCATTATAGCGCTAGCAACAGTAGCTATAACTGCAACAGTTCCAGCCAATCTAGCAGCAAACAAGATTACCGTCTTTATCGCTTCTTGATTCTCTTGTACCAATTGTCCTGTAGCGTTGGCCCATTCCTTTAATCTATCAATTATCATTAATACCTCTTCTTCAAAGGCTGAACCAAAAGCTCTAGCATTATTGATTACAATCTGCCTTAATTGATTAGCTTGATGATAAATATTATCTACTGCTCTTTGATGTGCTTCATCCATAGATCCTGTAGAGTCTGCAACATCATTAATTATCTCTTCAAATTGTTCATAGTTTTGGATAGCAGGTGTTATTGCTCTTGCTGCCTGTTCGCCAAAACCTATTGCTTGCAATCTTGCTTGTTGTTCTTCTGTAGAATAATCTCTTAGAGCTTCGCTCATCTCTTCCATAACTGCAGGAAGTCCCCTAAATTCTCCAACTTCATCAAAAACATTTATCCCTAACTCATCTGATATATCACTTGCTCTTGAAGATAATTCATCAAAAGCCCTAGCAAGTGATGTGCTAGCTTGATCAGCACTTTGGCCTTGTTGGGTCAAGAAAGCAAGAGATCCATATACGTTAGCCAACTCTTCATCTAACCTAGCAGCAGATGGAATCAACTTACCCATATTACTAGCCAACTGCTCATAAGTGATAATACCATTCTTAACAGTATTAAATTGAATATCATAAACATCATTTAACTCTGTTATAGACATTCCATAAGCATTAATAGTCGATATACCAGCTCTAACTGCAGTATTAACTTGGGTTTGGCCCGCTTGGGCTGCCTTGGTAGCCTGTTCTAATACACCTAAAGAATTACCAGCTGATACACCTGCACTTACTACATCATATAACCCTTGGCTTAACTCTACAGCTGATTTACCCGTTTGATTAGATAAGGACATTAAACCTTCTTCATATTGCTTTAGCTCTTCTCTAGATAGATTAAGTAGAGTATTAACATTAGATAATTCCCTCTCCAAATCAGCATAAAGCTTTATTGGGATTGAATTCTTAGCTACTATAATGCTAAATAGGGCCAATGCTGAATTACGAACAGTCTTTAAAGCATTATTAACCTTCATCCAAGACTTACGCATCTTCTCAATAGAAGCCATCATCTTACGGCTTTGGGCTTCGACAGATCTAGCTAAACCCCTCATTTCTCTATCAAGACCTCTTACAGATCTAACTGTAGCATCAAATCCCTTTAGATCCTCTCTAGCCCTGATAAGCATATCTAAAACAGCTGCTCTATTCATTATCTCCACCTCCTACTTATTATTTTTAGGTTTGTTCTCCTCTATAGCTTGGTTCATACACCCTATAATCAAATTAATCCTATCCATCATAAGGGCAGGGTGATTATCATAGCCAAGAGAATCCCCATAAGGCAAAAATTTAAGCTCCCACTTCCCATTGAAGGTAGTAGTACACTTATAACCAACCTCTTGGATCTCTTCAATTAACAGTTGGCCCTTTCTATCACGCCTCCCCTGCCCTTTTATAAATGCTCTGCAAACTTCAAGAACTTCTTTTCTCTCTAGTTTTTTTCTTCCTCGTCCTCTTTTTCAGGCTTAAGGTTATTAATCTCAATAACTTCCTCCACAAATTCCTCAATCAAATCAGCTAACTCATAATTCTCTTTAATAGTATGGAAGTTAATATCTTCTCCTGCTGACCAATCGGTGATTAACTTGTTGGCAAGCCATAGAACTTCATCCGTCTGCTCACTTTGATTCATCTTTAGCCTAGTCTCTTTATTCTTACCTAATACGATTTCATCATCTAATCGTAAGCTTTTAAACCTTCTTCTTTGGCCAAGATTAAGCCATCTTCTCCCTTCAACAAACCTTCCATCTTCTCTTTCTACTCTAATCTTTTCATCAATCCTTGCCATATAAATCATCTCCTCTATAATTTTTATAATTAAAAATAAAAAGACGACCATTTTAAAGCCGCCTTTATCACCACTAATATTTATCTTCCTTATCACTTATAATTTCCACCTTAACAGGTGTTCCTTCTACCCTGTCATATAAAACATTAGCATCTAAAGATACTGTGATGTCATCTGGTCCACTTATTGGAGCGTCAATATCATTTATCTTAATCTTTGGATAATAAAAAGTTATCTCATCAGTAAGATTAAGTTTTAAGTCTAAGTACTCCCCATCCTTTAATCTAGCTTTATTGACCAAGAACTCATCCTTATTAAAGTCTGTACTAGTCTGTAGGCTAGAGCTACTAGATTGAGCTCTTAAATTCCTTCTATACCTACTATTAATCGGGAAATCATCAGCTTTAATGTTATTATTGTGATCATAACTAAACTCATTAAGATCTCCTGTTATATCAATATCCTCTAACTTAACAGTAGTATCTAAAGCAATAAGCCTATCATCCATCACCTCACTTAAACCGCCCAACTCCAGCTCCCCATCCACTTCATTACCTTTAATTCCTAAAATAGAAGCTGTAGCAGTAATATAAGCCTTGCTAGTAACAGATAAAGACAACTGATTAATCCTACACCCACTGTAAACTTCATAATAATCTTCATCAGCTAGTTCTTTGATTATAGTTGCCCACCTTTTTAACTGCTTGGCAACTGTAAAGGTATGTCTATACCCTTCGCCTTCAACAACTGGCTCTTCCTTCTCTTCAAAACCTGCTAACAAAAGAAGATAAGGTAGTGTATCCTTAGTTAGCTCTAAACTAATATCTCCACCTACATCTTCACTTACTACTGCCTCATCCTCTGTGAATCTATTACCAGTCAACGCATCACTGGTTATAGAATCCACGTTGGTCTTTAAATTATTTGAAGTAGCAAGTAATTTGACCAGCTGAGCAGCTTCTGTATCTTTATCAGTCTGAAGACCGATATAAGTACTACTATTTTCACCTATAGCCATCTTATTTCAACCTCCCTTTTATAGTTATTTGTCCTATATGTTCTATATTATCTGATTGTGATCTATCAAGATACTTAACTCCTATCTCAAAAGAAAGAACAGAACGATTAAGGTTCCCGCTCTGCCTTAAAGTATCTATTAAGTTCTCAACCTTAATTATAAACTGAGTCATATCTCTGTTAACGTCAGCCTTTTCTAAATAATAAAGGGCCAACTCAAAATACTCATCCTTGGTAGTCTGCCTTAATTGTCTACTCTCTTCATGTTGGCCCTCAGGCTCTATACATAAAGCTGGATAATCTTCAGCTATAAAGTGAGTGTATCTAGTTTTTTTACTATATTTAATCTGGGTACTACCTTTTATAATAGACTCAGATTCCTTCATTACATTAACTAACCCCATCACTCCACCTCACTTCCAAAGTAACTACCCCTTGCCAAGCATTTAACTTTTCATTCCAACTAGCTTCTAGCATACTTCTTAACTCCACTAGATATGTCTTTATATTCCCATTAGATAGATCTGCTTCGTCAAGGAGCTTAACCACTCTCTCTTGAAGGTCTTTGGCCCTTAGATCCCCTTGTTTTTTATCAGATGAATATAAGTTGATGAAGATTAAATCTTTAAATTTACCTTTTCTACCCTTGTACTTGTTAATCTCATTAAACTGAATAGTAGCACCATAAAGCAACTTGCTTATTTCCTTCTCTCTACTATGCCTATCTACCTTCTGTAGTATATCTATAGTCGATAACTCTTTTTTTAACCTATTGAATATACTTAACACATAGAATCACCGCCTTTCTGACTTCCTAAAGCTTTTTATTAGCATGGAAGTAATGAAGTAAATCAGGCAATTTCAAGGCAAGTTTATGAGTTTCTTTAAAAGTCATATCTTCGTCTCTAAACAAATCGAATATCCTTTTTAGAAGCTCATCTTCTTGCCGAGTTAAAGAAAATTTTTCTCTATAACTTTTTTCTTTTCCTTCCTGTTCTTCTTTCCACTTTAAAAATCTATCAAATAATTCTGTTTGACTCTCTCCGTATAAATTGTTGATATTCGGTTCGAACGCTCTCATATCTTTCACCCCCTTTTTTTAGTGTTAGGGCGAATTAATAACCCCTTTTTCTTTCAAGAAACTTTCTTCCAATTCTAAAACTTTAGAAACTACTTGATAGTCAAGCCCATCTATACCTTTTTCGGCGGCTTTTCTTAGAATACAACCAACCATTTCATCACTTTCTATTGTTGGCACATCTTCATCTTCGATATGAAGAACGTACTCTTGTTCATCAACAATAATGTCTTTAGATTCTGAATCATAACTCAACACTACACTTTGGCCTTCGTAAAGTATCTCACCACTAGAATCACCTTTTTTAGTTAAAGTTAACTTCAATAAAACCACCTCCTACCCCATCCTATATTTCCTAATTCCCTTTGCAGAAATTTAATGATCTTAGGTTCAGCCCTATAGAAAGCTATCTCTGTAAATTTGTAGGCTTTGATTCTGTCTGTTCCTTCATCTAGATATTTAATATAATGGGTATTTGAATAGACTCGCCCTACAACTTCTCCTAAAAACATCTTCTCAACTGTGCTATGAATATTCATTTTCATATATCCAGTATCAATTAATCCCATATCAGTGATAACTACTTTTAGCTCGGCTTCCAGTATCATAGCGGCTCTTAGCATTATCCTATCTAGTTCATTTTCTATATCAGTCTTAACTTTTTCTAACTGTCTTATATTCCCCTTTAGATCTTCCCACTCCACCTCTATAAAACTCATATCAACTTATCCTGACCAAATTACAAATAGTCTCTCTTCGGGCCAACCTCGGCAGTCCTATAATCTTGAATTCCTTACCTATTAGATCACCTTCTCTTAACTTATCGGTAAGTTGGCCCTTCATAGTTGCCTTACCAGATAACTGTGGACCACCTTCCCCGCCAGAGTAATTGACCCTCTCCTCTATGCTGCAATGATATTCTTCAAAGACAACTTCTTGAATATCATCATTGGGATCTGGATAAGATGTTGGCCCGTCATTTTGTTCTATATCTTTGGCCCTTGTAACTTCAACCACTCTATCATACATAGTACCACTCCTAAATGGTTTGAACTACCATTTCGTCATCATCTTCTATCTCCTCTTCATCCAAATAAGACTCCATTACCTTAGCAAAATCAATCGGGATTCCATCTTCATTTAAAGCATAATCAATACTTATATCATTCTCCTTTTGCTTTCCTGCTCCAGGTATCTTTGACCATTGATACTCTACCCATTGGGCTGCTAAAAGTTTAAGTTCTGCATCAGGCTCTGAATTATCAGTTCCCTTGGCTATCTTTTGGTTAACCCCATCAATTATAATCTGGAGCTTACCTTCAAAGGAGTCCGTATTGATATAATTCAAGTAAGTTTTAGCAAACTCTAAGTCTATATATTTAGGCATATTATTCACCTTCTAACTCTGTCTTTTTATCCTTTAAAGAACTTAGAACCCCTTTCCTTTTACTACCTGCTTTCTCTTCTTCAAACCACTTCTTCAATTGCTCTAAATCATCACACTCATCAATCAAAGGTCTAATCTCCTCTATAGTTAAATCACTTAGCTTGAAAGAATCTCCTTTATCATCAGCCTCAGGAGTTGTTCCACCTTTCTTGCTAGTAGGAAGTTCTTCTCCTGGTTTATACCATTGTCCATTAACCTTAGTCCACACTTTAGCTTTCATATTCTCAACCTCCTTATAATATTTAAGGGCCAACTATCCGGTAATCCCGAACAGTTGCCACTAGCTTTAACTATATAACTGTAGCAGTAAAGATATTATCAAAGTCACTCAAAACTGGAAATTGAATAGCAGCACCTTTCCACCATACCATTTCGGGTTCCGATGTTTCCCATTGCTTAATTGCAATCTTATCTTCTAAGGTTACAATATTATTTCCTTTAAGCTGCTCTACAGATTCAGTCCTTTGAGTTTCCCCAGGAGGATTGGATCCTAGAATAACAAACTTATCCTCTGCTAAAAATCTCTTCTTAGTCAATATTCCTCCTTTGCCTTCAACCCACCCATATTTATCATAAGTTCCTATTCTAGGTAGTCCTAAGCCTTCAAGGTAATCATTTAACTGATCTAGAGTTAATCTCTTATGAGGGCTAATCTGGTCTCCATAATACTCTCTTCTTACATTCTTATTTCTAAGAATTAATCTTACAATTTTAGTAGAAGTTAAAGCCCAAGCACCCTCTAATCCTAACTCTTCAACCCATCTTAACATATCTTCGATAGGATCAGAGTTCTCTAAGTCATCCCACTTATCAACATCAGAAGTAATCTGAGCTTTATGGTCATCATCTAAAAGCAAATCTACAACCCTTTTATAGCCTGTAGCCTCATCTAAAACAACCTTACCAGTAGATAAAGCCTCCATTCTCATAAACTCAATTTTATCCTTAATCGCCTTATATACCTTGGCAACTTCGCCCAACATCTGATCGGTAAAGATATCATTAATTAACCCTTTAGCATATTTAAAGTACAACCTCTCACTCATACTCATCTTAATCTTGATTGGATCCATTCGCTCATAGATCTTCTCAGCAGATGCCTCTCTTCCCATTTTATGTGCCACTCCATCAAAAGCTTGAACATAAGCCATTGGCACTCTAGCTTGACCACCTTTAACAATCTCAATCTTATTGTCATCTTGGTCTACATTTGGGAATAAGTCATCACCCAAATACGGGCCAACTGGTTCAACCTTCATATAAGCATCTACATTTTCCTGAGTAAAGATTGGCTCTCTTAACCCTGAAAGAGCAAATCTTTGTAAATCCATCTTCAACTTAAATTCATTCTTCACATTTACCACCCCTTAACTATTTTTGCTATCTATTTATCTTTCTAAAGGTAATCCCTTTAAGATCTTCTTTAGCATTATCATCCAATAAATCAATCATATCTTCAGCTACCACTCCAACATCAACCACAGCTTCTTGCTGGTCTTCATCTGCAAAATTACCAACCAACTCTAAATTATTTCTAAGCAAACCAATAGCAGTCTCACTTCCATCTGTGCCTTTAATAGCATCACCTTCAGATACAGTTACTGCAGAATCAACTGTAATGGCTTTTCCTTTATAGTCGACACCAGTAATATTAACCTCACTTTCTCCAATGCTAACCTTATCACCAACTACAAATGGAACTACAGGTACATCTAGCTCTAACTCTGTGATATCAGCCCCTGCATTTTTGACGTTGGCCCTGGTATATAGCCTAGCCTTTCCAGTCTCTTTGACCTCTCCTACTACAACTCCACACTCAATGACACTTACCTTAGGTAATAAATCAATATCAAAGGTCTTAGTCATAGCTGAAAGAACTGAATCACTTAAAATAAAAGCTTTAATTCTTGAATGTGCTCTTACTCTCTTCATTAATTATCCCTCCTATTACCAACCTTTTACCTTAAAGCTGGTTTTATCTTTTTGTTTCTTCTTCTTCTCAATAATCTTCTTTACATTAGAACTAACTTTGTTTTCTTTCTTTTTCTTACAGCGAATAAGAACACTACCACCCTCCTCTAATTCTTTAATCAATTGATCTCTAATTGCTACTTCAAGATTTTTAAGTTTTTCAATTGAAGACTCTATATCTGATTCCTCAGTCTGATCTGTAATATGAATAAAATCTGCCAACTTACCCACTTTAGAATTATAATCCAAGCTGGACTTGGTATCGGCAATAGCCTTAGACTTAAAAGCTTCCAACTCTTTAAGGGCCAACGTCCTCTCCTTCTCCTCTAACTCCTCAGCCTTCTTTTTAAGCTTCTCTTCTTCACTTAACCCCTCTTCTTCTTTCTTCTTAAGCTCCAGCTTTAATTTTCCAACCTGATTTCTATACTTGTCTAATTCTTTCTTATTATCTTCCTCCATCTTTGCTAGTCGCTCTTGTAGTTTCTCCAATTCAGAGGGTTTACTATCGCCCTCAGGGTCATCATCGCCCTCTGGATCATCATCGCCACCTTCCCCTTCACCATCTCCACCAGCAAATAGCTGTAGATCCATAACTATCTTCTTTTGAATACTTTCAACATAATCTCTCATAACTTTCTCCTCCTATTCGTTTTAATAGCTAGTCCGATATACGTCCTAAACTATCAAGCCGTTAATTTTATTCTTTAAATAATAAAATCCCATCTTCAACTTCTCTTCCGTCCGTGTTGGCCCGTCTTCAAAGTATCGCTGGGAATTTAACTAGCATTTCTAAAAGCTCTGTTTAATACCTTTTCAAATCTATCTTTATCCTTTTTCTTGATTTGGCCCGCTTTATAAGCTTGTTGTATCTTGCTAGAGGTTTTATTTAATTGCTGCATACTTCTCCTGCCATCAAGAATCCAATCTTTATAATCATTAGGCTTAGATTGGCTAACCCCATCTATAATCGGTATCCCAGTTGATCTGCACCTGCAATGGGCAGGAAGGAGTTTTCTTATCTCTTCTACTGTGTATATCTGATTATGTCTAGTAATACAGATGGCAGATGTACGACCATCAAGAGTTGCTATATACCTAGACTGTTGGATCCCTGCTTGCTGATAGACATCAAAGGTAGATTCATTGATGATTTTATTGTACCAGCTTCTTGTGGTGTCCTCTGCCCTCTTAGCTCCCACCTTACCTGTACGGGCCAACCTCCTAGAAACTTCTCTGGGGTTCTCTCCAAGTGCTATCCCTTCAAATATCTCCTGCTCTACCCTAAAAGCAAAATCAACACTAAACTTATCTAAGTACTCACCTAACTTCTTACCTGCTATAGTCACATCATCAATTACTTGAGTCTTTATAGCTCTAGTAGGTAGCCTGCTAAAATCTTTATCTATCACAGTACTTAGGTTGTCTTGGATATAAAGGGCTTCTTGCTTATACTTAGCTTCTAGCTCATTTCTAAATTCCTTCTTAAAGTCATTCTTATACTGCTTGATGTTGGCCCTTATCTGATCTCTTAACTTAAGCTTTCTATTATATTTATTGAGCTCAGTTGAAGACCACTTACCTTTAATATTAGTCTTAACAAACATATCCTTAAGCTCATCTTCAACCCTTTCTAGAAGTTTATCCAGCATTGTAGTATATTTACCAGCAACCTCTTCCTCTTCTAACCTCTCCTCAATTCTGTGAATAAGCATTAGATATCATCCCCCTCCAATGCTCTTTCTATATCACTCTTATCCCAACCATCTTCCTCTAAGATCTGCTTAAGTTCAGCTGTAGAATCCTTAATAAATTCATGGAGTTTATCTAGACCCGTCTTTTTGCTTATCATCTTAATAGCCCTAAGTTCTTTAATAACGTCTACTAAGGACTTAATATTAGAAGGCAGTATTCCTCCAAAGGCTATATTATGATCTAGAGTGTTCTCCCCTAACATCCTAAGGGCCAAATTATTAACTTTAGTAAGCCCACTATCTAGATCACTCCTAAAACTCTCTACTCTATTTATAATCTCTATTGCCTTCTGCTCTATAGCATCACCTGAAGGATTGCCCTTGGAGAGAATACTTGCTAAGACATACTCAGGATACTCATTCTCTAACTCTAACTTCAACTCTTTGATATCCTCTAACATTACTTTAAGTACGTTGCCCTGCATCTCCAAATACTTAAGTTGATTCTCACCTATATTTAATATCTTAACCTGCTTCCCTCTAGCAGTTCTCATCTTATCCTTAGACTTTTGGCCCATCTTCTTATTCTCTTCACCAGACTGAATAATTGGAGGATCTCCGTGTAAATAGAATATATTATGAGCAAAAGCCCTCATCTCATTTATATTATCTATCTTATCCAAAGCTGGGCCAAGGTCATAGTCGGTGGTTAACTCTATAACTGGGATGAAGTCATAAGCTAAAGGTTGATTAATCACTTCTTCCCCACCTTCTACTTCAATAAGTCTCCTGTAAGATTCTACCCCTTCCTTGACATTATAGTATTCCTTGACTACCTCAACCTCTTTAAACTCTTTGTTTGTAAAATCAAAGCTTTCTTTAATACCTTCAATTTTACAGTATTGGCCCGCTTTATAATCCACATTATCAGGATCGTGAAGTACTAGTATGATAGAATCTTCTTTCTTAACTAATTCTATATAAGCCTTTTTATTAAGCAATAGATCTATAGCGATTTGATACTTCATATCTTGGATAGAGTTATCTTCCCAAATCTCTTCTATCTTAGCCTTTGAAATTTCTGATTTAATATCACTTTTCTCAGTTATTTCAATCCCTATCTCTTTTCTAAGGGCCAACGCTGCCATTATCGAAATTATCTTAGGAATAGGGTTAAACCTCTCTTCTATTTCATCAAAGAGGTCAAACTCATTAATATAATCGTTATCATAGACTTCATTGTTGTAAAATCTGTTGGCCCTTTCTGCATTGCTTATCGACATCTAATCACCCCCTTACCAATCCCATTCTAGGTACTGCTCTTCTACTACACCAGAACTATCCATCATTTCAGCAAGCATTGTAGTACCATCTGCTCCATCATCATGCTTTACCTTTCCTGTTCTGTTATACCTTGTTAGCTCCCTTAGATATTTATCGTACCCACTTCCTGCTTCTACATCTTCTCTAAAGTAAAAATATTCTTTAATATACCCTGATTTCATTAAGATTCGAGTATGCTTATTGCTAACAGTATGCTCCCACTTGATAGTAGTTTTAGCCTTAATTAACTCTTTTACTTTCATAGCAAAGCCTTTACCACCATTATTAGATTCAAATTTGGCCCTATCAGGATTATATTTATCGATAAAAGCAGCTGTTAAAGGTTGGGTTATCTCTATTGGGTCTTTAGTAAAGACTACATCAACTACAAAGACCTTGTTCCCATAGATATAACCCAAGGGACAACATAAACTATCGTCACCCTCATCTGCTATATCTCCAGCTAATAATATTCCATCTGGCTTTTGATTGAGATCTTCTAATCTGAAGTAGTTCAAATCTTTCTTAGGAAATACCAACCCTTTAGCTTCTACTGGAGACTGTTGCCATTCTGCCTCCCATATTGTTTCATCTAACAACTTCTTCTCTTTTAAGAGCTTTTCTGTAGTATGGATATCTTCACAATATGACTTCCCATTTATAAGAGCAGGAATTACTATCTTTTTAGCCTTCTTTCCTTCAAACTCTCCTTCTTCAATTAATCGACCTGGTATATCTTGATTGCTCCACCTTGTAGCAATATGAACCTCAGGGCAAGATCTTTCCATCCTTGACTTATGAGTAGATCCATACCAATTCCATTTCTTTTCTAAGGCGTGTTCACTCATTGCCTCTTCAGCATTTTTAATACTATCGTCAAGTATAGCTGCTTTGGTACACCCCAAACCTATTACTGTACCACCAACACCAGCTCCAAAGTAACTGACTCCGTGCTCAGAGGTAGTCAACTTCCAGCCTTCTAGCTTTTCAGTAGCAAATTTAATGTTAGAGAATACATCTAGATACCTTCTTTTATGGGTATCTCCTCTCATAATATCTCTTATATCATTTGAAAACTTATTATATAAAGTCCCAGTAACGGTATTTCTCATTATACTCTCTGTTGGGTTTCTACCTAGAACCCAAGCACACCAAAGACTAGTAATGTAACTCTTTCCTGTCCGTGGAGGCATACCAACGTACAATAAGGTTATTCTGCCCTCTTCTACCTCTTGGAAGGCTTTAGCGACATCCTTTAGGATTGGCTCTCTTATAGTAAAAAACTCATAGTCCATATATAAACAAAACTCCCAGAAGTCATCATAAGCTTCTAAGAGTTTTAATTCTCTATATTCATCATCCAATTCTAACAACTCATAAAACTCTTCTGCCTTTAGTTTCATTAATCATCACCTAATTTGGCCCTTAGTTCCTTTCTTCGTTTTTCTCGCTCTTCTGCTGTCATTGATGATATCTCTTTTCCTCCAGAGGTTACATCAATATCCTTCTTATCTTTCCACTTCTCTGGTTGGCGATTCTTTAACCAGAATATTTGGGCAGTAACATCAGGTTTAACTTCTTTAGTAACAACTTTAACTGGCTTTAATTCCACCTCTCCAGTCTTGGGGTTCTCAACTAACTCTTGAGTGACTTCATCATAGGTATAGCCGTTGGCCCTTTTAAACAAAGAGTCTTCCACTTTAAAATCAGCTTGAGCTTTGCTCTTTTTTAAGGACTTGGAAAACTTGGGGTACTTCTTCTTCCAGTCATATAAGGTCGAAGCATTTATCCCAAGTCTTTTTGATATCTCATAGTCAGTTAATCCTTCGTTGACCCATTCTTCTACCTTTGGAATTATAGAGGGATCATACTTACTTGGCCTTCCCCCTCGATTAACCTTTATTTGTTCTCCTGGTGGAGGATGCTGCCAACAACGCCATTGTTTTTTAAAGTTAATCGGCACTTCTTTTTCTCTAGTACACCTAGATCCATCATTTCTTTTTGCTGAACATCTAACTATTTTAGTTTCAATTGACAACACCTCCTTTCAAAAATAAAAAAACACCCTTTCGGGTGATCTAAAATAAAATATATGGTTTTTGAGCTAAATTATAAACTGTGCTATAATAATAATTAAGCCGACACGGACGAGGTGTCGGCTGTCTCCAGAAAGGAGGTGAATGCAATCGATATTTTAGAGCTGATTCTAAAATACCTCCTTTTGTTATTAGCAGAACTAATCTTAATCCTAATTAAAGAAACGCTATAACGATCGGAGACTAGCTGGCTAGGTGGTAGGACACTTAGTCAGCTTTTTATTTTTACCCTTTTGCAAGGGATACTACCATTATTATGCCCAGAAATCAACTTTATACTTATATACATGTCTATATACATATTATACTACTATGGTTTTATAGTGTCAACCCTAGCACTAATCTTCTATATCTATTCTCGCCACTTGCCTTAACCTATTCTAAACAAACAATTATCTTTCTTCAAAATATAAAGCATCCAGCTTCTGCCGAGTGCCAACGCTCTTAAAAATATTCAATTCTGAATCTAATCTCTATTATAAATATTATAACATAGATTTTTCAATTTTTACTTCACTTGTACTTCAATTTCACTTCAAAATCACTTCAAAATCACTTCACTTTTACTTCGCTCTATTAAATTAGATTGATTATCTCCTCATATAACAAGTGTAAACCACCATTTTCTAAAACTCTAAGCCCTTTAACTCTCCTTCTGTGCAAAGTTGAATCACTAATAATCAACTTTGCTTCTATCATCTGATTTCTATAATTCTTTAGATATTTTAATTTAATCACCTTCGCCATTTCTTCCCCGAACCTAGGATCTTCTTCTTTTAACCTCTCTACATCTTCCTCAATTATTCTCCTTAACTGGTCTGCCCTATTAGCCTTTCTAAGCAAGTCATCATTTCTAATTGCATTGTTCTCCTGTTGGCCCTCTCCATAAGCTACAGCAGATAATCGACCAGGGATGACATCAGCTGCTTTATACCCAGACCTTAGACCATCATCAATCATACATGCTTTTCTTCTCAGCCTTTTGCTTGCCCTCCTAAGACTTCTATATGAATACAATACCTTCTCTACCTGCTTCACTTTAGCCGCCCCCTATGTTATAATAATATTAGCCAAATATTTAATAACTTGAGGGACAGGCCAACAGGTCTGCCCTTTTTCTATTTACATACCCCTTTATTAGTTCTACTCTCCCAATAAGCCTTTGGACGTTTTCCCATATAATCCTCTCTAGCAAGTATTTCTAGCTCTTCTATTGTGCCTCCCTTACCACAACTGCACTCCCACCTTTGACCTTTGATTCTAGCCTTTTTCACCTCACAAAAGGGGCATAAGACGGGTATCTCTACTTTAATCTCAATTCCCTGTAGCTTGCAAATTCTCTGGGCTGTTGCTATATGATGTTTTCTCATCAACTATCACATCCTTAATTACACTCAGATAGTCAATAACTATCAAGCCATAACTTCCTATTTTATGCTCCTCTTTAGCTATCACATCATACTGGATGCTCTTTCTACCACCATCCAACATACTCTGCCAATATCTGTCTAATACTTCAAAAGGAAGATAATAAGTTTCATCAAGAGTAACAAAGTGAACTATTAAAAATCCTATCCCTCCCTGGGCCACCCAAGAACTTAAAAATAAGTACTGATGTTCTTTTAGATTGCTTAAATCAAAGCGAGTCTCCACCTTAGTCTCCTTAGCGTCAAAGGCAAGGGATCTCCCTTTCCAAATCCCTATATAATCCACAGTACTCTTTTTCTCATAAAAACCATTAGTAATTCTACCTGTCTCCTGATTGATATTTAAGACTTTGACGGGAGTAGCAATCTTCTGCACCAGAGCCTTACCCTGGTACAGATATTGTTTGTTGCTTACTTCTATAGCCTCTTCTAGCCAGTCACCACGATTACCGTAATTTATCATTATCTATCACCAACTGCTCTGATATTGGGTAGCCCTGGTTGTAAAACAGCGTGCTTCATTGTCTCTAACTCTGATCTCCAAGCTCCAAACTTCTCAAAGTTCTTTGAGTTAGCTTGAATATCATAGTCATAAAGCTTAATATCATAATCTGAAATATCTTGCTGGGCCTCCTTGGCTGCTTTCTCTCCTTTGATCTTCTTACCATTAGACAACTGATAGTAATCATCAGCTAACCTTCTTGGAAATCCATCTGCCCCTTCCTTCTCTATTAAATAAACACACCTTAGTGCATCATCAATTATCGCTTCTCTTATCTTAGGGTGTTTAGTAGCTGCCCATTTATCCTCTGCTACAGTCAAAATTAGATCATAGTCTATAAAGTTATCTATCTTACCAGGTATCTTATTAACCTCTGCATAGATTGTTCTACCCTTAGAGTTCCTTGCCTTATCGATAAATTGATATCCTATTTTGATATTTGCAAGTTTAGGGAATGATTCTTTAATCACCTTAGTTGCTACCGCTTTAATTCTTCCATCGTCTTTGATGTAATTAGCCATTTTTATTTCCTCCTTTTTGTTTTGTCTGCTCTAGCCTTTCGAATTCAATTACCCATACCCAAGGGTTTTTACCCCATCCATAACCTTTTGTTTTATACATTCCGTCCCATGTTACACAAAAATAATATTGTGCATTAAAGGTGTCATCACCCCAAAATCCTTCTGCTATCGCATCTTTATTCCACATATCCTGCAACCTCTCAATTCTTACATCAGTAACTTTTAAAAATATTCTAGCTGCTTCTTTTGGCATATGAATCGAAGGTTTCCATTTGATAGCACCTTTTGGAGTTTGTTTAATCATGTCGTCAGGAGTGGCTCTATAATGATACTCTTTCTTGCCAGAATCAAGTTCTATTTCTACTGTTTTAATAAATGTCTCGCGAACATATAATATATCTCCAGCTTCATATGGAGGATTAACATTCTCATCTAACATCATTTCATTTTCATCAACCTGCACAACCCACTTTTTATCAAATTTGTTTTTTTGACAACACACTTGGAAATGACCTGTAGGAGATTTGATAGGTCTCCTAGTCTGTGTTTTTGCACCTTCCAGAATAGCCCTAACCATATCGGTATTAAATAATATCGGTTTCATCACTTATCCCTCCTTTGAAAATTTAGACTCTATTTTTACAACTTCTCCATCCAATTTTGATAAATCATGCAAAAAATGATCTCCAACCATTATTACTTCTACACCTTCGCATATCGTTTGAAGCAATATGTTTTGTGCTGTTTTTATCTGATTTTCTATAACATCATTGCCTAAGCTAACTAGCCCTTTAACAACGACTTCTACTTCTACTAAATTGTTAAACTGTTGGCAATCTAAACAAAGATCTTTATTCTCACCTTCTACAAGATAACCCCCACAAATCTTGCAAGATCTAAAACCAGTCATTAATTTCACTCTCCTTTACTCTTCTTATATTCTCTCCACTATCACTTTTCTCTACCTCTACAAATCTATCTTTCTACTGGTTAAGATTAATAGTACCGTTCTCAGTCAAAGTCTCAACAACGAATTTATAGAATTTATCATCCATTATCACTACTCCTTCTTCACTCTTTCGTTATTCTGTAGTTTGGCCCGTCAAACTCAATAACGCCTCTCTCTCCACAACCATGCAATATCCTGCTCGCGATTCTATCAGTTGCTAAATCTAAATCCTCTTTAGTCATTGGATTGTACCTGTAATCTTTTAAATCACTTGGTTCAAGGCTAGTTAAATATTCAGCTGGGAATTTATTTGAAGTGATAATAGTTATCTTGTCCCTCTGATACCTATAATCTATAATCTCAAATATATCATCTAGATCTGAGCTTGATATTTTAGTTCTAGCAAAGAGATCATCAATTATCAATACTTTAGCCCTTTGCATCTTTTGAATTGACTCTATTGCTGAAAATTTTGTATTATTGTTTCTATAACTGGACCTGATCTTCTTTAGTTCACTCCTCCAATTAACATAAAATAAAAATATTTCTCCACTTGGCAACTCAGCAGGCATAAACTCACTTATTCCTTCATTTATTTCTTTGGCCTGTTTATAAGCTATCACTTTAGCTGCTGCAACTGCTAGATGGCTCTTGCCATTTCCCACATTACCAGCTAAATAGATTAAACTATCTTCTAGATTTGGATAAGCTTCAGTAAAATTTTTAATTAACCTTAGTTTTTTATCAAACCCCTCTTTTACAGATGTGTCATAACTCTCAAAGGTCTCTCTTTTTAATCTTTTAGGTATATCAGATCTCTGTATGATCTGCTTATAAAGTCTATTAACACGTTCCTTATTATTAACTTTAAACTCTCTTCGCCTTGTACTTTGGTTTTTTCTTTGAACTCTTGCCACCCTTGCTCCCCAGTTGATTGCTTCCACTCTTATTTCCTCCTTTGGCTTCATTGATAAAACATTGGATAAACTTATAGCTATTTATATCCACCCCATTTTTGGGGTCTCCTCGTCTGTAGTTACCCTTTTTCTCTTGTTTGGCAACGGCTAGATCACAAGCTTTTTTTATAACTTTTGAGCTATGTTTGTAAAGGTCACCATTAATATCACTCTCACGAGATATTGTGCTTTGTTGTACTTTATTTAAAATGTAATCTCTAACTTCACCGTATTTAGAATGAAGCTTTACATCTTTTTCTTCTGCCTTCTCCTCTTTAGAAACCTCTTCTTTTTTAACCACAGTCTCCTTATTACTGTTACTGTTATCTGTTTCTGTTACTGATACTGTTACTGGGTTGGGTAACCCTTCATCTAACCCTTTATCCAACCCTTTAACTAGTTCACTATAGTACTGCTCAGAGTGATTTTTACAGATTTTCATAAAGTCTAGTGCTAGAGAGTTTTTAGGTAGCTCGGCAACTCTATTATTAACCCCTATAGCTTGATTTTTGTTTTGGATTGGATTGTATTTGAAGAAGTTGATGATAAGGATTACAGAACTGCTCTCACAATACTTAATCAACCCTTTATTTAACAGTTCATCAAAAGCTTTCTCTATCCGTTCCATATCCCATTGCAAGTCGAACATTGCATAGGGTTTAGGCAAAAGATAATAACCTGCCATATTTGAATGGGGTGCTGTTAATACATATAAGTAAAATATTCTACCATCATCTGATAAACTGCGTATCTTTTCATCATTCCAAAACTTAGTTACTATCTTTGCATACCTACTCAAATTAAATCCTCCTTTCGCCTGCAATGAATACCATCTTTCCTGTAAGCTCTTGGATCTCCCTTTTAAACCTTCCTTCATCACTATTTCCATCTGATAGATGCAATAAATGAATCTCTTTTACTTTAGATAAATCATTAACTTTCAAGAATTTTTTAACATTATTAAGTTCAAAGTGAGACTCCAGCAATCTATTTCTATGTGCTGCAGGAACCTTACCTGCCCTAACATTCTCATCTAGAATATCTTTTGCATAGTTACATTCAACCATTATATAAGTTAACCCCTCAAACTTATATTTAATGTAATAAGTATCTGTAGCAAATAACAATTTTTCTCCCTCTTGATTAACTAACAAGTACCCCAAAGGTTCTAATGCGTCGTGTTGAACCTCCAGGGGAAGTATAGTCCAAGTGCCTAGTTTGAATTGTACTCTAGAAGATACTAACTTGATCCTATGACTTTCTAAACCTAAAGCTTCAGCGGTTCCCTGGCTCATATAACAGTCTATCCCTGCTCTAGCTACATCCTTAATAGCCTTCGAATGATCTCCGTGTTCGTGTGATATTAAGCAACCTGCTATCTCTGATGTTCTAAACCCAATCCCTCTCTTAATATCCTTGAAACTTATCCCACACTCCAAGAGGAGTGGGGTCTTGCCATCGCTAACCCAATAGCAATTCCCCTTACTTGAAGATGCCAAAGCCTTTATATCTATCATTAAAAATCAGGCCTCGCCATACTAGTTTGTTCTCTTTCTTGAATTACTTCTGAATTAGAATTATCAGGAGTGGGTTCAGGATCTGGCTCAGGAGAATCTTTAATATCAACATCTATAAATTCACCATTAGCATTCTCCTCAATCTCTTGTTGCACTTCCTGTTCTTTTTCAACTTCATTTGCACGGTTAAAGCTATCTGCTAAAAGTCCACTATCATTAGAAGAATTAATGTAACGCTTACACGCCCTGTTAATAATTGTCTTCCTACACATCTCTTCTTCAAACTTTTGATGGGTTCCATTCCCACCCTCTCTGTAGGTCTTGCCTTGGCTCCACGCTTGCTTTATCTGGTTTATAGTCATCAACTCAACATAATCTGGACGTTCATCTTTAAAGGATATTACTGCATAAGCACCAAGTATATTCCCTTTTACTCTACTGGTAAAACTTTGAGTATGATTTAAAATTTTAATACGCCCGTGATTTATTTCATATTTAAAGTCATCACCTTCAAAGATAACTTGAGCATCAACATCTTCAGCACCAGCTGACTGTTTAACTACTGCCATAGTTCCAAAATAAGACCTCATTAAAACCAAAGTTTTTCCATAAGCTACAAAGTAGCATTGATCTTTGGCTGGATTCAATCCCTGGACAACCATATCTAAAAGAGAGTTGGCTATACTATCTTGAGAACATGATTTTAAGACTGGTTTACCATTCTTATCTTTGGTGCTTTGTAATTTAAGCCAAGCACTCTTCATCGCATTTTCAGGGCTATAATTAGGTGGTAATTGCAACTCCCCATTTTGTTGAAAATCCCTTACCCTTTCAGTCACTACGTCCACAGTATCCTTCTTAATCATTGCTAAATTACTCATTATCTAATTCCTCCTTAGTTTGTTTGTTTATTCCATTGCAAATTGCATATTCTTAGCACACTCACCACTACAAAATTTCATTCTCTTTCCACCTCTGCCAAAATTCCTAATACTTCTGATTTTATAATTAATTTCTTCTCCCTTTTCAACTTTTTTACCACATTTAGCACATATGACATATTTCTTTTCTTCATCATTACTCATTATCTAATTCCTCCTTAGTTTTTATCAAATTTAGATGGAACACTACTAAGCATCACTTGCATAATACATAAATTGTGAATGAGTTGATTGGTGAATTCCATTGCTTCTTTATGTTCGTATCCCAACTTAACCATTGTTGAATAGTGTTGATGCTGTATAACGGCAAACTTAAATGGATTTATTTTTATATCTTTCATTTCACCCTCCTTTCAAAAGCAACTATTAGGCAATCTTGAATAGTTGCTTTTAATATAATTAACTTTATACCGCCTCCTTAATCTCACTTTGCTCCAACTCTACCCTTAAAGCCTTATCAGCTTCACTTACTACCAAACTAATAACTTGTGACTTAGATCCTATAAGATCAGTTACACTCTCCCTATTATCTATAAAGATAGGAGCCTGGAACTTGTAATGTTCTGCTAAAGTATTGATAATATCTAAACCTACATTAATCTGAGCTCCATTATTAAGTCCAGAGCTATAAGGCACACCTTCATATAGGGTCTCACAGGTCTCTTTGAGTCCTCCGTTTATCTGCTCATCGAATAACTTAAAGTGAGCATATTCAAATTTAGAGTTGATCTTCTCTTCTAGCAGATTAACTTTAGTCTTAATGAACTCTTCACATAAATACAACTGTTCTTCTAACTTATCATATTCAGCTGCTAGTTCTTTCTCTTGCTTAGCTAACTCTTCAATACGTGCTTGACTTTTTTCATATTGGTCAAATTTAGCTAATTGGCTATTGAACTTGCTTATTTCATTATTGATAGTTTTAATTTCTTTATCAACCTTTTCCAACTCTTCTGACTTATCACCTTTAAGGTTAGATATAATCTTTTCAAGGCTCTCTTTCTCTTTGAGTTTCACTCTATAATCAAAATCATCTTTAACCTGGTTGGCTTTCTCCTTAAGTTCTTCAATCTCGCCCTTTAACTTTTGGGCTTTTTCCTGGTAAGAATCTGCCTTTTTTTGAAGCTTATCAACCTCTTTTGAAATCTCTTTATTCTCTTCTTCTAATTTTTGCATTTCGGCCTTAGCAGCTTTGCCTGTAGCATTAATCTCTTCAAGTTCCTCGGCTTTCTGCCCATTAAACTTAGCTAGAGCCTTAGCTCTTGCTTCTTCTAATTGATGATGTGGGATTTCTTGGCTACAAGTCGGGCAGACTTCTTCCTGTTCAGTTTCAAACTCCCTTTGGTTAACTTTGTACCATTGATCTTTAAGCTTTTCAATCTCTTTCTCTAACCTCTCTACACCTAGCCCGTTAACCTTTATTTCATTATTCTTAATCCTGATATCAGTGCCAACGGTTCTAAACTTATCTCTAATCTCTTCCAACCTTTCTTGCTTCTTATCCAACTCTTTATCAATTCCAACTCTATACTTATTCTTAATATCTAAGAGTTCTGATTCTATCTCTCTAAGTTCTTTAGTCTTCTTAGCTACCTCTCCACCAGATTCAATCCTACTAATTGATTGTTGAAGCATCTTCTTTTCTTCTTCTTTATCGGATAATTTTAGCATCAATTTCCTCTTATCTAAATCGTCAACCTCAGGGAGAGATTGAGAAACCTCATCAACCCTAACTGGTATCTTGTCTAATTCTTTATTAATCTTTTTCCTACGACTAGCTATAACTTTCTGATGATCTTCAAGGCTTCTCTCCTCAAGAATATCTGCTAGCTTCTTCAGCTTATCGTTCTGATCGATAATATTTTCATCTGTAATCCCACCACAGACTTCAAGAAGAATCTCCCTCCTTTCTTGCCAATGCAGCTGCTCATTGAAATAAGCTGGACTGGTAAGCAGTTTAAAGATATTTTCATCTACAATCTCACTAATTCTAGCATCATACTCTTTTTTCTTAACTGGAACATCATTAATGAAATAATCAGTAGTATGACCTGAGAAGCTTTCTTTAGCAGATCCTCTCTTTTTAGTCCACTTCTCGTAATAAGACTTTCTTAAAGTTAGCTTCTTACCATTAACACTAAGAGTTCCTTCCACCTGGTGTTCCAAGTTATGAATAGCTTGTCCATCCTTATCTAATGTCTTGATATCAAAGGTACTTTGACCTTTACTATCCTTATCAAAGAGTAACCAATTGAAGGCATCAAAGATGGTTGTTTTCCCTGTTGCATTGTTACCAAAAACTTGGGCGTTGGCCCCTTGTAAATCTAAAGTAAAGTTTTTAACCCCTTTGAAATTTTTAAGCTCCAATTTTAAAAGATCTATCCTTTTCATAACTGATCGCCCCTTTCTCGGTAATTATCCAAGCTTGACTTGAGTTGCTCTCTTTAAAGCCAAACCTTAAATAATGTTTTCTAAACCCATTACAAGTTGTTGTCATATAATTTTCTAAATTCCCAAACTCAATTAATAACTTAAGATCTTCTATAAACTCTTCTTTATTTGAAACCTTTAAATATTTAGGTGTGGCATCATCATCACTGAAGGAAACATACTTTATTTCATAACCTGCCAAAGGCAGACTCTCTAAAACTCGCATTGCCTTTTTAGAACTGGCCTTTTTATCAAATTCTAGACCTTTTTCAACCTCCATACTAAAGTTCCTATTAATCCTCTTGGCTGTAGCTTCTAAATGATTCATTGCTTTTTCCCCCTTTTTTGTGATATAATATTTTTATAGGTTTTTATTATGTCTTTGACTTGGTGGTATAACAGTTGTGCTAGAACTGTTATAACCACACCAGTCATTAAATATTGGATTTTATGAACAATATCCAATTTTGATCAGCTCCTTAAATTTTATTATTTTCTACATGACACTTACTTTAGGGTAAGTGTCTTTTCTTATGTTGCAAGCTATAAACCCTTTAGCTTGGTAGTGCCTTTCTCGTCTTTGATTTCTAGCCTCAATATCATAGCCAATCTCACCCATTACAACATCTACAGTATCGCTAACTTGATTAGAGTCAAATTCTTTATCCATCATTTGATCTATCTTTTCTTTAGCTTCTTTTGGACAATCTTTAAAATTAGTCAAATTAACAATATGAGGCAAGGCTTCGTCTATAGCTTTAATAGCCTCCTTGTGCTTTTCTCTAGCTTTCATTAGTGTATTGCAAGGCTTCTGAATAACTGCATCGGAATCAAATAAATAGGTGGGAACTGTAGTCCCGTTAGCTATGATTTTTAATCGCTGACTATTTAAATAATTTGCTATTAAATTTAATACATCTCTTGGAATGTCTAAATGCCCATTGATATACCTAGATATGATTGTCCTATCTACTCCAACTACTCTCTCTAATGCTTTTTGAGTAATCCCTTTCTTGCTCATCTCCTCTTTTAATATTTTTCCTTCATAATTCTTCACATCTCTACCCCCCTTTTGTGATAAATACGAACTTTTTTACTATAGAATTGTGAATCACTCAACTGGTATAATATAATTAACCACAGTTGAAAAACCACTCTTAATATAAACTTGATTCTAGCCTCTCCACTAGGCCAATCTAAACTTTCCAAGAATCAAGTTATCTAACTAGCCTCTTTGCATTTTCTCCTCATTCCCTTTTTAATAGCTCTTTCTACTCCCTTAGCATATAACTCTTGAGCTCTCTCAATCTTTTCAGGATTATCTAGAAAAATCACTTCAGTAATTCTTATCTCTGTGTTAGCCAATTTTATCCTCCTCTCATTAATTACTAACTTGCTTTTTTCTTTCTACTTAAGACTTCATATACTAAAACAGTTCCTTCTAATATACTGGCAGAAAGCTCCTCCACTGTTTGACTCCTAGCCATTTCCTAATTGAACTCATCGATGTTCTTAATTCCAAAGTGGTTATAAGCTAAATGCATAAAACACTCTGCTTTATTCTCTGTAATGTCATTGCCATTATTATCAACCGATTCTCTGGGCTCAAATTTTCTAGCTTTTGAAAAATCAGAATAATCTTTAGCCAATAACTCCCCCTCTAACTGGACCTTAATTCTCCTTTACGATAACTTCTTATCTACTACCTTAATCAATTTATTCAAGTGCCTAACTCTGTCTAAATCTTCTTTAGATTTAGCTTCAGCCAATCTCTCTTTTAAAGTTTTCTTGTAACTTGTATACTTTTTTCTAACTGCCCCCACAACCATCACCTCCTTTCTAAGTAACTTTTTGTAAAGGTCTTTCCTCTCTTCCTATCGAATGATATCTTAGAAAGGAGGTGAATCATATGGATAGAACACCTGTATCTTCGAGCAACCTTGATTCTGTAGGATATGATCCAGCTACTGAAACTTTAGAAATTGCTTTTCATTCAGGAGGAGTCTACCAATATAGCGGAGTTCCTCAATCTGAATTCAACGGCTTAATGAGTGCTGGATCTCATGGTAGATACTTTCACCATCACATAAGAGGTAGCTACCCTTATTTTAAAGTTGGTTAATCAGTAATTATTAGGACTATAGCTGGCCCATTCACAGTGGGTTGGCTATCTTCATAAGGTGGAACAACAGACTTTTCTACACCTTCTCTTTTGCTCAATTCTTTTATTAGATCTTTTGTACTGAGTTCTTTAAGAAATTTATTTTTAAATCTCTTCCTCATTCCTATCACCACCTTTCAAACACTTGTCTAGCTTATCTTCTAAGAGATTAGCCTATTTAGGAACTAATTTCTTATCTACTACCTTAATTAACTTATTCAGGCGCTTAACTCTGTCCAGATCTCCTTCGGATTTAGCTTCAATCAATCTTTCTTTTAAAGTTTTCTTGTAACTTGTATACTTTTTTCTAACTGCCTCCATCATTCTCACCTCTTTTTTTTAATTCTGTCGCTTTGACGATTGGATTTCCTTTTTCGTAAGTATATTTCATGTTATTTTCATAATCATAAAAGATTGAAATTACACCATCTTTAAGAATCATTTGCTGAACTGGAACTCGCCCTTCCAGTTCAGCGACCTTCTTTTCTAACTCTGCAACTCTCTCCTCTAATTTTATGAAATCTCTATCATTTGGCATCACCTTCACCCCCTTTATCTAAATAACTTTAAAAAACTCTCCTATTGCTTAGGGTAAACTCATTGACTTTATTCAAAATAGTTTCTAAATCAGAAAACACCAAAGTATCTGCTCGATTTTTATGCTTTGTGACATACCTATCTATTTCTATATTCACAGCTGTTAGTAATCTTTTCAGTAGTCTTGCTTTAAATCTTCCTACTTCTTCTTCCCTTACGCAATTAGAGATAAAGCTTTCAACTCTAGGTGATGTTTCTTCCCAACGGAACTCTCCTCGGTGCAACTTTTTACTTAAAGCCGTAATTCTTTCCAATAACTCCTCCTTACATATCTCTAATTGCTTAATACTTTCCTCAGCTTTCAGCTCTTTAATTTCTTGTTGGTGAGATTCAACCTCGCTTACTTTATTTTCATCTGTTCTTCCTAGTAAGTAATCTGTAGTCACGCCAAAATAATTAGCTATTTTGACCAATGTCTCTAAGTCGGGATTTCTTCTACTCAATTCATAATTACTAATTGCCATACATGATATATCAAACACCTTTGCTAATTCTCCTTGTGAAAGATTTTCTCTTTCCCTCAATTCCCTAAGTCTATCTGGCAACTTAATCACAACTTGACCTCCTCTCAGCTGGTTCTTAGTAAAGGTCTTTACTCTCCTCCTGTCGAATGTAGCAACAGGAAGGAGGTGGAACTTATGGATAATAAAAATGAACTTGCTACTATTTCAAGTATCTTTGATAAAAAAGAGAAAAAGATAGACAAGTTAGTTAAGTAAATTTTAAACCATGCAGAATTATCTTCTAGTAGCCAAGATATCACTCAAATAGCTGACGACTATTTAAGTGCTTATATTGATATCTATAACCACTTAGTTGAAAAGTTTGAAATAGCAAAAGCTTCAGATGAGATTACTGTTGAAACAATTGATTTGCGATAATCACTTTTTTAATTGTTCTATAACAGCAATAGTAGTTGCTATTGCTGTTGCTCCTTAATAAGCTAACCCTATATACTTATCTCTTGTTTCAAACTCTTTTTTAAAATCTCTTCGAGCAATTTGTGTATAAATTGCTGTTTGCACGCTTGTTATTTTTTCTAGTTGCTTTTCTAAATACTTTTTATGGTCACCCGCTTCAATCGATTCTTCTTTGTCAAAAGCAACTGCTTCCCACTTAAAAATAGGTTCACTCACAATCCTCACCCCCTTTCATCAATCTCCTGCAACTGGGAATACTAACTCTAGATCTAGCTGACTTTTTGATTCGACTTGTTCCTTTTAGGCACGTTATGGATTAAAAAAATATCATCTTCTTTAGTACTTAGTTCTTTTTTTATTTTTGTGGCAACTGAAAACGATGGGTTTTTATTGCCTAACTCTATATTGCTATAAGTAGCACGATGAATACCAACTTTAGTTGCTAATTGTTTTTGTGTAAAGCCTTTTTCTAACCTTCTTTTTTTTAGTTTTAATCTCATAACACTCCCCCCCTTCCCGTGCCTAATCGGAACTAGTATATTTATATTATAGTGTCCAAAAGGAACTTTGTCAAGATATTTTTAAAAAAATGTGTCTTTTAGATACAAGTTGTTTACTATGGACACATTTGCAGGTATTATTATTATATAAGTTGAGGTGGTTGATTATGTTCAAAGAAAGAATAAGAAAATTGAGAAAAGAAAACAAATTAACCCAGCAACAATTAGCAGATAAAATTGGTGTCGGTCGTGCCACGATTGCTGGATATGAAACAAAAGGAAAAGAACCTGGATATGATACGTTAAGCAAGTTAGCAGAAATTTTCAATGTATCCGTAGACTACCTCCTTGGTAGAACAGATAACAAACAGAACCCAGGATCTAACACTAAAATTCCAGATGGGGTCAAGGAACTCTTGAGTGATGAAGAAAGCAAATTTATAGTTGATTTACTAAACAAAGAATCGGTTCAGTTATACCTTCGAGAAGCAAGGGGGGCTAGTGATGAAGATCTAGCTACTGCTGTAAGAGTTTTAAAGGCTGTAAGGGAAGGTAAAGAGAAAGGGACAACTTTATAGGGGTGGTTTAATGAAAAAGAATATTATCGAGCTAAAAGCAAGGCAATACTTAAAACTTCACAATTTAAGCTACCCCACTGATTTAAATTACATACTAAAAAAGAGAAATATTAAATTGGTAAACAGAAAGCTTACCAAGGATGAAGCGATGTTTGTAAGAACAGGTGAAGAAAAGATAATAATAATCGATAAAAGACAATCTATAGGTCAATTAAGGTTTAATACAGCACATGAACTTGGTCATGATATTCTAGGTGTAGGTAATAGTATCTTTGACAACCACCCTCCACCATTGGCTAAAAGATCTTTGACAGATAGACAAGCTGATATATTTGCTAGTGAACTGCTTATTCCTACACCTTCACTAAAAAAAGAAGCCCTTAAATATAATTATAATCTAGAGATACTAGCTTCTATCTTCAAAGTAACATTACAAGCAATGAAGACCAAAATGATTATTAAGGGACTACCCTATGAAAGTCTCTATGAGAGGCAAAATTTTTTTATTGTTTAGATGGGTTAAAATTACTTCGATGTGATTTGTTGTATTTTGTCGATTAAATTATATAAAGGGGTGGTTTAATGAGCGATAACGTGATTATAGATTTAGAAAATAAAATGATACTTCTAAAAAGTGAAATCACTCAGGAGTACCCTTGGTTCTATGATTTTTTAGAAAAGAACATAACAAATGATATAACACTAAGTACATTAAAAAGGCTAAATAATAAACAGAAAAATTTCATACATAATATGCGCGATACAATAATAGAAAAAGCCAAACAGGAGTGGACACAAGGAGTAAAAGGTGTTTATGATATGGGAAAAGAAGACCGCAAACCATGTTCAATATGCCACAGACCTACTAGATATGTATGCTATATATCTAATATAAGAAATGGTAATGAATTAAATGTTGGTAAAGATTGTTTAAAGAAGTTTGGAATAAAAACTACTAAATCATTTGATTTATTAATAAAAGAAGCTAAAAAAGTCAAAAGATTAGAAACATTAAACAATGAAATACCTGGTATTAAGAAAATTATTTACAATTGGGATAAACAATTAAATTATTCTATATTAATTCCTGAAAGGCTGTCTAAACCTTATAAGTTAACTGGTAAAGAAATAAAACAATTATTTGATGGGTATATTAATACAGAATGCGAAGAGGAAGTTTTTTCTAAAATAAAAACTCTGCTTGATGTAAGAAAAATAAGAATAAAAAAGATGAAAAAATATGTAGATGATAATAAAAACAAAAAGTATATCCCGACTAAAAGAATTATCGATTGGCTAAAAAGAAAACAACAAATAAGCATTATTAAACAACTTGAAAAAGATGAAGTAATAACCTGTAATACAGCTCAAAAAATAACAGAGCCCAGCTTTATGGAGATTGTTGGAAATGATTTGAAAATAGAACTCAAAAGTATTGGTATTAAAATTACAAATGTAAATTTAGAAAAGAGAGGATATAGTTTTAACCTTTTTAAAGAAAATAATATAAAACTTTTTTGTAAGCACAACACTTTGATTAGTTATTGTGGCTATTTAATTTTTGATACCTCAATCAAAGAACATCCCAAATTACCTAGCCTTGAAAATATAATCAAGATAAGCACAGTTAGTGATGAAGACTCAATTTACCCACTGCTAAGCAAGCTAAAGCCACTATTTAATAATTTGAATTTAAATATTTATGGATATAACCTTGAACGCAACAATCTTACTATTCAAGAAAAGAATTCTCGAAAATACATAGAATTAAACTTGAACAAATCTATAAATCAATTAAAAAATTTAGCATTATCCATTACTGATGATACTGAATTTTTAATAAAAAAAATCAATTCTTCTAATAATAAAAAATATTCTAAAAACGATATAAATCATTTTAATGAAGTTGGAGAATTAATAAAATTATAGTATCAATAATGTTCTAATATTTCATTAAACAGATCTTGTAGATGTTCTTTAATGTCAAAACCTGTTAGTTTACTATTGCTTCTATCTTTTATTATCTCTACATCAACAGAGATAAATTCATGAATTTCAACATCAGGCATAAAAATATTATCGCTGTCTTCTATTTTGGTTTCTATAGTTTTATCCACTCGTAGCATTGTAGGAAATGAATTTTTACTCATTTACATTCAACCCCTTTATCTTTAATTTGATTTTAATTATAACATTTTATACCTGAAATTGATACCGAGAAAAGTATATATTTTTAATTTTTTTACGCGCGTAGTAGTAGTAATACTGTTACTGTTATCTGTTACTGTTTACTGTTACCTGGGTTGGGTAACCGTTAGGTAAACCCTTTAGCTAACCCTTACCCAAAGGGTTATGAAAGCAATATTTATAAGGGGTGGTGGCTATTTTTTTGGTTACTTTAGTCTTGGATTGGCTGGGTTATTGGCGTTGGAACAATATCGGTTTTTAGGCTGCTTAAGAGGTTGATTTTCAAGAAAAGCGGGTCTGTTTAGGGGTTATTTTAACCTGAAATGGAGGTTCAAAAATGGGTCATTTAAGGGTTAGGTAAACCCTTTAGGTAACCCTTAGACTAACCTTTTTTTATTATCTACCAAAGATGTTTTTAACATTTATGGTTAATGTCGGATTGTGTCGAAGTGTGTTGTTTAAATTATAAACTAAATTTGAGGAGTGATTAATTATGAAAAAAATATTGCTTATTGTATTGGCTTTATCTTTGTTGTTGGTAGTTGGGTGTAGTGATGATGATGATAATACTTTAGTTTGGGATACCTATTCTAATGGTTATTATGCCTTTCAATATCCTGCTGAATGGGTAATAACTGACGAATATATAGACGAATCAAACACGGATCACGAAGTAATAATTCAACCTAATAAGACTAGTACTTTTAAATTTGGTATTTATGGCATCTATACAGAAACAAAAGATGAATTGAGAAATGAAGCTTTATATGTTATAGAATCATCTCAAGAAGATGGACTAACCATTTTGAATGGACAAACAGATAATCCAAAAGAGTATAAAAGAAGAATAAATAATTTTTTAGCGTACCATTTTATTCTTGAAGAAGAAAGCGATTCCCAGTTATGGAAAGGAGAACTCTTTCTCCTTCACGATGAGGAAAACCAAATTTCTATGGATATAGAATTTTTTGGCGACGCAAATGAGTACAACTCTAACTCTTCTGTAGCCAAAAGAATTGTAGAATCATTTGAATTTTTATATTAAATAAAACAAAAACCGCGCTCCTCTACTCTAGAGCGTGGTTACATATTAATTGATTCTATTATCACTTGTATAGCAACTGATAAATAATTAATAAATAAAGATGCTACAAGTGTTGTATTGATTACTATAAAAATATCCACATACCCATTAATTAAATCAGTTTGAAGAACAACCATAATATACAAAAAAGAAACCCAGGGTATAATCTTTTCATTCCTTAATTCAGAGGTATAAAACAAGGCTAATGTTAGCCCAGCTAAATAAGGCATTTTAACAATCAACTCCTTTCCTACCAAAAATTCAAAAGAGGTGAGAACGTGGACAGTTTCGATGAATTAAGACTTTTCATAAAAGAACATGAACAATTTATAAAAGACTCTCATAAAGCCATCTCTTCAATTGCAACGCCTGATTTTACAGATTATCTTAATAATATAACTTCTAACTTTATTATACCAGACTTTGGTCGCTTTTTGGAGGGGAATTATGCAATTTCTAGACCCTCATTAGAATTTTGCAATTACGCAAAACAACTGCAACTTGAAATTAATCAGGCTGCAACTATCCCTATTATAGAAAATATATCGAAAGACACAAGGGCTTTCTTAGATGAATTACACCTTGATATTGATTTCAATATTCAACTTGTAAATGAATTGAATATTGTTCTTAATCAAAGTTACTTTACAGAACTCAATAAAAAAATAGAAGATTTAAAAAAAGAATCAAGTAAAAAAGAGGTTCACAAAAATGAGCATAGTGACAAGTCTGCTCATGTAACTATAATAAACACTAGTGCTATTCAAAATATAACTATACTAGCTTTAGAACAGAGTGGTTTTTTAGAATCTCCAGCAGATGGCTTATACAACTTACTCTTTCATATAGAACCGATAATAGAATTTGTCGCTATTAATATTACTAACGCTTTAAACAATCATATAATCCAAAAGGTTATTATAGGCTTAATTCTACACATATTAACCTTTTTCATTCAGCCTGCTCTTAAAACTACCAGAGATAAATTTTTCAATAAAAGAAAAGCAATTAAAACAATAAAACAAAATGTTTCATCTCAACCTCTAGATCTATCTGCATTGAAAAATCACAGATTTATTACAGCAGATTCTTTAGAGGTAAGAAAAAGCGAGACTATAAATTCTGAAATAGTTGACCATTTATATTTCAGTAATGTTGTTCTAGTTGTCCGCAAGAAAAGGAATTGGATGTTAGTTAAATATAATAATCAAGAAGATAAACCAGTAATAGGTTGGATATTCAGTAGATATACTAGTAAGTTTAATTAATTTTAACTATATTTTATCAACAGGAGGTCTATAAAATGAAAACCAAACAATACATCCTCGACAAACTAGATAAATTAATTAATGAAGCTGAAGAAGTGCTTAAAACTGAACCCAGAGAAGCCACTCTTGATTATTTAGAAGTAGACTTTAAAAAAGAATTAGGTACCGAATCATACTATAAATGGGCCAGCACTTGCGTGAACCTCTTAAAAAATCACTTTGGCGAAGATAACATCTACTATGAAACCTTTAATGCCAGCTTTAAAGCTAGTGCCAATGAGGCTAAAAGTGTTCTAATGTGCAAAGGAATTCTAAGGGCTGCTAGAGATGACTACCAGAGTGATGATGTAACCAACCTCTCTACCCTTCTGCGGGTCGAGATTATAACAGAGATACTAGGACAAGCCCAGGAAGCTTTGAAAGGTGGTGATAAGAACAGAGCTTATATTATTTCTACTACTGCCCTGGAGCTGGCTTTGAGATTCTTGGGAGATCTTAAGGGGGTTAGGAGCAAGAAGGTTGATAAGATCAATGGTGACCTGAGGAAGAAGAAAGTTTACAATGCTGCTAAGGAGAAGCAGATTAAAAGTTGGTTGGAGATGAATGATGATTGTTCTGGTGATGATGTTGGGGCTATGATTACAGGGGTGAATGGGTTTGTGGCTGATTACTTGTAGGTTTGCTATTCTATCGCCCTGCTCTGTTTTAATCTAAAGGTGAATTTTACGGTATATATATGTCGTAAAGATTTTGTTATACTAAATCATCAAGTAATAATGGACAAGTGATTTATAAATCGAAAAGATTAATTATATTATTGGGTAGATGAGAGGAGTGGCAATTGTGAAATATGAAATAATTGATGAGATAAAAGTAGAAGGGGTTAAATATAAAAATCATCAGAAAAATATTAAGAAATTCATAGAAATATTAGTTCCTATATGTGATAAAAAAAGACAGAAATTAATATTGAAACAAAAACAGATTTTAGCTAGAGAAAAGGGAAGTATTAAGTTTAATTTACTGATTAATATTAAGATTAATACTTCTGAAAAAGATATAATATCTCAAAGGGAAAGTTTTAAAGAGAAAGTGTGTATTACAATGGAAATATTAAATGTTAGAAGATTGAGTGAGAAATAGTTATGTTTTTTTACAGAGTATCAAACTTAAGTCAAAAACTGATGGGGTGAGGGAAAATGAAAAAAGAAAAAAATTTGTTATTAAGGGGATTGGCATTTAATCCTAATGATTTTAATTCACTTAATGAAATGAAAATTTCATTACTTAAAAATGGTGACCCTATAGATAGAGGATCTTGTTTACAAGTTCCTAATATAGATCATCATAATATGAATGCTAATTCAGTTATTGAATCTGTATTAACAGATGAAAAAAATGGTGTTTTGAGATATAAAAAAAATAATAATAAACAAAGTTTAGCAAAATATGTTTGTGGAGATTCTATTGGTGCAAATTTTTATGCAACTAGACAATACGAACCAGGTTTAGTTTTACATCTGAAAGCTGATATTAGTAGCTTAGTAATTGATGGAAGAGATTTTTTATACACAATAATACCAATAATCATTAAAAAGGAAACTCAACAAAAGTATGCTAAAATTTTAAGTCAATCTTTTGGTACAAAAATTGTTGATTATCTAAATTCTGGTTCTAAATTAAAAGATAACTCTAGGAATGTTTTATTCAGGTTAGTTGATTATATATGTATGGATTTAGAAATTATTAAAGCTCACTTGAAAAGCAATGTTTTAATTAAAGGAAGACATAATACTAATTTTAAGAGTGCTTTTGGAGTAATAGGCGATATTAAGCCTAACGATATTATTAAAATTACTAAATCGGATATAGATGTCAACGCATATGTTGATAATGTTATATCAGTTAGAGATATAATGAAAAATTGTTAATCTTTTGTATAAAATATGCATACAAAATAAGCTTAACTTTTTACTAGCCCTACTCCCCTCTTAACCTTTAATAATTAAGAAGGGATGACTTATGATTGTTCTGGGGTGATATTAAGAAGATGATTACAGGGGCCAATGGGTTTGTAGCTGACTATTTATGAAAATTTAATTACTTTTTTAAGTTACAATCCCATTAGATCTTAAACACCTAAAAATGAAAGGAGTTTTTAATAGACATAATAAAATATTAAAGGGATGTGAATTTTAATTCACATCCCTTTAATTATATAAATTATAAAATCAAGGTTTTACCCCGATTCTCCTCACAATATGTTGTATATTTCTTTGCTTTAATCTGTTTTCAACACGTTGCTTAATCTGTTCATAAATCTCTACTTCTTCATTATAATGTTCAAGTGTTACTACAACAGAATAGTCTTCTTTCATATCTTCACTATAACCAATACTATTTCCAAGCCAGTTATCTTCAGACCTAACTACTAAATAATAAGTATCTCCATAATCTACTCTAGAACTTCTTGTTCTTTCAAACACTGCTCTTTGAAGGGTACTTTTTCTTATCAAAGTACTATTAGGTTGCAATTCACACCTCTCTGCTCCCATTTTACTATACGTTTTTTCTTTAGTATCATTACTTGCAATTTCTAATACTTCTGATAGACTTTTTCCTCGTATGAGTTCAAATCCCATTGAATATCCAGAATAGTCTTTTCTAGTATGTCTAGTTGGGGGTGTATGCGCTAAAGAAATTATTATTTTTCTGATTCCTTTATTATTAATAAAATCCTCTGGAACAGGTATTTCATAAACATCAAAATTATCTAGTCTAATTTTTCCTTCTGCGTATAAAGTTACTCTATTATCAGATGAATATAACGCTTTATTTAGATTTGGAATCCCATATCCACAAATTCTTAAAAGGTATTTATCAAATTCTGCATCATAACCTGGAATAACCTCAAGTAAATTTTTTAACTCCTCAGAACACGAATTACTTTTTAATAGCTTTCCTTTGTTTGTTACATTAACTATTCCTTTATCTATACAATCTTGAATTACATCTTCTATTTCTTCATTAAAGTCACTTTTATTTTCTTGAAGAAAAGAAACAAGTTGACTATGAGCTTGATTCATATAATCTTTAAGCAAACAACAAATTTCTTCTGAAGGAATAGCAGAATTAGATAATAAAGCTCTAATTGTATTATTAGTGAAATTAAAATTATAATTAAGAATTCTAGCAGATAAATTAGCTATAAAAGGAGCAGAAAAACTTGTCCCAGTATCGCAAGCAAAAAGCTTATCATCTTGCATGTATTTATGATTAATCGAAAAAACACCTGTCTCTATATTTCCTCCAACCAGTGCTTTATGATCACCATCATAATACATGTTCCCGCCATATGCTACAAACTCAGGCTTTATAGTGTCGTTTATTCCTAACCCACATCTAGTAAATGGAGAAGGCTGATTAACAGAAGCGATTGATACTTTTCTAATTCCTTTAGCTTTTTCTTGTGGATTTCTATAACCTCTGCTAGTTCTAAGCTCTGTTGAAACAGAACCTACAGTTAAACAATTAGTAGCTGTTGCAGGATCTAATAGACCTGCCGATTCTTTGAATAAATACTCAGGATAACATTTAACTATCCCTTCACCACTAATATCAAATTGTTCTTGAAATTGATTAGGGGTGATATTTCCCGTAGAAATAACTACTATAATATCTCTTTCCCTAACTAAATTATCTAATACTTGTGCCCATTTGCTTTGATACTGGTTACCTTTATATATATTATCTGGGTCTCCTAAAGAAATATTAAAAATTCGACACCCAAACTGATTATTATAATATTCAATAGCCCTCTTTATTTGTTTTATGTAAATTTTATCATTAGGCCCAAGGTTTGAATCTTCATCAGTAACTCTAGCACTATATAATTTTACCTCAGGTATAAATTCATTTTTCTCTATACATTCATTAATATCACCATATAAAGCAATTCCAGCCACAAATGTGCCATGGCCATTTTCATCTATTCCATCATTTAAATCTCCTCTAAAAACATCATAATCTACAATTGCATTTTCTAATAATGGATGTTTTGGCATAACCCCACTATCTATAATACAAACCCCAGCAGCATCTTCATCAGGAGTACCAGGATTGATTTCAGATAAAGGAGTTCTAACTTTTCTAATTCCCTTTGACATTAGTTTAGGTGGAAAATCAATTTGACAAACAATATCTTCATTAAGTAGTTCTTTTAAAGCATACCCTGAAACTTCTGCTCGTAACATATGTAAGTGATTATCTATATAATAATCAGTTATTCTGCCTTGATCACCTATAATTGTTTTTATATCTTGTTCTGAGCTTTTACACTCTAGTTCAGAGCCACTATACCACAATTCTATATCTACCCAATAATATTCATCGTCAATTATTTCTTTACCCTGTAATTTAGATCCTTTTCTATCTTCTGGCTCTAACCTTTTTAGTTGTTTTATATTATTAAAAAAACTTACATAAGGAGGGTTATTTGAAGAAGTTAACTCCCCATTACTATACTTATCCCACCTTTCTAAAAATTGTTCCATCATTTCTTCATTAGAAAAAACAACCTGAGCTTTACCACCGGTTGGAATTTCACCTAACAAACGACAACCACCCCTCATAAGATCATCTTCTAATAATGGCTTTTCATATTCAATCTTAAATATCAAATGGGGGTTTATGCCTTTATCTTTAGCTTGTTGCTTTATTTGCTTTTGAATTCTATCTATATCAGTTTTAACTTGTTCAGAATGTGTCTTTCTATCTTTATCAGGAGGAATAAAAGCTCCTCCTCCTGGTTGTGATTTATATCTTTCTTCCTTATCATGAGGTATGTTCACAAGTTCTAAGTTAGGATAAGGAAATTTATTCTGGTCTTGCATAGCAATATCACTCCATTTCCATTAAACCATCATAAATTTTCTTCCGTCTTTTCTCTTCATCTATACATTCTTTTATTACATCTTCATTAACAAAATCTCTATTATCTATGATACAAGCTTTTATAGCATCTTTACAAATACGTTCAATTTGAGAATGAGACATACCATCTAATTCTCCACTTATTTTTTCAAAATTAATATTAGTTTTGAAAACTCTAAGTTTTTTCTTTAATAATTTCTGAATCTGATCTAAACCTGGCTTATTAAAATATAAAATTTCATCAAATCTTCTCCAAATAGCACTATCAAGTAGATGTTGATGATTGGTAGCTGCAATAAATAATGTCTTTGTTTTAAAATTATCTAGCATTTGTAAAAATGTATTAACAGATCTTTTGAGCTCGCCATGTTCGTTTTCGTCTTCTCTACTTTTGCCTATAGTATCAAATTCATCAAAGAAAACAACCCATTTGCCAGTTCCCGCATACTGAAATATTTTTCTTAAATTAGATGCTGTATCCCCCAAATAGGAAGAAATTAAGGAATCCATATGAACATAAAGTAAAGGTAAATTAATTTCATTAGCTAAGGCCTGAGCAGTTATTGTCTTTCCACATCCAGGAGGACCACAAAATAAAAGTCTTCTTTTTGCATCCAAGTTATAACCTCTTAATTCATTAGCACTATGATATTCAAGCATAATTCTATTAATTACATTCTTATTTTCATCAGATAAAACTACATCTTCTAAATAATAATTAGGTTTAATAATAGAAACTAAATCAGCTCCACCTTTATCATCTCTAGGCAAGCTATTAAAGTAACTTCCATTTATGGAACTGGAATGATTTTTCCTATATTCATCGTTATTCTCATTAGGAAAAGAATTAAATAATTGTTGTAATGAATTAGCAAGTTTGTAATGAGATTTATCTTTTTCATCTTCTATTATCTTTTTTGCTACTTGTTTGAATCTAATGTGATTATTTTCATTATAAGCCTTAAATAAACTTTCTACATATTTACCTTTAGGCATAACTCTACCCCCTCCCTTAATTTGATTTTACCGAATAAATAGTACATATAATTATAGCATTTTTCTAATGATGATTAAAGTCGATTTTTGATTTAAGAAACATTATTTGTTTATTTTTAACTACTTTAAAATTTATATACCATTAAAATACATATAAGGTATCAATTAATCAATTAGACAAATCTAATTTAAATCCTGCAAATAAACAAAATAATAATGAATTTTTGACCTAATAATTAAAACTAGATATAATAAACTTATAGTATGTTTTTTACAAATTTATTATAAAGAAAAATTTAATGCACTATAAAATTGCATATACTATTATTTTATAACTTGCTTTAAAACATTAATACTATTTTATTATAAGTATATAAGTAGCCTTTACTAAATTATTACTGTAATATTACTGTAACTTAAAATTAATTAATATAAAGGAGTGATTTTATGAAAAATGGTATAGCTTATATACGAGTATCTAAAGCCAGGGCCAATATGATTACCCAAGATACTCAACTTGAAAAAATTGAACAATACTGTAGCTTACATGATATAGAACTACTGAGCACTTATATGGACTTAGACTTCTCTGGTAGATCTACTAACCGCCCAGATTTTCAAAAGTTATTTTATGATATTGAAAATGATAATATAGATGTTGATTATCTATTAGTGTACAAACTAGATCGCTTTGCTAGATCAGTTAATGACTTTCATGAATATATGGATATTTTAGATAAACATGATATTAACTTTGTTTCTATCACTCAACACTTTGACACTTCTACCCCTATGGGTCGCTTGGTAAGAAATATACTTGTTGATTTTGCTCAATTTGAATCGGAAATGGTTGGAGAGCGTGTTAGAGATAATATGCTTCAAAACGCTCAAAACGGTGTATGGAACGGTGGGCCAGTCCCCTTAGGGTTTAGCCTTAATGAAGATGAAAAAGGCCCTAATATAATACCTAATGGACGAGCTAAAGACATTATAAAGTTTTATAATTGGTACTTAGAATCAGATGGAACCATAAGAAATAATTCTATGCGGGCCAACAAACAAAGAATTCCTTCCTCTACTGGTTCTGTATGGAACCCAAATCAAATGAGTAGAATATTAAAAAACCCTATTTATTGTATAGCTGATAAGGAATCAATCAAATATTTTGAAGATCAAGGTTTTGAAGTGTTGAATAAACAAGCTAATGATGGTAAAAGAGGGTTTATTAGATATAACCGTCGTAAGCCAACAGGAACTACTTCTGTTGTAAGAGATAAGTCTAAATGGCTTATAGCAGTTGCTGAACATGAAGGTATTGTACCATCTGAACTATATATCAAAGCTCAAAAAAAACGAGATAAACGAAAAAATAAACCTGTTAGGGCAGGTACAGGTAAAAGTCTTTTAGCGTGGTTAACTAAATGTAGTAAATGTGGAAGAGCTATGACCTATAGCTATTCATACTCTAAGCTTGCTGATGGTACTAAAAAAAGATATAACTATTATAAATGCAGAGGTAAGCAGCAACAGGGAACTATTACTTGTGAAGGCCAAACTGTTAAAGCTGAACAGTTAGAAAAAGTAGTCTTAAATAAACTTCACTCTTTATGTAATGACAATGATTTCTTAAATGGATCTCGTGGTAAAATCAATTCTTTGTCTGAACATATAAATCAATTAAAAGAACAGAGAAAAGAAATCAACTCTAAAATAAATCAATTAATTTCCGAAGAAGAAAACTTAATCAATACACTTAAAAGAAGCAATTCCGAAAGGCTGTTAGTTATAATTGAAGAAAAAGTTGAGGAGTTAAATAAGAGTAGGTTAGAATTAGAAGCTCAGTTAGAAGAAATTCAAACTCAACTATTAGATTATGAAGCTGAAGAATACAATAAACAAATTATACTATCTCATCTCAGAGATTTTAATAATAGTTTTGACAGTATGAGTTTTGAGGAAAAAAGAGAGTTTTTACAATCTGTTATAAATAAAATTATCTACAATGAAGGCGATGTTAAGCTGGAGCTCTTTTTTTCGTGATAAAGGGAGGGGTTTTCATTTGCATTTTTGTAATGAACGGGCAAGGGTTTAAAGCTCCGATCAGAGTAAAGCGAGCAGGATAATTTAAGGTTGTCAAGGCTCTAGAGATAGTAACCTCTCCCTCTTCTAAAGGTTGACGCAGAACTTCTAGGACACTCTTCTTAAACTCTGGTAGTTCATCTAAGAAGAGTACTCCATTATGGGCCAACGTCACTTCACCAGGCTTTGGTATCCTCCCTCCACCTATCAAACCTGCATTGGAGGTAGTGTGATGGGGGCTTCTAAAAGGAGGTTCTGCAATCAAATTATCGGTCTTAGGTAATCCACCGACAACACTAAAGATCTTTGTTACCTCAATAGCCTCCTCCTTAGTCAAAGAAGGTAATATAGTAGGAAAACGCTTTGCTAGCATAGTCTTTCCTGACCCAGGCGGGCCAACCATAATCAGATTATGACCACCTGCTGCTGCAACCTCTAAGGCCCTCTTGGCATGTTGTTGGCCTTTTACATCAGAAAAATCAACTTTAAACCGACTGGCAGCTTTAGGCTCAAATGAAGTCTTTAGACCTTTTATACTAATATCTCCATTTAAATAACCTATAGTCTCTTTTAAAGACTCTACAGGAATAATCTCTAACCCTCCTATCAAAGAGGCTTCCTTAGCATTCTCTTTAGGAAGTATAATCCCCTTCTTAGCTCCTTCTTTAGCTGCTAGAGCCATTGCTAGAACACCTTTTACCCCTCTAATCTCACCATCTAAAGATAGCTCACCAATTAAAGTAAATTCCTCTAACCTTTTTTCATCTATAAAACCCATTGCCGACAACATACCTACTGCTATAGGCAGGTCAAAGGTTGCCCCTTCCTTCTTTATATCAGCAGGAGCTAGATTAACAGTTATTCTCTTAATGGGAAATTGATACCCCGAATTCTTAATAGCAGCCCTTACCCTCTCCTTTGCTTCTTTAACAGCCACATCAGGAAGACCTACTATATTAAAAGCCGGCAAACCCTTAGAGAGATCAACCTCAACCTGTATCAGATACCCTTCCACCCCCAAAACGCCATTACTCTCTGCTTTTGCTAACATTTCTCTCCTCCTTATCTTAAACTTAATAGTAATAAAGCGAAGCTTTATTACTGGTGATGAGTAATCAGTAATGGGTAAAACCTTAAAACCTCAGACCCCATCCCCCTTACGAGTTTCAAGAAACTCTTTATGGTTATTATCTTCACCAAAGTGATTGTGAAGATAATTTCCCTCCCCCCTCTCTTCAGAGGAGGAGAGGCTGGTTTTGCACGGAGTGATCGATAGACCCGAAGGGGGGTAGGGAGGTGAGGTGTGAGTTCTTGACTTTACTCATTACTCTTCACTCATTACCCATTACTAGTGGCACGATAGTGCCACTATACTACTAATAAATAACAATATTCTTAAACAATTCTATCTCCTCACCAAAAGAAGTCTTAGATATTGCTACAAGATCAAACCTTGTATCTACTTCTATTCCCTTTTGAGTTATGTAATACTTAGCTACTCTAGTTAGATTCTCTTTTTTTCTATAATCTATCTGTTCACTAGGAGACATAAAGCCTCTCCCCCTAGTCATCTTTACCTCTACAAAGGCCAAACATCCTCTATCCCAAGCAATTATATCTATCTCACCCCAACGACACCAAAAATTCTCCTCTACTATCCTATAGCCTTTAGAGATTAGATAGTCTTTGGCCCTTTGCTCTCCCCTTCTTCCTAATTCTCTTTTATTCATTCACCTTACCTCCATTACTATATATTATCCACACAAGGAATAATTATACATATTTTTACTTAGAGTTGAGCATCTTCATTATTAAAGCAATGATTAATTTAAAATAATTGTACTTATTTTCTCAAATATGCATATACTAAATGTAAAGGTAATCTTCTAGATTACCTTTCACTATAGATAGCCCCCTTCTCCTAGGAAAAGGGGGCTTTTCTATTTCTAAAACAACTTAGAATAATAACTCTATAGATATTAACGAATTAAGTTATCTATGGTATAATATAGATATACACCTACAAAGGAGGATCAGAAATGGTAGAAATGGAAGATATGGACTTTGAAGTTGATAATTATATTGAAGAGAATTTAGAATGTTCAGAGGTCCTAGCAGATTTCTTAGAGATAATTACCTTACTATTAAAAGAAGGTACTAAATCTACAGTTGAAAAGGTAGAACCTGAAGATTTATACGAAGAAACAAATAAAGAGATTTATGGTGTAGAATTAAGTATCTCTTTGCTTCTATCCCACGAAGGCTATGCACAATCAGAAATCTTCCTTTTTAATACTGAAGAAAGAAGAGATAAATTCTATTATTATCTTATTAAGATAATAAAAAGTTGAACTACAAAAGCTAGTAATTATCAAATTCATCATATTACGTTGAATTTGATAATTACTAGCTTATACTTTTACATCTATAGTATTTAGATTTTCTTCTTCTCCTAGAAGCTTAAATAAGAGTTTCCCCTTATACCACCCTTTAACTCTGACCTTTATCTTTTCTCCTTCTTTAAGGTCTGTCATAAGCTTAACTTCAATTGCTCGATTAGAAAATTTAACTATTGCACTATCTCTCTTAACCTCCAAAACAGTACCAACTAAGGTGTCTCCTTCTTTAATCATCCTACCTCTCCTTAGCTAAATTTACTTACAATCTTAAAAGATTTTCTATGTATAGGCGTTGGCCCGTGCTCTTTTAATGCCTCTATATGATAAGCAGTCCCATAGCCCTTGTGAGATGAAAAACCATACTCAGGATACTCTTTATCATACTCTAACAACATTCTATCTCTAGTTACTTTAGCTACTATAGAGGCTGCAGCTATAGAAACACTATTAGCATCACCTTCAACTATACCCTTTTGAGCAATAGCTATTCCAGGCAAAGTCTCAGCATCTATCAATAGATAATCAGGATCAACTTCTAAAGAACTTATTGCTTCTTTCATTCCTTGATAAGTTGCTTGTAAGATATTAATTTCATCAATCCTTCTATTATCAACTATCCCTACACCTACACCCAAAGCCTTCTCTTGAATAATCTCAAATAACTCTTCACGCTTGCTCTCTGATAATTTTTTCGAATCATCTAAACCAGGTATATAAGTGTCTTCATCCAATATGACTACAGCTGCCACTACTGGCCCTGCTAAAGGTCCACGACCAGCCTCATCAATTCCACCAATCAATTTATAGCCTCTTTCTCTTAACCCTTTCTCATACCTGCTCATCTGCTCAAACTTTTCTTTAAGCATCTGCTCTCTCTTTCTAGCTTTGAGTATACTACTGCTTATCTTTTGTACACCTTTGCGCGAATCTAAAGCTAACTTCTCGATAAGATCATCCGAAATAACCTCTAAATTAGAGACTGCCTCTTTAATCTCTTTAATTGTCATACTAGCAAAATCCATCCTCTCACTCCTTAAAAACCAGTTAATAAAGAACATTAAATATTTAATAAATAAAATCAAAATCTAGAATATTCTCTATTGTCTGCCCTTGACCTTAACTGTCAATTATCAATTATCAATTATCAACTGTCTCTAAAGTTAATCTTCCAAATTTACCTTCCCTAAACTCTCTAATAATTATATCTGAAACTCTTTCTCGATCTATACGCCCACCTGATTGTAAACAGCCTCGCTTACGTCCAATATCAGCTACTAACTCATAGGTATCAGGGTTTACATAATCTAAGTTAAAACGTTCTTCTATCTTTTGGGGAGCGACATCAGTTAATATCTGAAGTAATTTATAAGCTAAAAGCTCACTATCAAATAAAGTCTCCTTAATAGCACCTGCTAAAGCTAATTTAAACCCTACCTCTTGATCCTCAAATTTAGGCCATAAAATTCCAGGTGTATCTAATAACTCAAAGCCCTTTCTCAACTTCACCCATTGTTGGCCCCTAGTTACACCAGCTTTATTTCCAACTCGAGCACTCTTTTTATTACTTAAACTATTAATCAATTGAGACTTACCTACATTGGGAATACCGACTATCATCATCCTTATATCTTTCTTAGTACGCCCTTTTTCTTCCCATTTCTTCATTTCCTCTTCCATCAAGTCTTTACTGACTTTAATGATCCCATTTACCCCTTTACCAGATAAAGAGTTAACAGTTAAGGTTGGAGCAATATTTGAGAAATAATCCTCCCACCTTTGAGTCTCTTTAGGATCAGCCAAATCTTCTTTATTTAAAACAATAATCCTATTTTTACCTTCTAAAAGATCATCTATATCAGGATTTCTACTACTTAACGGAATCCTAGCATCTAAAAGTTCAATTACTACATCTATTAAACCAAGTCTTTCACTAACCTTTCGCTTAGCTTTTACCATATGACCTGGGTACCATTGAATTGTCATAATTACTACCCCCTAATTAATTAAGCTGATCCTATTTAAAGGCCAAAAGATAACAAATGCCCTACCAACAACCTTTTCTTCAGGGACAAATCCCCAATACCTGCTATCCTCGCTATTATTTCTATTATCACCAAGCATAAAGTAATGACCTTCTGGAACAACTTTAGCTGGAAAATCTGCATAATTTCTCTCTAATAGATAGTCCTCTTCCAATACTTCTCCATTAATATGAACCACACCATTTATTATTTCCACTTCATCCCCTGGCATACCAATTAACCTTTTAATGAAGTTACGCCTAGGATCAACTGGATATTTAAAGACTATAATTTCCTGGCGTTTAGGCTCAGTAAATCTATAAATGAATTTATTTACTAAAATCCTATCTCCAGGCTCTAATAGAGGTCTCATAGACCCAGATGGAATAAAAAAGGCCTGTACCACAAAGGTAATTATTAAAAAGGCAAGAATAATTGAGATAATTAAGGATTCTAAATACTCTCTAATCATAGATAACACCTCCACTTATATAAAAGAGGACAGGCTAAAAGCCAGTCCCCTAATAATAGTCTTTGCAACTTAATTAAAATCTCTTTTCTTTTACTTGAGCAGCCTTACCTCTACGTTCTCTTAGGTAATATAGCTTAGCTCTTCTTACATCTCCACGTCTTACAACTTCGATCTTAGCGATCTTTGGAGAATGTAATGGGAATACACGTTCTACTCCAACTCCAAAAGATATCTTACGAACAGTGAAAGTCTCTTGAATTCCTCCACCCTTCTTCTTGATTACGATACCTTGGAATACCTGAATTCTCTCTTTTCCACCCTCTTGAACTTTTACATGAACCTTAAGAGTATCACCAGGGCCAAAAGAAGGAACTTCTTCTTTTAATTGATCTTGCTCTATAGCTTTAATCAAATCCATCGTTATTTGCCTCCCCTCTCAAGACGTTCTTAACCACTTTTCTGGACAGCGGACCGCCTGTTTTCACACTGAATCATTATAGCATATAATTAGCAGTATTACAAGAACTTTTTCTCTTTAATTACTCATCACTATTACTATACCATCCTTCTCCTAAGAGCCTATCCATAATAATAGAAGCAGCACTTCTTACAGATAGATGGTTATAATCTACTGGCCCATAGATAGGCTCTAAGATATAATCAGTAGATTTCATAACCTCTTTGGTAAGACCCCATCCAGTTCCAAGAAGTATCAGATAAGGCTTATCTCCGCTTTGAATTTTGGCCCTTAAGTCTTTGTATCCAATTGTATTAGGATAGATCCTAGCATCAGTAGTTACTAAGATAGGTTCTTCTCCTTCTACCTTCTTAATATCTTCAACTGCATCTTCTAACTCACTTCTTACATCTATTACACTAAAGGCTTCTTTTCTATCTGGATTGTATTGGGCTCCAAAATCACCAGTCCAATAATCTTTCATTTTATTGACCATATCCTGTTGACTTTGGAGGTGATTTACTATGTAATACTTTTTCACACCATAAGTTCTACTTGCTCTAGCAATATCATGGAGGTCAAAATTTGTTACTGTAGTAGTAATTACCTCCATCTTCTTATTGTAAATTGGATTATGTATTAATGCCAAATAAAATCTTGGATTAGCCATTGGCCCCCTCCTCCATCTCTTTCTTTATCTCTTCTAATAGCCCTTTATCCTCTTTGGACAGCTGAACCTTTTTTAAAAGCTCAGGCCTTCTTAGTAGAGTCTCTTCTAAGGCTTTTTTTCTGCGCCAAGTAGCAATCTTTCCATGGTTACCACTTAAAAGAATATCTGGAACCTCTATTCCTCTATAAGATTGAGGTCTTGTATAATTAGGAAAATCTAAAATCCCATTATAAAAAGAATCTTCTATTGCCGATTCTTCACTTCCAAGAACTTCAGGTACCATCCTAGAAACTGCATCTATTAAGACCATAGCTGGTAACTCTCCACCAGTTAAAACATAATCACCAATTGAAACTTCATGGGTAACTAAATTATCCCTAACCCGCTGGTCGATACCTTCATAATGTCCACACAAAAGTACTAATCTATCTTCTTTAGCAAATTCTTTAGCCATCTTTTGGTCTAAAGTCTTTCCTTGAGGAGTTAAAAAGATTAAAGGAGTGCCTTCCTCTATCTTCAAATCATCTACCGCTTCAAAGATAGGTTCTGGTTTCATTACCATCCCCGCTCCACCACCGTAGGGGTAATCATCAGCCTGATTATGCTTATCTTTTGTATAATCTCTAATATCTACTTTATTTATAGAAATAAGCTCTCTCTCCCTAGCTTTATTTAGTATACTAGCACCGAGTACACTATCAAACATCTCTGGAAAGAGAGTTAAAATATCGAATTTCATCTATATCCCACCTACCTTAAACCTGGAATCATTTTAACAATCATCTCTCTTTTCTCCATATCAACAGATAAAACCACATCTTTAATGGCTGGCAAGAGAACCTCTTTATTAGCATTTTTAACAACATAAACATCGTTGGCCCCTGTCTCTAAGACCTCTGCTAATATACCTAAGTCCTCGCCTTGATCTGTATAAACTTGAATACCTACAATATCATCTATATAATAAGTAGCTTCAGGAAGATCAACTTTATCCTCATCCTTTACTTTCAAGAAGAATCCCTTATGTTCGATAGCTATACCAATTTCATCAAAACCTTTAAACTTTAAAATAACAAAATCTTTATGATACCACATATCCTCTACAAAGACCTCTTTTTTGATTCTATTTTTTATTAGATAAAGAGAATCTAACTCTTCAAACCTTTCAATGAAATCAGTCAAAGGAGCAACTCTAACCTCTCCTTTATTACCTTGATGACGAATTATCTTGCCAATTGTAGTTAACTCTTCTCCCATAACTACTCTCCTTTTCATTATTATATACTTTTTATTATAAATTATAATTAAAGAGCTAGAGTTAGCCTCTAGCTCTGCATTAATCAGTCTTTAATTTCTACTCTTACCTGCTTCTTAGCTTTAGTTGCTGCAGCCTCAATTAGGGTTCTGATGGCTTTAGCCACCCTTCCCCCTTTACCGATGACCTTACCCATATCTTCATCAGCAACTCTCAACTCTAAGATAATAGACTGTCCTTCTTCCCTCTCCTTAACGGAGACTTCTTGAGGATTGTCCACTATATTTTCAGCAATAGTTCTTAGTACCTCTTTCAAAGAGAGCACCTCCAATTAAGTTAAAGACCTCTTTTTTAGTTCTTTTCAGCAAATTTCTTCATAATACCTTCACGCTTAAAAATATTCTTAACTGTATCGGAAGGTTGAGCACCTTTACTTAGCCATTCTATTGCACTTTCTTCATTAATCTTAACTGTTTCTGGCTCAGTAGTAGGGTTATAGAATCCTACCTCTTCGATAAATCTACCATCACGAGGAGATCTAGAATCAGCAACAACTAATCTATAAAAAGGATTTCTCTTAGCTCCCATTCTTTTTAGTCTAATCTTAACTGCCATTATTATTCACCTCCTTTATAGTATATAGCTTCTAGCTTGTGGCTACTAGCTAAATTACTTAAGTATATATATTATTATAACTAGCTGCTAATACCTAGCAGCTAATAAATAACTTACATAAAAGGTAGTTTAAATTTACCCTTCAATCCACCTTTTCCACCTAGACCTTTTTGCATTTGGCCCATCTGTTTCATCATCTTTCTTGTCTGCTTAAACTGCTTTAATAGTCGATTAACATCTTGAACTTTTGTTCCACTACCTTTAGCAATTCTTCGCCTTCTACTTCCATTAATCATCTCTGGATTACGACGTTCTTCTATGGTCATAGAACTGATAAGAGCTTGAATCTTATCTAACTCTTTTTCATCCATATTGATATTCTTTAACTGCTTACCAACACCAGGTATCATCCCTAAAACCTCTTCTAAAGGTCCCATATTTCTCACCTGGTTCATCTGATCTAAGAAATCCTCTAAGGTAAACTCTTGCCTTCTTAATTTCTCTTCTAGCTCTTTTGCTTTCTGAGCATCTATCTGCTCTTCAGCTTTTTCAATAAGAGTTAGAACATCACCCATCCCCAAAATTCTTGAGGCCATTCTATCTGGGTGGAATGGCTTTAGATCATCTAACTTCTCACCAAAACCTCCAAATTTAATAGGCTTATTGGTTACAGAACTGATTGATAAGGCTGCCCCACCACGAGCATCACCATCTAACTTAGTCAAAATTACACCGTCAACACCTAGCGCTTCATCAAAGCTTTGGGCAACATTCACAGCATCCTGACCAGTCATTGAATCAACAACTAATAGTATCTCATGTGGCTTAACCTCTTTTTTAATATCTTTAAGCTCATCCATCAATTCCTCATCTATATGCAATCGACCAGCAGTATCTATAATCACAACATCATTACCATTTGACTCTGCATTACTGATTGCTGCTTTCGCAATATCGACTGGACTCTGCTTATCCCCCATAGTAAATACAGGTTGCTCAACTCTCTCTCCTAGTACCTGTAGCTGTTTGATAGCAGCAGGCCTATAGATATCTCCAGCTACTAATAAAGGGTTCTTTCCTTCCTTCTTTAGAAGCTTAGCTAGTTTACCTACAGTGGTAGTCTTACCGGCACCTTGTAAACCTGCCATCATAATTACTGTAGGAGGGTTGGAGGCAAAGGTTATCTTACTCTGCGATCCACCCATCAAATCTGTTAACTCTTCATTAACAATCTTAATAACCTGTTGGGCAGGAGTTAAACTACCTAAAACCTCTTCTCCAACAGCTCTTTTTTCTATCTTTTTAATAAACTTCTTAACAACCTTAAAGTTAACATCGGCTTCTAACAAAGCCAATTTAACCTCGCGCATTGCTGCTTTAACATCCTTCTCCGATAACTTTCCTTTACTCTTTAATTTATCAAAAGCACCTTGTAACTTGTCTGCCAATCCTTCAAAGATCACACTAATTCCCCCTCTTGGTAAGCTTTTAGTCTAATTAAAATATCCTTTAAATCCTCTAGCTCTTCCTTTTCCAATCTGGGTTCTATCCTTTTTCTTATATCTTCTAATTTTTCTATCTCTTCTTCTATTCGTTGATAGTGTTTTAGTAATTTTAATTTTTCTTCATAGTCTTCTAAAGCTTCTTCTGAGCGCTTTAGATTGTCATAAACGCCTTGTCTACTGATCCCTTTCTGCTCTGCTATCTCACCTAAAGATAGGTCATGATAGTAATAGAGCTTAACAAACTCTTGTTGCTTTTGAGTCAGTAGCTTCCCATAAAAACTAAACAACTTCCCAATCCTAACAACCTTGTCAACACTTAACAAAAAACCACCTTCAATCCTGTTAAGTAATTTCACTTTACAGACATAACTATAACATAGTAACACATAGTTGTCAATTATTTTTTTATTGCCTTTATCCTGTGAAAATCAAAGTGCTGCTCAATAGGTAATATAGTGTCAGTTTTAGAGTTAAGATCAAAAGATTTTTTTACCACTAATGAACTGAAGCTTTTTACCTTAACTATCAATTCTCAATTAATCTATTCCTCGCCATCAAATAGTGCATTGATAAAGCTCTCTGGCTCGAAGTCTTGTAAGTCCTCTGCACCTTCACCTACACCGATTAGCTTGATTGGAATACCTAGCTCCTCTTTAATAGCAATTACTACTCCACCTTTAGCCGTTCCATCTAGTTTGGTTAAAGCAATTCCATCAACATTTACAGCTTCGTTAAATAGCTTAGCTTGGGAGATTGCATTCTGCCCTGTAGTGGCATCTAAGACTAAAAGAACCTCAACTCTCATATCACCAGCTTCACGATCGATTACCCTTCTTACCTTCTTAAGTTCTTCCATTAGATTAGACTGAGTATGTAACCTTCCAGCAGTATCTACTATTAATAAGTCAACCTCTCTAGACTTAGCTGCTTGTACTGCATCATAGGCTACAGCTGCAGCATCAGCACCCTCTTGGTGGGATATTATATCTATCCCAACCCTTGAAGACCAGACCTTAAGTTGATCAATTGCTGCTGCTCTAAAGGTATCTCCAGCGCCTAAAAGTACTTTCTTATCCGCAGCCTTAAACTTTTGTCCAATTTTTCCAATAGTAGTTGTCTTTCCGGCCCCATTAACACCTACTACCATCAAAATAGTTGGCTTATCCTCTTCTTCTTCCTCTTCTTGGTTTAATAACTCAATTAACTGTTCTCTAAATATATTAGTAAGATCACTTGGCTCTTTAATCTTCTCCTCCTGAGCCTTATCCCTCAAATCATCTACCAACTTCATAGTTGTATTCACACCTACATCAGCTTGAATCAATATCTCTTCTAACTCTTCATACAATTCATCATCAATACTTGAAAACCTACTAAAGAGATCTTCAACCTGAGATACAAAACCTTTCCTTGTCTTGGATAGCCCCTTTTTTAACCGGCTAAAGAAACCAACTTTCTCTTCTTTTTCTTCTACTTCATTAAGCTTTTGTTCAGCTTTTTCTCCAACCTTTTCCTCAATTTTCTCTTCAACTTCGACTTCCTCTTTCTTCTCTCCTAGATCTTCTTCAATCTCTTTTATTTCTTCTACTACTTGTACTACTTGCTCATCTACAAGCTCTTCTTTCTTCTTTTTCTTTCTACCTAAACCAAATATCTTCTTTAACATAATCTTCACTCCCCACTATTTCATCTCAATTGGTTTACATAAATCTGTATATTCTTGGGCGATTCCAAATCTCCTCTTTCTTATCTCTGTCTCTTCTTCTGGAGTTTGGGCCAAATAATACCGTTGACCAACCTCTTCATACTCATCGGCAAGGTTAGCAACTTCAGGACGAAGTTCAATAACTGTAGCCCCTCTAATGTTACCATCTTTATCATGACCAATAGCAACTACCGGTCTCCCCCAAGTTCCCGGGCCAGCCATGGCATCACCCATATGCATTACACCTGTTCCACCTGGATGTGTATGTACTATCACTACGTTGTTAGGAATAACTTCAGTATAAGCTTCCTTTAGAGATAAGCCTGAGATATCTGTATAACTTGAGGCAAGCATCCTCGATGGTACATAACCCATACCACCAACTACAATCTCACCTTTTTGTACTATATGACCATCCTTTACCTCTCCAATGGCTGCTACCTCTCTTCCTTGCTCAACCTGAGTAGATTTATCTACTAACCTTTTAGCAAAACCTTCATCTATAGAATCAACTTCAACAGTTGGAATCTCCCAATCACTTTTTACTAGAGATAATTCTACATCCCTTTCTTCAATATCAACAACCTCTAACTCTTCACAAACATCTAAATAATTAAGTTGAAGGTTGAAAGACTCTCTTAAGATATCCCTCTCTTCTTCCATAGTATTGGCTGTTAACCTCTTTAATTGAATATTTTCTGAGCTGGTAGAGAGATCAAATAGCTTCTTTTGAGGATAAATTAGACCTACCCCAGCTGCTTTACCCATCTTCACCCCTATACTTACTAGAGGAAGATTAAAGATATCAAGACCACCAGTTCCAACAATTATCCCTGTCTTTCCAGGGTTAGTGGTAATTATCACTGCATTATCAGGCAGTTGATTAATTATCTCTAAAAGAGACTCCCCTTCTACCTTTACTAATTTAGATAACATCTTTCTATAAGGAAGGCCAGATATACCCCCATCTACCAAATCTGTCAATGCATCTATGTACCCTTCATCATTTAAAAAACCAATAGCCCCAGCGGGTCTTCCTTGGCTTAAATGGTTGCTTCTTTCTACTAATCTATCTACTACAAATTTTCCTATACCTTTTACCTTCATAATTTCCTCCTTTTATTATTAGCTATATGATTTATGCTAATGATTTTTATCTTCTTAAAACTTCAAGTGCAAAATCACCCGTACTGACAAAGGCAGTATTCTAGAATCAGAAGTCTGGAATCTGTACAGATCAAAGTCAAGGACTTAAAGATTTTGAACTTGCTTATTCTTCGTTCCCAATTCCTAAATTCCTACTCTTCATACTCATCCAAATCATCCATCCTCAAAGAGACCATCTCTGAGACTCCAGACTCTTGCATTGTGACCCCATAAAGAGCATTTGCTGCTTCCATAGTTCCTTTTCTATGAGTAATGACAATAAACTGAGATATCTCAGATAATCTCCTTAAATAAGCTGCAAATCTATTAACATTAGCATCATCTAAAGGAGCATCCAACTCATCAAGGACATAGAAAGGGCTTGGATTTACCTTTAGAAGGGAAAAGATCAAAGCAGTAGCTGTTAGAGCCTTCTCTCCTCCTGACATCAAAGATAGCTTCTGTAACTTCTTCCCTGGTGGTTGGGCATTAATCTCAATACCTGTCTCTAATAGATCATCTTCATCCTCCAAAGCTAATTGAGCTCTTCCTCCACCAAATAGATCAACAAAAATCTCCTCAAACTGTGCTTTAACTTGTTTAAATGTCTGAGCAAACTTTTCCTTCATCTCCTCTTCCATCTCACTTATTACCTTCTCTAAAGATTCTTTGGCTTCTACCAAGTCATCATGCTGCTCCCTTAAAAAATCAAACCTTTCCTTTAAACTCTCATATTCCTCAATTGACGTTAAATTAACAGGCTCTAAGCCCTTCATCAACCTCTTTAACTCTTTAATCCTCTTCTCTACCTTGGAATAGTCATCAATTGCTACCCTGCTTTCTACAGCTTGGCAGGCCTCTAAATCATATTCTTCTCTTAATCTCGACTCGGTATTCTCAACCTTGACCTTTAACTGGGCCAACTCCACTTCAACCTTATTATAACCTTCTTGAAGTGAATTAAATTGTTCTCTTATCTCTTTAGATTCTTGCAAAAATTGAGCTATCTGTCCATCAGCCTCTTTCTTCTTATCTCTAAAGCCATCTAGTCGGTTCTTCAGTTCAAAGACCTCTTGACTTTTAAGCTCGCGATCTTTATGTAATTGAGATCGTTGGTCCTCTAGATCTTCATCTTTATTTTCTAGCCTTTTAATGCTTGCTTCTCTCCTTTGAATTCCCTCTTTAGCACCTTTAATAGATCTCTCCTTAAGGCTAATATCTTCTCTTAGACCTTCTTTTTCCTTACGCAATGAAGCAATCTCAACTTTTAAGTCAGTAATCAACTCATTGCACTCTTCCTTCTTAGCTTGATTAGCCTCTATATTATCTTCAAGCTCTTTGATTATCTCTTTAATATTACTTCCATCCTCATTAAGGTCCTCTAAAGCCTTAGATAGTCCACCCTTTTCTACTTCTAAACTATCTATTTTATCCTTTAATTGAGATGACCTCTTATCTTTCTCATCAATCTCCTTATTTAAACGATCTATCTCTTTAGTATAACCTTCTATGTCTTTAGAATAGCCATTCTTCTCTATCTCTAAAGAATGAATATTTTTGTTCAACTCTTTAATCTCTCCTTCAGCTTCTAAGAGTTGACCTCTCTTCTCTAAGCCAGCCTCCTCTAACAACTTTAACTCCTTAGATAAACCTTTTAAAAGCTCATCTAATTTTTCAATTTCTCGAGAACGACCTAAAAGGTTATTATTTTGATTTCTACTACCTCCTGTCATAGCTCCACCAGGATTAATTAAATCTCCTTGTAAAGTTACAACCTTTACCCTCTTATTTGTAGCCTTAGAGACCTTAACTGCCACATCCATATCCTTGGCAATAATAACCCTTCCTAAAAGGCTCTCAAAGACAGGTCTATACTTTTGATCATAGCTAACTAAATCCTTAGCTATCCCGATTACACCTTCAATATCTAAGGCACCCTTCTCTTTATTATTTAAATAACGGCGACTGACTAAATTAATCGGTAAGAAGGTAGCCCTACCCATTCTATTCTTCTTCAAATAATTAATAGCCCTCTTTCCTACCTTATCATCTTCAACTACTATGTTCTGGAGGCTACCACCTAAGGCAATCTCAATTGCTGTATCATATTCCTTAGGAGTATTAATAAGCTCTGCTACTACTCCACAGACCCCTTTAAAATCATTATTACCTTTAGTTGCTTTTAATAGATTCTTAACCCCTCTATAATAGCCTTCATAATTTTCTTCCATACCCTTTAAGACCTTAAATCTAGACCTTTTACTATTATATTTACCCTTTAAACTTTCATAACCTTTTTGCAAAGTATGTAAATCACTCTTTAAACTCTCTACCTTAACTTCTAAATCCTTATGTCTTGCGCTTAAAGTATTTAATTTATCCTTTGTCTCCTCTAAACCCTCTTGCCCTTCTCTTCTAATGCTCTCTAGATCCTTGATATCTCTAGCTAATTCTTCTTTCTCTTGCTTTAGCTTATTAATATCCTCTTTATCTCTTTGGATCTCTCTGTCCATACTCTTTAATCTATGCCTTTGATCACTTATCTTATCAACCTGTTTTAATCTATTTCCTTCTATCTTACTCTTTTGAGATAGATAAGCAGCCAACTCTTCTTGTATCTGATTAGCTAATGATTCTTTAGCCCTTAAATCCTCTTCCTTCTTTTCAATTAACTCCTCTAACTGATCTTCCCTAATTTTCTTATTATCTAATTCTTTAGTATTTAACTCTATATTACTATTTAAAGATACAACTTCTTTATTTAAACGTTTCTTCTCTCTAACGAGGTTATCTTTCTTCTCCCTAGCTAATTTAAGCTTATTTTCTATCCTCTCTACATTACTCTTTGCTTCAAATATCTTATCCTTCTCTTGGTCAATCTTAGTAGTTAACTCTTCACTTTGCTGCTTGTACTTATCCATCTTTAGATCATATTCACTTACTGCAGCCTTGGCTTGAGTTAATTTATAAGACAAAGATTGTTTCTCCCTTAGCTTTTCATCTAGCTTATCATCAAAGGTATTATACTTATTAAGTAATAGATTAACCTCTAGCTCTTTTAGTTGGCCCTGATAATCTTTATACTCTATAGCCTTTTTGGACTCCTTCTTAAGCGGCCCAATCTGTCTTTCTATCTCACTAATAATATCTTCTATCCTCTGTAACTTCTGCTGAGTATTATCTAGCTTCCTTAATGCCTCTTCTTTCCTACTCTTATGTTTTGTAATACCTGCTGCTTCCTCGAAAAGCTCTCTTCTATCTACAGAACGCTCACTTAAAATAGCTTCTACCTTACCTTGTCCAATAATTGAGTAAGCATCCTTACCAACTCCAGTATCCATAAATAATTCTTTAACATCCTTTAATCGACATATATTATTATTAATTAAATAATCGCTATCTCCACTACGACTCACCCTACGACCTATTGTTACTTCTTTATAATCAATAGGCAAATCTCCATTTCTATTATCTAAAGTCAAATAAACCTCGGCAATACCCAAGGCTCTCCTATCCTTACTACCAGCAAAGATTACATCCTCCATCTTTCCACCACGCAAGGTTTTAGCACTCTGTTCACCTAAAACCCACCTAATAGCATCCGAAATATTACTCTTCCCACTACCATTAGGGCCAATGACTCCAGTAATAGCGGGCTCAAAATCTACCTTAACCTTATTTGCAAAGGATTTAAACCCTTTTATAGTTATCCGTTTCAAAAACACAAAAAATTCCTCCTCCACCAATAATACAAGTCCACCTTATATTCTATCATAAGTTTGTCAAAAAATAAATATAAGCACAAATCCTCCCCTTATTAGGAGAGGATTTTAAAATTATAAATATAATAATATGCTTTAGAGAAATTTCTATCTAACAGATAATCATCAACAAATATTAAACAATTTAAAAAACTTTTATTTTTCTAAAATTATTCTTTTTTCCCGTTACCTTGGTTCTACAATGAATTTAATTGCTGTTCTTTCTTGCCCATCAATTTCAATCTCAGAAAATGCGGGAATTGCAATTAAATCTATACCATTAGGTGCTATAAAGCCCCGTACAATTGCAATAGCCTTAACAGCTTGATTGATTGCACCCGCTCCAACGCCTTGCAATTCTGCTCTTCCTTCTTCTCTTATTACAGCAGCTAAAGCCCCAGCAACAGATTTTGGCTTTGATTTTGATGATACCTTCAACATTTCCATATTTCTTCCTCCTCAACTTTTAGTAGATTAATATATCTCTTATGTTAATATATATTAACTAGTCTACTAAAATATTCATATTTAAAAATTTTTTTGAGGATTTATAGTAATAAAGCGTCACTTTCGTGCCACTAGTAATGGGTAATGAGTGAAGAGTAATGAGTAGAGTCAAAATCTCAAAACCTCTTATAAGTCTTAGGTAACAAAGGGGTTTCTGTTTTCTTAAGGTTTTACCCATTACTCATTACTGATTACTCATCACCAGTAATAAAGCTACGCTTTATTACCTATAACGCTTCCACAATAACACTCCCGCGTTCTAGGGTATCATCTCTTTTTATTATTATCTCTTCTATAGGATATTTATTATTTAAAGTATCTATATTATGATTCTTTTGACCCCTAAGGTTAGATATATCCTTAGAATTAACAGTAATAGTTAGAGTTTTAATAGGATTATCATCTATTTTTTCCTCAACCTTTTTTAACATAATTCTAGATTCTACAATCTGTCTAAAGGAGGGATGGAAGGGTCCAGCTATCACCTCATCATCATTTACACCTTCTGAAGGCTGTAGACCGACCCTTATAACCTTTATTTGAGCTTTGTTTAACTCTTCTAAAATAGTAGAACTAATCTCTACTCCATCTTCTAGGGATAAAGGGATATAGTGTCCACTCTTATAAAGAGAAGCCAACTGAGTCCCCTTTATAACCAAGGTAGGATATATTCTAACAAAGTCTGGCTTTAGTTGAATGATCTCCTTTACTGTTTGAAAATCAGATTCCCTACTACTACCAGGTAGTCCAGGCATAATCTGTAGTCCTAATTGAAAATTATATTCTTTAATTAAATCTACAGCCTTTAAAACCACCTCTCTATTATGACCTCTCCCAGCAGCTTTTAAAACCTTCTCATCTAAAGACTGTACTCCTAGCTCTATAGCTGTAACACCATAATCCTCTAAGTAATCTAAAACCTTTTCATCTATGTAATCAGGACGAGTCGATAACCTAACTCCATTTATATCACCTTTTAATAATTTATCTTTAGCTGCTTTTAGTAATTCTCTTTGATAAAGAGGGTCAATCCCTGTAAAACTTCCACCATAAAAAGCTACTTCAATGTTGTTGGCCCTTTTAGGTATGGTCTCTAGATAAGAATCAACCTTCTTGATCACTTCAGCATAACCAAGGCCTCTTTTAACCCCTGTTATTTCCTCTTGATTGCAAAAAACACAATCATGGGGACATCCTAAGTGGGGTACAAAGATAGGAATAATATAATTCCTCTTACTCATTCTCTTTAACCCTCTTAGCTATCTCTTTTAATTTATTGACTTCCCAGCGCTTTAACCTCCTATAAGAACCTAACTTTAAATTGTCATCCAACTCCAAAGGTCCCATCTTAATTCTCTTCAATTCTAAAACTGGGTATCCTACCGATTTAAGCATCCTCTTTACTTGATGTTTCTTACCTTCATGAATCTCTAAAGATACAATAGATTTATTTTTATAATCAACTACTAACCTAGCTTTAGCTGGAGCAGTCCATCCATCATAAAGCTTGATCCCTCTCTCTAAAGCATCTAGGGCACCTTGATTTGGAACCCCCTCAACTGTTGCTATATATTCCTTACTTACCTGATGACTTGGGTGGGTTAGAGCATAGGCTACATCTCCATCATTTGTTAAGAGTAATAGACCCTCTGTATCATAATCCAACCTACCAACTGGATAGACCCTCTGCTTTACCTTAACTAAGTCTAAAACTGTTGCTCTCCCCTTTGGATCATCGGCAGTAGTAATATAACCCTTTGGTTTGTTTAAAAGAAGGTAAACCTTCTGTTCCTTATTTATTTCTTTACCATCTACCTCGATCCTATCCTTATTAGGATCTACCTTAACACCTAATTCCTTTACTAACTTTCCATTTACTTTGACCCTACCTTCTGTAATTATCTCTTCACTTTTACGTCTTGATGCCACTCCTGCTTTTGCCATTACTTTCTGTAATCTGTCCATTCTAATATCACCTCAACTACTTTTTATCTTTCTTTAAAGTTATTCACGATAAGAGTTCAGGTTCCTTTTTAAAAATAAATTTGTATCCTTGAGGTGATTATCTTCCAAAATCTATTGATAGCTGATTCTTCAACATCTCTGTCACTTATTATATCTACCTTTCCTATTAATTGGCCCTCGTTATTATAAAAGGATATATTACCCATCTTATCTCCTCTTCTAATAGGAAGGGTATAATTATAAACTCTTAGAGACCTCTTTATGTTAACTTCCTCCCCCTTAGGTATGACCACCTTAAAGTCTTTATCAGCTATTAGATCTATCTTTTCACCTCTTCTTAATTTAATTTGATGAACAACTTCACCTTTATCAATTAGATCTACTCTATCATAATTATCAAAACCATAATTTAATAAAGCTAAAGACTCACCCCACATATCACCACTCTTTAAAACTACACTTATCAACCTTCTACCATTTTTTGTTGCAGAGGCTACTAAGCACCTTCCTGCTGCCCTAGTATAACCTGTCTTTACTCCATCTACTATATCTGATCTAGTTAACAATCTATTTGTATTCTTTAATATCCTATCCCAACTATTACCGGGCCAAGATATCCTCTTTTTCGGGGTTGCAACAACCTCAGAAAAGAACGGGTTCTGTAGTGCATAACGCGTAATCTGGGCCAAATCATAGGCTGTAGTCAAATGCCCTTCTTGTGGTAGACCATTAGGATTTTTGAAGGTAGTATTTAGAGCTCCAACCTCCCTTGCTTTTATATTCATCATCTGAGCAAAGTCTTCTACTGATCCCCCTATATGTTCAGCAATGGCTACTGCTGCATCATTTCCAGACTTAACCATAAGACCATAGACCATTTCTCTTAAAGTTAAAGTCTCACCTGGCACTAAATATATAGAAGACCCTCCTTCATAAGCAGCTCTAGGACTTGCTGTGACCTCATCTGATAAATTCCCTTGCTCTATTGCTAAAATTCCTGTCATTATCTTTGTAGTGCTAGCAGGAGCCCTTCTCTTATGAATGTTTTTTCCATAAAGAACCTCTCCTGTATCCCCATCAATTAAGATTGCTGCATAAGAACTTATACTTGGACTAGCAAAAACACTGATATTTAATCCAATATTTAACAATAGACTTACTACTAAAATCAAAATTATCCTTTTACTTGCTTTATTCATAAAAAACACCTCCATTGTTTCAAAAGAAAAGTGAAGGTTACCCTCCACTTTAGAAGCTAATAAGTCAAGTCTACCTGCCTATCACTATTTTTCTTACCACTATAAACATCAGCAAACTGATCGATTAATTCAGGTACTAAATTAATCAAACGCTCTATTCCAGCCTTATTATTAACTGGTAAAAGCCTTACCTGTTCTTTATTAACAACTAAGAAAGCCATTGGCTGTAACATAACTCCAGCACCACTACCCCCACCAAACTTTGGAGTATTACTCTCATCATCTTTTTTACTCTTTAACTTATATTCGGCACCACCAGCAGCAAAACCAAAGTTGACTTTGGAAATAGGAATTATAACATTTCCCTCTTTAGTTTCTACTGCATCACCGACAATTGTATTGACATCTATCATCTCTTTAATATTCTCCATTGCAGTAGACATTAATCCTTCAATGGGATGTTCTTTGCTCATATTTTCTCCTCCTCTTTTTTATCTTTGACGAAACAATAGTAAAACCTATACGTATAATTTTTCCTAAATTCAATTTAAATATACCTTTTATTTCAAATTTCAAGGGGGAGGAACCATCAAAATCGGGACATATTTCAAATACAGGGTCTTTTTCTAACTTTAGATTATTACTCATTAACCCAACAACTGAGCCTTTAAGCCCCCATAACAAACCAGTAATTATTCCAGTATAAGCTGGATTACTAAAACCAAAACTACTCCTCCAAAGGAAATAATCACAGTTATTTACTTTTTCAAAAAAAAATCGAATTAAATTTGGGTCAATATCTAAACGATTGAAAAATATTTTAATATCTTCTAAACTTTCCTTCTCCCCTAAACTTTCCTCTGCACTTATCCCCTCTTCAAAAATACTTTCAAACTCTCCTTTGAATTCTAAATTTGATAAAGAAAAGCACTCTTCTATATTAAGATAAGGAATTTTAACTCTATCATTAATTATCATTAGCATTCCACTTACTTTGATATGTAAAGATTTGTTCTTCTGTTTGCATATTAAATCCATTCTTAACTTTACTGGTATAAAATAAAGAATGATCAAGGCTAAGATTATTAATATAAGTATCATAAAATCATCCTTTCAAATGTTAGGAATCTGGCAAACCATTAATCCTAAAGGTTTAGATTTTAACGCTCTATTTATTCCTGATTACTTATTCCAGATTCCTGTAATAAAGCTATACTTTATTACTATAAAAAAAAGAACTAGATATCAATTAAGATACCTAGTTCTGGAAAATTTATTCTTATTTTTTGAATACCTCTTCTTCTAATTCTTCTTCGTGAAGTTGAGTAAACTCTTGGGGTAAAGGTAAATCTTTAAGATCATTTAGCCCCATATACTCTAAAAATTGATCAGTCGTCCCATAAATAATTGGATTACCTATAGTATCTTTCTTACCTTTTTCCTTTATCAAACCTCTTTTTTGTAGAGTCTTTAAAGCCTTCTCTACATTAACCCCCCTAATCGCCTCAACCTCGGCTCTAGTAATAGGTTGTTTATAAGCTACTATAGTTAAAGTCTCTAATGCTGCCTGGCTTAGAGAATTGTTCATTTCTGGTTTATGCAGCTCTTTAATAAAGGGTTGATATTGCTCCTTGGTCTGCAATTGATAACCTTTATTAACCGTTACCAATTCAATACCCTTATCTGCCCCTTGATACTCTTTCTTTATCTTATCTAAAGAATCCTTAACTTCTTCTTTAGTTATACCTAAGACATCTACAATATCTTTAAGCTTTAAAGGATCTGTACCCATAAATAATAAAGCTTCAACTGCTCCTCTTATCTCATCCGCTTTTAACATTTAAACCACTCCCCAGAAGGTAAATTCTTATATCACTAAAACTATCCTCCTGCTTAATCTTGATCTCTTTTAATTTTATTAATTCCAATAAAGCCATAAAGCTTACTACTACCTCTAACCTAGTTGTAATGTCTGAAAATAAGTCTATAAAACTGACTTCTCCACCTCTAATCATTAACTCTTTAATAATATATCCTTCTTGTTCTTTAATAGTAACCTTCTCTCTTTTAATTTGAGGAATCTCAGGTACCTCTTCCTCCTTTTTAGCCTCTTGCCTTCTCTTTTTTCTTCTCTTTAACACCCTTTGAAAAGCAACTATAAAGTCTTCTAATTCAACATCTTCTAATGGATTTACACTTTCAAACTCTAAATTAGCCAATAAAGGTGCTACATTTCTAGTATAAGACTTGCGCTTCTTAACTTCAAAGTCCTGTAATTGACTAGCTAATTCCTTATACTTCTTATACTCTAATAACCGCTCTACCAGTTGCTGACGAGGGTCAACCTCATCCTCTTCTTCATCACTCTTCTTTTTTGGTAATAGAGTTTGGGCTTTAATCTCCATTAGTCGAGCAGCCATCACCAAGAATTCACTAGCAACCTCTAAATCTAGCTGATTCATCTCTGTAATATAATTTAAATACTGCTTTGTGATATCAGAAATTCTAATATCATAAATCTCCACCTTATCCTTCTTCAATAGATGTAACAATAAGTCTATTGGCCCTTCAAAGGCGTCTATTCTAACTTGATAGCCCATACTCTATCACTCCTATTTTAGATTCATTGCCTTTCTTACTTCTTCTAGAGTCACTTTGGCAATTTCACGAGCCTTATTAACACCCTTCGCCAAAATCTCATCAACAATCTCTGGGTTCTCTTTTAACTCTCTTCTTTTTTGGTGGATATCCGATAAATAATCAGTAATTGAATTTGCTAATGTCTTCTTGCAATCCATACAACCAATCTGAGCTTTACGACAGCCTTTATCTATCTCTTCTGCCTTATCTTCAGTAAATATTCTATGATATCCAAATACAGAACATACTTCTGGGTTACCTGGGTCATCTAATCTAATCCTATCAGGATCAGTTACCATCTTTTTGACCTTATTCTCTATCTCTTTAGGGCCATCACTTAAATATATAGCATTACCATAACTCTTACTCATTTTTCGCCCATCTAAGCCTAATAACTTCTTGATCTCAGCAAGCTCTGGCTCAGGCTCAGGGAAAGTTTCTCCATAAAGATGATTAAATCTTCTTGCTATCTCCCTACTTATCTCTATATGAGGAAGTTGATCCTCTCCAACAGGCACCTTATCTCCCTTGAAAGTTAATATATCAGCAGCCTGTAATACAGGGTATTCTAAAAGGCCAAAGGGAATAGAGTCCTTTACTCCTAACTCCTGGATCTGATCCTTATATGTAGGGTTTCTTTCCAATCTAGATACAGAAACGATCATAGATAGTAAAAGGTTTAACTCTGCAATCTCTGGTATATGGGATTGAACAAAGATAATACTCTCTTCTGGATCAATTCCAGCACTAATCCAATCTATTACCTGCTCTCTAATATTCTCTTGCAGTTCTTCAGTCTGATCAAATTTGGTAGTTAGAGCATGCCAGTCTGCCACCTCAAAGATACAATCATACTCCTTTTGTAACCTCTTCCAATTATCTAAAACTCCTATTAAGTGTCCTAAGTGCAATTTACCTGTAGGTCGCATCCCACTTAAAATAGTACCTTTCTTACTCATAACAATTCCTCCCCTAAAATCAATTAATTTAAAACCTTTTCATACCTCACTCTAACTCTATCCTACCTTAGAAGAGAGAACTAAAAGCATTATCTTTGTTCCCCTATCCTGGTATGAGGAGAAGGATTAGGGATGAGGTGATTTTTTAAGTTTTATTTTAAATTCAAATTTATAATCTAAAATCATATAATTCTAAGCACTATCCCTCCAAGTTTTTAAAGCCTTCGGGTTCAAAAACCATAAACCACTCGTGGAATCTCAATTTCAAAGGTCCCTCATAGTTTATAAAAAGCATAAACCACTCGTGGAATCTCAATTTCAAAGGTCCCTCTATCCCTTATTATATAATTCCAACTATACTAAAAATCAAATTCCTTATAACAATTAAAGGCACTCCTAATACCCTTCCTAGTCCTCCAGTAAATACTAAAAGCATTAAGATAAAAGGGCCATAAGCTTCTAGATTATATATTATATTATCCATACTAGGTGGTAATATCCCCATTAAGATTTTAGACCCATCTAATGGAGGTACTGGCAAGAGATTAAACAATGCTAAACCCACGTTCAAAGAAACTCCAACCATAAAGAATGTAACAACTATATTGGGATTTAAAAATTGTATCAAATAATCTCCTGTAAATCTAAATAAAATAGCCAAAAGAAAGGCCATTAATATATTTGATAAAGGGCCAGCTATACTTACAAGCATCATTCCTTTTCTCTTATCCTTAAAGTAACGAGGGTTTATTTGTACAGGTTTTGCCCAACCAAACCTTCTAGTTGTCAATAAAACTAGAGTTCCTAACAGACTTAAATGGGCCATAGGATTTAAAGTTAACCTTCCTGTCATCTTAGGGGTTGGGTCTCCTAAGATATCAGCCATCTTACCATGGGCAAACTCATGTATTGATAAAGATAATAATAGTATCGGTATTAATATAAGTAGTTCAGCTACTAATGGCATTCTAATCACCTCTTTTCTCTATATACTCTCTTAAATATTCAAGCTCTTCTTTATAACCATTTACTTCTCCATCTAATTTGGCCCTTTTAACCTCTTTTAAAACATCTTGAAAGAAAGGACCAGGCTTATATCCATATTCAATAATATCTTCTCCTGAAACTTCTAGATCAACCCATTGCAACTCTTCTAAATAAAGGCTTACCTTAGCCTCTAATTTAGGTTCTAACAATAAAATTAGGATAATATCTTCAATTGCTAAGCTCTGTAAGAAGTAATATATCTGGCTAGAGCTATGAGCTTGCTTCAACATTTTAATATCATCATCTATTCTAATTGTAGCCAAAAGCCTATAAAATAAATTTTTATTTAAACTTAACTTCTCTTTTAGACCTCTTATTTTCTCCTTCTCTAAACCTTTAAATAAGATCATAAGATAAAGAACCCACTCTTCAAAGCTAAAAGATACCTCTAAAGCCGAAAGCCAATCTAATATTTTTGATATCTTAGAAGCCAATTCTACCTTTTGATCATCCCAACTAAGGTTCTCATCTATATAAGATAATAAACCATACTTATTTAATAGTCCGATGAATTTAATAGGATCATCATCCTCTAATCCAAGCTTAACCTCTGAAAATAACCTTTCACAACTCATCTTATCGACTATATCTAACTCGATACCTTGTCTAATTAACTCTTCTGTTCTCTCCTCAAACTTATACCTATAGCGACTAGCAAACCTTAAGCCTCTAAAGATTCTAGTTGGATCATCATAAAGACTAAAGTTGTGTAGTAATCTAATTATTCCTTTCTCTAAATCAGCTTTACCGTTAAAATAATCCACCAATTGACCAAAATAAGGAGCATTTAATTGTATTGCCAAGGCATTAATTGAAAAATCTCTTCTAAATAGATCTTCTTGGATTGAGCCTTTCTCCACCTCTGGAAGACTTGCAGTATTAGAATAGTACTCAACCCTTGTAGTAGCAATATCTAGCTTAATTTTATCTAATGATATTAAGGCCGTACCAAACTCATGATAAATATCTAACTCTCCTTTAAGCTCCTGGGCCAACTTACGAGAAAATTCAATGCCATCACCCTCTACTACCAAATCTAAATCTAAATTAACTTTATCTAGAAGAAGATCCCTTACAAAACCTCCTACTATATAAAGGTTAAAGCCCATCTCCTGGGCCAACTCCCCTGACCTTCTTAAAATCTTCATAATATCATCATCAATAACCTTAAACTTATCGATTATATTGTAACGTTTCTCCTGGACTTCAACCAAGCTTCTTCCATATAAGTTCTGCTTATTCATCAGATAATCTTCTCTACCATAGAAGGTCTTTAGAAGATCACTACGGCTAATAATACCTACTAATTTACCCCCTTTATCAACGACAGGTAGTCGACCAATATCATGATTTACTATCTCTTCTTGTACTTCTTTTAGAGAAGCTTCTTGGTCTATAGTTACAGGTTTTGTCGACATATAACCTTTAACTGGAGCATGTAGTAGGTTATGTTTTCTAACCTTATCAATATCTCTTCTTGAAATAATCCCAACAGTCTCTTCATCATCAACTACTACTAAACCTGAATAACCATACCTTTGCATAATCTTATCAGCTTCACCCATAGTAGTATCTAAACCCACTGTCTTAACAGGTGTAGACATAATATCCTTTACCAATATAGCAGGGTTGACCTTTCCTTTAATAGTACAAAGCAACTCCTCTTGCCAATCTATTAAAGATCTTGTATCACCCTTAATATTGGCTGAAGCAGCTCTACTGTGTCCACCACCACCATAATAATTTAAGATATCACCTACATCTATACTATCATTATTACTTCTTCCTATAATCAAGACCTTATCACCTTGTTTAATCAAAATAAACAAAGCCTCTGCATTATGTAATTCATTAAGCTTATGGGCCAACAAAGCGATATCAGGTATGTATTCATCAATTTCAACGCTAAAGATATCTATAGCAAAACCCTTAACTGATACCTGATATAAAGAGTCTAATAATTTATTAAAGAGCTCCTGTTGCTTTCTATTTAAAGAGTACTCTATATAATCCTCTACTATCTCCAAGTTGGCCCCTTTTTCAAGCAGATAAGCTACTGATTTAGCATCTGTTGAAGTAGTGCTCTTATAGATAAGACAACCGGTATCTTCATATATCCCAAGAGCAAATAAAGTAGCTTCAAAAGGGGTAATCTCTATCTTCTTCGCCTTTAAGCGGTTGACAAGCATTGTGATTGTAGCTCCAACCTCTTCAATCACCTCTTTGGCTTGGGGTATTAGTCCTTTTCTATCAAGGTGATGATCATAGATTAAAAAGTCAACTCCATCCTTCTTCGCTAAATCAGAAAAAACTCCCAGTCTAGAAGGGACCCTCGTATCAACCATAATAACTCTAGTTATATCATCCTTATTAATATCTCTAGCATACTTAACAGTAATTCTATCTCTATATAAGGCCATAAACTTCTTAACATTCTTCGTTAACTTACCTGAAAAGACCATAACGCCTTTTGGGTGCAGCTTCTGTGCTGCCACCATAGAAGCTAAACCATCAAAGTCAGTTCTCTGATGACTGATAATTATCTCCATCTTAACCCTCCTTTGAAAAATAAGCCAAAAAACTAGAATATATTAAACAAGATTATATATAACTTTAGATTTTAATAAGCTAATCTTTATTATACCATAGATTATTAGTAAAAAAAAGTCAACCTAAATAAGGTAAGTTTTAATTAAGAAATAAATATAGAAATATTTATAACACAAAAGCTAAAACCTTTTATCATAAACTAAAAAGAAGTTATCCACTTAAGTGGATAACTTCTTTTTAGTTTATTTTCTCAATCGTTCAGGTATTTGATCATTAGCAATTAAATCATCATAACTTTGTGGTTTAACTGCCCAGTCAATTTTATCTTCATTGATCAATAGAACTCCTGGTCTTGGGATTCCATTATAATTATTACTCATTGAATAACCATAAGCTCCCGTACAAGAAATTAAGAGAATATCACCAGACTCTGCCTTGGGTAATTTAATGTCTCTAATTAAGATATCACCTGACTCACAGCACTTTCCAGTAATAGTTACTTCCTCTTCTTTCTCTTTATTAGCTTTGTTAGCTATAATAGCTTCATACTCTGCCTCATAAAGAGCTGGTCTAATATTATCTGTCATTCCTCCATCTACTGCAACATACTTTCTGATTTCTGGAATTTCTTTAACAGATCCAATACTATAGATTGTAGATCCAGCAGTAGCTACAATCGAACGACCTGGTTCATTAATAACCCTTGGTAATGGGATATCTAACTCTTCACACTTCTTCTTAATTGAACCTGCTACAATCTTAGCATATTTTTCAATATCTGGTTTCACTTCAGCATCTGTATAAGGGATACCAATTCCCCCACCTAAATTTAGCTCTTCTAAGGTTACTCCTACTTCTTCTTTGATATCTTCAACGAACTCTAACATAACATCCACAGCTTTAGCAAAAGACTCTAGCTTAAAAATCTGAGATCCAATATGGCAATGGATTCCCTTTAGTTTGACATTTTCTAAGTCTTTAGCCTCTTTAACTGCCTCTAAGGCTAAACCGTTTTGGATGCCTAGACCAAACTTAGAATCAGTCTGACCTGTTTGTATATAACTATGAGTATGAGCTTCAATACCTGGCGTTACTCTTAATAGAATATCAGCTTCTAACCCCTTTTCTCCAGCTAATCTATTTAACATTTCTAATTCATAGGTATTATCAACTACAAAAGACCCTATATTGGCATCTAAAGCAGTTCTAATTTCACTAGCAGTCTTATTATTCCCATGGAAATATATCTTCTCTGCTGGAAAGTCAGCTTTTAATGCTATGTGCAACTCTCCGCCTGAGACTACATCTAATCCTAAACCTTCCTCATCAATAATTCTTGCCATAGACAAAGACAAAAATGCCTTACTTGCATATAAAGTTAAAGAATTTGGATACCACTTTTCAAAAGCTTTACGATAAGCTCTACAATTCTCTCTAACCTCCCCTTCATCTAATATATACACTGGCGTCCCATATTCATTTGCAATATCAACAACACTATGACCGGCAATCTCCAATACTCCCTGCTCATTAATACTCATATTTCCTTGCAATTTCATCTTACTATTCCCCTCTCTAAAAGTTAATTATAGTCTTATTATTGTAAAAACGGTTATGAGAATTATCTCATAACCGTCAAATATCACTATTATCAGTTTACAAGATAGCCCTCCACATTTAGTGGCAATTCTTTACCTATTAAGCAAAAAACCAACCTCAAGAGATGTGTTTTCTCTTAAAGGTTTCGGCAATAACCCCTTTCCTATTAATTCATAGCCAACACAGCTCCTTAATATTACTATTGATTATTGCTCCTCTATCACTTTATATTCATTTTTCGTTGTGATTAGAATAACATATTAGTAAACCTATGTCAACACTTTTTGAGATTAATTCTCAAAAACCTTTTTTTATCTTTCAATTTGCCTTTACCCCTATAATAATTAGTTCCCCAAACACCGATTATTATTAATATACATCCTACAGCATGAAACCAATAAAAAGGTTCATTTCTTAAGGTGACTCCTGCAATTACCGAAACAATAGTTGTTAGATTAGCAAAGACGGCAGAACGGGAAGCTTCCATCTGAGATAACATAAAGTTGACCAAAAAGAATGCTACTACTGAAGATAGTATACCTAGGTATACTACAGCAATTAATATTTCAATTTCAAATATAGGGGCCAAATAACCTGCTAAATTCCCACCTATTGTATGTTGAATTAATGATATCGTGTTAAAAGTAATTGCACCCATCAACATCATAATATAAGTAATTTCAACAGCATTAAACTCTAAAGATAGCTTTCTTGAAATAATATTAAATATTCCTGCTGACAAAACAGCCCCTAATAGCAATAATAGCCCTATAAACTCACCACTTACTCTTACTCGATCACCCATAAAGATAATAAAGAAGACCCCTAAAACTGAAGTGATTATAAAGAAAAGTTGCTTTGGAGTTGGTATCTCTTTAAGAAAGATTGCTCCTAATATTGTAACTATAACTGGTATTAAAGCAATCACCATCCCTGCTTCTGATGAAGTAGTCAAGTTTAAACCAATTGTCTCAAAGACAAAATAAAAGACTGGTTGAAAGATTCCTAACATAAGTAATAGTTTAATCCTCTTTCCAGAATAGTCAACTTTAATAACTTTTAGATATTTAAGCAGAGTCAATACACCAGCTGCAAAAGAAAATCTAAAGGCCAGTAAATGAAACGGAGCCAACAGATCTAAAGCCTCCTTAGTAAATAAAAAAGAAAATCCAAATATAATTGATGTAATTAATCCTGATACTATGGGGAAATAACTTTTTTTATCCAACTTTCTATCACCCTCTCTAAATATAAATATAACACTTATTATATTAAAACATATTTGTTAGAGGATAACAATAGTAAGTTTATTAGTTACTAGCTTCTAGCTATGGGCTTTTAGCTAAAAAGCTTTAAACCCTACTTTTAACGAGGAAGGTTTGCCTAATAGCTAGCAAGTAGCTAGCTATTAGGCATTACTAATTACTCATCACTAATAATAAAGCATAGCTTTATTATTTAACCATTAGAAATTACAACTTCACCCTTTGGACATTTTGACCCCCAACTGGCGATAATTCTATCCTCTTGATGAATATTAATAACTTCACAGGAATTAGAACACTTCTCACATTCAAAGCTTGATACATGGTAATTAAATCCTGAACTATCAAAACCTTTAAAGCTGGTTTCTCCTTTCTTCTTAACCGCTTCCTGGGCCAACACCGCCGAACCTATAGCACCCATTACATTATGATATTCAGGAACAATAATCTCTAAATCTAATGCATCTTCAAAGGCTGCCCTGATACCGGAATTTGCTGCTACCCCCCCTTGGAATACAACAGGACCTAGTACCTCCTTGCCCTTACCAAGGTTATTTAAAAAATTTCTTACCAAAGCTTCACATAACCCTCCAATAATATCCTCTAGATTATGTCCTAACTGCTGTTTATGTATCATATCTGACTCTGCAAAAACTGAGCACCTTCCTGCTATCCTAACTGGATTATCTCCTTTAAGGGCCAACCCACCAAACTCTTCTATAGGAATATTTAATCTACTTGCCTGCTGATCCAAAAAAGATCCAGTTCCGGCTGCACAGACTGTATTCATTGCAAAGTCTACTACTACACCATCTCTTAATATGATTATCTTAGAATCCTGACCACCAATCTCTAAGACGGTCTGAACCTCTGGATTTACTGTCGATGCAGCAACTGCATGGGCTGTTATCTCATTCTTTACCACATCTGCACCAACAATTACTCCGGCTAAATTCCTTGCACTACCTGTTGCTCCTACACCACCAATCTCTATATCCACCTTATCCTTCATTCTCATCATACCCTCTTGGATAGCTCTAATTGGCTTTCCTTCAGTCCTTAAATAAAGTTTCTCTAGAACCTCTTTGTCCTCATTAATAATTGCAATATTCGTACTTACCGACCCAACATCAATTCCCATATATCCTTTACTCATACAACTACCTCCTCTTTCTTACGGGCCAATAGATCGATAAAGGCCTCCAGTCTAGTTACAAAACCAGCATCACCAGTATGCTCATCTACACTCAAAGAGAGTACTGGAATATCCTTCTCCTTACTTATTGTAGGAAGAACGCTTTGGGCTATTATCTCAGGCATACAAGTAAAAGGTAATAAGTGAATAACACCATCATATCCTTCTCTAGAATATAAGACTGTCTCACCTACAGACTCTATACCGTGTCCTCCTACAAAATGATTAAGGTAAGGCTTGGCTGCTTCCCTAACATTTCTATTATGCTTTAGGTCTCTAAATAAATTAAGGGCCATATGCTCTTTGATCCAATCTGTTAAGAAGATAGATCTATCCACTAATACCCCCAATTCTCCAAGTTTCTCTTCTATATTCAAATTAGTAAAGGGCTCTAAGACCACATATATCTCCCCTACCAAACCTACCTTTAAAGGTTTAAAATTCTTCTTCCTCTTCAAGCAATTTAACCTGCCTTCTATTAAATCTACAGATTTCTCTATATTCTTTATATCATTGCTCTCATCTACTAAACTAAGACCTTCCTTGTAGATTTGAGTACCTTTCTTGGGATCTATAAGGTAAGGTCTTGTCTTATTAATCAAAGAATCTAATCTATCTACCGCCTTGGCTTTGGCCCATCCTTTGTCCCAGGCACTCTTAAGTTTCAATAATGACATCTTCCCTAATAATGACCTTACTTTTTTATAAAAGTCCTTCCACCTACCTTGCATAGGTTCAAAGATAATCATCTCAAATTCATAACCTAAATCTCTTAATATCTCCTTTTGTACCTCACCATAGTAACCAAAACGGCACGGGCCAACACCTCCACCCATAATAATAGTATCAGCACCTAACTCTAAGGCTTCAATATAATTACCGACATTCATCTTAAGAGGAAGACAAGCAAACTCAGGCGAATGCTTGACTCCTAAATCTAAAGTCTTCTTTGTAATTGGAGGTGGCAAAATCACATCAAAACCCAATTCTTCAAATAAGGCCTTTGCCGGAATGGCCATGGTTCCCATATGAGGAAAGGTTATCTTCATTATGCTCCCTCCCATCTAATCATATCAATAAAGGCTTCCAATCTAGTCACAAGACCGGCCTCTCCTGTATGCTCATCTAAATTTAATGATATAAAGGGCTGACTCCTTCTTCGCTTAGACTCCCTTTCAACCATCTCTCCTACCAAAGAATCAGGTCCACAACCAAAGGCTGTCAATTGAATGATCCCATCTATATCATCCCGCTCAAAGAAATGATAAGCAGAACCTAGCATACTCTTACTTAAAGTCCAGAACATATCCTTAGAAAAACCCTTGGCTTGCTCTTCTAAAATCTGATCATCCACCATCTCTGAAGTTATCACATCTACCCCCATTTTTCTTAACTTCTTAATAAGGTTCATACTCACATGAGGGTCATAGATTATATACTCATGTCCTAGAAGTCCAATCTTATAATCAAATCTATCATGACTTTTATCTAGCATCTCTTTTTTATACCTTCTTAACTCCCTCAAAGCTTTAAAAAGGGCTTTAGTCACCTCTATATAACCTTTACCTAAAATATCTCCAACCTCAAAAGCAGACTTTAGAAGATCCCTCTTCCTACTTCTCATATTTATCGTTGTATCGATAATAGGAGGAATCCTATCTATATTATGCCTAACCATATCGGGCAGACCCATAAACTTAGGACATAGATACTCTCTAGGTTGAACACTAATAACTCTTGGAATGAAGAGGTAATCAACCTTATCCTTTAAATAATCAACATGACCTAAAAATAGTTTAACTGGAAAGCAGGCTTCATCAACAGATAATGATACCCCTTTATCTACTATATCCTTAGTAGACTTATCAGAATTTACCACCTCACATCCTAGCTCTTCAAAAAACTTATTCCATCCTCGGTAGTACTTATAATACAACAACGCTTTCGGTATTCCGATTTTGAAGCTCACCAAATCACTCCTTAAAATTTTATTCAGAAGGACGGGTATTATCTTCTTTAGATTCTTCATGCCTTCTTTCATCCAAATTGAGTGCTGATTGTCTGAATATATATGTCTTCAATGCCTTCCATTTAAATGGAATCAAAGGCCACAAGTATGGTATACCAAAGGATTTAGTGAAGAGAAATAGCATAAATATCACTACAACTCCACCAATGAATCCTGGGGTTCTTAAAAATACTACAAGTATTATCAGTATCAACCTAGCTATTTCAAAGAATAGAGCTATCTCTAATCCAGGTATTGCAAAGGTACCAATTGTTCCAATAGCTAAATATAGTATAGTTTCTGGATTGAAAAGACCTACTTCAATAGAGAACTCACCTAGAATTAAAGCACCAATCAAACTCAAAGATGTAGCAAGGGCTGTTGGTGTCTGTATCGAAGCAATTCTAATCAGATCAATACCTATAGTCGCTATGATAAATTGGGCTCCCAAAGATATCTGACCAACTTCCTCTGGTCCAATAAACTCTAAAGCCTCTGGCACCCAGTCTGGACCATAGGCCATTAACAACCATAGTGGTGGTAGAATAAGCCCCAAAAATATTGCTATAAATCGAATCGCTTTAAAATAACTACCTATTAAAGGTGGATATCTATATTCTTCTAAATTCTGAGTATGGTCTAAGAATACAGCCGGCAAGATCAGTGCTGTTGGCGAATTGTCTGTTATTACACATATCTTCCCCTCCAATAAATGAGCGGCTACGATATCAGGTCTATTACTATACCTTACCTTGGGCAAAAAGTTTATACCTTGACCAGTTAAAATATCATCTACAGTTCTATCGGCCAAAGGTAAACCTTCTAAGTCAGCTTCTTCTAGCTTCTGCTTAACCTCCTTTAGAAGATCTTTATCTACTCGATCATCAATATATAATACACCTACATCAGTTTTGGATCGACTCCCCAACTTAAAGGGCTCTACTCTCAACTTAGGATCTCTGATTCTTCTTCTAACCATACCTACATTTAAAACCATAGTCTCTATAAAACCATCTTCAGCTCCACGAGTAGCTTTTTCTAACTCAGGCTCTTCTGGACCTCTCATCTCCCAACCTCTAGCATCTATCTTTATGGCTTTGTCTTCACCATCTATTAATAAAACCTGAGGACCTGCTAAGACATCATCTATAATGGTATCTACATCATCTAATAGATCAATCTCTGTATAGGGTAACTTACTCTGTACTAACTTCTCTAAAAAGTCAATACTGAGATCTTCCTCTTCTATATCCATCAAAAATTTTAATAACCAAACCAAAATATCTCCATTAGTTAAACCATCAACATAGATAAGGCTAACGTCCCTACCTGCAATCTTGAAATCACGATTAAAGAAGTCGAAGGTCTTTGGCCCGTCAATCTTATCCTTTATATACTTTAGATTATCGCCTAAACTTTTGCTTACCTTCATTCCTTCACCCCGCTTCTCTTAAGTATCTCCTCTATAGCTTTAGTCGTTATAGGTGCTCCAACCTCAAAGCTATCCTTTCCAGACATCTTACCCAAATCTCCTATCCCAACAACCATAAGATCAGAAAACTCGTTAATTATATCTACTGTATCTCCTTCTAGAATTTGATGATTCTTGCCTTCTTGAGTTCCATACTTATCCACCGGCAAGTTTACAAGGTTTCCATCTCGAGTTATTGAAAAGTTAGGCTTAACCCCAGAGACAGCAGGAGTATTTGATGCTACTGCAACAATACCCAAAACTTCAATATTTTCAGATTGAACTACTTTCTCCATAACCTGCTCTCCCTTGCCACAACCACTATAACCTTGATCATCTACCATAATTACAACAGGGTCTTTTGGACAACTCTCGATCATATCCAATACCTTCTCTCCATCACAAGGTGTTGGATTGCCAGCAGATCTAGATATAACCCTCAAATCCAGATTCTCTGTTGCCTTCTCTACTGCCCTTTTAGCAACATTATCACCATCGGTTACAATAATTACTCTCTTCATATCAACCGCTCCTTTATAGCTTTACTGATATCCTCACTCCTTAGGTCTAAAGATAGCTGCCATTATGAAGCCAATCAATATTGCAGCAGCCACCCCTGTCCCACCTATCTCTAGTATTCCAGAAAAGAGGCCTAAAAATCCACCTCGTTTAGTCTCCACAAGAACACCTTGGGTAAGTATATTACCAAAATTCATTACTGGAACCGTTACACCAGCACCAGCAAATTCTACTAAAGGCTCATATAAACCTAAACCGGTTAAAATAGACCCTATAACAACAACAATTACCAAGAGATGGGCTGGAGTATACTTGGTGAAATCCAAAAATATCTGCCCCAAGCCGCAGATTAAACCACCAACCAAAAAGGCCATAATATATAAATACATAGCTCAACCCCCGTTCCCATTTAAAGCTTCAATTTTTGCTACCTCAATCTTATCAGCAAGCTTATTCTGTATCTTCTTACGTCCTATCCCTTCAACTAAATGGCCTGTACTTTCTAAAGTTACTGCATGAGCAATAGAGGGAATGGTCTCTCCCTGTAAAGAAAGAGTAGGATTTAAAAGAGCACCTGTTCCTAAGATCAAAACTCTCTTCAAGTGACCATACATCAACTGAGGTAGAACATAGGAAGCTAAAACTACAGCTGAACATCCACAACCACTTCCACCAGCTCCCACCTTCTGCTTAGAGTTATAAATTAATACTCCGCAATCATCATAGTTATCACCAAGATGGCAACCTGTCTCCTCAAGAAGTTCTTTAGTCAACTTCTTACCTAACTCTCCTAAATCTCCAGTAAGTATTAAATCATAATAACTTGGATCACGACCTGTATCTTCGAAGTGTTGAAGGAGAGTATCAGCAGCAGCAGGTGCCATAGCCGACCCCATATCCCTAGGATCTGCAACCCCTAAGTCAACTACCTTACCCAAAGTAGCCTCTCTAAGTTGAACACCACCTTGAGTATTGCTCATTATAACCCCTCCAGCCCCAGTCACAGTTCTTTGTTTAAAAGGAGGGTACTTGTCACCGTATTCATTTGGTGTTCTGTACTGCCTTTCAGTAGCCTGATAATGGCTTGAGGTAAATGCTATTATTTGGTTTACTCCCCCTCCATCTATCATCACTCCCCCTATTGCAACTGCTTCAATCATTGTTGAACAAGCACCATAAACTCCTAAGAAAGGGGTTGGAAAGTCCCTTACAGCAAAATTAGAGGCTACCATTTGATTTAATAGATCCCCAGCTATTAAACAATCTATATCATCTTTAGATAACTTGGCTTTGTCTAATAAGCTATCTAACAAATCACTTGTCATCTTAATCTGAGCTTGGTCCCAGGTTTTTTGCTTATTATAACCATCACTGATAACTTCATCAAAGTAATCTCCAATTGGCCCCTTACTCTCCTTATTCCCAACTATAGATGCAGCAGACATAAATTGAGGAGGGTTAACAAATTCCATCGTCTGTTTTCCTAATTTCTTCATTTAATTCACCCCCACTAAAATATTAATAATTTGATTACACCTATTAAAAAAGCCGTCAACATACCATAAGTTAAAACAGGTCCAGCAATAGAATAAATGTTGGCCCCTAAGCCTAGTATGTATCCATCTTGTCTGTACTCCATAGCAGGAGAGACAATAGCATTAGCAAAACCTGTAATAGGAACTATGGAACCTGCCCCTGCAAATTGAGCTATTTCATCATAAACACCTAAACCAGTTAATAACCCACCTATAAATAACAGTATAATAGTATTATAAGCACTTGCATCTGCCATAGATAGACCTGCTCCCTGTAATGTGTTTAAAACAAATTGACCAAACACACATATCAATCCACCTACCAAATAAGCTGCAAAAAAGTTTCTAATCGGCGAACCTTGAGGTTGATGCTTTTTAATTAATTTTTGATACTCTTCTTGTGTCTTGTCTATCTTTCCCATTTACTTCCTCCCCTTTATTAGTTGATAATTATTTAGAACAAATGAACTAAAGTCCATTTAAGCTGTGTGTCGTGTGCTTTGTGCTAATGATTTTTATTACGGAAGGTCTTGATTTTTAGACCTGTAGGGTGTTCTAAAAGATTAACATCTTAATATAAAATCTTTAACCCTTGATGAATATTATGACCATATCTGAGGGAAAAGCCAATATACAAGTGAACCTAATGCTTTTCCTAATATTATAGCTGATAGCATTAATTTCATTTCATCCTTCAACCCCAACCTCCTACTCAAAATTGGCAAAACCTTCAAAACCTCTGTTAAAGCACCTGCAACTAAACCTACAAAGATACCAAAGAATAAACCGCTTAAAACAACCAATAATTCATTCAAAAAAAATAAATTTGGCAGAGCAAAATCATAAAAATCAATTAATATACCAATTAATGCTCCTATTAAGATAACAGATTGGTATAACCTTATCTTGCTTTTAGTAGATGTAAATCTAATCAGACGTGGAATTACATCCAAAACCATCAAGAAGGCTACTAAGGCCATCCCTACAATTACTCCTTCGGCCAAGCCTAATAAGATCAAAAAGATCCTTTTCATATTATCACCTAATGCTTACCCTTCTTTATCTGCTTTGCCCTTTTTGATTTTTGGGCCAAGGAGAATTCGTTGACTTTATTCTCATAAAGATACATCTCTATCTCAAGAGGAGTTGGATCATCATCTATCTTATACTTATAAAATCTATTAAAGAAGATAATCATACCTATAGCTATTCCTAAAGAGTAAGGAACCTGTAATAAAAGTGGCTCTTGATTGCTAACTCCCATAATCATCTGGTAGATTCTTTGGTGCACTGGCCCCATCCCAACATCGGCATGAAAGTTCATTATCGCCATTGCAGAGCCTAAGAATAAAATTAGGGAAACAAATATGACATATAATCTAGGAGGACTACTCTGGTGTTTATTTTTTTTAGAATTTTTTTCAATATCTATTATCACATCTGCTTCCCCTATATGTTCTATCCTCAACTCTGGAAATTCTCTCTTTATAGCTCCAATAATCTCTAAGGCCGTTATTATCATCGAATCTCCAGCTTCTTTGACTACCTCCTTTACTCTTATCTTCTCTATCTCTTCTTTGAGTTTATCTTCACTGACCACTTCAGATAAATCCTTAATGTCTAATCTTTGATTAGGCTCAGCTCTAACAACCCTCTTTACCCTTAAGAACACCTCTTCCTTTGTCCCTTTATCTAACATAAGAGATCGGTGACCTTTCTAAATTAACCTCTTCTACAATCACATCTTGATTGAAAACCCTCTTGGCCCTTGGCGATATCTCATCTTTTCTAAAAGTATCTCCCCAGAGGTAGATATTAACTGCAATTAGAAGGGCCAATATCACTAAATAAACCATCTTTCTTGCCTTCAAATAATCAAACAACTTTAACCCTCCTTTTTGAAAGGTTGATTTCTTATAAGCTATTATGTGTAAATAATCATATTTTAATACAAAAAAAGCATGGATGATTAATCATCCATGCTTTAAATAAATTGATTTCTAATTATTTTTATTATATTCTTCTCCAGCCTAGAGACTTGTGCTTGAGATATCCCAAGCACCTGAGCTATTTCACTTTGAGATTTCTCTTCAAAATATCTAAACCGTATTATAAGTTGATCCCTACTATCTAATTTTTTTATAATTTCTTTTAAAACAATACTATCTATTTTAGCATTATAATAATCCTTAGAATCTGCAATTTGATCTCCTAACTCCAAATTGCTATCTTCACCTTTATAAACCTTTTTATGAATAGAATCTGGTTCTCTTACTGATTCTAAAGCATTGACTATATCTTCTACAGCCATTCCCAACTCTTTACTCAACTCTTTAATCGTTGGCTCTCGATTCAAATGTTTACTAAGAGATTTCTTTACAGCCTTTATCCTACGGGCATCCTCCTTTAAGCTTCTGCTTACCTTAATCAGACTATCATCTCTAAAAAATACCTTAATTTCACCTATTATCCATTGAACAGCATATGTCGAGAACTTCACCTCTTTGCTTAGATCAAATCGATCTATCGCTTTAATTAAACCTATTATACCAATTTGAAATATATCTTCAAGGGAATACTGTCCATTCTTAAATCTATGTGCTATCTTTAAAACTAAACGTAGATTGTGATTTATCAGCTTGTCCTTTGCTTCTTCATCCCCTTGTTGATAATCAAATATTAAACTCTTAACCTCATCTTCCTCTAACAAAGGATACTCTTTTATACTGATACTCTCAAATCTGTTCATACCCACAACCCCTACTCTATCTCTTTATCCTGGATAGGCACCTTAAGCATCTTTAACCTAGTACCTTCACCCAACTTAGACTCTACTTTAAATTCATCCATAAAAGAATCTATAAATACAAGACCAAGCCCCATTCTACCTTCAGTAGTATAAGTAGGCTGACAAGCTTCTTCAATATCTTCAATGCCACACCCTCTATCCTCTACAATTATCTGCAATTTCCCGTCAAAAATCCCCATCTCTATCTCAATCTTTCCACTTTCTTCTTTATAACCATGAATTATAGAGTTGGATACAGCCTCTGAAATTGCAACCTTTAACTCTTCTAATTCAGATAATGTAAAGTCTAATTGTGCTGCAAAGGATGCTACTGTTACTCTACACAAACCAATATTTTCAGAAATACTATCAACTATTAATCTAGCCTTATTTTCCATTCTCTTACCCCCTAAAAATATTATCTAAGGCTTCTTTCTCTGATGAATAAAGATTTATTATCTTTAACATCCCAGATAACTCAAATATTCTTCTTACTTGAGGTGTTACATTTAATAAACCCAATTCCCCCCCTAAGCCCTTGATTTTCTTATAACTGACTAAAATAGCACCTAAACCTGAACTATCAATAAATTTAATACCATCTAAATTTAATATTAATCCTCTAATCTGCGGATTTATTTTTTTAGTAATGGCCTCTTTAAAACCAGGAGCAGTATGTAAATCAAAGTCTCCTTTTAAACTTACAATAAGCTTCCCTTCTTTTTCTTTAAATGATAAATCCATCATCTTCCCTCCTCTCTAAGAATATTAATTCAACATTAACCATTTTTTTCCTGCTATTTTAGATATATTTTTTTATCCTACTCTTTACACCTCAAAACTTATTATGTTAAAATAATTGAAATAATGAGAAGATTAAATGGTTAAAAGATTTATAAGTTATTATGTGCTTAAGTAGAATATATTTTTGTAAATCAATTTATTATTGCAATTTAGGTTTATTCTTTGATTAAAAAGAAAAATAGTACTCCGTTAGCGGAGTACCATTAAAAAACATTCATCAATTTACTTATAAACCTTTTAAAGGTCTGAATTATTATCATAAAGAAATTAGCCTTCTCTACACTATCTTTAGCAATTAGCTCAACCCTTCCTAACTCCTGTTCTCCTTTTAAAGCAACAATAACCCCCAACTTATCACCAGCTTCAATAGGAGCAACAATCTCTTTATCTATACGTGTCTGTTTAATCACTTCTTTCTCTTCTCCCCTTAATAAAGTAACATTGAGATCATCCTTAGCAACAGCAGTAACTTCCTCAACCTTACCTTTAAATACTTTAACCTGACCTACCTCTTCCCCCTTCTCTGCTATACTTAAAGAACGATGAATACTAAAAGCATAATTTAATAATTCGCGCGCTTCACTAAACCTCTTTTGGGAGTTAGGCGCCTTCATAACAACTGCAATAAATCTCATCCCATCCTTACTTGCAGTTGCTGAAACACAGAAACCAGCCTCTTGAGTATAGCCAGTCTTTAAGCCATCTGCTCCTTGATAAAAGCGTACTAAATTATTAGTATTACGTAAAAATGATTCCTCATCTCTAATATAGTCAATCCAAGTTGAAGTAAAGTCTAATATTTTAGGATATTTCAATAACTCTCTAGACATAATAGCTATATCTCTAGCGGTAGTATAATTCCCTTCTATTTCAGGATCTGTAGAAGGTAGCCCATTAGTGTTATAAAAATAACTATTCTCCATCCCCAGCTCCTTAGCCTTATCATTCATTGCTGCTACAAAAGCATCATGAGTTCCATAAATATGTTCAGCTACTGCTACACAAGCATCATTAGCTGAAACTATGGCTATAGCTTTTACTAAATCCCTTAATTTCATCTCTTCTCCTGGCTCTAACCATATCTGTGATCCTCCCATCTGTGCTGCATATTCAGTTGCTACTATCTTCTCTTCCCACTCTACTCTACCTTCATCTATTGCTTCCATAACCAATAATAATGTCATTACCTTTGTTATTGAAGCAGGTGGCATCTTCTTATCAGCATCTTTTTCATAGAGGACATTAGCAGTATTCGCATCTAATAATATTACTGATTCAGATTCTAACTCAAAATTAGTTTCTTGCACTGCATAAGCATTTCCAATAATAGAAATAATAAAGGCCAATAAAATAATAACAATCAAACTAATTTTTGATTTTTTCATACTTAATTCACCCCCACATTCTACTAATATCTATTACCTTTTTATTATAAGTATGATTGTAAAAAAAAGGGTTTTTAGTGACTGTGGTTATTTTTTACTTCATAATCTATTTTTTATTATTTAAAAGGAGAATTATAATTTCTGTCGAAACAATTTAAGTATAAGTGAAATGTATCTTAAACGGGGAGGTTTTAAAACTATGAAGACAAAATATATCAATCCTATCTTTGATGCTACTAAAAGTGTTTTACAGAATATGATTCAAGTAGAGGCTAAAAAGGGTGAATTAATAACCCGCAGCAACCCTTTATCTGCTCAAAAAATCAATGCCTCAATTGGTGTTACGGGAGATTTAAAGGGCTTTATTTATTTTGGTATGACCGAGGAAACAGCCCTTAGCGTATTTACTAGAATGGCAGGGATGGAATTGGATGAATTTGACGAATTAGCTGGATCAGCTATTGGAGAATTAGCTAATATAATTACAGGTAATTCTTTAACAAATCTTTCTAATATAGGGTATAAATGCGATTTAACTCCTCCTTCTATCACAGTAGGAGATAATATTAGAATCTCTACTGACCAACCTCAATTCTTAGTTATTCCCTTGCATACTGAGATTGGGGATTTTGAGATTAATGTATCTTTAAAAGAAAGATAAGATATTAATTTTATATCAACTCTAAAGGACTATTAAAAGAACAATTTATCTAATAAAATAATAAAAGGCGGGCTTTAGCCCGCCTTTTATTATTTTATTACCTCATAAATCAAAGGGTTTAATGCTGGTTTTTTATCACCTATTTGATAAGCACCTAGCAATTTATCTTTAGCTTCATCTACTTTAGCACTTTCATTATAGTATAAAGTAGCAATAGTCTCTCCACTATCTACTTTATCTCCAACTTTCTTAGCCAATTTAATTCCAGCAGCTAAATCAATTTCAGATTCTTTAGTCTCACGACCAGCACCTAAAAGCATTGCACTTATACCAACATCTTCAGCTACTATCTTCTGAACATAACCTTCTTTTTTAGATCTAACTTCTAAATTGTTTTTAGCTTTAGGTAATAGATCTATATTATCAATAACTTCACCATTACCTCCTTGTATATTTGCCATTTCTTTAAATTTAGCTAAACCACTTCCATCCGAAATTGCTCTCTCTAAAATTTCTCTTCCTTCATCGGCATCTTTAGTTACACCTGATAAGACTAGCATATGAGATCCAAGGGTTAAAGATAGTTCTGTTAGGTCTGCTGGACCTTCACCTTTTAAAGTTAAAATTGCTTCTTCTACCTCCAAAGAATTTCCAACCGCAAAACCTAATGGTTGATCCATGTCTGAGACTACTGCAACTGTTCTTCTGCCTACCTCTTTTCCTATCTCCACCATAGTCTTGGCTAACTGAACTGAACCTTCATATTCTTTCATAAATGCTCCATTTCCAGTCTTAACATCTAAGACAATAGAATCTGCTCCAGAAGCAATCTTCTTACTCATAATACTGCTTGCTATTAAGGGAATTGAATCCACTGTAGCTGTAACATCACGTAAAGCATATAATTTCTTATCCGCCGGGGCCAAATCTCCTGTCTGCCCTGCTACTGCTATCTTATTTTCATTCACATTATTAATAAAGTCCTCACGAGTTAATGATATATTAAAGCCTGAAATAGCCTCTAACTTATCAAGAGTTCCTCCTGTATGACCAAGACCTCTACCAGACATCTTAGCTACTGGCGCACCACAAGCTGCTACTAATGGCGCCAACACTAAAGTAGTTGTATCCCCTACACCACCAGTACTATGTTTATCTACCTTAACACCTTCAATTGGAGATAGATCTATTCTATCACCCGAATCTACCATAGCCTCTGTTAGATTACCTATCTCTTCTCTATCCATCCCTTTAAAAAAGACTGCCATTGCCCAAGATGACATCTGATAATCAGGAATTTCACCCTTTGTATAACCTTCAATCAAGAAGTCAATCTCTTCTTTACTAAGTTTCTTACCTTCACGTTTTTTATAAATTATATCATAAACTCTCATCTAATCACCCCTTTTAATTTTATATTAATAAAGTTCATTTTATTAATATAGCTGTGAGCCTTGTGTTGTATAGTTTTGTAGCGGTTTTGAATTTGGTTTTAGCTCACCCTACAGGTCTAAAAACCAAGACCTTCTGTAATAAAAAGCATTTCATTTACACAAAGCAGATGACTCATAGCTCATTTATGATCCCTCTTACCAATTGAATAAACTTTGGTTTAACTCTTTGAGTAGTCTCTATTACCTCATCATGAGCCAAAGGCTGTGGTAATATACCTGCTGCCATATTGGTAATACAGGAGATACCTACTATATCCATCCCCATATGGTTGGCTACTATTACCTCTGGTACTGTCGACATACCAACTGCATCTGCACCTAATAAACTGGCCATTCTTATCTCAGCAGGAGTTTCATATGTTGGCCCAGAAAAACCAGCATAAACACCTTTTCTAAGGCCTAAACCTTGGTCTTGAGCAACATTTTCAGCTAATTCAACAAGTTCTTTATTATAAGCCTCTGACATATCTGGAAAACGAGGACCCAATTCATCCTCATTTGGGCCAATTAATGGATTTGTCCCTGTTAAGTTAATTTGATCACTAATCAACATAAAGTCACCTACATTAAAGTTACGATTTGCTCCTCCTGCAGCATTTGTAACCACTAGCTTATCTGCACCTAAAAGCTTCATCACCCTAACTGGAAAAGTGATAAATGAGATATCATAACCTTCATAATAGTGGAATCTTCCTTGCATAGCTACAACCTTTTTACCTTCTAGATCTCCCAAAACCAACTGCCCTGCATGTCCTTCTACAGTTGAAACAGGAAAATTTGGAATCTCTTCATACGGAACCTCTACCTTATTTTCAATTTCATCTGCTAAAACACCTAAACCTGATCCTAAAATAAGAGCAACCTCTGGATCAAAATTAACCTTCCCTTTAATATAATCAACACTCTCATTTAATTTACTCATCAATTCACTTCTCATAAATTACGCCCCCCTATTTTTTAGTTTACAGTGTACAGTTTAAAATTTACAATTGCCACGATAGTGCCACTTTTTATTACTATTTATTTTACTACCTCATCCTTGAAAGATTTACCATATAAATCTCCCTTTACTCCAAAGATATCTGCAATTGTAACACCAATATCCCCAAAGGAAGATCTTTCCCCTAAATCATAACCCTCTTTTACTCTATCACCATATACCAATAAAGGAACATATTCTCTAGTATGATCTGTCCCCTTAAAAGTAGGATCACAACCATGGTCTGCTGTCATAATTAAAAGATCATCTTCATTTAAAGCAGATATAATCTCTGGTAATCTCTGATCAAACTCTCTTAAAGCTTGTGCATAACCTTCGACATTTCTACGATGACCATAGACCATATCAAAATCAACTAAATTAGTAAATATCAATCCACTCTTACCTTCTTTTAAATAATCTAATGTCTTATCCACTCCATCCATATTGTCGGATGTATGAACTGCTTCAGTAATTCCTTGGCCCGAGTAGATATAATCTATCTTACCAACTGACATAACATTATGACCATTATCCTTTAAGTAATCTAAAAATGTCTTTTTAGGTGGCTTAAGAGAATAATCCTTTCTCCTAGCAGTTCTTGTAAAATTCCCCACATCTCCTACAAAAGGTCTAGCAATTACTCTTGCAACAGCATGTTCACCAGTCAATAAATTTCTAGCTTTTTCACACATATCATAAAGCTCATCTATAGAAATAACATCTTCATGAGCAGCAATTTGAAATACACTATCAGCTGACGTATATACAATAGGCTTTCCAGTCTTAATATGCTCCTCTCCCCACTCCTCAATAATTGCAGTTCCAGAAGCTGGCTTATTAGCTAAGCTCTCACGACCTATCGCCTTATGGAAGCTTTCCATAATATCTTTTGGAAATCCATCAGGATAAGTTGGAAAAGGATCTTCTGATAAAATTCCACCTATCTCCCAATGTCCAGTAGTAGTATCCTTACCATTAGATCCTTCAGCCATTATACCAAAAGAGCCCTTTGAATTGGAGTTCTCTGAAACACCTTTAATCTCTGTTATATTTCCTAATCCCAAGCTCTGCATATTAGGTAAATCTATCCCCCCAACTGCTTCAGCCAAATTTGGTAAAGTAGCTGCTCCTTCATCTCCAAACTTATGAGCATCAGGTAATGCGCCAACACCTACACTATCTAATACTATTAAAACTACTCTTTTAAATTCTCTCACCTTTACCACCCCTTAATTTAAATGTATAATTCTAGTTTATCCTATATCTCCAAGAAATAAATCTAGATTTATTTCTATCTAGTCTAACCAACTATAGTTATTAATATTAAAATTGTCGTTAGACGTCAGACGAATATATTATTAATATTCGTCTTTCAAGATAAAACTCCTTCTTATTTTTGATTTTTTTTAAGGATTTAAAATAAAGCCTTCTGCTATTTGGATCAATCTAGGGGTTACATTTATCTCTATTAAGGCTGCTACAAATAGACATATACCAATCCCCCCCATAATAATAGAGTAGTAAACAATTCCTTGCTGTAAATTATACCTTCTCCTAAATAAGATATTACTAACTGCCTTAAATACAAAAACCAAAGTAAAAAATGAGGCTAATATTAAGCTAGGAATCATTATTATATTTTGAGGAAACATCGCTAAAAATACTAATAAAACCCCTTTAAAGAACATCTCCCTCATTATAAAAGTAGCTGTGAAGCCAATTATAAATCCTCTTAAAAATATTATAAATGGTACTATTGAAGCACCAACCAGCGTTATTCCTAGAACCCAAAATAAAAGTGCAAATTTTAAATTTCCAACGATAAGATCCTTAGCCACAATGCTTCTCCCCTCTGATAATAATTGATTAACCTCTATTGTAAACCCAGATAAATAATCAAGGAGAGCCTTCTTTTGAGTATAGGTTAATGTATTGGCAGATATAGAACCTAGAATAACTCCGATTAAAAAAAATATCAGAACAAATATTAAAAAAATCAGATTCTCTTTAAAGAAATTTTTCAACCTTAGTTTAAAATACCTATAATTAATTTCAATCCCTCCTGACTAGACATTTTTTTAATATTATGCAAAGGGATATAGTAGTTATTACATTATACATTTAAAAAACCAGACTGAGCTATTAATCTCCCTATAGCCTCTGACGCCAAGATATCTTCATAAGAATTAGAACTTGCTGCTACCAAAGTGATGCCTGTATTATACTTCTTTGCTAGTTTAATTGCTCTATTAGCCGAATTCTGGGCTGGTTCAAACCCCTTCTTTTTCTCAGTTCTTGCAATAGTTCCTGTAATTACTGCAGGTGCTCCATGGCTATAAGCAGCATCAAAGGCAACACCCCCTGAAGCTGTTACAATTAATACTACCTTATCCTTAAAATCGACCAATTCTACTATCTCCCTACCTATATTAGGGAGTATATCTCCTATCTTTGCTCCAGATCTAGTAACACCTGCTAAAGCAAGCTGAATATTCTCTTCTCTCTGCTTATTATCCCCTAACCTAGGCTCTGCAATCACTATTAATTCAGCCCTATTCTTCAATGCCTTCTTACCGGCAAAATAACCTATCTTTTCTGGATTAATAGTTATTGGAACAGTTACATTATCTGAACTAGCCCCAAAAACTTCAATTGCACCTCCATCTAAAGCTGCCTCAGCCGTAGTTGACATATCTATCACATCAATAATGACAATTACATCACCTCTTCTAGCACCCTTTGCTGCACCTGAAGCATTTGAAGTTATATTTAATGTATATATAGGATCACGACTTCCCATTTTCTCCATAATAACATCCCCCTTATATCAAATATACAGTATACAGTAGATATGATTTCTATTATTTTCACATCAATCCTATAGCTAGCTAATAAACTTAAAACCTTCATTTTAATAGTTATAACTTAATTCATTTAACAAACATTGTATACCAATAATTGTCTTAGCATCTTTAATCTTTCCTTCTCTTAACATAACCTTAATCTCTTCTAAACTATACTCTTTTATATTTATAAATTCTCCTGGATCTGTATTCTGTTCATATTTTTCTAAATCTGTAGCTAAGTACAAATAAATAACTTCATTTGTGAAACCAGGAGTAGTATAGAAATCATTTATGAAATTTAGAGATTCTGCTTTATATCCTGTCTCTTCCTCTAACTCCCTAAGAGCACAATCCTTAGGCTTTTCCCCCCCCTCCAATCTTCCAGCTGGTATTTCTAATAATATACTATCTGTAGCTTTACGAAACTGCTCTACCATTATAACCTTCCCATTATTATAAGGTATTATTGCTACTGCACCACTATGATCTATAATCTCACGATTTGCTAAACTTCTATCTGGCAACTCTACCTCTTCAATTCTCAAATTAACAATTTCACCTTCATATACCTTAGTACTTTTAATAGTCTTTTCCCTCAAATTATTCATTTTATCACCCCATAAATTTTTGATCAACAATTAGCCCCGCTACTCCTGCAGTCATAAAATATTCCTTATCCTCTTGATGACTCCTTCCCATTGTTTTTACTTTAAAACTTAAGTTGTCTAAACTCTCTATAATTTCTTCTCCATCTATAAAAGTTAAATTATGCTTTTCAATGATCCCTGATCTCCTTAATTGTTCTTGTATTATCTTACTCTTCTCCCCTTCAAAATTCGGAATTGCAATAGAACTCCTTATCAGGGCCAACTCACCAAAATTAGTCCTACTATGATGACTAATTCCATAATGACGTTTTCTTTTATCTGCAAAACTAATCCTAGGAACTCCAATTGGATCACCACCTAATACATTTACAGCATGAAGAACATCTACCTGTTCAGTCCCACTAAACCCATACTTTGTTCCCGTACCTACTATCCCAGGCCCCATAGTTACTATTATTGCATCTGATTTATTTATCTCTTTTGCACCAATTAATGCTGAATATATATTTACACTCTCTAAATCTCCACCAAAGGAGTGGCCTATAGTTATGGTGTTATCAATCAGCCCTTCTTTCTTTAAATAATGAACTGTCTTACTAAAAGATATAGGTAAAGCAGCACCATCAGTCATAATATAGCTTATTTTTGCCTCAGGATTCTTCTCTTTAATCATCAAGGCTATCGGTACTAGCATACTATGAAGGGTCCCAACTATAACAGGAAGCCCCTCTAAAGAAATAAATGACTTTATTATTTCCTGATACCCACTATCTTCTTCTGCTAAGCTACAGGTCTGTAATTGATAAGGTGTATATCTTAATTTCATAATATGCCCCTTATCCTTTAGATCTCTTTGTTTACCTAGTATGTAAATGATAAAATCATAGCCTCCAGTTCCAAGACTCAAAGAGGTTGCACTAGTATTTACTATAACCCTATCCCCAATTTCAACCTCACCAGTTAATGACTTGTAATTTATGCCTTTATGCTCTATTCCATTAATTTCTATATCGACTACAGTTATCCCTTCTTTTTGGGACAAAATACCAGTTATTTTACCCTCTTTAATCTCTATCATTTAATCCCCTCCATTCCAAAACTTATCTAGTGCTATTATTTACATTTTTAGATTAAAAATTCTTATTTTAGTGATTATAAACTAAGAAAAACTATATAAAATTAGATTATACGATATCATAATAATTTAATTTAATTTTAAGCAAATAATTATGGATTAAATAAAAAAAGTTCTAAGGGGATAATTATCCCCTTAGAACTTTTTTGGATAAATTAAATAGATACTTCTAATATCTTATTTAAATTATTTGTATCTTTAATTATTTTTTCTACCTTATCACTATTTGTAATAGCTATAGGCGTTACTATATCTTTACCCTCACTCTTTATATAATCTAAGTCTACTTCTATTATAGGAGTTCCCTTTTTAACTTTAGTATCTTCTTCAACCAACCTCTTAAACCCTTGACCATTTAAATCTACAGTATCAATTCCAATATGAACAATAAGCTCAATTCCCTCTTTAGTCTCCATTCCAAAAGCATGGTTTGTTGGAAAAATTGTTTTAACTATCCCGTCACAAGGAGCAGAAATAGTATTTTCAGATGGAATTATAGCTACCCCATCTCCCATTAACTTTTGAGAGAAAGCTTCATCTGGAACCTCTGTTATATCAATCAACTTTCCTTTTGCTGGAGAACTTAAAATCACTGTATTGATGCCTTCACTACTCTCTTTAGCTATATTTTCATCACTGTCTTGCTGTAAATCTATATATTTTTTTTCATTAAACAACTTTATTTCTTCTTCAATTCCTTCTTCTTTTAATAAAAAATTGATCTTATTTTTATATAAATCTGAATATCCTCCAAAGATAGCTTGAACACTATTTTTTACCTTAACTACACCGGAAGCTCCTAAATCTTTTAAAAGATCTTCGTCTATCTTCTTAATATCTTCAACATCTACTCTTAATCTTGTAAAACAAGCATCAACACTTTTTATGTTCTTCTTTCCACCAAGACCACTGATTATTCCTATTGAAATTTCTCGTTTACCATTTTTACCTTTATTATTTTTTTTATTATAATCACTTCTTCTAAATAATTTTGTTTGTTGACCTCCCCTTCCAGGAGTTGCAATATCCCATCTTTTGATTGCATAAGTAAATGAGAAGTAATAAATTATAAAGAACATACCCCCAATAACTATATTCATCCACCAATTAGGTGTTCCTGGTAATACATTTACAAGTATATAATCAATAACTCCTGAGCCTCCAGCCCAGCCAAGATGAACATCTAAAACAAAGGTTATTATATAAGATATAGCAGTTAATATTGAATGGAAAACATATAAAAATGGAGCTACAAATAAAAATGTAAATTCTATAGGCTCTGTTATACCAGTAAGAAAAGCTGTTCCAGCTGCTGCTATAAGTAAACCTTTAACAACTTGTTTATTCTTCTTATCAGCTTGCTTATACATAGCTAGTGCTGCTCCTGGAAGACCAAACATTATTATTGGAAATTTACCAGCCATAAATCTTCCTGCAGTTACATCTACTCCTGCAGCAATTTCTTTTAAGAAAATATACTGATCTCCCGAAACTAATTCTCCTGCTATTTCTGCACTCCCTCCTAAAGGAGTCCACAAAAACGGAGCATACCATATATGATGAAGACCTGTAGGAATAAGCAGCCTTTCTAAACCACCATATAAACCTATATAAAGTGGATTGGTTGTATCTGAAGCAATTATATTAGCAATTGAATCAATAACAACTTGTATAGGTGGCCAAATTACCATCAGTGCTCCCGCTAATAACATTGATGCAAAAACCATTACAATACCTACTGACCTATCACCAGCAAAAAAACCTAAAACTTCTGGAGGTTGAAATTCATGGAATCTATTATAAACTGCCACAGCTAATAATCCCACTAAAATTCCACCTAAAACACCTGTTTCTAATGTTGGTATTCCTAAAGCTAATCCATACCTACCACTTTCTGCAGCCATTTCAGGTGTTATTCCTAATATTATAGAAATTGTTGTATTGGTAATTATATACCCTACAAAAGATGCTAATGCTGCAATACCAGATCCTCCACTTAACCCTATAGCTACTCCTATCGCAAATATCATTGGTAAATTTTGGAATATACTAATTCCTAATTGTAATAACATAGCACTAATAAAACTTACAACAGTACTTTGTAATATTGGAATACTGTTTGCTAAAGGCCCTGTCAAAGCAGCTCCTAGCCCAAGTAAAATACCTGCTGCTGGCAATAATGCTACTGGAACCATCAGCGCTTTCCCAAACTTTTGCAACTTGCTAAAATCAAAATTCATTAAAATTCCCCCTTAGTGATTTAATATTTTTATATTAAAATCCCCCTATAAAAAACTGCTTTTAAATCACTAATATCTTATATGTCTTACCTTAAAACCCAAAACACTCTTATATAACTTATTACTAGTTGGATTAACATATTTTTAAAGGAGAAAATAATTAACTTATAATTTATAAATTTAATTTAACTTAGGCCAATATTCTTTATTTGCTACAATTAATTCATCAAGAATCTCTCTTGCCACTGGTGCATTTACTACTGTTCTATTTAAAGTTAAAGCTTGTAAAGCCTTATTATAATCTTGTTCAAAATAAGCATCTACTACTAGTTTTTCATACGCTAATTGCCCTTCAATTAAACCTTTTTGAAAAGTAGGAATCTTGCCTACCGCTAATGGTTTTGGTCCATCATTTGTAAGAACTGCTGGTACTTCAACCATTGCATCATCTGCTAAGTTAGAAATAATACCATTGTTCTCAACAATAACAATATAAATATCCCCTACATTGTATGCTAATGATGCTGCTACCCTTACCATATATCTACCATGAATATCCACCTCTAAATCTGCACCCTCAGTAGTTTGAGCTCCTATAATTTCATCAGCTAATTTAAAAACCCTCTTCTCTCTTCCATCCATTACTTGGCTAGCTCTTGTATATTTTGGATCTTCCTTCTTAACCATATTATCTGGATATAGGTAATACTGTAGATAAGTGTTAGGTAGATAGTCTGGAAAATCTTTTAACATAATCTGTACTTGCTTAAATGTTTTTTGCCATGATGGGTCATCGGCAATCTCAGAATCTTCTGGAACAAAACCTTTATTTAAAATATGACTTTTTAATTGATCTGTTAAATCATTACCATCTCTGTCACGAATTTTACTAAACCAACCGAAATGATTTAAACCAAAATACTCTGGAACTAAATCCCAGATCTCTTTACCTAAAATATCAGCATAACTTACCATAATTGCAGCTGGCATATCACAGATATTAAGTATTTTTTTATCATCAGAAAACACCCTATTTAAAGCTTCTGCTACAATTGCAGCCGGATTAGTATAATTTAAGATCCAAGCGTCAGGAGAGTATCTTCTAATATCATTAATCAATTCAATCATATCTCCAATTGATCTCATTCCATAAGCCATTCCACCTGGTCCACAAGTCTCTTGACCAACAGCTCCATAACTTAACGGAATCTCTTCATCTTTTACTCTCATCTCAAGACCACCAGTTCTAATTTGAACAAAAACAAAATCTGCACCTTTTAATGCTTCTTCTTTATCAGTAGTATAAGTAAACTCTTCTATCTCAGAATATTTCTCTTTTAATATAATCTCTGTAGCTTTAGCATTTTTTTCTTGTCTTTTAGAATCAATATCATAAAAAGTTAAGCTCTTTAATGGAAAGTTACCCTTTTCAGCTATCAAGCTCATAACCATACCAATTGTATATGTACTTCCTCCACCCACAATAACAAGATCTTGTTTTTTCATATTTAACCACTCCTATTTTTTATTGGTATTATAATCATATTATTTTTATAATACAATTATAATACCAATTTAGTTAGTTGTCAAGATGAATTTTAATTAAAATTGACAATCGCCTACTCTTCATATATCATAAAAATCAACATATCAATTTCAAAAGACATTGAGGAGTGAATTGTAAATGAATGATAAATTCTTACCTTTATATAGACAGATAGCTGAAAAAATAAAGCAAGAGATTTATAATAAAAATTTACAACAAGGAGATGCTATTCCTTCAGAAGCTAAGTTAACAGATAAATTTAATGTAAGTAGAGTTACAATAAGACAAGCTATAGATGTACTTGTTAATGAAGATCTTTTATACAAAGTTCAAGGAAGTGGAACATATGTAAAGAAAACAAGGTTAGAACATAATATATATACTCTTGAAACCTTTACTGAAGAAGCAATCCGACATAATAAAGTACCAGTAAATAAAATTATTGATTTTAAGATTACTAAACCAAGTGATGAGATAAAAGTACGATTAAATCTTTTAGATGAAGATAAAGTCTATTTTATTTCAAGATTACGCTGTATTGATAATACTCCTCTAGTTTTAGAAAAAACTTATTTGCCGATAAAATTATTCCCAGACTTATCTTATGAAACAATGCTCTCATCTAAATATGATTACATTGAAAATAAAAAAAGCTTAACTATAAAACAGAGTCATCAAGAAATAATACCCATATTGCCAAATGAAGAATTAATAAACTTAATGTCTTTAAAAAAAGATCAACCCATTTTACATCTAGTAATGGATTCCATCTTGGATGATGGTACGGTATTTGAATATACAGAACTATACTTTAAAAGTGATGAATATAAATTTTCACTAGTTGCAAAACGTTAAAATATTTACGTTTTATCCACATTATAATTTAATCTAAACAAATTAAAAGCCCTTAACGTATTTAAATTTAAATACGTTAAGGGCTTTTAATTTTTAAATATTTTAATTTAACTTCTCCGTAATCAAAGCTACTGTATACTCTACTGCCTTTAATAGATCATCAACCTTAATATTCTCACCTGTAGTATGGACATCATTCATTCCTACACTTGTATTTATTGTAGGGATACCTTTACCATTGAAGATATTAGCATCACTTCCACCTCCAGTAGGCATCAATACCGGCTTTACTCCTACTTTTTTAGCTGCTTTGATAGCAAGTTCTACAACTGGATCATTTCTAGACAAATCATAGGCTGGATACATTCTATCTACATCAATCTCTACTTTAGCTTTATACTTCTTAGCTGCTTTTTTGAATATATTACACATATGCTTAGTCTGCTTATCTAACTTTTTCACATCAAGACTTCTAGATTCTCCTTCTAGTTCAACTAGGTCTGGAACTATATTGGTAGCTTTACCACCTTTGATCACACCAATATTAGCAGTAGTTTCATCATCTATTTGCCCTAACTTCATATTAGATAAGGCTACACTTGCTACTTTTATAGCGTTAATACCTGCTGATGGATTCATACCTGCATGGGCAGCTTTGCCTATAACTTTAACATTAATCTTATCTTGAGCAGGTGCCTGAACAATAATAGAACCAATATCTCCTCCTGAATCAAAAGCTACACCATAATCAGCATCAATTAGATTATGGCTTAAATTCTTAGCTCCTAATAGACCAACCTCTTCACAGATTGTAAAGACGACTTCTATATTACCATGATCCATATCATTCTCTTTTATAACCCTTATAGCTTCTAAGATTGAGATTATACCTGCTTTATCATCAGATCCTAGGATTGTATCTCCTTTACTATATATAACTCCATCCTCAATGACTGGTTCAATACCTTTACCTGGAGTAACTGTATCCATATGTGCACTTAACATAATTGTAGGTCTGCTGTCATCCCCTGCTAATTTAGCAATTAGGTTCCCTGTTTCTCCACCAACAATATCTCCTGCATTATCTTCTACTACCTCTAAACCTAATTCTTCTAATACTTTCTTTAAATGTTTAGCAACATTACCTTCTTCTTTAGAAATACTATCTATCTTTACTAACTCCATAAAATTATTCACTATTCTCTCTTTATCCAATTTTCTTCCCCCTTTTACCATTCTCTTCTCTCTTAATACTTATAATTCCTCTTTTAAAACAATTTAATCATATGCTGATAAAAACTAACTCTTAACCATACAAACATAAGTAACCTACACCTTATTATATCTTCCATAAATTCCATAGTCAACCCTATTGCCTTCCTAGTCTATCTACATATAATAGGAGCTTATTTCTCTTAATTAACCTTGATAAAGAGTAAAACTCTGCATAGATATGGACTGCCAGAAGGGCCAACAAAATTATTAGCTTAAAAGTCAATCCAAAAGCAATAATAACTAAAAATCCTATAATTCCTCCCAAAACATTGGCCCCTACATCCCCCATCATCCCTTCAGCCCTTAGATCAAAAGGCAAGGTCCAAGCAACTATTGTTATAATAGGAATAGCCAATACCCTAACCCTTGACCCTATCACAAATATAATAATCAATAAAAATAATGACATCTTTAGAGCTCGTCCAGGCCTTAAATCTAAAAGGTTTATAAAGTTAGCCATTAATAAAATAAGAAGAGTATCAATAAATATAACAACTATATTATTTCCTAGATAAAAATTTATAAATAGGACAATAAGCAAGCTAAAGATGGCCTTAATTGCTCCGGTAGTCAATCTTTTTTCAACAATAAGTCTCTTAAAGTGTCCACTGAAACCTTGGCTGTCTTTGCTACCAATAGTATCATCTAAAAGCCCCACAAAGGCCATAGCTAAAATTAAAATCATAAGAGGGTAAACTGTTATTATTCGATAGTATCCCAATAAAGACCCTATCATTAAAATTGCAATAACATTTAAAGCAAATACCATTCCATAACCTACAGGTATGGTCCTCCCTTGATAGTTCTTAGCTAAAGACCTTCCTTCAATTAACATAGGAGGAATAAGTTTTAAAGTTACCTGACTTAAGAGAATACTTATTAAGACTAAGAGAAGCATATCTAATATTATATCCAATATCATATCTTGTTGGCCCTCCCTTTCGATAATAAGACCTTTGCTATATCTTTAAATTGCTTTCCCCTATGCAAGAAGCCCTTTAAATCTCGACCTGTCTCACGATGTGTCATATCAACCTCTACCTCTACTATCTTATACCCTCTTCTATGGGCATCAATAGTAAGACCTACCTCTACTCCAAATCCTCTCGAAAAGCCTGGAAAACCTTCTAAAACCTCTCTAGCTATAGCTCTTTGCCCCGATAAAGGAGATTCAAAACTCTGTTTTAGCATTCTCTCTAAACCAAAATTAGCTAAACCCTTTACCAACCCAAAACCACCTTTTATCTTTGCAGGAGGAAACTTTGCGATGGCCATATGAGCCTTACCTTCTACTACCGGGCCAACAAGCTTTTTAGCCTCTGTGGCACTCTCACCTAAATCAGCATCAACCAATAAAATAACATCTCCAAAAGCTTGCTCTAAACCACAATCAAGGGCTACACCCTTTCCTTGGTTAGATTCTAAGCAAATAACTTTATCTGCAACTCTATCTGCTTTAAGATAGGTGTCATCCTTAGAACCATCATCAATAACAATTATCTCCTTAAGATTATTTAATCCTCTTAATGCTGTTACTGTCTTTTCTATCCTATCCCCTTCGTTATAAGCTGGAATTAAGATTGATATAGAGCTATTCATATAACTCCCCCTTTTTAAAGATCCAACTCTTTAGAAGCCACTTCAAAGACCAACTTGATTAATCCTGAGATAGACTCTATTTGATTACCATCCACCTTTATAGCCTTATCCTTTAAGTTACTATAATCTATCTTCTCCTTTGAGATTGTTGGCCCTAATAATAAAACCTTATCAAAATCATTATCTTTAATACCTTCATCTTTTTTTATAATCTCAACAAAATCTGCATCTGCTAATCTAAAAGCCTCTAACAACCTGTCCTTGAGATTATTAGTGACCCCTTCTTCCACTACTAAAAGCACCCTCTTTTCCTTTAACTGCTCCTTTAAAACTAAGGGCATAATCACCCTTTGAAACTCCTTGTTCATAGCCAACTTTTCTTCTAGTGAATTTACTTCTTGAGCAAACTCTTGGTTCTCATTTCTTAAAAAGTCAAACTCTTTCTCCAATTGTGAGATTAAATTCTTATGCTCATTAGATATCAATTCATTACCGACCATACTCCCTCCAATTAAGATTCCTATAGCCAAAGTTACAAAGATAATAACTATCGTAATTATATGATACCTTAAATCAATTAACATATCCCACCTCCTATAAGCCAAGATTTAATCTCATCTGCATAATCAACAACTTCATAATCTGCTGCAAAGGTGTAGATACTGCAACAATTACAACAATAGGAATAAGTGAAGCCAATAATACTTGAGCAACATATTTAGGCTTAATACGACTCTTATAAAGCTTATTTACCCCCTTTGCATCTACTAACTTACTTCCCACCTTAACTCTTACTAAGAAGGTACTTGCCATGCCTGGCCTTCCTTTCTCTAAAAAGTCTATCATTGTAGTATGAGTTCCTACAGCTACAATCAATTCTGCCCCTTTTTCATAAGCTAATAACATAGTAATATCTTCACTCGTACCTGGGGCGGGAAACTTCTTAGCCTTTAAACCCAATTCATCAATCCTATTCATCCCTGGAGCATCCCCATCTGGATATGCATGAACAATAAGTTCTGCTCCACAAGCTAAAGCCCTATCACTTACACTATCCATATCTCCTATAATAATATCTGGTTTAAAACCATATTCTAGTAGTGCATCGGCTCCACCATCAACAGCAATTAAAATTGGATTAACCTCTCTAATATATGAAATAACAGCCTCTAGATCCTCTCTATAATCCTTACCTCTAACTACAATTAGAACATCCTTCTCCTTTAATCTAGTCTCTATATCAGGCATACTAACACCCAATATCAGATTCTTCTCCTTCTTTGCATAATTGAGGGTATTATCTACAAATTTATTTAACTCAACATTTAAATTATCCCTAGTCGCCTTTAACCTCTTTTCAACCTTTCTCTTTGTAAGAATCTCACCTTCTGCTATTAACTCGTCATTTCTTAAGACTTTAGAACCTACTATTTTTATGCGATCTCCATTTTCCAACTCTTCAAAGATTTCTTCACCAATATTATCCATCAGAAGAATGCCTGCTTTTACAATCTTTTCAGGACCTAAATTAGGGTATTTTCCACTAATCGATCTATTTGCATTTAAAATCCCGCTCACCTTAGCTTCGATCAAAGCTTGAGCGGCTAATTGATCAATATCCCTATGATCTATAAGAGCAATTTCACCCTCCTTTATTTCCTTGCTAAGCCACTTAGTCTTCTTTCCTAACCTTACTTTACCACTTAATTTCATAGCTATATCCTCCTAAATTAGCTCTCAATAATAGTATGACTTTATTAAAATTCTCTCATACTTGAAATAGTAGGCAATAAAGTTAAGTTTGGAGTTTAAAGATTAGAATTTACAGATGACTTGTTGGCATTTAATAGTAATAAAGCGTCACTTTATTACTGGTGATGAGTGATGAGTAATCAGTAATGAGTAATGGGTAAAACCTTAAAAAAACAGAAACCCCTTTGTTACCTAAGACTTATAAGAGGTTTTGAGATTTTGACTTTACTCATTACTCTTCACTCATTACCCATTACTAGTGGCACGAAAGTGACACTTTATTACTACATAGCTTTGCTTTCTAGGGATCTGAAATAAAAAAAGAGCACCCACATAATATGAGTGCTCTACTTGTTATTAGCTTGTTGCTCGCATTTCTATTCTTAATTTATCTGCAACCTTGGCGATAAATTGAGAATTGGTCGGCTTACCACTTGATGTTGTTACAGAATGTCCAAAGATATTATTAATAGCTTTAGTATTTCCTCTCTCCCATGTTACCTCAATAGCATGACGAATGGCTCTTTCAACTCTGCTAGCTGTTGTATTAAACTCTTTTGCAACTAAAGGATATAACTCTTTAGTTACAGCTCCTAATAATTCAACCTTCTTGATTACCATAGCGATTGCTTTGCGAAGATACAAATACCCTTTAATATGAGCAGGTATACCAATTTGATGGATAATCTCTGTTATCCTTTCCTCAATATCATAGGTCTGATTTTTAGGATTATTAATAGTATATCCTGAAAAACCTCTAGCTCCTTTAACAGCTGGTTTCTTTATCTGTCTAATTCGGCTAGCTAACTTTTCTAAGTCAAAAGGCTTTAAAATATAATAATCTGCACCTAAATTAATTATCTGTTGTGTAAGTTCCTCTTGCCCAAAAGCAGTCAACATAATTATCTTAAATTCTTCAGCCACTCCCTGCTTATGTAAGTCTTCTAAAACACCAACCCCATCTAAATGTGGCATAATAACATCCAATAATAAGACATCAAATTCAACTTCAGAAATTAGATCTAAAGCATTAAGTCCATTATGCGCCATCCCCACTACTTCAAAATCACCTTGCCCATCAAGATACTCTTTTATCAAACTACAAAAATCCTTATTATCATCTACTAATAATACCTTAATCACTTCTTCTCTCATTATTATTTTCCTCCTCAAAATAACTACTATAATACTCTTTCGCTACCAATTTCCAAATTCCTCCTTATAAAGATAAAAAAACACCAAAGAATTTAAGAAACTAATTCTTTGGTGTTCTTCTCCTCTTTTTCTTCTAATAATTCAGTTTCCATAATCATCCACTGGGCCAACATCCCATAACCACGAGTCGAATCATTAACAAAGACATGAGTAATAGCACCAACTAACTTCCCATTCTGAACAATAGGACTTCCACTCATACCCTGCACAATACCACCAGTTCTTTCTAATAGATCTTCATCAACTATCCTGACTATTAAACCTTTCTCGCCTTGATTATGCTGCCTTCTAACCTTATCAATATTAACTTCAAACTCCTCAATATTTCCACCTTCAATAACTGTATATATCTTAGCCCTATCTTCTTTAATTTCTAAAGGGCTTGCAACAGGTATTGGCTTATCAAAGAAAGGATGTTCTGGCTCTATAGATAGTTTTCCATAGATTCCAAAATCATTATTCTTAGTTATATTCCCTAAAACACCTTGATCATTAAAGAAAGTTCCCAGTTTTTCTCCAGGACTACCTCTTTGCCCTTGAGTTATTCCTGAGATATTGGCCATTACTATCTCCCCTTCTCCAACATCTATCTTCAATTGACTATTTGCTTCAGTAATTGTATGACCTAAAGCACCATAATCTCCAGTTTCAGGACTATAAAAGGTCATAGTACCAACACCTGTCGCACCATCATCTACGTAAATACCAATCATATAGTATCCTTCTTCACCTTTAATAGGAGTTACGCTTTTATAACTAATCTTACCTTCTTGATCTTTAACTTTAAATATTAAATCTTCTCCTTCTTTTCCAAAACGATTGATCAAATCGGCTAAATGATATTTACTATTGATCTTCTTTCCGTTAAGCTCTAAGAGGCTATCTCCCACCTCAATCCCACCTGCTCTAGCAGGAAAATGTTTTTTCCCTTGCTCATCAATGACATTAGAATTTCTAACTACCATAATACCATCTGACTTTAAAATAACTCCAAGTGATTGACCACCAGGAATTACTTTAACTTCTGGTAAAACATTGACAACCATCCTCCTTAGAGGAATAATACCAAATAATCTAAAGTCAAGATTATAACTTCCTACAGATGATGATTGCAAAGCCATTGGCTTAGCAAGATTAACTTCTAATTCATCACCAGAAAGTTTATGACCATTAACCTTTAAATTACTACTACCATTAGAATTGACAGAGACTCTAAAAGGAAGTCTAACATTAAGCGATTCTTTATTTCCTTCAACAATCTGACAATATTCTGGTAATCCTAAAAAAATTAATACTCTAGGAAAAGATATAGTTACAACTAAAACAACAACAAATAGAGTTAATATTACTCTTTTTATATTTTTCATTTCTCACACTCCTACACAGTCCCCACCTGTGTAGTCTCTTTTCAAAGGAAAAGACACCTTTACTTATAAAGATGCCCTAAGTCAGAAAAACTATTCAAAGTTTACAGTTGCGTCTTTATTACTCAGCTTTTAGTATATTCTATTAATTTTAAGGAAATACTAACTTTTGATTATAAGGAGGTTAGGGTATGAATAAAGAATCATCTCTTAAAAATATCGTAAATATAGAAAAAATATCTTCTTTTCAAACTACACTATTAATTATTACTCTTATTATCTCCACAGCTGATGTCCTACTTCCTGCTTTTGTAGCTCAAGAAGCAAAACAGGACTCTTGGATTTCTGTAATTTTAGGTACTTTTAGTGCTCTGATATTTATCAATATTTTCTTAACTTTAGCCTTAAAATACCCAAATAAAACTATAGTCCAATACTCTTCTGATATTCTTGGTAAGTTCTTGGGCAAGATAGTAGGGTTTATCTATATATACTTTCTTATCTTAACTATGGCACTAATAGTAAGGCAACTAGAAGAGATCGTTGATACCCTCTTTTTCCCTACTTACATTGCTCCTCTTTTTAGTATCCTTACTATAATAATAGCATCCTATAGTGCTTATCATGGGATAGAGACAATTGCTAGAGTGAACAACCTGCTTCTCCCAATTGGACTTTTAGCTCTTTCTTTTGTTATCTTTCTTAATATTCCAGAGATGGATTTCAAATTCTTTCTCCCTGTATTAAATCAGGGAGTTGCTCCTCCCCTAAGAGGTGCTTTACTGATCCAAAGTTGGCTTTTAAAATCTATTATCCTCCTACAACTTATACCCTTTGTAGAAGACAAAGAGAATATTCGCAGAGATATATCTATAGGCACGATTGTATTAAGTGGTGGTCTAATGGGTGGAGTTCTCCTTATTGCTGTATTTGGCCCACTAGCACAAAAGATAATCTTTCCTGCTTTAAGTTATGTTCGTATAATAGAGTTTGGTCGTTACATAGAGAATATAGATGCTCTTATTATGGTTATCTGGATTATAGGTATCTTTATTAATATCTCTATATCTTTCTATGCTGTTGTTTTAGGGTTGGCCCAGTTATTTTCTTTAAAGTCCTATAAGCCATTGATTACTCCAATAGCAATAATTATAGTCTGCTTTTCTATTCTTATTGCTCCAAGGATGATCCAACTGACTAACTTTATCCATTATATTTATCCTTTTTATGTCTGTTCAGTTGCTATTACTATCCCTATAATTTTGCTTTTAGTATCAAAAACTCGTGAAAAATCATAAGAGGAGTTGATTTATTTGGAATATACTTTTTTTTATGGATCTATAATTGCTTTATGGATAATATTTGGTATCTGTATATATTTACGAGGGCTTAGGTTGGCCCATATAATTATTGGTATTACAACTGTAGCTTACTCTCTTGTCTATGAAGTTATATTAGGAGAATATTTTGGGCTCTATTATTATATAACACCAGAAAAATCTAACCTTTATATTGTCCTAGCTGGAATTCTGGTCTATCCTCTATTAAATATAATATATACTATCTTTCTACCAGAAAAAAT
>NZ_KI912095.1:421096-425057 GCF_000517025.1 Halonatronum saccharophilum DSM 13868
TAGTATCCTTACTATAATAATAGCATCCTATAGTGCTTATCATGGGATAGAGACAATTGCTAGAGTGAACAACCTGCTTCTCCCAATTGGACTTTTAGCTCTTTCTTTTGTTATCTTTCTTAATATTCCAGAGATGGATTTCAAATTCTTTCTCCCTGTATTAAATCAGGGAGTTGCTCCTCCCCTAAGAGGTGCTTTACTGATCCAAAGTTGGCTTTTAAAATCTATTATCCTCCTACAACTTATACCCTTTGTAGAAGACAAAGAGAATATTCGCAGAGATATATCTATAGGCACGATTGTATTAAGTGGTGGTCTAATGGGTGGAGTTCTCCTTATTGCTGTATTTGGCCCACTAGCACAAAAGATAATCTTTCCTGCTTTAAGTTATGTTCGTATAATAGAGTTTGGTCGTTACATAGAGAATATAGATGCTCTTATTATGGTTATCTGGATTATAGGTATCTTTATTAATATCTCTATATCTTTCTATGCTGTTGTTTTAGGGTTGGCCCAGTTATTTTCTTTAAAGTCCTATAAGCCATTGATTACTCCAATAGCAATAATTATAGTCTGCTTTTCTATTCTTATTGCTCCAAGGATGATCCAACTGACTAACTTTATCCATTATATTTATCCTTTTTATGTCTGTTCAGTTGCTATTACTATCCCTATAATTTTGCTTTTAGTATCAAAAACTCGTGAAAAATCATAAGAGGAGTTGATTTATTTGGAATATACTTTTTTTTATGGATCTATAATTGCTTTATGGATAATATTTGGTATCTGTATATATTTACGAGGGCTTAGGTTGGCCCATATAATTATTGGTATTACAACTGTAGCTTACTCTCTTGTCTATGAAGTTATATTAGGAGAATATTTTGGGCTCTATTATTATATAACACCAGAAAAATCTAACCTTTATATTGTCCTAGCTGGAATTCTGGTCTATCCTCTATTAAATATAATATATACTATCTTTCTACCAGAAAAAATTAAACCTGTTCTCCTTTATACAGGAGTCTGGATTATAGCAATGCTCCTCTTTGAATGGGCTAGCTTAATAACTAAAACTGTTGTACTTTTAAGGTGGATGATTTTCCCTTGGTCTTTATTGACTTATATAGTTACTTACTTATGGGTTTATCTCTTCTATAGACATTTAAAAATGATATAAGAGACTCACTTTAAGATATCTTAAAGTGAGTCTCTTATATCATTCTTATTTATAGATTTAATTTTCTCCCATAGATCTAAACTAACAGCACCTACCTTGGTAACATTAATTGGTGTATAGTATAGTAAATGCTTAATACCTGGTAGACTAATAGCTGTCATAAGATTATCATATCCCTTGTTATTTAAATTATCAAAAGCTTTTCTAAACCTTTTCATCTCTAAATTATTCTGTATAACAGGTTTTATCTGCTTTTCATAATCCCACCCCTTGGCAATAGTTCTAGCTGCTGCCACTCCCATAGTAATAGCATTTAACATCCCAAAACCAAGAAAGGGATCTACTCCACCTGCTGAATTGCCTACAAATATTATATTCTTATATATTCTAGGATAAGCATAACCAAGATTATGGGCCAACTTAAATTCTTCAATTATCTTATATTTTATATCTATTCCTGCCAAAAATGCCTCCCAATAATAATCGATCTCCTTCTCATTTACATCTGTTGTAACAAGGGTCAATGAAGCCTTTTTCTTATCAAAAGGTGTCAAATAAGCATAGCCATTCTTACAATAATCCTTATTCAACCATACTATTAGAGTTTGAGGATTAAAGTCTCCTATAACTGTCGCTCCTCTTACGTAAGCACTTACTAACTCTATCCAGCACCCCATTTCATCAGGATATATACCATTTCCCGTACCAATAACTACATAATCATACTCCTTAGATAAAAGCTCATAATCCCCTGCCTCATTAAATAATACCTTGGTGTTCTTTAACTTAGAATAAAGCTGATACTTAACAGAATCTACATCTCTATCAGACTTATAAAGATAGCCCAGATTGCCCTTAATTGTAGTAGTCTTATTTGGTGATTTGTGAATTACCTTCTTGAGCTTATTTATAGGCTTTAGTTCTATATCAAAATTTTCCTTTAAATAAATTTTGTCATCCTTTTTAGGTCTATTGATTATCTCCATAGTAGCAACTACATGGGCCCACTGCTCCCCAATATAACCATTTCTCTCATAGATAACAGGGCTTATCCCATACTTCTCTAACTCGTAAGCACAAGCAAGACCTGATTTGCCTGCTCCTATTATAGCAATCTTCATACCTCACCCCCCATATTTCTCTAATATTTTAAACCAGATAATCAGAAGTACCCCTATTACAATATTTGAAAGAACATATAAAACTAAGCTCAAGTGTTGGCCCCTCCCTTCTTATCTAATACAACGATAATAAACCAACTCAAAACTGCCATTACACAAGTATTTACTACCAAACTATCGATATGACTCCAATCAAGATATACAAGAGCTTCTCTAGCAAGAACAAAAAGCTCAAATATACTATATAAAGCACTAATTACAAAAACATTTACTATCCTTAACCATCTTTTTCTAGGATGATATTGGGCCATAAGAATACCTATTACTAAAACTGGTCCTAAAGTAAAAAATAGCGAAGACCCTAATATAGAAATACCCTTCCGATTAATATGATACCAACCTCTGCTTATTGCCCTAGTATCTATAGCTATCTGTAAAGCTACTGCTAGGACACCACACCAGATATTAACCTTTAGTCTCTTCAAATCAACTAAAAGATAAAGGAGAATCCAACTTTTTATAAAGACTATAATCCATTCCATATAAATAAAGCACCCCCTCATATAGTAATTAGATTTAACGATATTATTTATGCTTGAAGTTGAAAACTATAGTAACATAGGTTAACTTTTGATGGATTAAATGTAGGAGCAGACCTATGTGTCTGCCCCCTAAATAATATTATAAAGACTACACTTAATTACTAAAATGTAGAATTTTTAGGGAAGACCTTTGAAATAATACCAGAAGGTGCTTCTAGCCTCTTTATCTTATGCTGTAGCTCTACAATAGCTCGCATCTCATCATCCCTCATCTGGGTGGTAATTGCCCTTACCTCTGGATTCCTAATCTCAATAAGATTTTGATTGTAAAATTTTTGATTTGAAATCCGATATTCGAGTATGTCCTTTAAGATATCTACATCTTTCATTTAAATTCTTTCCCCTTTCAATTAAGATTCAAGCCCTAATTTTATAATCTTATCCTTTATAAAACTTATATGTTCTTGAGATGTTTTTTTAAATTCCTTTATAATATCTTTCAATTCATCATTTTGAATATCTGGATAATACTCATCATATTTCTCTATAAGCAATTCTTCCTTTTCTAATGCCTTCTTAAAGTAAATCACTAGAATATATTCAGCTGAAAGTTTTTGCACATCTATTTCCTCCTACTCTCTTTGATATAATTTAATCTTAATAAATATTTTCCCGCTTATAAGTAAATATTATTCTTATATACAGACGTCGAAAGGAAGGTATCTTATATGAAAGTTGCAATTATTGGTGGTGGTATATCTGGTTTAGCATCTGCTTTGGCATTTGAAAGGTATGGAATTACTCCTGTTGTTTTCGAAAAGAATGGTCATATAGGAGATCCTGTATTATTTACCTCAGCCATTCTTCATATATTTAATCATTTTAAATCAGACCCTTTTAAGCACCTTAAAAAAAAGTATAATCTAAAGTTATCCCCTTCCTCTTCTATAAAAAGAATTGCTATGTACGGGCCAACAGAACAAGTTACTATAGAGGGAAATTTAGGATATATTACAAATAGAATGAGAGAAGGAACTTCTATTAACAATCAACTCTCTTCTAAACTATCTCTTTCAGTTGAATTTGATAGCTTAGTAGATATAGATGATTTAAAAGAA
>NZ_KI912095.1:425157-455161 GCF_000517025.1 Halonatronum saccharophilum DSM 13868
AGAGATATCATCAATATGTGCTGTTATCGTCTTTAAAGCCAACATTATCCTCGATAATTCTCCACCAGAAGCTATCTTAGCCAAAGGTTTTAGACCAGAGCCAGGATTAGGAGCAATTAAGAACTCAACCTTATCCATACCATCACCACTAAAGCCACTTCTCTCTTCAAAGTTAACTTTAAATTTAGTCTGGACCATAGATAAATCCTTTAATTCTTTCAAAATTTTCTCTTCTAATAAGTTGGCTACTTCTTGCCTCTTATTAGATAAACTCTTAGCTTTATTGTTATAATCTTCTTCAAGCCTCTTTATATCTTCCTCTAACCCCTTTTTTCTCACTTCCATTCCTTCAGCCTCTTCTAACTCAACTTTAATCCCATCACAATAAGTTAATATATCTTCGATTTCATCTCCATACTTTCTCTTTAGATCATTAATTACCCTTAACCGCTCCTCAATAATATCTAATCTTTGAGGATCAAATTCGATTTCATCTTGATAATCTCTTAACTGAAAAGAGACATCCTCTAAGCCATAAGTCAATTCTGTCAATTGATTGGAGACCTTCTCTAAACTCTTATCCACCGAGATTAAACTATCGATATCCTTAGAAATCTTCTTTAACTTATCTATAATAGCATCTTCTTCAAAAGATGTCTCATAGATTTGATGATAAGCATTAGTAACAGATCTGCTCAATTCTTCCGCATTGCTCAATCTCTTTTTTTCCTCAATTAACTCTTCATCTTCCCCAAGTTTTAATCCAGCCTCTTCAATCTCATTTATTTGAAAATTAAATAGATCAATTCTTCTCTCACGATCTTTTTCTTCTTCAACTAACTTATTTAATTCTCCTTGCTTTTCTTTAAACTCATTATAAATTTCATTAACTTCCCTCTTTAAAGATAGTACTTCTTCACCACCAAACTCATCTAATAACCTTAAATGATCATCAGAGTTTAATAATGATTGATGTTCATGTTGTCCATGGATATCAATCAAATACTTACTTATAGACTTCACCATCTCTAAAGTGACTATTCTACCATTAATTCTTGATTTATTATTTCCATTCTTACTTATCTCGCGGCTTAAAATTATTTTATCATCAGTTAATTCTAACCCTAAGTTTTGAGCTTCTTCTTTAACTTCACCTTTATTACCAATAAAAAATGAAGCTTCAATAAGAGCCTTTTCTTCACCGGATCTAATATAGTCTGTAGAAGCCCTGCCACCTAATAACATATCTAAGGCTTTAATAATTATTGACTTCCCTGCCCCAGTCTCACCACTTAAGATATTAAGACCTGGGGTCAGCTCCAGCTCTACCTCTTTAATTAATGCAAAGTTATGTATAGTTAACTCAGATATCACCTTTGCTACCTCCTTATCAAAGAGTTAAACTCTCCAACTTTTCTAATACTTTATCAACAGCATCCTTAGGCTTAACAATAATTAAGATAGTATCATCTCCTGCAATAGTTCCAATTACTTTATCCCATTCTGTACTATCTAACAATGCTGCAATACCTTGTGCTGTTCCTGGCAATGTATTAATAACTATCAAATTCTCACTATAATCGATATTAACTACTGAATCTTGAAACATCCTCTTCATCCGACTGGTAGCATTTATCTTTTCTCTCTGCTTTGGTGGTAAGGAATACTTATATCCTCCACCCTTCATAGGTATCTTAATTAATCCCAACTGCTTAATATCACGAGAAATAGTTGCTTGAGTAACATCAATTCCTTCTTCCTTTAAAGCATTTGTCAAATCTTCTTGAGTCTGAACCGCCTTATCTTTAACTAGATCCATAATCTTTAAATGCCGCTTACTCTTCATCTACTATCACCCTTCTTTCTTATCAAAGTTTACAGTCTTTAGTTTTTCAAATTATTAATTATCAATTTTAAACCTTCAATTGCTTTATTCTCAAACCCTATTATTATGAAGTCTATTTCTAAGAATCTTATAAAAATTATAACCTTCTAACTTTATCATCTTAGCTACTAGATCCGACTTTCCAATTTTGATTATATCCTTTGATAGAAGTGAGAAACTATCCTGTCCATCAACTGTTAGCATAACTTCATTATGATCAGCATCAACACTTACCTTTATCTCTTCATCGACTGTAGTTACAATAGAACGAGAATATAATGTATGTGGACAAATAGGTGTTATAATTAGAGATTTCATCTTGGGATTAACTATAGGACCTCCAGCAGATAATGAATATGCTGTGGATCCTGTAGGACAAGCTATAATCAAACCATCACCTGGATATGTTGTTACATATTGATTATCTATATATGTCTCTAGATTAATAATTCTAGAAAAAGGTCCTTTGGTAATTACCAAATCATTGATAGCTATAGCCTTATTTATAACCTTCCCTTGCCTTATTACCACCCCTTCTAAAATCATCCTATCTTCAATTATATACTCTTTGGCCAAAAGCTTATCTAAACCTTCCTCTAACTTATCTATCTCTATATCAGTTAAAAAACCAAGTTGACCTAAATTAATTCCTAATATAGGAACCTTATTCTTAACAAAAGTTCTAGCAGCTTTTAAGAAAGTTCCATCACCACCAAAGACAATTACTAAATCAACATGATTAATTAATTCTTCATAGGCTAAACTTTCAACCTCCCTATCAAGAAGATAAGCACTAGCCTTATCAAGTATATACTCTTCGCCTTTATCATCCAACAATTCACAGACCTTCTTTACAGCCCAGATAGCCTGTGATTTATTAATGTTAGCAATTAGACCTATTCTATTCACAGTCTCACTCCTAATCAAGTTTACTATAGCTGTCAGATAACAGCTAGTAATCAGTAATGGGTAATGAGTGATTAGTAAAACCTTAGAACTTGCGAGCTTTTAACCTTCGGGTTCAAGAGTCTACTCCTTGGTGATAAGCCCATTCAAAAATTCTCCTTAGAATCTCAAAAAAGAATCTTTAGTTCTTATTTCACTCATTAATTATTACTCGTCACTAGTGGCACGATAATACCACTTAATCACTACAACGCTTTATGGGCATATTTTATCACACCATCTATCTTAGCACCTAAGTCATCAACCTCTTCACTACCCTCACCTCTGCTAAAGTGGGCCAAATACTCTATGTTATGACCTTTCCCACCGGTGATAGGAGAATAATCTAATCCAATAATATTTAGATCAATATCCTTGGCAAAATCAACTACCTTATAGATAACCTCTTTGTGTACTTTATCATCTTTAACTACCCCATTACTTCCTACCTTATCTGGACCAGCTTCAAATTGAGGTTTTATCAAAGCTATAATTTCTCCATTTTCCTTTAAAAGCCCTTTTAAGGATCCTAATATCTTTGTTAAAGAAATAAAAGCTACATCTACAACTCCAAAATCTCCAGCTTCTCCAATATCATCTAAACTTAGATAACGGGCATTTGTCTTCTCCATAGAGACTACCCTATGGTCACTTCTTAACTTCCAGGCTAATTGATTATAACCAACATCTATAGCATAAACTTTCTTAGCTCCATTTTGTAATGAACAATCTGTGAAACCACCTGTTGAAGCACCTATATCAACTACTACTTTATTAGCTAAATCTAAATCAAAGACCTCTATAGCCTTTTCAAGCTTTAACCCCCCTCGGCTTACATAGGGATGTAATTGACCTTTAACCCTTATTGCCGATTCTGTATCTATCTTAGTTCCAGCCTTATCTACTAACTGATCATCTACATAAACAAGACCAGCCATAATTGAACGTTTTGCCTGGGAACGACTCTTAAAATAACCTCTCTTTGTTACTATAACATCTAAACGTTCCTTCTTTCCCATCTCAATCCTCCCTAAAAACTTCTCTAATCTGCTCTTTAATTCCTTGTTTATCTAATTGATATCTAGCAAGCAATTCTGTTGCTAAACCATGTTCAATAAACTTATCTGGTAGACCTATCCTCTTTAAATTCACTTTACAATTATTATCAAGCAATAATTCACCTACTGCACTACCAAAACCACCTTCTAAGATATGTTCCTCAACTGTAAAGATATTATCAAATTTATCTGCAAGATATAGTATTAGATCTTCGTCTAATGGTTTTACAAATCTACTATTAACTACACTTAGATCTATTCCTTCCTTTGATAAATTATCAGCAACTTCCAAAACAGGATAGACCATAGAACCAATAGCCAATATTGCACCATCTGTTCCCTCGCGCAATACCTCTGCTTTACCTACCTCTAAAACATCAGCCTTCTTCTCCTCTATCCCCACAACTTCTCCTCTAGGATAACGAAGAGCAATTGGCCCATTATGAAGGTTAGCTGTCTTAACCATAGACCTTAATTCATTCTCATCTTTGGGTGCCATTACCGTCATATTAGGTAGGTGTCTTAAAAAAGAGAAATCAAATACACCTTGGTGGGTCTCTCCATCTTTTCCTACAAGACCAGCACGATCAATTGCAAGTTTTACAGGAAGATTCTGCAAACAAATATCATGTAATACCTGATCATATCCCCTTTGTAAGAAGGTTGAATATAAAGTAACAAAAGGTTTTATACCATTTAAAGCTAAACCTGAGCCCAGGGTTAAAGCATGTTGTTCAGCAATTCCTACATCATAAAAGCGATCTGGAAACTCATTAGCAAACTTATTAAGTCCTGTTCCCGAAGGCATAGCTGCAGTAATAGCTGCTATTGATTTATCCTCACGGGCCAACTCTATTAAAGTATTACTAAAAACATCGGTATATGTAGGCAACTTTCTCCTTTTTTTCTTCTCTCCTGTTCTTATATTAAAAGGGCCAACACCATGAAACTTATCTGGACTCTCCTCAGCTGGCTTATAACCCTTACCTTTCTTGGTAACAGTATGAATTAGAACTGGACCACCAATATTTTTGGCATCCTTAATATGTTCCCTTAAAACCTTAATATTATGCCCATCAATTGGCCCTAAATAAGTGAAGCCAAACTCCTCAAATAATATCCCGGATACTAATAAATACTTCAAAGAGTTTTTCATCCTACCAGCAGTTTTGACCAACTGATCCCCAAAAGCAGGTATCTTATTTATTAAATGCTCTAAATCCTTTTTAGCCTTATTAAGCTTAGGGCTTGTACGTAATTTATCCAAATAATTAGATAAAGCTCCTACATTCTTAGAGATAGACATCTCATTATCATTTAAAATGACAATCAAATCCTTCTTTAAAGCACCAGCATGATTTAAAGCTTCAAAGGCCATACCTGCAGTTAGAGCTCCATCACCAATTACTGCTACTATCGTTTCATCCTCACCTTTAATATCTCTAGCACAAGCCATTCCTAAAGCAGCAGAGATAGATGTACTGCTATGACCTACATCCAAATGATCATGTTCATTTTCTGATCTTTTTGGAAAACCACTTATTCCATCCAATTGACGTAGAGTAGCAAATTCATCTCTTCTACCCGTCAAAATCTTATGAGCATAAGCTTGATGACCAACATCCCATATCAACTTATCTTTAGGGCTCTCTAAAATAGAGTGTAAAGCAATAGTTAGCTCTATAACACCTAAAGATGATGCCAAATGACCACCAGTCTTCGATAAAGATACTATTATGTAATTTCTAAGCTCCTGGGCCAACCTATACATCTCCTCTAAAGAGAGATTTACTAAATCTCTTGGAGAATCCACCTTAGACAATAGATCTTCTCTTATATCTTCCATAAATTAATACCACCCTTTTTAGAATTAAAAATTACGGATTAAAAGTTGAAAATTTAAAAACTTTTAATTCTTAACTCTTAATTTTTAATTATTACTTAATATTCCCTATCAATTATATACCCTGCTAATTTAACTAAAATATCTCCCTTATCTCCAAATAACTCAATTGCCTCTTTTGATCTATCAAAGGTCTCTCGTGCCATCTTCTTTGATTCTTCTAAACCATAAATAGCTGGAAAAGTTGCCTTATCTAATCCCAAGTCACTTCCTACATTCTTTCCTAACTTTTTTGCATCACCTTCTATATCTAATATATCATCAACAATCTGAAAACCTAAACCGATCTGCTCTGCATACTCAGTTAAAGCTTCTAATTCTTCTTTGTTGGCCCCAGCTAAGATAGCACCTACCCTTACTGAAGCCTTTAACAAAGCACCTGTCTTGTGAGTATGTATATACTCTAAATCTTCACCACTAATCTCCCTACCTTCAGCTAAGATATCGGCTACTTGTCCACCTATCATCCCTCTATTACCAGAAGCCTCAGCAAGCTCTCTTATAGCTTCTAAAACCCTTGGAGCTGAGATTCCCTCTACCTTAGCCATCATCTCAAAGGCATAGGTCAATAAAGCATCACCAGCTAATACAGCCATTCCCTCACCAAAGACTTTATGGTTAGTAGGCTTTCCTCTCCTTAGATCATCATCATCCATACAAGGTAGGTCATCATGAATTAAAGAATATGTATGTACCAACTCAACTGCACAAGCAGCAACTAAGATCTTTTCTTTATCTCCTCCTATCAACTTAGCTGCCTCTAAAGTTAATATAGGTCTTATTCTCTTTCCACCTGCCAATGAACTATAACGCATAGATTTATGTAATTTCTCCGGAAATAAACTCTCCTGTGGTAGGTATCTACCTAATGCTTCATTTATTATGCCAGCTTCTTCTTTGATATAATCTTTTATTTCCATTATTCCTCTCCTTCATTACTATAATTAAACTCTTCTATTACACTCTTGCCCGCCTCTTCTTTAATAATTTCAATCTTTCCTTCTGCTTTCTCCAAAGAATCTGAACAAAATTTAGTCAACCCGACCCCTTTTTCAAAAAAATCTAAAGATTGATCTAAAGTCAAATCACCTCTCTCCAAACTTTCAACAACCTCCTCTAACCCCTTTAAAGCCTCCTCAAAAGATAGTTCTTTATCCATAGAAACTTCCCCCTTAGCAATATTATGTAACCTTCTAATAGTTAACATTATGTAGTAATAAAGCTGTAGCTTTATTACTAGTGATGAGTAATCAGTAAAGGGTAATGAGCAAAACCTTAAAAAACTAGAAACCCTTTTATTAACTGAACCTTAATAAGAGATCTTAGGTTTTTGAACTTACTCATAACTCATTACTCATTACTAGTTAAAAAATACGTTATATACATATTTCTAGATTAAACTCTTATTACCTGCCTAGCGTTATAGGTGATATTTAATAGTTAAAAACCTTTAAATTAATTGAAGATTAAATTTATTATTCCCTATTATTTCTATTTTTAACAACTTAATTCGATTATATGCCTCTCTTTATAATAACAAAAAGGTTGCCCTTAGGCAACCTTCAGATAAATTTATATACCGCTATCAGCTATCAGCTATCAGCCACCAGCTAATCCAAGACCTCTAAATCATAAAATCAATCCCTTGGAACACCTATCAAGAATAAGATTAGATTTTTTACTATTTTTCTATAGAGGTTTTGTATGCAATACTTTTTCTGATAGCTTCTCGATAATTTTTATTAAACTCTTTGCTAAAGGCTAATAGCTAATCCCTACTTTTTCTCAAATTCAGATTCTAATCCTTGTTCAAAGTTATCTTCATAATCATTTAAAACCTTAACAACCAATGAAGTCATACCTAATAGGGCAATTAAGTTTGGAATAACCATTAAACCATTAAATGTATCAGCTAACTCCCAAACTACCTCTACCTTCATAGTAGTTCCAACAACTATAAAAATTAAAACTAATATTTGATAAACCTTAATTCCTTTCTTACCAAATAAGTATTTAATATTAGCTTCACCAAAGAAATACCAACTGATAATAGTCGATAAAGCAAAGAAGAACATACAGATAGCGATAAAAGTACTACCAAATTGACCAAAACCACTAATAAATCCAGCCTGAGTTAACGCTATACCAGTTAAACCACTTTGGAAAGCCCCTGTCATAATTATAACTAAAGCAGTTAATGTACATACAATACCTGTATCAAAAATTACACCCATAATAGCCACCAAACCCTGCTGTGATGGATGCTTAACCTTAGCCACTGCATGAGCATGAGGTGTAGAACCCATACCTGCTTCATTAGAGAATAGACCCCTTGCAGTACCATAACGGAAAGCTTCCTTCACTCCAACACCTAAGACACCACCTGCTACAGATTGAGGGTTGAAAGCACCTTGAATTATCATCTGTAATGCCGGAATAACCTCTTTAATATTTAAAAGAACAATCACAAAACTACCTATAATATATAAAATCGCCATAATAGGAACTACATTTACAGTAAACTTAGCTATCCTCTTGATTCCACCTATAACTATCATACCTACCAAAACTGCTATTACAATTCCAGTTATATAATTAGGAATTCCAAAAGCACTATCAACAGCCTGAGCTATTGAATTTGATTGAACCATATTCCCCATAAAACCTAAGGCAAGAACTATACTTACAGCGAAAAATCCAGCTAAAAAGTTATTTCCAAGACCCTTTTTGATATAATAAGCTGCACCACCAGTTACCTCTCCATCAACTCTTTCTGTATAAAGCTGGGCCAACACAGCCTCGGCAAAGATAGTGGCCATACCAAATATACCACTTATCCACATCCAAAATACTGCACCAGGACCACCAGCAGCTACAGCTGTTGCTACACCAGCTAAGTTACCAGTTCCAACCTGAGCTGCCACTGCCGTGGTAAGGGCCTGAAAAGAACTCATACCATCTTTATCTGCTTCTTCTTTATTACCTCTTTTAAAAGTTGCTTTAAAAACCTGCTTTAACTTTCTAAACTGCAAAAACCTCAACTTAAAAGTAAATAATACACCAGTTCCCAGTAAGAAAAATAACATTACTGGTCCCCATAAAATACTATTAATTGCTTCAATAAACTCCATCATCTAAACTTCCTCCTTGTTATGTTTTAGATATCAGCCATTCGCAATCAGCTTAAAGCTTTTAGAAACTTACAGACAACACAATTAAGACTATCCATAGTTTCTTTAATAAAATAAAAAAGTCTAAACCCTTAGGTTTAAACTCTGGAGAAAGACAGGAAGCCCCTAGTAAAAGTGGCTACTAGATTTATATATTAGCTACTTTATTAAAGTAAACTTTAATATAAATAGACTACAATTAAGAATAAAAGGTTAAGAATTGAACTCAAAATAATTTTGAATCCTTAATAATTCTTAATTTTTAACTCTTAATTTTTAATTATACCTGTCCTTCACCCTGTCCTTTTACCTGAGAGATTACCCTAATTAAAAATAATTAGGTTACTCCTTCGGCGCTCTTTACGAGTCTCTCCAGAGTTTCGTCCTATTACAGTAACAGACCTGAGAGTTTCACCTATGGTCGGACAACCATAGATTTGCCCCTTCGGCAGAGCCATGTTGACCCTATCTCCTGTAATAATCATCCGAAAGATATTTAATTATCCTCTTTATGATAACATATATAAGTTGTTTTTACAATAGTCGTTTTTATATTTATATTAGTCTGATTTATCGATAACAATTCTAAAAAATCTGCATATTATATAGCTTAACCCTAAAAAACATCTGTTTCTACTAAAAATTATAAAAGATAAAATTTACTTTTTCATTCAATTAAAGAAAGAATACCGTTATAAATGGAAAGCTTAGCTTGCTTAAAAGCAAGCTAACTTTCTATGATTTTTTCCACTCTACAAATAATTTCTCCATCTTTTAATAATAGATTAACCTCTTCTTTCTCTTTAATCCCATTAATAGAAGCTATGCTCTTCCCAGATCCATCTCTAGCAAGAGCATACCCCCTTGCCAAAGTATTTAGAGGTGATAAGGAGTTTAACTTACCTACTATCCCTTCTAGCCTCTCTTTTCGCCTCTCTAACCCTAATTTAAAATTCCTCTCTAGTGAAATTGATAATTCATCGACTTCTTGTATATAATCCCTTATCTTATCTCTAAGCAAAACAAAAGCTCTATTATCTTGAAGACGGGCCAACAGATCTTTATACCTAGTGATCCGATTATCAATTGATGTATAAAGATTATTTTCTAACCGATCAAGATACCTTTTCACCTCTTCACGATTAGATGCTACTAATTCAGCTGCTGCTGATGGAGTAGGAGCCCTAAGATCTGCCACAAAATCAACTATTGTAAGATCAGTCTCATGACCTACAGCTGAGATAACAGGAATCTTAGACTCAAAGATGGCCCTTGCTACCTTCTCCTTATTAAAAGCCCATAGATCCTCAATAGACCCTCCACCACGACCAATAATAATAACATCTACATCACTTTCATTTAAAATTTCTATTCCTTTAACCAGATTATCTCCAGCACCTTTACCTTGAACTTGACTAGGTGCAATCAACAAAGATAAATTGGAAAAACGCCTTTTTGCAACACTAATAATATCCCTTAAGGCTGCACCTGTAGCGGAAGTTACCACTCCTACCTTAGCTGGAATCTTAGGTATAGGTTTTTTAAACTCCTCTTTAAACAAACCCTCCTTCTCCAAACGCTCCTTTAACTGCTCATAAGCAAGGTGTAAACTCCCTATACCATCTGGTTCCATACTATGTATATAAATTTGATACTCTCCTCTTGCCGGATAGATACTTACCTTCCCTTGTGCAATTACTGACATTCCTTCTTCAGGTGTAAAGTCTAACCTTTGATTATACCCTCTAAACATAACTGCCTTTAATTGAGTTTTTTTATCTTTTAAAGTAAAGTACATATGCCCAGAAGAATGATGGTGAAAGTTTGAAATTTCACCTTTAAGAATAACTGGACTTAATTGTGGGTCATCTTCTAATAACTTCTTTAGATAATCTGTAAGCCCACTAACCGACCAGATATTTTCTTTCGAGCTTTTATTACCAAACATCCTATCCCCTTCTTTCCTCACAAGCTTCCAAGGTATTCATTAGCAAGGTAGCAATTGTCATCGGGCCAACACCACCAGGAACTGGAGTAATTGCCGCAGCTCTCTTCTTAGCTCCCTCAAACTCTACATCTCCAACCAATCCATCATCACTACGATTAATACCTACATCTATAACAATAGCACCCTCTTTAACCATATCACCGCTTATAAAATTAGGTCTTCCTACAGCTGCTACCAAAATATCCGCTCTTTTAGTATGGTATTTTAGATCCTTAGTTCTACTGTGACACACTGTAACTGTAGCATTATTATCTAAAAGCATATGGAACATAGGCTTACCAACAATATTACTCCTGCCAACTACTACAGCTTCCTTCCCTTCTAAATCAACATCATATCTACTTAACAATTCCATTATCCCTTTAGGTGTACAGGGTGCTAAATTAGTCCCTTTAACTACTAAATCACCTACATTAACAGGGTGAAAACCATCAACATCCTTAGCTGGATCGATAGCTTTTAATATCTCTTCTTCATCAATTTGATCTGGTAAAGGTAGTTGGACTAAAATTCCATCTACACTATCATTATTATTTAACCTTTTGACCTCTGATAATAATTCAGCTTGACTGGTATCCTTTGCCATTCTAATGAGACTAGAATTTATTCCAACCCTATTACAAGCTTTCTCCTTATAGGATACATAAACTTGAGAAGCTGGATTATCCCCAACTAAAATCACTGTCAAACCTGGAACTACATTCTTTTCCTTTAACTCATCAACCTTTTTACTAATCTCTACCTCTATCTTTTTAGCTACTCCTCTTCCATCCAAAATCTTATCTTCTCCTACTCTCATACTTTTAATCTCCCCTTTTCAATCCATATTAAACATATTATAGCATAAAATCACCTCAATTAAAATCAAAGCACCTTTTAAATTATAAGTTATTTTATTATATTTAAAAACCATCCTACCAAGTATTAATACTTGGTAGGATGGTTTTTAGTTTCTAAGTTGAATTTTATTAAAATTTAGCTAGTAATCTAATTTTATAATAATTCAGCAGCTATATTATAACTTGCATATTCTATATTAACCTTAATTATACAATGAAACTCCCTTTTAATTATCAAAATTTTTGAATAAAAATTTTACTACAGCACCAATTAAACTAGCTACTAAAAGGGCCAAAAATCCAAAAATGATAATGAATTTCCAATGTAAGCCAAGTTCTGGGCCAACAGCCCTTAAGGTAGCAAACTCACCAGTCTCTAAATTATAACTCCCTAGAATATCCTTCTGATCCATACCTTGAGGAACTAAGATATCTATTACATGGGGCATTATATCTGGGTTATTATTACCGCCAAACTTCCACCCTTGGGCTTCTTGGACTACCTCACGATAGTTATCATAAGCAAAACCATCTAAAGAACCTATTAAAACATAATACTTAGCTTTCTCCAGATCACCTAATTTGGCCCTAGGTATACTAACTTTGATCGTTTTCCCCTCTGCTAAAACCTCAACCTTATTCTCCGTTAATCTTTTATTGGCTTTCACATCATCTCGATAGTCAAAGACCTCTAAAGTCCAACCTGTTAGCTTAATTAGCTTATTCCAAGGGTGAGATTTTTCAAAACGGACGTTGGCCCCAGGTTTAAAAGTCTCTAAGCTTCCACCTTCATCATTGTCGATATAGACTTGGATTAATTGATGGCTAAAGCCATAAGGGGCGTGCCAAGGATTGGTTATCTCTACAAACTTAAAATAAAAGTTATAATTATCTCCATCCTCCTCAACCTTATAATGAACTAAATCAAATAGTCCTTCATAAGGAGCAAACTGTTCACTTTTAGGATAAGTATAACTACCTGGCCCATACTCATCTCCCACAGGATCTCTCATTTCAAAGATGATCCCCTCCTCTCCACTAGCCACCATAGAGATCGCTAGCATTAAGATAAGGATTAAAGATATATAGGTTAATCTTCTCATAGAAACAGCTCCTTTTAAAATTTCTCTTAACTATTTCTATGAGTGGAATAGGGAGAATATGAAAGAAATTGACTTAAAGCTTAATAGTAATAAAGCGTCACTTTCGTGCCACTAGTAATGAGTAATGAGTGAATAGTAATGAGTAAAGTCAAAATCTCAAAACCTCTTATAAGCCTTAGGTAACAAAGGAGTTTCTGTTTTTTTAAGGTTTTACCCATTACTCATTACTGATTACTCATCACCAGTACTAAAGCTACGATTTATTACTATATAATTTCACAATTTAATTAAAAAGAGGGGGGCTTTTAATTAAAAGCCCCCCTCTTTATTAATTCTTCTAAACTATCTAACTCTATTATCTAGCTAAATCTGCCCAATCTCCATCCCAACCAATTGGAACCCAGATTGACCAGCCTCTATCTTCTTCGCCACGAACTCTAAAGACTCCCATACCATTTTCATCAGTCGTTACTGTTCCTTCTACATTACCTGTATAGTCAATATAGGTAGTATTGGCCCTACCAGAAAATAGCTCTTTACTCGCCTCTCCTGGCATATCATAATTAGACAGCAATAAGACTAAACCAGTTCCTGGAACTTCATTCACACCTAAACGACTATAAGTATAAACTCCCTGATCATTAGCCTCAGGATGCTCCCAAGGTAATCCATAAGCAAAGTACTTTCTAGCTCTAAGCATCTTATCTAACTCTTCTTGCATTCCAAATTGATAGTAGTCCTTCCAAAAGACTATCGGCTCACCATAAGCTCTAGTTAGAATATAAGCATAAAGCTGATTATTGAATCGACGAATAGAATGTTCATTTGTGTTAGGATCAAAATCATTATGGTGAGTAAAGACGTTGGCCCTGCTTGTATCATGATTATCTAAATAAGGGGTCGCACGCCTTCTCATATTCACATCAGGATGATTTACTAAAGCATCACTCCAACTTTCATGTAACCTTTGCATATCAAAATCACTACCTTGGCCCAAATTTGTTCCCATCTCAGTCATACTTCCCCTTCTAAAGGAGTAGTCAATTGAACGAACACTATGAACCAAATCATCATAATTTTCTAATTCACCTTGCTCTTGAGCACCTCTTTGGTCAATATACTCTAGATAACCAACCAAATCATCTCTCCTAGAAAAACCGGTTTCTCCAACAAAGAAGATATCTCTCTCTGTTGATTGTTGTACATGATGAATCCAATCATGTACAAATTTACTATCTAAACGATAAATAACATCCATTCTAAATCCATCAAAACCAATATCATTAACGATCCATTCTCCCCACGCTTTAAGCTCATCAGATACAGGATTCTTCTTAGGATTTTGGTAATCCCAGTCTGGATAATTATAGAAATCAACATTCAATCCCATCAAATAATCTGACATATGAAAATAAGACGGTTGGAAAATATCTCCCCAAGTTCTATCATCTGTACCATGGAAATCTTCATCAGCACTGAACATATAATGACCATGTTCATGTATTGGATTGCCATCTTCATCATAGTCAATTATAATTGTATCACCTGCAGTAAAGGCACGCTCATCCCAGATAAAGTCATGCCATAAATCCCCCCACGCACCTTCAGTATAATTAGCTTTTCTACCTTTTTGCACACCTAAATCAACATAAGTTTCAACAGTTTCACCAGCTCTATCAGGGCTATCTTTATCTAATTCTATCTCTTTAATAGCGCCACTAAAGCGCTGATTAAAGACTACATCATAATAAGATTTTACTCCAGCATCCCTTAAGGCTTCTATAGCATTCTCCAATTCAGATCTAGTACCATATTTGGTTCTAATGCTACCTTCTTGGTCAAACTCTCCTAAATCCCATTTGTCATAAACTCCATAACCTACATCATCTGCTGCAGTAGTTCCTCCTAACCCACTCCAACCCTTATGAGCTGGAGGGAACCATAAAGCAGTAAAACCTGCCTCTGCAAAGTCATCAGCTCGCTCAGCAAATAATTGCCAAAGGTTTCCTTCCTCTGGATAATCAGTTTTAAAATTAACACTAATATGCTCATCACCAAAGAAGTCACTTCTTGTATCAGGATCATCAGGTGACAAATCTCTATTCATTCCCCAATAAAAGGCTTGCATAATCGTTTCATTGATTCCACCTATAGAGTTGTGCAAATCACCCCAATCCATTTCTTCTATTACAGAAAGATTTATCTTCTCTGCTGGATCAGCACCTAAATCAAAGCCACCTCCACCAGTAAAGTAAGGAGAGCTTAATGCACTTGAATAACCATCATTAGTCCAAGCTCTGATCCAATAGTAATATTCTTTTTCTTCATCCAAACCTACAAACTGATTTTCACTAACTGTATCTACTAATTCTACATCATCTGAAGCTGCTGTTTCACTCTTATATACTCTATAAGCAGTTGCATTCTCAACTTCATCCCAAATTAAATTACCATCTTTATCTACTGATAAACCTCTTGGAGCATTTGGAGAGATATGAGTAGTAATGTTAATACCTACACCTGGTTCCCCCCCTTCTTCTTCTGTATCAATATTTATACTAATTTCTTTTTCTTCTGTTGGCAATAATAAAATGAAGTCTTTGTAATTACTATGATCTCCTTCTAATTCTACAATTAAATCCCAGCGTGAAGGAGTCAATTCTACTCCACCTTCACCATCTTCAAACCTAACTCCTTCTTCATAATCTTTAGATAAACTCCCTTTGACCGGATGTTCTAATCTAATCTGAGCTATCTCTTCATCTGCAATAACCTCTACTACCGTTAAGCTTTTAGCTGGTAATGCTTTAACCTCTACTTCTACACTAGTCATACTATCTGCTGCAATTTCTTGAGTAGTTTCTTCCCCTCTATATAATATTTCAACTTCATCTTGACCTCTAAGACTTCCCTTTAAATTTACTCTTACTTCATAACTTTCACCTACTTCTACCCCGCTAAATCCAATTTGATTCTCTTCTAATGGGTTTTGTAAGTTCTTACTTTCAATACTCTGGTCATCTTTGTATAATCCAATCTCTGCTTTTGTAATAGTTATATTGTCTGCAAGAGATGATGCACTAACATCTGCTAACAATTTACTTGGTATATCTAATTCTACTTTCAAGCCATAAGCTGAATCATCAGCTACATAAGATTGATTGCTACTACATCCTACCATTATGAAGGTTGCAACCAACAAAATTGCTAAAAAAGTTCTCTTCTTCCTGAACATTTTATCACTCCTTTTTCCGTATTTATAGACATCAATCTAATATCATATTTTAGACTGCTTACTTTTCATAAGTATAGTAATGAGTGAAAAGCAATTAACTTAACACTCCCACTCATTACTAAGGTATAAAACTAATAAGTTAAAACTTTCATTTGCCTAATATTAAAGTAATAATACATTACTGCCAAACATCCCACTCTGTTGGCACCCAAACTGACCAACCATTATATTCACTTCCTTGGACCTTAAACTCACCATAACCATCACCATTAGTAGTTACTGATCCATCAACGTTTCCTGTTATATCTTCATAAGTGACATTTGGACGGCCAGAGTAAAGTGTCCTTTCTTGCATATCTCCTTGGGCATTAGAATTAGAAATCAACATAACTAAACCTGTCCCCTCTATATAATCTAAACCAAGCCTTGTATAAGTGTAAACACCACTATCATTAGCATCAGGGTGTTCCCATGATTCACCATAAGCATAGTCTCTTCTAGCTTCTAAAAGCTTATCAAGTCCATCTTGCATTCCATATTGATAATAGTCTTTCCAAAATACTGTTGGAACACCATATTCTCTAGTTAAGATATAGGTATATGCTTGATATTTATAATTAGTAACACGAGCTATATCATAATTATCTCGCTCTGTATCATGGTTACTCACAAAGGTAACAGCCCTATCTTTATAACCTTCTTGATTTACTAACCCTGCTGAAGCTAAGTCAGCCATATTCATTGCACCTAAACCTTGGAAATCAAAGAATAATTGGAAGTCAAATAAGGTTAAACCTCTACTCCTATCTTCATCCATACCATCTAGGGTAGCTCTTAAACCATCTAGTCCGGTGAAGTCTTCTCCTACCAAGAATAAATCTCGATGATCTATCTCTTGCACATGCTCCATCCAGGATTGCATAAATGGTGTATGAATATGCTTAATTGCATCAATTCTAAATCCATCAAAGCCAATATCCTCAACCAACCAAGTAGCAAGGTCTTTGTACTCTTGCCAAGTATTTTGATTATTTGCATAATCGATATTGCTTCCTAATAAGAAGTCTTGACCCATCGTATCATTGTATTCTTTCCCAAATAACAATACAGGGTCTATTCCTCCTCTAACATCACAATAGTCAATTACATTAAACTTTTGCCAATTCCATTCAAAATCTGCATTATAATATTTGTTTCGCCCTTCTAAATCACTAAAATCAGTCAAGGCCACAGCTTCATAATACGCTAAGCCACCTACACCTCTCCAGTTCCATCCATCACTATCAAAACCAACTCTTAAATTACTAACATTAGAATCCCAAACCCTAATATTCACTCTAAACTTACCTTCAGATACCTCTCCTAACTCATCAGCGTCTTCTGGTTTTTCAGTCTGCATATTAATTATTTTAAATTTACTATTATCTCCTTCATTATATACCCACCTTGCATCTCCATCTTCAGCGTTTAAATCTATCCAAACTTCATTCTCTTCTACTGCAATAAATTGCTCATTAGCAGCAGATTCCATTTCTAATCCTGGCCATTCAGTAGTTTGCTCTTCTACTCCTTCTTCCCAAGTATGAACATTTATAGTTCCCCAATCGTTAGGGTTAGTATAATAAACGGTGATTTTATCCTCATTAACTTCAGAATACCAATCATCATTTTCATCTTCACCTATAATTAAATTCTCTGTTTGCTCAGCACCATCATTACTAAATATCACTCTATTATAGTTAGCTGGAATTTCTACAAAATACCATCCAACATTCTCTATTTCACCAAAGAACTCATTGTTATCTCCATTTTCTCGCAGTGAAATAATAAACTCTGTTCCTTCATCCAACTCAGTCGAATACCAAGCTCCACCTTCTAATGGTGTTGCTCCTAAATCCGCCTGAACTGGTGCTACCTCTGGACGTCCACCGAGCCTTTGGTTCATTACAATATCGTAATAAGCCTCAATACTATGTTCATTTAAAGCTACAATGGCCGCAACCAATTCATCTTTAGTTCCATACTTAGTTCGACCGCTTTCATCAAGAGAATTTTGACTAAATTCTCCTAAGTCCCATGGATCATAGGAAGCATAACCAACTCGATAGAAATCCTCACCTTCATCAATAGCTGCTTTCCCAGGTGGAGCCAACCAAAATCCTGTAAATCCTAACTCACTATATCGTTCTGCACTTTCTTCGATATAGTTCCACAAATCCACTTCATGAGGATAATTTGTGGCATAAGGCTGAGCAGGATCATAAAATGTATAATTATCTTCATCTCCTCCTAAATGTTTTGCTTCATCAATTGCCATATTCCAATAAAATGCTTGCATCATCGTCTGATTCCTGTCTATATCATCTAAAGTTTTAGGTCTTATAGCAATTAATTTCTCTTCATTTGGTAATAATAAAACTTCTCTTATTATCTGCTCATTATCTTCCTCCAAAGTTATAATTAAATCCCAACGAGCAGGGATTAACTCTAAATCACCTACTCCATTTTCAAAGACAATATCCTCTTCATAATTCTTTTTTGCTGAATTTCCTGTACCTAAATTCTTTAATTCAACAGTTTTAACTGTTTTATCTTCAATAGTAATCTCTTCTACCGTCAAACTTTTTGCTAATATCGGTTTTAACTCTACTTCTACATTAATTATACTATCTGATTCAACTTCTGAACTAGTAGCCTCACCTTGATATAAGATTACGACTTCAGATTCATCTCTAATATTACCTTTCAAATATGCTTTTACCGCATATATTTCACCTACTTCTACCTCTGAAAATACTATATCATTATTTTTTAAAGGATCATCTAACGTCTTACTCTCAACTAGATTATCCCCTTTATATAACTCTACTTCTGCTTCTGTAATAGTCATATGATCTTCAATACTCGCTAAACTAACATCAGCTAAAAGCTGACTTGGAATATCTAACGCTACTTTCAACCCGTGAGCTGATCTATCAACTATCTCAGAATTATCGCTACTACAACCTATTAGCACCATTAATCCAACCAATAGGATTGCTAAGATAACCTTATTTTTTCTAAAACTTCTTTTAAACATTTTAGCACTCCCTTCCGAATATTGATTAATAGCTAGTGATAAGTAACTGTTTAGACTTGAAATAACATTACTTAACTTTATGATTATTATTTACCTTTTACTCATCACTGCTTTTAAATATTTTAATATTCTCTCAATTTATTTAGCTTCTACACCACCAACTAATCCACTAGAATAACCATCTTGATTATAAGCAATTATCCAGTAATAGTCTCCTGCTTCTCCTGATTGATCTGTAAAGTTTTCCTCATTTATAAACCCTGAAACTCTCTCAGCATTATCTACATCATAATCGGAACTACGATAGACATAATATCCTACTATATCATCGCTGCTATGCTCCCAAGTTACTGTTACATAATTACTATTCTCATCAACACTTACAGATAATTCAGTAACTTCTTCAACAAAAGGGATCGTAATTCCTACAGTTAAATCGCCTTCTTCTGGAGCTGCCTCATACTGAGCAGTAACTATTATATCCTCAGTCACATCTGTAAAGTCAACATCCCAACCTGTGAACTTATACCCTTCTCTTTCTGGAGATTCTGGTGCTGTTCCATTACTTCCATACTCGACCTCTTCTGTCTTTAAATCTGTTCCATCATAATCTTCAAATCTTACTGTGTAAATATTTATTTCATACTGAGCTCTTACTGTTAAATCTTCTGTTACATTTGTGAACTCTACATCCCAACCTGTGAACTCATATCCTTCTCTTTCTGGAGATTCTGGTGCTGATGCATCACTTCCTTTTTCTACTATACGTTCTGCTATTTCATCTCCATTATAATCTTTAAAAGTTACTTTATATGTTGTTGCATCTTCATCAACATATAAAGCTGTTACTATTATATCATCAGTAACATTTGTGAAGTCTACATCCCATCCTGTGAACTCATATCCTTCTCTTTCTGGAGATTCCGGTGCTGTTGCATTACTTCCGTGATCTACTTCTTCTGTCTTTAATTCTGTTCCATCATAATCTTCAAATCTTACTGTGTAAATATTTATTTCATACTGAGCTCTTACTGTTAAATCTTCTGTTACATTTGTAAAGTCTACATCCCAACCTGTGAACTCATACCCTTCTCTTGTTGGCTCTGCTGGTGCTGTTGCATTACTTCCATACTCTACTTCTTCTGCCTTTAATACATTATCATCATAATCCTTAAATATTACTGTGTATCTACTATCATCTGCATCTTCAACTACAAATACCGCAATAAAGGTCTTCTCCTCATCCATAGTTATAGTTATCTTTTCTTCCATACCTTCAACAATATCTCCGTCAACATTGGATTTCCAGCCTTCAAATTGATAGTCTTCATCTGCTACAGCCTCTAACTCAACTTCTCTTCCAAGACTATATTCACTTTCAAAAGATATTCCTTCATCTTGACCATCAATATTAATTCTTCCTCCACCATCTTCTCCAACTAAAACCCTTAAAGCAAGTGCTTCTTCTCTAACATCTTCTATACTAGTGCCATCAGAACACCCTATCAATCCAATTGCTATTGTTAAAACAATAAGTACCGTTATAAAACTTTTAAATTTATTCAAGTTCATCCCCTCCTATTTAATATTAAAAAGAATACTCACTTTGAATAGCAAATTCAAGCCCACTGAAATCAACATCTGCTATTGGTCTAGCAAAACGATATCCCATCTTTAAGCCGAAACCAATATCTTCATTCCACTGCTTTTCAACATCGATTAAATAACCAAGGTCAGCTAAATTAATTCTACCTTCTATCCCTGTCTTAAATCCAAGTCTTGTATTACTAGTTTCAATTTCAATATTATTATTAGAATCTAATCTACCTCTATACAGACCTAATCCAAAATTTAAAAATAGTTGATCTGGTAATTGATCTATACTATTAGAAAGTCTATAACTAGATGTAGCTAGAAAACCAGTATTAGATGCATCTGTATTTCCTGCCTCAAGACTCATCCTCTCAATCTCTAACCCTAAAGCCAAATTATCTAAAGCCCAATCTAAGTTATCATAAAAGAATTGAGGTGCTGAATCTTTAGTTAGCAAATATCTACTTCCTAAATAGAAACCTCCCCCAGAACTTAAATCATCACTCTCTGCCTCTAAATCTGCTAAGTCATCAGAAATACTATAAGTATTGTAGTTAAGTCCTCCATAAAAACTAACATCATCTATTGAATAACTTGCCTCACCAACACTAGAGCTTATTAATAAAGTAAATAATAATGAAACAATTAATAAATAACTTTTATTTTTCAACATATTATTCCTCCTGAATTATTTTCTATTTTTAGTACATTAACAGTCTATTGTTTTTTGGTAGTTTCTAAAAGTAATTACTTTAGAAACTACCAATAGCACAAAGTGTTACTTACCATTCATTCCAATGAACTGGAACCCAAACTGACCAGCTATCTGGATTTACTTTAAAATCACCATAACCATTATTATCAGTTTCAACTATTCCATCCACATTGCCAGTATAATCAATATAGATAGTATTAGGCCTTCCAGAATATACACCATCCATAATTGCTTGACTTCCATCTTCATAATCGGAGATAAGCATTACTAGTCCAGTTCCTTCTACTTCATCTAGCCCTGCCCTAGTATAAACATAAACGCCTTCAGTATTGCCACCATACTCATATGCTTCACCATAAGCAAAGTTCCTACGAGCACTGATTAACTTATCTAAAGTGTCTTTCATTCCATACTGATAGTAGTCCTTCCAAAAAATAGTTGGAATTGAATGTTTTCTAGTTAAGATATAAGTATAGGCTTGATTGGCACGGTTATTGATTGGAGTTTGATTATAATCATTTGGCTCATCACGATTAGTATCATGATTATCTAAGAAAGTAACGGATCTATGACCATATCCAACTCCACTTAATCCAGCATTATTTAAATTTCTTAAATCAAGATCACCATCTCTTAACTGACCAAAGGTATCTCTTAGACCAAAATCAAAAGCTCTAAAGTAATCAAGTTGACCAGATCCAGCCTCATCAACATCTTGAAGGTAGCCTGCAACATCAGGAATCCAAGCTTCGGCAACGAAGAATACATCCTTATCAGTATTATCTTGAACATGCTTTACCCATTCACTGATAAAGCGATTATCGATATGGGCAGTAGCATCCATTCTAAATCCATCAAAACCTATATCATTGATTATCCATTCTCCCCAAGCCTTCATCTCATCAATTACCTTTTCATTCTTCCAATCACCACTATAATAATCGACGTTGGCCCCCATCAAATAATCATCTTGATGGGTAACATTACCCCATTGTTTATGCTCAAACAAAAATACTCCTTCTGCTTCTCCTCTAGCATCCCAATCTACAGCAGTAAAGACTCCATATTCATTTTGATTCCACTTAAAGTCATGCCATAGATTATCCCATTTATCTTGTGTATAATACGTATTTCTCCCCTCAAAATCAAATCCTGTCCAAGCTTCTATCTCTCCATGTCCTTGAGTATTAACATTTTCTATATAATCTGCACCCATCCTATGATTAAAGACTATATCAAAGTAAGCTTCCATCCCAGCATCATGAATAGCTGATAGAGCACCTTCCAGCTCATCTTTAGTACCATACTTGGTTCTTACTGTATCCTTTTGATCAAATTCACCTAAGTCCCAAAGGTCATAGACACCATAACCCACATCAGCTGGTACCTCTCGACCATCTCCGATATTATTAGCAAAAGCCTTGCTAGCTGGAGGTAACCACAAAGAAGTGATACCTACATCAGAAAGCTCACCTGCTCTATCTGCAAGAAGGTTCCAAAGGTTTGCCTCTTCAGGATAGTCATCTGCATAATTTATTTCAGTACTTTCTTCTGTTACAACATTTTCATTCATCTCCCAATAGAAGGTCTGCATCAAAGTTTGATTGACCTCTACCTCTGAAATATCCGGATAAGATAAATCTAAATCTATAGCATCTTCTAAAATAAGATTATCTCCCTCAACCTCAGCAAAGAGATGGTATTCCCTACCTGGTAAGAATTCATACTCTTCCTGACTTGCTATGATATTATCTTCGACTTTAATCTTAAGATCCCATCTTTCAGCTTGCAGTTCAGGAATTTCAACTCTCCACTCTTCACCATCATCTTCCGCAAAAGTTTCTTCTATGCTATCCTTTAAAAACTTATCTAAAATTAATCTTGTTGTTTGTTCTGAGTCGCGATACTCTTCTATATCAGGAAAAACTACTGTTAGAGTAGCCGTATTAATCTTTAAACCAAGCTCTGCTTCTGTTGTTGCATTGGCTTCTATACTTATTTCTTTATTAGCTTTATAAATCACATATTCATTTTCATCATTACTTTCAATTCCTTTCGCTGAAACAGTATAGCTCCCTGCTGGAATTGTATTAAAAGCTAATTCAATTTCTTCATCAAGGTCAGTTATTACTTCACTATCACTATAACCTCCATTACTAATCTCAACTTCAATCTTGTCTACTTCAATCCCATCAAGTATATTTTGGGCTATAATCCCCCGATCTCTTAATGTATCTAGGTTGAGATTAACCTTAAGTTGGCCCGTTTCTTCGGTTGAAAGTTCTTCAACTGAGTTACTGCTACAGCCTAATAATAAAATTAAAGTTAATGCTGCAAGTAGAAAGAGTTTTAATCTTTTAGAATTGATTATCTTCTGCACAAAACCTCACCTCTCTTATTTTTTATGCTTTCACTTGTCTAGGTTTTAAAGGAATCTGGAATCTCTTACTTTTGACTTAGACCGACCCCAGACCCCTTTCATTGTTTAATTACCAAATTTGATTTTGGTCATCTAAGTTATGATACCTTTTTTAATAGTTTATCATAACGAAGGTTTTGTTTGCGTCACTTGCCAACTCTGACCATTATGATGAACATACCAAACTCCAGGATTAGTTGCATCAAAATCTGGTGTTTCCCTACTTTCATCATCTGATACAAACTTAAATTTTAATGAATTAACACCCTCTATGGTATATCCTTTCCAACTATCCTCAGTCTCAACTAATTCAGGTCTATTATTCCAGTCAGATCCCTGGTTTCCAGGCTGGCCTTCCCAATAATGCACAGTTTCTGCTTCACCATAACCATCAGGTATATTAACTGTAATACCAGGATAAACATTAAGAACAGCTGAATCTTCTTCCCATAAACCACCAGTTCCACCATAGACATAAGAACCATTATCTAGCTGTACTCGACTTACATAGTAATAAGTCCCTGGAGCTAAGTCTGCTCCAATCCCTGCCATATATTCAGCATTATTACCTTGATCAGAATTATAATCAGCTTCTGTCCAAGCATTTTCATCCCAAGTTGCAGGGTCTGTATTTTCAGCATTAACACCAATCCAGGCTTTTATACTATCTCCTGGATTTCCACTTTCTGTTAATCCACCTTCATATACTTGAGCAAAAACTTCTACACTGTTACCCTCAGCAATTGTTGCCTCTCCAGGCCACTGTAGGTTGGCCCAATCTACTGTTAACGGTTCTACAGTAACTACTATACTATCTGTAAATCCTCCATCAGCATTAGTTACTGTAATTTCTGTGTTTCCTACTGCTACACCTGTTACCAGTCCATTCTCACTTACTGTCGCTATTTGAGGATCAACTGAACTCCAGATCACCTCTTTATTTGTAGCATTTTCAGGCTCTACTGTTGCACTAAGCTGAACTTCCCGTCCCGCCTTTATAGTTTGATCTTCCTGATCTATACTTACTTCTGTTACCTCTACTGGATCTACTGTAATCATAATACTATCTGTATGCCCTCCATCATCTGTAGTTACTTTAATTGTTGCATTTCCTACTGATAATCCAGTTACTACTCCCTCATCACTTACCGTTGCTATATCTTCATTCTCTGAACTCCAGCTTAGGTCCTGATTAGCAGCATCTGCAGGCTCTATTGTTGCACTAAGTGAAATTTCTTCTCCCTCTCTTATACTCTGAGGTTCTTGAGCTATCTCTACCCCTGTTACTGCTATAGGAGTTACTGTAATCTCTATTGTATCTGTATGCCCACCATCATCGGTAGTTACTGTAATTATTGCAGTTCCTTCACCTTGAGCAGTTACTAATCCATCTTGATCTACTATAGCTATACCTTCATCAGATGAGCTCCAGCTTACACTCTTATCTGTTGCATTATCAGGCTCTATTGTTACAGTAAGATGGGTTGTTGTGCCATCTTCTATACTTTGATCTTCTTGATCTATACTCACTCCTGTTACTTCTATTGGATCTACTGTAATCACTATAGAAGCGTGATAATTACCATCATCGGTAGTTACTGTAATTGTTGCTTCTCCTACTGATACCCCACTTACAAGACCATTACTATCTACAGTTGCTATATTTTCATCATCTGAGCTCCAGCTTACGCCGTCATTTGTTGCATCTTCAGGCTCCACTGTTGTAGTAAGTTGCACCTCTTCTCCCTCTTTTATGCTCTGATCATCTTCCTCTATACTTACCCCAGTTACCCTTACCACATCCTCAGCGACATTGACCTCTATACTATCAGTTAATCCACCATCATCAGTAGTTACTGTAATTGTTGCTTCTCCTACTGATACTCCAGTTACTACTCCCTCATCACTTACAGTTGCTACACCTTCATTGTCTGAACTCCAGCTTACATCTTGATCTGTTGCATTATCTGGCTCTACTGTTGCACTAAGCTGAACCTCTTCCCCTTCATTTATGCTTTGACTTCCTAGGTTTATACTTACACTTGTTACCTCTATTGGATCTACTATAATCACAATACTATCTGTATGCTCTCCATCATCGGTAGTTACTTCAATTATTGCTTCTCCTACTGATAATCCACTTACTACTCCCTCATCACTTACTGTTGCTACACCCTGATCTGATGAACTCCAGCTTACACCTTGATCTGTGGCATTCCAAGGTGCTATTGTTGCACTAAGTGGAAGTTCTTCTCCCTCTCTTATACTCTGGGGACCTTGATCTATCTCTACCCCTGTTACTGCTACCTCTTCTACTGTAATCTCTATTGTATCTGTATGCCCACCATCATCTGTAGTTACTGTAATTATTGCAACTCCTGCTTTCACACCAGTTACTAGTCCATCCCCACTTACTGTGGCTATTTCCTCATTAGATGAACTCCAGTTTACAACTTTATTGGCTGCATCTGCTGGGTCTATTTCTATATTAAGTTGGATTGTCTCTTTTTCCTCTATACTTTGATCTTCTTCCACTATACTTACTTCCTTAACTGAGATAGGATCTACTGTAATCTCTATCGTATCTGTATATCCTCCATCATCGGTAGTTACTTTAATTGTTGCACTTCCTTCACCTTGAGCAGTTACTACTCCCTCATCACTTACCGTTGCTATCTCTTCATCATCTGAACTCCAGCTTACACCCTGATCTGTTGCATTACCAGGCTCTATTATTGCATTCAATTGGAATTCTTCTCCAACTTCTATACTCTGATCATCTTCTACTATATTTACTTCTGTTACTAGTATTGGGGTGATGTTCAATACTCCAGAAACATTGTTATCCCCATCCCAGAAACCATCCTCAAATCCACCATAGACAAATGGACCATCAGCTAACTGTATACGGCTTGCATAATAATACTCACCTATAGGTAAATTAGAACCTATACTGAGTAGATATTCGGCGTTATCTCCAAAGGCTCCAACATCAGCACTATAATCTGCTTCTTTCCATACACCTTCATCCCATTGTGATGGATCTATATCCGCATCATTTACACCAATCCAAACTCTAATGTTGTCAGGCTCACCATCACCAGTCACACCTGGCTCAAATACTCGAGCAAAGACATCTATGCTTGCACACTCTTCAATACTCATTTCCCCAGGCCATTGTAAGTTGGCCCATTCTACGCCTCCAACTGATCTAATCACTTCACTTTTAGCACTGCGATAACCCGCTTGATTATAGGCTGCTACTCGGTATTCGTAGTGACTAGAAATTTCTATATCTGAATCGACATATTCAGTCTCTGTACTTTCTATTTGATCAATTCTCTCTTCTGGCTCCTCATTAATGCTTCTATAAATTGCATGACCTACTATATATCCCTCTGGATAATCCTCAACACCATCTGCCCAAGTTAAAGTTATCTGTTCTGCTTCTCTTGCAAAACTTAAATCCTTTGGTGCTTCTGGTGGTAACTCCCAATCAAAGTCTATTGCTAAATCTCCATCACCCTCTAATAACTGCACTGACTTGCTAGCTTTAAGTTCTGCATCACCATCTGCAGTAGCTACTATCGTTATGCTTCCAGCTTCAGCAATACTCTCTACTTTTAATTTTCCTTTATTATCTATGCTTATCCCACTAGCTTCATCTTCTATTGACCAGTTCATACCATTCATCTCATTTCCATACTGGTCTTTTAGTTCGGCACTATATGGTTCTTTAACTTCCTCTGTTTCAGGAGGAATGGTGATTGTATCTGCACCAGACATTATCCCTATTTCCGTTGGAATTGAATCGGCATAATCAATATTTACAACTTTAATCTCACTCTTTGTTTCTGTTTCTGCCTTAATAGTAATATCTCCTATATTAGCAGTTGAAGTTATAGTTAATACACCTTCACCAGCTATACTTACTCCTTCAATAGCTTCACCTTCTATTGACCAGCTTACATCTACTTCCATTAAGTTTCCATATTGATCTCTTAGTTCTGCTTCATACACTTCAGTTACAGAACTTTCTACAGGTAATACTAGCTCTTCTTCACCACTAATTATTATCTCAGTTAACTCTGACTCTCCATATATAAGATTGACCTCTTTGGTTCTACTTATATCTTCCTCGCTCTTAGATGTTGTCTTTATTGTAAAGTTTGTTTCTAAAAGGCCATTTGGAACTGTCACTACCCCTGTTGCTTCATCTATAGTTACATCTGCTGGAACACCCTTTAAGCTCCATATTACCTCTTCGCCCTCCATTTTACTACCATTTTGATCTTTTATTGTAGCGGTATATTCTATAGTTTTATTAGTATCTACTGGTATCTCTATATCCGTTGGCCCTTCTATCTCTATAGAGGTTACCTCTGCTACAAATTCTGGCGGGTTCAATGTAACTACCATCTCTACCGATATATCTTCATTGCTATTTGCAGTTGCTACTATTGTTACATTATCTGCTTCGACACCATCTGTTACCGTTAGTTGATTACCTTCTATGCTTACTCCAGCCACACCTTCTTTTAATGACCAGATTATACTCTCGCCTTCCATAATCCTTCCATATTGATCCATTATCTGACCTTCATAATCTCTTACCTCTGGATAATCTTCTGGATTAGGGATTGTTATACTCTCAGAGCCAGATATTATTTTTATATTATTTAATACTTCCTCAGCGTAAACTATCTCCACCTCATAGCTGCCTATTACTCCATCTGCCTCTCCTCTGATTGTAACACTTCCAGCACTAGCAGTATGGCTGACAGTTAATATACCATCTTCTATACTAACTCCACTAGGATCACCTTCAACTGACCAGGTTACACTCTTTCCTTCTATAGCATCTCCAAACTGATCTATTACTTGAACTGTATAGGCTGCTTCGTTATTATCCTCTCCTATACCTGGTAGCTCCATCTTTTTATCACCATTAATTCCTATCTGACTTGCTACACTATCAATATCTATTAATATAAACTCTCTTTGATTTGCTTTCTCTCCCTGTCTGCCTGGTAAGACTGCAACATCATTAATACTAGATGTAGCTAAATCCCTACCTTCACTATCCCTTATAACTATAGAAATATCATACTTTCTAGGGTTCAATTCTTTTATTATGATATCTTCTTCTAAATTCTCGATTATAAGAATAGTATCATCTATAGTAGGAAGGGGATGGCTTAAAGTAATCTCTAACTCACTAGCATCTTCCCATTCTGCCAGATTAAGATTCATCTTCAAATCACCATTTTCTGGCTCTAAATCAATATTAATAGTCTTATCTTGACCAGTGGTAGTTATTTTTTCCTCTCCTGAAAATACTAGAAATTTATCATCACCTATAAGCTCTATTGCATCAACTTCAACTTTATAATTCCCTGCACTAAGATTAGAGAACCCACCTGCTGAATCAATACTATTATCAGTAATCTCAATGGTGTCAGAGTTGACCTTATCCCATCCACCATCTTCTTTAAACAACTTAAGTTCTATATTATTTACCTCAACCTCTGAAATTGCCTGTATACCAACATCTGTACCATAATTAACCTTGATAAATAAATCACTCAACTCTGTATCTGCCAAGTCAGCAAGGTTATTATCATCACTACTACAACCTGTAAAGACTAGGCTTAATATAATTAAAACTGAAAAAATTAACTTCTTATTCATTAATTACCCCTCCTCATATAATCTTATTAATATAATTTTATTCTTTCTTAGCTTATAGAAAAAATAATATCACTAGCTTTTTTAATCACAGCACCTAACTCTGACTAAACCTTTGATTTAATTATATGTTTTCAGAAATTAGTTTTTATTAGGGAAACCTGTTGGTTTTAAAAGTTCGTAGACTGAATTAAAAAGTTCAAGACTTTCCATTGAACTAATAGATAGATATCGATATCTATCTATTAGTTGCTACCACTTGTAAAAAAACAAATTATTAACATAAAATAGAATAGGATACTCAGCACAATATATATTGTGCTGAGTATCCTATTCTTATATATATTATATACTTATTGATTAA
>NZ_KI912095.1:455261-487117 GCF_000517025.1 Halonatronum saccharophilum DSM 13868
ACTAATCAAACAAAATTTAAAATATAATAAAAAAAGCATCTGGACCTATATTAATATCTTGGAGACAAAAAACTGAAATCATCTTAATTATATATTCTTATTGACTTCAAGTTAAATATCATAGTTTTTATTTGTTAATCGTATACCCACTTTTTTAAATAATAACAAATTAACTCTACTATATATATAATAGCACAAAATTCCAAGACACTCAACAATTTTAATAAAATATTTAAATACAGTTGACCAAAAAAATGTTAAATTTCCATATTGTAGTTACCTCAATAACTTTTGACTCCTTAATTTGTTTTTTTAAGGTTATTGAGTCATTTGTTGAACTTTGGTATGTATCGTTTATTTTCATTATACCTGTAGATTCAACTATATGACTATGTTGATTTTCTTTTTTAATTAACCGGAACCCAAACCGACCAACCTTTACTCTCATTCCCTCTAATCTTAAACTCTCCATAACCTTCTGCATCAGTCTCTACTATACCTTCTACATTACCTGTATAATCATAGAATCTGCTATTAGGCTTCTTTGAGTCTATTCTCTTCTCTATTATCCCACCAGAATTATCTTGGGTAATCATCATCACCAGACCACTTCCTTCTATCTCTTCAACTCCCTCTCTTACATAAGAATAGGTATTGAAGTCATTACTATAACTCTCATACCCCTTTCCATAGGCAAAGTCTCTTCTTACTTCAATCAACTTATCTAACCCTTCTTTCATTCCATACTGATAATAGTCCTTCCAAAAGACTGTTGGAAGGCCATGCTCTCTTGTTAAGATATAGGTATAGGCCTGATATTTACGATTATAAATTGAATTGATACCATATCCCCCACTATCGCGATCTGTATCATGGTTATCAACAAAGGTCACAGCCCTATCCTCATACCCTTGTTGGTTGACTAAGCCCTCACCACCAAGCCACCTCATATCTAAGTTTCCATCTCTCAAGCTTTTAAAGGCACTCCTTAAAGGAAAGTCAAACACCTTCATTTGAAGATTATCAAGTACCCTTAGATATCCTCTTATCTCATCTAAGTCTTCAAACCAGGCTTCCCCTATAAAGGTGACTTCTTTTTCTGTATCAAATTGCAACTCTTCTATCCACCCATTCATAAAGTTTACATCTATATGTCTAACTGCATCCAACCTGAATCCATCAAAACCGATCTGGTTAATAATCCACTTACCCCATTTTTTCATCTGCTTTTGAACCTCTGGGTTTAGATAATCATAATCTACCCCCATCAGATAGTCATCCTCCCAGCAATAGGTATTATCCCATTCTTTATCTTTAAAGAGATAAAGGCCTCCACCAAGATTCTCTGTCCAATCAGTACCATTAAAATGCTCCCAGTTCCAGCTAAAAGAATCATACTTACCTTTACGTCCAGGGTAATTAAATTTGGTCCATACCTCTGCTTCTCCACCTGGATTGCTAAGACTAGATTCATCTAAAGGGACTACCTCTAACTCATCAGCCCCCATCATATGATTCATAACTGCATCATAATAGACTCTAATACCTACATTATGTAATACCTCTACTGCCTCTTCTAACTCTTCTCTACTCCCATACTTGGTTCTTCTGGTACCCTTCTGCTCAAACTCTCCTAAATCCCAAAGATCATAACTCCCATAACCCACATCATAGACCCCTGCATGTCCCTTATTTGCCGGTGGAATCCACAACTCTGTAATCCCTATCTTAGCAAGTTCTCCTGCTTGTTTTTTTAGCAACCTCCATAAGTTATCTTCTTCTGGAAAATTTTCTTTATACTCCCCTTCTTTCATCTCCCAATAAAAAGCCTGCATCAATGTCTTATTTCTTTTCATAATGACCTCCTTTTTTTAATCTCTCACTAATCAACTCGAATTTAGATCAAAGGCTTTTTTAATATTAACTTTCTGCTTTTCAATTCATCTGAGCTGTTACAGACTAATAAAACTAAACCTATCCTAATCTTCTTAAGGAAAGATACTTTTATAAAAACATAAAAAGAGAAGACTAATTATTTATTAATCTTCTCTTAGTATTCTATTAATCCTGCTTATTAAATAGTATATTTTTCTATTTTTGAGTCTTGAACCTCGAGCCATAAGCTAAAGACTAAATTAAAAACCCTTAACTATGACAACACCTTCGACTAAACCTTTGACTTGCCCTGACTAAATCTTTTTTATTCTTGTGCTCTTATCAGATCTAATCAACCCAGAAGCCCTAAATCCTCAATACCCTCTGATATATATAAAGGGCAGGCACGGGGACCTGCCCTACGAGTCTAAAGAACAAGACTCTCCGTGCGATCTCAATCTTAAAGGTGCCCTACGAGTCTAAAGAACAAGACTCTCCGTGGGCAGAGTTACCTTTTCTTTTTTTAACTCGACACTTCTTGCTCTACCCCATTGCATTTGTCATTAAGATTTTAAAGGGTTATGATTATCAATTGTCAACTATCCCTTAATCAACAACCGGTACCCAGACTGACCATCCTTCTTCGTAGGTATTTACTACCTTGAAGTCACCATAACCATCAGCATCAGTTCTAACGGTTTCTTTTACATTACCTGTATAGTCATAATATAAGGTATTAGGTTGACCAGAATTGATTCTCTTAGTAGTAAATTCTCCATCTTGACCAATAGAGATCATCATTACTAAACCAGTTCCTGGCTTATCCTCTAGTCCTTCTCTTACATAAGAGTAAACATCACTATCATTATTATCTACCTCACGCCCTGGACCATAAGCAAAGTACTTTCTTGCCTTAAATAACTTATCTAAATCTTCTCCCATTTCTCTTTGGTAATAATCTCTCCAATATGCCATTGGCACTCCCTTATCTCTCATTAAGATATAGGTATAAGCTTGTTCAGCACCACGAAGTATTGGTGTTGAATAGCTACCTTGATCTCTTCCTGTATCATGGTTGTCAAGGAAGGTTACAGATCTATCCTCATAGCCTGGAGTATTTACTAATCCAGCTCCAGATAAAGTTCTCATATTCAATGTACCATCTCTTAAGTTAGCAAAAGCACCTCTTAGAGGAAAGTCAAAGACCTTAAGTTCTGGAATATCTACAGATCCTAAATAAAAAATTAAGCTCATTACATCTCCATACCAAGCCTCTCCCACAAAGAATAGGTCCTTATCACTATTCTCTTGAACATGAGCTATCCACTCTTCCATAAAAGGTGAGCTAATATGCTTGATAGCATCAATACGGAAACCATCAAAGCCAATATCATTGACTATCCAATCTCCCCATTCCTTCATCTCATGGACAACATCTTCATTTTCAAAGTCTATATCATTACCCATTAAGAAGTCAGTATCATAGGTATCATCCCAACTCTTACCTTTAAATAACCTTGGACTAACCTTACTATCGGTCTCTGCATCCCAATCTACACCATCAAAGGCTCTCCAATCCCATTGCCATTCATCAGCTCTACTATAATACTCTTGGCGACCTTCAAAGTCAAACTTAGTATAAGCCATCATAGTACCACCCCTCTTTAAAGGCACCTCTTCCTTCTGGCTTGATCCCATTCTATGATTGAATACCGAATCATAATAAACTTCAACTCCAACTTCCTGTAAAGCATCAATTGCCTCTTCTAATTCTGCTTTAGTACCATATTTGGTCCTAACAGTTCCATGCTGATCAAATTCACCCAAGTCCCAAAGATCATAGGTAGCATAACCTACATCCTCTAATCCACCCCAAGCCTTATTGGCTGGTGGAAGCCAAAGACCAGTAATTCCAAGATCAGCAAATTTCTCTGCTCTATCTCTTAAAAGATTCCAAAGGTCTGCTTCTTCTGGATATTTTTCTGCATATTTGCCTTCATTCATCTCCCAGTAAAAGGTCTGGAATAATGTCTCATTCTTCTCTTCAATCTGAGGATAACGATGAGCTACTGTCTTAAGCTCTTCATTAATTATCAATTCATTACCTTCATTATCCTGCAAATTAATTAGAATCTGATAAGAAGTATCTGGAACTAAATCTAATCCAGATATTATTAGGCTACTATCCTCAACTACAAGGTCAACAGTCTCTAAGTCTATATCACCTTGACTAACTGAAATTTCGGCACTTGCAAGATCACTATTAAAGTTTAATTCAATATCACCAATTAAATAGTCTACACTAGATAGATCTTCCCCTAGATTAGATTCAACTAAAGCCAAATCTCCACTTCCAAAACATCCACTTAGGGCCAACATCAAAACTAAAACACCTATAATTGCTTTAAACTTTCTTCTAAACAATTTAATCTCTCCTTATCTTGGATTTATATAGTAATAAAGCATAGCTTTATTACTATACCTTCTACAAAAGTCTTTCAATCCCTTTAGAATGGCTTCTAAAAACCAACCTTCATAAAAAAAGATAAGGTTCTCGATTTAAAGTGAGAACCTTATCTTTTTAAATCATATTCTAATTCTCATTAATTTGAACTAATTGGTACCCAAACTGACCATCCATCCTCTACACTAACCCTTACCTTAAATTCACCATAACCATCTGCATCAGTAGTTACAGTTCCTTCAACATTAGCAGTATAATCAATAAAGGTTGTATTAGGCTGACTAGAGTTAACCTTTTGAGTATAAAACTCTTCAGTAACTTCTTGTTCTTCTTCGGCAGCACCTAAGACTATAACAGCATTCTGTCCACCATGCCCATCACCTACATACTTTTCTGCACCTTCTGGTTCAATCCATTGATCACCATTTACTACAAATTTATAAGCATACTCTCCAGCTGATAATTCTTTTGTTACTTCATATACTCCATCACCATTCTCGTCTACCATAGGAGTAGCACTTGGGTCCCAACCATTAATTTCACCAGCTAAAGAAACACTCTCTACTGCTTCACCTGGCTCATAACTGAATGTAACCTCAAAGCTTTCACCTGTAAATCTACGGCTTCCACCTTGGTTGATCATCATTACTAATCCACTACCTTCAACCTCTTTACTTCCCTTTCTTACATAAGCAAAGTTATCAGCTGAATTATTCTCAGCAGCATAACCAGGACCATAAGCAAATCTATTTCTAGCCCCTATTAACTTATCTAGACCTTCTTTCATATCTTCTACATAGTAGTCTTTCCAATATACCTTTGGTATACCATTTTCATGCATTAAGATATAAGTATAGGCTTGATACTTATGAGAGTAAATAGCATCACCATACTCATCACCATCTCTATCTGTATCATGGTTATCTACAAAGGTAACAGCACGATTTTCATAACCTTCTCTATTAACTAACCCTCTATTCTCTAAGTCACTTAGATTTAATCTTCCATCTCTCATATTAGCAAAGGCTTCTCTTAATGGGAAATCAAAGGCTGTTAAATCTGAATGTCCTACATGTTCTAAGTATCCAGCCAAGGAATCATCACTATTCTCCCAAGCCTCAGCTATAAAGACTACATCTTGTTCTGTATTCTGTTGTACATATTCAATCCACTCTCTTGTGAAGTCAGAATCGACATGCTTAATAGCATCTAAACGGAATCCATCAAAGCCAATCTCATTAACTATCCATTCTCCCCACTCATTCATCTCATGGCGGATATCTTCTCTACTATAATCTACATCTGATCCCATTAGATAATCACTACCATAGGTATTATCCCAACTCTTACCTTCAAAAATAAATCTTCCCTCACTTCTACTTGCCTGATCCCAATCTACTGCATCAAAAGCTGTCCAATCCCATTTCCACTGATCAGCACGACTATAATACTTTTGACGGCCTTCTAAATCAAAATAAGTCCAAGCTTCAATCTCTTGACCAGGTTTATCAGGACTACTTTGAGATAGTCTTACTCTTTCAGTTGTATCAGCACCCATACGATGATTAAATATTACATCATAATAAGCATCCATCCCAGCAGCACTAATAGCTGCTAAAGCACCTTCTAATTCATATTTTGTTCCATACTTTGTTCTAATAGTTCCCGCTGGATCGTTGGCCCTTTGTTGGTCAAACTCTCCTAAATCCCACAGATCATAAGTTCCATAACCTACATCCTCTAACCCACCAAAGGCTTTATTAGCAGGTGGCAACCACAATGAAGTAAATCCTGCTTCAGCTATCTCTTCTGCTTTGTCTTCTAACAATAGCCACAAATCTCTCTCTTCTGGACGATCTGGATCTTGGCCCATCTCCCAATAAAACACTTGCATCATAAGTTCATTAGGATTCTCAACTACAAAGTTTTCTTCTGTAATAAATTCAATTCTTTCAATAAATTCATTTCCAGATTCATCTCTTGCTCTAACCATTAAATTATATAAAGAAAATTCATTTAACTCTAAGTTACTAATTCTAAGATCTCTTCCATCAATATCAATTGTTAGCCCTTCCAATTGTTCTCCATTCTCTTCTAATACCACCTCTACCTCTAGTAAATCTTCACTAAAACCAACTGTAATCTCTTCTAGATCCTCTGGTACACTACTTAAATTGTAATCTCCTAAATTAGAATCTACAACAAATAGATCACCGCTACCAAAACAACCTGTTAGAACTACAGTTAATGATAAAATTAATACTAAAAACAATACTTTTGCTTTGTTAAATTTAAACAAATTTTATTCCCCCCTTATTTTAATTTCATAATCTATATATTCTATAGAAAATATAATTTTCCTTTATGATTTTAGCCTAGTATTTAGAAAAAGCAAGAATCAACAGTAATATATTATAACTTTTAATTACAGATCTATATTGAATTCAGAATTTACCATATAAGCAATAAAAAGCAACAGGTAAGAATATTCCCACCTGTTACTTTTTATTATTCCTCAACTTTAATGTCTTCTAAATACAGTAATTGCCGTTCTTTCTGCTGTAGTTTTTTCACTAACTTGATTATCAACGCTACCATTGCTATTAAATATTTCTCGCCATTCTCCAGCTGGAAAATCATATTCATAATCTTCATCTTGGTGTGGGTTGTAAATGGTAATTAAATCATAACCACCATTTACACTTCCATCTATAATAGAGATTACAACTCTATCATCAATCTCTACCTCCATATGATCATTTACATCATACCAACTGTTCATACGATAACCTGGGTTATCCTTTCTCAGCTGAATTAAATCTCTGTAATATTCAAAGATATCAGAGTTTTGATCTTTCCATTCCCACCTAATAGTATTTACATCTTTTTTGGTACGTCGACCTTCTGGTTGATTGTAGGTATTTCTTGCTTGATCGACAACATGATCGACATCTGGGAAGTTGGAGTCATCAATTTTAGTTCTTAGGAACTCATCTCCACCATGCATAAATGGGATACCTTGAGAGGTCATTACTATTCCCATAGCAAATTTATTTATCTGCTTAGCATAGTCTTTATCCTCTTCCCAAGTGAAATAATCATCAGTACCTTCAAACTCTAATCTGATCTTATCCCATAAGGCCAAGTTATCATGCTTAGATACATAGTTGATAGACTGCTCAGGTCTTGCTGCATACATTGAATCCCAGTCATCATCTAATCTTCCTGCACCTAAGTTACTCTCATGAAGAATAGAACCTCTAACACCAATTCTGATAGCTTCTGGGTCTCTATGGTTGAACATATAACCTTTAGTACCATCAGTTCCTACATGGTCTCCTGAGCCTCTAATTGCATCTCTGAATTGAGGACTAAAGACACCCACATGATTATCTGCTAAGAGATTTATATTTCCTAACCTTAGCTTTTCTTCCATCCCAGGATAACTAGGTGCATATCCATTCCATGGCTCTCCATAGAGGAGAATTGTTCTATCGCCGACCTTCTCTTGAAGGTTTTCTGCCCACTTATCAACCTCTTCATATTGGAATATACCCATTAAGTCAAAACGGAATCCATCTAGATTATATTCAGTAGCCCAATACTCTAAAGAGTCCTGGATCATTCTACTTACCATTGGTACACCTGTATCAATAGAGTTTCCTGTTCCAGATAGATCCATATCTGTATAATACTTATCAGTTATATGCTGGAACATCTCCATATTGTAGGTATGGTTATAGGTTACATCCATAATTACTCTGAGACCATTTCTATGAAATCTATCTACCATCTCTTTAACTTCTCTTACTCGATTCTCATAATCTTTTGGAGTCATAGAATACTGATCCTCTGGTACATTATAGTTCTCAGGATCATAACCCCAGTTATACATTTCAGTAGTAAAGTCATAGAATGGCATAATGTGAACATGAGTTATACCTAAATCTATTAGGTGGTCTATTCCAGTTGAACTGCCTTTATCTGTTTTTGTTCCTTCTTCTACCATTCCCATAAATTTACCACGTTTATCTTCTGGAACACCTGAATTCTCATCCCAAGTAAAATCTCTAACATGAATCTCGTAGATTATAGCATCTGTTCTATCTTCAAATCCAGCATCATATCCAGTAGAACTTAGGTTAGAACGGTTACCCTCTGCAAACCATCCACCTTCTGGCTGAATTGTACTAGGATCCATTAATATATTGGTATTGGTACCTGGGACAACCATAACACCATAAGGATCTCTTACTGGTGTTCCATTAACTCTAAAGGAATACTCTGCTAAATGGGGGACTCCTTCAACCTTTACATCATAGATATCAGTATAGCCAGCAAAGTTATTGATCCTCTCTAATTTATACTCCTTACCATTAACTTCAACAGTTACATCATTGGAATCAGGAGACCAAATTCTAAAGATACTATAATCTTTGGTATATAACCCTCCTAGCTTCAAAGAGGTTCCATTTGGATTCTCTTCTTCATAGGCATTTGTGAATCTATACTCTCTTCTAGAGCTATTTCCAGCCTCATCCTCAGCATACACATTTAATATCCTAGTCTCTCCTACAGATACATTAGCAAAGGAGACTTCATCACCATAGGCAAAGTCAATTCCATTTTCTTGTGGATCAGTTCCATCAATTGTATATCTTCTTACTACAGCACTATCATCAACATATAGGTTGACATCCAGCTCAGAAATATATCGCTCAATCTCTGGACTGACAGAAATTGCTGGCCCTGGCCTTTGATATTTAATCTCTAATTCTTCAGTTGCAAGATCAATTGTAGCATAGGTCACTCTCCCAGGCATAACATCTATATTTTCTATACTGATTAATGTTCGCCCATTAAAATCAATCTCTAGAGTATACTTGTTGGCTTGAACCGATTCTAAGGAGGTCCTTGCCAAATCTAACTGTATCTCCTCTTCGATTCCATCTATAGATGGAATAAGAAAGACCTTTGCTTCCCCCTCTTCTAAAGAACCCTCTACAGTAGAAATATCTATATTTCTAAAGTCAATAACTAAACCTTCCGACTGAACTACACTCGGTCTAATAACAACAAGATTATCATCTCCACTTATGTTACGCCTTTCAATACCTTGATAAACTCTATAGCCATCTTTATCTTTGGCTATAACCTCTATATCATAAGTTCCTTTTTTTATATCATTAAATTGGACACTTGCTTCTGTAGCACCATCTTCTATATTGATAACCTCTTTAATTGGATCTGAACCATCTTTTAAAGTAACGCTTATTTCTGATACTTCAAATTCTTCTCTAATTGCCTGAATAGATGGGCTTGAGCTAGCATCTAGATTTATCCCTATAACTAAATTGGTTGTCTCTTGTATAAGATCATTACCTTTATTGCTACTACAAGCTGTAAACAACAACAATGTTAAGCAGATTATAGCCAAAAGAATTGGCTTTTTATTTTTAAATAATTTTTGCAACTTTAATCCCTACTTTCCTTTTATTATTGATTTATAAAATTTTAAGAACTGATTTATATATCCTTAGATAGTGAAAAGATACATTCTTCGATATGTACCTTTTCACTTTAGATTATTTCACCTTAACTATTCAACGAATTCACTTACACCATCTTCAGATTCTTCAACTATTAAATCATTACCCGCTCCACCAGGTGTCCAAGCACCATCTACTATCCACTTAAATGGTGTTCCTGCTGGAATATCAAAAATTCCTATCCATAAATCTCCTTGCCTCTCTAATGTATAGTCAGTATTATTAGGATCCCAACCGTTCATTGCTCCTGTTAAATGTACATTCGTTATATTATCTGCACTTAACCCATATTCTGTTGGATCAAAGGTAAACTCCCATAGTTGCTCTGGTATATCATCTAAGTCTGGCTCTTCTTCATACCAGATACTGTTATGGAGCCACCAGGTTCCTGCTTCCCTTTCAAGGTCTCCTGTCGCGCCTCCATCCCAATTTAACTTAAACTCTACCATTTGGGCTTCTTCCACATATGCCATATACCATCCATTACCTACACTAAGCATAGGAGCTCCGGGCCAACCACCAAATACTTCTCCAGGCTCCCAAGTATAGATGTTTGGCACTACATCTACTGGAGGCATAAAGTATATGATAAAGTCAGCTTCAGGCTCACTATTAGTAATTTCAACTCTCTTAATTGCTTCTCCATTTGAATTATTAGCTTCAACTACTAGCTCATCGGTCTCCCCTTCGGCGATATAATCTCCTACTGCAAATATATAGTTATCCTCTTCAGAAATTACTTGATTTCCTACCCTTATTCTTATACCTTCTAAGTTCATTCCAGCTATTGAAACCACAACCTCAACACCAGCTGGATAAGTTCCCGAATCTAGATTAATTGATATTTCAGGTTTAGCATAATAATCTGGGTTATAAGGATACCATTCACCATCCATAAACCACCAATCGCCTTTAGTTGCCTGTTGATCACCTGATTGACCAGAGGTTCCCTCAAAGATTAAACCTAAGCTATCTTCATCAGGAAATTCGGCTACATACCATCCATCTCCTGCATCATCCATATGTGGTCTATTAGTCCACTCAGTATTAAATGAAGAATCTGTTGCGCCCCAGATATGTATTCTAGGTGCTTGAGTATCTTTATAATGAAGCTTGATACCATCATAACCTCCAGCCTTAGCTTTGATAGATTCACTGAAGTTACTATTCATACCACCCTCATCAATAGCTCTGACCCAATAGTAATACTCTCTATCAACTTCAGCAGTATAATCCTTAAAGGTTGAATCTATAATAGGGCTTCTAAATAATGGAGCACGGTTCTCTTGATTATCACCTCTATATACCAAGTAATAATCAGCATTATCCTCCCAAGTCAACTCTACACCAGAACCAATATTACTTGTATAAGCTTGCCCACTAATTGTTGATGGAGGTTGAGAAGGCTTTAAATCTAACTCTATACCTATCTCTCCTTCAACTAGCACCTCGATAGTCAGAGATATCTGTTGATCTGTATCATACCCTTTAGGGGTACCAAAAAATTCATAACTACCCTTCTCATCAATTGTTACTTTACCTTCAACCACTTCAAATCCATCTTTCCTATCCCAATCAACCATTACTTCCTCTTGGTTTCCGTCAGGATTGGTAACTGTAATCGTAGGTAATTGGACTTCATTATTTTCCCAAACTCCTATACGACTTTCTTCAAAGCTTATTTCTCCAAAGAGTGCGAACATTTTTGTATCTTCGTTGATTGTACGAGTTATCTCTCTATTCTTGTCGGTGACTTCATTAGAACCTGCAGCCCTCCACCCCAAGAATATAGAATCCTTTTCTATCGCTTTTATATTAAGCTCTGTTCCCTCTTCATATTTTCCTTCAAATCCTTTATATTGACTATCATCTATCTCAATCTTCCCAGTGGCTAAACTATTCTCTGGACTCTCTACTGCCACCTTAAACTCAAATTCTTCTAATTCATCAATGGGGTCAGTAGAATCCCCAGAACACCCTATTAATGAAAGAGAAAGTACTAAAACTAAGATTAATAAATAAAACTTCTTCAATGCAAACCCTCCTTAGTTATTTAAAAATTTTACCTTAACTAACAAACAAAAAAATTATAAAAACTATCATCCTCCTTTTTACAATAAAAAATATCTATTAAAAGGGTGTTGGCCCGTCTAATAGATATAGCTTATAGTCTTATAATCTTATTTTTATTGTTTTTATCCCCATTAAAATCAACCTGTTACATATTGTTCCATTTTCTCGGAGTATTTCAATTCCTGGGGTTAATGTCCTTTGAAATTAATTATACTATTATATAAAGTTATATCATACTAATTCTATACTTCTAATTATATTCCTTTATTTAAATTGGATAAAAATTTCAATTTTATTTTTATACTCTTATAAGGTCTAATCAAGGAAGCTATTAGCTATGTTCTTAAATGCCTTCAAAAATAAAAAGCCAACGATTCTTGAGATCGTTGGCCCTTTAAATATCTTTATTGTATATCCACTAACTACAATTTACAATATGATTAAGCAGATCACAATAAGGATCAACATTTATTATTATTGAACTGGAACCCATACCGACCAACCTTCAGCTGCAGTTCCTCTTACTCTAAATTCACCCCAACCATGGTCATTAGTAGTTACTGTTCCTTCTACATTTCCTGTATAATCATAATAGGTGGTATTTGGTTGTCTAGCATTAACCCATTTGTAGATATCTCCACCATGAGTCTCTTGGGTAATCATCATTACCAATCCACTACCTGGACGATCTGCACTACCTGCTCTTACATAAGAATAAGTGTTATAATCGTTGCTGTCTACTTCATATCCTGGACCATAAGCAAAGTCTCTTCTTGCTTCGATCAACTTATCAAGTCCATCTTTCATCCCAAACTGATAATAGTCCTTCCAAAAGATTGTTGGCGTTCCAAATTCACGCATCATAATATAAGTGTAAGCTTGGTATGCTCTATTGTTAATTGGAGTTACACCATAGTCATTATGATCACGACTAGTATCATGATTATCAGTAAAGGTTACTGCACGATAGTCATAGCCATACCCACCATTTACTAGACCTCTACCTCCTAACCATCTCATATCCAAGTTTCCATCTCTTAACTCTCCAAAAGCCTCTCTTAATGGGAAATCAAAGACATGCATATTTGAAGTACCTACACTATCCATATACCCCTTCAAGCTATCTACATCATTTATCCATGCTTCAGCAACAAAGAAGGCATCGTGGGAAGTATTCGCTTGTATATGGTTGATCCAATCTCTAATGAAATTATTATCAATATGCTTTGTTGCATCCATTCTAAAGCCACTAAATCCAATCTCGTTAGTAATCCATTCTCCCCATTCCATCATCTCTTCTATTACTCTTGTGTTGGCATAAGCTTCACCATTTGGCCCGTAATTATAGTAATCAACGTTGGCCCCCATTAAGTAATCATCATCCCACTCATAGGTGTTGGCCCACGTCTTTCCTTCAAACAAAAACCTTCCTCCACTTTGTGTTGCTGCATCCCAATCAGTTCCTGTAAAGCTAGCACTATCCCATTGCCATTCATTAGCTCTACTATAATGTGCTTGTCGGCCTGCTAAGTTAAACTTAGTATAAGCCTGAATCCACTCTCCAGGTCTACTAGGACTGTCCTGAGACAGTTGAACCCATTCAGTCTCATCAGCTCCCATTCTGTGGTTAAACACAACATCAAATAGAACTTCAAGCCCTGCTCCATCTAATGCTGATATAGCATTTTCTAACTGATTTCTAGTTCCGTACTTGGTTCTAACTGTTCCTTTTTGATCAAACTCTCCTAAATCCCAAAGGTCATAAGTTCCATACCCTACATCAAATCCTCCACCAAAAGCCTTATTAGCCGGTGGTAACCATAAGGAAGTAATACCTACCTCCGCTAACTCGCCTGCTCTATTAGCAAGAAGGTTCCATAGATCTGATTCTTCTGGGTATTGAGTAGCATAATCTCCTTCATTCATCTCCCAGTAAAAGGTCTGCATAAGAGTTCTATTTACTTCGCCTGAATTTGAGCTATACATACTTGCTGCAGAAGTTTCATTGGTGTTGGTACTAAAGGGTAATTTTCCACTTAAATCTGAGTTATCAGTTGCAGTTGCTGTATATTTAACCAAATAATCTTGATCATTTTCTAGTTGAAGATTAGATATAACAACATCTTTGCCATTTAACTCAATATCAAAATCTTCTAAACCACTAGCTATATCAAATTCTGCAATTTCTTTATTAAAAGTTAAAATTATTTGATCTAAATCTGAAGAGATTTGCTCTGACACAGTAGAATTAGTTACAGTTAAATTGTTATTAAGATCATCTTCCTGCAAATCATTTGAACACCCTACAAATACAAGTGCAAAAGCTAATAAAACTGCTACTAAAATTAACCTACTTCTAAAATTTACATTTTTTAAATTAATCATTTGTCCACCCCTTTTTAATATTCTTTTACCTTAAACCAAAAAATACATACCTTACTCTACACCAATCCCGGGGTTGGTTTGTAGAATTTCATAGGTATGCTTACTTATTGTTCTTATTTTTAATTTTATTATTTTAATTATGATCTTATGCAATTAACTTCACTTATAGCACATCTTAATGATTACATTATAATTATACCATAAAATAAACTTTAACTCAAGGAAATTTTATCATTTTTTTCTTTATTTGGTCTTCATCGGCTCTTATCAGATCTAATCTGCGCATAAGACTTTGATTTTTATATCTTTGCTACCTCCAAAAACGAAGAACCAAGGATTTGGTATCCTTGGCCCTGTAAATATAAGTAAATCCCTATCCACTTTCAATTCTTAATTCTCAACTGTTCTTCACACCCATATTGCAAAGATCTCTTTTTCGTTCTTGCTTATCAACTCTTCTTTATATTTTTTAGCTTTGTTAAAATCAAAACATAATAGATAACCTTTCTTTAAGCCCTGAATATCAAGATATTCTGATAGCTGCTCTAAGCCTTCCTGATGATACTTCTCTCCTCGCCAGATCTTTAACTCTATCACATACTTCTTATCGAGATAGGTGACTATAACATCTAACCTCTTTTCTTGTGAAATCTGTACTTCTTTGAAGTCAAAGCCCTTGCCATTGATAATAGGCTTGAGAAAGGCAAGAAAGATTAAACGCCCATTTCTCTCTAGAAAGTCTTGATCCTTGTCGCTATACTGCTCTTTGATAAATAATTGGAACTTCCTTAGCACCTTCTTTAGATCTAAATATCCATCTTCTTCAATGAAGTTTTCTCTAAAATTATAAGTAGCAATATTTGAATTTGTCTCAACTTTAGAAATTAGATAGTTATATATAGCTTGTTCATAGATTCTATTATGAACCTTTAATCTGCCATTATCATTTTTGAAGACACCATATAGCTCACCTAGATTTATAATAGGATTATATACATTATAGCTTATCTTAGCACCTTCTATTATTATTCTATAGACTAACCTATAAAGTTCCTTATTGTTTTCTAGATTTTTAATCAGACTCTCAAAGTTAACAGTATCTTCTTCTAAGATCTTCTTAACTGCTCTTTCTATATCTTTTAATTCCCATTTCTTTTTTCTTTATCAGTCAGTATATCCTCATCTATTACCTTAGCTACCTTACTGACTAAATAAGGGTAACCAGATGTATAATAGTATATCCTTTGAGCTACCTGGGGTATATCAATCTCTATACCTTTACCATCTTTATATTCTCTTAGCATTGTCTCTATCTCTTTGGGGTTAAAGGACATCTCTACATTGAAGTTTACTGCTATATTCCAGGGACTATTATACTTTTGCTCTTCATCTGGTCTTAACTTAACTTTGAGATTCTTAACATCATGAACCCCGGCTAGGATTATACTGTGAAAGGTATAATCTTTTCCCATGTTGGCCCTTAAATATTTATTCCTTAAGATACCTAAAAAGCTTAGAAAGAGTTGATTATTACTACTTTTATCAACCTCATCTATCATTAGTACAACTTTCTTATCTACCTTAATTACTAGATCATCTATAAATTCATCTAGATCATCAAAGCTTTCTATGGTATTGTATTCTTTTATAAAATCAACTATCCATTTTTCTTTTAATCTCACCTCTTTTTTTATCTGTCGCAAAAATGATTTGACAAAAGCACCCTCTTCTTCAAATGCCAAATCACCAATTCCTTCAAAGCTAATAAATATTGGTAAATAATCAGACCTACTCAATCTTTTTTCTAACATAAAAATTGTTGTTGTCTTGCCATATTGTCTTGGTCTATTTATTGTAAAATAGCTTCCTTCCTCTACTAACTTTTCGATTTGATCTAATTTATTTGAAATATCGACCATATAGTGTCTTTTAGGAATACAGGTTCCTGTTATGTTGAACTTTTTCATTTGTGTAGCACCTCCTTTTATTATTATACCATATTTTAGTTGTTTTAAAAGGTATATAGTCTTCAGCTGTCTGCTATCTGCCGTCAGTCAAAACCCTTAAAACCTAAAAATCAAAGAATTAGCACAGATAAAGGAGGATTAGATCTGATTAAATCTGATTTAAAGCCTTTTTTCTTTTTAAAAACCTCAAATGCAAAAATCATCTGCCGTGACAAGACCTTAGATAAGTAATGACTGAAATCCGACTAGACCTTTTTTAATTTTAATTATTTATCTCTTGTCTGGATCTTGTCTGCAATTGTCTGAACTTAGTCAGCGTAAAGATCTTTGATTTTGACCTTTTTAAAACCTCAAATTCAAAATCTTTAACTTTAAAGAATAATTAATATCACTTTATCTCCTTTTTGTATTAGCAACTTTTTAATAGAACTTACATATCTCTTGGATGAAGGCTTTATAATCTAAAAGATTGTTCTGTATTATACTATAAATCTCCTTCTCATCTACCTTACTATACATATGTACTACTCTGTTTCTAAATTTAGTCATTAATATATACTTATCCTTGTTTTGATTGTCGATTATTTCATTTTGAGCAAGAATTCTAAAGCCATCTGCGCTGGTCTCTGGCTTGCCCAACCTCTTAGCAGCAATAATATTATTTGCTATATCTATCATTATCTCAACTGATGTCTGGAGTAGGTGTTTAGCAGCTTCTATATTCCTAAAGTCATTGAGGAACTCCTCTTGGGATATCTCTTTTAATACTTCAAGTTTACTTAGGTTATCTTCTAATAATTTAATCTTATCTACTACTCTATTAGTCATTTTGATATTCCTCCTTTAATGCTCTCTTATACTCTTTATAATATTTGTCTAATCGTATCTTCTCATCATAATAATAGGTTAAAATATGATAGATGAAGTTAGTTACTTTATCCTCATCTCTTTCAAAGATCAATCTTCCAGTTTTTATTATCTCATGCTGCAAGTAGATCGGGCCTTTATTTAAATTAACTAGATCTACATTCTCCACCTTTAATATCATAGAGATCTGAGCCATTATCTCCATCTCTCTCATTAAATTGACCTCTTCATCCTTCTCAAATAAGATTGCAAAATCTATATCACTTAACTCAGTCTGATACTCTGTCCCATAAGAACCAAAGAGGTAAGCAGCTACTATCTCCTCCTCACCTTTGAAGTAATCGGTTAAAGCTTTTATATTGTCTTCTATGTTAATCAAGTTAACCACCTCTTATCCTTATAATACCATAATATCGATATTTTTAAAATAGATAATGGGAATCTAGGTTAAAATCTTCAAATATTAAATATGACTTTAAACTTTTTTAATTTTTCATCCTCTAATCGGAACTTCATCGGCTCTTATCAGATCTAATCTGCGCATAAGACTTTGATCTTTATCTTTTTAAGACCTTGAAACCCAAATCTTTAACTCAGACAACACCTTAGACTAAACCTTTGACTAAAAACCGACTAGACCTTTTTTAATTTTAATTATTTATCTCTTGTCAAGACCTTGTCGGTCTTTAGTTAGCGTTTAGACTTTGGTTTTGGTCTTCTCACAATACCTTCAAAAAACAGAGAACCAACGATTTTTAAAATCGTTGGCCCTGTAAATATAAGCAAATACTCTCTTATCTTTGATCTTGACTTTAACTATTAATTATTAACTGGTACCCAAACTGACCAGCCTTCTGCTTCGCTTCCTTGTACTTGGAACTCTCCATAACCATTATTATCTGTCTCAATTATCTCTTCTACATTCCCTGTATAATCATAAAATAGTGTGTTTGGCTGTCTGGAGTTTATCTCTTTAGTGATAGTATTTCCATTAGTATTTCTAGTAATCATCATCACCAAACCACTCTCAGGCAGCTCTTCAATACCTTCTCTAACATATGAGTAGGTAGTACGATCATTATTATCAACTTCATAACCTCTTCCGTAAGCAAAGTCTCTTCTAACTTCTAATAGTTTATCTATCCCTTCCTTCATATCATCTTGGTAATAGTCCTTCCAAAATATCGTCGGCAAACCATGCTCACGAGTTAAAATATAGGTATAGGCTTGATATTTGAAATTATTTACAGCTTCCCCATAGGGATCTCCATCTCGATACGTATCATGATTATCAATGAAAGTAACTGCTTGATCTTTATACCTACTGTTAACAAGCCCAGCAGAAGCTAGATCTCTCATATCTAAGTTTCCATATGACATACCCATAAAGTCCTCACGAAGAGGGAAATCAAAAGCATACATCTGAGGATCTTCTATTGCATCTAAATAACCTGTTAGACCATCTACTTCTCTCTCCCAAGCTTCAGCTATATAGAAGACATCTTTTTCAGAGTTATCCTGCACATAATCAATCCAGTCTCTTACAAAGGGAGTATCGACATGCTTAATAGCATCTAAGCGGAATCCATCAAAATCAATATCATTGATAATCCATTGGCCCCATTCTTTAAGCTCATGTTGAACATTTGGATTTTGATAATCTACATCTGCCCCCATTAGATAAGGATCTCCATAAGCATCATCCCATTCTTTGCCTTCAAAAAGTGTTGCACCAACATTGCCTAATCCATCGAAGTAATCTGTACCATTAAAAGCTTTCCAATCCCATTCAAAATCTTTTGCTCTACTATAATAATTGTCACGGCCTTTTAGCCCACTAAAATCTACATAGGCATAGACCTGATCTGCTTCAATCAATTTTTCTATTACAAAATCATCTCCATAAGGAGTCCCATCTACTCCTATATGCTGCTCATCATCCCAATTATCTGCATCATACATAAACTTGAAGGCTGTCCCTTCCTGGACTTCAAATATCCCAGTCCAAATACCATTATCTTCTTCTAATAAATACTCCTTATTAGCTGGGTTCCACCAAAGATCACTACCTTGTAGGCCAAAATTACCAACCAAATGAACCTCACTAATATTATTTGGAACTCCTTCATACCTAGTTGGATCAAAGGTAAATTTCCACTGGCTATTACCTTCATCTATTAGTTCAATAATTCCTTCCACTCTATAAGCATTACTGAAATCATCGTCTAAAGGTACTTGTTGTAAGTTACCGCCCATACGGTGATTCATTACCACATCATAATATACTTCTATTCCATTATCCTTTAAAGTACTTATTGCTCCTTCTAGCTCTTCTCTAGTTCCATGTTTAGTCCTTATATTCCAATCATTAGGATAGTCTTCAAACCCTTCTTGCTCGAACTCCCCTAAGTCCCAGATATCATAGGTAGCATAACCAACTTTAAGAGGATGGTCTGCTTTATGAGCAGGTGGTAGCCATAGAGAGGTGATCCCTATTTCAGAAAAATAATCTGCCCTATCCTCTAGTAGTTGCCAAAGGTTTTCTTCTTCTGGATATAAATCTCTATAGTCCTCGTAGGCTGTATAATAACCACCATCTGCCTGATTCCTGTTTATTGCCATATTCCAATAGAAAGCTTGCATCATAGTTTGGTTTGTTCCACTTGTCATAAAGCTAATTGAATCATTGTATTCATTATCATATTCATCTCTAACTATATACTTTAAAGTATACTCATTATTCATATCTAAATTTAAATTATAGATTATAGCTTTATTATTATCTAACCTTCCTTTAGCACCTTCTATTCCTGCTACTTCAATATTTTCTAAGTTATTATTGAAAGTTATCACTACTTCATCTAACCAAAATCCTACCTCTTGCATATCTTGAATAGTTGAGCTCTCTAGTATTAAATTTTTGCTTCTATCAGGAGTGTTAGTTGATGAATCATCTGAACACCCTACTACTAATAGCACCAACATAGATATCATTACTATTATTAATTTATTCTTTGCTATTTTAAGCATTATTTCCTCCTATTTATATATTATAATCTTGTCATTTAAAAAAGGCCAACGCGTGAACGTTGGCCCTTAAAACCGTTTAAATTAATCTAACCATTCTTCTGCTTCAGAATCATAGAAGTATTCTCCTGCTCCTGAAATTTCATCTTGGAATTGTTCATCTGTGTCTCCAGCAATAATAAACTCTAATTCTTCTGCTGGAATGGTAACTGAATACCAGTTTCCACCTACACTTTGCATCTCTGCTCCTGGCCAGCTATATCCCATATCTTCATATACTGATCCATCATCATTCCATGCCCAAATAGTTGGCACTTCTTGATCTTCTGCTGCTTTATAGTGAAGTCTAATAAATTCATCACTATCTAACCATTCTTCTGCTTCAGAATCATAGAAGTATTCTCCTGCTCCTGAAATTTCATCTTGGAATTGTTCATCTGTATCTCCAGCAATAATAAACTCTAATTCTTCTGCTGGAATAGTAACTGAATACCAGTTTCCACCTACACTTTTCATCTCTGCTCCTGGCCAGCTATATCCCATATCTTCATATACTGATCCATCATCATTCCATGCCCAAATAGTTGGCACTTCTTGATCTTCTGCTGCTTTATAGTGAAGTCTAATAAATTCATCACTATCTAACCATTCTTCTGCTTCAGAATCATAGAAGTATTCTCCTGCTCCTGAAATTTCATCTTGAAATTGTTCATCTGTATCTCCAGCAATAATAAACTCTAATTCTTCTGCTGGAATAGTAACTGAATACCAGTTTCCACCTACACTTTTCATCTCTGCTCCTGGCCAGCTATATCCCATATCTTCATATACTGATCCATCATCATTCCATGCCCAAATAGTTGGCACTTCTTGATCTTCTGCTGCTTTATAGTGAAGTCTAATCGCATTATCTAACCCAGCAGATAAAACAACTTCCCCTTCTTTAACTACATTTTCCTCAACATCGATAGTAATACTTCCACTACCATAATCTTCTGTAGCTACAGCTATACTTCTTTCTCCAACATAAGGCTTCAACTCTATTTCACCTTGATTATCAGTGACAGCCTCTACTGTTTCAACTCCATCTATAGTTACATTAACCTCGATACTACTAGGCAACGCCTCTACTTCTTCCGCACCTTCGTCTAATAATCCTTTTAGAGTTAAAATAACTTCCCCTCTTTCTAACTCTTTTAACTTAGGATTTACCGTAGTAGTTTTTGTTCGTTCAATTGTAAACTTTGTTTCATAGTTTTCATAACCATAATTCTCTACAACAAGATTATAGTCGCCTGCAAGTAAATTATCTTGAAAACCATTTTCTTCATTTTTATCCTGCTCTTCACCATCTAATTTAATTATAGCATCCTCTAAATCAGCTTCTGTATCTACATCTACTGGAGTGCTTACTAAAACTTCTCCTATTCCTGTATCATAATCATCACTAACTCCAACTCCAGAGCAACCAACTAGTGCAAATGCTAATGCTAAGATTAACATCAAACCTAAAGTCTTCTTCAACGAAATCCCTCCTCGAATTTTTAAAATAACCAGTTAATAAAAGGGGATTCAGGAGAATCCCCTTATTTTAATATTTAGGACTTAATTAAAATGTAAGGCTATAAAGAACCTCTACATAGTCTTCACCATTATCTTCATCTCTTCTGTTATAAGAAGCGCTCAACTCAGAATTGTCATTAAGCTCTTTAGTTAATGCAATATGGATAGCGTCATCTTCATACTCAGAGATTTCACCATGGCTTAGATCATACTTAACTGTGATATTAGTTCTAAAAGTCTCACTAAAGTCATATCCAGTCAAGAAAGTAAGCGTACTGTACCACTCAACAAATTTTTGTCCATCTGCTACATAGTACTGATCATCTTCATCTAAATCATCTGGTACTTCATCAATTTCACCATCTTCAATGTTTTGCATTTCTAACTCAATAGTTAATCCATGGAACTCTTCTACTGTTGGTAACTCTAACATAGTAGAAGCAGAGAATTTTCTCTTCCAGTCATTATCATCATCATCATAATCCTCATGATCGATAATTCCATCTACATCAGATTCAAATCCAAGAGTAATGTGATTTACATAGTCACCAACCGATGGTAAGTTGTGGAACCTTGCTTCTAAAGAGTACTTAACAGCAGTACCATCTTCAAATGCCTCAACATCTTCATCATCAATTTCTACTGTACTAACGTCATCTTGTGCAAAGAATACATCTGCATTCACATAGTCGATAACGTCAACTGCTAGGTCTAAAGAAGTCTCTGCATAGTAACCATTAACTCCAGAGTCAAACCTTTGAGTAGTATTCACCTTAACAAATTCAGTAAATGGTACCAATCCAGTTTGAGTCTCTACAAAGATCTCTTGTTTATTCTTATCTTCATCAAAGTCATCTTCATTATCAAACTCTATATGAGCATTTACAAAGTCTAAACCAGCAAGTGGTCTATGCCAATCCATCTCTACTCTAAACTTACGATTTTCTTCTCTAAATCCATTATCAAGAACTTCAAGAACATTTCCGTCCTCATCAGTTTTTTCATCTATCTCATCTTCATCTATCTCATCTAAATATAAGAACTCTCCTCTAACATTTAGATCTCTATTAACTGTCCAATCAGCACCTAAACCAACCCTATGCTCTACTCCTTCTCCACCTAAGTCGGAATACTCATCAGCATAAACTAAGTCAGCATCGACCTTTAGGTTTTCAAGTAAAGAATAATTACCTCTAGCATAGAACTCCGTTCTATTATCATGATCTTCAATTGTTTCATCAGCTAATAATAAGAATGCATCCTCTCCAAAGGCTCTCATTCCTAGAGTGAATTCACCTTTATTAACTGTCATCTCTGTATCTCCAGTAGCAATCTGCGCCATCAAAGAAGCTCTCTCATCAACTATAACGTATTCAAGTTCTGTCATATAAACGTGAGTTCTATCAAAGCTATCAATATCAAATAACATATCAACATAAGGGTCACCTACAACAATCTCAAAGTCTTCATCATCATTGTTAGGATCACCAAACCATGAAAATTCGTGATCGTCATTCCAATCAAACCAATCTTCATCTTCTATATCCTCTTTGTTATAAGGTACAATATGGAACTTATAAGTAGTTCCTATGGCTATAGTCTCATCAGCCTGGTCAGCAGAACCCTCCCATCTTTCAGTAACATCATTGTATTCTAATTTTATTCTGTTACCTGGAAAAGCTCCATCATACCATTCATCGCCATTCACCTCAAAATTACCTACTGCATAAACTGCTTTAATAAGATCATTATCAATCTCTAAACCTGCATCTTCACAGTCAGCGTCTAAGATAAAGTTCAACAACTCTCCTTGGAAACCAGGAACGTTAGAATATTGACCTCTAACAGTAAGTCCATCATTTACACGATACTCACCAAATACAGTACCAATCAAAGCAACATCTTGATATTCTTCTATACCATCCTCTTCAGTAACTAGTTGATTATAATTAATAGAAGCTCCTAAATCTAAAGAGTCATCCATTAAAGTCTTCTGAGCATTAATATATCCAAGATATTCTCTTCTAGAATCTTCATCAGTAATATCATCTGTATATTCAGTTAAAGCAGCGTTGAAATCTAACCACTTATCAGACTCAACTCTAACTCTACGACTATCATTAGTAGAAACTTGACCACTATGCATCAAAGCTAAAGGGCCATAAGAGTTAGTTCTATCAAAAGTATTAGCCTGTAAGCTAATATTTCCTAAATCATGTAAGTAAGTTAAGTTTAAGCTCTCTAGAGAAAATTCATCTAAAGAAGCCTCAGTAGCTTTAGCTGCAGACCCAATATCTCCAATATCTTGAGCTATCTTAAGATCAGAACTAAATACTAATACTTCCTCTCTTTCTCCTTCTTCAACTTCTCTGAAAGCACTACCACTAAGTCCTAATAGTAATTCATTATTGAAGTTGAACTCTTCATCTTCACCAAGGTATTCAAATTGGCTAGTATAATCTATACCTACCTTGAACTCTCCATCTAATCTAGTATCCATTAAAACTAATACTGAGTTCTGTCCACCTGCGCCATCATCAGCAAAATCTTCAGCATCCCAGTCTGTTCTCCAATCATTACCATTAACAACGAACTTATACATATAATTTCCTTCTTCAATCTCTTCTATAGTATAAGTCCAAAGACCATCAATTAATTCCATCTCCCAGTCAGGATGGTTAGGCGACCAATCATTAAACTCACCTGCCAAATAAACAGCATTAGCATCTTGAGCACCATCAAAAGTAAAGGTCACCTCATATATACCTTCCTCTACTTCTTCAAAATCATAAGCTGCGAAAGCAGGAATAGCCAACGCAAGAGTTAAAACTAACGTCATTACTAATAAAATATTAAGTTTCTTTTTCAAATCCAATACCTCCTTAAGTATTTTTGTTTTTTTGATTTATAGATAAGTGCTATTTTGGGTTATAGCCCTATATCACCTCCTAATAAGGATCAAAATCACTCCACCCTAAAAATAAAAGAAAAGGGTGTTTTATTTAACCTTTGACCAAAATTTATGCCAAAGGATAAGAACAAAGATTACACCACAAGATAATTATACCATATTTAACCACTTTTTCAATATAATATACTTATTAGTTGGGTTGAATATTCCATATTAAACATTTTTTGATAAATGTTTTCAAAATAAAAAACCCAGATTATTAATTAAAACTCACTTAATAAACTGGGTATTATTATCTAAAAAGATTATCCACTCAATTATACAAAGAAAGTTAAAATCTAAACTCTCCTCATCTAAAAGAACAGGGATATCGCATATTATAGTCTTATGCCCTACTATATTTAATTTTCATCTCTGATTACTTATGTTACACTATGGTTCATATAGGTTAGTATTATGTATTATTATAATCTTATTACTGCTTATAATATACTAATTAAACATTAAACTAGAAATTCCTTCCCAAAAACAAAGAAAATATATTTTTTTTAGCATATTCTTTTCACATAAGATATAATTCATTATTAACAAAAAAAACCTTCTTTTTTTAATAAAATTTTTATTTTATTCCGGGCCAACCAATTTTAAAGCTTATTAAATCATTTTTCAGTCACTAGCTAGAATCTAAAAACTAGCTACTAGCCTCTGCTGACAACTGAGTAACCTCAACCTCTTGCCACTTTTGACCTCTAAACCTGATTATACAAACTATAGCCCTAAACCACTCATCTACTACCAAAGCATTTGCAACCATAAATAATAAAACCCCAGCTTATATAGGATAAGCCGGGTTAGAATAAGCTATCAGCTTAAGGTTTTAAAATCTAAAAAGTTCTAATGATCTAGATGATTAACAAATAATAGCTTAATTATTTACAAGTCCGTAGTAATGTACACCAAGACCTGAGATCTCATGGTCAATATCTAAGCCTGGAATTCCTATCTTACCATGAATAGCTACAGCTAAATGGGCATCCTCTTTAACTATACCGATCTTAATACCTGCACCAGAAATTGAACTCATTGGCCCATTAAGTCCAACTAAAGCTCTCTCAACACAACGAGTTAGAACTCTTCTATCCTGTATCCCATCATCAATAACTCCACCTTTAACAGCTGCTCCTAAGGTGTTTCTTAAAACCTTATTTTTAAGGGCCTCTCCCTTTCCTCCTGCCCTAGTAATAACAACTTTAAAACCTTCATTAATAAAAGCCTTTACTATTGTATCATCATGCTTATCATCAACCATAGAGAGTGCAATTGCTACCTTACCTAATTCCTTCTTATTATTAAGCTTTATTATATCCTCAACTGTAAAATCACTAATCTTCACTTATTTTCACCCCATCACTCTTATTTGACTATAAATTATAGATTAATTTACCCCTTTTAAAGTATCTTCTAGCTTTTTGGTAAACTCCTCTGCTGCATTATATCCTGTTTTCTTCAATCTATGATTCATAGCAGCTACTTCCATTACCATAGCTAAGTTTCTACCTGGTTTAACTGGAATAGTCGCTTTAGGTATATTAACATCTAATATATCTTCCTCTTCATCCTTAATACCTAAGCGATCATAGTTCTTCTTATTATCCCATTTTTCTAAGTTAATAATTAGATCTATTGCCTGCTCTTCGCGAACAGATCCAGCACCAAAGAGGGTCTTTACATTTATAATCCCTAGCCCTCTTAGTTCCATATGGTGCTTTGATATTTCCGGCGAACGGCCTACTAAAGTATCACGCATTATCCTTCTGAGAATAACTGCATCATCAGCTACCAAACGATGTCCCCTTTTAACCAAATCTAAAGCACTCTCACTTTTTCCAATACCACTACTTCCCATTATCAATAGACCAACACCATAAACATCGACTAAGACTCCATGTTTAGTTATCTCAGGAGCAAAGCTCTCCTCTAAGTAACTTGTTAATCTACTAATAAAACTAGTCGTTGAATAGTCAGTACTTAATATAGGCACCCCATTCTTCTCTGATAATTCAAGCATCTCTTGAATAGGTTCTAACCCTCTAGTAAGGATCAAACAGGGAAGATCATAACCAAAAAACTTATTTAATCTTTCAACCAATAACTCCTTAGGCAGTTCGCTTAGGAATGACAACTCCGTGGTCCCAAAGATTTGAACCCTTTCTGGACTAAAGTAATCAAAAAATCCTGCTAACTCCAACCCAGGTCGCTTGATATCACTTACTGTAATATTTCCATTGACATCTACCTTATTTAATTTCTTTAATTCAAATTTTTTTATCATATCTTCAACAGATATACTTTTCATAGATTCACCTCATAACCTTTGGATTAGAGAAAGCACTAATTAATCAATTTTTTTGTGTAATTCAATCAATTCTTTAATTAAAGTAATCTCAGATCTTGCAGCCATTAAATGGTCTTTAGCATGGAGCAATAGTAAGGTAGGAACAATTCTATTCTCCTTATCATCACTACGCAAGGCTTTAGAATGTACCTTATGCCCTTCATTAAATTCTTTGTCTGCTTCTTCTAACAAATTTTCAGCTTTATCAAAATCTCCTTCTTTTGCAGCCTTTAAAGCATCATAAGCTAAGTCCTTAGAATTTCCTCCGTGCAAAGTAATTTGAAAAGCAATCTTGTCTAAATTAATAGGTTCCATAAAGATTCCCTCCTAAATAAATTTTATTTATTTAATACTCAGAAGAGAAATACCCTTCTAAGTTATTAACTTACTTGGATTTTATAAAAGATCCAAAGATGTTAAGGCAACAGCTAAAGCTCCAATTACACCGACTTCACTTCCTAAATCCGCTGTAACAACCTCTACACCCTCTACTAAAGAAGACATTGCTCTTTTGTCGATAGTTTCAGAAACCTTATCCTTTAAAAGATCCCAAGATTGAGATACCCCACCGCCAACAACTATCTTCTCTGGATTAAACACATTGATCATACTTGCCAAACCAATTCCTAAATAAGTTGCTAGTTGATTCATCAATTCTTTTGCAACTTCATCACCCTCTTTGAAAGCTTGGGCGATAATAGCTCCATCTATTTCCTCGGGGCTATCTACTAATTGAGCTATCTTCGTATCACAGTCTGATTCAACTGCTTCTCTTCCCATTCGAATTAATGCTGTTCCTGAAGCTAAAGCTTCCCAACAACCGTAATTACCACATCCACATTGAACCTTACTATCAGGAATTAAAGTTATATGGCCAATCTCTCCAGCTCCATCACCAACCCCATGATAAATATCTTTATTTATAATAATACCTCCACCAATACCTGTACTTACTGTAATATAAAGCATATTATCTGCTCCCTTACCTGCACCAAACCACTTCTCTCCTATAGCTGCTGCATTAGCATCGTTCTCTAAAAAGATTGGTAGATTTAAATCACTTAATTCTTCTATTATATTAAGGTTATCAAAGTCAAGATTAGGAGTACTTTTAATTATACCTTCTGAGATATTTAAAGGACCTGGAACACCTAAACCAACTCCTTTCACCTCAGAAAGGTCTCCATCAATCTCCTTTATAACTTCATAGACTGTATCCTTTATTCTTTGAATAACTACATCTTTACCCTTTTTTGCTTCTGTATCCTTTCTTACTTTAGCTAAAATATTTCCTTCTAAATCTGCAATTGCAGTTAATATTTTAGTACCACCTAAATCAACACCTATTACATAGTCTTTTGTCAAGACAAACACCTCCGTTTAAGATCAGTTTACAGTTTACAATTTATAGTGTATAGTTAAAATCAAAAGAGAAGAACTTTTTGATCTTTACTCTTATAACTATCAATTTTCAATTATCAACTTTTAATTAACTAAAGTCATAAGGGCCATTGACCTCTTCAATAACACCTTGTTTTACTAAAAGATTTAAAGTTGCATTGTTTGCCATCAATGCTACCCCTCCCATAAATAAAGTTGGTAGACCGAAGGTTATTACTATATTGATAGTTCCAAAAACTAAAATATTAAAAAATATCAATAAAGTAAAGAGTATATTCTTTACTGTAAATACAAATGCATACCCAAATATATCCCTGATTCTAGCTTTTCCCAACTTATCCAACTCCATCATTAGCGGAAATATGTATAACACAATAACACTTAAAAAAATCGCTAAATATATAAATAACGGGGCCAACAACCTAAAAAAAGTATTATCTACTTTTAAATAAAAGTAGAAGTTGACACCTACAATTATGTAAAGAAGTATTATCAGCCAAGTTATTACTGAAGATTTAATCAGGTACTTTTTAATCCCTATGAAGAGATCTCTAATCCTAAATTCTTCATAATTAACTATTCTATTACTTACATAAAAGGAAGCAGCCGTTATTGGTCCAATAAGGAAAAAAGCTAATATAATTGGGATATAATAATTGGCTTGAATCCAAAGAGGAGTAGTTATTAAAAATACCCCTGCTCCAAAGAACCAGAACATACTTATCAATAATATAGAAAATATATTTTGATAGATTTCTTTATAACTTTTTTTTATCAAAGCCCAGGATTTCATACTTTGCCACCTTTCAATAGATAGCCATAATTCATCAGCCATCCGTTCTTAGCTAAAAACTTTAAAAATCACTACAGATAAGCCTACTTAAATAGTTTATTTCTACAAATTAATTTTATTTCCTTTATTTTTATTTGATTAATTGACTCCTAGTTCCTAGCCTCTGGCTAATAGCTAGTAACCAAGAGCTAATAACAAAGATTTAAAAAACTCTCTTTAACCTATCATTTTTCGTAACACCGGGGATTCTTCCTCTCTTAGCTATAGGTTTACCATCTATCTCTTTAATATCCATAGTCATATTTATGGCTTTAGCCCCAGATATATAACTACCAACTCCAAAACCATTAACACCTAAGCCATCCATCTCTTTGATCCTCTCAGGTGTTAATCCTCCTGAAACAAAGATATCTACATAATCAAAACCACCTTGATCTAATCTAGCCCTTACCTCTTTAACTAAGCCAGCTGTTACTCCACCTCTTTCTGAAGCTGTATCTAAACGGATTCCATCTAGATTTTGTTTCAGGTTCTCAGCCAACCTTAATGCCTCAACACCTTCATCTTGAAAGGTGTCTACTAAAATAATTCTTTTCTCATCCTCAGGCATAAGGTCGTGATAAGCTTGAGCAACTTCTAAAGTATCACCTACAGTCAAAATTAAAGCATGAGGAACAGTCCCTGAAGGCTCTAGTCCACCAAGTTTGGCCCCTAGGATACAGCTAGCTCCATCAGCACCACCAATTAAAGCAGCCCTCTCCATCACTGGAGCTACTGCAGGATGGAGGTGGCGTGCACCAAAACAAAGCATAGGCTTATCACCAGCTGCTTCCTTACACTCTTTAGTTGCCGTAGCCCATCCACTAGAGCTAGCTAAGGTTCCTAAGATAGCCGTCTCAAAGATACCAAAATCATTATAATCACCTTCAACTCTCATAACAACCTCTTTTTTGCCAATCTCACTTCCTTCTTCTAAAGCCCAAACCTTAACATCCTTTTTTCTTAATAGGTTTAGTGCCTCATCAACTCCGGCTAATACCCCTTTAGATCCAGCAAAAACTTCAGCAACGACCTTAGTTTTCTCTAAACCTAACTCTTTTAATATCTCTCGTGTCTTAATAAAATAGATATCGGTAGTAGCACCATATTCAATCTCTTCATGGGTAGCAGAAAACAAAACTCTATCTTCATCTACTTTGAGTTGAACCACATCTGATAAATCCTTCAATTCTTTATCTAACATATTCTATCTTCCTTCCTTCAATTTATTATCAAATCACAATAAACACTAAATCTGATTCATTGCAAATCTAAAGACACCTTAATTATTTATGAATTAAAACTTATAATTTTCAAGAGATAAATCTAACTCTCACTATATTATTTTTCTAAACTAATTGTTATTATCCTGCATTAAAGTAGGGTTATTTTTCAAAACTAATTAAAGATTATATCTTTAACCCCAAAAATATATTATTGAAACCTTAAGTTTAATGATCAAAATTGTTAAGAATCTCTTCAAATTTCCCCTTAAATTCTCTTCTCAACTCTTCTTTATACTCATTAGAGATAAATGCTGCATTAACACCATTTATTATTAATTTTAAAATGTCATTTAACTCAAAATCGAAATTATTGTATAAATTTATATATTCTTCACTCAAAGTCAAATTGGAAACTCTCAAGTTATCAGTATTAACTGTAACAGGAATACCTAAGTTATAATATTCTCTAATAGGATGCTCTTTAATACCTTCTACAACCTTTGTTTGTAAATTGCTAGTAGGGCATACTTCTAAAGGAATCTCTTTTTTTATTATGTAATCTAAAACTCTTTTATCCTCTCTAATCCTTACTCCATGCCCAATCCTCTCTGCACTTAAAGAATTGATGGCTTCTTTAACACTGTTTGCCCCAGCTGCTTCTCCTGCATGTACTGTACGGTGTAGTCCACCTTCCTTGGCTATTTTGAAAGCTTCTTTATGTAATTGTGGAGGATAGTCACCCTCATTACCAGCTAAATCTAAAGCAACTACACCATTAGATTTATACTCAAGGGCCAACTTCGCTACCTCAATACTCTTACTTGGATCTTGATCTCTCATAACAGAAAGGATCAGATTAGCTTTTATATTGTAATCCTTCTCTCCTCTTTTCAGCCCTTCTAATACTGATTCTACAACCTCTTCCTTACTCAGCTTTTCTGTATGGAGTAATGGAGCAAATCTAACTTCTAAATACTTAAGATTATCCCTTGCTCCATCCTCTACCAACTCATAAGCAACCCTAGATAAAGCTTCTTTGGTCTGCATTATCATTAAAGGGATCTTAAATTTACTTAAATACACCTTTAAAGACTCACATTCTTTATCAGCTTGCAAGTAATTTTTCAATTCTCTGGGCTTAGTACTAGGTAAATCTACTCCCTGATCTTCTGCAAGTTCTAATACTGTTCCAACTCTTAACGACCCATCTAAATGAAGGTGCAACTCAACCTTTGGCAAAGATTTAATTAGATCTTCCATCATATCACTCCCTCGTATAATATTATTAAGATATTTAATTTTTAATCTTGATTTTTGGGCT
>NZ_KI912095.1:487217-498396 GCF_000517025.1 Halonatronum saccharophilum DSM 13868
TGGAATCATAAGCAATCTAATGACTACAAAAGTGATGAAACTGGTATGAGTAAATATGGTAATAAATATCTCAGATATTACTTGATACAAGCTGCCAATTCAGTTAAAAACTATTGCCCTGAATATAAAGACTATTATTCTAAAAAGCACAAAGAGTCAACTAAACATAAACACAAGCGAGCATTAGTTTTGAGTGCTAGAAAGTTAGTACGGCTTATTTTCGTTCTGCTGCGCGATAATGTGCTTTATGATCCTTCCCAGTACCTCAATTCATCTGGAGGTGATTATCAGACCTAAAACCTCTAGACTTTTAGAGAATAGTCTATAAAGAATCTCTCTAAAATTAAGTTATTTAAGTTTACACCCAGATTTAATAACTTATTTTTAGTAATGTTATAACTAGCTATAGCTCTGTTAAATTTAACCATTTATACAGGGTATGGGTGTGCTATGCCTAATTTTAGGCAATTAACTGGGTAATTTTTGTTTAAATTTTCTCTTGACATATTACCCTACCACTTAATTACAAGATAAACTTCTCAATCACGTAGGCTACCCCGTCTTCAAAGTTAGCCTTAGTTATATAATCAGCCTTTTCCTTTAATGAATCTCTAGCATTATCAACCGCTACACCTAAGCCAGCATATTCGACCATCTCTAAATCATTAGAGCTATCACCTATTGCAATTACTTCTTCTTGCTTTATACCATAACGCTGGGCCAACCTAGCTATGGTACTACCTTTAGAAACACCTTTGCCCATCACCTCAACAAAGATCGGCTTGGAAGGGGTGATATGTAGGTGCTCACCAAAGTTCTCTTTAAACTCTGCTAAAAGCTCTTTAGATTTATCTTCATCCAACTCTACAACCAACATCTTAGTAGAAGGTATATCTAAAAAAGTCTCTAAATCTTCTTTAATTAAAACTGGAGTAACTCCTGATAGCCTTTCGTAACATTTAGCTTCTTCTTCCATCTTATTTACATAAAGAATATCGTCAATGTAAAAATTTATATGTAAATCTTTCTTCTTAACAAAGTCTATTATATCTTTAGAATAACCTAAAGGTACTGGATTATGCTCTATAATTTCCCCAGTTTCTATATCCCTAACCAAAGCTCCGTTATAGGTTATTGATTCACCCTTTAAACCAATATCTAAAAGATAAGGTAAAGAAGACGAAAACATTCTTCCAGTAGATATTACTACCTTAACCCCCTTGTCCATAGCAGCTTTTAGCGCTTCTTTATTTCTTTGAGAAACTTGTAATTCACCTGATTTCTCTGCTAATAATGTATCATCTAAATCTATTGCTATTAATTTATATTTCATATCTATACCTCCAGCTATTATTTATTCTATAACCTCTATCATTTGAAATTCATAATCTTCTTCTCTACTTCTACCATATAATCTTGCAATTAAGAAAGATAAGAAGAATAAAACAAAGCCCATAAAAGCCTTAAGACCTTCAGAATCAACTCCCAATGCCTCTCCAATTAAATATCCTGCTATCAATCCAACTATGGGTAACAAGTAGATTAACACCGCTGCAGTTAAAATATTCTTCTCTGCCAACTCCAAATAGACTTGATTGCCAACTTTGGCCCTAAGAGGGTTATCAACTATCATATCTCTGTCCTTTATACCTTCACACCCTCCACAATCTCCACAGGCTGAGTGCTTTCTAATCAAAACTTCAGCTTTTTCTCCTCCATCTAGAAGAGCAGTAACTTCAGCAACTTGTTTCATTATTTCCCTCCAATCTACTTATTAAATTTAAAAATCACATCCATCAATTCATCGATTATCTGATCACCATTATCCTTAGTAGCTGCATTCTTTACACATCCATGAGTATGCTTCTCTAAGATTCTCATCCCAACCTTATTTAACGCTCCTCTAACTGCAGCTATCTGTGTTAGAACATCAACACAGTACTTCTCCTCATCAACCATCCTTTGTAAACCACGAACTTGACCCTCAATCCTCTTTAAGCGATTTATTAATTGCTCCTTTTCTGAGTTATACGAACTCATAAACTTCCCTCCTTTATACCTAGTATCTCTTCTTAAAGAAATTATACTACAAATTCGATTAAATTTAAAATTAAATAATAAAGCAGAGCTTTATTATTAGTGTCAGTGCAGTGTCAGTGCAGTGTCAGTGCAGTGTCTGTGTCAGCAAATTCAAGAACTTAGATTTTAACGGACACAGACACTGGCACTGACACTTTATTAATAAAAAAAAGTCACTTCTATATCAATATAGAAGTGACCTCTTAAGTATTTAGCTAACTTCGTAGCCTGCTGCTCTTACTTCATTCTTTAATTTATCTAAATCAGTTTTACTTTCATCAAATTCTACTTTCACTTTAGCTGCTTCTAAATCGACCTTTGCATCTTTAACTCCATCTGCAGAGTTTAAGGCTTTTTCTACTGCACCTTTACAATGACCACAAGACATACCCTGTACTTCAAACTCTTCTTTTTTCATTTAAATTCCTCCTACTTTTTTAAGTTTACAGTTTTAAAATCAAAATAGCTTGATACCCCTTTGGGGTATCTGTCGATTATAGAATACCACTATTTGATTTAATTGTCAAGAGACTATTGTTAGTGGAAGTTCTAGTGTCAGCCAAGGACAAATAGTTGAATAATATTTACATTAATACTGAGAATCCATATAGAACAAATTGGGCTGGCTCTAATTTGAGCTAAAGAGTTAAAACTATACATTCAAAATTCTCAACACAGATAAAATCTGATCAAAGCTGATTAAATCTGATCTAAAACTTTTTTGGATTTTATTTTATACCTCAATCTGCACTTTATCGGCTCTTATCTGTGTAAATCTGTGCCAATACTTTTGGTCTTGAACTTTATTAAACCTTAAATCATTTGAGTTTGACGCACAGGGAATCTGCAAAAGCTAAACAATTAAGACTTCTTCTTTTGTTACGACTATTCCATATAAAAAAAGAAAAAACCACCCCTCTGTGGTTTTTTCCAGCAAGATCTTAAGTTATCACCCTGATCATCAATATTATATCCACTTTACTATAAATTATTCGAAGAAAATTAAAAAACTGGAATCCGGAATCTGACCTATATGAAGGGGAGGCACAGGGATCTGCCCTCATAGTTTATAAAAGAAGATAAACCTTTCGTGCAATTTCAAAAAAGGTGCCTCTATCCCTTATCCCTTCCACTTAACTCTCCAATCAACTCTCCTACCTTGGCGATAAACTCTTCTTCGCTATCAGGAAGTAGGGCTAAGTTCTCCTCTATTTTCTTAATAATAGCACTCCCTACAATTGCACCATCAGCAAAAGAGTGTACATCCTTTACATGTTCAGGCTTGGATATACCAAATCCTACGGCTATTGGTGTGCCAGTATATTCTCTTAATTTATCTATAACCTTCTTTATCTCCAAAGATAAGTCCTCTCTTGCCCCTGTTACCCCAGGAGTAGATACGGCATAGATAAATCCTGATGAATTCTGGGCTGCAGCTTTAAGCCTTCTATCAGTAGTATTAGTTGCAACTAAAAGAACTATATCTAAATTATTACTATAAGCTCTTAACTCTTGATCTTCACCTAAAGGAAGGTCTGGGATAATAACTCCATCAACTCCTACTCTTTCAGCTTCTTTAACAAAGTTCTCAAGACCATAACTAAAGATCAGGTTATAATACCCCATCAATAATATAGGGATTTGGGTCTCTTCTCTAAGCTCCTCAACAAGAGAGAAGATTGCAGTTAGATTTGTCTTGTTCTTCAAACTCCTCTTAGCAGCCCTTTGAATCGTTGGCCCGTCAGCTAAAGGTGTAGAATAAGGAATACCTAGCTCAATTATATCAGCACCCCTTCTTTGAGCTTCTAATACTAACTCCTTTGTCATCTCTAGATTTGGATCACCAGCCATCAAAAAAGGAATGAAGGCTTGTTGGCCCTCACTCTTTAATCTTTTAAAGGCAGAATCAATCCTACCCATTAAATTTCAACCCCCATCTTGTCTGCTACTGTATAAACATCCTTATCTCCACGTCCAGATAGATTCATTACTATAATCTGGTCTTTATCAAGCTTAGGGGCCAACTTCTCTACATAAGCTATAGCATGAGAGCTCTCTAGAGCTGGTATGATTCCTTCAGCCTTAGATAGTAATTTAAATGCCTCTACAGCTTCATCATCAGTAACTGCTTCATAGCTTGCTCTACCAATATCCTTCAAGTGGCTATGCTCCGGGCCAACGCCTGGATAATCCAACCCAGCAGAGATAGAGTGAACTGGCATAATCTGACCACCTTCATCTTGAAGTACATAACTCTTATATCCATGGATAATTCCCTTCTTACCCTTTGTAAAAGTAGCTGCATGCTTATCAGTATCTACACCTTGACCTGCTGCTTCAACACCGACCATCTTCACATCCTTATCCTCGATAAATGGATAGAATAGACCTATAGCATTACTTCCTCCACCGACACAAGCAACTAAATAATCAGGCAATCTACCTTCAGCCTCTAAGATCTGTTCTCTAGCCTCTTCACCAATTACAGTCTGGAAATCTCTTACCATAGTAGGATAAGGGTGAGGGCCAACAGCTGATCCCAACAGATAGAAAGTATCCTCTGATCTTTCAACCCAATTTCTTAAAGCTGCATCTACTGCATCAGTAAGGGTAGCCGTTCCTTCTTCTACTGCTACTACGTTGGCCCCTAAAAGCTTCATTCTAAATACATTTAGCGCCTGTCTTCTAACATCTTCAGCACCCATAAAGATATCACACTCTAGCCCAAACATAGAAGCTACTGTTGCCGTTGCCACACCATGTTGTCCTGCTCCAGTCTCAGCAATAACCCTCTTTTTACCCATTCTCTTAGCCAAAAGAACCTGTCCTAAAGCATTGTTAATCTTATGAGCACCCATATGGTTTAAATCCTCACGCTTAAGATATATCTTAGCTCCACCTAATTTCTTAGTTAATCTCTCCGCATAGTAAAGTGGGTTGGCCCTACCTACATACTGCTTTAGATAGTACTTAAACTCTTCTTGAAACTCCTCATCATTCTTATACTTATCATAAGCCTTTGCCAACTCCTCTAATACCGGAACCAATATCTCCGGCGCATACATTCCACCAAACTCACCAAATTTACCTTTACTCATAACTACTCATCTCCTCTTTTATTAGTCATCAACTGTCAGCTATCAGCCTTCAGCTTAAGATCAAAACCCTTTTTTCACCACTAATGAATATGAATTAGCACTAATAGAAACCCAATTTGAAATATTAATTAATTATTCTTTAATTTTATAAATACTATCACTTATAAATTAAATAATTTAATCTTTTAATTATAAATCATACACTATTTTTAGTCTTTTCAATAAACACTTTAACCTTCGCTTCATCCTTAACCCCTACTTCTTTTTCAACACCGCTACTTACATCGACACCAAAGGGGTTTAGTTCTTTGATTACCTCTTTTACATTATTTCCATTTAGACCACCAGCAATTATTATATCTCCATAATCTTTAGCCTTTTTGGCTAACTCCCAGTTAAAGGTCTCTCCTACTCCACCTAGTTTCTGAGGATGATAGGCATCTAAGAGGTACTTATCAACCCTATATCTCTTTAGATTCTCTAGATAAGATTCATCTCTTACCCTAAAGGCTTTGATTATAGGTAAATCAAAGTTTTGACAATACTCTGGCGATTCATCACCATGAAATTGCAGATAATCTAATTCACCTTCATAAGCTATTCTTTTTACCTCTTTAACTTCTTGGTTGGCAAAGACACCAACCTTTTTAACATTATTGGACAAGCCCTTAGATATCTCCTTCAAAACGTCTAGGTTAATCTTTCTTGGGCTAGGAGCAAATATGAAGCCTAAGAAGTTGGCATCTAGCTCTGCTACTAACTTAGCATCTCCCAAATTGGTTAATCCACAGATCTTAACCTTAGTCATCCTATCAACTCTTTAACCTTGGCAGGAATATTAGAGCTTTTCATTAATGATTCCCCTACTAATACCCCATCGATTCGATGCTTAGAAAAAAGTTCTATATCCTTTCGATCTCTGATCCCACTTTCGCTGATAATAATCTTATCATCGGGAATTAATCTCTGTAAGCCTAAGGTAGTTGCTAGATCAACTTGAAAGACCTTTAAGTTTCTATTATTTATCCCTATTATCGAAGGATCAACCTCTAAAGCAACCTCTAACTCTTTACGATTATGAACCTCTACTAAAACATCCAAATCTAGCTCTTCAGCCAAGGATAGGTAACCCCTTAACTCTTCAGGTGTCAAAATAGCCACAATAAGCAATATAGCATCAGCACCATAAGCTCTAGCTTGGTATATCTGATAAGGATCGATTATAAAATCCTTTCTCAGCAAAGGAAGATTAACTTCATTCTTTACTAAATTCAAATATTCCAAATTCCCCTTGAAGAAACTTTCATCCGTCAGGACTGATAAAGCCCTAGCTCCAGCACTCCCATACTCCTTAGCAATCTCTACAGGGTTAAAATCTTTTCTGATTAAGCCTTTAGATGGGGATGCTTTCTTTAATTCAGCAATTAAAGAAAGCCCCTCCTTTGCTAAAGCACCTTTGAAATTTCGAGTCTCTTCTAACCTAGCTATTTTATTCTTTAAACTTTCAATTGACTCTTCTTTTCTATCTCTCTTAACCTCTCTTCTCTTCTGCTCAACAATCTCCCTTAATATCATCAGCTCACCTCCTTAGCTAAGTTGTTAGTTACTTCGATTAACTCCTCTAACTTCTTTAAAGCCAAACCTTCATCTATTACTTTGGCAGCAAGTTGAATTCCTTCTTTCAAGTTCTCCGCTTTCCCTGCTCCTACTAAAACCGCTCCTGCATTTAAGAGGACAATATCCCTTTTCTTATCCTTTTTACCCTTAAATATATCCAAGGTAATCTGAGCATTCTCTTTGGGGTCTCCACCTTTTAGATCTTCTAAAGTAGCTTCTTCTAAACCATAATCACTAGGAATAACCTCGTAAGTTGATACCTTCCCCTCTTTTAACCTACTTACCTTCGTTTTTCCTACTGTAGATAACTCATCCATCCCACATAGTCCATGAACAACAAAGGCTGACTTTACACCTAAGTTCTTCAATACATAAGCAATAGGCTCTGTTAAGTCTGGACTATAGACACCTAAGAGTTGCACCTGCGCATGAGCTGGATTAGTCAAAGGGCCAAGCATATTAAAGATAGTCCTTACCCCAATCTCCTTTCTTGGACCAATGGCATACTTCATAGCCTTATGAAAGGTTGGTGCATACAGGAAACCAATTCCTATCTCATCTATTGACTTACCTACTTGCCCTGGCGTTAGAGTCAAATTAACTCCTAGCTCCTCCAAAAGATCTGCACTACCACTAGGGCTAGAAACTGAACGATTCCCATGTTTAGCAACTGCAACCCCTGCTCCTGCTACTACAAAAGCTGTGGTAGTTGAAATGTTAAAGGTATTTAGCTTATCCCCTCCAGTCCCACAGACATCTACTAAAAGTTTCTCCTTGGTATCTATTCTCGCTGCCTTCTCTCTCATTACCATTGCAGCTCCACTTATCTCTTCAATGGTCTCACCCTTCATCCTTAAAGCAGTAATGAAACTACCTATCTGAGCCGGAGTAGCTTCTCCATCCATTATAGATTCCATAGCCCTTTTACTCTCGTCTAGGGAGAGATCCTCTCCCTTAATAACCTTCTCAATCTCTCTTCTCATCTCTTCTCATCTCCTCTGTTTTTAGCTATCAGCCTTCAATCTTAAAATTAATAGTATATAAAAATCATTTTAAAGTTTTGATCTATATTGGGGTTAATTAGTGGTTTCAAAATTCTTTTGAACTTTATTCTTTATCCTCTATCTTTAAGAAGTTACTTATTATTCCTCTGCCAACTTCGGTCATTATCGATTCGGGGTGAAATTGGAGGCCATATAGTCCAGCCTTCTCATCCTCGATCCCCATTATTATCTCACCCTCTGTTTGAGCTGTGACCTTATATCTAGATGGTAGTGTATCAGGGTCTATTATTAAAGAATGATAACGAGTTGCTTCAAAGTCTCCTATACCTTTTAATACCCTTCCGCCTTTATTGACCACCTTAGAGGTCTTACCGTGAAATAGTTGAGGCGCTTTTATTATCTTCCCACCAAAGGCGGCTCCTAAACTTTGATGACCTAAACAGATTCCTAGGATTGGAATTTCACCAGCCAACTCTTTAATCAAGTCTAGACTAATTCCAGCACCTTCAGGCCGACCAGGTCCAGGAGAGATTATTATCTTATCTGGATTTAACTCTCTTATCTGATCTATAATTATCTTATCATTTCGCTCAACTCTAAGAGGGTACCCTAACTCTCCAATCAACTGAGCCAAATTATAGGTGAAAGAATCATAGTTGTCGATTATTAATATCATTCTCTACCACCTCCCCCAGCTAATCTAACTGCTTCTAATAAGGCCTCTGCCTTATTTAAGGTTTCCTGGTACTCAGACTCTGGTTTAGAATCAGCTACAATTCCAGCACCAGCTTGAACATAAGCCTTTCCATCCTTAACCAATATTGTTCTAATTGTAATACAACTATCTAAGTTACCTGAATAACCAAAGTAGCCAATACTTCCTGCATAAGGTCCTCGCCTATTCTTCTCCAGCTCGTCGATAATCTCCATTGCTCTTATCTTGGGTGCTCCCGATACAGTTCCAGCTGGGAAGCAGGCCTCTAGGGCGGAGTAGATGTCTTCATCTGCACGAAGTTGGCCCTTTACATTAGAGACCATATGCATCACATGGGAGTAATACTCTACCTTCATCAATTGATCAACTTCTACCTTCCCATATTCACTTACCTTTCCAACATCATTTCGTCCTAAGTCAACCAGCATAATATGCTCAGCCCTCTCCTTCTTGTCTGCCAACATACCCTTAGCCAACTCTTCATCCTCTTTTGCGTCCCTACCCCTTCTTCTAGTCCCTGCAATAGGCCTATTATCTATTATTCCATCCTCAACCCTTACTAAGAGTTCAGGAGATGATCCTACAAGATTAAAGTCACCAAAGTCTAGATAGTACATATAAGGTGAGGGATTAACCCTTCTAAGCTCTCGATAGATATCAAAGGGCTTAGCTTCTGTCTTAGCCTCTAGCCTCTGAGATAGAACCACTTGGAAGATATCCCCTTCTAGAATATAGTTTTTGGCCCTGTCTACACTCTCCATAAAGTCTTCCTTGCTTGTGTTGGATTGAAAATTAAACTCCTTACTCTCTATCCCATCAGGTTGCTCCTTACTTAACGGAGATCTTAATTTAGAGATTATATTTTCTATCTTCTTCATCCCTTTTTCATAAGCCCTATCTAATTCACCGTCTATCTTAATATTGCTTACGACTTTAATGCTATGATGCAAATGATCAAATATAAGTAATGTATCACTTAAAACAAATAGTACTTCTGGTAATTCCAAATCATCCTCAGCACCTTGAGGAATGTCTTCAAAGTACTTGACTATATCATAGGACAAATAACCAACAGCACCCCCATAAAATCGTGGAAGACCTTTAATCTGTGGCGCTTGATAATCATCTAGAATCTTCTTTAGTTCCTTTAAGGGGTTAGTAGTTTGGAATTGCTTAACTACTTCTCCATCTTTATTCTTTAAAATAAAATCTTCATCCTTGCATTTAACTACTCCATGATAGTCTATACCAATAAAAGAGTAACGTCCTAGGTGTTGCCCCCCTTCAACACTCTCCAATAGATAGGAGTACCTATCCTTCTTAACCTTCTTAAAAGCAGAAACTGGTGTCTCCATATCTCCTGATATCTCTTTATAAAGGGGAATTATTGTCCCTTCCTTTGCCAATGTCACAAACTCTTCTCTACTAGGGGAGTACATTAATGCCCACCCCATCTCTCAAATAAAACTCATCTCTTCTCATCTCAACTCAACTCCTTATTTGTAGTCGTCAGCTATCGGCTATTAGCCATTTAATACTCTAATCGGAACTTCATCGGCTCTTATCAGATCTTAGTCTGCGTCTAAGCTTTTGATCTTTAATCATTTAAAAAGGGGCTACTGGACATAAGTCCAGTAGCCCCTGAAGGGAATTAGATATACTAACCCCTAGGTTCTCTAGTCTCATCTCATCTAAGCTAATCTCTTCTAGTCTCGTCTAATCTGATTCTATTTTAAGTAAAGCTCTCAGCTATAATCCTCTAAACTAATCTAAGGTCTAAAAAAATCTCTACTCTCTAAGCTTTATCTAATTTGATTGAACAGTTCCATGCTCTGTAATAATCTCAGCTTTTCCTCTTATCTTGATGGCAGAAGTATGGTCTGTAAATTGTGCTACCATCACCTCACCCTTATCAAGTTTCTCTGTATGATGAAACTTTGTATCTTCTCCACGGGTTAAACCAATAATGGTTACACCCTTCTCTAAGGCCTTGATCACCAAATAATCTCCATTATTTCCACTTCTCATTATAAATCCCTCATCTCTTCTAGTCTAATCTGTTTCTATCTTACTTAATTTATATTATATAATATCCAATTTTGTGACATCTGTCAAGGAACTTATTATAATAATATTAATTTGAAAATTGCAATATAAAATGCACAGCCTTTATGGAAAAAAACACCTCATATGATGTGTTTATTTATGCTACATTTAAACCTATTTCAAATATATTATTAGAACTTTTAAAACCAAACATCTTCCTAGGATAATTATTAATCCATTTTTCAATTCTTTTAATTTGATTTCTACTAAGATTCTTAAAGCTACTTCCTTTTGGCAAAAACCTTCTAATCATTTTATTTAAGTTCTCATTACTCCCTCTTTGCCAAGAAGAGTAAGCATCAGCATAATATTGCTTTGTCCTTGGAATTTTACTTCTTGTAAAAGAAGTCTCTATTCCTGTATAGTTATAAAATTCTTTCCCATTATCAGTTGTAATAGTCTTGAACAATTCTCTAAACTTCTTTACTCCTATTCTTCTTTCTATTCGATCCAGACCTCTTATTACAGCTTCCTGCGTCTTATTAGGTATAATCTCTATTATTTCTTTTCTACTATACCTCTCCGTTAGAACTAATAAGAAAGGCTCTCCTTTTCCCTTT
>NZ_KI912095.1:498496-614558 GCF_000517025.1 Halonatronum saccharophilum DSM 13868
ATATTCTTCTACCTTCTTTACGTCTTCTAGTTGTATTCTTTTTCTTTCTTCTTTTGTCTTTTTTAGACTTTTTTATAATTACCATAGGTCAACTCTTCTCTACTTACAAATAGGATGCCTTTATCTATATAATTATAGATAGTCTTCCAATGTAATTCTATTTCAAAATCTTCACTATTTTTTTATCATATCTGCAATTACTTCTGGAGAATACTTATCTTTGATTTTTTCCTCTATAAACTCAGCTAACCTGTGATCTTTACCTATTTTTATTTTAGCTCCTTTAGCTGTAGCATTTTGATCATATACCTTTTGAGCCTTTAATGCATCATATTCTATTCTAATTGTATAGTCCCAATTTAATAGCTCTATTTTGCCTTTTTTAACCTCTCTGCTTATTGTAGTTCTATGTCTACCTAACTCTTGTGCAATCTCTTTGGGAGACTTGTTTTGTTGATTATACAAGTGTTCTATTACTTTTCTATCTTCCCATTTTAAGTGTTCACCTTTGTTCTCATTTGTGTTATAATTATCTTGGCACATATCAATACCTCACTTTATGTTATTTGTGGTTATTTAACATTATATATGAGGTATTCATATGTGTCATTTATTTTTTGCACTATCCGTGCATTTAATTATACAATGTTCCTAATAATATTAATTAAGTGTAACTTTCAGTTACAGGAACCTCTAAAACCTTAAAAGCTCAGAATGCCTCCTGCTCCTATTAATCTTAAGAGGGAGGATCTAGTAGCTTTCTCTTAAGATTGAATTGTGAGTTCTTGACTTTACTGATTCCATATTCCTGACTCTACTAGTCTTACAAAACAAGACTCTCCGTGAAAGCCCTTCAGGGCTTATCAGCCCTTTCGTGAAACCCATAAAAACCATATCCACAAAAACCGTATCTCCTAATTCCCGTAATAAAGCTACGTCTTTATTACTAACACCACATCGACATTTTCTTATAAATACACGCCCAAGACCTTCTACAAAATAAACACTTAACCCCTTCACTTTTAGCCTTTAACTTAACATCTTCACAGAGATTATGACTAACATAATCAGTCAAAACCAAAACCATATCTATATTCTTTGCTATCTTACACCGCTTAGATTTCCTACCTGTTATATGTAAGACTTCATCAAAACCCAAACTCTTTAACTTGGAAGGTATATTCCCCAATGAATCTCCTCCCACCACCAAGATCGAAATTTTAACCACCCTCTCCATTGTGTAATAACGAAATTCATTCTCAATTAACTTTCCTAAGCAAGGCTACCGACCCCTCGATAGCCTTGCTTAATTATTTATTACCTACTTAACTTTATTCTTTTTGTCCAATAAGAACTCCAGCAACTATAGCAGTAATAGGAATCGCAATAATCAACCCTATACTCCCTGTAACCCCTCTTACAAATTCAGTTACTATTAAATCTAAGTTTATTATTCTAATGAAATCAGCCTGGTTCCCAATCAATAAGAGCATTAGTGGTATGGCACTACCTACATAAGCTAACAACAGAGTATTGGCCATAGTTCCCATAATATCTCGACCGACATTCATTCCACAGATAATCAAATCTTTACTCTTAGTATAAGGGCTACTATTCTTAACTTCAGAGATAGCAGAAGCTATAGACATAGCCACATCAGTTACCGCTCCTAAGGAACCTATAATTATCCCTGCAAATAAAAGCCCTCTCACATCTATCGTTTGATCCATAAAGGAGAGCATCTGAGCCTCTTCACTACTAAAGCCAGTTAAATGTGATATATTACCTACCCAAAGGGCCAACATACCTGCAACTAAAACTCCACAAGCTGTTCCTACAATAGAAGCAAAAGACTTAGCATTAAAGCCACCTATAACCAATAAAGTAGGGATTATTATGATTATCGCAGATAAGGTTGCCACAATTACTGGACTATATCCTGCCAATAAGAGAGGTAAGAGAACTCGCATAATTACAAAACCGGTAAAGACTAAAGTGATGATCGTCTTTAACCCTTTAATCCCTCCAATCAAGAGCATCAAAGCCAAAAATAATATAGTTAAATATAACACTCCCCTTTCACGGGATACATCATATATATTAACTTGACCTAACCTACCATCTTCTACTGTCGCCATCAATATAACATCCATTCCTTCTTCTAAAAGAACATCTATATACATATTATTCTTAGCATAAAGATTATCGACAATAACAGTCTCTCCACGATAAGGACCACTTCTAATAACTATCTCAGCCCTCTGTTCTAATTCAATAAAATCCAATTCTGATTCCTTACTCTCTACCGATACTACCCTACCCCGATAATACTCGTCGCTTCTACCATATATTTCTTGTTGGATTGATCCACTATCCATCTCATCTACAACATCATTGTTTATTGCAAAAACGGCTGTATTACTAGTCAAAAGCAAAATTGCCAAAAATATAAAGATAAACTTACCTCTTCTACTTAGCAAAATACCACCCCTTAGATATATAATAATTAATAGGCACCTATTAATTATTATATATCTATTAGATTAATTTAGCAATTCCAACTTTTGAAGTCTATTTACTATAATAGAATTAGATAAAAAGGCCACCTATCCTTGCAACAATTCCACCTAATAAAAATGATAGACCAGTAGTTAGTGTTAAAATACCAACTGCAATAGATACCTTAAACTCTCTAGCCAATACAGCTAAAACTGCAATACACGGAACATAAAAGAGACCTACCGTTGCCCCTACAAAAAGCTGCAAGCTCGTCAAATTCATCTCAAGAAGAGGTAATACTGAAAGCTCCCTTCTAACCACTCCCAAAACCAGAGGAACTGCTGCCTCTTCTGGCAACCTAAGCCAACCTGTAATTAAAGGGCTTAAAAACCTACCTATATAAACCAATATCCCCAGCTCATATAATAATGCAGCCAAAGCAATGCCATAAATCATCGTTACTGCACCACTAAAGACATAAGCCTTTATCCTAATTAAAACCTTCTTTCCTAACATATTCCACTTAGGTACCAATAATTCAGGAACCTCAACTATAGTTAAAGGCTTTTCTCCTTCTAAGGTCTTATCTAATATAAGCCCTGCACCAATTAAAGCCAAAAACGAGAACATAAATAATCCTACAACAATCCATAGTGAAGCTTCAGACAATAAGGCTATAAAAGCACCGGTTTGAGATACGCAAGGTACGGCTAAACAGATCATTGTAGAGACTGTCAACCTCTCTTTTTTCGTATTCATAGCTCTAGTAGCCATAATACCTGGGATAGCACACCCATACCCTAACAATAAAGGAATTATATTAGACCCTGATAACCCTATCTTCGCAAGAAGACCATCTAATAAAATACCTAAACGAGGCAAATATCCACTATCCTCTAAGATGCTCAAAGCTGTATAAAAAGATAATACATAAGGCAATACAAGGGCAAAAGGCCACTCCAAGCCTTTAATTAAGAATCCATATTCACCAATCAAGATATTTCTAAAAGTTCCCGGGCCAACAATAGTTTCCACAACACTGATCAAAGGAGGAAATACCACGCCTCTAAAGAAGGGAACCAATATAAACTGCCTTATCCCCATACCTAGACCAACTACCACACCAAAGATAAGACCTAAGATGATTATAGCTAATGGTAATCCAGTAAGGGGTTGGACTAATAGATCTCCCCACCTTTCCTTTCTTGAAACTTCTTTGTCTTGACAAGAAGTTTTGACTTGACCAGTTAACTCCTCAGCCATCTTCCAATTATCCTCTTCCTCTAGCTTCTTTCTAAAGATTATATCTTGTCCATCTAAGCAATTCCTTAATTCTTCTTCTAATAAATCAAAACCCTCTCCTGTAACAGCAATAGTAGGGATAACAGGAACTCCCAAAGAATCTTCAAGAGCCTTTACGTCAACCTTATACCCCTTATCTTCTAAAATATCGATTCTATTTAAAGCAACTACCGTAGGTAAGTTATACTCTAAAACCTGTAAAAGAAGATAAAGACTACTCTCTAAATGATTAGCATCAATAACACAGACAACTGCCTCAGCCCCTTGAGATAACATCTCAACTGCTACCTCTTCAGCCTCATTTGTTGCATTTAAAGAGTAGGTTCCTGGAACATCTATCAAATCAACCTTCTCTCCAGCTAAACTATAACCTCCTACCTTATAATCTACAGTAGTTCCAGCATAATTGGCCATACTCACATCAAGACCGGTTAAACGGTTAAAAAATACACTCTTACCTACATTAGGAGGGCCAATCAACAAGACCCTCCGATTCGAATCTTCACTCTTAGTTCCCATCTTGCTCACCACTTCTTATAGTTATCTCTCTAGCTATCTTTCTACTTAAAGCCACACTTCTCCCATCAATTTGAGCTATTATTGGCCCGCCAAAGGGATGCCTACTCTTAATTTCAACCTTTTTACCCACTCTAAAACCTAAAGGAGCCAACAAAGGATGATCATCAACAGCTAATATCACCCCTGACTCTCCTATATCCATCCCCTCTAAATTACTCTCTATAACTTCATCTCCAAAAGAAGCCATAATTCCATTATCAACACTAATATCCATCACAAGCCCTCCCTTATATTATTAAACTTTATATATCAAAACACTCTCTTTGCCAAAACTTTGCTTTCTAATTGTATGATTTATATCTAAAGATAAACTTTCAGGATATACCCTAGGGTATATTTTACTTAATAATCCCCTTGGATTACGATAAACAACCCTAGTACCCTTATCTAAGCCTTCAATAATTTCTTCAATAGTTCTAGCTTTAGGTATTACATGCAGTGATAGTATAATAAGGTCAAAATCATTGTAACCTATACCCAAAGCATCGATCTCTTTAAATTTAACTAAGGATGATAAGCCCATCTTATCCACTAATCTCTGACCACTTCTTATAGCCTTAGGATCATTATCAACCCCCACAACTTCATAACCACCTTGAGCCAAGGCTATAGCAGTCATAGGGTAGGGACCACTTCCTATATGCAAGACCTTACTACCTTTAGCAATCTCTCCTAAAGCAATCTCCCTTGCTACCATCTTCTTATAGAAAATATTATTATATAAGGACCCAAATGCGGTAAATTTACTACCTAAAAATTCAAAACCCTTAACTATAAACAAGAAAAACTCTACTAAATAATTTAATAATTTTGTAAATATATCATTTAAAACTTTCATATAAGACTCCTTAATATATAATGTTTTCAAAGTTTAAATTCACACAACTCCCTGTGACTCTACTTTTGAATTTGATGATTTCCAAGATAATGATAACTTATCGACTAAAATCAAATATATAGTAGCTCCAGCTGAAATCAATAATGGTAACCAGAAAGTAATAAGACGGGTTAATAAAGCAATTGCTAGACCTTGGGTAAACAATAGACCGTTTAAACTGAATATAGCTCCCATTGTCCCCTCAAAACTTCCTAAACCTCCAGGTAATAAAGGTAACATACTGACTAAATAAGCTGCATAAGTAGCTATTGCTGCTAAAATCAAGGTAATCTCAAAGCCTAATATCCAGGCTGCCAGATATATCTTAACAGGATATAACCCCCAGACTAACAGTGATATAAATAATAGATATAACTGTTCACCTTTATTGATTATACCCCTTGTCTCTTTTATAGCATTAAAGAGAAAACAATATCCATTATCAATCTTAGCCAATAAGAACTCAATTATCTTATTACCATTGTAACCCTTTAATAAATTTGAATACTCTTCTTTACTCCATATCACCATTGATAGGCCTATTAATAAAGTAAAGCTAATAAGAATAATAATAAACCCTAGATAAACTATAGCTGGTAAGGTGAATTGAAATAATGAAATAAATAAGACAACTCCACTTATAAGTAAGAAAGGTAATAAAGATATATACTTATGAACTAAAGTTAAAGTAGTTAATCTATTATAACTTACACCAGTATCTTCTTTTAAAAGATAAATCTTTGCTGCTTCTCCACCCAACTTAGATGAAGGAGTAACACTCTCAACAAAGGTCGCAGCTAAATTAATTCTTAAAAACTTAAAGAAACTTATCTCAACCCTCTTCTCTTTGCTTAATAAATAATGCCATTGATAAGCTGTCAAAATAATTGTACCAAACTGGAACAAAGCCAATGCTAATATAATTAAAGGATTAATACCCTTTAATGTTCCTAATACCTCGTCAGCACCAAAATAAATAACCATTAGAGTAAGTACTATAATACCTAAAACCAATAAAAAAGCCTTTTTTGCTACCATACTATCCCTCCATTAACTTATAAAGAGCAAAGATCTATCAAAGGTTATCATCTTCTGTTTAACTGCTCCATCTTCCTTAAATTTATCTGATAATAGATCATATTGACTATTAAAGAAAGGGCGAGGACTTCTAAAGACCAAACGAGACCCTTTAGCAGAATTTTCTAATAAATTCTTCAAGACTCCATTCTTAGGCTCAGTCTGCAAAGCAACCAAGGCAACTGTAAAATCTATCTCTTCTAACTCTGAACCATCGCCTCTAACAACCTTTATCTGATTTTCAAGCTTTAAGTCCTTAACTGCCCTTCTAGCCTTAGCAATGACCTCTGGGTCTTTATCTACAGCAACCACTTTGGCCCCAGTCAACCTAGCCATATATATAGCACTAAAAGGCATTGCACCACAACCAATATTCAAAACCTTATCCTCTGGGCCAACACCTGCCAATGAAATTTCATTTTTTAATATTTCTTTATAAGGCCATGAGTAGATTTTGAATAACAAGGGATATTTACTACACTTCTTCTCCATCTTTGCAACTAAAGATCTAATCAACTTCATATCCTCCTTTTTATATTAGCTTATGTGATTAAAAATAAATAATAATCATTCTCAACGACAATTAAAAAAAATATAACTGCTAATAGTTAGTGTTTTAGCTAAGTTATTTTATTCACACACTTAACTTATAATCTTATTCTAACATATGTTATTAAAGCTTTCAATATTAACTTGAAATTTTTCAAAGAAAAAAGCTATTGCTTATTGACACTCTTCGCAATAGCCATAAAATTTAATTTTATGTTCAGTTACTTTAAAGTTATACTTCTTCCCCAAGTCCTTTTCAAAGTCTTCTAATATTTGATCATTGAACTCCATAACTTTAGAACACTTGACACAAAGAAGGTGGTGATGATGATCTTCTTCACTCTCCAACTCGTATCTTCTACAGGTCTCATCAAAGGTTAATTGCTGAGTAATTCCTAACTCACAAAAAAGTTCAAGAGTTCTATAAACTGTAGCAAGTCCAATTCCTGGATCTTCTTGCTTAACAATACTATAAATCTCCTCCGCACTTAAATGCTCACCTTTATTCTCCAACAAAACACCAAGTATAACCTTCCTTTGTGAGGTTAACTTGTAATTATTCTCAGCCAATATACTCTTTAAATCCTTTAAACTATTTGCCATAAATTTTCACCTACTAAATAGTCCATTATTGATTCTCATTATATCTTATCATTGCTCTAGGTGTCAACCCCTTACAAGAAGTTATTTGTTCAAAAAATATCATTTTCATACTTAGCTAACGAACTTTTTAATTATCTTTATCAATTTGTCCAACAAATAATAAAACTTTTCAGAGATGAGATCTGATAGTTTCTTTCCCCACTCATCATTGGAAATACCTATAGTTACCATCAATAATTCTTGGAGGTTATTAGTTGATTTAGTGCTCACTTTAAGATAATTCATCTCTCCAGGCAAGATTACCTCTCTGATAGTATCTAACACTATTACCTTCTCAGCTTTAACTTTCATCAAAGTATTATATAGATCTTCACCATCAAAACCACCATTTAAAAAGATCATATCTCTTTCATTAGAAAATACCTTCTTTAACTTATCTAATAGATATATAGTTATCCCCTTATCCTTCTTACGTACATCACCTAATCCAATTATAGCCAATTTAAAGGACAAAAAACCACCCCTTTTACTCAAAGATTCTTATTTATCATTATCTTCAAAAGAAGTGGCCCTTATTCATAATTTTAAATTTTCATTTAAGCTTACTCCTTACTTAGAGCTTTAACTGCATTTAAAGCTGCTACCTGCCCCTCACCTACAGCTTTACCAATCTGTAGAGGCTCACCAGTACAATCACCAGCTGCATAAACTCCTTTTACACTTGTTTCAAGATCACGATTAACGCTAATATATCTACCCTCTAACTCTAGACCATCTATAACTTCTGTTGGAGGAACTGTCTCTCTTAAGATGAATACTCCAGCTATATCATATTCACCTTTGTCCAACTTTACCCTCTCTACTAAATCCCCACCTTCAATTTCTTCAACCTTTCCTTGGATAACCTCAATTCTCTCATCAAGATCTTCAACTTCATCATATTGAGCTATATAATAGATGTTCTCACAAATATCAGCTAAAAAATTAGCCTCCTCTTCATGATGAGCACTATCGCTGATAACCATAACATCCTTGCCCTTATAAAGCATACCATCACAGGTAGCACAATAACTAACACCTTTGCCTAGATAGTCTGCTTCCCCACGAATTTTGGCCCTTTGGATAACTCCAGAAGATAAAATCAGCTTCTTAGCATTATAATTATCACCACTTGTAGTAACCATCATCTGATCACCCATAGGATATACCTTAACTACCTTCTTTTTAATTATAGGTATCTCTAACTCTTCGATATGTTCTATAAAGGCCTTTGCTACTTCTGCCCCTGTTGCTTTACTAAACCCTAGGTAATTGTCAATATGAGGAGCCCAGTCGATCTTTTTGGCCAGTTGGCCCCCTTCAAAGATAGCGACCTTCTTATTTCTAGCCTTAGCATTGATAGCAGCCGACATCCCTGCTGGCCCAGCCCCAATAATTGCAATATCATACACTTCACTCATTAATATCACCCCAATTATAGTTTTTACTATTTATCTCTATTATATCAAAGATAATTATAATTTTTAACCTTTAAATTCTAAGTTTTCCAATCGGTTTTATTTAAATTCCTACCTTTGGCTATTTATCTCCCTTTATTATTTGAGCCCTTTCATTAAAGAACGTTTTATAACCCAAAGTAACAAAGATGATAACAGTTAAGGATACACTTCCTAATATCCCTAGCATAATTGCTATCTGATACTCAATTGCCGTTAAAGGAGATAGACCTGAAAGTATCTGGCCAGTCATCATCCCTGGCAAAAAAATAATCCCCATCCCCATCATCGAATTAATTGTTGGTATAATAGCAGCATTAAAGGCTTCATTGACCAAATCATTCACAGCCCTTTTAGGTGTTGCTCCAAACATTAAAGCAGCTTCTACCTGATCATGATTACTCTTAAATCCAGAGACCAACCTCTCTACACCTAACGATATTCCAGTCATAGAATTACCAATTAACATACCTGCAATAGGTATAAAATATCTAGGATCATACCAAGGTCTCAACCCTATAACTACTAGAATAAAATAAAATAGACTAGCCAATGTACCAATTACCATAGAAAGTCCAATAACCTTCTTTAGTTCCTTATTTATTCTCTTATCTACCCTCCCATAAATGTTATAAATAGCAAAGACCTGCATTACTATAATAACTAAAACAGTAAAGATATAATTATCCCGTTCAAAGAGAAAAGTCAAAAGATAACCTACCAATATCAATTGGATAGTCATCCTAGTTGTAGCCAAAAGAATCTCATTCTCCTTCTTCATCCCCCTTAGCTTTACAATAAATAAAAGAAGAAGAACAAATAGATAAGCTGCTAACAGCTGCCATAACTGCAAGTAAATAACCCCATCACCATTCACCTTAATTCCTCCTCTTCAACTATCTGCCCTGCTTCCATCTCAATAATTCTATCACCATAATCTCTAGCTATACTTTTAGAGTGTGTAATCATAATTAAAGTTTTATCCTTCTCTTTTACATAATCGACAACCTTCTCTATCACTAAATTCTCCGTCTCCTCATCCAAGGCTGACGAAGGCTCATCTAATAATAAGACCTCTGGTCTTAACAGCAATATCCTTGCTAAAGACAACCTCTGCTTCTCTCCCCCAGATAAATTGCTCGCACCCTTATCCAAGCCTACATTCAGCCTAACATCATTTAATATATCCTTTAACCTACCATCATCTGGAACCTCTCTATCCAACCATCTAAAGGGTATCTCTAAGTTATCCTTAACGCTACCTTCAAAGGTTATCGACTTCTGTCCAAGCATCATAACCTCTCGCCTTAGCTTAATTGGATCAAGTGCTTTAACATTATTACCCTTATATAATACTTCTCCTTTATCTGGACTAATTAAATTATTCAATAATTTAAGCATCGTCGACTTCCCAGCTCCACTCGGGCCAACAATACAAGTAATCTTATTCCCTGGAACCTCCAAAGAATCAATATCCAAGATATCTTTAAACTCAACATCTTTTAAGACAAACATAAAATAACCTCCCAAATCTACTCTTTACCTGCTTATTTCTATAGTGGCACTTTCGTGCTACTTAGTGTCAGTGTCAGTAAAGTCAAAACCTAAAAGGTCACCTAAATTTAGCACTCTTATTATAGTTCTAAGGTTTTTACTGATACAGACACTAACACTTACACTAGTAATAAAGCTACGCTTTATTACTACATTAAGCCTCTATTTTCTTAGGAAACCATCCCTTGGTTCTATTTGCTATCCCAACTAAGGCCAACATCACAGGCACCTCAACCAGAACTCCCACTACAGTAGCTAAAGCTGCACCAGAAGTCAATCCAAAGATTGAAATAGCCGTTGCTACAGCCAATTCAAAGAAATTGCTTGCTCCAATCATACTTGCAGGAGCTGCAACAGAGTGGTCTAACTTCAAGACCTTAGACGTACCATAAACTAAAAAAAAGATGAAGAAGGATTGAATAGTCAAAGGTACGGCAATCAAGGCAATGTGTAAAGGATTATTTATAATTGTATCACCCTGGAAAGAGAATAAAATGACCAAAGTTAATAATAAACCAGTAACCGTTAAATTACTTAGCTTCTTAAGAAAAACATTCTCAAACCAATCCATACCTTTATTTTTAACCAAATACTTTCTAGATAAATAACCAGCTACCAAAGGTACTACAATATATAAGACAACCGATAAAAAGATTGTATTATAAGGTACAATAAGGTCAGTTACCCCTAGAAGCAGCATAACAATCGGCGCATAAGCAAAGACTAGAATTAAATCATCCAAAGCAACCTGCACCAAGGTATAACTTGCATCCCCATCAGTCAAATAACTCCATACAAATACCATTGCTGTACAAGGAGCTGAACCTAAAAGTATTGCCCCAGCAATATATTGATCTGCTAACTCCGGGCCAATAAAAGGACTAAATACATATCTAAAGAAGAACCAAGCAAAGAAAGCCATAGTAAAGGGCTTAATCAACCAGTTACTAATAGATACCATAGTCAAAGGCTTTGGCTTCTTCCCTGCCTCCAAAAGACTAGAAAAATCGATCTGTACCATCATCGGATAGATCATAAACCAGATCAAAATAGCTACTGGAATAGAGACTTGAGCATACTCAAAGCGGCTTAGAGTCTCTGGAAAGACCGGAAAGAAACGCCCAATCAAGATTCCTGCCACTATACAGATACCAACCCACAGGGTCAAATACTTCTCAAAAAAACCCAACCCACCCTCTTCAACGGTTGTTATTGCTTCATCATAAATTTCATCCTCACTCATAATTAAAACCTCCTAATTTTATTTGTTAAACCCAACATAATATAATTATATTATGTTGCTTTAATTAAGAACTCAAATTCAGAATATTAAGACCATTTTTTACCACTCCCTGAAGATGTTTTTCCTGAAGAAGTAGTCTTTGGCTATGCCTGAGGATAATTTTTCTAAAGAAATGCCCTTGGAGTGCTAATGAACACGAATAGTCTCGAATAAAAGGATTAAAAATAAAAATTATCTGAAATCTATTTCAATCCAATAAATAAATCTTTCGCCGCAAGCAACAAATTTCTAATGATAATTTTAATTATATTAGTATTAATTCATCTCCATTAGTGATTACAAAAGGTCTTGATCTACTCCTTTTGGAACGCTAGCTTCGTCCTTTCTCCAATAGTTCAATCAACTCATCAGCTAATTCGCTCTCTCTTATCTTAGCTGTTACCTTCTCTACATCATAAGGAACCTCGATAAATTCCGTCTTTAGCTTTCCATCCTTGCTTTCGATAATCGTATAAATTGCATTAGGATTCCCATGCTTTGGCTTACCGATACTACCCACATTAATTATATGCTTGCTATTAATTATTTTGTGATAGGGAAGGTGAGTATGACCACATAATAAAACATCCTCGACTAAGCCCTTAGTTACCTCTTCTACTGCTTCACTATCTTGGTATAGATATTCATTCAACCTTCTAGGGCTACCATGAACTAAAAGGACTGAGTAATCTCCTAGCTCTAGCTTCAACTCCTTAGGCAGTTCTCGTAAAAACTCTTTGTTTTCATCAGTTATTTCGTTATTGGTAAATTGAATCGATGACAAACCGATTCTTTGAGCAACCTCAGTCTTATAATCACATCCACAAGCAATCCTACTATGGCCAATAGCATCATCATAATTTCCCTGTACCGTTACTATATTCTCTTCCTTGATCTTTGCAATAACCTCATTAGGAAAAGGTGCATAACCTACAAGATCACCGGCACAGACTATCTTGTCAACACCTCTACCCTTAATATCTTTCAACACTGCCTCCAATGCATAAACATTACTATGAACATCTGAAATAACTCCTATTCGCATATAAATTCCTCCTTTAGTTAAATCTTTTCTTCGTGATAAAGCGGAGCTTTATTACTGGTGATGAGTAATGGGTAAAACCTTAAAAAACAGAAACCCCTTTGTTACCTAAGACTTATAAGAGGTTTTGAGATTTTGACTTTACTCATTACTCTTCACTCATTACCCATTACTAGTGGCACGAAAGTGACACTCTATTACTATATAATTTCAATTAGTACAACGTACTTAATAATAGATTTATCTACATTTATCAGAACAATCGCAGTCTAGATTGTCATTATCTACATTAATTATCCCTGTTAGATACTTTCTCACATAAGACAACTTCTCTCTATTCAAACTATAATAGACCCATCTTCCTTTTTTAATAGAATCAATCAAATTTACATTCTTAAGTATCTTTAAATGATGAGATATATTAGGTTGACTAAGATCTAACTCTTCAGTTAAATCACAGACACATCTTTGACCACAGGACAACAAATCCAAAATTCTCAACCTATTACCATCAGATAATGCTTTAAAAAATCCCACTAACTCATCTTTGCTCTCCATAGTACCCCCCCTTGTTATTTACTAGCTTTTAGCTAAAAGATTCAGATTATATTAAACTATTAATAATATAAATTCACCATAACATATAAACACATAAACATATATTTATATGTTAGCATTAAAATAACTTTTTGTAAAGTGTATTTCATTATTATATTAACTATTCTCCAAAAGAAAACCCCCTAAAAAAGGGGGGCAAAATAAAAGTATTATATTAGTTCAATAAGCCGCTTACTTTCAATCTTTTCTTTAATAGTCTTTAAATTTTTTCCTAAATTACTCTCTATAGCTGCTACCATTGCACCTTCTACCAAAGGTGCACTACTTATAGCCACATTTTCATATCCTTCTAAATCTAAGATCTCTAATGCAACCTTAGAATTCATCAATGAACTTCCTACATCACCTATAATAATGACACCTTCTTTAGTATATACTTTTTCTACAGCATCTATTATATCTTCTAACTCTGTTCCAATTCTTCCATCAGAAGTTCCACCTATTGAAATCAAAGGTACCTCACGTGGCACAAGTTCCTTAGTCAATTCCTTTACACCTTCAGCAATCTTATAACTATGTGAAACTACTACTATTCCAACCATTCCCTCCTATCCCCCCTTAATTTAAAGGAAATTCATTTCCTTACTCCTAATTTTATCAGATATCAGTGGAAATTTCATCACATAATTTAAAATAATTACTAGTATATTATTCTTAAACTTCATATAATATTACCTTCACAAAAATATACATATCTTCATAGTGAAATAAATACCAATATGAAAGAAGCTGATTAGTTAATCAGCTTCTTTCATTATACAGTACTAACTATTTAGATTCAATAGATATTAAATCCCTTGTTGCTACTACATCTACTCCAGTTGCTAATATATCTTTTATTACTACTTGACCCAATTTAACTGGTGCTTCTAACTCTATCTTAGCCAATTCTTTCATTGCTTCTTCTAGTAAAGCTTTAGGTATAGGCTTGGCAGTCTTGACAGGAACTAATGGTAAAACTCCACCTTTAACTCTAACTGTTGTAGGCAAGATTCTAGTAGGGTTAAAATATTCACCCTCAACATAACTCTTACCTCTAGGACATTTATTACCTGATATATTAAGAACCTCATCATTCTCTACCTCTAAACTTACCTCACAACCGATAGGACAACTAATACAAGTGATTAATACCTCTTTCATAACTACTCCACCTCCCCTACAATTTTAACCTCAACCTTTTTACTAGTCACTTTATCTATAACCTTCTCTGGTAATGCTAATGAAATCATCTCTGCAGGTTTAATGAACCTTTCTTTCTTAGTGAAGATCTCTTTATCTCCATCCAAAATAATTACCTTTGCATTCTTCATTGGTCTTTTACCTCTCATATAAAGATCAACTCTTTTGCGCCCTTTAACCTTAGTAGTAATCTTTTGAGGAACAATATAAGAGAGGTTATCACCTGCTATCAATTCAATCTCATCTTCTCTCTTTTCTATCTTATTATTTAAATATTCTGAGGCTGTCTTACCAGCTATTTTGCTCTCTTCAGTTACATAATCAACTAAGTCATGTACATGAAGAACATTTCCACAAGCAAATACTCCTTCAATATTTGTCTCCCTACCTTCATTGACAATTGGCCCGCCAGTTCTTGGATTCAATCTAATACCTGCTTCATCAGATATTTCATTTTCTGGGATTAAACCAACTGATAGTAATAAAGTATCACATTCTATCTTATACTCTGTTCCTGCTATTGGCTTTAAGTTTTCATCTACTTGAGAAACTGTTATAGCTTCTAGCCTTTCTTGCCCATGAATCTCAGTTACAGTTTGGCTTAGCCTAAGAGGAATATCAAAATCATCTAAACACTGAACAATATTTCTTGTTAGACCACCTGAGAAAGGCATCAACTCCAACACTGCTTCTACTTCTGCACCTTCAAGGTGCATCCTCCTAGCCATAATCAACCCAATATCACCTGATCCTAAAATAACAACCTTTTTACCAGGCAGATAACCCTCCATATTTATATACCTTTGGGCTGCTCCTGCTGTAATTACTCCAGCTGGTCTACTACCAGGAATTGCAATTGCACCTCTAGTCCTTTCCCGACATCCCATAGCCAAAATTATTGCTCCAGCTTCTATCTCCAACATTCCTTCTTCAGAATTGATTGCATATATCTTCTTATCCGGGCTAACCTCTAAAACCATAGTATTTAACTTAACATCGATACCTCTACTACCTACCGATTCTATAAATCGTTGTGCATACTCTGGACCTGTCAACTCCTCTTTAAAGTGATGAAGACCAAAACCATTATGAATACACTGTTGCAAAATCCCACCCAACTCAAAGTCCCTCTCAATAATCAAAACTTCCTCTACCCCTTGATCATAAGCCTCCTGTGCTGCTGCTAACCCTGCTGGCCCTCCACCTACCACAACCAAATCATAACTTTGTCTATTCATTATTCACTCACCTCTTTTAGTAAAGATTCTTTTGCTCTTTCTAATAATATCCTTGAATCTCCTCCATCTTCTGTAACCTCAGTATGGTCAATACCTAACTCCTTAACTAAGATATCAACAACCCTTGGCCCGCAAAATCCACCTTGACAACGACCCATTCCTGCTCTAGTTCTTCTTCTTACTGCCCTAACTGAATTTGCACCTACAGGTCTATTAATTGAATCTATAATCTCACCCTTTGTTACCATTTCACACCTACAGATTACTTCACCATATCTAGGATCTTCTTTAATTAATTTTGCTTGTTCTTGGACAGATAACTCTCTAAACCTAACAACTTCTTGCCGATAAGGATTAAAATCTTTATTTGCCTCTAGACCACCTAGAATTTCTGCTAAGATCTCTCTTACCATCTTAGCAATAGCAGGAGCAGAAGATAGACCAGGAGATTGAATTCCTGCTACATTAATAAAGCCATCTACTTTATCACTAGCTTCAATTATGAAATCTCCTGTCTCCTTATAAGCCGGCCTTAAACCTGTAAACTGATTAATAACTCCTCTTCTACTTAACTTTGGAAGAGTCTTTTTGGCCCCTTGTAGTATATTCTCTAAACCTTGACTAGTAGTTGAGATATCCGTCTTGTCATCTATCTCTTGGGCATTAGGGCCAACCAATAGATTACCATCAACTGTCGGAGTAACTACAATCCCCTTACTAACTCCTGTTGGTACTGGAAATATCGTATGATTAATCTGTGAGCCTAGCTTCTTATCATAGACATGATACTCGCCTTTACGAGGAGTAATATCAATATCATCGATACCTACCATCTTAGCAACCTCATCAGCATAAAGACCAGCAGCATTAATAACTACTTTAGCCTTAATTTGACCTCTATTAGTGTAGACTACTTTATGGTCTTTCTTTACTTCTATACTCTTAGCAGCTGTATTTAATAAGACCTCTACCCCATTAACAGCTGCATTTTCGGCCAAAGCCACTGTCAATTCATAAGGACAGACTATAGCAGCAGTTGGAGCGTATAAAGCAGCTACTGAATCAGGATTTAAATCAGCTTCTAATTCAAACAACTTCTCCCCTTTAATAATCTCTAAATCAGGCACCCCATTCTTTTTACCATTCTCCAATATACTCTCTAGCCTAGGGATGTCATCTTCATCTTGAGCTACCACTAATGCACCCCTTCTTTCAAAGGGAAACTTTAACTCTTCCTTTAATTGATCATACATCTTATTTCCTTCTACATTCAATCTCCCTTTTATTTTACTAGCCTCTGCATTAAAACCAGCATGAATCAATCCTGTATTTGCCTTACTAACCCCACTTCCTACATCACTCTTCTTCTCTATTAAGGTAATATCTAACTTATATTTAGCCAACTCTCGGGCAATGGCAGTTCCTACTACCCCACCCCCTATAATTAATAAATCAGCCTCTTTATTCACTTTAACCCCTCCTTATAATTAATAAAACCACACCTCAGATCCTAAAATAGACATACTGCTCCCTTTTAGTCACTTAGATGTGGCTTCTCTTTGGTCTCTACCACATAGCTTATTTTAAGTTATATCTCTTGCTCCAAATTTTATTTTATAATCTAATTCACTTAACTCTTTACTCTTCACTACTTCTCTTCCCAGCCCATAGATCTTTTAACTGCCTTCTTCCATCCACTATATAGTTTTTCTCTTTTCTCTTCTTCCATCTGAGCAGTAAATACTCTATCTACCTTCCTTTTAGCCAATACCTCTTCCTTACTATCCCAATAACCAACTGCTAATCCTGCTAAATATGCTGCACCTAAAGCAGTAGTTTCAGCCACAACAGGCCTTTCTACGTTGCTTCCTAATATATCAGCTTGGAATTGCATTAAAAAATTATTAGCTACAGCTCCACCATCAACCTTTAAATCTTTAAGACATAATTTAGAGTCAGCCTCCATTGCAGTTAGAACATCTCTAGTCTGATAAGCTAGAGATTCTAGTGTTGCACGAATTATATGCTCTTTACTACTTCCTCTAGTCAGCCCTACAATAGCTCCTCTAGCATACATATCCCAATAAGGTGCCCCAAGCCCAGCAAAAGCTGGTACAACATAAACCCCATCAGTACTATCAACTTTGGTAGCAAAATATTCGGAGTCAGAAGCATCTTCAATCAACTTAACTTCATCTCTTAACCATTGTACTGCAGCACCTGCAATAAATATACTACCTTCCAAAGCATACTTAACCTCTCCACCAAGACCCCAAGCAATAGTAGTTAATAAACCATTTTCAGAAGGAACTGCTTTATTACCAGTATTCATTAACATAAAACACCCAGTACCATAAGTATTCTTAGCCATTCCTTTCTCATAGCAGCCTTGACCAAAGGTTGCAGCCTGCTGGTCTCCAGCTATCCCTGCAATAGGAACATTTTGACCAAAGAAATGATAATCTACAGTCTCTCCATAAACTTCACTACTTGATTTAACCTCTGGTAACATTGATTTAGGTATATCTAAGATATCTAGTAACTCTTCATCCCATTTTAGATCATAAATATTATAAATTAAGGTTCGAGATGCATTACTATAATCAGTAACATGGACTTCTCCACCTGTTAACTTCCAAATCAGCCAACTATCTATTGTACCAAATTTCAGTTTTCCTGCCTCTGCTCTTTCTCTAGCACCATCTACATTCTCTAAAATCCACTTAACCTTAGTACCAGAAAAGTAAGCATCAGTTACTAAACCAGTCTTGCTTCTGATCTTCTTTTCTAAACCATCCTCTTTTAACTTATCACAAATACTAGCTGTTCTCCTATCCTGCCATACAATAGCATTATGAATAGGCTTTCCAGTATCAGCATCCCAAACCACAGTAGTTTCACGCTGATTAGTAATTCCTATCCCAGCTATCTGTACTGGTTTTATATCAGCCTTAATCAATGCTTCAGAAAGAACACCAATTACAGATACCCAAATCTCATGGGGATCATGCTCTACCCAGCTAGGTTTAGGGTAATGTTGTTTAAACTCCTTTTGAGCAACACTGACAATTTCACTATCTTTATTAAAAATTATTGCTCTAGAGCTTGTTGTCCCTTGGTCAATAGCTAAAATATACTTTTCCAATTTTATTCCCCCTCTATTATTAGTTTTCTATACTCTGTACTTCTTCACATATCTCTTGATCTAACCTTAAAACCTCTGGTAGATAAGCACGTATCAGTTTTTTATAGACAAATCCACCCAATACTCCCCCCAATAACGGGCCAACAATCGGTACCCAGAAATAATAATTCTGAGCCACAAAAGGCGTTGAGCCCCAACCTGCTACAGCAGTAAATAACTTAGGTCCAAAGTCTCTTGCTGGGTTAATAGCAAAACCTGTTAAAGTTCCTCCAATACCGCCAATCCCTGCTACTAATAAACCTATTGCTAGGGCAGCACCTATCCCTTTAGGAGCCACACTATTTAAAGGTTCAGTCATAGCCATAACACCTATTATGAGTATAGCAGTTAAAATTAATTCAATCATCATCGCCTTTGGATTAGATATATTATCCATTGCAAGTGTATGAAATATAGTCATATTAGCTGCAGTTTTTTCTGTAAACTGCTCAGAGTAGATAAAATAAGCACCTGCAGCACCTAAGAAAGCACCAGTAACTTGAGAAGTGACATAAGGCATTACCTTCTTCCAAGGAAAGTCTCCTACACTGGCCAAAGCAACTGTTACTGCTGGATTAATATGCGCTCCTGATACGCCTCCAGTAACATAGATAGCAATTGAAACACCCAATCCCCATAGCAAACATAACTCCCACCAGCCAATATTAGCTTCAACTAAAACTAAATTAGCTACTACTCCAGCACCAAAGAATAATAATATAGCAGTACCAATAACCTCTGCTATGCATTCTCCAAACAAACTATTATTTTCCATCAAAAAGCCTCCCTTATTATTTTTTGATATAACACAAACACGTTTGAACTTTTATTACATACCACCCCACTTCATTGTAACGTATCTAAACTACTATATCTTATAAGGGTTATTAAGCTCTATATATAATTATAATCTTATTAAACTTGTTAAGCTTGTTGTTATAATATTTAAAGTTTGTTAAAGAGATTAAATCAAGTGCCAAAAATTTAAATTTATACAACTTTTTTCTAATTTTGGTATAGATAAACCCCTAATTAACCCTCTTAGACATAGTATCCCCAAAGGGCATAGTTATCCTAAGAAAATTAATTAGGGGTTCTCTTCTTCTCTACCCTAATTTAATTTTACTATATTCATATATTATTATTATTATAGCAGAAAGATTCCACCTTTACAAAATAAATATTAATTTCACAAAGTCCCATTCAACTCTTAATCAAAATCACAATCCCATAACTCCTTCTGACTTGTAGATATAGCTATAATATCTTCTTTAAGTAATTTTTTTAGTTGAGTGAATTCTTTAATTAATCCACCTGCAATAATTGGAATATCTAACTTTTCTTTTAAATCATCTATTAATTCAGGGATAACTAATCCTGGCAATACTTCTACTAGGTCAGGTTTAGTTGAATTTACTATATTAATACCAGTTCTAAGTGATTCAGAATCTAATAAAAATAATCGTTGTATTGTTATTAAACCTTCCTTTTTAGCACAATTAATCAAATAACTCTTAGTAGTTACTATGCCATCAACACCTATCTCATGGGCCAAATATTTTATAGCTTCCTTATCATTACCTATCCCCTTAATCATATCAACATGTAAAAAAACTAGAGTATCTAATTCTATAGCCTTATTTACTAACTCAGCTAAATTTGATATCTCCCCTCTTAAAACAAATAAAACATTTATCTTATCAATTGGTACTCTTTCTAAATCATTTAAATCTTTAATTGCAGCAATTATCGGTTTCTTATTTAACACGTACTCTAAATACATAATCCCCCTCCTATAGACTACCTATGTTATATATAATCATTTCAAGAAAATTTCTAAAAAGCCTTTATAATTATTAAAAGGTTAACTAATTACGCTAACTTTATTTATCATATTAATTATTATTAACAAAAAATAAAAAAATACTGATTTTATCAGTATAATAGAATGGTACCGAAGGTCGGGTTCGAACCGACACGGGCCAAAAGCCCACCGGATTTTAAGTCCGATGCGTCTGCCAATTCCGCCACCTCGGCTTACCTACCAATTGATAATTGATAGATTAAAATTGATAGTTAAAATCTTAATTTCTTAAAATCTTTTAACTGTCAATTATCAATTTTCAATTGTCAACTGCTTTATTTGGAGGCGGCACCCAGATTTGAACTGGGGAATAAAGGATTTGCAGTCCTCGGCCTTACCACTTGGCTATGCCGCCACAAAATATAACTATTAATTAAGAGTTTAGAATTAAAAATTATTTGAACTCTTTAACTTTTCCTTCTTAATTGTTAATTCTTAATTATTTTTTATATGATACCCCTCAATATGATACCCCTCAATGTTTTAAAAAGCAAAAACATCTCGTGGTGTCGTAATTCCATACTTTCTTAGTAGCACAATAATTCAATGCCACTCTTTAACTCTAACGAAACTATATGGTACCCTTTCAAGGATTTAAAATTCAAAATCCCTTTATGGTGTAGAAACTATAAATTTTTTTGAAAGATAATCATCAATGTTAATGTTTTAATCATTTCGAAACTATATGGTACCCCTCAATGTTTTAAACAGCAAAAACATCTCGTGGTGTCGTAATTCCATACTTTCTTAGTAACACAATAATTTAATGCCACTCTTTAACTCTAACGAAACTATATGGTACCCCCAAGGGGATTCGAACCCCTGCCGCTGAGATGAAAACCCAGTATCCTAGGCCACTAGACGATGGGGGCCTAGTATTTAGTTGAAAGTTTATAGTGGATAGTTAAGACCTTAAATTCTTAAAATCTTTTAACTGTCAATTGTCAACTATCAATTATCAACTGTTTTAAATGGTGAGCCATGGAGGATTCGAACCTCCGACACCCTGATTAAAAGTCAGGTGCTCTACCGACTGAGCTAATGGCCCTCATTTTTATTAGTTTACAATATAGAATCAAAGATTAAATCCTTAAAATCTTTTTAAGTATAATTTTCAATTATCAACTGTTCTTTAAGCTAAGTTTATTTTTCAAATTTCTTCAACAATTATTAATTCTATATTATTTTTTATTAAAAGTCAAAAAAAATAATATTATCCCTCAGCACCTTTTATATAATAATATATTAAAACAAGTTTGTCAATGATTTTATCAAATAATCTTAAAACATCAATGAAAAAGGTGTTATTACAGAGAATTTATATTCCCTACTATGCTTAAAACCATAGTAAGGAATTATTATTTAATTAATCTATGTCTATTCCTTCAGGTAACCAATTTCTAACAAGGTCTAAATTATTATCTACAAATTCCTTAGCTGCTTCTTCTGGATCCATACCATCTTGTATCATCAACATTACTGACCCTAACTCTTCAGTTGTTACTTGATAGTTCTCTAAAAATCCAGCAACTTCAGGTAGGTCTTCTCGAATATCTGGTCTTCCCATACTCTTAATATATTCACCTGTACCCATAGTTAGATCTGGATCCTCTAAGAACTTAAGGTCCCACTTAGACCACTTCCAATGGGGTTTCCATCCTGTAACAGCAATCCACTCTTCATTGTCAATAGCTCTGGCCAACTCTGCAGTCATAGCTGGTCCACTACTAGCTTGTAAACCCCAATCTTCTAAATCATAGTTTGGCATAACATCCTCTTCTATTAAGATCATTTGTGCAGCACCTGGATCAATTCCAACTATCCTACCATCAAATTTATCTTCATAATCCTTCATCTCCTTTATGCTATCAATATCAACATAACTAGGAACTACAAGTCCAATTTCAGCCGACTCATAATTGTCATTTAACTCTACTAATCGATCTTCAAACTGCTCCCAGTAAAACTTATCTGTATCAGGTAACCAAGATGAAACAAAGGCATCTAGTTGGCCCTGAGCTGTACTTTGATACTTAGCACCTGTCTCTAATGATGAAACTTGAACATCATAGCCCATTCTCTCTATAACTTCTTGAACAATATGAATAGAAGCTTCTGCTGAAGCCCATTGTACATATCCTAACTTAACTTCTCCTTTATTCTCACCTTGATTATTTGCTTGTTGAGGAGAGCTTAATAAATCACAACCTGTAATTGTAACTAGTAACAATAAAGCTAAACCTACCATCATAAACCTATTACTATTCGTAAAAATAATAAATCCTCCTTTAATTTATTTATTATTAATTGATTAACTTATAACAAACTAAAATTATGCTTTGCTTTGACCAATACCACTAGTAATTCTATCTAAAACAATAGCTAAGATAACTACTGCCAACCCTGCTTCAAAGCCAATACCAATCTGCATTCTTTGAATTCCAGTTAATACCGCTTCTCCCAAACCATTAGCACCGATCATAGAAGCAATTACTACCATAGATAAAGATAACATAATACTTTGATTAATCCCAGCCATAATAGAGGGCAAAGCCAACGGCAACTTAATCTTAACAAGCATCTGTAATGGAGTTGATCCAAATGAAGTCCCTACTTCTTCTAGTTCATCTGGCACTTGTTTTAAACCTAATTTAGTTAACCTAATAGCTGGGGGCATAGAAAATACAACTGTTGCCATTACTCCAGGAACATTACCGATCCCAAAAAACATAACTGCTGGAATCAGATAAACAAAAGGTGGCATTGTCTGCATAAAGTCTAATGCAGGAGTAAGAAAATCATCTAAGAACTTATTACCACTCATTATTATCCCAATCGGTATCCCTAAAAACAAGGCAATGCTGGCAGAAACTAAGACCATTACAAAGGTCTGCATAGTAACAATCCATAATCCCATACTAAATATTAATAAAAATCCAATTATAGTGAAAAGTGCAACCTTCTTATCGGCTAATAAATAAGCAACTAAAGCAAAAACTATGATTAAAACTATAGGTGGCAGAGATAAAATCAATGATTCAACACCACCCATAAATCCTCCTACTATTTGAGCAATTAAGGCAAATAATGGGCCAAAGTTGATAAGTAAAAAATCAATAAAGCTCTCAACTACTAAACCAATCGATAAATTCATCTACATTCCTCCTTCCGCTAAATTAGCTAATACTGTACTTTTAACTATTATCCCTAATAATTTATTATTATCATCAACTACTGGTAACGGTATATCTGAACCGGCAATATTAGAAAACAACTTATCAATACTTTTTTCTGGTCTAGCTACTGGTATTTCTTTTATTAAACCCTCCAAATTATTTTGACCATTATTGACAGCTTCTAAAGCATCTTCAACCCTTACAATTCCTTTAAGCTTACGTTTCTCTCCTACAACAAAGATACTAGATATCTCATTCTCCTTCATCTTATGCATAGCAGTTCTAGGACCATCATTACTATAAAGCAATGCTAAAGGCTTGACCATTATATCATCTGCAACTAAAATTCTAGAACGGTTAACATCTTTGACAAATTCTTTTACATAATCATTTTGGGCATTAGTTAAAATTTCTTCTGGTGTTCCCAGTTGAACTACCTCTCCATCCTTCATAATTGCAATTCTATCACCTAACTTTAGAGCCTCATCTAAATCATGAGTAATAAAGACTATAGTCTTATCCAATTCTTCATATAATTCTAATAACTGATCTTGCATATCCTTTTTAATCAAAGGGTCTAAAGCACTAAAAGGTTCATCCATTAATAAAACCTCTGGTTCAACAGCCAAAGCCCTGGCTAAGCCTACACGTTGTTGCATACCACCACTTAGCTGATCAGGGTATTGATCTTCCCAACCTTCTAGTCCAACTTGATTTAAGGCCTTTTTAGACCTTCTCTCCCTTTCACTCTCTGGAATATTTTGAATTTCTAACCCAAACTCCGCATTCTCTAAAATAGTCCTATTTGGTAAGAGACCAAAGTTCTGAAATACCATTCCAAATTTTTCTCTTCTTATTTGGCGCAAACTCTCTTTATCTAAATTAGTTAAATCTTTACCATCTATTTTAACTTCGCCGGCTGTCGGCTCTACTAACCTATTTAAACATCTTAACAAAGTAGATTTACCACTTCCTGAAAGCCCCATAATCACAAATATCTCTTTTTCTTTAATATCAAAACTTACATCATTAACTCCTACCGTTAAACCCGTCTTCTCTAATACTTCTCTTTTAGAATATCCCTCTTTAAGCAGTCGAACTCCTTTATCTGCATCATCACCGAATACCTTATAAAGATTTTTTAACTCTAGCTTCTTCATTAATCATCCTCCTATTTTCTAGTTAAACTAAATTCTTATAATTTAAAGCCTCTAACAAAAACATTATCCCTAATAAAAAATCTTTGAGATAATAAATCACCTCAAAGATTTAAAGACCTTTATATAAATGTTAATCAAAATTATTAACGGAAAAATAGCATCCAATATAGATCATATAATACTAATTATATTTTGTCAAATCTAAACCTTTGTACTTAATTTAGGGTGAATTGCAATAATAGATTAGTTAATTATTTTACAAATTCCCCAAAAGGTCTTCTTCTCTAAAATAATTAGATCAATAAAAAAAGCCAACGACTAAAGTCATCGGCTTCATTTTCAGTGTACCTTTATAAAATTGTCATTATTTAATTAACTCTCTCTATATATTCTCCACTTCTAGTATCAACTTTTAAAACATCTCCTTTGTCAACAAACAATGGAACTTTAACTTCAAATCCAGTCTCTAAAGTAACCTTCTTTGAACCACCACTAACTGTATTCCCCTTTACAGCAGGAGGTGACTGAACTACCTCTAATTCCACAGTATCTTCTATCTCTACCCCAATTGGGTTATTTTCATACATTTGTACCTGTATGTCAGCATTTTCTTTAAGATAGTTTACTGACTCTCCCATCTGTTCACTGCTTAAGGTTAACTGCTCATATGTATTTTTATCCATAAATACATAGTCATCACCACTTTGGTAAAGGAATTGGTACTCCCTAGTCTCTACAAAAGCCTTGGCAACCTTCTCACCAGATCTAAATCGTTTATTTATAGTCTGACCAGTCTTAATATTTTTGAGTTCTGTCTGTAAAAAAGCCCCACCCTTACCTGGTTTAACATGATCATAACCTACAATGCTATATAACTCTCCATCCAGTTCAATAGTCATTCCTGTCTTAAAGTCCTTAGTTGAAATCATCTTCTCATCCCCTTCTTGGTAATAGTTCAGTGTAAAATTAAAATCAAGACCTATTTCTTATTTTATATTTATACTTCTTTGTTGTCAATTAACCCTATACTACAATTAACTCCTTAGGTGATTGAGTTAGAATCTCACACCCACCTTCTTTTACAACTACTATATCTTCGATTCTAACTCCTCCAAACTCAGGTATGTAGATTCCTGGTTCAACAGTAACTACCATACCTTCTTCTAGGACAACATCTCCTTTGGGTGATAACCTTGGCCCTTCATGAATATCTAAACCTACTCCATGACCTAAACCATGACCAAAATAATCTCCATAACCGGCTTCTTTGATAATATGCCTAGCTATCTTATCAACTTCAGATCCCTTCATTCCAGCTTTAATGCCTTTAATAGCTTCCTCTTGGGCCTTTAAAACTGCATAATAGACCTCTTTTTGTTTTTCTGTTGGCTGCTCTCCAACAACTACCGTTCTAGTCATATCTGAGTTATAGCCGTCAAAGACACAACCAAAATCCATTGTTAAAAATTCACCCTTTTTTATCTTCTTATCACTGGCTACGCCATGGGGTAAAGCTGATCTTTCACCAGAGGCTACTATGAAGTCAAAAGCGTTGTCAGTTGCTCCATTCTTCTTCATAAAAAACTCTAACTCTAAAGCAACCTCTCTCTCTACTCCTCCTACTTCAATATGATCTAAAATATTAGTAAAGGCCTCATCAGTAACCTTAATTGCTTTCTTTAACTTATCTATCTCCTCATTACCTTTAACCAACCTCAACTTCTTTACTAAGTTTTTAGTAGATTTAAGCTCTATATTCAACTTTTCTTTATATTTTAAGTATGTATTATAATTCTCAAACTCACCTTCAAAACCTAAAATTTCTAAAGACTCTCTTTTAATTAAATCATTAATCACCTTTAAATTAGAGTCCTTAAACTCTATTACCTCACAATGGGGTGCTTGATATTTAGCTTGATTTGTATATCTAAAGTCAGTTACTAAAATAGCTTTACCCTTAGTTACAAGCAAAGATCCTGCTGTACCGATAAATCCAGTTAAATACCTTCTATTCTCAGGGTTATGTATTAGTATTCCATCTAACTTCTCTTCTTTTAGTACATCTTGTAATTGTTCAATTCTCTCTTTCATAAATTAACTCCTTTCTGTAATTTAGCCAATAGCTACTAGCTAGTAGCTATTGGCTAAACCCTAATTCTTCTAAGTAGTGCTTCCAAAGCTAAAAGATAGCTATCTGGGCCAAAGCCTGCAATCTGACCTTGGACAACAGGGGAGATTACCGACTTGTGCCTAAACTTCTCTCGCTTATAGATATTACTTAAATGAACCTCAATTATTGGAATATCTATAGCTGCTAAAGCGTCTCTAATAGCTATACTATAATGGGTAAAGGCTCCTGGATTGATAATAATACCTTCAATATCCTCATTAAAAACCCTATGTATATTATCAATTATCTCGCCCTCATGGTTGGATTGAATAATATCCATATTGACACCCACACTTCTTGCCTTAGAGATTAAAGTATCATTTATACGATCTAAGCTCCTCTTACCATAAAATTCAACTTCTCTGACCCCTAATAGATTGAGATTTGGCCCGTGAATTACCAAGATCATCTTTTATTCCCTCCCCAACTCATTTACTACCTCTTTAATATTATTAGTATTTACATCAGAGGTTATTACTACCTCACCTACCTTCTTTGCTAATATAAATCGTAGTTCTCCAGATTTTACCTTTTTATCCTTCTTTAAAGCTCTTATAATAGCTTCAACTTTTAAATCATCATAAGAAGTAGGTAAGCCATAACTCTTTAATATATTCTCTTGCTTTATTAGATCCTCTTCACTTAGAAGTCCCTCTCTAAAAGCTATCTTCGCTGCACCTACCATACCAATACTTACACCCTCTCCATGGACATACTTCTTATAATTACTTACTGCTTCAATGGCATGACCTATAGTATGGCCATAATTTAATATGGCTCTCAACCCTTCTTCACGTTCATCCTTAGAGACTACTTGGGCTTTAATCTGACAAGACTTCTTAATTAAATGAATCAAGGCCTTAGTATCTAAGTTGAAGATCTCACTCTTATTATCGATTAAAAAATCAAAGAACTGTTCATCCCAAATAACTCCATACTTGATCACCTCAGCTAAACCAGCCTTTAACTCTCTTTTTTCTAAGGTCTCTAAAACCTCTATATCGGCTACTACAAGCTTTGGTTGATAGAAGTTGCCGATAAGATTCTTTCCTAGAGGATGATTAACTGCAACCTTACCTCCAACACTACTATCAACCTGAGAAAGTACAGTAGTTGGAATCTGAACAAAGTTTATCCCACGCATATATGTAGCTGCAATAAATCCTCCAATATCTCCAACTACACCTCCACCTAAAGCAACCACTGTCGAGCTTCTATCTAAACCAAAGTCTACTGCTTTATCATATAAGTCCTTGGCGGTATCCAAAGACTTATACTTCTCACCGTCACCAATTTTGGCTACTTTAACTGAAAATCCACCATCTTCAATGGAATTTTTGGCCCTTTCTCCATAAAGGCTATAAACTAGATCATTACTTATTAATAAAACCTTTGGCCCTAAATCAAGGTCTTTTAGATACTCACCAATTCTATCTAATATTCCCTCACCTATCTTTATATCATAACTTCTTTCACCTAAATTTATTCTAACCTCTTCCATAGTTATCCCCCCTTTTTTATCAATTCTTAACTATCTTTATTATCTCCTCCACAACCTCTTCTACCTCTAACTTATTCGTATCTATCTTGTAAGGTGTGCAATCATACTTATTCCTTCTGTGCTCTAACATACTCTTAATCTTTGCCAAAGGGTCTTCAACATTTAAAAGGGGGCGATTATTATCATTACTAGTTCTTTTTAAAATCTCCTTGGCACTTGCTTCTAGTAGAACAACTATTCCCTTTTTCTTTAAATTGTCGATATTTTCACTTCTTAAGACAACCCCACCACCTGTTGATATCACTTGCCTATCCTTCTTGGAGAAATCAGCTGTTACTTGAGATTCTAAGTTCCTAAAATAACCTTCTCCATCTTGAGCAAAGATCTCTGGGATACTCCTTCCATCCCTCTTTACTATCTCTTCATCTAAATCTATCAAGTCATAAGCCAATCTCTTTGCTAAAATCTTGGCTACTGAAGTCTTACCAGTCCCCATAAATCCAATCAAAGAAATATTCACTTTAATTACCTCCCTTCAATATCTTGGAGATAATTATTATAATTTCTCTCCATCTCTTCTATACTATCTCCACCAAACTTCTCTATAAAGGCTTTGGCCAGCTCAAAGGCTACTACCGCTTCACCTACTACACTTGCTGCAGGAACTGCAGTTACATCTGACCTCTCTACACTTGCTTTAAAAGTCTCCTTGCTTTTTAGATCTACTGAAGATAATGGCTGATATAAAGTAGGAATAGGCTTCATAGCAGCTCTTAGGATTAATCCTTCTCCATTTGTCATTCCACCTTCAATACCTCCAGCTCGATTTGTCTTACGATAAAAAGCACTATCATAAAAAATCTGATCATGAACCTCTGATCCCCACTGCTTTCCTGCTGCAAAACCTATACCGATCTCTACTCCTTTAATAGCCTGAATACTCATTAAAGCAGCAGTTAACCTAGCATCTAACTTACGATCCCATTGCACGTGACTTCCTAAACCTACAGGCAAAGGAGTCGTTCTTATCTCAAAGATCCCACCTAAAGAGTTTCCTTCTTCTTTACATCTATCAATCTCTTCAATCATCTCTTCAGTAGTATCTTGATCTACACACCTTAAAGGAGAATCTTCACTTATCTTCTTTAGCTCTTCTAAGTTAAGATTAACCTCCCCATCAAAACTTACCTTTCCTACTTGTATTACATGTCCCCCTACTTCAATATCAAAGTTTCTTAATAAAACTTTTGCTACTGCACCTACAGCTACTCGCATAGCTGTTTCTCTAGCGCTGGCTCTCTCTAATATATTTCTAATATCATCCTGATTATACTTTAACGCTCCAGCCAAGTCTGCATGGCCTGGACGTGGTTTGCTAACCTTAGTCTCTACATGCTTAATTTTATTCTCTTTCTTTATACTTATCTCACCTTTATCATAACCACAATTACCAAAAGGAGCCATAACCTCTTCCCAGTTTTTCCAATCATTATTCTCTATCTGTAAAGTTATTGGACTACCTGTTGTCCTTCCTCCTCTTATACCTGATAAGACCTTTATCTTCTCACTTTCTATCTTCATCCGGCCTCCACGACCGTAACCCTTCTTTCTTCTTGCCAATTCGTAATCTATATCCTCTCTACTAATCTTTAAATTGGCAGGCACCCCTTCTAAAATCGCTGTAATAGCTCTTCCATGTGATTCTCCTGCAGTTAAATATCGCATTAATTATTCCCCCTTCTACTCTACTCCTCTTGATTGTTGTTGATTAAACTTCTTGATTGTCTAGGTCAATTCCTCCTAAATACCAAATTTATTTGATTTTAATGAAAAAATCTGATTTTTCTTTTACAAAGTTAACCATCTATTCTATAATGTATTCATAAGCAGATTAAATAGGAGGAATTAAATATGAAGATAAGTAAATCAACTAAACTAAAGAAAGAGTTTATTCTTATTTTAACCTTATTTGCTTTATTAACTCTCTTAGGGTCAACAATTTCTGCCCAAGAAGGTGATAATTTTTTATGGGAAGTTAGTTCTGAAAATAACCGAGTATATATTTTAGGATCAATCCATTTAGCAAAGAAAGATATTTATCCTTTAGATCCTATAATTGAAGAGTCTTTTAACAGATCTGATTATCTAGTTATCGAAGCAAATATTCAAGATATTGATGAGAGTCTAATGCAACAATTCGTTCTTCAACGTGGTCTTTATATGGATGGAAGTAATCTTAGAAGCAATATATCAAAAGACCTTTATGATCAAGTCCTAGAAGAAGGACAAAAGTATGGACTAGATCCTTTTCAATTAAATTTTATGAGACCTTGGCTTATATCAGTAACTTTAGAAATGTTAAGGTTTGAGTCCCTAGGCTATAAAGCAGAGTATGGAATAGACAATTACTTTATCACTAAAGCTACTAACAATAAAGAGATAATAGAATTAGAATCTGCAGAATTTCAATTAGAAATGTTAAGTTCTTTCTCACCTAAATTACAAGAGATGGCTTTAAAATCTACTATCGAAAATGGTATCTTTGCTGAAGAGATAGTTGAAATCCTTTTTGACTATTGGCTAAGAGGAGATACCAAGGGATTAGAGAAATTGTTATTCAAAGATCGTATAGAGAACCCTGAACTTGAAGAATTTTATTTTAAGGTCTTTGATCAAAGAAATTATACTATGACTGATAAGATACTTAAATATCTAGAGGATGAGAACGACTACTTTGTAATAGTGGGAGCAGGTCATTTGATTGGAGAAGCTGGAATCATAAACCTACTAAAGAAAACAGGATACTCTCCAAAGCAACTCTAACTTTATCCTGTTAAAGCAATAATAGGTAATGGGTACTGAGTGCTAAGTAAGATATAAAGACCTAGTTTAAAAGTTTTCACTTTTCGTCTCCATCTTTTATGCCAACTTCATACCCATAACCCTCTTTGCTAATTAAGGTAATCTTATCCTCGCCTTCAATTCTAACTTCAAAGGATTTAAAGATCTCACCTTCTTCTAACAAATAGCTCTTCCCATCTTTTTTCACTAAGGCAACTCCCCTGCCCTCCATAGACAATATCCCTTGCAGGGTTAATTCAATATCTAATGATTTTTTAGCCTCCTCCTCTTCTTTAGAGGATTGATAAGTAAACTCTCCACTTCTTCCCTTATCTTCACTTAAGAAGGGGCTTTCTCTACTTGGATCATTTAAATGCTCTTTAGATAAAGGATTAAAATTTTTATTATCAGATAATCCTTCAATCTCTGCTTCTGTCGTTATCTCTTCTACCTTTAAATTATCAACTTTTGCAATATCTAAATCATCATTGCCAACTAATAGATTGGCCCATAAAAAGGTGGCTAATATGGCTAAAACCAAAGCTAAATATCGTTTCCATTGGGGGAGATCTTTTAAATTAAATTTTAAGTTTTTGTTTATGATATCTTCACTCCCCATCCAAAGAATATATGTATAGATATGCCTCTAATTCAACATCCCCATTACCTCTATCTACAATCCCTAAACTTTCTATATTAATCAAACGTTTCATAGACTCTATCTTCTCTAAAAAAACAACCATGCTCTGATAACTTCCTGAAAGTAATAAATCAATAGCTTGCTTATTATAATTTTCCTTTTTAGTTACTTCTCTAGGAGAGAATATCTCTAACTTCACATCACTTCTTCGGGCCAACTCTTCTATATCAGACAAAAAAGCACTTAACTTAATATCCTCTGGCATTGTCATATCTAACTCTTCTAATTCTTCTCTTAAAATAAGCAACTCTTTTTCCAGTTCTTGGAATTCCAAAGCACTCTTATTGACTTCCTCTAGTTGCAACTGCTTACCTTCTAGATCTCCTCTTAACTGTTCTATCTTAGCTAAAGTTGGTCTAAAAGCGAAAAAATATGAACCTAAGAGCACTAAAATAGAAGTTAATATTATAGAGAAAACAATAACCCTACTATCAAACTTAAATAACATTAATAATACCTCCCTTTGAGATAAAATTTAACTCTTTCTCCCTCTTTTTGATTCATAAAATCTATATCCATATCATAAAAAAATTGATAAGCTTCTAAGCTATCTAAAACCTCTACAACCTCAGCATTACCTAAACCCTCCCCTCTAAATCCAACTCCTTTATCACCATCAATCTTAAAGTAGGTTAACCAAATTCCTTTAGGAATTAAAAAATTTAAATCATTAAGTAAGTACGAATGGTTTAAAGAAGAAGATAAACTATTTATCTTTTGAATTTTATAATCAATATCCTTAACTAGTAAATAAATCTCCTCTTCCGTATCAATTATATTTTGAAAGTTATTCACCTCATTCTCTATAGTATGTATACCTCTCTTATAACCTTCTAGCCTTTTGTTTAAAATATTAGAATATGATATAACTATTAAAATGACACTTATTAATATCAAAATAGAAAATTTCTTATAACTTTTATATCTCTGTTCTAACAAGAACTCCCTTGGCATTAAATTAATCATAATATCACCTTGTTTTATATTTTTTGATTACAAAACTCTTATTAAAAATATTTAATCAAAACTTAAAAATTCTCTTCTCTCTTCAATTAATTCATCATCTAAACTAACCTCTATTACAAAGGAAAAATCCTTTGTATTCACCTTTATATTATCTTCTATGCCCTTATAAGTCTTTTCCCCTAAATTAGGAATATCCTTAAGCTCTTTGATATCTTTAAAGGGGCGATTATTGACTATTTCATAAGACAACGCACTACCAATACCTTTTAAAGTCCTCAATACCTCTTTAGGAGCCGTATTTATATTTATTCTCCCATCAGAACTGACTGTAAGATATCTCTTCAAGCCTTGATAGGTAGAGGAATCAATATCCCCAACTCCCTCAACACGAGTCAATTCTTCTATATTCTTAAAGAATCTTTTAGAGATTATACCTTCAGCTAATGAATTGCCTATATCATTAATTTCCATTAACTCTTGCTTTTGAGCCTTATTAATATTGAGTTTAGAACTTTCATCAATTATATCTCTTATACCATAAGTCAATCTAAGCTTTTCTCCCTCTTCTAAACTAAACTCTACGCTACCACCAACCTCAGCTTCTTTTAGATGGTCTTGGCTAAAGTAAGATTTAGAGCTTAGTATCTCTTTTAGTTTACTTCTCCCTTTAGTTAAACTTAGATTAACTCCACCTTCTCTTAAATATCTCTCTTCTAAAGATTTACTGTGGTTTCTAGAAATTATAAGCTCATTTATAGTTAACCTAGCTACTAAGGGGGTTAAAATCATGATAGAAGATATTAATATAAGCAAAAAGATGATAATATAACCATCTTCCTCTTTGTAACTTTTATATATTTTATTTAGCAATTCTTAACCCACTCCTTAATTCAAACTCTTCTTTATTCTCTATCCCCTTTAAATGAACAAATAATAATTCCCCATCAACTAATTGAAATCTAACATCTTTTAATCTATTACTAATAAGATTACTATCATCATTTAAAGCTAGTCCAAGATTAGATTGATAGTATATCTTTCTAGTTCTCCCCTTCTTATCTACAAAAGCAATGGACTTATAAACCTTACTTTCATCTACTTCTTCCAACGAGTGTTGGCCCAAAGAAACAACATATAAGGAGTCTCTAAGAGATTCTATAACCTTGTCCATACTAACCCTTAAATCTTGTTGTATTAAAGAAATATCTTTATGTTGCCTCCAACCCCTTGCAATAAAACTATTTGCCACTAAGATGGTAGTTAACATAGAAGATATTATAGATATAACGACCAGTAATTCAATCAAGGAATATCCATCCTCAAGATCAACTTTAATTAAGATCACCAATTACTCCCCTTTCCATAGAATGTTAGCAGTTGCGCCTTAAGATCACCTTTCCAATAAACTCTAACCTTAACTTCCTTAACTCCTTTTTTAATTTCTCTAACAATTATCTTATAACTATAATCTAATTCCCCATCTACTTTGCTAATTAATTTACTATTAATACTCTTATACTCCCTTAACCCAAGTTCTTCTATCTTTAACTGGGTCAAATTATTTGCTACGCTCACCCTCCTGCTATAAAATAAAGCTGAATAACTATTCAAAAAGAAATTAGATACTGCAAGAAAGACTAAAGATAGCAGGGCTATTGTTAACAAAACTTCTACTAAAGTAAATCCTTCTTCCATTAATTCATCTCTTATCAATAGTATCTACCTCACATTCAACTCACCAGCATTTGACGAAAAGACTACTCTCCTATCACCAAAGCCTTTTAGATAAACTCCTACCCCACCATTATGCCCATCAAGACTCCCTAAATCCTTAAAAAATATCTCCCTTGTATACCCCTCTAACCTATTAGACTCAGGTAAGGTAATCTCATTAAGTATAACTTCTTCTAAAAACATTTCTCTTAACAACTGGGGATTATCCTTTCCTTTAACAACTACATAACCAGATCCATTCTCTTTAAAGAGAATACCATAGCTATCCCTATTTAATATTGACTCCTGCCTAGCCCAAAGAAGATCACTGACTAATTTACTTGTTACCTTCTCTAATCTAAGGTTATTTAAATAACTGCCAACTCTTGGGATTGATATTGAGGATAGTATAGAAATAATAGAGATAACTATCAAAACTTCAATCAATGTAAAGCCTCCGTTTGCTTTCATCTAACCACCTTGCTTTTAACTTTATATTCTAACAAGGGTATAATTCCCATTTGATAAATATTTATTCATTCTAATTTTTCTAGATCTTAGTATTATTAATTTATAATAAGCTCGAATATTATTAGGTTAATTTGCGTATTATTTACAAGAACAGACTTAATCATTTATAGCTATACTACAATACATTAACTAATAAGGAGGAGAATATGAAAAATTGTCCTTTACTCTTTATAGCCTATAAGAACCTTAACTATAAAAGAAAGAATATGAAGAAGGCCTTAAAGAATAGTAATTGTTTAGAGGGCGAATGCTCCTTATTTAATCCCAAAGAGAAAAGGTGTGAGATTAGAAAGGTTAATTATAGCTCTTATATGGAAAAGACCTTAGGATGCTTTTAGAAGCAATGGACTTTAAGTCCATTGCTTCTATGTGCCTTAAGCTAAAAAATTCGCTATTTTAATTATCAGTTAATAAAAAAGAGCGCCTTAGAATAGTCTTTAAAGACTATTCTAAGGCGCTCTTTTGCAAATTAAGGTTGTATCAATGTTTCACCTCTATTAACTTTGGCTTTATAACTCCATAAATCTAATTCTTCAAAATCTAACTCTTTAAAGCCTAAGAAATCCTTACCTAATTCAACAAAGTTTTGGGATACTCTATTTAAATCACTAACATAAAATTTATTGTTAACTTCAAGCTTATTTTCCTGCAATATATTCTCTTCTTTAAGAAGATTCTTTACCTTTAAAGCAATACTCTTACCTGGATAGATCAATTCTACCCCTTCTCCCATCACTTCACTAATTATTTTTCCAAGATATGGGAAATGAGTGCATCCTAAAATTAATGTATCAATTCCTTCCTCTCTTAAAGGAACTAGATATCGTTGGGCTACTTTCTTTGCTTTAAGAGTATACAATTCCCCTTCTTCAACTAAAGGAATAAACTCTGGGCAAGCTTTTGCAAAAACCTCTAAATCAGGGCCAACCCTTTTTAATGAATTCTGATAAGCTCCACTTGCTATAGTTCCCTCAGTAGCAATTACACCTATCCTCTTATTCTTGGTTGCCAAAACCCCTTCGCCTACTCCAGGCTCAATTGGCCCTATAATAGGTGTATCAAAGACCTCTTGGACCTCTCTTAACCCTGCTGCTGTAGCTGTATTGCAGGCAATTATTATCATTTTGGCCTTTAAACTATGAAAGTATTCTATAATATCCATCACAAAACCCCTTACCTCACTTTGATTGCGAGGACCATAGGGTAAGTGTGCAGTATCTCCAAAGTAAATTATCTTCTCATTTGGAAACTCATTTATAATCTCTTTAGCTATTGTTAATCCCCCTACCCCCGAATCAAAGAGGGCTATCGGACTATTTTTATCCATCTTCACCATCCTATTCAAAACTTAATATGTCAATCTCTTTAAAACATACTCTTATTATTTATTATATGCGATTCTATGCTAAATATCTAATCTTTAGCAATAAAGCGTAGCTTTATTACTTAATCCACCGCAAAGAATAAAGCGAGACATCTGTCCCGCTTTATTCTTTATCTACTAAATTATCATTAAACTCCAAAGGTGATTCTAACTCCAAATGTCCTGCTAAGGTCTGTACCTCTCTACCAGAGATTAATATCTTTACCTCTTCTACCCCATCTAATGATGTCATTGTATTTACAATAGAGTAAATAGTAAGTATCTCTCCTGTACTACCTCCCCAATGTTCAGCTCTTAACTCTTGAGTAAAATCTAAAACAATTAGATTATCCCTTCTATCTGCATCAATCAATCTAGTATCTGGAGGGATTGTAAATCCTAGCGATTCATCCCTTGGCCCTTTAATCAATTCTCTAATAATATTAGCATAAAAGTCATCCCTATCTACCTCTCTAGTTTCAGGGACTAAATACTGGGCTCCTTCATCACCAAAAAAAAGTTTAACCTCTTCAGTGCCGCCCTTTCTAAAATAAAATCCGATTAAAACTAGAAGAAGTACTGCTATAATCAAAAGATAGACTTTCTTGTTCATCTCCAAAAGAATCCCTCCCTAGTTATATTCAAAATAATCTTTAATTCCTTTATAAAGAGACATAGCAGCCTTTTTTCTAAAGGATCTACTTCTTAATAGTGCTTCATCCTCTGGATTACTTAAGAAAGCAATCTCGCTTAGTACACTTGGTACATCAATATGGTTAAGAACATATAGGTTATTATGTTTGACCCCTCGATCAACAGTAGCTAAATTTTCAACCTTATAACTTTGAATCAAGTTTGCTAATAACAAAGACTCATTATCTGGATTACGCTTAACATATGTTTCAGTACCTTTATGTCTTCTCTCAGGATGCGAGTTAGCATGAACACTAATGAAAATGTCCGGTTCTATACTATTTGTCAGTTTAGCTCTATCCTCAAGATCTACAAAATAATCTCCTTTTCTTGTCATAAAGACTGTAGCTCCTGCATCCTCTAACAGATCTTGTAAGATCAAAGAGATATCTAGAGCCACCTCTTTTTCTAAAAGGCCTGTAAACCCTATTGCACCAGGGTCACTTCCTCCATGGCCAGGATCTATTACAATCACTTTTTCTTCAAAAATATCCTGTTTTTTTCTTCTTTCAACCAACCTTGATTTTGTATCAAAGCTTACCTGAATATCCTTAGTTAAATCTTCAGATAAGACTTCAAATTCAACATCATCTATTAAATCTAGAACAACTCTTACCTGCTTAGGATTATTTGTATACTGACTGACTCTAGCACTATTAACGACCTCTATTTCCTCAAATCCTCTAACCTGATCTTCTTGTACAATTGCATCAAAGATATCAACTATTAACCTATTAGGATTAGGGAGTTTATAAACCCCATAGCTAACTTCATCAGATAAGGATAAATTTAAATCTACCCCTTCTTCCTTAGCTTTTAGTTCTGCATCCACCAATCTATTATCAGGTCTAAATAATAAGGTGTTATCTTCCCACTTCAAATCATAAGAAGATAAACTTACCATATCTAAGACAACCCTGGTTGTATCATCAGTAAATTGAGAGATACGGATTGAGTTGATAAAATCATTATTTAAAGAGATTAGATCCTTATTAATCTCACGCTTAGTAAATGGAAAGTCAAAGATCAACCTACTTCCTTTCTCTAAAGGTATTATCCTTGGCTTAACTTCTTCTGTTAATTCAAAAGCTAACTCTCTTCTACTGTCATCATACTCTATATCTACAAGGGATGATTTAACAGGTATTATAGTTAAGAATTTTTTGTTATTAACTACTCTAACCTTAATATCATCCTTCAAATCTAAGACTGCTCTGACAATATTGTCAGGATCTGTCTCATACTGACTTATACGAGCCCTTTCAATAACTTTATTATCTATATCTATGCTTCTGCTCTTCTCTATAGCAGTATTCTTAAGATCAATTACAGCTCTAGAAGGATCCGTTAAATACTTTAGTTCAAAGTCTTTTATCGGACTTGTAGGATAAATATTGAACCTCTCTTCATTATAAACAATATCTTTTATTATAGGACTTACTTTAACAATAAAAGCATAACCATCCTCCTCTTTGGTCTCTTCAACACTATAATCTAAATTAGAAAAGAGGTCCAAAACCACCCTACTAGTGCTGCTATTTAATTGTGAAACCCTAACATCCCTAATTAAATCACTTTCAAGGTCTATTTTCTCAATCTCTTCATAAATTGTTGTTTCATCTAAATCTATTACTAAACGATAAGGATCCTTTAACGTTTTAACACTATAATCAACTTCTTTACTTACCTTAACTTTTATCCCTTCATAAGATTCATTACTCAAATGTCCAATGCTATCTAAAGATGAAGTCCTATCTAAAATATGAAGAGTCCTACCCTCTGCATCTGCCCTAATAAGCAAGCCCAATGCATCACCTATTGGGTTTAATGGTACCATAACTTGTCCATTAACCAATCTTGTAGCAGCTGGCATCTCTATCACACTATTATTTACTTGTAAATTTCTATCACCAATTCTCAATTTAATCTCTTTATCATCATTTTCTAGCTGCCATGTATCTATAGATCTAAAGAATCTTACCCTTAAATCTAAATTATCTGTAATAATATCTAAAGGTATCAATATATTATCATCAATAATCTTATAACTTAGATCTTCAGTTATAATCTGATCATTTACTTTTAGTGTAATTTTTTCTTGTCCATAAACAATATCTCCATAAAAAAATATTAATACTGCAATTATTGATAAAATCACCATTAATTTTTTTGGCATCTTAACTGCCTCCTAGATAAAAGGTATTTAAGCCCCTCCAGCTAATCAATTTCTATATTCTTTAACATTCTCGCTTTTTAGACAAACTCCTCTTTATTATCAGTTTTTATTCTGATAATATTTGTTAATACCTTCTACAACCCCATAGGCTACCTCCTCTTGAAATGCTGGATCTCCTAATAGCCTGTCCTCTTTAGCATTAGACAAGAAGGCTACCTCTAGTAAGATAGCAGGTATCTCTGTCCTTCTTAAGACTGCAAAATTGGCAGCTTTAAGACCATGGTCTCTCAATCCGATTCTATTGACTACTTCACTGTGAACATACCAAGCAAAGGCCCAATTATCCTTACTTGCATTCCAATGAGCATAGGTCTCAGTTCCACCAACATCTGGATTGGGATGAGCATTTGCATGAACACTAACAAAGAGGTCTGCACCTCTTTGGTTCGCAATCTCAGCTCTTTGGGTCAAAGGGACAAAGTAATCTCCATCTCTAGTCATAATTGTATTATAACCTTCATCCCTTAGTAATTGATCAACTTTAAGAGATATATCGTAAGCCACATCCTTCTCATAAAGGCCACTTGCTCCTATAGCTCCTGGATCACTACCACCATGTCCAGCATCTATTACTATAGTTCTTTTAGATGGATTTAGCTTTATATCATCACTTTCATAGTTTGTACTTATAATAGATGAAGTAGCCACCTCAATATTCCTATCTATTCTTAAAGTTAAATTAGAACCATTTTGGATTATATCATAACCACTCATACTATCTACATCTGCGACTATCCTTACCTTAGCAGGATCAAAGCTAAATTGGCTTATTCTAACCCCGTCTAGAATACTATCATTTACTTCAATTAAATTACTGATATCATTAAGTCCTACATTATAGATATCTATAACCACTCTAGTTGGTTGGTGGTATAATTCAACTTCATATTTAGCCCTTCGATCTGTCCGTATTACTACATCTGTACTACTTGAAGAACTTTGAACCTCTACATCATTAACCCTATTTAAATTATAACTAGTTGCTTTAGCTTGATTATCCCAAGAGAGATCCCCCCCATATACTTTGGTTAAAAATCTCAAAGGAAGCATTACTTGATTTTTTATTATCTGTGGCGAAACATCTAAGTATACAGGCTGGTCATTGACCAAAGCAACTCTATTATTCATCTCTAAGTTGATTTTAATATTATCATTTAAAATTTCTAACCTCTTATCTTCATTATCCCACTTCACATCATCACCAAAGTAATCTGAAACAAAGCGTGCCGAAATCATTGTCCGGCCATTAACAACCTCTATGGCAGAATCTACTAAGTCACCATTAAATAATAAGGTTGGTCCTTGGCCCTTCACAGCATTTGAAGAGATAATAAGTGCTATGACTACTAGTATAACTAAAGTATATTTAACTTTCACAACCTTTCCCCTCTCTAAGATTAAACGTATAATAATGATGAAAATTTTAGTCTATCAAACCTCTTCAGTATAAATAATATTTTCTTGATCATCTATAAATCTAAACTTTCTTTTTATAGGTAAATGACTCTTGTCTAACTTAATTAGATCATAAGGAAGGGTAATAACCTCTAAGCAGAACTCTTTAGCTGCCACCAATTTACTCACCTTTACCAAGACCTCTTCTCCCTCTTTATATACATTATCTATCTTCACTTCACAACCTCGATCATAGTCATCTTTAATACCAGCATAGATTAATAAATACTTATTAAAGTCGACATTAAGCTCCTTAATCTTTTGATGATATTTAGGCAAGGTTGAAAGGTTTTCCTTGCCAGTTAGAACCTTAAAATAAATTTTACAAGAACACCCCTTCCTGCGACAAACAACCCCTTCCTTATTACCTGCTAATCGAGTAAAAGGAATTTTATTCTTAGTATTTAAGGCTTTTAAAATAGAAAGTATAGACGACTTAATCATTAAACTCCTCCTTGAGTAAGACTTTAGGGTTACTCTTTTGTAAAATGAGTATAAAGTAATAGGTAAATTAAAGTATGCTTTTTAGCTGGATTTTAATTAAGTAGTTATACCTTTTTAGTATTATTTTCTTGATTTTACTGATAACTCATCACTAATAAAAAAGAACTGCCCCCATATCATATCTATACCTATATAGGAGTTATTATTACAATTAGCTATTAACTTATTTTTTTGGTTAAGGTAATAGATTAGATGTTTATTAACTCTAATTGTATAATATAATCTTACATCTGTACTCCTCTTATAATTATATCTTTTAAAAACTAAAAAACAAAGGTGATTTGTTATGTAATTTTATCCACTAGTTTAGCTATCAACTTTCAGCCATCAGCAGAAGTATCAAAGCTAATACATAGAGACAAAAACATAAATAAAAAAGACCCCCAAAGGGGATCTTTATAAAGCTGAATCTCTAATTGTATTACAAAATGAAATCTTCACTCTTTTCTGGACGATTATCAAACTCTTCTTTCATCTCAGCAAATCCTCCTCTACCTAGAACTCCATAAGCATATTGCTTACCTAATTCTACACCTGGTTGATCAAAGGCGTTGATATCGTACAGTTCTCCAGCAAAAGCTGTCTGCAGCTCAAACATATATAAGAATTGACCTATTGTAAAGGCATTTACTTCTGGGAAAGTAATTGTACAGTTTAATCTATTATTCTTAGTTAAAGCTAACTCAGTAGCTTTCTTCTCTACTGTTAATAGCTCGTTGAAGCTATGAGCACCTAAATAAGATACTCCAGAGATATTTTCATAACCTGGTGCAATCTCTAGCTCTTCATTGTATTTTTCAACCTCTAAGAAGGTTACTACCTTATCAAAAGGTCCTTCCATATAAAGTTGAGCTTGAGAGTGTTGATCAGTTGCACCTAAGGCCTTAACTGGTGTTGGGCCAACATTTACAACCTCACCTTGACGATTGACCTTCTTACCTAAAGATTCAGCCCATAATTGACGATACCAATCAGCTACATCCTTTAGAGAGTGAGCATAAGGCATCATAACAGACATAGGCTTACCATCTTGATCAGCCAAGTATTGTAAAGTAGCATTTAAATAAGCTGGATTCTTCCATAACTTGTCTGTATCACAGATCTTGTCCATATAAGCAGCACCTGCTAATAACTCTTCAATGTCTATACCTGTAAATGCAGCAGATATTAATCCAACTGGAGTAAGAACAGAGAAGCGCCCTCCAACATTCTCAGGAATGTAGTAAGTCTTCATTTCCTCTTCTTTAGCAATCTTAATTAGATTTCCAGAGTTAGCACTTGTAGTCGCAACAAAGTGATCCTTAACTGCTCCTTCGCCCAACTCTTCTACAACCATAGCTCTAGCTGTTAAAAATTGGCTCATAGTCTCAGCAGTTCCACCTGATTTAGAGATTACATTAAATAAAGTTTTACTAAGATCTAGTGTTTCTAGTAATCCCTTTAATCTATCTGGGTCTACATTGTCAGGAACAAATAACCTTGGATATCCTCCTCTTGCTTCTTCATTCATGTTATAATAAGGATGATTTAAAGCAGTCTGTAAAGCAATATTACCTAAAGCAGACCCTCCAATACCTAAGACAACAAAGTTATCATACTTATCACGATTTGCTTCTACATACTCTTTGATATCCTTAGCAATCTCTTTATGAGATTCAGGCAACTCCATAAATCCTAATTCTCCAGCTTCTTTAGCCTCATTAATAGCCTTATGAGCTTTAGTAGCTCGCTCTTGCATAGCATCGATATCCTCTTTGCTATACCCATGCTCTTCACCTATAGTTTGAGCAAACATATTATTTAAATCCAACTTCAATCTCATTGATTCTTGCCATGATGCATCTTCATATCGTTTTGACATTTTTTCATTCCTCCCATATTTTATTATCCTCTTATCTATGTATTTTTATCCGACTGCTAATTACCACTAATCTCCTTATTCAAATAAGAGTATATGGAAACTAAGCTTCGGATCATTTTACTAAGCTTTAGCAAAATTTAACTCATTCTAAAACTTAGCAATTAAAACCAAGTCAAATAATATTAAAAGACTTGATCAAAGAGAACTACATTTGTCTTTAATATCTTATTTAGAGATGTTCTTGAAACCTGATCTTTTAAATCAACTCCACTATACACTATTCTACCTAAAAAGATCCTTTCCTGCAAGTATTAACTCTTAAAGCTAAAAATCTTTAAAGATTAGCTATTAGCCATTGGGCTTCTAATCTAATAGAGTTATCTTTACTATCTTTAAGTATAGTTAATAACTCTACTAATTCTTCGGTTTTTCCAAGAATTAATATCAAGGTATAGATCCCTTGATAGCGCAGAGATAGTTCTCTCTTTTTATCTAGTATAATCTCCCAAATAGTAGGTATTGCTACCTCTGCTAATTTACCATAGCTTCCAAGTAGCATTAAAAGTCCTTCTTGATAGCTTAACCTCCCTATCCTTTCAAGTTCTAAAATTGCTTTTTTTATTATCTCTTCATCTCCAATAGAGTTTAAGATTTCTATTACCAGCTCTCTATTATAACTATTTCCTAATAATGCAAATAAATCGCCAACAAATTCTTCCCCTCTTTCTCTAGCCAATAGCGACTCTTTAATTAAACCACTTAACTTTCTATCTTTTAATAGTACCTCTAATGGAGGATTATCTAACAGGGCCAACGCCCTTAACACCTCTTCTTTTAATTTAGGAGAAGACTTTAATAATTCCATCAATACAGTTTTGACCCTATCATCACCTAACTTAGCTAATAAGTTAACTATAGCTGATCTCCTTCTTAGTGACCTAACCTTCTCTAACTGACTTAATAACTCTTCTAGCACCTTATCTTTCTTATAATTAGCCATAATCTTCTCTCTTGCTAAAGAGTCTACCTTTTTAGATCTACTTCCTAGATAAGAGATAAGAGTCTCAAAGGAGTTGGCCCTTCTTAGCTTATAAATTAGCAATCTCTCTCCAAGAAATAATATAATTGTCCAGGCAAAGATAACCCACTTTAGATCTAAAGTTAATCTACTATAAACCAAAGCTATTATGATCATCCCTAGACCACTTTTAAGTACAAGTTCAGTATTCCACCTTGTCAATACTTTAACTAAAGCAAATCCTAGTATCAAGCTTAAATAGTCTCCAAGGCTCCATTCTAAAAGGCCGAGAAAATCAAGAATTTGTCTAATAACCCAAAACAGATAATCTTCTAACGCAAGTAAAGTAGGAAAAATAACTAAAAGAGATACAATTGCTATAAATACCCCTACTATAGAGTCTCTTTTAACCCAATAAAGGCTTGATAATATAAAGACAGCACCCAAGAGCCATAGTATTCCTAGATCATCAACTAAATAATTTACTCCTACCTTAGCTAAAGCTTTTCTTTTATTAATAACTCCAGCCCCTAAAAACTCCTCTTCATACTTAGAATCCCTAATAGGATCGGCACTTTCTAAGATTATCTCCATCCCTTCTTTAGGAGATAAATCAGGGTCTTCCTCCAATATCCTTGCCAATAACCCTACAACTCTAGGAGCAGAAAATGAAGTACCTAAAGTCTGATACGTATTAGTACTGACCCCACTTGGCAGATATATTCTAGATATATAACTGACATCACCCCTAGCAGAAACATCTACAAATTCTCCATAATTAGAAGTTGGATCCTTTCCACTTCTTCTAGCATTTCCAACCCCTATCACCTCTTCTTTAAAAGCAACAGGATCTCTAGCATCCATAGAGTTATCATTCCCAGCAGAGCTTACAACAATCACTCCTTCTTCATACAAGTTACTAATTAAAGAGAAGTGTTTATCACTTCTACTAGAGAAACCTAAGCTTATATTGACTAAAATCCTCTCATCAGGATTATCTATACTATAATCTAATATCTCTTCTAAAGCATTTAAATAAATCTCTTCACTGATACTCCCATCTTCTCTTCTCAGATCGTAATTAACCACTTTTGAATCAGAAGATTCTTCATTAACAATCTTGCTTACAATACTACCATGACCAAGCTTACTATTAACAGGGATTATTCCCTTCTCAATAAAGTTCTCATTAAAATCTATATCTATAACAAAGATTTTAACTCCACCACCTTTACCATAAAGAGGTAGAGTGACTATTAACATAAGAATAAACAATAATACTAAAAATAATTTTATCATCTCCAACCTTTTATAGAACAGCTCCATTATTCTGCCCTCCTCTAGTCAAAACTTATCTATAGCCTAGCTTCTTTAAAGACTTTCAAATCCCTCTATTCAATTCAATAAGATGTTATAAAGAAATCGTTTATAACATAAATATATCTTATACATAATATAAGCCCTATATATTATTTTTCATAGGATTATCTATTCAAATTAAATTTCAAAGTGCCACTTAAGAATTTAAGAGTTTAATTTAAAATGTCTATTTAGGAGGTGATCTTCTGTTCTTTAGCAAGAGAGTTCTATCACAGCTTTCTATTTTAATAGGCTTAACTTTAGGAATAATAATTAATATATCTACTTCTAGAACTGAAAGCTTAGAATATATTTATTATGACCAAAATCTCATTTATAAGAACCTTGCTTGGGAAAAAGATAATAACTTTAGAGAGATCACCTTAGAGAATAAGATAACATGGAAGTTAATGACTTATAAGGTGAGCTTTCCAAACTCACCATTAGATGAGAGCCATAATGTTGATATATTGACAAATGAGATAACTGGTCTAGTTATAGAAGCTGGTGAGACCTTCTCTATTAATAAAGTCGCTGGCCCTTATAGCTCTGATAGAGGCTATAGAAGGGGCGAATCTTATCACGGTAGTAAAGTTATTAAAACATATGGAGGAGGAGTATGTAAGGTAGCTTCAGCCTTATATAACTTAGCTATACTTTCAAACCTAGAGGTGGTAGAACGACATAGCCACGGAATGCCTATCCCTTATGTACCTCCAGGCAGAGACTCAGCCTTAGCCTATGACTATAAGGATTTGAAATTTAAGAATACTACAGATGGGCCAATACTGATCTGGGGAGAGGTAATTGGTGATGATCTCTACCTTGCCCTCTATGGTACACAGCCACCACCTTCAGTTACTTGGAAGCAGAAGATAATAGAAACTGAAGGTTTTCCAACAATTAAAAAAAAGACCAAGAGGTTAAAAGAGGGTGAAGAGAAGGTGGTTATCCAAGGAACTAAGGGTATCACCATTAAATCTTGGTTACTAATCGAATATTCTAATGGGAGAAAGGAAAGAAAAAATTTGGGAGTTGATTCTTATAACCCACGACCTAGAGTTGTTTTAGTTGGGGAAGGAGAGTAGATAGCAGATAATAGAGGATAGAGGAATCGAAAGTCAGCAAGCTGACTTTCGATTCCTGATTCCAGACTACTGCTTTTAGTCAGATTTTAGTCAAAGGTTTAGTCGTGCCCTTGTCAGAGTTAATGATTTTGAATTTAAGTCTTTAACTCAAAGCACATAGCTTTAATTAACCTTTAATAACTTCTCCTTCTTCTAGACCCTTTATCAATTCCTTAGCATAGCTCTGCTGTTCTTTGTATATCCGATTAGCTTCTGGGAGATAACATCTACCTTTACCTAAAATATTCTCCTTAAAATACTCAATAGTCTCTTCAAGGGTCTGCTCACGTACCGATCCAGTTATCAGAGATTTAACGATTAAGAAGACCTTGCCCCCTTCTACCATATGGGCATCAGTAACTAGAGGCTAGTAGCTAATAAAACTAAGCTTTATTACTCAAACTTACATAATCAAAGACCTTCTCCTCCAAGATTATCTCTTTGATGAACTCATTCACCTTCTTATTGCCGATTAGATCTAAGAATCCTCCACTATGGAGTAAAAATAAAAGCTCCTGTTCAAGATCGGTATAGTTTAGGCTCCTTCTTCTATTGAACTTGCTCCTCTCACCTTCTAGCCAGTTAACATATCTCTTCACAACAACCTCCAAAGGCTTTACATCCACTCCCTTTCTATAATAAAGCTCTTTCATATGTACCAAGAGTAGATATACCTCATCATACAAGGGGAGTTTCCCTTTATAAAGGGAATGAGGAAATAGATAAGAAATTGAGTATTGGTCCAAAAGATGATAGATCTTTTTATAAAGCTTATTTCTATAAGAGGATCTCATAATCCCCGAAGGTCTATTCTCACCATACAAATAATTTAATTTAGAATATAATGCTGGGTAGTTGGCCCTTATCCCCTCCATAAATAGCTCCTTTTGCTTGCCAGGCCTTAAAGTCAAATCACCAGGTGAGACAAAGTCTACTCCAATCTCCTCAAGCTTAGAAAAAAACTCATCCATACTCTCCTTAGAATCAGATATATAAGGGATAAAGGGCATTGCAAGAACGCCTACCCCTATCCCCCTCTCTTTAAACTTCTTTATTACAGTAAGCCTTTCCTCTACTGAGTTGGCCCTTGGCTCAAAGAAACTGGCCAAGGATTCGTCTAAGAAGGTCAATGAGACCATAACTGTAACCCCAGATTTTTTATTTATCCGCTCCAATATATCTATATCCCGTAGGATTAGAGAGGACTTGGTCATAATAGAGATAGGTAGGTTATACTTTTCTATAACCTGAAGAGTCCTCTCTACAATTCTCTCTTCTTCTTCTAAAGGATGGTAAGGGTCACTGACTCCTGAGCTAATAGAGATGATTCCCTTCTCTCTAATAGAGCTTAGCTCTTCTTCTACTAATTGTGGTATATTCTTTCTAACAACAATATCTTTCTCAAAATCTCCTTCTACATAGTACTTCTCCGCCCTCCCATCACAGTACCTACACCCATGCTGACAGCCCCGATAAGGAGAGAACCTATATCTACTAGGGAAAAGATCACCTACAAGTCCCCTATTCTTGGAGATGCTCTTTAAGTCTATGTAATGCTTTCTTACTTTCTTCATATCGTTGGCCCTCCCTTATCCTTTGCTAGTTATATTGTACTATATTACGATTTATTTACAAGGGAATATAGTATTATAGTTATTGGAATTAACATCATGTAGTAATAAAGTGCAACTTTTAAAAACCAAAAAGAAAAGTTCAAGAGCTTTTTGAAACCATACCCTGAGGGAGCACCTTTTGAATTGGGATCGCACGAGATGTTTTTGGTTTTTAAAACATCGAGAGGTACCTTTTAAATTGGGATCGTATGAATGGTTTATGGCTTTTATAAACCATGAAAAATACTCTTGGGGTGCTAATTAACACTAATATAGGTCAAAAAATATTTTGTTCATTATTAAAATTTATGATTTTGATGAAGGTTAACTAATTTTTATTATGATTTCAGTATTTTAATTTTAAAGATTTATTAATATTAAGTTGTTTAAATCTTTTATTCGTGACTATTCGTGTCCATTAGTGGTGAAAAAATCTTTTGGCTTTAATTATGAAAGGGTAACTATATTACTATAAATCACTATTCCTATAACAGCTCAAATAACACCTCAAAATTTTTTATTATAATCTCACCAAAAATAGCTAATAATAACAGTATGACTATTAGATTTATTATCTATGGAATGTTGGGATGGTGTTTGGAGATCTTTTGGACTGGGTTTAACTCTCTTTTAGCAGGAAGTCCCGACCTTAGAGGTTGGACTTATCTCTGGATGTTTCCTATCTATGGTTTGGCAATCTTACTAGAGCCTATCTACCTAAGGATAAGAGGTTATAATTTTTTATTAAGAGGAGGGATCTATACTTTATTAATCTTTAGTATCGAGTATCTTACTGGATGGCTACTCCTAAATACAATAGGAATCTGCCCCTGGGATTACACAGGTAAAGCATATTCAGTTCACGGACTGATAAGATTAGATTATGCACCACTTTGGTTTCTAGTAGGTTTATTATTCGAAAGAGTCTATGAAACCCTGATTAAACTAAATATTGGATTAAGCTAGATTATACAATAATCTCGGTAACATTAAAAGAAACTAAGACCTTTAAAGGGCTTAGTTTCTAAATTTTTAACTAAACTATTCTATGTTATAAAATCGATAAAACTAATAATACCACTAAGGCTAAAGGTAAAATTCCAGCTAAGCCTATTCCTAACCCTGGCTTAAGGCCTGGTTTTAATCCCGGCTTAAGACCTGGATTTCTTTGGGCATAAGTCTCTTCCATCTCTATCACCACCCCTTCTTTCCCTCTAATCTATGTCAATATAATCAATACTGTTACTCTTTATTTAAAAATTTACTTTAGTATTCTCTTTAAGACTTATAAGAACTTTTAACCCAAGCAATCATCAATAGTAAGGTCGGTATAATCATCTGAAAAGATACATGAACATACTTTATAATCTCTGTAATATCCTGTGGCAAATGCATTATCCAATGATGAAAAAGGCCCCCAAAAAAAGGTACATATATAAGAATAGCTAATAAAATAGTAAGCGGAAATATTATTCCCACTTTATTATTTATTTTAAATCCACATTCTAATAAGCTAATAGCCCCATATAAAAAAAGAACAACCTTAAAGAAGCCACTTGTCAACAAAAATGTTACAACTATAATGTCTACATTATTAATTACCCCAATATCTATTACATCACTAACCTTCATATTAGCATAGGTCAATATATTAGATAACCTTACTCCTAAAGTAGCCACCATTATAAACAAGGATAAACTAATTATTATCCCCCCTAAAGTCATCCCTGCTATAGATAGTTTGAAAATCGCCCTCTTATCATTAACATATCTCCAAATAGTTAAAAACATTACCATATCAGCAAAGGGAAATATCATCAAATCAGGGATAGCTGCATCAAGGACAGGTCCTAAACCTCTACCCAATATCGGTTGTATATTGGTTATATTTACAACTCCAGAAGCAAATACCATAGTATATATAATTATTATAAATAATACAAAAGATATTGCGCTAAAAATAGCAACCCTAGATATAACCTCAATACCTGAAAATATAATGTAAAGTACATTAATCATCGCCAATATATAAATCATAATCACTGGCGTTCTTGGTATGAGAAAAAGTTGAACAAATTCAATATGTAAACTAATATTCAGTAGAGTGATATAAAGAAAATATAGACAATAAAGACAGATTAGAGGAATTCCAACTACCTTGCCTAGTAGTTTAATGATTATATCCGCTAGATTATCCTGTGGAAAACAGCTCTGTAACTTAATATATATCCATAACAGGCCATAACTTACAACCATAGCAACTAACATTGCAATCCAAGCATCCTGCTCTGCTACATCTACACCTAAAGCATAAAGTCCAACATTACCTATAGTAAATATAAAGACTAAACAGAATAGCTCTATATTTCCTATTTTTTTCATTTTTACCACACCTTCTGTTAGGCTTATTTATTTTATTTTGTCCTATAACTATTTTTCTATTAGAAAAAGTATAGTCTATATACAAATAAAAGGTACTAAAAAAGAGAAGAGTCTAACCTTCTCTTTTTTAGTACCTTTTATTGTTGGTCTTTAATATATTGAGCTAGCTTATTATCCTCACTTCCTATATGTCTGATTAACCACTTTAGTACAAATGCATTTAGTTTAGATAAGTTAGTTAAAGTATTTTCACCTTCTTTGAAATCAACATTGAATTCTTCAATTTTTTGAATAAATTTATTATGTGAATTTTTATGATTCCTGTATTCAGGATAATCATATTTTAGTTGTAGTTGTTCTTCATCGCTAAAGTGGGTAATTATATATTCATTTAAAAAATCAATCACCCTTTCAGCCTCTTCAACCCCTTCTTTTATCCCGAAATTTTTGTTGATTTGTATCAGACTGTTGGCCCGATCAAATATCTCTTGGTGCTGCTTGTCAATCTCCTCAATTCCTGTCTCATAACTCTTTCTCCATATAATTGGCACTAATTCCACCTCCCTTTTATTTAATTCTACTACCTTCATATAATTCCTTTACTTTTAATAATATAACTATAATAATCACTTGCTATATTTATGCTTTTCTTGACTAGACAATAAAGAATTATTACCCTTTAAACTTAGATCATATATTAATTCGCAATTGGAACCCTTTGATTTTAATCCCTATTTTCCCACAAAAAATAAAAAAAGAGCGATATATAATCCCTCTAAATAAAAGTTGGCACGGGAAGCAGGACTTGAACCCGCAACACCTGGATTTGGAGTCCAGTGCTCTACCAATTGAGCTATTCCCGTACAGTATAAAATTTTGGTGGAGGTGGGCGGAGTCGAACCGCCGTCCCTACAAAGGTACACTAGAGGTTCTACGAGTGTAGCTTGTATTTTTTATTCGCATCCTAGACCCCTACAAGCAGGACCCTAAAATGCTAGCTTGTTAATTTCCACATCCTTTTACAAGCTTCAAAGGAAGGGTAGTCTGCTGATTATGACATTTCTAACTACTCACAGACAAAGCAACTAGAAACGTAGCTGGTGCTTACGCAGCAGCTAATGCGTAATTATTATCGTTTGCAGATAATTTTAAGTTTGCTATTAGTTTACGAGATTAATAGCAATCTCGACTCGCTGTCTCCGTGCTACTTTGCAGGTCGAGTACCAGTTACACCCCCAAAGTTTTTAGAGATTCTTTGATCAATCTTAAATAATAGTTAAAAATGCTAAGATTAAAAGCAATCAGAGATCCCTCTTACAAGATATTAATATCTGCCTAAGTTATTATCCTTAAAGGCACGTTCAATATCACGTTTAGCACTTTTACGTTTCAAATCCTCTCGCTTATCATACAGGTTCTTACCCTTAGCTAGGGCCAACTCCACTTTAATAAGCTGACGCTTAAAGTAGAACTTCAAAGGAATAAGGGTATATCCCTTCTCCTTAGTCTTTCCTATCAACTTCCTAATCTCCCTCTTATTTAAGAGTAACTTTCTAACCCTTTCTGGGTCATGGTTAAATCTATTACCCTGTTTATAAGGAGATATATGAAGGTTATAAAGAAAGACCTCCCCATCCTCTATTATAGCAAAGGAGTCCTTAACATTAATCCTACCAGCTCGAATCGACTTTACTTCAGTACCTTGAAGTACAATTCCAGCTTCATAGGTCTCTTCAATATTATACTCATGACGAGCTTTTCTGTTTCTAGCAATAACTCTATTACTCATTTTTTTCACCTCTTAAAAGAACGTGCACATATTATTATAACAGCTTAAAGTAAAATGTCAAGAACTCCATTACAAAAAACTAGATTTTCCCTAGAAAAATCAGGAATTAACCTTCTTCTATAACAAGATCAAAGTCTATCTCCTTCTCATCTAAGTTAACTCTTCTAACTTTAACCTTAACTTTATCTCCTAATTTATAGACTTTGGCGGTTCTTTCTCCAATAAAGGCATGTTTGTCCTCATAATAATGATAATAATCATCTCTAAGCGAACTCACATGTACCATACCCTCTACCCCATTCTCTAATTCAACAAAACAAGCAAAAGACATTACACCGCTTATTATTCCATCATAAACCTCACCGATCTTATCTTGCATATACTCTACCATCTTCAAGTCTACAGATTCTCTTTCGGCATCCATAGCTTTGCGTTCTTGTACAGAAGAATGATCAGAGATTCTATATAAAGTCTCCTGTAATTCATCTGCTCTCTCTTCATTTATATAACCCTCATTGATAACCTCTTTAATAACACGGTGAATAGTAAGATCTGGATACCTTCTAATAGGAGATGTAAAATGAGAATAACACCTTGAAGCAAGACCAAAGTGTCCAATGTTTTCAGGGCTATAATGGGCCTGTTGCATACTTCTTAACAAAACAGTATTTACAACTCTCTCCTCATCTTTACCCTTAACCTCCTCTAGTAGATCCTGTAGAGCCTTTGGATGTAGATTATCTCCTAACCCCTTAATACTGTATCCCAAGTTATGGATGAAGGCATTAGCATTCTCTAACTTAGTCATCTTAGGCGTATCATGAACCCGATAAATAAATGGTATCTCTCGATAGTAAACACTCTCTGCTACAACTTCATTGGTTCTAATCATAAACTCCTCAATAATTCTCTCTGAAACACCACGGTCAACTTTAATTATATCTATAGGCCTTCCTTCATCATCTAAAATAACCTTAGACTCAGGGAAATCAAAATCGATACTCCCTCTATCAAAGCGTGCTTCTCGAATCTTTGCTGCCAACTCTTCCATAACTCTTAAGTCTTCAATTACATCCTTGTACTCTTCTATTAACTCTTCATCACCATCTGTTAACATTCTATTGACCTTGGTATAAGTCAGCCTATGGTTTACATTTATAATACTCTCAGTTATCTCATAGTCTACTAAGTTTCCATCCTCAAGGTCAAAGTCCATAAAGACTGTCATTGCCAACCTATCAACACCAGAGATCAAACTACATAAGTTGTTAGATAATTTTTCAGGTAACATTGGAATTACCCTATCTACTAAATATATACTGGTAGCTCTATTATAAGCTTCACTATTTAAAGCACTTCCTTCATTGACATAATAGGTTACATCCGCAATGTGTACACCTAGCCTAGCCTTTCCATTATCTAAGATCTCTAAAGATACTGCATCATCATAGTCTTTAGCATCTTCTCCATCGATAGTTACCATCCTAAGTTCTCTTAAATCTCTTCTTCTCTTCACTTCACTTTCAGGTATATAATCATCAATTAATTTCATTTCCTCTTTAACAGCATTTGGAAAGTCATCAGGTAGATCTAAATTCCTAATTATAGCTTCTATATCTACCCCAGGATCTCCCTTATCTCCTAAGATTTCAACTATACTACCTTCAGGATTTCTTCGCTCCTCTGGCCATCTAGTTATCTCGGCAACAACCTTCTGACCATCCTTGGCCCCAGAAGTTTGAGACTTTGGAATGAAAATATCATGATATATCTTATTATCATCTGGAACTACAAAACCAAAATTCTTACTCTGATCGTAATTTCCAACTACTTTGGTGTTGGCCCTTTCTAATATCCTAACAACCTCTCCAGATAGCTTCTTACCATCAGTATTTTTAGCTACTCTAACAATTACCTTATCATTATGCATAGCACCCTTTAAATCCTTTAAATTAACATAAACATCTTCAATATCTGGCTTTTCTGGTATTAAGAAAGCAAAACCTTTAGCATTTCCTTGTAACCTCCCTACTACCATACCCATTCTTTCAGGAACACCATAACAATCACGCCTATTACGAATAATTAAGCCCTTCTCTTCCATATCATCTAATATGTCTAAAAGCATCTTTTCTTCATTCTTAGGAATCTCAAAAACATCTAATAATTCACTTGCAGTCAATGGTTTATAAGCTTCCTCTTTCATAAAATTTAATATAACCTTTTTAATATTCATTCTACCACTCCCTTCTAATTTTTTAATCTTAGCTTACTTATTATTTTGCTTAAAGAAGAAATAAATATGTATTTCTTGTGAAATATAGAAAACTCTCAGTCAGATCACTATCCAACTAAGAGTTCTATATTTAAGATTATTGGACTGCAGCAATTATCAAAGCCAATAGCATAAATAAAATAGAAGAAGCTATAGTAATCTTAGACAACAGCTTGTCTATAGCTTTTCCACTACCTCCAAAGGATTGAGCAGCTCCACCACCAGTAAGAGCACCCATTCCAGAACCTTCTCCTGACTGTAATAATACTGCAGCAATCAGTACAAATGATACAATAACAAGAAGCACTTTAAGAAGTACCACCCACAACGCACCCCCTATATTAGAAAATAACATTATCATTTTAACATAAGTTGCCTTAAAAAGCAATTGAATCACTGGTAATGAGTAACAAGTTATGAGTGATAAGCAAGTTCAAAACCTCATTTCTATGCCCATTAGCAATAGATTATATCTATTTGATTTTTCATAAGAAGTTTTATCTTCTTAATTTCACTGATTACTCATAACTAGTAATAAAGTTATTTAGAGTCTCTAAAAAAGTAATATTTACTAATATTTTTTAATATTAAATTAGATAAAAAAGGTGCAGGTCTTAAGACCTACACCTTTTTATATTTTTATAGGTTATAAAAGTTATCTAAACCATTATATTGTGCAGTTTCACCTAAAGTCTCTTCAATTCTTAATAATTGGTTATATTTTGCCATTCTATCAGATCTAGATGCAGAACCAGTCTTGATTTGACCTGCATTAGTAGCAACTACTAAGTCAGCAATAGTATCATCAGCAGTCTCACCAGATCTATGAGATACTACAGCAGTCATATTATTTCTCTTTGCTAACTCAATAGCATCAAGAGTTTCAGTTAATGTACCAATTTGATTTACTTTGATTAGAATAGAGTTAGCAGCGCCCATTTCAATTCCTTTAGAAAGGAATTCTGTATTTGTTACAAATAGGTCATCTCCAACTATTTGAACCTTATCTCCAATTTTTTCAGTTAGTTTAACCCAACCATCCCAATCATTTTCATCTAATCCATCTTCAATAGATAAGATTGGATATTTCTCTACTAGGTCAGCATAGAAATCTACCATTTCGTCAGTAGTTCTTACTACACCTTCACGTTTAAAGTTATAATCTCCATCTTCAAATAATTCACTAGCTGCAACATCAAGGGCCAACATAATATCCTCACCAGGAGTATATCCAGCTTTCTTGATAGCATCTAAGATAGTATCGATAGCAGCTTCAGTTCCATCTAGGTCACGAGGAGCAAATCCACCCTCATTACCTACTGCAGTTACATCTCCACGTTCTGCTAAGATATCATGTAAAGCATGGAAAATTTCAGCTCCAGCTCTTAATCCTTCGCTATAAGTATCAAAACCTACAGGCATAACCATAAACTCCTGAACATCTACTGCAGAATCAGCATGCTCTCCACCATTTAAGATGTTCATCATAGGTACTGGAAGCTCTTTAGCATTAGTTCCTCCTAAGTATTGGAATAAGTGAAGTCCTAATTGATTAGCTGCAGCTTTAGCTACTGCCATAGATACACCTAGGATAGCATTAGCACCAAAGTTACCTTTGTTCTTGCTTGCATCTAGTTCTATCATTAAAGTATCAATTCCAACTTGATCTCTAGCATCTAAACCAATAATTTCAGGTGCAATATCTTCATTTACATGATCAACAGCTTTTAATACACCTTTTCCTCTATACCTATCTTTATCACCATCTCTTAACTCTACTGCTTCATTCTCTCCAGTAGAAGCACCAGATGGAACTGCAGCTCTACCCATCTCTCCTCCTGCTAAGTAAACATCTACCTCTACAGTTGGATTACCTCTTGAATCAAGAATTTCTCTTGCGATAACATCATTAATTTCAAACATCTCTTAACTACCTCCTACATTTTATTTGATTTGGTTTTACTTTCAAGTTTAAATTCAACTTCAATGAACTTAAACCTTATATCTATTAACTCCTAGTAACTATAACTAATCACTAGTCATTAATTACAATTAAGATTATTTAATTAATTGACTACCTGTCATCTCTTTAGGTACATCAATTCCCAATAACTTAAGCATTGTTGGAGCAAAGTCTGCTAACTTACCACCATTGACAAGCTTAGCATCCTTATGATTATCATTAGCATAAATAAGCGGAACTTGATTAGTTGTATGAGCAGTAAAAGGCTCACCTGTATCATAATCAACCATCTGTTCACCATTACCATGATCTGCTGTAATTAAAAGACCTCCACCTTTAGCTAAGATAGCATCGGCAACCTTACCCAAACATTCATCTACAGCCTCTACAGCTGTGATCTCTGCATCAAAATCACCTGTATGTCCAACCATATCTGGATTAGCATAGTTTAAGATTATAACATCATAATCCTTCTCTTCCATCTTAGCTAATAGATTATCAGTTACTTCATAAGCACTCATCTCTGGCTTCATGTCATAGGTAGCAACATCAGGTGATGGAATCAACTCTCTATCTTCTCCTTTATTTGGTGTTTCCTTGCCACCATTGAAAAAGAAAGTAACATGAGCATACTTTTCAGTTTCAGCAGTTCTTAGCTGCTTTAAACCATTGGTTGCTAAGACTTGACCAAGGGTATTGACAAGTTCAGTTGTCGGATAAGCTATAGGAGCATCGATGGTTTCATCATATTCAGTCATACATACAAGATGAACATCTGGATGTACTTTTCGATCAAAACCAGCAAATTCCTTATCATTTAATGCTCTAGTCAACTGTCTAGCTCTATCAGGTCTAAAGTTAAAGAAGATGATAGAATCATTATCTCCAACTCTGTTAATAGCTTCACCATTTTCATCAGTTATAACTGTAGGTAAGACAAACTCATCTGTTTTATCATCTGCATAGGAAGTTTCTATAGCTTTAAGGGCAGTACTAGCTTTCTTCCCTTCACCTAAACACATAGCATTATAGGACTTTGCAGTTCTCTCCCAACGAGTATCTCGATCCATATAGTAATAACGACCACCTATAGTTGAAATTTCACCTACACCTATCTCTTCTATCTTGGCTTCTAACTCTTTTACATACTTTTTAGCACTTGATGGCGGTACATCTCTACCATCTAAAATAGGATGGACATAGACTTTGTCTAGCCCCTCTTTTTTGGCCATCTCTAACAAAGCATATAGATGTTTATTATGACTATGAACTCCACCATCAGATAGTAATCCTAATAGGTGCAAAGCAGAATTATTATTCTTAACCTTCTTTATAGCTTCTGATAGGACTTCATTTTCAAAGAAATCACCTTCTTTGATTGCTAGAGAGATTCTGGTTAAATCTTGATATACAACTCTACCAGCACCTAAGTTCAAATGTCCAACCTCTGAATTACCCATTTGACCTTCTGGTAGACCAACAGCTTCTCCAGCAGCATTTATAACAGCATGCGGATAATCTTCCCACAATTTATCAAAATTAGGCGTATTAGCTGCTTTTATAGCATTTGCCTCTTCTTTATCATTAAGTCCAAATCCATCTAATATAATTAAAGCTAAGGGTTTTGGTTTATTCATTTATATTTCCCCTTTCTTTATCATTTATTACTTATTAAAGTTAACAATTTTAGAGAAGGATTCTGCCTCCAAGCTAGCTCCCCCAACTAAAGCACCATCAATATTAGGTTGTGCCATAATCTCTTTTACATTATGCGGTTTAACACTTCCACCATATTGAATTCTAATACTTTGAGCAGTTTCTGCATCATACATACTAGCTATAGTCTGTCTAATAAATTTGATTATCTCTTCAGCTTGTTCTGGAGTAGCAGTCTTTCCAGTTCCAATAGCCCAGATTGGTTCATAGGCAAGTACCATATCTTTAACAGCTTCTGCTTGAACTCCAGAAAGCCCAGCAGCTAATTGAAATTTAATCTTTTCAAATAAAACTCCAGATTCTCTCTCTTCTAATGTCTCACCAATACAAAGAATTGGTGTTAAATCATTATCTATAGCTGCTTTTAACTTTAAGTTTAATAATTCATCATTCTCACCAAAGATCTCTCTTCTTTCAGAGTGGCCTACTATTACATATTTACATCCTACTGACTTGACCATAGCTGGAGAAAGCTCACCAGTATAAGCTCCACTATCTCTCCAGTACATATTTTCAGCACCTAAATCCACATTACTTCCTTCTACCACTTCATTCATAGCATATAAGTTAACAGCTGGAGCACAGATAGCAACATCTACATCATCTGCATCAGCTACTAGACCCTTTAGCTCATTTACCATAGCAACTGCTTCATCAACAGTCTTATTCATCTTCCAGTTTCCTGCCATTAAAGGTATGCGCACAAAAATCCCTCCGTTTTGTTAGTTTGCAGTATACAGTTTACAGTGTACAGTTAAAGAAGAAAATCTTCAAAAATAAAATATTTTAGCTATAAGCTATACACCTTATACTATAGACTGTTATTATCAGTATGTATCACGCATAGTATACAAAAAGCCATTGTAGACTATGCGTTATAAATTAAAATTTATCTGTCGCTCAACGATTCCCTCCTGGTTTGAAGTGCAAAACCAGTCGTGTTCTTCGGAATAGAAGAAACATTACGTTACTACATGAGTATAATTTCTACTTAGATTATCTGTCACTCAACGCTTCTCTCACTGCCTAAAAGGCAAGGCAGTTCGTGTACTTCGGAATATATATTGACATTAGCAAACAGAATTAGTCACATTAATATTTCCTATTATCTATCACTTAACGCCTCTCTCACTGCCTAAAAGGCAAGGCAGCTCGTGTACTTCGGACTAGAAGCAACATTACTATACTCTATGAGTATAATTTCTATTTAATTTATCTGTCACTTAACGATTCTACCGCTGGTAATGGCTTTCCTTCGAAGAATTGTAGGGAAGCTCCTCCACCAGTAGATATATGAGTCATTTTACCATCTAATCCAGCTTTATTAACAGCAGCAGCAGAATCTCCACCACCGATAATTGTCATAGCATCAAGATCAGCTAATACTTGAGCAACTTGATTAGTACCTTTAGCAAAGGCATCCATCTCAAATACACCCATTGGCCCGTTCCAAACTACAGTCTTTGCTTCTTTAAGAACTGCTTCAAACTTAGCAATAGCATCTGGACCGATATCAAGAGCTTGCCACCCATCTTCGATTCCATCTACTGCAACTACTTTATTGTTTGCGTCAGCAGCAAAATCATCAGCAACTACAACATCAGTTGGAAGTAAAATTTTATCTCCTGCTTTTTCCATTAATTCCTTAGCTAGATCAATCTTATCAGTCTCAACTAAAGAATCACCAGTTGGATGACCTTGAGCAGCGATGAATGTATTTGCCATTCCACCACCGATAATCAAAGAGTCAGCTTTCTCTAATAAAGATTCAATAACTGCAATCTTGTCAGAGACCTTAGCTCCACCGATTATAGCTACAAATGGTCTATCTGGGCTTTTAACAGCTTTACCCATTACATCTAGCTCATTTTGAATTAAGAAGCCCATAGCTGATTCTTCAACATGATGAGTTATACCTTCAGTTGAAGCATGAGCTCTATGAGTAGCACCAAAAGCGTCATTTACATAAACATCAGCTAACTTAGCTAATTCTTTAGCAAATTCTGCATCGTTGCTCTTCTCACCTGCATTGAACCTAGTGTTCTCTAATAATAAAACATCTCCTGCTTCCATATTAGCAACTGCTTTCTCAGGCTCTTCTCCAACAGTAGTGTCCGTCTTAATAATAGTTTTTTCTAATTTATCAGATAAAACTTGAGCAACAGAATCTAGTCTAAACTCTTCTTTTACCTCACCTTTAGGTCTACCTAAGTGAGACATAAGAATAACCTTAGCATCCTCATTAATCAAATAATTAATTGTAGGTAAAGCAGCTCCAATTCTAGTATCATCAGTTACCTTACCATCCTTCATTGGAACATTAAAATCAACTCTTACTAAAACCTTTTTACCTTTAACATCTATATCCTTTAAAGTCTTCTTATTCATAACTACACCCCCAAAGTTAAATTCAAATCTAAAAACAATCAGATTTAATCCCAAAGATTAATATAATATTTAAACTTTATAATATAATTATTTCAGGGTCAGAACTTAATCTGACCCTAAAATTTTAAACTATAATTAAAGTCTCTTAGCTAAATCAACAACTCTATTAGTATAACTTAGTTCATTATCATACCAAGAAATAATCTTAACCATATTACCATTTACAACCATAGTTGATTTAGCATCAACTAGAGAAGATTCAAATTGTCCCATGATATCTCTAGATACTAACTCTTCTTCAGTATAACCTAATACGCCTTCCATTTCTCCTTCTGCTTTTGCTTTAAGAGCAGCGTTTACTTCTTCAACAGTAACATCTTTACTTAAAGTAAATACTCCATCAACACAAGAACCATTAGGAACTGGAACTCTCATTGCCATACCATCAATCTTACCATCTAACTCTGGTAATACTTTAGTAGTAGCAATAGCTGCACCAGTAGTAGTAGGAATGATATTTTCAGCAGCAGTTCTACCTCTTCTTCTCTTAGCAAATGGCATATCTAAAATAGCTTGGCTAGAAGTATAACCATGAATTGTAGTAATTAAACCTTTTTCAATACCAAACTCATCATTTAATGCTTTTGCCAAAGGAGCTAAACAGTTAGTTGTACATGATGCATTAGAAACGATCTTATCATCATCAGATAAATCATCATCATTAACACCTAGTACAATAGTGTTATCAATTTTATCTTTAGCTGGTACAGTTAATAATACTTTCTTAGCTCCAGCCTCTAAATGCTTTTCTAATTGAGATTTCTTTCTAAATACACCAGTAGATTCGATAACTACATCAACATTCTTTTCAGCCCATGGTAATTCTGCTGGATCCTTAATAGCAGAAACTTCAATCTCCTTACCATTAACTACTAAGTTACCATTACTAATATCTACTGTACCATCAAAACGACCATGTACAGAGTCATACTTTAGTAGGTAAGCTAAATTATCTACATCAGTTAAATCATTAATAGCAACAATTTCAAAATCTTCACCTCTTGACTCAACTAATCTTAAAAAACCTCTACCAATTCTTCCAAATCCATTAATAGCAATTTTCTTACTCATTATTAAATCCCTCCATTTTTTAATTTATTTGTTTAATTAAAAACAAAATTTTAAGCTTTTATAATTAACTATTAGTTATCTTACTAACCAATAGTTAGTTAACCTTATTTTCTTGATCAATAAGTTCCAAAATACCCATAGCAGCATCTTCATCTACAATCAATATATCCTGATAATCTTTAGATACAGAGGCCAAAATTGCTTTTGCTTTGTTTTTGCCTTCAGCTATAGCAACTACCTTCTTTATTTTAGCCAAATCAGATAATTTTAATCCAACACTTTCAGTTGAATATACAATCTTACCTACTTGATTAAAATAATAACCAAAAGCCTCTCCTACAGCTCCAGCTTTCTTTAACTTTTCAATCTCAGATAAAGGCATTCCCCTTCTTTTAGCCATCACTTGAGCGGTACCTATACCATGTATCAAAACATCAGCTCTTTTAGCCAAATCCAAAACCTTTTTTATAGAAGGTTCTTTTATTAAGGTTGAAATTGTCTCTTTCTTTAGATTATCTGGAGTATGTAATAGGTAGTATTCACCACCCAGTTTCTTAGCTATCTTAGCTGCAATAGTATTGGATTGAATTTCAACTTCTTCTCCTAAACCCCCACGAGCAGGAACTACAGTAATGTTTAAATTCTTGCTTACAGGAGTCATTGCTTCAGCTAAGGTAGATAAAGTAGTTCCACCAGTAACAGCAATTACCTCACCATAGGAGATCATATCCTTCAAGATATAAGCAGCAAATCTCCCCAACTCCTCTTTGACTTGAGTAGAATTAATACTCTTAGGAAGTATATGAACTTCCATTGCCAAAAAACTACCTAACCTCTTTTCTAACTTACTTGTACCTTTTAGCTCTTTTATAAACAACTCCAATTCCCTTAACATCTTCCCACCATTTAGTGTGATTACTGCTCCTGCGCTTGTTGTATCGATGAACTTCTTATCTTTTAAAAAATCTAGATGTTTACGAATAGTTCTTTCGCTCAAATCAAGCTCTTGGGCCAACGATCTCCTCCCAATTGGTTGGAGCCTCTCTACTAACTTGAGAATTTCATATCTTCTTTCAATAACCTTAAAAATTTCTGGAGCTATTCTCTTTTGCAACTTTAGATAATCTGCCATCAAGTATCCCTCAACTTTCGAATGGGACATTTTTGTCCTGGTATCTTTTTTTTGTCCCACTCTTTTCAAAAAATAAGGTGCTTTATCCAGTATTATAAGCAACTTAACTTCAAATATTCTTTTCAATCAAGATATGTATTGGTAAAAAATACTTCTTTATATGTATAGTAGAAAGATTAAAATAGTTACCGGGATAAATATACCCTACCAACTTACTTCTGTCCCAATTTTGACAAAAAAATTCCATAGCAGATCGATTAACCCTTCACTATACTAATTATACATAAAAACATATATTCCTGCAAGAAAAATATTTTTTATTTTCGATTCCTCGCTACTCAATAACCAATAGCATATATAAAGGGCAGAAACAGGGTTCTACCCTATGGTTTTAAAAAGCAAAAACTCCTCGTGCGATTCCAATTTTAAATATTCCTCTGTCTCTTATTACCCCCTGACCTTTGACCTTGATTTTAATTGTAAATTGTAAATTACTCTTTAACTCCCCCTGATCTCTTTAGCAATCTTTTTAATCCTCCTTAGGCGGTTACTAACACCAGATTTACTTAAAGGAGGGTCTAACAACTCACCTAACTCCTTTATACTAGCATAAGGATTCTCCTTTCTTAAAATAGAAATTTCTCTTAAGCTAGGAGCTAACTTTTCTATTCCCTTATAGGTATCTATCAACTCAATGTCCTCTAGTTGTTTCTGAGCTGCAGTTACTGTCTTATTCAAATTTGCTGTCTCACAATTAACCAAACGATTAACTCTATTTCTAACCTCTTTATAGACTCTAGTATTTTCAAATTTCAACAAAGAAGAATGAGCCCCAATTATATTTAAAACTCTTGTAATATCATCAGCCCGCTTTAAATAAAGTAGATACCCTCCCTCTTTTTTTATATATTTGATATCTACATCAAAGTAAGAAAATAGCTCTTTTAAATCCTGAGCATAATCATAATTATTAACTAATAGTTCAAAGTGATAGCTATGATCTGGGTGATTTACTGAAGCTCCACCTAAAAATAAACCTCTTAGATATGCTTTTCTACAACACCTCTTCTTCTTAAATTCTTCCTTAACTCTGTAATTTAATGAGTATCCTTCATATATTAAACCACAATTTAAGAGAAGCTCTTTAACACCCTTTTGTGGAGGAACTTTTATTATATAATAATTCCCCTTATCTAAGTACATCTTCTTTCTTACCACAATCTCAGTAAAGAAATTAAACTGATCCTTTAATAATTTATAAATTCGCCGAGCTACCGCTGCATTCTGACACTTTAACTTTAAAGCTAAATTTCTATTAATTATCTTCAAACTACCATTCAACTTTATTAAAGATGCCAACTCAGCCAATCTACAACAATCCCTACTATAACTTTTTCTAGCTACTTCATTCTTAACATCATCAGCAAAAGACATCTCTACCACACCTTTTTGTTTAGTCTACAGTTTATAGTTTACAGTGGATACGGTTTTTGTGATTTTTATACCCAACCCATGGCTGGGTGGTACAATTAAAATTCTAAGAACTTTAGATACAAAGGTTTTTAGAGACTTCAACTGCACACTAGTCCTCTTCTTTAATATTCAAAATTAACTCAATAATAACCTGGGCCAACTTCTCTGGGTCGTGCCTGACCAAATCTGATTGATCTACTACTCCACCTTCAATAATCTTTACTCCAAGTTCCTTGAGCCTATCACAATCCACCTTTACAGGCTTTGCACCTTCTTGGGCATATTTTTCTAAAAGTTCATTATCTATTAATTCATTATTGCTAATAATATAATCGACTATACCTGGGCCAACATGATCATAGATTGCCTCTATATGGTCACTAGCCTTGTAATCATCAGTCTCTCCTAATTGGGTCATAACATTACATATATATATCTTTGCAGCAGGCGATACTTTTATACTCTTAGTTAAATCCCTTACCAATAAATTAGGTAGTACGCTTGTATAAAGACTACCTGGTCCTAAGATAATAGCATCAGCATCTTTAATAGCCTCCAAAGCCTCAGGTAATGGTTTACTATCTTTGGGATGAATAAATACCTCTTCAATCTTTCCTCTCACCTTAGGAATCTGAGATTCACCTTTGATCAACTCTCCATTATCAAGCCTAGCTGATAACCTTAAATCTTCTAAAGTTGAAGGAAGAACCTGACCTTTAATCGCTAAAACTTTACTTGATTCCTTTACAGCTTCTTCAAAATCTCCTAAGACCTCTGACATAGTAGCTATAAATAAGTTTCCAAAACTATGCCCTTTTAGATCATCCCCTTCAGTAAAACGATATTGAAATAACTTCTCCATTAAAGGCTCTGTATCAGCTAAAGCAACTAAACAGTTTCTAATATCTCCTGGTGGTAAGATACCCAATTCATTTCTTAAAGCTCCAGAGCTACCTCCATCATCAGCTACCGTTACAATAGCTGTTATATTATCTGTAAACTTCTTAATCCCCCGTAACATAGTTGACAAACCAGTTCCACCACCGACTACCACAATCTTTGGCCCCCTCTTCCGATATCGCTTTTGATATAAGAGGTCCACCAGTTCCTCATCCTTATTCGGTAATAAAACCTCATAAATAGAGGCAAGCATTCTTTTAATTCCTAGGGAAACTAAAATTATCCCTAATATAATAAGAGATATCCCTGTCAAATCGCTATCTATTATTGTTAAGGTCTCTAGCCCTATAGCAAAAGAAATTCCGATACTTAACAGAAGAGCCCCTAAAAATATTACTACTACCCACCTTTTAAATTTCAACCCAGGATAAAGCCACTTCATCTTCTCCATTTTCCGCCCCCTTTACTTATCAGAATCACGATGCTCTAATAAAAGATTATACTTCTCTTCTAACTCTTCATATAATTTCTCAGCAAAGGTAACAGAGCGATGCTTCCCACCTGTACAACCAATAGCTATAGTCAAATGACTCTTACCTTCTTTTATATACTCTGGTAATAAGAAATTAATTAAATCAAAAAGTTTAACCTTAAACTGTTTTGTAATAGGCCACTTAAGAACATAATCTTGAACTTCTTTTGTCTCTCCTGTTAGTGGTCTAAGTTCATCTATATAATGAGGGTTAGGCAAGAATCTAACATCAAACATTAAATCTGCATCTACTGGAACCCCATACTTAAATCCAAAGGATAATATAGATATGCTTAAGTCCATCTCTTTTTTATCACTAATTAGTTTATCTCTAACCTTCTCCTTTAACTCTTTTGGCTTAAGTTTAGTAGTATTAATTATTATATTGGCTCTATTTCTCAGCCTTTCTAACTTACCTCTTTCTACATTAATAGCCTCTGAAATCCTTCCCTCTGGGGCCAAAGGGTGTCTCCTTCTAGTCTGTTTAAATCTATTAATTAAAGCTTCCGTCTCTGCTTCTAAGAAAATAATCTTATAACTAATCCCCATCTCTTCTAAAGTAATAAGTTCTTCAAATAAACTACCAAAAAAGTCTCTTCCCCTAATATCAATAACTAAAGCAATCTGCATCTCTTTATTTTTGGAGTGCTGATATAATTGAGCAAACTTAGATATTAGAACGGGAGGTAGGTTATCGACACAAAAGAAACCTAGATCCTCTAATATCTTAATAGTTTCAGACTTACCCGCTCCTGACATTCCTGTTACAATTACAACCTCCATATTCTTTTCCATCCCTTTCACCTCTCTATATTAGCTGTCAGCATTTAAATATTAGCTTCCAGCCTAAAATTAAAAACAAAATTTCAACTTATTATATTTTCCATATTCAAAAAATTTTAACCATTAATTATAATTCTAAATAATATACTACAATCATATCATTTTAAGGCTAAGATAACAACCAGTTGCTTACTTCTGTATGTAATAAATAGGAATCTGGAATCAATAAAACTATTAGCTCTTAAAGATAATTTTGCTACTGATTTTATATTTCTGACTCTCCGTGAAAACCATAAAAACAATATCTCTTGATTCCTAGTAATAAACCTATGCTTTATTATTCCACATTAATAATATCATTCGCCCTCAATCCTACTCTCTTAGCTAGAGCTAAAGCCTTATCAACCTTGCCTACATCTCTAGGTGAATGTGCATCACTTCCTAAAGCAAAATTGACTCCTTCCTTTGCCGCTACCTTGACCATCTCTTCGCTTAGATAGCTATGACTCTCATTAATCTCTAAAGCTGTCCCCTCAGCTTTTGCTACTTTAGCCAACCTCCTTGTATTAATATTTACTCTGTACCCTGGATGGGTTAAAATATCTACATTATATTTCCTTAAAACTTTGATTATAATCTCAGTATTTCTCCTTCTAATAACTTCTCTTTTAAAACCTAACTTTTCAGTAACTAGGTTATCACAGATGACATTAGAAAAGAACTCTAAATCGGGTGGTCTAATAAAAAGGTGAAGACCGACCAAGATCAGATCAAGTTCTTTTATTATATAATCTGGAATATCAATATTCCCCTCTAAATCTATAATATTGGCCTCTACTCCAGCCAGGACTTCAATCTCAGGATATACTCTATTGTACCCTTCTACCTTCTTCTTAACCTCTAACAAAACCTCAGGCTCCTTAACACCTAATCTCTTAAAACCATGGCTCCTTGGCCCGTGATCAGAAATACAGACCTCCTTTAGCCCCCTAGAAATTGCAGCCTCTATATTCTCTTTAATACTCCCCTTACCATGACTATACAGGGTATGAGTATGATAATCAGCAAATACTTTAATAATAAGATTCACCCCTTTAGAATACAAAAATCAAAAAGATCAGATTGCTGACTTTTAATTCTTAATTTTCAACTCTTAATTCTTTAATCACCTTCTCTTTAACCTTCTTCTTCCTTGCTACAAACTCTTTAATTCGCTCAACACTTGTATTTATAATATCCCTCTCCGCTAACCCTGCTTCCTCCACTACCTCTAAGCCTTTATCAAATTTACCGATATCATCCCAATAGTGAGCATCACTTCCTATAACAACCTTTACCCCTTCAACCTTAGCTTTTTTAACAATCTCAATACACCTTTCCTTGCTACCAGGCCTGCTCCTATAAGAGTTACTATTTATCTCTAAAAGTACATCTCCTTTTTTAGCAGCCATTATGACCCTATCTATATCTATGATAAATTCAGGATTTCCAGGATGGACTACTATATCTGAAAAAGGGTTTAATATTGCACTTATCATAGCATCAGTATTATCTTTTATACTACCAGGATCATAACCACTCCCACAGTGAAACCCTACTCCTACAATATCAAGGCGAGATAGTATTTTAGGAGGTAGATCTAAAGATCCATAGATATCAGTTATATTTGCTTCTACTCCTTTTAACACTCTAATACCTTTTATCTTCTTAGGCAAAGACCTAAGGTTAGAAAAGTAATAAGGGTGAGGACCACCAGGTAAATTTGGCCCGTGATCAGTAATACCTAAAATATTTAACCCCTTTTTATTAGCCCCTTCAACCATCTCTTCTAAAGTAGAATAAGCATGTCCGCTAATTATAGTATGAGTGTGTAGGTCAGCTACTAATTTCATCATCTTCTCCTCCTTCTTCAGTTTCAGAGCTATGAGTCTAGTGCTGTGAGCTTAAAATCAAACTTAAATTAACTCTGATTTTAAACCTCTTTTATTTCATTCTTTAGTCCCTTAAAAGTAAAACTTACAATAAAAAGTCCCATCTCGCTCCTATAACCCCTAAAAGTGTTACTATAAAGTATCCCTCAATCCCAGTCAATTTAAATATCCTTAAAATGGAAACTGACGCCAAAAGGGCCTCACTCCACAATATATTTTCTATCCATCCCTCAATATTAATTATATTAAGTTCTATTATATAAGGCGTAGACAAAACTACTAATACAACCAACCCGATACGCAAATAATCCTTAAAAGCCAGGTTGTCTACTTTTTCCCAAGTCCAATAAAGAAGATACCAAATTAAAGGAAATAGTATTATTCCCCAATGTTGGCCCTGAAATAAGATGAAAGAAGTTATTACTGTAGAAATACCATAAGAATAGTACCAAACATTATCTCTCTTTAATGTAGGATTCAGAGCCTGAATTAAAAGTATAGATAACCCCACTAACGGAATTAAAGACCCTCCACCTATAGATAGCTCCTCTAAAAATTGAGCTGGTATCCATCCTAATAGTTCCTGAATCAATCCATCTCCCAATAATAATATAAAATTAAAAACAAATACTAAATAAATGAAATACTCTTTATCTTCAACAAATCCTACTACTTCCTGAAAAGCATAAACTAAAAGTAAGACCAGGGCCAAATTCAAAAAGATACTAATGTTATTAGTTAATATAACTAAAGATAAAGATAAAAGGCTAAGTAAAAGTCCATATTTTAAACCTTGCTCCTCGTAATCAACCATATTGCTTCCCCAAATCAATTCTACTATTACCCCTAAAGTAACCCCTGTAGTAAACCCTTCTCTTCCAAATAAAACACCAAATAATGGCGTTAATATAATAGGGTGAAAAAAAACTTTAAATTTAAACCCCACCCTCCTATGTAGATAAAATAATAATGTAATTAATGCTGCTAAAAATATTTTAAGTAACATAACCTTCTCCCTTCATTAATAATATTAATGGCAATATCAATTAAAAACCTTAAAATAATTAAATAACTGATATATATTACTCAAAACTACAAAACTAACACCCTTATCTTAACCAACTACTACTTTAATATTATTCTCCATATGGTTATTTTTTCCTTTTAGATTTATTGAAATTCACTTTTCACTTAATAAAATTTGCTACCAATTTATTAAATCTACTCCTAATTGCTTTTTATCTGAAAAAATATTGTTTTCCTAAAAAATATTTTTTATTCTTATTATAATGAATATCTTAAAGCCCTTTTTAACATATTAATAGCAGGTAACCATCTTTACGCGGAGGTGTTTAAATGAATAAAAAAGGCTTCTTAGCTTTAGTACTACACTCTCATTTACCATATGTTCGTCACCCTGAAGATCCTTATGCCTTAGAAGAGGAGTGGCTTTATGAAGCGATTACTGAAACTTACATCCCGCTGATTAAAGTCTTTTCTAATTTAGTACGGGATGGAGTAGATTTTAAAGTTACTTTATCACTATCTCCTACTTTAATCTCTATGTTAACAGATAGTCTACTACAAGATCGATACCTAAACCATCTAAATAAACTCATCGAATTAAGTGAAAAAGAATTAAGAAGAACAAAAGGTGATCCAAAGTTTTACAGAGTAGCTAAGATGTATAATGAAAAATTTTTAGAAAGCAAGAGGTTATTTATTAATTACAATAAAAACCTACTCATCCCCTTCAATGTACTCCAAGATATAGGGGTTCTGGAGATAATCACTTGCTCTGCTACCCATGGATACCTACCTTTAATGGACAGATATCCAGAAGCAGTTAAAGCTCAACTTCAAGTTGGTATCAAAATCTATGAAGAAAATTTCAGAAGAAGACCTAGGGGAATTTGGCTTCCTGAATGTGGTTACTACCCTGGTATCGACCGTTACCTTTGGGATGAAGGGCTTAAATACTTTTTTGTAGATACTCACGGTATATTAAATTCTAACCCTCGACCAACTTACAAGAATTTCGCTCCAATCTATACTGACTCTGGTGTTGCAGCCTTTGCTAGAGATGTAGAATCTTCTAAGCAGGTTTGGAGTGCTCAAGAGGGTTATCCGGGAGATTATAATTATCGTGAGTTTTATAGAGACATTGGCTATGATTTAGATTATGAATATATTAAAGATTATATTCACCCAGAAGGTTTTAGAAAACAAACAGGTATAAAATATTATAAGATCACAGAAAAAGATGAGCATAAAGAAGTCTATGATCCGCAAAAAGCAAAAAACAGAGCCAACATCCATGCTCAAAACTTTATGTTTAATCGCCATAAGCAAATTGGTTATCTAAGTTCGAAAATGGATAGAAGTCCAATAATTGTTTCACCTTATGACACAGAACTATTTGGTCATTGGTGGTACGAAGGGCCGATATGGTTAGATCTACTCCTTAGAAAGATAGGCAAGGATGATAAATTAAAGACTATAAGCCCTTCTGATTATTTGGATATCTATCCAATAAACCAAGTTGCTACTCCATCCTTATCAAGCTGGGGGGCACAAGGCTATAATCAAGTCTGGTTAGATAGTAGTAACTCTTGGATTTACCCAAAGCTCCACAAAATTACTGAACAGATGATTGATCTGGCTAATACATGGCAAGTTAAAAACTCTATAGAGTTAAGAGTTTTAAATCAACTTGCTAGAGAAGTTCTTTTGGCCCAAAGTAGTGATTGGGCTTTTATTATTAAAACAGACACAATGAAAGAGTATGCAGTTAGAAGAACCAAAGAACATCTAAATAACTTCAACTGTCTCTTTAGCTCATTAAAACTAGAGGAGATAGACATAGACTTCTTAAAAGGTTTAGAAAAAAAGAATAATATTTTTAAAAATATTGATTATAAGGTTTATCAAAGTAATCAAAATGCAAACTATAAAGAGGTGATGCTTTAATGCAATTAATACTTCTTCTTCTAGCTGTAGCAATAATATTAGTTGCTCTCCTTCGTCCTAAAAAGGATAAAGATAAGAGCAGATATAAAAGAAATGCAGATATCGGCTTTGGCAATATGAAATATTCCCATGAAAGCAGCGAAGAGTTAACAAATATCAAAGAAAAAGATAATGAACAAATTACTAATACCAATGAAGATATATCTGATCAAGAGTTGGCCCTTGATAAAGAACTCAACAAAGATGCTATACTGACAAATGAAGATGATTTTCAAGAGGAGTTAGAGATATTAAAAGAAAACCTCTCTCCCAACCTAGAAGATGAATCAACTTCCAAAGAGAATAATCATAGATATTTAGTAAGTAGCTACTGGCGCAGAAGATTAAAAGAGAGGGATGAAGAGTTTGCTCGTATCCCTAGTACAAATTTTAAAATAGACTTATCTCCAAACCATGAATCACCTTCAGAGAGGTTGTGGAACTCTAATAAAGAAAATGAACTCGTTTTAATGACCCAATCTCCAGATTATATATATGCTTATTGGAAGGCTAATGGTTTAAGCTTTGAAGGAGAGAAAGCTGTAATAAGAGTTTATAAAGAAAGTAATTCAATCGATCTTCAAGATAACTATTTCGAAATAGAGATAAAGAAAGGTGAAGGAGAAAAGTATATAAACCTACCTCAACCAAATTCTAATTACTATGGAGAGCTTGGATTACTAACTATAAATGAAATCTTTATCCCTTTAATTAGATCTAATAGAGTTACGGTCCCAAGGGCCAAGCCTTCAGAAAATAATAACGAACTATGGATGAAAGTAGAAGATCAAAAAAGAGAATATACTTTCTATACCGCTAATTGTTCATTAGGTGATAATAAAGTTATCTATAATTTCAAGGAAAAAGATCTAGACAAAAAGTTAAGCTCCGACTCATTTATTAACAATTAAATAATAGCAATAAACCTTTGGCTCCTAGGAGCCAAAGGTTTATTTTTCTTAGATACTACCCATTATGAACTTCGTAGCTCCAGTTGTTGCCACTATTATTATCCCAATTATCCGCTGAATCTTTGAAGCAAAAATTAAACCTATCGGTAGTATTGACCCTTAATTGAGCAGTAAACTTCCCTTGTTGATCTCTTTCCATAGCTATATCAGTTACATCCATCCAATTGTCTCCAAAACCTACACCAGCATGGAGATAAATATTATCAGCCCCACTTTTATTAAGGAGTCCATCATAAACAACTCTAACTCTCTCTCCTGCAGTTATTGGGGTTGGTTGTACTGTAACATCTGAATAATCTTGCATCAATTATTACCTCCTTTTAGATATAAGAATCAATACCTATCTATATCTTTTGCAATATCAACTCTTTTAATAAGAGGTAATTTTTACTTATTTTCTAAGGTTTTTTATATAATCATCTATAGCTCTTGCAGCTCTCTTGCCTGCTCCCATAGCTTCAATTACTGTTGCTGCTCCAGTAACTGTATCTCCACCAGCAAAGACTCCTTCTTTACTAGTCTCTCCACTCTCATCACAAGCATCTATCGTTCCCCACTTTGTTGTCTCGATATCTTGAGCATCCTTAAGAAGTATAGGATTGGGTCTCTGTCCAATTGCCATAATAACAGTATCTACTTCCATTATCCACTCTGACCCTTCAATAGGTACTGGTCTTCTCCTACCAGAATCATCAGCTTCTCCTAACTCCATCCTGATACATTTAATCCCTTTTACAAAACCTTCTTTATCACCTAAAATTTCCGTTGGGTTATTTAAAAGTTCAAAGCGTATTCCCTCTTCTTTAGCATGATCAATCTCTTCGACACGAGCTGGCATTTCATCTTCACCACGACGATAAACTATGATCGATTCTTTTGCACCTAGCCTTAATGCTGTTCTAGCTGCATCCATAGCTACATTTCCAGCTCCTACAACTGCTACCTTCTCTCCTGTATGAACAGGAGTCTTATATTCAGGGAATCTATAGGCCTTCATTAAATTAACTCTAGTTAAGAATTCATTGGCAGAATAGACACCATTTAAGTTCTCACCTTCAATACCTAAAAACCTTGGTAATCCTGCTCCAGTTCCTATAAATACAGCCTTATACTCTTCTTCAAAGAGCTCTTCTAAGCCTTTAATCTTACCTACAACATGATTATACTTTATCTCTACTCCAAGTTTTTCAATCTTCTCAATCTCATCTTTAACAATATCTTTAGGTAATCTAAACTCAGGGATACCATAGGTTAAAACCCCTCCAGCCTCATGAAAGGCTTCAAAGATAGTTACCTCATATCCCATCTTTGCTAGATCAGCTGCTGCCGTAAGACCAGCAGGACCAGCACCAATAATAGCAACCTTTCCCTTATCTTGATTTCCAATAACTTCTATTTCTTCTTTGCCCCTAGCATAATCGGCTACAAACCTTTCTAAACGACCAATGGCTACTGCTTCATTCTTAATTCCTACAATACACTTTCTCTCACACTGCTCCTCTTGAGGACATACTCTCCCACAGACTGCAGGCAAGTTATTCTTTTCCTTAATCTTCTGAGCCGCTTTTTCAAATTCACCCTCTGCAACTAAAGCAATAAAATCCGGTATGTCAACTTCAACAGGACACCCTTGCATACAGAGTGGATTCTTACACTGTAAACATCTGTTAGCTTCTTTAATCGCCTCTTCTTCAGTATATCCTAGTGTAACTTCTTTAAAGTTATTGACTCTTTTCTTAGGGTCTTGCTCTGGCATTTTTACTTTTTTACCCTTCATTGACACGGCATCCTTCACCTCCAAAGACATGGTCTTTAACTTCTTGCTCATGTTTAGAGTAGAAATTTTGCCTTCTTAATTGTTCATCATAATCTACTAAATGTCCATCGAAGGCTGGTCCATCTACACAAGAGAACTTAGTATCTCCACCAACAGTTACTCGGCAACCTCCACACATTCCTGTTCCATCTATCATCAAAGAATTTAAACTAACTATAGTCTTAACCCCATACTCTTTAGTCAATTGAGATACAAACTTCATCATAATCATTGGCCCGATAGCCACTACCATATCTACATCTTCTTCTTCTAGAACTTGTTTCAAAATATCAGTCACAAACCCCTTATGACCTTTAGAACCATCATCAGTAGTTACATACAAGCTACTACTTAATCTCTCAAAGTCACCTTCTAAAATCAATAACTCCTCATTTCTAGCTCCTAATATAGTAATGATCTCGGCACCACCTTTGTGCAAAGACTTTACTTTAGGATAAAGAGGGGCAGCTCCTAATCCACCAGCTACACACACTACCTTATTATATCCCCCAGTCTTAATTGGCTCTCCTAACGGGCCAACAAGATCTAAAAATTCATCGCCTACTTCTAAGTTACAGATCTGTTCACTACTAAATCCAACCTCTTGAATAATAATAGTAATACTTCCTTCCTCTCGATCATAATCAGCAATCGTTAAAGGAATTCTCTCTCCCTTCTCATCTACTCTCACAATTAAAAAATGACCTGGTTCTGCTTTTGAAGCAACCTTAGGCGCATCCACTTTTAATCGTGTAATCTTAAGTGCTAATACTTCTTTCTCTAATACTCGATACACTTTGTTTCCCTCCTAATTCTTATATATCTGAACTTTAACATCATATACTAATCACTAAAATAATTAATATATGGTTGGAAAATAATACAAGTAAGTAGATGAAAATACTACGTTTTCACCGTTAATTATCTACTGCATACTCTACACAGATAAAATATTTACTCTAATTATACCACCACCAAAAACAAAAATCAATTTTATCTGGTAAAAATCATTTCTAACTAGTGAAACAAATAACGTTTGTAGATTAATTTTTAATTCAAAAAGACTCTCATAGCTATGAGAGTCTTTTTAAGAATCATTATAATTTATTTTTCACTCTAACCCTAATGCTGCTACACCTCTCATAGCTTAAAGAACAAAGCCACTCGTGGTAACTCCAATCTCCATCTCTTTTAAAGAAACTTTATGAATTGTGATACTTTTTTACTCTAAACCTAGAGCTGCTACACCTCTCATGGCTTAAAGAGCAAAGCCACTCGTGGTAAATCAAATCTCATCCCTTTTAAAGAAACTGTATGAATTGTGATACTTTTTTACTCTAAACCTAAGACCGCTACACCCACTGCGTTATCAGTACTATATTTAGGGTCGGCAAAGTAAAGTTTTGCTCCAACTGCTTTATGTTCTAAACGCGTTCTTAATCTATCTCTTATGTATTCATTGGCTGCCACTCCACCAACAATCAAAATATCCTTTATCCCTTCTTCTTCTATCCCCTTCTTCAATACCTTCTCTAAAGAGTTAGCAATTGATCTCTGTAAAGCCAAGGCTATATCCTTTTTGGACTTACCTTCTTCAATTGCTCGCATTGCTGCAGATGTTGGCCCAGAAAAACTCATATTATAACCCTTTACTGAAGATGGTATTGAGAGGGTATCTAAGTTACCCTCTTTAGCCAGCTCCTCTAAGTGGGGACCTGCTGGAAAAGGTAGTCCCATTTTAACCCCAACTCGATCAACGAATTGGCCCGCATGTAAATCATTAGATTCTCCTAATTCATCCACCTCAAAAGATTTATCCTTAGCAACAAATTTAACCTTCAAAATATCTGATGTCCCCCCTGATAAATGTACAGCCAAAAACTTATTAAGCCGCTTCTCTGCTGACCATAAACCTGCCATAAGGTGCCCTTCTTGATGGGAAACCTTCTTTAAAGGAATATTCATCATGCTTGTCAAAGACTGGGCTTGTCCTAAACCTACTAAAAATACAGGCATATAAGATCCCGCCTTAGATCGAGGAGAAGAAGTTACAACAACCTTGGTTAAATCGCCTTCAAAACTATCCCCTATTTCAGAAATCAATCGAGGTAGGTTCTTTAAATGTTGAAATAAGGCTTCAGACTGTCTAAGTCCTCTCTCTCCACACTGTACTTCTAGCACACTCCTTCTCTCATCTACCAATTCTCCTGAAGCATTCAGCAAGGCTACTGAAGTTGTATAATTGCTAGTATCTATACCTAAAATCAACCTAATTACCCCTTTCCTTAGAATAAATTATAATCCTTCAGCTATTCTCCCCAAAACACCATGGATAAATTTAGCTGATTTTTCATCACTAAAAGATTTAGCAAGCTCTATAGCCTCATCAATAGCTACAGCAACAGGTATATCCTCTTCAAATAAAATCTCATAAAGGGCCAACCTAATAATATTTCTATCTACTTTACCTATCCTATCAATCTTCCAGTCCTTAGCTTTTTCATCTACTAATTCGTCAATCTTTTTAATATTTTCATCTGTTCCCTTTAAAATATCCTCCAAGTAACTTCCCTCTAACATAATCTCTGGCCTATCATTATGTAATTTCTTCAGATTAATCTCTAAACTTTCTTTATTAACATCCATTTGATACAACAACTGAACTGCTACTTCTCTAGATTGACGCCTATTTAACTCTCTTTTCATAATTTAACCTCCCCAGAATTTAGATATATATATATTATAGTATCCTATAAAAGCAATTATAATTATCCTTTCACTAGATAAGCATTTAAAAAACCACCTATAAGAATCAAGGTGGTAAAGGACTAATCTCAACTTAATTATTTGTTATATTGAAATATATCATTGATTATGTCTCTAATGTCTTCTTTGTTATCGTATCTCATACCAAAATAATAGCCAATCCCCATAGAAATAACAATAAATAAAGCTAAAACAATACCAAAGCGAATAACCAATAAAGCAACAAAGAGACCAATCAACAAACCTAGAACTCTACCCTTATAATTCTTTAAAAGAGCTATAACCTTAGACAAATCGTCAATTTCAATCATAACTTATACACCTCTTTTAATTAATCTACTCTCAGCCTCTTCTTCTTTTGAATCTCCTTAATTAATATTTCAACTTTAGATATTTCAACACCAGTTGTAGACGCTACCCTCTCCTTAACCATCTCTTGTAAAGATGTAGCTAACTCAGGAATGTTGGCCCTAGTATCTGAGGTTAGATTCATTCTAATATTAACACAATCATCCTTAACTTTAACTTTAGAATCAATATTATCAAACTGACCCTCTTCTTCTATAACCTCTTTTACCAAACTGTTAATAGCATCCAAAGTAATCCTTACATTACCAAACTCATTCATAACGACTATAGCCCCACTGACCTTCTTTCTTCTAAAAAAGAGCTGCAAAACTCTAATAGAGATTAAAAATAGTACTGCACCAACAACACCTAACTCAATACTTCCCTCAAGAATAGCAAAGAAAGCCTCTACTGCTTCAAAACTAATTACCCCAAAGGAGAGCCCTATCATAAATACAGAAGTAATACCTACCAAAAGAGTCAATAACATTACAAATAGCCTGTCTATAATCTCCATTAATATCCCCTTTCTTTAAGAAGAATATAAGCTAACCCTATAAAGAGCTAGCTTATAGATATAATTCTCCTTTATTAAAACCCTACCTTACACGAGGAACTTCTAATTCCTGCTCTTCCACTTCTTCTTCAACCTCTTCTTCTTTTTCCCTAAACCTAACACCTTGAACATGAACATTAACTTCTACAACATCTAAACCAGTCATACTCTCAATAGCTTTCTTTACATTCTCTTGGATTTCCCAAGATACATCACGAATCTTAGCACCATACTTCATTATCACATATAAATCTACTGCAACCTCTTTCTCTCCTACCTCTACCTTAACACCTCGAGATAGGTTACTCTTTCCCAGTATCTCAGCGATACCATTGACCAATCCCCCACTCATTCCAGCTACACCTTCAATTTCGGTTGCAGCCAAACCAGCAATAATACTAGCTACTTCTGGGGCAATTCTAATAGCTCCAACATTATTTTCGCTCATTATAATCCCCTCCTCAATTCATAAATTAAGATAGTTACAGTTTACTTAGACTAATATAAAGAAATTTACTCTTAGCTTTACCTTATTTATTTAAAAGATAACTACCACTAAGCTTATAACTATATTTTAGTAGAAATAACTGCTACTAAGTCTTTGAATTTACTAAAGCAACTTTCAATTTAAAACTCTTAACTAATGATTTCTACTTAAAGTCTATTTATCCTCTTTAATAATATGTTTAGGTATGAATCCCGTATCGAACTCTCCCTTAATAAACTCTTGATTATTTAATACCTCTTTATGGAATGGAATAGTAGTCTTAACACCTTCAACTTCAAATTCCCCTAAAGCTCTTAACATTCTCTTGCGAGCTTCTTCTCTATCTTTACCCCAAGTAATTAATTTAGCAACCATAGAATCATAAAATGGAGGTATTGAATAGTCAGGGTAAGCACAACTATCAACCCTAACTCCCAATCCACCAGGAATTAAATATTGGTTGATCTTACCTGGGGAAGGTCTGAAGTTCTTACTAGGATCCTCAGCATTAATTCTACACTCAATAGAAGCACCTTTAATCTTAACATCATCTTGAGTATAGCCAAGTTCTTCTCCATTAGCTACTCTAATCTGCTCCTTTACTATATCTATTCCTGTTACCATCTCAGTTACAGGATGCTCAACCTGAATTCTAGTATTCATTTCAATAAAGTAATAGTTATTATCTTTATCTAAAAGCATCTCTACAGTCCCAGCATTAAAGTAACCAACAGCTTTAGCTGCGTTGACTGCTGCTTGGCCCATCTCTTCTCTTAAATCTGGATCAATAGCTGGAGAAGGCGCTTCTTCGATAACTTTTTGATGCCTTCTTTGGATTGAACAATCACGTTCACCTAAGTGAACTACATTTCCATGCTCATCGGCCAAAATTTGAAACTCTATATGCCGTGGATTTTGTACATATTTCTCTAAGTAAACCTCGGCATTTCCAAAGGCTGCCTCTGCTTCTGAACTGGCTGTCTTAATAGCATTAACCAATTCATCTTTATTATTTGCTACTCTCATTCCACGACCTCCACCACCAAAGGAGGCTTTAACAATTACTGGATATCCTATCTCTTCTGCTATTTCTGTTGCATCTTCTATACCTTCTAAAGCCCCTTCAGTACCAGGTACAACAGGAACTCCCGCTTCAATCATAGTCTCTCGGGCAATAGACTTATCGCCCATCTTATTAATATGTTCAGGTGCTGGGCCAACAAACTTAAACCCACATTCTTCACAGACTTCAGCAAAATAAGCATTCTCTGATAAAAATCCATATCCAGGGTGGATTGCATCAGCATTTGAAATCTCAGCAACACTAATCAAACTCGGTATATCTAAATAACTCTCATTTGAGGGAGCAGGACCTATACAGTAAGCTTCGTCGGCAAACTTAACATGTAAAGAATCCTTATCAGCTTTAGAATAAACAGCTACTGACTTGATTCCCAAGTCCTTACAAGCCCTAATAATTCTTAAAGCAATCTCACCTCTATTAGCTATAAGTATCTTATTAATCATTTTATCACTACTCCTTCTTTCCCTCTATACTCTCTCAACCACAAATAAAGGTTGACCATATTCAATTGCTTCTCCATCCTCAACTAGAATATCAAGAATCTTACACTTAAATTCAGCTTCAATCTCATTCATCAACTTCATCGCTTCAATAATACATAAAGACTCTCCTGCCTCTATTATATCTCCAACCTTAACGAAAGGATCTGAATCAGGGGAAGGTGCACAATAGAAAGTTCCTACCATTGGAGCTTCAACCTTCTCTCCACTTACAACCTCTTTTTTAGCCTCTGAAGGAGCTGGTGTAGCATTAGTTGTCTTCTCTTGGCTAACTTCAGCAACCTCTGGTGTAGGAATATTTGTTGCAGTAGTAACCTCTTGAGCTACAACACTTCCACCCTTTTTAATGCTTATCTTTGTACCATCACTCTCTAAATTAATTTCTGCAATATCAGTCTCATTTAACATCTCTAATAATTCTTTAATATCCTTTAATTCCATATCTTCATCTGCCTCCTCATTAATGTTAGTATTAGTTTCTCCAAATATGTCCTTATCTTTCTTTCTTTCTTTTAAGAACTTCAATCCAATCTGCGGGAACAAGGCATAAGATAGATAATCTTCTTCTTTTTCAGCATACCTTGAAACCTCATCTTTTATGTTATCAAGCATTGGCTCTAGTAAATCAGCTGGCCTACATGTAATAGGCTCTTCATCACCAATAGCCTTCTTACGAACTTCTGGATTAATCTGGGCAGGTGGTCGACCATAATAACCTTTAATATAAGATTTTACTTCATCTGGTATCACCTTATATCTTTCCCCTAATAAAATATTAAATACGGCTTGAGTACCAACAATTTGACTTGTTGGTGTAACAAGTGGTGGGAAACCTAAATCCTCTCTTACCCTAGGTATCTCTTTTAAAACATCATGGATCCTATCTAAAGCATCTTGCTTCTCTAATTGAGAAACTAGGTTAGATATCATTCCTCCAGGAACTTGATGAGAGAAAGTCTGCATATCAGTAATTCTAGTTACCCCTCTAGGGAATCCTCTTTTTCTTCTAACTCTTTCAAAATAACTATCTATCTCAAACAAGAGATCCAAGTTCAAGTCTGCATCATATTCAGTATCTCTTAAGATAGCTGTCATTGTCTCCACTGGTGGTTGAGAAGAACCAAAGGCCAAAGAAGCTGTTGCTGTATCTATAATATCCAAACCTGCTTCAATCCCTTTTAAGTAAGTAGGTAATGCCATACCACCAATATAATGGCTGTGCAATTCAATTGGAATTGTAATCTTCTCCTTAAGAGCAGATACAAGATCATAAGCCCTATAAGGCGTCAATAACCCAGCCATATCTTTGATACAAAGAGAATCTGCTCCTAACTCTTGTAGTGTAATTGCAGTCTCTAAATAATGCTCTATTGTATGTACTGGACTGATAGTATAAGCTACTGTAGCTTGCACCTCTTTACCAGTTTCTTTAACTGCTTCTATTGCTGTATTCATATTTCTTACATCATTAAGAGCATCAAATATTCTAAATATATCTATACCATTCTCTGCTGCTTTATAAACAAATCTCCTTGCTACATCATCAGGATAGTGCTTATAACCTACTAAATTTTGACCTCTTAATAACATCTGCAAAGGAGTGTTTTGGATATAACTGTTTAATAATCTCAATCTCTCCCAAGGGTCTTCTTGCAGATATCTCATACAAACATCAAAGGTCGCTCCACCCCAAACCTCCATAGCATTATAACCAACTCTGTCCATCTTATCAACTATGGGGAGCATATCTTCAGTTCTCATTCTTGTTGCCCACAAAGATTGATGAGCATCCCTTAAAGTTGTATCAGTAATTCTAACCTTTTTTTTCATAGCTTCTCCCTCCTATAATACTCATTTTTTTATTCTACAAAGTAATTTAAAATCCTTTTAAATTACTAGAATTATCTTTAAATTAAACTAGGTATGCACCTCATTAAAACTCCCTCTTGTACAAGAGGGAGTTAAGCTGTAATAAGCTTTAAGAGATTTTGACTCGAAGATAAATACACCCTAAAATCAAGCACACCTTATTATAGAAAGAGCTAGGTTAACGAACAAAATTACCCCCTAGCTCCAATAATCTTATTTAATTATTATATCGTCTTTTATATATTTTGTCAATTCATTCAGGTTTCTTCTCGATAATAGTTATATTCTCCAGTCTAACATCCGTACTATTGCTTATAATATCTCCTAATTTTATTACATCTTCTCTCTCTAAGCCCTCAGTTTCAATTATTAATTCTACAGACCTATCATGAATTAAAGCTAAGCCATCATTATACCCTCTAGCTCTAATTAAACTTTCAATTTCCATCTCCTTTTCTATATTATTTGTAATAGTCAGCAAACGCTCTTGTGCTCTAACCTTTATACTCTTATCTGAATTAGGGTTATTTATCATCTCTCTTAAAAGGTTTATTTGTTCACTACGAGCTTGATCTCTATTCATCCTATATTCAATGAAAAAGTTCTGCTTTGGTTGCTTATTCTCAGTCTTAGAAGCTTCAATTGCTTCTTGACTAAAGTCAATATAATCTGCATCAACTGAGGAATTTCCTTCCATCTCTCTAATATCAACATAACCATCAACTGATGATACTTGGGCTATATGATCATCAGTAACTGGGCTGCGATGAATAACTACTGCAGTTACCATCCCAACCCAGATCATTAGAACAAAAAACCACCCTAACCTTCTCTTTATCTCATTATCAGTTACTACACTAACTATCTTCATTACTTTCACTACCTTTCTTTTGATAATATAGTTATCTTATGACTTGGGACTCCTAACCCTACCCTAACTGCATTAAATAGATCCGATTTAATCCTTGAATCATTTGCACCTTCAGCTACAACCATAACACCTCTTATCTCTGGCTTGACTTCTCTTTTAACCAAAGCCCTCTCTTCACCACCTTGACTAAGGACAATCACTTCTCTCCTATTATCATACTGATTTGTACTCCTTATTCCTCCAGAGCTATCTTCTTCAGAAACATCTTGATTTGAGTCATGATAATTTCTTGCATAAGTATAATTGCCACTATTATCTAAAGTCACCTTAACATCAACCCTACCTGAACCTTGTACTTTAGAGAGAATAGCTTTAAGCCTCTCTTCTATCTCCTCTTCAGGAGTAATATCTCTAGAAGCAATCGTACTCTTTTCTCTTATACTTTCATTACTATCTGGTTTATCTGGTATAAATAAATCACCTATTAACATTAATCCCACACCTAAAATTAAAGCTATCATCAAATACTTTCTATAACTAGCCTCTTTATTATCTGACCCACCTTTGTTAAATATGTTACTTAAGTTAAATTCATTACCCAACTTCCCCACCTCACTTTAATCTAAGTATACCTTTACTTTATTTGGACTCAACCCATAAAGGCTAGCAATAAGTTCTTTTAAATCTTTATCCTTACTCTCTTCTTTATTAGCTTCTTCTTCTAAGTTTACTTCAACAGGAATAACCCTCTTATCCTCACCTCTAATAACTACCTGCTCTATATTATTTGCTGAACCTAACTCTATATCTACTCCTATATTCTCTACATCAGTATTTAATCTAATTATGGCTCTTATCTGCTTACTTAAAGCCAACTTGTAATCACTTCTAACTTGGCTATCTTCTTCTCTCATCCTTTCACCTTTGCTTAATATTCTTTGAAAAGAAGGGGCGTCATCAATAGAAGATTCAAAAATGTTATAATCTCCACTTCCAAACTCTAAGATACTTAAAAGAGGATTTAAAATAACCAAGATAATAAAAAAGCCCATCACTACCTTTACATACTTTCTCATTTGACTATTTGGAAGTAGTATTTCTATAAAGTTAGCAAATAATATAACCAGAACAATATTTCTCACCCAATCTCTTAGTACATTCACCTTATCACCTCATCATAACTGTAAAATTAGCAGCACCAACCATAATTATTATAACTACAAAGAACATCAAACCTACTGCAGCAACAGCTGCAAATATTAACAAAAGATTATTAGCTAGCCTATTTAAACAGTTTACAATCTTATCATCACCTATTGGTTGAATTATTGCAGCGGCCAGTCTATAAATAAATACTAGCGCAAAGATCTTAACCACAGAAAAAGAACAGAAGATAAGTATAACTAAAACACTAAAGACTCCAAAAGCATTTTTAATTAATAAAGAACCTCCAACGATCATATCTAATGCCCCAGATAGATAACTACCTACTATGGGGATAAAACTTCCTGTTAAATATTTTGCTGTTCTAATAGTAACCCCATCACTAACCGTAGCTACCGCTCCTTGGGTAACTATTGTTGCCATAAAAATTGTTAAAACCACCCCCAAAAGGCCTAAGCTCCATTGTTTAAACAAACCTGCTAGCCCTGTAACTTTAAAATCATCAGATATATTGTTGACTATATCTAAGATTGTAGCTAGAAATATAAGGGGAAATACTATGTTTCTAACCATTACACTTAAAAAATTAACTATTAAAAAACTTATTGGATGAAATAAAGCAGCTGATGTTATGCTTCCCATACTTACTAGTAAAGATAATAACAAAGGCAGTATTGCTTGCATTATACTAACCATATCACTGATTGCCCCTTCACCAATTGCCACTGCTACTCTAAAAGAGTTAAGGGCCAATATGGCTAAAACTAAGTAAACTATCCCATTAGCCAACTTACTTACATCTTGGCCTGCAAAATTTCCTTGAAAGGTCTTAAGTATTGCTACAATCATAGCTAAAATTATCAGTTGACCCAATAACTTAATATTAGAAAGTATCTCATCAAATAGATAATGCAACATACCTTGAGCAATTTCTAACATCTGTTCATAAAACCCATCTCTACTAAAGAGAGATATAATATCCCTTGAAGACAATTGTGGTATATAGCCCTCAACTTCTCTATTTAACCTATTAACTTCCCTTTCTAATTCTGAAAGGTCAAATTTGTTCAATTGATTTTCTATCACTCTACTAGGATCTATAACTCCCTCAGATTGATCTGCTAATACCACTGGACTAGCTAAAATCACTATAAATATAATAATAAGTGCTCTCTTCATTTGATCCCACCTTTATGGTAAGAGTTGCATTATTGAATCTAATATTGCCAACATAATTGGAATACCTAAGATCATAATTAAGACCTTTGATGCAAACTCAATCTTACTGGCAATTATACCTTCACCAGCATCCCGACAGATTTGAGCTCCAAATTCACCTATGTAAGCAATACCTATAACCTTCAAAATAGTATTGATATAGATTAGATCTATGTTGGCTCTTGAAGCTAACTCTCTCATTACATCAATTACAACTACAATACGCCCTATCATCAAAATAAAGATTATCAATGATATTACCAAGCTAAGTTGCAGAGCAAGCTCTGGTTTATAGTTTTTGATAATCATAGTAAATATAGTTCCAATTAGCCCTAAACCAACAATCTGTATTATCTCCAGAGCTTCCACCTCCGAATTTAAAAGTAATAAAAAATTATCTTCACCTAAAAACCAAATATAGTCCTGATACTGGTAAATAGTTGATTTATTAATTGAATAATTACCATCAGAACTATAATTACACCTACCAAAGTTAACATCTGTGCCTGCTCCTCTTTATTTGCCTGCTTTAAAACCATATTAAATACCGAAATGAATATCCCAAGCCCCGCAATCTTAAATACCAGATCTATATCCATTCTCTAACCCCCTTATAACAGTTTAAAATTGAAAGTTAATAATTGGTAGTTAAACCCTCAAAAACAAAGTACTTTTAAATTCTTTTTATCTACTACCTACTAAAACCGTATTATATTTATTCTTTCTTGCAGACCATTAATTAAAGTTCTTTTATATTTGAACTTAGACTATCAATTATCAATTATTACTAAAAAATAAGTATTGTAAGGGCCAACCCTCCTAAGACCCCTAAGTATCTCCAAAGCTTTACCTTTGCTCTCCTCTCTTCTACTGCTTCTTGGTACAAGGATTCAAGTTTGTGCCCTACTAAATTTAGATATTTCACCTGATCATATCCACTTGAAGCACCTAGATTATGACTTAAATCCTTTAACACCTCGATATCTCTATCTAATAATGCTGTCTCTTGATTACTATTCTTTATAGCTATCTGCCATGCAAGCTGTGCCCGCTCACCCTTCTCCATCTCTTCTTTAGCTCTAGCAAATATATTGGCAATTGGCCCTTCTAGACTTGATGACAACTTAGAGAAAGCCTCGGGCAAAGGGGTAAATCCATAACTTATCTCTGTCTCTAACATCTGCAATGCAGTCTGTAGCTGCCCTAATTGCTTGGGTCTTAAAATAAATTGCTTTGCTACCAAAAAACCTATCATACTACTACTAAATATTATTAGAGTAGCCCCCAGAAGCCTCATTAATACCACTCCTTTCAATATAGCTATCAGTTTTCAGCTATCAGCAAAATGTAACACCACTACGGGCCAACACTCATTTAAACATCTGTGTTTAGAATCAAAAGTCAGCTTGCTGACTTTTCTATCCTCTATCCCTTAATTACCTCTTCTACCGTCCCTGGCCCCTTTCTACTACTTAAAACAACTATCCTCTTAAATACTCTTGCATTTAAAATTTCTTTCAAACTTGGTCTTCTTCTGATATCCTCTAAATTACTTCCGTGTACTGTTGTAATAACTCTAACCCCTGCATTTATAGCCTCCATTAGAGCATTGACATCCTCTTTACTACCTATTTCATCAGTTATAATTATATCAGGAGACATAGATCTGATTAGAAGCATCATCCCTTCGGCCTTTGGACACCTATCTAATAAGTCTGTCCTCAAACCTAACCTATTCCTATTAACTCCTCGATATGCCCCTCCAATCTCTGATCTTTCATCAACAACTCCAACTTTTAAACCTTTAAAAGCAAATTGAGAAGATCCATCACTTATCTGCCTTGCTAGATCTCTAATTAATGTGGTCTTACCACACCTAGGTGGGGATATTATCAAAGTATTATAGATATCTTGCTTACCTGCTATTATTTTAGTAAAAACTTTATCTCCTGCTCCAATAACCTCTTGGCAGATCCGGATATTAATAGATGAAATATGTTTTATCCTCTTAATCTTCCCTTCCTCGCTAATTACTTGACCTACTAACCCTACCCTATGTCCTCCGGCTAAGGTTAAAAAACCCGCTCTTACCTCTTCATCTAGGGTATATAAAGAACTTTCTGTCATTAAATCTAAGCTTTCTACTATATCCCTCTCTGAAGTAAAGTAAGCTCTTTGTGGAGAATTTATTATCTGACCTTTTTTGTCTAAGAACAGTTCTCCTTTGATACTTTCTAAGACCAAAGGCTTGTTGGCCCTTAATCTTATTTCTATTAAACTGTTTAAAATATTATTATCCACCTTCGAGATCTTCTCTCTAATCCCAGGGACCAACATCGGATATATCTCCCTTGTAAAGGCGTTATTTGATAAATTTCCTTTCAGCGAATCTTCTTTAAATCTATGCAATTTCATCACCCCTATTAATTAATAATATTATTACTATGGTAAATATATGAAACAAAAAATAAAAAAATTGCCTCTCGGCAATTTTTTATCTATCAAGTATATTTTACACCCTATTTCCTACCCTACACCTAAACCTTTTATAACTATAAAACCTATTCAAAATTATTAAAATTAATTGTTAACTTCTTAATGTTCAAATAATATTATTTTCTACTTATGGTCTATACTTAATTTAAAAAATACAGCTTTACCAATATTAAATCTGGCTTTGGAATAAAACCAATATCGTATAATTGATATTCCTTTAATTTAGGATTTATCTCCTTAGCTTTCTTAATAAAAGCTCTTATCTCTTCTATCAAACTCAATGAATCTGAGATATTTAAATATCTATTAATGGTCAATAGATGATTATTCATCCTTACCCTCCTTATTTATCGGTAAAAAATCCTTTATTCTATATTAAGCCCTTACTATATTATAATATGCAAAGAAATAATAATTTGTGAAAAAAATAAGGCTACTAGATATCTAGTAGCCTTCTAAATTAAACTTTTTATATAATTTTATTACAGCTTTCTTTTCAATCCTTGAAACATAAGAACGAGAAATCCCTAATATCTTAGCTATTTCACGTTGTGTCTTCTCCTTGCCATCCTTTAACCCATACCTAAATTCTAATACTTTCCTCTCCCGTTCATCTAAATCTTCTAACACCTCATATAGCTTCTCCTCTTTTAGAATAAACTCTACTTCTTTACTAACAATATCTATATCTGTCCCTAGTATATCCATAAGTTGAATCTCATTTCCCTCTTTATCAGAGCCTATTGGCTCGTGCATTAACTTTTCATTATTTAACTTTTTAGTCTTCCTTAAATGCATTAAAATCTCATTCTCAATACATTTAGCAGCATAAGTTGCTAATCTAGTTCTCTTATTTGGATTAAAACTCTCTATCCCTTTGATTAATCCAATAGCTCCAATAGATATCAAATCTTCACTATCTTCTCTAGTATTTTCAAACTTCTTTACAATATGAGCTACTAATCTCATATTGTGAGTTATTAATTTATTTTTTGCTTCTATGTCACCCTCTTCTTTAAATAGCTTAAGACATCTCTCTTCTTCCTCTTCTGATAAAGGCTGTTCAAAGGTAGTTCCATTTGATATATAAGAAATTAAAAGAAGGACTCCATCAAGCAAAGTTGAAGATAACCAGATAAAAAAAGAAGGCATCAAAGACTATCACCCCCATATTAAACCTCTATCCATTTAGTAATTAAATAGATTAATTTCTAAACTTTTAGGTTTAATTTATTATAAAAAGGATTATCCTAAACTAATCATCCACTTTATATCTTATGAGGAAATCAAGTCTATCGTGCCTGTCCTAAACATTTATTCTATTCCAACTATCTCCAATCCGACTATCGTCTTCATATTTTCTAATATCTCTAATACATCTCCTTTGGTCCCATCTGTAACCTCTAACCTTAGCCTTCCGATCTCACCCTCAACACCAATAACAGTTACTAGGGCCAACCCCTCGTAAGCCTTTAAAACATTATCGACAAAAAAGAGATCTCCTTTAGCCACTTCTAACATTATCTCTAAAGTATCACACATTAAACTAACTCCTCGATAATAGATTTAATCTTAGTCACCAAGATATCTATAGCAACCTTGTTATATCCACCCTCTGGAATGATAATATCTGCATACTTCTTAGTAGGCTCAATAAATTGTTGGTGCATAGGTCTAACTACTCCTAAATACTGATCTACAACAGAATTTATACTCCTGCCTCTCTCCTCTGTATCCCTTAACATTCTACGGATAAAACGAACATCATTATCGGTATCTACATAGACCTTAATATCTAACATATCCCTAATCTCTTGATTCTCCAAAACCAAAATACCTTCTAAAATAATGACCTCACAAGGTTCTACAGTTACAGTCTCTTCTTTTCTATTATGTACAGTAAAATCATAGACTGGCTTTTGAATAGAATTACCCTCTAATAGATCATTTAAATGCTCTAATAAAAGGTCCTTATCAAAGGCAAAAGGATGGTCATAATTGGTCTTCTCCCTTTGACTAAAGTCCATATGACTTTGATCTTTATAATAAGAGTCTTGCTGAATCATAACTATATTATCTGTACCTAGCATCTCAATTATCGTATTAGAAACGGTAGTCTTTCCAGACCCCGTTCCTCCTGTTATCCCAATTAAAACTGGCTTAGTCAAAGCTAATTCCCCCTCTTTCTTCTTACTAAATCATATTCACTTACTTCCTTCTCTACTTTAACTGTTATTAATTGATGAGGGTGTGGAGCATCTGGTATCTCTTCACCATCTTCATTCTTAATATACTCTAACTTTTCTTCAAAGGTATCAGTCTTTGGCCCGAAGATCTCTACTAGATCATCCTTAAATATCTTACTTCTTACCTCTATAACTGCTTCTTTACTTTCAGGTAAATAATCACGAATAATTCCTAAATAATCATAAGTTCTAGAATAACCAGATGAATCATAATTCTGCTCATCTTCTTCAGGTTTATCAAAGTAAAAACCTGTTGTATAGTGGCGGTGGCTAATCTTCTTTAACTCTTCTAGCCACTCCTCTTTAAACTCATATCCTTTTGGATCCCTTGCATACTCATCTAATGCTCTTCTATATATATTAATCACTGTTGCTACATAGTGCAAACTCTTCATTCGCCCTTCTATCTTCAAACTATCTAATCCTAAATCTATTAACTCTGGTATATACTCAATCATACATAAATCTTTAGAATTAAAGACATAGGTTCCTCTTTCATCTTCATAAACTGGATAGTACTCTCCAGATCTTTGCTCTTCCATTAAAGTATAATTCCATCGACAAGAGTGAGCACAGGCTCCACGATTTGCATCCCTTCCATTCATATAATTACTCAATAAACAACGTCCTGAATAAGATATACACATAGCACCATGGACAAAAGCCTCCAAAGAGATATCTACCTTATCTCTAATCTCTCTCATCTCAGCAAAGGATAACTCTCTTGCTAAAATTACCCGCTGTGCACCTTGACTCTTCCAAAATTTAGCTGTCCTCCAATTCACATTATTGGCTTGAGTACTTATGTGAACCTCTAAATTGGGAGCAACCTCCTTAACTATAGAGAATATGCCTAAGTCTGCTACAATTATAGCATCAACACCAAGTTCTTCGAGGTTTTTGATATATTCATCTAAACCTTCTAAATCTTCATTATGAGGGATGATATTTATAGTAACATAGACCTTCACCCCTCGCTTATGAGCAAACTCTAAACCTTCCTTCATCTCTTCTTTAGTAAAGTTTCCTGCTTTTTCACGTAACCCATAAGACTCTCCTGCTAAATAAACTGCATCTGCACCATATAAAATAGCAATCTTTAACTTATCTAAATCTCCTGCTGGAGCTAATAACTCTGGTAACTTCATCTATTTATCCCCTCTCTTTATACTGATAGCTAGTCCATCTCCTATTGGTATAATTGATGAATCTAAATCTGGGTGATCCATAACCAAATCGATATATTCTCTTAGCCGCTTAGTTAATGTGTTAAAACGAGGATGATAGAATCTATCATCTGCAATCATCCCTTTAAATAGTACATCATCTGCTACTATTATCCCACCATCATTAACAAGCCTTAAACTCTCTTCTAAAAAATTAACATACTGACCTTTAGCTGCATCAATAAAGATGAAATCAAATCTTCCTTCTAAAGTTGGGAGGATCTCTAAGGCATCTCCTAATAGAAGCTCAATATTATCATAACCTAAAGCAGCAAAATTCTCTTTAGCCTCCTTGGCATCGCTCTCTTTTAATTCAATGGTTACAATATCTCCAGGAAAGTCCTTAGCTAACCATAAAGTAGAATATCCAGTTGCCGCACCTACCTCTAAAATCCTCTGAGGCTGATGAATCTTAACTAATAAATTTAAAAAATTCCCAACCTCAGGCTCTATTATGGGAACACCCCTAGACTTTGCTTTCTCCTCAATCTCCTTAAACCTTCCTACTCTATTATCTTGCTTATCTCTAATATAATTTATAATCCATTCATGAACGATATTCCTACCCATATTACTACCCATTAAAACACATCCTTCTCTTAATTAGTTACTAAATAATAAAGAATAATGAATAAATAAAAACATTAATCAAATCATATTCTTATTAAAATATCAGTGCTATTATCTATTCCCCTTAACGTAACCCTCTCTGTACCTCTAAATGTTCTTGATAAGTCCTAGTAAAGATATGACCTCCATCTCCTCTAGCCACATAGAATAGATAGTCGGTTTCAACAGGATTTAAAGTCGATTTTATTGAATCTATCCCAGGGTTGTTTATTGGTCCTGGAGGCAAACCATCTCTTCTATATGTGTTATATAGAGATTCAGCCTCTAAATGTCTATATAATAATCTAGACTCTCTTTGAGGAAGAGCATACTGAACTGTAGCATCTAACTGTAATCTCATCCCCCTATCTAAGCGGTTATAGATAACACTAGCAATCTTTGGCCCTTCTTCTTTCACCCTGGCCTCACCTTCAATCATAGAGGCAATGGTTATTATCTGATGAAGACTAAATTCACTCTCTTCAATCCCCTCCTCTAAGTCCCTGATTTTTTTTTGAAACTCTCTTAGCATTATTCTAATTATATCTTCTTCAGAAGACCCATAGGGAATCTTATAAGTGTCTGGAAATAAAAAACCTTCAGCATTATAATAAAGATCTTCTCTATTCTCCAAGAAGTTCATATCTATATTTTTAGCCACTTCTAAGAACCTTTCTCTATCTAAGCCTCTCATATGAAAAATACTACTCACTTCTTCAACAGTAGCACCCTCAGGTATTGTCACCCTATAATATGCATTTTCCCCTTTTATAAGCCTATCTATAATCTCAATAGTTGACATTGTAGGATTTAGTTGATAATAACCTGCTTGTAGATTAGTACTTTTACCCTTCAACTTTAAGTATAACTTAAAAGCCAAAGGACTATTGATTAGTTCTTCCTCATAAAGTTTATCAACTATCCTATTTAAAGAATAACCAGATTTAATCTCAACTATCCTATTTTCTACTCCATTATCTTCTAACCTTGGCCCTAATAACTTTTGTCCGTAACTAAAAAGAAAGAAATTTAATATAAAAAATAAAAGGGCCAACACTATAACAACCTGCTTAAACTTTATAATAGTTTTCACTAAATCCAATCTCCTCTCTAAATATTCTCTCTTTATTATAAACAAAATGTTATAATTTATCAACAATGTTGACTCAACTACTTTAATAATAAAGTAATAAGAGTGCGACAACTGTCGCACTCTTATTACTTTGAGCCAATATCAAGCTATCTCTTCCAGCCGAGTTCCATCCTTGATATGTATGTTAGCCCTATCTATTACTGTAATTACTACAGCCTTATGCTCTCTAACCTCAATAATAACAGCCAAATTATTCTCTTGATCAATTATTGCTACCTCTTCTCCAGTATCATTATAGTCTAAAAGCCTCTCATTTAGACTTAATATGATAGCAGTAACTAATTCTTGATCAATACCCCTCTCTTCCATCCTTTTAAGAGCATGGGTTGTCCCTTCTACTCTAAAAAGTTTATCATCTAAAATTGTCTCTGTTAATAACATTTAACCCCCCCTCAGATACTGTTCTTACTATTAATTATTTACTAATAAAGAATATTTTATACCTCGAATATTAAAACAGAGGAAGGGTTATTTTTAATTATTTACCATTACTCTTCAAGATTCTCCAATTCCACTTGTACTTTTATCAATTCACCCTCATCTAATACAGGTTGATATGCTTTATTTCCATCTTCATCTTTGACTACTTTTAAAGCATAACCTTCCTCTGAATCTTCTTCATCCTTAGCCAATATTAGATATGTATCATCTTCCACATCGATAACAACTACTATCTCATATCTAACCTCTTCTCCATCATACTCTTCTAATAAAACAATTCCTTCCTCTTCATCTACCAACTTTATTATACCTTCTTTATCCTCCATAATTATCACCCCATATTTTTATCTCACTTTAAATTATACACAACCCTTAGACCAAATATCAAATTTGAGTAATGAATTAAGCTAATTTATTATTGACTATCTAAATAATTTTGTAAAATAATAACAGCAGCCATCTTATCTATTACCTTCTTTCTCTTCTTTCTACTTACATCAGCAGAGATCAAAGTCCTTTCTACTGCTACAGTTGATAACCTTTCATCCCAGGTCACAACTGGAATATCAACCTTCTCTTTTAACTTCTCAACAAAGTCCAACACCTTGTTGGCCCTAGGTCCTAGACTACCATCCATATTTTTAGGTAAACCAACTACAACCTTCTCTGCTTCATATTTTGCCACTAATTCAATTATATATTCTATATCTTCTTCTACACTCTTAACCTCTATTACTTCTTTACCTTGAGCAGTCCAGCCCATCCTATCACTTACTGCAACCCCAGTTCTTTTATCTCCTAAATCCAATCCCATAATCCTTAGCATAACCCTTACCTCCTTAAACTAATCCTTATCTACTGTTAAGTTAATACCAAATCTAAATTGGGGTAAATTAACTTGATTATCTGGTCTTATTCTATAGCTCTCTATCTGGCTCATACCATCTAATAACTCCTTAGCATCTTCTACACTCTTTCCAACTATCTTATCTATAATTATATCTGAATCAATATTACCTTGCACTAAACCAGTACTTTCAACTACAAACTCAACCCTTCCATCTTCAACTTTATCCACCCTTAAATCTCTAATGCTTATTTGAGGATTATTTAATATAAATTCACCTTTTAGCCCCTCATTATATAATTTAAATACTAAATCCTTTAATCCTTCTTTTTCTATAGCAAATCCATTAATTTTCACTTTTGATTCTACTACTAATTCATCTCTTATATCCCCAACTCTTCCTCTTGCATTAAAACTTTGACTGCTTACATTAAAATTATCTTTAAAGAATATTAATGAAGGGCCAAAGCTAGCAACTAATTTTTCTTCAGCCTCGGTTAATGATTCTCTTCTTGCTTTCTCTAACGCCCTTTCTAAATCCTCATCACTTACTACCCTTACCTTTCTATCTTCACCACCCCTTGTAGGCTCAGAATTAATTATTCTAACTGAGTAAGAGGAGTTAACAAACTCAGTTATCCTACCTGGACTCACATTAGCAACTGCCCCTTTCTCGACTGCTTCAATCTCAACTTCATTTCTTCCTGCCTCTATACCTATAACCACATCCATAAACCTCTCAACTCTTGCAGCAGGAACCACCACACCCCTTAAAGTTCTAAATCTAGTACCATTTCTAGTAGCAACTAATGTTCCTTTTGGTATACGAACTTCCTCCCTTTCATCATTAATAATAGTTATTATACCCCGAGCACTCTTATACCCAATCGTCCTAGCACCTGTAGTCTCAATAGATATATCCTTTCTAAAATTAACCTCTTGTTCTATAAGATCTATATTATTTAAACTTTTATCTTTAATCTCAGAATTATTGACAGCAATTATTTCACTTATTAAACTCATCTCCTTAGATACAGGAGCTACCTCCACCTCAATATTGGCCAAAGCAAAGTAGACCCAAGATAAAGTAGCCAATATAAAGAAAGCAAAAAAGAGTATAAGCTTATTTTTAAGCCTCCCTCCTCTTTTCTTTCTTTTTTTAGATCTTTTTTGAAACTTAGAACCCTTTAATTTATCTAAAGGAGTTTCTTTATTTTTACCCTCTTTATCCTGTTCTCTTAAACTTTCTGCTTTTATATCCTCTAATTTAGCATAAACTTTAAACCCAGCCTTTAATAATATATTTTCTATTTTTTTAATATTGGTTATAAAAATTAATTCTTTATTACACCTTTGACTATACTTTTTAATCAACTCAATATTAATCTGCCCTGAAAAGATAGGAGATTGTTTATGTATGATAATTATCAACCCATCTCCTTGCTCACCTTTAATTTTATTTAATAAAGCATTCAAAGGTTCATCAGGATCCATATATATTTTCTTATAACTCTCCATTCTTCTTCCCCCTTGTCCTATGAAAAATTACTTACTAGCTTGTCCCAGATACTATCATTTCTTACTTCCTCAATCCTAGTAGCTTGTAAAGCCAAACTCTTAGGTGTTACACTCTCAGCTCCAACTAAAAAGCTTAATTTATCTTTTATACCAACAATATCTTCAGCTGTTAATAGCCTAATCTCAGGCTTTTTAAAGAAAGGTAAACTCTCGTAAAGTTCTCTTCTAACCATACCATCAAAAAGATCAGTTAGAGCACTACCACCTCCACATAGATAAATTCTCTGTGGTAAAGCCTCTGATTTAGCTAATTTATTTAAAGCTACTTCTATGCCCTCATAAAGGAGTTCAAGGTCTGCTTTTAATGCATTTTTTATCTCCCCCCCAGTATCATCTATAATACCTTCAGAATAAGCTAACTTGAGAGCTTCTGCCCTATCTAATGATAAATTAAAACTCCTTGCAATGCTCTTAGTAAAATCCCTTCCTGCCATAGCAAACATCTTTGTACCTTCTATGCCTCCATTTCTAATCAAAGCTATATCAGTAGTCCCACCACCAATATCTATAACAATAGCCCCAAACTCATATGCTTCATTGCTCATAATACTCTTAGCAATAGAGAAGGGCTCTGCAATTATACCAACTAACTTATAACCCAACCTTAAAGCAATAGTCTCTAAAGCACCAACATGAACTAAGGGAGCAAAGGTATTAAATACACTAACCTCCAGATTCTTTCCTTGAAAATCCTCCGGGTTGCTTACTTTATATCCATCTACTTTCATCTCTACTATTGAAGAGTTTACTAATTCAACCCTTACATCATCTAATCCCATATCAACTAGAAGCTCATCTTGAGCCTTAGATAAAGCTTCATTTTGAGCTCTTTTAACTAGGTTATCAATCTCCTTCCTTTTTAACTTCTTCTTAGGAAAAGATCTCTGTTCACTTAAATGAGTTATAACCCCTTTAACAAATTCACCTGCTATACCCATAACTATCTCTTTAGGATTAACCTCTGCCATCTCCTTTGCCTTCTCTATAGCCTCATAGCATACCTTTATTACCTCTTCAATATTAGAAATAGCTCCACCTTCCATATTATTATAATTTTGTTTAACCTTACCATATCCAATTATACTAGAATTATTCTCATTAAACCTTACTATAATTGCTTTTACATATTCAGTTCCAATATCTAAAGCAATTCTATATTGATATTCCAATTTTTTATCCTTTTTTAATATATTTTTTATTGGCTTAAGGATAAGAACCACCTCCCCTTGTTATTACATATTTATACATAAATGTATCAAATCCTCTTTTGTGTTATCTTTATTTTTCGATTACTAAATAAACAAGAACAAAGACAGGAAAGAACAAGAGGGTTGCTGCAGCTACAACACCAGAATCATTTACTATCATTGTGATAAGACTAGCAATAATAGCCCCTTTTAAACCAATCCCTAGGTTTGGATAGTCAAATAATATCTCTTCAATTCTTCCTTTAGGATTCTTTAACAATATAAATATTATAATAATAAAAGCGATTAAAACCTTTGTCCATATAGTCCACCTTAATAATTTAAGGTTCATACTAAACTTACGATAAATAATTACTAATATTTCTCCCAAACCACCACTTCTAATCTGTGATAGGGTTCTACCGATATGGCTTTGCTCACCAAAAAAGTTTATTATATCTAACGATATTATACTTAATACAATTATAGAAATTATAAATAAGAACTTTAAAACCAAGGTCAAATCCCATTGATATCCTTTTAACCAGAAATATATTAAAAGAAAAGCAGAGGTAGAAGTAAGCAAGCCACCAAAGTTGGCTCCAAATAAAGGATGACCAATTACGATACTAATTGATACTAGGATAATAGCAATTAACTTAATACTCAAATTGAAAAAATCCTTAACCATAGTTAAAGATACTATCGAAGAACCAATTAGAATTCCCATAAATTCATTTCCAATTCCATAATATCTAGCTCCAATAACTGGAGAATATCCCAAGATAGATGTTTTAATAAGATTAGAACCAAAGATTATATCAACTATCAATATAATAGTTATAGATAATGAAGAGATTAATAAAGGGGCCAACTTAGACTTAAAGTATCCTCTAGTTAAATAAGCTAAAAACCCAGTCAATAAAATCGATAATATCCCCATAATAAAAATATTATTCATAATATAAAAACTTGATAGCAAAAATAATAGAGGTATCCATAAAATCCCTATAATAAAACAACTGATATTTAATTTAATAAAATTTGGAAGCATACCATTAGCAATTAGCATAAGACCAACTAACGCTAACAGTATAATCTGTAATATAATAAAACCTTTTATCAATGTGGGCCTTAACCTAAAGGTTCTATTGACTAAATGACTTATTTCTTCTAAGTAATCTAAGCCCTTATCACTCTTTATATATCCTATTTTACTACCTGTAAAACTACTATTATCTTCTCCTAATAAATAACTATAAACTGTAGGGGAAATATCTAAGTTGCTTACAATTCCAGCTCTCTTAGTAGTAGGGGATCTTAAAAGCCCCCTCTCTATCTCTGGGCCAACTAAAGTAACAAATCCTAACCTATTTCCTTTTGCAATTGCTTGCTTTGATAAAGTTGGGGTTAAGACCATAATATAGTCCTTATTAAAATCTAACTCTTTAACTATATGACCTAAGAGACTGTCAACCCTTTTAATAGCTTTTACCTTCTCCTTATCAAATCTATCTTCCATAACTAAAGATTTTACTGATTCAACTCTAGAGGTATCTCCTGACTCAATTATTAAAAGATCACTCTTTGGTAGATAGTCATTATACCTTTTTAAAAGATAACTCTTGTTAGTTATATGAAGAGAGGGATGTTGATCAGATGATAATTTCATCATCTGACCAACATCCCCTTGATAAACTACTCCATCTTCATCTATTCCAATTAAAGTTGCACCTCTTCGCTTCTCATCTAAAAAATCTGCATTTCCTAAAACAGTTACTTTAAATCCAGATTCTTTTAACCTCTCACCTAGATTTCCTACCTTAGGTCTATAATCATTTCTCTTATTTAAAGCTACCAGGTTAGCGATATCTAAGTTTAAAACCTCTCCTTTTAAACTCCCCTTTAAAACTCTACTTAAATAGACCTGACTAGCTTTAAAACCTAAATAGTCTTCATCTTTATTAAAGCTCAAATGAGCCATCTTTCCAGCTAAAGCTCTATCACCACTACCAATTGTTAGGTAAGCATCCTCACTATCTAAACCTCCAGCTGTCCTTGTATTCATTAATGCTATTGATCCTTCATCTATCAAAATATCCAAATTAGGGGTCTCTACCTCCCTTAATTCAAAGATATCTACTCCATCCATTAAAAAGATTACAAATCTTCCTTCACTACTTTGAGCAAAAGCTGGATTTGAAATTATAATCACCAAAAATAATAGGAAAACAACTCTTTTCATTATATCACTCCAGGTTATTAATCAAGATAACTATTAACAAGCTCCTCAATTATTTCATCCCTTTCAAACCTTCTCATCTTACTTCGCGCATCTTGATGACTGGTAATATAAGCTGGATCTCCTGATAATATATACCCCACAATCTGATCAATAGGATTATAACCCTTTTCTTCTAAGGCACTATAAACCTCTTTAAGAATTTTAGCCACTTCACTATCATCATCCTTACCCATCCTAAACATCATTGTTTTATCAAAATTGCTCATTTTTTCACCTCTATATTAGTTAGTAGTTTTCCTATTATAACTATTCTTTATACATCTCTTTTCTCCTCTTAATTAAAAGAAATAAGCTCTTCAGCTTTTCTTAAAGCATCTTCTACCTTATCTACTTTAGTACCTCCAGCTTGAGCCATATTAGGGCGTCCACCACCCCCGCCTCCAGCTACTTTAGCTACTTGACCTATTATCTTACCAGCATGATAGCCTTCCTTAACAAGGTCATCACTTACAATTGCTACAAAGATAACCTTCTCCTTTAAGATTGAAGCTAAAACAATAATTCCAGAGTCTAATCTCTCCTTTAAGTTATCTCCCATTTTACGTAATCCATCTGCATCTAAACTATCAACGCTATGAATAATAGCTTGTACTCCATTTAAATCCTTAGCCTCTGATAATAAGTCTCCACTTTGTGAAGAAGCTAACTTATCCTTTAATCTGTTGATCTCTTTTTCTAAATCTTTTATTTTTCCTTGTAAACCTTCAACCTTTCCTTTTAACTCCTTAGGGTTGGCCCTTAAAGAATTACCTAACTCATCTATGATACCCTCTTGCTCTTTAATATAATCTAAAGCACCTCTACCAGTTACACCCTCTATTCTTCTAGTTCCCGCAGCAATTCCCGATTCATTTACTATCTTAAATAAACCAATCTCCCCAGTTCTTTGAACATGAGTACCACCACATAACTCTATACTATAATCACCAGCTGCAACAACTCTAACACCTTCACCATACTTTTCACCAAATAAAGCTGTAGCCCCTAGAGCCTTTGCTTCATCTAAAGTCATCTCTTTAATAGATAAAACTAAATTCTCTAACACCTTAGAATTAACCTTATCCTCAATCTTTTCTAATTCTTTTTTGCTTAAGGCTTCAAAATGAGAAAAGTCAAAACGTAACCTCTCAGAAGTTACTAAAGATCCAGCTTGGTTTATATGATCTCCTAGTAGATCTTTTAAAACCTTATGCAAAAGATGAGTGGCAGTATGATTTCTTGTTATATCTCTTCTTAAGACTTCATCGATTATAGCTTCAACCTCTAATCCTTCCACTAACTCTCCTTCTAACACTTCTACTTGATGAACTATAACCTCAGCAACCTCTTTAGTATCTAAAATCCTTACCTTTAAATTACCTTTACTTAAAACACCTTTATCACCAATCTGACCTCCACCCTCTGCATAAAAAGGTGTTTTATCTAATACTACTTTACCCTTTTCTCCACTTTTAATAACCTCTACCTTTTCACCCTCTTTTACTAAGGATACAACTTTAGCCTCAGCTTTCCTTTCTTGATATCCAATAAATTCTACGTTACCAACCTCTTTACGAATTTCTTTAAATAGCTCTACTTCGCTATGATCTTTATCATAATCTTCTCTAGCAGCTCTTGCTCTCTTTCTCTGCTCATCCATAGATTGAACAAAGCCTTTACTATCAATTTCAAAACCTCTCTCTAAAGCTATCTCTTCTGTTAACTCTTTAGGAAAGCCATAAGTATCGTATAATGCAAATACTTTATCTCCAGGGATTTCTGCTAAACCTTTTTCTTTTAACTCTGCAATTATATCCTCTAAAATATTCATCCCTTGTTCTAAAGTCTCTTGAAATCTCAACTCTTCTTGTCTAACGATTTTTTTAATCTGCCCTTCTTTATCCTTTAAACTTCCATAATAACCACCCATTACATCTACCACAACTGGGACCAGTTTATGCAAAAAAGGAGTCTCTAGACCTAAAACTTTAGCATATCGAACTGCTCTTCTTAATATTCTTCTAACAACATACCCTCTTCCTTCGTTAGATGGTAAGGCACCATCTGAAATAGCAAAGGATACTCCTCTAATATGATCAGCAATAACCTTGATAGCCATATCCGCCTCATCTGAATCACCATAATTGGCATCACAATTATTTGTAATAAAGTTGATCATCGGCATAAATAGATCAGTCTCAAAATTTGTTGGAGCATCTTGCAATAAAGAAACTAATCTCTCCAACCCACTTCCTGTATCTATATTTTTATTAGGCAAATCTAAGTATTCTCCATCTTCAGTCTTATTATACTGAGTAAATACCAAATTCCATATCTCTAAATAGCGATCACAATCACAACCTAATTTACAATCATCACCACAACCATAATCTACTCCTCTATCATAATGAATCTCTGAACAAGGTCCACAAGGGCCAGTCCCAATCTCCCAAAAATTTTCATCCTTACCCATTCTAACTATTTTCTCTTTATCTACTCCTACTTGATTATACCAAATATCAAAAGCTTCATCGTCCTCTTCATAAATAGATATCCACAATTTATCTCTATCTAATTCAAGCTCTTTAACTAAGAACTCATAAGCCCACTTAATAGTATCCTCCTTAAAGTAATCTCCAAAAGAAAAGTTACCTAACATTTCAAAGAAGGTATGATGTCTTGCAGTCTTTCCTACATTTTCAATATCATTTGTACGTATACACTTCTGTGAATTACTTACCCTTCTTTTTGGGGGAGTAGCGCTCCCATCAAAATATGCTTTAAAAGGTGCCATCCCTGCATTAATCCATAATAATGTTGGATCATCCTTAGGAATTAAAGATGCACTAGGTAATACTTTATGACCTTTACTTTCGAAAAATTCTAAAAACTTCTGCCTTATCTCACTGCTTTTCATTTCAAAACCCCCTAATTTATTAAAAAAGATACTTTAACTACTTTAAACTTTAAATTATATAATACTAAAAATGCTATCTATTGTCAACTGGGATGACTACTTCAAATAATAGATATATTAAAAACTCTTTAACTACAGCGGCAATTGGAATAGCAATCAACATTCCAACAATACCTAAAAGCTCTCCTCCAGCTAATAGAGCAAAAATTATAATAGTTGGATGTAAACCAACTCTATCCCCCATTATCTTTGGGGCAATAATACTACTTTCTAACTGTTGGATTAGAAAGAATACTAAAGCTACAATCAAACCTAACCTAAGGGAACTAAAAGAAGCTATTATAATTCCTGGCAATGATCCAATTATCGGGCCAAAGTAAGGAATCAGATTAAAGACTCCAAATAGTAGGCCAATAATCAAATAAAACTTTACTCCCAAAAAATATAAAGCAGCTGTTCCCATTAACCCTACTATTAAACTGACAGTTAGTTGCCCTTTAAAAAACCCAAAGATACTCTTATTTATTCTCGACAACAACCTTTCTACACCCTCACGGTCTTTTTGAGGTATTAGTGACCATAAGTTATCCTCAAAGTAATCTAAGTCTTTTAATATATAAAAAGATATTATAGGGGCTATTATCAAAGAAAACAGTCTAGAAAAGAGGCCAATAACTACTCCACTTGTCCTCTCTACAAGAATTAAAGCAACCTCCTCTGCACGATCAATAGTCCTATTAATTAAATTTGTTACTACTGGAGGAAGATTGACTTGCCTATACCTCCTATTAAGATCAATAATAATCTCTTCTAGATCTCTAGCATACCTAGGCAATCTATTAATAAGTAACTCCAACTCTTCAATTATTGCTGGTACAACTATAATAGACATAGTCACAATTAATAATATCAATAAAGAAAAGACAAAGATCAAAGCGATTAAACGGTTTATTCCATCCTCTACAAAGTCTTCAATTAAAGGATTTATTAAATATGCAAATAAGATAGCCAATATAAAGGGAAGTAAAATAATCCTAACCTGATATAACAAATAGAATATTAAAGCAATAATTAAAAAGAACATTACTCTCTTATCCTCTTGATTCAGCTTTATCACCCCAGACTTAGTTCTTTAGCTATCTTATTATGCCCAAGACAAGGAATGTTTATTAACCCACAAGGATAGAGAATCTAAAAGTGAAAATGTATAGTAATGTAGTTGCACTTTCGTGCAACTAGTAATGAATAATGAGCGATGAATAAGACTAAAATATTAAGAAATCTTCTGAACTCTAGGGAATAAAGGGATTTCTATTTTTAAGGTTTTACCCATTACTGATTACTCATCACTAATAAACTCATAGCTAAACATAAAAAAACAGGCTCTCGCCTGTTTTTTTATGTTCTATATGTCTCCATTAAATCTTTCATTAATTGAGTTGTAGTTGGAGGGGTATAAACGATAGCATTAGCGCCAGCATCTATAGTCTCTTCGATTATTTCATCTGTTGGCCCTCCTGTAGCTATAATAGGGACATCTGGATATCTATCTCTAATATACTTAATAACCTTTATTGTATCCTTTCCTGCACATACATTTAAAATATCGGCTCCATATTTTAATCTATCTTCTATCCAATCAGTTGATACAACAGATACTATAATCGGAATCTCAATAGCTTTTCTTACCGCCATTAAAGTCTCATTATCAATAGGAGCATTCAAGATAACACTTAAAACCCCTTGAAACTCTGCATCCAAAGCAACCTCAACTACCCTATCTCCTGTAGTAGTCCCTCCCCCAACACCAACCATTAAAGGCATATTAGCAACAGTAGCTAATGCATGTGACAGAATAGGCTGGGGAGTAAAAGGATAAACAGCCATTATAGCATCAGCATTATTATTTTTTATTACTACAACATCAGTGGTAAAAACAATGGATTTAATATAGCGACTTAATATATATATGCCACTAGCTTTTTGAATAACCTTAGGCACTTCAATACATTTGCTATATAAAGGTGTTTGAACCTTAATTACACTATTATTCATAGTATCACTCCCTCTTCTGCATTATCCCCTCCCCAAAGACGCCTTTTTCTAGTCCCACATAGACCTGTGGCACCTGACCAACGATAACAGCCTCAGTTAAAGGAATTTCTGTTCTCACTTCAATATCTGTACTCATCATAGGGACAACAACCTTAACCTTGGTTGCTACTTCTAAATAAATTTTATGCCTAGTCTGATTAATCCCTACAGAATGAAAATCATCTATTACATTACTTCTAATAGAACCATAAGGGAGAATGTTAGCTGTAATAGATGGACCAAACCTTGACAAAACTTCAATGCCAAAGACTTGAGAAACAGGAATCTCTATCTCTCTAACATTATTTATATCTTCTAATAGACTTTGAACTTCTAATGTTATGTTGGATGAAAGGTCATTGACGATCTGTAAATTAGGTTGCATCAATATTATATGTCCCTCATTATTTGTCTTAATATTTACAAGATCATGATACAAGAGGTTTTTAGTCTCCTTATTAATAGCTTCATTGATTATACCTGTTAACATTCCGGTAACATCATTTTCAGTAACATTATGCAAAATTGGCTGTAGAGTACTCTCTACGATTAGAATAAGTATAACCATTATTATTATTATTACTAAAGAAATAAATTTTATAAACTTTTTAAAAGAAGAAAACAAATTCACCACCCCCTACTATTATATTAGTTAGAAGGTGGTTCTGTGCATAATATTTAATTTAAAATTATCTTAGCAAACCTTCTTTTTCCAATACGAATAACCATACCATCAGTCACTTCTATATCTAAGTTCACCTTATCTTGCTTTTGATCATCAATTTTAACGGCTCCCTGTTTAATCATTCTACGACCTTGACTATTACTATCTACAAGACCTGTAGCGGCTACCAAATTAACTATCCACATCTTGCCGTCCTCTAGATTATCTTTACTTATCTCAACTTCAGGTATATCATCAGGTAAATCTCCCTTTTTAAATACCTTTTCGAATTGACTTTGAGCTTTAACAGCTTCTTCTTCATTATAATACTTTGTGACTATCTCTCTAGCCAACCTCTTCTTTAACTTCATTGGGTGAAGTTGGCCCTGCTCTAAGCCTTCTTTAATATTCTCTAACTCTTCCATAGTTATATCAGTTAAAAGTTCAAAATATCGAGTAATAAGCTCATCTGGCATTGACATAGTTTTTCCAAAGATCTCACTAGCTTCTTCATCAATACCAATATAATTACCTTTACTCTTACTCATCTTATCCACACCATCTAACCCTTCTAATAAAGGCATCATTATAACAACCTGTGGATTTTGCCCATACTCTTTTTGTAAATTTCTGCCTGCCAAAAGATTGAATCTCTGATCTGTACCTCCAAGTTCAACATCCGCTTCAATAGCTACTGAATCATAACCTTGTAAGATCGGATAGAAAAACTCATGAATACTAATAGGTTGATTATTTTGGTAACGTTTTGAAAAGTCTTCCCTTTCCAGCATACGAGCTACAGTATAATTAGATGATAATTGAATTGCATCACTAAAGCTCATATTACAAAACCAATCATTATTAAATACAACCGTAGTCTTATCTTGATCTAATATCTTAAATATCTGCTCTTTATAAGTTCTTGCATTCTCCTTTACTTCTTCTTCAGTAAGCTGTACTCTAGCTTTTAACTTCCCTGTTGGATCGCCAATTCTACCTGTAAAGTCTCCAATTAATAAATATATTTCATGTCCTAGATCTTGAAACTGCTTTAATTTCTGTAATACAACAGTATGACCTAAGTGAATATCTGGTGCTGTTGGATCTAAACCTAACTTTATTTTTAATGGTCTCCCCTCTTTAAGCTTTTTAACCAATTCTTCCTCCCCAATAAGATCAGATACTCCTCTTTTTATTATTTCTAACTGCTCATTAATTTCCATCGCCTAACCCCTCCACAATTATAATAGTTTTTAAATTTCATTATATATCAAGTTTAACTATATGTATTGATACTGTATGGTAATATAGTTGCACTTTGTGCAACTGGTAATCAGTGATCAGTAAAGAGTAATCAGTAAGATCAAAACCTAAGAATAAAGAATTTCTGGGCTTTTAAAGTTTTACTCATTACCCATTACTGATTACTCATCACTAGTAATAAAGATTCTTAACTTATTAAACTTCTTAATAGAACACCTCTAAATCAACTGCTTGTATTATACCATATCTATTTAACAATATCAATTATGGAAAATTTAACTATTAACGTATTATATTCAATGAAAAAGGGAATTTACTATGTATAACGTTTATTTTATGTTATAATAATTAATAGAATTCATATTTTTAGATCATTTCGATTCTTAATTTTATTAAATTCTACGAAAGGAGATCATTAAATTGGCAAATAAAAAACAACAAAAAACACAATTAATAATAGTATCAATTATTTTAGTCTTTGCTATATCAATGGGTGTAATAATCGGTGGAGTTGCTTGGATAATCAAACAAAGCCCTGATATTTCTGATTATGGTCAATGGAAGACAAATGAAAGTACCATAATCTATGCATCCAATGGGGAAATCTTAACCAGACTATATCAGCAAGATAGAATATATGTTCCTATAGATAATATCCCCGATCATTTAAAAAATGCAGTCATAGCTATGGAAGATGAGAGGTTTTTCCAACATCATGGTGTTGATATACGAGGGATTATGAGGGCTATTACTGTTAATATTCAAAATATGGGTAAAGTTGAAGGTGCTAGTACAATCACCCAACAATTAGCCAAGAATGCTTTGTTGACTCACGAAAAACTCTTCTCAAGAAAGATACAAGAAATGTATATTGCTATGCAATTTGAGAGAATGTATACCAAAACAGAGATTTTAGAATTTTATTTGAATGAAGTATTTCTAGGTCATAGTGCCTATGGAGTAGAGAGTGCTGCTCGTCTATATTTTAATAAGAGTGTAGAAGATCTGACATTATCGGAATCAGCTCTTATTGTTGGTTTACTACCAGCACCAAATGCTTATTCGCCTTATAGAAATCTAGACCTTGCAACAAGAAGGCGTAATATTGTCTTAAACAAAATGGTAGAACTTGACTATATTACTGAAGGTGAAGCTAATGAAGCAAGATCTGAAGAAATTAACTTAGAGAGGGGTAGAGAAGATAATGATAATATAGCCCCTTATTTTGTTGAACACATTCGACGACAAATCATAGATATGTTTGGCTCTAAAATGGTTTATACTGGAGGCCTAAAGGTTCATACTACCTTAGATTTAGATATGCAAAAGAAAGCTAATCAAGCTATAGAAGAAGCTTTGGACTCTTATATTCCTACTGTAGATAGAACTGCTGGTGAAGGAAAGGAGCAGCCTCAATTAGCTGTAGTAACTACTGATCCACATACCGGTCATATTAAAGCTATGGTCGGTGGAAGAGGTGATGACAAGTTCAATAGAGTTACTCAAGCTAGACGTCAGCCTGGTTCTGCCTTTAAACCCTTTGTGTATGCAACTGCTGCAGAAAAGGGATGGGGAACTGGATCGATAATTGATGATATTCCCAAAGAATATAGAACTACACTAGTTAATGAAGAAGAAGTTGGTGGTGATGTTGATGATGAAGTTGATGAAGACAGTGCAACAGATGAAGGCGTTTGGATTCCAAGAAACTATAATGATCAATATTCTGGGCCAACTACCTTAAGAGAAGCCTTGGCAAGATCTTTAAATGTTCCTGCAGTTAAACTACTTGATGAAGTTGGTATTAATAATACAATGAATACTGCTAGAAGAATGGGAATAGATAATTTAACACAAGATGATAGGAACTTGGCCCTAGCCTTAGGTGGTCTAACTAGAGGTGTAACACCTCTAGAGATGACAACCGCTTATGGTTCTTTAGCAACTGGTGGAATAAAGTCTCAACCTATTGCTATCACAGAAGTTCTTGATAATAATAATAATGTTATCTGGTCTAACGAGAGTAGAAGAGATATAGTTCTTGATGAATCAGAAGCTTATCTTGTTACTGATATGTTACAAAGTGCTGTGTCTAATCGTACTGAAAGATGGGGATGGGGAGGAACTGGATGGCGAGCAAACCTTGGCATCCCTGCTGCTGGTAAGACTGGTACAACTACAAACTATACCGATGCTTGGTTTGTAGGATATACACCTGATCTTGTAACTACTATTTGGTTAGGTGAGGATTCCCCAACTAGAATGGAGTATGAAAATGAAGATGGAGGAAGTACTATTGTATCTAGTGGTACTGCAGCTAGATTATGGGGTGACTATATGAGAGAAGTTGTTAGAGGTAGACCTGTAAATGACTTTGAAAGACCTAATAATATAGTTAGACAAGAGGTATCTACAAGAAGTGGTAAACTGCCTAACCCCTATACACCACAAAATAGAATCAGTGAAGAACTTTATATCAGAGGAAGCGAACCTACAGAGCTAGATGACTACTTTAAAGAGACTGCTTCAATGGAGGTTGACAAGGAAACTGGAATGATAGCTACAGAGTATTGTCCAGAAGAAAAAATCACAACAATTGAGTATCAAGTAGAGACTGGCATAATAGTAGACGAAAATAAAGATCCAATCAGAAAACTTGACGATAGAAAGGTTCCATTAACAGATGATCTAGGCAACTTCATCTATGAAACTATTCCTGATGAAGAATGTAATGTTCATCCACCTGAAGAAGACGAAGAGGAAGAAGATGTAAGAGATAAGATCTTAGACTTCTTCAATATATTACGAGGTAGATAATTATAATAAGAAAAAGGCTGGTATCATTAATGATACCAGCCTTTTTCTTATACTTTTAAAGGTTAACAATAGTAACTCCCATCCCACCTTCTCTAGGCCTTCCTAATCTATATTCTCTTATACCTCTGTGCTTATCTAAGACTTGATGAACCATCTTTCTTACCTTACCAGTTCCCTTTCCATGAACAATCTCTAGTTGATTTAAGTTTGCTAAGCTAGCATCATCTAAATACTTCTCTAACTTATGCTTTGCCTCTAAGACTCTCATACCCCGTAGATCCAATTTACTTGAGATATTTCTTATCTTAGCTCCTTTTATTTTGCTTATATTGGTCTTTTGATATTCTTCTTCATAACCACCATCTATCTTCTCTAAGTCCCTTAAATCAATATTAACCTTCATTATTCCAGCTTGAATAAGACCTTCTCCTTTATCTTCAAATAAATCTAAAACTTCCCCTTTCTTATTCAAACTCTTAATTTTCACCTTATCTCCTATCTTTAATTTCGGAGCCTTCTTTTTACTCATAGACTCCTCAATCAAGTCCTCCTTATCACCTAATATATCTTTTCTTTCTTCTCTAAGAGACCTTCTTGCCTCTTCTATCTCTTTATCAGATAATTTCTTCTTCTCTTTTAAATCTTTGATTATATTCTCTGCTCTTTTTTGGGCCCTCTTTACTATCTTGTTTGCCTCTCTATAAGCTTCACTTAACTCTCTTTCTTTTTTTTGTTCAAAATCTTTTAATTTTTCGTTATATTCCTCTTTTAACCTCTTTAGCTCTCTACTACTCTCTTTTGCTTCTTCCTTCTTATTACTATATTCTTGCTTATCCTTCTCTATCTCTCTTATAACCTTATCAAGTTCTATATCATCATCAGTTAAAAGTCCTTTAGCTTTATCAATAATATCTTCCCTTAGACCTAATCTCCTAGAGATTTCAAAAGCATTACTTCTACCTGGTAGCCCCATCTGCAACCTATAGGTAGGCTGCAAGCTTTTTACATCAAACTCTACAGAAGCATTCTCAACGCCTTTCTTGCCATAAGCATAGGTCTTAAGCTCACTATAATGAGTTGTAGCTATAGTCTTACTTCCTTTGTTATGGAGGTGATCTAATAAAGCCATAGCTAAGGCCGCACCTTCAGCCGGATCAGTTCCTGCCCCTAACTCATCAAGCAATATTAACGATCCTTCATTAGCCTTCTTAACTATTTTAATTATCTGAGTCATATGTGAAGAGAAGGTACTTAAGCTCTGCTCAATACTCTGTTCATCACCTATATCACTATAAACATCCTTGTATATCCCAAGCTTAGAACCAGATAAAGCAGGTATATGCAATCCTGATTGTCCCATTAAAGTCAAAAGACCTACTGTCTTTAAGGTAACAGTCTTACCACCTGTATTTGGCCCTGTTATCACTAAGGTACTAAATTCTTCTCCTAAGCTAATATCTGTTGGCACTACATCACCATCTAATAAGGGATGACGAGCTTTTATAAGCTTAGTCTTTCCTTCTTGATCTAGTAAAGGTTCTGAGGCATTTATCTCTATACTATACTTTGCTTTAGCAAAGATAAAGTCTAAAATAGCTAGTATCTGTACAGTACCCTTTATCTGATCTACTTTCTTCATTACCTTAGAGGATAGTTCCTTTAATATTCTATATATCTCTGCCTCTTCTTCAGATACAAGCCTTCGTAAATTATTGTTCATCTTTACTATTGGCATAGGCTCTATGAACAAAGTCTGCCCACTAGATGATTGGTCATGGACAATGCCAGGAAAATTACTTCCATATTCAGCCTTGATAGGAACAACATATCTATCATCTCTAATGGTAACAACCGACTCTTGAATATACTTTTGGTAGCGTCTAGAGTTAATAATCGATTTTAGTTTATCCTTAATACCATCACTTAACCTTCTCATATTCCTTCTAATATCTCGCAACTTAGGACTAGCAGAATCTTTAACTCGGCCTTGCTGATCTATAGCCCCTTTAATACTTCTCTCTAAATCTTTGAATAAGGTTATAGATCTGGCTAACTCTATTATTCTATAAAAATTATTATCTTGATCATCTATATTTAAAAAGAAACTATTTAATCTATGGCCGGTTATTAAAGTCTTTAAGATATTTAATAGCTCTTCTTCCCTTAAGACCATACCCTTTTGAGCTCTACTTAGAGATGACCTTATATCATAAATTGCTCCAAAGGGAGGTCTTTCTTTTCTAGTTAATATCATTTTAGCCTGGCTAACCTCTTCTTGCCTATCCTTAATATAATTAATATCACCTTTGGGTTCTAAATCATCAATAAATTTTTCCGTTAATTCTGATGTAATATGCTCTTTAAGTTGGTCCTTTATTTTATCAAACTCTAAAACCTTTAATGCATGCTTATCCATTAACTATACAATCCCCCTATAATCTAAAGTATAACCTTATTAATTAAATCCTTCTCTATTAATTCATTATACTCGCCTCTTCTATATTTATCTATTACTTCTTCTCTTTCTTCTTCAGTAAGCCTATCTAAGGTCTCACTTATTTCTTTTGGAAATTCTATAAATCTTCCTTCTAATTTCTCTTTGTTATCAATTTTTATAACAGTAGGTATTCTAGCTATTCCAACATAATCTTTCATAGCCTTCTCATTTCCCTCTCTAGGATATATTGAAATCTCAATATTATCATTGATCTCTTCAATCTTTTTTAAGTAAGGCATTACTATTCTACAATCTGGACAGTATATCTCAGAAAAAACTATTAATTCAACAGCTCTTTCAACCTTCATTATTATATCTTTACTAGCATCAAATAGATCTATATTATATAATTTTAATTGTTCTTCTCTAAACTCCTCATTAGAAGAATTTAAGAACTGTCTAAAGTTCATCTTCCCCTTTAAGTCTATCATAACCACCCTCCTAAGGTTTTTAATATATTACAATCATTATATCATAAACAAAGACCTTTAATCTAGTGATTAAAGGTCTTTGAATAATTTATCGGCTAACTCTAATTAAACCAGAACAAGGTAGAACTTCTACTCCTTCTTCTGCTAACTTATCGGCAAAAAGATTCATTCCAATAGAGTCACTAGCAATATGACCGGCTATAACTACATTAATATGGTTCTCTTCTGCTTTCTTACGATGTTCTTCACCGATATGCATACATACAAGAGTACCCACTCCAGCTTGAGAAAGTTTTTCAAATGCCTTCTTAGATCCTCCAGTTCCTCCAGTCATCTCTACTACAACCTTGCCTGCTCTTCTATCTTTGGACCCAACTACAATTGTTGGCCCTGCCTTTAACTTAGTTGCTTCTTTATATTCAGGAATTTCTTTTAATAGATCTATCACATCACCTACTGTATCTATCTGGGCATTATCAACCTTATTTTGCAAGAAATCTACAACTAAATTATCTGCTGGAGTATGAACTGACATTAATGGTATATCTAAAATGCTTGCAGCATCACAAGCTTTGTTGTGATTGATTGGCATTATACCCCTTTTAACTCGGCTTATTCTCTTAGACATAATCCCTTCAGCCACATTAATTGGCACTCCTAAGTCATGCAAAATATCTTCTTGCATATGCATAACATCATGCAAAGCAGCTAATGCTTTACCTTCAGGATGATGAGCAATTATTGCATCTACCCCATCTCCTTTTTCACTCAATCTATCTGCAAGTAAAACCTCACTAGTATCTATATCAATTCCCATTAATACTCTCTTAATTTTCTTTTCCTTGTCTCCTGTTAAAATTCTTGTGTCAGAATAAGGGTTCTCTAAACTATCCATATCAAAAAATTCTTTCTCTTCATCGTTTAGTTTATCAAACTTATCTTTACTTTTTTCCAATACCCTTTCAACCTTTTCTTTACCTCTTGGATCTACAGATATTCCTAATTTTACTGCTAATTGATAAACATCATTTAAATTCATTACTCTTCCCCCAATTACAATTAATTTTATTTATCTAAAAGCTTAACATAGTAGCTTTTAGGCTTTATAAGTTGATTCTTAATAAATAATTTTCTCAATCAATAGTAGAACTTTCTTTTATAATAAAAAAATTGTATGTAAATAATTCTACCACCTAGAAAGCTCACTTAATCGCTCTTCAACAAAAGGATTTAATATAAGTAGTTTGGAAGCAAGATACGATTGTTCAATAATCTCTTCAATAAAATGAATAGGAAGCCTAGACAAGACCAGTACAACGATATAAACAATTAATAGACCTTTTATGAAACCAAAAATAAATCCACTAAATCTATCAATTGAAGATAATAACATAAAACTAGCCATCTTGCTTAAAATATATCCTAGATAATTTATAATAATTGCTACAGTAAAAATGATTAAAACAAAAGCAATAACATCTCCTAAATCTTTAGAGATTTCAAATTTTTCAATTAAAGTTTTAGATAATGTTAAATACTGTTCATTTGCTATATAGATACTTATTATTATAGCTATAATAGCTGTTAATTGTCTAATAAGCCCTCGTCTATATCCTTTAATCATAAATATAGCAATAACAACAACAATAATAATATCCAAAATACTAATTCCCACTTATCCTAGCTCTCCCTTCTCAATTAATTCTAAGAATTCATCATAATCATCCTTTATCTCTTGATATTTCTTTTTTAATCTATTATTTTCTGAGATTAATTTCTTAGAACTATTCTCTAGTTTCTTATTATCGTCCATTACTTTCTCATTTTCTTTTTGCACTTTATATAATTTATCAGCTAAGTTCATTGCTCCTAATAATATAACCCTATTCCTAGGTGTCGATGGAGCATTCTCTTTAATCTCTTGCATATGTTCATCTACAAAAGCTGCAATATTAATAATATATTCAGAAGACTCATCAGCTTTTATATTATACTCTTCGCCCAATATTTCAACTTTAACTTGAGATTTATCTTGTGAATTTTTCTTATCCACATCTATTACCTCCAACGAGTTTTTATAGTTTATGCCAAATACTCAATATATATATTCGCCATAATAATATAAAACTCCTTCCCATATATTAGAAAAACCTTGTTATCTTAAGATAACAAGGTTTTTATTTTTTTAATTTAAATAAAAATGGAGCGAAAGACGAGATTCGAACTCGCGACCTTCTCGTTGGCAACGAGATGCTCTACCAGCTGAGCTACTTTCGCATAAATGGTGGAGGGGAGAGGATTTGAACCTCTGAAGGCTTCGCCGGCAGATTTACAGTCTGCTCCCTTTGACCACTCGGGAACCCCTCCGTATTATATTTAGCTATATGCCTTGTGCTTAAGATCTTTAAATCTTTAGCTCACAACTCACAACTATATGGTACCCCTCAATGTTTTAACAAACAAAAACATCTTATGGTATCGTAACTCCATACTTTCTTTGTAATATAATAATTTAATATTACCCTTTAACTCCAATGAAATTATTTGGTACCCTTTCAAGGATTTAAAATTCAAAATCCCTTTATGGTGTAGAAACTATAAATTTTTTTGAAAGATAATCATCAATGTTAATGTTTTAATCATTTCGAAAATATATGGTACCCCCAAGGGGATTCGAACCCCTGCCGCTGAGATGAAAACCCAGTATCCTAGGCCACTAGACGATGGGGGCAGGATACCAATTGATAATTGATATTTTTCAATTGATAGTTAAAATCTTAAAAGTTCTTGACTTTAACTGTCAATTATCAATTTTCAATTGTCAACTTATTTATGGCTGGGATGGCTGGATTCGAACCAGCGAATGCAGGAGTCAAAGTCCTGTGCCTTACCGCTTGGCGACATCCCAACATTAGCCTTCAGCTATGAGCTTTCAGCTTTCAGCCAAGAACTTAAAAAATTAAGACCTTAGCTGATAGCTGACTGCTGACAACTGATAGCTAATTACCTTCTGGCAATGACCTACGCTCCCACAAGGTTGCCCCTGCAGTACTATCGGCGCTGGAGGACTTAACTGCTGTGTTCGAAATGGGAACAGGTGTTGCCCCTCCGCAATTATCACCAGAATTATATTTATTTTGTTAGTACAAAAGTATTTGCAACATCTAATATAATATATCTTTTATTATTAAATGTCAATACTATTTTTATACTTTCAAAAACTGCACAAATAGATTACCTTTTTATCTAGATTAAGCCCTCGATCTATTAGTACCAGTCAGCTAAAAGTATTACTACTCTTACACCTCTGGCCTATCTACCTGAT
>NZ_KI912096.1:0-6830 GCF_000517025.1 Halonatronum saccharophilum DSM 13868
GATGTTTTAGTTGATATTATGAAAGAGGAAGGTATGGATCTTGATAAGTATGAGTGGTTTTTAGATCTAAGAAAGTATGGTACTGTACCACATTCTGGATTTGGTTTAGGTTTTGAAAGAATATTGATGTATATCTCAGGTATATCTAATATTCGTGACGTAATACCTTTCCCAAGAACCCCAGGTAATGCAAAATTTTAAATAGTATAAGAGAAGAGTTTTAGAGTTAAGGGCCAACGATATCGTTGGCCCTTATTTTGGTATATTAAGATAATAATTTTGTCACAATAAAGAGCTGTAAGTTATATATTGTAAGAGGTTTATAAATATAATTATATAACTTATTAGGAGGTTTTATTGTTGAGCGAAGTTAAATTTTATGTAGATGGGGCAATAAGCTTTGGTTGGAAGCTCTTTAAAGAAAATTGGGGATTTCTAATAGGGGTATTTATAATTAACCTCTTAATTATTATTATTCCCGAGTTCTTTATTGAGGCGATGTTAATAAGTAATGTAGGTTTATTTTTGATAGTTAATTTATTGCATTTATTTGTAATATATATGGTCGAGATTGGATATTTAAAGATATTAATAACTTTGGCAAGAGGAGAAGGGGATAGGCTAGAGGTAATGGAGCTCTTTAGAAATTATCATCTATTTTTTAAATACTTTGTAGGGATATTATTGTATGGATTAATAGTAGCTATTGGAGTCGTGACTCCCATAATTATATCTATTTTATTTGTTTCTGATCTTATTTTCTTCTTTGGAGTGGTTCTTGGAGTTATTATTGGTATTATTTTAGCTATAAAATTCTTTTTTGTTGACTATTTTATTGTAGATCAAGAGCTAGGGCCACTTGAAGCTTTAGAGAGGAGTGCAGAGGTTACAGAAGAGATTAAAGGAGAACTATTTTTATTTATGATAGTGATATTACTTATTAATATAGTTGGTGCTCTTGTTTTGTTGCTAGGTTTACTTGTGACTGTACCAGTGACAGGGTTAGCTATGGCTTATGTTTATTGCAAGTTGAATGAAGATTATGAAGATGAAGAGTTAGAAGAGAGACTTCTTTTAGAAGCAGGTTTTGATTTATAAAATAGTAAGAAAGGATTAGATTCTCCTCTTTTGAATATTAAAGGGTTTTTAAAGTAGTCTGTCGAAATTTATAAAAGTGGATTTGATTGCACAGAATATAGAACTTACATAAGCACATTCAAACCTATCGGTTTATATCAGTCTATTCAATAGGGAATATAATAGTTTTCTATTATCTAAGCGGTATATTTCAATTTAGGAGGGGTATAAGATGGAAGAAGATAAGATTAAAGCTATTCTCAATGAATATGATGAAAAATATGGCCTTTATGAACTCTTTACTGAGAAAACAAAAAAATTAATAGAAGAGTTACTAGAGGGAAGCAATATAAATATTCATTCTATCAATTCCAGAGCAAAAGAGAAATCAAGCCTGAAAAATAAACTTAAAGAATCTGAAGAAGAATATAATAACCTATCTGATATTACTGATCTTTCTGGGGTGAGAATAATCACTTTTTTTGAAGATGAGGTTGATAAAGTGGCTAAAATTATAAAGAGAGAGTTTGAGATCGATTATGGTAATTCTGTAGATAAACGTAACTTATTAGAGCCAGATAGGTTTGGATATCTATCTCTTCATTATATTTTAAAATTATCTCCTCATCGATTAAAGTTGGCAGAAAATAAGAAATTTAAAGATTATAAGGTTGAGATACAAATATCTTCAATCTTACAGCATGCTTGGGCAGAGATAGAACATGATTTAGGGTATAAGAGTGAAGAAGCAGTTCCCAGAGAGATAAGAAGGAAATTCTCTAGATTGGCGGGGCTCTTAGAGATAGCAGATATAGAATTTGTAAGAATACGTGATGAACTGAAAAAACATAAGAAAGAATTATAAAATTAATTATATTCTGTAATTACCAGAAGGCATAGCAATGAACAAAACAATTGGAGTCATAGCCTATGTTGATGCAGATAAAAATACCTATTCAGAAGGGCTTTTATATCATACAGATACAATTAGAGACCTTGGTCGGGTAGATCATCAGAGATCTTATTTGGATACCCATCAGATAGAGAGGCAAAGGGGTATAACCATATTCTCAGATCAGACCCTTATGAAGCATAGAGGAGATACTTATTATCTAATAGATACCCTTGGTCATATTGATTTTTCACCTGAGATGGAGAGGGCTATTATGGTTATGGATTATGCAATTATAATCGTCAGTGCTGTAGAAGAGGTGCAGGGCCATACAGAGACAGTTTGGGAATTACTAAAGAAGCATCAAATTCCATCCTTCTTTTTTATCAATAAAACAGATAGAGTTGGGGCAGATAGAGAGGGTAATGGAAGAGATTAGAGTTGATTTGGCCCAAGATATCTGTCTGCTACTTACTTCTTTAGAAGAAGGTTTAACTGAAGAAGTTATAAAGTTTGTGGCTGAAAGAGATGATAAGCTCTTAGAGAGTTATCTAGAAGGAGAGTACAACAAATAAATTTGGCTAAATAAGATGAAAGAGATGATCAAGGAGAATAGATTGTATTTAGCTTCTAGTGGGTCAGCCTTATATGATGAAGGGATAATTGAATTTCTTGATAACCTTCACTTTCTGACAGAAACAGATTATAGTGACCAAGAATTTAAAGCTAGAATATATAAGATTGGTCATGATAAACAAGGCAATAGGACCTCATTTATGAAGGTGCTGGATGGCAAGGTTAATGTTAGAGATGAGCTTACTTATCTATCAGGAGAAGAGGAGGTTAGTGAGAAGATCACTGGGCTTAGGATTTATACCAGAGAGAAATATCAAGCAGTAGAATCTGCTCAGGCGGGTCAACTGGTTGGAGTTATGGGTCTCTCTAAGACCAAGGCTGGTTTAGGATTGGGTGGGGAGGTTCAAAGTTTATCTTACAATAGCATACCTACTCTAAGGTCGAAGGTTATCTTTGGCTCTACAACAAATGTTAAGGAGGGATCTTCATCATTTAAAATTTTAAATGATGAAGATCCCTCCTTAAGTGTTAGCTGGGAAGAAGAGCTACAGGAGATTCAGGTTCAGATAATAGGGCCAATCCAATTAGAAGTACTAAAGGTCAAGGTTATACAGTAGCTTGGTATGAGGTAGAGCAGAAGGTACATTGTGGAATAGTAAAATAATATATATTGAAAGTGGGCGTTGGTCAGTTTAATTTATTTGAAAAGAGAATTAACTTTATATTTACAAAATATCGAAGGAATATAATTTTTAGTGTAGAAATACATAATAGCGCTGTATTTTTTTGTATAAATTTCATTATAAAATGTAATGTTAAGGCAGATCTTGGCTTATATATTTTTATAAGAGCTAATTATGATGGGTTTTATATATTAACTTTAAAATAGGTAAACAAAAGATGATAATCAAGGTTTGGTAAGTGGATTTTGGTTGAGAATAGATGAAAAATAAAAATAACTATAATAATATTTCATAATATAATATATAGTTTTAGAGTGAAATGTTTTTTAAAAGTTCTTATAAAGGGCTAGGAGAGTTATGATATTAAAGAGGTATCAGTATAACTTAGGAAGCTTTGAAGGAGGGATATATGGTTGGTTTTAATGTTATTAAGAGGTTTGGGAGCAAATAAATCGTGTGATCTGAAGAAAAAAGAGTTTAAGATAAGTTGTAATATCAAAATATATTTATTGTTTTCAAAACTAACTAAAATATCGGTATTATATTATAAGTAAAATATGAAGGGGGAATAAAAATGAATTATTTAATTAAATCACTTATTTTTTTAGTGATTTCTATATTTATTTTTATTGTGAGGTCTAATTTAATCCTATTCACTACAGGAATTATTGGGCTTGTATCTTTATTTGGATTTCAAGTTATTAAGTCAAAAAATAATAAAGCTTATATGGAATTATTGATTCAATATTTAAAATACGGAACTGAAATGAAAAAAGATTATTATGTTTTAGAGTCTGGACTAGAAATTGGAAAAGATGTCCTTAATAAAGTTAAAAAAATCAAAGCCAAAGGTAAAGATAGGAAAACAATAGATGATTTATTAAAAAACACACTAAGAGAAAGAGGAGAAGATTATATTCTAGGTGTTTGGACTATGTGGGAACCTAATGCTTTTGATAATAAAGATGATATGTATAGAAATAAAGTTAATCATGATGAGACTGGGAGGTTTTTTTCTTATTGTCGGAATTTAGAGGAAGAAATTAACTTAATAGATACTAAAGAGATAGATGGAGGGATTGATGCTGGGGTAAATGAAAAATTTTATACTCGCCCTATGCAAGAAAAAAAGATAACTGTAATAGAGCCTTATATTTGCCCATTTAATAACGACTTAATGACTACAATTTCACTACCAATTATAAGCCGAAAAAAAGCAATAGGAGTTGTAGGGGTAGATATAAGGATAGCCACCAAGAACATATCAGAAGATGTTCTATTATATAAAGTTTCTTCTAATATCTCTAATCGGAATCGATTAGAAGAGTTGTTAAACGAAAAATCAGGTGTTTATGAAGTGTTAACAAAGGCAGTTCAGAGTATAATTTCAAACAAGGAAGATGTTTTAAGTGTTATTAGCAGCTCTACAGAAGAGGTATCATCCTTTAGTAAAGAATTGCTATTATTAGCTGAACAAGGTAATACGAGTATAGAAACAGCTATTGGGTTAATTGAGAATATGTCAGCAGGTATCCAACAAATTTCCGCTAGTTCTCAGGAGGTAGCAAGTTTTTCTCAAGAAGCTAATTCAAAAACTAATAAAGGCAGCCAAAATGTTGAACATACATTAGATAGTATTAAAAAAATTAATAGAACAATAGATGAAACTGTAGGTGTAATTAATAAATTAGGTGAAAATTCAGAACAAATAGGACAAATAGTTGAATTAATTACTGGTATAGCAGAACAAACTAATTTATTAGCTTTAAATGCAGCTATTGAAGCAGCTAGAGCAGGAGAAGCAGGTCAAGGTTTTGCAGTTGTAGCAGAAGAAATAAGGCAGTTGGCAAGTGAAACTACTAATGCATCAGATGAAATTTCTAATTTAATTACCCAAACTCAAAAACAATCTAGAAAAGCAATAGAAAAAGTTAAAGAGGTAGTGAGAAAAGCTAAAGATGGACAAGAAATAGCAAAACAAACAGGGAGCGTTTTTGAAGAAATTAAAGATTCAGTTCGAGAAACTTCAATTCAAATAGAGCAGACTGCTAATACAACTAATGATTTAGCACAAAATAGTGATGAAATAGTAAATTCAACAGATGATATAAAGAAGATGTCTAATGAGCTTACTACTTCATCAGAAAAGTTATCAGATATGGCTCAAGAATTACAAAGTTTAGTAAAACAATTTAAATATAAGAAGGTTTAACTAAATTGTATTTAAAGAATCTTAAACTTATGAGGTATTATTTGATTCAATTAATAATTTATTATGGCTTATCATTAACTAAGAATTTAATTTATTAAGGATGTATATCTTAAAACGGAAGATATGAGCGATATTCTTGAACATTTTTAAGCAATACATTTGAGAATTGAAGCTTAATAGTTGTAAATTTTTAAAGACTTAAGGCTTGGCGAAGACTAAGATCTGATTAAGGCCTAAAGATTACTTAAGAATCATAAAAGGCAGTTGAAAATTGAGAACTTAGGAGGTAATTCTTATGCCATATATTAATGTGAAAATGGCTAAAGGAAGAACATTAGAAGAAAAACAAGAATTTGTAGATGTTATAACAAAAGAAGCAAGTAGAATTCTTGATGTGAAACCTGAATGGGTTACTGTGGTATTTGATGAATATTCAAGGGACAACTGGGCAACAGGGGGAGAAATTCATTCTTTGAAGTTTGGAAATGCTTGTTATTTGGAAGGAAGTGAATAGGTAAAATAATTAAAATATCAAAGTAACAGAAATAGGATAAGTGTAGAAATTAATTGTTTTTGAAGGTTAATTGTATAAATTATATTCATTTCCGTTTATAAATAGGTAAATCAAGTAATTTAGTGTCTTATAAAGGGTCAATTTTAAATAAGTCTAGCTAAAAAGTGGAGTTAGAGTTCTAGGTTCACTTCGCCTAAACCAGCAGGTTAGCTATATCATATTTAAGAGGATGAATGGAGGTAGGACTGATAGATGTTGGCCCTGGATGTGAAGGAACATTGTATAATTAAATGCACGGATAGTGCAAAAAATAAATGACACATATGAATACCTCATATATAATGTTAAATAACCACAAATAACATAAAGTGAGGTATTGATATGTGCCAAGATAATTATAACACAAATGAGAACAAAGGTGAACACTTAAAATGGGAAGATAGAAAAGTAATAGAACACTTGTATAATCAACAAAACAAGTCTCCCAAAGAGATTGCACAAGAGTTAGGTAGACATAGAACTACAATAAGCAGAGAGGTTAAAAAAGGCAAAATAGAGCTATTAAATTGGGACTATACAATTAGAATAGAATATGATGCATTAAAGGCTCAAAAGGTATATGATCAAAATGCTACAGCTAAAGGAGCTAAAATAAAATAGGTAAAGATCACAGGTTAGCTGAGTTTATAGAGGAAAAAATCAAAGATAAGTATTCTCCAGAAGTAATTGCAGATATGATAAAAAATAGTGAAGATTTTGAAATAGAATTACATTGGAAGACTATCTATAATTATATAGATAAAGGCATCCTATTTGTAAGTAGAGAAGAGTTGACCTATGGTAATTATAAAAAAGTCTAAAAAGACAAAGAAGAAA
>NZ_KI912096.1:6930-62151 GCF_000517025.1 Halonatronum saccharophilum DSM 13868
GAAGAAAAGTAAATGGAGTTGGCTTATCTTAGGAGGGGTAGATGTGGGTCGTAAAATCTTAGGACGTTAGATGACCGTAAGGTGATAGAAAGAAAGGTAATAATAGAAGTGTTTTGAATATATTTATAAAATAAATTATTATTTCTTTAAATTGTTTGCCATCAATAAGGATATATTTTAGCCAATAAGGTTGGAATTAGTTGTGTACACTATACAAATATAGAATTGGGAAATAAATATATATCTTTTATGGTTTCAAAAAAATAAAAAGTTCTTTAGAAACTAATGAAGATGAAATTTTTTGATAAAGGCTGTTAGTATTTTGATATCTTTAAATATCAGATTAAGAGTGATGCGGTGACGATCTTTTGTAGTAACTGTAAGATTGAGGAGCTGCCCTATGATTATAGAATCAAGAGTAGGATTCAAAGAATGGCCGTATTGATTTAAGCACCAGAAGAGAGTGTAAGAGAGGATCTAGCCGAGAGGGAAAATAAGGAGATATTTGATAGCCTAATGACGGGATAAGAGATAAGGTGTATGAGAATGAAAGAGTAAGAGTAAGAGGTGGTGAACAGATAATAAATGAAAGTTTTATAAAGAAAAGGATGTGGTATGTTAATGGGCCAAATAATAACAATATCAATACAGATCTTTAACTTTTTAGTATGGGGAGGCTTAATTGTTGTTGGATTTAAATTTATTAAAAAGACCTTTGAAGCATTAGATGCTATTGTTGAGATAAAATATATTTTAGAAGAGATAAAGGAGAAGTTAGACTAAAAATTAAATATCTTAATAAGATTATATGAGGAGTATTGGTTATAGATTTTTTAAGTTTGCAATTTCTTTTTTCCTCAATATTACTTTTAAATACAAAAAATTATGTTATAATAATTACTGATGCATACAATAATATAGTTGATTTTAAGGAGGAAATATAAATGGTAGAAGATAAAGGTTTATACTTAATTAGAACCTACGGTTGTCCGTTTGCCATGGTAAATATGATTAAATCAACATAAATAAAAACCCCTCTAACTCCTTGGATTAGAGGGGTTTGCTTTACATTCTTCCTTTGAGTCCTTTAGCATCTTCTTCCCAAATAAACTTATGTTTAAGACCATTTATAAATTCTATCTCTGATACCTTCTTATCATCAATTACTACCTTTTTAAGTATAGTTCTCATGAAGTCTTTGACCAGATCTTTATTTTGAAGTACTAAGGCTTTATAATTCATCCCTTCTTCAAATACCTTCTTAGTTAAAAAATATTGAGGGAATTCACTGATGAAGCTTAGATCAAATATTGGATTCTGTCTTTCTTTATTTAAAGAGAAGAGTTCTTCATTAATTTCATCTATCTTATCTTTAATCTCTTTCTTCTTGATTAGATAATCTTTCTTGCTCATCGAATCATCAGAGTAGAGATATAGATCTTCAAGGCGACCAAAGGCTCTTTCGTATTTCTTCTTTTCTTTCTGTAATATTTCAATTTCCTTATTCTGAACTTGGTTGTTAGCAGAATCTTCGAAGGCTTTATTAGAGGACTGGGTTAGTATCTTGTAAGTCATAGCAAGGCTATTTGATTCTAGCCCAACTACCTCTTTAAAGTACTTGCCATCAATAAGGATATCTTGGAGTTGGCCCTCGGAAGTAATTTCCGTTTGCTTAGCTTTCTCTAAGTTAATAATATAGTCTAAGATGAAGGGACCTAAGTTGACTTCTCCAATCATATTATAGCATTTTTCATCTGAGCTCTTTGGAAAGTAATTGGCTTTGCAACGATAAGCAGAAGGTCTGTAGCCATCGCTTCTAGCTCTATCTAGATAGGCAAGGTAACTCTCTCCACAGTCACCGCATTTTAAAAGGCTAGAGAAGACATGGGTGTATTTCACCTCTGTATGCATACGATTGCGATTCTCATTTAGAATAGTGTTTACATCTTTAAATTGATCTTTAGAGATTATAGCAGGAAAGCAATCTTCAACAACTACCCATTCTTCCTCATCCTTTATATCTCCCCGGCCTGATTCTTTATAGTTATAGCGGTATGTACCTTTATAGATAGGGTTTCTTAATATTTGATTGAGTGTCTTGGTATGCCATTTTGAGTCGTTTTTAGATTTGATACCTTCTTTATTTAATATATCTTGTATTTTGAGTAGTGATTTATGTTGTTGATATAAATTAAAGATATATTTAACTCGTTGAGCCTCATCAGAGTTGATTATGAGCTTTTGAGTATCTGAATTATAGTCATAACCTAGTGGAGTAGGAGCTCCGTTCCAAAGACCTTTTTGAGCTCTATCAATCATAATAGAGGATACTCTTTCTGAAGCTAGCTTTCTTTCTAACTCAGCAAATACCAGGATAATCTTTAACATAGCCTCTCCCATAGCAGAACTGGTATCAAACTGTTCATTTTTAGAGATGAAGGCTACACTATATTCTTTTAACTCATCATACATCTTAGCAAAGTCAACCAAGTTTCTTGAGATACGATCTATCTTCCAAACGAGTAAGTGGGTAAATTCTCCAGCTTTTATCTTCTGCATCATTTCCTGATAACCAGGCCTATTAGTATTCTTTCCAGAGTATCCTGCATCGGTAAAAGTTTCATAGTCATCGATTCCTAAAGCATATTTAGAGTAATTCTCAAGCTCTTCTTTTTGAAATTTAAGTGAGTCTTTATCTATTTGATGGTGAGTGGACACCCTTATATAAAGTGCTGCTTTTTTCACTATAATCACTCCTTGGTCATAGTATATGGATTAGAAGATGAAGATATAGTATATAGTTTAAAAATTCAAATTAATATTTCCAGAAAAATATGTCTTAAATTTTCTAAATACTATTAATTATATAGTCAAGATATTATTATAATTAAAGTAATAAGTAAAAGACATATTTCGTCACTAGACGACATTTACATAAATGTTAAAAATATCTTCAACAGATAATAAAAAAAGACTACTTGTCTTAAGTTAAACTTGTATTGCAGCCATCATTTCAATAGCAAATTGATCTGCTTCCTCTTCAATGATTGTATGTTGCATATTTAAGCCTATAAAATAAGGTTGAGCAGGGGAATGCTTTAGAACATGGTGAATCTCATGGGCTAAAACCTTTCTTTGAAGCTCCAAAGATAAATTTTTATTGATGAGTATCAGATATGAGTCATAAGATGACTTATAGGTGTATCCCCATAGCTCTGGGCCAAGCTTAGCCAAGCGAGGATATATATCATAAGAGTTGGCCCAGGAGAGTAGTTCTTGCAAAGTCATATCAGCTTTAAACTTACCCTCCATAGCGTTCCCTTTCTTCTTCTTCAAAGATTTTTGAGATCTTCATTAATCGTTTAATTGTATTAGGGCTAAGCTGACTACATTGCTTGGCAAACATCTGTAAATCATCTCGCTTAGTCATCTCATCAAAAAATTCTAATAGTTCTGGCTCATCTGATAGAGCTTGTCTAATATCATCTTCAGGTTTCTTTTTATTACTATTTATTCCTGCTAAATATCCTGCTGCATCCATTAATTGTTCATATGTCACATTATTTTGGGCAACATTGGCTAAGTTTTTTAAAATTTCAGGGCTAGGAGGTTTTTCTAGACTTTCATTGATAGCTTGAGAAATGTAAGTTCTACTTACATTAGACTCTCTTGCATATTCTGAATTTGATCTATCTCCTCTAGCTTGTTCTATCAAACTTCTAAACTTACTAGCGTTAAACATTTTAACACCTCCTTATTAAATTATACTATATGTGTTAGTAATTTCAACAGCATAACTGTTTAATTTTTTTTCATTTTATTGTTTAAAATATTGACAAACATAAAATAATTGTTTATAATATTAACAGAAGCTGAAAGAGGGGGTGAGTAATATTAAAGCTAATATGAAAAAAATTGATAAGTTATTTAAAGAAAAATTCAATAGCAATGTAACTCAATTTGCTGATTCTATAGGGGTTAGTCGGACTACAGTGTCTCAAATAATTAATAGAAAACAACTGCCTAAAGATAAGTTCTTCTGTCAATTGATTAATTATTGTGAGAAAAATAATTTAGATTTTAGAGAGTATATTTTTTTAAAGAAAACCGTCAAAAAAATAAACAGTAATAAGGATAGAAATGTAGTTATATGATACCCAGAAATATAAATTTAATTTTATAGTTTACTTTAAGCAGAGGAAATAATTTTTGAGGGGGTTGATAGTGTTGAACAATTTAGAATTGCGAGGTACTACCAAAGTTGTTGGTCGAGAGGTTCCAGAGATAGGAGGAGGCTTTGGTCAAGGTAAAAGGAGTATGTTAGCTAAGGATATTGCCAAGTTTCATGGTAAGGAATTGAGATTTGTTAATCAAAATATCAACAGAAATAGAGAAAGGTTTAGAGATGAAGTAGATATCATTGATTTAAAGGAGAATAATTTCGTTGTCACTTTGAGCAACAGCGGAATTTTAACCCAAAACTCAATCAATGCTTCAAGCAATATATACCTACTAAGTGAAAGAGGTTATGCTAAGCTAATTAAAATCTTCAATGATGATCTAAGTTGGGAGATGTATGATAAATTACTTGATGAGTACTTTGAGATGAAAAATGGATTGAAGGCAGATGATGATATATCTATAGCCTTACAACTGAACAAACAGATTGGACTAGCTCTCCAAGAAATGGCAGCTAGTAAAGCTGAGATAGCAGAGGTTAAAGAAGATGTAAGGAGGTTATCTGATAAGGTTGAGTTTGAGATTAGGGATGAGGATGTAATAGCCAGTGATTTGGCCCATCATTTAGATTTAAGGACGGTAAGTGGTATAGCTCATAATCAATTAATTGGATCTATAGCCAAGAAGTTGGGCTTTAAGATTGGTTATAACCGTAGATATAGAGATGAGAATATCAAGATAGTTGAACAGGATGGAAATTGGTATCAAGTTTACTACACTCCTATAGGAGCAGATAAGATAGTAAATTGGTTTAATAATCATAAGGAAGCAATTTATTATGAAGATAGATATAGAAGAGACGGTAAGTATGGAAATGCTGGAGATTTGAAGGAGAAGGGTTATATTGTTAGAGGAACTAAGTATAAGGTCTTTGAGGCAAGAGTTAAATAAATTTAGAGGAGGAATAGAGAATGGCCAAAGATTATTCAGACTTTTCAAGGGCGAGAAATTTTGAACCAAGAGAGTTAGTTGATGAGGATGGTAATGAGATTATTGAGAGGAAGGCAGAGTATGGTATGTATATGCTTTATACTCACTTTGGAATTAAGGATATTGATGAGTTTCATCAAGAGATGGCTAAGATTCCAACTCTTGAGGAGCTTTCTGCGAGTATATTAGAAAGTGCCCTATTTGTGCATAAGGTCTTAAATGGAGAACTGGAAGTAAGTTAGTATATCTAAGATTTAAGATATTAGAGGATGTGATTAAGTTGGATCTTGTTCATCAAATTCAATACTTTGTAACTGGCGTGGTAATAACAGTTCTGGTACAACTGCTATACCACCCAGTCAAAGATATAGTAAAAAATCTCAAGTTCATTATATCAGAAAAGGGAAGGTAGTACAATGAGTGATTACTTTGATGCTACAGTAAGAAGAATACAGAAGAACTTTGATATATATAAGCAGACTAAGGTTAAGAAAGATAGAGAGAGTAGAGAGTTAGAAGAGTTGGGAGATTTAAGGGTTAGAGTAGGAAGAAATAGAGGGAGAAGGTTAAGGGAGTTGCCTTATAAGGATCTAGAGTGGTTAGCTACTAGATCCTTTGATCGTGAGCTTAGAAGGGCTGCTACCAGTTATTTGGCCCTTATCTATTAGTAGCTTTATTTCTATGGTAGTTAGATTCTCAAATCATAAGAGATGGGTGATAAGATGAGTAATTTATTATTAAACGAAGCACCTTTGATAATCCAACCTGGTTTGGCTGAGAAGGTGGGGATTAATAAAGCTATAGTCCTACAACAGATACATTACTTCTTACAAAGGAGTAAGCATATTCACCAGGGTAGGCCTTGGGTTTATAATACCTACAAAGAGTGGCAGAAGGAGCACTTTAAGTTTTGGAGTACTCGAACAGTAAGAAGGATAATCAATAGCTTAGAGGAAGATGGGTTACTTCTGTCAGCTAATTTTAATAAGAAGAGGTATGATGAGACTAAGTGGTATACGATTGACTATGATAGGTTGGAGGAGAAGGTAAGTGAAGGTTCAGATAAAGACCAAGAAAAAGAGAAAGAGAAACCCGCTGGACAGATTGACCACCACCCCCCTGGACAAAGTGACCAAGGGGTGGTGGACAAGTTGACCAACACTGGTGGACAATCTGACCAGACCTATACCATAGACTACACAGAGACTACTTACAAAGATAGTAGTAGTATAGGGGAAATTTACGAAAAAATCTTTGGAAGGACTATAACCAAGCATCATTTAGAGATATTAGATACCTTTATTGACGATCTAGGTGAGAAAGTAGTTATCTTTGGATTGGAGTATGCCAGTTCTCAAAATGCTAAAGCAATGTCTTATGTTCAGAGAGTGCTTAACGATTGGGTGAAGCAGAAGGTGAGTTCAGTAGAGGAAGCTAAGCATCAAATAAAGCAGTTCCAGAAGAAGAATAGGAAGGAGAGTAGAAGAGATGGAGAAGCTCCAGGAGATAATAACCCAAACAATGGAGAAGGTGGGCAGGACCAAAGCAGTAGACTTGCCCAAAAAGCAAGAAAGCTCCTTAGAGAAGGAAAGGTGTCCTTACCAGAGATGTAATGGTGATGGCTTTGAGGTGGTAGAAGAGGGTGGAAGGTTGATAGCTGTTGAATGTGATTGTCGGGAGTTAAGAACAATCAATACAAAGCTGGAGTTTGCTAGGATAGATCAAGAGTTCTGCGAAGCTACTATTAGCGATTATAGGATTAAAGGCTATTATAAGAAAGAGTCTGCAATCGAGAATGCTATGATCTGCAAGAAGTCGGCGAGTGAGTATGTGCGAAGATTTGATGAGATGAAGAAGAGAAAGAAGGGGCTTTACTTTCATTCAAAGAGAGCAGGGAGTGGTAAGACCTTGCTAGTATCGGCAATAGGTAATGAGCTGATTAGAAGGTATAAAGCCCAAGTTAGATTTGCAACTGCTGGTGAGCTACTTGATGCAATTAGGGCTACCTACAGTAAGGATTCTGAGCTTAAGACACACCAGTTGATAGAGGCAGCCAAGAAGGTAGAGGTCTTGATAATTGATGATCTAGGCCAACAGACGGTAAAAGCAGATACAAATGATCATCTCTTTGATATCTTCAACTATCGGATTAAAAGTGATGTGGTGACGATCTTTTCTAGTAACTGTAAGGTTGAAAATCTGCCTTATGATTATAGGATCAAGAGCAGGATTCAAAGGATGGCCGTACCTATTCAAGCACCAGAAGAGAGCGTAAGGCAGACTTTAGCCGAGAGGGAGAATGAGGAGATACTGGATAGCCTACTGACAGGATAAGGGCGGTGCAAGGAGTATCGAGTTAAAAAAAGAAAGGGTAACTCCGCCCACGGAGAGTTTTTTGGTTTTTAAAAACTCGGAGGGGGATAAGGGATGGCGTTTTACATTATTTTCCGAGGGGGTATTATAGTGAGTAAGCATAAGAGGTTGATTGGGGTTTTGCTTGAGTATAGGAAGTTGAAGCGGAGGGTGGAGGCTATTGATATACAGTTAGAGTATAATCAGCAGGCGATTGATTATGAAGTACCTAGAGTGCAAGGTGGAGGAAGTTGTGATCCAGTTTATGATGTGGTGGAGAGGAGATTGGACAGTAAGTTGGCCCGGGAAAAGGAGGAGAAGGAGAGGATTATTGACTTGATAGAGGTTGGCTTAGGAGTATTAGACAAGGAGGTAGAGCTACCTCTAATCGAGGCTAAATACCTTCAAGATAGTGTTGAAAGGGATAATATGATCTATAATAGCAGTAGCTTTCCTTATTCGGCTAGCCAGTACTATCGGGTGAAGAAGAGGGCCTTGGAGAAGTTGGAGGAGAGTATAGGCGATTTGATATAGAAGGTTAAGAGATAAAAGTTTATATTGTTAGACAATTATCTATCACACTAATACTTGAAATAGATTCCACAAGATTTTACAATAGTCAATGTTGATTTTATAAGTTGATTTTTGAAGAGGGTGGTTTTGTGAGAAATAATAACTGTATTAGAAAAGAGATTGAATTATTGAGAACTAAGATGGTTGAGGAGGTTAGAAATAATGCTTCAGTTAGTGAAGATGCTATTAAAATAAGCCAAGAATTAGATGAGAAGATCTTAAGTTATATGATAAATAATTTAGATTAAATTTCTAAATAAATATAAATTGTGAAGCTAAAGTCAAGGGTCAACGGCCTTTGACTTTTTTTGCTCTTAAAAAGTATTTGGGGAGAAGAAGGGGGAGTAAGTTGCCTGGGAGCAGGAGAGAGAATTTAATAAAGGTTGACTTAGAAGTCTTAGATAAAGAAGTAGAGTTAACTTTATTAGTTTAGAGTAAAGTTGTATGGCTTATGAATTTAAAAGATTTATTTTCTAGATAGACAACAACTGTCATACCTTAAATGCTATTATATTAATTAATAGGTTATAGCTAAAAAAATGGGGTGATTTTAATGTTCTACTATCTAATTCTAACAATAATTTTACTAGTAATCATTAATTTTAAATCAGCAAAGAAGGTTAATTATTATAAGCAAAGGGCAGAGAGAATGTATCAAAGGGCGATTAAAGATGGAATGACGGGGCTTTATAATTATGAATATTTCTTATCAGAGTTAGAAAAGAGCAATAGTCCCTACTCTCTGATTATGTTTGACATAGATAACTTTAAGCAAATCAATGACCAATATGGACACCAAGTAGGAGATCTGGTGATCAAGGATATAGCTGCTAAAGCAGAAGGGGTTATTCGAAAGACTGATTTACTTGCTAGATATGGAGGAGATGAATTTATAATGGCTCTATTTGACTGTTCGCCTAGGGAGACAAAAGTAGTATTAAATAAATTACATAGCCATATTAATAGAGCTTCTATTTTAGTGGAAGGAGAAGAGGTAAGTTTTGCAGTATCTATTGGGGTTTATGATCTAGATGATGGTATAAGAACAAAAGAGGCACTAAAAAGGGTGGATTTGGCCCTTTATAAAGCTAAAAGAGAGGGTAAAAATTGCACGGTCTGTTATTAAAAAATATCATGGGGGCTTATCTCTAGGGGTGAATGTTCTAGAATGAGAAGGATTTGCTTTGAAATAATTTATAGCCATTTCAAGGAGAGTATTAATTTAGAGATACAATGTTATTTTTTCAGTTAATTTCATTTAATGTAAAGGAGATTGGAGTTTTATATCGAATTTCTATTAAGATGTTCAATATTGGCATAAAGGATAAAAGAAGGTGGTTTTTATTAATAAAGGTGAACTATCCAAATCATTAAGGATAATCTCTATCTTTGAAAGGTTAAATAAGGGGAAAATCTTGAATAAGAAAGAGGAAGCGGATCGTTTTGGTGTGGATGAGAGAACTATTCAAAGGGATATAAAGACACTAAGGAACTACTTTGCTGGTTCTTATAACTATAATGATAAGATTAAGCTCTTTTATGATAGAAAGAAGAAGGGCTATCGATTGAATAGGGGAGATAGCAGTTGGCTAAATCAAGAGGAGATACTGGCTATGACCAAGGTCTTATTGGAGAGTCGTTCCTTTAATGAAAGGGAGATGAATCAACTACTGGATAAGCTGATTCTACAAGCAGAGCCTAAGGAGAAGAAGCATATCGAAGAGGTAATTGCTAATGAGCGTTTTCATTATAATCCGCTAAGCCATTGTAAGGATCTCTTTGAAATGATTTGGGACTTTAGCAAGGCTATTAGGGAGAAGAGGATATTGGAGGTAGATTATATTAAAGCTACTTCATCTGAGATCAACAGAAGGTGCTTAAAGCCTGTAGGGATTATCTTCTCTGAATTCTATTTCTATCTGATTGCTTATATAGATGGTTCAGATATAGACTTTCCTATAGTATATCGCTTAGATAGGGTTGAAGGCTACCAAGTTAAAGAGGAGAAGTTTAAAATCCCTTACAGTGAGCGCTTTGAAGAAGGGGAGTTTCGTAAGCGAGTACAATTTATGTATACTGGGAAGCTGATGAGGATTAAATTCAAGTTCTGGGGGAGGTCGATTGAGGCGATATTGGATAGGCTGCCTACAGCCCAGATAGTAGGTGAAGAAGGTGATAAGTATATTGTGGAAGCTGAGGTCTATGGTGAAGGGATTAAGATGTGGTTATTGAGTCAAGGGGAGTACTTAGAGGTAATAGAGCCAGCTAGTTTTCGTAATGAGATTAAGGGGACTGTGGAAAAGATGTTAGGTAATTATAGTCTATAATGGTATTGTGTAAGTAGTAAAATTTTAGTGCCAAAATTGAGTTATATAGAAATAATTATTTTTTCATATAGACGATTTATGTCCACCCTATTATATTATAATATATATAGTTATAAATAGATAAATAATACATTTAAATTTTTGACAAAAAATAATAAAGATAGGGAGTGGTTCAATGGAGAATAGTAGTACTATTAGATCTTTACTAAAAGGTAATGATTCGCAAGTAAATTATAATGTCCTAGTTTTAGCTACTATGAGTTCTGGAAAATCTACACTTATTAATTCAATAATAGGTAAGGATTTACTTCCAAGTGAGAATAGGGCTTGTACTTCTAAATTTATTAGAATAACCGAAGATAACGAAATAGAAAAATTTGAAGGATATGCATATTATAATGGTAAGAGTATTTTTGAAGATAATGAGATTAAACCAGATAAGGTCAAAGAATGGAATGAGGATAAGTCCATAGATACTATTCATTTAAAAGGTCCTTTACCTTTTATAAAAAATTCTTTTAGTAGGGTTAACTTAATTGATAGCCCTGGGCCTAATAATTCTAGAGACAGATTACATATGGAAAGAGTTGATGATATTTTGAGTCTTTCTAATCTAAATCTAATAATATATATTATTGATGTAAGTCAATTAGCTACTAGTGATGATAGAGAATTATTAGACAAATTGAATAACAAGCTAAAAGGTAATAAAAAAACTGATGTTTTATTTGTATTAAATAAAACAGACAAACTTGATATAGAAACAGGAGAAGATATAAAGGATATTGTATTAAAAGTAAAAAAATATCTAGCAGAATCAGGTTTTGAAGAACCTAATTTAATAGTTTTATCTGCTTATGCAGCTAATTTATTTAGGAAAGTTCTAAATGATGAAAGTTTATCAAGCAAAGAGAATATAGATTATCGTTTCTTTTATGATATATTTTCTGATCAGAGATATAATTTAAATAAATTTTCAATTCTAAATAATTTATTTGATAAAAAGATAAGAGAGGAGGCTCAAAACAAAAAATTAAAGGTTGGTTTTCTTTTCAATTTATTCAATAGCTTCCTGTCATCATTGGTAGCTAAGATAAGAGGAGAAAAGAACAGGAAAGAAATTATTTTTCGTCTAGAGAATACAGGAATATTTCAACTTGAAGGGTTTATAAATCAAAGTATAAAATTAAAAGAATAAAATTTCAAAATAGACTTTGAAAGTATAGAAACAAAAGAGGATAGAAGAGAGATGGGGAATATATATGTGGCAAAGCATTCTATAGAAGTGAATATGAAATATATTCTAGATCTTTTTAAGAAGGTCTTAGAAAAGCGGGAGACAATTGAGTATTGGCAAGGTGAGATGAATAAAAATAGTCAAAAAGATAAGAAGTTAATAGTCTCTGTCAAATGCTTTGGAAAATAACAATGCTTAAAATAATTAAATCTAAATTAGTTTAAAATCTGTTCTAAGTTAGATAATAATATAAAGGAGGAAATGAGTTATGGAAGTATTTATAAAGCATAATCCATTTACAATTGAGACTGAATTTAGAGTTGGTGGGAATGAAATTGCAAGTAATAGTAAGTTGTTTTCTTTTAAGAAAGAAAGACTGCAGTTTTGGATATCTGACTTAATTTCTATATTACATGAGGAATTAAATGAAGATTCTTTTAAAATTAAATTTCAAGGGAGAAGACTTGATTTTGAGGATGTAAGAGAAGAAGTAGAGTTTTATAATAAAGAGAAAAATTTCGAGATAAGTCTTGAATATATAGAAGGTGAGGGGAGTAGTGACAAGGAGAATGATCTGAGGGACTTATTTGAAGATATGCAAAATGGGCCATTTGAGGAGTTAAAATCTAAAGAGATTAAGAATAAATTTGAAAAGGCTCTAAGCTCAGAGTTTGCAATCAGTGTTATAGCAACAATGAGTTCAGGAAAATCTACCTTAATTAATGCCTTATTGGGTAGCGAGTTAATGCCTTCAAAGAATGAAGCTTGTACTGCAACTATAGTATCAATAAAGGATAATGGTCAAGGTCAATTTAAGGGTAAAGTTTATGACAAAGAGAATAGGTTGATAGAAGAGGTTGATGATGTTGATTATGAGAAGATGGAAGAGCTAAATTCTAATCCAGAGGTAAGTCTGATTGAATTAAAAGGTAACCTACCCTTTGTCTCTTCTGATAAAATAAATCTGGTATTGGTAGACACACCTGGCCCTAATAATGCAAGAAATTCTTCTCATAGAGACCATACTTATAGAATAATAAAAGAAGAGAGTAAGCCGATGGTCTTATATGTATTGAATGTTGCTCAATTTGCAACTAATGACGATTCAACATTATTAGAAGAGGTGGCTGAGCAGATGAAGGTAGGTGGAAAGCAATCGAAGGATCGTTTTATATTTGCAGTTAATAAGGTTGATTTGCTTGATCCAGAAAGAGGAGAAAGCATTGAAGAATCTTTAAATGAAGTCAGAAAATATCTGCAAGAAAAAGGAATAAAAAATCCCAATATATTCCCAGTCTCTGCGGAACTAGCAAAGGTTATTAGGCTCAATCAGCAAGGGAAAAATTTAAGCAGAAATCAGAAAAGAACTTTATATGGGATTGATTTATTTAATGATGAAGAAGAGATGCACCTTCTAAAATATGTTCCTTTAATCAATAGTTTAAAGAATGATTTATACGGGGAGATAGCAGCTGCTAGGGAAAGTAATGATGAAGAGTTAGAGGCTTTGCAACATTGTGGGATTACTGCTATCGAAGCAGCTATCAATGAATATATAGAGAAGTATGCTATAGCAGTTAAAATCAAACATGCTGTAGATTCTTTCAAGAAGGTGGTAGAACAGAAGAGAATGATGCAGAATCTACAGGATAAGATGAAGAAGGATAGTCAAAAAAGAGAAGAGATTCATAGAAGAATGAATATAATAGGTGAGGAGTTAGCTAAGGGAGAGCAGGCCAAAGAGTTTAAAGAGAAGATAATGAACCTTAATATTGATAAACAAGATAAAATCGCTCCTATTAGAGATAAAATTGAAAGAAAGATATATAATTTAAGTGAGAAATTTAAAAATAACAAAGTCACTATACCAGAAGCTAAGGCTTTGACAGATGCGGCAAGGGTAGAGATAAAGAGTTTGCAGAGTAATATCTTAACTGACTTAGAAAAGTTGGTACCAGAGGTGTTAAGAGTCCAGGCAACTGAATTATTAGCAGAGTATAAGGGGTATGTTGAAGGTCTAATCGATGTAGAGGATGAAGATATCAATTTAGGTGAGGAGGTTGAGCTATTCACAAAGAATCTACCCAATCCTAGCCAACTAGTAGAGAAGTATCAATATAGTCAAAAAAAGTGGGTGGGTGATAAGTGGGTTAAAAATCCTGATAGAAAGTGGTATAAGCCTTGGACATTCTTTACTGAGAATAAAGGGTGGAATAAAGGTGTATTTGAAGATCGCACATATGTCAATACAACTAAGTTAGCAGAAGAGTTTATTAAACCTGTAAAAAAGAACTTATATCAGAATATAGAAAATGCTAAAAATCATATCGATTATGAGGCAGAGAGCTTAAAAGATTATTTTTTAAATGAGATAGACAAATTAGATCAAGTATTAAAAGATAAGGTAAGTGAATTAAAGGAGTTATCATCGAATAAATCTAATTTGGAGGAGCGGTTAGCTGAAACTGAAGAGAAGAGAGAGTGGCTAGATAGATTTATATTAAAATTAGATAAGATATTAGAGGTTTAATTAAAGGAGGGATTATAGTGTGGAGACCAGATAGTTACTTAGAAGAAGCGGTGAATGAAGGTGATATGTTAAGCATAAAGGTAGCTTTAACGACTTATATGCAGAAGGATCCTGCAGCTAGAGATGATATAAGGAGGGCTTTGCAGTATATTAGGGATAATGTAGAAGGATTTAAGATGGACGAGCATGATGGGAGAAGTTTTAGAGCTAAAGAGGATTGGGATAAGGATTATATAGCGAAGTTAATTGGTCAATTTATGGATAACTTTTCACAAGAGCGTTTTGAACATCTGTTAGATGTGGGAGAGACTTTATACTCTAAACCCAAGGCAATTTCTAAAGGAAGTGTAAGTAATAGTAAGAGACATAACACTAGAAATAATAATAGAGTAACTATCAGCAAGAAAGAGGAAGGTGGTATAAAAAAGCTGATAAATCTTCTCTTGATAGGAGTAGGGATAATAGGGGGAGGAGTTCTTCTGTTAAAACTGGCAAGACCTCTAATCAATCTTATAAGGAACAACCCATTATTGATAGTTCTAGGGATGGGAATAATAATGCTAGTTATTTACCTGATTCAAAACCGGAGAAGATAGATGAGCTAAAATCTTTTAGTAGTAAGAAAAAATCGTCTTTAGATTCTGAAAATAAGAAACGAGAAGATGAAAAAATAGATTTAAATAGAGGACATGAAGAATTTTTTGAAAATCAACAAAAATTGCATGAAAATAAGAAAAGGTAGGTGACTAGATTGGAAAATCAAGTGTTAGAAGAAGGTAAGAACAGTTTGGATGTTAGAAAAGCTGAGGAACTTTTCTCAGCTTATAATCTGGTAGATAACTTTGTCAAAAAGAACTATTTAATTAACCTTGCTAGTAATGATATAGTCCCAGTTTCTGATAAGATTAAAAATTTGAAGGTTTCAGATTCTATTAGAATTTTTAAATTAAATAAGGTTGTCTATGATAGTAAAGAAGATAATTTAGATAAGTTGCTTAGTGTATATAATACTATTGAAACGATTGGAGGTTCTTTAATATTAATAATAGATAGTGATGGTAAGAAAACTGATTTTTATATAGGTATTAAGGTAGCTTCTAAAGATAGTGCCCCTTCTTCAGCACAAAATGCTCTAAAGAAGAGCTTGAGTGGAAACTTTGCTGGGACTGAAGTAGATAATTTAACTAACTCTAGGATAGAGGAGCTGACAGAAAGTCTGCTAAAAACTCCTTATAGAGAGAGTAATAGGGTAGTCTCATCAGTCTCTGGGATTCCCTCTTTGAAGGACCAAGATAAGGAGAAGTTTGTGCAAGGGATTGAGAAGTTAATCGATTCAATGAGTGGCGAGAAATTTTCAGCAATCTTTATAGCTGACCCCGTTGAAGATCAAAAGATTGAAGAAATTAGAAGGGGTTATGAAAATTTATATTCTCAGCTAATTCCTTTTGCTAAAACAGATTTAAACTTTTCTGAGAACGAGAGCAAAGCTATTACAGAAGGAGTTACTGAAGGATTTACCAAAACGGTTAACCATAGCTTAAGTCAGACCCAAAGTCATGCAGAAGGTACTTCAACTTCTGTTAATGAAAGTAGCAGCAAGGGAAAGACTAGAAATGCAGGAGGAGTTATAGGAGCAGCAGGAGCTGGAATTGGGTTTGCTTTTGGAGGCCCTCTTGGAGCTATAGCTGGAGGAGCAGTAGGTGGTGTTATAGGAGGTATGGTTGGAAGTTCAACTGATACGGAGACTACAGGACATACCCAGACTGCTAATACTTCTGATAGTAGTAGCAAAACTTTGCAAAGAGGGGAATCAACCTCCGATTCTGTGCAAAAGAATAACTCTGAAACTAATACTTTGGGAGGTTCAAGATCATTACAGATAAATTTAGAGAATAAGGTGGTTATGAACCTACTGGATGAGATTGAAGGGCAACTAGATAGGGTGAAAGAAGGGAAAGATTTTGGCATGTGGAATTCGGCATTCTATTTTATTGCTGATGATAGACAGACATCAGAAATAGCTGCTAGTACCTTTAAAGCAATAATCAGAGGAGAAAACTCTGCAATAGAGAGTTCATTTATAAATACTTGGGACAACAGTAATGACATAAATTTAATTGAAATGCAAAATTACTTAAGGAAGTTTCATCACCCTTTGATAGATTTAGATGTAGATAATAACTTTAATATTCCTTATGTTACTCCAGGGTCATTGTTGAGCGGTAGGGAATTGACTATTCCCTTTGGATTCCCAAAGAAATCGGTTAATGGACTATCGGTCATAGAGATGGCTGAGTTTGGTAGAAATATAATAAGCCATAATAACAGAGAGGGAAGAGCTAAAGTTGATATAGGCAATATATTTCATATGGGGAAAGCAGAAGATACTAGAGTGGAGATTGATGTGAATAGCTTAGCTATGCATACCTTTATAACCGGTTCTACGGGTTCAGGAAAGTCAAATACAATCTGTAATCTATTAGACAATCTTGATAAGAAGGGGATAAATTTCTTAGCTATTGAGCCTGCTAAAGGAGAGTATAAGAGTATCTTGGGTGGTCGAAATGATGTAAATGTATATGGTACAAATCCTAAATTTACTCCAATGCTCAAAATTAATCCCTTTAAATTTAGAGATTCGATACATGTATTAGAGCATATTGATAGATTAATAGAGATATTTAATGCTTGTTGGCCAATGTATGCTGCTATGCCTGCTGTTTTAAAAGAGGGTATTGAAAGGGTTTATGAGATGAAAGGATGGGATCTTGAATATTCACGCAGTTTTTCTGGTGTTGTAGAGTATCCTAGCTTTGAAGATTTGGCAAAGGTTTTACCGATGGTTATTCAAGAGTCAGGTTATTCTCAAGAACTTAAGAGCAATTATACAGGTGCATTAGTCACTAGGGTCAACTCTTTGACCAATGGTCTTGTTGGAAGGGTTTTTAGCAGTGATGAGATAGAAAACGAAAAATTATTTAAAGAGAATTGTATTGTAGATTTGAGTAGAATAGGGTCTGTTGAGACAAAATCCTTAATCATGGGAATATTATTTTTAAGATTACAAGAGGATAGGTATGCTGATTTTAGTGGAGAAAGTTCCGATTTGAAGCATGTTACTGTACTAGAAGAAGCTCATAATCTGCTTAGAAAGACCTCTTTAGACCAGAGTCAAGAAGGGGCCAACTTACAAGGAAAATCTGTTGAAATGATTTCTAATTCCATTGCGGAGATGAGAAGTTATGGAGAAGGGTTTATAATTGCCGATCAATCACCAAATTTATTAGACCAATCAGTTATTAAGAATACCAATACCAAGATTATATTGAGGCTACCAGATGAAGAAGATAGGCAACTAGTTGGAAGAGCGGCAGGATTAAACGAAGATCAAATTAGAGAATTGGCCAAGCTTAGAACAGGGGTAGCAGCAATTTATCAAAATGATTGGTTAGAGCCAATATTGGCAAAGATAGATAGGTATGAAGTAAAAGTTCCTTTTAGTCATATTAGCAACATTGAAGAGAAGGTTGCAGATGACAAAGAGATGCGTAGTCAGTTGATAAAGTTATTATTAAGATTTAATTTAGAAGAGGAGATAGATTTGAGTTATATAGATATAGAGAAACTAAAGAACTGGCTAACAGGAGAAAAGATTAAGAAGAAGATTAAAGAGGAGTTACTTGTTAATTTAGATAATTATAAGAGGTATGAAAATATGGAATTATGGGATAAGAGTAAGTTTGAAGAGGTATCTGAAATGATTTCAGAGTTCTTTGATACTAAGAGATTAGTAAGGTTTGCTTTTGATTCTAATGATTTTATAGATTGGACAGATAACTTTAAATTTGGGCTTAAGAATTATGTAGAAATTAATAATGTTGAATTAGAAAATATTTTAGTAAAACACCTATTAAATAATAAGGCTAAAGATGATGAAGGTTTTAAAGATTTTTATTTCAATTGGGTTGAAAGAGTAGAAAGAAAAGGGGGGATAATATGATAGAGTCCTTTATTTTAAAAGAAGTTGGAAAAGAGTTGGTTAAGGAGTCGTCGGAGATACCTAAATTTGCCAAAGGACTAAAACCTAAGGAGATTACTAGCTTTGAAGAAGCGAATAAAGATTATGAAAAAATAAAAACTCGTAATGAAGGTCTTGAAGGACTGAGGCATTCTGAAACAGGTGTTTCGTTTCAAAAGAAAGAGATTGATTTAGGTGAAAAAATTATAGAAGGTGTATTCCCTGAGTTTACAGCAGAATTTGAAATGGAATTAGACGAATCCTTACACTTAGAAAGTGATAGGAAGCAATTTCAAGCAGCTAATTCTGAATTATTAAAAGAGGTAGTTGAAAATCCAGAATTAAAAGAGAAGTTTAATTCAGAACAGCTAGAACAGATAATGGAAGGTGAAACGCCAGATGGTTATACATGGCATCATAGTGAACAGCCAGGAGTAATGCAATTAGTTGATGAAAAAACACACGCTCAAACTGGTCATACTGGCGGAAAAGCAATTTGGGGTGGAGGTCAAGGTAATAGATAATTATAGAGGAGGGAATTAAATGTCTAATCAAGTAATTTGGAAGTTTGCTAAAGAAGATGTAAAAGAGGATAGGGTTAATCAAATCGAGGAGAAATTGAATATTAAGTTTCCTAAAGATTATATTGAGTGCATTATGAATAATAATGGAGCTAGACCTAGACCTAATGCATTTGATATTAAAGAAAGAAGTGAGATTACAATTAAATCATTATTAAGAGTAGATGAAGAAGAAGGTAACTTATTAGATACTTATGAGTGGATAAAGGGTAGATTACCAGAAAATATATATCCATTTGCTAGTGATAACTTTGGAAATTATATCTGCTTTGATTATCGTGAAAATAAAGTGCCCAACGTTGTTTTTTGGGATCATGAAGAACCAGATAGTAATAATTCTATTAAATATATAGCTGAAAGTTTTAGTGATTTATTATTGAAATTATATAAATAAATCTAAAAAACCACTAGCATTTGCTGGTGGTTTTTGTCCTCTTATGAACTTTTTTGCAGGAAAACAATAGGATGCTGATGAAATAATTAATAGAAATAACTACTTACCAAAGGAGGGTGAAGAGAGTGGATAAAGCTATAGTTCTATCAGACTCTTATATAGATAGTTTTGATAGTTTAGATAAGCAATCAAGAAAGTTAATTAAAAAAAGCCTTAAGAAGTTTGCATTACAGGAGAAGGGAAATGGGTTCCAACTCCATGACCTACATAGAACAGATTGTGATTCAAGCTTTAAGAGTATCAGGATAAATAGAGATCTAAGGGCCATCCTCTCTCAAAAAGGGGACAAGTATATATTCTTATATGTGGACCACCATGATGATGCCTATGACTGGGCCAAAAATAAGTACCTCGACAAGAGTAGTTTCGGATCGGTATTTCTCTATGATGACTATAAGTTAAAGACCTATCAGGCTGAAGAGATGAGTGATGAGGAGATAAACCAATTCTTCGATAATAGACCTTCATTGTTAGAAGATCAAGGTGTTACTATCAAAGATTTACTCAAACTAGATATCAACCAGGTTCATGGTGAGTATCTGATGCAGATCAAAGATGAAGGTAAGTTCTTAGAGTTCATCTCCTTTATGCCTGAGGAGATACAGGAGGGACTAATAGATATCATTGCAGGTGAGAAGAGTGTTGCTCAGGTCTATAATATACTCATCGATAATCTCTTAGAAGAGGCCGACTCCATAGAAGAAGGGTTAGAGCATAAGGACTCTAAGAGGAGGTTCTATACTGTAGAGGATATAGAGGAGCTTGACCATATACTCGATGAGGGTATGGACCGATGGAAATTATTTCTCCACCCCAAACAGCAGGAGTATGTTAAGAAGGACTATAACGGGCCAACGCTGATAGAGGGTGGTCCAGGAACAGGGAAGACAGTGGTAGGTATGCACCGAGCTGTACACCTTGCTAAGAATATCTTTACCCAAGAGGATGAGAAGATACTCTTTTGTACCTTCAGCAAGAAGTTGGCTACCTATATTAAGGGTAATATGGAGGAGTTGGCAGAGCAGAAGGGAGTGAAAGGAAGGATAGAGGTCTGGGGTGTAGATAGCTTAATCTATCACCTTATGAAGGATTATAATCTGCCACGTCCTATCTTTGATTATAAGAAGCTTGAAGAGCTAATGGAGGAAATCTATCTGAAGATGGAGTTGCCAAGATCATTTTACTTCTATAAGAGTGAGTATAAGGAAGTAATACAGCGTAATAATATCAAAAGTTTAGTGGAGTATCTTAATGTAGATAGGATTGGCAGAGGAGAGCCTTTATATAAGAAGGAGCGAAGAAATGTGTGGACCTTCATGGAGAAGATTCTAGAGGAGAAGAGAATTAGGGGCTTAATAGATTATGAGGATCGAGCCGCTTTATTGGTAGAGGCTATGGAGAAAGGAGATGTTGGCCCGAGGTATAACTCGATTATAGTCGATGAGGCCCAGGATCTATCCCCAATGAAACTCAAGGTTTTGGGAGGTTTGGTCAAAGCAGGTAAGAATAATCTAATGTTACTTTCAGACCGCAACCAGAGAATATTCCAATTAAGTAGTTGGAAGAGGGATGCGGGAATAGATATAGTAGGTAGGGCCTATTATCTGACCTTAAATTATCGAACCACCGAGCAGATTAGAAGATATGCCGATAGTCAGCTTATAAGCTCTCAAGTAGATGCAGATTATATTAGAGAGTATAAGAGCCTATTTAGAGGACCAGAGCCTAGGGTGAGATCCTTTGATAACCATAAGGAACAGTATCGTTACATCGTATCACAGGTTAGAGAACTTCTTGACTCTGGAATTGAGGGTTATCAGATAGCAATTTTAACTCCTACCTCTGGCGACTTTAAGAAGATAGAAGGTATCTTAGAGTATGAAGGGATACCTCATACAATTTTAAAGAAGAGCAGATATCCAAAGGCGGGAGATGGGGTATCAGTCACCACATTACATGGTAGTAAGGGGCTAGAGTTTAGGGCAGTAATTATAGCCAACTATTCAGAGGTTGCTCAACGAGTAAGAAGGGAGATCCCTAAAGAGTTCTATGGTCAAAATGACTTAAAACAGATTGAATGTGTTAAGTATGTAGCCTGTACTCGAGCCAGAGAGGAGTTGTTTATAAATTACGTTAGCAAGAGTTAAGGGGAGCAAGAGATTAATGATAAAGATTATTTTTCTAAAATTTTATAAGAATAATGAAATATATTTTTAATGTCTTGTTAGGCAAGATACTTATTGATAAGATAATAACTTCTGAGAGGTAAGTAAAAGTGTGTCATCTAAACCATCTAAGTAGTAGGTATGAGTAAGTTGGTATAAATTTGGAAGATATAAGAGTTAAATTATTGATATAATATAAGGTGAAGAACTAACTTAAATTAGTTAAGAGTGCAAAGTAAGAGTTGGTTCAAAACATAAAAGAGTAATCAATAACCACAAAGAAGTCAAGGGCCAACGCCTTTGACTTTTTTAGTTACAAATTAAAAATAAGGGGGTGTTGTCAGTAAATGAATGATGAAGAGACCAAGATCATTAAATGTAGTGGAAAGAAAGGTGATGGTAGCAGGTGTAGTAGAAAGAATGAGGTCAACTCAGACTTTAAAGGTAATTGGTACTGCTGGCAACACAAAAAGAAGTCACAGAATGTCACAGATGTGGAGAGTAAGGAGTTAGACCAGAATCAGCTTAAGGCTATAGAACTTCTTATCTCAGGAGAGTTTACTAAAACCGAGATAGCCAAGAAGTGTGACATCAGTAGAAGGCAGTTGTATAGGTGGCTGGAGGATGAATTCTTTAAAGAGGTTTACTACCAAAGGCTAGATGAGATCAAGGATAAGTTCAATCCTAAGTTGCTGAATATGATTAATGGTATTATGGATTCTACTAAGGTGGAGGAGATAGAGGAAGAACTTGATAAGATTGATGCTTTGGAGAAGTTATTTAAGCTGTATCAGTTATTGAATGGTGAGGCAACTGATATTATTAAGGGGGATTTTAAGCATAAGGGAGATATGAACTATAGGATTGATTTATCTTATATGAGTGACGAGGAGTTAGAAAAAGAGCTGGAAAAGATTAAGGGATAATAAAGAACAGTTGATAATTGATAATTGAAAATTGAGAGTTAGAAAGCAATTAAGGATTAAGAATTGAAAGTCAAGAGCAAAGAAAAGAATAAAATTAATCATAGGTGATGGATATGGATAGAAGGGATAGGGAGCGATTGTTGGTTTTTGAGCGGGAGAGGAGGATTAGGAGGGCCAAGAAAAGCTTGTGGGAGTTTTGTAAGATGTTGGCCCCGGACTTTTATAGAGAGGGAAGGTGGCATTTAAAGTTGTTGTGCGATACCTTGCAAGCTCTTTATGAGGGTAGGTTGGTCAAGGAGGATGGGAGCCCTTATAAGAAGTTGATGATGAATATGCCACCACGCCATGGTAAGTCTAGGACTTTGATTAATTTCTGTATGTGGGCATTGGGTAGGGATAAGAGCAATAAGGTGATCACTTGTAGCTATAATGATGATGCAGCAAGTGATTTTTCTCGTTATACCAGAGATGGAATAGCCCAGGAGAAGACTTATCCTCATGAGATTGTTTATGGAGATATCTTCCCAGAGAGTAGGATCAAGAAGGGGAATGGTTCTTATCAGCAGTGGGCTTTGGAGGGTGAGTTCTTTAACTATAAGGGTGCTGGAATTGGAGGTAGTATTACCGGAAAGGGTTGTAATATCTCTATAGTTGATGATCCAGTAAAGGATGCAGAGACGGCTCTTAATGCTAGGGCCTTGGATAAGATATGGACCTGGTATAGTGGGACCTTTCTTTCTCGTAAGGAGGAAGGGGCAATTGAGATTATTAATATGACTAGGTGGGCCAAGAAGGATATCTGTGGTCGGATATTGGTTGGCCCGGAGGCAGATGATTGGTATCTATTGAAGTTAGAGGCTAAAGACCAGGAAGGGAAGATGCTATGTTCTGGCCTCCTCTCAGAGAAAAGTTATCAGAGTTTGAAGGTTAATATGGTGCCAGAGATATTTAAGGCCAACTATCACCAGGAGCCGATAGATCAGAAGGGTAAGCTTTATAGCCATTTTAGTACTTATAACTGTTTACCAGCTAATCAAGAAGGAAAAATGATTATCTCCTATATTGATACTGCTGATCAAGGAGATGATTACCTCTGTGCTATAGCAGGTTTAGAGTATGAAGGAGAAATTTATATAGTTGATGTTCTTTATACCAAAGCAGGAATGGAGGTTACTGAACCCCAGACAGCAGAGTTTTTGGTTAGAAATGGGGTTAATAAGGTTAAGATTGAGAGTAATAATGGTGGTAGAAGCTTTGCTAGGAATGTAGAGAGGATATTATGGGAGGAGTATAAGACAAGAAGGATTGACCTGCAATGGTTTCATCAGAGCAAGAATAAGAAGGCAAGGATTATATCTAATAGTAGCTTTGTGATGAATCATATTTATTATTCTGAGGATTGGAAGAATCGTTGGCCTAATTATTATGAGGCTATGAACTCTTATCAGAAATCAGGCAAAAATAGGAATGATGATGGGCCAGATGCTACGACAGGGTTGGCTGAGATGGTGAGTGAAGGGTTTGAGTTGATGATCGGACGGGTTTAAAATTAAGGGATAAGGGATAAGGGATAAGGGATAAGGGATAAGGGATAAGGGATAAGGAGTGATAATTATTCTTAAGTATTTTAGAGAAGTTTTGTTATGTTTGGCTTGGATGCTTGGGTGGGGGCTGGTTACTTGGGCTTTGGTTGATTTGTTTGGGAGTTGGGTAGTTAAGTTTAGTGTTGGAGTTTTGTTATTAGGATTGGTGGGGTATGGGTTTATTTTGAAGGTTTTTAGTTATGGGATTTATGCACTATTAATTGATGAGGAAAAGGCTATTGAAAATAAAGTTAATAATATTAACTAAAAAGGTATTAATTAACATTAAGTCAAGTATAATTAATTATATCAAATTAAAAATTAGGAGGAGATATAATGGATTCAAAAGAAATTAGAAATAGAGTTATGGAGTTTATGAATTCACAAAAAGAAGATATTAAAGAAGGAGCCTATCAAGAAGCAAAAGAAAAAATAGAGGAAGAGTTTTATGAGATACACTTAGATAAGACACTTTTTGAACTTTATATGGCTAAAAAATTTCATAATATAGAGCCAACTATTGAAGCTGTAGAAAATAGGCTTGAGCTTGATAAAGAATTTATTATGGATTTTATGAGTTATGCTGAAAGAAAAGGTTACATAAGTAAAAGGAAAGGTAATTTTGAAGGAGAGCCACTTCTTTTAACAGGGAAAGGAATAAAACATATTCAAATGATTATTGATAAGTCATTTGAATAGTATGTTAAATCTTTTAAAAGCGCCTAGACTCTATATTTATGATAGAGGTAGGTGCTTTTTATTTTAATATATCTTTATAAATTGGGGTGGTTATAATTAATATTTTTAAGAAGGTGGCTAAGGGGTTGAGGGTGGAGGCTAATGCAAATAGGCCGAGGCTGATACCTAGTTATAGAGGGGGTAAGCCGGAGTTTAAGGACTGGGATACTGGGAGGGCGATTAGGGAGGGGTTTAAGGCATCGAGTTATGTTTACGCTTGTGTTTATCGGATTATGAAGACGGTGGCAAGTGTACCCCTGAAGGTTTATGAGGATGGAGAGTATAGTCCAGAGCATCCATTACAGATTTTATTGGATGATCCTCATCCTTTTTATAGTATGCAGGATATTATGGAGAGGATGGCTGCTCATCTTTATTTGGGTGGGAATTCGATTATTAAAATTGTGAGATTGGAATCGAAGGGAGGACTACCAGTAGAGTTATTTCCTCTCGATCCAGATAAGGTTGGTCCAGTAGCAGACCAGGAGAGGTTTATTAGCCATTATGAGTATAATGTTGGAGATAGGGTGGAGAGGTTAGAGTTTGAGGATGTAATTCATGGGATGTTTACTGATCCTGCTAATCCATACTGGGGGATGAGTCCACTCCAAGCAGCAGCGGCTATTGTTGATACTGATGTAGAGGCGATTAAGTGGAATAAGGTTACTATGCAGAATCGAGCTATTACAGATGGGGTATTTGCTTTTAAACATGATTTGACTGGTCCTCAGTATAAGGAAGCTAAGGAGCATGTAAGGGAACAATATAGTGCTAAGGGGCGTGGTCCTTGGGTCTTGGGCAATCAGGTTGATTATATTCCAATGAGCTTATCTCCGACAGAGATGGACTTTATACAATCAAGGAAGATGACTAGAGAGGATATCTGTTCTATCTTTCAAGTACCACCTCCAATGGTTGGCCTTTATGAGAAGGCTACTCTTTCTAATATTGAGACTGCAAGGAAGATATTCTGGCTTGATGGGATTATACCTTATCTGAAGGATGTCTTGGATACCTTTAATAAGAGCTTATCGAAAGAGTTTGGTGAGAATGTAGAGATTAAGGCTGATACGAGTATGGTTAAGGCATTACAGGAGAACTTAAATGAGAAGGTGGAAGCAGCTTATAAGTTTAAGCAGATGGGTTGGTCTTTAGATGAGATTAATGAGCGATTGGATTTAGGGTTTAGCAATTCAAGGGATAAGGGATAAGGGCAGTGCAAGAAATATCGAGTTAAAAAAGAAAGGGTAACTCTGCCCACGGAGAGTTTTTTGGTTTTTAAAAACTCGGAGAGGGATAAGGCGTTGGTGAAAATTAGAAGAGGGTGTTTGCATCTGGGATTAGATGTAAATACCCTCTTTTTCTATTCGTTGTTTGATTTTGAGGAGTCTTCGCTTTTCAAAGTAGAGAGGAATTGTTTTTAGTGATCCTGCGGGATGTTGTCTGATCTCTTTATCTACTTCTTTCATCATTCTGTTAATCTTGTTTATGTAGTCTTCTGCTGTGGGTAGGTCAGAGGTTAAGGATAACTGTTGATGTTCTTTCATATTATTACAACTCCCTTAATTAAGTTATTGTCTTATATTTATATTTTTCCACTTTCATACTCAAAATATACAAAAAATTAACAGATAAGATAAAAAGATGGTAGAGTTTGAAGATGTGTATAACATAAGTTGGTTCTCAAAACATTCTCTCCCCACCCATAATCTTTTGTTGCTGGAAGGAGAAAAAGTCAAGGAGGAACGCAAGGATGAGTAGTCCTTTACTTTTTGGACTGGGAGCATAGAATGGGCAGTGGTGGTGGAGAGGGGTTTAAGTTTTTTAGTGATACCTAGGCATGATGGGGAGCTGGGCGTTGAGTGGTTTATGAACAGATTAGATTATATTTTGCGATACAATGTGATGTTAGAAATAATTTAAGCGAGCCATGATGCCTCTAACCCCCTACCTTGGTTTATTTAGATTGGAAGGGGGGCTGCTAGATAGTTCGGAGGGAAACGGAGAACTATTTTGCAGCATTAGCATATAGTATCGAGCTATAGCAGATAGGGTTTTATCTCCCGGAAGCAAGCTGAGGACAGATGAGAAACTGATGCGTCATTTCTCATCGCCTCAAATCGTTTCCCTCAATCTTCCCTCTCCCCCATTTTAGATGCAACCTTTTTGGCGAAGTGGTTTGTCGAGCCTGACCGGGAAGGGAGTTAAAGGGAGAGGGGGTTTGGGGGAGAGGGAATGAGGGAGACAATGGGGTTGCTGTAGGGAGATGCTCTTAGCCTGTCTGAAGGAGTGGAAGAGCTCAAAGATACCAGGTCCTACGCTAGTAGGTTGTAGCTTTGAGCTCAGGAAGGAGTGAAGAGAGGCGTTAGGATAGGGATTGTGATAGCAGGTGGTTGTGCTGCTATGACAATCCCTTACAGTAGTGTGTGGTTGTTTTTATAGTTAAGAACTTTATGTTTATGGATAATGTTGGAGGAATATATTTTTTTATCTAGAAAGAGAAAAGGTGTAATTATTAATATGTCTATGAATCATTTAATTAAGATTAGGTTATTCAACATAATATTGTACACTATCTACTTAAAAAAAGGAGAAAAAATGAAAGCAATTTTAGAAAACATAAAAAATATTTTCATTGGTTTGATAATATTAGTTGGTATAAGTATTATTCCAATGTTATTTATTGTGGGGCAAGCATGGGTAAGTGCAAGGATATTTCCATGGATTGTTAGTATTAATACTATAACTTTATTATGTACATATATAATTTTATTACCACTTTGTATATTTAAAAGAGCAAGGAAAATAGCAGGTTCAACTATGGTTTTAGCTTCTTATGTTTTTGGATTAATGATTTTGGTATGGAGTTTTTTAATAGTCTATTCTATGTGGGGATTAATAGGAATTATAATAGGAGCTTCAATTATAGGCGTTGGGACAATACCTATTGCTATAATTGTTTTAGTTATCGAAGGAGCCTGGGGAGCATTAGCGTATTTATTATTTCTTATAATTACTTTTATTGGTACCAGATTATTTGGGGGTTATTTAATTTCTGTTGAAGAAGAGAAAAGTAATACTATTTCTAAGCAATCTAAAGAGTTATTAGAAGAAGCACAAAAAAGTTAAACATAGTATTCGATAGATTATATTTGTTGATTGAAGAAGGCATAATTATAGAGAAAGATTTATCAAAAGAATCAGTTTTATTGAATGGGAAAAGAGTCCTTAAAAAAGAAGGATCAAATAAGAAAAGATATTTAAGGGGTAATTAAATCGTACTATTTATTAGGAAGGTGATAAGAATGGCAGGTTTAGATCTCTTTTTATTAGTTTTTGTAGTTTATTATACAATAAAATTTTTGAGACATTATTATAAGTTTAAGAAATATGGAGGAGAAAAATTAGACTCTTTTAGTAATAAGTTTGGTTCTAATATTTTTATGATAGGTTTCTTTGTGGTTTTTTCACTTCTGAATCTTTCTTGGAGTTCTAATTCTAGTAGAATACATCCGATATTATTTCAATTATTATTAATAGCTGAACTTATTGAGCATGTTGGCAGGGTACGTATATATAGTAATGGGATCTTTTATGGTGGAAAGTTTATTACATGGAGTGAGATTGATATCGTTAGAAAGTTGGATAGTAGGGTTCAGATTCAAATTAAGAATCGTTGGCTTGGTTTAATTGATTTTGGCAAGATGAAAAGGGAGAAGGAGCTATTAGATTTAATAGAAAGTAAGCTTGAAAAGGGTTAAGAAATTAGGAATTAAGGATAAGTTGAATTAATCTTGAGATGAAAATGATAGTTAAATAGTCAATATAGGTGATATAATTTAAGGTGAAGAGAAAATTCAATTAAGAGTTAAAAATTAAGAATTAAGAATGAAGGGCAAAAATAAAGAGATTAGAAGCAAAACAAAATTAATAGTTAAGAAGTGAAGTCACGGGCCAACGCCTTTGGCTTTTTTCTTTGCCATTATAAAAAGGAGGCGGTGGAAGAGCAAGGGATAGAGGATAAGGGATAAGGGATAAGAAACCTAAAAATCAAGATCATTAAAGATAAGAGGTGGTTTGTGTGCAATATAAGACTAAAAGAGTTCCCTTTGAGCTTAAAGATTTTGATCAGGAAACAGGTATCTTTACTGGTTATGCTGCTGTCTTTGGTAATGTGGATGCTGGTGGAGATTTGATTCAAGCTGGTGCCTTTAGCAAAACCTTAAAGGATGAAAAAGATAGAATCAAGATCTGTTGGCAGCATGATCCTTATAGTCCAATTGGGAAGCCAATTGAGATGAGTGAGGATAAGAAGGGGCTATTTGTCAAAGGCCAAATCAGTGATACTTCTTTGGGTAAGGATGTAAAGATACTGATGAAGGATGGGGTGATCAATGAGTTAAGCATTGGCTATGATACTGTTCAGAAGGAGTGGAAGGATGGTGTTAGGCATTTAAAGGAGGTTAAGCTATATGAGTTTAGCCCTGTTACTTGGGCCATGAATGATGAGGCTTTGATTACTTCTGTGAAGGGTAGTTGTGGGGTGAAGGATGTGCTTAATAGGGTTGTAGATGTTTTAGATAGATTATCAGAGAAGAGTGAGGTTAAGGAAGAAGATGAGGTTGCAAAGATGATGGAATCGATGGAAAGGTTGGAAAGAGCAGTTGATAAGGGATAGAGGATAAGGGATAAGGGACAGTTAAGAGCAGTTGAGAGTTGAAAATTGAGAATTGATAGTTAAAAATCAAGAACTTTTTAGCCACGAATTAACACGAATTAAGAGCAATTAAAAATTAAGGATTACGAAGAAAGATCAAAGAATAGAGAATAAGGGACAAAGAGAGATCAAAGTCAAAATCATATACGCAGACTAAGATCTGATAAGAGCCGACTAAGATCAGACAAGGTCATTAAGAAATTAATCTTTTAAAGGTTTATTGTTTTAGATTGGTGTGGATTCGAGAGATTTGTTGCAAAAAATTGTTTTGAATTAGTTTATAAAAATACAGTTGAATTTATAGGGGGTAATTTATTATGGAACTTAAGGATTTGAGTAGTAAGTTTGATAAGGTGACTGGGGATTTGCAGAGGTTGTTGGAGAAGCAGGAGGGGGAGATTAGGGAGTTTGGTGAGACTACTACTAAGACAGCCGGTTCTATAGCCAAGGTGGAGGGCCAAATTAAGGAGATCGGTGGTGAGATGAAGGAGTTGGAGTCTCGGGCCAACGAATTGGAGAAGAAGATGAGCCGACCAAACTTGGGCTTTGCTAGTCAAGGAGAGGTTAAGAGTTTTGGTCAGGCCTTTGTTGATTCGGAGTCTTATCAGAGGATGAGAAAGTCTAACTTAGATAGCTCTGATCCAGTTCATTTTAAAGGTCTCTTCTCTATGGGAAGGAAGGGATTAACTGGTGAAGGTGATATCCCAATACCGACTAGGGTACCAAATATTATTATGCCACCAGAGCAGGAGTTGAGTATTAGAGATCTGTTAAATGTACAGACGACAGATAGTAACTCGATTGAGTATGTTAGGGAGGTTGGCTATACCAATAATGCTAGTGCTATAGGTGTAGGTAGTCCTGCGCCAGAATCGAGTATTGAGTTTACTAAGGAATCGGTTAATGTAAGGGATATTTCTCACTATATACCTGTTCCTAATCAGGCTTTGGATGATGCTAAGCAGTTGAGGGGCTATATTGATAACCGTTTGATCTATGGTTTGAAGCAGGAGGATGAGCGACAGATTTTATATGGTGATGGTACCAGTCCTAACCTACAAGGGATTTTGACTGATCCAGATCGTCAGCAGTATAAGTGGTCTGAGGGGCAGAGTGGAGATACTAAGATAGATGCTTTAAGAAGGGCTATTACCATTGCCCGAATGACTGGGTTTCCTGTAACGGGAGTTGTGGTCAATCCGAGCGACTGGGAGGAGATAGAGTTACTTAAGGGCTCTGATGGCCATTATATCTGGGTGCAGGTGACTGAGGGAGGTCAGAAAAGAACTTGGTCTGTTCCTGTGGTAGAGACGATTCAGATTAATCCAGGAGAGGTTGCCCTTGGTGCTTGGGGAATGGGTGCTATCTTATGGGATAGGCAAGATGCTTTTATTAAGGTGCTAGACCAACATGCTGACTTTGGGATTAGGAATATGTCGGCTTTGATGGCTAATGAGAGGGTGGCGTTGACTACTATGTTGCCAGAGAGTTTTGTTCATGTGCTATTAGATCAAAAACCAGAGTAAAGATAAGGGGTAAGGGATAAGGGATAAGGGGTAAGGGATAAGGGATAAGGGATAAGGGATAAGGGATAAGGGATAAGGGATAGTTAAGGTCAAGGGATTTGAAACCACGAATGAACACGAATAGACACTAATCAAGGTCAAAATAATTAAAGATTAAGAATTAAAGATTTAAGAGTTAAGAATTAAAGATTAAGAGTTAAGAATTAAAGGTCAAAGTCGTTAAAGATCAAGGGCGTTGGAACCACGAATGGATACGAATGAACACTAATTAAGGTCAAAATAATTAAAGATTAAAAAATAAGAATTAAGAGTTAAAGGTCAAGAGCAAGAATAGAGTAATTAAAGAGCTAAAGATTTATGAAAGTAGAGGTGATGTTATTATGATTAGGATGAGGGCCCTTAGCACTTTTAAAGGTGCTGAGGGTTTTGTAGTTAGAGGGAGTGAGTTTGAGACTAGTGAGAGAAGGGCCAAGGTTTTAAAGAGGAGGAAATTGGCTGAGGAGGTTGTTGGCCCAGAAGAAGATAAGAGTGTTGGCCCAGGTGAGATGAAGGGAGATAATGAGGAAGTTGATGATTCTAAGGAGTTATTGGATGGGAAGAAGTTTAAGGTGGCTGATTTAGAAGAGGTAGCCAAGTTGTTGGAGATGAGTGGTGTTAGTGGATTGAATAAGGATGAGCTTATTAAACTGGTAAGTGAAGAGTTATCTGATATGGGGTTTGATAATTTGGGGCAGGTGACAAAGGAAGAGGTTGTTGAAGGGATAAGGGACAGGGGATAAGGGGTAAGGGGTAAGGGATAGTTAAGTTCAAAAGCATTAGAATCATAAAAAGTTAAGTAGGTTTATGTTTTTGGTTTTAAGGTTTTCTTATCCCTTCTCCCTCATAGTTTATAAAAAGAATAAAGCATTCGTGGAATTTTAATTTCAAAGGTCCCTTAAGAGTTTTTAAAGAGCAAAAACTCTCCGTGGAATTTTAATTTCAAAAGTCCCTCTATACCTTATACCTTAAAATAAAGGGGGTGATTGTGTGGTTTTGGAGTTGTTGGAGGCATCGGAGGTTACTGCGGTAAGTGTGGCTGAGGTTAAGGAGCATTTGGGGATTGATAATAATAGTGAAGATTCGTTGCTACATTCTTATATTAAGGCTGCTAGTAGTGCTGTGGAGAATATGACTGGGAGGGTGTTGCTTACTCAGAGGTGGAGGCAGTTGTTTGTTGGCCCTAAGCTACCTTTGATTTTGCTTAAGCGTCCTGTAGTGGAGGTTGTTGAAGTTAAGTACTTGGAAGATGGTCAAGAGGTTATTTGGGAGCCAGAGGAATATGGATTGTTAGGTTTTAAGATTGAGGGAGAAAGTTTACCTAGTAGGTATATCTATGTAGATTATAAGGCTGGCTTTGGTGTTGGCCCGGATGATGTGCCCGAGGATATTAAGCAGGTGATTAAGTTATTGGTTGCTTATTGGTACAATAATAGAAGTGAGGTTACTAAGGTTCCAGAAGGGTTTAAGGAGTTGCTTAGTAGTTATAGAACAATTTCTTTTTAAGGGATAAGGGATAAGGGATAAGGGATAAGGGATAAGGGATAAGGGATAAGGGATAAGGGATAGTATAAAATTTTCCATTCTGGGAATTGATAATTGTACTATCAATTCGTGAGGTGGAGGTTATGAGAAAAGATAAGAGCGCAGCTTACCAGAAGTCTTTTAAGTTTGCTGTTAGGGTGGTTAATCTTTATAAGTATTTGTGTGATGAGAAGAAGGAGTATGTATTAAGTAAGCAGGTATTGAGATCTGGAACTAGTATTGGGGCCAACATTAGAGAAGGGTTGGAGGGTCAGAGTGATAGGGATTTTATCTCTAAGTTTTCTATCTCTTTAAAAGAGGCTGTAGAGACAGAGTACTGGATTGAGTTGTTGTGTGCTACAGATTATTTGAATGTGAAGATGAAGGAGTCATTATTAAATGAGTTAGAAGAGATAATTAAAATACTGACCGCTTCAATAAAAACTGTAAAACAAAGAATGAGCAATTAGTTAAGTAATTAATATAAGTTTGTATTTTCATTAAGAAGACTTAGGTCTTCTTTTTTATTTGATTGTAGGTTTTCTTATCCCTTACCCCTTAGCCCTCAGGGTTTTAAAGAACAAAAACCCCTCGTGCGATTCCAAATCCAAAGGTGCCTCTATTCTCTGCTCTCAAGAGGTGATTAAATTAGATAAGTTAGTAGATTGTTTTCATTATAGTGTGGGTGTGTTGGGGGCTTTTGTAAGTTATGGGTTGGGTGGTTATGATGGGGCTTTGGAGGTTTTGCTGTGGATGGTGGTTCTTGATTATATTACGGGACTGCTGTCTGCTTTTGTTTTGAAGGAGTTGGATAGTAATGTTGGTCGGGGTGGTATTGCTAGGAAGGTGGGATTGTTCTTTACTGTAGCGATTGCTCATTTGGTAGATGGAGCCTTAGGAAGTGGTGGAATGGTAAGGCAGATGGCGATATGGTTTTATATCTCTAAGGAGGGGATTAGTGCTTTGGAGAATCTGGGCCAAGCTGGGGTGCCGATTCCTGAGTCTCTTAAGAAGTCACTTAAGCAAATAGAAAAACAAAAATAGGTCAAAGTCAAAAGATTAATTAACCACGAATGGACACTAATTTACACTAATAAAAGAATTAAAAAAGAGATCAAATAAAGAAATCTTTAAAGGTGGTGAGCAGTTAATGAAAATCATCATAGATGCTGGGCATGGGGGTAGTGATAGTGGTGCTGTCGGTGAGTTTTCTTGTGAGAAGGATATTACTTTGAAGTTGGCTAAGGTGGTTGGATTTTTGTTGGAGCATTTGGGTTATGAGGTGAGGTTGACTAGGGATGGGGATTATCTTCCTACTTGGGCTGAGAGGGTGGAGTCTAAGAAGGAGGATATTTTTATTTCTATTCATTGTAATGGAGCACCTAATCCTTCGGCGCAGGGGATTGAGACTTTTTATTATAAGGGGAGTGAGAAGGGTGAGGCGTTGGCCCGGTCTATTCAGGGTAGTTTGATTGAGGCTACTAAGGGGGTGGATAGGTTTGTTAAAGAGAACGATAATATGTATGTATTGAGGAGGACCAGGTGTCCTGCTGTGTTGGTGGAGGTTGGGTTTATCACTAACGAGTATGAGGAGAAGTTACTTAATTCGGCTGATTATCAGTTGAAGTTAGCGCTGGCAGTAGTGCAAGGGATAAGGGATAAGGGATAAGGGATAAGGCGGGAAATTTTGTTATTAGAAATTGGGGGGATAGGATGTTAGAAATGGTTATTGATTTGGTAGGGAGTTTGGTTGAGTGGTTGTCTCTGTTGAGTTTGGTGATTATGGTGTTGGTTAGGTGGAAGCCTGGGTTGGATCCTTATTTTAGGAAGGGTGCTGTGATCTTGGCTGAGGTTGATGATGTGATTGATGGTATTCTGTTGGAGTTCCCTGAGAACAAGTCACTTATGACTATTAATGACTTGGTGAGTGGAGTGTTGGAGAAATTAGAGAAGGCTGGTTATAAGGTTGATGATGAGGATAGGCAGAAGGTTGAGAATAGGTTGAAGGCTAAGGTTAAGAGGGAGGAAGGTTTGAGGTTGGAGAGGGGTGGTGGGGAGTATAGGTTAAGATATAGTGGGGAGTTTTAATTACAAGGGATAAGGTGTAGGAAAGCAATAGTTAAGAGCCAACTTTAATATTATAGTAGGATAAAAATAGGGTGCAGACTTAAGTTGCACCTTATTTTTTATTTTTTGGACAGTAAAAGATTATAAGATGAAGCATAAGTTGATTTTAGTTGTTTAGTATCAAATACCTTTAGAATTTTATATAGATGGATTGTCAAATTGAAGAGCATATATGATATTTATTTTTTAGTATTAAATGGCATCAAATGAAGGATTATTAAAATCTAACACGAAATTAAGAAGTGTATGGTATTAAATTAGGTTATCTAAAACACATACCGGTACTACCATTAATTTATTTTACATAATTATTATTCTAAAAATGGGTAATATAAACAAAGAGTCATTTTAATATCAGGAGGGGTTAAATGGATACTATAAGTTCAATCGATAATATTAGTAGGTTATTTTCCTTGCAAGCTTCATCAAAAAACTCTGTTGTATCAGAAGAAAAGTTATCAAGTCTACAAAGTAAGATGTATATTGAATCAAAATTAGATGCTTTTTTAAAGGAATATTGTATAAATGGCTTAGAAGATAACGAGACTAAGTTAGTTATTTTATCTGGAAATGCTGGAGATGGAAAATCGATGGCCTTAAGAAAGTTAAAAGATAATTTAAAAGGTGAAGGAATTAATAAGGAAAAAATATATGCTAATGCTGATGCTACTCAAACTGATTCTCCTAACCAGAATTTAAATGAAAAGTTAATAAGTTTTTTTAATAACTTCCTTAGAGATCATAAAAAAAACAACCCAAAGATTTATATCATAGCTATGAATGTTGGAATAGCTATAAAATTTTTTAATTCAATAAAGTTTAGAAAAGTTTGCGAGGAAGATAAGAGGTTTTGTTTTATAAAGAATTTTATATTCAATGAATTAAATATAAGAAAACTAGATGGATATTTAAAAGATAACTATGAGGAACTTCATAGTAATATACTAGTAGTTAATTTTGATTTAAGATGTTTAGTAAACCCTAATATTAATGGTGTAGGAAAGAATCAATTATCATTTTTTAGACAAATGATAGAAAGAATATATGAATTAGTAGATATGAATAAATGTAATAATTGTAAAAGCAATTCATGTCCTATTTATTTTAACTTAGTAGCGTTTCAATCATCTAAAATATTAGATAAAATAGAGAATATTTTGTTTAAAGTTTTTCTTTATAATAAAGTACACTTGACTCCCAGAAATGTTTGGGATTTTATATATATCGTTTTAACAGGTGGAGAACCTAAATATATAAATGCTACTTCAAGAATAAAAGAAGATTATAATAATCCATGTGATTTTTTCAACAAAAATAATAAGGATGATTATTTTAACTTTTTATTTTATAATAATATTTTTGATAATAATTCAGAGAATGCTATCTTTAAATTTATTAGGAGTTCTATTGAGAAGTTTGACCCTACATATATAGGTAATAAAGAACTAGAATTATTAAAAATATTAGCTAATTCTAACTCAGAACATTTTTTAGAGGTATTAAAGGAAAAAGCAAGTGATTTTAATATTAAAGGTTTAAATAGCAAAGAAAATTTAGAACTAATCTTTAAACCAATTATAAGAAGTCAAGATAACTTCAAATCTAAATTAATGAAGAATATTTGCAGATATATATACTTTTTCAATGATAATGATGAAAGTAAAATTCAAGATATATTAGTTACTGATTTTTCTCAAATATTAGATTCTAATTATTTTAATTCTTTTTATAAGTGTTTAAAAGCTGAAAGAGAAATGATGCTTAATAAAAGTAGAAGTAGTTTCGATACAAATGTTTTAAAGATGATAAGGAGTGTATTAGTAAGTACCTTTGGAAGTAAATTATCAGATCAAAGAATTATTCAGTTAGAGACTGTTACTACAAGAAGTAAAGGAAGACTATTAGGGAAAGTAAAAATTAAAATGGATACAAAACCCCATGTGCAATCTTATTGGCAGGATAGTAGTGTAGTAGAAGCGTTAGACTTTTTTCCTAATCAATTTACAGTAATGATTAATGAAAATTATTATTTAGAAGTAACTTTAGATTTATTTGAATTAATTGTCTTGGCTAATAGTGGATATAATATCTCAAGTATTGACTTAGAGAGGTTTAATCAGCTTGAAGTTTTAAGTAAAAAGCTTATGTCACAAGAAATATATAAAGATACTTCAATTTTTTATGAAATCAATCATGAGTATTATAAATTAGAGAAAGATATAGGTGTAGAATTTAGGAAGATAAAGTAAAGGAGGACAAGTATGGCTAGGTGGAATAAGTATATTAATGATTTTTACTATCCAGAGAATACTTCAGCAGACGCACCAGAAAAAATATTATATTTCTTTATTCGTAAAGGGTTATGTAGTAATATTGAAGATGTTGGGATAGCTAGAGGTAAAGAAGATGAATGGAGAAAGATTTTTGAAGAAATAGAATTTGAATCTAATATAAAAGGTTTAAAGAATGATTTTATAGATCATTATTTAATTCGTTTACAACAAGGCCGTAAAGGAGTTTTCCCTGTTCCTTTTCATGTAGATATTCCTTCTACTTTTAGACCATATAGTAGCAAGAGTGGTCGAAATATGACAAATAAAGGTTTTAGCAGTAAGTTTCTACTCACCTTTTTTTATAATGGCCAAGGAATTAATTATGAATTAATTCAAAAGTTATGGGATGTATTAGCTAATGAAGAAGGATTAAATTACTATGAACGTTTTTTATTAGAAGGGGTAAGAAAGTTAAAAAATGGAACTGAAATGTATAAGTTAAAATCTAAAGAGACAATAGAAAAAGAACTTAATAAAAAAATAGATAAGTTTAAATGTAAATATCAAACTAAACAATTTCAAAGAGATTTAAAGTATATACTGGATTTATCATTGCCTCGTGTAGAAAAGATTAATTGGATTCAAAACTTAATGTATTTTCATTTATCTACCTATATGTTAAGGATATTTTATATTATCAAAAAAGAAGAAGAAGATTTTTTAAATGCTGATATGGATTATTGTTCTAGGTGCAAAGGCTTAAATGAATGTCCATTTAAAAGTAGAGTTATTACAAAGTCTTCTCTTACAGGCAATAATAGAGAATTTAAATTCATTAAGCAAGAATATAAAATGTTAATGAATGATGTATTAATTAAAGGATATTATAGGTTTATTGCTTTTAATCAATTGATAGAGACCTATAAAAATTTAAATAATGGTAAAGAACCTGAAAATTCAAGAGATATTTCTAAATTATATAAAGAAAGACAAAAAGAGTTTATTGCAGTTACATATAGAAGGTTATCTAGTTATGATAAATTGATAGAACTAGTTGATCTTGAAGATTTTTCATTAGATTCAGTAGATAATAATATCTTTAATATTATTTATGAAATATATAAAAGGTACTATGAGGTTAAAGGATCTCGTAGTGCTAATAATGCTACTATTCAAGTTTATAACAAGTTAGCTGGAGATAAGATGGGTTGTAACTATCTTAGGTCTGGGGGGAGAGGAGATAATTATTATAGGTTAGATACAGAATTTTTATCTTTTATAACAAATATAATTATTGGTTCTGAGCACCAACAGATGTTATTAGAAGATTTTTGGAATGAACTTCAAATTAGAGGTTTTACGTATTCTTCTAAAAGAGAGAAAGAAAGTATAGAGAAGCAACTTTCTTTATTAGGACATTTAGATAGAAAATCAGATGCTGGTGAGAGTCAGTATGTTAAGAAGACAATAGGTTAAGGAGGGAAGTTTTGTGGTAGAGGTTAGCCCATTAGATGATTTTTTAGCAAGTAAAATCAAGAATAGATGTTTAGATTTATTATCTAAAGAACAAGATAAAGAGTATTTTCTGGTCTTTTCAGGTTTGTTAGAAACTTTAAGGTTTGAATATAATAAGGGCTTTATGAGTGAAGATGAAAATAGGGTTATTTCTTATGATCTTGATCAATTAGAGAGTAAAATTTATAATTCAATCTTTATTAAATTATTTGAAGATAATAATGCTCGTGAAAAGAAAGTGAAGGATGGAATAAATGCATTAACATATAATCACGAAGGGGAAGAATTAAGATTAATTCCTTATTTAGTTGATAACAAAACAGAAAATATAAACAATATTGGAAACAGAGGTTTTGCTGGTAAATTAAGAGATGACCAAGAACTTCGTAGTGATAATACTTGTATTATAATATTTGATATTAATCCTATTGAAACTTTACAAACGGCTTCTGATGGTAATATTTTAAAAGAGATTTTTAGCAAAGATAAATTAAAAGGAGATTTAAGAGATGAGAATTCTCCTAAATGGTACAACGAATTAGTTAAAACTTTCTTTAACGATAATTTTTTGCACAGCTTAAATATTATTGAAAGGTTAAATAAGCTATATGAGATAAAAAACAGTGGTTATAAAAAGTCACTTAATAATTATATTAAAGAATATAGGTTACCATTATTTTCAATAAAGAACGAAAAAGAATCAGAGAATGATATTATAAAAGATAACTATAAATTATATTGTAAAGTTAATAGTGAAATGATTGAGCCAGTAACTATGAACTTCAAGAAGAAAGTGTTAGACAAATTAAATTTTGCTTCTTTGCCAGAAGAAATTGATGAAAATTTAATTGAAGAAATTTTACGTAATGAGAGTTTGCATTTGTCACCTTTATATGAAATAGAAGAAATAAATTATAGCGTAGCGAAGAACCTTTTTGAGAATAAAGGTCCTTCAAAGGTAAAGGGAATTGAGGTTGAACCTAATAATAAAATTTATGAAGAAATTAAAAGTAACAAAAACAAAGTAGAGGGGTTTATAAATAAAGGTAATTTGAGGAGTTTAAAAGTAAAACTCAAAGGTGAGATTAATGATCAAGATAAGTTTTTTGTTCATTATTATTTTAATAATCAAAAGAAGGATCAAGTAAAAACAAAGAAAATAATTAGTGGAAAATGTGAAATAGAATTAGATGATATTAATAAATTTCAAACATTAAATATAGTAGTTAATCAAAATAAGAAAAAAATTACTAAAGCATTAATTAAAGGTAAGTTCATCTTACAAGAGGAAGCTAGTGAAATTATCATTCCAGAGATTGAGGGAAAGGTTGAGTTAGAAGAAGGAGAATTATATCCGACTTTAGTTATGAAAAATGCTGAAGAGATAAAAAACATCAGTTGTACGGTAGTTGGAGAATTAGGATCTAGAAGTAAAGAAAACTGTAAACTAACTAGAGATGAAGAACTAGAAGATGATAAAATTAAATACAATTTACTTTATAATGGCAAGGAAATTACAAAGGTAATAATTAGAGAAGAAGAAGATGAACCTTCTAGTTATAAGCATTTACTATCTTTTATAGCTGAAAAAGGAATAGAAACCATTACAGATATTAAATTTAAATCTGATGAATATACTACATTTACTTATAAAAACAAATTATACAACTGTGAAGTAGATGAAAAATTTAATGAATTATTGAAAAGATATGATTTAAGTAGCCTTAATGAGCTATATAGATTATTATTAAACAATCCTAATGAATATTATTTAGTTATTAATGAAGGGTTTAAAGAGTGTATTAGTTCACAAGCAGATGATGTATTAAAGATGCGAAGTGAAGTTTTAAAATCTTTCAAGTCTATTTATGATAGACGAGAAATTGACTTAAAAGAAGCTTTGGATGAACTTCATTATAAAATTAATTCTTATTTAAAACTTTTTAAGAAAAAAGTTAGAGAAATACCTGAGTTGGTTAAAGTAGATATTATAGAGATTGGAGATAAGCGTGTATTATCACCCTTTGCACCAATTAATCTGTCTTTTTACTTACTATGTTGGCATAATATATATGATGGAGCAAATATTGAATTATTAAAGAATGCTGACAACTCGGAAGTTTTTAAGTATATACAAGGTGAGGATAGTTGGTATGTGGCTCAAAGTAGTCCTGCATTTTTATGGCTATATTATACTCCAGAGAGTGCAGTTAACAGCTTTGGAGTTGAAAAATATTTAAGTTCAGTTATAAAGAATAAGATTAAGCATCTATCAGATATTTATCCTTATTTATTTAGTACAAATAACCAGACAATACATATTGGTTTTTTAAATCCAGGGGACTCTAGGTTTATTTTAGAGGGGATAGAGAGTTATTTAAAACACTTTAAAAGTAAAAGAGGGAATTTAGATGAAATCCCTCGATTTCATATTAGTTTGATATATGATGAATGTAAAAGAGATAACTATTGTACTTTAGATGATTTGTTTGAAAGAGGAGCTAATACATTCGTTGAAGAATTTTTTATTAATAAGATATCATATTCTAAAACTAATTTTAAAGATATAGATATGAATAAAAGTCATTTTTATCATTTGTTTTTTATTAAGGACCTTTTTGAAGTAGATAATAATTCTGTGAATATGTTTAATCAGGAAGAAAAATACCTCAATACTTATTTTGCTAATGGAGTTAATTGTTATCCATTAACTAAATCTGAGTATAAAGCAAATCATGTTACTTATACTGCATATTCTAATTATAAGTCATCATTAGAAAATAAAGATAAAAGTATTTTTGCAAACTTATTAGAAGTTACTAATGCTTTTTATCCACAAGCATTCATTGCTAATATAGCAACTAACAATCATAGATTGAGAACAGTTAATGTAACTCCGGAAAATATTCCTGATAACTTGATAAATCAATCTTTTATGGTTACTTTTTTAGATAGAGAAATAGATATTGATATTTTTAATAGTGAGAAGATGAAGAAGGTAGAAAGACCTTTCTTAGTTGATTACTCTAATTATTCTTCTGTTAAGAAAGGCGGGAATGAAGATGTTAAATTTCTTACTATTACTAATCAAAAAAAGCCCTTTGTTGAATTATTTAAACATGTATTGAAGGAGTATAATGCAATTGAAGATCTTGAGGGTGCTCTAGAAGGGTTATTTAACGATTTAAACTTATTAAATGGATTTTGGGTTTTAGATTTATTAGGTAACAGCAATAATCTTAATAAAATAAAAGGTATATTAGGAACTCTTGCTGCATTTAGAGTTTTAAAAAAATCACTCCAAGAGGACGAAGATAATTGGCATATAATTATAGGAATTGAAGAATTAATGGGCGTAGTCCCAGGTTATTCTAAACATATTGCGATGAGATTTGATGATGAAGCAGAAAATAATCGTTATTGCGATGATTTAGCTGTTATATCATTTCCTAAGAGTCTAAATAATAATATAGATTCTTCAGTACAAATTAGATTGGTTGAAGTTAAGAACTCTAAGACTTTAGGATATATTTGTAAGGGGTTTGAGCAATTAGAGCAAACAGAACGAAGATTAGAAAAATATTTTATAACTGAAGATGATAAATTAAATTCTTTTAGAAATAAAGAAATTGTAAATTGGATAGTTTATAATTTGAATAAATATAAGGTATTTGATAACGGAGGCAGATTTTTAAATGATAATTTAGACAGTGAATTTTCTAAGAGTCTTAAGTTATTAGTAGACGGATTAAATCATGGTAAAATAAATATCGAAATTGAAGAAGGGATTCTGATTAATGTTAATTCTACAAACGAAGTATTAGATGGAGTAGAGTTAAGAGCAACAAGGGATTACTTATTATTAAGTGAAGAGGATTTTATTGAGATAGTAAATGATGAAACAGATATCAGGTTTGACAAATTATTAGTTATGTTTAAAGGTGATAAAAATAGTCAAAGCAATAAAAATGCTAAATCAAATAAGAATAACCAAGAAATAGAGTCCAATCTTAAAACTAAATATAAAGATATCAATTCTGAAACAGAATTTAAAGAATTAGATGGAGGTGAATTAGTTTTAGATTCTAAATCAAATTATATTGACAAGAATTTCAAAACTTTTATAGGGCGTAAAAGCACTGCTTCGCAAGAACTAGTATTTTATGATCCAAAACGCCAAGGTGATAATTTGTCTAATATGAATGTAATGATCACAGGAAGTCCAGGAAGGGGAAAAACTCAGTTACTAAAGTCTATGATTTTACAGCAAAGAAAGCAAGGAGTTAACCTCCTAATATTTGATTTTAAAAATGATTTTGGTGATGAAGAGTTTTTAAAACAATCTGATTTAGAACATATAAGTTTAGAATTTGAAGGTTTACCATATAATCCATTAATTCCACCATGTAAAAAATCTAAAGGGAAAAGTTATCTGAATGGAGCATCCCACAGTATAGCCATAAGTGGTGTACTTAAATCAGTATATGGATTGGGAACCCAGCAAGAGGCAACATTGAAAGAGATAATAAGAGATGTCTATAATAAATATGGTATTAATGCTTATGGAGGTTCAATGGAGTATAATAATAGCTTAAAATTTCCAGTATTAAATGAAGTTGCAGCTACTTTACGAGAAGAAAACAAGAAAGCTTATGCTAGATTAGATACTATATTTAGTTATGGAATGTTTAAAGAAGAATTTAGAGATGTTTCTCTAGCTGATTTACTAGATGGATCTTATGTTTTTAATTTAAGTTCTATAGCTAATGATGAGGTTAAAAATGCAATAGCAAAAATATTGGTTGTAAGTGCACATCAATATCTAAATACATTACCTCATTCTCAAAATATAAATAATATATTTGTATTTGATGAAGCTCATAGATTTTTAGATGAACCAAAGTTAACATCACTAGTAAGAGAGTGTAGAGCTTATGGGTTAGCTGTTTGGTTATCTTCTCAGTTCCCGGATGATTATCCAAGTGAAATTTCTGGTGCTTTAGAAACTAAAATTATTCATGGCAATGGCACAGATGAGAAGAGAGTTAAAACTATTAAGAAACTAACTGGATTTGAGGGGCGAACAGATATTATTAAGGATTTAGGTCTTTTTGAAGCTATATTTGTTAATAAACATTATAGTCAAGCCTTAATCAATAACTTGACCTATCCACACGCTCTTATTTTGATTGAAGTATTCAAAAACAAATCAATGAGAGAAGATTCTAAAGTTCCTGGAGTACAGAGTGTTAGACAGAAAGAACTATTAAGTCATTTACTTGGTATGGGGCTTTTAGAGCTAGGTAATAAAGGTTATACTCTTACTGACGATGGAAAAATGATAGCTCAATACTTTTATGAAAACTAAAGATATGATAGAATGAATTAAAGGATAATTGTTTTTTATGTTGAATAATGAAATAGGTGATTATTATGCAAATATTTTGGTGTAAGGAATGTGAAACCCCAGTATTATTACAAGAATACAAGTCAAAGTCAGGTAATTATACTGAGAGGGCAGAGGGAAATTCATATTTAGATATTGAAGATGAAGTTGTGGAGTGGGTTTTCGATCATAATGGTAATGAAGGTAAATATAATAAATTTATGTTTTTAAAAGAAGATATAAAGAAGATGCTAGACAACAAGAACTCAAGTAAAAAGATTGAGGAAAAGATAGAAAGTGAATACAAAGAGTATCCAGAAGAAATTAAAGATTATGTTATTAGATATTTGAATATGAAGTTAGATAATCAAGATAAAAAGAATTTAAAGCACTATAGGTGTCCAAAATGTGATTCTAAAGTGAACTATATGAGTAGTGATCTTAGACCTGTATTTATGGAAGAGAGAATTCTTCTTAGTGTGCTCTTGGAGGAAGATTATACTGAAAAGAATATTTGGAATGGATCTGGGAATCGCTATATTATTGATGGTAAAAGCAGTAATATCGCAATAAGTGATATCTATAAAGTAGATAATTTAGATGAGAAAATAGAAATGATAAAAGAAAGAATAGAAGGAAATAATAAAAAAGTTGATTTTACTAATTTTATAGAAGTTAATAGAGAACACTTTAGTTACATAGATAATAATGCTAATGATTTTATTGAAAAAGTATCTAAAATATTTGACCAAAGAATGAGAGTAGTGTCCTTTAGTGGAGGAAAAGATTCTACAGTAGTTTCTGATCTTGTTAGGAGATCTTTGGGGACTCAAAATATTTTACATGTCTTTGGAGATACAACACTAGAGTTTCCTTTTACTTATGAATATATAGAGAGGATAAAAGAGGAGGTTAATAGACCTCCTTTTCTTCCTGTAGATAAGCCAAATCAATCCTTTAATGAGCTAGCAGAGCAGTTTGGCCCACCGAGTCGGGTTATGAGTTGGTGTTGTTCGATTTATAAGACAGGCCCTATTGGGTCTTTGTTTAGAGATATAGCTAAGCAACAAAAAATTCTTACTTTTTATGGAGTTAGAAGATCTGAGTCATCATCTAGGAGTAAGTATGATAAAATCTCTAATAGTCCTAAAATATCTCAACAACTAGTAGTATCTCCTATTGTTGATTGGCATGATGTAGATGTGTGGCTTTACTTATTAACACGAGGAATCGACTTTAATCAAGCATACAGACTAGGCTTTACTAGAGTGGGTTGTTGGTGTTGTCCAAATAATTCTGATTGGTCTGAGTTTTTATGTAAGATATTTATGTCTAATCGCTCAGAAGAATGGAGAGATTTTTTAGTTAATTTTGCTAAAAAAATAGGAAAGCCAGATGCTGAAGTTTATATTGATACTGGAAAATGGAAGGCTAGACAAGGTGGACAAGGTTTAAATACTAAAGATACTATTCTAGAAGCAAGTCCATGTGGGTTGGGAGATAATGCGAAGAGTTATGACTTAAATCGCCCAATTGATGATAGTTTATATGAATTTTTTAAACCCTTTGGAGAACTTAACAAAGATATAGGGGACCCTTTATTAGGAGAAGTCTATATATTAAATTATAAAACGGGTGCTATTGAATTTAGACTTCAAGGGATTAAAGGCAATAAAGAACTTAAGGTGATAGTAGATGATGAAGCTAAAAATATTCCGTTGTTATTCCAGCGTATTGAATGCCAACTGAGAAAATATCAATCATGTGTAGAATGTTCAGCTTGTATTAATGTTTGTCCTTATGATGCTATTACTGTAAAGAGTGAATATAAAATTGATAGATCTAAAAATGAATTTAAATATCAGATTGATGAAGAAAAATGTGTTCATTGTATGAAATGTATAGCACATTTCCATAGAGGTTGTCTTGTTACTAAAGCAATGATTGATTATTAGAAATGAGGTAGGTGTTAAAGTTGAGTTATAGTTTTGCTAAGCATGAGACTTTTCATATTAGAACTGGATGGCTGAGAAAAGGTTTAGATGCAATTGATGAAAACGGTCATATATTTCTTGAAAGAATAGCAGCAATGGATGAATTAGGGATTGGTAGTAATATGATTAAATCATTAAGATACTGGTTACAGGTTACCGGTTTGACTATAGAAGAATATAGTGGTGGGCAAAAAGTACAGGTTAAAGAAGAGTTAGCTAAAATCATCTTAGAGAACGACGAGTTTTTTGAAGATGTAGCTACTTTTTGGCTATTGCATTTTAATTTGAGTAAGAATAAAGAGGAAGCAACAACTTGGTATTGGTTCTTTAATCACTTTAATTATTTAGAGTTTGATAAGGACTTATTTATTGATCGACTAATTAATTATATTGAACGTAATGGAGAAGAACCTCCTGCTATTTCATCATTAGAAAAAGATTTTAATACATTAATTAGAATGTACTTATATGATCCAAAAGAAAATAATTCTCCAGAAGATTCTTTAGAATCTCCTTTTAAGGAATTGAAGTTAATTACTAAGACTGATAAAAACACTTATAAATTAAATAGACCTAATCTAGATAATTTACCTGTAAAAATATTTTTGTATTGTCTGTTAGATTCCTTAGAAGGAACTAAGTCTATTAATGTGGAAGAACTTTTAAATAAAGAAAATTCTATAGGTAGAATATTTAAGCTTAATATGAACTTATTATATGATTATATTGAAAGGTTAGAGGAACTAGATTATTTAAGGTTAGATAAGCATGCTGGACTAAATTCTATTCAGTTAAAGGTAGAATCTAAAGCAGGTATTTTAGAAAATTACTATAAATCTAAAACAATATAGGGAAAGTGATAATTATGAGTAAAAGAGATTTATCTTTTATAAAAACAGAAGATAGTTTTAAATATTCTGTTAATATAAGATTTGATATCGGGGATTTTAGCAAACTAGATACTTATGTGCCAACAGCTAAGAATATAAAGTTGTTTATGGAGCTATTTGAATCTTTTAGTAATAATGCGGTTAGTAGAGCACACCTTTTAACAGGATCTTATGGAACAGGTAAATCATTATTTGGAACAATATTAGGAACTTTATTATCTAACAAAGGTGAAATCCAAAGGTATAATAAATTCATTAAAAAGATAAAAAGGTTTAATAGTAATTTAGCAAATAAATTAAAAGAAGAGGTAGAAAACAAAGACCCTTATCTGCTTGTATTACCTTCAACAGGTAATGATAGTTTTAAGCAGAGTATGTTATTAGCATTACAACAATCTCTTGAAGAAAATGGGTTAGAAGATATTTTTCCTGCAACATATTTTAAAGCGATTATAGAGAAATTAGAGCAATGGGAGAAAGATTATAAAGATACTTATAAAGAATTTTCAAATTTATTGTTAAAAGAACGAGGAGAAAGAATAAAAGAATTTAGAGTAAAGGTGGAAAAGTTTGATCAAGAAAGTTATAACTTTTTTGTTAACAATTATCCTAAGTTAACTTCTGGGGGAAGCTTTAATCCTTTTTATGGTTGTAGCTTGACAGATGTTTATATCGGAGTTAATCGTGAAATTCGTAGTAAAGGATATCAAGGGATTTATATTATCTTTGATGAGTTTAATAAATTACTAGAAGATAATATAGATTCTTTTGATGGTAAGGAGCTGCAAGATTTTGCTGAATTAGCAACTCGAAGTGAAGAGAATGAAATTCATCTTTTACTAATTTCTCATAAGAATTTATTGCAATATACAAAGGACCTACCTCAAGAACAGATCAATGAGTGGAAAAAAGTCGAAGGTAGGTTTAAAAGCTTAGATGCCAGTCAATACTCTAGTCAGATTTATGAATTAATGTCGAATGTAATTCTTAAAGATAATGTTCAATGGGATAGATTTAAAATTGAGAATGAAGATATTTTTGAGTCTTATAAGGATAAATTAAGTGATTTAGATTTATGTCCAGACTATAATCAAAAAGAAAAAGAGAAATATTTATTAAAAGGCTGCTATCCTCTTCACCCATTATCGGCAGTATTGTTGCCTAAGTTATCTCAAAAAGTTGCCCAAAATGAGAGGACTATCTTTACTTTCTTATCAACTAAAGAAGATAATACTCTGGGTGACTTTATTAATGGAGAACATAGAAAAGAATTTCCTTTAATTCGTTTATCAATTATTTATGATTATTTTGAAGATTTAATGCAACAGGAATTGGATTATAGCCAAATGCATCAAGCTTGGTCAGACTCTCAACGTGCTTTGCAGAAGATTAGAGGGGTTGAAAGTTCTAAACTTGAGTTTATTAAGAGTCTAGGTGTTATTAACGCAGTTAATAACTTCACTGAGATTCCACCTTCTAAGCAGATACTAAGGTTTGCATTAGATTATTTAAGTGATGAAGAATTTGATGGTTTAATTGATGAGCTAATTAATGATAAGATTATTATTTATAGAAAGAGCTTGGGGCAGTTTAAGTTTTTTGAAGGTAGTGATCTTGATTTTAATACTAAGATTAATGAAAAAAAAGAAGAGCGAGAAGGCAGTTTTTCTGCTAGATACTTGTTAAAAGAGTATTTTACTCCACCTTTTGTATACCCTAAGGGTTACAATTATAAATATAAGATTAAAAGATATTTCGCTGGAGAATATTTAACAATACAAGAGGTTAAAGGAATTAAAGATTGGGATAAATTTTTAATAAAAAGCAATAAGAAAAAAAGGTATAACTCTAAAATTTATCAAGATGGAGTTATAGTCTATCTATTAGCAGAAAATAAAAGGCAAATTGAAGAGGCTAAAAAAATAGTAAAAGATATATTGCATAGGAGAATAATATTTGTAATACCTAAAAAGCCTCTGAAGATAGAAGGACTATTAAGAGAGTTAGATGCTCAAGATATATTAAAAAAAGATAAGTTATTTTTAGAACAAGATTCTTTAGCAGAAAAAGAATTGAATGCTTATATGGAAGAGACTAAACAGCTATTAGATAATAAGTTAACTAGGTTTATTGAACCATATTATAACAAGTCCTATTATTATAATTCTGGAAATCTTAAATCTAATATTAAATCTAGAAAGGACTTATCTAAAACTGTTACAGAGATTTGTATGGATTGTTTTAATAAAACACCTATAATTAATAATGAATTAATTGTTAGAGATAAAATTACTGGACAACAAAGAAAGGCTAGAAAAGAGATAGTTAATAGCATGATATTTGGAGAGTTAAAAGAGAGGTTAGGAATTGAAGGTTATGGTCCAGAGTTCTTGTTATATAGAACAATGTTTATTAAATCTAATCTTTTGGTAGAAGTAGATAACTCAGAACAGATGAAATTTAATCTAGAATTGGAAGATGATTCTAAAAGGGTTGATAGAAGATTAAAAGAAGTTCTTGAATTGATAGAAAAAGAAGTCTATTCTTCTGAAAAAGAAGTTAATCTTTCTCAGGTGTATAATAAGCTAAGAAAACCTCCTTATGGTTTAAGGTTGGGGATAATACCTATCTTATTAGTAGTAACTGGAAGATTAAATAATACTTTAAAGAATATTGTTATTAGGCATAATGGTGAAGAAAGAGAGATTAATGTGAAATTATTTGAAGATATAAATAGGTACCCATCTCGCTTCACTATTGAATTAACTAAATGGGATCAGGTTAAGGAAAATTATATATCATTTTTAGAAGAGCTATATATTGATAGGTTAGAAGGTAATAGTTCTAATGAAGTAAATCGATTAAAGAAGCTATATACTGCTATTAAAGGGTGGTATCAAGCTTTACCTAAGTATTCACGAGAGACAGGAGAAATTTCTAAGGAATCAATGATGTTAAGGAGAATTATCAGTCGAAGAAATAATGAGGCAAAGAAGCTACTGTTAGATATTATTCCTAAGAAGATATTAAAGTCAGAGCTTAATGGAGATAATATAGATAATTTAAGGAGTATTATACTTAATTTTGTTAAAGAGCATAACCAATCTTATAATTATCTATTAAATGATTTACAGATAAATATTATTGATTTATTTTCTAATACTAAATCAGCAACTTTCATGGACAGTCTTGTCTTATGGTATAATAATTTAGCTGATAAGGCTAAAAATTATACTTATGATAGGGAAGTTAATGCATTTTTGAATATATTAAGAAAGTTAAAAAATAGTGAAGTTTCTGATGGTAAATTATTAGAAGAGATAGGGATGATATTAACAGGTTTTGATATTAGAGATTGGAACGATAATACTACTAAGCAGTTTTTAGATCAACTTGAAAAGATTAAAGGAAAAGTAGAAGGACAGGAATTAGTAGAAGAGGTAGAGTCAGAAGATAGTTATGAATTTGTTCTAGTAGATAAGAGCGGTCAAAAGTATCAGAGAAACTTTGAAGAAGTTGAATTAGAAGGTTTAGCAAAGGTTTTAGAAAATAAGGTAAGTAGTAGCTTTAAAGATATGGGTAGTGTAGTATCTGATAAAGAGAAGCAACAGATTTTAATTAAGTTATTAAAGGATATGTTTAAGGAAGAGGGTATAGCATGATATACTTTGATAATGCTGCGACAACTTACCCTAAACCAGAGGCTGTCTATAATAAGATGGATCAGTTTTATAGGGAGTTTGGGGTTAATGCTGGAAGAGGGGCATATGAAAGGGCAAAAAAAGGAGCTAAGTTAATTGAAGATACAAGAAGTAAGGTAGCTTCTATTTTTAAAGCTGGAGGAGATAAGGAGGTTATCTTTACTCCTTCAGCAACTATAGCTATAAATTTAATTTTGCAAGGGTTAGATTGGAAAGATGGCGATGTTATCTATTATTCCCCCTTTGAGCATAATGCAGTTTTAAGAACTTTATATAAATTAGAAGAGAATTATAATTTAGTATTAAAAGAGATTCCAGTAAATAATCTTACTCTAGAATTTAATTTAGTAGATTTAGAGCAGATGTTTGCTAGTGAAAAGCCAAGATTAGTAGCTCTTTCTCATGTAAGTAATGTATGTGGGGTAATAGCTCCTGTAGAAGAAGTTGTTAAGTTGGCCCGTAAATATGGGGGCAGTATTCTTGTTGATGGTGCTCAAGGTGCTGGTTTAGTCCCAATTGATTTATCAGAGGTTGATTATTATGTTTGGACTGGCCATAAGACATTATATGGACCTTTTGGTATTGCCGGTGTTGTAGTTGATAAAAAAGCTACTAATCTAACACCATTAATCTATGGCGGAACGGGTAGTGCTTCTGAGGAAAGAGAAATGCCTATAGAAACACCAATTAGGTATGAGGCAGGCAGTAGTAACATTCAAGCTATAGCAGGCTTAAATGTTGCTCTTGATTGGTTAGAAGAGGTTGGTAGTAAAGAAGTATTTGAGCATGAAAAAAAGCTAACATTAAAGCTAATAGATATATTAGCTGAATTTATGGATATTAATTTATTCATACCTAAAGATTTAGATACTCATTTTAATGTGGTTGCTGCTAACTTTTCGGGTTATAAGCCACATGAAGTAGGAAAGATATTAGATGAGAAATTTGATATAGCAGTAAGAGCAGGGTTGCATTGCTCCCCCAGGGTTCATGAATTCTTAGGAACTATGCCTAATGGGTTGGTGAGGTTTAGTTTGGGATGTTTTAATACTGAAGAAGAGGTTGATAAGTTAAAAGGTGTATTAGATAGTTTTTTAATATAAAATTCGAAGACAAGATAAATATTATTTTTAAGGTAAATTCATGCATTTATGCAGGGGTTTACCTTTTTTTATATAATTACATAATAAAAGGAGGGGTTTGATGAAAGAGTATTTGAAAGAAGGATATAGTTTGGAAAATATATTAGAAAAGATTGTTGGTGAAAAAAATGATAGTGCAATATTAAATAACAATTTAGAAGCTGTTTTACCTAATTTTCAAAGAGAATATAAATGGGATCAAAAGCAGCAAAAGAAGTTATTAGCTTCATTTTTAGTTAATATTCCGATAGGAAGTTTTTTGTTTTTAAAAGGAAGAAAGGACACTTTTTCTGCTAAAGAAATTGGATATAGACAATTAGCTATAGATTCAGAAAGAATTGGAAATGATCATAATGAATGTTTGTATTTGTTAGATGGTCAACAAAGATTAACAGCTTTGTATACTATGTTTTTCGATTTTATAGGCTATCATATTAATTTAAAGAATAGTAAATCCTATATAACATATGAATCAGTTCCTAAATCTTTAAGAAACAGGTGGTTTTTGAATTTGAATCCAGATATAGATGGTGAAAAGAATGTTTTTGGATATGAATATTTAAAGTTCGATGAAACAATTTTCGAAGAAAAAGAACCGGAAGATATTTTGGATTATATCGTTTATAAGAATATAGTATTAAGTAAGGAAAAAGGTGAATGGTATCACCCTTCAAGTGAAGAAAAGAAATTTGATGATTTAAATTTTCATTCAGGTAATTTAATCATACCGATATATTATTTATATGAAAAAATAATAAAAGAACAAGAACCAAATACACTTATGCATAAAATGATTAGAAAAGTAGGTGAGGCTAGAAAAGAAGTTATAATAGATGAGATTATTAGATGCTGCAGAGAGGATGATGAAGAAAAACTAGAGGAAATATATATAAAAGTGTTGAAACCTTATGATATAGAAATAGAAGAAGTAAGAGAGTTTTATTTAAATAGTAAGAATGAAAATAAAATAGAAGATAGAATCAGAGATGCATTTAGTTTGCATATTAATAATTGGGTTAAAGATATTATTAGTTTTTTAAAAGCAAGGCTTAGGAATGATTTATCAGCATTTATATTGCCCGAAAAGGAAATCGGAAGAGCGATAACAATATTTGAAAATATGAATAGAGGTGGTGTAGAATTAGATACGTATGACTTAATCGTTGCTAAAGCTGCTAGAAAGCTAGATGAATCATTAACAAAATTAATAGAAGATAGAATAAATTTAAAAGTTCAAATACCTAAAGAAATTATTAAGATAGATAAGTCAAATATAAGTTCAAAGATTGAGGATAAAGTTAATATATATAATGATAGTAAATTAGAATTTAATTTTAATAATTTTGAAAAGGTTTATGACCATTCAGAACTTAACAATTCTCGAATAAAAAAACAGTTTTTAAATTTGTTATCTATTTTTAATTATGTAGATAAGAAAAAAGAATTATTAAAAACGGAACATTTAAGAAGAAAGAAGAAATTATCTTTAAATGCTTCTGATATTTCATTAAATTATGAAGAAGCAATAGATTCACTTATTAAAGGATATAGCTTTATGCATTATAGATTAGGAATCACTAAAGTTACTGATGTAAATTATAGGTTAATGGTTTTGCCTATTTCATATTGCTTTAGAAATGGTTGGTTTGAAAGTGATAAGGCCAAAGAAAAATATGATAAAATAGAATATTGGTACTGGGTATCACTATTTAGTGGTAGGTATGCAAATAGGCAGTCCCAGAGATGTGTAAGTGATATTATTGAATTAGAAAATTGGATACAAGGTAAAAGTGATGGAAGTTTCATAATAGATTTTGAAGAAAAAGTATTTAATTTTGAAGGCTATTCAGATGAAAGTTTACTAACTAGAAAGGATAATAAAATAGATATATCAACTGCAATTATAGATGGTATTAATCAATATATAATTTCTAATAGTCCAAAAGACTTATATAAACCAGATCAAAGAATATCCGCTTGGGATATTGCTAATAAAGAAATTGAAAAAGAAAATCATCATATAATACCTAAAAAGTCTCTTCCTGAAACATTAAGGGAGGATTCTGATATAAAAGAAAAGATAGAATCTCCTCTAAATAAAACTCCTATTTTAGGTAATACAAATAATAAGATTAGCAATTCTAAATTAGAGGAATATATTAAACCAATAGTAGAAAATGAAAATGCAGAAGGTCATATATTACGAGGACACTGTATTCCAGGCTATATAAATAATTTGATTGATGTAGATAACTTAGATGATTATGAAAATGTTATTGATACACTATTAGAAGAAAGATTTAAGGATTTAAGAAAAGGAGTTATATCTGAATTAAAAGAGCTTAGATAATAATTATTTTTTTCTTGATATAATCAATAAAATTACCAGGTTAGGCTAACCACTTTGTTAGAGAATGTTGGCCCGACCTGGTACTTATTACGATTTAGAGAAATTCCATTATCCCTTCTAATCTCTCCTTCATTACAGCTGAGCCTAAAAAGTTATCGTCTTTTACTTCCTTTTGGTTATAAAAGTTAAAGACCATCTCCTCTGGCCAACTCATACTTATCCCATCAATATCTTTACTATAGATATCCCAATTCTTCAACTTCCAGGTATCCCTTGGTGTATTCCTTTTAGTTAACCTTCTTTTTTCAGCTTCCCTACCGGCCAGTACATGTACTACCTTGATATCAATATCCTTCAAGTCCCGCTTACTTCTAACTTCCTCCTCAAGCCAGTTCTCATCCTGTATCTCCTTTAAGAAGGGTGCTGATAGGATCACATCATTACCAAGCTTTAGATTCTCTTCGGCTACATCCATAAGTATCTGATATTCGTAGGGCCTGATATTAGCTAGATAAAACTCCGACTCTCGATCCCAGGTTGGGAGGCCATTGACCTCCAGTAGCTTCTCGGTAAAGACCCGTGTCAGAGCATTCTTGTCAAGGTATGTATAATTTAATTTCTCTGCTAATACCTCACCAACTGTACTCTTACCTGATCCTGCAACCCCAACCATAAAGATTAGGGATGGATTATTATTTGCTTTATTCATCTTCTCACTCCCTCTATAAATTAAATTTATCTCACTCATGCTCACTTATTCTTAGAAATTTATTTTCTTATAAAAAAGTAATATGGATTTAATTATTAAAACCAATTAATATTTGGAATTGCAAGGATAAAGTAATCTAAAAACTTAACTATTATTTTTAAAAAATATGGTCGCTTATTGGAACTCCACATTTCCATGGTAGTTTAACCTCCCATATCTCTCAGGATCTATGTCCCTACATTCCTTCGTTCTACCTATCCATGGGTGGAGGCTGGATATGCTCCTCGACAGGGTCTATGCCCATATTGAAATAATTAATTCCAGCTCTTCCAGTCTTCCTTTTTCAAAGTACTTAATCTAAGAAAAACAAACATAAATAATTGATCTATATTATAAAATTTACATTCCAATAATTCATTTTAAATATCTTTAAGCAGCTCCCTGTAAATTTGAACGTTTGATATTTCTAAATAATTTTTCACCATCATACTTTTCTTTTTCTTCCATAAAGCAAACAATATTCTAATCAATTTGCAACATAGAGCTACTAGGGATTGTTTTTCTTAAGGGGTTTTTAGAGCGTGTTGTGTAGTATTGATGTAGCTCTTTAAATTCATTATTCTTTGCTACCAGAGGCAGCATCACCCTATACAATAAAGATCTCAATTTCGCTCTTCC
>NZ_KI912096.1:62251-105260 GCF_000517025.1 Halonatronum saccharophilum DSM 13868
ATACAGGGTATGGGTGTACTATGCCTAATTTTAGGCAATTAACTGGGTGATTTTTGTTTAAATTTTTTCTTGACATATTACCCTACCACTTAGTAGTTATATATTAAAGTTTGCTTTAATTGTAATTATATATAATTACAATTAACAAGATTTTCTATTCTTGAGCTAGCATTTAGAGGGGGGAATCTTTTGGTATTTTGAAGGTCTTTTAACTTAGATGCTTAAACTATATATTAAGATAATGATAATTATAATTCCAGAAGGAGTGATCAGATGTTATATAGTGTAATTATAAGGTTTGAAGTTAAGAAGGAAGGAAGCATTAAGTATTATCCAGGAGAGGCCCTTCATGGGATGTTCTTTAATATCCTAGCCCAGGTAGATGAGCAGAAGGCAACCTTGCTCCATGATGAGTATGATACCAAGGCCTTTACAGTCTCACCTATATTGCCTTATCCAAGATTCAAGAAGGGGAGGAGGGTGCTAGAGGGTGGTAAAGAGTACTTCTTTAGGATTACCTTCTTAGAGGATGAATGGTACCTGCTTTTCATCGACCACTTCCTCTATAATGGATCCAAGCTTTCGCTACAAGGGGTAGAGATAGAGGTAATAGAGGTGCTGACCACCTCTAATGATGATAAGAGGTGCAATGCAATAGAGTATAAAGAGCTAAGGGAGAGGAGTAGTAGCAATAGGAGGATAGACCTACAATTCCATTCGACTACCACCTTTAGAGTTGGAGATAAGCACATTATCTTCCCTATGCCCGAATACCTCTTTTATAACCTACTAAAGAAGTGGGAGGAGTTTAGTAGTATAGAACTATCATTGGAGCTAGAAGACTTTGAGAAGGTTTATGCTTCTAGGTACAAATTAGAATCTACTATGGAGACCTTTAAGAGGTATAGAATCAAAGGATTTAGAGGTGAGTGCCAATACGAGATAGATCTTTGCCTGTCTAAGGATAAGGTAAGGGATATAAATTTATTGGTTGATTTCGCCTTTTATTGTGGTGTTGGTTATAAATCTACTATGGGCTTGGGGCAGGTTGCGAGGAAGAGCGGTTGAGAGTTGAAAGTTGATAATTGAGAGTTGAAAGATTAAGAGCAAAGGCGTTTACGCTGACTAAGTTCTGATAAGAGCTGACAAGTTCCCGACAAGAGCATAAAGAATAAAAAACAAAAAAGGTCTAGTCAGATTTTAGTCATCTTTTGTCTAGGACCTTGTCTGAGCTAATGCCTTTAATCTTTTAATCCCCTGTTGATTCCAGACTCCTAATTCCCGATTCCAAAAAAATCTTGCATTCCACCCATAAATGGTGTATAATGTTAATAGTGTCAAAAGAAGCACCGCCTTATCAGTAATGGTTCCTATCTCCGACCTCTAAAGTAGCAAAAAAGAGGGGGGGTTCGCGCAAATGGATCATAAGGGAGATAGAGTGAGTATTAGTGAGGATGATAAAGCTAATCAGATCCAGATTTTCGCACTTTTTCTGAGATTTTCAGAGAAAATAGTTCAAAAAGTGGGGGTCCGCGCAAATGCCATTTTGAGCCCAGTAGTTATAAGGGTTCGCGAGGGATGCTCTAACAATAATCATAATTCCGCTTAAGGAATTGACACAATGTAGCAGTTGAGGATAATAGTTTATCTCTGTCGCCTAACAATAATCATAATTCCGCTTAAGGAATTGACACAAGATCAAACATTCCACATACCTTTTCGGCCAACTGTCCAGCTAACAATAATCATAATTCCGCTTAAGGAATTGACACTGTACCCAAGGGGTTCCATCTCCTACAGGCTCACCATCTCTAACAATAATCATAATTCCGCTTAAGGAATTGACACAGCAACTGCTTTCAGCCAAGCAATTGTTTCGCCTTTGGCTAACAATAATCATAATTCCGCTTAAGGAATGAAGAGCAAGGGATAAGGGATAGTTAAAAATTCAAAATCAAAAGCCAAACACCATCACAAAGTAGCACTTGTGATGGTGTTTGGCTTTTTGTAATTAGGTAGTTAGGTGGGTAGGTGTTTGGGAAGTTCTTAACCCATCAACCTAAGGAGTTAAAAATTTAACTCCTTAGGTCTTTAATCAGATATAATCGGCTTTTATTCTCTCTTATCCGTGCCTGACCTTTAATCTTTTAGTCTCTCACTGATTCCAGACTCCTGACTCCCGATTCCAAAGAAATCCTTATCCAGCTAACAATAATCATAATTCTGCTTAAGGAATGAAGAGCAAGGGGTAAGGGATAGAGGATAAGGGATAGTTAAAAATTTAAAATCAAAAGCCAAACACCATCACAAAGTAGCACTTGTGGTGTTATTTGCTTTTTAGTTAATATATAAGTTGAGAAGTTGATATCTTTATAAATATCTAAAGGTGTCTATCTCATTTGAAATATCAAAGATATAAATAAGGCTAATTTAATCTCAAATAATCGGGAATGATAATGATATCAAATAGCTAAAGGGGGACTCTAATGGAGCGAATATATATTACAAAACGGGGAACAAAGATATCTAAGAGGGGAAAGAGGATTATAGTAAAGGAGGAAGGAAAGAAGATAGCCGATATTCCTTTAATCAATGTAGATCAAGTAGTTGCTTTAGGGAGTGTAGGTATAACAGGTGCAACTATACAGCTTCTCCTGAAGGAAGGAATACCAATTACATACCTATCTTACTATGGGAGGTTTAAAGGGCGCTTGGTTCCAGAGTATTCTAAGAATTCTATATTCCGACTTAGGCAGTTTAGTGCCTACAATGATGAGAAGGTTTCTCTAAGACTTACTAAGGCCTTTGTAAGGGGTAAACTGAAGAATATGAGAACTGTATTAATGAGAGATAAGAATGGAAAAGGAGAAGCGGGTATAAAAGAGGGGTGCAGTAGAATAAAGGGGTTTATAAAAAGCTTGGATGAGGTAGATGATATAGAGAAAATTAGAGGGTATGAGGGTATAGGGGCCAAGGTCTACTTTGAAAACTTTAAGTATCTCTTAAAGGATGGTTTTGAATTTGCTGGTAGGAATCGAAGGCCACCAAAGGATCCAGTCAACTCTCTATTGAGCTTTGGGTATAGCCTCTTGTTAAATGATGTTATAACCGCCTTATACCTATCAAGTTTTGATCCTTATATAGGCTTCTTCCACTCTATAAAGCATGGCAGACCTTCCTTAGCCTTAGACCTGATGGAGGAGTTCAGACAGCCAGTAGTCGATAGGCTGGTCAAAGCTCTTTTAAATAAGGGAATGTTGACTTTAGAGGACTTTAGAATAAAGGAAGAAGGAGTACTCTTAACAGAAGAAGGGCGTAAACTATTCTTAACTGAATATGAGAAGAAGTTGGAATCTCTTATCGCTCACCCTAGTTATCAAGAGAGTATTAGTTGGAGAAGGTGTATAGAGGAACAGTCTAGGCTGTTGCGCAAAAGTATTGAAAAAGGTGAAGATTATATAGCTATGGGGGTTAGATAATGGTTAATTTGGTGATATCCTATGATATATCTGATGATAAGAGGAGAAATAGAGTCTTTAAGACTTTAAAGGATTATGGTCAGAGGGTACAGTATAGTGTTTTTAGGTGTGATATTGATAAGGAGATTTATTTAGATCTTAGAGATAAGTTGGAGGGTGTTATTAAGAAAGGGGAAGATTCTATACACTTCTACTCTCTATGTGCCGACTGTTGGGATAAGTCTTATATCTTAGGTGAAAAGGACAAAACTAATATTGAGGATAGGGTTATTATTATATAGCTTAGTTTAAAACCTTAATGTCTTAAACTAAGGTTCTAAGTTGATAGTTCACAATTATAATTTAGATAGTAAAACAAAGAAGGCAGTTTATTCAGATGAATTGCTGTTTTTTTACTTTTTTTGCAGGAGATTATCAACTTTTGAATAAAGTATTTATTGGTATATCTTTCTAATTATATAATTATTTAAAATATATGATGGAGGTGGAGCCATGGAGAAAGTAGGGGGTAAGAGCTCCAAGAAGATAGAGTCTAAGCTTGAAAGGTTAATTGATAAAGGGGTTAAGGTTGAAGATTTATATGAGAGTTTAGACCTGGATAAGGAGTCTTTTATAAAATTTTTAGAAGAGAAATTCTATGAAGAGAGGATATATATTTATGAGGATGGTTTAGAAGAAGGGATGAGAAGGGCCAACAAAACTTTACAAATGTTCTTAAAGGCCACAGAAGGTGATAAGGGCTACGTAAGAAGACGAGCCAACCTTATGGGTCAGATGGGTGATTTGATTTATTTCACGACTTCACATAAACAAGGGCTCAAAGGAGAAAAGGAGGCGATCTCCTGGTTAGAGAAAGCACTAGATGAAGATAGGGAGAACTACTTTGCTAAGGGGAGGCTAAAGGATTTAAAAAGGAGCCTACTCTTGAGGCAGCAGATAGATAAGTTTAACCATGATGCATCCTCTAAGATATCCTTCTTAAGGGATAAGGTAAGAGGGATGATTAAGGAGGAAGAAAATAAACGTATAGAAGATGATTTGTTAGAGGTCTATGAGCAGATAGAGGTCATAGAAGGGATCTTTAGGTTGACAAAAGGGGAAGGTCCAAAGTTTGAAATAGTGAATATAGAAGAACTTTTGAAGAATTTAGTATTATCCTTTCCAGAGCTTGATGAGAAGGCATTATATATTAAAGGGGAATCCAGAGATATAGAGGTTGATAGGAGTTATCTAATTATTGCTCTAAGAAATTTAATTAAAAATGCTTTGGATGCTTATCGAAGCCGAGGGATAGAGATCTCTGATAGGCCAATAATTTTGACATTCAACTATGATAGGCTCACATTTAAGGTGAAGGATAAGGCAGGGGGGATTGAGGAGAAGCTCAAGGACAAGGATAGACTCTTCTCACCCTATGTTAGCTCTAAGGGCTCCTATCAGAATGTGGGTCTAGGGCTAGCTTTAGTAAAGGAGGCGGTCCAACTTCAAGGAGGAAGTATAGATTATTCTAATAAAGATGGTGGAGCAGAGTTTATTATAAAATTAGAGGAGGGTGAATTTTAGTGAAAAGAGAAGATTTTAAGATTCTTTTTATGGATGATGAGATAGATATAACTGGACAAGCAAAGCTTGGTTACCAAAACTTAATAGATAGTGGGTATCAAGTAGATAAGTCTGATAAGATATCTGAGGTTATAGATGGCTTTGATGATAACTTTTATCATCTTTATATCTTGGATATAGATATGCAGAAGGTGGATGATGTAATTAAAGGTACCGGAATGACTGTAGGTGAGACTCTAAAGCGCTTAAGTTCAATCTCTGAGATATTGATCTTTAGTGCCTTAGGTAATGTAGAGGACTGGTTTGAAGCAGCTAACTACGGCTTTAGGGGTTATGTACATAAGCAAGAAGGTATAGAGAGACTCTTAGAGAAGATCGATGAGTTTAGGCAGAACTATCAATTAGATGATACTTTCTCTTTAAGGATAGATAAGCCCAAAGAGGATAAGGCCCTACTTTATTATAAGGGTGGCGATAAAGTCTTAGAAAAAGATAGAATAGTAGATCTTTTAAAGACTAAGGGTATAAAGGAAGTTGATAAGGTCAGCAAGTTAAGTAAAGCACTAGAGAAAGTAAAGAAGGAAGATTATAAGATTATACTATTTTTTGCAGATACCTTCCCAAATAGGGGGAGAGTATATGAGCCATTAATGGAGGTGGCTAAGCTATCGCCATCCCCACATATTATAATAGGCGTTTATGGTGATGAAAGAAGTAGAAATGATATTATTCCCCTCGTTAATTTAAGGCCCTTTAGATTATTAAATTTAGGATGGGCTAACTTAATGACACGTCTAGAAGAAGGGGTAGAGGATGCCTTGACTTGGTATGGAAGAAGAGAGATACTAGATCTTCCAGAAAAGGAAGGAGCAATATCTAAAGGCTTGGATAGTAGAGATTTTAAAGGATTAATAGAAGAGTCGGGTATTTTATTAGAGGAAGAGGGTGATGGTAATGAGTAAGGAGAAGATATTTATACCTGATACCAATGTACTGTTATTTTTAACATCATTTTATCTTGATGATGCCCCGGATAATTGGCAGAATGCTAAGGCAAAGAAGTTTTATAATAAGGCTAAGGATAGAATCTATATCCTTGATCTAGTTTGGGCTGAGTTTTTAGGTATCTTCCTCCATAAATCAATTAATTTTTCTCGCTATGATCTCTGGTATAGAAATAGAAGATCATTGATTGAGAAGTTGTTTAGTGAATTTATAAGGGAAGGGGTTAATTATATAAGTATTAATGATGGTGATAGCTATAAAGATTTATTTGAGATATCCCGTTCTTTTACTAATGGTCTTCATATTAAAGGTATAGCTAAAAAGATTAATGAAGATAGTGTTAGTAAACTGCAAAAAAAGATAAAAAAAGCAAAGAGATGGGGAGATAGAAATAAGGTCTGGTCGCTCCAAGATACGGTAAAGAGAATAAAAAGTGATGGAAAGATATTTGATGGTATAGATTCTGCTTTAGCAGTCTATGCTTATTTGGTCTCCAAGGACAATCCTAAAAAAGAGGTTATATTAGTAACTGCCGATAAAAGCTTAGAGGTAGGGATTAATTACTGTAATAAGATTGAATATTCTTTTGCTAAAGAAGAGAAGTGGGATATAAAAGCAGTTGGCCTTTATAATGCAATTGAGTATTGTTAAATTTAGTGTCTTATTTAGATAGGATATATAGGCTTAATCTGTAAAAGGGGGAGAGCAATGATAGTTAGTATTGACTGGGATAGGGGTAGTGATTTTAAAGATAAAGCTAGGCAATCCTTTGCCCATGAAGATTATCTAAGTACAGTCAAAGTTCTAGAAGAGTATTTAGATAGGTACTTAGATGAAGTGGAGGGGCTATTTACTAAAGAAAGGGAGGTTATAACCTCTTTAATTGTTTCTAGCATATCGCCTTCTAATCTAAAGCAGCTAAGATTATCATCTAAGAGAAGAGATCTAGTCTTTCAAAGTTTCTGTCAAGAGTATCTTAATGCTTATCTCAGTAGTTTGGAGGGTTATCTGCGGGATAAGGTGGATATTTTAGATATGCTAATGGTCTCTTATTATAATCTAATTAAGGAAGGTGTCTATGATTTAAATAAAGTCGGAAGTTTTGAGATTTATAGAAGTGAGTACTTTGAGATTGCTAGGTGGTTTAAGGAAGAAGGTAAATTAAAGAGCTGGAGTGAGGCAAAGCTTGAGAATCTGATTCGTTATAATATAGAAATCATATTTAAGAAATTTACAGAAGTTAGGTGCCAATCCCTTAAGCAGATGGAGGTTCAAATTAAAGGAAAATTAAGGGGGCTTCTCTCTAGTTTTCTCTCTACCTTCACCCCAACTTTCTCTGAATATCTCTTTATTAAGCAGGTACTAGTGAATATATATGATGAACGCCAGAATTTTAGGAGAAAGGGGTGGGATAGGTATCAGAATATAAGAAATACAGAGTGGCTTATAGATATATTCTTGGAATTTACTCAAGGTAATGAGGAGTATAGAGATGTAAGGGGAGATCTAATGAATTTGATGGCCGATATAACTTACTTTTTCAGTGAAAATCAAGGTGATAGAGGAAGAAGAGAGAGAAGGGCAATCAAATGGTTAGAGAGAAGTTTAGAGGAATTTTCTGATAATCGCTTTACTGAAAGCAGGATCAAAGAGTTAAGAAGGAATATAACTACAAGAGATCAGATCAATAAGTTTAGACATGATACTATAAATAAGATCCACTTTCTGCGTGAGAACCTAAGCCTTCTCCTAGCAGAAGGTAGGTCTCAAGAAGAGATGAAAACTGATATAAAAAAACTTATCCAAGAGGTAGAGGATATAGACCTTCTCTTTAGAGTTACAAAAAGGGAAAGCCCTAAATTTGAAGTATTTAGCCCAGAAGAGATAATAAAAGAGATAGAAGCAAATCTTCCTTCTAAGCCTAAACTTTCTCTAACCTTTAAGGGGGAAGAGAGGGAGATTGAAGGTGATAGGGGCTACTTTAAGATAATCTTGGAGAACTTAATTGAAAATAGTCTTGAAGCTTATAAAAGGATTGGGGTTGGTCCAGAAGCTTCTCAGGTCATAGTCGAGGTAGACCCTCAAAGTATGGAGTGGAAAGTTATAGATAATGCAGGAGGTATTCCAGAAGAATTTCAAGAAGGTAATAAATTATTTGAGCCTTATATAAGCTCTAAAGGAGTTTGCCAAGATGTAGGCTTGGGGTTGGCCCAGGTATCTGCCGCCGTTGAGGTACAAGGTGGAGAGATAGATTATAGTAGTGATTCTAAAGGTACCGAGTTTAGAATTAAGATCCCTTTAGAGGAGTATTAGATAAAATAAAGCGAAATAAATATAGAAGTTATAGATTATGTAATTAAAGTACTCATTATAGCAATAATAATAGTAGCAAAGGGTTAAAAACTAGAAGGGGTGTGGTGGGTAGTTATGAAAGATTACCTATTCTTATTGGGCGGTAAGGACTTAGAGATGGTAGAGATAAGGAAGATTCTCGAGAATGAAGGGTTAAATTTTATAGATAAGGACTTAAGCTGGGGAGCAAAGCTTAGCCATTATAAGGAAGAGATAGGAGAGATAACTGAAGATAAAACCATTGTTGGAATTGAGCTTTTAAAGGATATGGAGGTGGGTCAGGAATATATAGAGGTAGACCATCATAACCAGAGTACAGATAAGCCTTCATCTATTGAGCAGATAGCAAAACTCTTAGATATAGACCTTAATAGGTTTCAGAGGCTGGTAGCAGCTAATGATAAGGGGTATATAGATGCAATGAAGGATCTTGAAGCAACTAAAGAGGAGATAGAAGAGGTAAGGCTTAGAGATAGAAGGGCTCAAGGGGTGAGTCGAGAGGATGAGAGGTTGGCCCGAGAGTCTATAGAAGATAACAAGAAGATCTATGGAGATCTAGTAGTCGTTAAGGCCAAGACCGACAAGTTCTCTCCAATAGCAGATAGGCTCTATCCAACTGAGAAGCTATTGATCTATACCGATAAGGAGTTGACCTACTATGGTGTGGGAGCAAGGGAGTTAGGTGAGCGATATATGAAGGAGTATGGAGAGGAAAAGGTCTACTATGGAGGGGGTGATGATGGATACTTTGGCTTTGGCAAAGGGGCTTTTAGTAGTGAGAAGATAGAAAAGAGGGTAGAGGAGGTAATCGAATTTGGAGGATAATAAGCTAAATAGTTATCACATCTTTATGTTCCCTTTTAAATGGGACTATAAGGCAGAGGATAAAGCTTTAAATGAGATAAGCTTTGAGAAGAGAACGAGTGTAGAGAAGGTACAAGAGATCTTAGAAGAGGGTGAATGGGAAGAGGGAGAATTTGATGTAAATAAAGAGGATAGAAATTATAATGAATATGTCTACTTCCATGAGCATGTCAGAAGGGTAGTCTACAATAATAAGGATAATAGGGTTACGAAGTACTTTTACTATGAGGGTGGCGAGAATGGTAAGTATAATATTACTATTAAAAAAGGCGATAGGTGCATAAAAAGTAATTTAGATAGTATAGATGAGGAAAACAAATTAATTTTTGGCTATGATCACCTTTATTTATATAAAAAGAATAACAAAAAAGAACTTTGCATATTTGATGGTCTAATGGCTGAAGAGATTGATGAAGAAGTTTTAAATGATTATGAAAAAATTGAGTTAAAGGATGTAAAGATATCTATAGAGGATGAAAAAAAATTAATACTAGAAAAAGATAGCGAAGTAATAGTTAGAACTGATAATATCAAGGAAAAACTATATTATAGTTTAGAATTGGATGGGGTAGCATTAAGGCTTTATGATACTGGTATAGGGGTCTTATCTTACCATCTAAAAAACAGTAGGTATAGCAAAAAAGAGGATATCTTGAAGATAAATGAATATGGTAGGAGGATATATCCTCAATACTTACCTATTAATAAAGTAAAAAATTCTTTTCTGGCAGACAGGTTAGAGCTAAAGATGGATAAGAAGGATCCTATCTGTGAAGATTTTGAGGGGGGTTGCGGTCCTTCTGATGATTATGAACTTGGGAGATTATCTAAAACGGTTATGGACCTACTTGGAGACAAATTTAGAGAGAAAGATTTTATAGGTAAAAGTGTGAAAAAAGGTGAGGTTGTTATCTGTCCAGTGATTGATGATAGAATGTTTACTATCTCTTGGTATCTAAATGATGAAATAGCTAATGAATTAAAGCGTTCTGGTTATAGAGGAGAATACAAGTACTTGAAAGATGATTTTTGGCATAGATATACATTTGTAGATGGTGGGGATAAGAGCTGCCACCATCGAGATATGTTCAAGGACTTTAATAGAGATATAACTTACGAAAGATGGGTGGATTATGGTAGCTTTTTTGGTATAACTAGATACTCTTTTGTTTTTTTAGGGTACGAATCTGACTTTAATAATGATGTTATATTAACGCATATAAGGACAATGTACTATCAATTGGTAGTTCTAGCCTTAGTGCAGAGGGCATCTATATTAAGGTTCTCTGAAGAGGTCTTTAATATTTCTGAATTGGAAGAGAAGAAAAATATCTACAATCTGGTTGATAGGATTAGGGAGTTGCACAAGCATTATATACAATTTATAAATAAGATCTACTTTAGGGATATTACAGCCCAAGAGCAGGGGGCTGAACTTTATAACAAGTTATTGCAAGCAATGGATACCGAAAGGGAAATAAAAGATTTGGACAATGAGATAGATGAATTGCATAAGTATGCTACTCTTATAGAAGAGAATGAAAGAAATAAGAGGTTAAATTGGTTAACAATAATAGGAGCTTTATTTGTAATACCTTCTTTCTTCACAGGATTTTTTGGAATGAATATAGTCGATATAAATAATGAGTTATTTACATCGGATGGTCCTTTGACATTAGGTAGGGTTTTGTCAGCGCCTTCATTTTGGGATTGGGCATTCACATATCTAGTATTACCAGCAACTCTTATTGGATTTTTTATTTGGAGATTAAAGGACTGGTTATATAACTTTTATAGATCTAAGAAAAAGGTAGGAAATGTATTGTTCTATCTATTAATATTTATAAGTTTTTTAGTATCATTAGTTGGAATTGAAACTCTGTTTTCCTTCATAAATAAATTCATCAAATGGATATTAAGGAGTTGATTAAATGCCAAGGTTGAATGTTAAGTTAAAGCAACACACCCCTATGATCCATTTTCAAGCTGAACAGAAGGGTGCTACTTTAAGAGCTACTGAGTTAAAACCTAAGTTGGACAAGTTTCTGATTGATAAGATGAGTGCTAATGGGTCTGATAGTTATAAGAAATATTTAATTGGTTATAAAGAAGGTAATAAAAATGATGGTTCTTCTGATATTATGTCATTAAACTATAAAGTTAGAGTTCTGAATCCTATATCTTGGACGAGAGAGAAGATTGATGATAAATATCCTTTGTTTTTTGCTAACATGGGTGAGGGTAAGGATAAAGAGTTTACCTTCTGTAAAGAGTTAACGTTAGAGTTTTTTAGTTTAAAAAGTGATTTAATAGAGAATATAAGAGATAATTTAGCCCAATTTTTAATGTATAATAATTTTGGGACTAGACAGTCAAAGGGGTTTGGTTCTTTTTATATTGATCCATCAGATGATTTATACGAGGAGAAGAAACTAAGGTATCAATTTGATGTTTCCGTAGGTAAAGGTCTGGATGAACTTGACTCATCTAGGAAAGTTTTTGAAGAAATAGAGGTGTTCTATAATTCGATGAGAAAAGGTCTTAATTATAATAAGTTTGATCCTATGATAAAGAAGTATTGTGATTTTAAAAAGATAAAGTGGGATAAACAAGTTATAAAAGAGAGGTATTTTAATGAAAAGAAGAAGCATGGTTATAATGAAGAAAATCTATTAATGAAAGATCTTTTTGGGTTATCGGTCGAAGAAAAGTGGATTAATCAAAAACCAAGGGGAAAGATTAGTAAAGAAGATGTTAATGAGAATGTTACAAGGTTTAAATCCCCTATATTATTTAAGCCGATTAAGTTATCTGCAAAAAAATATAGAGTCTATTTTGAGGCTTTTGAGATTAATAAGGGTTTCTTAGGTACAGAGTTTAAGATTAAAAATTGGGGGAAAGGCGATTTGAGATTAAAGATACCTGAAGAATTTGATTTCAATGATTTTTTCGATTATATCTTTAATAATGATATTAATTATGGGGACGCAACTGGGGTTTATAAAAAAATCAAGGATAATTATAAAATAGGTGATAATAATGGATAAAAAGTATATTGGAGTTACCATTGGGCCAATAATTAAGACGTTAAACAATTCTAAAAAGACAGGCCAACTTTGGGGTGGTAGTTACATTTTTTCTTATCTGATGAAGAATATCATTTCGATGGTTAAAGACAAGGGGTTAGCTAAGAATATCATATTACCTTATGCAGAAAAGGATGAGGTATTTAATGAAAAGTTAGGCGTTGGACGACTTCCAGATAGGTTCATATTTGAGGCAGAAGATAATGCATTTGAAGATATGGGAAAAGTGGTAGAAGGGGTCTTAAATAATTTAGCAGAAGAGATTAGCGAAGAAATTTCTAAAGATAAAGAGAAGGTTAAGACCTTCTTAGATGAGTATATACAGATATACTATTTAGAGAAAGAGCTAGAAGATAGTTCTAATCCTATTTTGGAGTTATCACCCCATTTAGATATCTTGGAATTGAATGAGAAGGTAGTTGCCAAAGAAGAAGAAAATTACTTAATGGAGTTTTTGAAAAATAAAACTGTAAAGAAGAGTTTTCTAGTAAAAGATGCTTTTAAAAAAAATGAAGTTAAAACTCTTAATTTCAAGAAAGATAAAGAGACTGGCGAACTAAAAGCATATAATAAATCTGAGATGAATATAAAGTCAATACCCGAGATTGCAGTATCAGGAACTGAACTGGATGAAGAGGATATAGCTAAGGTAGCTTATAAAGCTCAAAAAGAAGATAAAGATTTTTATAAAGTATTGAAGAGGGAATATCCAAAGATAAAGTTGAATAAATATCACAAATATATAGCAATTGTACAAGCAGATGGCGATAATATAGGGAAGGTAATTAAGAATATAGATAAACTTTATGGAGATGAAGATCTTAATCAAATGAGCCAATATGAATTCTTCTCAAAAAAACTCTTCGATTATGCTAAAGATGCAGTTAAGATTATAAAAAGCTATGGTGGTTTTCCCATCTATGCAGGGGGAGATGATCTACTATTCTTTGCTCCTATAGTAGGAAAGAAGTCGAATATCTTTGAAATGTTGGATAGCATATCTGATGAATTTAACTCTAAATTTCAAGTAGAGATTCAAAGTGATACTTTGAAGAAGAAGCCGTCTCTATCCTTTGGCTTGTCTATCTCTTATTATAAATATCCATTATATGAAGCATTAAATAGTGCATTAGGGCTTTTATTTGGTGAAGCAAAGAGTTTTAAGTCTAAAGATAAAGGAAAGGATGCAATTGCTTTTAAAGTTTTAAAGCACAGTGGTCAATACTATGGTGCTACAGTTGGAAAGAGTAGTGACTCATATGATAAGTTCAAAAAGCTATTGAAAAAAAATATAAATGATAACAATTTCTTAAGCTCATTGCAGTATAGAATACAGGAAGATAAGGTATTGATTAGTGAAGCTTTAAATAGAGAAGGTGGAAATTTAACTGCTTACTTTGACAATAACTTCGATGAAGATGCTCACGAGGAAGCAGGAGAGTTTTTAGAGGGTGTAAAGGAATTAATTGAAGTAACTTATGAGGAAGTAATCACTAATGAAGATAATAATAAAAGCAAACAAGATGGAGATGAAAAGAAGAAAATTGATACTACCTTCATTGATATAGTTCATTCTTATTTGAGGTTTATTAAGTTTTTAAATGTAGAGGAGGGGGAAAATGCCTAAATATATGATAAGGTTAAAGCCACTTGGAGAGTTCTTCTTTGGTGGTGAAGAGGGATTTGAGGACAAAAAATGGGGAAGATCTGAAGATAATCAAACTAATATAATCAAGTCTAGGCGTTTCCCACAGCAGACTGCTCTTTTAGGGATGCTTAGAAAAGAGGTTCTTATACAGGATGATGAGTTTGAATTGAAAGCTTCTTTCAATTATAAAGACAAAGAATGTAAAAGGATGAAAAGTTTAATAGGTAAAGGAAGTTTTAATATAGAGAATAGTAAGCAATCTTTTGGATTGATAAATAGTATTTCACCGTTATTACTCACAAAAAAAATTGATGAACGCCATTTTTATATGCCAACGCCACGAGACCATAGTAAAAAGGGTCATGGTGAGAAGAAAGAAAAAATGAATACCTCATATTCTCCCTTTGAAAGGGAAGAAGGTGAGACAATTAGAACCAATTTTGGTGAAATAAAAGCCTTTAAAAAAGGTAGTTTTGATGCTAAAGAAGGTTTGAGTGACTCTTTTATAGATTTAACTGATAAAAAGAAGATTATAAAGTCTGAGAAGAGTGGTAGCGATGAAGGTATCTTCATTAATTTTGAAAGGGTAGGTATTGAAAAGAAGGGTGAAAAAGATGCATTCTATAAGCAAAGTTTCTATAAATTGAATAAAGGTTTCGAATTTGTCTTCTTTGCCGATGTTGATACTCCTTTAAAGTCTAGCATAGTAGAGTTAGGTAAGGGGAGGTCAACCTTTAAGATGGAGGTTGAAGAGATTGATATAAGTTACAAAGACATTGTTGGAGGATTGAATAATGAAAGTGATAAAATTATCTTAACAAGTGATGCTTATATTGAAGAAGATATAGATAAGGTGATAGACTTCTCAATTAAAGGAAGTATATCCTTTAGAAATATAAAGACTGATAAGAGGCTTATTAGGTCAAAGAAGAAGTATAACTTTTGGCAACGAGGGTCGGTAATCTACTTAAAAGATGAAAAAAAAGAAGATGTAATTGAAAAGATTAGAAAGGAAAATTTAAACAAGATAGGCTATAATAAATTTGTATAGGAGGAGATATAGATGAAAATTGATATTTATAATATAAGAGCGTTGACCAATATGCATGTAGGTAGTGGTGATGTTAACTTTGATATTATTGACAATCAGGTACAAAGAGATGTAGTCAGTAAATTTCCGACAATTAATTCTTCGAGTTTAAAAGGGGCATTGAGAGAGCATTTTGATAGTAAAGAAGGATTTGCATCAGTAGTTGAGATATTTGGAGGTAAAAAAGAGAAGGAAAAGGATAATATAACTGGGACACATAGATTTTTTAGTGGGAATCTTTTATCTTATCCAGTTAGAAGTAATAAGCGTCCATTTTTTAGAGCAACCTGCCCTATGATCATAGAGGAGTTTATATCTACTTTGGATAATTTCTCTTTAGAGTATGATTTGAAGGATGAATTAGAAGAGTTTGGCAATTTGTTTGATGAGAGTTTTGATGAGAGTGATGAAGAAAAAGTATTAGTCTTCGAAGAGAGTCTTGATGGAGCAGTTATAGAAGATAAGGAAGCAGAATACAATGATTTTTCAGAAGTTAAAGCCTTAGAGGGTTTATTTGGTGAAAATATAGTGTTGTACTCAAATGAAGATTTTAAAGATTTAATGGATGAACTGCCTGTAATAGCTAGAAATAAGCTTGAAAATGGAGAGAGTAAGAATCTTTGGTATGAAGAGGTGGTGGCAAGAGAGAGTAGATTCTATTGTGTAATTATAGATTCAAGCAAAAATGATAATAATGATTTTGAGAAAGCCTTAGAATCAGATATAATTCAAATCGGGGCCAACGCCTCCATCGGTTATGGGTATACTAAATTCAATAAGATAGTTGGTGGTAGCAATGGGTAAGAAGAGGATTGAGAATTATATTCCAAAGGCTATAGAAGTTATAGAGAAAGAGTTTAAAGGTGAGTCAATACCAAAGGTTTATAAGAGTTATATATCCTCCTTTGGTGCGAGTATAGTACAGAGTGGTTTAAAGCCTACCCTTGCTTTTTATGAGAAGGATGATAATGTTTCTCAAGGTGATAAAGGGTCTAAACATGATAAAGGTCCTAAACATGATAGAAGTAGACTGAGTAGGATGATATTGAAGTTGATTGATGATAGTGAAGGCTCCTTGCTTAGATATGTAATCGAGGAGGAGGAGCAGGGAAAGGATGGAAGGAGTTTAAGGGAAAAAATTAAAGATGCTGCTATAGCTATAAAGTTAGCTCTAAGAACCTTTAAATTGTCTGAAGATAGTGGTGGTAATGATGAAGGGTAATTATAGTGGGAATTTGGGCTGGTTATTTCATAATGATTACTATCGTAAGAATGATTTGAGTACCGTAATCAATAAGGATTGGCTTAAAATTAACTATGAGGAAGAAGATAAAAAGATTAAAGCTGAAATAAATCGTGTGCTAGATAAAAAGAATAAACAATTATTAAGCTTTAAGTTAAAAGGAAGAAAAAATGATAATATAGGTAAGCAGAAGATTGAATGTAAGACTATCTATCCTGGTCTTCTAATTGGAAGCGGGTTAATTCATGGTATCGGAGAGAAGGAAGATTTCACTATAGGTTTTCAATTTGATCATACTAGTGGGTTGCCTATTATCCCAGGGTCTTCTGTTAAAGGGCTTTTAAGGAGTGTGTTTCCAGAAGATGGGGATGTCTATAAGGAAGAGAAAGAGGAGTATATAAGGTCGCTTATAGAAGATATCACTGAAGTTCAGGTAGATATAGAGTCTTTAAGAGATGAAATATTTGAAGGTAGACTTAAGGATGGAAAGAGGATGCCTCTTGCAAAGCGTGATATATTCTTTGCTGCTCAGGTAATTAAAGGGGATAGAGATAATATGGTATTAGGTGAGGACTATATAACTCCACATGGAGATCCCCTTAAAGATCCACAGCCATTGAAGTTTTTAAAGGTACTACCAGATGTTGTCTTTGAGTTTAACTTTGATTTGAAGGATAGTAATTTAGGGTTTAGTAAGAAGGATAAGTTAAAATTATTTAAAGATATAATCCTAGATTTTGGTGTAGGGGCCAAGACTAATGTAGGCTATGGATATTTTGATAGGGATTATACAGATAAGATGATTAGAAAGAGGGAGGAAGAGTTGGAAGCTAAGAAAGAAGAGGAAGCACGTAAGAAGAGAGAAGCAGAGTTGGCAAAGATGAGTGAGTTAGATAGAAGGTTAGCTACAGTTTTTGATGACCCTAACATAAATGAAGTAGAGAAAGAGTTAAAGGAGTTATTTGATGATCTCGATGAATTTGGTGAAGAAGATAAAATGAAAGTAGCAAAGTTCTTAAAAGATGGATATTTGAGGGTGGAGGCTGAGAAAGAAGAGGCTAAGTGGAGTAAAAAATTTGGTAAACCAAGCAAGAGACAGAAGAAGAAGATTAAGAAGATAAAAGGTATTTTAGGTGAGTAGTAAGAGTTAGAGGATCTTCGATAGTATTATCGAAGGTCTTCTTTTATATTTAAGAGAAGAGAACCCTCTCTTTAATTCTTTCCCTGATAAGGAGAGGAGAGAAAAAATCTCTTGCATTCCATCCATAAATGGTGTATAATGTTATCAGTGGCAAATGAAGTGCTATCTTATCGGTAATAGTTCCTATCTCTGACCTCTAAAGTAGCAAAAAAGAGGGGGGGCGCGCAAGTGGAGTATAAGGGAGATAGAGGGAGTATTGTTGAGAATGATGGAGCTAATCAGATCCCGATTTTTGCACTTTTTCTGATAATTTCAGCGAAAACAGTTCAAAAAGTGGGGGTCCGCGAAAATGCCATTTTGAGCCCAGTAGTTATAAAGGTTCGCAAGGGGTGCCCTAACAATAATCATAATTCCGCTTAAGGAATTGACACTGTAGCCTTAGGGTCAAATAGTCCACCCTCATACTCCTAACAATAATCATAATTCCGCTTAAGGAATTGACACCTCATTTACAACAATATACAACCAAGATTTCGAATCGTTGCTAACAATAATCATAATTCCGCTTAAGGAATTGACACTCAAATCTTTTTTTCCATTGCTTACTACCCATTACATCTAACAATAATCATAATTCCGCTTAAGGAATGAAGAGCAGAGGATAAGGGATAGTTAAAAATTCAAAGTTAAAAGCCAAACACCATCACAAAGTAGCACTTGTGGTGGTGTTTGGCTTTTTCTAATAGAGGATAAATTTGATCATAGATTAATAAATAGGCATGCTTTATTAAGAGCTGAAATTGGAGGTTGGAGAGGAAGGGATTATCGTCTTTTTTTTGAGAGGAGGTTTTAAAACACTAATTCAAGTAAAAGTGATTTTTATTATTTGATTGGTTTAACTTAATGGGAGCAGATCAAGAAAAGAGTGTTGACCTTTCTTAATTTGCAAATTAAGTTGCCGACATTTTGCCGACATTCTGCCGACAAATTAAATGAAAGCTAATTTTATTTATGATAACTTATGTTATACACGATGCACAAACCCTCTAATATAGAGGGTTTAATGCTTTTAATTTTTAGTTAAGAAATCCTTTAACATAGCTGGGGCTTGGGGTGGATGAGTTAACTTTATAGTTTTAAAGTCTTAATATTTATAGATAAGAGAGTTCTGAAAGGAAATATTTTTTATAGTCTTATTTGATTTTAATATATAATCTTACTGAAATAAATGGATCCTTTTAAGTCTATACTTTCTTTTTTCCTCAATATTACTTTTAAATATAAGAAATTATGTTATAATAAATACTGATACATACAATAAAGCACTTGTTCTAAAGGAGGAAATATAAATGTCAAAACATAAAGATAAACTCGCGTGTATCATCACCTACGGTTGTCAAATGAACGAGCACGACTCCGAAAAGTTAGCTGGAGTCTTAGAAGGAGAAGGATATAAAGCAACAAAAGAGCTAGAAAAAGCCGATATAATAATCTTAAATACCTGTTGTGTCCGTGAAAATGCAGAGCTTAAGGTCTATGGTAAGGTGGGCCAACTTAAGAGGCTTAAAGAAGAAAATCCCGACCTTATAATCGGTATTTGTGGATGTATGATGCAACAAGATGAGGTTGTAAAAGAGATTAAAGAGAAGTATCGCCATGTAGATATCGTCTTTGGAACTCATAATATCCACCACTTCCCTGAACTATTACAAAAGGCCAAAGAGGATAAGAACCCTCTGGTTAGAGTCTGGGACGAATCAAAGGAGTTAATTCCAGATATGCCGGTACAAAGAACCGATGACTATCGAGCATGGGTCACCATTATTTATGGATGTAATAACTTCTGTACATACTGTATAGTTCCTTATGTTAGAGGAAGAGAGAAGAGTAGACCTTTAGAGAATATTGTAGGAGAGATTAAAGGCTTGGTAGAGGATGGCGTCAAAGAAATAACTCTTCTTGGCCAAAATGTTAACTCTTATGGAAATGACTTTGAGGATGGTACAGACTTTGCCGATCTATTAGCAGCAATTAATGAGGTTGAAGGTTTAGCTAGAATTAGATTTATGACCTCCCACCCTAAGGATTGTAGCGATAGGCTTATCGAAGCTGTAGCTAAATTGGACAAGGTATGTCCTCACTTCCACTTGCCTGTACAAGCTGGTAGCAATAATGTATTAAAAGCTATGAATAGAGGATATACTAGAGAGGAATATTTAGAACTGGTAAGTAAGATACGAGAGAGTAATCCAGAAGCATCTATAGGTACAGATGTTATAGTTGGATTCCCAGGAGAAACAGAAGAAGACTTCCAAGATACCTTAGATTTATTTAAAAAGGTTAAGTATGATATGACCTATAACTTTATCTACTCTAAGAGAACTGGGACTCCAGCAGCTAAAAAAGAGGATCAAGTATCTGAGGAAGAGAAGAAAGAAAGATTACAAAGGTTGATCGATCTACAAAAAAATATCAGTATGGAGAATAATCAGAAGTATTTAGGGGAAACTGTAGAGGTATTGGTAGAAGGTGAAAGTAAGAACAACCCAGATAGGTTAACTGGTCGAACAGATACCAATAAGATTGTCATCTTCGAGAGTGACGAGGATTTGACAGGTGAATTGGTAGATGTTAAAATAGACAAAGTGCAGAGTTGGACATTATATGGAAATTTGGTTGATTAACTCTGTCTAATCAGAATAAGGGGGACATTATTTTATGTCAATTATGAAAAAAGCTGAAGAATTAGGAGAAGCTATTGTAGCCTCTCAAGAATATGATCAAATGAAGGGTGCTGAGGATAAGATGCAAGCTGATGAAGCAGCTAAAGCTATCCTACAAGAGTTCCAAACTAAGCAAAGAATGGCACAAATGGCACAGATGAATGGTCAACAAGTAACTGAAGATATGCAAAAAGAACTTCAAGCGATCCAAGCTAAGATGCAAGGTAATGAGAACATTAAAAACTTTATGGAAGCTCAAGAGAAATTCAATAAAGTTATGCAAACTGTAAACCAAGTTATCACTGCAGCCTTAACTGGTGAAGAACCACAAGAGTGTGGTTCAGATTGTGGCGCTGGATGCTGCTAATTAAATAGAATTTATCAAAACCTCTAGGCGACTAAGCTTAGAGGTTTTTTCTTGTTTAGGTATCTGGAATTAGGAATCAGGAGTCTGGAGCCTGTAAGGTCAAAGCATTGACTTAAAACCTTAAGTTCAAAGAATTGACGCTGACAACACCTACGACTAAACCTTTGACTGGATCTGACTAGACCTCTTTTAATTTTATTTTTTTATGTTCTTGTCCTGGTTTTGTCAGCCTTTGTCCGAACTTAGTCAGAGTCCAGCCTTTGATTTTGACCTTCTTAAAACCTCAAATTCAAAGACTTAGCACCGATTAACGCAGATCAGATCTGATTAAGTCTGATTTCAAAGCTTTTTAATATTATCTTTAAATGCTTTGATCGGATTTTTATCGGCTCTTATCAGATCTAATCAGCGCAAAAGTCTTTAGTTTTTATCTTTTTAAAATCTTGACTTTGAACTATGCTCTTACAGATTCCTGATTCCTGATCACCCTTTAAAAGAAACCTCTTTTATGATATAATGTCCTTTTAGTAATGCAGGATCAAATTAGAATTCTAAAATTTACATAAATCTTTTAGCTGACGACTGATGGCTGAAAGCTATACAGGAGGTATTTAAAATGGCAAAGTTGACACCGATGATGCAGCAGTACTTATCGATAAAAGAAGAGAACCAGGATGCTATTCTCTTTTTTAGGTTGGGTGATTTTTATGAGATGTTCAACGAAGATGCTAAAATTGTAGCTAAAGAGTTGGAATTGACTTTAACAGCACGAAATAAAGGGAAGGGCCAACCTACTCCTATGGCTGGAGTTCCTTATCATTCGGCTGAGTCTTATATCTCCCAACTAATAGAGAAAGGCTATAGGGTAGCAATCTGTGAGCAGGTTGAGGATCCTAGTGAAGCTAAGGGGATCGTTAAAAGAGAAGTTGTTCGAGTTATAACCCCAGGAACTGTAATTAATAATAAAATACTAAAGGATAAGGATAATAACTACTTAGTCTCTTTAGTTGGATCCAAGGATGGTTATGGCTTCTCCTTTGTTGACATATCTACAGGGGAGTTTGGACTGACCCAAATAGATGGACAAGATTCTATAGACAAGGTGATAGATGAGATATCTAGGATAAATCCAGCTGAGGTGATAATAGATGAGACGATAAGTTCTTCTAAGAGAATTATGAATTTTATTAAGTCTAATATTACATCAATAATTACAGATATAGAAGAGTCATTTAATTATGATCGAGCCTATGAACTGTTGACTGATAGCTTGGAAACTATGAGTCTAGATGGCTTTGGATGTGAAGGACTTAATATCGGTATTGAAGCAGCAGGAGCTATTATAGATTTTTTAAACAAAACTCAAAAGAGGAGTTTATCCCATATCAACTCTCTTCTTACATATTCGACCCTTGATTATATGGTTATGGATGCCAATACCCGTAGAAACTTAGAGTTGGTTAAGACTATGCGGGATAAGAGAAAGAAAGGAAGCTTACTGTGGGTAATAGATAAGACTGTAACGGCTATGGGTGGGAGGATGTTAAAGAAGTGGTTAGAACAGCCTCTTTTGGACGTTAAAGAGATAAATAAACGTTTAGATAGTGTTGAAGAGATATCTAAGAATATCTTACTCAAAGAAGAGTTAAGGGATCTTTTAGACCAAGTTTATGATATTGAGAGGTTAATTGGTAAGGTTGTCTATGGCTCAGCCAATGGTCGAGATCTGATAGCTTTAAAGAACTCTTTGATCATACTTCCAAAGTTAAAGGAGGTATTAGAGCAATTCTCAACACCTAAGTTAAAGGATCTAAAGGAATCCTTAGACAATTTAGAGGATGTAACAGCTTTGATTGAAAGTTCTATCCAAGAAGAGCCACCTACAACAATTACTGAAGGTGGTCTGATTAAAGAAGGATATAATGAAGAATTAGACAAGTACCTAGATGCTATGAATAACGGCAAGGACTGGATTGTTGGACTTCAAAAGCAAGAAAGGGCGAGAACGGGAATTTCCTCGCTTAAGGTTGGACATAACAAGGTCCATGGTTATTATATCGAAGTTACCAAGGCCAATTTAGATGCAGTACCTGAAGATTATGTTAGAAAGCAGACTCTAAGTAATAGCGAAAGGTATATAACTCCAGAGTTAAAGGAGAAGGAGTCACTCATCTTTGAAGCCCAAGAAAAGAGCGTTGATTTAGAGTATAAGATTTTTCTTGAGGTTAGAAAAAGAGTTGGTAAAGAGATTGATAGAATCCAAGGGTCAGCCCAAGGCTTGGCCCAGTTGGATGGGCTTATATCCTTAGCTGAGGTGGCATTGAATAATAATTATAAGAAGCCTATAGTTGATAATGGAGGTACAATTAAGATTGAAGGTGGGCGTCATCCAGTTGTAGAGGAGACCATTGAAGAGGAGGTCTTTGTTCCTAATGATACTTATTTAGATGGAGAAGGGAGCAGATTCTCTATTATTACTGGGCCAAATATGTCCGGTAAATCTACCTATATGAGACAGGTTGCTCTTATTACCTTGTTGGCCCAGATTGGAAGCTTTGTCCCAGCCTCTAAAGCCCAGATTGGGATCGTCGATCGGATATTTACTAGAGTTGGAGCCTCTGATGATCTTAGTACAGGCCAAAGTACCTTTATGGTGGAGATGAATGAGGTGGCAAATATCTTAAATAATGCTAGTGATAAGAGTTTAGTTATCCTAGATGAGGTAGGGAGGGGAACCAGTACCTATGATGGTCTAAGTATAGCTTGGGCAGTAATTGAATATATTAGCGATAAAGAGAAGATAGGGGCCAAATCTCTCTTTGCTACCCACTATCATGAACTAACAGAGCTAGAGGATAATCTCCCAGGGGTCAAGAATTATAATGTAGCTGTTAAGGAAGAGGGAGAGGATGTAGTTTTTTTAAGAAAGATAGTCCCAGGTGGAGCCGATCAGAGTTATGGAATCGAGGTAGCCAAGAGAGCAGGTGTTCCTTATCAAGTAATAGAGAGGTCAAAGGAGATATTGGCCCGTTTAGAAGAAGGGGAGGAGAGAACCCTTCAACTTGCTAAAGAGGATAGCTTTGTAGAGAAGAAGGTAGAAAAAGATCCTTCTAAGGTAAAAGAATCTCCAGCCCAGCTACCTTTATTTAGTGAGCCTAATGATGAAGTGGTTGAAGAACTCTTAGAGTTAGACATAATGTCTATGAACCCTCTAGAAGCTATGAACGCCCTACACCAGCTACAGCAAAAAGCGAAAAACAGATAACAGATAACAAAAGGGGGTGTAAAAATGGGAAAGGTAAAGTTATTATCTGAGGAGGTAGCTAATAAGATAGCTGCCGGTGAAGTGATAGAGAGGCCTGCCTCTGTGGTCAAGGAATTGGTTGAGAACTCAATAGATGCAGGAAGTGATAGGATAGAGATCAAGGTTAAAGATGGTGGTAAGTCCCTGATTCAGATAATCGATAATGGCGAAGGGATGGATGAAGAGGATGCAAGGCTTGCCTTTGAGCGCCATGCCACCAGTAAAGTAGAAAGGGCCAACGACCTTTTTGCTCTAAGGACCCTTGGTTTTAGAGGGGAAGCTTTGTCTAGTATTGCTGCAATATCTCGCCTAACCCTAATTACTAAAACCAAAAGCTCCTTAAGTGGGTCCAAAATTAGAATTGTAGGAGGAGAGGTGGAAAAGGAAGAGAGCTGTGGTGCACCTGTAGGTACCAACATTAGCGTTAAAGATCTCTTCTTTAATACCCCAGTTCGTTATAAATACTTAAAGCAGACTTCAACAGAGATTGGTCATATTAGTGATATAATTAATCGACTTAGCTTGGCTTATCCTAATATATCCTTTTCTCTAGAGCATAATGGGAGAAAGATATTAGAGACTACAGGTAATGGAAATTTAATTGATGTGATCTTTAATATCTATGGAAAAGATCTAGCTAAAGAGATGATAGAGATCGATTATTCAGATGATTATATGTCAGTGAAAGGTTATGTCTCTAAACCAAAGGTTACTCGCTCTTCAAGAAAACATCAATCTTTCTTTGTCAATGGAAGGTATGTTAAGAGTTATCTAATGAGTAAAGCGGTTGATGATGCCTACCACACCTTATTAACTGTTAATCGATACCCAATTGTAACCTTAAGCCTTAAGTTAAATCCTATTCTTGTTGATGTGAATGTTCACCCTACCAAGTTAGAAGCCAAATTTAGCCGTACTGATAATGTATATGATCTAGTTAAGATAGGTGTTAGGAAAGCTTTGGGAAATAGTGATCTAGTTCCTAAGTTAGAGCTGAAAAATCAAGTTAAAAAGAAAGAAAAGCTAGTAGAACAAGGAGAATTGGAATTAAAGAAAAAGAAACTTTCTTCTCCCAAGAAGGCTAAAGAAGCTAAAGACTACTCTAAAGCTAAAAGCTCTTATAGAGGTAATTATGATAACTTTAAGCCAAAAGATAGCAAAGAAGAGCGAAGAGAAAAGATAGAGAAGCTCTTTGGGGTGAATAAAACTGGAGGTAAAGAGGGTATTAAGGTTAGTAAAGTTGAAGATATTAATGTTCCTAAAGAAAGTATCAAGGAGGAGCAGGGAGAATATAAAGAGGATCAAGAACTTAACTTGATTCCCATAGGTCAGATACACCAAAGTTATATAGTTGCTCAAGGCTTGGATGGGATGCATATTATAGATCAGCATGCAGCCCATGAGAGGGTTATGTATGAGCAATTGACCAAGGAATTTAAAGGTGGAAAGCTTAGATCTCAAGAATTATTAATTCCCTTGACTTTAGATCTTACTCACCAAGAAGTGGAGGTTCTAAAGGAGCGAGGGGAAGAACTCCAAAAGGTAGGTTTTTCTTTAGAGGAGTTTGGCGGTAATAGTTATCTACTCAGATCAGTTCCCGTAGGCCTCTTTAACTTAAATAATGAAGAGTTGATTTATAAATGTATAGATTCTTTGTTAGAGGGCCAAGAGATTGATGGATATAAATTAATTGAAGATATTTTAATAACAATCTCCTGTAAGAGTGCAATTAAGGCTGGAGATAAATTATCTTCACAAGAGATGAATAAATTAATTGATGATATGGAAAAGTATGGAGTAACCAACTGTCCTCATGGAAGGCCAGTAATGATGCACTTATCTAAAAGTCAGTTGGAGAAGGAATTCAAGAGGAAATAAATTTAGAACGATTGATAGTTGAAAATTTAGAATGAAGAATTAATAGGTTGTGAGGTTATTGTATAGTATAAATTAAAAGATCAAAAAAGTTAAAATCTTTTTTGGAACCACTAATAGGTACTAATTAACACTAATATAATTTAAATTATTATTAGATTATAGTGTATATATAGGAGGTTTATTAAATTAAGATAGATTAGATGTTTTAATTTTTTATTCGTATTCATTAGTGGTAAAAAAGATTTTATTTTTGGTTTTAACTCTCAACTATTAATTAACTTAGGGGAGGTTTTTATTAATGCGAGAGCCTTTATTGGCAATTGTCGGGCCAACGGCTGTGGGAAAGACTAGACTTTCTTTGCAGTTGGCCCAAGATTTAAAAGGAGAGATAATATCTGCTGATTCTATGCAGGTATATAAGGGGATGGATATAGGAACTGCTAAGGCTTCTAAGAAGGAGCAGGAGTTAGTTCCTCATCATCTAATAGATATAATAGATCCTAAAGAAGAGTTTAGTGTAGCAGATTTTCAAGAAAAAGTAGATGGGTTGATCCCGCAAATTTATAATAAAGGTAAATTACCAATGCTTGTAGGGGGTACAGGACTTTATGTTAAGTCAGTAATTGAAGGTTTTATCTTTCCTGAGATGGAGACTAATTGGGACTTAAGAGAGAGCTTAGAAGAAGAGGCAAAAGAATTAGGTAATCAACATATCCATAATAAGTTAAGGGAGGTAGATCCAGATTTAGCAGATAAACTCCACCCAAATGATCTAAGAAGGGTAATCCGGGGGATTGAGGTTTATAAGCAGACTGGAAAAACTACAACTCACTTCAAAAGGTTGGCCCAAGAGAGAAAGCCGCGTTATAAAGCACTGAAGATAGGTTTAAAAAGGGATCGAGAATCTTTATATCGAAGGATAAATAAGAGGGTAGATTTAATGATAGAAGAAGGATTGCTAGAGGAGGTTAGAGAATTATATAATAAAGGTTACCATCGTGATCTTATATCTATGCAAGGTCTTGGTTATAAGGAAATATTAGCTTATTTTGAAGGTGAGTATGATTTAAAAGAAGCAATTAGGTTAATTAAAAGGGATACTCGCCACTTTGCTAAGCGTCAATTTACTTGGTTTAAAAGGGATAAGAGTATTAAGTGGTTTGATGTAGATAGGTATGAATTTGAGAATCTTCTTATTGAGGTTAAGAAAATGGTTAATAATAAGTTTAGGACTTAGTTTAAAATCGAACTTGATTGTTATGACTTAAGTTGGGAGTGAGCAATTTGCTAAAGTATAATGAAGAGATTGCCAAGTTATTACTTAGGTTGAAGAATAAGAGTGATGTGAAGGATATAAAGAAGGATGACGCTATAAAGGGGAAGGTTAACTGTCCTATTTGTAACTGTGAAAGTCAAGAGCATGAAGAGTACAGTTATTGTGAAGTAGTCTCCTCTTATATCTGTGATATCTGTTGTCGTTATGAAGTCTGTAATGATTACAAATTAGTAAATAAAGCACTAAAAAAAGAAGTTTTTAAAGATAATAAAGAGCTTATAGCCTTATGCGAATACTGTAACTAAGGACACCCAAGGTGGGTGTCCTTTTTTATGTTCAGCTTAAAGTTTAAATTACTAGTAATAAAGCTCAGCTTTATTACTTTTATCAATTCTATTTTACTTCCCTTTAAGCATATAATATAAAAGAAGTTATAAAGGGGGTATTGTAGATGCCCTTAAATAGTATAAAGAGAAGGGAACTTTTAAGGCGCTTTGAAGCTGGTGATATCTCACTTACCCAATTCTTTAAGATGGCAGATGATACTAAAGAGATGGATTTAGACAGGCACGATTCTTCTAAGCTAAGTGAAGAAGGGATAGAGGAGATCTTAAAAGACTTAGATAGTATGATAGGATTAAAAAAAATCAAAGAATTAGTGACTCAACTAAGGGCTTTTGTTATGGTACAAAGAGAGAGAGATAGGCAGAATTTAAAGGTTGATTCTTTAGTCTTGCATATGATCTTTAAAGGAAATCCTGGTACCGGAAAGACTACAGTTGCTAGAATACTAGCAAAATTTTTTAAGGAGTTAGGGGTCTTAGAAGATGGTGGCTTTAAAGAGGTAGATAGGGGAGATTTAGTAGGAGAATATATAGGCCATACAGCCCAAAAGACAAAGAAAGTGATTAAAGAAGCTCTAGGAGGGATATTATTTATCGATGAGGCTTACTCCTTAGCTAGAGGTGGTCATAGGGATTTTGGTAAGGAGGCTATAGATACTATGGTAAAAGCAATGGAGGATAAAAGAGATAATCTAGTTATAATCTTAGCAGGATACCCAAAGGAGATGGAAACCTTCCTTAGCAGCAATCCAGGTTTAAGATCTCGATTCCCAATACAAGTAGACTTTGAAGATTATTCCCTAGAAGAATTAATCGAAATAGCCAAGATGATGATAGCTGAACGGGAGTATAAGCTTACTAAAGGTGGGGAAGCAAAACTTTACAATATCTTAAGTACAATTAGAAAGGGTGTTGGCCCAGAAGAGGGTAATGCTAGAACGGTACGCAATATAATTGAGGAGGGAATTAGAAATCAAGCTTTAAGGTTAATGAAGAAGGATAAAGTAACTAAAGAAGATCTAATGGCTATTACTAGAGAAGACTTGAGTCTAATTCTTAACTCTTAACTCTTAATTAATATAACGCGAGGTGATAAAATGGTATCGGTTTTAATAATAGGTCAACCTAATGTTGGGAAGACCTCCTTTCTTCTTAATTTTGCTAGATATTTAGGTTTAGAAGAGGTTAAATTTATGATAAAACAGCCAGCAGGTTTTATCTCTACTAGAACATATACATTAGACCAAGCCTACGATACCTTAATATCAGATGATCCTCATAAGACTGATAATATTCATAGTATAAAACTTAACCTGCCTGTTGGCAAGCATAATAAGGTAATACGTTTAGTTGATAGTTGTGGTCTAAGTGATGAAGGAGATATTAATATAAAAAATAGAAAGGCTATGGCTCAAACTCTCCAAGAGTTAATAGAGTCTGAGATAATCCTTCATATGATAGACTTAAGCCAATTTCAATCTGATTTCCATTTAGGGGTTATTGATCAAGAAATTTATAGTTTTTTATTCAATAAAGCAGGTTATAAGGTATTGGCCAATAAGGTAGATTTAGATTTTGGGTTTAAGAAATTATCTAAGTTAAATAAAGTAGTAGATAAGCGTTTAGTAATTCCAATTTCAGCTCTTTATCAAGAAGGATTTACCAAGGTTAAATCGTTTTTATTAGAGAATGTTTAGGGGGATAATATGGAAGGATTGAATGATTTTTCGGTTATCTTCTTGACCGGTTTGGTAATTAAATTGATGGACGACTATCTAGACCAGGAGATTGATAGATTAAATGGACGCAAGACCTTGGTCCTGAGATTAGAGAGGGGAATTCTTCCTTATGTACTTATATTGATGACATTTTCATCTTTGATAGATCCTTATCTGACAGTATCTCTGTTTTGGGCTAGTTATATAATTGGAATGGGTATGGATATGGATGGAAATAAGTTACCTACTGGATTAAAAGCTTATCAAGAGGTTATAGTAATGTTAGGACTAGGATTTATAGCTTTAGATAAGGAGGAGTTTATCTTTTCTTTAGCAATAATGCTTTTCATACAGTTACTAGATGATTATATAGATTATTATTTAGAAGAGTTTATTAATAGGGATAACTTTATCAATTATTTGGGTAAAGGGGGGACAGTTTTATTATCTTTTTTATCTCTTGTAATATCCTTAGGGATAAGTTGGGAGAGAAGTGTAATTGTTATTTTTGCTACACCAATAGTTGTATGGCTTCTTCATAGATAATGATGGGAGTGAATTATATGATTTATAGAATATTAATAATCGTACTATCTTCTATGCTGTTTGGTTATCTTTTAGGAAGAAAATTAGGCCGGGAAGAAGGGCTAAAAGAAGGAATATTATTTACCCCAATTATCTTAAGAAAGAGAAGTTTAGAAGAAGGTAAGTGTACTAGCTGTGGTAGAGAGTACTTTGATTTAGACGGTCAAAGTTAAAGTTGAGTTGATAAATGGGTAATGAGTAATATTAAAATTTAGCCTCAATATGTCTTGTGATTTTACTCATTACCAGTAATAAAAAAGGAGGAAGGTTAATGAAAGGGCAGATAAACTTGCAAGATAATTTCTTAAATGAGTTAAGAAAGAGAGAAGAGGAAGTAAAGGTCTTTTTAGTTAATGGTTTCTGTTTATCAGCAGTAATAGAAGGTTTTGATAGTTTTGTGCTTGTAGTAAGAGAAGGAGAAAGACAGCAGATGATATATAAACATGCAATATCTACAATAGTTCCACAAAATTTAGTTGATAATCTTTTTGAAGATAATTAATCTTACAAAGAATTAAGAAATATTGTTTTTGTATTTATCTTTTATATTAAGCAGGTATAAGCTCCTGATCTATTGAATAATGTAATTAAGTAAGAAAAACTTGCTATTGTAGTTTCTGTCGGGGTATAGTTAAAGTATAGATTACATTTAAATCATATAGATTACGGAGGGATTAATATGAGAAAAGTATTATTCTTTTTTATGATTATATTGGTATTATACTCATCAACCTCTTTTGCAAGCAGTAGATTTGAAGAACAGTGGCAAGAAGCATTAAGGATTAATGAAGATTTAAGAAGTGAATCAGGTGAAGAGAATATAGTGTTAGATTATCAATTAGCTGTTATTTATGCCAATTTTGGAAAAATAGAAGATTCTATGGATGTCTTACAATCTATAGATAAAAGTGAAGGGCGTGAGAAGTTAAGAGATATTATTCCTGAATACGAAGAAAGGTTTTCAATTAATCCTTTAGATATAGTAAATAGTAATTATTTGGCTTTTGCTTACTATATTGTAAAGGATTATGAAAAAGCAAGGGAGGTCTTTACAGAACTTAGTTATATAGACGATCAAAATATCTGGACATATAATTATCTAGCAGTTGTAGAGCATCAGTTAGAGGATTACGATAAGGCCCATAAAACTTTAGAGAGGTCATTAGAAATTGAAGATAATGAATATACCCACTTTCTTTTAGGTGTTAATTATTATAAGAATGGGAGTTACTTTAGAGCTATGAACCATATTAGAAGAGGGAGAAGGGGAGTTAGGTTATTTTTAGATTAGCTTTAAAAATCTTAGGTACCATAATTATTTAGCTTGATATTAATATAAGTCGAATTGTTTATAATTTTCCAAGAGATATATTTCTAGGTGATATAATAATAATAAATTTTGATATTGGATCACCTGCCACTTTAAGGTTTAATTATCATTAATAGGCTATAAAACCCTTTAATTTTACTGCTTTTTCTGTTATAATGAGGGTAGTTAATAATTTTGGTGCTTATATTCCTCGATTTTTTCTAAGCTTAAGGAGGAATTTTTTTAGATATGGAGAAAAAAGTAGAGAGAAGTTTATATAATAATTGTATCTATATTGGGAATAATATGATGTAGTAGTAGATGTGCTACTGTGCTGGAAGGGGAAGCAATTATGGAGATTATCTTAGCAAAGCATGCAGGATTTTGTTTTGGTGTTAACCGTGCTATGGATCTAGCTTTAGAGATTGGTGATAAAAAGGAAGGTGCAGTACATACCCTTGGCCCTTTAATTCATAACCCTCAGGCTGTTAAAAAACTTGAAGGTGTTGGGATAGGAGTAGAAAAAGAGATAAAGAATATAGAAGAGGGAACAGTAATAATTAGATCACATGGTGTCCCTCCAAATATAATCAACCAAGCTGAAGATAAAGGTTTAGAGGTTGTTAATGCAACCTGTCCTTTTGTTAAAAGAGCCCAAGATAAGGCTAGAGAGTTACTAGAAGATGGATACCAAGTTGTAATAAGTGGAGACAAGGATCATCCTGAAGTAGTAGCTATTTTAGGGTATGCAGATAATAAGGCAATTGTTGTAGAAGATGAATCAGATTTTTCAAAGTTAGATACTTGTAAAAAGGTTGGAGTTATCGTCCAAACTACTCAGTCTTTGGATAGATTACAAAAGCTAAGTAACTTTCTCTTAGAAAGGGTTGGAGAATTGAAAGTTTATAATACCATCTGTACTACAACAGGTCAACGTCAGGATGAGGCGGGTCGATTATCTCAAAAGGTAGATTTAATGATAGTTATAGGTGGTTACAATAGTGCTAATACCAATCGTTTAGCCCAAATCTGTCGTCAAAATGATGTACAAACTTATCATATTGAATCTGCAGATGAGTTAAAAAATGGTTGGTTTGCTAATAATATTAATAAAGTGGGTATTACCGCAGGGGCATCAACCCCTAATTGGATAATTAAGGAGGTCTTAAGTCGAATGACAGAAATTAATGAAGAAGTTCAAGAGAATTTTGAAGCTGTTGAATTAAGTAAAAATGAAGTAATTAGTGGAAAAGTAGAGCAGGTGAATAGTGATGGTGCTTATGTTAATATAGGTACTAAAACAGAAGGGTTTGTGCCTGCTAATGAAGTTAGTGATGCAGGAAAGGAAGTAAGTGAAGTTCTTTCTGTAGGAGATGAGGTTAATCTTTTAGTTTTAGAAGTAGAAGATGAAGAAGGAAAAGCTATACTATCCAAAAAGAGGGTGGATAGAGAGCAAGCATGGGAAAAAGTAGAAGAGCTTGTTGAAAGTGGTGAAGTTATAGAAGCAGAAGTGACAAGAGAGGTAAAGGGTGGCTTAGTTGCTGATATCGGTCTAAGAGGTTTTATTCCTGCTTCTCATGTTTCAGTAGACTATATAGAAGATTTAAGTCAATTTGTTGGAGAAAAATTAGAATTAAGGGTTATTGAAGTTGAAAGAGAAAATAATAATGTAGTTCTTTCTCACAAGGTAATCTTAGAAGAAGAGCTAGAAGAGAAGAAAAAAGAAGTTCTAGCTTCTTTAGAAGAGGGTCAAGAAATAGAAGGTGAAATTACAAAACTTGTAGACTTTGGTGCTTTTGTAGATTTAGGAGGAGTAGAAGGGTTATTACACATATCTGAAATTTCTTGGGGAAGAATTGCACACCCTTCTGAAGTTTTAGAAGAAGGAGAGACAATTAAGGTTAAGGTCTTAGGTGTAAATCCTGAGAAAGAAAGAATCTCTTTGGGATTAAAGCAGATTCAAGCAGATCCTTGGGATGAATTTATTGAAGAGAGTGAAGCAGGAGATAAGGTTAAAGGAAAGATAACTAAGATAGTAGATTTTGGAGCCTTTATGGAAGTTAAGCCTGGTGTAGAAGGTTTAATTCATATTTCTCAACTATCTAGAGAGCATATCGATAAAGTAGAGGACGTATTAACTGTTGGTCAAGAAGTTGAAGCTAAGGTTATTAATATAGAACCTGGAGATAGAAGGGTTGGTTTAAGCCTGAAAGAGTTAGAAGAAGCACCAAAGGTTAAAAAGAAAGTAGCTAAAAAGACTTCAGCTCCTAGAACCGAGCAAGTTAATGATGATGAAGGTTCTGGAGTAAAATTAGGTGATGTGTTTGGAGATTTATTTAATAAATAATTTCTTCTTAAATAACCCCAGCTGTTAACTCAGCTAGGGTTATTCTTATTTTTGAGTTATAATTTAATTGGGCCAACATTTATTTTTTATCATCCTTCATATCCCTTCTAATAGGACCATAAAATTAAATTAGGAGGGATGAATATGTTAAATAAGATATGGTGGATAATGATAATTGGTGGAATAATAATTGGAGCTATAAATGGGAGAATGGAAGAGGTCTCTATAGCAATCTTGGAATCTGCTCAAAATAGTGTTCAGATAGTTATTAGATTAATAGGGCCAATGGCTCTTTGGTTAGGATTGATGAAGATTGCTGAAGAGGCTGAATTGACTAAAGTCTTAGCTAAATTATTTAAACCTATAGCCAGGGTCTTATTTCCAGAGATACCAAAAGACCATCCAGCATTGGGGTCGATAGTTATGAATTTAAGTGCTAATTTATTGGGCTTGGGTAATTCGGCTACTCCATTAGGTATCAAAGCTATGAAGGAGTTACAAGAGTTAAATAGAGATAAGGAATCTGCATCAAATGCTATGTGTACTTTTTTAGTTATAAATACCTCTAGTGTAACCTTGATTCCTACAACAGTTTTGGCCTTGAGGGTAGGAGCTGGGTCTAGTAGTCCAACTCAAATTATTGGAACGACTATCTTTGCTACAGCAGCCTCTACTTTAGCTGGAATAAGTGCTAATAAGTTACTAGCTAAGCTGAGAGGTAATTTTTATGATTGAGTTGGTTAATAACATATCTCAGTGGGCTATCCCAATTATAGTGGCAATTATTTTAGTAACTGCAATAACTAAAAAGGTAAATGTATATGATACTTTTACTGAAGGTGCTGTAGAAGGAATTGGAGTTGGAGTTAAGATATTACCCTATTTGGTTGCTATGCTAATGGCTATCTCTATATTTAGAGCGTCTGGAGCCTTAGATCTATTACTAGGAGTAATTGCCCCTATATCTACTGCTTTAGGTATTCCTGAGGAAGTCGTTCCTTTAGCATTGCTTCGCCCTTTATCGGGAACAGCATCATTGGGTATTGTAAGTGATCTAATTAGTGAATATGGTCCTGATTCTTTTATAGGTAGATTAGCCTCTACTATGCAAGGAAGCACAGAGACTACTTTTTATGTGGCTGCTCTTTATTTTGGTTCAGTTGGAATTAAGAGAAGTCGCCACTCTATTGTAGCAGGATTAATAGCCGATTTTGTAGGATTTTTGGCAGCAGTTTTTATCTGCAAGTTGGTCTTTTTTTGAAAGAGGTTTTTTATTTATTATATAGAAGTAGTTATTTAGAGAAAAGATAAAATTAGTGTTTATAGATAGTATATTTTAAAGATTGCTTAGTTTTAGTATGGTTTTAAGGTTTTTAGCTTAAAGCACATAGCTTATTTTATACTAGTAGAGTAATCGATTTTGTGTTAAAATAAACTTAGTATGCAAAAATAACAGAGTAGGAGTGGAGATATGTCTGAAAAATACGTTGATTTACATTTACATACTACTGCTTCTGATGGGAGTTTTACTCCTAAGGAGCTGGTTAAAAGAGCTGTAGAATTAGGTTTTAGTGCAATAGCTATTACAGATCATGATACAGTAGGTGCTTTAAAAGAAGGAGTAGAGCTTGCTAAAGAAAACGGGATTGAAATGGTACCTGGAATTGAGTTAAATACAGACTATGAGAATACAGAGATTCATATCTTAGGGTATTATATCGATTTTTCAGATGAAAAATTAGTAAATAAGTTGATTTCTTTACAAGAGGCTAGATATAATAGAATCAAGAATATTGTCCAAAAGCTAAATGAAGTGGGAATTGATATTGATTTTGATAATGTTGCTAATCTTGCCCAAGATGCTGCTTTAGGTCGCCCTCATATTGCTCAACTGATGCTAGAAAAAGGCTATGTTAAAGAGTGGAGTGACGCCTTTGATAAGTATATAGGTAAGGGTTGTCCAGCTTATGTAGAAAGGAAGAAGCTAACCCCTAAAGAAGCAATCCAATTAATTAAGGGGGTTGGAGGTGTTCCCATTCTTGCTCATCCAGTTTTAATGGAGAGAGATGATCTACTTCCTAAATTGATTGAGTGGGGAATTGAAGGTTTAGAGGTCTATCATACAGAGCATGATAAAGGGGATATAAAGAGATATTTAGAATTTGTAAGGGAGAATAAGCTCTTGATGACAGCAGGTTCAGATTGTCATGGACCAAAGAGGAAAAAAGAGATATTAATGGGTAAGATCAAAGGGCCAATTTCAATCTTAGAAGAATTAAAGTCTGCTAAAAAATAACTTAAAAGATCTTCTGCCACGAATCTAAACTAATAAAAGCTTAAAAATAAATTATAAAGTTTAAAAATAGTTTTGATTTGTGGCTAAGTAATTATAGTTGATAATTTTTAGAATTTGATCTTTAAATTTCAATTAAAATCTAAAGTCAATATTACTCATAAGATTCGTTGTTGAAGTAAAGATGTTTTCAGATGGATTGATCTTTTAATTTAACTTGGGACATACTCTAGTTGCAAATTATTAGATTATAAAAAGAAAAATTCACAACAAAGAGGAGGAGAACTTATGTTAGAAATTTTAAAATCAGGTGGAGTTACAGTCATACCTCTAGTAATCTGTTCAGTTATTAGTCTTGCAGTTGCTTTAGAAAGGTTTATTTATTTAAAGAAGGCTAAAGCAAATAATTTCAAGTTGATTAAAAAGGCTAAGTTGAAGATGGATAGTGGTAAATTTGTTGAAGCTAAAGCAATTATTGAAGAAGAGAGAGGGCCAGTTGCTGGTATTTTAAGAGAAGGCATGAAGTATTATGGTAAGGAAAAGAGTGAGATTAGAAGTAATTTAGAGTTGATAGGTCAAAATGAGGTTAAAAAGATGGAGAAAGGTCTTAATGTTTTGGATGTAATTGCTACAATTGCACCATTGCTAGGACTTTTAGGTACTGTTTTAGGAATAATAGATAGTTTTAATATTTTGGCAGGTGCTCAAGGTATGGCATCACCTAGTGCTTTAAGTGTTGGTATCTCCCAAGCACTAATCAGTACAGCAGTTGGTTTGATAGTAGCTATTCCTACTATGCTAATGTATAGTTACTTGGTTAGTTTAGTTAATGATAGAGTAAAGGAGATCAATACTTGGTTTGTAGATTTGGCGGATCTTCTAAGTCAAGGTGATCAGAATGTTCAAATCTAACTTAAAGAGAACCCCTAATATTCAAATATTACCGATGATTGATGTTATATTCTTTCTTTTAGTATTCTTTATGCTATTTACTACCTTTAAGGTAAGTCCAACTGGTTTGGAGATTAATTTGCCTACAGCAAGGACTGTAACTGAGCAAGAAGAAGATTTGCAGGTTAACATAACAATTGATAGTAATGGTGAGGTTTATTTAGATGATGAGAAAGTAGAGATGAGATACTTAGAGTTTGAAATAAGTAAGTATATTAATGATAGTCCTGATGCCTTATTCATTATCAAAGGTGATAATGATGTAAAATATGAGAGCATAGTTAAAGTTATGGATATTGTAAGAGATATGGGTGGTTATCGATTAGCTTTAGCAGCCGACAAAGAAAGTTTAAATTAGGTGATAATATGAAAAATGACAATGGATCTAGAGGGAAATTTTTCAAATATCTATTTTCTTCTTTATTAATCCACTTAGTAATTCTCTTCTTATTCTCAACTATAACTGCTGGTATTCAGCCAGCTTTTCAAAGTCAGCCTACTGATAAAGTAAGTCAGTTGAATTTAATTCATTTAGAAGAGGAAGTTATTGATGAGTCTGATTACTCTACTAAGGTTGATGAAGAAGTGGTAGATGAGGTAGAAGAGGATGAAGAAGAAGAGTTAGAAGAAGATCTTAAAGAAGGTGACTTAGAAGAGTTACAAGAAGAACCTAAAGATGAGATTGAAGAGGTTGCTGGAGAGTTAGAAGAAGAGAGTGAGCAAGAAGTTGTACAAGAAGAGGTTGGTTCAGAGGAAAAAATCATAGAAGATGAAGCTGAAGATATCCCTGATGAGCCTACTATAGACGAAGATCAAGAGGAAGAGTCTGAAGATATATTGACAAGTGAAGATAGCACAGAAGAGGTTAAGGTCTCAGAAGGTGAAGGTGAAGAGAAGCAGAAAGAAAAAGATTCTACCAAAGAGGAAAATGAAGAGATCAAAGAGGGTGAAGAAGTAGAAGGTGAAGAGGTTAAAGAAGAAGCTAAAGAGGATCCTCCACCACCTCCAGTAGCACAAGATATGATCTTTTCTAATATAATTCCAAGTTACCCTAAAAATGCAGCAAATGCTGGAGTAGAGGGTGAAGTGGAGTTATTGGTTAGAGTTAGTGCAGATGGTAGTATTCAAGGAGTAGATATTGTAGAATCTTCTCAAAATCAGAATCTTGATAATGTAGCAAAGCTTACTGTTGAAAGAGGTTGGGAGTTTGAGCCTTATAACTCTGACTATAGTATTCGCTTACTGGTCACCTTTGAGGATAGAAATCACGTTGATGTTAAGTATTTAGATCTCTCTTTTGAGGAATGAGGTGTTAATAGATGAATTGGAAGTTGAAATTTAGTCTTTTGTTAGTATTAGTGATGATCGTTCTTGTTTCTTCTCTTGTCTATGCTAATACAGACGAATATGGTAACTTGCAGTTGAAAAATGAATATGTAGAGATTATTGTTAATCAAAATGAACTTAATAATGGACGATTCGGTATTAATGTTACAGGGGGAGATCCTATAAGAAGTGATGATAATAATAAACCATTACTATATGGATATCCTTACCCTTGGAGTTCTTATACTACAATCAGAATTGATGGTGAGAACTATATCTTTGGTGGTGAGACTGACAAAAGAGCTGGTAAGTCTGGCAGTTATGGAAAAGTTGTAGAAGATCCAAGGATAAAGGACGATAGCATTTCAACTAAATATAGGTTTGATGATATCTTAGTTGAACAGGTACTTTCATTTGTCCAAAGTACTACTACTGGTTTACCAGATACAGTACAGATTGAATATAGAGTTGAGAATAAGGGCCAAGAGCTTAGAGATGTTGGAGTAAGAGCTATGATTGATACTATGTTAGGGGAGAATGATGGTGCTCCTTTTAGAGTTGGTGATGAAGCAGTAACAGGCGATAAATTATACTCTAAGGACGATATGCCAGTTTTTTGGCAAGCCTTTGATCAATTGAGTAATCCTAAGGTAATGGCCCAAGGGACTGTTATTGGACCAGGCTTAACTACACCTGATAAGATGTACTTTTCAAATTGGGGTAGTTTGGCTGATGAGGCATGGGAATTTGATTTTAATCCAGGAAGAGAGTTTATTAGAAAAGGGGAATTTGAACTTGATAGTGCTATGGCACTATTTTGGGATGAAGAGCCATTAAAGCCAGGTGAGAGTAGGAGGTATACTACTGACTATGGTCTTGGTGGAATCACTTTGGTTCCAGGAATATTATCTTTAGGTGTTACTTCACCTGCTGAAGTTGTAGTAGATGAACGTGGTAATCAGGTTCAGATTGTTGCTTACATTCAAAATACAGCCAATATTACTGCTAAAGATGTAAATATTGACTTAGATCTTCCAGAAGGTCTTAAGTTGAACTCTCCATCTAAGAGAATATCTATTGGAGATTTAGAAGCTGGAGGAACAGCTCAGGTAATGTGGGAGGTACAACCTGAAGGAGTAGCAAAGAGTGAGGTCGAGTATCAAGTTAGAGCAAGTGCAGAGAATACTGATGATAATAGAGTAAGCAGGTCCTTAGGAATCATTGGACCGCCTAATTTAGAGGTGGAATGGTTTGGCCCGAAGGGAATTGGAAGAGTTGATAATTCACTAGTGGCTGATATATTTAGGGCTAGAGCAATGATAATTAATCGTGGTGCTTCGCCAGCCTATGGTGTTGATACTTATTTAGCACTTCCACCGGGCTTAGCTTTAAGTAGAGGTGAGAGATCTGATAAATATATAGGTTCTTTGCAACCAGGAGAGTCTATAGAGGTGCCTTGGTTATTGAGAAAGGTAGGGAGTGTAAATGGTGATCTTCCTTATTCTATTTATGTAGATAGTAGTAATGCAGGTAATGTTGAAGAAGGAAATACTATTTTTATACCTGAATTGAGCAATGAAGTAAGGTTAGAGCCTTTAAAAGATAAGAGGTATGAAGTAGGAGATTATATGACGATTCAAGTAAAGGCTAAGAATGTAAAGGAATTTTATGGTTTTAGAGGAGAACTTGGATTTAATGAAGAGGTCTTAGACCCTATATATGTATCAAGGGGTAGGCTTTTTATTGACAATGGAGAACTTCTAAGTTGGAATAAGCCAAGTGTTGATTATCAAGCAGGTTTGGTTGAAGGGATCTCTGCTTCCTTGGATAAGCCTACTGAGGTTCAAGAGGGTATTATAGCAAATATCCACTTTAAGATAAAGGGTGAAGGAGATTTTGATTTTGAATGGGTTGATCTTAACCTGTATGATGGATCAGATAGTAAGATAGATATAGAAATTATAAATAACCGGTTTTAAGACTAGGGGGGATCGATATGAGAGTAAGGATAGGTAGTTTTATTTTAGTAGCTTTATTTTTGATAAATCTTAGTACTCCAGCTTTGGCCAGTAGTAATATTGAGGATCTCCCAAGAGATCACTGGGCCTATGAAAGCGTGGTAGAGTTGGTAAATAGGGGGTATATGTCCCTTCATCAAGATAATAACTTTAATGGTGATAATGAGGTAAGTCGTTATGAATTGGCTAATGTTGTAGCTAGGATACTACGTGATATCGAAGGAGGAAGATTCGTAGCAGAAGAGGGAGATATCTTAACTCTTAAGAATTTAGCAACTGAGTTTCGCGTAGAATTAGTAGAGATAATGAGAAGTAATGAGAGTTTAAGAGATGACCTTGATAAGATTGAAAAGGATCAAGCTATAGTTAAAGAAGACCTTGTTGATACAAATTATAGAGTTAATAGTGTAGAAAGACAGGCTAAAAGAGTATTAGATAGTTTAGAGAATGAAGCCATTAGAATTGCTAAGTTAGAAGTAGAATTAAATGAATTAAAGAATAATAATATAGAGTTACAATCTAGAGTTAATAATTTGGAGAATAGATCAGGTAGTCAAGAAGATGTAGAGAAGTTAAATAATAGGATCTTTTGGTTAACTGGAGGATGGATAGTATCTACTCTGTTATTATTAAATAATTAGAAAGAGGGTAAGTAAGATGAAGAAATCCTTTAGAGTAATTTCTTTGACTTTGATTTTTTTATTACTTTTTCCTTATTTAGCTTCTTTTAATTCGCCTTATAAGCATATAGCCTATGCAGAAGATTTAGAAGATAAGACTGTATATAAAGGTGTTGCCGTTGCCCTTCTTTTGATGTACTTTGCTAATCGTTTTAGTAGTTCAGGTAATAGGAGTTCTTCTAGAAGGGGAGCAAGAATTGATTACAGTAGCTCTGATTTGAATGTTTTGGCTAGGGCAGTTCATGGTGAAGCTAGAGGGGAGCCCTATGAAGGGCAGGTGGCTGTAGCTGCAGTGATAATTAATCGGGTCTTAAGCGATGAATTTCCTAATAATATCTATGATGTTGTTTATCAAAAGGGCCAATTCTCTGCTGTTGATGATGGTCAGATAAACTTAACGCCAAATGAGACTTCATTTAAAGCAGCTAAAGAAGCTTTATATGGAAGTGATCCATCTCTTGGTGCATTATATTTCTACAATCCAAGGACAGCTAGAACCTTATGGTGGTTAGAGACTAGACCAACACTAATTGATATAGGAAACCACAGATTTGCTGAATAGATGAAAAAAGAGACCCAACAGGGTCTCTTTTGTTTTTTAGTGTAGGTTTATAGTGATATAGTGGCACAAAAGTGCAACTATATCACTATAAGGTGTTATTTAAGAAAAAGGAACATTGTATAATTAAATGCACGGATAGTGCAAAAAATAAATGACACATATGAATACCTCATATATAATGTTAAATAACCACAAATAACATAAAGTGAGGTATTGATATGTGCCAAGATAATTATAACACAAATGAGAACAAAGGTGAACACTTAAAATGGGAAGATAGAAAAGTAATAGAACACTTGTATAATCAACAAAACAAGTCTCCCAAAGAGATTGCACAAGAGTTAGGTAGACATAGAACTACAATAAGCAGAGAGGTTAAAAAAGGCAAAATAGAGCTATTAAATTGGGACTATACAATTAGAATAGAATATGATGCATTAAAGGCTCAAAAGGTATATGATCAAAATGCTACAGCTAAAGGAGCTAAAATAAAAATAGGTAAAGATCACAGGTTAGCTGAGTTTATAGAGGAAAAAATCAAAGATAAGTATTCTCCAGAAGTAATTGCAGATATGATAAAAAATAGTGAAGATTTTGAAATAGAATTACATTGGAAGACTATCTATAATTATATAGATAAAGGCATCCTATTTGTAAGTAGAGAAGAGTTGACCTATGGTAATTATAAAAAGTCTAAAAAGACAAAGAAGAAAGAAAAAGAATCAACTAAAAGACGTAAAGAAGGTAGAAGAATATCAGATAGGCCTAAAGCAGCTGATGAGAGGTTAGAAGTAGGTCATTGGGAAATGGATCTAGTAGAGGGTAGAAAGGGAAAAGGAGAGCCTTTCTTATTAGTTCTAACGGAGAGGTATAGTAGAAAAGAAATAATAGAGATTATACCTAATAAGACGCAGGAAGCTGTAATAAGAGGTCTGGATCGAATAGAAAGAAGAATAGGAGTAAAGAAGTTTAGAGAATTGTTCAAGACTATTACAACTGATAATGGGAAAGAATTTTATAACTATACAGGAATAGAGACTTCTTTACAAGAAGTAAATTCCAAGGACAAAGCAATATTATGCTGATGCTTACTCTTCTTGGCAAAGAGGGAGTAATGAGAACTTAAATAAAATGATTAGAAGGTTTTTGCCAAAAGGAAGTAGCTTTAAGAATCTTAGTAGAAATCAAATTAAAAGAATTGAAAAATGGATTAATAATTATCCTAGGAAGATGTTTGGTTTTAAAAGTTCTAATAATATATTTGAAATAGGTTTAAATGTAGCATAAATAAACACATCATATGAGGTGTTTTTTTCCATAAAGGCTGTGCATTTTATATTGCAATTTTCATTATTTAAGAAAAATATATTTTACAGTTGGAAAATGATTATAAATATGTTATAATATAAAAAGGATATATTTAACACAAAAAACAAATTAGTCATAACAATGTTATTATATCAAACTGGATATATATTAGAGTGAAGAAGCATAACTTGTTAATTTGGTTGCCTTGAGTTATGTAGAGCTAATGGCAAACCCACCAAAAGAAATTATTCTTTTTTTGGTGGGTTTTTTATATACAAAGTAATAAGTATAGAAGGAGATACTATATAAAATTAAATTGACCGAACTACTAAGATGAGAAAGGAGGATAGATAATGGTTAAAATAAGCTGGGAAGATAGTATCTTTTCTGATGTATCTAAAAATTTTGTCAATAACCCAAACCCTGACTTGGGTGAGAAGGTTGAAATTTTATTTAGAGTATTAAAAGGAGCGCCAATAAAAAGTGTTATACTTTGTTATGTACGCAATGGAGATGAAAATATCATTGTAACTAATTACAGCACAGGTG
>NZ_KI912096.1:105360-111770 GCF_000517025.1 Halonatronum saccharophilum DSM 13868
ATTTTATAACTATACAGGAATAGAGACTTCTTTTACAGGAAGTAAAATTCCAAGGACAAAGCAATATTATGCTGATGCTTACTCTTCTTGGCAAAGAGGGAGTAATGAGAACTTAAATAAAATGATTAGAAGGTTTTTGCCAAAAGGAAGTAGCTTTAAGAATCTTAGTAGAAATCAAATTAAAAGAATTGAAAAATGGATTAATAATTATCCTAGGAAGATGTTTGGTTTTAAAAGTTCTAATAATATATTTGAAATAGGTTTAAATGTAGCATAAATAAACACATCATATGAGGTGTTTTTTTCCATAAAGGCTGTGCATTTTATATTGCAATTTTCATTATTTAAGAAAAATATATTTTACAGTTGGAAAATGATTATAAATATGTTATAATATAAAAAGGATATATTTAACACAAAAAACAAATTAGTCATAACAATGTTATTATATCAAACTGGATATATATTAGAGTGAAGAAGCATAACTTGTTAATTTGGTTGCCTTGAGTTATGTAGAGCTAATGGCAAACCCACCAAAAGAAATTATTCTTTTTTTGGTGGGTTTTTTATATACAAAGTAATAAGTATAGAAGGAGATACTATATAAAATTAAATTGACCGAACTACTAAGATGAGAAAGGAGGATAGATAATGGTTAAAATAAGCTGGGAAGATAGTATCTTTTCTGATGTATCTAAAAATTTTGTCAATAACCCAAACCCTGACTTGGGTGAGAAGGTTGAAATTTTATTTAGAGTATTAAAAGGAGCGCCAATAAAAAGTGTTATACTTTGTTATGTACGCAATGGAGATGAAAATATCATTGTAACTAATTACAGCACAGGTGAATTTTTTAATTATTATAAGTGTAATTTAAAGGTTAAGCAAAAGAGAATTCATTATTATTTTAGAATCCATTTAAATAATGGAGAGATTTATTATTATAACAAAATTGGGTTAAGTAAGGATCCAATTCTTAAGGAGTATAATTTTAAGATAATAACAAATAAGAGTGTAGACTGGGTCAAGACTAGCACTTTTTACCACATATTCCCTGACAGGTTCTATAGTGGTAATGCTATTAGCAAGAAAGAAGACAGAGGATATATGAGTAATGGTTATAAGCCTAAAAAGAAGATGTGGGATGAAAAACCAGGGATTTTTGAAGAGAATCTTTGTTTAGATTTCTTTGGTGGAGATTTAGAAGGGATAAAAGAGAAGATACCTTATTTAAAAGAGCTTGGTGTAAATGCTCTTTATTTAAATCCAATATTTTATGCTATAAGTAATCATAGATATGATTGTATAGATTATTTTAAGATTGACCCTTATCTGGGTGATGAAGATACTTTAAAGAGCTTAGTTGATGCATTACATAAGGAAGGGATAAGAATTATCCTTGATATTTCAATAAATCACACTGGTATTGAACACAAGTGGTTAAATAAAAATGGTGTCTTTTTTGGTGAAGAGGTCGGTGGGTATAATAATGATGTTAAGGAGAGAGATTATTATTTTTTCGATGAAGATAATAATCTTCACTTCTGGTTAGATGATGATAGGTTTACTACATTAAATTATACCTCTCAAGCTTTAAGGGATGTTATGTATAAAAGTGATGATTCAGTTCTTAAAAAATGGCTAAGTGAGCCTTTTAACATTGATGGTTGGCGTTTTGATGCAGCCAATGCTTTAGGAAGATTGGATGATGTTCAGATACACTATGAACTTTGGAGAGATATGAGAGAAGAGATTAAGTCAGTAAATGAAGATGCATATATGGTTGGAGAGTCTTGGATTGATTGTATTGATTTTTTAGAGGGTGATAAGTGGGATGCATCTATCAATTACTATGGCTTTTGTCAGCCACTAAGAAGATTTTTAAATATAGTAAGTTGGTTTCAATGTAATCCTTCTGATGCAGTAGGTTTTGCTGCTACAACAAGCCAATATTTAGCCAAAATTCCTAAATGGACTACTTACAAAATATAGCCATCTAGATACTATGAATGCAGTTGAAGGAGATAGGGTAAATAGTAATACAGTGATAGGAACAATGGGTAATACAGGTAGAGTATACTCTCATCATGAGGATGGATGTGGAACTCATTTAGATTTTGAAATTATGAAAGATGGCAGATATATAGATCCAGAACCCTTCTTAAAGGGGCATAATATAGTTTATACAGAAGGAGATTATGGCTCAAGTAGAAGTGGTTCATGTAGTGGCAGAACTATGAGTTGGAGTCGATTTAGTGGAGGAAGTTGTGGTGGTTCTAGTAGGTCTAGCAGCTCTAGCAGTAGAACAAGTAATGGTGGTTGTAGTGGGAGTACAGTGACATGGGAAGAGTTCAAAGAGAGAACAAGTAATGGAGGGGGCAGTAATTCTACTGCCCCAATAAATAGTGGTTCGTGTAGTGGAAATACTCAAACCTGGGAAGAGTTTTCTGGCGAAGATGATAAGGTTGATGATGGAGGTGGGACGAATAATAACCCAGGAGACAAACTTTTTGAGGAGGGTCTTGAAAGATTTAATGAGTCATATGATAGAGAATTAACCACTAAAGAGAGAGTGGCTGGATATGTAGTTCTGGATTTACTTTTAACTGGAGCGGGGAGTGCTGTTACTGGAAGCCCTGATATAGGTAAAAACGCTTCTAAGCTTATAACATGTGCATTACCTAGAATAGTAGGAATAACAGATGCAGCAAATGATAGTAAGATAGCAGAGACGATAGTTAAGACACCTGAATATATGGCTGCTCAATCTCAAATGGATACAGGGTTGATTATAAATGCAGTGTATAATATAGTTAATGAAATTGAAGGAGTAATTGAAAAGGGAATGGACAAATTAGATGAATATACTATAAGCGATGAAGCATATCAAAAATTATTAGATCAAGCATATGAAAATCATAATATTGAGGATTATGCTAAAAGTTATTCTGAAAATTATTCTGATGAAACTAGTACAGGATCATGTTAGGGGATATTGTAATAAGATAAATTAGTTGATTAATATTTAGAAAAGAAGTAATATCACTAGATAAGTGTATTGCTTCTTTTTTTAAAAAGGTGGTCTCACTTATTTTCGGAGGTGATTAGAGTGAATAGTAAATATAAATCCAATTTTTATTGGCGATTGTTTAGGATCCTTTTAAGTATTATATTATTACCATTTTTTATATCATATATGTATATCCAAGATGGGGTAATAGCCACTAATAATTTCAGTCCATATTTTGCCTTTCTTATGAGTGTTTTAATCTTTTCAGATGAGTTATTATTTCTCTTTCCTAGAAATGCCCAGAAAATATATGAAGAAGTATTATATAAGTTTTCAATGGATAAATTATTAACTGTAATAACTGGGATATTAATATTATTTTTTCTTTGGACACAAGTACAGTATTTCTTATCTGGAAATTTATTGTTAATTATAATTTCTTCAACCATAGTAAGTCTTTATAGTCGTTTTAGATATAGTTTAATACTAATTGGGGATAAAAGCATTATTATTAGAGAAAAAATGATTCGCTATGATGAAGTTGAACAGATTAAAGTTGCTAAGAATAAGATAATAGTTGAGAATGGTGACAGTTCTGAAGAGTATAGGTGTATTATTCCTAAAAGAAATAGGAAAAAGGTTGAGAGTATATTAAATGAAATAGTTTAATATAAGGTTTTAGTTAGTAAAGATTAAGTCAGTTTGGTGAGGATAGGGGAGACTATATCCATAAAGGTTTAGGTATAGATGGTAATAAAGGAGATAGTATCTATGCAGCAAAGCAGGGTGAAGTTATCTTTAGTGGTGAGACTGAGTTTGGAGGAAATAGAATAATAATAGATCATGGGAATGGACTACTAACTAAATATAGCCATCTAGATACTATGAATGTAGTTGAAGGAGATAGGGTAAATAGTAATACAGTGATAGGAACAATGGCTAATACAGGTAGAGTATACTCTCATCATGAGGATGGATGTGGAACTCATTTAGATTTTGAAATTATGAAAGATGGCAGATATATAGATCCAGAACCCTTCTTAAAGGGGCATAATATAGTTTATACAGAAGGAGATTATGGCTCAAGTAGAAGTGGTTCATGTAGTGGCAGAACTATGAGTTGGAGTCAATTTAGCGGAGGAAGTTGTGGTGGTTCTAGTAGGTCTAGCAGCTCTAGCAGTAGAACAAGTAGTAGCGGAGGATGTAGTGGGAGTACAGGAGGTACAAATAATAATAATTCAAGGATGACAGATAAAGAAATAAAAGAAGGCCTAACAGGAAGTTGCAGTGGGGGTACAGGAGGTACAGATGATACAGACCGAAAAGATAAAGATTCAAAGATGACAGATGAAGAAATAAGAGAAGGACTTAGACAATCAGGGACATGTGGAGGTACAGATCCAGTAGAACCTGGCGAATCAGAAGAAGTAGACGAAACAGATGATGGTAATAGGACTGATGGAACAAGTGAAACAGAGAATGGTAATGCAGATGCGGAAATTGATAACAAATTATTAAGAAATGGAAGTGAGGGAGAAGAGGTAAGAGAATTACAGCAAAAACTAAAGGATTTAGGATATGACATAGAAGTTGATGGTAAATATGGACCACAGACAGAAGATGTTGTAAAGCAATTTCAAGAAGAACAAGGTTTATCAGTAGATGGCATAGTTGGAGATGAAACAATGAACGTTTTAGAAGAGTCAAATTCAGATGATTTTCCTTTTTATGAACCAGAAGATAAAGATGATAATTTTGAATTAGATGTGCCAGATTTAGAGTTGCCAGAAGGTTCAACAACAGATTCTTCAGGAATGAGTAATGAAGGAATTGTTTTTCTGCAAGACTATGAACAAGCTAAAGAGGAACATCGAGCAGAAGATGGATTATATGCTCCTGAAGCATATGATGATGGATATGGTTATATGACAATAGGTTATGGGCATTTAATTCGTCCAGGTGAATCCTTTGATGAGCCTATTACTAAAGAAGAGGCTGAGGAATTATTAAGAAAAGACCTTGAAATAGCAGAGAACTATATAGAAAGAAATGTAACGATTGACTTAACTCAAAACCAACAAGATGCTTTAGTTAGTTTAATATTTAATGTAGGAACTGGTCATGTGTCGAATGGGGGAATTCATGGATCTCAAACAATCGCAAAATTAAATGCAGGAGATTTTGAAGGGATGGCAGAAGAATGGGCAGAATATAGAATATCTAGTGGAGAAGTCTCTGATGGACTAATTAGACGCAGGGCAGATGAGTTAGAGATGTTTTTTGATGGAGATTATACTAGAAAATATAGATAATTTAGGTATTAATATATATTAAAGAATCTTTTTAATATATGATGAATTAAAATATTAAGTGCAACAATAAAAATATATTAAAAGGATTCTTTTCTAAGGAGGAATTTAGATGAAGTTAAATATTAAATCAATAATAGTAATTCTGATATTTCTATGTCTAACAAAGCTAAATAACAATGAAGTAGTTTTAGCTCAAAATCTTCTGGGAGATGTTTTTTATCTAAATCAATACAATCGTCTTGAAGGAGCTATTGATAATAAATATAAAATAAATATGATATTGTACTATGATAATGATGAAGAGTTAGTAGGGAATTACTTTTATACAAGATATCAGGGTAAGATAAAATTAGTAGGTAAAGTAACTAAAGATAAAATACTTAAATTAGTTGAACTAGATGAAGAAGGCAATGAGGTTGCTACGTTTGTAGGAGAAATTGTTAATAGAGAGTTTGTAGGAAGGTGGATTAGGTTAATAAAGCCTAAAGTGTACAATTTTAATTTAAATATAGGAGGATCGTTTTGGGGAACTAGGGAGAAAATATATGCTGCTTTCACAAGTAAAACCAATGAAGAAGTTGAGGATTTTTGAATGAATTAATGAGGTTCCCCCATTAAATTAGACACTAAGTTTAGTGGCTTTTCTCTCGTTTTCGTATTTTTCTGGACTTTTATAATTTAAAGTCGAGTGCATTCTAAATCTATTGTAAAAGACTTCAATATATTCAAATATATCTCTTCTTGCTTGAGCTCTTGTTATATAGTTATTATGATGAATTAATTCTGTTTTCAATGTTCCAAAAAAGCTTTCTGACACTGCATTATCCCAGCAATTACCCTTACGACTCATTGATGATTTAAATCCATTTTCAATTAATAGTTCTTGAAATTCTATACTAGCGTACTGACTTCCTCGATCTGAATGAAATATAAGTCCTCTTGAGACCTGGCGATTGTTTAGAGCCATATTAAGAGCATTTATTACAAGATTCTTTTTCATTGTGCTATCCATTGACCAACCAACAACTTTACGAGAATATAGATCTATTATGACAGCAAGGTAAAGCCAACCTTCCTGAGTAGGAATA
>NZ_KI912096.1:111870-124234 GCF_000517025.1 Halonatronum saccharophilum DSM 13868
ACTATTGATGGTGAGGGATATCCTCAGCTAAGATTTTTAAAGGGAAGAATAGAAGGTGGAAATTGATAAAGATAAAGTTATAAAATTTATTTTAAAATTCTATAAAGTAGTATTATTTTTAATGGCGTTTATTATTTCTGGAGTTATAAAGGTGTGGATAGAGATGTATACATTTGAGAAAACCTCTTTATATTTAATGAGTTCAAATGACTTGGTTCTGCTATTGGAAGGTAAATTAGGAACTTTATTGACATTCTTTATCTCTATTCCTTTAATCCTTAGTGGAGGGTATATGATCTATAAAACAGGAAAGTTTATATATAAAATAGAACTTGATAGAAATCTGGTTGATGTTTTAAAATATAGTCTACAATATATAATCAATTTTTTAGGTTTTGTTATTACTGGTAATATAACTTTTGCTTTCTTAGTATATATAGTCAAAAACACATGGAGTTTTTTCGTAAGTGTTTATCAATATATAATTTAAAATAAAGAAAGGACTGTTGAGCAACTATCTGGAGGAGATATATCAGTAGGGATTAAAAATCCTTACGAACATGTAGGAGATTGGGTTCAATTTAATAGAAAATTAACTCAGCATTCCAATGGAGATTTAGAGCTTACAGTTGTTGAAAGGCATAGTATAGCAGGGAAAGAATCGGAGGGGGACCCATATACTTTGCACTTTGAATATTTAGGAAATGATAGATACACCATCAATAATGCAGATTGCTTTCCTCAGCCAGGAGGATATACAACTAGAAGAGCAATAATAGCTGCCTTTAATGAGGATTGATATTAGTGAAAGTATTGATTTGATTAGGAGGAGTTAAATGAAGGACAATAAAATATTAAAGTTTATTTTTAAAAATTATGACCTTATAGTAATAATTTTTACTGCAGTAATTTATATTATATTAAGTATATCATTACAACTTCACATAATAGAGAATACTTCCTTAGAGCTGAATCATTTAATTGATCCATTTTGGGTATTAGATGAGAAGTTAGGGAGTCTGTTAACATTTTTAATTGCTGTAATTTTGGTCATTGGTTGTGTTTATACTATATTTAAGCTTGGGGTTTCTTTGAGGAAGGATAAGGGTCCTGAGAGAAGAATTTTTGATATGTTGAAGTATGGATTTAAATTTATGATTAAATTTTCAATCATTCTTATTAGTGTTGATATAACCAGAGCGGGATTAAAATATATAGCATTTTGGTTAGGGTCTATTATAAGGGTGTATAGATAAGCAGGATTTAAAGAGATAACTTATAGTTAAAATCAAGAGCAAAGAAGGAACTATAGAGTTGTTATTCTATAGTTCCTTTTTAAGTTTCTTAAATAGTCATTTTACTAGTGTCATTATTCTTAGGAGAGTTCTTCAGGCAAGTATTGACCTTTGCTTTCGTATTACTAATTATATATATGAATCAGGTAATGGATGGAAAAGAGGTTTCTATCTCAATAGGAGAAAAGCTATTAATGCCGGGGGTTCTTGTAATAGGGGTATTGATGTATCTTCTTGGTATTGGTTTGGAATTAATCTTTGTATTCTTCACGGCAGGCCTCTTAGTTAGTGGTCTTATCGGGAATATGGAGAAGACGGTCAATGTTAAGTACAAGATTACTTATATCTGCTTTCTGACGATTCTATTATTGAGGCAGATTGTTTTAGTATTGTAAGTAAGATAAATTGGAGGTATGAGATTGAATAATATTAAAAAACATAGATATAAAGAAAAGTTATTAACATAAGAAGATATACAAATTAAATATGCTCATTTTTGGAGAAGGATTATAGCAGCTTTTATTGATTTATCTATAATGATTGGTTTTACCTATGGCATAGGCTTAATAACCTTTAATTCTTTTGTAATTGAAGTTTTTGTCAATAATATAGTGTATATAATAAATCTCCTTTACTTCATCATCTTGCCTGCTTCTTCTAAGAGGGGGACACTAGGTAAGGTTATAATGGGTATCCAAATAACTAACATAAGTGGAGAGAATTTCTTATGTGAAATCAGCTGTTAGATACTTCTCCTATATATTATTAGTCCTTACCTTGGGGGTAGGGTATCTTATGATAATTTTCACTAAGAAGAAACAAGGATTACATAATATAGCTTGTGATACCTTGGTGATAATGAAAGAGTAATGCTAGGTTAAATCATAATTTAAATTGAATAATTTTTCTTAACAATCTTTATATTAATAAGGAATAGAGAAAAAGGCAACAGATAATAATAATCATTTGCAAAATAGCTTTTTTATGTTATAATACAAAGCAAAGGTAATTATCGCGGCAAAAAATTTTAAAGGGGGATATGATAGATTTGGCAACGAAAAGAGGACCAAGGTTTAAAGAATGTAGAAGGTTGGGATTGAATGTTTATGGACACCCCAAAGCAATGGATAGAGCAGGTAAGGGAATTGGTAGTAGAGAGAAGAGAAATCTCTCAGATTATGGACAACAGTTATTAGAAAAGCAAAGATTAAGAGCTTACTATGGTGTTATGGAGAAACAATTCAAAAGGTATGTAAAGGAAGCTATGAATAGTGGAGATGTACCAGGAGAAGCTTTGATAAAGAGATTAGAGTTGCGTTTAGATAATATAGTATATAGAATAGGTTTTGCTATTTCAACAAGGCAAGCAAGGCAGATGGTTAATCATGGACATATATTGGTCAATGATAAGAAGGTAGATATCCCCTCCTACAAGATCGAGGTGGGAGATAAGGTATCCTTACGTGAGAAATCAAGAAAAATAAAGTTATTTAAAGAGAACTTCTTAGAAGTTGAAGGTTTTGATCTTCCTTATATCAAAAAGGATGAGGATAACTTTGCTGGCGAATTGCTTGGAGAACCAAATAGAGAAGATGTTCCAATTGAAATTAACGACCAATTAATTATAGAGTTTTATTCCAGATAATAAAAAGAAGGGGCGTTGGCCCCTTCTTTTTATTGTATATTGAAGCTATATAGTAATAAAGTGTCACTTTCGTGCCACTAGTAATGGGTAATGAGTGAAGAGTAATGAGTAAAGTCAAAAATCTCAAAAACCTCTTATAAGTCTTAGGTAACAAAGGGGTTTCTGTTTTTTTAAGGTTTTACTCATCACTGATTACTCATCACCAGTAATAAAGCTCCGCTTTATTACTATTAAGTAAGGATATTTTGCAGGATAAACAATGATTTTATCGAATTACTTATGGGTATAGTAAAGAATAGAAGGGAAATGATATTTGTATGAAATTAGACAAGAAATTAACTATAGCAATTGATGGACCAGCTGGAGCAGGAAAGAGTACTGTGGCTAAAATAGTTGCAGAGAGGTTAAATTATCTTTATATCGATACTGGGGCTATGTACAGAGCATTAACCTTAAAGGCTTTACAGCAAGGTGTTGATTTAAATGATGATAATCAGTTAGGTGAGTTGGCCCAGAGAACAAGAATAAGGCTTAAGAGAGTAGATGAAAAAGATATCGTCCTATTAGATAATATAGATGTTAATGAAGAGATTAGAGACAATAAAGTAAGTAATAATGTCTCTGTAGTGGCTAAAGTAAGAGCGGTTAGAGAACAAATGGTAAGACTACAGCGAGAGATGGCTAGGGAGGGTCAAGTAGTTATGGATGGACGTGATATTGGAACAGTTGTACTCCCTGATGCTCATTTGAAGGTCTTTTTAACAGCTTCTGTAGAAGAAAGGGCCAAACGTAGGTATGAAGAATTAAAGAGTAAAGGTGAAGATATAAAATTAGATCAGATTAAAGAAGAGATAATAAGAAGGGACAACATCGATAAAAATAGAGAGATATCCCCTTTAATGGAAGCTGAGGATGCTATTAAAGTCGACACTACTAATCTAGATATTGAAGGCGTTGTTAAACATATTTTAGATCTTTGTCAGGAGGTGTAGTATGGGGTTTTTTTATAAGATTAGTTCATTTACAATGAAGAATCTATTTAAATACGGGGCTCGTTGGGAAGTAAAAGGGTTGGAGCATATCCCTAAAGAGGGTGGAGCAATTGTAGTTGCTAATCATACAAGTAATTTTGATCCTCCTATTGTAGGTTCAGCTTTGAATAGAAAAATCAATTATATGGCCAAAGAGGAACTCTTTGATGGCTTCTTTAAGGATAAGTTAATTAGAGCTTTAGGAGCCTTTCCTGTAAAGAGGGGGAGGGCAGATTTAAGTGCTGTTCGTAGAGCGTTAAGTTTACTAAAGGAAGGTGAACTTTTAGGTCTCTTTCCTGAAGGAACTAGAAGTAAACCTGGAAAGTTAAGAAGAGCTAAAAGTGGGGCTGTGATGATAGCTCTTAAATCTGAGGTGCCAATAATACCTATAGGTTTAAAAGGTGCTCATGCTCCCTTTAAGGGGGATTTGAATGTTAATATAGGAGAACCTTTTACTTTAGAAAAGTATTACGGGCGTAAATTAGATAAAGAAGAGATGCGAGAGGCTGGCAAAGAGATTATGAGTAAGATAGAAGAATTACTGTAAGGATATGCGCTCTACATAAGTTTTAGATGAAGGTGAAAAATAGCTTTAAAGTTAAGAACCAACTTTATCACAAAGAGGGTAATATATTATGGTAGAATTAAATAATGAATTATTAATCGAATTATTAATTAGTTTAATTAAAAGTATGGCTGTTGTAGCTTTATTTGCCCACCTTTTGGTACTTGATACCAAGATATTTCCTCAGCTTATTAATAGAAGGGCCAAAAAAGAGACTAAGTTATTTTTGATTCTCTTTTTTGGTGCTTTGTCTATTTCAGGCACATATTTAGGTGCATACATTTATGGTGCTTATGCCAATATTAGGGCTATTGGAGCAATTGTAGGTGGTTTATTGGGTGGTCCAGTTGTAGGGGTTTTGGCCGGGGTTATTGGAGGAGGACATAGGTACTTTTTAGGTGGTTTTACGGCTCTTCCCTGTGCTTTGGCTACTATTATAGCAGGATTAATTGGTGCTATAGCTTATTACTACCGCCCCTTTAATAAGATTAGTTTAAAGGAAAGCTTTTTTTTAGGGGTAATTGTTTTGGTTATAGAAATGCTACTAGTGCTTCTGCTAAGCGATCCTTATGAGCAGGCTCTTAAATTGGTGTTGACTATATTTTTGCCTATGGTTTTAAGTAATGCTTTTGGTATTACTCTATTTATACATGTATTACATAAAGGGATAAGAAGAGAAGAAGAACTTAAGGCTTTAGAGGTTTATAGTTCTTTGAAGATAGCTAGAAAAACTTTAAGTCATTCGCAGGAAGGGTTAAATATTGATTCTGCTAAAAAAATGGCAGACATTATATTAGAAGTTAGTGAAGTATCTGCAGTAGAGATAACAGATGATAAGTTTTTGTTGGCCCATAGTGGTCTTGGAGAAGGATATTATTTCAGTGGTACTCCCATTAATTTAACTGAATCGGATAAAGAGGTCTTAATGAATGAGGGGGTTTTAGTAAATAATAATAAAGAAGAGTTGGGGGATATAGCTAAGTGTTGTCCTTTAAAATCTGCTGTACTTACTCCATTAAAGGAAGATGAAGAGTTAATAGGTATTTTAAAGTTATATAAAGCAGATAAGGGTGGCATTAATAATTTAGATATCGAGCTGGCCCGGGGGGTTAGTGAATTATTATCAACTCAATTACATATTTCTAGCTTAGAGAAGGAAGCTAAATTGAAAGCAGAAGCTGAACTTAAGGCATTGCAAGCCCAAATCAGACCACATTTTTTATTTAATGCTTTAAATACAATTATCTTCTTTTGTAGGACTGATCCTAATAAGGCCAGGAAGTTGCTTATGAGCTTAGCTAAGCTTCTTAGAAAGAGTTTTAAGGAGGAGAACGATCTTATAAGCTTAGAAGATGAACTAGAAGATACTTGTGATTATATTGCTATAGAGAAGGCAAGATTTGAAGATGACTTAGAAGTTGAGGTGGATATAGACAAAGAGTTTTTAAAATATAAATTACCAAGGTTTACTTTACAGCCTTTGGTAGAAAACTCATTAAGGCATGGTCTGGCAAAGAAGCAAGGAATGGGAAGAATTAGGATTTTAGGGTGTAGAGCAGAGGATAATTTTATTATTAAGATGTTAGATGATGGGATTGGTATTAGTGATGATAAGTTAAGAAATTTGTTAGAAGATGATGAGAGTGGTAAGGGGATAGGTTTAAGTAATGTAGATAAAAGAATTAAGAGAGTTTATGGAAAAAAATACGGTTTAGAGGTCAATAGTAAAGTTAATCAAGGAACAGAGATTATAGTTAAACTACCATTAAACCCTAAGATAAAGGAGGGTAGGTATGAAAGATAAGCTAAAGTTCATAGTTGCTGATGATGAGAGACCTGCTAGAAAAGAGCTTATATATATGCTAAAAGATATCGAGGAGCTAAATCTTGTAGGAGAGGCTAAGGATGGAATTGAAGCTATAGAATTAATTAAAGAAGAGAAGCCAGATCTGCTCTTTTTAGATATTCAGATGCCTGGTAAAAATGGAATAGAGGTTGCAAAAGAGATATTAACTTATTTTAAGAATTATATAGTCATCTTTATAACCGCTTATGATCAATATGCTTTAAAAGCCTTTGAAGTAAACGCAATTGACTATTTATTAAAACCCTTTGAAGAGGATAGGTTACTAGATGCTATAGCTAAGGTTAAAAGAATCTACTCAACGTCTGCCTATATTAGATTTGAAGAGAACTTAAAGGATTTAATTGATACTTTGGATAATAATTTAGAATCAAAAAAAGTTGATGATAATGATTTTTGTATAAATAAATTTCCTGTTAGGGGAAAACGAGGAAATATAAAGTTAATCCTTAGTAAGGATATAGTGGCTATTTATACTAAAGGGCGTAATGTATATGCTAAGACCAATAATCAAGAATATCAAATTGATTTTAATTTATTAGAAGCAGAAGAGAAACTTAAGGGGTGTGAATTTCTAAGAGTACATAGAAGTTATTTAATCAATTTAAATTTAGTAAAGGAGATCATACCTTGGTTTAAAGGCAAGTATCAGGTAGTAATGATGGATGAAAAGCAGATGAGGATACCAATTAGTCGTTCGAAAGTTAAGACTATACAGAAAATATTTGGGTTGTAATCGTATAGTAATAAAGTGAAAATTTATTACTAGTAAGTAACAACGTTTAAATTAAAAAATGCCTTAATTTAAATCTAAGGGAGACTACAGTATATGCTGTAGTCTTTATTTTATCAATTATTAATTCTCTCAAAATTAATTTTAAGAATGATATAATGCTCTTTAACCATCAATTTGTGCTATTTGGAATAATTTTATGATTATTTTGAATAATTCAATTATAATATACTTAACTAAGTTAGCGATAATTTTATAACCCCTATAAGAAGTTAACAAAAATTATATTATTTAAGGGGGAAAGAATATGATATCATTTATTGGATCATTAGTAGCATTAATTTTAGGTTATTATTTTTATGGTAAGTTTGTAGAGCAGGTCTTTGATGTAAAGCTTGATATGAAGACACCAGCATACCTTAAAGAGGATGGTGTTGATTTTATTCCAATAACTTGGGGTAGGGTCTTTTTAATTCAATTATTAAATATTGCAGGTTTAGGACCAATTTTTGGGGCAATAGCCGGTGCCTTGTTTGGACCAGCAGCTTTTTTGTGGATTGTACTAGGATCAATCTTTGCTGGTGGTGTACATGATTATTTATCAGGCATGATATCTGTACGTAATGATGGTGTTAGTATCTCTGAGGTTGTAGGAGAGTATTTAGGAGAGAGAGCTAGAAAGTTTATGAGAGTATTTTCTATTATTCTTCTTGTTCTAGTAGGAACTGTATTTATGACAGGTCCTGCAGGGCTTTTGGCCAGTATGACCAATTTGAATATAAATATTTGGCTATTTGTAATTATTATCTATTACTTTTTGGCCACAGTTTTGCCAGTAGATAAGATTATTGCTAAGTTTTACCCTCTTTTGGGTGGATCATTATTGGTGATGGCTTTAGGAATTGCTGGAGGGTTAATATTAGGTGATTATCAGATACCAGAAATTACTCTTAGTAATCTCCACCCTGAAGGGTTATCCTTTTGGCCAATGTTATTTGTAACTATTGCTTGTGGTGCTATAAGTGGTTTCCATGCTACACAATCACCTTTAATGGCTCGTTGCTTAAAGACTGAAAAAGACGGAAAGAGGGTCTTTTATGGGGCTATGATTGCTGAGGGAGTTATTGCTTTAATCTGGGCAGCAGCTGCAATGACCTTATTTGGTGGACCGGAGGGGCTTGCAACAGCTATGGCAAATAATGGAGGTCCAGCTGGTATAGTTAAGCTGGTTAGTGATAATATGTTAGGGGCAGCAGGGGGAGTCTTGGCAATGCTAGGTGTAGTAGCCTTACCAATTAGCTCAGGTGATACTGCATTTCGTAGTGCTAGATTAATCTTAGCTGATATATTTAAACTAGATCAAAGTAATAAGTCTAACAGATTTAAATTGGCTATACCTTTATTTGTAATTGGTATATTACTATCTCAGATGGACTTTAGTATTATCTGGAGATATTTTGCTTGGTCAAATCAGACTCTAGCAATGGTTGCTCTTTGGGCTGGAGCAAGTTATCTAGTTAAACACGATAGGTTCCATTGGATAGCGACAATTCCAGCTACATTTATGACAGCAGTTGTAGTATCTTATATTATTATTGCTCCAGAAGGCTTAGGTATTCAAGGTCTTTTAGCTACAGTTGTAGGCTTATTAGCAGCGGTATTTGCTTTGGGATTATTCTTGGTCAAAGAAAGAGAAGGCAAATCAAAAAGAGAGCTAACATCTTAAGGTATAAATAAAATTTTAGAGAAAAAACTTTACTAACTACGTAGTTAGTAAAGTTTTTTTATTTTTAAGGAAATTATGTTTTTTAAAAATTCTGAATAAAACAAAGAAGTTTCAAATTAAATCTAATTAGAAGTTAGTCAAGGTAAAAGGTTTTGAATTTAGTTTATTAATAAAAAATGTCTTAGGGTTAATTAACCTGAAGATTTCTCTTTACATTTCTTACTATTTCGACTATGTTTGGGTAGGTCTTCAGGGCGCCATTGGTTACTATAGGTCTTCCTATAGGGGCCAATCCTAATCCTCTAGATAGAAATCCTCCTAGCATCATAGTAGGGGTGATTGCAGGTCTTGTATCTACTAGTTTTATATTCTTTTCATCTCCTAGCAAGCTATAGGTGTCTTTGATTAAGGGTTTAGCTACCTTCTCGGCACGTTTACATCCTAGAGTGTAGACTGAATTGCCAAATTCATCATCACCTTGGTAAAGAAGGTGTCCTATATCTTTGGTCTTGATTTTATCGAAGGTAGGCAGGCTTAAAACTTCTTCTTTTGTCGCTACTCTATCCATAGGTAAATTATTTAGATGTAGATTAGCAGCTATAGCCACAGAGTGTGATCCTCCTGAATCATGATAGATTATCTCCATTTTTACCCTCCTTATTTTATACAAATTATTTTAACCATTTAAGTAATCTAAAATACCTTGGTAGATATAAAAGACTAGTAGGTTTTTATATTCATAATTGAGCAGAAGTTCTTTATCAACTTTTTTATTTATAAAGCCTACCTCTATTAATACCCCAGGATAATCACTATTATTCAAGATATAATAATCTCCAAGGCGAATCGAATTTTGGGGCATATCTACGTCTTTAAAGCTGAGGTTATTTAGTCTAATTTGGATTTTTTCTGCTAGGTATTTATTTTCCTTTCTTATATCTTGGTAGAAGACAATTGGACCATTAATTCTAAATTCTCCAGGAAAGGCATTGACATGTAAAGATATAAAAAGGTCAGGTTTATTTTTGTTGATTATATCTACTCTGGTCTTTAAATCTCTTTTTTGGCGACTTTTATAATCGCTATTTTGCTTGGATAAAGAGATATCTCTATCTCTAGTCATTATAACTTTTGCTCCTTTTTCTTCTAAAAGTTTCTTCATTCTTCTAGCTAGATCTAGATTAATATCCTTCTCTAAGACACCTTTATGACTGGCTCCGGCATCAACTCCACCATGGCCAGCATCTATTAAGATCTTCTTTTCTTTGATTATTTCATCCCTTCCACTTGTAGGGATTGACTCTTTACGTAAAGAGTAGGGGAGATAAAGACCTCCAATAAAGAAGAGTATAAAGAAGAGTAAGGAGATAAAAGCTTTTTTATTGATTAAGATTATCATAATCTTCCCCTCCTAAATTACTTACTTATTTAATATTACTCAAGTGGAGCATAATTTATGGCAGTATAATCTTGGATAAAGTGAATACTAAATTTCAATTTAATTATATTTTAATATTTTCAATGTATATTTATAACTATAAAAAAGGTTATTGGAAGTATATCTATAATGTATAGAATATAGGTTAAATAGATGAACTATAAGCTAATAAGGGGGAGGGTTTAGATGGGAGATATAATGATTTCCTTTGGTCTTTTAATAGTATTATTTTTTCTTTTAAAAAATTTGAAGGCTAGAGGGGTAGATTTTGGGCAAGAGTCTCCTTATCTTTATTTGATATTGGGGATAATAGGTGGCATTGTAGTTGGGTATTTTTTTGGGAGGGTATTATATTTTTTAATGCAATTAAATATTGCTTAAAAAATATAATACCCTCCCAACTTCTATAAAACTACTTTCTCCTATTTACATATACAATCTACTGTGATATAATGTATATGCAAGGAGGGATAACTAATGAAAAATGTTCAAATTAACATTTCTATTCCTGAGAACTGGAAAGATGAACTTGAAAATTTAGCAAGAATATACTCTGTTGAAGAAGAAACTACATTGACTTATTTAGACCTAATGCGTAGAGCTATACAAGAAAAATATGAGTTAGATAGCGATGAGTAACGATTACAAAAGTTTAAGTCATTGTAGATACTTAGTACAATATCATCTTGTATGGTGTCCTAAATTTAGATTTGAACTCATACAAGGAGATATAGAACAATCATTAAAAAATATTCTTGCTAATGTATGCAATAAATATCAATATGAAATTTTAGAATTAGAAGTAATGCCAGACTATATACACATTTTTCTATCATCCAAACCAACAGTAGCACCTACTGACATAGTTAGGACTTTAAAAAGTATTTCTGCAATAAAACTATTTAAAGAATATCCTAAACTAAAGAAATTCTATGCTCGTTGTGGTTCACTTTGGAGTAAAGGCTACTTTGTAAGCACAATCGAAAATGTAAGCTCTCATACTATTAAGAGATACATCCAAAATCAAAAATCTAATTAGGAGGTAGAATTATGGAAACTAAACTTCTAGATAAAGCATATAGTTTTAGAATTATACCTAATAAAGAGCAAGAAGAATTAATAAATAAAAATATAGGTTGTGTTAGGTTTGTATTTAATCACTTCCTAGCTCAATCTAAAGACGATAAATACTTATCATATTCTAAATTTGCTACACAATTACCTAAACTAAAGAAAGAATATAATTGGTTAAGAGAAGTTGATAGCATTTCTTTACAACAATCTCTAAAAGATTTAGATAAAGCATTTAAGCGTTTCTTTAAAGGTTTGGCTGGTTTTCCTAAATTTAAATTCAAAAACTGATAAAGCCATTGGTATAGATTTAGGCTTGAAAGACTTTCTAATTACTTCTAATGGTGAAGTGGTTTCTAATCCTAGAACTCTATCCAAATATGAAAATAAAATTGCTAGACTAAATAAAAGACTTGCTAAAAAAGAAGAAGGCTCAAATAATTGGTATAAAGTAAAGAATAAATTCCTACGAGTAATATAGTTCAATTACTCTTCGTGTAAAACCATCCGCTAAAGTACACGAGAAAGTAGCTAATATTAGAAAAGACTTCTTACATAAACTTTCAACTAAATTAATTCGTGAAAATCAAACGATAGTAGTTGAAAGTCTAAAAGTTAAGAATATGCTTAAAAATTCTAGACTAGCAAAAAGTATTTCTGATGTATCTTGGTCTAAATTCGTTGACTATTTAAACTATAAAGCCCAATGGTATTGTAGAGAATTAATTAAAATTGACACATTCTTTTTTTCAAGTCAACTTTGTGGCGAATGTGGATACCAAAATAAAGAGGTTAAAGAATTAAGTGTTCGTGAATGGGAATGTCCCAAGTGTCATTCAATTCACGATAGAGATATAAATGCTAGTAAGAATATTTTGCAACAAGGTTTACAACTACAATTAGCTAGTAGATAGGCTACACCTACGAGTCTTAAAAAACAAGACTCTTCCGTGAAACCCATAAAAACCATATCTCTACAGGTTCTAAAGAGCTAGA
>NZ_KI912096.1:124334-141869 GCF_000517025.1 Halonatronum saccharophilum DSM 13868
ACAGGTTCTAAAGAGCTAGAACCTTCCGTGAAACCCATAAAAACCATATCTACTGTTGGGCGGACAGAAATTTAAGCCTTTGGAGAACTTGTAAGACCAGTTTACACTTAATCCTTGAGATTAACTGTAAAAAGGCTAGGTTCTATGAATAAGGAATCTGCGTGGGCTTGCCCCGCAGAGCGTCAACATTTTTATAAAGCAAAGTGTTGGATATTTTTATCTTTGGAGAAATGAAGAATCTAGAGAATTAATAATATAGAAAGGTTACTATTTAAATTATGAGGGTGGTTATATGTTTTTAAAATTAAAGAAGGTGGTTTTGAAATTTTGGAATCCATTATTAGTTTATTATAATTTAAGTAACTATCAACAGCATAAGAAAGAATTTCATAAGCAGATAACCTTTGAAAATTTCAAGATTATTTCTGTAGCAGTTTATATTATGTCATTTATATCTATTATAAATATTTTTGTTTTGGATTTTAAAAATATACAGGAACTTTATAAAATCTTATTAATTATAATGTTAATTCACATAACACTTAATTTTATTACTAGAATTAGATTATTTGAGAATATAGGTGCTTATCATTATTTAATTACTAGGTTTTTTATTATTTCTGTATGGTTATGGGCCATAATTAGAGTGGCAATAGATATGAATAGTATAATCTCTTTTGTTACGTATATAATTATTATAATAACAATTTCTGCTGTATTTATAATTAAGCCAAGAGAGTTTTTAATTATTAGTAGTTTTGGTTTGATTATTTTATTTGTTATAGTAAATAATTTATATTATACTATTGATCAAGCTATGTATAGACAATCATTTGTATTGTTTATAAATTTATTTTTAACTACAATGGTCATTTCTTATTTTAGATATTATTTTAGAATAAAAAATTATTTGATGACAAAAGAGATAGAACTACAGAAGGAGAAGATAGAGTTAGCTTTAGAAGGAGGAAAATTAGGCTATTGGCATTGGAATATTAAAACAGGGGAAACTGAAGTTGATGATCGATATCTCAAGATATTAGGGTATAAAAGAGGAGAGTTAGTAGTTGATGATACAATATTAAAAAGATTAATTCATCCTCAAGATAAAGAATTAATGATAGATGCTATGAAGAAGAACTTAACTGGTCAAACAAATAATTATGAGGCTAAGTTTAGGTTAAAAACAAAATCAGGCAGTTGGAAATGGATTTCATCTATTGGAAGGGTCAGTCATAGAGGAGAGGATGGAAGCCCTATTAAAATGATTGGAGTTCATCAGGATATTCAAAAGGAGAAAGAAAGAGAAAGAAACTTAAAAAAACATGCTACTTATGATAAACTAACAGGGGTTTATAATAGAAGAGTGGGATTAAATATTTTAAAGGAAAAGATAAAAATAGCTAAAAGAGATAATTATAATTTAACTATTGCATTTATAGATATTAATGATTTGAAGATTGTAAATGATTTTTCTGGTCATTTGGCTGGAGATGAGTTAATAAAAACTGTTACTACTACAATAGAATCCAATATAAGAGAAGTAGATTCTATTTGTCGTATGGGGGGAGATGAGTTTTTAATTATCTTCCCTAAATGTTCTATAAAAGGTGCAGAAAATATTTGGAAAAGAATTGTAGATAAGTTTGAAGAGATTAATAAGCAAGGTAGTCTACCCTATAAAATATCTGTAAGCTACGGGTTATCTCAATATCAAAAAGGTGTACCATTAGATATTGATAAATTAATAGCTGTAGCTGATAGAAAAATGTATCAAGAGAAGAGGAGAATGAAACGAGGTTAAGGTTTTAATCTGTACCTTGGCAAATAGAATTATTCTTTAAGTGGATTAAGCAACATTTAAAGATGAAACGATTCTTTGGGCATAATCAAAATGCTGTTTTAATTCAAATCTATAGTGCTTTAATTCTATTTATATTGTTAAAACTAATTAAGAGAAAATCTAGATTCAAAGGAACTTTACTGAAGCTAACTAGAAAAATAAAATACACTATACTTTCCTACGTCACCAGAACATTTAACTGGGAAAAATGGATAACTGAGCATTAATTTTAAAAACAGTTCTCTAAACATAGGTGTTTTATAACTAATTGTAGAAATTAACCCTATATTTGAGTTTTTAATAGTGTATTAGTAAATTAATCTAAAATATTTAGAAGTTAGATCAGTTGATATATTAAATATTGATGTCATTGAAAATTAGTTTTATCAATATTAACCTTAGAATTGATTGTTATTTTCTAACAATGCAACGCTAGTGATGTTGAAAATTAAAATCTTGTTTAGTATAAGGTAATTATATCAAACAAATAGTTGTTTTATCCAAACAAGCAATAAAAGAGCTGTGAAGTATAACTATTATATGGTTACCTAAGTTATACAGAGCTATTGGTAAACCCACCTGTAATTTATAAATTACAGGTTTTTTTATGTAATCTGTTCTATAAGTCTACATTTGACAAGGTGAGCTAGTCATACTTTATTAATCAACACGCCTGAACTTTTCCTATCAAAATTCAATGAGATTTTTAGGCTTATCTACAATAACTTATGGCTTAATAGAAGCTACAGATAATAATTATAAAGTTCTTATTAGAGAAGATAAGAATAATTACCAAAAGTTGATTTTACAAGATAATAAATTAAAAGGAGCAATCTTTCAAAGAGAGATAGATGGTTGTGGTGTTTACGGAAGGTTAATAAAGGATGAGATTGATTTAGGTGATAAATTAGAGGATGTATTTAAGCTAACTTATGCAGATTTTTTAAAGAGGATAAGGATGGACTCTTTAGTTATTAAACTAAGTTTTATAATGAATATAATTTTATATTGAAGTTGATATGCTCCTCTTATAGTAGACAGTTAAAATAATATAACTGTTTATTATGAGGGGAGCATATCATTTTAAAGAATGTTAGCCCTTTATTTATTTTAAGCTAGAGCTTCTAGAATATCTAAGAGTACATCAGAACGATTAGCCGACATAATATGGATTCCATCCATTAGATCATAGGCTTGGCTTAGAAATTCTCGAGCAATCTTGATTCCTTCCTTCTGGTCATTTCCTTTCATTCTACTTAGAATATCCGCAGGGATATCGATACCAGGCACCTTATTATTTAGGTACTGGGCCATCTTATAGCCTGTTAAAGGTAGGATTCCAATTAAGATTGGAATATCAAGATCTTTAGTCTTATCTAAGAATAATTTTAAAAGTTCTAAGTCATAGGCAGGTTGGGTCTGGATAAAGTTGGCCCCAGCCTCAACCTTTGTTTTCAATCTTTCAATCTCGCTATCTAAGTCTTTGGCCCCTAAATTAGCAGCCGTAGCCACAACCAGATCAGTATTACCTTTTAAAGGATTATCATTAAAATCAAAACCGTTATTTAATTTCTGTACCCCTTCAATAATCCCAATAGAGTTGGTATCAAAGACAGGGCTGGCTTGAGGGTGATCTCCAGCCTTTGGATCATCACCAGTAATGGCAAGAATATTCTTAATCCCTAAATTAGAAGCTCCTATTAAATCTCCCTGCAAAGCAATAATATTCTTATCTCTACAAGTAATATGAGGAATGGTCTCTAATCCAGTCTCCTCTTGAATAAAATGTCCTGCTAAGATTGAACTCATCTTCATCTTGGCCATAGGTGAATCACAGACATTAACAGCATCCACCTTACCCTTTAAGTCCTTTACTACTTCAAAAATATGACTACAATCAGTCCCTTTAGGTGGAGTGATTTCGCCTGTAATAACAAATTCTTTGTTTTTTAACTTATCTTTTAATAACATACTCACTACTCCCTTCTTTAATTAACTATCAGCTTTCACCTGGTTTTTAATTTTTTCTAAAAGTTTTATTTAATTTCCAGCTAGTTTTCTCGCTACTTTAACTGCTCCTACGGCGTTTGCTGAGTAATGGGCGCCGATATTTTGGGCATAATCCTCAGTAACTACAGCACCACCGACCATAACTGGAATTGTGGAGTTGGCTTCTTTTAATTGCGTGACGATCTCTTCCATTCTTGGCATAGTAGTCGTCATTAGGGCGCTTAAGCAGATGATGTCGGCCTTTTTATCTAAGGCAGTAGAGATTATTTTTTCGTTTGGAACATCTTTGCCTAGGTCAATAATCTCAAAGCCGTTATTCTCTAGCATCACCTTAACAATATTCTTGCCAATATCATGAATATCTCCTTTGACAGTAGCAATGACGATTTTGGCTAGATTGCCTTCGTCGCCTTCTTCTTTGAGTATCGGTTTAAGGATTCCAAAGGCTTTTTGCATAGCCTCAGCTCCAAGCATCAGTTGAGGGAGAAAATAGATACCCTTATCATATTTTTCACCAACAGACTTGATTCCTGGGATCAATCCTTTATTTATAATATCAAATGCCGAATACTCCTTTAAGCCTTCTTCAATCTTGTCTATAATTGTTTCTTTAGACCCTTTTAAAATATCATCTTGGATTCTTTCTAATATATTTTTATCTTTTTCTTCCTTCTTTGCTTCAGCTTTGCTTTTTTTGCTCTCCTCATTATTTCCATAGACCTCTAGGTATCTCTTGCTACCAGGATCTTTGTTAAGCAGGAGATCACTTGTCAGGACTGTATCCTTCATTGTTACTATTGTAGGATCCATAATAGGGGCATTAAGCCCTGATTGTATAGCCATAGCTAAGAAGGAGGTGTTGATCTTTTCCCGGTGGGGGAGACCAAAGGAGATATTACTAACACCTAAGACAGTAGCAACGCCTAATTCTTCTTTGATCAACCTGAGTGCTTCTAGGGTATGGGTAACTCTCTCCTGCTGAGCACTGGCCGTTAGAACTAGGGTGTCGATTAGTATATTCTCTCTTTTGATCCCTAGATCTTCAGCCCGTTTTACAATCTTACGGGCTACCTCTAAGCGACCTTGGGCTGTTTTAGGTATCCCATTATCATCTAAGGTCAAGCCTAGGACAGCGGCACCATACTTCTTGACTAGGGGTAATACTCTTTCTAAAGACTCTTTTTCACCAGTAACTGAGTTGACTAAAGGTTTTCCAACTACTTTTTGAAGAGCAGCCTCGAGAACCTCTCCATTGGTAGTATCAATCGAGATTGGAAGGTCCACTAGATTCTGCACTTTCTCTAAGGCCAACCCCATAGTGGCAACTTGATCTATCTTAGGAACTCCGATATTTACATCAAGGATATCAGCTCCAGCCTCACTTTGCTTAAGGGCTTCTTTAGCCAATATCTCCATCTCACCTTCTTTTAACTGTGCCGATAACTCCTTTCTACCAGTAGGGTTGATTCGCTCACCTATAATCCTAGTAGGGAGGTGGTCGGCAATAGAGATTCTTTTACTCCTACTTGCTAGCTGGGTCTCCTTTCTTCTCTCTCGCTTCTTTGGCTTGATCCCTTTGACCTTTTCCTTGACCAAAGAGATATACTCTGGAGTAGAACCACAGCATCCACCGATAATGTTGGCCCCAGACTCTATAAAGGAGTCTATATATCCAGCCATCTCCTTAGCTTCCATAGGGAAGACTGTATTATTATTTTCATCCAAAATGGGGAGTCCAGCATTGGGTTGTACACAAAGGTAAGTATCGGTATCTCCACCCATTTTGTTTATTACCTTTAAAAGACCTTCAGGTCCCATACTACAGTTGGCCCCGATTACATCGGCTCCAAGACCTTCAAGAACTGTAATTGCTGTTAGAGGGTCAGTTCCTGTCATAGTCTTTAGATTCTGTTCATAGGTTAAGTGGCAGATAATCGGTAAGGAAGTATACTCTTTAATCCCAATTAGTGCCGCTCTTGCTTCTTGTAGGTCTGTCATAGTTTCGATACTGATGGCATCGGCTCCAGCTTCTTCTAATATCTTCGCCTGCTCACCAAAGATCTCTAGGGCATCAGAGAAGGGTAGATCACCCATAGGTTCTAAGAGTTTTCCTGTTGGCCCAATAGAGGCTGATACTATAGTATCTTTCTTAGCAGCTCGCCTAGCAAGTTCTACTGCTTTTTTATTAATCTCCTCTATCTTATCACCTAATTCATACTCATTTAACTTGATTCTACTTGCCCCAAAGGTATTGGTTTGGATAATATCACTACCAGCCTCAACATATTCTCTATGTATTTCTTCAATTATCTGGGGATGGGTGAGGTTAAGCTCCTCGGGACAATCACCAACCTCTAACCCCTTCTTATATAACTGAGTTCCCATAGCCCCATCTAAGACTAAGATCTCTTCTTTTAATCTCTCTAATAATCTACTCATCTACTCAATTCTCCCTTCTATATATACAGATATTATAATCACATTCTTTGCAGTTGAAGTCACACCCACCTACTTTATCATCTTTCTTATCACTTAAGCCTATAATAGCAGTAATTGATTTTTGGGGTATTAAGAGGTGAGAGGAGTTAGTTCTTATCCCTAATTTCTCTCCATCTAATATACTAAGTAATTTAGGTTGAATATCTAAGGTTAAATCTCCATAACCAGGGCTATATCTCATTGTAAGATAGGGTAGACCCATCTCAATTCCTTGCTCCTTGATGATTTCGGTTAAGTAATTAGCAACCTCTTGAGTGGCTATAGATCCAATTGCATCTAAGATAGTAGCATCACTAAGTTGGCCTTCGTTAAATAGTTTCAGTGACTCTTCTTCAATTCCCTTGCCAATTGTCAAGGTCAGTAAGGCAACTTGTTCTTGATTTTGAAGTAGGTTTAGAATATCTTTGCTTTTGAATTTAAGTTTCCCATCTCCTAAGTTGACTAAACTATTTTTCTCGTCTAAATCAATCTTATCAAGAATTTTATAAGAACTACGAGCTTTGATTAGGGTGTTGGCTTTTTCAATCAACGTTGATATAGACTCTTCAATCTCTGGAGTTGTTTTTGTGTTCTCCTTATAACCTAACTGTTTCTTCACCTCATTCTTGTCTGTTTTTACCTTTATATCATTAATTATAATTATAATCACCCCTTCCTTATAGTTGGTAATTGATAATTGATAGTGGAAGATCTTAAAGTAAAGAACTGATAGTTTATATTTAACCACGAAGAGTGTGACCTTTGAAAGTAAAGAGCAAAGATTGTTAGAGATATAGTTCTTGCTTTTAACTATCAATTATCAATTCTAAACTATCAATTTTAAAAAGACCCCTTCCCTTATTGTAAGAGAAGAGGTCTTTATCTATAGAACCCTTCTCTTATCTTTCAGAATTAACTCTGCAGGAATTAGCACCAATGTAATCATAGATTACTGGTTGCCGGGCTTCACAGGGCCAGTCCCTCCGCCGCTCCAGATAAGAGATTTATTATTATTCATCTATTTTGAATAAGTATACCATTAAACCTTAGCCTTGTCAAAATATTTTTGATTGGGGTTGTAGATGATTATTTTCAAGAATATAATTACTAAATCAACAGTTTATTTATTGATATTATGGTATAATTAACTTAGACAATTTACAGGAGGCTATATTTTGATAGGAGCATTAAATAACAAGGGGAGGTAATTATGGGCAAAGCTATCAATATGTTAAATATGTTGGCATTACTAAGAGCGAGGGGAAAGATGCAAAGCAGGGAGTTGGCTAAGGAGTTAGGCGTTAAGAAGAGGATGGTTAGAAAGTATAAGAATGACTTTGAACAGCTAGGTATCTACATAGATTCTACTACAGGCAAATATGGTGGTTACTATATAAGTAGGGATAATAGCATCTTAGACTTAGGCATCTTAGAAGAGGAGTTGAGGGTATTAAGGGGTGTAGAGGAGTATTTGGAGCAGGAGAGTTTCATCTTTCTAAAGGAGTATAAGATGATTGTCGATAAGGTTAGGGCTACTTTGAAGGGGGATGAGGTAAAGGGGGAGAAGAGAGATTTAATCTTTAATTCTAAGCCCAATATAAACTTAGAAGAAGAGAAGGAGAAGTATATAAATATAGAAGAATCTATAAAGGATAATAAGAAGATAAAATTAAAGTATTTTGCTTTGAAATCTGGGCTTAAGGAGAGGGTGGTTAGACCTTATAGGATCTATCTATACCAAGGTTTTTGGTATATGGTGGCTCATTGTGAGCTAAGAGAGCAGTTAAGACAGTTTAAATTATCGAGGATAAAGGAGCTTGAGGTTTTAGATGAAGGTTTTGATAAGCCTAAAGACTTCTCATTAAAGGATTATTTAGGAGGTTCAGTAGGGATAGTTCCTGATGTGGAAAGCTTTAGGGTGGAGTTGAAGATAGATTACCCCATCTCTATTAAGGTAAGTGAGAGGATTTGGGTAGAAGGGCAACAGATAACCTTTAACGAGGATAATTCGATTAATTTTGTTGCTCAGATGACTGGGATGGGGGATATAGTAAACTGGATACTCAGCCTAGGAGGTAGTGTAGAGGTTATTGAGTCGTTGGCGCTTAAGGATAGGGTGAGAAAAGAGGCTAAGAGGATATTTGAAAAGAATTAAATTATTTTCTTTTGTTACATATATAGTTCCATAATAGGTGTTATAATGAATACAGATTGGATATTAATATCCAATCTGTATTTTTCTTGACAACAGAAGGTGATATTTAACTTTTCAAGAATAATAAAACAGAGAGGAGCTATTATTAAAATAACTATTAGAGGGGGTGGCAGGGTTGATTAATTCATTTAAAGAGTTAGGAGAGAAGGCTTTAGAAGGATTATCTCCTAGTGAAAGGAAGAAAAAGTTCTTATTAACTCAGACTATAGTTCCAAATGAACCAAAATCTAATGATAAAAATAGTAACAAGTATAAAGAGATTATTATAAATCTTGATACTGAGAAAGAAGAGATAGAAATTAAGCTAGGCAAAGAACTTTGGGAAGAGAATAGGGAAGATTTTTTTGGATTTGAATTACAATCAGGAAATAGTAGTAAAACTTTTTTTACTAGCAATAGGTGGTATTATCATTTGTTAACTATTCCGCACTTAATTTATTATATAGAAAAAGAATTTAATCAAGATAAATATAATAAGTTTTTAACTTACCTTAAAAAAATTGAATCTGTCTTCTATGTGAGTGAAAGAAGTGATAAACCTACAAAAAGACCAAGTAAATCTTATTTAAAAATGAGCAAATTTGTACCTAATCAAAAAGGGAAGTTATTAAACTTTTTAGAAGAAGATTTAGAGAAAGCAGAAAAGAAAAATAAGAAAAAGAAGATAAGTAAATTAATAAATCTAAAAGAAGAACAACCAGTTAAATCTAAAAACATACAAAACTATTTAAAAAAATTAATTAGTGAAAAATTAGGAGTTCCTCAAAAATTTATAAATAATTATAAAAGGTATTTAAATATTTTTTCTCTAAAGATTAATAATCAATATATACTTAATACAGAATTTAAAGATGATTATATTAATGTGATTCATTATATTCTTCAACAAAGATTTTTTGATAAGACTGAAAGTAAAGTTCAAGATGAAGCTTTATGTAGTACTTGCAATCAAATCAAATTAGTAACTGGAAAAGTAGATATCCCTACTAAGTTTTACATAACTAGTAGACCTTACTTTTTTGAAAACAAAAATGAGAATAATGCATATAAATCTTTTGCAATTTGCAGTAATTGTTATCAAAAAATCAGGGTAGGAATTGGAGAAATAGAAAACAATTATTTTTCACAATTATTTGGTCGTCTTAATTACTATCTAATTCCCCAAGATATAAATAATAACATAAATCACCAGAAAGAAATTAGAAAAATCAATCGTATACTTTCTAGAAAAAGAGATAGTTATAAAGAAGATTTTAAATTATTGAAAAGAGTAAAGAAAAGAAATGTAAAAGTTGATTTTTTATTTTGGTATATGGATCAACGTTCTTTTATTGTATTAGATAGCATTAACGATGTCTATTATAGTGAATTAGAAAAACTTTTCAATCAATTAAATGATTTGAATAATCATCCATTATACAATAAATATTTGAAATATAAACCAGAATTTAATAGTATTTATTGGTTGTTATTCCCTAATAAACACTCTCATAATAAAGCAGATCCTGAAATTTATCGTAAAGAATTAATTAATTTATTTAAATCTTTAATAAAAGGAAGAAAAATAAATTATCATTATTTAATAAATAAGTTTAATTTTATTTTTAAGAAGAAATATTTAAATTCTAAGAAAAAGATAGATATTATAGATGCTATCCGAATGAATATTTTATTGTCTTGGTTTAATAGAGTTGCTAAATTGAAGGGAGGTTTTACAATGAAAGAGGGGCAAAGTGTAATTGAGATTCAAAACAAAGATATTAAAGAATTTTTTGAAGTACATAGTGATATCTATGAAGGTAATAGTTATCGACAAGGGTTGTTTATGTTAGGGGTTTTAATGAATCAAGTACTTAAAGAACAAAAAGATAAATCATCTACTATTTTAGACAAATTAAATTTTGATGGATTACCTGTAAGAAGGGTTAAAACATTTATTATTGATATAACAGAAATTTTAAAAATATATAGAACAAATACTGGAAATGGAAAACAATCCTTATTTAAATTATATCAATTATTACATGCTCAAATGATAGATAGATTACAAGGTATTGAAACTTCATCTTTAAATAAGGATGAAGTTATATTTTATATCCTTTCTGGTATTTCTTTTGGAAGATATTTAGGTTATAAATATAATCAAGAAAATAAAAAAAATGAAGGGTAAGGTGATAAAAATGACTGAAAAACAAAAAGTTACAATAAATAACTCAGAAATGTTATTCTTATATGATGCTAAAAGATGTAATCCTAATGGAGATATGGATAATGAAAACAAACCAAGAATGGATTGGGATACATCAACTAATTTAGTAAGTGATGTTAGATTAAAAAGGTATATTAGAGATTTCTTAGAGAAAGTTAAAAATGAAAAATTGTTTATTACAAATAAAGCAGAAGATGCTAAACAAAGAGTTGTTCAACTAAAAGATAATAAGGAAAATATTTTAGATTTAATTGGGGTAAGGTTATTTGGAGCTGTAACAGCAACAGAAACAGCAGATCATTTAACTGGTCCAGTTCAATTTAATTGGGGTTATTCTTTGAATAGAGTGGAGTTACAGGATACAAAGACGATAACTTCTAGTTTTAGCTCTGGTGAAGGTGTTGGTAAGGATTATCGGGTTAAATACTCTTTTATTGCTTTTAGTGGTGGTATTAGTGGATTAGCTGCTCAAGATACTAATTTAACTGCTAATGATATTAAATTATTAGATGAAGCTATGGTTAAAGCTATTCCTTTAAATAGAACACGTTCTAAGATTGGGCAGACCCCAAGGTTTTATTTAAGGGTAGAATTAAAGGATAATCAATCTTATCTAAATGATTTAAGAGAGTATATTAAATTGGATTATAAAGTAGCTGAAATAGAGGTAAGGGAGATTAATCAATGTGAAGTTGATATAGATGAATTAGTTACTTATTTAAACGATAACAAGGATAAGGTTAGCACAGTTCATTATTGGATAGATGGTAAAGTAGAGTTTAAAAACAATGGATTGGATCAATTAGCAGATGATATAGTTAAAAAAGAGTTAAACTATTAAAATTAGGAGTTGTTGTTATGGATATAAAGAGAGTCCTAGTTTTTAATATCAGGGGGAAGTTTGCTCATTTTAAGAAGTTTTATAGTAATAAGAGTTCTTTGACCTATAGAATTCCACCTAGAACAGTTTTAATGGGGATGGTTGCTTCTATTTTAGAGTATTCTCGGGATAGTTATTATGATATTTTTACTCCTGATGAGGCAAAGTTTGGAGTTAAGGTTATTAAAGAAGGAGTCCCTCATTTTGAATGTATGAATTATCTGAAAGAGGATGGTAATTATACTCAGGTTAGATTAGAGCTATTAGTTCCTAAAGATGATGTTATTGAATATCAAGTCTTCTTTACTCATGAGGATATTGAGTTAATGGAGAGATTAGAAGATAAAATTAAAAAAGATAATTTAGGATATGGCTTATTTTTAGGGCAGAGACAGTTTAGAGCTAATGCTGAGTTTGCTAAGGTGATTGAAAAGAAAGATATTACTTTAGTAAAGGATTATGAAGGAAAGATAGATACCTTGACCTTTAAGGATAATATTAAACAATTGGATGTAGATGATTATGCTAGGTTGACTGTTGATAATATGACTGCTTCTTTTAAGAAAGTTAAAGTAGGACGAGAGCCTAAAAAGATGGTTAAGGTCTGCTTTGAAGAAGAGGGGAATAGTATAAATGGCGTTTTTAATGAAGTATTGAAGGTAGAGGAGAGTTATATAAGCTTTTTCACAGAGATTGTGAGGGATTAAAGATGGATAAGTTATATTCTCACTATACAAAGGGTGATGAAAAGAGTAAAAAGACCTTATATGTTCACTTAAAGAATGTTGCAGATAATAGTAAAGAAAAGATTGAAAATAAAGAGTTAGAGCTATCTTTAATTGATGAAGATAGATTGGCTGAGATTAGTTATTTAGTAGGAATAGCCCATGATTTTGGAAAGGCAACTAGCTATTTTCAAGATTATTTGATAAAAGGAGTGGAAAATAAACTCTCTCATCATGGGCTGATTTCAGCCTTTTTTGGATATCTTTTAGTGGATAAGTATTATGGAGATAAAGTAATTTCACTAATGGCATATATGATAATTAAGAAGCACCATGGCAATTTAGAATCTCCTTTAGAGGATATAGACAGAAACTTTGATGATATTAAGGAGCAATTAGATGATATTAAAGCTAATAGTCTAGATATAGTTGAGAAGATTTATGATAAGTTATTGGATGGATTTGAAATTGATTTTGGTGATATTTTAGATGAGTTAGAAGAGATAAGTGAACAGTATGCTGATGATTTAATTGATGATAAGTTTGATGATATTATAGCTGAGATGGAATATAAAAAGGATGAATCAATTGAATTGTTCTTAATAACTCAATTATTATATTCGGCTTTAATTGATAGTGATAAGAAGGATGCTGCTAGGGTTGATAATAGTTACTTTGAAGGTGCTATTGAGGAAAAGGTAAGTGTGCTTGATTATATTGAGAATTGTCGTCAGGAGAATCCTGAAAAATTTGACCCTACTAATAAGATTAATCAGAAGAGAAATAAATTTTTAGATGAGGTAATAAATAATCCTGAACTTAAAAAGGAGAATTATTTGTATAGTTTAACTGCTCCTACAGGTATAGGAAAGACCTTTGCTTCTTTTGCTTTTGCTAATAAGGTAAAGGATTTTTATAATAATGGTAGAAGAATTATCTATTGTTTACCTTTTACTTCAATTATAGACCAGAACTATGAGATTTTTGAGAAGATTATAGGTTTTAATTTAGGTAAAAAATATCAAAAAAATTCTACTAAGTATCTTTTAAGGCATCATTATCTGACCCCAATGAGGTTGAAGAAGGATGTTGATTTGGCTAATGATAGTAAAGAGACCAAAAATTTAGATAAGTATATGGAAGATAAGTTATTATTGGAATCTTGGGAATCTGCTAATATAGTAACAACATTTGTACAGATATTTGAGAGCATTATAGGTAATAGAAATAGTTCATTGAAGAAGTTTCATAATATTATCAACTCTATTATTATTTTAGATGAGGTACAAAATATACCTCCTAAGTATTACAGAATAGTTGGTATGGTGCTTAAGGTGTTGGCTAAGAGGTTTAATACATATATCCTATTATTAACAGCTACTCAACCTGAAATGATTAAAGGTGAGGATGTAGTTAGTTTGGTAGATGATGAGAAATATGCTAAGGATTATACCTTTGATAGGGTAAATTTAGAGATTATAGATAATTTAAGAGAAGTGAGTTTAGATAAATTTATAGAATGTTTTGATGAAAGATTTAATAGTAGAAGTGCTTTGATTGTTTGTAATACTATTAAATCTGCTTTAAGTTTATTTGAGATTATCAGTGATTCATTTGAGGATTATGAAATATTCTCTTTGACTACTTATCTAACACCAGTGGATAGAAATAAGAGAATTAAAGAAATAGACAAAAAGATTGAAGCTGGAAAAAGAGTGATTGTAATTTCTACTCAGTTGATTGAGGCTGGTGTTGATTTAAGCTTTGAAGAGGTATATAGGGATTTAGGTCCATTGGATTCAATTGTTCAAGTAGCTGGTAGGTGTAATAGAAATGGAGAGTTAGGAGCTAGAAAAGGTGAAGTCAAGATAATAAAGTTGAAGGAGGAGGAAAATAGTTCTCCATATTGCCAGAGGGTTTATGATACAATATTGATTGATTTTTGTGAAGAGATTTTGAAAGATAAAGGTCGTTATAGTGCAAGAGATTTCATTGATTTAAGTAAGGATTATTTTGCTAGAATTAGAGAATCCGTAAAGAGAGAAAGTAAACAACTTTTAAATGCTATCTGTGAATTAAATTATTCTAAAGGAATAGATGGTCAAACTCCTATTAAGGATTTTGAATTAATTAAATATCAAGGTGGTAAGGAAGATATTATTATTTGTAAAGAAGAAGAGGTTGAGGTTAAAATAGAGCATTTAGAAGAGTTATATTATGAATTAAAGGAAGTTGGAAATGATAGAAAGAGATTGAATTCCTTGATAGGTCAGATGGAGTTAATTAAGAAAGAATTAGCTCAGTATCGGATTAGTGTGTATCAAAATCAGTTAAGAGAATATTATGAACATCATATAATAGAAGAATTTAGATTTATAAAGTATGTAACTTATGAAAATCAAAAAGAGTATTTATACTCTGAAGAAGTAGGTTTTCTTAAAGAGCCTAAGAAACCTTTTCAAAGCTGTATGATTTTATAATTTATATCTTAAATTCCATTAAAATAAGGGGTGTTAGAATAATGAAGGTTAAAAAAGCAATTTTGAAATTTAATTTAGAAGAAGAGCTATCATTAAATTATGGTCATAAGCTAAGGGGGTTCTTCGCCAATAAGTTTGAAGATCTTCTCTTTCATCATCATAAGGAGGATGGTAGCTATAGGTATGCTTATCCATTAATTCAATATAAGATAATTAAAGGGATGCCAACAGTTATTGGTCTAAGTGAAGGAGCAGAACTTGTAATTAAAAACTTTCTTGACATTGACAAATTAATTTTAGAGGACAAGGAGTATATTCAACCAGAAGGAAGGCTAGAGGTCTTAGAGGAGGATTTAGAGGTTGTCGAAGATTTAGATATGCTTAAATTTAAATATAAATTTTACTCTCCGTGGATGGGATTAAATCAGAAAAATCATAAAAAATATTTAAGGGAGATAAAAGGTAGTGATCAGCAGAAGAAAAGGGGGTTCTTTAAGAGAATTTTAATTGGGAATATATTGACCTTTGCTAAAGGTGTTGATTGGTGGGTTGATGGTGATATTAAAGTAGTTCCTAAGTTAGATTCTATTACCATCAATTTCAAAAATAAAGAGATGGTAGGTTTTGTAGGGGAATTTTACTCTAATGTATCTTTACCAGATAATATTGGCTTAGGAAAGGCCACTGCTCGTGGATTTGGAACTATAATCAAAGAAGAATTGATTTAGGAAGGTGATAAGATGCAGTTGGTTATAAATACTTATGGCAGCTACTTACATCGTGACAAGGGGTGCTTTGAATTAAAGACCAAGGAGAAGAAGACTAAGATATCTACCAAGAAAGTAGATTCTATTTTAATAACAACAGGAGCATCTATTAGTACAGATGCAATAAAGTTGGCTTTAGATAATAATATTGAGATTCAATTTTTAGATAAATACGGTAATTCTTTGGGGAAGGTATGGCATCCAAAGTTAGGGAGTACTACTTATATTAGAAGAAGACAATTAGAGATAGCTGAGAGTGAAGAGGGAACGGAGTTGGTGAAGGAATTTTTATTAAAGAAGGTAGATAACTCAATAGCTCATTTAGAGGAGTTGGGTTCAAGAAGAAGTGATGACAAGCAAAAGTATATTAAAGGGTATATTAAAAAGATGAAATTATTAAGGTCTAAGATAGCTAAGGTAGATGGGGATATAGATATAGTTAGAAATAGGTTGATGGGCTATGAAGGAAATGTAGGTAAGAATTATTTTGGTGTATTAAGTTATCTCTTGCCAGATAGGTATACATTCTCTGGAAGGAGTTATCGACCTGCTGAAGATGAATTCAATTGTCTATTAAATTATAGTTATGGAGTTTTATATTCCAAGATTGAGAAGGCTACTATTATAGCAGGTTTAGACCCTTATGTTGGAATCTTACACACAGATGGCTATAATAAAAAGTCTTTTGTCTTTGATGTAATTGAACCTTATCGCCATCATATAGATAGGGTGGTGATGAAGCTCTTTGGGAAGAAAGAGGTTAATAAGTCCCATTTTGACAAGATCCATGGAGGGCTGACCTTAAATGATGAAGGCAAAAAGCTATTGATTGGGAATTTGAACCAATATTTTGACGGGCGCATTAGATATGATGGGCGTGAGATAAGAATAGATGATACTATCCAATCTGATTTGCATAAGGTAGCTAATAGGTTGATTGAAGGTTAAAGCAATATCTTTTTAGAGGAGGGAAATAATATGCTAGTTTGGTTTGTTTATGACATTAGTGAAGATAAGCCGAGAAGAAAAATTTCCGAGAAAGCCATTGAATTAGGTTTGAAAAGGGTTCAAAAATCGGTCTTTTTAGGGAAGGTTGAGGAGACTGTAGCAGATGAACTCTTATTATATTCTGAAGATTTGATTAATCTAGATGATGATTCTATTTATATGTTTCCTATGTGCCAAGAGGATTTTAAGAAGATTGAATTGATAGGGCAGGCCTTTGATGAGGCGATGGCAAATGATGAGATTAAAACTCTTTTTTTGTAGGTGATATTATGAAAAATGGGATAAGCATTACACCATCTGAGGTAATTGAATATATGTATTGTCCAAGATTTATCTATTTTATGTTATATCTAAAGATACCACAAAAGGAAGAACAAAGGTATAAGGTTCAACTAGGTAGAGAAGAACATAAGAGAAAAAGTGGGATTAATAAGGATTATTTAAGAAAGAAGCTGGGGGTAGAAAGAAAACTTATAGAGCAGAAGTTAAGTTCAAAGAGGTATGGAATACACGGTATAATTGATGAGATATTATTTTTAAATGATGGAACTGCTGCTCCTTTAGATTATAAGTTTGCTAAGTATAAGGAGAGGATTTATAATACTTATAGATATCAAGCTATAATGTATGGGATGTTAATTGAAGATAATTATGATATTGAGGTTAATAGAGCTTATCTTGTCTATACTAGAAGTAAGGATAAATTAGTTGAAATTGAGATTAAAAAGGAAGATTTTATAGAGGTGAATAGTGTTTTGCAGGAGATAATCAATATTGTAGGTAAGGGATATTATCCCAAAGGAACTTCTTATAAGAGAAGGTGTAGGGATTGTTGTTATCGTAATATTTGTGTTAAATAACCAACTTTACTTGACTTAAAAGGTTAATTTTAGTAGAATAGTAGTAGAGTTGTTTAAGAA
>NZ_KI912096.1:141969-149387 GCF_000517025.1 Halonatronum saccharophilum DSM 13868
GTAATGTTATAACTAGCTATAGCTCTGTTAAATTTAACCATTTATACAGGGTATGGGTGTGCTATGCCTAATTTTAGGCAATTAACTGGGTAATTTTTGTTTAAATTTTCTCTTGACATATTACCCTACCACTTTATACTCAAAAAACGGTAAAATAAGAGCAGATTTAGATCACTTTTTTCCTAAATCTAAATATCCTTACCTTTCTATGTCAATATTTAATTTAGTACCTAGCTGTAAGTTTTGTAATTCTTCTTTAAAGAATACTACAGAATTTTCATATGATGAATATTTGAATCCTTATGAGAGGGGTTTTGGGGATGATTTAAGATTTACTTATCAAGTGGATTCTTACGATTCTTTTTTTAATAAGGGAAATCTTGAGATTGTTTTAGAAGATAATCTTAGTTCTAATGATGATATAGTAAGAAAGGCTAAAGAAAATGCTAAGGTTTTTAAGATTGAAGAGTTATATAATTATCATAAAGATGAGGTAGGGGATTTGATAAAGAAGAAGAAAGTATATACGGATGAGTATATAGAGAAGATATTAAAAGATTTTCCAAATTTGTTTAAGGATAAAGCAGAAGTTTTAGAATGGTTAGTAGGTAATATTTGTAGAGAAGATAAATTAAATGAAAAACCACTTGCTAAGTTAGTTAGGGATATATGTGATGAATTAGAATTTAAATAAGGTATTTAATTAAATTCATTTAGATTGTTATTGACTTAAAAGGTTAATTTTAGTAGAATAGTAGTAGAGTTGTTTAAGAAAAGCTATAAAATTATTGGTGAATAAATATACGGACTTTGATAAAGTCAGTTTTTATAAGGGTTTGTCAAGGGTGTAATTTGACGGCAAAATGGTCAAAAAGGGCTGTTTTGTATAAATATACGGTGCTGAAATGAGTGAGTTAGTGTATCAAGAAATGTTGATGAATCCTTGGTAGAATGGGGTTTGTTCTTCTTGACGGGTTTAAATCAACAATCCACTAAAACAAGGATTGAAACCAAAATGTGTAGGGACAAAAAAGTGCAAACAAGATGTTTAAATCAACAATCCACTAAAACAAGGATTGAAACGACATAAAAATATAAGTCAATTTCAATTTTCAGATAGTTTAAATCAACAATCCACTAAAACAAGGATTGAAACTAAAGATGGTGCTTCTTAGCTTTTTCTTTCCCCTTTTGTTTAAATCAACAATCCACTAAAACAAGGATTGAAACAACCAAGAGATTAGAAGATGGAGGATTGCGATTAGGTTTAAATCAACAATCCACTAAAACAAGGATTGAAACATCTCCAAAGCAAAGTATAAGTCTCTGGGTCAACTTGTTTAAATCAACAATCCACTAAAACAAGGATTGAAACTAAAGAGAGGTGTCCAATCTAGTAATAGGTTAATTTTGTTTAAATCAACAATCCACTAAAACAAGGATTGAAACCTCATCATCCTCAATATAAACTCTAATGCTTCCTCCAGTTTAAATCAACAATCCACTAAAACAAGGATTGAAACATCACCTCCTTAGGAGCAGACCCCCCAGTCTGCTCTGTTTAAATCAACAATCCACTAAAACAAGGATTGAAACAAGTTACTATATAATCATTAGCAAAGTCATTAACCACGTTTAAATCAACAATCCACTAAAACAAGGATTGAAACAAAAACTGAAAATAATCTCCTCTGACCGATTATCTTGTTTAAATCAACAATCCACTAAAACAAGGATTGAAACATCCCTCCAATTGAATAATAATCACTTTTTTCTCTAGGTTTAAATCAACAATCCACTAAAACAAGGATTGAAACATCAATGGTACCATAGCCATATTCTTTGGCCTTGTTTCGTTTAAATCAACAATCCACTAAAACAAGGATTGAAACATCGCTCTCCTCTATTTTTCTGATATCATCTTCGCGTTTAAATCAACAATCCACTAAAACAAGGATTGAAACCAATTTAGTTTCTCTGCCACCCACCTTGGACAATTGTGGGTTTAAATCAACAATCCACTAAAACAAGGATTGAAACGGTGATGATGTGTACGAGGGATTATTTCCAAAAGGAGTTTAAATCAACAATCCACTAAAACAAGGATTGAAACTGGCATCAGAAGAGAGATTAGAATTGAAAGAGATAGAGTTTAAATCAACAATCCACTAAAACAAGGATTGAAACTGTTTCGTAGTGGGATCGCTGAATATATGAAAAGTTGTTTAAATCAACAATCCACTAAAACAAGGATTGAAACACAATCCTGTAACACTTGCAACCTTTCTCTAGCAGATGTTTAAATCAACAATCCACTAAAACAAGGATTGAAACGTAGTAGTAGTGCTAGTTCTAGACTTGACACCCCAAGTTTAAATCAACAATCCACTAAAACAAGGATTGAAACAATAAAAAAGGTGTTGTACTAGGTAAGAAAAATAAGTTTAAATCAACAATCCACTAAAACAAGGATTGAAACGAGAAACAGCAGGTAAGTGGTTGAATAAAAGAATGGTGTTTAAATCAACAATCCACTAAAACAAGGATTGAAACCTCGACTGTCAGCCGAGGAAAAGGGCGTCTCAAATGGTTTAAATCAACAATCCACTAAAACAAGGATTGAAACTGGATAGTAGTTTTAACAGTGAATATGGTGATAATACAGGTTTAAATCAACAATCCACTAAAACAAGGATTGAAACTGGGAGTAATACAATGGTTGTTAGGTCTATTAAGGTTTAAATCAACAATCCACTAAAACAAGGATTGAAACAAGTAGGCATCGTATCGCCAAATTTTCGTACTAGGTTTAAATCAACAATCCACTAAAACAAGGATTGAAACACCAACTTAAACCATTCTTGGGTAAGATACGCCCAAAGTTTAAATCAACAGTCTACTAAAATAAGGATTGAAACTGAAAGAATAAAGTATCTTATTTGCCCGTCTGGTATTGGTTGTTTAAATCAACAGTCCAAGATAACAAGGATTGAAACTTTTTCATTTTCCACCTCCAAAGAAAAAACCGCCCATGTTTAAATCAACAGTCCAAGATCCTGTAGGTCTTTAAAGAGCGAAAGACCTTTCGTGGCTGTGGTTAGAGATTAGTTTAGGACGGAAGAGTATCTGACAGCCCACAAGGATTGAAACTTGAAATAATTTCCCATTTATGATATAGTTATATATGTTTAAATCAACAATCCAAGATAACAAGGATTGAAACAGGTAACCTGTCCTCATTCTGTGCGAATCTATCATGTTTAAATCAACAATCCACTGTCCTACAGGTCTTTAAAGGTCAAAAGACCTTCCGTGGCTGTAGTTAGAGAGTAGTTTAGGACGGAGGGGTATTTGACAGCCCATAAGGATTGAAATTTGTGTATTCGTTAATTTCAAATTAAACAGTAATAGTCTAAATCAACAATCCACTAAAATAAGGATTGAAACTTTACATCCCAAATAGTTAATATAATACCCTAAGCTGTTTAAATCAACAATCCGCTATCCTACAGGTCTTTAAAGAGCCAAAGACCTTCCGTGGCTGTAGTTGGAGAGTAGTTGAGGACGGAAGTTTATCTGACAGCCCACAAGGATTGAAACAAGATGCCATGGGCCAACTTTTCAGTATTGTATTTAAGTCTAAATCAACAGTCCAAGACTCTACAGGTCTTTAAAGATCAAAAGACCTTCCGTGGCTGTGGTTAGAGAGTGGTTTAGAACGGAGGGGTATTTGACAGCCCACAAGGATTGAAACACTCTCATGTAGCAAGTTCTATCTTCTGGTGTCTGGAATAGTTTAAATCAACAATCCACTATCCTACAGGTCTTTAAAGACTAAAGACCTTCCTTAGTTGTAGTTAGCAAGTAGACTAAGATGGTAGTTTGTATGATAGTTTAGAAGGTGGGTTTGAAATTAATAAGTTTAAGCACTCATAATCATTGTGGGTGCTTTTTTTATTTGTGTACTTAGCAAAGTAGTTGCATAAAAAACATAATCATATCCAAAATAAAGGGTATTTGCCATTAAGTGTCGAAATAAAATTGTAGTACTGGTAAAAAGTTAGTAGAGTAAAGTGAGTAATTGCCAACTTCTTGGATAACGAATAGATTAATTAAAAGCCCATAATATATTTACAATTAAAATATAATAATATTAAAGAGTAATTAAAAATTATAACTGGGGGATTTCATTATGAATTATATATTTTTATTGGGTGGCAAAGATTTAGAGATGGTAGAGATTAAGAAGATGCTTGAAGAAGAAGGTAAAAATGTTTTAGATAAGGACTTATCTTGGGGAGCTAAGTTGAGTGATTATCAGAAAGAACTGAAAGAATTAGATAGGAATTGTACGGTAGTAGGAATTGAATTACAGGGTGATATTGATGTCAAAAATGATTATATAGAAGTAGACCACCATAATGAAAACATTAATAAAGAATCATCTATTGAACAAATAGCAGATTTACTTGGAATAGAATTGACCAGATACCAGAAGATGGTATCTGAGAATGATAAAGGTTATATAGATGCTCTAAAGGACTTTGGAGCTAATCAAGAGGAGATAGAAGAGATTAGAAGAGCAGATAGGAAAAATCAAGGGGTAAGTGAAGAGGATGAGAAGTTAGCAGAAGAGTCCCTTCGAGAGAATAAAGAAGGAGTAGGTGGAGTGATAATAGTGAAATCTAAGACAGATAAATTCTCACCTATTTGTGATAGGTTATATCCAACTGATAAATTAATAGTTTATACTGATAATGAGTTAAACTATTATGGTCAAAAGGCTCAAAAGTTAGGAGAGAAGTATAAAACTGAGTATGGAAAAGATAAGGTTTATTATGGTGGTGGGGAAGATGGATATTTTGGGTTTTCTAATGGAGCTTTAGATAGTGAAGAAATACAGGAGAAGGTAAGGGAGGTTGTTGAGTTTGTCGGAGAAGGAGATCATTAGCTATCATACTTTTATGTTTCCTTTTAAGTGGGATTATAAAAAGAAGGGGAAGAAATTAGAAGAATTAAGTTTTAGTGAAAGAGTTGATTTTGATAGATTTAATGAATTAATGGGTGATGATTGGAAGGTTAATAAATTTAAAATTAATGAAGAAGTAGACTACAATGAATATGTTTATTTTTATGAAAATGCTAGAAAAGCATTATATAATACTGAACAAGAAGAAAATAAGATAGTAAAATATTATGAACATCAAAATACAGATGGTGGAAAATATATAATAAATGTATTAAAGGAAGAGTCGATAGAATTAAAAGAATATAAGGCAGAATTAAAAGATAATATTTTATATTTATCTTGAGGAAATAAATGTATAAAAATAGATGGAATTCACATATCAGAAAAAGACAATAAGGTAAATTTATATCTAACTAAATCCTATATTAAGATAGAATATATCAAAAATAAGGTTTTTAATGATAATAACAAGATATCTACTAAAGATATAAAAATAGAAGAAAATAAACTAAATTTGAATAAAGTTGATAAAGAGATAGATAAAATTTATTTGGTAGATAAAAAAGATTATAGTTTAGATATTGCTGGAATAACATTGAGGACTTATAGTAGTGGAGTTGGAATTCTATCTTTTCATTTAGAAAATAATAAATATACAAATGAAAATGATGTTTTAAAAATTAATGATTTTGGTAGAAGAATTTACCCTCAATATTTACCTTTAGGTGATGTTAAGAAGAGCTTTTTGGCTTATGAATTAGAAATTCAATTTAATGAAAATTCACCTAAACCAGAACGATTTGAGTATTTTTCTAATGATGAAAAAGTAGAAAATAACCCAATTAAATTATCAAATACAATTATGGAGTTACTTGGAGATGAATTTACTGATGATAAAAATGAAACACAAGAAAAAATATTAGTAACTCCAATTATTGATGATCGGATGTTTGTTGTATCCTGGTATGGAAATAATGATAAAATTAAATATCTAGGTGGGGATATTACAAGATATTATAATAGAAATTATGTTAATTACTTAAATAAAAATGGTGAATATTCTTATTTAGAAGATCCTTTCTGGTATAAGTATATATTTGTAGATGCTGATAGTGTAACTTGTCAAAGTAATTTAATGATGAAAAATTTACTTAAAAATCAGACTTATGATAGGTGGATAAATTATGGAACCCTTTATGGAGTGAGTAGGTATTCTTTTGTTATATTAAGTAGTAATTTAAATACTTTAAGAATTAATGGTGCAGAGTATATTTTCAATCATATTAAAACTATGTATTATCAGATGGCTGTATTGGCTTTAATGCAACGAGCATCTATCCTGAGGTTCTCTAGTGAGGCTTCTTATATTTCCAATTTATTAGATGAAACTGGGAGTAAGGCGGTAGAGAGGATACGAGAGTTACATAGCCCTATGTGTTAGGATAGTTGTCGTATAGATTAAATAGTGTATAATATAATTACGACAATAAACCTAAGTAGTAGGGTAATATGTCAAGAGAAAATTTAAACAAAAATTACCCAGTTAATTGCCTAAAATTAGGCATAGCACACCCATACCCTGTATAAATGGTTAAATTTAACAGAGCTATAGCTAGTTATAACATTACTAAAAATAAGTTATTAAATCTGGGTGTAAACTTAAATAACTTAATTTTAGAGAGATTCTTTATAGACTATTCTCTAAAAGTCTAGAGGTTTTAGGTCTGATAATCACCTCCAGATGAATTGAGGTACTGGGAAGGATCATAAAGCACATTATCGCGCAGCAGAACGAAAATAAGCCGTACTAACTTTCTAGCACTCAAAACTAATGCTCGCTTGTGTTTATGTTTAGTTGACTCTTTGTGCTTTTTAGAATAATAGTCTTTATATTCAGGGCAATAGTTTTTAACTGAATTGGCAGCTTGTATCAAGTAATATCTGAGATATTTATTACCATATTTACTCATACCAGTTTCATCACTTTTGTAGTCATTAGATTGCTTATGATTCCAAACTAAGCCAGCGTATTTAGCTAGTTTAGCTTCATCAGTAAAATTCGATATATTGCCAATTTTCAGCAATTATACCGGAAGTGAAGATTGGTCCAATACCAGGTATAGAATCTAGAGTCTGTTGAAACTTAGAGACTTCACGCTCAATAGCTTTATTGTACACGTTTTTAAACTACTTTTTAAAGCTTTAATTGTATCTAAAGATGTCTCTAAAGTTAGATTAACAGCATCTTGAATATCACGGTCAATATTATAGCAATTACGTGCAATTCTTTTGATTTCTTTAGCGTAGCCTTCGGGATCAGAAAATCTATTTTACCTTTTCAACTAAGAAATCAATTAATTCTTGAATAGAAAGATCAGCAATTTCTTCAACATCAAATTCAGTGAATAAAGCCACAGAAGTAGCACCAAAGGTGTTGGAAAAAGGCAAT
>NZ_KI912096.1:149487-175323 GCF_000517025.1 Halonatronum saccharophilum DSM 13868
CACGAAACTAGAAGTAACAGACTTTAAATAGCAGTCAAGCTGCACGGAGTGTTAGTTATTTACCCAACCTAATAATATAAGTCTAGAAAGTTTTAGCCCAAAAATCAAGATTAAAAATTAAATATCTTAATAATATTATACGAGGGAGTGGAAATATGAAAAAACTAAAGAGCCAAAGTGAAGCTATAGAGATACTTAATATTTTAAAAGAAGAGTACCCAGACCCTCAGACGGTCTTGGAGCATAATAACCCCTTTGAGCTGTTAATAGCAGTTATTTTATCGGCTCAGACTACTGATAAGCAGGTTAATAAGGTAACTAGAGAGATGTTTAAAGTACTTAAGACAGCAGAGGACTTTGCTAAATTGACTCCACAGGAGTTAGAACCTCATATCAGAGGTATAGGCTTATATAAAAATAAGAGTAAATACCTTATCGGCACATCTAAGATGATAATTGAAGATTATGGTGGCAAGGTACCCAAAGAGAGAAAGGAACTTATGAAATTACCTGGTGTAGGTCGTAAGACAGCTAATGTGGTAATTAGTTCTATCTTTGACCAGGATGCAATTGCTGTAGATACTCATGTCTTTAGGGTTTCAAATCGAATTGGCTTGGCAGATAGTGATAAGGTAAGGGGTGTAGAAGAGGATTTGATGGAGGTAATACCGAAAGAACTCTGGTCTCCCGCTCATCATTGGCTAATATTCCATGGAAGAGGTCTATGCAAAGCAAGAAGACCTAGGTGTGAAGAGTGTCCCGTAAAAGAAATGTGTAATTATTATATGGATAATTAGATTATAGTTTTAAAAAATTACTATTTTGTTTTTTGAAAACAATAAAGCATTATAAATTTACACTGTATTACATTTGCATTTAGATAATATAAAAAGGGGCTTAAATGAGGTTTGATTTAATAAGAATCTCTACTACAGATATTTAAATATCTGTAGTAGAGGTTCTTATATAAGGTCTTCTAATTCATAGATAAAGGAGAGGATGTGGGCAACAGCTTGATAGAGGTCTTCAGGAATCTCTTCTCCTACCTCTAATTTCAATAATAGCTTTATTAAGTCTTTATCACTCTCTATAGGTATATCCTCTTCTTTGGCCTTTTCTATTATCCTTTGGGCCAACTCGCCTCTGCCTTTGGCAATAAGGGTAGGGGCACTATCTTCTTTAGAGTTATATTTTAAAGCGGCTGCTTCACCTAATAGGTCTTTTTTATCATTATTCTTCTTCAACTAAAATCACTTCCTTTAGCAGGTTGATTGGAAACTGTTAATCAGATTATTTTTAGACCTTAATATCAATACTCCCTACCTTGTTTATTTTCTCTTTATTCTCCTCTAGATTCTCTTGTAGGAGTTTATAATCTACTTTAGCAACCATAACCCCTTCTAGTTTTAACCTCTCCTTTAATAAGGCTATATTATCTTTTATCAGTTTTAGGGTATCACTTTGAGGTGATTTAAAGAGGAGGTCAAAGTTTTTATCTTTTATTTGAATATCGGCATCTATTAGGCCTAATTTATCTGTTTGAACCTTAAAGGATATATTTAATTTTTCTCCTTCTTTCCAGCCTTGGATATTTTCTTTATCTATATCTATCTTAATTAGGTTAATTTCTTGTTCTATTAAGAAGGGTAGAAAGAGGGTAAGGGTATCATTTTCAAGGTTGTTGGCCCTTACTCCTATTAATTGCCTGGTTAGTCTATCAGAGTTTTCATTAAGATTTCCTTTATCCTCTTCTTGGTGGATTTGGAGGTTAAAGAGTGATTTAATAAGTTCTCCTTCCTTTAAGTTTATCTCTTCTATTATTTGTGAAACTTTAATCCAATTTAAATTATCAGATCTGATTATATTCTTAGATAGTTCTTTTTTAAAATCATTAATTATTACCGTGGTTTCTATATTTTCTTCAAGAGAGAGTAACTTTAATAGCTTGGTTACGGATAGATCTTTTTCCTTTAATTGCATTAAGTTTTCTTCGCTTTGATTGATTAATTCTTTTAATTTAGGTAATAGTAATTTAGAGATTTCTTTGTTTGATAAAAATTGTTCAGGATCTTGATCTATCTTTTCGATTAACTCTGTTATATTATTATCTTTTAAAAATTCAATTAACTTAAAAGATAAATCTGAAGAAATAGAGGGTTGGCCCTTTATTGAATCAATATTATAATTTGATATATCAGCAAAACTTTCTTCTGTATTTAATTCATTTGTCAAACTTTCTGTTAATTCTTTTTCTAAATCTAGAGAATCTTTAAAAATGTTAAAAAACTTTGGAGTTAAGGGTAATTTCAATTTATTTAATAATAAGGAAGTTTTAATTTTAGTCTCAATATTTATATTGCTTAGATCCTCAAGTTGATCTATAAGTTTAGATATTTTAATAATTAAATCTTTCTTTATAGGGAGGTCTGCTTTTAAAAATTCTTCGATAATTTGGAGATTTTGATTTTTAGAGTCTAACCCTAAATTAATTAGTAAATCTTTGTTTGAGAGAGATTTATGCTCCTTAGTTTCTAAATTCTCTGTAATTAAATTTGACAACTTATTGGTCTCTAAGTTATACTGTTTTAGTAGTCGTATATTATTAGTATCTATCATAGGAAAACACTCCTTGAAAAAATTATTTTTATACTAGATTATTAAATATAATTTTGCTTTTATAAAAAATAACAATAATTAGATAGCTTAGATAATCATATATACTATATAATACCTTAATTAATCAAATTCTTTATATCTTATTGATAACCTCTATTTAGGGGTTATTAAATTCTTAATTATACTTTTTGAATTTAAAGTTAATTGAAGGGTTTAGGATTGGGGTTTTTGATTCGCTATAATTTAAGTAGGAGCTGGTGTAAATTATGTTAGTTATAAATGAGTATGAAGATTTGAGAGTGAGTGATTGTGAGATTGAAAATCGCTTTATCTTACTTGGTTCTTTAGTAGTAAGAAATTATTCTCAGATAATTCTAAAGTACGAGGATGAATTAAATTCTGAAATTAAGAGTTTATTAACACTTTTAATTAATAATTTATTATTATGTACACAATTACAGAGTAGAATATTCAATTTAAAAGAAGGTATTATGAGTTTAGCTGAAGAAGAAAAGGGTTTATTTTATTTAGATGAAACGATGAAAGAAATAAAAGATGATAAAATTCGCTTAGAAAGATCTTTGGCTTTTAAGGAAGAACGTTTGAAGGATTTAAGTGAAGAGAATATAGATTTGTTAACTAAACTAGGAAGATTATTTTATCAAGAAAAATGGTTAAAGGATAGGATGGAATTTAAAGAGCTATATAATAAGTTAGATTCTTTTTTTGATGATAAAGGACAAGCTAGAGAATTAGATAATATTTCAAACCATAGATCTGATGTAAGGGGTGAAGCTATTTATAGTTTGCTAAAACCATACCCAAGCTTCTTATTATAAAAGCCAGCATATTAAAATATATGTTGGCTTTTATAATTGTTTATTAGAATTTAAAAGTTTAAATCTTGTTAGATTAATAACTTATTGTTTATTTACAAATATTTGCTTTATTATACTTTAGAAAGTATAATAAAGGTAAGTATTATTTTTAAAAAGCTTTTAAGTTTGTTTAGGAATCTTTGTATAGCTAGTTTTAAGGTTTGTTATAATTTGATTATTTTGAGATAATATGTAAAGGGGTAATGATAGTGAAAAATTTAAAGGTTTTAATTATATTTGTATTGAGTAATCTTATTAAAATAATTACTTTGCCTTTATTTATGCCTGATTTAAGGTTTAGGTTTAATAAGTTTCTTTCAAATCGTCCTGCATTGTCCTTTTCAAATATTAGCAGTAGAATTAACAACTTTTTAGTTGGCCCAAATCCTTCTTTTTTGATGATATTTTTCCTAGCTTTTTTAGGACTACTCTATTATAAGTATGTGTAATATAGAATTTATATTTTTTTGTAAGTAATACATAAAAGGTTCTTTGATTTAGACATTTTTATTATTTTAAGTTAAATTCCTATATTGAAAGCAATAAACTCTAGTTATAATTATAACTAGAGTTTTGTCTTTAAAAAAATAGAAAAAATATATTAAAAAGATTATCTTTATGAAGGTCTTTAGGTTTAGGTCTAGAATAATAACTATTATAGTATAGAAAGTATAGAGAAAATTATAATTTTCATTGGAAACCCTTCCAGAAAATAAGGAGGCTTTGTATATGCTAAGAGAAGGAATTTATCATCAACCCTATGGCAATTATGCTTATCCTGTAGGTGAAGATACTTTATTTATTCAATTACGGACCAAAAAAGGTGATTTGCAAAGGGTGACTTTGTTTTATGATGGGAGATTTAGAGATTGGAAGAATAATCCTGCAACCCATAAGGTTGAGATGGAAAAGTATAGTTCAGATGAACTTTTTGATTACTTTAGGGCAGAGATTTCTTATAGTAAAAAGAAGTTTAAATACTTCTTTTTGTTAGATGATGGTATTGAACAGTTATATTATACCTACTATGGATTTGATCCAGAACTTCCAAATCATAAAGGCTTATTTCAATATACATACATCTGCGAAAAGGATTACTTTGATACACCAGAGTGGGTCAAGGATGGAGTGTTTTATCAGATATTCCCGGAAAGATTCTGTAATGGAAATCCAGACATCAATCCAGAAAAGGTTGAAGAGTGGGGGCAGTTACCAAAAAGCAGATCTTTTTATGGAGGAGATTTACCAGGAATTATAAGTAAGTTAGATTATTTAGAGGAGTTAGGGGTAACAGCTATCTATTTAACTCCAGTCTTTGAAGCTTCAACCAATCATAAGTATGATACAATAGATTATATGAAGATAGATCCCTGTTTTGGAACTTTGGAGGATTGTAAAGAATTGGTTCAAAAGGCTCATCAAAAAGGGATTAAGATTGTTTTTGATGGGGTTTTTAATCATAGTAGTAATGATTTTTTTGCCTTTAAAGATTTAAGAGAGAAAGGGGAGGAGTCCGAATATAAGGGTTGGTATTACTATAATTCCCTACCAATAAGAAAAAATCCGGATTGGAACTATAGTGAAATAAGAGAATTTGTAAATAAAATTAGAGAATATGATAAGTTGAAATTTGAGACTATTAAAGAAGAAGTAATTGATAAACTAGAGACAGGTGGAGAATTATTTAAAGAATACTTAGTTAGATTAGCTAGTTATTTAGATGGCTTAAGTGGTGGCGAGGTAGACATAGGATTTATTTGGAAGGTATCCGAGGATAAGAAAGATCTTAGAGAAATTATTATGCCCAATTATGAGACTTTTGCCAATGCTGTTTGGAGGATGCCTAAGTTAAAGACTGCAAATCCTGAAGTTAGAGATTATATATTAGAAGTTGCTCGTTATTGGGTTGAAGAGATAGGTATAGATGGATGGCGCTTAGATGTTGCTGATGAGGTTGACCATTACTTTTGGAGGGAGTTTAGGAAGGTGGTTAAAGAAGCCAACCCTGAGGCCTACATAGTAGGTGAGTCCTGGGGAGATTCATCACCTTGGTTAGATGGAGATCAGTTTGATGGGGTAATGAACTATTTATTTACTGAGGCTGTCTTAGATTTCTTCTGTAAAAGAGAGATAAGCGTAAATACCTTTGAAGCAAGGTTGTCTAAGGTAAGGACAACTTACAAACTCCCTGCTCAAGAGGCTTCTTTGAATTTGGTAGATAGTCATGATACAGCAAGAGTATTAACAATCGCTAAGAAAGATAAGGTTCGTCAAAGGTTGGCTGCAGCCTTTCAGATGACTTACTTAGGGGCTCCTATGATCTATTATGGTGATGAGATAGGCTTAGAAGGAGGTGATGACCCAGATTGCAGACGTACTATGGTCTGGGATAAAGATAAACAAGATAGAGAATTATTTAATTGGTATAAGAAGTTAATTAAGATTCGAAAGGATAATCCAGCACTAAGAACTGGGGATTTTAAACTTCTAAAGAAGGATGCTGTTAATAATATTTATTCCTTCCTTAGAACTAAGGGTGATAATAATATAATTGTTGCTTTTAATAATTATAATATAGAAGGGGTATTTGAGTTAGAGTTAGATGATATGGATTACTTTGGTGATTCTTTAACTGACTTGATATCTGATAGATCCTTTAAAGTTAAAGATAAAAAGCTTACCATAAAGATTAACCCATATGATCTTGTAATTTTAAAGTAATAATGTTAGTAGAAACAGGGCCAACTATATAGTAAAAGTTGGTTTTGTTTTTTCTAAAAAAGTATTTATAAATTATCAATTAAATGCTAGTATATATTTGTAAAATAAATATTTTAAAGTTGTTCCCCGATAGCTCAGTTGGTAGAGCGAGTGGCTGTTAACCACTTTGTCGTAGGTTCGAGTCCTACTCGGGGAGCCATTTTTATTTTTTGGACTTTTATTAGTGGTGATGAGTAATCAGTAATCGGTAATGAGTAAAAACTTAAAAATCTATAAAAAGCATTTTTTACCTGCGTTTTAATGAAGAGTCTTGAGGTTTTGACTTCACTCATTACTCTTCATTCATAACTGATTACTAGTGGAACAAAAGTGACACTTTATTACTATTAATCTGTATTCCTTTCTCTTGTTTTGGACAAATTAATAGTTAAGTAAGAGAAAAGGAGGAGTTCTGATGAAAGATTTAGATTATTATAAGAAGAAACTCTTGTGGGAGAAACAAAATATTTTAAAGCAGATATCTAACTTTGACCAAAGAGGTCATGAAGGGCTAAGAAATAGTATAAGAGACTCAGCTGGTGAACTATCTAATTATGATAATCACCCTGCAGATAATGCAACTGATACCTTTGATAGAAGTAAGGATATAGGCTTAAAGGATAATGCTAAAATGATTTTAGTAATGATAGAAGATGCATTAGAGGAGATAGAGAGTGGTAGGTATGGCCATTGTGATTCTTGTGGTGAAGAGATTGATGGTGATAGGTTAGAGGTTATGCCTTATAGTACCTTCTGTTTTGAATGTAAGTCTAAGAGTGAGTCTAGAGTTGGAACAGATGCTCATAACTCTCGCCCAATAGAAGAGACGGCAATTAGAGATATGCATAAGAGTGATTATATGAGTGCTGAAAAAGATGAAGATAGTGTAATGTATGATGGCGAAGATGCTTGGCAGGAGGTAGCTCGTTATGGTACTGCTAATACTCCCTCAGATATTGCAGGATCAACTAGAAGTGAAAATGCTTATATAGAGTCAAATGAAGAACATGGTGTAGTAGGCTGGGAAGACAAGATAATAGATGATCTTGATGAGAGTGAAGAAGATGGGCAGATACCTTTTCATAAATAGGTTGATTTAATTGTTTGGATTATTTATAATAGATATAGTAGGGTTTAGATAATAAATAGAAATTTAAGTTTTTTAAAAGTGATAATAAAATAAAAGAAACCCCACTTTTGCTAAGGCGAGTTCTATCTTAGTGGTTAAAGTGGGGGTTTTATTGGTTGCAGTGGCTAGTCGCATAAAGCTCCGCTTTATTACTAGAAATCAACGAAAGGAGGATAGTGATTTGAAATTACTTAGAGAGTTTGCAATAATTGTGGCTATAGCTTTTGGAGGAGAATTTATATCTTATTATTTTAATTTGGCTATACCAGGAAATGTTCTAGGAATGTTAATATTATTTTCTTTATTGTTATCTGGTCTTCTTAAGGTTGAACAGATAAAAAATATTGGTAAATTCTTGTTAGATCACTTAGCCTTCTTTTTTATCCCGCCAGCTGTGGCTATTATCAGTACTTTTGATATCTTAAAAGGTCAGTGGATTCAATTAACTTTGGTCGTTATTTTGTCAACTATAATGGTTCTTATTTCAACAGGTTTGACAATACAATTTTTCCAAAAGGTAATTAATAGGGTTTTAAATAATAAAGAAGAAATTTTAGAAAATAAAAGCGATAATTAAATTAATAATTAATTATTTAATAGTAGGGAGTTTTAGCAATGGATAATATATTAGATACACCTTATTTTGGTTTGTTGATATCTATAATAAGTTTTGAGATTGGACTCTTCCTATATAATAGTAAGAAAGTTGCGATATTAAACCCCTTGTTGATCAGTGTTACTATGATAATTTTATTTTTAACTGGCTTTAATATTGATTTAAACTATTATAATCAAGGGGGAGATTTAATTGCTTTCTTTTTAGGTCCAGCTACTGTTATTTTAGCTTTGCCCCTTTATCGTCAAATTAATCTTTTGAAGAAGAATCTATTTCCAATTTTAGCAGGGGTTATAGTAGGGGTGTCAACTGCAGTAGTTAGTGTTAAGTTATTGGGGAATTTATTTGGTTTAAGTGAAGTAATTCAGTTGTCACTAATGCCTAAGTCTATTACTACACCTATAGGTATTGAGGTTTCTTCACAGATTGGAGGCATCCCATCGATTACTGTTGCAGCCATCGTTGTAGCTGGTATCTTAGGTGCAGTCGTTGGCCCGTGGATATTAATGTTATTTAAGATTGATGATCAAGTTGCAGTTGGTATATCTTTGGGTACTGCTTCCCACGCTTTAGGGACTACTAAGGCAATGGAGTTAGGAGAGAAAGAAGGGGCAATGAGTAGCTTGGCTATTGGAGTAGCTGGTTTGCTTACAGTAGTTTTAATTCCTTTATTGCTTCTTGTATTATAGTATAGCTATATAAAGGGCATCCTTGTTTTTTTCTGTTAATTATGTTAGAATTATGTCTATGTTTTTATAATGACTAGGTAACGAAAATGCCTTATTTCTATTAGTAAAGGCATAAATTTAGCTAATTATTTGGAGTAGGTAGATTTAATTAATAATTCTTTGTAAATAAGAAATAGTACTAAGTTAAAAAGTTTATCTTTATAAAGCTAGTATTTCTTTTATGAGTATTTAATAAATATTTAAGGGATAATAATAAAATAGTGGAGTTGAATAAAAATGCTTATAATAATTACTTTTATTCTTACTTTAGTCTTAGATCAACTAACAAAGTATTTAATATTAACAAACTTTGTTTTACATCAATCAATGCCTATTATTGAAAATATTTTTCATTTAACTTATGTAAGAAATGAAGGGGCTGCCTTTGGTATTTTACAGGGCCAACGAACCTTCTTTATATTAGTTACTATGCTAGTGATTGGACTATTAATTTACTTTTATCGCCAGTTGCCTTTGAATTCATTTTGGAATCGTTTGGCTTTAGGGCTGGCTTTAGGAGGAGCTATAGGAAATTTGATTGATAGAATAAGATTAGGGTATGTAATTGATTTCTTTGATTTTAGGGTTTGGCCCGTCTTTAATATTGCAGATTCAGCTATAGTGATTGCAGTAATTATTTACAGTTATTGGATCCTCTTTTTAGAGGAGAATTAAAGGAACGGAGTGGTTTAAGTGGTTAAAAAGAGAAATTTTATAATCGAAGAGTTGGATAAAAATTTTAGAATAGATAAGTTTCTATCTAAGGAAAATGAAGATCTGTCTAGAAGTTATTTACAAGAGTTAATCGACTCTGATAAGGTTAAGGTGAATTCTAAACCTGTTAAAAAAAGTTATAAGTTAAGTGTTGGTGATGAAGTTGAAGTTAACCTTCCAAAAGTTGAAGAGTTGGAACTCTTAGCTGAAGATATTCCTTTAGATATTATCTATGAAGATAATGATATTGTTGTAATTAATAAACAGCCTAATTTAGTAGTTCATCCAGCGCCAGGGCATGAGAGTGGAACGTTAGTCAATGCTCTTCTTTATCACTGTGATAATTTATCTGGTATTAATGGTGTTATTAGACCTGGGATAGTTCATAGGCTAGACAAAGATACTTCAGGGGCAATTGTAGTAGCTAAGAATGATAAAGCTCACCTTAGTTTATCAGAACAGTTTAAAGAAAGAGATACCAAAAAGGTATATAAAGCTATAGTGGAGGGGAGAGTTAAGTATAAAAAAGGAAAGATTGATGCTGCTATAGGACGTGATCTTAGAGATCGTAAGAAGATGGCCGTTACTAATAAGAATAGTAAAAAAGCTATTTCTAGATTTGAAGTTTTAGAAAAATATGAAAAGCATTCTTTAGTTAGGGTTACTTTAGAGACAGGCCGAACTCATCAAATTAGATTACATATGGATTATATGGGGCACCCAGTAGTCGGTGATGAATTATATGGATATAGCAAAGCTACAGTGGATGTAAGTAGACAAATGCTCCATGCTTATATTCTTGGCTTTTATCATCCAAGTAGTGGTGAGTGGGTAGAATTTGAAGCTCCTTTATTAGATGATATGGAAGAAATGATAAAGCGATTAAGTTAAAAATAAAAGACTATCAACCAATTAATTGGTTGATAGTCTTTTATTTTTATTATTTTAAAGGTTAAGTTTTAAATGCTTGGTTTTAAGAGTGTCATAGTTATGTGATTTTTGAATATGTCATATCTTAGGCTCTAAATCACCTTAAAGCTCTTTTTCACTTTAAAGCTTATTATCTATATGTTATAATAGGTGGATATAATTATAAATAAGAAAGAAGGTAATATAAGTGGAGCAGTTAACATTGGAGAAGAGAGAATTATCTACCTTAGAATTTTTAAAGAAGATAATAATTCTAGCAACGCCAGCTATAATAGAGATGTTTATGAATACATTAGTAGGCTTGGCTGATACAGTTATGGTCGGAAGAGGTATTGGTGCTGAAGGTTTAGCAGCAGTTAATTTGGCTAATTATCTTGTCTTTCCTGCCGTCTTTATATTTTCTGCCTTCAATATAGGAACTACAGCCTTGGTATCGCGCTATATTGGGGCAAGGGCCAAAAGTAGAGCTGAAAGGGTAGCAAGTCAATCCTATATGCTCAATATAATAATAGGTTTTATTTTGACGGTACTTATGTATTTTTCACATACTGACTTAATTAAGTTATTTCCTGCCGAGAAGGAGGTTTTAGATATAGCTATACCTTATCTAAGGGTAGTTATCTATAGCCAATTTTTTATGTTAGCTACCTTCTCTTTGAGTAGCTCCTTTAGAGGTGCAGGAGATACAGTTACTCCTATGGTAGTCAATGGTGCAGTAAATTTAATTAATATCCTAGGAAATTGGTTATTGATCTTTGGTATAGGCTTCTTTCCTCAGTTAGGGGTTAGAGGTGCGGCAATATCGACTACTTTATCTAGAATAGTAGGGGCAATTATATTTACAATTATTGCTTTAAAGGGGGATAAAAAGATTAGGTTGGTTCCAAGGTGGTTTAAGGTAAAGCTAAAAGCGATAAAGAAGTTATGGAAGATAAGTTGGTCAGCAGCCTTAGAACAATTTTTCTTACAAAGCTCTTTTATCATCTTAAATTATCTTATTATTCAACTAGGGACTATAGATTATTCGGCCTATAATATTGTTCTTAGGATAGAGTCAATATCATTTATGCCTGCTTTTGGTATTTCGATTGCTACCACTACCTTAGTAGGACAGTATTTAGGGGCCAAGGATAAGAAGAATGCTTTAAGAAGTGGCGATTTATCTGCCCTTTTTGGTGGAGGCCTTGCTATATTGTTAGGTGCCATCTTCATTGCATTCCCAGAAGAGTTAAGTAGCTTATTTATTAATGATAGAGATGTTATTGAATCGGCTGTGATACCTCTTAGATTGGCAGGAATCCAACAGTTTGCTATATCTATCTTAATAATCTATTCTGGAGCTTTAAGGGGAGCTGGTGATACCCTAAGGGTTATGTTTATTACTATCTTTAGAATGTGGTTCTTATCCATTCCTTTGACTTATTATATAGTTAATCATACTGATTTGGGCTTGACAGGTGTGTATATAGGGACCAATATTTCCTTTGCAATAATTGCAACTATCTTTTATCTTTATTTTAGGTCTGGTAAATGGATGGAGATAAAGTTGTAATTGCTACTAAATATTTAAAATTTTTAATATATAAAGATTAAAGGCATTTGCGCTGACTAAGTTCGGACAAGTGCCGACAAGGTAAGGACAAGAGATTAAAAATTAAAATTAATAAAGGTTTAGTCGTTGATTTAGTCAGAGTGGATGTTTTTGATTTTAGGTTTTAAAGTTTTATTTGATAGATATAATAATTCCTAAGAGGATTTCAGGGTGTCTTGAAGAAGTATATATAAAAAGATAATAGTATTTGCTCAAATGAGCAGACTTGTAATAAGGTCAGCATAACGCTGGTCTTATTAAATTTTAGAAGATAAATTTTAAATCAAGGAAGTGAGATAAGGATGTTAAGGGTATCAAATATTAGAATTTCTATAAATGATAATGAAGATAAATTAGAAGATGAGATAGTTAAAACTTTAAAGATAAACAAAGATGATCTAATAAGCTATAAGATCTTTAGAGAATCTATAGATGCAAGAAGTAGGCATAATATCTATTTTATCTATACGATAGATGTAAAGGTAAAGGATGAAGAGGATGTATTAAAAGAAAGTAAGGGTAATGTGAGCAAGAGTTCTAATTTATCTTATCACCCAGTTCAAAAGGGTGAAGAATTTTTAGACAACCCACCGATTGTTGTAGGGGCTGGTCCAGCGGGTCTATATGCAGCTTTGATCTTGGCCCAAAGGGGTTATAACCCAATTCTTTTAGAGCGTGGCAAGAAAGTAGTAGAGAGGGATGAAGATGTAAAGAAGTTCTGGGAAGAAGGGGAGTTAAATCCTGAATCCAATGTTCAGTTTGGTGAGGGTGGAGCAGGAACCTTTTCAGATGGAAAGCTGACTACTCGGATAAAGGATTTGCGTTCTAGGAAGGTTATTGATGAATTGATTGAAGGTGGAGCTCCTGAAGAGATCTATTATAAGAAGAAGGCTCATGTAGGTACAGATATCTTAAGAGAGGTTGTTCAGAATATTAGAAAGAAGATAATTTCATTAGGAGGAAAAGTTAGGTTTGAAGCAAAGGTTACAGATCTTATAGTTGATGAGGGAAAGGTTAAGGGTGTAGAGGTTAATTCTAATGAGATGATAGAAAGTAAAGTTGTTTTGCTAGCAATAGGTCATAGTGCTAGGGATACTTTTGAGAAGCTTTACAATAGAGGTATCAAGATTAAGCAGAAGTCTTTTGCAATGGGTGTGAGGGTGGAACATCCTCAAAGTATGATAGATAAGGTCCAATATGGTAAATTTGCTAATCACCCTAAGCTGGGTGTTGCTGATTATCAGATAGCCTATCAAGCCTCTAATGGGAGAGGGGTCTACACCTTCTGTATGTGTCCAGGAGGAGTAGTGGTTGGTGCGGCTTCTGAGGAGGGGAGATTGGTTACTAATGGAATGAGCTATTATAGCCGTAATGAGGAGAATGCTAATAGTGCTTTGTTGGTAAGTGTTGGCCCAGATGATTTTGGTAGTGATCATCCTTTGGCTGGAGTTGAGTTTCAAAGAAAGTGGGAGACTAAAGCTTTTGAAGTTGGTGGAGGAGGATATAGTGCTCCAGTTCAATTGGTTAAGGATTTTTTAGAAGATAGGGCTTCCAAAAGTCTAGGGGAGGTCAACCCTTCATATAAGCCTGCAGTTACTCTGACGAACTTAAAAGATTGTTTGCCGACCTATGTGGTTGAAGCTATGAAGGAGGGAATAGTAGAGCTTGATAAGAAGCTCAAGGGTTTTGCTCTAGAGGATGGGGTTATGACTGGAGTTGAGACTAGAAGTTCTTCACCAATTAGAATTGAGAGAGGCTCTAATTTAGAGAGTAATATAAAAGGAATTTACCCTTTAGGAGAAGGTGCTGGCTATGCAGGAGGGATAATTTCTGCAGCAGTAGATGGTATTAAGGGAGCCGAAAGGGTAATTGAGAAATTTTCTATACCTTTAGATGAATAATTTAAAGGTTGTAGAAGGTGATTGGGGTATTACAGAGAAGTATAGTAATATAGTTGCACTAGTGTGCAACTAGTAATGGGAGATGAGTGAAGAGTAATGAGCAAGGTCAAAATATCAAAACCTCTTATTAAAATTTAGCAAACAAAAGAGGTTTTGCTTTTTAAGGTTTTACCCATTACTCATTACTGCTTACCCATCACTAGTAATAAAGCTATTCTTTATTACTTACATAAGAAATTTTGCGGGGTGAAAGAAATGAAAAAGAAGATATCTTCGATTGGACTTATTATAGCATTAATAATGTTATTAACTGCTTGTAATCAAAGTTTCTATCGGAGTTTAATTGACAATGAGTTTAATAAAAATATAGATCAAAGACAGTTTACAGAAGCTGATATCCCAAGGGAGGGATGGAGCGAGGTTGACTATTTATCCAGTGATGGACGGGATAAGAAGGCTTTTTTGAGGCTAGGAGACAAGGCCAAGCTAAATGTAATTTATGTTCATGGGTATTATTGGAAAGGGAAGTTTTCTTATTTTGATAGTATCCTAGATGGTTATTTACAAGTTGGGAGAGAAGATGACTTTAATATATTAGCTGTAGAGCTTAGTGGGTGGGGCCAACAGAGGATGGATCGTTTTGAGGACTTTGCTTATGATATCTTAGGTGGGGCTCAATACTTACAAGATAAGGATCCTGATCTACCTACAGTGATAGTAGGTCATAGCATGGGAGGCTATGCAGTTCTTTTAGCAGCTCATTTTGATACCGAAGATTTGTTAGATGGAGTTGTTGCGTTGGCCCCTGTTGATAATATGGCCAATGCTGCTAAATATAGGGAGATAAACGGTGAAAAACAGGTTCCTTGGTATAAAAGGGCTTTTGTAGATCTTACAGATAAAAGGTTAGATGCTTTCTTTTCTAGTTATGATATAAATAATTTGGCTGAAGAGATAGATGTTCCTGTGGTAATTGTTACAGGAAAAGAAGATGATCATCCTTTTCCTGCTATGGCTATGAAGATATATGAAAGCTTAGAAGGGGAGAAGGATCTTTATCTTTTAGATAATACCTTTCATAGTTGGCTTAATTTTTCAAATAAAAATAAGATGGATATGATCTTTGAGGATTTTTTTGCTAAGATCAAGGCTGGAGAAAATTTAGAAAATAGAGAGTTAAATTTATCTTCAACGCTAGAAGATAATGAAGATGATTTTAAACTTATAGTTGACTTAGATCAAGAGATAATAGAAGAGTATAAGCCTGTAGACTTAGCTTTTAGAGAAGGTTTTAACTTTGGACATAAAAAGATAAGTTTTTCAGAAGATAATTTAGAACAGTCTTTTAAAGTCTCCTTTAATCCAGAACAGATTTATGGAGTTAGCCCAAAGCTAATAGATATAAATGGTGATATATGGAATTATAAGTTCTTGCCTGAAGAAGAAGCCTTTTATCTTCTTTCTAAATCAGAGGCCAACTCCTATGAAGAACTTGATAGTGAAGAGTTAGAGGCTATTGATTTGTTAATTGCTGCAGATGAGATATTCTATGGCCAATGGGCTGCTAAAGACTTTTTATTAAAAGGTTTAAATGCTTATGAAGAGAGTATAGCTGCTTTTAAGGAGATATTAGAAGGAGATATACATGAGAATTTAGCGGTTAAATATACTTATTTTATATATGAGATTTATCGTGATGCTTTAAAAGACCTTCAAATGGCTGAATATTATTATGAGCAATTGATTGAATATGAAGATGATAAGTATTATGTAGCAAAGGCTATAGATTATGAAAGAAGGAATTTAGATTATAAGAATATAGAGTATAGAGTTGCTAAAATATCTGTTGAAGGCTTAGAACGAAGTGATGATGAAATTGTTATAAAACAGTTATCTTATGATAAAGGTGAAAGGTGGAGTGATAAGGAGCAGAGCTTAACTGAACAGAGGCTATATAATTCAACCTTATTTAACCCATTAGAGTTAAGTATTGATGCTAAAGAGATTAGAGATGGTGAAGTTGAAGTTAATATAAGAGCAGGTGAGACAAATCCATTAATGGTTCACCCTGTTGAGTTTGCTGTATTTAAAGCCCTTGATCTTTATAATAGTCAGATTACTCAATTCTTTAGAAATCCCTTTGGGAAGGGAGTTAACCTTTATTTAGGGTATAGTTGGAAATCTGAACCTTATAACAACTTCCTTTCTGGACCATGGTGGGAGGTAGGAGTTAGTTATGTAGGTAATAAGGGGAGGGTTTACTCTTGGAATTACAAGGACTTTGAGTCCCATAAAGAATTTAACAATCAAAATTATACTATAGATGGGTTTAAGACAGGAGTTCAATTTGATCAAGTACTAAGATCTGATTTAAAGCTTAGGTCTAAGTTGAATTACCAACAAAACAATTATATAAAAGACTATGATATAGAGCAGGAGTATATTATTGTAGGAGCAGGTTTAGACTGGGATAATTATGGTCATTTAAGTATTGATTTAGATTATGGTATATCTTTAAATGATGATAGAGACTTTAATCGTTTAGCTCTGCAATGGAGGAGATTTGAAGATGTTGGGGATGATAAGTTAGTCTATTCCTTAAGAGGTGGCTTGGCATCTTCTAATACACCTTTAAACTATCAATTCCAAGGTGGAGGTTATAGTTTTATTCCTCTTAGAGGTAGTGAGTTTGATATGGCAGGAAGTAGTTATTTAACGACAAACCTTGAATATCATAGGTCTCTATTGGATGATAGTATATTTGGTATTAGTTTCTTAGATGTAGGTAAGATTATAGAGGAAGGCAATTCCTTTAGTCAAGAAGAATGGTCCTTTAGTGGAGGATTAGGTTTAGTAGTTAATACGCCATTAGGGCCACTTAGAGGTGACTTTGCTCTTGATCTTAAAGAAAAAGATAGAACCTTTAATATTAATTTTGGACATACCTTTTAAAGTTGGTTTAAAAGTCCTTAGGTTTTAACCTAAGGACTTTTTATATTAATTGTAGTCTTTAATATTTAAAATAGTATGCAGGAGGATAAGCTATGGGAAAAAATATTAAAATATATGTACTTTTAATATTTGTAACTTTATTAGCAGGGTGTTCGGAGAACTTTAGAATAGATTTTGATTATGAGTTGGCCCATATAATGGTTGTAAGATCTGGTATAATACTCAAGGAAGGTAGGATTATTAGAGGAGAGAGAGTTGAGTTTTTAAGTCGAGCAGGAAGGGTAATAAGTAGTGATATGAGTGAAATTATAAATTTAAGACCAGGAATATATGATATAAGGATAGTCGGAGAATACAATGGACAATCCTATGCAGGTGGAGTTAGTGGAATTGAGGTTGATTCAGGAGATATAAGCCTAAAGTTTATAGTTGTTAATGAAGGTGATGAAATTCGAGAGTGGACTGCTGTCAATAAACAGCCATCTGAGGAGGAGATATTTGCGTATATGATTCAAGTAGGGATGGAGTATGATATTCCCCCTGAAATACTTTATGGAATTGCTTATGTTGAGTCAAGAAGGAGGCAATTTGACAGTCAAGGAAATCCTATTATAAGCTTTGATTGTGGAATTGGAATGATGCAGGTAACTCCTCCTAGAAGAGTAGAGTGCCTTTATAGAGAATATACAAAGCAGAGTAATATTTCCCCCTTAAGAAGCAGTTATGCTTTACTAAGTAATAGAGATGTTTTTTTTAATAAGCAGTCGAGTAATTGGGAAAACCAATATGACTTGCATAGGTTAGCTTATGACTGGCAATATAATATAGATGCAGGAGCAAGAATACTTTTAGAAAAATGGAAGTTACAAAAAGCCAATTATATACCTACTATAGGTGATGGTGATCCTTGGATATTAGAAAATTGGTACTTTGCTCTTTGGGCTTACAATGGATATAGTGGTCTTAACAATCCTAATTTTTTGCCATATGATGTTTATAGTAATGGTGATTATATATATACTAAAGGAGAAGCTTATCAGATAAGTGTATTAAAGGCGATAAAAGATCACCCGCCCATAGGTTGGGAGGGAGTTTCAGTTGCTAAGGTTTCAAGCTCTTTGCTCCCAGGTAAGGATGAAGTGGATTCAATTTGGAGTTTAGATGCAACACCTAGAGGATTTAGAGATTTTTTAACTCCTTTACCTAAGGAGAGGAGTATAATTTTCAAATAAATTATGTGTTGAAATTAAAAAATTAGGCTTAAGCCTAATTTTTTAATTGGTTTTAAATTTTGCAATTGTTGATTCTAAATTACTTAAAACAGTTGTAAGTTCTTGTATAGATGAAGCAATCTCTTCAGCGGAACCGGTTTGATTTTGGACGGCAGATGATATCTCTTTGCTTCCATTAGATATACCTTCACTTATAAACGATATCTTTTCAACCTTATTTGTAACTTCATTAATTTTATCTACTATCACTTCGAAGTTGATTTTAGTTTTTGCTAACTTTGCTGCTCCTTGTTTAATCTGTGAGTTATTATCTTTGAGGTTTGTTATTATTAAATTTATAATAGTAGTAAATTCTTTAATTATCTCTTGGACATTATTCACAGATTTTTGAGTATCTTGGGCCAATGATTTAACCTCAGATGCTACAACTGCAAATCCATGGCCATGTTCCCCAGCTCTGGCTGCTTCAATAGAGGCATTTAATGCTAATAGATCAGTCTCTTCGGCTAAAGAAGAGATGAGTTCTGTTATCTCTTTGATCTTCTTAGAAGACTTATTTAACGAGTCTATATGATTTATAGATGATTTAGAGGTGGTTAGTATATTTTTCATTTCCTCTTCTGTAGAAATCATATTATTCAATCCATCATTAGCTAATTTATTTACCTTTTGACTAGACTCATTAATATTTGATGCTACTTGATTTAAGTCATTAATTTTAACATTAAAATCTTGAATTTGTGCTGATACTTCTTGGCTAGAAGCAGAAGCTTCTTGACTAGAGGCTGAAATTTGCTGACTATTTAAATTGGCTTCACTACATGTCTTCTTGATATGGTTAATAATAGTTGATAAGTTATTAATCATTAAATTTATACCATCACCTAGTTTGCCGATTATATCTTCTTTGTCCATATTTAATCGTTTACTAAAATCACCATCACCAACTTTAGTACTTACTTTGAGAATTTTATTTAATGGGTTAAAAATCAATTTGTTTATAGATAATGTAAGTAGTGATAGAACTAAAATGATTCCAATTAATAAAATTGTTGAAATTGAAAAGAATATACTTTTAATTGTATGATCCATCATATCTTCTGCAACTCCCACTTCTAAAGTAGCTACAATATTACCACTACTGTCTTCTAATGGTATGTATGCATTTTGATAATTTACACCTTCAATATTTTGTTCTAGATAAGTTCTCTCTTCGCTAAGTAAAGATTGGCTTAGCTTATCAGTGATTTGATTATTTAAGGCTCTCTTTCCATTGATCGTAATGTTGGTAGCTACTTTAGTATCATTAGCTATTATAGATATGGCTCCACCTCCTAAAAGGCGCCCTATATAATCAACCATATAGTTTCCATTGATTAGGTGGTGACCTTTATACAACCTATCGCCCTCTAGCCTCCAAGCTCCAGGAAATTCTCTATCTAGAATATCAGATGCTATATTGATATCGGTATGTAGTTTCTCTAAAGCAACTTCCCTTCTGACAATATTATTTATGCTAAATAGAACACTCACTAACATAAGTAACATTATAGTTATTATTACTAAATTAAGCTTAAATTTTAAAGATTTTTGGTTTAAAAACTTAGTATAATACATTTTTTCCTCCTTTTTGAGAATATAGATTAAATAGTTTTGATTCATTATATAATTTTTATCAAGATTATGCAAGTTTCAAAAGGAGACGTTGATATTGAATATTCTAAAGTATACATTATTATGGGAGATATTTAATTACTCATATGGTATAATAAATATAGATCAAACTCTTTTAAGGGTTTGGAAAATTCAACTTAAAGTTTATAAGGAGGCTTAGAATGCGAGAGATAGAGGATTTTACTACAGGCGAAGAGATTGCAAATGCTATTTTACATGGGGTAGGTTTAGGTTTGGCAACTGCAGCTTTGGTTATATTAGTTATTTATGCCAGTATGTTTGGTGATGTTTGGCATAAGGTTAGTTTCTCGATTTATGGGGCAACGCTAGTCATCTTATATCTTTCTTCAACACTTTATCATAGCTTTCCGAAGGGGAGGGCGAAAAAAGTTTTTCAGATCTTTGATCATGCTGCTATTTATTTATTGATAGCTGGTACCTATACTCCTTTAACCTTGATAGCTCTAAGAGGACCTTTGGGTTGGACTATTTTTGGAATTGTTTGGTTTATAGCTATAGTTGGAATTGTCTTTAAGGCTATTTGGATTGAGAAGTTTCAAATTTTGTCTACTTTGCTATACATATTAATGGGTTGGTTGATTATCTTTGCTATTAAGCCTTTATTTGCAGCAATACCAAGAGCTAGTCTGATCTTTTTGGTTATAGGTGGATTATTTTATACTTTAGGTACAATCTTTTATGCCTGGCCGATGATGAAGTATCACCATGCTATTTGGCATATCTTTGTTTTGGGTGGGAGTATCTTTCACTTCTTTACTATATTACTGTTATTACCATAGGTGTTTAGATTTGAAGTTGAATAGTAATAAAGCGTAGCTTTATTACTGGTGATGAGTAATTAGTAATGAGTAAAACCTTAAAAAAACAGAAACCCCTTTGTTACCTAAGACTTATAAGAGGTTTTGAGATTTTGACTTTACTCATTACTCTTCACTCATTACTCATTACTAGTGGCACGAAAGTGACACTTTATTACTATATATTTAAAATTACTCAAGGAAGGAGTGTTGTTAATGAAGTATACAAAATGGCTTACAAGGACTGCTATGTTGTTGGCTCTAACTTTGGTTGTACAAATTATGGGCTTTCCTCCGTACATAACAGGTCCATTGGTAAATATGATGTTGATAGTTTCTGTTCTTTCCATTAATTTATTAAGTGGAATATTGATAGGGAGCTTGACACCTTGGATAGCTTTAGCTAGGGGGATTTTGCCAGCTCCCTTGGCCCCGATGGTGCCATTTATTATTATTTCCAATATCATTCTTATAGTTGGTTTTTATTTATTTGAGGAGAGAAATAGGTATTTAGCTATTATTATAGGGGGATTGGGTAAGTACTTAATCTTAGCAGGAGCAGTTAGATTTATAGTTCAAGTTCCCCTTGCAATTGCCCAAGTGATGCAGTTTCCACAGTTTATAAATTCTTTAATCGGTGGATTATTGGCTTTGTTTTTTATTAAGTTTTTGGATAGGTTCTTAAAAAGTGAAAGTAATTAAAATTCTAAGAATCTAGTTCAGAATACTTTTAAAAGTATTCTGAACTAGATTCTTTTTGCTATTTTAGAGGTTTAGTGAAATTTTTTTTAATATACCTGTGTTTGATGAAGGTGATTTTAAAGATTTGTTTAATATAAATATTATGATAGGTAATTTTAGAAAGGGGTTAATAATAATTGATCTATATAAAATTGTAGAACTAGTTAGGAATATGAGGCGGTATAATTATATATAATAAAAGTATCCCTTTAAATTATAATAAAAGCCCAAAAAAGATTCTTAATACTAAAATTATAACTTTACAAGAAAAATAAAATAAAAAAGTAATCTTTTTACATAAAGCCACATAAATATCATATTATGTAGGTTATTAAATTTCTATTAATTACCTTTAACTTATGATTGTTTAATAATTGAACTAAAATTATTAAAGCGCTTCAATGATTATAATATGAATAAAATAATGGAGGGATTTTAATGGCATTTGAAAGAAGTAGTGGGGTTATTTTACACCCAACTTCTCTGCCAGGTCCTTATGGAATTGGATCTTTAGGCAAAGAAGCTTATGAATTTATTGACTTTCTAAGTGACACGAAGCAGAAGTTATGGCAAATCTGCCCATTAGGGCCAACTGGATATGGAGATTCTCCTTATCAATGTTTTTCTGCTTTTGCTGGAAACCCATTTTTAGTGAGCCTAGAAAAATTAAAGGAAGAAGGGTTAGTTAAAGAAGATGATTTAGGAGAAGATAACTTCCCAAAAGATAAAGTAGACTATGGATGGGTTATCGACTTTAAAGTAGGTGTATTAAAGAAAGCTTATAATCGTTTTAAGAAAAAATCTAATAAGAAGGATAACGAGGACTTCGTTGCCTTTTGTCAAGACAATATTGAATGGTTAGAAGATTACACCTTCTTTATGGCCTTAAAGGATGAATTTGATGGGCGTCCTTGGATAGAATGGGATGATGATATTAAATTTAGAAAAGAAGAAGCAGTAGATAAGTATAAAAAAGAATTAAAGGATGAAATACAATTTCATAAATTTATACAATATCTCTTCTTCAAGCAGTGGAATGAGGTCAAAGGTTATGCTAACAAGCAGGGTATCAGCATAATAGGGGATGTTCCAATCTTTGTCGCCTTTGATAGTGCAGATGCTTGGGCTAACCCAGATATATTTTTATTTGATGAGAAGAAAAAACCAACTAAGGTTGCTGGAGTACCACCAGATGCATTTAGTGAAACAGGGCAATTATGGGGTAATCCACTTTATGATTGGGATGAATTAAAGAGTAGAGATTATAATTGGTGGATAAAAAGATTCGAAGCAATCCTTGATATGGTCGATCATGTAAGGTTGGACCACTTTAGAGGCTTTGCTGCTTATTGGGCAGTACCTGCTGATGAAGATACAGCAATGAATGGAGAATGGGTAGATGGACCTGGTGCCGACTTCTTCCAAGCCATTAAAGATCAATTAGGTGAATTGCCTATTATCGCTGAAGATTTAGGAGTTATAACTGAGGATGTAGATGAATTAAGAGAAGGATTTGGTCTTATTGGGATGAAGGTATTACAATTTGCCTTCGATTCTGGTGAGAAGAATAAATATTTACCTCATAACTATACTAAAGACTTTGTTGTTTATACAGGAACTCATGACAATGATACTACCGTGGGGTGGTTTGAATCTTTAGGTGAAGAGGAGAAGCACTTTATAAGAGAGTATTTAGATGTAGATGGTAGTAACATCGCTTGGGATTTAATTGAGGCAGCTTGGGGGTCAGTAGCAGTCTTTGCAATTGCTCCTTTACAAGATATTTTATCCTTGGGGAGTGAAGGTAGGATGAATACTCCAGGTAAGCCTGCAGGCAATTGGCAATGGAGATTTACAAAGGATATGTTAAGTGATGAGGTAATTAATAAATTAAGAGAAGTTACAGAAAAACATAGAAATTAATTATTCAGTGCTTATCTATTAAATATATATAAAAGGAGTAGAGAATTTAATTCTCTACTCCTTTTATATATATTTCTTTTCTGCTTCTTGGAAGATATCACAGTCTCCTTCATACCAATTAACACATAAATCACACTTTTTGTCTTCTAAAGATTCTAAATTATTTAGTATTGAGGAACCATAGTTTTGAGCTACAGCTATACCTTCATATTCAGGACATCTTTGAGCTATCTTTTCTAATAGAGTTTCTTTTTTCATGGTATATCCTCCTATACTAATAGAATCTAACTTTTTGTCTGGAATTATCCTTGTAATATTTGGTAATTATAATCCCTTTAAAAGCAGTAAAGCAGAGGCTAAGTTTGTTGCTAGGGGGATATTATGTACATCACAGACCCTTAATAAAGCACTGACATCGGGTTCATGGGGTTGTGCTGTTAATGGGTCTCTTAAAAATATGACGGCTTTTATCTTACCTTCAGTTATTTGAGCGCCGATTTGTTGATCTCCTCCCAAAGGCCCTGAAGCCATTCTTTTAATATCTAAGCCTACTTCTTCATTGATTAATTTACCGGTTGTACCTGTAGCAATTAATTCATAATTAGCAAGAAATTCTCTATTGTTTTTAACGAATTCTATCAAGTCATTTTTCTTTTTATCATGGGCAATTAAAGAAATTTTATTTTTCATAGTTTACTCCTCCTAAAGTTTTTAATTACAGTATTAGATAAATAACTTCTATATAAAAATAATATTACCTTGTTAACAAGGTAATATTATTAGATGTAGGCATTAATATATTAAAAAGATATTCTCCCGCCAAAATAAAGTCCATTAAAATGTTCTTCATATCCAGCTATAGGAAGGTCTTTATTATCTAAATTATCTCCAAAGGTATAGCTTTGATACAAGTAGCCTAATTTGAGAGCAAAAGTATCAGTCAAGCTATGGTTAATAGAAAGATCTATGTTATATCCTTTCAAGTCGCCGCTAAAGTTAAGACTATCCTCTGTTGTGACAGAATAATTACCAAAAGGTAATATTTGACCTCTTCCTTCTAAAGTAGTATTTTCAAGGAGGTCAAATTCTCCCTTTAAAGTTATAGGTATACTCCAGCCACTCTTTTTAGCTATAGAATCTTTTTTATTTAAATTTTTATATCCTAGACCTAAGTAGATGTCTGCTAGATCTTCATCAAGTTGGTGATAAAAAGCTATTTCCAATTCATTATAAGAGTCTACTAGGTTATTTCCTACTCCCTCTCCTAAACTAAACCTTAGATCTGATGGTAAGAATAGATTACCTCCATCGTCTATGTAGTTGAAAGTTGTTAGAACAAGTTCTCCGGCATTATGAGTATTAAATCTTCCTCCTAATATTTCTAGGTTGTTATTTAATCCATAGGCAAAGGAGTTGATTGAAAATAAGGTTAAAATAATTAAAGTGAATAAGGTAATTTTTTTCATAATAATCCCACCTTCTAAAATTATAATTAGAATATATTATTCCTTATTAAATATTATAAGTCATCTGTGAAGAATTATAAATGTAATATATATAGAAGATATGTGATAAAGTAGTAACTTAAATTTTTATTTTTTTACAGGGAATAAAAAGTTAAGTTTTGGTTATAATATTTAATGGAGGTGCTTATCCAATGAAAAAATCTGCTAATCAGAAGAAAAATAAGTTTAAAAGAGATGCGATAGGAGAAGGTTTAGAGTAGTTGGATAACTAAAGCGCCGAACAAAGGTGTTCAATATAATTTTATAAGAAAATAAGGAACACCTTAGAGCAATAGAGATAAAAATCTCTATTGCTCTTTTTATTGTGTATAATTTCCTCCAAGTTTAAATATATATTTATGAGAGAAGGAGGAGATATGATGAAGATATGTGATGAGTGTATTAATAATTTATCTGATGAATTGTCAACAGAGGCCAAAGATATATTAAAGAACTCTTATTATCTTTTTGTAGCCCATGAGCAGATAACTAGTAGGGATTTGGGAAGAGATTTTCGTTTTAATAAGGGTAGACTTGAAGAGGTTATAAAGGAGTTAAAAGAAAACTTCTTGCTAAGTTCTTATATCTACAATAGGAGAATTTACTATACGTTGACTGATGTAGGAGAAAGGTTTATAGAATTAGAAAAATTAAAGGAAGAAACTAGTATAGAAGATATGAGTAGGGATAATGAGCAAGAGATAGATACTCAAGAAGAAGTTAGTGAACAAGAAGAGGTATCTGTAGAAAATTTAGAAAAGGAGATAATCAAAAGTGATGAAAATAAAGAAGAAGTTAAAGGGGATAATACTGAAGCTAGTGGAGGTATTGAAGAAGATCAAGTTAGGAAAGAAGAAGGTGAAGAAGCTGAAGGATTAAGTAAAGATAGTTCTAAATCCAATAAAAATATTGTTTGGAATTTTGACCTCTAAGAGGGAGCTTTGGTCCCCTTTTTTATATCACAGGTGTTAATTTCATAAAATTTCCTTTAACAGATTCAGTTAGTAGTAATATTATATATTGAATCTAGAAAAAAGGGGGAATCAATCATGGGTATGGTTACAGAAGATATTGTAATGTGGGTATTTTTGATTTTGATCTTATTATTACTCTTAGGTGATGATATGG
>NZ_KI912096.1:175423-178641 GCF_000517025.1 Halonatronum saccharophilum DSM 13868
AAGATTTAATTGGATTGGAAAAGCTAAGTAAGGAAGAGATTGAACTGATCTTAAATACTGCTAAGTCGATGAAGGATATTTTAAAAAGACCTATTAAGAAGGTTCCTACTTTAAGAGGGAAGTTGGTAGTCAACCTCTTTTATGAGCCAAGTACGAGGACAAGCTCCTCTTTTAGTTTGGCTGCTAAGAGGCTTAGTGCTGATGGAATGAATCTTTCAGCTAAGAGTAGTAGTGTTGTCAAGGGTGAATCTTTGGTAGATACAGCAAAGACATTAAAGGCTTTAGGAGCTGATGCTGTAGTTATTAGACATGGGATTCCAGGAGCAGCTAAGAAGTTAGGAGATACAATAGATATTCCTGTTTTAAACGCAGGAGATGGCGCTCATGAACACCCAACACAGGGTTTATTAGATATTTATACAATTTTAGAGGAACGAGGGAAGGTTGAGGGGCAAACAGTAGCTATTGTAGGAGATATTAAATATAGCCGTGTCGCCCGTTCTAATATCTGGGGTCTTAAGAAGTTAGGGGCCAAGGTTAGGGTTGTTGGTCCAAGCACCCTGATGCCTAAAGAGATTGAGAAGATGGGTGTAGAGGTTTATAATAACTTAGAAGATGGGATTGAAGGTGTAGATGTAATCAATCTTTTAAGAATTCAAAAAGAACGTCAAGGAAAATCCTTATTCCCAACGATAAGGGAGTATGCAAAGTTTTATGGGTTAAGAAAGAAGCACTTAGCTTTAGCTAAGGAGGATATGACTTTAATGCACCCTGGGCCAATAAATCGTGGAGTTGAGATATCTTCAGATCTAGCTTATAGCGGGCAAGCAGTAATTGAAGATCAAGTAGAGAATGGAGTTGCAATTAGAATGGCTTTATTATATCTCTTAATTGGAGGAGGAAGTAAAAGTGAATAAGTTATTACTAAAAGGCGGTAAATTAATCGACCCATTAAGCAAGAAAAAAGAAGAAAAAGATCTTCTGATAGAAGACGAAAAGATAGTAGAAATAGGAGAAGATTTGCAAGTTGTAGGAGCTCAAGTGATTGATGTCAAAGGAAAGGTGATAACACCTGGTTTTGTAGATATACATGTTCATTTAAGAGAACCTGGTTTTGAGTATAAGGAAACAATTGAAAGTGGTAGTAAGGCGGCTGCTAAAGGTGGTTTTACAACTATAGTAGCTATGCCCAATACCAATCCAGTAATCGATAATCCTTCCTTGGTGAGTTCAGTCTTAACTAAAGGGAAAGAAGCTAGTGTTAATGTACATCAGATTGGAGCAATAACTAAAGGAAGCTTAGGTAAAGAGTTGGCAGAGATTGGATCGATGAAAGAGGCGGGAATAGTAGCAATCTCTGATGATGGTCATTCAGTAATGGATTCTCAGATTATGAAACTTGGACTAGAGTATGCTAAGAATTTTGATCTTCCAGTAATAGTTCACTGTGAAGATAAGAACTTGGCAGGTGATGGGGCAGTACATGAAGGTTATTACTCAACAGTAACTGGTTTAACCCCAATACCTTCATCAGCCGAAGATGTAATTGTAGCTAGAGATATTTCTTTAGCAGAGGAGAGTGGAGCAAAGCTTCATATAGCCCATATCAGTACAAAAGGGGCTGTAGGCTTAGTCAGACAGGCTAAGAAAAGAGGGGTTGATGTAACTTGTGAGGTTACACCACATCACTTCTCTTTAACAGATGAAGCAATTACTTCCTTTGATAGCAATACTAAGATGAACCCTCCATTAAGGAGTGCTGAGGATGTAGAAGCAATCAAAGAAGGATTAAGAGATGGAACTATAGATGTTATAGCTACTGACCATGCTCCTCATTCTAAAGAAGAGAAAGATGTAGAGTATAACTATGCTCCCTTTGGAATAACAGGTTTAGAAACAGCCTTGGGGCTGGTAATTACTGAGCTTGTTAAAGAAGGAGTTTTAAGCTTAGAAAAAGCTATAGAGAAATTGACTGTTGGCCCGGCTAAGGTCTTGGGACTAGATAAAGGAACTTTAGAGGTAGGAAAAGATGCTGATCTAACAATTATTGATTTGGATAAAAAATGGACAGTAGACCCGCAGAAATTCTTATCTAAGGGCAAGAATACACCCTTTAGTGGAGTTGAACTCCAAGGGGAAGTAGTGACTACCATTGTTGGAGGAAAGGTCGTTTATAGGGCAGAAAAGCAAGGGATAGGGGATAAGGGATAGAGTGACCTTTGAAATTGAGATTCCACGAATGGTTTATGCTTTTTATAAACTATGAGGGCTCCTTTAAAATTGTAATCGTAGTAAAGTTTTTTAGTGAATAAAAGTTTTTGATTTAAATACTTTAGCTGACAGCTAAAATAAGTGGTAGGGTAATATGTCAAGAAAAAATTTAAACAAAAATCACCCAGTTAATTGCCTAAAATTAGGCATAGTACACCCATACCCTGTATAAATGGTTAAATTTAACAGAGCTATAGCTAGTTATAACATTACTAAAAATAAGTTATTAAATCTGGGTGTAAACTTAATGAACTTAATTTTAGAGAGGTTCTTTATAGACTATTCTCTAAAAGTCTAGAGATTTTAGGTCTGATAATCACCTCCAGATGAGTTGAGGTACTGAGAAGGGTCATAAAGCACATTATCGCGCAGCAGAACGAAAATAAGCCTTACTAACTTTCTAGCACTCAAAACTAATGCTCGCTTGTGTTTATGTTTGGTTGACTCTTTGTGCTTTTTAAAATAAAATTCTTTATATTCAGGGCAATAGTTTTTAACTGAATTGGCAGCTTGTATTAAGTAATACCTAAGATATTTATTGCCATATTTACTCATACCAGTTTCATCACTTTTGTAGTCATTAGATTGCTTATGATTCCAAACTAAGCCAGCGTATTTAGCTAGTTTAGCTTCATTAGCAAAATTAGATATATCGCCAATTTCAGCAATTATACCGGAAGTGAAAATTGGTCCAATACCGGGTATAGAATCTAGAGTCTGTTGAAACTTAGAGACTTCACGCTCAATAGCTTTATTGACACGTTTTAAACTGCTTTTTAAAGCTTTAATTGTATCTAAAGATGTCTCTAAAGTTAGATTAACAGCATCTTGAATATCACGGTCAATATTATAACAATTACGTGCAATTCTTTTGATTTCTTTAGCATAGCCTTCAGGATCAGAAAATCTATTTTTACCTTTTTCAACTAAGAAATCAATTAATTCTT
>NZ_KI912096.1:178741-188126 GCF_000517025.1 Halonatronum saccharophilum DSM 13868
CTAAGAATAAGTGAGCATGAGTGAGATAAATTTAATTTATAGAGGGAGTGATTAAATGAATTTTATTGATAGATTGATAGAAGAGGTTGATAGGAAGAAGAGTCATATTTGTGTAGGACTTGATCCTAGATTGAATCAGATTCCAGGAGAGATTCGGGATTGGGCCAAAGATAAGTATGGGGCAACGATAGAAGGGGCTACTAAGGCAATAGAGGTATTTAATCGAGGGATTATTGATGCAGTAAAGGGCTATGTTCCAGCAGTTAAGCCTCAAATAGCCTTTTATGAACAGTATGGATATTTGGGGATTAGGGCTTATGAAGAGACTGTAGCCTATGCTAAAGATCAAGGGTTATTGCTTGTAGGAGATGCAAAGAGAAATGACATTGGCTCAACGGCAGAAGCTTATGCTAAAGGTCACTTGGGAAAGGCAGAGTTTTGGGGCGATTATATTGAGTCGAAGGCTGATTCTTTGACAATTACTCCTTACTTAGGATCTGATGGGATTGAGCCTTTTCTTAAAAGGTGTAAAGAGTTTGACCGTGGGGTCTTTATCTTGGTTAAGACTTCAAACCCCTCTTCAGGAGAGTTGCAGGATTTAACTCTTGAGGGTGGAGAGAAGGTATACCAGAAGTTGGCCCGTTTAGTAAACATGTGGGGGGAAAGTTTAGTAGGTGAGAGAGGCTATAGTTCTGTAGGGGCAGTGGTAGGAGCTACCTACCCTCAAGAAGCTAAAGTGTTAAGAGAGATTATGAGAAATAATTACTTCCTGGTTCCAGGTTATGGGGCTCAAGGGGGAGGAGGAGAGGATGTAGTTCCAACCTTTAATGATAATGGTTATGGAGCTTTAGTAAATTCCTCTAGAGGTATAATCTTTGCTTATCAAAAAGAAGGGTATAGTGATGATTATAAAGAAGCAGCTAAAGAAAGCGTAATTGCAATGCGCGATGATATCAATAATGCTTTGGCCAAAGCGGGAAAACTTAGTTGGGATTTATAGAGTAGATAAAGATTAATAGTAATATCGTGCCATTTTTAGAGTTAAGATCAAAAGATCTTGAACTGTTCTTTTTGTTTTTTAGAAGTGACGCTTTATTGCTATAAAGCTTTAGGTGCCTAAATGAAGATAGAGTTTAAATTATTAGAAATCAAGGGGTGAGTATAAATGAAGAAAGCAAGGTTGGTTTTAGAAGATGGTACTGTCTTTGAAGGAATAAGTTTTGGAGCTGATAAGGAGAGTAGTGGTGAAATAGTCTTTAATACAAGTATGACAGGTTACCAGGAGATATTAACTGATCCTTCTTATAAGGGTGAGATTGTTGCGATGACCTATCCTATGATTGGGAATTATGGTATTAATGAAGAGGATATCGAGTCCTTTACTGCTCATGCTAATGGATTTATCGTCAAGGAATTTTGTCCGGAACCGAGTAACTGGAGGTTTAAGAGTAAACTAGAAAATTATCTCAAAGAGAATGGGATAGTTGGAATTGCAGGTGTTGATACGAGAGCTTTAACTAAGCGGCTGAGAATAGAGGGGACAATGAAAGGTATTATTACAACAAAGGAGAAAGAAATAGATGAGTTAATCAAAGAGGCTAAGAATGCACCTGGTTTATCGGGGAGAGATCTGGTTAGTAAGGTGAGTTCAGAAGAGCCTTATACTGAAGGAGAGAGTGGTCAATATAAGGTAGCTCTTTTAGATTGTGGGGCCAAGAAGAATATAGTTCGATCATTGGTAGGTAGAGATTGTGAAGTGAGAATATTCCCGGCAAAGTCTAGTTCAGAGGAACTTTTAGCTTACAATCCTGATGGGATTATGTTATCTAATGGTCCTGGAGATCCAGAAGATGCTTCTTATGTAGTTGAAACTGTAAAAGAACTTTTAGGCAAGAAGCCTATTTTTGGAATCTGCTTGGGTCATCAGATGCTAGGTATGGCTTGTGGAGCTAAGACATATAAGATGAAGTTTGGTCATCGTGGGGCCAATCATCCAGTAAAGGATTTGAAGACGGGTAAGGTTTATATAAGTTCTCAAAATCATGGTTTTGCAATTGATGTTGATTCAGTAGAGGAGTTAGATATAGAGGTAACTCACATTAATGTTAATGATAGAACAGTAGAGGGGTTAAAACATAAGACTCTACCAGCTTTTTCAGTACAGTATCACCCAGAGGCTTCACCAGGGCCAGAGGATTCACATTATTTATTTGATGAATTTATAGAAATGATGAGAGATCATAAAAATTAATTGATAGTTGAAAATTGATAAGTGATAGTTGAAAACCTAAATTAATTCACAGTCCTGTTCTTAACTACCGATTATCAATTGTAAATTTTAAACTGATTATTATAGAGGGGGAATTGTTTATGCCAAAAAGAGATGATTTACATAAAGTAATGGTTATCGGGTCAGGGCCAATTATTATTGGTCAGGCAGCAGAATTTGATTATTCAGGAAGTCAAGCTTGCCGCGCTTTAAAGGAAGAAGGTTTAGAGGTGGTTTTGGTAAATAGTAATCCAGCCACTATTATGACTGATCAAAATATGGCTGATAGAGTTTATATAGAGCCTTTAACTGTAGAACATATTACAGAGATACTAAGAAAAGAGAATCCGGATGGTTTATTACCGACCTTAGGTGGACAGACAGGACTGAACCTAGCAATAGATTTAGCAAAGGCAGGTATCTTAGATGAGTTGGGAATAGAACTGCTAGGAACTCCTATTAAGACAATTCAAAAGGCCGAGGATAGAAATACTTTTAAGGAATTGATGGATGAAATTGATGAGCCAGTCTTAGCAAGTAGAACAGCAGAGACTATAGGAGAAGCTAAGCGTATTGCAAATAAGTTGGGTTATCCAATCATTGTAAGACCTGCCTATACAATGGGAGGAAGTGGTGGAGGAATAGCAAATAGCCCAGATCAGCTAGAAGAGATTGCTTCTCGAGGCTTTAAACATAGCTTAATTGGTCAGATTCTAATCGAAAAGAGTGTTAAGGGTTGGAAAGAGATCGAGTATGAGGTTATGAGAGATAGCAATGATAATTGTATTGTTGTATGTAATATGGAGAATTTTGATCCAGTAGGTATTCATACAGGAGATAGTATTGTCTTTGCTCCAAGTCAGACCTTAGCTGATAAGGAGTACCAGATGCTTAGATCTTCTGCTCTAAAGATTATTCGCGCTTTAGGAATAGAAGGTGGATGTAATGTTCAATATGCCCTTGATCCTTACTCCTTCCAGTACTATATAATTGAGGTTAACCCTAGAGTGAGTCGTTCTAGTGCCTTAGCTTCTAAGGCAACTGGCTATCCAATTGCTAAGGTATCAGCAAGGATTGCTTTAGGATATACCTTAGATGAGATTGATAATGCAATCACTAAAAAGACTAAGGCTTGCTTTGAGCCGGCACTAGACTATGTTGTATCGAAGATTCCACGTTGGCCCTTTGATAAGTTCCACTATGCAGATAGAGAATTAGGAACTCAAATGAAGGCGACAGGAGAGGTTATGGCCATTGAAAGAACTATTGAAGCCTCTTTATTAAAGGCAGTCAGATCTTTAGAAGTTGGAGCATCTGGTCTTAAACATGAAGAGGTTGAAAGTTGGAGTGATGAAAAGATAGAAGAGAAGCTTAGAAGAGCAGATGATAGAAGAATCTTTGTAATCGCTGAGGCCTTAGGGCGTGATTGGAGTGTAGATAAGCTACATGAAATAACAGAAATCAATAAGTTCTTCTTAAGAAAAATGGAGAATGTTATAAAGTTAGAAAGAAAGTTAAGTGAAGAAGGATTAAATCCTCAATTAGTCAAAGAGGTTAAAGGTTTTGGTTTCTCTGATAGAGAGATCGGTATTTTGGTAGGAGAAGAAGAATCTAAGGTAAGAGAGTTTAGAAAAGAAAATGGGATTAAAAATGTTTACAAGATGGTTGATACCTGTGCAGCCGAGTTTGAGGCAGCAACACCTTATTATTACTCTGCTTATGAGAAGACTAATGAATCAGAGCTTACAGATAAAAGAAGTGTTTTAGTATTAGGTTCTGGGCCAATAAGGATAGGACAGGGAATAGAATTTGATTACTGTAGTGTTCATTCAGCTTGGTCTTTAGATGAAGAAGGATATGAATCTGTAATAGTCAATAATAACCCTGAAACGGTAAGTACCGACTTTGATACTTCAGATAGATTATATTTTGAGCCTTTAACTAAAGAAGATGTAATGAATATAATTGACCATGAAAAACCAGAAGGTGTAGTAGTGCAGTTTGGTGGGCAGACAGCTATCAATCTAGCTAAACCTTTAGCAGATGAAGGGGTAAATATCCTAGGTACCAGTGTAGAGTCTATAGATTTAGCTGAGGATAGGGATAAATTTATTAACCTTCTTAAGGAATTAGGTATCCCAAATCCTCCAGGAGCTGTAGCAGCAACTATGGATGAAGCAGTAGATATTGCTGATGGAATAGGATATCCGGTTTTAGTTAGACCTTCTTATGTACTTGGAGGTCGAGCTATGGAGGTTGTTTATAACCAGGATGAATTGATAGATTATATGGAGACTGCAGTTAAGGTTTCTCCAGATCATCCAATTTTGGTAGATAAATATATAGTAGGAAAAGAGATCGAAGTAGATGCCATCTCTGATGGAGAGGATGTAATTATCCCTGGGATTATGGAGCATATTGAACGTGCAGGGGTCCATTCTGGAGATAGTATAGCTGTTTATCCAGCCCAAACATTAAGTGATGAACTAGAGGAGAAGTTAGAAGATTACACTGCTAGGTTAGCTAGAGGGTTAAATGTTAAAGGATTAGTCAATATCCAGTATGTCCTTGATGGAGATGAGATCTATGTGATCGAGGTCAACCCAAGATCAAGTAGGACTATTCCTTATCTGAGTAAGGTTACTGGTGTACCGATGGTTAAACTTGCTACCAAAGCATTATTAGGTCAAAGGTTAAAAGATCAAGGGTATCAACTAGGATTATATCCTAAGCAAGAGCATGTTGCTGTTAAGGTTCCTGTCTTCTCTTTCTCTAAGTTAAGAAAGGTAGATACAAACTTAGGACCAGAGATGAAATCTACAGGAGAAGTTCTAGGTTTAGATAAAGATTATCACCAAGCTGTTTATAAAGGATTTATCGGTGCGGATATAGATATACCTAAAGAGGGTAAAATCCTAGCTACAATTGCAGATATGGATAAAAAAGAAGCGATTCCTTACCTTGAGGAATTTGCAAAACTTGGTTTCAAGATTGTTGCTACTAAGGGGACAGCTAAGGCATTGCAAGAAGGAGGGATGAAGGTAGAAGAGGTAAATAAGCTATCTGAAGGGTCACCAAATGTTCTAGATCTTATAAAAGAAGATAAAATAGATCTAGTAATCAATACCCTAACCAAAGGAAAGGTTCCAGCAAGAGATGGATTCCAAATTAGAAGAAACGCAGTGGAGATGGGCATTCCTTGTCTGACATCTTTAGATACAACCAAGGCGATTCTAGGAGTTCTAAAAGAGTTAAAATCAGAAGATAAGGTTTCTGTACATGCCTTACAGGATTACGTATAAACAGCTTAAAATCTTTTTGAAACCACGAATGAACACGAATTAACACTAATATAATTTGAAATTTCCTTATATAAAGAAATATGAACTATATTAGAAAGTTTTAATATTTTAATTAAATTCAAAACTTATTATAAGTTTTTTATTCGTGCCTATTCCTGTTCATTAGTGGTGAAAAATATTTTGTTTTTATTTATTCAATGTATACTAGTTTTTATTATTTAAATAAAAGGGGGAGAGGTTATGAGCCAGAGGGTGATTAAGGAGATTCTATCTCAAGAGGAAATTGCTCCAAAGCATTTTAAGATGGTTATTGATGCACCAGAAATTGTTGAAGGGGCAAAGCCGGGCCAATTCTTACATTTGAAATGGGTTGATAATATAGGTGGTGATCCTCTATTACGCAGGCCTATAAGTATAAATGATATGGATAAAGACTCAGGTGAACTAAGTATTATTTATCGTGTCTTAGGTAGAGGAACTGAACTATTATCTAGACTCTCTAAAGGGGATAAGGTTGATATTATGGGGCCGATAGGTAAAGGCTTTTCAATTCCTAAAGAGGCTAGGAAAGTAGTTGTAGTTGGTGGAGGAATGGGGATAGCCCCACTTTATCCAATCGTTAAAGAATTATTAAATAAAGATAGAGAGATAACCCTTTTTCTTGGAGGAGCAGATGAAGGCCAACTTCTAAACTTAAAGGATTATGAAGAGATGGATTTAGAGCTTAAGACATCTACAGTAGATGGCAGTCATGGTTATAAAGGGTTTGTTACTGATCTGCTAGAAGAGGCTTTGGATGGGGCGGATTATATCTATACCTGTGGACCTGAAGGAATGATGGAGGTTGTACAAGAAAAAGCTAAAAAATTAGGTGTTAAAGGTGAAGCGTCACTAGAAGAGAGAATGGGCTGTGGAACTGGGGCTTGTTTATCTTGTGTTTGTAAGATTAAAGTTGGAACTAAAGATGATTGGGAGTATAAGAAGACCTGTACTCAAGGGCCAATCTTTCCAGTAGAAGAGGTGATCTTTAATGGCTAAAGTTAATTTAGAAGTAGATTTAAATGGACTGAAGTTACAAAATCCTGTTACTACAGCATCTGGAACATTTGGTTTTGGCCCGGAGTATTATCAGTATGTAGATTTAAATAGATTAGGCGGGGTGATGGTAAAGGGTACAACTCTAAATCCAAAACAAGGGAATGCAACTCCTAGAATTGCTGAGACTCCAAGTGGTATGTTAAATGCCATTGGTTTACAGAATCCAGGTGTAGATCATTTCTTAAAGAAGATATTGCCAGAGATTAGAGATTATAAATTTGAAACCATTGTTAATATCTCTGGAAATGAGGTTGAAGATTATGCTAAGTTAGCAAGTAAGTTAAATGTTGAAGGTGTAGGAGCCTTAGAGATAAATATCTCCTGTCCCAATGTTAAAAAAGGTGGATTAGCTTTTGGGACCCAGCCAGAGATGGCAGCTTCAGTAGTCCAAGCTGTTAGAGTAGAGACTGATCTTCCTTTGATAACCAAGCTATCACCTAATGTAGCTGATATCACAGAGATTGCTCGAGCAGTAGAGGAAGCAGGGACAGATGTTATTTCTTTAATCAACACCTTGCTAGGGATGAAGATAGATATTAATTCTCAAAAACCTATCTTAGCCAATAAGATGGGTGGTTTATCAGGTCCAGCCATTAAACCAGTAGCTATAAGGATGGTCTACCAAGTAGCTCAAGCTGTCCAAGTTCCTTTGATTGGTATGGGAGGAATCTCCAATGCCGATGATGCAATAGAGTTCTTCCTTGCAGGGGCAAGTGCTATTTCAGTAGGAACGGCCAACTTTGTTAACCCAGAGGTTACAATGGAGATCCTAGATGGGATAGAAGAGTACTTAGTAGAGAAGGGCTACAGAGATATTAATGACATTATCGGAAAAGCGATAGAAAAAAAGAATAACATTGTATAGTAATATAGTGCAGTTTTCAAAAGTTAAAAGACTACAAACTCAAATTATTTTTGGAACCACGAATGAACACTAATTAGCACTAATGTAGTTCAAAATATATTAATTAGATTTAATTAGATTAATAATCACTAAATAGTAGCAGGATTAAGTTTTTATTTTAAAATCTATTAATATAATTTTCAATTTTAATTTTTTATTCGTGACTATTCGTGTTCATTCGTGGTAAAAAATCTTTTAATCTTGATTATGGACTTACATTAGATTACTATTCACTGTAAACTAAAAAAAGGGGTGTTAATTATGAAAGAGAAGAGAGTTATAGAGATATTTAAGAAGACTGGGGTTTTACAAGAGGGTCATTTTAAGTTGAGTTCAGGTTTACATAGTAATAAGTATTTACAATGTGCACAGGTATTACAGTATCCAGTACATGCTCAAGAGCTTGCCCAAGGATTAGGTGAAAAGTTTAAAGATATGGATATAGATGTAGTCGTTGGCCCGGCTATGGGGGGAGTAACTTTATCTTATGCAGTAGGATTGGCTTTAAAGAAGAAGACCATCTTTACAGAGCGTGAGGGTGGAGACATGACCTTAAGAAGAGGTTTTAGGTTGAATAAAGGGGATAAAGTTTTAGTAGTAGATGATGTATTAACTACTGGTAAATCTATTAGAGAAGTATTAGAAGTTTTAGATAGAGAAGGGGCAGAAATGGTAGGGGTAGCTACTTTAGTTGATAGGAGTAGTGGTAAGGTTGACTTTGGTGTCCCAACTAAAGCTATGCTGAATGTAGATGTAGTTGCTTATGATCCTAAAGAGTGTCCAATGTGTAAAGAAGGTTTAAAGATTACAAAACCAGGTAGTAGAGGTATTTAATTAAAAAAAGATACTGACTTCAATTTTTGAAGTCAGTATCTTTTTTTATTCTATAGGTAATTAAGTGGCGATTTTGTGCCACTTAGCTATGAGCTATGTGCTAAATTTAAAATCAAAAACTTTATAAAATCTTATAAAGTAAGGGATTGTATGCTTTTGAACAGGCTAATAGCATATAGTATACAGCTGTGTAACTGAAAGCTACACTTAGTTATTGTTAAATTTAACTTTTTATCCATAATTTGAAGGGGTTTTCTTTGTGTTGAAGAAATTATTAAAGCAGAGTGAATAATTATTAATTATTTAACTTATCCTGAATTATTCATAAGCCTATGATTTGCTCTAAGCTCAGTTCATAAATTTTTTTGATAATTATCACCACTCTTTCAACCAATATTTTCCGTTCAGTGGATAGACTTATCTACTAGTTCGTATTTTAGTATTTTAAAGCTTTCAAGGTTCATCGTTTATCAGTTAGTAATATTCTAGCAGTAACTATACTAAGTTAGGCATTGTTTTTTAAATTATCGTGAATAATTCAGGACAAAAGTTCAAAAATACATATCCCAGAGGGATATTTGATTATAAAACAGCAAATGAATTATTTGAGACAAGGTGAATTTATTACTTGTAAAGATACAGAAGGTTCAGGTGAATAATAAAGCGTGCATTTTAACTTGCAATTCACCTAAGGGATAATAGTTTGCTGATGAAATTGACTCTTTATTTGATTTATCCAGAAAGAGAATAAAGAAAAAAGGGGAGAAAGATTATGAAAAAGAGTACGTATTTTGTTTTAATTATCTTGATTGGAATATTAGCGCTTACAGGTTGTTCTTCTACAGGGGTAGAAGATTTTTCTGATGACGGAACATTGTATAATTAAATGCACGGATAGTGCAAAAAATAAATGACACATATGAATACCTCATATATAATGTTAAAATAACCACAAATAACATAAAGTGAGGTATTGAT
>NZ_KI912096.1:188226-199469 GCF_000517025.1 Halonatronum saccharophilum DSM 13868
AATAAGACGCAGGAAGCTGTAATAAGAGGTCTGGATCGAATAGAAAGAAGAATAGGAGTAAAGAAGTTTAGAGAATTGTTCAAGACTATTACAACTGATAATGGGAAAGAATTTTATAACTATACAGGAATAGAGACTTCTTTTACAGGAAGTAAAATTCCAAGGACAAAGCAATATTATGCTGATGCTTACTCTTCTTGGCAAAGAGGGAGTAATGAGAACTTAAATAAAATGATTAGAAGGTTTTTGCCAAAAGGAAGTAGCTTTAAGAATCTTAGTAGAAATCAAATTAAAAGAATTGAAAAATGGATTAATAATTATCCTAGGAAGATGTTTGGTTTTAAAAGTTCTAATAATATATTTGAAATAGGTTTAAATGTAGCATAAATAAACACATCATATGAGGTGTTTTTTTCCATAAAGGCTGTGCATTTTATATTGCAATTTTCAATTTTTCTGATGACTCAAATAATCCAGAAGGATTAAGTTTATATGAACCAGGTGAATTGATAGTTTCTCTAGGTGAGCCCAATGGATTTTCTATTCAAAGCACCGGGGATACAGTAGCAGTTCAAAAGGCTATTATAGAGGAGAGTGATTTTGCGGTTCTAGACTCTCTTCTTGGTAGCGAGAAAGAAGGAGAGATTGGGGCTTTAAGTAATGAAGTTAAAGCTAATGTTATAGAAGAGATGGGCTTTGTTTACCTTATAGGTTATTCAGAGGATGATTATAGCTCTTATGAAGAAGCGAAGGAAGGCTTGGAGAGTTATTTAAAGGAACAAGGTTTAGATGTGAAAGATATAGAGCCTAACTATGTAATTAATGTTGATCCTATAACTGAAGACGAAGAGGAGATCAGTGCTAATATGCACAGAAGCCAAAGGTGGCATTACGAGATGATTAATGCCCCACAAGTTTGGAATAATATCACTGATGGTTCAAGAAATGTAAAGGTTGCAGTTTTAGATACTGGAATCGATGCTAATCATCCTAATTTAAGGGATATTGTAGACCGTAGCTTGGGCCGAGATTTCACAGGTGATGGAATTGGGGATATCCAAGGTCATGGTACCCATGTTGCAGGTACAATTGCTAGTTATGGTAGTGTATCTGGTGTTATGAAAACTGCTAACCTTATCGATGTAAAGGTGCTTGGAGATAGAGGTAGGGGATCTTCTTATGGTATTCAACAAGGTATAGTCTATGCTACAAATGTAGGGGCAGATGTAATTAACATGTCTCTTGGTGGAGGTGGATTTTTACGAGGGACCAATAATGCTATTAGAGCAGCAATGCAAAGTGGTACAATTGTTGTAGCCGCTACTGGAAATGATGGTAGAGGTTCTATTTCTTATCCAGCAGCTTATACAGATGCAATTGCAGTTGGAGCGGTAGATTCTAATAGAAGAAGGGCTAACTTCTCAAATTATGGTGATGGTCTAGAGATTATGGCGCCAGGAGTAAATATTTATAGTACTCATCCTACAACTAGTAGAAGTTATGCATATTTATCAGGGACTTCTATGGCAACGCCTCATGTTGCAGGAGTAGCAGGGTTAATGAGAGCAGTCAATTTAGACCTTAGTACAGCAGAAGCAAGAAATATCTTGCGAGATACTGCTCAACCTGCTGGTCCTAGCAATAAATTTGGTTATGGTATTGTAGATGCTAAGGAAGCAGTAAGAGCAGCTAGAAATTTAGCAGAACCAGAGCCAGAACCAGAGCCAGAACCAACAATCTATGCTATGCAGAATCGTCGTAGTAATAATGTAGTTTCAAGAATAGTAGAAAGAAGTTGGTTTAGAACTAATGTGTTTATCCGTGAGGCAAATTGGCAAGGAAGAGATTCTCAGCAATGGCGCATTCATAACTTAAACAATGGTTTTTATGCTATTCAAAATCAAGAAAGCGATAGAGTTTTAGACATAAATACTGTTTTAGAAGGTTCTGTAGTTGTAGAACGCCAATACCAAGGTAATGAGCATCAGCAATGGAGAATAGTTGATTTAAATAATGGTTTTTATGCTATTCAAAATAGAGAAACAGGGTTTGTATTATATGGAATGACAGGTTCAAATGAGATTAGACAGTATAGCTGGAATAGTAGTAGTAATCAACAATGGAGAGTAGTAGGGTTGAATTCATCATCTGCTGAAAATATTTCGATAGCAAGTGTTAGTGATACAGATTTAGAAGATTTGGAAAGTATTGCAGATGAGTATACTGTAGATAAGAGCGTGGTAAAAGAGATTTCTAAATAAGAATGATGAATTATAAAAGATCAGCCTTTCTAATTGAGAGGTTGATCTTTTATGTTAAAATAGTATTCCACCACAAATACTATAAAGAGGTGCCCTTATGAATAACAATAGCAGAATTATGGATATAACACAAGTTTTTTTAACTCCAGAAGAATTAATAGAGTTTGCTGAGTTAATCGGGTATAAAGATACTGCAAGGAAATTTACTATATATGAATTATTAAAAATACTTTGTTGCCGCCTCTGTTAATCAGTGGGATAGCTTTCGTGAAGGTGAACGATCTGCATCAGATTTTAAATTAGAAAAAGTAGATTACTCGACTTTTTCTAAGAAGGCTAGCAGTTCCTTATGAACTATTTAAAAAACTCTTTCACTTACTTTTAGAAAAGTGTAATAGAAAAACTAGACGATCATTAAATCTTCCTAAAGATATTCTAGTTATTGGCTCCACAACTATTACAGTAGGAGAAGGTCGTTTGAAATGGGCTAAATTTCACGGTAAACGTTCAAGGGTAAAATTACACGTTTCTTTAGATGTTGATAATAATCAACCTGTACAAATAGAAGAAACAATAGCTATAAAATATGATGCACCAATATAATGACTGTTTCAGCAGAAGATATCGCTGATGCATATAAAGAGAGTTGGAAAATAGAAACTTTTTTCCGTTTTATAAAGCAGAATTTAAATGCAACTAAATTATTTGGAACTGCTGAGAATGCAGTATCCAATCAGTTATATATATAAATACCATTAATGATTTTCGTGAAATTAAGAATCAAAATTTACAACATAATCGATAAATAACTTCTTGTGGATTTTTAGCTATTTGGTCAAAGAAAAGTTTTGCATTTTCTCTGATTTGTTTTAAAGATGAATAAAAAAATTGTAAACCACTTTTTCTTTCAACCATTTCCATAATGGCTCTATTAAATTCAAGTTAGGGCTATATGGTGGTAGAAAAACAAGCTTTAATCTATTAGTGTTTTCTTCTAAAAATTCTTTTAATAATTTAGTATGATGAATCCTTTCAATGTATTTTAATAATATTATAGTAGTAAAACGAAAAATTTTAATTAAATTTATATAGATGATGTATTAACTACTGGTAAACCTATTAGAGAAGTATTAGAAGTTTTAGATAGAGAAGGAGCAGAAATGGTAGGGGTAGCTATTTTAGTTGATAGGAGTAGTGGTAAGGTTGACTTTGGTGTCCCAACTAAAGCTATGCTGAATGTAGATGTAGTTGCTTATGATCCTAAAGAGTGTCCAATGTGTAAAAAAGGTTTAGAGATTACAAAACCAAGTAGTAGAGATATTTAGCCAAAAGAAGATACCGACTTCAATTATTGAATTTGATTTTTTCGATATAATTTGCAGGAGTTTTCTTTGTTTTGAAGAACTATTATAGCAGATTAAAAATATTAATTATTTAACCTATAAATAAATATAATAATCAATTCAAGACTAGGGCGATTGGAAGGGAGCTAGCAAATGAGTGAAGAGTTAAAGGTTCCTCTGTTTGATATGGTAATGTGCTTATCTGATGCAATGGATCTATTGAGTCCATATTTAGCAGGTCACCATAAAAGGGTTGCTTACATAGCTGCAAGTATAGCTTCAGAATACGGAATGACAAAGGAAGAAGAAAAAAGCATAATAATTTCAGGTGCTTTGCATGATGCAGGAGCCTTTTCATTAAGTGAAAGGATAGATTCTTTTAATTGGAAAATATCTCAAGATATTTGGAATGAGGTTGAAGTCTTTGATTCTTACCCTAGTTATGAGTATATAGGATCTGTTAGTCATTCTGAATTAGGGTATCAGTTGATTAAGCAGTTTAGCCCTTTTAATAAATTGGCTTCTTTAGTTCGTTATCATCATATTCCTTGGGATGGGGGAGAAGGTGCTACATTTAAAGGGGAAGAAGTTCCAATAGGTAGTCATATCTTACATCTTGCTGATGCGGTTGATATATTAATTAATAGAGATAAAGAGGTTATTAATCAAAGTGAGAAAATTTGTAAAAAGATTCTTGCAGAAAGTGGGAAACTATTTGTTCCTGAAGTTGTAGATGCTTTTATTAATTTGGCTAAAAGAGAATCTTTTTGGTTTAATATAGTCTCACCAACGATAATTAGAAATTTAAAAAAGAGGATTGATGGTTCAAATATTGAGTTAAACAGGGAAACTTTATTAAGTTTAGCAAAGTTTTTTAGTCAGATAATAGACTTTAGAAGCCGTTTTACTGCCACTCATTCTAGTGGTGTAGCCGTTAGTGCAGAAGCTTTAGCTTCATTGATGGGTATGTCTGACTTTGATTGTCATAAGATTAAGATTGCAGGTTATCTTCATGATTTGGGAAAATTGGCCGTTCCGCCAGAAATTTTAAATAAAGATGCTAAATTAACTAAAGAGGAATTTAATATTATAAAAAAGCACCCTTTTTATACTTATCAGATACTTGATAGGGTTCAAGGATTAGAAGAGATTAAGATTTGGGCTTCTTTGCATCATGAGAGAATTGATGGGAAGGGGTATCCTTTTAAAAGTGATATAGATGATATACCATTAGGGTCTAGAATTATGGCAGTTGCTGATGTCTTTACGGCTATTACTGAAGATCGTCCTTATAGGAAAGGTATGAATAAAGATAGGGCGTTAAAGATTGTTGATGATATGGCAAAGGATTCCGCTTTGGATAGAGAAGTAGCTTTGGTATTAAAGGATAATTATAAGTGTATCAATGAAGTTAGAAATGAAACTCAAATGAATAAGGCTAAGGAGTATGATTTTTTCTGGAGAAAGATGAGATGATTAATAATAGGTATACTTTTTAGGTGGTTTGTATATAATATAATTGGGGAAGGTTGAGCATAATTTTTCCAAAGTATATGAAAGAGATGATTGTCTGTTGAATTAATATTAATGATTCAAAGTTATAGGTAGTAACCTATAACTTTTTATTTTAAAAAGGAGGGTTGAAAGGATGCAACAATTTGTTTATGTTAATGAGGGAAGGGTATTATTGAGGGAAGCTACTAAAGATGATATATTGAGTATATATGAAATGTATGAAGGGTCTGATTCTAATCTGTGGTGGTCTAATGAAGAATTAAATAGATTTAGGTTTAATTTGGTTAAAGAGGCTAAAGGTAAGGTTTTTGTTGCAGTATTAAATGATGAAATAATAGGCCATACTGAAATTATACTTCCTAAATCAAAAGAAGACTCTGTATATTTATTGAAATTAGAGATACATGATGATTATAGGAGGAGGAAATTTGGTATAGAATTAGTACGTTATTCAGTAATTGTTATGAAAAATTTAGGTTATCAAAGTTGTATTACTTGGCCTGATACAAATAAATCTAAGGGTTTATATAAGAAGGTTGGATTAAAAGAGGTTGGTGAAAATCCTCAATTAGATGTTAAAATCGTAGGTAAAGGAGATACTAAAGTTAAGTTTATTGAAGAGTTGGGGTCTAAGGAGAAGCCTAAAGATTTAGAGATGGTTGTTGGTTGTCCCTGGGCCAGAGATTATATTTGGTTAAAGGCTTTTAAAACTGCTGAAGAAGGGTTGTTAAATTATAAAGGACCTTATGTTCATTTAGTAAAAATCGAGAATATTAAAGCAGTAACTTTGGTTGATGGAGATTCGTTATACATATACTTGCCTAAAGGGAGTGTAGCAGATGTAGATTTGATTAGGGAATTACTTACCTATTCTTCTAATTTAGCTTTAGATAAAGGAATTGATGTTTTGAATATAAATATTAAGAGTGACATTTGGAAAAAAATAGGATCTCCTGATTTTTGGGAGGTCGAAGAAGAAAAAAGATTAGAGATGAAGATGGACTTTACTTAAAAAAGCTTAGAAGGAATTCCTTCTAAGCTTTTTTATTTTTTAAAGATTTAATTAGTTCTTCTTTAGGTTCTACATATAGAGTTTTATGATTGTCATAATAGACCATACCAGGTTTTGCCCCTTTAGGTTTATTGACATATTTAGTTAGAGTATAATCTACAGGAACTTTACTAGATTCTCGTCCCTTACTATAATATGCTGCAATTTGAGCAGCTTCAAGAAGTGTTGAATCTGGTATTTCATCTCTTGTATGATTTCTAATGATTGTATGTGAACCAGGGATATCTTTGACGTGAAGCCAGGTGTCACCGTCATTAGCTACCTTCTTTGTTAAGTGATCGTTTTGTTTGTTATTTCTGCCCACTAATATCTGATATCCATCGCTTGATTTGAAAGTTAGAGGGAGTAGTTTTCTATCTTGCTTCTTACTCCCTTTTTTCTGTTTTTTGATATAACCTTCATCTATAAGTTCTTCATAAATTTCTATTAGATCATCAAGTTCTTGGCTATGTTCAATGCTTAGCTCTAGTTGTTTTAAATAATTGATTTCATTTTTACCTTTCCTTACTTGATTTTTTAGATGCTTAATACTTCTTTTGGCTTTTTCATATTTTTTAAAGTAACGCTGGGCATTTTCAGCAGGTGTTAATCTAGGATCTAATTTTATCTTTATTTTTTTGTTGTTATCATAATAATTTTCTAAAGTAGCTTGAGTGTCACCTTCTTTTAACCTATATATGTTTGCTGTAATTAATTCGCCTTTGAGCTTGTATTTATCTGAACTCAGTGCTCCTTTTAGTTGACCGTTTACTTTTCTATATTTTTTATATGCTTTCTTCTTGTTAGAAGAGATTACGCTAAGCATCTTTTCAGTTAACTTTTGTTTTTTCTTTCTGAGTATCTTTTCTTTATAGTATAGATCCATTAGTTTACTAATTGATGAGAATTCTTTAGTCTCTAAGTCAAATTGTTTTAGTTCTAATGAAGAGAAGTTTTTAAATTCTTCTCCTTTCATTACGATTGTTGGATTGAATTTATTATTAATAATATTATTAAAGATAAGACTAAAAGGTTTATAGAGTGCTTCTATATCTTGTGGGGAAGTTATTTTATCATAAGGGTCTATGTTGGCCCTGTAGCTAATCTCCTTAGCCATTAACGGGCCAATCCCTCGATAACTATTCATTATTGCTTTATAGGACTGTGAGTCAAAGTGTTCCTCTAAAAGTGTCTTAAATTCTTGAGCGGTATGATTTAATGGGTTCTTCTTTCCTTGTTCAGGAGGCGGAGAGTAAGTTTTGTTAGGTAATACTTCTCTTTGTCGGCTCATCTTATCGGTTACTCTCTTTATACTATCTAATATTTTATTTTTATGGTCAACTAGGATTACATTACTGTGTCGTCCCATTAATTCAATTACTAGGTTTTTATCTATTAATTGACCTTGTTCATCTTTATATTGTATAACTATATTTAATATTCTTTCGAAATTAGGTTGTTCAACTTTTCTAATCCGACCACTTTGTAGATGCTTTCGAAGTAGCATACAAAAAGCAGGGGGTTGTGCTGGGTTATCAAAGCTTTCGTTAGTTAAATGTACCCTAGGTCCTTGTGGGTTGGCAGAGAGTAATAGATTTAGGTTTTCACCAGGTTGTCTAACCCTTATTGTGAGTAATTCAGATTTGGGTTGATATATCTTATCGACTCTACCACCAATCAATTTATCTTCAAGTTCACTTCTAATAGCTGCCAGTGTAATTCCGTCTAAACCCATAAATAACAACTCCTTCATATGTATTCTTAATTTAAATCTTAACATTTCATCTTCTTTATTTCAATAGGATTAACTATAACTTTCAAATTAATTAGTCGTTCAGGTTATTTTATTCAAAAATAGAGTTATTATTGTTATTTGACTTGAATAATGATAGTTATAGTAAAAGTCCATTTAATGAAAGGGGGATGTCAATGTCGGAAGATAGGTTCTATAATTTATCCTTAGAAGATTTAGAAAATAAACTAGAAACAGATTTTAATAAGGGGTTAGCCAAGAAAGAGAGTGAAGATAGATTAGAAGAGCATGGGAGAAATCAGTTGCCTGAGAAGAATAAAAAGTCTGCTTTATCTTTATTACTAGATCAATTTAAAGATTTTATGGTCTTGGTCTTAATCGCTGCGGTGATTATTTCAGGTTTTCTTGGAGAGTATGCTGATGCAATTGCTATTTTGATTATAGTTGTATTAAATGCAATAATGGGCTTTGTTCAGGAATACAGAGCTGAGAAGTCTTTGGAGGCTTTAAAGAAATTATCAGCACCAAAGGCCAAGGTTTTAAGAGGTGGTTCTATTGTAGAGGTATTATCTGAAGAGTTAGTTCCAGGTGATATAATACTGATTGAATCAGGTGACAAAGTTCCAGCAGATGCTAGGGTAATTAAAAGTAGTGATTTAGAGGCAAATGAATCTTCTCTTACTGGTGAGTCTTTACCTATAGCAAAGGATAATTCTGTTTTAAACTCTAAAATAGAGATTGCAGTAGGTGACAGGACTAACACAGTTCATATGGGGACTGTTATTACTAAAGGTAGAGGAAGGGCAGTTGTAATTAAAACTGGAGTAGATACTGAGATGGGACAGATTGCATCTTTGTTACAAGAAAGCGATGAAGCTAAGACTCCACTACAAAAAAGGTTAAAAGATTTAGGTGGATGGATTATTTTAATCTGTTTTTTAGCCTGCTTATCTGTGGTTATACTCGGTGTTATTAGAGGAGAGCCTATATATAAGATGTTCTTGGCAGGAGTAAGTCTTGCTGTAGCTGCCATTCCAGAAGGATTACCTGCTATTGTAACGTTGTCTTTAGCAATTGGGGTACAAAGGATGATAAAGAGAAATGCCATAGTTAGAAAGTTGCCTGCTGTTGAAACTTTGGGTTGTGCAACGGTGATCTGTTCAGATAAGACAGGAACCTTAACTAAAAATGAGATGACAGTTAAGAAGATTTATACTAAAGGTGAATTATATGATTGCCAAGTGGATTCATTAGATAATAAGGATTTAAAGGATATTTTAGAGATAGGTGCGATCTGTAATAATGCTCAGATTAAGAAAGAAGCAGCTAAATTAAAGCGTGTGAAAGACCCAATTTTAGAAGAGAAGAATAAGGTTAAAGGTATCGGTGATCCAACAGAGGTTGCTTTGCTTGTAGCGGCCCAAAAAGCTGGTATAGATAGGGGTGAATTAATAAAAGGTTCATCTGAAGAGCTGGAAATTCCTTTTGATTCAACTAGAAAAAGAATGTCTTTGATCTTAAGGAAGAGTGGGAAGTATAAATTATATATTAAAGGTGCTCCTGATATATTATTAGAAAGGTGTACAGGACATTTAAAGGATGGAAGGGTTAAAAGGTTTACTAAAGAAGAGAAGAGAAGGGTTCTTAAAGAGAATGAGAAGTTAGCAGATCAAGCTCTTAGGGTCTTGGCCTTTGGTTATAGGGTACTAAAAGAAAAGCCTAGAAAAAATAAGTTGGAGACTTATGAGAAGGATATTGTATTTGTTGGTTTGATGGGTATGATAGATCCACCAAGACCAGAGGTATATGAAGCTATTGCTAATTGTAAAAGGGCTGGTATTAAACCAAAGATGGTAACAGGGGATCATAAGAACACTGCTACTGCTATAGCTAAGGATTTAAAACTCCTTGAAAGAGGAGATAGAGTTATAACTGGAAAAGAGTTATCAGGCTTAAGTAATGAAGAACTTGAGAGGGATATCGATAATATCTCGGTTTTTGCTCGCGTTTCTCCTCAGGATAAGATCAGAATAGTAAGTCTATTGAGGAAGAAGGGAGAAGTAGTTGCTATGACCGGAGATGGTGTTAATGATGCTCCGGCTATTAAAGAAGCTGACATAGGGATTTCTATGGGAGAGAAGGGTACTGATGTTACTAAAGAGGCTTCTGATTTAATTTTAGCTGATGATAATTTCGCCACTATAGTTGCAGCAGTAGAAGAGGGGAGAGGCATATATGATAATATAAGGAAGTTTATCAGATATTTATTGTCTTGTAATGTTGGGGAGGTATTGACGATGTTTTTAGCTTCTTTGTTGGGTCTTCCACTACCTTTGATTCCAATTCAGATACTATGGGTGAATTTAGTTACTGATGGTCTTCCGGCATTGGCCCTAGGAGTCGATCCTGCCGATGACGATATAATGAAAAAGAGACCTAGAGGAAAAGAGGAAAACATATTTGCTAACAAACTTCATTTAAAGATATTAGGTCAGGGAATTTTGATAGGGTTAGGGACACTGATGGTGTTTTTATTTGGTTTAAGATTTAGTAATTCAGTAGAGGTAGCTAGAACTATGGCTTTTACCAATTTAGTTATGGCCCAATTATTTTTTGTATTTAGTTGCCGTTCTGAAGAGTATAGTTTATTTGCTATTAATCCTTTTAGTAACATATATTTGTTGATAGCAGTATTATTTTCTTTTATAATGCACATTATGATTCTTTATTTCCCTTTATTTCAAAATATATTTAAGACTACATTATTAAATAAAGGGGAGTGGTCTTTTATCATTTTAGTAGCAGGAGGATCTACTTTGATAATAGAAACTCTTCAGTTGTTAGTTAATTTATTTGAAAAAAAGATATCATTTAATAATAAAACTGAGGGGCAAATCAGATAGGCTTGCAAGCCTATCTGATTTGTTTTGTTTGATTTTAAATATAAGTATAATTAACTTGATTTTGGTTATAATAAAATATATAGGAACATTGTATAATTAAATGCACGGATAGTGCAAAAAATAAATGACACATATGAATACCTCATATATAATGTTAAATAACCACAAATAACATAAAGTGAGGTATTGATATGTGCCAAGATAATTATAACACAAATGAGAACAAAGGTGAACACTTAAAATGGGAAGATAGAAAAGTAATAGAACACTTGTATAATCAACAAAACAAGTCTCCCAAAGAGATTGCACAAGAGTTAGGTAGACATAGAACTACAATAAGCAGAGAGGTTAAAAAAGGCAAAATAGAGCTATTAAATTGGGACTATACAATTAGAATAGAATATGATGCATTAAAGG
>NZ_KI912096.1:199569-202011 GCF_000517025.1 Halonatronum saccharophilum DSM 13868
TAGGTAGAACGAAGGAATGTAGGGACATAGATCCTGAGAGATATGGGAGGTTAAACTACCATGGAAATGTGGAGTTCCAATAAGCGACCATATTTTTAAAAATAATAGTTAAGTTTTAGATTACTTTATCCTTGCAATTCCAAATATTAATTGGTTTTAATAATTAAATCCATATTACTTTTTTATAAGAAAATAAATTTCTAAGAATAAGTGAGCATGAGTGAGATAAATTTAATTTATAGAGGGAGTAGTGATATGGGAAAAAAGAAGAAAAAATACCCCAAAGAAGTTAAAGAGTCAGTTCTTAAAAGGTTAATGGCTCCAACAACTGATACAGTTAAAACTTTGTCTGAAGAATTAGGTATACCTAAGACAACAATATATGAGTGGAAAAGAAAAAACAATAAAAAAACTAATAATCCTAAACCAGTTAACAAGTGGACTACTAAAGATAAGTTTCAAGCATTACTTGAAACAGCACGCCTTACAGAAAGAGAAATAGCTCAATATTGCAGAAGAAAGGGAATCTATGTTAATGATATAAATAGTTGGGAAGAACAGTTTCTTAAAGCCGATACATCAAATCTAGAAGACTCACAAAAGTTAAAAAAAGATTTAAAAGAAGAAAAAGACAAAATAAAAAAGCTTGAAAAAGGAACATTGTATAATTAAATGCACGGATAGTGCAAAAAATAAATGACACATATGAATACCTCATATATAATGTTAAATAACCACAAATAACATAAAGTGAGGTATTGATATGTGCCAAGATAATTATAACACAAATGAGAACAAAGGTGAACACTTAAAATGGGAAGATAGAAAAGTAATAGAACACTTGTATAATCAACAAAACAAGTCTCCCAAAGAGATTGCACAAGAGTTAGGTAGACATAGAACTACAATAAGCAGAGAGGTTAAAAAAGGCAAAATAGAGCTATTAAATTGGGACTATACAATTAGAATAGAATATGATTCATTAAAGGCTCAAAAGGTATATGATCAAAATGCTACAGCTAAAGGAGCTAAAATAAAAATAGGTAAAGATCACAGGTTAGCTGAGTTTATAGAGGAAAAAATCAAAGATAAGTATTCTCCAGAAGTAATTGCAGATATGATAAAAAATAGTGAAGATTTTGAAATAGAATTACATTGGAAGACTATCTATAATTATATAGATAAAGGCATCCTATTTGTAAGTAGAGAAGAGTTGACCTATGGTAATTATAAAAAGTCTAAAAAGACAAAGAAGAAAGAAAAAGAATCAACTAAAAGGCGTAAAGAAGGTAGAAGAATATCAGATAGGCCTAAAGCAGCTGATGAGAGGTTAGAAGTAGGTCATTGGGAAATGGATCTAGTAGAGGGTAGAAAGGGAAAAGGAGAGCCTTTCTTATTAGTTCTAACGGAGAGGTATAGTAGAAAAGAAATAATAGAGATTATACCTAATAAGACGCAGGAAGCTGTAATAAGAGGTCTGGATCGAATAGAAAGAAGAATAGGAGTAAAGAAGTTTAGAGAATTGTTCAAGACTATTACAACTGATAATGGGAAAGAATTTTATAACTATACAGGAATAGAGACTTCTTTTACAGGAAGTAAAATTCCAAGGACAAAGCAATATTATGCTGATGCTTACTCTTCTTGGCAAAGAGGGAGTAATGAGAACTTAAATAAAATGATTAGAAGGTTTTTGCCAAAAGGAAGTAGCTTTAAGAATCTTAGTAGAAATCAAATTAAAAGAATTGAAAAATGGATTAATAATTATCCTAGGAAGATGTTTGGTTTTAAAAGTTCTAATAATATATTTGAAATAGGTTTAAATGTAGCATAAATAAACACATCATATGAGGTATTTTTTTCCATAAAGGCTGTGCATTTTATATTGCAATTTTCAAAAAGCTTGAAAAAGAATTACGACGTAAAGAAAAAGCCTTAGCTGAAACAGCAGCATTACTAGTATTAAGAAAAAAAGCAAATGCGATCTGGGGGGACCCAGAGGAAGAATGATCAGTGATTCAGATCGCACTATAGCAGTAGAACTGATCGATGAAGCAAGAACTAACGGTGCTAGATTAAAACCAGCCTGTGAGGTATTAGACATTAGTGAACGAACTTATCAAAGGTGGACTAAAAATGGAGATGTAAAAAAAGATCAAAGACCATTAGTTAAAAGATCTAATCCTAAAAATAAATTATCAGAAGAAGAGCGTCTAGAGATAGTCAAAACAGTTAACAGTCCTAAGTTTGCCGACTTACCACCATCACAGATAGTTCCTAAACTAGCAGATGAGGGTAAGTACCTAGCATCAGAATCAACTATCTATCGAATATTGAAAGAAGAGAAGATGAATACTCATAGGAGTAGATCTAAGGAACCTGTAAAGAGAGAGCCACCAACACATATAGCTACAGCTTCTAATCAAGTATGGACTTGGGATA
>NZ_KI912097.1:0-4145 GCF_000517025.1 Halonatronum saccharophilum DSM 13868
TACCATTGCCTGGGAAAGCTAAATTACCCTTGTCTCTATACTCTTTACGCCATCTAATTAGTGCATTATAACTAACACCTAAATCTTCAGCAATATCTTTACAATTTTTATCAGATTTAAGACTTAATTCAACAGCATCACGTTTAAATTGTTCATCACGTTTTATTTTAGGTTTGCTCATGTGTATTCCCCCTTTGAATAACTTTATTATACACCTTAACTCACTGTCTAACAAATAGGGGGAAGATTATAAGAAATGATATTTTAAATAGAAATAAGTTTAAAGTGGCAGAAGTGGTATCCTATCCATTATTAGTAAGGGTAAATGATAGTCAAGAAAGAATTAAAACCAAGAAAGAATTTATAGATAAATTTGATTTAATCTTTAATGATGAATATATGAAAAAGATAGAAGGATTTATACCATTAAATTTAGGTTCTACTTATAGAGGAATGTGGTTTGCTGGTATAATGATAAATGATTTAGCACCAGATATAAATTCAGAATTTGAATTAAAAATTGTCTATATAAATAATTCAATAGATGATTAAAAATAATACCTTTGAATAAATAAAAAAGTAAAAATATACAATTTCAATTGACAATATAAGACTTTTAATATTAATCTAAGCTATAAAAAACATTAAATTTTAATTTTAAAGGGGGTTATATCTTTGAATTTCAAAATAAGAATAGTTATAATAGTTTCTTTACTTTTAATCAGTAGTCAAAGCCTCCTTATAGCTAGAGAGGATTTTAGTATTAATAGACATAATATATTAAAAGGTAGCATTGATAATCAATATGAGATTGAAATGCGGATATATTACGATGAAGATGGAGAATTAACTGGAGATTATTTTTATGAAAGATATAAGAAGAAAATAAAATTAGAAGGCTATATAAATGATTATAAGATAACCTTATATGAATTTGATACTAACGAAGATAAGAGTGCCAAGTTTACCGGTAAAGTCTATAATGGAATCTTCTTAGGGGAATGGTCGAGTTTAAAAAGCAATAATAAATATAATTTCAAATTAGAAGTAGTTGATAATTTCTCTGGAAAAAAGGATAATATATATGCTGGAGCAACAGATAATAGTCCAGAGGAGATTGAAGCCTTTGCTAAGGAACTAAAAGATAATATTTTGAGTAAGAATAAAGAAGAAGTCTCTAGAAATATCTCTTATCCTATAAGTGTAGAAATTGAAGGGCAAAGAGTGATAATAAGAGATGAAGCTCAATTTGTAGATAATTTTGACAAGATATTTTATAAGGAATATGTACAAACATTAAAGGATGCCTCTACCCTTAATATGAGATCTCATTATATATTGGGAATTAGGCTTGGCAGTAGAGGTCAGATTTGGTTTAATAGTAGTTATGGTTCTAAGGAATTAAAGGTTACTGCTATAAACAATTCAAGAGAGAGTTTGGAGAGGTATGGAATAATAGAAGAATAAGAGGAGTTTTTAAGAAAGGATAAATAATAGATGTTGAGTAAGCATCTATTATTTATCCTTTCTGTATTAATACTGACTGTAATATTGATCTGCTCTGCACCCCTCTCTTGGGCGGAGAAATTCTCTTCATAAAGGTTTTTAATGAAGAGAATGATTACGAAGAGTCTTTGTAAGACTCGGAGGGAAGAGAGGGGTCGGGGGAGAGTTCGAGCTCTAAAGTAATACACTATGGTTAATAATTAAATTCTTTCAGATAGTTAAGTTATTTCATATGAAGGGATTTTTATTTCTGTGGTTAATAGTAAAATATAGTAAATATTTTTTTAATTAGACTTTCGTGAGCAATTTATAATTCAGTTTTCAGTATATATACAAAAGGAGTTGTTTTGATTGAAAAGATTAATTTCTATTCTGTTAATTTTGAGTACTATCTTTCTAATAGGGTGTAAGGAGGAAAATACAGTAGAGCATATAGCCAACGAACCAAAGAGAGAAGAGGTTCATATAACAGGAGTAGGCATAGATATAAATCCTTTTGTGATCTATACTCTTGAAGGCTTAGAGAAGATAGGGGAAGAAGGATATCCTTTAGATGCCCATTATAAGTTGGGAAATAATATAGATGCTAGTATAACTAAGAGTAATGATTATAATAATGGCAAAGGTTTTAGAGGTATTGGAGAATATATAGATGAGTATGAAATTATATTTAATGATATAAGAAGATATAAGCATAAAATATTTAGTGGTGTCTTTGATGGCAACGGATATGAAATAAGGAATTTATATATTAATAGAGATAGTGAAGAAGGTGTTGGATTATTTAGTGTATTTACTGGGACTATTAAAAATTTAGGGTTAGTTGATATTGAGGTTAAAGGAAAGAATAAGGTGGGTGGATTATTTGGTTATGGAGGAGGAATAGTCAAAAATTCTTATATTAAAGGAAAAGTTGAAGGGATCGAGAATGTAGGGGGACTAGCAGGCTATTCTCATAGAGGAGAAATCGAAGCCTCTTATTTTGAAGGTAGTGTTAAAGGTGAGGATACCGTAGGGGGCCTTGTGGGGTATCATAATGGTCAGTTAATTAACTCTTATAGCGAAGTTGATGTTAAGGGGGAATATAGAGTAGGAGGACTGGTTGGATTTCATTTCTTGGGAGATATAGAAGGTTCTTCTAGCAGAGGTTTAGTTGAAGGTGATATCTTTGTAGGAGGTTTGGTCGGTAGAAGTAATGGAGATACTACAAATACATATTTTAAGGGTAATGTTAATGGAACAGAAGAAGTAGGAGGACTTGTTGGTGGAAATACAGGTGCAATATCTAAATCTTATGCTCAAAGTGATGTTAAAGGGAATGAAAGAATAGGAGGGCTAGCTGGTAGTAATATAAATAGTAGCATAGAAAAATCTTATTCTCAAGGTACAGTTAAAGGAATAAATTTCATAGGTGGATTGGTTGGAGAAAACTTTAGTGGGGTTTCAAAGGCAAGGATTAAAAACTCTTACTCCCAAAGTAATGTTGAAGGGGAAGAGGCAGTTGGAGGATTAGTTGGTTATAATAATGGGTTAGTAGAATTTTCATACTGGGAAATAAACACTTCAAAGCAGAGTGAATCTTCTGGAGGAATAGGTAAATTAACATCAGAAATGTATAAAGGGTCAACATATGAGGGATGGGATTTTGATGAGATATGGACTATTGATGGTGAGGGATATCCTCAGCTAAGATTTTTAAAGGGAAGAATAGAAGGTGGAAATTGATAAAGATAAAGTTATAAAATTTATTTTAAAATTCTATAAAGTAGTATTATTTTTAATGGCGTTTATTATTTCTGGAGTTATAAAGGTGTGGATAGAGATGTATACATTTGAGAAAACCTCTTTATATTTAATGAGTTCAAATGACTTGGTTCTGCTATTGGAAGGTAAATTAGGAACTTTATTGACATTCTTTATCTCTATTCCTTTAATCCTTAGTGGAGGGTATATGATCTATAAAACAGGAAAGTTTATATATAAAATAGAACTTGATAGAAATCTGGTTGATGTTTTAAAATATAGTCTACAATATATAATCAATTTTTTAGGTTTTGTTATTACTGGTAATATAACTTTTGCTTTCTTAGTATATATAGTCAAAAACACATGGAGTTTTTTCGTAAGTGTTTATCAATATATAATTTAAAATAAAGAAAGGACTGTTGAGCAACTATCTGGAGGAGATATATCAGTAGGGATTAAAAATCCTTACGAACATGTAGGAGATTGGGTTCAATTTAATAGAAAATTAACTCAGCATTCCAATGGAGATTTAGAGCTTACAGTTGTTGAAAGGCATAGTATAGCAGGGAAAGAATCGGAGGGGGACCCATATACTTTGCACTTTGAATATTTAGGAAATGATAGATACACCATCAATAATGCAGATTGCTTTCCTCAGCCAGGAGGATATACAACTAGAAGAGCAATAATAGCTGCCTTTAATGAGGATTGATATTAGTGAAAGTATTGATTTGATTAGGAGGAGTTAAATGAAGGACAATAAAATATTAAAGTTTATTTTTAAAAATTATGACCTTATAGTAATAATTTTTACTGCAGTAATTTATATTATATTAAGTATATCATTACAACTTCACATAATAGAGAATACTTCCTTAGAGCTGAATCATTTA
>NZ_KI912097.1:4245-8742 GCF_000517025.1 Halonatronum saccharophilum DSM 13868
AAGGTTTTAAGTAAGTGGCAGACTGAACTAAAGGGTGAAGGATGGAATTCTTTATTCTGGAATAACCATGACCTACCAAGAATTGTCTCTCGTTGGGGTAATGACAAGGAGTATCGTGTTCAGTCAGCTAAGATGTTAGCCACACTATTACATTTTATGCAGGGAACTCCTTATATCTACCAAGGAGAAGAGATTGGGATGACCAATGTAAAATATGAGTCTATCGATGAATATGATGATATCGAAAGTGTAAACTATTATTATGACAAGATAGAGAATGGTTATACTCATGACGAGATGATGGAAGCAATCTGGAAGAATGGACGTGATAATGCAAGAACCCCAATACAATGGAATGATAGTGAGAATGCAGGATTTACAAAGGGAGAGCCGTGGTTAAAGGTTAATCCTAATTATAAAGATGTTAATGTAAACAAGGCTTTAGAAGATGAAGGTTCAATCTTCTATTATTATAAGAAGCTAATAAAGTTAAGAAAAGAGAATGATATAATTGTTTACGGTGATTATAAATTATTGTTAGAAGATAATGATAAGATCTTTGCTTATACTAGAAGCTTAGATCGAGAGAAGATATTGGTGATAGTTAACTTCTTGGAAGAGGAAGCAGAGTTTAACTTGCCAGAGGATATAGACTTTAATGAAAAAGAGTTATTGATCAGCAATTATGAAGTTGCTAAAGAAGAGAGTATCGATAACTTAAACTTAAGACCTTATGAGGCTAGGGTATATAGGTTGAAGTAGGTGTCAGCTTTTAGCTATCGGCTATCAGCAAAATCTTTAAGCAGGTAAGGTTTAAGCTAAAGACTGATAGCTGATGACTGAAGGCTAAAATTATATTTGACAAAATTTATAGGTAGTGTTATACTTTAAATTGACTGGGTAGTCAGTTTTTTTAGATAATACTGACCCAAGGGTCAAGAGGGGTGGAAGGATGGAAGATGAATCAAAAAAAGTTAAAATAATCGATGCTGCTTTAAAGTTGTTCTCTAGTAAAGGATACCATAAGACAAAGATGATTGAGATTGCCGATGAAGCCGGAGTGGCTAAAGGAACCCTTTATTGGTACTTTGATAGTAAGAAGCAATTATTTCAAGCTATACTGTTAAATGGAATCAGCCAGTTGGTTAATAGAATGAAAGAAGATATTCTTGAAGAGGAGGGGGCGAGGGATAAGTTAAGAAAGGTTATTGAACTCTCTATTCGTTTTTTTGCAGAGTGTAAACAGTTATCTAAGATGTATCAGGAGAGTACAGTAGCTATAAGTCAAGACTTCAAGGAGAAGTTATTTGAGATTAAAGAAGAGGAAGTTAGATTAATTTTAAAGATTATTGATGAAGGTAAGGAGGAAGGTGTTTTTAGGGTCGATTTAGATAGTTCAGATCTATCAAATATATTAATCGGAATGATTGGTAGTTTTAATCCTCATTTTCATACTACTGATGAAGAAGATCTATTAACCAAGATCGATCTAATACTTGATGTCTTTCTAAATGGAATATCTAGCTAGTTTTGATTTTGGTTAATAAATAAATCTTTTTATAATATGAATTGACTATTGAGTCAAAATAGGAGGGATTATAGTGAAAAGAAGGATAATTACTTTAGTAGTTCTCTTATTCTTATTTGGTGTAGTTAGTGCAGAAGCACAAGAGAAGGTCTTGCTAAATAGGGATGAGGTAATTAGGTTGGTATTAACAGAGAATGAAGAGATAGCTATGTTAGAGGAAGATTTGAATATTGCTAAAGCTAGATTAGAAGGGGCTAGGGCCAACTTCTTTCCTAATATAGATTTAAGTACTGTTTATACAAGGTTAGGGGAGACTCCAGAAGTTCCTGACTTTTCAGGAGGTGGGTTTAGTATAGAAGAAGGTTCTAAAAATAGCTACTCTTTTAATCTTGGCTTTCAGCAGCCTCTTTATACAGGCGGTCAAATAAGTACTGGATATGAGCAGGCTAAGGTAGGTGTTCAGACAGCTAAGTTGCAGATGGAAGAGAGAATAGAAGAGCTTAAAGAGAGTGCTTTAAATCAATATTATGGTCTATTAAGAGCTCAGAAGATGGTCGAATTAATGGAGCAAACTTCAGAGCAGATAGAGAGGTATGTTCAGATAGCTCAGACCAATAAAGAAGTTGGAATCTTTACAAATACTGATGTTTTACAGGCAAGGGTAAACTTAGGTCAGGCCAAACAAGGGCTATTAAGAGCTGAGAATGGATTTGAGTTGGCCCAAGCAGCTTTGAAGAATACTCTAGGCTTAGCAAGTAAAGTTGAGGTTGAATTAGAAGAAGAGTTAGACTTTGAGTTAGTAGAGATAGATAAAGGTGAAATTACTGAGTATGCCTTTGCCAATAGAATAGATTTAAAGTTATTGGATGCTCAAGAAGAGTTACTGAAGTTGAGTTTAAAGAGGAGTAAAGGTAGTAGGCGTCCTACTTTGAGTTTAGCTGGGGATTATAGCACTAGAGATGATAGTTTAACCTTCAGTGATGGAGAGTGGAACATTAATCTAGCCTTAAGTTATAATATCTTCGATGGTGGTAGTAAAAGAAGTGGAATTAAAGAAGCTCAATCTGAACTTGATAAGGCTCTACTAAGAAGAGATCAGATAGAAAAAGGAATCAAGTTGCAGCTAAAGGAGTCTTTATTGAATATAGATGAAGCTGCTGATAGGATTGAATTGATGGACCTGAGTCTTAAAGAGGCTAGAGAGAATTTAAGACAGAGTGAATTGCAATATAAAGAAGGGCTATTAAGTAGTTTTGATATCTTGCAAGCTCAGACTGTATTAAAAGAGGTTAAAACAGATTATTATCAAGCTATTTATGATTATAATTTGGCTCTTATCAATTTAGATAAAGTAATAGGAAGACCTGTTAATTACAAGGGGGTAGAGTAAGGGTGAAGATGTTTAGAGATTATAAGAGGTTATTAGGATTTGTTATGGTAATAGGTTTTTTATTAGGTTTTGGAGTTGCTTGTAGTAATAGAGACTCTGACCAGACATTAGCAGATCAAGAAAGTGAAGAAAGGGTTCCAGTTGAAGTCTTAGAGGTTAGTTTAGGGGAATTATCAGATTATATTAGTACAGTTGGTGAGACTGAGCCAATTAGATCTGTACAGGTAACGCCTCAGATTCAAGGAGAGATAGAAGAGGTAATGGTTCAGCGTGGAGATAGAGTTGAAGCAGGAGATATATTATTAGGTTTAAATAAAGATGATATTAAATCTCAAATTAAACAGAGCAAAGCTGCTTTGGAAGGGGCTAAGGCAAATCTAGAAAGGGCATTAAAAGGTGCAAGAGTAGAGGAGTTGTCCCAATTAGAGGCCCAATTAGAACAAGCCGAGAGCAGTTACAATCAAGCAAAAAGAGCTTATGAAAGGCAGCAAAAGCTCTTTGAAGAGGGAGTTATATCCAAGCAACAGTTTGAAGGCAGTGAAGGCCAATACATAAGTGCAAGAAGTGCTTATCGATCTGCCAAACTTGCTTTAAATATAGCTGAAGAAGGAGCTACAGATGAGGAGATTAGAGGGCTTAGAGCTCAAGTTTCTCAGGCCCAAGCTGGGTTAGAAAGTGCAGAGTTGATGCTTGATAGGTCAGAGGTTAAAGCTCCAATTAGCGGGGTTGTAGTTGGTGTAGAAGTAGAGGTTGGAGAGATAGGTGGTATGGGTCCAGCTCTTTTTATTGCAGATATTGATAATATAAAAGTTATGACTTATGTAAGTGAAAGAAATATAAATAAATTAAGTGCTGGCGATGAAGTTGAGATCTTCTTTAGAGCTTTAGAGAAGAGTTTTGAAGGAAATATTAGAAGTATTAGTCCAGTTGCAGATAGGCAACGAGGGAACTTCCCAGTAGAGATCACTATTGATAACGAGGATAATTTGATTAAAGCAGGGATGTTTGGAGAAGTAGAATTTATTACAGGTAAGTATGAAGATGTAGTTGTAGTACCACAAAGTGGAGTTTTAAGAAATGGAAAAGATAGGTATGTATACTCTTATAATGATGGTGATGCTATAAGAAAAGAAGTTAAGACAGGATTTTCAACAGGTGATTATATAGTGATTGAAGAGGGGTTAGAAGTTGGTGATCTTTTGATAGTTAGAGGTCAAGAAAATATTGATGAAGGTGATAAGGTAGAGATAGTAAGTCGGGGTGGTAATTAATGAAGATGTCTGACTTTTCAGTTGATAGACCAGTAACCATTTTGATGATGGTCTTATTGGTAGTAGTGGTAGGTATTGTGTCATTAAATCGCTTACCTTTAGATTTATTTCCAGATTTGGATCTTCCTTATGTAGCCGTTATAACCAACTATGAAGGTGTTGGCCCGGAAGAGATTGAAAATTCGATAACTAGACCAATAGAAGAGCGAGTAGGTACTGTTGATGGGGTTAAGGACATATACTCTATGACCAGCCCAGGAACTTCTTTGGTTTTAATAGAGCTTGATTGGAGTGTGGATGTAGATTTT
>NZ_KI912097.1:8842-87012 GCF_000517025.1 Halonatronum saccharophilum DSM 13868
ATATAGCTGAAGAAGGAGCTACAGATGAGGAGATTAGAGGGCTTAGAGCTCAAGTTTCTCAGGCCCAAGCTGGGTTAGAAAGTGCAGAGTTGATGCTTGATAGGTCAGAGGTTAAAGCTCCAATTAGCGGGGTTGTAGTTGGTGTAGAAGTAGAGGTTGGAGAGATAGGTGGTATGGGTCCAGCTCTTTTTATTGCAGATATTGATAATATAAAAGTTATGACTTATGTAAGTGAAAGAAATATAAATAAATTAAGTGCTGGCGATGAAGTTGAGATCTTCTTTAGAGCTTTAGAGAAGAGTTTTGAAGGAAATATTAGAAGTATTAGTCCAGTTGCAGATAGGCAACGAGGGAACTTCCCAGTAGAGATCACTATTGATAACGAGGATAATTTGATTAAAGCAGGGATGTTTGGAGAAGTAGAATTTATTACAGGTAAGTATGAAGATGTAGTTGTAGTACCACAAAGTGGAGTTTTAAGAAATGGAAAAGATAGGTATGTATACTCTTATAATGATGGTGATGCTATAAGAAAAGAAGTTAAGACAGGATTTTCAACAGGTGATTATATAGTGATTGAAGAGGGGTTAGAAGTTGGTGATCTTTTGATAGTTAGAGGTCAAGAAAATATTGATGAAGGTGATAAGGTAGAGATAGTAAGTCGGGGTGGTAATTAATGAAGATGTCTGACTTTTCAGTTGATAGACCAGTAACCATTTTGATGATGGTCTTATTGGTAGTAGTGGTAGGTATTGTGTCATTAAATCGCTTACCTTTAGATTTATTTCCAGATTTGGATCTTCCTTATGTAGCCGTTATAACCAACTATGAAGGTGTTGGCCCGGAAGAGATTGAAAATTCGATAACTAGACCAATAGAAGAGCGAGTAGGTACTGTTGATGGGGTTAAGGACATATACTCTATGACCAGCCCAGGAACTTCTTTGGTTTTAATAGAGCTTGATTGGAGTGTGGATGTAGATTTTGCTACCTTGGATATGAGAGAGAGTATATCTTTAATTGAAGATTTTCTCCCTGATGAATCAAATAAGCCAATGGTTGTAAAGTTTGATCCAAGTCAGATGCCTATTATGGAGATAGCAATTTCAGGAGATATGGGCTTAGATAGATTGAAGTCAATAGGTGAAGATAATTTCAAACCATCTTTAGAGAGAATTGCTGGGGTTGCTTCTGTAGATGTAGTAGGTGGTTTGGAAAGAGAAATTCAGATAAATGTAAATCAACAAAGAATGAATGCTTATGGTCTTGATTTAGATACAATTGCTGGAGCTATTAGCCAGGCCAATTTAAATCTTTCTGGTGGTTCAATTAATGAAGGTGACAAGGAGTTTTTATTAAAGACTGTTGGAGAATTCCAAAGTGTAGACCAGATTAGAGATCTAGAGATTATTGGGCCAAGAGGAAATAAGGTGGCCTTAGAAGATGTAGCTTCTATTGAGGATAGCTTTAAAGATGTAAATCAATATACCTTTCTAAATGGGAAGGAGAGTATTGGTCTATCGATTCAAAAGCAAAGTGGAGCCAATACTGTACAGGTAGCTAATGAAGTAGAGAGAGAGTTAAATAGATTAGAGGAGAACTTTGGTCAAGACCTTAACTTAGAGGTAGTTATGAATCAAGCCGAGTTTATCCAGGATTCTATTGATAATGTAACTAGGAATGGAATTATCGGTGCTCTATTGGCCATGTTGATATTATTCTTATTCTTAAAGAACTTTAGAAGTACAATAGTTATAGGTACAGCTATTCCAGTTTCAGTTATGGCAGCCTTTGTTCTAATGTACTTTGCAGATTTAAGTTTAAACTTGATGACCTTAGGTGGAATTGCCTTGGGTATAGGAATGCTTGTGGATAATGCTATAGTTGTGTTAGAGAATATTTACCGGCATCGCCAAGAGGGGATGGGTAGAATTGAAGCAGCTAAGAAAGGGACTAGTGAAGTAGGTACGGCCATCTTTGCTTCTACCTTAACTACAGCTGCAGTATTCTTGCCAATTGCTTATGTTGATGGTTTTGCTTCTAGGATCTTTGGAGCCTTAGCTTTAACAGTTACCTTTGCTTTAGTTGCTTCTTTATTGGTAGCTTTGACTTTGATACCTATGTTATCTTCAAAGCTATTAGTGGTAAAGAATAAAGTTGCAGATATAAAGGATGAATTGGACTTTGGCCCAATTACTAAGGGGTACCAGAGAGTTCTAAAGTCATCTTTGAGGTTTAGATATTTAATAGCAGCATCTTTGGTTTTAGGGTTGATTTTATTTGGGGTAGGATTAAGTTTAGAAATAATTCCTTTAAATGCTGAGTTTATTCCTGCAACTGATCAAGGTGCTTTGAGGGTGAATATAGAGATGCCTCAGGGTACAAATCTAGAAGAGACTCTTAAAGCAACCCAAGAAGTAGAGGGATATTTGGATAATATAGTCGAAATCAACTCCTATGATAGTAGAATTGGAGGGGGAGGATTCTTAGGGTCTAGTTCTGAATCTAACACCTCTAGAATAGCAGTTAACCTAGTCCATTTAAGTCAAAGAGATAGAAGTACTGTAGATATTGCAGAAGAGATTAGAGAAGAGGTAAGAAATATAGCTGGACCCCAAATTAGAGTAAATCCACAGACAGATATGTTTGGTGGTGGCGGAGGTATGGATGGAGCACCAATTATGCTACACATCCAAGGCCCAGATTTAGAAGTTCTAGCAGACCTTTCAGACCAGATAGCTAATCGAGTAAGGGAAGTTGAAGGAACAAGAAATGTAGATACAGGTATAGGTGAGGGTCGACCAGAGGTTCAAGTAAATATTAGAAGAGGTATTGCTAGACAGTTAGGATTTAGTGAAGCCCAGATTGCTAATGCTGTAAATAACTCAGTTAGTGGTAGGGTTATCGGTAATTACAAAGAAGGTGGAGAAGAGTTTGATATTAGATTAAGGTTAGATGAGGATGATGTTAGAACGATTAATAGGTTAAATGACCTTAAGATTACTTCGCCTGAAGGGATTACTGTTCCTTTAGCCCAGGTTGCAGATGTTGAGGTTGTAGAAGGGCCAACAGGAATTGATAGAATGAGCCAACAAAGGTTGGTAAGTGTTTCTACTGATCTTTATGGAAGGAGCCTAAGTGAGGTAGAAAGTGATATTAGAAAAATCCTTAGCGATTTAAATCTTCCTGATGGTTATACAATAGAATATGGTGGAGAGGTTCAAGAGATGCAAGATTCCTTTAGTGATCTATTCTTTGCTTTAATCATGGCCATAGTATTGGTTTATATGATTATGGCTGCTCAGTTTGAATCATTAATCCACCCATTTACCATTATGTTTACAGTACCATTAGCCTTAGTTGGAGCATTATTAGGCTTGGCTATAACTGGTGCTCCTTTGAGTGTACCTGCTATAATTGGGGTAATTATGTTAGCTGGTATTGTAGTTAATAATGCCATTGTAATGGTCGATTATATAAATATTCGTCGGAAGAAGGAAGAACGTCAAGAGGCCATCTTAAATGCAGGGCCAATCCGTTTAAGACCGATTATGATGACTACGTTAACAACTGTATTAGGTTTGCTTCCTTTATCTCTAGGAATTGGAGATGGAGCTGAGGCTCAACAACCAATGGCAGTAGTAGTTATTGGAGGTCTATTATTCTCGACAATCTTGACTTTGATTGTTATTCCAGTTATCTATTCAATACTTGATGATATTACAAGCTGGATTAAAGGTAAAGTTAAGAGGGTGCTTTATAAGAGTGAAGATGGTTTATCAGTTAAATAGGGTTAAATAAGGGGAGGGCGTTGGCCCTTCTCTTATTCTTTGATAATTAAATAACTAACTTGACTCTTTACCCACTTCTGGTAAAATATAAAAGAGTTTGAGAACGGTATTTTGTAAGAGAGATCTATTAATTTCTAAAAACTTTGATTATAGATCTAAATTTGTGGTAATAATAAGTACATAGGCTTTCATTTCTAATTTATTTAAATAAAGTCTTACAATTTTGTTGAGATGTGTTATAATAAAGGGGAATTATTATCCAAAAGGTGTTAAAAAACATAAAGGAGGATATAAAATGTTAAAAGATGTTGCTAATGTAGTTAGAGGTTTATCAGCTGATGGTGTACAGGAAGCTAATTCTGGTCATCCTGGTTTACCTTTAGGTTGTGCAGAGATAGGTGCTACTTTATATGGTGAGGTAATGAATTATGATCCTAAGGAGCCAAATTGGCCAAATAGAGATCGTTTTATCTTATCAGCTGGACATGGTTCCATGTTGGTTTATTCTTTATTACATTTATCAGGTTATGATTTAAGTTTAGAGGAGTTAAAGAACTTTAGACAATTAGATTCTAAGACTCCAGGTCATCCTGAATTTGGACATACTGTAGGGGTAGAGACTACTACTGGTCCATTGGGCCAAGGGTTTGCCAATGCAGTTGGTATGGCCGTTGCTGAGAGAATGATGGCTGAGAAGTATAATACTAAAGAACATGAGGTTGTTGATCACTATACATATACATTAACTGGTGATGGAGGTATGATGGAAGGTATCGTTGGTGAAGCTGCCTCTTTAGCTGGACATTTAGGTTTAGGAAGATTAATTGCTATCTATGATGATAATGAAATCTCTATTGAAGGAAGTACAGATATTACCTTTACAGAGGATGTACCTGCTAGGTTTAAAGCCTACGGATGGCATGTAGTAGATGGTGTAGATGGACATAATATAGATAGTATTAAAGCTGCCATTGAAGAAGGAAAGAAGGTTAGTGATAAACCTACTTTAATCGTTGCTGAAACTAAGATTGGATTTGGTTCTCCTAACATGGAAGGATCAGCTAAAGCTCATGGTGCTCCTTTAGGAGAAGAAGAGCTTAAGAAGATGAAGGAGAATATAGGTCTTCCTGCCGAAGAGAGGTTCTATGTATCTGATGAGGTTAAGGAGTTCTTTGCTCAAAAGCAAAAAGATCTTCAAGAGAAGAGAAAAGCTTGGGAAGATAAGTTTAATCAATGGGCCAAAGCCAACCCAGAATTGAAAAAAGAATGGGATAGTGCACATAACCTTGAATTACCTGATAACTTTAGAGAGGTAATTGAAGGGTTAGATATAGAAACTCCAGTTGCATCTAGAAACTCTTCTGGAGCATCATTACAAAAAATTGCTGATATAGTTCCTTATTTAGTAGGTGGATCTGCTGATTTGGCTCCTTCTAATAAGACTTATCTTGATAAGTATGGAGAGATTCAAAAAGATGAATATGGAGGGAGAAATTTCCGCTTTGGAGTTAGAGAGCATGCTATGGGAGCAATGGTTAATGGGATATCCATTTATGGTGGATTGAGAGTCTTTGCATCTACCTTTTTGGTATTCTCAGATTATATGAGATCTGCTATTAGAATGTCTGCTCTAATGAATCAACCAGTAGTTTATGTTTTAACTCATGACTCAGTTTATGTAGGTGAAGACGGGCCAACTCACCAACCGATTGAACATACTGAATCTTTAAGATTAATCCCTAACTTAAGCGTTATCAGACCTGCTGATGAAGAGGAGACAAAAGCTGCTTGGATTCAAGCTATGGAGAGAACTGATGGACCAACAGCTCTTATCCTGACTAGACAAGGACTACCACATATCGAAAAAGAAGATAAAGAAGGAATCTACAAAGGTGGTTATGTAGTAAGTGGAGAGGCAGATTCAGATGTTGTCTTGATTGCTAGTGGTAGCGAAACTTCTTTAGCTGTTGAAGTTGCTAAAGGTCTAGAAAGTGAAGGAAAGAGTGCTAGGGTAGTCTCAGTTCCTGATAGAAGAAAGTTTGTAAGCCAAGGTTTAGAGTATGTAAATGAAGTTTTAGGTTCAAAGGATGCTCTAAGGGTAGCTATGGAGATTGGTGTTGGTCAAGGGTGGTACCAATTCTTAAGAGAAGGCGATTCTTTAGTAAGTATCGATACCTTCGGTGCTAGCGGGCCAGGGCAAGATGTTGCTAAGCGCTTTGGATTTGAAGCAGAAGCTATAATTAAGGACATATTAGAGAAATTTTAATAGAGTACTAAAAAGAGAAGTTCACAATTGTGAACTTCTCCTTTTTAGTATATAATTTATTTTCTTCGCTTTTTTAGTATCTTATAAATTATAGTACCTATTACAACAGTTAATAGTAACCAAGGTATTATAAAGCCGATGAAGATTATTATCAAATGAATACTTCTAATAAATCCGTCTACTGAATATTTAAAACTATTAAGTAATCCACTACCTAGCCCGTCATTGATAATTGGCTGAGGTGGGCTGATATTTAAATTGATTTTAGACATATCTACTCTATTGTCATAAAATCTAATCTGACCTTCTAACTGTTCAATGCTTCTTCTTATCCGGTTGAGCTCATTTTCTACTTTTAAGATATCCTCTACCTTTTCTGCTTCATCTAAGAGTTCAAGGTATCTCTCTTCTTGGTGTTTAAAGTTTCTTAATCGAGCTTGAATATCTACATATTCTCTAGTAATATCCTCTCCACTTATCTCTTTGCTCTTAACTTTGCCTAAATCTCTTAACTCTGCTAAAGTAGTATCAAAGTTATCCTGGGGTATTCTAAGGGTATAATGATAATGCTTTCTTTGATTATGATCCTCCCACTCTCTTGAGCTAGAGATATGACCATTATAGTTATCTAGTAGAGCACTTAATTCTTCAGAGGCATTATCCAGGTCTTTAACCTCTAGTTGGATGTTGGCCCGTTTAATTAATTTTTTTTCTTCTCTATTTAGGCTGTCATTAGAAATTTTTCCAGTTGATATCCTACTAGAAGATTCAGGCGAAGCTAGCATTGCCATCTGAGGTGCAGGCTGATCTGTAGCTATAGTACTACTAGAGGGTTTAGTTAACCCTGAAATCGAATTACAAGCTGAAGTAAGTGTCATTACCAAGAAAAGAGATAATAATAACTTTAATTTAGTTGTTTTCATAAGATTGCTCCTTTTTATGTTATTGAGGGGAAGCCCTCTAATCTTTATAATACTATTTTTTTTGGTTAAAGACAAGTTATTAGTAGATTAGATTGATGTAAATTTTACTAATTTAAGCTGATTATAAGAAGATTAGTTATTAGACAATTTACTTATTAAAGTAATTGTCAATTTTTTTGAGAAGTTTAATTATCTGTAGATTTTGGGGACAGATATCTTCACAGGATCCACACTCTACACAAGCTGATGCTCTTTCATCAGGCTTTATATTATTATACTCCTTTGTATTCTCTTCTTCTTTATCATAAATTTTGCCTTCGTTATAAAGATTAAAGATATTAGGGATATTTACGCCAACAGGACAAGGGATACAGTACTCACACCTTGTACATCCAATGGGGGCTAACTCCCTATATCTTTTAGAAATCTCCTCTACTAATTCGATTTCTTCTGAACTTAAATTATTTACTCCTGAGTTTGAAGCGCTTTCAACATTCTCCTTTACTTGCTGTAGATTACTCATCCCACTTAATAAGAATCCAACATCTCCTTGATTCCATAGCCATTGTAAAGCTAAATCAACATAGCTTCTTTCTGTATTGCTCTTTTGATAGATATTATCTATAGAAGGTGGTGGAGTGTTAGCAAGTTTTCCACCTTTAAGAGGCTCCATAATTATTACTCCAATATCCCTTTGAGCTGCGTAGTCAAGTCCTTTCTTACCAGCTTGAAAATCTATATCTAAGTAATTGTATTGGATCTGACAGAAGTCCCACCCAGCATAATCGTTTATAATCTCTTCAAATAATTTATAGTCATCATGGAAGGAGAAGCCTATATATTTGATTTTGCCTTCTTTTTTTACTTTTTTAATCCACTCAAAGACTCCAAGCTTCTTATAATTATCCCAATATTTACGGTTTAGAGCATGTAATAGATAGAAGTCTATAGAATCTAACCCTAATTTTTTTAATTGCTTGTCTAAGTATTTCTCCATATCATCTTTATTATTAATTAGCCAGGAAGGTAATTTAGTAGCCACCTTTACTTTTTTCCGGTAACCATCTTTTAAAGCTTTGGCTACCAAAGGTTCACTTTCTCCATTATGATAAGGCCAAGCCGTATCTACATAATTGACTCCATTATCGATAGAGTAGCGGATCATTTCAATTGCTTCTTCTTCTTTTATATTACCATCTTTGTCAGTTGGAAATCTCATGGCACCAAAGCCTAAGGCTGAAGGTTTCCAATCTAACTTGCCAAACTTTCTGTACTTCATTATATATAACCTCCTTAGTTTTATTATCCTTGTTTATTATTATAACATTTATTAGCAGATAAGAGCAATCAAGATATAGATTCTATTTAACTATGTCAGTATCAGTATTTTTCAATTCAGCCTTTTAAGAAGATTAGGATAAAAGGTATGTTCACATAGTTCTCAGGGCGCTGCAAAAAAAGAGGAGTTTAAAATTATTTATTTAATAGTATATAGTATATTAAGATAGAGGGAATAATTTTAACAGGGGAGAGTAAATGATGGCATTTAAATTACATAAGTGTAATAGTAATAAAGAGAATTTAGACTATTTAAAGGGGTTAGTATATTTCAATCAGGTAAGGGCCAAAGAAAAAAGGTTAGTCTTTGTCTGGGGTGTAGGAGGGGCTGGAAAAACTAATCTAGCTTTAAATCTTCTTTGTAATTATAATGATTATAGATTAAAAGAGGATAATAATCCATTGTCGGCTATTTATTTATCTAGAAATGAAGCTCTAATAGGATTTTTAGAGGAGAAATTAAAGAAAAAAGAGTATCTTAGGACCTTAAGGGACTTTAAGTTTGAGTATAGGGGTAATCCTAAGGTTCCCTTTGAAAATTTAATTATTATAGATGAAGGCGAGCGACTTTGGGATGCGAAGAAGTTAAAGGCGCGCCATTCAGATGGAGAGATTCTTTTAAGAATTGGAGAGAAGGTTTATAAGGATAAAGAAAATATAACAATTATTTGTTTTATGGGTGATGCAGGTATTAATAGTGGTGAGGAAGAAGGGGTAGGTTTGTGGACCAAGGCTTTAAAGAGAGGGTATCTTAAGGGGTGGAATCTTTATTTACCACCAAGGTATAAAGAAGAGTTTAAAGATTTAGAGCCGATAGTAGATGATATAATAGTGGATGAGAGGTTGGCCCTTAATAAATCCCTAAGAGCTAATGGTGTCGATACAAGCCCTTGGATAGAAAGTTTTTTAGGTGGAGATTTTGTTAAAGCTAAGGCGGCTTTGGCTAGAATGAATAATCAAGGTTATCCATTAAAGGTGACACGTAGTTTTATTAAAGCTAAGAGCTTTGTTGAAAGAAAAGTTAAAGAAGATGAGAATCTAACTTGTGGTCTTTTGATTTCATCTAAAGTCTGGGATAAAGAGATCAAAGAGTATATAAATGATCGTAGATACTATGGAAGTTTTATCGAGCCTAAAGAGGTTGGGTTATGGTTTGAAGAAGAGGCTAAGAGCTTTAAAAAAGGCTGTTCTGAATTCTCTTGTCGTGGTTTAGAGATAGATTACCCAATAGTCTGTTTTGGTGGAGATTACTACTATAATGGTGAAAGTTGGGAAATAGAAGAGAGTATAAGTAGGTATCACAGAAGTAAGTATAAGAAATTTCCTAAAATTATGGAGAACATATATCGGGTCTTGTTATCTAGAGCTAGTAGAGAAATGCTTCTTTATATACCCAAGATTTCTAGGTTAGATAGGACTTACAAAGCTCTGCTTTCAATTGGAGTTGAAGAGATATAATCAGATTGAATAGAAGAGGACTAACGAAGAGGTATAAGTGCTTTTACCGTTGGTCTTCTTTATTTTTGTTTGATATTTTAAATAAGGGATAGTCTATTTTTTAAAAGAGATTTGATTCTAGAAAAGAATTAGTTTATAATACTAATAAGGATTATTGTTATTAATTACTTTTATATGCTAAAATTTCATCTTTAAATTATCTTGAAAGTTAAATTATAGTAAGGAGGGTTAGAGATGAGTAAAAAGAGAATTTTATTTCTAGTAATAATAATAGCTTTAGTAATTATATTTAGTAATTATATTTGGAGAGGTGAAAGTGGAGAGGGATACTTTGAAGTTAAGAGCAAAGAAGTAAATAACTCCTTAAGAGCGACTGGCATTGTTAAACCAGCTAAAACTATAAATATAAACTCAACCTTAGCAGAGAAGGTTAAGCAAGTAAAAGTAGAAGCGGGACAAGAAGTAAAAAAAGGAGACCCATTACTTTATTATAGATCTTCTATAGCAGAAGAAGAGCTTAACAAAGCTGCTGCTACATTAAGGGAGTTAGAAGGAGATTTATTGCTTGCAGAGATTAGAGTCAAAGAAGCTAAATTAGGAGTAGAGTTGGTCAAAAGAAGGCAAGAAATCTCTAAAAGAGTAGAGGATGCTTCGCTAAAAGAGGAGATTAATAGAGTAGATATCGAGATAAATAAAGCAAAAGATGACCTAAAGAGGGTAAAGAAGCTTTATGAAGATGGCGTTATTGAAGAGATTAGGTTGAAAGAAGAGGAACATAGGCTTAAACTCTTAGAGTCTAATAAGAGATTACTATCTACTCAGCTTGAAGAATTATATAGACGTAGAGATGATAGACTTAAAGAAGGTGAGATTAATTTAGAAATAGCTCAAAAAGATCATAGTAGGGTCAAAGAAAGCTATAGGAATTTAAGTAATAGAATTGATATCTACAAGTCAGACTATCAAAGGGCCAAAGCGAACCTTAAAGAACATAAAGTTTATTCTCCTATTAACGGAATGGTACTTAATAAAGAGGTTGAAAGTGGAGAATATATAAAACCAGGTGTTCAAATGCTAAAGATCGGCTCTAAGGAGTTACTTATTCGTATTCGTCCAGATGAGAAAGAGTTGGGTCTTTTGGAGGTAGGTCAGGAAGGTGTTGCCACTCCAAGGGCTTATCCAGATCAGAGGTTTAAAGTTAAAGTTGTTCGTATTTCACCAGAAGTTGATCCTAATCGTGGCACAATAGATATCTATCTAAAACCCTTAGAAGGGGAAGAAAATTTAATTGTTAATATGTCTGTCTTCCTTGAACTAACTAATGAAAGTTCTAAAGAAGAGATAATTATTCCAGAAGAGTATATAGTCCAAGATGGCCAACCCTATATTTACCTTTACCAAGAGGGAGAAAAAGTAAAGAAAGAGGTTGAAATAGGGTTTATAAATAACGGGATGGCTAGAGTTATTAGCGGTTTAAAGGATAGGGATAAAGTTATTTTACCTTGATATAGTAGTATAAATTTAAAAAGATGGTGGGGTGAGGTAAGTGTGGTTTGAGTTTAAGGTTGCAGTTCGTTTCTTGAAGTCTGGTAAGACCCAGACTTTATTAATTTTATTGGGAATTACAATTGGTGTTATGGTACAGGTTTTTTTGGGATCTTTAATCCAAGGGTTGCAAAAGAGCCTTGTGAACCAAACAGTAGGAAATGCCCCTCATATTACAATTATACCTCAAGAGAAGGGGCCAGAAAATCTTATTTCGCCTCGGGGTGAAGAAGGTTTTAGAATAATCACTTTTGATAGTAATAGAGGTGGGATAGGTCGTTGGCGTAGTTTAGAAGAATACTTAAAGAAAGTAGATGGTATTAAAGCTGTATCTCCTACTATAGATGGATCTGCTTTTGCTTTAAGAGGGCAGAAGTCCCTTTCTGTAATTATCAGAGGGGTTGATATTAATGCTGCAGACCAAATTTATGATATAAGTGATAGAATAGAAGCAGGAGACCCAACTTTAGGTGGAAATAATATATTGATCGGTAATGAATTGGCTAAGGAACTGAATTTAAGTGTTGGGGATAATCTAAATATAAATACGTCAATGGGAATAGATGATAATTTTATAATTGCTGGTATCTTTGATTTGAGATCTAAAGATTTAAATAAAAGTTGGATTATAATATCTCGTGATCGGGCCCAGACCCTTTTTGATCTTCCAGATCAGGTTTCTAATATTGAATTACAGATTAAAGATGTCTTTACAGCCAATGATATAGCCAATATAATAATGAGTGAAAATACTAATATTAATGCAGAAAGTTGGCAAAAAAATAATCAGCAACTTTTAACAGCGTTACGGAGTCAAGGAAGTTCTAGTTTGATTATTCAAATTTTTGTGATTATAGCTGTGACTTTAGGTATAGCTAGTGTATTAGCAGTATCAGTATTACAAAAATCAAGGCAGATTGGGATATTAAAAGCTATGGGGATAACATCATCTCGTGTTGGATTGATCTTTTTGATTCAGGGAGGAATTTTAGGAACTATAGGGTCAATTATTGGAACTGCTGGTGGTATTGGCCTTAGTCAGCTCTTTGTGAATTTAGTTAGAGATGAAATGGGTAATCCTCTTTTTCCTATTGACATAGACATTGCTTTTATTTTGATATCTATCTCTATTGCAATACTGGCAGGAATGATAGCAGCCTTAATACCTGCTAGAAATTCTGCAAAATTGAATCCCGTTGAGGTGATAAATAATGGCTAGGATAATAGTTGATACTAATAAATTGGTTAAGGTCTATGGAAAAGATATTAAAAATGAGGTATTACATGGGATATCTTTAAAGATTGAAGAAGGGGAGTTTGTCTCGATTATTGGCCCTTCGGGGTCTGGTAAAAGTACGCTTTTGAATATTTTAGCGGCATTGGATAGACCTACATCTGGTAGAGTAAATGTTAATGGTCAAGAAATAGACAAGATGGATGATAAGCAGTTGGCCTTATTTCGTAACAGTAATATGGGTTTTGTATTTCAGTTTCATCACCTTTTACCTGAATTTACTGCTTTAGAGAATGTGATGATTCCTAATTGGATTGCCAAAGGGTCTCCAAGTGATGAAGTAAAGCAGCGAGCTATTAAATTATTAGATTTAGTAGGGTTAAAGGAATATGAAGACAATTTAGCCACACAGCTGTCTGGAGGTCAGAAACAGAGGGTGGCTATTGCTAGATCATTGATGAATAATCCGCCTATCTTATTTGCAGATGAGCCAACAGGAAACCTTGATACAGAGAGTACAGATAAAGTATATAAGTTATTGCGTAACATAAATAAAGAATTAGGAACTACTTTTATTATCGTTACCCATGATAAAGATATTGCTAATAGAACTGATAGGGTTATTGAAATAGTTGATGGAAATATAAAGAGGGATTTTTTTATCTAAACAAGGGATATATTGTAGAATGGAGAAGTTAATATTTAAGTACTTGATTTTTAATCTATGAAAGCTCCTATGTGGTAGGTTATTGTAAATGAAGGCTAGCTTATAATTATGTAGAAAGAGGGTGAGCTGATATATTAAATATTAAAAAGTTTAGTATTAAACAAAGGATACTTTTGGGAATAGGAATGAGCTTTATAGTGTCAATGTTATTGATTTTAGTAATGGTTATATATCAGTTTGAGAATTTAAGAGCAGATAGTCATCAGGTATTATCTGAGGAATTACTAAATCAAAAAAAAGATAAGTATAAGTTATTAGTTCAAACTCGTGCAGAACTTCTTGCTCAGCTTTACCAGCAAAATGGTGGTGATATCTTTAAAGAAGATATAGAATCTATATTTGCTAGATTTAATGAAGAATCAAATTTGGAAGATAATTATTTCTTTATTTATGATTTAGATGGCAAGACAGTATCTTTACCACCAACTCCACATTTAGAAGGAACTAACAGGTGGGATTTAGAAGTTGAAGGAAGGAATTTGCTTCAAGAGATGTCAAAATTAGCTCATAACGGTGGTGGAGAAATAGAGTACCCCTATACAAATCCAGTTACTGGAGAAATAGAGATGAAGTTTGGGTACATAGAACCTATTAGAGATACAGATTACTTTATTGGATCTGGAGGATATGAATCTAGCTTTTATACTATTTTAGATAAGATTAAATTAAAGATAGTAGAGATTAGACGAGGTATAATCTATTCTATCCTAGTATTATTTTTTATAATTAGTACTATTATGATGATAATAATAATTGATATTTCAAATTATATAAAGAAGAATATAAATGTTATTATCGAAGGCTTTAAAGAGGTAGGAAGAGGGAATATAGAATTTAAGTTAAAGAATAAATCTAATGATGAGTTTCAGCAGTTATTTTCAGGTTTTAATAATATGTTAAAACAGATAAATTATTTAACCTATAATGATTCTTTGACTGGTCTGCCTAATATAAAATTTTTACACAATAGATTTAAAGCAGATTATGAGAGTTGTAAATGTTTTAAATATATCTTTACTTTAGGTTTAAATAATTTTGATATTATAAATAGCAATTACGGATATAAGGTTGGAAATGAGTTATTAAAGAAAGTATCAGATAGATTAATAGATATTCTAGATGAAGATATATTGATAGCACGTAATGATATTGAATTCATATTCTACTATAAGACAGAGTTAAAAGAAGAGGATATCCTAATCTTTGGCAATAAAGTACTTGAAAAATTGAGAGTTCCTTATGATATTGACAATAATCACATATACTTAGAACCTCAGCTGGGGATTTCTTATACAAAGAGAAGTGATATTTCTTTTGATGAATTAATAAACAAGTCAAAAGTGGCTTTACATTTTGTTTATGCAGATAAAAATGATCTATTAATCCACAAGGCTTATATGGAGGGGAAGCTATCAGATAGGGTTGATTTAGAGTCTAAAATGAGGCAGGCTATGAAAAGGGAAGAGTTTCTGTTATATTACCAGCCTATTATTAATATAAAGACCAATAAAGTAGTTGGTTTAGAAGCTCTGATTAGATGGGAATCACCTGGGTATGGATTAATTTCTCCAGGTAAGTTTATTCCTGTAGCTGAAAGCACAGGTCTTATTATCTCCTTAGGAAGTTGGGTTTTAGAGAAATCTTGTGAAAAATTAAAAAGCCTTGAAGAAAAGGGTTATAGTGATATGTTTATATCAGTTAATATTTCGCCAAAGGAATTTCAACACCCAGACTTTTTAGAGAAGGTAGAGCTAATAACAGAAGAGACAGGGATAGATCCAAATAATTTAAAGCTAGAGATGACAGAAAGAACTACAATTGAAGATGTTGAATATACTATAGAGATGCTTAATAAATTAAGGAGTTTAGGTTTGAAGATTGCTATAGATGATTTTGGTACAGGCTATTCTTCTTTGGCTTATTTGAATAAGTTCTCTATTGACACACTAAAGATTGATAAAAGTTTTATTCAAAGTAAAGATAATCAAGAAATTGTAAAGGTAATCATTATGATGAGTAATAATTTGAATTTAGAGGTAATAGCAGAGGGTGTAGAGACTGAAGAACAATTAGAGTTTTTATTAGAGAATCAATGTTCGATGTCTCAAGGATATCTTTTTGCTAAGCCAATGGGAGAAGAAGAGGTTGTTGAATTTTTAGAAGACCATAATTGATAAATAAGAATCAGGAATCAATTCTTCATATAATGGAGATTGGTTTCTGATCTTTTATTTTTAAGCGGAGTTGGGTATTAATAATAAGAATAAGATTTGACTTCTATATCATTATATCGTAATATATAGATATAATGATTAATTTGGAGGGTTTAAGATGGAGGGTGCTCAGAAAAATTTAGAAAAATTAAAGGAGAAGTCTCAGGTTTTAAAGGCGTTGGCCCATCCTATTAGACTATGTATTGTCAAAGGATTGATTGAGGATGAGGGCTCTAATGTTTCTAAGATGCAAAGTTGTTTAGAGATTCCTCAATCTACGTTATCACAACACCTAGCGAAGCTTAGGAATTTGGGTATAGTAAGTGGGGAGAGAAATGGGCTAGAGATAAATTATTACGTCATCAGCGAAGAAGCGAAGAGAGTTGTAGAAGCACTATATCGCTAATGGTATCTGTATTAATAAAGATTCAAAGTGGTTAAAAATAAAAGATTAAAATCTTTTGAACTTTTTATTTTTTAAAAACTATGGGTTATTATCAATTCTTTAATTATAAAAATAAGAAAGGGTGATATAAAATGAGTAAAAAAGTATTAATCGTCGGCGGGGTGGCTGGTGGAGCTAGTACTGCTGCCAGGTTGAGAAGGATGGATGAAAAAGCGGAGATTATAGTCTTTGAGAAGGGGGAGTATATTTCCTTTGCAAATTGTGGTCTCCCTTATCATATAGGTGAGGTTATCCAAAAGAGAAGTAAGCTATTACTGCAGACTCCTCAGAAGATGAAGTCTAGGTTTAATATAGATGTCAGGGTAAAGAATGAGGTTTTAGCTATAGATAGAGAAGAAAAGAAGGTTAAAGTAAAGGATTTAAGAAGTGGTGAAGAGTACTTTGAAGATTATGATTACTTAGTTCTTTCTCCTGGAGCCAAGCCTATTAAACCACCTATTGAGGGTATAGATGGGAAGAATATCTTTACTCTAAGGGATATTCCAGATACTGATAGGATCAAAGGCTTTGTAGACCAGAATAAGCCAAAGGAAGCGGTAGTTATCGGTGGAGGATATATAGGTGTGGAGATGGTGGAGAACCTACACGAGAGAGGGGTAGAAGTATCTTTAGTTGAGTTGGCCCCGCAGGTTCTTGGTCCTATAGATTATGAGATGGCATCTCACCTCCATAACCATATGAGGGATAAGGGGGTAAAGCTCTATCTATCTGACGGTGTTCAAGCTTTTGGAGATGAAGGTAATAAGAAGGTAGTTAAGTTGAATAGTGGAAAAGAGATAGTAGTTGATCTTGTAGTCACTTCTATTGGGGTTACGCCGAATAATTACTTGGCCAAAGAGGCAGGCTTGGAGCTGGGTGTAAGAGGAGCAATCAGGGTCGATAAGTATCTAAGAACATCAGATTCTTCCATCTATGCTATTGGTGATGCTATAGAGGTAGAGGACTTTGTGACAAAGGATAATTCCCATATACCTTTAGCAGGTCCGGCCAATAAGCAAGGAAGGATAGTTGCAGATAATATAGTTGAAGGGAATAAGAGCAAGTTCGAGGGAAGTCAAGGTACAGCAATTGCTAAGGTCTTTGATCTGACAGTTGCAGGAACGGGTAATAATGAAAAGCAGCTTAAGGATAAAGGAATAGATTATATAGCCTCTTATACAAGGGCCAATAACCATGCCGGTTATTATCCAGGTGCAGTCTCTATGATGATAAAATTAATCTTTGGCCCAGAAGACGGAAGGTTACTTGGTGCACAGATTGTTGGAGAGGATGGTGTGGATAAGAGGATAGATGTTCTAGCTACAGCAATAAGATTTGAGAGAAGTGTCTTTGATCTACAGGAGTTAGAGTTGGCCTATGCACCACCCTTTGGTTCAGCCAAGGACCCTGTCAATATGGCAGGTTTTACAGCAGGTAATATACTAAAAGAGAGAATGGATATCATCCATTGGAATCAGGTTGAAGACCTTGGAGATGAAAGTATAATCCTAGATGTTAGAGATCCAAATGAGTTAGAATTTGGGGGGATAGATGGTGCTATAAATATTCCACTAAATGATCTAAGAAGTAATTTAGATAGATTAGATTCTGATAAAGAAATAGTCATTTACTGTGCAGTTGGACTACGTGGTTATATTGGAGCAAGAATCTTAATGGAAAGAGGATTTGATAAGGTCAAGAATCTAGCGGGAGGGTTTGATTTATATCAAGAAGTTAGCAAAGATAAGGGGTAAGGGATGGAGTCTAATGTTTTGTTAACAATATATCTATTATCTACTATCTGCTTTTAAGAGAGGTGGTGAAATTAATGTTAGATTTTTTATTCGGTAAGAGTAATGTAGAAAATATCTCGGCTAGAGAGGTAGAGTCAAGGTTAAAGAAGGAAGATGTACTCCTGCTTGATGTAAGAACAAGAAGAGAGTATAAGGAGGGTCATATACCCAATTCTTTAAATATCCCCCTAGCAGAGCTTAAGGGTAATTTGAATAGGATTGATAAGGATAAAGATATAATCGCTATCTGTGCTTCAGGTGCTAGAAGCAAGAGAGCAACTCAGGAGTTGATGAGTGCTGGTTATGATAAGGTCAAGAATATGTCTGGTGGGATGATATCCTGGCAGGGAAAAGTAGAGTAAATTGATTTATAAAAGGGTTGAATTAAAATAAAATCTATGCTATAATGCTCAAGTGTCGAAAAAAGTCTAAATTTAATAATAGAGTAGGGGTGCGATTGTTATCAGTATCTTTAGTGAAGGCGATAAGGGCCTAATGAGCTAAAGGGAAAGGAGTAATCGCCGAAATGATAATCTTCTTTATCACTATTATCGTTGGCCCTATGCCTAATAGGTATAGGGTTGTCACTAAGTTTAGTGGAGTACTATCTTGCTTATTATGGTTACTTATATAAGTACCCTCAGCAAATAGTGCTGAGGTTTTTTCTATTATTATGACAATTAAAATAATTTAGGAGGAGAAAGAATGGATAACTATGGTTTGATATCAGTAATACCACCGTTTTTGGCAATAATCTTGGCTTGGAAGAGTAAGGAGGTCTTAATCTCTTTATTTACAGGGGTCTTTGTAGGGGCGGTAATCTTGGCTGATTATAATCCTATAATAGCCCTTATGAGAACTTTAGATACTTATATGGTAGAAGCTTTAGCAGACTCATGGAATGCAGCTATATTACTATTTCTAATTGCTTTGGCAGGAATGGTTGGTATAATTACAAAGTCTGGGGCCACAAATGCAGTTGCTGATTTTGTTGCTCAAAAAGCAAAAACAGCACGTAAAGCACAGTTGGCTACTTGGTTTATGGGGATTCTAATATTCTTTGATGACTATGCTAACAGTTTAATTGTAGGTACAACAATGAGATCGATTACAGATAAGATGAAGATATCTCGTGAGAAGCTATCTTATATAGTAGACTCTACGGCTGCACCAGTAGCAAGTATGGCTTTGATTTCTACTTGGGTTGGTTATGAGATGGGGTTAATTCAAGATTCCTTTAGTTCTTTAGGTATTGAGTGGAATATTTATTCTACCTTTATTAGAACTATTCCATATCGTTTTTATGGTTGGTTGGCCTTATTTATGGTCTTTATAGTTGGATGGACCGGTAAGGACTTTGGTCCGATGTACGAAGCTGAAAGAAGGGCAAGAAAGACTGGGAAGGTTCTAAGAGATGGTGCTACACCTATGTCTTCTAAAGAGCTTACAGATATGGAGGTTAATAATAAAGGGAATATTAATTGGTATCACGCTTTTATACCAATGGTATCAGTAATTGTAATTGCTATGCTTGGTTTATGGTATAACGGTGGAGGATTAGAAGGTGCAACATTAAGAGAAGCCTTTAGTGATGCTGATTCTAGCATCGTTTTATTATGGGCTGCTTTTGGTGGAAGTATAGTTGCAGCTGTGATCTCTATCTTTAAGGGTAAATTATCAACTTCTGAGGTTATTGAGAGTTGGATGAGCGGGGCCAAATCACTTATGGTAGCTTGTGGAATCTTGGTTCTGGCTTGGTCATTGGGTAGTGTTACGGGTGAATTGGGAACAGCAAATTATATTGTTCAGATAAGCGAAGGGATTATCCCTCCTTTTATGGTTCCGACAATGATGTTCTTAATTCCTGCTATAATTGCCTTTGCTACAGGGACTTCCTGGGGGGCCAACGCAATTATGATGCCTTTGGCTATACCTCTGGCTTATCAATTAGGGGCACCAATGATACCAACTATAGGTGCTGTTTTGACAGGTTGTGTATTAGGAGATCATTGTAGTCCTATATCAGATACTACAATAATGTCCTCTACCTCATCAGCAGCTGATCATATCGATCATGTAAGAACCCAGCTTCCTTATGCAGTTGTTGTAGGTATAGTATCGATAATCTTTGGGTTTGTTCCAGCCGGTTTTGGTCTGCCATATTGGATGGCATTCCCGTTGTTGTTATTAGGGTTTACAACACTTTATTTAATTTTAAATTATTATGGTAAAAGAGTAGATGCAGAGTAATTATTGAAAAAGAGACCAAATTGGTCTCTTTTTTTATTTAATGTGATTTAAATCATAGTAGAGATGGTAAAAAAGGACTATACTATGTATATAGTATAAGAAAATTAAGGAGTGTGGTATATATGTCAATAAAAAAAGAAGATACTATTTCTAAGGTTCTAAAAAAATATCCAGAGACAGCAAAGGTCTTTCAAAGCTTTGGGATGCACTGCTTAGGTTGCCCAACTGCAACAAATGAATCTATAGATCAAGCTGCAGGTGTACATGGAATAGATTTAGACCAGCTAATGGAAGCTTTAAATAAAGTAGCCCAAGAATAATTGAAAAGGCAGGTGAAAGCTATGAAGACAGTTGATTTATTGGTAGAAGAACATAAGAACATAAAAAGAATGTTGAAGGTAGGACGACAGATAGCAATAGATATTATGAATGGGGCCAACATTGATTATGATGATTTTGCTTTAATAATCGATTTTATTAGAAATTATGCTGATGACCACCACCATAACAAAGAGGAAGAGGTCTTTTTTAAGAAGATGAAAGAGGAGTTAGGAGAGCCAATGGTTAGCGGACCAATCCTAGCCATGTTCTCTGAACATGATCTTGGTAGACTATTTGTAAGGAATTTAGAAGAAGCTCTAGAAGAGGTCAAGGCAGGTAATAATGATGCCAAGGTTGATGTAATAGCCAACCTAATTGCCTATACCGATCTTTTAAATCGCCATATCGATAAGGAGGATAATACTATCTATCCTTATGGAGAGAATAACTTATCCAAAGAATCTCTAGCAGAGGCAGAGGAGAAGATGCAGAGGCTAGAGCAAGATGCCGAAAGCAAAGGTGTACAGAAGAAGTATATTGATATCTTAGTTAGTTTAGAGAAGAAATATTTATAATTAGCTATCAGTCGTCAGCGAATGGTTTTTATTACGGAGAGTTTTTGTTCTTTAAAACTTGTAGGATCAACTTTCATCTAAAGATCTTAATGTTCTTAGCATTTGATTTTAGCTGATGGCTGAAGGCTGAAAGCTGACAGCTATTAAAAGGGAGTGATATGATGAGTCTTCGTTTAGGGCCAATTCACAATTGGTTATATAATCAGATAAAAGTTATCGAAGGTAGAGAAGAGAAGATAGTAAGAGAATTTACAGATAAGTATGGAGGGGGAGAGGAGATAGTCAAGCCCTTAAGAGAAAAGTATGGCCAGTTGAAAGGGGATACTCCCCTAGAAGAATTAATTGGTGATACCCATATCCATCCTTGGTTAGAAGGAGCAATAACTACTGTTCAAAGTAGAGAGAGTGCTTTAGTTAAGGAACTGGTAGAGGAATATGAGGATAAAGATTTATTACATAAGGTATATTTTGAAGATGGGCAAAGCCTTGCTCAAAGCTTAAACAAAGAGAGAGCCCTTCAATTAGAAGAAGTATTCAAATTTCTTAAAGATACTTTAGTCGAACGTATGCCATGTGATAGATTGTCTGTGGTTGAAAAAGAAGATAATAAAATTATTTGGCGTCATAATAATAAGTTACACCAAGAATTTTGGGAAGAAGTAGGAGTAGAAATAGATTTGATGCATCATCTTTATACTATTTGGATTGAAGGGTTTATCAAAGAACTTAATCCTAATATTACTTATGAGCGAGTTTTTGAAGAAGAATATTATATAGATATATTTGAAGAATAAAAATTTCTAGCTGTAATAAATTAATCGCTTTTATAAAAGATATAGAATAATTTTTTCACTATGTCTGTAAGGAAGGTTCTCTCTAAGAGATGATGGCTCACTTGAGTCATCATCTCTTAATTTCTTTACTTTAAAGTTTACTTATTGCATAGTCAATTATGAATATTAAAATATTATTAAAAAAAATAAATAATAGATAATCTATCTCTTTAAATAATTAAAATTTTCTAAGCTGTGATAGATGTCACAGACATAAAATTTTTAAAAGTTTATAATAAAGATACAAAGTAAAAAATAGGAGGGGATAGTTAATGTCAATGTTCTGTTATCAATGTCAAGAAGCAGCAGGAGGAAAAGGTTGTACAATAAGAGGTGTCTGTGGAAAGGAAGATAGTACAGCAAATTTACAAGACCTATTAATACACATATTAAAGGGAATATCTATTTATAGTGTTGAAGCTAAAGAGTTAGGTCTTAAATTACCTAAAGTAGATCACTTTGTTATGGAATCTTTATTTATGACTATTACAAATGCAAATTTCGATAACGATGCTTTTATAGAGAGAGTTAAAGAAGCAATCTCTTTAAGAGATGAAGTAAGGGCCAAAGCTGAGAAAACAGGAGCAAGCTTTGAGGATCTATATGATGGTGCTAATTGGAGTGGTGAAAGTGAGGAAGAATTCTTTGCTAAAGCAGAGGAAATTGGAGTTTTAGAGACTGAAGATGAAGATGTTAGATCTTTAAGAGAGTTAATTACTTATGGCGTTAAAGGAATGGCAGCTTATGCTGAACACTCTTATAACTTAGAAAATGGAGATCAAGAGGTCTATGACTTTATGCAAAAAGCTTTAGCTGCAACAACAGATGATTCTTTAACTGCTGATGATTTAGTAGCTCTAACTATGGAGACAGGTAAATATGGTGTAACTGCTATGGCTACTTTGGATAAGGCAAATACAGAGGCTTATGGTAATCCAGAGATTACTGAGGTTAATATAGGAACTGAAGATAATCCAGCTATTCTAATCAGTGGACATGATCTAAAGGATATGGAGATGTTATTAGAGCAGACTGAAGGTACAGGTGTAGATGTTTATACTCACTCTGAAATGTTACCAGCTAATTACTATCCAGCCTTTAAGAAATATGATCACTTTGTAGGTAATTATGGTAATGCTTGGTGGCAACAAAAAGAGGAGTTTGAATCCTTTAACGGGCCAATCCTCTTTACAACCAACTGTATAGTACCACCTAAGAAAGATGCTAGCTACAGAGATAGAATTTTCACTACTGGTGCAGCAGGGTTAGATGGTGCTACTCATATTGAAGCAGACCATAATGGTAAGAAGGACTTTAGCCAAATAATCGAATTGGCTAAGGAGTGTGAAGCTCCAGAAGAGATAGAGAAAGGAACTATTGTTGGAGGATTTGCTCATAATCAGGTTCTAGCCTTAGCAGATAAGGTAGTAGATGCAGTTAAATCTGGAGCTATTAAGAGGTTCTTCGTAATGGCAGGTTGTGATGGTAGAATGAATAGTAGAGATTACTATACTAAATTTGCTCAAGAGTTACCTGATGATACAGTAATCTTAACTGCAGGTTGTGCAAAGTATAGATATAATAAACTTGATTTAGGTGATATTGGAGGAATTCCAAGAGTCCTAGATTCAGGACAATGTAATGACTCTTATTCTCTAGCAGTAATTGCTATGAAACTACAAGAGGTATTTGGACTTGAGGATATTAATGAATTACCTATTTCTTATAATATAGCTTGGTATGAGCAGAAAGCTGTAATTGTTCTACTAGCTCTACTTTATCTAGGAGTGAAGAATATCCACCTAGGGCCAACATTGCCAGCCTTCTTGTCCCAGAATGTGGCCAAAGTTCTAGTTGAGAACTTTGGAATTGCTGGAATTGGTGAAGTAGAAGAGGATGTAGAGGCTTTTATGGCAGTGGGCAGTTGATAAAGGATAAAGAATAAAGAATAGAGCAAAGAAGTTAGGCTTTCTAAGCCTGGCTTTTTTGTATGTTAATGTATTGTATGGGGGTAAAGTGATGATTAATAGGAGTATAGTGGCACTTTCAGTTACAGGAATCAGGAACCAGTACTAATGGAACCAGTGAGTTCAAAACCACAAAGGTCTTGACTTTGACCTATGACCTTACTGATTCCAGATTCCTAGAAATAAAGCTACGCTTTATTTCTATATTATGCAGGAATTAAAGGGAGTGGGGCTGAATAGAAATAATTAGCATAAAATATACTTCTTTTTATAAATTTACTGTATGGAAACTTTTAGGAGGTCAATTATGATTAAAAAAGCTTTAGCAGTGATTTTATTCGTCCTTGCAATTATGGCTATTTTAGCAGGGTTTTTGGTTAGCTTTATTGCGATAGTAGATGGGTACATAAATATGGGTGTAATAACTTTGTCGGGCCAACTACTAGGGATAGCTTTGGTCTCCTTATTAATAGGAATCAAATTGATTAATTCTAAATCATGGAGGAAGCTTATTGGTATTGTTACTATTATCTTTGGAGTATTATATGGTGTTGCTTTAATTTCTACTTTCTTTATGGAAGATAAAGCATCAGGAATGGATTTAGGTTTTGGAATAATCACTATCTCATTGTTGGTCGTTGGCATAATCACTTACAAAAGCTATAAGGGTTTAGGGGGTTAATTAAAGTGATTTTAAATAAAGAGTAATTTTTTCATAAAACCCTTCTTATTTAGCCATACTAAAGATAGTATAATAAGAAAGGAAGGGATAAGGGTGGCCACAACCGTTATAAGTGAGCAGGATTTAAAGATGGATATCATAGACTTTTTAAAAGCAAAAGATACAGGGGCTTTAGCTACTTCAGGTAGGGATACGAGGGTAAGCCCAGTTAGATATTTTTTAGGTGAAGGGATGGATATATACATCCATAGTGATGGAGGGTCTAAATTCGACAACCTAGAAGTTAATAATCAGGTCTGCTTTTTAGCAAGTACAGAATTCTATGGTGATTACCAGACCATTAAAGGGGTTCAAATTTTTGGCAATGCTGAGATTGGAGATCTTAATTCAACTTTATATAAAGAAGGGGAAAAGCATTGCCCCTTTGAGCATGGAGAAGAGGTTGATAAGATCATAAAGATAACTCCAAAGGAAATAGTTTATAAAGATGGGGTAGATGGAGATGGAGAAAAGCATAGGTGGAGGTACTAAGAGGAGTGATTGCTTTAAAGCAATCACTCCTCTTATATAATTATTAAAGATTAGTGTTTTAATTTTTTAGCACTTAAATATTTTACTATTAAATCTTATAAAATAAAAGGAGAAATAAATTTGAGATAGAAGTCTATTAAGAGTAATAATTATATTAAAAGAAAAAAGGGGGGGGATAATTTGAGAGAGTTGATCTTAATTTATAATCCAGTAGCTGGCAAAAGGAGATTTTTAAATTATTTAGATAAGTTCATTCAAAGGTTTCAAAGTGAAGGATATAATATAAGTCTTTATAGAACTACAGCAGATGGTGATTTATCATCTATTTTTAAGATTATAGCGGCTAAAAGTTATGATGTTTTAGTTGTAGCTGGTGGAGATGGATCCATAAATGAAGTTGTAAATGGAATTATGAAGTATAAAATAGATGTTCCTTTAGGAGTAATACCTGCTGGGACAGCAAATGATTTTGCTTCTCATCTAAACATCCCCTTAGATATAGAAGAATCTTTTAATGTAATTAGTAGATCTAAGCTTGAGAAGGTAGATGTGGGTGAAGTTGATGGAAGGTACTTTATAAATGTCTGTGCAGGTGGTTTGCTTGCTAATGTTGCCCACGATATTGATTTAACTTTAAAAAATACCTTAGGGAAACTTGGCTATTATTTAAAGGGAGTAAAGGAGTTGCCTAATTTCAAACCTATTCCAGCTCGAATAACAACTAGATCTAAGGTTATTGAAGAATATATATATCTTTTCTTAATCTTAAATGGTAGTAGTGCAGGAGGATTTAATCGTTTGGCTCCTAAGGCTTCAATTAAGGATGGTTATTTTGATTTGATTGGGATAAAGGCACTTCCTCTACATGAATTGCCCAAGTTATTTATTAAAATTGTTCAAGGTGAGCATTTAAATGATCACAATGTAATCTATTTAAGAGATAGTTACTTTAAAATTGAGATGACAGGTAAAGAAGAGATTATAGGCTCTTCTGATATAGATGGAGAGGTTGGTCCGGCATTACCTTTGGAGATAAAGTTACATCAAGGAGTACTTAAAGTTTTTAGTAATCTTTAGTATATCTTTTGAAGTTATATATTAGTGGTATAATAGTGGAATTAAGTTGAAAGCTATTATATATAAATCAGTTAAATCACTAATAAGTACAAAGTTTTTTACTGTGGATTAATTGATAGCTAATAGAAAGCGGTGATAATTTATGAAAAAATTTTGGAAGGTTAAAGAGACTAACTTAATATATAAACGAGGAATAGTTTCTTTTAAAGAGCAATTATGTGAACATACTAAAAGGGATATCTCTCATTCCTTCTTTAAATTAGAGTTTTTGAATTGGGTGAATATAGTCCCTGTTACAAAAAATAAAGAAGTTGTAATGGTTAAGCAGTATCGTTTTGGAATAGATCAAGTTACCTTAGAAGTTCCAGGTGGAACTTTAGATGAAGGAGAAGCTAATCCAATAAAGGCAGCAAGAAGAGAGTTGCTAGAAGAGACAGGATATAACTCAAACCAATTAATCTCTTTAGGCAAGGCTGATGTTAATCCTGCTATTCAAAATAATAGTTGCTTCTTTTATTTGGCTCCTGAAGCCAAGTTTGTTAGGGATCAGGATTTGGATTCAACTGAAGACATTGAATTAGAGGTAGTTCCTTTAGATCAAATAGATGATTTAATCGACACTGGGCAAATTAGTCATTCATTAACTATATTGGCTTTGCTTTATGCTCAAAAATATTTGAAATTATAATAATACATAAAGAGTTTTTAAATTCCCAATCCTATAAGTATAATTTAAGATAATAATTTAAGGAGGGAAAGAATGAATTTAAAAGATATTAAATACGCAAAGCTTGATGATCATCAGAAGAGGAAAATAGAGGATATGCAGTTGGCTTTAAATTTAGACAGGGAAGAAAATGATAAGGTAATTGTTTTAGCAGTAGAAGAGGATTAAGCTTTAGTTATATCTTATAATTATTATATAAACCTACTCTTTTAGAGTAGGTTTATATAATAATTATCTTTAAAACAAAAAATTGCATATAAATAATATCTTCTTTGCAAAAATATCAAATTTTTAGATTTTATAATATAATCAGGCATATATTTTAAATAAATAATTATAATCGAAAAATTATTGGTAAAAATAAAAAAGGATGGAGGAGTGATAATGGAGGATATATTTATGGATTCAGAGTTATTTTTTAGGGTGTCTACATTTGTAATAGCAGTATATCTCTTTATTTCAAGTACTATAAAAACTGATGAAAGTCAGAGAAAAAAGCTTTTTGTAAATGTAGTATTAATTATTCTGGCAGCAATGTCAGTATATTGGCTGAGGTTTAGTGGTATGTGGTTATATGCTTTGGGGATAATATTAAGTGGTAGGTTATTAGGTTTTCCCAATGGATTGATAACTGGTATTTTATTAGCCTTTTATACGACTTATTATGGTTTAAACCTTTATCCTTTTGGTATAGAGTCAATAATGCTTGGATTAATTAGTGATAGTTATCATTTGAATTTTTTATCTAAGGTTAAATATCCTTATAAAGATCTTTTAATGGCTTTCTTGCTTGCTGTATTTGCCTTGTTAATTATGTCTAGAGGTATGTTTTTAGGAATATTTTTCGATACAATAACCTTTTTAATGATCTTTATAGTTATAAGTACTTTTGAAAACAAGGTATCTTTGATAAAAGCAAAAGAGAAAGAATTAGATAATATTAATTTGACCTGTAATAGTTTAATTAGCCTCCATGTTATTAACCAGGAGATTAAATCAGATTCTAATTTAGAGGATACTTATGAAGTTTTAATTAAGATAGGGTGCCAGAAATTAGGGGTTAACGCGGCTGGATTTTTAGGAGAAGTTGAAGATAACTTTGATTTTTATGATATAAAAGCCTTTGAGGGGTTAGATAGAAAATATCTTAAGAAGATGAAAGTTAATAAAGGGCAACATATATTAGGTCAGATAATAACAAGTAAAGAGAGTCTTATAATTAATGATATAAAAAATAGTCCTTGTCAAGATATGAATTTATTTACTGAAGATGGTTTTAAATCCTTATTAGCGGTGCCTATATTATCTAAAGAAGAGCCTATAGGAATTATCTTTTTCTTATCTAAGAAGGTTGACTTTTTCTCAAATGAGGATATAGTCTTGATCCATACTATATCAGAGCAGGCTCCTTTATTGATAGAAAAAGCAAAGATATTTGAGAAGATGGAGAGAAACGTAGCTGGATTATCTACACTACAAAGAACAAGTAACACAATTAATTCTACTTTAGATTTAAATGAAGTTATTGATATGACTGTAGATGTGATTATGGGTACTATGGGTGTATCAATGGCAGGTTTATTCCTGTTAGAAGGTAAAGATAAAAAGTTAGTTTTAGCTTCTTCTTCTGGGGTTCCAATGAATGAAGAAAAGAGAAAGATAATATATGGGGCAAAGAGGCTTGCTGGAGATACAATTAACAAGGGTGAGTTTTTAATAACTGATAATATAGATAAGAATATTAGAGAAAAATTTGACAGTATTAATTTAATGTCTGTAGTATCTATTCCTTTAAAGGTTAGAGGAAGAATAATAGGAGCTATTACTGCAGCTCAAATCGGTTTTAAGAGAAACTTTAAAGAAGCAGACAGGAAATTTTTAGAAACTTTAGCAAATCAGATTGCTATTGCTATTGATAATGCCAGTATGTATAAGCAGATGGAGGAGTTAGCTACTAGAGATGGCTTGACAAAACTATATAATCATAGTTACTTCCAAGAGTCTTTAAGTCAAGAGATCGATAAAGCTCAAAGGTATGAACGGGATCTGTCATTGATAATTATGGACATCGATAACTTTAAAGACTTTAATGATACTTATGGACATCAGGTTGGAGATGAGGTACTAAAGAATTTAGCTAGGTTATTAGAAGATCAAGCTAGAAATTCTGATATAGTTGCTCGTTATGGTGGTGAAGAATTTGTTATAATTTTACCTGAGACTAATAAAGAAGGTGCCTTTGTTATGGGCCAACGTATAAATAAGGAAGTTAGAAATATGGTTGTCAGGTATGATGAACTTAATTTGAAGGTTACAATAAGTATTGGTGCTGCAAGCTTTAGTAGTGAAATGTCACAGAAGGATTTGATTAGTGCAGCTGATAATGCCTTATATAAAGCAAAAGCAGAAGGTAAAGATAGAACTTGTATATCTTCTTAAAACAAATTAATAGGAGGGAATTATATGAAGATCGGTGTCATTAGTGATATTCATGGGAGTTTAACTGCATTTGATAAGGCCCTTAGTTTATTAGAGGAGACAGATATTATACTAGTAGCAGGTGATATTCTTTATCACGGTGCACGAAATCCCTTGCCAGAAGGTTATGACACAAAGGGATTAGTAGAAAGAATAAATAAATCTAACAAGAATATAATCTTTGTTAAAGGAAATGTAGATGCCTTAGTTGATGATTGGGTTCTTCCTTATCCTTTGCCTGAGTATGCTTTAATAGAAGAGAATGGATTAAGAATTGTTCTTTATCACGGGCATCATCATAAATTAGAAGAAGATAGAGTGAAATTTGCTAAACGATTTGGAGCAGATATGTTAGTTTTTGGTCATACGCATCAGCCTATAGTCAAAGACAAAGATGGTATTACTTTATTGAACCCTGGTAGTATTGCTTTGCCAAAGCAAGAAGCAAAGCTTCCTACTTTGGCTATAATTAAGAGAGGTAGAATAGATATAATCTCTTTAGAGAGTGGAGAGGTATTATTTGATTATACAAACACTTCTGACTAGTATATTAAGTAAAGACCAGCTAAGGGCTTGGTCTTTTTTTATTAATATGTTATATTTAAACTAATAAAGCTAAGTCTTTATTAGTAAAAAAGGAGAGTAAAATATGGAAAAAAATAAGGTTCTAGTTATAGACGATGATAAGAATATAGGTTTGATTTTAAAGGATTATTTTGAGTTTGAAGGATTTGAGGTTATAGTAGCTTATGATGGAGAGTCAGGGTTAAGAATGGTAGAAGAAGCGAATCCAGATATAATAATTTTAGATATTATGTTACCGAAGTTAAATGGGTGGGAGATATGTCAGAAACTTCGTCCCCAAAATAGCACTCCTATTATTATGTTAAGCGCAAAGAATAAAGATGTTGATAGGATAACAGGGCTAGAGTTAGGGGCTGATGATTATGTCAATAAACCTTTTAATACTAAGGAGTTAGTAGCTAGGGTAAAGGCTGTTTTAAGACGAGTCAAGGAATCTTCTACTAGTAAAGAGTTAAAATTCAAGAAGTTTTTAATAAATAAAGTTTATAGGCGGGTTGAGGTTAATGGTGAAAAGGTTGATCTTACTCCAAAAGAGTTTGATCTTCTATGGACTTTAGCTTCTTCAAGTAAACGAGTCTTTAAAAGAGAAGATTTACTCAATAATGTTTGGGGCTATGATTACTATGGTGATACTAGAACTGTTGATACCCATATAAAGTCCATAAGGAGTAAGTTATCCAAAGGTGTTGATGATTATATAAAAACGGTGTGGGGGGTAGGATATAAGTTTGAAGCTAAAGAAAATAAGAAGTGACAGTTTATTTACTAGATTACTAATTAGATTTATAGTGATCTCTTTGATAATTGTTGTAGTTTTAGGAACATCTTTAATATACTTTTTTAAAAGTTTTTATTTTAATAAGAGTGAAGAGGATATAGTTAATAATACAAATATAGTAATTAATGATCTAGGCGATGCTTTTGTTTATGGTGATTTAGAATTGGCAATTAAGGGTTTAGAACTAATATCTTTATTAAATGAGGGGCAGACATGGTTAATAGATAAAGATGGTTATCTAATCTTAAGTTATCCATCACCAATAGCTCTTAATAGAGATAAGATTAGATTTAAAGATGTAGAAAAGATTCAAGAGGGGAATATTATATCTCAAAGGATTGAATCTCCATATTTTGAAAGGCCTATGTTACTAGTAGGTGTACCAATTTATGATTCACAGGGCCAATTAGATAACAAGAGTTTATTGATCTTTACTTCGGTTGCAGGGATTAATTCGACTATAAATCAGGTCAGAAGGATGATGATCTACTCCTCAATATTGGCTATATTTTTAGCTATACTTATATCTTATAGGTGGTCTAAGTCATTATCAGCTCCTCTAAAAGAGATTAGTGATACAGCAATTGAGATAAGTAAGGGCAACTTAGATCATCAGATAGTTATAGAGGATAATACTGAAGTAGGAATGTTGGCTGATAGTATGAACTATCTATCAGAAAAATTAAAAGTAACTCTAAATGACTTAATAAGAGAAAAAAACAAATTACAATATGTCTTAAGTGGTATGGAAGAAGGAGTCTTATTTATAAATAAACGGTCTAGAGTTATTTTATTAAATAACTCTATCAAAAGGTTATTTAATATAGATAAAGAGGAGGTAGTTCACCTTAAGTTAGATCAACTTTTAAAAGAAGATCAAGTTAAAAATATATTCAAAGAATCTTTAAAAGAGAGAAAAGGCTATAAGAAAGAGGTTACAATAAGAAGGGGGGGAGATGAGTTTAGAATTTTAATAAATTGCACACCAATATACATAAATAATGGGAAAATGTTAGGGATAGTAGGTTTATTCCAGGATATAAGTCAAAGGTGGCATTTTGAACGTTTACAAAGAGATTTTGTTGCTAATGTATCTCATGAATTAAAGACTCCTTTATCTTCAATTAAAGGATCAGCTGAAGTTTTATTAGATAAGGTTGTAGATACTCCTAAAAGGCGTGATAATTACTTAAGGATAATTTTAGAAGAAGTCAATAGGCTGACTTATCTTGTAGATCAGATCCTTGATTTATCAGAATTGAATCAAAATAATTTTAATTTTGATTTTGAGAAGATTGAAGCTAATAACTTATTAAAAGATATAAAAGATATATTTGAGAAGGTAATAATGGATAGTGATAGGTTAAAGGTTAATTTAAGCGTTAATGATATTTGTATCTTAGGGAATAAAGAAAAGCTTAAGCAGGTTTTACTTAACTTTTTAGATAATGCAGATAAGTATTCTAAAGGCAAAGGTCAGATAGAGATAGGTGTAGAATTGCAAGGTAGTAAGGTGAGATTTTGGGTTAAAGATCAAGGTATAGGTATAAGTAAGGAAGAATTAAAATTAATTTGGGAAAGGTTTTATAAGGTGGATAGAGCTAGAACCCCTAATGCCAATGAGGGTAGTGGTTTAGGATTATCGATAGTCAAAGAGATAATTAGTGAACATAGAGGAGAGGTCTTTGTAGAAAGTCAATTAGGTGTTGGCTCAACTTTTGGATTCGAATTAGATAGTATTAATGACTAGAAAAGTTTATTTAACTAAAATTTAAAAAAATCATCACGATTTTATCACATTTATCACCTATAATTATAGGTGAAGATAGGATAAAGACTAATTGAACAATCCTAAAAGGAGGTGAAGGGTTAATGAAAAGAAGAGAGTTTAAAGAGCATAACCATTTACCAGACTATGATAGGATAGAAGAGATAAGGGTGTTTGAGGTTTTAAAAAGAGAAAGAAAAGAGGTCAATTATAACTAACTATAGTTTTATATAATCTTCTAAAACAAAAGGGCTCTGGAATCTTGAGATTCCAGAGCCCTTTTGTTTTAGAAGATGAGATTTAAGCGGATTAAATGAAGTTATTAGACGATTTCATTAAAGTTTCAACCTTATCTCACAGTTTTATCACATTTATCTCCTATAATTATAATTAAGAAAATGATGAGGAGGTAAGGATAATGATTAAAAAAATATTGACTTTTGCAATGGTTTTGGTGGTAGCTTTTGGATTGATAGGCTGTTCTCTTCCAGAGGGTGAACAGATGACAGAAGAAGATTTCCAACAACAGCAACAAGAAGAAGAGTTAAACCCATTTGAAGAAGATTCAGAATTTTAATAACTATTATAATTAGGAGGCTAAATTTTGTATAAAAATAAGAAGTTATTAGTTATAAGTGGTCTTTTAGTATTTGCTCTACTATTTAGTTTTAATAGTTTTACTCAAGCATCAGAGGCTGATATAGGATATGTTAATTTTGAAGAGGTTTATCAAAATCATCCAGAGGTAGTAGCAACAAATCAGGATTTCCAACAGGAGGTTCAGGTTGTTCAAGCAGAATTTCAAGATAGATTGGCAGGTTTAGATCAAGAAAATGATATGGAAGAGATTAATCAAGTTGAACAAGAGTTTCAACAGAAGGTTAATGAAATTAGAACTGAGATAAGTGGAGGCTTAATGGAGAAAGTAGAGAGTGATTTAGAGAAAATAAGAGAGGATTTAGGTTATGATTTGATTTTAAATAGTGAAATCATACTCAGTGGAGGAGAAGATATTACTGTTGAGGTAATCAATTACTTTGAAAATTTATAAATTAAAAAGTGATAAGAAGGGATTTACCTATAAGACTCTATAATATTAAGATAAGGGGATAGATTTCTTATAAGTATAAATGTTAAATACTCATTCCATAAGTTTAAGAAGAAGACCCATTTATGGGTCTTCTTCTTTTTTGTTATTTTAATAGCTCTTGTGCAAACTTCTTTGCTTCTTCTAGATCTTCCTCATTAGGTCTTCCTTTTTTAATACCACCAATAAATTTTAGAGGTCCATAAGTATCAAAGCCTCGACAAGATAATTCTCCAACTACCTTATAACCTTTATCTAGAAGTTTAGTTTTTAATTCTTTATTGAAATTATGTATAATTGGTATTCTTGCTATACCACTAGTAGAGAAGATAAATGCTTTCTTCCCATTAACCTTTGGCAAGTCGGCTGCTAAGTCAAGTATTCTTTGGTGGTGTTTTCCAAAGTATATTCCTGAGCCAAAGCCAATTAAATTATATCTGCCAATTATTTTAGGTGTTGCTTCTCTTGTTGACAAAAGGTCAGCATCTAATGCTTTTGCTAAAGTTGAAGCAAGCTTTTTAGTATTTCCGTGGTGAATTGATTTATAGACTATTAATCTTTTCATAGAATCTTCCCTCCTAAGGACTAACGCTACTTATATTATAAAATATTCCTTTTCTAATAGCAAGATTTCTTTAGTTGATTTGGATTATTAAAAGTTAAAATTATAGTAATTAAAGTTCAATTTTTAATAATATTAGCAATCTATTTTTAAACAGAATATTTTAGAATAGTAGAGGGTAAAATATTAATAGGAGGGGAATGTATGAAAGAAGAACAAAAAAAGGATGCTATTAAAATGCTAATGAAGACTGCTAATGATGATTTAGGTATTAATTATGGAGAATTTATAGAATTAGCTCAGCGGTTGTATAAAGAATTAAGACCTCAAGGAGGTATTGAATTTTATAAGGAAACAAGTCCTGGCTTATATAAGAAGGTATGAAATTATATTTTCTTAAAGGTTAACAGGTTAAGAATTAAGCAAAAATAAAGTGACTGAAGTCATATTTTTAATACGACTTCAGTCACTTTATTTTTTTGGAAAGATTATATTATAAAGATAAGTAATTCATTAATTACTATATAAGAAAAGAATATTCAGTATAAGAACTAAATTAATTATAATCGCAACTAATTTATTCTAGTATTGCTTTTATCTAATAAAAATGTAAAGTAGAGAAGGGTATTTCACCTTTATGATGAAGAATGTTAAAAGAAGTAGTAGGAATTGTTAACTATTAGTTAATGATGTTTAATAATATTATACAAATACAGAAGGGATGATTAGATGAAAGAGTTCAAAGAACAGTGTAATCAAATTATTAATAATATGGAGAATGTAATGGTAGGAAAAAGGGAAGTTATTGAAGACCTCTTAACCTGCTTTTTGGCGGGGGGGCATCTTCTTTTAGAGGATGTACCAGGGGTAGGAAAGACTATGTTGGCCCGTTCACTAGCTCACAGTAGTGGGGCCAAATTTAAAAGAATTCAGTGTACACCGGATTTGCTTCCAAAGGATGTTACAGGAGTTACAGTTTATCATCAAGATAAGGGGGAATTTGAATTTTCACCTGGGCCAATCTTTTCTCAGGTCGTAGTGGTAGATGAGATTAACAGAGCAACACCAAGGACTCAATCTGGACTTTTAGAATGTATGGCTGAAGGTCAGGTTACTGTAGATGGTGAGAGTAGAAAGTTACCTAGACCTTTCTTTGTAATTGCTACTCAAAATCCAGTAGACTTTGATGGTACCTTCCCCCTACCAGAGGCTCAATTAGATCGTTTTATGATGAAGGTTAGTGTTGGCTATCCTGGAGAAGGTCAAGAAGTCAAGATCTTACACAAAGTAAGAAAAACTCACCCAATTGAGGATTTGGGGTCTGTAGTTACTCCTGAAGACTTAAAGGAGATGAAAGGTCAAGTTCGTGATGTTCATGTTGAGGAGAAGGTTGCCCAATATATTGTAGATATAGTAGCTAAGACTCGTAATCACTCTGATTTAAAGCTGGGTGTAAGTCCTAGAGGTAGTATAGATCTTTATCATAGTACTCAAGCTAAGGCTGCTTTGAAAGGAAGGGACTTTGTTATACCAGATGATGTAAAGGAGTTGGCTCCTTCTATTTTGAGCCATCGGATTATCTTACATTCTGCCAGTAGACTAAGAGGGCAAAAGGCTGAAGGTATCATAAAGGATATTTTGCAGAAGATTCCTGTGCCAATAGTACAGGAGGGATAAGATGAGAGGATATATTATCTTTGTTGCAGTAGTATCCCTTATTGCTTTAGTATCAGGGTTGCTTCACCTATTTTCTCTTGTTTATATAACTTTAGCTTTAATATTATTATTTAAATATATAAACAAGAAGGCCTTTGAAAATTTAGAGGTCAAAAGGGAGTTATCTAAGGATAGGATCTTTAGAGGTGAGGAGTCGTTAATTAGAATTCAGATTAAAAACAAGGGGATTTGGCCCATATTTTGGTTGGCTTATAATGTAGATGTCCCTGTTAAACTAGCTTTACCTTTAAAGACTAGAATTACTTCCTTGCTACCAAAGGGAGAGATAGATTTTGAGTATAAGTTAGATGGGAAGAGGCGTGGTCTTTATAAATTAGGTAAATTAAGTTTAGAAATTGGAGATCCTTTAGATTTTAATGTAAATACAACCAAATATGATGATGAGGTTATTTTGATAGTTTATCCTAATATATTTGCTTTAGATAGTCTTGGGCTTCCTTCAAGGATAGCCTTTGGTGATACCCTTTGGCCTCAAAGGATATATCAAGATCCAAGTAGCTTTAGAGGGTTAAGAGAGTATCAGTTAGGGGATCCCTTAAAGGATGTTTATTGGCCCGCTACAGCAAGTAGTGGTAAGATGATGGTTAAGGAGTATGAATCAACAGTAACTATCCAGAATATGATATTTCTTAATTTAGATTTACAAGACTATGATATTAGAAAGGTTGATCTTAAAAAAGAGTTTGCTATAGAGGTAGTAGCATCTATAGCTCATTATTTGACCAGGGTAGATCAGATTATTGGTTTTGGAACTAATGGAAAAGATCTGGTCAATGAGATTAATTTAGTTAGGCCTGCTCAAGGTGATGGACAGTTGATGAAGATAATGGAGTTATTAGCTTGCTTAGACTTTAGTGAAGGTGACTCCTTCTTAGATACAATCGATGAAGGATATAAGCATCTTTCTCCAGGTTCTACCGTTATCCTTATAAGTGAGATAGATACAGAAGAATTGGTCAAAAAAGCTTTAGAGCTCTGTCATAAGGGTTTAAATGTAGTAATAATTTTAGTAGGAGGAGAGGTTTTACATCCAGAGTATTTAAATAGAGCATATACTGAATCTTTAGTTATATACAAGGTCAACAGAAGAAATGATCTATATAACTTGGCTAGTGGGGTGATTTGAAAAGTATCGAGTTAAAAAAGAGAGCAACTCTGCCCACTAAGGGTTCTGTTTTTGAGCCTGAAGCTATAAAGGCTCGTGGGGAGAGTAGTGAGTGTGAGTAGTAAGGAGTAGGGGAATAGTATTTTCCCATAGGGCAGTTCCCTGTGCCTGCCCTTTATATATCAAGCTGGAGGAAAAATGTTTATAAAGGAGGGGGATTTTTTGGAAGAGGATAAGAATAATATTAGTAGATCAGATACAGTAGGGGGTGAAAAAGATCAAGGTCTAAGTAAAATTTTGAATATAATGAATGTACTTATAATATTTTTAAGTGCATTGACCTATTATTTAATGTTGGAGGCCTATTTTTATGAGTTTAGGCCAATCTCCTTGAGTATTTTTGCTTTATTTATTGGGGTCTTGGCAATTTTTGAGTCTAAGTGGTCTGATAACCCCAGTGTAAATAGGAAGTCTATAAGGGTAATGATAATTTCTATAATATTTTTAGGAAATTACCTCTTAAATTGGGGGAATTCTATTGACAGTTACTTAATGTCATTAATTTGGCTTGGGCTGTCTTATAATATAAGCTATAATATAGGTTATTGGAGCCGTGATATAAGTTGGAGCCAGGAAATTTCAGAGCAGGACCTTGATTATTATCGGAGATTAACAGTAATTGGATTTAGAAATTTGAGATTTCAATTTGTCAAGTTAAGCTCTTTAATAGTGTTAATCTGGATTTTAAGATATGAGATTGATCTATCAATTATTCTGTTAGGAGCTTTAGTCTTCTTATTACAATTTGTCTTCTTAGGCATAGCCTTTTATCAAAAGAAAAGAACCTATTGGGTTAGCTATGGATATAAGGTAGACTCTAATTTACTTAAGAGTATTTTAATAGGGATAGTGGCTATAGTTTTAATAGTTGGAGTTATTGGTTTTATAATCCCAACCCAGTATAATTTACTACCCTTTCAATCTATAAGGGCAGGGATAAGTAGATTGGGCCAAGGAGTCGAGCTTGGAAATAGAGATTATGACTTTAGCGTAGAAGAGATAGAAGAACGTGGTAATTTAAATATAAATACAGAGGGTGTAGATGATGATGATGGTGAATTAAGCCTTGGCAAATCAATTTTTGTTGGCGCAATAATCTTAGGTACCATTGGTGCTACCATTTTTTCTATTCTAGTAGCTCTTTATATCTTTAAACATGGGTTAGACAGCTTTATTCAAGGTATTAAATTTACTTTAAAGAAATGGCCACAGGTGTCATTAGATATAATAAAGAGATTTTTCTTTAGGTTGAAAGCTCTTCTTTCTGCTGTTAAGAATAAGCAGGAGTCTATTAAAGAAGCTAAGGTTAATAGTAAAGAGAGTAAAGGTTATTCTTTTAAGAAAGATAAAAAGTATAAAGAGGATAAGAATAGAAAAGAGGTAGTAAAAACTTTCTATCAGCTTTTGGATTATTTGGCCAAAAAAGGTGTTACTAAGACTAAGGAAGAGACTATAGGAGAGTTCTTTTCTAAGGTTAAAGCTAAGCTAACCTTGGATAAAGAGGCTTTATCTTTAAGAGATATATTTGAGTTTGCTTTCTATGATGATGATGAGATAGATGAGGGAGAGGTAATCAAAGCTCAAGAGATAGTAGATGAACTACTTAATTCTTCTGGTTAGTAAGGTTAAGGCAGATAATATTTTATTAAAGGAGGACTCTTGTTATGCCATGGTGTCCTAAATGTAAGTTAGAGTATAGGGATGGATACGATCAATGTAGCGATTGTGGCGAGTCTTTAGTGGATAGCATTGACGGTAAAGGTCAAAAAGAAAATGAAGAGAAAAAGTTTGTTCTTTTAATGGATATCAATCAACGGGAAGGTGAAGTTATAAGATCTCTCTTAGAAGCTCATGGAATTGAAGTAAGAAGTCAATTTAATGAAGCCGGCGCATATCTTGATATTTATATGGGTGGTAGTGTCTTTGGAATTAAATTATTTGTTAAAGAGGGCCAACTAAAAGAAGCCAAAGAGATTTTAGGTAGTCAGGTAGAGAAAGAAGAATTTGGGGAATATGAAGAAGAATAAAACAAAAGGCCCTTAAGGGCCTTTTTTAAATTGGACAGCTTGATTTTCCTTTCTTCTTTAAGTATTTTTGATGGTACTCCTCAGCAATTATTACCTCCTTTTAAGTATTTTTAAAATTTATTATATAGCTTTCCTTTTATTAAAGCAACTATGTACAGTAATTAGTAATGAGTGATAAGTAATGAGTAATGTCAAAATCTCAATATCTTTTATTAAGATCTAGGAATAAAGGGTTTTTAAGGTATTACTCATTACTACATACATAAAAAACTAATTAATTGAAAGACTAATATATAAAAAGACAAGTAAATTTGGGGAGGTAATTTATGATAAAGGGTAGAAGGTATAATAAAGTTCTGATTTTATTAGTAATTCTTATTCTGGCTTTGGCTGCTTGTTCACCTAGAGAAGTTAGGGAAGAGGATGATTTATTAGAGGAGGAAGAGGTCGAGGAGAGTTTAATTTCCTACTTTCCACTAAAGCAGGGGATGGTATATCGCTTTGCTGGAGAAGGAATAGAGTTTGCTAGTTTTAAATGGGAGGTTAAATTTGTTGATGATGAGTTGGCCCAAATCCATGAGGATAATGGTGGAACAGTAAACGCCAGGGTTTTTAGAGTTACTGATGATGAAGTTAGGATATTAAGAGAGGAAGCAGAATTTTATGAAGATACTATTTTATTGGATGATTTAGATAGAGAAGATAAAAGAGAGGAAGTAATATTAAAAAGGCCAATTGAAGAAGGGAATAGTTGGGAAAGTGGAGGAAGAAGAAGGGAGATAGTAAAGGTAGATAAGGTTATTGATTTACCTGCAGGAAGGTTTTATGGTGTTATTAAGGTGGAGATAACTCCTTTAGAAGAAGGAAAAGATTATACAAATTATGAGTACTATGCCAAGAATATTGGATTGGTTATGAGTGGAAGTGAAGGAGAAGAATATAAGGTAAGGTCAAGATTAAGATCCTTTGGTAACATATAGTTATTGGTGGTCAGCTATCAGTTTTCTAAAGTATACTGATAGCTGAAAGTTATGAGGTGTTTTAATGACTTATATAAGGTGGAGAAGGGGGATTGTATGGATTATTTAAATTTTGTAGTAGAGATTATTGAAGAATATAATAGTAAAGGATATTTAGTTGGAGGAGTAGTAAGAGATTATCTTCTACAAAGAGATGTTGAGGATATTGATATTGGACTGAAAGCAAAAGTTGGGAAAATCGCTAGAAACTTTGCTGATAGGATTAAAGGTTCTTTTATTATATTAGATAAAAAGAGAGAAATATATCGGGTAGTAAAAGCAGAGTTGGTTTATGATTTTACTCTAATAAAGGGAGATTCTATTAGAGAAGATCTAAGAGCCAGGGACTTTACTATAAATTCTATGGCTTTGGAGCTAAGTGATGTTTTAGATATAGAAGGTGATTCTTTAAAAAATAAGGTTATAGATCCTTATGGGGGTATAGATGATTTGGAAAAAAGGTTGATTCGAGCTACTCAAGAGAGGGTCTTTGCAGAAGATCCATTAAGGTTATTTAGAGCTGTTAGATTTAAGGCAGCATTGAACTTTAACATAGATAAAGGTACAGAAGAGTTGATGAAAAAATTTAATAAGGGGATAGATGATATCGCTAAAGAGAGGATTAAAGAGGAGTTGCTTAAGATATTGTCTTGTGATGGAGCAGATCAGCATCTAGCTTACTTAGAAGAGAAGCTTGGCTTATTATCTCAGTTAGTACCAGGAGTTGAAAGGTTTAAAGAGACGGGCCAATGCCGATACCATCGTGAAGATCTTTGGGAACACTCTATTTATGGTGTTAAGAAGGTAGAAGAGCTTTTGGAAGAGGAATTTTGGCGAAATAAGGTAGATGATAAGAGGATTTCTTTGCTTAAGTTAGGGGTATTACTTCATGATATAGGCAAGCTATCGACAGAGAGGGAGATAGATGGCGAGGTTCATTTTTATGGACACGACAAGGCTGGGGCCAACTACCTTGGGCCAATTCTCAAAAGGCTGCGCTTTAGTAGAGAGGAGATAAGCTATATTAAAGCGCTGGTTAGATACCATATGAGACCTTTGGCCCTTTATTATGCCCATAATTTAACAAATAAAGGTAGGTATCGCTTCTTTAATGCAGGTGGTGATTGGGTTTTAGATATCTGTTTAGTAGCTGCTGCAGATGCTATGAGTAGTAGGGAGTTAAATGATAGAAAGGATGAATTGCCTGGGGCTATGGAATTTCTTAAGGATTTGATTAGAAGGGATCAGAAAGTAAAAACTAAGACAGAGGATTTACTTTTAAGTGGAAGGGATATAATCGATATCTTCGGCATAAAGGAAGGGCCAACTATTGGTAAGCTTCTCAATGAGTTAAGAGAGAAGCAGGCTTTAGAAGAGATAAAGGATCGTCAAGAAGCCATAGAATATTTAAGGGATTTTTTGGAAGAATAAATTCTGCTTAATATGGCGATATTATTAATGGAGGTGAGAAACCCCAATGGCAAAGATAATGTCTGATAGGACCAAGTATGAGTTAGCCGAGGAGTTAGGATTCTCTCATAAGGTTCAAGACGGAGATTGGGGAAATATAACCACCAGAGAAGCTGGGTCTTTAGTTAGACGAGCAGTCGAGAAGGCCGAGGAGATGTTAGCCCAGCAGGAGAACGGGAGATAGTCTCCCGTTCTTTTTTTCTTTTAACTGAGAAATATTTTATTTTCTATGCCTAAATACTATTATAACCACCTACTTATCTCTATGACTTCTCTTATAATTATAAAAAAGATTATAGATATTTGAAGAAGGAGAAGTTGTTTATCTATTTTAGCACTTTTAATCTTCTTCTTAGTCTTTAGATTTGAAACTGGGGTGAAGTTTAGAGTTAAATAGGTTGCAAAGGATACTATAAATAAGAAGACTCCACTTAAAACCTCTAGTGAAGAGAAAAACTGTGAACTAAAGTGATTTGGTTGGATATCACCATAACCTAAAATTGAGATGGTATTTATACTGAAATAGACACCTTCAAAGACATTATCAAGGCGTGGTGAAATTAAAGGTTCCTTAGATGAAAATATATTTTGTGCATATCTAGTACTCAATCCATAATATATTATGCCATAATTCAATATTATCTCTAGATAACTCTTTAAAGTAATTATACATCTATCTGAATATTTTAAATCTTCTTCTAGTGGTTTGTTCTTTAGCTTGTCCATACTATCTAAGAGAAAAGATATAAATATCTCTATTACCCTAGAGATAGAAAAATAAATAATTATCAAAAAAATAATTCTCGATAAGAGGGGTAAATTTTCAGACCAATAAGGCCAAAAGAGTAGAAGGGAGAATAAGAGACAGGATAACCCTAGGTAAGTATTTACTAAACTTTTGATTCGTTGGCCCTTTATTTTTTTATAAGTATTTTTTTCTTCCCCTTTTACTAAGTATGTTATTAAGTGGGTTGGTGAGATGATAGGGAGCAAGTAGATTAGAAATAGATTAGTAATCTTCATAAAAATATCACCATCTTATTTTTCTTTGTATTAGTTTGAGGTGTTAATGGTTTTTTAATACATTTAAAAAGATAAAGAAAAATCAGAAATCTATTAAACGATTGTTAAAAATCAAAATATTGTTTTATATCTTCACATTTATAATTAATATATAAAAAAGACTACAAAGTAAAAATAACTCAGGAAATAATTCAAAAAACTAAATATTAATAATAAAAAATATGTTAAAAAAGAAGGGGAAAGAAATAATTTATAGAAATGATAAAAATTATGGCTTTAAATTTATTTACAAGTTGTTGTAATTAGAGCTAATATTATTTATTGCTTTATCTTGAAGGATAACTATTTAATAGCTTGATTAAAAGAATTGATTTATAAGGAGGAAAATGATGAATACTAAAAGGTTTTTGGGGATAATTATTATTTTACTAGGGGTTTTACTTTTATTTAATGGGGCTGGAATAACTGACATAGGTATAGGAGATTTGATATCAAATTATTGGCCACTATTATTGGTGGGAGGTGGGTTGTTCAATCTAATTAGTAATCCTGTAGGGAAACTAGGTGGGTTGATAGTCTTTTTAATAGGGTTATCATTGCAATTAAGGGTTTTAGGATATTTTAATATTTTTGATTTTGAGTTTTTCTGGCCAATTGTATTAATTTTAGTTGGGTTTTGGCTAATATTTAAAAGAGGAGATAATATTAATCATCTGTCTGAGGATTCTTTTAATATAATTGCTATATTCTCTGGTTTTGAGACTAAGAGTGTATCTAAGAAATTTAAAGGTGGGAGTATTATTGCTATCTTTGGTGGGGCAGAAGTAGATTTGAGAAAAGCAGATATAGCAGAAGATCAAGTGGCTAGAATTGATGTCTTAGCAATGTTTGGTGGAGTAGATATATATGTTCCAGAAGGGTGGAATGTAGTTGTAAGTGGATTACCTATATTTGGAGGTTGGGAGAATAGCACTAAAAAAGGTGATCCTAACGGGCCAACATTAAAGGTTAGCGGTTTAGCTATCTTTGGTGGCTTCGATATAAGTGATTAATTTAAAGAAGATATAAGCAGAGAATCACCGTTGCTTATATCTTCTTTTTTATTTAACAAAAGTATATTTTTTAAAAGGTTGAATCTAAATAGCCATAAATTTTTATCTCTCAAGAAGATTTTGAACTTTTAGCTAATAGCTATAATTAAAGCTCAATCTTCCAGTAAATCCTTCCCCGAGATACCCGGTTTAGTCATCTCATAAGGGTCTAATATTCGAGATAGTTTCTTTTCGTCTAAGATACCTTCTTCTAAAGCAACTTCCTTAACTGATTTATTCTCTTTTAAAGCCTTTTTAGCAATTTGACTTGCTTTAGAATATCCAATATGGGGATTAATAGCTGTAATAATTCCAATACTTTGGTCAACAGATCTTTCACAGACTTCACGGTTGACGGTAATTCCCTTAATACATTTTTCGGCAAACAAATTACAAATATTAGTTAGCATACTCGTTGATTGCAATAGATTAAATACTACAACAGGTAACATAACATTTAACTCTAACTGTCCTGCTTCTACAGCCATACTAATAGTTAGATCATTACCCAAGACCTGATAAGCCACCTGATTAACCGCTTCTGGCATTACAGGGTTTACCTTTCCTGGAATAATAGAAGAGCCAGGTTGGATTGCTGGCAGATTAACCTCATTTAACCCAGCCCTTGGCCCAGAGCTTAATAAACGAAGGTCATTGGATATCTTAGATAATCCAGTTGCTAAAGTCTTTAAGCTACCAGAGATTTCAACAAAAGTATCTGCATTTTGAGTAGCATCAATTAAATTTACAGCTGATTTCAAATTCAAATCTGTAATTCTTCTTATCTCTCTAACTACTAACCTTATATATTCTGGGTCGGCATTCAAACCAGTTCCTATAACTGTTCCTCCTAAATTAATTCCTTTCTCTTCTTCTAAGGTTTGCCTTATTCTCTCTATATCTCGATCTATTAACTCTTTATAGGCACCAAACTGTTGTCCTAATCTAATAGGAACGGCATCCTGTAGCTGGGTTCTACCCATCTTAATAACATCATCAAACTCTTCTTCCTTCTCTTTAAATCTATCCCTTAACAGTATAAGTGATTGGGTTAAATTCTCTATATCTTTTATAACTGCTATTTTAATAGCTGTTGGTATTACATCATTGGTTGATTGAGCCATATTAACATCATTATTTGGATGGACCTTGGTATAATCTCCCTTCTCATATCCTAAAATCTCTAAAGCCCTATTAGCAATGACTTCATTTACATTCATATTAGTTGAAGTTCCTGCTCCACCTTGGAGGCAGTCTACAATGATATGATCGTCTAACTTACCATCCATTAATTCAGTTGCTGCTTGTATAATTGCTGTTCCTTTTTTTCTATCAAGGTATCCTAAGCTCAAATTGGCTTTAGCAGCAGCTATCTTCACCATAGCAATAGCCCTAATTAGCTTAGTATTAACTCTAATACCTGTTATCTTAAAATTTTTAGCAGCCCTTAAGCTTTGTACTCCATAATAAGCAGCATCAGAGATTTCCATCTTACCGATAAGATCTTCTTCGATTCTTGGCATTATTACAACCTCCTTTAATTACCTATATATAATATAATTATTGATAATATCATTAAATCCTTTATTAATTGCTAAAATAACAGTAGACATATCCCTATAAATTGCAAAATAAATAAAAAGTACTATTTCATCTAAAAAAGAAGGTAAAAATAGTTAGAATAAATTAAAATTTAGCCTCACAAAAGTTATTAGACTTAAGGGACAGAAGGTTGGTTCACTTCAAATATAGTCACTTATGACCAAAAAGAAAGGGTGTCTTTACACTTGACATTACAAGATTACAATTATAAAATAAGAGTGATATTTTCAAATATTATGAAGATCTTACATAGGAGGATATAAAATGACTAACGAAAGTTTAGCAAATAAGATAAAGAGATTAAAAAAAGAACGCAATGCTATTATATTAGCCCATTATTATCAAAATGATGAGGTTCAAGCAGTTGCTGATTATACAGGTGATTCTTTAGGTTTAAGCCGTAAAGCAGCTAATGCTAAGGAGGATGTGATAGTATTTTGTGGTGTTGACTTTATGGCTGAAAGTGCAGCAATTCTATCTCCTCAAAAGACAGTTTTATTACCTGAGAGAAATGCTGGCTGTCCAATGGCAGATATGGTTGATGTAGAAGGGTTAAGGGAGTTAAAGAAAAAACACCCTAAAGCTAAGGTTGTCTGTTATGTCAATTCGTCAGCTGCTGTTAAGGCTGAAAGTGATATCTGTTGTACTTCATCAAATGCTGTAGATATTGTAAACAATATTGAGGCAGAGCAGATTATCTTCACTCCAGATCAGAATTTAGGCGATTATGTAAGCAAGAGAACTGATAAGGAGGTCATTTTATGGGAAGGTTTTTGTATTACTCACCATCGGGTAAGGGCAGCAGATATTGAGAAGGTAAGTAAAATCCATACTAATACACCTATAGTTGTTCATCCTGAATGTAGACCAGAGGTAGTAGAGAAAGCTGACTTTGTAGGAAGTACGGCTCAGATATTAGAATTTGCTCGTAATAGTAAAGATGAGAAGTTGATTATAGGTACTGAGATGGGTATCTTATATAAGTTAAAAGAAGAGAGTCCCCCAAAAACATTTTATTTATTAAGCCAAGGTTTAATTTGTCAGAATATGAAGATGACCTCTTTAGAGGATGTAGCCTCTGCTTTAGAAGAGATGAAGTATCAGATAAGTGTTGAAGAAGAGGTTAGAGTTAAAGCCAAGAAGGCTTTAGGTCGGATGTTGGAATTGAATAATTAATGGAGGTAAGGTTATGGTTCCAAGGTATTTGATTAACTTTGATTTAAATGAGATAAAGAAGAAGAGCTTTGACTTTATAGTTGTCGGGAGTGGAGCAGCAGGGTTGACTGCTGCTTTAGAATTGGGCCAACAAGGGCAAGTTGCTCTATTAACTAAGGGAGAAGTTAAAGAATCTAATACCAAGTATGCCCAAGGTGGGGTAGCAGCAACCTTTTCCCCTGAGGATAGGACTAGATTTCATTATAGAGACACTTTGTTGGCTGGTGATGGCCTCTGTAACCCTAAGGCAGTTAAGACTTTAGTCGAAGAGGGGCCAACAGTTATTAAAAGGTTAATAGAAGAAGGGGCAAAATTTGATAGAAAAAAAGGTAAAGTTGCTTTAACTAAAGAAGGTGGGCATAGCCATAGGCGAGTTCTTCATGCTGGTGGAGATGCTACAGGAAGAGAGTTAAGTGATTTTTTAATTTATAATTCATTATATAATAAAAACATTGAGATCTTTGAGAATACCTTTGCAGTAGATTTAATTAGTGATGAAAATGGAGTCTATGGGCTATTGGCTTATGATAAATTAAAAGGAGAGTACTTACTTTATCTGGCTAAGGCTGTTGTCTTAGCTACTGGAGGTATTGGTCAGCTGTATAAAAACACTTCTAACCCCCAATTAGCTACTGGTGATGGAGTAGCTATGGCTTATCGAGCTGGGGCTGAGGTTATGGATATGGAGTTTATTCAGTTTCACCCTACTACTCTAGCCTTAGAAGGGGCCAACAACTTCTTACTATCAGAAGCTCTTAGAGGTGAAGGAGGAATCTTAAGAAACTCTAAGGGAGAGATCTTTATGGATAGGTATCATCCTTTAAAGGAGTTGGCCCCTAGAGATATAGTAGCTAGGGCCATCTACCATCAGATGGAGAAAGAAGGGAGCTCAAATCTTTATTTGGATCTAAGTCATTTAGATAATGATTTTATTAAGGGGAGGTTTCCTACTATCTATAATAAGTGTTTAAGCTTAGGTTTAGATATTAGCAAAGATCAAATTCCAATTACACCAGCAGCTCATTATTTTATGGGGGGGATAAAGGTAGACTTATTCGGAAGAAGTTCATTAAAGGGCTTATTTGCTTGCGGAGAGGCAGCCTCCTTTGGCTTGCATGGGGCCAACCGATTGGCAAGTAACTCCCTTTTAGAGACCTTAGTCTATGGAGAGAGGGTTGCTAAAGGAGCCCTAGATTATACAAAGAAAGCTAAGATTAGGTGGGCTAGGTTGGATTTGAACTTAAGAAAGGATATTGGGGATAATATTTGCTTTAAGGATATCAGAGAAGAGTTACAAGGATTGACAGAGGAAAAATTAGGTATAATAAGGAGTAAAGAAGGTCTTAAGGAAGCTCTAGATAAGTTGGAGGATCTACTTGCGATACTAGAGAAGGATTTAAGGAAAGTTGAAGGTTTTGAATTACAGAATTTAATTACATTAGCTTATCTAATTACTAAAGGGGCTTTAATGAGAGAAGAGAGTAGAGGAGCACATTATCGTTTGGATTTTAATAAAAGCAAAGAAAGATGGAAAAGGCATATAGTGATGAAGCTAGAGCAGAGATGGGAGGAGTTAAAGGTTGAATTTGAATAAAAGAAAGATATTAGAGGTAATTGAAGGTGCTTTAAAGGAAGATATAGGTTGGGGAGATATAACTACTCAAACTTTAATAGATCCTGCTCAAAGAGGAGAAGGATCTATTTTAGTAAAGGAAGATGGAGTTGTTGGAGGTTTAGATGTTGCTAGATGGGTCTTTGAATCTGTTGATGAAAGTATTGAGTTTATTGCTTTAGTAGAAGAAGGAGTAAAGGTAGAAGCAGGTACAGTTATTGCAAAGATTAAGGGATCAACGGCTTCAATTTTAACTGGAGAGAGGGTAGCTTTAAACTTTTTACAGAGAATTTCGGGTATAGCTACCAAAGCTAATAGATACCAGTCTTTGGTTGAAGAATATGGTGTTAAAATTGTTGATACTCGCAAGACCACTCCTGGGTTGAGAATTTTAGAGAAGTATGGTGTGGCCTTAGGAGGAGCTTATAATCATCGTTTTAGCCTTTGTGATGCAGTAATGATCAAAGATAATCATATTAAAGCCATAGGTAGTATTAAAGAAGCAATAAACTTGGCTAGAAAGAGAGTTAGCCATACAACAAAGATAGAGGTTGAGGTAGAATCTTTAGAAGAAGTCAAGGAAGCTTTAGAGGCTAGGGCAGATATAATTATGTTAGACAATATGTCTCCAAAGAAGATGGAGAAGGCTGTAGGATTAATTGGAGATAGTGCAATAATAGAAGCTTCTGGAGGAATTGAAAGAAAAGATCTAGTCCAGGTGGCAAAGACAGGGGTAGATATAATCTCCCTTGGAACCCTAACCCATACGATAAATTCCTTGGATATAAGTTTGAATCTTCTTTAAATCGCATCAGAAACTAGTGTTATTTTATCTCAAGATGATGTTTAAAATTCAAAACCCTAAAGGCGTTTTTTACCACGCCCCGAAAGTGCTTTTCTTGAGGAAGTACTCTTGGGGTGCTAATTAACAGGAATTTGCACTAATACAGATTAAAATAAAATGCTTTAGAAAGTTAGTGTGGATTACTGCTTAGATAACTGCATTTTATGATTTTTAAAGATTAATTTTTAAATTTTTTATTTGTGTCCATTCGTCTACATTCGTGGTTTCAACTAGCTCTTGACTTTGATTTTAAAAGTTTAAAGGTTATTTTATTATAGAAATTTTGTGGAGGTGTGAAAAATGGAAGAGAAGAAAGGGTTTTTAGCTAGAAAGAATATAGAGTTCTCTTTAGATAGATACGGTATTAGGGCTTTAGGAGCTATGGCTCAAGGTTTATTTGCTTCTTTAATTGTTGGTTTAATCTTAGAGGTTTTAGGTAGAGAGTTAGGTATACCTGCCTTGGTTGAATTTGGTGATGTAGCTAAGGGGATGATGGGGCCGGCTATTGGTGTAGCTATTGCTTATGGACTCCAATCCCCACCTTTGGTAGTCTTTACTTCAGTAGTTACTGGTATGGCTGGAGCCGACCTAGGTGGTCCTGTAGGGGCTTTCTTAGCGGCTGTAGTAGGTGCTGAGTTTGGTAAGGCAATCTCAAAGGAGACAAAGCTTGATATAGTCTTAACCCCAGCTACAGTGATAATTACTGGATTATTGACTGCTAGATTTGTTGGCCCGGTTATTGGAGCTTTTATGACTGGGTTAGGAGAGGTTATTATGCAAGCTACTGAATTACATCCAATCCCTATGGGTATTATAGTTTCAGTTTTAATGGGTATGGCTTTAACTTTACCAATTAGTAGTGCAGCAATTGGGATAATGTTAGGTTTAAGTGGCTTAGCTGCTGGGGCAGCAACTGTTGGTTGTAGTGCTCAAATGATTGGTTTTGCAGTTATGTCATATAAGGAGAATGGATTTGGTGGTTTAATAAGTCAAGGCTTAGGAACTTCAATGTTACAGATACCTAATATCGTTAAGAATCCTTATATTTGGATACCGCCAACTTTAACCGGAGCTATATTAGGGCCAATTGCCACTACATTAATCCCTATGGAGAATAGTTCTATCGGTTCAGGGATGGGAACAGCAGGTTTAGTAGGTCAATTTGGAACTGTTGAAGTTATGGGTACAGGAGCTTTAACTCCAATTTTACTATTACATTTTATTCTTCCTGCCCTTTTGACTCTTTCTATAGCTAATATTATGCGTAAGGCAAATTTAATTAAGGGTAATGACTTAAAATTAGAATTATAACCTTAAAAGACTTGAAATAAGATTAATAAGAGGTTATAATAATAAAGGTAATTGACCAAAACTTTAAAACGCATTGCTTTTAAGAGCAGATTAAACTAGCAAAGGTTTGTTAAAACAAACTTTTGCTAGTTTTTTTATTTTTTTGAGGAGAACTAAAAAATACTAGGGGTTAACCCCTAGTATTTTTTCCACTTAAATTATCTTTTAATTTTAAGAGTTCATATTCACTTAAGCCAACTTCTTGTAAAAGATATCTATTAACCTTCTTTGGTAGATCCTCTTTAAAAGAATCACCAACAAGACCTTTAAAGGCATAGGCCAACAACTTTTCATCTCTATATTCACCAATACCCAGTCTGTTAGATTCTTGGTAATCTTTTAAGATTTCCTCCCAGCTAGCCCCCATGGTTGCAGCCAAGATAGCACCTAGAACTCCTGTTCTGTCAGTTCCAATTCGGCAATGGATTAAAAAAGGTGCCTTATTATTAGTATCTATTATAAAGTTTATTATCCTTCCTAATAATTGGGCAAATTCTTTGTTAGAAGTTAGATAATAAAAGACATCATAGTTATAACCTTTATTTGTAAAGATAATATTTCCTAGATGAGATAATTCTTTATAGTACTTAGCATGAGTAGGGATATCTTCATCAGTATCAGATAAGTTGATTATTGATTTTATCCCTTTTCTTTTAATTAATTCTCTAACTGCTGTTAGTCTCTCATCTTCTTTAGGGTGGTCAGGTCGAGATTTTTTGTAAGGATGATAAGACCTATAAAGTACGCCTTCTCCTAAATCACCACCTTTTATCTCGCGAAAATTGGCAAGTTCTTCTCTTGAAGAGTATTCTATCTTATAATCTTTGATTTTTTCATTAATTTCTTTTATCTTTTTTGCTTTATTTTTATCTTCTAATAATATGAGTTTATAGCCTCCGCTATGGCTATCATAGAATTTGTTTTCTAAAGATAACTCTTTAGGAGCTCCTAAGTACGTCTCATCATTAATTACAAATCTAAATTCAGGGTACCCAGAATTTCCTGGTATATTAATATCTTCAAACTTTTTCTCTAAAGTCCAAAGCTGATCGTTCTCTTTTTTAAGGTCCCATTTAACCTTCCAAGCAGTAAAACTTCCAATTAACTTTACACTCTTAATCTCCCTATCTCCCAATTTATCCTGATAGATTTGGGGATTAAATAAGAATATCACTTCATCCTCGTTCTTTAGATATCCTAGCTTTATAGCTTCTTCATTATAAATTAAATTTTCCATAACTATAGTAATCATCTCCTTAATTTAAGTGATTATTATAGTTATTAGCTATAACAAGATAAAAGTCCTTTTATTTAATTTTACTAATAACGCTATGCTTTATTAGTTTAAAAGTGATAATCAAAGATAGCCTTGAATAAATTTAATTTAAAGATTGATAATCTTAAGGAAGTGGAAAAGTGATTATAAAAATTTCTGAGTGGAAGATATATCTAAGTATACTTTTTATTTATTTAATTTTTTTTCTACCTAAAGAGTTGAATTTAAGTAATATTATAGTAAAGACACCACCTTTAGGCCAACGAGTAGTCGTTATTGATGCAGGTCATGGAGGTATAGATGGTGGGACCACCTATGGTGGGATACTGGAAAAGGATATCAACTTAAAGATAGCTTCAAAGTTAAAAGACTATCTTCTTGAAAAAAGTGATACTAAGGTTATTATGACTAGAGAAGAGGATATCTCCTTAGACCATCTCAATAATTACTCTAGAAGTAGACATACTCGTGATATTAGAGCAAGGATAGATATTATTAACCAAAAAGAAGTAGATCTATTTATAAGTATTCATGTAGATAATAGGTTAGGCCAACGATCTATGAGAGGCCCTGTCGTTCTTTACAGCTCTCGTCATAAGGAGAATAAGACAATTGCAGAGACATTACAAAAGCATCTAAATAATTTAGGTTACCAAGGAGTTGAGGATACAAAGCACAATATAAAGAGACGCAATGATCTTTATATACTCAAATCTCAAAATACTCCTGGGGTATTAGTAGAAGTAGGTTTTATTACAAATCCTTTAGATTGGGAGCTACTTCAAAAGACCCATTACCAGCAAGCTTTAGTAGAGGGAATCTATCGGGGAATTGAAGAGTATTTTTCTGGATTTAAGTTCTTTAAGGAGGTGAGTTTTTGATTTGTTTTTCCAGTACTAAGATAAAGTTAATTATAGTTGCTGTCTTTCTTTTATTATTAGTAGGATCCTCTTTTGCTACTTTGGTTATAAAGGGCAATGATATTTTATTTTGTGAGGAAGTAGTATCTTCCTTTTATGAGGATGATAGTTATATCTCTAAAGGCAGCGTTAGATTGAGAAATTTTTTATTATACTCTCCTTTTAGCACTGGAGTAGATTACATATTTAATACTAAGGATTATAAGGTTAAAAAGAAGGTAGAAGAAGGGGTAGAGAGGGTATTTGCTACTTCAGTTCCAGAAGGTTTATTAATAAATGATGTTGAAGAAATAATTCAAAATATCGGTTATAAAGAAGGGGTCGTTTATTTTAATCTTGCACCTAAGGTAGATAAATTTGAGGTTATGGAACATTTTTTTATTGTCAATTCTCTTTTAAAGCTAACAGCCAGTTTTAATGAGGTAGAGTTGGTTCAGTTTTTAGTTGATGGGGTGGAGAGTAACCTATCACCTTATCTAAATTTAAAAAAACCAATTAAGGCAAGAAGGACTAAAGGTGCTAAGGTAGCAATTATTATTGATGACTTTGGTAATCATGCTAAAGGGACAGAGGATATGTTTAAGTTAGACCAACAGATTACAGCAGCAGTCATTCCCTTTAAGGAGCGGTCTAGAGAGGAAGCCTTAATAGCTAAGGAGAAGGGTTTTGATGTGATAATTCATCTACCTATGGAGCCAAATAAAGGGAAGATGAGTTGGCTTGGGAGTAAACCTATATTAACATCCTTATCTGATGATGAGATTAAGAAGAGGATGGAAGCTGCTATTGAGGATCTTGGAGTAGCTATAGGGTTTAATAATCATACAGGTTCTAAGGCTACAGCAGATAGAAGAGTGATGAGGGCTGTTTTAGAGGTGGCAAAGGAGTATGATTTAATTGCTATAGATAGCAAGACCAGTGGAGAGTCTGTAGTAGAAGAGGTATGCAAAGAACTTGGAGTCAGGTATCTAGAAAGGGATATCTTCTTAGATGGTAGAAGAGATTATGGTGAGGTTAGAGATGCGACACTCTTATTGACAGGTCAGGCCATAAAAAGAGGAAGTGCTATAGGGATTGGCCATGTTGGCCCGCATGGTGGCGATGTAACAAGTAGGGTCTTAAAGGAGTTACTACCCTCTTTAGAGGAGATTGGAATCGAAGTAGTTGGGGTAAGTAAGCTGGTAGGTTATTGAATTTTGTAACAAAATCCTTCCTAAAACATAGATTGTATTAGAAGAGCTAAAAGGAGGGATAAAGGTGGAAGATTATCAAGGAGCAGGAGCACAGCCTTACTTAGGAGGAAGCTATGTCTTTGTTATCTTTTTAATTTTGATTCTATTAGTACTAGGCTTATGGTAAATTTTCACAATGTATATTGTCATAAACTGGAGGAGCTCTATTAGGGGCTCTTCTTATCTTTATATTTTTTGAAAGAAAAATTAGTAACAGTCTCTATTAATTGTGCATAAATTGTATTAAAGAAGAGGAAAGGAGTGATTAAAAATGACATGTAAAGGTGGAGTAGGAGTTTATGATCAACTTGCTTTTGTGCTCTTCTTAATCTTAATTTTATTAATATTAGGTATGTTTTAATCTACGTTAAGGAGGGGAAAAGTCTCCCCTCTCTTAAATAAAATCTTTTTTTTATCTTTTTAATTTTGATCCTATTGGTATTAGGAGCTTAGTAATCGTTTAGCAAAGTTAGGGGGAGGATAGTTTTTCTCTGCTTTGCTCTTCTACATATCCGTTTTTCTTCTCTAAAAGCCTCTAGGTTATTTAAATTGGACCAGAGGCTTTTTTAAAATATTGTAACATAACTGATTTTAAAGCATAATATATATCGAAATAAGGAAAGGGGGAAGTTAGAAGGTGGAAGAGTTACAAGGTTTAATAAGAAGATATCGTAGTGAAATAGCTTTTACTCTTTTTTTAATCTTGATATTATTAGTATTAGGAGTATGGTAAGAGCAATAAATTGAGAAAAGAGGAGGAAAAATTCCTCTTCTTTTTTATAGGATAATGATTCTAATATTTAATTATATTCAATAAAAAATGTAACAGAATTTATTTAATCACATAAACTATAGAGAAGAAGAAAGGAGGGGTGAATGATGGAAGATCTGCAAGGAGTGCTTAAAAAATATCATGGTCAGATTGCCTTTGTTCTCTTCCTAATTTTAATATTATTAATATTAGGAGTTTGGTAATAATATTAAAAAGGAGAGAAGTATTAACTCTTCTCTCCTACATATCTTCTTCTTTATTAAAAAAAGCCAAGGCAATTTTGCCTTGGCTTTTGGACTTGAAAGCAGATTAGTGTTTATACCAATCCATCATCTTTTGACTCAATTTGCCTAACATAAAGGCACCAGCTGCTACAGCTGCGACCTTAGAATAGAATCTGCTAGGATCGGTATTTAGAAGCCTTTCATCCATTCTCCTTTTTGTTTCAAAGACGGATCTAGGTCTCATTTTTTATCCTCCCTTCCAAGCTATTATTATAATTACCGAAAATAGAGCATAATATTCAATGACTAAAGAGAAGAATTTTAATTTTATGTGATTTAAATCAAAGACAAGAGGTACTATTAATGGAATAATGAGGTGAGAGTTAGTAAAAATAAATTTGAATTAATTTTATTTAGGAGGGGTTCAAATGAAATTTTATCAAGAGTTTACTAAATATTATGATGATATATTCCCTTTTAAAGAGAAAACCTATGACTTTTTAAAAGAAGATCTAAAAGAAAATGCTAGGGTATTAGATATCGCTACTGGGAGCGGAAATTATTCGATAGCGTTGGCCCAAGATGGGTATAAGGTATCGGGGATAGATTTAAGCTCTGGAATGATTAATTTAGCCAAAAGTAAATCCGAAGGTTTAGATATTGACTTTAAATTGGGAGATATGAAGGAGATATCAACTCTCTATAGTGGAGAGAAATTTGATTTTATTTTCTGTATCGGAAATTCTTTAGTGCATTTAGACAGCAGAAGGGAGATTAAAGAGGTATTAAAGAGTATATATTCTCTTTTGAAGCAGGATGGAAATTTGATAATACAAATAGTTAATTATGATAGAATATTGGATTTAGAAATAAATAAACTACCTACAATAAGTAATCAAGAAACTGGGGTTAAATTGATTAGAAATTATAAACTAGGAGTGGAAAAGGTAGAATTTGAGACGGAGTTAAAGAGCAAAGAGGGCAATTTTGAAAATTCTGTAGCTCTGCTTCCTTTAAGATCTAAAGAATTAAAGGAAATCTTAGGTGAAATAGGTTTTGATAATATAAAGTTATTTGGTGGTTTTGATAGGAGTAGCTATAAACCTTTAGAATCTTTTCCTTTAGTTATAAAAGCTAAAAGATAACATTAAATTAAAGAGGAAATTAGACATATGTCTAATTTCCTCTTTAATTTAATGTATGAGGCAAACTACGATAAGCCAAATCTATTCTTAGACTTTCATTTCCCTCGATATTATGTTCTAATTTAAATTGATTCAAGAGATTCTTCCAGTTATCATCAGACATTGACTGGTATTCCCCTTTAATTCTTTTAAGGCGTAATTCTTTTAATGAAGGATATTTCTTCTCTAGGTTTTGGCTCATCTGAAAGCTCCTTTCGTTAACTTTAAATTTAAGTTGATTATTAATATCGGTTAAGGTGGAGTACTTGGCTATCGTCCACAAGGTTTTTATTCTTATTTCTGGATCTATTAGAACTTCATTTTTTAAGATTTGAAGTGGTTTAGAGTAAGAGTCAATCTTCTTATTGAACAGGTGCCAAATGAAATTATTCAAGGCTAGCTCATCCTTGCTTATATCAATAATATTCAACATATGTATCATTTTACCTTCTTTTTTAGCAAATAAAATCCCAAACTCTTTATTTAAAAAGCTTAAGGGTATGCTTTTACCTGGAGGGTAATATAGTAATACAGCTATTACTTTCTTTAATTGTAGGTACTTTTTAGGGAAAAATACTTCTAGAAGGTCAAATATTATTTCTTGATCTTTCTTAGTTAACCATTTTTTAAAACTATCATTTAACATTAAATTTTCACTCAATAAGCTTTTTTTATTACTATAGTAAAGGATACAATTTAATAATTGTTCAGATGAAATCTCACTTTGGTTGATATCTTTTAAATAATCCAAAAGCATTATTTTTCGTGCTTTTTTATTACTTTCATTTAATCTATCCAAGTATGCAAAAGATAGTACTAAGTAAGTAGAGAAGGGAACTTTAATTGTTGCTCTTTTATTTTGTGTAGACAAATTAATCTTTTTAACTTTTTTAGTAAAGGGTAGAGATTTTTTTTCTTTGCCTTTGAATTTTTTGCTTAAGATATTTCTTAGATCCCAAGGGAGGTGGCAGAATTCTTTATCTTCATAAATCAGCCCTGTCTTCCTTAGTTCTTCATATACCTCTTGGTCTAAACTATTTTTATTAATTGATTGGGTCAATGTTAACCTTTTGATTAAATCTTTTGACTTAGAAGATAGGTTTTCATTGATTATATAATCTAGATAATTAGGGTTTAGTAATTTTTGACTTATCTTTTTACTTATCCATCTTTTTGAGAATTTGGGATCAAAACAAATATTATGCTTATTGGAGATAAGAGATAGATTCTTTTTATCGCTTCTCTCTAAATATTCTAGCAAGTTCATAATAAAGCCTCCTTTATTAAATCTTAGTTACTATAATATTTATGCATTATTATAGCTCTACATTACTCTTAATATGGAGGCTTTATTATAACAGAGTATAAAGTGTGATTTTATTACTGGTAATCAGTCATAAGTTAAAAGATTTGGAAACTGTAGTTCTTGATTTTGTCTGATTAAATTGGATCTATTATCTCTTCAAGAAAGATGGATACTTTGGAGAGCTCTTTGCTTAAATTTTCTCTATTCCAAAGGGTAACTTTATTTCCTTTGCTTCGGGCCAACTCAATGGCAGCAGGGCTGAAGTGACTATTTGTAACTATCATAGCTCCGTTACATTCATAATAAGCTCTTGCACTTAAAACCTCTTGCACTGCTTTATTTCCAACATTACCTTTATACCTCTTAGCTTGAATTACTATCTTATCATTTTCTTTTTCTATTATTAAATCTGCGCCTTGGTCTCCACGACACCCAATTAAGGTTGTTTTATAACCTAGTTTTGTAAATAATAATTTAAGGAATAATTCAAATTCTTCCCCAGAAAGTTGATCAATAGTTGAGAGGGTAATAGGAGTCACCTTCTTTGTTCTTCCTTCTGCCATAGCTCTATAAATAGATTGAGCCTCTCTTGTAAGGGATATATATTCAATTTCCTCTTCAATCTTTATTTCAAGCTCCTCTTCATCTAAGGAAATATCCAGATTTTTAGCTAATTCTTTAAGATAGCTTATATAACTTAAATCATCTTCAAAGGTATTTACATATGCAGTGGCTAAATCTGAAGTTGATCCGCCGTTTTTGAGGTGAAGGTTTTTTTCAAAAAAGTAATCATAAAAATCTTTCTGTTTTTCAATTTTTAGAATAGACATTATTGAGCTAAGTGCTTTATCTCTACTGATTTTTATATTCATCTTATCTAAGATATAAATTAAAGCCTTAAGGTCCTTTTCATAATCATCCTCTTCTTTTAGGGGAATACGAAAGGAGGTTGATAACCTTCCTCTAATAAAGGAGAGGATAAGTTCTTCTAAGATTAGATTTACTAATACATTTTTTCTAAGAGTAATATCTTCTTCTTTTAAATTTTTTTGTAGAGAAGATAAATTTTTAGAGATACCCTCTATCTCATCTAAGTTTTCAGGACTACTATTAAAAAAATAATCGATAAATTTTTTAATATGGGGTCGGGCCAAGTCTATATGCCTCTCTTCTTCTTTAGCCTTTTGCTTTCTAGCTACAAATATAGCTCCTATTCCAGTTACTAAAAGGGTATGATAGGGGTAGAGAACCAGCGAAAAACCTATTGTAATCGCAAGAATAGAAGCTAAGGTGAGAAGTAGATACTTGCGAACTGGACTTAAATCAAAGCTAAAGTTTGAAAAATAATCAATCATTCAAATCAACTCCTGTTTTTAATAGTTGTTAGCCGATAGTTATACCACTAAATTATTATCTCCAAGTGATTAATTTCTATACATTTTATAAATGAGGGTTATAAGTATTATATTGCTATATCATAAAAGACCTGCAGGGAAAGTTTCTAATCAAACTTGATAAATAAAGCATCTATGGTATAATTATTTTAATTGCAAAAATAGAATAATTTACTTTCAGTTTGGGATTTAATATATTTAAATAGAGCTTAGGGAGGTTTATATGGAATATAAATATGAAGATAAACTAAGGGAGAAGACTGGTGGATTTATAAAAGAGTTGAAGAAAGAAGGTCTTAAAGGTGAGATTGATCAGATAAGAGATTATATGTTAAAGCTTGCTATTAGAGATGAAAAGAAATCTTATGGAAGGTTAACAATCTATTACAGCCCTACCAAGGATGCTTATACTTTAAAAGAAAATGAACTAACAGGTGAAAAAATCTATAATCAATTAAGATCTATTTGGACTGGGGCCCCTATCAATAATCTATATAAAGCCTATGTAGATGGTTCTTATATTAATGGTGGAATAGGTTATGGTATTGTGATCTTAAAAGGAGAAGAAGTGGTAGAAGAGCTATTTGGTCCAGTCACCAGTCCTTTAGCCCAAAGTTCACGTCAAGTTGGTGGAGAGTTGGTAGCTGTAGAAGAGGCTTTAAAGTGGTGTAAGAAGAAAGGGATAAAAGAGTTAGAGGTATATTATGATCTAAAGAATATAAAAAAGTGGGCAACTGGAGAATATAAAGCAAATATTCCTTTGACTAAGAATTTTAAGTCCTTTATCGATAAATCTAGAATTAAGATTACTTGGCATAAGGTTAAAGCCCATTCAGGGGTTAAATGGAATGAGCGAGCCGATGAACTAGCAAAGAAAGGCGCAGGAGAGGTTAAGGGAGGAAAGGGTAATAAGCTAGTTAAAGACCTTGAGCAGAAGGCAGAGGAGTTTACAGATTATATACAAAGGAGAGGTTTCTCAGCAACTTTTAAGGGTATATATAATAGTAACTGTGCAAAATTAGCTATATCAACAGGAGTTGATGATATAGGACATATGAATATTTATAATACTAAAAAGTTGAGTCTAATTCCTAAGTATCATGAACTAGTAGATAAGTCTTATCAAGATGAGTTAGAGAGTCTTTGGAAGTCTTTTGTAATAGATTGCTAATTTGTTTTCAAAAAAACCTAGCTTTTCAAAAGAAAAATTTAATAATTTAAGTATTTATGATAAAATATTACTAAAGGAATTTGTGTTAATTATCTTTACTGGTTATTAGTACAAAGGAGGGTGCTTATGGGCGATGAAGTTATGTCTCAAGAAGAGATTGATGCATTGCTTGAAGAAATGAAGAATCAAGATTGAGTTTGGGCAAAGATAATATTTACAGCAAACAACTTAAACTTATTCTTAACTTTTAGAAACTGTACTTAGATATATTTAAGTACAGTTTCTTTCTTGAAAGTTATAATGGTTATTATAGTTGTTAAAGTAATAATAAACCAAAATAGTATGGAGGAGTATAGTATGAAGCTTAAATATGGAGAAGAGAAGTTAGAATTGAATATGGATAGGTTAGGTGAGATAAATGTTCTATTACCAAAGGAGAAGGAAGGGGTAAAAGACCCTTTAAAAGAGGTAGAAGAATCATTAGTAAAGCCTATAGCTTCGCCGGCATTAGAAGATATAATTGAGAAGAAAGATCCTAAGAAGGTTGTGATTGTAGTTAATGACATAAGTCGCTTAACTCCTTATGAGTATATGTTGCCACCTTTATTAGAGGTTTTAGGAAAAAAAGGGGTTAATAAAGAATCAATAACCTTTATAATAGCGACTGGAATTCATGAACCTCATACTAGAGAAGATAATGTTAGAGTATTTGGTGAGGATTTAGTTAATAATTATCGAATAGTTTCTCATAATGCTGATCAAGACTTAGTTGATTTAGGAAGATTAAGTTCAGGAAATAAACTTTTAGTTAATAGAGAAGCAGTTGAAGCCGATCTTTTAATAACAACTGGAGTAATAACCCCACATTATTTTGCAGGATTTTCTGGAGGTCGCAAATCTATACTCCCTGGGGTAGCAGGTAGGGAGTCTATACAATTTAATCACTCTAAGATGGTCAATTTGATAGGGAACCTACCAAAGATTGAAGATAATCCAGTTAATTTAGAGATGCTGGAAGCAGCTAAGAAGGCTAAAGTTGATTTTATCTTAAATGTAGTAATAAATAGTAAGAAGGAGATAGTAGAGGTGGTATCAGGTGACTTAGAGAAGGCTTGGTATAAAGGAGTTAAGACCTCTGCTCAGATGTATCATGTTCCTTTAGAAGAGAAGGCCGATGTGGCTATTGTTAGTGCCGGAGGATTTCCTAAGGATTTAAATATCTATCAAGCTCAAAAGGCTTTGGACAATGCTGATGCGGGTGTTAAAAAGGGTGGTACAATTATGTTGTTGGCCCAATGTAAAAGTGGCTTAGGTGAAGATATCTTTGAGGATTGGCTTAAAGAGTCTAGTAAGCCTGAGGATAATGTTACTAGGATTAAGAAAGGTTTTGTTATTGGAGGTCATAAAGCTTTTGCCATTAGTAAAGTAGTAATGGATAAGGAGTTTATTCTTCTTTCAGACTTTAATAAAGAGGCAACAGAGATGTTATTTGCCAGAAAGGTAGATGATCTTGATGAAGGGTTAGATTATCTAGAGCAGAAGCACGGTAAGGGGTATAAAGCTATTATTATGCCTCAAGGTGGTCTAACTGTACCGATAGTGGAAAACTAAGTAGAGGCACCTTTAAAATTGAGATTGCACGAAGAGTTTTTTGTACTTTAAAAACTCGTAGAGACACCTTTAAAATTGAGATTGTATGAAATGTTTTTGCTTTTTAAAACATTGAAGACACCTTTAAAATTGAGATTGTATGAAATGTTTTTTTATGTTTTTTATCGAAACTTTGATTTTTGAACCTGAAGATAAATTATAAGTGAAAAGGTAGATTATCTAATTAATTAGATAATCTACCTTTTATTTTTGAAAAATTTAATTTTTATTGAATTGTTACTGAGCGTCTGTTCTCAGTTTTAACTTCCTCTTTTGGAAGATGTACTATTAAAAGGCCATTATTATATTGAGCTGATATTTGATCCCTTCTTACATTTTCTAATTTAAAACTGCGTTGATAACGACCGGTTTTTCTTTCTTTATGAATGTAAGCTTCATTCTTTTCTTCAATACCATTAATATTATTTATCATAATATTAAGGTAGTCTCCATCGATGTCTAAATTGATATTCTCTTTACTAAGTCCTGCTAATTCTGCTTCGAGAATATAAGCATCTTTTTTCTCTTTGATATCAGCTTTAAAACTCATATTTGTCAAGTCCATCAAATTATTTAAGATATTTGATTTAGACCATAGGCTATCCATAAACCTTTCGGACATATTCTCCATTTTTTCACCACTACGGAAGGGGAATAAATCAAACAAATCAATCGCCTCCTTTTTTATTTTTTATATTAACTATAATCCCCGTCAAATAGAGATTATATACAAGCAATGAAATGACAGTTAATAGTAATAAAGTTTTTAAAGAGGGTTAAGCTAGAATATAGAGGTTAAAAATAAAAAGAGGTGATAAAGTGAGTAATAAGGTAAGTGAAGTGATAATTGACCAGCTTAGTAAATGGGGTATAGATAAGATTTATGGTTATGCAGGAGATACTATATTAAAGTTTTTCTCTGCTTTGCAGGATTCTCCAATTAAACTTTATACTACTAGGCATGAAGGGACAGCAGGTATGATGGCGTCGGCTCAATCTAAAATGACTGGGAAGATAGGTGTTTGTGTAGCCCATAGTGGTCCAGGAACGGCTAATATAATCAATGGTATTGCTGACGCATATAGTGATCGTACTCCTTTATTATTGATTACAGGGCAAGTAGCAACCTATAATATTGGGACCAATTATAAGCAATTTATAAATCAATTAGACTTAACAGATTCTTTAACGGTCTTTTCTTCAGTCTTGATTGATCCAGAAGCAGTGGTAGATATTTTAGTAAAAGCAATTACTATGGCCATATCAAAGGGTGGTGTAAGTCATATAGTAATACCTATGAATCTTTGGGATGCTACAACTAATGCTTTAGCTAGAAATTATTTACCACATTTAGAACAAAGATTATTAGCAAATCAAGATATATTATCTAAAGCCCAAGGGATAATAGATGAAGCTCAAAAACCAGTAATTTTATATGGTAGAGGTGTTAAGCAAGAAGGTGAAAATTTATTAAAATTAGCCCAGAAGATAGGAGCGCCATTAATTAACAGCTTGGCTGCAAAGGGAATAATAGATGATTGTCATCCTTTATCATTAGGAGGTTTAGGTCATGGGGGTAGTAAAGAAGCAGAAGAAGCTTTGAAAGCAAGTGATCTAATAATTATCTTAGGTTCTACTTGGTGGCCTATGGATTCTGTTCCTAGGAGACCTAAGGTCTTACAGTTTGATATCTGTAAAGAGAATATAGGTATGACTCATCCAGTTGAATTAGGAGTTGTAGGTGACTTAAAGTTAACTTTAGAGAAGGTGTTAGACAAGGTAAGTAAGAAAAATAATAAAGAGTGGGAAAATAAAGTTAAATCTTTAAAAGAGGGGTGGAAGAAGAAAAGATTAGAAGTAACTATTCAAAATGAAAAAACTCCTATAGATCCTAGAGGGATAATAAAAGTATTAAGCGAGAATTTAGGTGAAAGTGAGATTATCACTTTAGATTCTGGTGATAGCGTTATTTGGTTTGCTAAATACTTCACTAAGAAGTTTAAAGAAGTGGTCATTTCAGGTACTTGGAGGACGATGGGGTTTGCTTTGCCAGCAGCACTAACAGCAAAGATTAATAATCCTCAAAGCCCTGTTACTTGTATAATTGGTGATGGGGGAATTGAGATGGTGTTAGCAGATATATTGACTGGACTTAGATATAATCTGCCTATTAGGGTATTAGTAATAAATAATGGTTGGTTAGCAATGGAGAAGAATAAGATGCATTCAGCCAATTTAAAGTTAGAAGAGGTGGGTTTAAATAATCCTGATTTTGCTATGTTGGCACGTAGTTGTGGAGCAGAGGGGATTAGAGTAAATACTATAAATGAATTGAAGGATTCCTTAGAGAAAACAGAAAATCTAGATAAGATAACTGTTATAGATATTATTACTCAATCTCCGATACCAGCAGGTACTAAATTATAATATTAGAGATTAAGCATAAATTTTTTTGAAAAATAACTTTAATTATTATATAGTTAAGACTATGAAGGTAAAAAGATATATTCTAAGAACTTTTTTAAATTAATGATAAACAAATATATCAAAAATAAATATAAGTAATTTTTTAGCAGCTTATCTGTAAATTCACCTTTTTAATACTCTAAATAAGTAGGTGAGAGATATATGATAGATATTACTAAAGAGATAAAGAGCAAGATTGAAAGGCTTAGAGATGAAATGCTTGAAGCAAGGCTAAAATATAGTGATAGTAGTCACCCAGAGGTTTTTAAACTTAGTCTAGAATTAGATAATCTTATCAATATCTATACAAAGTATTCAAATGATGGTCTATATTTCTATTCTTAGTGCTTGAAAATCAGAATAAATTAAATGTATCTCTTAAAGACTAATATTAGGAGGTGTATAATTATAATGACACAAAAATCTCATGTTCATTGTACTGTAGACAATTGTCATTGGTGGTCTGAACCCAACCTTTGTATAGCAGAGAAGCTTCTTGTTGTCAGTGATGATTTTGCTAAAAAGCTACCAAATGAAACGGATGTTGAACAGACAAATCAAATTGTTAAAGAACAGGGTATGTCGCCAATTACAGAATGTTATCAAAGTTGTTGTAAAACTTTTGTGCCTCATGACAAGTATGTAAAAGGGTTAGGAGGAACAAACCCTAATAGTCCAAATTAAAAAATAATAAAAAACCTAAATAGCTTAAGCTATTTAGGTTTTTTATTATTAGAATAACCTGTAATAAATTAGAAGTAATAAATATAAATAAAGAACATAAATATAGGTTAGAAAATAAATTATTCAATCATTCTTACTTTCTAAGACGGTGAGAATGATTAAACTATCTAGGGGGGATATAATGACAGATGATAAGATAAAAAAGATTGCTCAATTGACTGGTATTGATCCTGCTTTAATTGAAAGTTTAGGTGTTGAAAACCTTTCTCAAGAAAAACTTGATTTCTTGGAGGGGCTGGTAGATATGTACTCTTCTGATCAAGAAGCATTTGGAGAATTTGTAAATCAAAGTGGATTAGCAAATGTATTAAATAACTTGACTAATAATAATAAGATTGATGATGAAGAAGATATTGAACAATTGAAGAAAGATTTAAGTGAGCTTTTTGATAAAGATAGTTTTGATTTGGATCTATAATTAATAAAAGCATTTTATGATTTAGAGTTATTGAATAATTGGATGTAGAAGAATATTGTTTGTAGTGTTTACTTAATTTATCCATTAGTATATTCATTAAGATTATTGAGCATTAAAATTTAAATATTCTTCTAAAACTAGATTATTTTTTTCTATTATTAAGGAAGAGGGGATACCAACATATCTAATATGCCATGGTTCATATTGATATCCGGTTATCTCTTCTTTTCCTTTTGGATAGCGAAGTATAAATCCATATTTGGGTGCATTCTCTTTTAACCATTTACCTTCAAGGGTTTCACCAAATTTTTCTATTAATTCACCATCTATTTTAGGAGATGATAGATCAATAGCTAAACCTGTTTGATGTTCACTTTGACCAGGACAGGCACTATATTGATTTGCTTTTTTAAATCCATCTTGTTTTAAATTATTAATAAAGATGCGTCTTTGTCTCCAATATGATCTATAGGCAGAGATTCCAAGTAATTCCATATCATCTTGTTTTGCCTTTAAGAATAGATCTTCTAAGGCTTTAGCTGCTTCTTTACGCAAAAATTTTTTTGCTAAGTTTTTTTCAAAATTGAAAGGAATGTTGGGAATAACTAGATCACTTGGTTTAAAAATAGGAGATAAATAGTTCTGTTTATTTACTAAAACTAAATTACATAAAGGGTTGGGAACAATATTTTTATTCTTAATTTTATTTATAAAAGAAGGATAAAAGATATTCTTCTGTAATAATGATAAGAGGAGCATATTATGAATAATTTTTTTCATATTAATCACCCCTTTTTATTAATATAGTACTATATTAATATGTATAATAAAGTAAAAATGTTATTCTTATAGAACAGTGGAGAATTAGAATAGCTTAGAGTATAAGGATATTTTCTTGCAATGTATTAAATTATTTGATTATAATATAAAGTAGATTAAGTATTATTATAAGTAAATTTTAATTTGGAAGGGGGAAAAGGAATGGATATACTGAAAAAACATCCATATTTTGCTCAATTAGAAGAAAAGGAGTTAATTGAGCTTAATAAATTGATTATTAGCAAAGATTATAAAAAGAATGAGATATTATTTTTTGAAGGTGAAACTGGACAAGGATTACATATAGTTGAAAAAGGTAAAGTGAAACTGGTTAAATCGATAGAGAGTGGTGAGGAACAGATAATAAATATCTTAAAACAAGGAGATATCTTTGCTGAAGTAGTACTTTTTGATGGTGGAAATTATCCAGCTACAGCTATTACTATCGAAGATGCTAAGGTAGGTATTATCCAAGCAAGGGATATGCAGAGATTGATTTATGAGATGCCTAATGTTGGTCTTAAGATACTAAAGGTAATGAGTGAAAGGTTAAGAAGGGCTCAAAAGATGATTAGAAATTTAGGTTTAAAGAATACAACAAGTCGGACAGCCAGTATTCTCCTTACTTTAGCTAAAGATTATGGAGTTGAGGAGGGTAATAATTTACAAATTGATCTTTCTTTAACTCAACAGGAATTGGCGAATTTAATTGGAACATCAAGGGAAACTATATCTAGAACATTAAATAAGTTTAAAGATGATAAGATTATAACTCTATCCCGACAGAAGATAACCATTAAAGATTTAGATTCTTTAAAGGAAAAAATTTAAGAAAGAGAGGTTTGATTATGAGATTTGTAGTTGAAGATATTATTATATTAGTTTCTGCTTTACTTTTGTTATTGATTAGCATATCTCTAAAGAGTAAATTGCCTAATTTATTAATGATCAGAGATAAGAGTCAAGTTCCTGTCTTTTCTATCAAAAGGGATAAAGGAGTTTGGATTACATTTGGAATAGGACTTTATGTTTGGGTGGTAGAGTTTTTTATATTAAATGAAAGGGTACTATTGAGATTATATTCAGTTATTTTAATTCAAGTAACACTATTTTCTTTATTTATAATCGGTAATTTAGGTTATCCTAAGTTTAGTAGGGTTTTAGCTTTAATTACGGGGATTTTGTTTTTGTTTTCTCTAGGCTATTACATATAATGAAAAATTAATGTTATTAATAAAATAAGATTTAATTAGAAGGGCCAACAGGTTCTTCTTTTATTTTTTGAATTTTTTCTTAGATAAGATTAATTATAGAGTTAAATTTCTTCAATCAAATTTTGTATTATCTTTAAATAAGATTGAAATGATAATCTTAATAAGATAAAATTAGGGTTGTATTAAAAAAGAAAGGGGCCAACAATCGATGAATTATGATTATAGAAATAAAGTAGAGTTATTATCTCCAGTAGGAAGTCGGGAGAGTTTATATGCAGCAGTCCAGCAGGGGTGTGATGCAGTTTATTTTGGGGGAAAAGATTTTAATGCTCGCAGAAGAGCTGATAACTTTTCTTTAGAGGAGCTAAAAGAGGTCTTTGAATACTTACATATACGTGGAGTGAAAGCTTATATTACAGTTAATACCTTATATAAAGATAGTGAGATTAGAGAGGTCTTATCCTTTGTCGAGCAGGTTTATAGATATGGGGTTGATGGAGTAATTGTTCAGGATCTAGGGCTAGCTCAATTGATAAGAAGGTCTTTTCCTGATTTAGACCTACATGGAAGCACACAGATGACAGTACATAACTTAGAAGGGGCCAACTATCTAGAAAGTTTAGGTTTCTCTAGAGTGGTGTTGGCCCGGGAACTATCCTTAGAAGAAGTAAGAAAGATAAAAGAGGGGACAGATTTAGAGATAGAAGCCTTTGTCCATGGAGCTCTTTGTATCTCTTATTCGGGCCAATGCTTGATGAGTAGTTTAATAGGGGGCAGAAGTGGTAATAGAGGGCTATGTGCTCAACCCTGTCGCTTACCTTATTCCTTAGTAGATTTAGATTCAAATGAACTTATTGGAGAGGAGTTTGATAAGAAGTATCTACTAAGTCCTAAGGATATAAACACCTTAGAGATAATTCCTGGGCTAATTGAAGCTGGAGTTTCATCTTTAAAGATTGAAGGGAGGATGAAGCGACCTGAATATACGGCTTTGGTAACTCAAAAGTATCGTAAATACCTAGATAGTTATTTGTCTTCAGGTAAAGAAGGTTATAAGGTTGAACTAGAAGATCAAGAGGCTGTAACTCAGGTTTTTAACCGAGAAGGATTTATACCTGGCTATTACTTGGGTAAGGAAGGTTTAGATTTAATAAGCTATGATCGACCTAAGAATTGGGGCGTGAAGGTTGGGGAGGTTATAAATTATGATAGAAGAAATAATCTAGCTAAGGTTAGATTAGATAAGAAGCTAGAGGAAGGTGATGGGGTAGAGGTTTGGACTGATGGTTCTAGAAATCCTGGTTTATTCTTAAGTGATTTTGAATATAAAGGTAATAATGTGATTCAATTTGAGATCAAAGGAAAGATAAAGAAAGGTAACCCCCTTTATAGGACTTCACAGCAATCTCTTTTGAAATCAGTAGAAGAGAGCTACGGTGGGAAGGATGTATTAAAGCAGATAAGGATATATGGAGATTTGAAGGCCAAGGTAGGAGAGCCTATGACTTTGAAGCTTTGGGATAAGGATGGTCATTTTACATCTGTAGAAGGTGAGTTTATCCTAGAAGAAGCTAAAAATAGACCGATAGGTTCAGAAGATTTAAAGGAGCAGATAAGTAAGTTGGGTAATACACCTTATAATCTTGTAGAATTAAATATTGATATGGACAATAATCTATTTGTACCTATTTCAAAAATAAATGGCCTCCGGAGAAGGGCAGTTGAGAATCTAGATATAAAACGGAGTAAGCAGTTTATGGATAATTATAGAAACAATCAGGTGGAGGAAGGTGAGCTTGAATTAGAAAGTAGAAGTTATCAAAAGGATAACAAAATATCAGTTTATATTAAGGATATAAAATTAGTAGATAGTATTTTATCAGTTGGAGTAGATAGAATCTATCTTGATCTAGAAAAGGTTAAAAGGCTTGATTTAGATAATCTAGCAAAAAGGTTTAAAAAGAAGGGAACCCAATTGATGATTAAATTACCTCAGATTGCTCGACAAGCAGAGATGGATGAGGTTAGGGAGAATTTAAAAAGGTTAGAAAAAAGTCAGATTGACGGGTATTTGGTAGGCCAACTAGGTCAAGCTTATTTATTAAGAGATTCTAATAAAATATTGATTGGTGATTATCCTCTAAATACCTTTAACTCATATAGTGTTAAGCATTGGTTAGAAGAAGGTTATAGGTCTATAACTCTCTCACCAGAGCTTAATTTAGAAGAGATAAGGGAAATTAATTCTAATAACCCTATCCAAAAAGAGCTGATAGTCTATGGACATCTACCTATGATGATAAGTGAATACTGTCCTATCGGTGGAGTAAAGAGGGGCTTTGATTTAAGCAAAGAGTGTAAGAGTGAATGTAGAAAGGCTAATTATGGACTTTTAGATCGTAAAGGGATGATTGCTCCAGTTATAGGTGATCCTAAAAGCTGTTCTTCTATTATTTACAACAGTCAACCTATCTATCTGATGAAGTACTTACAAGAGATTGGAAAGTCTGGATCTAGTAGTTATCGTCTTGATTTTATCTTTGAGGGTGAAAGAGATGTTGTGGAGATAATTAAAGGATATAAGGAGAGGTTACTTGGAATACCTTCTGAAGGGGTTGAAATTGATGCCTTAAGTTTTAAAATGAGAAAGAAGGGATATACAACAGGGCACTTTTATCGAGGTGTTGAATAAGCAACAGTATTAATAGTTAAAGATTGGAGAGGACTTAATATACTATACTTAAAAAGTGTAAATTAATAGAAAATATTCTAGATATAATTAATAAAAGTTGATACGAGCAGGAGAAATAATCTCTTTTAGCGAATATATTTAATAGTTCAAAAATATTCTAAAATTAAGGAGTTGGATGATTATGGATAATAAGAAAGCGAGTAGTTTTTTAAAAATAGCATTTTTATCTTTTGTTACTCTTATTTTGCTCCTTAATATCTATATTAGAAGAATTGAAAGGCTAAAAGATTTAGAAAGGATACCTTCAGAAACCGTAGACTTAAGTAAAGACCTCAATAGTTTCAAGAAGGTATCATATGATGACTATAAAGAATGGAAGAGTTTGTTTGAAAAATTAGATTATGATATGCTATCTAATAAGGATGATAATATACCAAAAATAAAAATTGCTAATCTTCCTCATAATATTCATCAAATAGATAGTATTGAGCGGAGAAAGAGTTTTTTTATAAATACTCTTTTGCTAGGTGCTTATTATGCTAACCAAGAGGTTTTAAATAAGAGAAGAACTTTAAGGAGTATTGAGAATCAAAAAAATATATATGGTTCAATTAGTAAATCGGATGAAAAATGGTTAGAGGATAAAGCAAAGAGGTATTATATATATAGTGATGACAAAGATGAGATAATCAATGAGCTATATTATAAGATGGATACGATTCCTATTTCCTTAATTATAGCTTTAGCTGCTTTAGAATCAGGGTGGGGAACATCACGCTTTACAATTGAAGCTAATAATATCTTTGGTGAGTGGACATTTTTAGAACAGATACCAGGGGTTATTCCTAGAGAAAGACCTGCCAATGCTACTTATCGGATTAGGAAGTTTGAGACGGTTCAAGATTCAATCAAAAGCTTTTTACTTAATTTAAATCGCCATTTTGCTTATGAAGACTTTAGGTACATAAGAGATGATTTTAGAAGAAGAGGTAAGAGTCCAGATAGTATAGAACTTGTAGAAGGTCTGCTATATTACTCTATACAAAGAGAGCTTTATATTACTAAGGTTCAAGATGTTATCAGGTCTAATGATTTGCAGAGGTTTGATTTTTTGTTAGATAATTAGTTTAAGTTTTTTTAAAAGAAAAACTATTAAAATAAGAGGATTAACTTGATTTTTGGCGAATGATATAAGATTATAGTTAATTATAATAAGTGGGAGAGAAGGAGAGGTAAATATGAATGATGATATTTTAGAACTGTTGGAGAGTAATAGTAGATTGTCTCCAGATAAGATAAGTACAATGTTAGATATCCCCCAAGAGAAGGTGGAGAAGGTAATTAAGGTATTAGAAGAGGAGAATGTTATAGTTAAATATTGTACCTTAATTGATTGGGATAAGACTGAGCGGGATATTGTTTATGCTTTAATAGATGTAAAGGTCACTCCAGAAAGAGGAGTTGGATTTGATGCAGTAGCTAAAAGAATTTACAAGTTTTCTGAGGTCAGTTCAGTCTTTTTAATGTCTGGAGGTTATGATTTATCAGTGAAGATAGAGGGTAGAAGTATGAGAGAGGTTGCACTTTTTGTGGCAGAAAAGTTAGCGACTATTGAACATGTTCAAAGTACAGCAACTCATTTCATCTTAAAGACTTATAAGAAGGATGGGATAATATTTAAAAAGGATAAGAAGCTTGATGAACGCTTGGTGGTTTCACCATGAATTGGGAGCAGATAATTTCTCCTAGAATTCAAGATGTCCCACCCTCTGGGATTAGAAAGTTCTTTGATATGGTATCTGGCGTAGATGATGTAATATCTTTAGGGGTTGGAGAGCCTGATTTTGTAACTCCTTGGCATATAAATGAAGCTTCTATCTATTCATTAGAGCAAGGAAGTACTATGTATACATCTAATTATGGACTTCTTTCATTAAGAGAGGAGATAGCAAAGTTTCTTTATAGCAAACATGAATTAACTTATAACCCTGAAAATGAAGTTTTAGTTACAGTAGGGGTTAGTGAAGCTTTAGATCTTGCTCTAAGAGCTTTGTTAAGTGAAGGTGATGAGCTTCTTTTACCTGAACCTTGTTATGTTTCTTATGAGCCTTCTACTGTATTGGCAGGAGGGAAGGTAGTTAGAGTAAAGACCTCTGCCCAAGATAATTTTAAGTTGAGAGCTGATGATTTGAAGAAAGCTATTACAGACAGGTCTAAAGTTTTGGTGCTTTGTTATCCCAATAATCCAACAGGGGCGACAATGGATAGAGAGGATCTTTTAGAGATTTCTCAGATAGTAGAAGAGAATGATTTGATTGTTCTTTCTGATGAGATATATGGTCAATTGACCTATGAGGGTGAGTATGTAAGTTTTGCTTCTTTACCAGGAATGAGGAAGAGGACTATAGTATTTAATGGTTTCTCCAAAGCTTATGCTATGACAGGTTGGAGAATAGGATATGCGGCCGCTCCTAAGCCTATTATTAATGCTATGATGAAGATACATCAGTATACTATGCTTTGTGCACCAATTATGAGTCAAAAGGCTGCTTTAGAGGCATTGGTTAATGGAGATAGAGAGAGAAAAAAGATGTTTAAGGCTTATAATCAGCGTAGAAGGGTTATAGTTCAAGGATTAAATGATATGGGCTTAGATTGTTTTGAACCTAAAGGAGCTTTTTATGCTTTTCCTTCTATTAAGAAAACAGGGTTAAGTTCAGAAGAGTTTGCCCAAAGGTTATTAGAAGAGGCTGGTGTTGTTGTGATTCCTGGTAATGTCTTTGGTGAGAGTGGAGAGGGTTTTATTAGGTGTTCATATGCATCTTCTTTGGAGAATATCACTGAGGCGTTGGCCCGTATGAAATCTTTTGTAAAGAAGTTAGTATAGATTGAATAATATCTTTAATAAAATACAAAGAGGAAGAGTGCATTTATAGCGCTCTTCCTCTTTGTATTTAGTCCAGTTTAGTGATTGCGATACCTATTAACCCTGGTCCAGTATGGACTACCATTGAAGGGCCAATCTGTCCATAGAAGGTTTCTTTTACATTGTCTAATTTTTTAATCTTTTCTAATAATTCTGAAGCTTCTTCGGCAGCATTTCCATGCATGACAGCTACAGAACCTAATCCATCTTTTACTTTGTTCTTAATAAGTTTATAAAGAGTATTTAATGATTTTTTGCGTCCACGAGCTTTTTTGTATGTATAATAAACTCCCTCATCATCAATTGATATAATTGGCTTTAGATTTAAGAATTCTCCAATTGTTCCTGTTACTTTTCCAATTCTACCACCTTCGATTAAATACTTTAAAGTTTTTACAACAAAGAAGACTTCTATATCATCTTGTTTGGCTTTGGTTTTTTCTACAACTTCGTCAAAGCTTAAACCTTCTTCAATTAATTGAGCAGCATAAAGGACTTGGCTACCTAAAGCCATTGATAAGGCTTTAGAATCTATTATTTCTATAGTGATACCTTCTATTTCGTTACTGATCATTTTGACCATATTATGAGTTCCACTTAGTCCGCTGGATATATGAATGGCAATGACATGTGTATAACCTTCTTCTTTAAGGTTTAAGAAGATTTCTTTTGTTTCATGAGGAGTTGGCATAGAGGTTTTTGGTATTTCTTTTTCAAAGCTATCATATACCTCATTAGGTTGAATATCAATTCTATCATTGTACTGTTTATCTGAATAAACAATTTTCAAGGGCAAACTCTTAATATTATTTTCTTCTAAAATTTCACTAGATAGATCGCAAGTACTATCAGTTAATAAAGCAATTTTTTCCTCCATAAATACACACCTTCTTTTTCTAAATATTATAACCTTTATTTTGGTTAATTATATCATATAAATATTTACTTGACAATTGATAAGGGTATAATTTAAAAGAATTAAAAAAGTTTGAGTTGAAAAATTGAAAAATAACCCCTTCAATGTTATAATGTACATAAATAAAAAATTATTTAATATGAAAGCGGTACCATAAATATTTATCCTGCATATATCAAATAATATTTTAGAGTAAAGTAGACAGGGAAATAACTTTAGTTAATTTTCAAAAAAATTAATAAAATATTAGGAGGAAAAAGATGAAATTTAAACGACAGAGCGGTATCTTTTTACACCCAACTTCTTTACCTGGAAAATATGGCATTGGATCTTTAGGAAGTGAGGCTTATGAATTTATTGATTTTCTTTCTAAAGCTAAGCAGAAGTTGTGGCAGATATGTCCACTAGGGCCAACGGGTTATGGCGACTCACCTTATCAATGTTTTTCAGCTTTTGCTGGAAACCCGATGCTTATTAGCCTTGAAAAGTTGGTAGAAGAGGATCTTTTAAAAGAAGATGAATTGAGTTTAGATGAGGGCTTTGATAAGGATAAGGTCGAGTATGGTAGGGTTATTGATTTTAAGATGCCTTTATTGAGAAAAGCTTATAATAGATTTAAAGGTCTATCAGATAAGGGTAACTTCAAAGAGTTTTGTAAAGAGAATAAAGAGTGGTTAGATAACTATGCTCTCTTTAGAGCTGTTAAATCTTCATTTGATGAAAGACCATGGAATGAATGGGATGAGGATATTAAATTAAGGGAGAAAGAAGCAGTTGAGCGTTATAAAGAAGAGTTAAGTGATGAAATAGAGTTTAGATGTTTTCTCCAATATATCTTCTTTAATCAATGGGCAAAGGTTAGAGAATATGCCAATGATAAGGGAGTGAAGATTGTAGGGGATATACCTATTTTTGTGGCTATGGATAGTGCTGATGCTTGGGCCAACCCCGAGGTATTCTACTTCGATGAGGATATGAGACCTACTAAGGTAGCAGGGGTACCACCTGATTACTTTAGCGAAACTGGACAACTATGGGGTAACCCACTTTATAATTGGGATAAGTTAAAGGAGACTAATTATAATTGGTGGGTTAAGAGAATTGAAGCATTACTTGAGGTAGCTGATATTGTGAGGATCGATCACTTTAGAGGTTTTGCTGCTTATTGGGCTGTTCCTTATGGTGAGAAGACGGCTATTAATGGCGAATGGGAGAAGGCACCTGGAATGGATCTCTTTAAGACTATCAAGGATGAACTTGGTGAGTTACCGATTATAGTTGAAGATTTGGGAGTTATTACTGATGATGTAGAGGAGTTAAAGAATCATTTTGATTTCCCTGGTATGCAGATTTTACAATTTGGTTTTGATTCTGAGGAGCATAATAATGTTCCACCAAATCAATTTGAGACTGATAATTGTGTAGTTTATACTGGAACTCATGATAATAATACTACTGTAGGTTGGCATGAAGAAGATGCCAGTGAATCTGACAAGAAGGACTTAGAGAAATATTTAGAAGAGTATGCCGATAAGAGATATGATTCGATATCTTGGGATATGATGGAGCTAGCCTGGAGTTCTAGGGCGGTAATAGCTATAACAACTATGCAAGATATGCTTTCATTAGGAAGTGAAGCTCGTTTTAATGTTCCTGGAGTGTTAGGCGATAACTGGGATTGGAAGTACAGAGAAGATGATCTAGAAGGTAAGTTAGCTGAAGATTTAAAAGAGATGACTCAAAGAAATAATAGATAAGCTTATAAAATCTATGTCTAGTTAAAACTAGACATAGATTTTATTTTTGTCTATAAATTTAACTCATATAAATTAAAGGATGAAGATTTTAAATGGAAAAATCATCTTACAAGAAGGAGATAATGCACTAAAAAGAGAAATAATTGCTATGTAATCATAGAAAAAATGCGCAATAAAGAACTTAATCGGATTTTTTGTATAAGATAGACATAAATTGGTTATAAAATTTATAATAGATATGTAAATAGAAAGGAGCCAATTAATGTCTATAGAAATTCAAAAAGATGAAAACCAACTTTTAATTAGCTTTGAATATTCTAAACTAAGGGTAGAAAAGGTAAGAAAAATCAAAAATAGAAAATGGGATGCTAGAAATAAGGTATGGAAAGTTCCTTATTCATTAGCTAATATAAAGAAGGTAAGGGAAGTCTTTTTAGGGGAGAAGGTTAAATTTAATTTTGAGATTTTTCTTGAAGATGAAATAATAATTGAAAAATTTATAGATTATTTAGAATTAAAAGGATACAGTAAAGAAACAGTAGATGTATATTTGAGTCATATTAAACAGTTTAATAACTTTAGCGTTAAGAGTATTAAGGAGATTGAAGAAGAAGATATAAAAAAATATTTATTATATTTGTTAAAAGAAAGGGAACTTTCTCATTCTTTTGTCAATCAAGCTGTTAGTGCTATAAAAATTATGGTTATAAAGGTGCTTAAAAGAAGTGATATTATAATTAACTTGCCTAGGCCTAAAAAAGAGAAAAAGCTGCCTAATGTATTGAGTGAGAAAGAGGTAATGAGAATATTAAAATCATTATCTAATCAAAAACATAAAACGATTTTGTATTTAGTTTATTCTGCTGGTTTAAGAGTAGGAGAGGTTGTTAAATTGAAGTGTGAAGATATTGATAGTGATAGGATGTTAATTAGAGTTAGGCAAGGAAAGGGTAGAAAGGATAGGTATACTACTCTGTCACATTTTGCTTTAGAAGAGATAAGAGATTATTATAAGTTATATAGTCCTAAAAAATGGTTATTTCCTGGAGCAAAGTTAAATACTCATTTGACAAAAAGGACAGTACAAAGGGTCTTTAAGAGGGCTTGCTCTAAAGCAAAAATAAAAAAGAAGGTATCTATTCATGATTTAAGACACTCTTTTGCTACACATTTATTAGAAAGGGGGACAGATCTTCGTTATATTCAAGAGCTACTTGGACATAAGAGTTCTAAAACAACAGAGGTTTATACTCATGTTAGTAAAAAGAGTATTAGTAAAATTGAAAGCCCACTAGATAAAATTTGAATCTAGGAATGATATTAAGGTTAAAGAGATAATGGGTATTAACGACATATGTCGTTAATACCCACAACTCGATAGTTTAAACGACATATGTCGTTAAGATATATGTTAGCCAACATCCAAAAGATTTTTTACAAATAATGTTATTAATAAAAATTATAATAAGAGGAGTGATTAATTTGACAAAAGTAGTTAGTTTTATAAATTTAAAAGGGGGAGTAGGGAAAACGACTATTGCAGTAAATGTTGCTGCATCTTTGGCTCAAAATTTTAACAAAAGAGTATTGATTATTGATTTAGATCCTCAAACAAATGCTACTGTATCATTGATTCCGCAAGAAGAGTGGATATATAGAGATAAAGAGTCAAAGCAAACTTTATTTCATATGTTTAATGACCTTATTAATGAGGAACAAAATTTTGATATGAGAGATGCTATTATTCAAGGCGTTTCACATATTAATAATTTGGATTTACTTCCATCAAGTTTAGGGTTAGTAGAAATTCAAGATTTTATACCAGACATTGACAGGAAAGCTTTTATAAATCATGTTGATGTATTAGGAAATCAATTAACACCGATATTAAATAATAGAGAATATGATTATATAATTATAGATTGTCCTCCAAATTTAGGAGCTATAACATTAAATGGAATTACAATTAGCGATTATTATATTATTCCTACTATTCCAGATATTTTATCAAAAATAGGGATTAATTTAGTGCTAAATAGAATAAGAAGCTTCAAAAGAAAAAAGAAGACATGTAATATTAATTTAGCTGGTATAATATTTAGTAAAGTTGACTATAGAACCAATTTACACAATTCAACTATGCAAGAATTAAGATATAGTGATTTGAATGATTATGTTTTTAAAAATGAATTACCACAAAGGATTTCTGTTTCTGAAGCTCCTATGGATAATAAACCATTTATTACATCACCGACGGCAAGAAATAAATCTGATTTTTATAATATTAAACAATTGATAGATAATATTGCTAGAGAATTTATTTATATGACAAGTTAAAAGGGAGGATATTATGAATATTACCAAAGAAGATATAATCGGATTTGGAAAGGTTTTGGAGCAATTTGGTAAAGTAGTACAGCAAGACCCTAATATAGTCTTAGATTTTATTTCTAATTTAAAACAAAATAATGAGAAAAATAACTCTAATGATGAGATTGATGAAGAAAAACTTGATTTAGTAAATTTATTTAAGAAGTCAAATGAATTATTAGAGGAGAATTTTATAGATTACTTATCAGGTTTTAAGATTAAAGAATTAAAGTATTTACTAAAAAAACATCATCTTGGAGGGTCTAAGATTACAAAAAAACAAAAGATTATACAACATATTGTGGATAATTTATCTAAAAGATCAAATGATGTATTTAGAGAATATAAAGTAGTTGATGAAGATAATTCTCAAGGTCAATCGTAGTAAAATATTGATTAGTTTTTAATATAAAGCAGGACGTCGGCTAACAGCAGATTAACAACATCCCAGTCTATGAGCATATATGAAGGCTGGGATGAATTACATAAGTTTTAGTTTTAATTAGAAGTTAGTAGCATAAATGGGGACGTCGTGAATCTGCGGGACGTTGTATGTCCGTGCGACCAGCCCTTGAAATAACAGGGGTTAAGCTATATCTTAGGCTGTCTAA
>NZ_KI912097.1:87112-91661 GCF_000517025.1 Halonatronum saccharophilum DSM 13868
CTCTGAAAGTTAGTTGAATTTATCCAGAAGCCTTACTACAACTTAACTTTATTTAAGGAAGTTTTAGTTGTAGTTGGCTGTCGGGCAAAAGCATCCATCAATTTACAAGACTTGAGAAGGAGAATATATCTTAAACTGAACGTGAAATAACTACTGGAAATGGATTAGCTAATTAAATAGTAAAAGTTGAAAGTGGCTTAATCTAATAAGGTTTAAGATGAAGTTAATAGGAAAGCCGTATGCGGGAAAACCGCACGTACGGTTTGAGGTGGCGGGGACTGGGAATTTAGTTAATGCACCAGACTTCGACCCTACATCTGAAATTCAAAATTAAATATTTTTATTAAATTTGTAAAATAACCTACAATATAACATTATCTTTGATATAATTATATTAAGTTAATTTATCTTAGAAATCTTAAATCAAGTTTTAACTAAATAGAAGGGGAGTTTTAAAATTGAGTCAGATACCATTTAAAGTTTCTGCAAGAACCGCTAGATTAATTGGAAGAGAAAATGTAGCTAATTCAGAAGGTGCAATAATTGAATTGGTAAAAAACACCTATGATGCAGATGCAAGAACTTGTATAGTTTGTTTTGATAATAAATATAATACTGCTCCTAAAAAATTATCAAAATCTGAATACAACTATTTTATGAAAAGTCATTCACAAACTATTGAAGAAAATTATGAATTAAAAGGAGAAGAATATTACTTAAAAGAAATAAGTAAAGAAGTGTTAGATAATTTAAATAATATTTTTAGTCAAGAAAATAGTATTTATATAATTGATAATGGAGAAGGAATGACAAGAGAAGTTATAGAAGAATGTTGGATGACAATAGGAACAGATAATAAACGAGAAAATTTTACAACGGAAAATGGAAGAATTAAAACGGGTGCAAAGGGTATAGGAAGGTTTGCTTTAGATCGATTAGGAAATAAATGTGAAATGATTACACACTCAAGAAAGACTGGCAGAAGTCATAAATGGAGTGTAAATTGGAATGATTTTGGCAAAAGTGGAACTTCAATTGATGAAGTAACTGCCAATTTAGATAAAATAGAAAATTCAATTTTATATCAAGAAATTAAGTCTTTATTAGTTGATTTTGGACAAGCAGAAGATATTTTAAGTCAAAAATTATATCCAAGTGGCACACTTATAAAAATATCTGATTTAAGAGATAATTGGAATGATTATTATGTTAACAAAATATATACCAATTTAGAAATGTTAATACCACCTAAGGAAGAAATGAAGAAAGATAATAATTTTGATATATATGTATGTAGTTCTTTAAAAAAAGATAAATATGGTAGGATATCATCTTCTGTTAGTGATGATTTTGATTATAAACTAGATGCTAGCATAAAAGAAAATGGAAAAGTAGAAATCAAAATCTATAGAGATGAATTTAATGTAAGCTTAATACCGAAAGAAATTTTCAATTATAAAAAAATGCAACAATCCCCATTTGATTTAGAAACATTTAGAAAACAATATTATAAAATTGAGTATTCTATAGAAGAATTATTACCAGGTTATGAAGATTATGAAGGTAATATAATAGATGAAATAGGTTCTTTTGAATTTAAATTATATTTTATGAAGAAATCATATGTTAGGAAAAAAAAGAAAATTTATTTTTATAAAAACTTCAATTCATCTTTTAGAAGTCAATGGTTAGATCAATTTGGAGGAATTAAGTTATTCAGAGATAATTTTAGAGTTAGACCATATGGGGAATCTAATGGTTCATCTTTTGATTGGCTTATGTTAGGAGATAGAGTTAATAGAAGTCCTGCTGCAGCAAGTCATTCAAGTGGTTCTTGGAGAGTAAGACCAAATCAAATTTATGGGATAATAAGCATATCGAGATTAAATAATATTAATTTTGAAGATAAGTCAAGTCGTGAAGGACTTCAAGAAAATAAAGAATTTAATATTTTCAAAGAATTGATTATTAATATTATTAGAGAATTTGAAAGAGATAGGCAAACAATAATTAGAATTATGAATAAATATTATAAAGAAAATAATGAAGAAGAAACCAATAAGCAAAAAGCAAAATCAATAGCTAAAAAAATTGTTTCAAACACTAAAAAAAATGAAACCATAAAACAAGCTAAAGAATCTAAAAAAGAAAAAACACAAGATCAAGAAGAACAAATTTTGGCTAAATCTTTTTTAGCATATGAGCAGGAAGCCCAAGATTTATTAGATGAATTAAAATTATTAAAAGGTTTATCTACTACTGGATTAGTTATAACATCTTTTGCTCATGAATTTAAAAATTTAAGTGCACATATTTTACCTAGAACAGGAGATTTGAAAAATATATTAAAACAATTGATAGATTCTGAAACATTGTCTGGTTTAGAAGATTATAAAAATCCTTTTATTATGATAGATGATTTTGAAGATCAAGATAAAAAACTAAAATTTTGGTTAGATTTTGCATTGAATGTAGTGAAAAAAGATAAAAGAAAAAGAAGAAAATTTGATTTATATACTGTCTTTAAAGATTTTAAAAGAAATTGGGATTCAGCTCTATTATCTCAGGCAGTTAAATTAAATATTCCTGAACCAAGAGATGCTCAAAAATGCTTAAAGAGTGTTTTTTAATTGATATAGATAGTATATTTAATAATTTAATAACTAATTCTTTAGATGCCTTTAGAAGAAATGATGCTAATGATAGACGAGAAATAATATAAATATAGAAGAAAAAAACAACAAGTTATATATTTTATATGAAGATACAGGTCCTGGATTATCTAAAAACATAGGAAATCCTTATAAAATATTTGAACCTTTTTTTACAACTAAGCGTAATGAAGTAGGCAAAAAAATTGGAACAGGTATCGGAATGTGGATAGTAGAAACTACTATTGAAGAATATAAAGGAGAAATTGAAATTATAACGCCAGATGAATCAGGATTTAGATTAAGAATAATTTTTCCATTACATAAATATGAGGGGGTTATAAAAAAATGAAAATAGGATATATAGATGATAAAGGTAGTGATTTAAGAATATTTCAACGTAGAGCAAGTGAAGATTTTGATGAGGTAGTAGGTATAGAATTAAAAGATAATATATTAGAAATAATACAAGAGATTATAGAATGTAGAGTTGATGCTATAGTAGTAGATTATCTTTTAAATGAAGGTAATAGTAACATTCATTTTAATGGAGCAGATGTTGTTAAAAAGTTAGAGGAAGAAAAAATAGAATTTCCTTCTTTTATATTAACTTCTTTTGATCAAGATGCAGAAAATGAATTAATAGATGTTAATAAGATATATAATAAAGAAAGATATTATGATGTTGAGAACGAAGGTTATAAAATACTTAATAGGAGAATAAGAAGACAGATTGAAAATTATCGTAATCTAATTAAACAAGCAGAAGAAAAGATATTAAAATTAAAAAATAAAGGTGAATTAGCAGCCAAGGAAAAGGAAGCTTTAATTGAATTAGACGAATTCCTAGTAAAAGCAACTAGTACTAGTAGCAAATTACCAAAAGAATTAAAAACTAATACTGTAGAAGAAAAATTAGATAATATTATAGAAATGGCAAATTATCTTTTAGAAGAGGTGAAAAAGAATAATGATTAGAAATGAATTTAGAAATATACATCCTAAAAGAACTTGTAGTAAAATTTATAAAAATCATAGTTCCTATAAAGAATTTTTAGCAAAAGATTTTAATTATAGATGTGGTTATTGTGATGATGATAGTCTATTACTGGGGGGACCACATAATTTTCATATAGATCATTTTGCTCCAAAGAAAAAATTCCCTGAATTAAAGTCAGAATACAGTAATTTAGTATATTCATGCCCATATTGTAATCAGTATAAAAGTGATGATTGGATTTCTGATAAAGCACATATAAGCATAGTAGATAATAGAGGATATATTGATCCATGTGATTCAGGTTATCATAATAATTTCTATAGAAATAAAAAAGGAGAAATTATTCCTAATACTAAAGTGGGTGTTTATATGTATAAAAAATTAAAACTTTATTTAAAAAGACATAGTATTTTATGGAAAATAACTAAGGTTATATTACTTATGAAACAAATCAGACCTATGCTAGAAAATTGTGGTGAAAATACAGAGGTTAATGATAAGCTAAAAAATATATATGTAGGATTAAGTATGCAGCTTGATGATTTTAGAGATTATTTAATGGGAGAATTAAAATATGACTAATAAAAAAAAGAATGGAGTTTATTACACACCAAATGTTTTAGCAGATTTTATGGTAAATTATATAATAGATAATTTTGATTTAAATAATAATTTAAATATTTTAGAGCCAAGTTGTGGTGATGGAATATTTCTTAAATATTTATTTAGTAACTCAGATGTTTTATCTAAAGATATTAAGATAGATATTATTGAGATAAACTCTAAAGAATTAAAAAAATCATTAGAGAGAATTAATAGATTGAAGACTAATTCTGTAGAAGTAAAAGATTATAATATTGATTATCTAGAATATAATACTGATACTAAATATGATATA
>NZ_KI912097.1:91761-94887 GCF_000517025.1 Halonatronum saccharophilum DSM 13868
AGGCTAGTTTTAGAGAGCTTGAGCTGTATGACGGGAAACTGTCACGTACAGTTCTGATGGGGGAAAGGGTCGCGAGATCCCCGACCTACCAGATAGCGAAGCTGGACATATCCAATGGGTGAAAGTCCCATCAAGGTAAAAGCCGAAGCCTTGTAGCACGAATGGCAATGTGGAGAGAAATCAAAATGTTGAAGTCCATTGACAAAGGTATCTAAAGGATACCGAGCAAATATGCAGACCGTAACACCAGTGAACGCATAGTAGCTTCGAAAGGGGTAAAATCTGATGGTCGAGCTTTTAGCGTCTGGGCGAAGACAGAATGTATAGGTGAAAATGGCTGACACACCTATTCACATCAGCGGAGTATTAGCGATGGTATGCATATAAGGATATGTTCGGAACTGGAGAAGCCCTCCTTCTTCCTGTGAGAAATCACTTGAGAACTGAAGGTTCTATAATCGAGATCCGAGAAATGAACTGGAAAAGAAGAGGGTGGCGGATGGGTTTGTAGTAGCTAAAATTGTGAAGACAACAAAACTTCATATAGCGAAGAGACCCTACTATTAATAAATTCTCCGACACTAGAGGAGGTAAGGATGAAATGATAAAATAAAACTTAGTTTCAGAGTGGATTTCTCTGAAAGTTAGTTGAATTTATCAAGAAGCCTTACTACAACTTAACTTTATTTAAGGGAGTTTTAGTTGTAGTTGGTTGTCGGGCAAAAGCATCCATCAATTTACAAGACTTGAGAAGGAGAATATATCTTAAATCTAAAAGGGAAGAATCCCATAAATTTTGGGGTTTATATGTTCATATATTTAAAATCGAAACATTGGCAGAAGCTTATACAATAGCAAGAAAGAAGAATGGATCTGAGGGTATAGATGGTATAACCTTTCAAGATATAGAAGAGAGGGGTGTATCAAAGTACCTAAAAGAGATAAGAGAAGAGTTAATAAATAGAACATATAGACCACAAAGAAATAGAAGACAAGAAATACCTAAAGGAAATGGAAAGGTAAGAATCTTAGGTATACCAACCATAAAGGACAGAATAGTGCAAGGAGCATTAAAATTAATCCTAGAGCCAGTATTTGAAGCAGATTTTCAAGAAGGTTCATATGGATATAGACCTAAGCGAACAGCTCATCAAGCAGTAAAGAAGGTAGAGAAAGCAATAATAAGTGGTAAGAGAAAGATAATAGACCTCGATTTATCAAACTACTTTGACACAGTAAAGCACCATATATTATTAAGTAAAATAGCCCAAAGGGTAGTTGATAAAGAGATACTGCACTTGATAAAGTTAATATTAAAAGCTAGTGGAAAAGAAGGAGTGCCACAAGGAGGAGTAATATCACCACTATTTGCTAATCTATACCTAAATGAAATAGACAAAATGCTTGAGAAAGCAAAAGAAGTAACGAAAAGTAAAGGTAAATATACAGAGATAGAGTATGCTCGCTTTGCAGATGATATCATTATAGCAGTATCAAGTCATCCAAGTATGAATTGGTTACTTCCAAAAGTAATAATGAGATTAAAAGAAGAACTAAAGAAGATAAAAGTTAAAATCAACAAAGAAAAGACTAAGGTAGTAAACTTAGAAAAAGGGGAAGCAATTAATTTTCTTGGGTTCAAAATGAAAAGAAGGCGAACCTTTAAGGGAAAATGGAGTGTATTAACAATACCTCAGAGTAAAAAGAGAACTCAATTATTAGAGAAGATAAAAAGAGTAATAAAAGAGCATAGAAGGACAGGCATATTTGAGATGATGATATCAGATTTAAACAGAATATTAAGAGGTTGGGTAAACTACTTTTCAATAGGAAATTCACAGAATTTCTTTTCTTATATTAGAGATTATGTAGAAAAGAAAGTAAGAAGGTATCTGATGAAGCAAAGAGGCAAGAAGGTATATGGCTGGAATAGATGGAGTAGCGATTGTTTATATAATGAGATAGGTTTATTTGATAATTACAAACTAGTCCAAATGCCATAGCGAAAGTTAAAACAGCTTAAACTTATAGGATTTAAGAAGAAGTTAATAGGAAAGCCGTGTACGGGAGAACCGTATGCACGGTTTGATGAGGCGGGGTTTGGGAATTTAGTTAAAGCACCAGACTTCGACCCTACATCCGACATTCTAGACTTAGTTTATTATTTTATTTAAATCAAATTAATATTGGAGGGATAAATATTATGAGGATATCATTAAGTTTTCTATTTTGGGGTTATGCAATAGCTTATAGTATTCATATTGTAGAAGAATCTAGTCTTGCTGGTGGCTTTGTTAATATGGTGAAAGAGAATATTTGGGCAGATTATGATATGAAAAATTTTTTTTGGTTTAATACTTTTCTTTATTTAACGAACATAACAGGGATAATATTATATGATGTATATGGTGGAAGTTGGATTGTTTTTCCTTTAAGTTTGGCTTGGATGTTTGTTACGAATGGAATTTGGCATTTAATTGGAAGCATAATTACTAAAAAATATTCTCCTGGGCTAGTTACAAGTCCAATTTACTGGATATTGATGTACATGATTATTAGGTATAATAAAGTAAATGCCATTATATCAAATTCACAAATGATTATATCTTTTATTTTTGGTTTATCTATTACTATATTAATGATAGGTAGTTTATTTGTAGCGAAAAAATTATTTGCTACTAAAGATTAAAATCTATTAATTTGATTATTTTTATTTAAAAAGAATAATAAAGACAGATGAAAGGATTAAAATTAAATGAGAAAACAAGTGTAGATTTATTAATTTTTTTAATGCTTTTTTGGTTCTTTTTATGAGTTTATTTTTTGAAACTAATGGGTTTTTTTAGAAGATATCGTTATAGATATGGTATTACTGGTTTGGTTAGAAAGAGAACGATTATTAGAGGTAATCCAGTATTAGAAGGTAAGTTGCTATTATTGTATCAGTTATTATAATAATATTAGGTATAAGTATTTTTTCTTATTTATTTAGATAAATTTTATCAAATTTAGAAACACGAAATCTAATAAAATAATTAGAATAATAGAATTAAATTAAAATGAGAATCTTATATGGTACTTCTAAATTAAAACGACGTCTAGAACGATCGGATAACATAGGCTTGA
>NZ_KI912097.1:94987-144961 GCF_000517025.1 Halonatronum saccharophilum DSM 13868
AGTCCTTATATCCTTATAGGGGATATACTCTTAATAGAGATATACAGGCTTATAGGAGAAATCTAAGGATATATGTAAAGGTAAAGTCTTTTGGAACAAGGAAAGCTAATAACACGGAGGTCTTAATACCTATGAAGTGGTGGTATGGAAACTAATTATAGATAACATACCTTAATATTAGTGAGAGTAGTGGTAAAGTACCGTTGAAACCTTGATAATAAGAGGTGGAGGAATAGCCACAAGTCAATGTATTAGATTAATATAATTTTATTATTTAACACATAAGGTTCTGGTGAGACTAAGAGAGCAGGGTTAATTCCCGAAGACAGGCTTCTATAGGAACAACTAAAGGAAGTTCTAAGCGACTTATGACTACACTTAGAGAAACTTTGAGGAGCTACACACAAGCTATGAGCCAGAGTTTCGAGTTCTAAGTTAGGAAATAGTAAAATCCACATAATTTAATACACTTGATGGAACGCCGTGTGAGGTGAAAGTCTCACGCACGGTGTGGAGCGGGGGAAAAGTTGGAGATAATATCAAATTCTTACCTATCGTTATCATTGGTTTCTGGTGAGACTAAAAGAAAGTTAGGGAAGAAAGTTTTATCTTCCAATCCTTGCCCAATGGGACTTCAATAGAAGTTTTCAGCTATATATGATAAATAGTAATAATTATCTTATTTTCATAGAACGCCTTGTGAAGTTGAAAACTTCATGCAGAGTGTGGAGCAGGGGAAAAGATGGAGATTACACCAAACTCTTACCTATTGCTATACATATGAGCCTTGGTAGGAAGGTAGAGATTACTTATATCAGAGTGTTTTGTTTTAACGAACGAGAGTGGTTTTATCGAAAGTAAGCTCAGACGCCCCACCAAGGTAAAAGCCAAAGCCTTGTAGCACGAATGGCAACGCGAAGACAAATCGAAGTATTGAAGTCTACTGACAAAGGTATCTAAAGGATACCAAGGAAGTATGCAGACCGTAACACAAGTGAACGCATAGTAGCTTCGAAAGGGCCAACATTTGGCGCTCGAGCCTTTAGTGTCTGGGCGGGGACTGGGGGTTTAACTTAGCTAATGTGTTGAGCGTTGGAGCTACAGACTAAATCGCAAGTGATTGTATTATTTATTGAGGAGGTTTTAAATTTTAAAATGAATATAGAATATTTAATTGAACAGAAAGTAGGAATAATTAATACTAATAACAATCCTGTAAATTTTAATGGTACAATAGAAGAAATAGTTGATTTAGGTTATGATGTAATTGTTACATTTGCCGATTATGATTTTTCTTTAAGTTGGAAAGCAGGAGAAAATCCATCTATTAGACATTATAGTTGTGGATTAGGTGAATATCCTATACCTAGCAAATGGGAGTTAAAACATTTTAATGAATATATACTATATGAATTATATTATGATAGAAAAGTTATATTATGGTTTAAAGATGATGTAACAAAAGAGAAAGTAGTAGCTTCTATTTTAAATTTTTTTAAAGATGAACATAAAAAATTTAAAGAAGTTATTGAGACAAAACTTTCTACACAAAAAAATAGAGTAAAGGACATTCCAATCAAATTAACTCATTGTACTGCTTGTATTGAAGAAGGCTGTATGACAGAATATGTTTGCCATATTACAAGTGTAGAGAACGCTATAAAGATAATAAAAGATGGTAAAATCTGTTCTTCTGCTAAGGTTAAAGGCATTGATGGTCAAGAATTAGCTATGGAAAAAAGTAATGTTCCAGGAGATCCATCAGATTACTTTGACTATGTAATGTTTGGTTTTGGTAATTGTCAAGCGGGAGACCGATTAGTGATAGAAAGAAGATTAGGAAAATTTCCAGAAAAGGAAGATTTAAATGAAAAATTTATTCCTGGGGTAAGATTTTATTTCAAATATAAAGATTTGATTAAACATTCAGGTTATATTTCAGATGGATATCATTATTTAAAGATAAAAGATTCTATTGATATTTTGCCTAACTTAGCGGCTATAGCAACATCTGAAAATTTTAAAGATGTTTTAATGGGAAATATTCCAAGTGAAATGCATAAGTATTTTGTTTTTTTAGATCATAGCAAATATGATATTTGGACTTGGTCACATAATATATATGAAAAAGTTAAAAGAATAGATAAGAGAAAGTAAATACGACTTCGTCTAACATAGGCTTAGCGGTGCGTCCTATCAGGGTATATATTCTAGTGAGTGTAAATCTCATCAGAGTAAAGGTTAGCCAGCAGCTCTGTATCGAGTCTTGGAGGTGTTATGGTAACATAACACTTTAAGCGTAGACAGAAAGTTAGCAAGGTAGAATCGACTGGATACGGTTTTTGTGGTTTTCACGGAGAGTCCGAGAGGACTCGTAGGGATTGGTTTGCCAGCGGTGAACTGTATTGAGCTCCGAAAACCGTGTAAATGAGAAGGGTCGAAGCTGTCGCTAAAGTGGAAGACAGTAACTACTTATGCATAAAAGGCGAGCATAAGTAATCATCTCCGGAGTCTAAGGCACTACCTCGCTAAACATCAAGAATATATAGAAACCTAGGGAGGTCCTATTAGGTCTTTCCGCAAGGAGAGTATGTCTGATGAGCTGAAGAGGTAAAGAAGACAAACGCCAATAGGAAGTCGGATACTCTCATAGTACCAAAGAAACTGGGTAACTCTAGTGGAGGGAAGGAGTAGTAACAGATGAAACTGCAAGCAAGGGACACATCTATCGGACACAGAACCGAAGAAAGGGTGAGAACAAAACTTGCTCGCATAGCACAAAGAGCGAAGAAAGATAAAGAGGTAAGATTCTGCTCTCTAAGTCATCTACTCTATAAAAGCACGCTGATAGAAGCATTTTGGAGACTATCTCCAAAAGCAGCACCAGGGGTAGATAAAGAAACTAAGAATAGCTATGCAGAAAATCTAGAAGAAAATATTAAGGATTTGAACAGTAGACTTAAAAGCAACTCATTTAAACCTAATCCAGTAAGAAGGAAATATATAAAGAAGACTGATAGTGGTAAAATGAGACCTCTTGGCATACCAGCACTAGAAGATAAGGTAGTGCAAACAGCCTTAGTAATAATAATGGAAAATATATATGAACAAGACTTTCTACCATTCTCTTATGGGTTTCGCCCTAACAGGAACTGTCATGAAGCTTTGAAGAATCTAAGTAAAGATATAGGAACAAAGAAGGTGAACTATGTAGTAGACGCAGATATCAAAGGATTCTTTGATAATGTAAGCCATGAATGGATGATGAAGTTTCTACAACATAGAATAAATGACACCAAAATATTAAGATTAATCAAAAGATTCTTAAAAGCAGGAGTGATAGAAGAAGGCAAATATTATAAAAGTAAAAGTGGAGTACCACAAGGAGGAACACTATCTCCTTTATTAGCAAACATCTACCTTCACTATACAATAGACCTATGGTTTGAAAAGGTAGTGACTAAGTATTGTAAAGGGGAAGCATATATGACAAGGTATGCTGATGATATAGTATTTTGCTTTCAATACAAAAGAGATGTAGAAAGGTTTTATAGAGCATTGAAAGGAAGACTTAATAAATTTAATCTAAAACTATCAGAAGAAAAGACCAAAGTAATAGAGTTTGGAAGATTCGCTCAAAGAGATGCCAAAAGGAGAGGTAAGAATAAAGCAGAAACCTTTGATTTTCTGGGATTCACCCATTATTGTGGGAAAAGTAGAAGAGGAAAATTTAAAATCAAATGGAAGACATCAAGAAAGAAATTCAAGGCAAAGATAAATGAATTCTCTAGATGGATAAAAGAGAATAGACATCTTCCAATAAACGAAATATGGAGAAAGGTAACCCAGAAGATAAAAGGACATTTCCAATACTATGGAGTAAGCGATAATTGGAAATGGCTAGAGAAATATAAAACAGAAGTGATAAATCTACTGTACAAAGGGCTTAATAGAAGAAGCCAACGAAATAGTATGAAGTGGGATAAATTAAGAAGATTAACCGAAGTATTCCCATTGCCAGAACCAAAGATCAGAGTGAATCTTAACTCCGCTTTTGTGTAAAGAGGATCATCTGGGGAGCCGTATGCCTAAATTGGGCACGTACGGTTCTGAGAGGGGTATACGCCAACTATACAAGAAAAGATTAACCCTTAAGCAGAAGGCGTATATATCTACTTACCAAATATGACCCTTAGTAAGAAGGTAGAGATGACTTATATCATATTGTATTTTTTTAACGAACGAGATTGGTTTTATCGAAAGTAAGCTCAGACGTCGCGAAGCCCAGGGATGTTGTATGTCCAGCGAAGCTGGACATATCCAATGGGCCAACGCCTTGTAGCACCAATGACAATTTAAAGATAAAAATATTGAAGTTCATTGACAAAGGTATCTAAAGGATACCAGGCAAGTATGCAGACCGTAACACCGTGAGCGCATAACAGATATTTCTTTGTTTTATTTAACCCTATAGTCAACTAATATTTTGCTTTCTAACACCTTTAATTTAGGTTGTTGGATATCATCTAGATCAATCTCTTCTACATAACTATTTAGATTACTTCCTTTAACTTCTTCAATAGCAGCAATGCCAACAAAGTTTAAACTACTTAAATTCAATAATATATCCAAAGTTTCTCTACTATCTTCTAGGCTATTCTTTAATAAGGTCTCTTTATATTTTTTAACATTGCTAAAACTATAGTAAGCTTCATTAATATTGTATTCTATATTTACATGACGATTATAGTTAACCCTTCTTTGGCTAGGATCTAGTTCTTTAATTAAATCTAACACTTCTAAAGTAGTATCATAAAGACTATCTGGATCATTATCAATTATTTCAATTACTAATTCGCCTGCATACTTATAGACATTTCTTTCTTTTAGCTTAGTATTATCACTCCAAGAAAAACCCTTATCCTCTATATCTTCCTCTTTAAAAGCTTCTAAACTTAATAATTCTTCCAATAGATCATTAATGGATCTTCTTACTTCCTGCTGAATTTGTGATCTGTTTCTCCCATCACCATTGATATTAAGGTGGATCTTAGTCATATTAGTTTGGCTTATAAGATTTGAACTTCCTAAAGTACTTATAACCTTTTCCCCACTAGCTTCAAGTTTAGAAGGAAAGAAGAGAAGAAGTAGAGATAATATGATCAAAAAATAGATCTTCTTCATAGAAAAACACCTCCAATTTATTTCTTTCTTATGTATAAAAGCTTCTCTAATAAGATTCAATATCCTTTATATAGAATATGAAAGGTTCTTTATTTAAATGATTCAATTATAGAATAGTCACTTATGACTATTAAAAAATAAGAATAAAACTTATATTTAGATGTAAGTTTGGATAAATTAAAAAAGAAAATTATTATAAGGAGGGCAAAAATGAAAAAAATAATTAAAACTATTGCATTAGCAAGTTTATATTTAATTGTGGCTTTCTGGATGAATAATTATAGTGAAGGGCCAACTAATTATAAAAACGAAGAAGTTTGGGCCAACAGCCCAGCTCTAAGTGGGGAGATGCTCTCTTACTTAGATAGTTTAAGAACTGGAGTAGGGGATGATATAGATAGGGTAATCCTCTTAGTAGAAGATAAGATAGATAGACAAAAAGAGAGAACAAAGGAAAGTATCTTAAGAGCTGCTAGATTTAGTAGTGGAGCAGTCTCAACCCAAAATTTAAACCGATCAATAGAAGGTGCAGAAGCTAGATTAGATGCTAAGTTTAATCATATAAATTATTTACTAGAATAAGAAGATTTTCAGAATAATAAAGTAAGCTAGAAGATGAGTAAATCCTTTAATAAGGTCTCATCTTCTTTTTTCTTTAATTAATCCACTTAAAACTTAGTCACTTATGAACATAAAATATAATATGAAAATTTAAATATACATATATATAAGGAGGAATGATTTAATGAAAAAGAAAAGCTTTATAACCAAGATTGGCAAGTTTAGTTGGATCTTTCTAGTAGCCTATTTAATCTTAGGGTGGAGGTATCTAGGAGTAGGAATTCTAGCCTTATTGTGTATTCTAGCACCACCAATTGTAGCAGTTTATAATGATGGTCGAATCTGGTGTGGCAACTTATGCCCTAGAGGGAGTTTTAATGATAATCTTCTTAAAAAAATTAGTCGTCAAAAAATAATTCCCCAAGCATTTAGCTCGATATATTTGAGAGTATTTGCTTTATTCTTCTTATTTTTTATCTTCTTTACCGGTATCTTTTATAGTTCTGGAGAGTTCAATGTGATTTCAGCTTTATTATATAGAATAGTCTTATTTACCACAATAATAACTATTATCTTAGGAGTAGTAATAAATCAAAGAACTTGGTGCAAATTCTGTCCTATGGGGTCTCTAGCGACTTTTTTAACCTTATGTAAAAGGAATATAGATGTGAAAGTACAGAGTGTACAGGTAAAAGAAGAGAAGTGTAATAAGTGTAACTTATGTGAGAAAGGTTGTAAAATGGACTTAAAGCCCCATTCTTTTGACAGAGCTAAGAACAATGACCTAGACTGTCTCCACTGCCAAAAGTGTATAAAAATCTGCCCCCAAGATGCATTGAAGATAGATAGTTGAATTTTAAGTAAAGAATAATATTATTTCTTAAATTCACAAAACTTCTCGAATGACCCGCTGGGCATTCTTAAAGAAGATTTTTTCGATCTGATCTTCGCTAAACTTTTCTTTTTTAAGAGCATAATAGAGTTTATTCATTTGACCAATATTCTCAATCTCTAGCTTAGAGGAGATACCATCAAAGTCAGAACCTAGGGCTATTACCTCAATTCCAGCAGTATCTCTAATATGCTTAATATGTCTAATAATATCTCTAATATAACTCTTCTCACCACCGATTAAGAAGTCAGAAGCAAAGTTTATCCCAACAACTCCACCCTTATTACTTAAAATTTTAATCATTTGATCACTCAAATTTCGGGAATGGTCTCTAAGTGATCTGGCATTGGAGTGAGATGCAATAAAAGGTTGAGAAGAGAGCTGAGCAACATCATAGAAACCACCATCAGATAGATGGGAAACATCAATCAAGATACCCAAACGATTCATTTCTCTTATTACCTCTTTACCAAAGGGAGTCAGCCCTGTATCTCTAAATTTATTATCTGAATTTGGATACCCTAGAGAATTAGGATAATTCCAAGTAAGGGTTATCAATCTAATTCCTAACCTATAAAAGTTTCTTAGATTATAAAGCGAATCTCCTAAAACTCCACCTTCTTCAATTGTTAAAAATGCCGAAATCTTATTTTTTTTAGAGTTTGCCTTTAAATCGCAATAATTACGGGCCAAGGCAATATCGTTACTGTTCTTTTCAATTTCATTATAAAAAAGATCAAGCATATTTAAGCAGGTCTTAGAAGGATCATTATTAAGGGATTCTTCTTCTTTTAAATCTAAGTATAAAGCAAAAAACTGAGCTATTGCTCCACCTTTTTTTAATTTATTTAGATCAACTTGAAAATCATTTGCTTTCAATTCTCCACTTTCATAAAAGATTCTACTTATCGTATCACAATGTAGATCAATTAACTTCATCCAAAATCACCTCTTCTTTCTATATTAATATTTTATTAATCCTTAGTCAATAATATAATGATAGATAACCTTTAAAAAAGGGGGAAGATAAAATGAGAATTAAGCTTAGAATACATTATGATAACAATAATAACTTCACAGAACCTATACTATGGGTTTGGCAGGAGGGTACAGGTCTAATAAAAAAAGAATTAAGACCAAGTGGGAGTGATGATTTTGGCCCATATTATGATCTTCAAATTAATAGAAGTGCTTTTAACTTTAAGTTTAAAGATATTGGGGGAAAGAATATAGTTTGGGAAGGAGATAAGAGTAACCGTTTTTATAATACTGGTTTTGGAGATGAGATCTGGTGTAAGGCAGGGTGGCATAATATCTATAGTGTTAGACCAGAAGCAGCAGTAGGAGATATTAAAGATATATATAATGAAATTAAAGATTTAATACCTAAAGAAAACTTTTACCTACCAAATACTGATATATCTCGTTTAGAAACGAACTCACTTTTAGGAGCACACAAACTTTTAGATGGATCAATAAGTTTTGCTTTCTTTCATCCAAGGGCTGCAAAGGTGTATTTAGCTTCTAATATTAACGGGTTTAAAGCTCCTTATAAGATTCATGGAAGACGTTGTAAAGAAGAAGATAAATTTATCGAAATGAAGCTTTATCGTGGTTATTATAATAACCCAAATATCTGGTGGACTAGGGTAATGAAAGAAGATATAAATTCATCCTTAGAGGAAGTAGAATACAAGTTTTATGTACAAGGGGGAACAAAAGGGAATGAAGGCTTTGTTTATGATCCATATACCAGACTATATAGTAGTGATTATAGGATGGAAAACTGCGTAGTTGTAGACCCAACAGAGTTTCAGTGGAGTGATGAAGAGTGGAATACACCAGATATTAAAGACCTAATAATCTATGAATTAAATGTATATGGATTTACAGATCAAGATTCAGATATATCTTTAGAGGAACAGAGTACTTTTAAAGGGGTAACAAAGAGAATTAAAGAAGGGTATTTTAATAACTTAGGAGTCACAGCATTAGCCTTTATGCCAACTTCAGAAGCTTGGAGTTCCTTTGGTTTAGGTTATGATCCTTGCTCATTTATGTCTGTAGAAAAGGACTTTGGGAGACCAGATGATTTTAGAGAACTAGTAGATGTAGCACATAACTATGGCTTAGCAGTAATAATAGATCAGGTCTTTAATCACACGTCAAATGATTTCAATCCTTTGTGGAAATTGATTGATGATGGTTCAGATCCTGGTGGTTTTTATTTTTCTGGGGCAACTCAATGGGGAAATCGCTTAGCTACTGGCAAAGCTGAAGTTGATAATATGCTCATAGATTCTTGTAAATTATTTATTGAAGAATATCATATAGATGGATTTAGGTTTGATGCAACCCATACAAATTATATGGATCATAGATTATTATATAGATTACAGGATGAAATTAGAGATAAAGGATTTAAAAGAGATGCAGTTATGATAGTCGAGAATCTACCCAATCAACCTGACCTAAACTTTGATGGTTTTAATGGATATGCTCAATGGAGTGATATATTCCATGATAAACTAAAAGCCATTCTAAGAGAGGGCCAATTTAGAAATCATTGGGATGATAGTCCAGATAACTTAGGCGATATCTTCTACTTCTCTAAAAATCAATTTGCCTCTCATACAAATAATGTAATTAATTATAGTGAGAGCCACGATGAAACCAGTATAAAGTTCGAAATAGAAACTAATGATATAATCAACTGTGATATTAAAGATAGAAAAGCAAGATTGGCTCTTTTTGCAACTATGGTAGCTTTGGGCCAACCAATGATTTATATGGGCCAAGAATTTGGAGTCAACCGTGAAGCTAATAAGATTGATATAAATAAGATAACTCCCGATCCTAACTGTCCTGAATTTGAATATAATGATTTTTATCGTTGGGCTCAAGGTATTATTAACCTTCGTAAGAAATATGATGCTTTGCGAATCAGTGGATATAATCCTATTGACACAGGGGAATTTCAATGGTTAATTGGCCCTTGGTTGAAAGAAAGTCAGGGAAAAGGAAAAAGGGTTATTGGGTGGAAGGTTAGAAGTGCTAAAGAGGAAATTATAGTACTGATAAACTTTGAACGAGATAGGGTTAAAGTAAAATTACCTATATGTGATAGAGAGAATTGGGTTAAAATTGCTGATATAAAAGAAGTCGATGATATAACTATAAATAAGGGGATAGAGAAAGTATTAGGTGTTAGATTATTAAAGGGAGATGGAAGAGTAAAGAATTTAAATTTAGATCCATATAGTGCTTTTATTTATAAAAAGATATAGCAAACTAAGAAAAGCGAAGCAGATGCTTCGCTTTTAATTAATCTAAGCTTTTAGCAGGAGATTAAGAATAAAAGACTAAATAAATATATTAGGTGACAGGTGGCTGATAAAAATCAAATAAGAAATGAACAATTACTGTATCTAAATATTTAGGAGGGATCTGAGATTGAAAATTAAATCATATACATTATTAATGATCTTGTTTATAAATCTATCTACTCTTCCTGTTTGGGGCCAAGGTGTTTTAAGTTCTGTTAAGAGTAAACCTAATAATTTGGTAATCTATCACCCTAATAATTGGTCAAATATTGGAGTATGGGATTTTTCAGATAGAGAAATTTTTGAAGGAATGGTTATTAAAGAAATTAATCTAAAGTGGAATGATAGTAGCTCACAGAACCAAAGTTATAGAGGCTTACATATTGCCTTATTTAATGAAGAAGGTAAAGGCGTTTTACTAAGCGAACAATTTATCAGAGGAAAAGTAAATACAGATTTCTTTAAAGATCAAGATCCTGCCCAAAGGTGGGAGGTTAAATACTATGTGGAGGACCTTCAAAGAGCAGGAAATTACTTTTCAATTTCACCTAGAATTAGTATAAATTATCAAAGAGCTAAAGATGAGGATGAGGAGGAGGAGGAGGAGTTATGAAATCAAAAGAAAATTTAATCTTTGCATTAGATATTGGAACTAGAACTGTAGTAGGAGCTTTATTAGAAAAGGTAGGTGATAATCTAATACTGAGATATTCAAAGGTAGTTGAACATAAAAACAGATCAATGTTAGATGGTCAAATACATAATATCGGTGAGGTTGCCAAGCAAGTAAAGATAATCAAAGAAAGTTTAGAAGAAAAGGCAGGCGTTGAATTAAATAAAGTAGGTATTGCAGCCGCAGGTCGGGCTTTAAAAACATTAACCGGTCACCATCAAATAGACTTTGATAACAAAAAAGAGATAAATGAGGATGATATAAAGCTTTTAGAATTTACTGCAATTCAAGATGCTCAAAAAAAGCTTTCTACAGGAGAGGATAAAGATAAAGCTAGCGGTTATCACTTTGTAGGTTATACACCTGTACAAACATTATTAGATGGAATTAGAGTAGGAAGTTTATTAAGTCAAAGTGGCAAAAAAATCGAAATAGATATAATAGCCACCTTCCTGCCAAGAATTGTTGTAGATTCTTTATTGACAGTTATTAGACAAGCTGATTTAGAGGTTAACCATTTAACTTTAGAGCCAATTGCTGCAGCTAATGTAATAGTTCCTCAGCAGATGTATAACTTCAACTTAGCTTTGGTAGATATAGGAGCAGGAACCTCTGATATCGCTATTACTAGAGATGGATCTATAATTGGTTATGATATGGTACCTGTGGCAGGAGATGAAATGACAGAAGCTATCTGTGAAGCTTATATGGTAGATTATAATACTGCTGAGAGTATTAAAAGAAAACTAGTTGAAGAAGAAGAGGTAGAAATGAAAGATATCTTAGATCAGAAGGTCAAAATTCCTACTGATCAAATAATAAAGAGTATAGAAAATAAGGTAGAGGAGTTGGCCCGATTAATTGGTGATTCAATTTTAGAACTAAACGGGAAGAAACCTCAGGCCGTTATCTGTATTGGAGGAGGGAGTTTAACACCTCTATTAAAGGAAAAATTAGCCTCTAAATTAAATCTCCCTATTAATAGAGTAGGTATTAAAGACGGAGAAGAAATTAAGGGCATTGAAGGTAAGATCAAAAACATCAGTGGGACTCAATCCATAACTCCTTTTGGTATAGCTGTAAGTTCAATGAAGAATAAAAGCAGAGCTAACTTCACAAATATAACCCTCAATGGAGACAAACTTCATTTATTCACATTAACAAATCCAAAGGTCTCTGATGCCTTACTTGCTGGAGAAGTTGAAATTAATGCACTCAAAGCAAGACCAGGCTTAGCTATAACAGCAGAAGTTAATGGACAGTTAAAGATAATTAGAGGTACCTTAGGAGAAAGTGGGCAGGTATTAGTTAATGGGGAAGAGAAAGGAATTGATGAGATAATAAAAGAAGGAGATAGAATCGAAGTAAAGCTTGGTTCTAAAGGAGAAAATGGAACAGGCAAAATAAAGGATATCGTCAGTGACCTACCAAGTCGTGATATAATTATAAATGGTCAGAAAGAAACAATTGCTCCAATCTATTATAGAAATGGCAATTTAGCTAGCTTAGAAGAGGAAATTTCAGATGGAGATAAGATAGAATATAGGGTGATCCAATCAATAAGAGAGGTAATTGAAGATGTTTTAGGCATCTCTCTTAGAGGTTTAAAAGAGAGAAAGTTATCCTACTCCTTAAATGGTGAAAATAAGATATATAGAATGAAGGCATATGATCTTAAGATTAATAATAAAGAAGTTACTCTAGACTATGAAGTAGAAGAAGGCGACAAGGTAACCTTCAAGAGATTAGAACAGATTGAAGTAAAGATAAAGGATATTTTAGGTGAAGATAAAATTGGAAGTGAGATAAATATAAGTTTTAATGATAGGGCTTTAAGAGTTCCAAGTAAGGATTTTAAAGTCTTTAAAAATGGTCAAAAGGCTAGTATAGAGGATTTTATAAGTAATGGTGATAAGATTGAATTAGAAGGTGAAGGGATAAGGTTAAACCAACTTTTAGATCATATTAATTATCAAATTCCTACTACTTTAGGTGGAAAATTAGTAATTGAGAAAAACGGAGAGAAGGCTCAACTGACTGAGCCTTTAAAAGATGGAGATAGAGTAAAGCTCAATATAGAATATTTTAAGGAGTATTAGAATATCCTGCGAAATTCCTTAGCTAATAAAAAAGACATAATTATTACTGATATTAATTCTGATATAGGAAAGGCAAACCAGAGAGGGGCCAACCCATAAAAACGTCCTAAAAGGTACATAATAGGAAGTAAAAGTACTATCTGCCTTAAAAAAGAGATGATTAAACTAGGTAGCCCCTTTCCTAGCCCTTGAAAGATTGATGAACCAACTATAGCAGGACCAATCAAAGGAAAGGCCAAACTTATCCTTTTTAAAGCAGTAATACCAATCTCTAATAACCTTTCATCTTTATTAAAGAGAAGTATTAACCTGCTAGGGAAGAATTGAAATAATAAGAACCCTGCTGTAGTAAAAAGAAAAGCCACGAAAATTGTCCACTGTATTGCCTCCTTCATTCTTTTAGGCTTATTATGACCATAGTTATAGCCAAATAAGGGTAAAAAACCTTGCTTTAGTCCATAAACGGGCATAAAGACAAAGGATTGTAAACGAAAGTAAATACCTACTACGGCAACAGCTATTGGATCATAAACTTCTACAATAATGTTTACTCCTGCAATCATAATACTGGCAAGCAGTTGCATAACTATTGCCGGTAAGCCTACCTGATAAATTTCAACTATTACTTCCCAATCTAGTTTAAAGTTTTTTAAGCTTACCTTGATCTGATTCTTATCACTAAAGATTATATATCCAATAAAAAGTCCACTTATAATCCGAGCCAACACTGTAGCGTAAGCTGCTCCTTTTATTCCTAGAGCTGGAAAAGGGCCAAGGCCAAAAATTAATAGCGGATCTATAATAATATTTAAAATAGCTCCAACTAATAGGGTAAGCATAGGGGCTATAGTATTTCCTTCTCCCTGTAAGATACTATTAGCTATCATCGGAAAGAAAAGGGCCAAAGATCCAGTCATAATTATCCTAATATAAGGTACACCCAATTCAATTAACTTAGGATCATTGCTAAAGAAGGAAAATAATTCTTCTGAAAAGAAGAAACCAATAACTCCAATAATTAAAGCATAAAGTAGTGTTATTATCATAACATGGACTGCTACATTATTGGCTTTTTTAGTATCATTGGCCCCTAAGGATCTAGAGATCAAAGAGCTGGCACCAATTCCCGTTCCTACAGCCAATGCTATTAAAACCATCTGTATAGGAAAAGATAGGGATAAGGCTGCTAATCCTTCAGTACTTAATCTTCCTATGTAAATACTATCTATTACATTATATAGAGCTTGGATAGCCATACCTACTATTGCTGGTAATGATAACTTAATTAATAGGGGAAGTATAGCTTCTTCACCTAGATTTTTAGTTCTCTTATTCATTTCCATAAATCTTCCTCCTCTTTTGGGCAGCAAATATAATTTCTAAAAATTCCTTCTTAAGTATTGGCTGTTTTAGTAACACTATAAATTACTATATAATAAATTTGATTTTTTTACAAATAAACCGATAAGATAAGAAGGAATTATTATAAATATGATTAATTATAAATCTAAGAAAGAATAAGAATACATAAAAGAGAAGGGAGGGGAAACAATGGAGCTTAAAAAATTAACTCAAAGTGGTATTTTATTGGCTTTAGGTATCATATTACCTTATGCTTTTCATGCCTCTGGGGTAGGAGGTAACATATTTTTACCTATGCACCTTCCAGCTTTATTAGCCGGTTTTATCGTTGGCCCTGTTTATGGAATGGCAGTAGGAGGATTATCACCTTTAGTAAACTTCTTTATTACAGGTAGACCACCTATACCTATTATGCCTTTAATGGTTGTTGAATTAGCCGTCTTTGGACTGATTACTGGTCTATTATACAAGAAGGTTCATATCAATATAAACTTAATAATTGCTATGCTAGTAGGTAGATTAGTATATAGAACAATATTTGTTCTATTTATCGGTGAATTTGCTAATCCTTTAGTACTTGTTGCAGCAAATCTCCCGGGGGAATTACCTGGTATTGCAATGCAGTTGGCCCTTATTCCAGTAATTGTTGATCTAGTCAATAAAGCTAGAGATTAAGTTATATCTTTAACTTAAAACAAGGGCATTTAATCTAGGCAGTTTAGTTAAAAGATTAGTAAGGTGTATAACTAAATCATTCCATGATTGAAAGTTAGAGAATATTCCATATAAGGAATAAGTTGAAGTTATTAAAAAAGCTATTATAAATAAGCTTACTAATAGTTTTATACTTATTGAAATTATAACATTAAGCATATTAAACATATTTATTCTCCTTTATAATTATTATCTATAAGATATATTTTGGTTTAAAAGGAGAAAATATATTCAAAAAGAGATGGATCTTAGGGCTAGATTCCTAAGATCCATCTTTGAATTTAAGAAGAGAGATTATTGCTGTTGATTTTGCTCTTGTACATTAGTACCTTGCTTAAATTGAGGTTCCTGTTCCTCAACATAATTAGTACGATTTTCTAGTTGTTGTACAACATGTTGTACCTCTTGAGCACATTGTTGATACATATCTTGTGCCATTTGGTCATCAGTATCTTGAGCAAAACCTTCTAAGGTAACCTTAGCAGTCTCTAATCCATTAAGAGCTTGGTGTAGATCTTGTCCAACTGTCATTTAACTTAACACCTCCTTTCTGTCACATTTATTATAATAACCTAATGAAAGTTTTTTATTATATGTAGATTAATTCAAAATAACAAAGAAATTCCACAAAGAAAAAGAATAATAATCTATAAAAAATAACATTATAATAAAATTCAGATAATAAAAAAAGTTAAAAAGGAAAGTTAGCTTACTTTTGAATTTGTAGATTTTTAATCTAAAAAGAGTAAAAAACTATAATAATATCAATAAAACAAGTTTTTGACAACACTATATTTTTATGCTATTATATATAAGTAAAAATTCAAGTTGAAGGGAGAACACAGATGAACAATACAAAGAAGTTAGCTTTAGGAGGATTATTAACTGGGTTAGTAGCAATTGCGACTATGGTTATCAATATTCCAATGCCAGGTACAGGTGGCTATATACACTTAGGAGATAGCATGATCTATTTAACTGCTATCTTATTTGGTTGGAAATTTGGAGCTTTAGCAGGAGGTATTGGTTCTGCTTTGGCAAATATCTTATCTGGATTTGGTCAATGGGCACCCTTTACTTTAATTATCAAAGGACTTATGGGCTTAATTATAGGCAAGGTCGCTTATAACGGTACAGAAGATACAGAAATAAAAGCTAAGCATATATTAGGTGTACTTGTAGGAGCTACTTGGATGATAATAGGGTATTATTTTGCTGAAGGAATTATGGTAGGAAGTCTTATTGTACCATTACAGAGTATAAGCTGGAATGTAATTCAATCACTTATGGGAGCAGTAATAGCCTTCCCAGTACTATTTACCCTATTAAAGACTGAAGTATTAAATGATTTAGATATTGAAGGATAATAAATTAGAAGGTATCATTAGTTATGAATCAAGGTCTTTAAATCTTTAGCACATAGCTCAAAGCTCACAGCACAAACGGGTGTTAGACCATTTGTTCTAAATAATCTGATTTGAAGGTGGTAATTTATGAAGGCAGGTAAGATTGATATTGGTAATTTAAAGGAGTTAATTTTAGATAAACTATCTGCAAACCGTTCAGAGGTCTTAGTTAGGCCAAAGATTGGTGAAGATTCAACAGTTATCGATTTTGGAGAATTTGTAGCTGTTATGTCTACCGATCCTATAACTGGAGTAAAAGAAGGAATGGGATCTTTAGCAGTTAACGTAGCTTGCAATGATATTGCAGCTAATGGAGCAAAGCCAATAGGTATTCAGCAAGCTTTACTGGTTCCTCCTGATACAACAGAAGATCAAGTAGTTGGGATAATTAAAGATATTAATAAAGCAGCACAGGATTTAGGTATAGATATTTTAGGAGGACATACTGAGGTTACAGATATCGTAAATCAGCCTTTAGTCGTCTGTACAGCTATCGGTAAAGCGGCCAAAGATGCTTATATTACTTCTTCTGGAGCTAAGATCGGTGATGACATTGTTGTCACCAAGTGGACCGGCTTAGAAGGAACTGCTATCTTAGCAACTGACTTTTGGGATAAGTTGATTGGCTTAGGTATCGATAAAGACCTACTAACGCAGGCAAAAGAGTTAGGTGAAGAATTAAGTGTTGTGCCTGAAGGTTTAATCGGGGCCAACTTCAAGGTCAACTCTATGCATGATGTAACTGAAGGTGGGCTATATGGTTCTTTGTTTGAACTTACTGTTGCTGCAGAATCTGGATTTGAGATATATCAGGATCTAATTCCTTTACATTCTGCAACAGAGATTATTGCTAAAAAGTTAGATATTAATCCATACTCTTTAATTGGATCTGGGATGATGATCTTAACTACTGAACGTGGAAAAGAACTTGTTGAAGAGTTAGAGAAAGCTGGGATAAAGGCTACAATTATCGGTAAACTTACTAAGGATGAACGAAGAGTAGTAAGGGATGAAGGTGACCTTCTGATAAAAAAAGCTCCTTCAGATGAACTATGGAGGTTTTTGGCACAAAACTAATAACCTATTAAATGATAGCACCTAGTGTGCTATCATTTTTTCTATAAAATTTAAAAACTTAGCCTTTAATTTTTTATTTTTTAAATCTTACACTTGCGCTAATTAAAGAATTAAGGAGGAGGAATAAATATGAAATTATCATTACCAAAGTACTATAATCGTAGAATTGCGCGGGCAATAGCGGAGTTTGACTTAATCGAAGAAGGAGACAATATTTTAGTTGGCTTTTCAGGCGGAAAAGATAGTGGCTTTTTATTATATGCTTTGAAGGCATTTCAGCAGAGTATGAGCATTAACTTTAATATAAGTGCTATAACCATTGACTTAGAGTTCAATAAAGATGCAGACTTTTCTCAAATGAAGGGTTATTGTAAAAGTTTAGATATACCTTATCAGATAGTAAAGAGTAATATTTCTAAAATAATCTTAGCTGAAGAAACTAAGAACCCTTGTGCTAAGTGTGCTTACTTTAGAAAAGGAATTATATCAAATTATATGCAAGAAAAAGGCTTTAACAAGGTAGCTTATGGTCACCATTATGATGATATAGTAGAGACCTTCTTGATGAGTATAATTTACTCAGGTCAGATCAAAACCTTCCAAGCAAAAAGCTATTTAAGTAATAGTGATATTTATGTAATTAGACCTCTATTATATTTAAGAGAGGAAAATATTATCAAAGCAGAAGAATTTACAGGCTATAAAGCTGTTAAAAGTTCATGCCCTTATGATGGAGAGACTAAACGAGAAGAGATAAAGAATTTAATTAAGAGCTTTGATCATAAAAATCAAATATTTTATAATTTAGCTGCAGCAATGAGAGAAGGTACTCCTATAAACCTTTTGCCTAAAGAACTTTCTAGAGATAAAATTAGAGATAAAATGAAAAAGTTATGGTATTAAAAAGCCAATAACCAGTAATTAATTACTGGTTATTGGCTTTTTGTATTTAGTAAACTTAATAAGAAGCATTTAGGTTCAGCAAGTTTTTTTATTCAATATATTCTTTTCAGTGCTAAATTTCTATTCTACTTAAGTAATCTTTAGCTAGAAGAAGGAGTTTTTTTATAAACAGAGAAGATTAAATACTACTTAGTTATTTTTACTTTTCATCTTATCAGGATCTAAGGGGGGATTAAAGGTGTATTTATCTAGTGTTGAAGAGTTGAAGATAGGTGACGTTTTAGCCAAAGAAGTCTATGATCATTATGGAAATTTATTATTACGTAAAGGAAGTAAATTAAATAAAAGTTATATTAATAAATTAAAGAATTTGAATTTAGAATATATATATATTGAAGAAAAGAAGGAGACAAAAAAAGAAAGCAAAAAGTATACAAATAAAAGAAATAATAAAAAACTAGTTCCTAAAAAAATAAAGCGAGAAGCTAGAATCATTGCAAGAGGATGTATTAAAAAGATTAATTCAGGTGATAGTAAGCTAAATGAATCTGAAATTAATGATTTAATTAAAATGATTGAAAATATAATTGATGGCATATCTGATAATGATGATCTAATTGAAAATTTACAAATTGTCAGATCTCTTAAAAATGAATTGTTCTTCCATCTAACAAATGTAGCTATTCTTTCTTTAGTTATTGGTAAGAAACTCAATTATAATCGTAAAATGTTGAAAATGTTAGGGTTAGGAGCTTTCTTGCATGATATTGGTAAAGCTATGGTTTCTGCCGATATTTTAAATAAACCAGGGCGTCTAACTAAAGAAGAATTTGAAGAAGTTAAGAAGCACTCTCTATATGGTTATAAAATATTAAGTAGACAACCAGATATTCCAGAAGTAGCTGCTAGAATAGCTTATCAACATCATGAAAGGTGTGATGGATCGGGATATCCTAAAGGCATTACAAAAAGGTTTATAGACCAAGGGGGAAGAATTGTAGCAATTGCAGATGTTTTTGATGCAATGATAAATAATAGAGTATATAGAGATTCAATCAAAGTAAAAGAGGTAATTGAATATCTTTATGCTGCTTTTACTGAAAATAAAATGGATAGAGAGTTAGTTGGACACTTTCTAAAGATGATAGTTCCTTATCCAGTAGGAACTAAAGTAAAGCTAAATATAGGGTGCGAAGCAGTAGTAGTAAGGGTTAATGAAGAGGCCAAGTTAAGGCCTGTAATTAGACTATTGAAGTTTTCTAGCTTAGACTATGACCAATTAGAAATTGATTTATCGAAGAATCATAGCATAGATATTATAGATGAGGTAGATTAGAATTTAAATTTCTAAAAGAGTTAGGGCCAAAATAGAGCCGCTAACTCTTTTTTTATAAGTACATTTACTTAACACTTAGTCAATTATGGATATAAAAGAAAATTAACTAAGATAAACATGTAATATATAACATTAAATAATATTTATTAGCAGAAAAGAATAGATCTTGTATAGAATTCTAATAAAAAATAAAATAATTTGATCTAGAATCCTAAATTGACATAGAATTAAATTAGTGATAAGATGGTTTGTGATTATTCATCTGAAAATAATTCGAATTATATATATGATTTGAAATAACTATTAAGGACTGATCTAGGTGAAAAGAGAGATTAACCTAAGCGAAAAATCCATTACTAAGAGTTTATTTATATTGGCAGGGCCAATGATATTAAGTAATTTAATGAATACATTATATAATATTGTTGATACAATATGGGTAGGCAGATTAGGAGCTAGTGCAGTAGCAGCTATATCTTTAGCTTTTCCCATTATATTTCTTTTAATATCAATTGGAATGGGCTTTACCATTGCAGGAACCTCATTAGTTGCTCAAGCAAAGGGAGCAAAGGATCAAAAGAGAGTCAATAGGTTAACAGGTCAAATACTTATCTTAGTTACTTTAGTATCTATAATGTTTTCATTTATTGGTTTCTTCTTTAATGAAAGTATATTAATGATAATGGGGGCTAAAGGGGAAACTTTGAGATTAGCTACCGATTTTTTAAATATTATCTTTATTGGACTAACACCTATGTTTATATACTTTGTCTTTACTTCTGTATTAAGAGGGCTAGGAGATAGTTTAACACCAATGAAGTTAATGGCTCTCTCAACAGTTATAAATATAATCTTAGATCCATTATTAATATTTGGGGTAGGACCCTTTCCTAGGTTAGAAGTTGCAGGAGCTGCCTTAGCTACTACCTTAGCTAGAACTATAGTTGCTATTATGGGAGTGAAAATTTTATTAAGTGGTGATTATGGTGTCGAGCTTGGTCTAGAAGATTTTAAACCAAATCTATCTGATCTTAAGAGAATAATTAAAATCGGAATTCCTGCCTCTTTAGAGCAGTCAACAAAAGCAATTGGGATGGCTTTGATGACTAGCTTGACAGCTTACTTTGGTACTAGAGCTGTTGCAGCTTTTGGAATAGGAAATAGAATTTTATCGGTAGTGTATATGCTGTCGCTAGGGTTTGGTGGGGCAACAACAGTGTTAGTTGGACAGAATTTAGGTGCTAATAAGAGTAAAAAGGCTGAAGATGTAGTTATAAGTGCAGTCTTAATAAACTTCATATTATTAATGGTCTTTAGTCTTACAACCTTTATCTTCTCTGAATCTATAGTTAAAGTATTTAATAATGATCCTGAGGTATTAAGGATGGGATCAGATTATCTGAAGATAATTGCCTTCTCCTTTGGGTTTATAGGAACTTTAAGAATAGTAAATGGTGCTTTTAAGGGAGCAGCAGATACTATGCCAGCTATGTTCTTTTCTTTATTAACCTTATGTATATTGCAAGTTCCTATTGCTGGATTATTGGCCCATAACTTTGAATTAGGAGTTAGTGGAATTTGGTGGGGTGTAGCAATTGCTAATACCTTAGGTGCAATCTCATCCTTCCTTTGGTTTAAGAGGGGATACTGGAAGCAAAAGGTGGTCTTGGCTAAAGTAAAAAAAGAAGATATAAAGGGAGGTGCTTAAGCACCTCCCTTTATATCTTAGGCTTTAATTTTCAATAGGATTATTCGCTTTTATTAGATACTTTTACAGTACTTTCTTCAATCTCTTTATTATTCTCCAAGAAATTATTTAATAATGAAGAAAAGTCAGTATCGCTTGTCTTTTTGAAAGTATCAATCATAGCACCTAAATTTGCTCCACCTTCGGCAGTTCCTAAAAGGTCCAGTAAGTTATTGGTCTTTCCAGCATTAACAAACTTTAAATCAGCTTCTTTAAGAGCTTCGGCTAGAGCAACACCAATTGCTTCATCCTTATCAACAACCTGCTCAGCAGTTAAAGCTCTAATTGCATCTTCAGTAAACATATTAAGTGACTTAGCCAACTCTTCTTTAACCTTAGCTTGTGCAAGACCACGTTTTTCTATGGCAGATGCTTCAGCTTCGGCCTCAGCTACTTTCTTAGCAGCATTACCTTTACCTTCTAAGGTCATCTCTTGTTCATAACCTTCAGCTATAATACGTTTTCTATCTTTTTCAGCAGCAGCAGCGATAATCTGTTTTTCTTTTTCAGCTTGAGCCTTTATAATAGCCTGTTCTTTTTCAATCTCTTCTTGTTTAACTTCATTAATTCTCTTAACCTTCATTTCTTCCTCAGCAACAATCTGTTCTTCTTTAGCTATTACTATCTGCTTTTTCTGTTCACGCTTAGCAATAGCCTCATCTCTTTCAATCTCACGATCGCGGGCCAACTGATCAGATTCAGCTTCTTTAACCTTAGCCTCTTTGATTCTATTAGCATTATCAATTCTTGTTTCAGACTCAATTTGAACCTCACGTCTTCTAGAAATATTAGAGATAACCTTTGAATCTTTGGTGTCTTGAAAGTCTACTAGGGCAAAGCTGATTAATTTCAACCCCCAATGAGAAAGGTCTTCTCTAATCTCTGCTTCAACCTCTTCAGACATTCTCTTCTTGTTGGCCCTTACATCAGTTACACTATACTTAACAGTAACGGCTCTAACAGCAGACTCAATAATCTCTTCTAACTGTTCTCTAAGCTCACAATCAGTTGTAAAGGTTTCAGCTGCCTTCTCTACATCTACAATTCTATACTTTGTTGATGAGTTTACTAGATAACGAGCTTGATCCTTCTCATAGGTTTCCTGATTAGAAATAATTAACTCTTTGATGGTAATGTCCATAACCCTAAGAGCACGTCCAACAAAGGGGATCCAAGCTGGTATATGGAAGTATGTACTCTTTCCTCCATTTTTTCTTAAAGATTCATCTGAAGCACAGACCATACGTTTTCTTGGTGTAACTACTAGATGAGCTTCACTTGGGGGAACAATCCGGTACCATTTAGAGAGTACAGTAAAGAAAAATAAAAGAATAATGAGCATCGATAAGATTCCTGCACCTAAACTTAAGAATGATGAAAATAAAGTTTCTAACATAATACTTATGACCTCCTAATTATTTTTAGAAAACTTACAGAAGCTATATATCGCATTTTATTTAAGTTCTTCTTCAGCAACTAAAGCTATGTCACCATTGCGAAATTTAACCATTACTTCATTCATAAGAACTATAGAACGAAGTTTATTGTCTTTAGGATAGCTAATAACAATATCATTTCCATTAGAAAGTTCTTCAATAGCACTTATTAGATCACGACGACTTTTAAATATAATTTCTTCTTCAGAATAGCTTTGTAAATTAAGTTCTTTAAAATTTATCATATGAATTTAACCTCCTTAAAGTTTTCAGTTTAATGTTACCATATTAATATATTTAAGTCAATAAAATAATATGATTTAAATTATATCTATTAATAGCTATAATTTATCGGGAAATTTCTAATAATATTATAGAAAACAATCNCTTTTTTTGCAGGTCATTATTACTACTATATAGAATATTATAAATTAAAAGATAATAATTCTAAAAAGAGACCAAATCAGTCTAATAGCTCTAATTAAATTGATTTGAAAATAAGAATATCTTAATTATTTATTTAAAAATTAATATTTTTATATGTAAGGAGGGGTAAAATGTGTAATAATAAGAAAATAAATAAAAAAATAAAAAGGTATGTTAATTTAATTTTAAGTATTGAAGATGAGTTAATTAAAGAGTTTGATAAAGAGAATAGAGATTTAGATTTAATAAATAATCTACATCAAAATATTGAGAAGTATTGTAGAGAACTAGAATTAACAAAAAGAGTAAGGAGATCAATAAGCGAATAGTATGTATTTTTTTGGTATTTTAGTAATAAAACCCAAACAGGTCGAATAAGATGAAATTAATGCTTCTAAGTCTTATGGATTCAACCATAGGGCTTTTTTGAACTTTTCAAAAGGGAAATAAAAGCAATTAGTAGAAATATATTAATTAAATCTATTTTTTAAAAAGTAGGAAATAATCTAATTATATTTCTACAAATATCTAAAAATAATAAGTATATATGGGGGTAGGTCTATGGCGATTTTAAGTAAAAAAGAAATAACTCAAATAGTAAACGCAAGTACAAAAGATCCTTTTAATTTATTAGGAATGCACAAATTAAACGATAATGAGGTTGTAGTTAGAAGCTTTGAACCTTATGCTAAAAATGTATTTTTACAGTCTGGTTGTTTTAAAAAGAAGGTTAAATTGACTAAAATACATAAGGATGGACTTTTCGAAGGAGTAATTAAGTCTAAAGAAATTTTTGATTATTCTTTTGGGATTGAAGGTTTTTCTGGAGAAAAGTGGACTAAAAAGGATCCATATTCTTTCTTGCCAGTCTTATCAGAAAATGATTTATACCTTTTTAATGAAGGAAATCATCATAGAATTTATGATAAAATGGGAGCTCATTTAATTAATCATAATAGCGTAGATGGAGTACATTTCTCTGTTTGGGCACCAGAGGCAGAAAGGGTTAGTGTAATTGGCCCATTTAATAATTGGGATGGCAGGGTTCATCAGATGAGAGTTTTAGGACCTTCAGGAGTTTGGGAGATATTTATCCCTGGTATAAAAGAAGGAGATCTCTATAGGTTTGAAATTAAAAGCAAGAGTAATGATATATTATTAAAGTCTGATCCTTATGCTAATTATAGCGAATTAAGGCCTGCTAATGCATCTATAGTTTATAATTTAGATGATAAGTATCAATGGCAGGATCAAAAGTGGCTAGAGAAGAGAAGTAATACTAACTGGTCAAATCAACCTATATCAGTATATGAAGTGAATTTAAGTTCTTGGGCTAGAGTTCCTGAAGAGGGTAATAGATTCCTAACTTATAGAGAACTTGCTGACAAACTTGTTAATTATGTTAAAGAACATAATTACACCCATGTAGAGTTGATGCCAGTTTCAGAACATCCATTAGATGAATCATGGGGTTATCAAGTAACAGGATTCTTTTCTGCTACAAGTCGTTTTGGTAAACCAGAAGATTTGATGTATTTAATAGATCAATTCCACCAAAATGATATCGGTGTTATATTAGATTGGGTTCCTGGACATTTTCCTAAGGATCATCATGGTTTAGGTAGATTTGATGGGTCGGCTTTATATGAACATTTGGACCCAAGGTTAGGAGAACATAAAGATTGGGGCACCTATATATTTAACTATGGTAGAAATGAAGTTAAAAACTTCTTAATTACCAATGCACTCTTTTGGTTAGATAAATTCCATATAGATGGGCTTAGAGTTGATGCTGTTGCTTCAATGGTTTATTTGGATTATAGTCGAGAAGCTGATGAGTGGATCCCAAACAAGTATGGTGGAAGAGAGAATTTAGAAGCCGTAGAATTTATTCAATACTTCAATTCTATTTCTCATAAATATTATCCAGGGATTATAACTGTTGCTGAAGAGTCAACCTCTTGGGATGGTGTTACTAAACCTACTTATTTGGATGGTTTAGGATTCTCTATGAAATGGAATATGGGATGGATGAATGATTCTTTAGAATATATTGAAAAGGATCCTATTCATAAGAAGTATCACCATGATAATTTAACCTTTTCTATGGTCTATGCTTTCTCTGAGAACTTTATGTTAGTTCTATCACATGATGAAGTAGTACATGGTAAGGGGTCAATGCTTGATAAGATGCCAGGTGATTATTGGCAAAAATTTGCTAACTTAAGGCTCTTTTATTCTTATATGTTTGCTCACCCAGGTAAGAAACTACTCTTTATGGGGGGAGAATTTGGACAATGGAATGAATGGAAGGATACAGAGAGTTTAGATTGGAATCTATTAGAGTATGAACCACATCAGAAGTTATTAGATTATATGGGGGATCTAAATAAAGTTTATACTGAAAATTCTCCATTATGGGAGATAGATTTTAATGAAGCAGGATTTGAATGGATAGAATGTAATGATGCAGCTAATAGTGTTCTTTCTTTTATTAGAAAAGGAGAAAACCCTGATGAATTCATAATCTGCTTATTTAACTTTACTCCTGTCGTTAGAGAAAATTATAGGGTAGGGGTTCCTAAAGAAGGTTATTATGAAGAAATCTTAAATACTGATTCAGCTACTTACTGGGGTAGTAATGTAGGTAATGAAGGCGGAGTTTATTCAGAAGAATATTCTTGGAATTATAGAGACCATTCTATCAATGTAACTCTTCCACCTTTAGCAGGAGTTTACTTTAAATATAAGATGAAAAAGTAGTAAAAAAAGACTTAACCACTAAATAAAAAAAGTGCCCTAGGGCACTTTTTTTATTTAGTGGTTATTTTTCTCCATATATTATCCCATTAACTCTTTAGCTCTTTTTAACTCTTCTTCATAGCTTATCTCTACTCTTGCTACATTACTCTCAATAGCAGCTTGAGCAACAGCAGCTGCTACTGTCGGGCCAACTCTATTGTCAAAGGGTTTTGGAATTACATAATCGTAATTAAGCTCATCTTCGTTTACTAACTCTGCTAGGGCGTAAGCAGCAGCCACTTTCATCTCTTCGTTTATATCTTTGGCTCTAACATCTAAAGCTCCACGGAAGATACCAGGGAAAGCCATTACATTGTTAACTTGGTTTGGATAGTCAGAACGTCCTGTCCCAACAACTTTGGCCCCAGCTTCATAAGCGTCCTCAGGTAATATCTCAGGCACTGGATTGGCCATAGGGAAGAGTATAGGGTCATTAGCCATCGATTTAACCATATCTTTGCTTACAACATTAGCAACTGATACCCCAATAAATAGGTCAGCTCCAACCATTGCTTGAGCTAAATCTCCTTTTTCATTATTAGGATTAGTTATCCTAGCTAACTCCTCTTTACTTTCATTTAAATTTTCACGACCTTCAAAGATAACTCCTTTGCTATCTAAGACCTTAATATCCTTAACACCTTGGGAGAGTAATAATTTAATTATGCTAACTCCAGCAGCACCTGCACCATTAACTATAACCTTAATATCTTCTATTTTCTTATTAACGATCTTTAAGGCGTTTACTAATCCAGCTAGAGTAATAATAGCTGTTCCATGTTGATCATCATGGAAGATTGGAATATCCATCTCTTCTTTCAATCTCTGTTCAATATAAAAACATTCAGGCGCCTTTATATCTTCTAAGTTTATTCCACCAAAAGTAGGGCCCATCTTCTTAATAATCTGTACAATCTCTTCAGGATCTTCTTCCTCTAAACAGATAGGAAAGGCGTCTACACCTCCAAATTCTTTAAATAAGACGGCCTTTCCTTCCATAACTGGCATAGAAGCTTTGGCCCCAATATTTCCTAAACCTAATACTGCGCTACCATTACTAACTACTGCAACAAAGTTTCCTCTATTTGTATAATCATAGATCAAATCTTCATCATCAGCAATTTCTAAGCAAGGCTCTGCTACTCCTGGAGAATAAGCTAAAGATAAATCCTTCTCATCTTCTACCTTCACTTTAGTTATTACCTTAAGCTTTCCCTTATTATCCTTATGTAATTTTAAAGCTTCTTTCTTTAAACTCATCTAATACTCCTCCTCTAAATTTATATCTTTCTTTTAAAATAATTAGGTATAATAATAGATTTTCCTGCATAAATTGTCGTTTTATTTTTAATTATATTTTTAATGCTAACCTTTAATCTTGCTTTTAGCCTTAGTAGATTTTGAGAAGATAAGTATCTTTATCAACCTCGCGAAGATTTTTTAGGAATAATAAAAATCAAACTATATTGGATCAGAGAGGAGAATCCATAAGAATATTGACTTGTTTGCATTGCTAGCGCTTTTATGTTAAGATTAGGAAGGCTATTTTTAGAGAAAAGAGGGGGATACTAAGAAGGAGTTTTCAAATTAATATTATTTAATACTAAGAGATACTGTATAATTATTCTAAAAGTCGTTGAAATGGAGTGGTAAAATGAATAAAAAGAATGAGGAAAGTAATCTGGTGTTTTATGTATCGGTTATTATAGTCTTTTTAGTGGTGTTTTGGGGTGTCTTTGCCCCAAATAATTTTGATATGGTTGCTAATGGTCTCTTTGAATTTCTAGTAACTAGATTTGGGTGGCTATATTTAATGTCTATGTTCTTCTTTGTAACCTTTACTTTAATAATAGCCTTTAGTAAATATGGGCAGATTAGATTGGGCGAAGATGATTCAAGACCAGAATATAGTAATGTATCTTGGTTTGCAATGCTATTTAGTGCAGGTATGGGGATTGGTCTTGTTTTTTGGGGTGTTGCTGAGCCTTTAAATCATTTTGTTAACCCGCCTAATTTAACTGGCGGAACAGCAGAGGCTGCTAACTTTGCCCTTAGGACATCTTTCTTCCACTGGGGGATTCACCCGTGGGCCAACTATAGTATTTTGGCTTTAGCTTTAGCTTACTTTCAATTTAGAAAAGGAAAACCTGGTTTAGTAAGTAGTATCTTTATCCCTTTGATTGGTGAGAAGAGAGCAGGGGGGATTATAGGTCAGCTGATTGATATCTTAGCAATCTGTGCTACAGTAGCAGGTGTAGCTACATCTTTAGGCTTGGGTACATTGCAGATAAATAGTGGTCTTAATTATTTATTTGGTCTCCCCCAAAACACGGTGATACAGTTATTAATAATTGGAGTTGTCACTGTATTATTTATGATTTCAGCTGTAAGTGGTTTGGATAAAGGGATTAAGATATTATCTAATACAAATTTGATTATAGCTTTAGTACTTATGGTATTGGCCCTAATATTAGGGCCAACGGTAAAGATAGTCAATGCTCTTACTAATAACTTTGGTGCTTATCTTGGTGATGTAGTAAGAAGGAGTTTTCATATTAGACCTTTTGGGGATAATACCTGGATAGGTGATTGGACTATATTCTATTGGGCTTGGTGGATAGCTTGGGCTCCTTTTGTTGGAACCTTCATTGCTAGAATATCTAGAGGAAGAAAGATAAAAGAATTTATAATTGGAGTAACAGTTATTCCATCTTTAGGCTCTTTTATCTGGTTTGCTACCTTTGGAACTTTAGGCATAGATTTAGGTTTAGAGATCGCTTCTAAAGCTGTAGAGGTGACAGAGACGGCCTTCTTTGTAGTGGTTAATCATTATCCCTTAGGAAGATTAATCTCCTTTGTTGCAGTAGTTCTTCTTTGTACCTTTTTTGTCACCTCAGCTGATTCAGCAACTTTTGTTTTGGGGATGATGTCTTCAAATGGTGATTTAAGGCCTACAACTAAGAGAAAGGTTACTTGGGGAGTGGTTCAATCGCTGTTGGCCCTAACCCTAATAGTAGCAGGAGGTCTACAGACCTTACAGATAGCCTCTATTGCAGCAGCCTTTCCTTTTACAATAGTAATGGTCTTAGCCTGTATCTCATTGCTTAAGGCGTTACGGAAAGACCCTTTCTTGAAGAAATAAATACAATACATTAATTAAATAGTTTTTTAATAAGGTAAGAAGAGATGTACCCAGATAAAAGGGGCATCTTTTTCTTTGCAGGAAAAGTTAAATTAGTATAGAAATATAGTAATAAAGCGTAAGCTCAATTTAATACAGCAGGAGGAATAGATAATGAAGATATATTCGTGGAATGTAAATGGAATTAGAGCAGTAAAGAAGAAAGGGTTCTTAGATTGGGTAGAAGATGAGAATCCAGATATCTTATGCTTGCAGGAAATTCGGATACAGCCTGATCAGATTGATGATGATTTAAAGGAGATTGATGGATACTATTCATACTTTAACTATGGTGAGAGAAAAGGGTATAGCGGTGTTGCTTTATATTCAAAGCAAGAGCCTTTAGAGGTTAGTAATGGGATTGGAATTGAGAGGTTTGACCGCGAAGGAAGGCTTATAACTGCCCATTATCCTGATTTTACTTTAGTAGGTGTTTACTTTCCCAACGGAAGAAGTAGTGAAGAAAGGTTAAAGTATAAATTAGACTTTCATGAAGCCATACTTGATTACTGTGAAGAATTAAGGGAAGAAGGCAAGGAAGTTATACTATGTGGCGACTATAATATTGCTCACAAATCAATTGACCTTAATAATCCAGAAGCAAATGAGAATAAATCTGGATTTTTACCAATAGAGAGGGCTTGGATAGATAAGGTTTTAGATAAAGGCTACTTGGATACCTTTAGACTATACCATCCTGGCGAAGTCAAGTACTCCTGGTGGAGTTATAGAACAAGGGCCCGCTCTAGAAATGCAGGGTGGAGAATAGATTATCACTTTGTAAGTGAAGGGTTAAAAGAGAGAGTAAAGGATGCCGATGTCTTGACCCAAGTTATGGGTTCTGATCACTGTCCTGTGGTTATTGAGGTTGAATAATAAGAAAGTTATCTTGAGGTTGAAGCTAGTTTTGTATTTGATGAACTTAATATAGTAGAGTTTGAATAGTAAAAAGGTCTTTGAGTAGATATCTGCTCAAAGACCTTTTTGCAGGAGTTTCCTTTTGATTAGTAGAATATCATTAGTAGTTTAATTTATAAATTTGCAAAAGTAACTATTAGGAGGCTTTAATGTGAAAAGAATTATCTTTACTATACTAATCTCATTTACTTTGATTTTTAGCTCTACATTAGCTTTTGCTGAAGAGATAGATGAAGCAGAGGAAATAAAAGAAAAAGAAGAACTAAGAGAAGAGAGTAGTAGGCTAAGGGACTTTGAGGAAGAAGTTAAAAGGGGTGAAAGTGGAGAGGATATGCAATATCTTAGAAAGTTTTTGAGAGAGCTTTTCATTAACACTTTTTTTTCATCTGATAGATGGCTTCTAGAGATGGTCTACAAGACAACATCCTTTCCCTATCGTGCTCCTTATTCTAGAATTGAACGAAGATATCGTTACAATCCAAATTATAATAGACTTGATAACGAAGGATTTAACATTGATATGGGGGTAGCAAGAGCCTATATTGATAATAATTTAAAAAGTAATAGGTTAGAATTAAATATAAATTTAGATCGATTTGCCTTTGAATTATCATATGTGGAGTATAAAGAAGAACTTTATTCACGAAATGAATATATATCCTTTACAGATGGAATAATAACTTATTCTTTTGCTAAAGATAGAAGATGGGATTTTAGAAGTGGGATTGGTCTACAAAGAGTCTCTGGAATCGATAGTGAAACTAGATTAAAGTATCTTTATGGTGTTGAATTTTTTGACAAGCCATTAAAGTTAAATTTGGATTTAGGTTTTGCTCTATCAGAAAAAAACTTTATAGGAGAGTTTTTTCCTGCAATTTCTTACGATAATGATTATTTTGAGTTAAGAGCTGGGTATAGAAGGTATAAAGTTATTAATCAATCTTTATCTGGACCAGAGTTGGCCCTTAAATTTAACTTCTAAGAAAATTATAGTAATTTGGAAGTTATTTCTTAAAATTTGCAGGTGATTATAAAATGGTTCAGAAGAAACTTACTTTTATAATCAGTACACAATCAAAAGTATAACTTTAAGACTAAGAAGAAGAGGGCCAAAGAAGTGGTCAAGATGATGATGCAAAAGTTGGCCCGCTTACCACATCAGATAGCTTATCTTCAATTTAATCTCTTTGATAGCCATGATATTCATCGACTCCATAACAATCCTGATGTCTCCTGGGAAGGTTATAGGGGAGCAGTCATAATGTTATTCACTTTCCCTGGAACGCCTAATATATATTATGGTGATGAAGTTGGTTTAGATGGACATATCGAGACTATGGAAGGTTGTCGTTACCCTATGGTCTGGGATGAGAAGGATCAAGATCAAAGATACTATGAGTTGTACCAAAGGTTGGCCCAATTAAAGTTGAAGGATGAAGTTTTGCAACGGGGTGGATTTAAGATTTTATATGCAGAAGGTGATGTATTATCTTATGCACGCTTTACAGATGAAAGAGCCTATATAAGTATAACTTCTCAAGAAGATAAAAGATGTACGGTTAGGATTCCTGTTGGAGTACTAGGTGTTGATAAAGATTCAAAGATAAAAGAGGAGTTCTCCTATTCTTCCGATTATACTTATGAGGATGGATATTTAAATGTAACATTACAGAAGGAAGAAGCATTATTATTTAATATTAAAATCTAATATAGAAAAAGAGGGCTAGTGATAGCCCTCTTTTTCTATATTAGATCATAAGATAATTTTAAAGTTAATAAGTTTTAATCTGCTAATTCTTTAGCTATAATACAAAGATTTACCTTTGCATTCAAAGGGCAAATGAGAGAAAATATAAGAGTAAATTATAAATATATAAAGCTCCTATACATAGGGGTAGAAGATTAAGAAGAAGTATATTATACAGTTTAAATATCATAATTATAAATAATATTATAGAAGGAGTTATGCAGATGAAGAAATTAATGAAGTATAATAAGTCGATTGCTTTCATATTAGTATTTGCTTTAGCTTTTCCTTTGTTTTCGGGGCTTTTATTTGCAACCCCAGCTTACGCTTTTGATGAAATAACAGAAAATCGTGGAATTATGTCTATGCTTAAAGGTCTATTGATGGTCTTCTTCTTTTCCTTTCTATCTAACCGTGATGAAGTAGAAACAATAAGTGACTCATATAGGTCAGCAGCTCAAGAAGAGCAGGAATCTACTAATGCTCCTTCTAATTCATATCAAAGGCTTTCTAATGTAACAGATGAAGAGATGGATATCCTAGCAAGAACAGTCTATTCTGAAGCTAGAGGAGAGCCTTATAAAGGTCAAGTAGCTGTAGCTGCAGTTGTAATCAATAGAGTGTTAGATTCTCAATTTCCTAATGATATAGAAGGAGTAGTTTTTGAAAGACCAGGAGGAAGAGCTTATGCCTTCTCTGCAGTGCTTGATGGTCAGATAGATCTAACACCTAACGAGACTGCTTATGAAGCTGCTAGAGATGCTTTAAATGGTTGGGATCCAAGTGATGGTTCATTGTATTATTATAACCCTGTTACTGCAACAGCAACTTGGATGTTTGAGAATACTGTTGGTAGGAAGTATATTGGAAATCATTTATTTGCCGATTTAAAAGAATAATTATATAATAAAGGGGAGTAGCCTATATTTGGGTTGCTCCTTTTGTCATATTATTAAATTTAACTTTACAAAGGATTAATTATTTTAGTGTTGAATAATACCTGTATAAGGTATGTGACTGGTTTATAATCTAACAATTAAACAATAAGCAAAGGAGCATTTATATGAAAAAATATCTTTTGGCAATTTTATCAGGTGTTATAATCGGTTTAACCTTTAGATTTAGGGTTTTGGCCCTATTGATCTGGGTAGGACTTATCCCATTTCTCTTTGCTTTTGATACTAAAAGAGGGAGAAAAGAAGCGTTTTATTTAGGGTGGGTTATGGGAGTGCCTTTGTTAGCTATAGGGGGATATTGGGCAATCTATCCTTTAATGAAGTTTAGTGGCTTTCCATTGATTATAAACTTTATAATCTTTTTATTTGGAGCATCATTGTTGGCCCTTTACTTTGGATTATTCTCCTTCTTATTAAGTTTCTTAGAGGAAAAATTTGACCTTCATCTTTTGATCTTAATACCAGTGGTGTGGACAGGTGTTGAATTTATAAGAGTTTTGATCTCGCTTGAGTTTCCTTTCTTTTATTTGGCCTATTCACAAGCTTTCATACCAGAGTTAATACAACTAGCTTCTTATGGAGGGGTGTCATTAGTAACATTCCTAATTGTTTTAGTTAATACTCTAATTTTTTCATCTATAAAGAAGAAGGATTATCGCTATTTTCTTACAGGGGCTTTGGTATTTGCTATCATCTTTATCCAAGGCTTTTTAGTATTAGAGGGTGAAGAAGAGATTAGAAAAAGTATCAACATAAGTTTAATACAGCCAAACTTCCCTCAAGAGTTGAAGATGGATCCTAGAAAGCAAAAAGAGATAACAGAGTCCTTGCTTGATCAAACTAGAGAAGAACTAGTAAACAATGAATCGGATCTATTAATTTGGCCCGAAACTGCAATTTTAAGAACTTACTATGAAGATAGGAGATTACCTTTTAATTTACCAACAAAAACTCCTTTATTTATAGGTGGTTTTGCTAGGGAAGGGGAAGGGAGAGATAAAGTCTTAAATAGCGCCTTCTTATTCGATGAAAGAAGATTACCTATAGAAAGATATAGCAAGTTGAAACTTGTTCCTTTTGGTGAATATGTCCCGTTTCCATCTTTGATCCCTGATATTATACAAAGTGGGATGAATAATTTAACTCATGGTAGTGAAAAAGTGGAGTTTGAGATAAATAATTTTAGTTGGATAAGTCCTATATGTTCTGAAATACTAAATTCTCAATTAGTTAGATCATTATATAGCCAACAAGATTTTATTGTCAATATTTCTAATGAAGCCTGGTTTGAAGAAAGCCATGCTCCTATGCAGATACTACAAGCTGGGATCTTTAGGTCAGTTGAGTATAGAACTCCTTTGGTTAAAGTAGCCAATACAGGTATTAGTGGTATTGTAGATAGTAAAGGAAGAGTATTAGTAGAGTCTGCTCTATTTGAGACTTGGTCTCATACAGGAAAGTTAAATATTCCTCATAGGGTAGAGACTCCTTACTATAAACTTGGTAATTATTTTGGTTGGGTAAATCTTTTGATTATTATTGGACTTTCTTTGCTAGGAATTTATAGAGAAAGAAAAGACAGATAAATATAAGTTATAAAAAAGGTGGCTTAATTAAGCCACCTTTTTATATATATACCTTTATATATCCTTGGCTTTCTTTTGGTTTACAATATTATCAGTATTCTTGTCATTCTTATCCCTTTTTATTAAATATGTGATTACCCCTATTATTGTAATTAAATTGACAGCTAAAATCATTATAATGGCTATTTTACCAATAGATATGTGTAATAGATCATTGTAATTATTTATCCCCCCATCTATACTTACAATAAGAATCAAGATTGTCGATATGTAGATAAAGCTATTGGATATAAAACGAAATAGTAGGTTAAGTCCTTCATTAGATGTAGTAGTTGTTATAGGTGAAGAGAAGTTCTTTAGAGTAATGATCCCTTGAATTGTAATTATAAAGATGAATGAAATCCCTATTATCATTTCTATATTCATTATTTTCACCTCCTAGAAATGTTTTCTTACTAATATTTTAACATAATATAATTATTTTTCAATATTTTCACTAGTCTATCTATTTAATTATAACTAATTGAAAGTATCTTTTTTATATGTTATAATTATTACTAATCTCATAGAAAAATTTAAAACACTAGGGGAGCCATTAAAGGCTGAGAAGTATCAAACTGACCCTTTGTACCTGAACTAGTTAATACTAGCGTAGGGAAGTGGTTTAATTATTACATAAGGTATATAATTAGCCAGCTCCCTAATTTATTGTTAACTGTTATTGGGGTGGTGGTTTTTTCTTTTAATATAATATGAGATTAATTACTGAAGGGGGAATAAAATGAAAACAAATATTAAAAAAATTAGTGAACTTGGTATCGCATTAGCTTTGGCTGTTATCTTAAGTTACTTAAGGGTTTATCAGATGCCTCAAGGTGGTTCGGTATCTTTGGAAATGGTACCTATCTTCTTGTTGGCCCTTAGATGGGGATGGAAAGATGGCATATTCTTAGGTTTTACTTATGGTGTTATGCAGATCTTATTGAAAGGAAATAATGTTTATCATTTACTTCAAGGTATATTAGACTATCCTGTAGCTTTTGCTGTATTGGGATTAGCGGGATTATTTAATACAAAAATTAAAAACAAATTTTTTGTAGTTCTGGCGGTCTTATTAGGTGGGGGATTAAGGTTTATAGCTCACATTTTATCAGGAGTTGTGTTTTTTGGCGCATATGCACCCGAGGGAAGTAATCCTTGGATGTACTCTATATCTTACAATTCTACTTATATGATCCCTGAAATTATAATCTCTATTCTTGTAACATTATTTTTGCTTAAAGGTCTTTCAGAAGATTTCTTTGTTGTGGAAGGGGTCAAGGCTGTAGATAATGAGTAGAGCAGTCATTTTCATTAATGGTGATTTGATTGGAGAGGATAAATTTTATAAAGATGTTATATCTGATGATGACTCTATTTATTGTGCTGATGGAGGGGCAAAGTATACTTATCGTCTAAATTTAATCCCTGAGTTAATATTAGGTGATTTAGATTCTCTGAGCCCAGAAATTATAGATCATTATAACAGAGCGGGTGTCTCTTTTAGTAAATTTCCTAAAGAGAAAGATAAAACAGATACTGAACTACTTATCGATTATATTTTAAAGAAAGATAAATATAATGAGATTATTATCTTTGCTGCTTTGGGTGGTCGTTTAGATCACTCATTAGCTAATATACTCTTGTTAGAGAAGTTTTATAACGAATATACAGCAATTAAGGTTATATCTCCTAAGCAGACCTTAGAGGTTATAAAGAGTGAGTTTGTTTTAAAAGAGTGTGCAGGAAAGACTATTTCTTTATTATCTTTGGCCCAAAAGAGCAAAGGGGTATCTTTATCAGGTTTCAAATATGATTTGGAAGATGGAGAGATCTATAGAAGTAGTACTTTGGGAATGAGTAACATTGTTCAATCTAATCTAGCTAAAATTAAAGTGGATAAAGGAAGTTTGTTACTTGTAATCAATAATTCATAAGAAAAGATCTAATTATTAATTAATAATTAGATCTTTTCTTATGAATATGTTAAACTTAAATGGAGAAAATATCATTTACAAAAACAGAGTTTTAAATAATCAGTTAATTTATCAGGAGGTAGGATTTATGGAAGAATGTGTTTTGGAAGATAAAGGGTGTCGTGAATGTGGAGAATGTCTAATCTGTGATTTAGATAAAAAGAAGAGATGTGATAATTGTATGGAATGTCTAGATATGGATACAGGTTTCAAAGCTATACGGATCGATGGAGTGGACTACGACACGGAATGATCTTAGATTTTCCATTTTGAGACTATAGACTTTAGCGAACTAAAGTCTATAGATCTTTGTTGATTTTTATTATTGAATGTAAAGTGAATGAAAGATATAAGGGGGGGCGAGAAAACGTTGCATCTCTAATTCCTGTCTTGGTTATCAAAAACTATTTATAGTAATAACTAAACCCTTCAATCCTTAAACTACAACTTATCTATAGGGGGTTAGATTTGTTATTGAGCTTATTATAAAATCTAAAAAATCGAATAAGGGTTAGTAATTTAAACAAATACTTAAATTACTTCATTAAACATATATTTAACGAAGTAATTTAAAAAGGAGCGATTATTATGACCGACATAAGTTATAAAAAAGCGATTAAAAGCTTTATGAAGTATTTAGTTGCAGAACGAGGTTATGCTAAATCTACTGTCAAACACTATGAACATGACTTAGTTATTTTTGGTAGATATCTCAAGAAAGAGTTTGGTTGTGATATAAATGATTTAAAAGTACAAGATATCAGCGAATTTCAAATTAGTGAATTTTTAAGTGATATTATATTAATTGAAGACAACAGCCCTGCTGCTAGAAATCGTAAATTATATAGTTTACGTTCCTTTTTTAAATTTCTTAAAAAAAGGAGGTTAATAAATAAAAACCCTACTAATGACATTGAAGCTACAAAAAATAAATTTGTTGCTGAACCTATTTATTTGAAAGAAGCTGATATTAAAAAGTATCTTATGGCTATCAAAGAGTATAATTCAAGAAATAAAAAACGAGATTTAGCAATTATTAAATTGTTTTTGTATTGTGGTCTACGAATTTCGGAATTAACAAACCTTAATTTGACTGATATTAACTATGATGATAAATCAATTAAGTTTTATGGAAAGGGAAATAAAGAGCGTTATATACCTTTGCATAATGAAGCCATAGCAGCTATTAAAGATTACCTCCCCTATAGATCCAAAATAAAATTAAATAATAAAGATTCCAAACAAGCCCTATTCTTATCTAATCGAGGCAATCGCATTAGTGTAAGGACTGTTCAAAAAATGGTGAAAAAATATGCTAAATTAGCTGGGATAAAAAACTATAACAAGATAACACCTCATAAGTTACGACACACCTTTGCCTCTGTTCTTTATAGAGAGACTAAAGATCTAAGAATTTTACAAGAGTTACTGGGTCATAGTGATATATCTACAACTCAGATCTATACTCATACTGACAAAGAAGAGAGAAAGAGTGCAATTGAACAAATTCCTGACCTTTAAAGTCAACTCTTCATCTACTATACTTGATTAAAAGTCTGGCTTAACCTTTCTTCATACTGTCTTAGATTATAGGTGGCTATATCTTCTATAATGCCTACTACTTCATCTTTGGCGTGATAATCTAATGAGTCATATTCTCTTATAGCCTCCTCTACTCTTTTTAGGTAGCCATTTAAGACTTGTATCTCTTCGTCTAAAGAATCTTTCTCCTTACCCTCTACTTCATCCTTAGCACTCCGGGCCAACCTTATCATTTCTTCAAATAGCTCTTTTCCCTTATTTACTATCATTTCATCTTTATACTCTATATGAATTATATCATTAGATATATCGACTATATCTTTTATCAATTTGAAATCTTTATCTTTTTCTGCTTTCATTTTTACCTCCAATTAAAGATTTTATTTATAATTTAACCTTCCCTATCCTTATATATATTATTAATCTTTATAAAAAGTATAAAAAAATAAAAGATGATAACAATATAAATGTAGGGTCAGGAGGTGAAAGGATGGCAGAAGTAAAGTGTGCTAAAATAGCCTGCAATGTCCAAAACTGCACTTACTGGGGAACTGGCAATCTATGTGTAGCTAATGAGATCCAAGTTAGTACGGGTCAATATAGTCAAGATATGGAAGCAGGAAGTTTTGAAAGCCCTGCTAACTCATCAAATTCACACCAAACTCAATGCGTAACCTTCAAACCCAAAAAATAATTTTCAAAAGAGACGGAGGCTAAGGCTCCGTCTCTTTTTTATTTTTAACTATTAACAGCTTGTATATTTCCTTAAGTTCAGCCTCTTCGAAGGCTGTTATTTGATTCTTATCTCTTTTGAACTTTAGATTCTTAGCAACTCTAATCAAATGTCTAATCTCTCTTTCAGTCATTTCCCTCCCCTCCTAATCTTACATATAATAATATATTTATCGACTACTAATTTTGTTACAACAGAGAGAAGTTAAGTAATTAATTTCAAGAAGAAAAGAAAAAATAAATTATAATTTTGTTCTTAAAAGACTATATATTATATATAAAAGTTTATTTTTAGTCTTAGGTATCAGTTTCCCTTAATGATCTTCAAATTGGCTTAGTTGCTGATGTCTAAAGTATCAATTCGAAGTATAAAATTCTAATCAGTAAAGGGGTGATTAAATATAAAAAACCAATCTATTATTAAGGGTGCATTTATATTAATGATTGCAGGATTCTTTAATAGGATATTGGGCTTTGCGTTAAGACTTATATTAGTTAGGATAATTGGAGATGAGGGTCTTGGCCTCTTTCAGATGGTCTTTCCTATCTTTATTACCTTCTCAATCTTGACTACTATGGGTCTTCCAGTAGCCGTAGCTAAATTTGTTTCATCCGAAGTATCTCAGCAAAGAAAGAAAAACGCTTTAAAGATATTAAAGATCTCTCTTGTCATTGTTTTTATAAGTTCTTTAGTAAGTATAAGTATATTTTTGATCAAAGCAGAATTTATTGCACTTAACTTACTTAAAGATGAAAGGACTCACCTTATATTACTAACTATTGCCCCTGCTCTACTCTTTGTTAGTTTATCTTCTGTCTTAAGGGGGTTCTTTCAAGGTTTGAGGGTAATGACACCAATAGCTTTTTCTCAGGTGATTGAACAACTGGTTAGAATGGGAGTAACTTTGGCTTTGGTATATAAGTTAATGAGTTCTACTTTAAGAGATCAAATATTAGGGGTATCTATTGGTGTAAGTGTTGGTGAGGGGTTTGGGCTGTTGGCCCTGATTTTAATATTTGTTTATTACTTTTCTTCCTTCGGAAGCGGTGATTCTAAAGATAAAACAGAATCTACTTTTAGTTTAATAAAGAAGCTCTTTAAGTTTGGGATACCAATTACTATAGGAAAATTAGTAGCTTCTTTAATGTACACCTTAGAAGCTATTACAATTCCATCAATTTTACAGAGAGTCGGTTATACAGTATCAGAGGCTACCTCTTTATATGGTCAACTTTCCGGGATGGTATTACAATTAATCTACCTCCCCACTATAATCACAATAGCTTTAAACTCCAACTTAGTTCCAGCAATTTCTGAATCTTTAGCAGTTAATAACAAAAGAGCAATCAAAAAACATAGTCAAGAAGCTCTTCGTTTAACTTTTTATTTAGGATTTTTGAGTTCATTAATATTATTCTTATTGCCTAGAGAGATTTGTGATCTCTTCTTTAACTACCCAGAAGCAGGAACCATATTGCGCACTTTATCTATCTTAGCTATATTCTTATATATATCACAGATTTTCGCTGCTATACTCCAAGGTTTAGGAAAGCCAAATTCAGTAGTTAGAAATTCAGTAATAGGTTTAATTATTGAATTGGGTATAATCTATTCGGTAGTTTACCTACCAGCTTATTTAGCCTTTATAGTTATTTCTTTAGCTATCGGGATCCGTTATACTGTAATTGCTATATTAAATTATCTTTCTATAAATAAAGAGGTTAAATTAGCTCTACCTATTACTCATATTTTTATTAAACCTATACTAGCAGGCTTATTAGTAATTTTAATTTTACCACAAAGCTATCAAATTTCTTTTCATATCTTCTCAAGTAATCTAATAAGTTTGGTTATTTCAACAAGCTTAAGTTCTCTCTTCTACTTTGCTTTCTTATTTATAAGTGGAGGGATTAGCATAGATGATCTAAAAAGGATAAAGCCTTAGGTGAGCTGTGTACTATTATGTGCTATGTGCTAAAGATCTAAAGATAAAAAGCCAAGACCTAAATCAATTTAGGTCTTGGCTTTTTATAGTGTCTATCAGTTCTAATTCGTGATTGTATTTTTAAATTTTAATTTAAATCATTTAAAATTAATCTATTACCAACTTGCTTTCTTAACTCCAGGTAGTTTGCCTTCGTGGGCCAACTCTCTAAAGCAGATTCTGCATAGTTCGAATTTACGGATAACCCCGTGAGGTCGTCCACATTTTCTACATCTTCTCTCTTCTCTTGAAGAGAACTTAGGATTATTGTTTGCTTTAACTACTTTGGACTTCTTTGCCACTTTACCCCTCCTCTCTTTTATATTTTTAATCTATTTTTATACGGGTTATTGACTATTCAAAGCTCTAAGTGATTATAACACAAATTAGAATAATACACAAATTAAATAACCATAAGTTTTTAATAGTTTAACAACTAGCACTAAATTAAAACATAGTAATAATAATGCTTAATATAAGTAAGGGTGCTCCTGCAATTAGAAGTTCTAACGGGTTCTTTTCTTCTTCTTTTCTTGATTTTTCTCTTTGAAATTTAAACCCCGCCCTCTTTCTAACTGATAAGACAGAGGCTGATAATAATAAAAATAGAAACTCTGTGAAGAGAATATTACTAAAGCCAATCAAAGTCCACTCTAAATCACCAATTAAAGTTACTAGTGAATATATGATAAAAGTTATAATTGCAATTATAAAGCCTGTAATCGTTGGCCCTTTTACCCTTACTTTAATAACAAACACCTCCTTAACTATTATATCCAACTTTGATTATATCAATAAATGACGAAGGCGTCTAGGATATTTGGGTTAGAGTAAAACTCAATAGTAATAACTATATTATTTAACCCAGTACACAATAAAAAAAGGAACGACATATGTCGTTCCTTTAGTAGATTTAGATTAATTGATTATTTACCCTTCTATCTTATTAAAGGCTTGTTCTAGATCACCTATTATGTCCTCGACATTCTCAATACCTATAGACAATCTGATTAGGTTTTCTGTTATGCCTGCTGTTGTTTGTTCTTCTTCGCTCAACTGCTCATGGGTAGTTGATGAAGGGTGAATGATTAATGTCCTAGTATCACCTACATTGGCCAATAGAGAACATAACTCTACATTATTGATCAATTGCTTACCGGCATCAAAGCCTCCCTTAATACCAAAACATAACATTCCACCAAACTTCTTTTGTTGCTTCTTAGCAAGCTCGTGATGAGGGTGGGACTCTAGACCAGGGTATCTAACCCACTCCACTTGTGGATGTGCCTCTAGCCATTTAGCAACCTCTAGGGCATTATCAGAGTGTTTCTCCATCCTTAAAGATAAAGTTTCTAAACCTTGGATAAAGATCCATGTATTAAAAGGACTAGCTGCAGGACCAGTATCACGATAACCCTCTACTCTACCCTTTAGGATAAAGTCTTCCGGGCCAACGATAACACCACCTATAGAACTTCCATGCCCCCCTATATACTTAGTAGCCGAATGGATAACGATATCGGCACCAAATTTAATAGGTTGAGATAGATAAGGTGTACAGAAAGTATTATCTACTACCAACTTCAAATCATATTTGTGAGCAATATTTGCTACCTTTTGGATATCAACGATATCTAAAGTAGGATTTCCTGGTGATTCTAAGTATAAGAAGGCTGTATTATCATTAATAGCCTTCTCCCATTCTTCAAAGTTATGTGGGTCAACAAATTTAGTTTTTATCCCATACTTAGGTAAGGTTTCGGCAAATAGGTGGTATGTACCTCCATATACATACTTAGAACAGACAATCTCCTTCTTCTCTTCTGCTAAAGTAAGTGCTGCCAAATTGATAGCTGCCATTCCAGAAGATGTCGCCAAAGCTGCTTCTCCACCCTCTAATGTCGCTATTCTCTTTTCAAAGACTGCATGGGTTGGATTGCCTATACGGGTATAGATATCACCTGCTTCTTCTAAAGCAAATAATCTAGCTGCATGGTCTGCATCATTAAATAAATAGGATGTTGTCTGGTAAATTGGAACTGCCCTAGCTCCATTTCCATCCTCCTTAGGATCATAACCTCCATGTAATGCAATTGTGTCAAAGGAATACTCTTTTTCTCTACTACTCATTTTAACTCCTCCTTAATATATTTTGTTTTAGCTGTGTGCTATGTGTCATGTGCCAAAGATCAAGACCTTCCGTAATAAAAACCATTTGCACAAGACTCATAGCTAATAAATAAAAAAACCCCTTCTGTTTTAGAAGAGATTAGATTAACAATTTCTTTCTCATCTTCCAATACAGTTAGTATTGCTGGAATTAGCACCTTTGTAGTTTAACTACCGGTTGCTGGGTTTCATCGGGCCAGTCCCTCCACCTCTCTTGATAAGGTAATTTATTTGATTTTTTATAATAATACCATACCTGATTATTCCTGTCAAGATTTAATTGATTAAAAATAAATAATTTTTTCTTTAATAAGAACTATCCCCTACTGTCTAGGGATCACTCTGAGTCGATTTGGGTAACCATAATCAAAAATGGATAGATAATAAGGTTGAAGAGTTGATGACTGCTGCTAAAGAGAGCTTATCCTACAAAATTGCTCAAAACTCTAATGTGCGGGTTCTCAAGCATTATATACAATTACTTTTGACCCAAAGAGATATTTTAAAAGATTTAAAAACTCAAATGACAAAGTACGCTAAGCTCTCTTCTGCTTTTCCTTTACTCCTATCCATACCAGGAGTAAGAAAGCTAACAGCAGCCAGTATTATAGGAGAGATTGGTGATATTCACAGGTTTCCTACAACTAAGCAACTAGTTGCTTATGTTGGTCTAGACCCCAGCGTCTACCAGTCAGGTAGATTTAAAGCGACCAATAACAAAATTTCAAAGCGAGGATCTACTTATCTTCGCAAGTCACTTTATCAAGCAACTACTGCTTCAGTTAGAAAAGTTAAAGGAAAACCTAATAATCAACTCCTATATGACTATTATACCCAAAAACGTGACCAAGGAAAACCATATAAAGTCGCTATTATCGCTACTGCCAATAAGCTTTTAAGAACTATTTATGGGGTTTGGAAGAATAATGAGTTTTTTGAAATAAAGCAATAACTATTAGGTTAAAAAATGGATACTTTGCTTAATTTTTAAAGTTTGCTGAAAAGTAAGCTTATTTTGGTATGCCTATTTTTAGCTATAGAAATATTTTTTAAATTCTTCTTGACTTTTATTAGCTGGTTTATCCGACGTACGCCGTTATTGAAAACATTGTACATATTTGACCATATAGTTATTTAACCATTTTTAATATGCCATTTCCCATTTTTAAATAAAAAATACTTTTCAAATATTTCAACTAAATCTATTTTATTATCCACAAGTAATTCCAATGAATCGTTATCAATTAATAATTTTAATAAGCCATTATCATAAAGTTGAGCTGTTGTTACTCCTTCGTTTTGCTTAATGATTTTTTCGCTTTCTTCTTTTATCTTACTTTCCATATCAAATAATCGATCTTGTAAATCAAACTTTTTAATAAAAAATATGATTGAATCTCCTTGTAAACTTTTTTTCGGATTAGTTATATTCTTCATTGTTTTTTTATTTTTATAAATATGAACTTGATTAATGTATTCAAATCCACTTTTTTTTGCTATTTTTATTAACTTGCTCCAATATCTAAGATTGCTATCATGAAAATACATACATAAAAATTTATCATTACGTAATACTCTATTCATATTTACAAAAACTTGTTTCATTAATTTAAAATAACTCTTTTCATTTTTATTGGTTCTTTGATTAGAATCTGAAATAATAATTTCATCAGAAAAATTAAATTTTGTATCAAGAAAAGCTTTATATAACTGCATATATTCTGAATAAGGAATTTGGTCTACATATGGTGGATCAGTAATGATTAAATCTATTGTTTTTGAAGGTATACTATTACTATTTATTTTTTGAGCTGGCTCAGACATTAACATATAAGCTTTTTTATTTTTTTCTAACTCTTTAAAATTATTAACTTTATTTATCTTATTTAAGTTTTCCTCACAAACTTTATTTAAAGCTTTAAACACTAATCTTCCTCGTTTTTCAAATAAATTTAATATATTTTTTTCTAAACATTTTTTTTCTGGATGCCATAATAACCATTGGGAATTAGACCTTAAATCAGTAATCTTAGCTAAATGTAACATAGAAGCAACAATAAATCGTAAAAATAATTTAAAATCTTCATTTTTATAATTATTTATCTTTTCTAAAATACTATTAATTACATAAATAGCTCTGTTGGTAAATAGTTCAGAAATTCTTTTTCCTTCTGAAACTGATATGCGAGAATTCTCTATAAGTTCTAAATCTTCAAAAAATCTTTCTTTAATTTTGTATTGACCATTAAATAATTCTTTATCTAGTTCATCTGGAATTTTACTAGGCTTTCTATTGCCACCATAACAGTCTCTACATTTATACTTAACTTTCAATAATATTTTATTATTATTATTGAAATCAAATTCAAATCTATCTGCTACTTTAGTCTTATTACAATTTTCACACTTTGTATAATATACTTTTTGTAAATCTTCTTTTATATCATCCATAAACTTTGTGAACATTTTTCTTATCTTTTTTAAATCATAAGAGTTAAGCAAAGACTTAACAAAAAAATCAGGAAATTCATTAATATCATTTCCTATAACTTTACGAGGTTCTTTTAATCTTAACGATTCTATAACACTAACACCTGAACCCATAAAAGGATCAAAAACAATTTCACTAGTTTCAGTTAACTTTTTTATTATTTTAGAAGTTATATTAAATGGTTTTTGAGCCCAATATATATGGGAATTATAAATTGGATCATTACTTTCTCCTATTTCATCTTTTAATTCTTGTACTAAATCATCTATTTGCTTTAAATATTGCATAAATAAAACTCCCCCTAATACTTTCCAATTAATAAAAACTCATTTACACTCTTATTTGAACTTTTTCTTTGATTTGAATGTTCATAAGATTTAATATTAATTTTAAAATTATCTTTCCCAAAAATCTTTCTACCAGATTTTATAATATCATCTACAGAAGCAGAATATCTACTAGTATTTTGCTTCTCAGGATTTGATGGATATGCATAACTTAGAATCAAGACCTTTTTATTTTCTTTACATAAATTAAATAAATTTTCTATTTCATTAATTGCTTTAACCTTACTACAAAAATTTGATTTCATTCTTCTGGACCTATATAAACCTTTAGTATATTCTCCATTTCTATTTTTAGAGATTTCAGGATAATCATAAAGCACTAAAGTATTTAATAAATGATAATATCTAGAATACTTATTTGTAGTATAAGGTGGGTCAGCATACACTAAATTCACATTATCTTTTATTTCATTCAGTTGTAATACATCTTTATAATCTAAATTATATATATATTGTTGATCTTTATTATACATATATTTATTTGTTATAAAATTTTGCTGATTAAATTCTTTTAATTTTCTTATAAAAAATTTATAAATAGATTTTTTCTAGTTTTTAATAGCCTTTTTTTACTTCTATTAAAATTAATTACTTGTGCAAAATGACCATCCCGACTAAAACTACATTCATTCATAGCATAAAATAAAGAAGTATGAAGAATACCTTTTTCTATTTCACTAAAAGTACCATACTCTATTGCATATTTTAAAGAATCTATATCTATAGATTGATGAAATCCAAAATAGTTACTGCTATAATAAGAACTAAAAAGAATATATGGTTCTTTTTTATTATTTTTTTTATATTCTAAAAGATCAATTTCCTTATCAAATTTTTCATTATTTAAAGGATAATTTGGAGAATTATTATAAAAATCAATCAAACTATTAATATCAACTGAGTTTAATAATTTCTTTTCTTTCATTAAATATTTATTAAAAATATTAGACAAATTTTCTCTGTTTTTTTCATAATATTTATCTAACTTTTGTTTAATCTCATCATAATTTATTATTAAGTTATTTTTTATTAGTGCTTTTGCAGTTTCATAAGCAAAAGGAGCCGCATCATTAGAATAAACTAAATTAGTTTTTTTAAAATTATATCCTACTATAGAAGTTCCAGCAAATAGATCAAGAAAACCATCGCCCTCCCCTAAATAATTATATACATTCTCTTTTATAAAAGGAATTAATTTTCTTTTATGTCCTAGATATTGCAAAACAGAAAATTCTTGTGTTTCATGTATATTACTATCAATCTTATTACATAATTCCAACATAAATCCCCCTTAATTATCTCTTGTATTTAATAAACTATGATAATATTTTCCTGGAAAAGCTTTATTAAATCTTTCAATTATTTTTTCTCCATCTATCAAATTAACATTACATTCTTCAGCTTCTAAAATAGCTGGTTGAGTATACTCTGAAGTAGTAATACATTCAGCATAATCATCATTATTATTTTCTTTCATACTATGAAGTCTCTGAATAACAGAACCATCTACTTTATTAACCCATCTTTTAACTTGGAAAATATAACTTTTACCTTCTTTTTTAGCATATATATCTACTCCTCTATCTCCTGTACGAGATGATTTAAAAACATTATTATATCCTTCTTCTCTTAAAAGTTTCACAACTTCATCTTCAAATACTTCTCCTTCTAAAGTAGCTATATCAATACTCCCATCTTGAATTTCATCACTAAAAATCATAGGATAATAAGCTTCTTCTTTTTTTATACATAAACTATTTATAATATTAAAAATCATTCCTCTATTATTAATTATCTCATTAATAGCTTGTTTGTTACCATCATCTAATCTATAACTTAAATTTATTAATAATTCATCTAAGGTGAATTTTCTTTTTAGAAAATAATTTTTTAATAACTACTGGTGTCATATCAATTATTCTTCTAAGAACTGTTTCTTGAGTATAATCTTCAAATAGTATAATTTTATCATTAACATATACTTTTCCCTTATCTAGAATAAAATATTTATTAATTATATTTATTATTTTCTCTCTTTCAAATGATTCTTCAATTAAATCTTGCGACTTTAAAAAATTGCACACATTCAGATATTACATCTTGCCTATTTTTAGTTAGATTTTCATCATCATGTAAAAAATCTTTTATTATAAAGTATAATATTCTATCCAAATTAATATCCTCACTATACCAAAATCTTTCCTTATCAGTTAGTTTAACTAAAAATAATATTATTTCAAAAGAACTAGTATTAGCACTAGAAGATTGTTTTCGCAAAGTTGGATCATTATTTTTTATATCATATCTAAAAATGGGTTCAAAGCCCTCTGCCCTTGCTTGATTTCTAAATCTATTATATATCTCTAGCCAATCTTTTTTTGCTAAATTAATATGCATAACCATTATACCATAATCTTTTAATAAATCGTAACAGCTACTAAACATTTTACGAATATCTTTGAAATATTGTTCTTTCCCATTTTTATTTTTTCTGATAGGAGAATCCGTCATTACAATTTCTTTTTCTAACATATCTTCTGACAACTTATAAGAATCTGAATAAAATTCTCTTAACCAATCTCTATAAAGTTGATGTCTTTCTAAATAAGGAACTTGCTCTGTATATGGAGGATCGGTATATATTAAATCTACTTGTTTATCTATACCTAACTTTTCTAATGTAATTTCTTTGCAATCATCATTAATAATCTTAATTAAATCTCGACTTGTTAAATTATTCAAATCATTTTGCTGAATATCAGCTAAATAATCTCCTTGATATCTAAGCATATATTCAAATTTCTTATTAAATTCAATCCATACATTTGATTCTTGAGCTTTTCTTTTTACCACTCTATATAAATAATAAGAACTAGAACCATATTGAGCCGTTCTACTTAAAGTTAATGCAGAAACAAGGGCAAACTGTAAAAATTCTTTTTCTTTACAATCAGGCAACTCATCTATAGCTCTCTGAATTCTCAATAACGCTATTTTGGATCTTCGTTGAAAAGTTGAATCATATTTATCATTTCCACTACTTGGTGTTATATTTATTCGTGAATTTGGAATTAATTTATGTGAAGGGAACTTATCAACTGGCATACACTCAATATGATCTAATTTTATGGCATCTACTTTAGAATATTTTTTATATTTACTATCACATACAGGACACTTATTTACTAATTTAATATTTTCAGCATTTTCCCCCAAATCGCGATGTAACTCAGGGCTATAATAATTCTCTGTTTCAGGGTCAAAGTAAAACCTAAAAATATAATTTTGATGCCCACAACATCTAGTTTCATATAAATTCATTACAGAATCAAAATGGCAAACATCAATTCTATCATATAACTTAGAAATAACATCTTTATTATGAACTCTTAACAAATTTTTCACCATATTATAAGTATAATTATCCAACTCTACTCCTATAGCTTTTCTGCCTTCTAAAGCAGCAGAAATTATAAAAGTTCCACTACCAAAACAAGGATCATACACTACATCATTTTCTTCAGTAAAATTACTTATTATTTTCCTACTTACATCTTCAGATTTTCCTCCTATGTAATTAAACGCTCTACTAGCTAAATAATTTCTTCTGCTATTAACATTAGCTAATTTAGGTATTAGTTTATCATACTTTTCTTGTAACTCATTCTTTATCTCTTTTGGTAATAAACAAAACATTAAAATTCCCTCCTTTTTATAACAAACAAAAGTCATCTTTCTTCAATTTTAATAATTTCTATAAGTACTATTGAAATACCTTTTTTAAAACTAAATTAAGTATGTCGGATGTAGGGCCAACGTCTGGTGCATTAACTAAATTCCCAGTCCCCGCCACCTCAAACCGTACGTGCGGTTCTCCCGCATACGGCTTTCCTATTAACTTCATCTTAAAACCTTATTAGGTTAAACTACTTTCAACTTTAACTATGTAATTAGCTAATCCATTTTCAGTAGTTATTTCACATTCACTTTAAGATATATTCTCCTTCTCAAGTCTTGTAAATTGATGGATGCTTTTATCATTTCACCCTTACCTCCTCTAGTGTCGGAGAATTTATTAATAGTAGGGTCTCTTCGCTATATGAAGTTTTGTTGTCTTCACAATTTTAGCTACTACAAACCCATCCGCCACCCTCTTCTTTTCCAGTTCATTTCTCGGGTCTCGATTATAGAACCTTCAGTTCTCAAGTGATTTCTCACAGGAAGAAGGAGGGCTTCTCCAGTTCCGAACATATCCTTATATACATACCATCGCTAATACTCCGTTGGTGTGTGTAGGTGTATCAGCCATTTTCACCTATACATTCTGTCTTCGCCCAGACGCTAAAGGCTCGACCACCAAA
>NZ_KI912097.1:145061-150874 GCF_000517025.1 Halonatronum saccharophilum DSM 13868
TTTTCATCACACTATCTAAATGAGGTTGATTCATACTAGTATGTTTTGAAGGAAACTTAATCATTAATTCAATAATTAGTTCATACCATACCTCCCATAATTCAACCTTCTGTTTATCAGAATAATTATCCCACTCAATAATATCTTGATTATATTTATCACCAAAATTCTCTAGAAATTTTTTGAACTTTATTGATACTGACATATTATCAAAATTATTTTTTATAAAATTAATTATTTTTAATTTTTTATTATTATCATATTTTTCATATGATTTTAACATACCTTTAAATAAATTATAAATAACATTTGGATGCTCATTTGAATCCAGATATTTATCAATTTTATTATAATTATAGGCATAATCTTTAAATAAACTATATATAGCTTTTCCTCTTATAAACGCTTCTTTAAATTTTAAAGCCTTTTTCAATATAATTTCATATTCTTTTATTTCAAATATAAAATTAGTTTCATTTAATAAGTCCCACATTCTTTTTGAAGAAATTAATTCATTATTAATTACTGCTTGCTTAATTTGAATAATTTCCGTATCACTTAATTTATTATTCATTAAATAAGAATGAAATTTTCTTTCATTTGATGTATTAAACCAAGGTTCTTCTTTGTACCATAAAATAGAACTACCTTCAATATTTTCATCAAAAAATAATTGGTCAATAAAATTTTCTTGTTCTTCTTTAGATAATTCATTAATTCTTGAATCAAAAAAAGAGACTACTCTATCTTTAACAGCTGGAAATATTGAATATAAACCTTTTAAAATTAATCTTTTTATGGAATTATTTTTTTCTTCTAAATAAATTTCTTCAAGAATTCTAATAGTATTCATTACAGAAGTTTTATCCAAAATTCCTAAAGACCTATAAGCTAACTTTATGTTATTTTCAGAGTTAAATAAAGTATTTAGTTCTTTTTTAAATAAAAATTTACCTGCGTTATTATAAATAGGATGATTAAAGGTTATATTTTCATTTTCAATGCTAATATATCCATGATCATACAAGTATTGTAAACCTTTTTTGTAAACATTATTTAGTTCATAATTATATTTATACTTAGGGAATTTTGGTATTGATATATCTCTATTGAAACTATGGCTTATTCCATTCCAATTCTTTTTTTCCTCAAGTAAAGACGGTTTTTCATCTGATTCACCTAATAGATATTTTAAATCATTTAATTTCATAGATTCAATAGTATTACATCCTAACCATAGTGCAATCATTAACTTTGAATAATCTTCATCTTTATTTTTAATCTTTTTTGCTAATTCTTTTGAATCGGTTCGAGCAATTTCAATTACTTCACTTATATTTAAAGTAGATAATTCATCTATAGTTTTATTATAGAATAACTCTTTTATCTGTCCAGGTTGTAAAAATCCACCATTTTCATTTTTATTTAAGTAATTATAAACTTCATTAAATAAATCATTTGATTTATTATTATTTTTAAAATATCTACTCCATATTTTTTTATATTCATCTTTTTTCACCACTGTTAAATCCAACCATTTAACTCCTAAAATACTGCACTCTTCCAACGATTTGCTTTCTTTAATTTTGTATAATATATCTTTTCTTGTAGTTATTATTAATTTTCTATCTTTTCTCAAGTTATTTATTAATTCTTTAATATTCTTTAATATTAATAACCCATTATCTTTAACTTCTATTGCTCCAAATGGATCATCCAATATACATAATCTATCATCCGAAATTGATCTCTTTAAAAAACTAATAGCCTCATTATAATCATAAGTTCTTTCAATATTATATCCGCTATCCTGAAACTTTTGTGCAATATCTTGTGCTACATAAGTTTTTCCGCATTGGGAAATTCCAGTTAATAATAATACATTCTCTTCATTTAATATATCTATACATTTTTTAACTTTATCTCTTTTAAAATAAAATTTGTCATAATGAAAAATTTTTTCTCCTTTAGATTTTTCTAATCTATCATATATATCTGAGACTATATTTTGTTTAGTATCTCTACCTTTCTTAATTACTTCTAATAATTCTAAAATAACATTATTTAAACAATTTTGTGTAATATTAAATTTACTATTAAGGATTGTTTTTATTTCAAATTCAACATTCTCTTCTTTATATTGAGTAAAAATTATCATTCTTCTTAAAACATTCTTTAATTCTTCATTAGAAATATCTTTCAAAAAATCTTTTAGAAATAATCTTCTTTTCTTTTCTATTCCAATTTTTTTTTGATATACTGATAAAATATAACTTTTTATAGAACTAATTTTTTTTGAATTGATTGGTTTGCTTAATTGTCTTATTTCCTCATTTTCACTTAAAAATATACTAACTTCATCTTTACATCTTTGATTTGTAATAAATATAGCAATTCTATTTTTATCCTTTTTTAACTTTGTTAATAAATTACTTCTAAAATTACGATTTTCAAAATGGCTTATCCACTTACAATATTCATCAATCTCTATTGGCTGAGAACGTTTTTTAACTTGAATATCGATTATTTCCTCCTTACCATTCTTAATATACTTTATTTGTGCATCTTCACCATCCTGATTTTCAATTAAAACTTCAATATTTTCATTATGAATAACTCTTAAAGTAATCAATAAGGAAACTAAATATTGATATTCATAACCTTGGGGACCAGATGTTTCAATTGACATAGTATTACCCCCTTATATGTAATTATATTTTTATTAAGATAAATTTAAATATGGCATTTTAGATAACTTAAAGTTAACGAAACACTTAATTAAGTATTTCGTTAAAATGATAAATAGATTTGTGTTTATGTCTTATTTCATTTAAATCCTCTATCTACACCTTATAATTCTACAAAACAAAGGTTAATCCTCTAATAATTACCATAAAAACGGAAAAGATATACCCCTTTATCTATTCAAATTAGATGCCTTATGCTCTTCATCCAAAAAAATTCTTTGAAGAGTAGTTAATATACTAGCCCCCATAAAAAACAAGCTACTCCCCTTCTTTATCTCGGGAGTAGCTTGAAGCTCCTTACAGTATAGTAAGGAGCTTTCATATTTTAATCTATATATTAGCTATAAGGATTTATTCTTATAATCTCTACCTCTTCGATAGCCTTTTCAATTAGATCCTCTACATCTAGGTCCTTCTCTCCTATCTCTATCTGTTTTACCGTAGGGCTGGTCTCAGGAGATTCAGGGACAAAGATAGTACAGCAATCTTCATAAGGTCTAATAGATATATCGTAGGTACCTATCCTTTCAGCCCTAGCTATTATCTCTACCTTGTCCAAGCCAATTAATGGTCTAAAAATAGGCATCTTAGGGATCATATTGGTAACATACATAGACTCCATAGTCTGGCTGGCTACTTGACCCATACTCTCACCTGTAATCAAAGACTTACCACCATTATTTATAGTTATTCTTTCGGCGATTCTCATCATCAGCCTTCTCATAATGATCGTTGTAAGCTCTTTAGGACAACTCTCATTCATCTGAGTTTGGATGTCGGTGAAGTGGACTACATGAAGATCAGTTGGCCCTTGATATTGGGCCAACACCTCAGTTAACTCAATAACCTTCTCTTTGGCCCTATCACTGGTAAAAGGAAAGGAGTGAAAATAAATAGGAACTACCTTAGCTCCACGCTTCATAATCATCCATCCTGCTACTGGACTATCAATACCTCCAGATAGAAGCAACCCTGAGGTCCCTGTAACCCCTACTGGGAGCCCTTTAACTCCTGGGATGTCTTTGGTATAAACATAAGCAAACTTTTCTCTTATTTCAACATTCACATCGATTTCTGGGTTATGTACATCAACCTTTAAACGACCATCCTCTATATTTATTAGAACATGAGCCCCAAGCTCCCGGTTTAACTCCATACTATCTAGTTCAAACTGTTTGTTATTACGTCTTGCACTGATCTTAAAGCTAGTTACTCCTTCTTCAGATAGATCCTTTTTAACCAACTTCAAACAAGCATCCTTTATCTCTTGTACATCTAAAGCCACCTTCTCTGTAGGGCAGACACCAACAATCCCAAATATCTTAGTTAAACGATTTAAGACCTTATCTTCCTCTATATCAGTCTCTACATAGATACGTCCATAGGTCTTATAAACCCTTAAGTGTCCACCTTCTCCTTTTAAAGACTTAAGTATATTCGACTTTAATTTATCTTCAAAGATGAATCTATTCTTCCCCTTGGTTCCAATCTCTCCATAACGTATTAAATATAATTTTTCCAACTTTATCACCTCATCATTATTTTTCTTAGCATTTGTACATTCTCTTTTACCTTATCTACAGTATAATTTATATGGTCTTCATCTATAGTATCAGATAAACTAAACCTTATTGCCCCCTCCATCATTTCTCTTGAAACTCCAATAGCTTCTAGGATATAACTAGGCGTATCTTGTTTTGAAGAGCAGGCCGCTCCAGTCGATAAGTAAATCCCTTCCCGCTCTAAGCTATGTATTAAGACTTCACCTTTGATCCCAGCAAAGGATATATTGGCAATATGGGGTGCTCCCTCTCTAATCTTTGGCCCGTTTAACTGAGTATCATCTATCTCATTTAATATTCGCTTTACCAAAAGCTCCTTTAAAGAGTATAGTCTTTCTTTATCTACCCGCTCAAAGATCAACTCTGTAGCTTTAGCAAAACCAGCAATTCCAGGAACATTCTCAGTACCTGGTCTGATACCACTTTCTTGCCCACTTCCAGCTATGAGGTTAGTTATCCTGCTACCATCTTTAATATAGACTGCACCAACACCCTTTGGCCCGTGGACTTTATGGGAACTAATAGTACATAAATCTGCTCTTATCTTTGAAGGATGGAGATTCCACTTGCCAAAGGTCTGTACTCCATCAATATGAAAGTAAAGTCTTTCGTATTTACTTAATATTTCACCTATCTGGGCCAAAGGCTGTATAGTACCGATCTCATTGTTGATTCCCATAATACTTACAAGGATAGTATCATCATTTAAATAGCTCTTAAGCTCTTCTATGTCTATTATACCTTCTTTATCTACACTTAAACGTATAACATCAAAACCTTCCTCTTCTAGCCTATTAAAGACCTCTAAGACTGAAGGGTGTTCTATAGAGGAGGTAATTATTCTATTACCGTATCTTTTAAGAGCCTTTACCCCTCCCTTGATGAGCATATTATTGCCTTCAGTCCCTCCAGAGGTGAAGTATATCTCATTAGGTTTTACCTTAAGCTTCTTAGCAATCTCCCTTCTAGCTTCTTTAATTATCTTTTCAGCTTCTATCCCTTTTCTATGTAGTGAAGAAGGATTGCCATAATAGTTTTTTAAAACTTCTGTTACCCTATTTACTACCTTATCATAAGGCTTTGTAGTTGCTGCATTATCTAAATAGATCTCTTTCATCTCATATCATCCTCTTCTAGCTATTTAATGTATCCTTTACTGATATTTGAACTTACTGATTACTCATCACTCATAACCCATTACTAGTTAATTAATATCAGCATAACATTTTTATTATATCAATTAGGCGGTAAAAATAAAAGTAATTATAGGAATTTTAACTATTCTGAAAATTGCAATATAAAATGCACAGCCTTTATGGAAAAAAACACCTCATATGATGTGTTTATTTATGCTACATTTAAACCTATTTCAAATATATTATTAGAACTTTTAAAACCAAACATCTTCCTAGGATAATTATTAATCCATTTTTCAATTCTTTTAATTTGATTTCTACTAAGATTCTTAAAGCTACTTCCTTTTGGCAAAAACCTTCTAATCATT
>NZ_KI912097.1:150974-191572 GCF_000517025.1 Halonatronum saccharophilum DSM 13868
ATACCTTCTTTATCTACACTTAAACGTATAACATCAAAACCTTCCTCTTCTAGCCTATTAAAGACCTCTAAGACTGAAGGGTGTTCTATAGAGGAGGTAATTATTCTATTACCGTATCTTTTAAGAGCCTTTACCCCTCCCTTGATGAGCATATTATTGCCTTCAGTCCCTCCAGAGGTGAAGTATATCTCATTAGGTTTTACCTTAAGCTTCTTAGCAATCTCCCTTCTAGCTTCTTTAATTATCTTTTCAGCTTCTATCCCTTTTCTATGTAGTGAAGAAGGATTGCCATAATAGTTTTTTAAAACTTCTGTTACCCTATTTACTACCTTATCATAAGGCTTTGTAGTTGCTGCATTATCTAAATAGATCTCTTTCATCTCATATCATCCTCTTCTAGCTATTTAATGTATCCTTTACTGATATTTGAACTTACTGATTACTCATCACTCATAACCCATTACTAGTTAATTAATATCAGCATAACATTTTTATTATATCAATTAGGCGGTAAAAATAAAAGTAATTATAGGAATTTTAACTATTCTGAAAATTGCAATATAAAATGCACAGCCTTTATGGAAAAAAACACCTCATATGATGTGTTTATTTATGCTACATTTAAACCTATTTCAAATATATTATTAGAACTTTTAAAACCAAACATCTTCCTAGGATAATTATTAATCCATTTTTCAATTCTTTTAATTTGATTTCTACTAAGATTCTTAAAGCTACTTCCTTTTGGCAAAAACCTTCTAATCATTTTATTTAAGTTCTCATTACTCCCTCTTTGCCAAGAAGAGTAAGCATCAGCATAATATTGCTTTGTCCTTGGAATTTTACTTCTTGTAAAAGAAGTCTCTATTCCTGTATAGTTATAAAATTCTTTCCCATTATCAGTTGTAATAGTCTTGAACAATTCTCTAAACTTCTTTACTCCTATTCTTCTTTCTATTCGATCCAGACCTCTTATTACAGCTTCCTGCGTCTTATTAGGTATAATCTCTATTATTTCTTTTCTACTATACCTCTCCGTTAGAACTAATAAGAAAGGCTCTCCTTTTCCCTTTCTACCCTCTACTAGATCCATTTCCCAATGACCTACTTCTAACCTCTCATCAGCTGCTTTAGGCCTATCTGATATTCTTCTACCTTCTTTACGTCTTTTAGTTGATTCTTTTTCTTTCTTCTTTGTCTTTTTAGACTTTTTATAATTACCATAGGTCAACTCTTCTCTACTTACAAATAGGATGCCTTTATCTATATAATTATAGATAGTCTTCCAATGTAATTCTATTTCAAAATCTTCACTATTTTTTATCATATCTGCAATTACTTCTGGAGAATACTTATCTTTGATTTTTTCCTCTATAAACTCAGCTAACCTGTGATCTTTACCTATTTTTATTTTAGCTCCTTTAGCTGTAGCATTTTGATCATATACCTTTTGAGCCTTTAATGCATCATATTCTATTCTAATTGTATAGTCCCAATTTAATAGCTCTATTTTGCCTTTTTTAACCTCTCTGCTTATTGTAGTTCTATGTCTACCTAACTCTTGTGCAATCTCTTTGGGAGACTTGTTTTGTTGATTATACAAGTGTTCTATTACTTTTCTATCTTCCCATTTTAAGTGTTCACCTTTGTTCTCATTTGTGTTATAATTATCTTGGCACATATCAATACCTCACTTTATGTTATTTGTGGTTATTTAACATTATATATGAGGTATTCATATGTGTCATTTATTTTTTGCACTATCCGTGCATTTAATTATACAATGTTCCAATTTTAACTATTCTCTATTCTTTATTATTTATTCGTTAATATATTGACAGATTGGATTATAAATAATAAACTATATTAAAGTAGGAGGTGTATTGCCGATTATGAAGATTGGTGGTAGAGCATATAAAAATGGTGTTAGGCTTTTTGGAGAAAAGTACTCCGTTAAAGCTTATTACGATGGTGATAAATTAAAATATCAAGTTGGAAAGAGTTTGAAGAGAAAAAGCAGATGGTTTTTATTTGCTAAGAAGATACCTGTCTTAAGAGGGTTGATTTCTCTCTTCTCCTCTATTATCTTCTTATTTAAGGAGGCTTCTAATAGTCCAAAGAAGTTTTGGCCAATAATAAGCATCTTAGTAGTAGGAACTTTAATTGAGATCTACTTTATCTTTCATCCTTCTAGTGGGTGGTTGATTAGTAAGCTCAACTTTGGCCCTTACTTTTATATAACGTTATTTGGTGTAATAGCTTATACCTTAAGGAGGACAGTATTAAATGAGATATTTAAGTTTCACGGAGCTGAGCATAAAGCAGTAAACTATTATGAGTCTGATTATAAAGGATCTTTAGAGTCCCATTCGCGTCTAGCTAAGAGATGTGGGACCAATTTAGTAGTCTTTTATTTCATTATAATTACTATAACTGGCTACTTAGATGTCCAGATCAACTTTTATTTAGAAGCATTATTGGCTTTAGGTTTAGCTTATGAACTTATACTCTATTCTCCTAAGTTATTATTATTAATTCCTTTCTTAGGTCAAAGATATACGACTGTTGAACCGGAGAAGAGACATATTAAAGCTGCTCAAAAGGCTTTAGATATCTTAATTTGGAAAGAGAATGAAGGAAAGATCAATTAATTAAGGAGTGAGAAAATGAGTGAGAAAATGAAAAAGGTTATTGGTGTAGATATAGATGCAGTATTGACCGATGAAGGTAAAGGTGAAGATAATATCTGGCATCGGAATATCTGCGATTACTTTGGACTTGATGGGAGAAAGAATAATAAATATGACTTCTGTGAGGCTTATGGATTAAGCCTTGCAGAGGTTGAGAAGTTTGTGGAAGATCGTGGAGATGATATATACCTGAGTGTCCCTCCAAGACCAAAGTGTAAAGAGGTGTTGGCCCGGTTAAAGGAAGAAGGTTATAAGATAATTCTAGTTACTGCTCGTCCTTCCAAAGATAACAAGGTAACCTTAGAATGGTTGAAAAAGAATAAGATTCCTTACGATAAGCTTTTTCACAGTGATGAAAAGCACCTCATCTGCCAAAAGGAAAAAATTAAATTCTTTATTGATGACCATCTAAAACATCTTATACCTATGTTAGATTTAGATATGGACCTTCTTTTGATGGATATGGACCATAATTTTGACTATGAGGGTAAAATTAAAAGAGTCGATAATTGGGGAGAAATTGAAGAAGAGATCAGAAGATCTTTCGCAGATTAATTTGTTGAGAGGAGAATTTCTAATATGAAAAGTATGTTGAAAAAATTAATCTTCAATACTACATCTAAAAGTTGGGCAAAAGAAAAAAGAAGAAGAATAAAACCCTTTATTAAAGATGGAGATAAGATAATAGATATAGGAGCAGGAAAAGGGGCTTTATCTTGGTCTTTAATGGAAGATGGTTATGATATTACACCTGTTGATGTTAAAGACTTAAGCTATTCAGAGATGGTTAATCCATTGATCTATGATGGAGAAAGGATCCCCTTTGAAGATGATAAATTTGATGTAGCTTTACTTATAACAGTACTTCATCATACACCTGATCCAGAAAAGATTATCAAAGAAGCTAAACGAGTAGCAAAAAGAGTTATTATTATCGAAGATGTTTATAATAATAACTTCGAAAAATATGCAACCTGGTTTATGGATAGCCTTTTAAACTGGCAATTTAGTGGTCACCCACATACAAATATGAAAGATAAAGAGTGGAAGGACACCTTTAAAAAATTAGGGTTAACTTTAAAAAGTACTAGTGAAGAAAGAGCTTTATTTTATTTTAAACAGAACACTTACTATTTAGAAAGATAAAAAGGATTGGAGCCTAGGCTCCAATCCTTTTTATCTTTTTCTAATCTCTTTCTAGAAAAGAGATGTTTTTTACCTCTACCCTAGCCTTAACCTCCTCCTCTAAAGCAAAAGACTTCTTTAGCAAGGATATAGCCTTAATTGTTAGGTTATTATTTATAGCCAGTTGATAATAGGTTCTTTCCCCGGCAAATTCTTTACTCTTTACCCTACTATTCAAATAGATATATTCCTTATTATCACTTAAATCCTCATTACTAGATAGGATCTCAACCATTTCAGGTCTAATCATAGCAATTAAATCTTCTTTAGCTATAGGCTTATCTTCTGTAGAAGGCACCTCTTTATCTAAGTCTTTTAATAAGATATTATCTCCTTTTAAAGTAGCGTTTAAATAATTTGCTTCTCCTAAGAAATCTGCTACAAACTTGGAATTAGGTTTTAAATATAAATCCTCTCCACTGCCGTATTGGAGAACCATACCCTTATTCATAATAGCAATCTTATCCCCCATCAGCATTGCTTCTTCTCTGTCATGGGTTACAAAAATTGTAGTCATCCCTTCTTTTTGATGCAACTTCTTAATTAGCTTTTGCATATCTTTTCTAAGATTAGCATCTAAATTGGATAAGGGCTCATCTAAAAGGAGAACTTTGGGTTTGATTGCTAAAGCCCTTGCTAAGGCAACCCTCTGTTTCTGTCCACCTGATAACTCTTTGGGATAATTAGACTTATATTTAGATAAACCAATCATAGATAGTAGTTCATCGACCCTTTCTCTTCTGTATCTTTTATTATAACCAGCCATTTTTAGACCAAAGCCTATATTCTCTTCAACAGTCATATGAGGAAAGAGGAGGTAATCTTGAAATACCATAACAGCCCCACGCTTTTGAGTAGGTATATTAAGGACTGGATCTTTATCAAAGTAAACTTCTCCAGAATCTTCCCCTTCAAGACCAGCAATTATCTTAAGAGTTGTAGTCTTCCCACAACCTGACGGGCCAAGTAAAGCGACCATCTCTCCTTTATTTACCTTTAAATTTATTCCTTTTAAAACGGTATCATTTTTAAAAGTCTTCTTTAAGTTCTTTATAGAAATTTCAACCATAATTATATTGCTCCTTAAATTATAATAATTTAATTATACATGAAATTTTAAATACCTGCTTTAAATATCTTATCCTTTTTGAGTATAGACTCTAAAATAACAATAAAGATCAATATAGATATAATAAAGACAATACTATAAACGGCTGCTAAAGATCTATTACCTCTTTCTACTAAAGGAAATAGAAGCATGGTAAAGGTCACTACCCTTCCACCACCAATTAAAAAGGTTAAAAAATATTGACTAAAAGAGATTATAAAGACCATAATAGAAGCAGAAAAAATTCCTCTTTTAATTAAAGGGAGGGTTATATAAACAAAAGTCTGCCACCAGTTGGCCCCTAAAACTGCAGCCTGCTCTTCAATCTTATTTCCTACACCTTCAAAGGTATGATTTAAGATCATAATAGAGTAAGGTAAGGATGGGATTAAATGAACCAATATAACTCCTATAATTTGACCACTTAAACCATATTTAATAAAATTCATATGAATTCCCATAGTTGCTGCTAATGGTGGTACAATGATTGGGGCCAACAATAATAGTTTAATCATATCCTTCCCCCAAAAACTATAAAGGGCCAAGGCCTTAGAAGCAGGTATGCTAACTCCAATAGATATAACTGTAACAGCTATAGCGATAATAAGGCTAGTCAAGAGAGCCCTGCCAGTACCGCTGATTGGATTAAAAAAGTATGCCCAACTATCTAAAGTAAATTCAATAGGTAATAGGTGTGGCCAAGGCCAACTCCCACTAAAAGACCACATTAATAAAATAATTAATGGTAATATTAAAAGTGCAACTATGGTATAAACTATAGTATATCTTATTGTATTAATCAAGTCCATCACCTTCACCTCTTTTTCTATTTGCTTAAAATCCTCTTTGCTTCAGCCATCCTCTGTAAAGCTGTAAATAAAACTGTAGCAGCAAAGATCAAAGTAATTAAAGTAATCTTATTAGGTATTAAAGTCATAAGAGTTAGGAATATAAAACCTTCTGTCCTCTCTGCTACTCCAGCTTGATAGTGAAAAGACTTTATTCCTTCATTTTTAGAAACAGCCCCTACCGTTAAGAAGATGGTCATAGATAAAATTATAGCCCCTAACAATAGTATTAATGGAAACTGAGCCAAAGGGTATTTAAGAGCCAAACCAATAATTAAAGATAACTCTACCACCCTATCAAAAGTTACATCCATTACTGTCCCCCAAGAGGTTGTATTCTTACTCTTGCGAGCCATCGACCCATCCACAGCATCTAAAAAGCCAGACAACCATAGTAGTATAATTGCAGTTATAGAGTAATTAAAATAAACAAAGAGTCCTGTTAAAGCACCAATTAAAAAAGCGACCCAAGTTATAAAGTTAGCACTAAGACCAAAACTTAATAAAATACTAGCAGTTCTTTCAATTAAAGGCTCAACATACTTACGTCCTTTAGAATCTAACATAAAAAATACCTCCTATAAGTTTGATTAAAATTAATAATATAGTTGCACTTTGTGCAACTGGTAATCAGTAAGGTCAAAACCTAAGAATAAAGGGTTTTTGGAATTTTAAGGTTTTACTCATTACCGATTACTAATCACTCATCACTATTCATATCCTAGATAGATCCACAACCTTCTTATAAAGAATAATTAAAAAGGTTGATATAACAGCTATTGTTATCAATATTGCCATGGCATAGGGCCTTTGTTGTATATTAAGGCTTGTATACCGATGATAAGCAAGGACAGGTAAGGTTCTAGGATTTGTTGGCCCTAGAAGAAATGGGATTTCAAAGGCCCCAAAGGAAAAAGCAAATATAATTATAAAGGAAGACAATATCGTCGGCATAGATAAAGGAAGATAGATATTCCAAAATATCTGCCTTTTGTTGGCCCCTAGATTAAGAGCTGCTCCTTCCCAAGAAGAATTTATACCCCGTAGTATTGTATATACCATCAAAGCTACAAAGGGAATCTGTTTCCAAAGGTAAACTAGGATAATACCTATTCCCCAAGGGTCAAAGACCATCCGAGGAAAACTTGAGATATCCTCTATAAACCCAAAACTATAAAAGATTCTAGATAGAGATCCACTTTGAGTAAAGATAATAAATATAATCAATGACCCAACAGCATGTGGGACAATAATTGGTAGCTTATAGATGGTTGAAATAAACTTATTCTCTTTTGGCAATTTTAATAATTGATAAGCTAATAGAACACCTATAATTACCGAAAGAGTCGAAGATACTACAGAAATATAAAGGGTATATCCTAAAGATGAAATAAACTGCTCATCATTAAATATTCCGCGAAAATACTCAAGGCTTATATTATTTAATCCTATCAGAGGGAAATAACCTAAACTTTGTGTCAAAGCTATTATTAACCCTCCTAAAAATAATAAAACTATGATAGACAAAGAGGGTAATAGGAGTATATAGGGTATTAATTTTTTCTTGATTTTAGTATTCATTTTTTACCCTCCAATTAATAAAATGTTATATTAAAAGTCCATTAACCTGATTTAGGAGAGAATAAATTCTCTCCTAAATTTAAGCTTATAAATTATCTATTTACTATACGATCCCATTCTTCTTCAATGATCGGAACAAAACGTGCTGGCATCTCTGGAACACTATGGCTATCTAAAGTTTCTTGAGATAAGGTAGCTATACCTGTATCAATACTATCCACTATAGCCTTCTCTTCATCAGATAACTTCTCATAGCTAAAGATAGGCATATCTCCCCAAATTTGCGGATCAAATTTAGATACTTGAGCTTCAAATCCAGCTAAGAAGTTAGCTGCTACCAAAGCTCCAGCCTTATTCGGTGAGTTAAAAGGAATAGCTAAGAAGTGGGTATTTGCAATAGTACCATTCTCTAAAACAAAGGTTCTAGCAGTTTCAGGAAAATTACCACTTGCAATTTCACCTGAAGTTAGAATTGAACTATAAGCCATAGTAGCCATTAACTCTCCATCGACAAACATATTATTTAATTGTGCTGTAGTAGCTGGATATGTTTGGCCCTCTCTCCATAGATAAGGTTTTAAATCTCTAAGCAGCTCCATAGCAGGTCTAATCATTTCTCTAATCTCTTCTTCATCTTCAATTTGATGGTAAGCTTCATATCCACCAGTCATTTCATAAATTATATGTCTTACAAAGACGCTACCTGTAAAATTAGATACCGGATCTGGATAAGTAAACTTCCCTGGGTTATCCTTTATCCATTGGATAAGCTCATCAAAGGTATATGGAGGGTCTTCTGTTCTTGCCTGGTCATAGGTAAAGGTGAATTGAGCTTTACCATAAGGTAGTTCATAACCTTCTGTTGGATAACCAAAGTCTGTAATAATCTCTAAAGACTCTGTATCCATATAAGCTTCGTAATTAGGAACTATATCGACAAATGGGCCAAATAATAGTCCACTCTCCTTAGCAACCTGAAAGTTCTCTCCATTGATCCAGAGCAGATCAATACTCCCCTCTTCTAATCCAACCTGTTTTTCACCTAAAAGTTGATTCAAGTAATCATTTGGCCCCATAGGAACTCTATTTAACTCTATACCATAATCTTTTTTTAAGTTGGATGCAGCAAAGGTATCTATCCAATTATTTATTCTCTCGTCTCCACCCCACATATAAAAATTAACTTGAGTGCCTTCAGAAGCTGATTCAATCTCTGACCACTCCATAGAGAATAGGTCTCCACTAACAACCTCTTCATCAGAACTACATCCCATAAGGGGTAGTATTAACAATAAGATGACAGTTAGTAATACTAAACTCTTTCTATTATAAATCATCCTTCTCCTCCTTGATTAATAGATATAATTTGAAATTAATTCAATTTAATAATTTAAGAATATAGAAGTGTAACTGAAAGTTACACTTTATTACTATTTAATATCTTCTACCATATTACCATGTTTCTTAGCCAAAAACTTAGGAATCATTGATAATAATACAAAGAATAAGGCTGCAACTCCTAAGTACATAAATGTAGTACCTAAGTCACCTTCACCTCTGGCAAGTGCTGAAGCTGCCATGATATAAGCAATTGTACCAGGTAACATACATATCCAAGAAACAAGTGCATAAGTTAATACTTTAATATCTGTTAGCCCATAAACATAATTTTGTAAGTTAAAAGGGAACACTGGAACCATTCGAGTAATCATCAACATTCTCCAACCATTCTTCTTAACACCTTCATCAATCTTCTTAACCTGATCATTGCCTTCTATCCAACCCTCAACCATACCTCTAGCTGCATATCTTCCAATTAAGAATGCTGCAGTTGCTCCTAGAGTAGAACCTACAGAAGCATAGATTATAGCAGGAATTGGATCGAAAGCAACACCTCCTAAAATAGCAATCGGAAGTCCTGGCAAGAAAAATACACAAGCTGCAACCCATAAAAGAATATAAACTACAGGTGCAATAGCTCCAAACCCTTGTATCCAAGTCTGTAAGCGATTAAGATTATCCATACTAATATGATCTGCTAATCCCAGTCTATGGGCCAAAAAAGCTGCTACAGCAATTACAATTACTGTTATAATTAATTTCTTCTTACTTCCTTTTTTCTCGTTATTATTAGACATTTAAACCCCTCCTTGAAGTTATGATAATACTTTGACAATCTTTTTCTTACATTTATACCTGTTAACCCAACCTGATATTGGAGTCTTAGGTAGAGTAGGGAAATCAGATTCTGAAGTCCAAAGACCGCCAAAGATAAGATCTAAGATATGAACTGCATTTTTTCCACCTTGTACCATTGAAGCCCTACAAGCCGCACAGTAAGTAACCATATAATCTGATTTAACCTCTGAAGTTCTTCTCTTCATTACCCTTTGGGCTAACTCTGGATTGGCTGGAACAACCATACCACCAAAACCACAGCAGCGAGTCTTCTCTTTAGTGCTCTTAGGTTCTTCAATTTTATAGCCAAGTTCTCTAATTATCCATCTTATCCCATCATGAATATCCTTTCTATCTCTAGTAGAACAAGAATCATGGACAGCAAAGGTAATATCACTACCCTTAGCTATACCTACCATCTCTTCTGGCAAGCCAATCTTAGGTAATAACTCCCATAGTGAAGTAACCTTTTGCTTCGGACTACTTGCTGACATAGTTAGATAACAAGATTGGCAAGCAACTATTATCTCCTCTGCACCTAGGTTATCAATGTCTTCTTGTAACTGGCTATATCTCTCTTTAAATTTATCATATTGGCCTAAAGCCTTTGTAGGTTTACCACAACACTTAAGTATAGCACCTGTTCCAGGCAACTTATTCTGTAAATGTTCTAAAGTCTTCTCTACTAAATCAGGATTATATGAAGATAAACTACACCCTGGTATAAATACTCTCTTTGCTTTCCCCATCTTATGCACCCTCCTTATCTTTACTAGCGCCTACAGTTGTAGTGAATATACCTGAAAATCCTAGCTTTTGATGCCATTCTATAGCATTATGACCTTTCATAGGTGATTTACCATCATTATTTTTAACCAATAACTTTCTCATCTCCATAAAGTGATTCTTCAATTCAAATTCATGTGGGCAAACTATTGTACATTGACTACACATGTTACAAGAATAATGAATTAATGGAGCAACCTCACCTTTAATAATATCTTTAAAGAGATCTTTAGGTGAGATACAGAAGTCATTTAACATCTCACACTCTTGCATACATAGCTTACATTGACACTCCAAACATCTAAGGGCTTCTCCCCTTGCCTCTGATGGAGTATAAGCAAACTCAACCTCTTTAAAGTTTCCTCTCCTCTCATCTACAGGTAGCATTTTAATAGAGATTCTCTCTCTTCTTGGTTCATCTTCAGCTAATTCCTTCTTCAACCAACTTTGATAAGTACCCTCATAATCTCTATTTTCATATAAATTTTCACCTTTTAAATACCTATCTATTGAAGTTGCAACCTTTCTCCCATGGGCCATAGCCTCAATAGCCAATAAAGGTCTTCCTGCCCCATCACCACCTGCAAAAACCTTCTCCTTAGTAGTTTGTAATGTTACTGGGTCAACCTTAATCTTATTTCCTCGCATCAATTCAATGGAATCATCACCAGCTAAAAAGTCAGCTTCAGATGATTGACCGATAGCAAAGATAACATTATCAACTTCGATATCTTTTAGATTACAGACATCATAAGCCGGGTTAAAGCTGCCATCTTGATCAAAGACTTGAGTACATTTTTTTAAGGTTATACTTTCCACCTTATCTTCCCCATTAATCTTCATTGGCCCCCATCCGTCATGGAGAGTGATTTCTTCTTCTAAAGCATCATCTATCTCCCATGAATGGGCTGGCATCTGATCTCTACTTTCAACACAAGCTATATGAACCTCTTTGGCCCCTTCACGCCAAGCAGTTCTAGCTACATCCATTGCTACATTTCCACCGCCAATAACAAGAACTCTTTCACCTATTTCAACTTTATCATGCTTTTCTAAACCTGCTTTTCTTAAGATATCTACACCAGGTTGAACACCTGCTAAATCAGACCCTTCTATCGGTAAGATAAAGCTTTTATGTGCTCCTACACCGATAAAGATAGCATCATAATCTTCTTCAAGCTTTTTAAAAGAAATATCTTCACCAACCTTAGTATTTAATTTGATATCTACACCTAATTTTTCTAAAATGCTATACTCTTTATCTATTACATTATGTGGTAATCGGTATTCAGGAATACCTACTCTTAGCATTCCTCCTACAACTGGCAAGGCTTCAAAGATAGTAACCTGATGGCCCATCTTTCTTAAATCATAAGCAGCTAAAGCACCTGCAGGACCTGATCCAATAATTGCTACCTTCTTTTCACTTTCTTCTTTCACATTTAGATCCCAATCCTTAGGATCATCACACTTATCTGCTACAAAACGTTTTAAGTTTTTAACAGATAAAGCATTATCAATCTCTTCTCTTTTGCACTTTTCTTCACAAGGGTGAGCACATACTCTCCCTAATATCCCTGGAAAAGGAGTTGTCTCTCTAATTAAATCTAAAGCTTTTTTATACTCGCCTTCCCCAATCAATTTAACATAGCCTTGTACATCAATATGTAATGGACAAGTTGCTTCGCAGTATGGAGGTGCATCCCCCATACAATCTTCAACTATTTCATTCATCTTAGTTACTAAGTCTTCTGGTAACCTTTCTGGTAACATAAAATTCCCTCCTTGATTAGTGAAAGATATATTTTTCACAATTATATCTAAAAAAAGACTCTCAAGAATATTATAACCTCTAATCAGACTATTTGTCTTTAGTATATAGTTATAATTTATAAACTGCTTTTTGTAGGTAAACAACAAAGAGATAAGCATATTAATATGCTTATCTCTTTAAATCAAGGCTTATTTTTGTTTGAAAAGACTAAGGAAACTATAATAATAACTTCATTATTATCTTATTCCCGAAATAGACACCAGTTATAGCAAAGGGAAGATATATCCATCCATTTAAAGCTAAAGATGATATAGAAGAATAAAGACCTCCAATATTGCAACCAATTGCTATTCTAGATCCATATCCCATTAACCACCCACCTACTAATACCATTATGAACTGTTTTTTATCTTTTATTCCCTTCAATTTAAAATTTTGAGTTAATAAAATAGCGATTAAAGCCCCTATTATAATCCCTAAATTTGACCAAGTCTGCTTATCAAGCCAAGGTTCTGTATAGTAATCGTAATAAGTCCAAACAATCCATTGACTAGAATTAACGCCGACTTTCTCTAAAACCCAAGCTCCCCAACGGGCCAAGTTGTTACTTATCCCCCAGTAATGCCCTGTTATTATAACATAAAGAAGATTAAATAGGGCCAACAATATCCCGCCAAACCAATAAGGCCAAGGCCTATCAATTGCCTGAGATATCACTAACTGATAAAAGGTCTTATCATCTTTTAGTGACTGTAATCTTCCACTCACCAAAGCTCACCTCTTCCACTTCAACATCATACCCTCTCTTTCTAGCCCATTCAGGGACATTGGTCATAGCACAAGTATGATCTACCTCTATATAAATTTTATCACCTCTATTTAAATCTTTAATCCTTTTTTCCACCTTCATTAGAGGCAATGGACATGGTTCTCCAATACAGTCAAGTATATTCATCTTCTTCCCCCTTATACAATTATTATCCAAACTTATACTTTTCCCATAAGTAAGCTAAGACATATAGAATAATTAGTAGTAGTAACTGAATTAAAATAGCCCATCTCCAACCAATAAGATTAGGTAGATGTGGAAAATCAATATCAGTAAACAATCTATACCATCTATCACCATCATAAGCACCATGGGTTGACCCAAAAATAAAGCCTAATAAAGCAATCCACTGTAATCTAAAACCTTCACCGATTCTAACTAGGGTTCCCGAAGCACAACCTCCACTTAAAGCAGCACCTATTCCAAAGATCAATGCTCCAATAGGTATATGCCATCCTAAAGTAACAAATCTTCCTGGAAGGGGTAAGCCTTGAGAGAGTTGGTATATTTGAATCAAAAAATATCCAATTGTCATAATAAATAATGATAATATAATTGCTCTAGCTAACTCTGTCATCCCAAATAAGATAGGATCACGTAAAGCTGCTGTAAAGCAGATTCTAGATCTTTGTAATGTAAATCCTACCAATAGTCCAAAGATCCAGGAATATGCTAAAGTTGAATCAATATAACTATAAAGGCAAATATATATCAGCAAAGAAAAAAGCGCTATGAGAAAAGACATCCTTCTCTGTTTAGGGAAGTTAATTTCTAAGCTTTTCTTCAATTTAGCATTGATCATACTTAAAGCACTCCCCATCTTCACAAATAATGAATTTATTAATTTTATATGCTGTAGCTAAATTTAATTTAACTTCAAAATCTGAGAGATCTAGCTTTAGTATATCTTCAATCTTTTTAATTCTATATCTCATGGTGTTTGGGTGAATATGCAAGGCATTCGCTCCTTCTTTTATGCTCCCATCTTTCTTTAAAAGAACTCCTAGGGTATTAACAAGGTCACTATTATTCTTTTTATCATATTCTATTAAATCAGATAATAAATCATCTTTGAAGTTGATTAAATCAGAGCAATTAACCTTCCAAAGCAACTTCAATATACCCAGTTCTTCATAAAGCAAGGTTCTTTTTTCTTTATTAGATATATCTAAAAAATCCAAGGCATAAAGCCCTTGTTTATAGCTAAAAGATATATTAGAGCAATCATATAAAAATGCCCCACCGCCAATAGAGATAATTAACTTTTTAAATCGTTTTTGTAAGAGTTTATATATATAACCTAAGTCATCTCCGATCTCTTTTGAAGGTTTATCATAATTAATTAATAAGAGGATATGTTTATTATAAGAAAATATTATATACTTTCTAGATATATTAGACCTAATAATTCGATGTAAGCTTTGAACGATTTTATCTTCTAATTCATAATTATAAAGAAAATTTCCTTTTTCTCCTTTAGAATCTTTAGAGGAGTTGGCCCTTATTAGAAATAACTGATAAGGAACTGTTAAATCCCATCCTGCTAATTCGCCGCTTTTAATTAATTCTTCTTTATTATCTATCTTTCCTTGCAATAAGTTTTCAATCAACTCATTACTACATTTTTGGGCCAACCTTTGAATTAAAGAATTTTGATGTAATTTCAAAGTTATAGCATAAACCCCTTGTAGGACTAATGGATAATCAACTTTCTTAAGTTCTTTAGTTTCGGCTATAACTAAAACCCCTAAAAAATCATTATTATTACCAAGCCTAATTTGAATTTCGCTAAACTCATTTTTCTCCCAAAGGTATTTAACCCTTTCAATTTTATTATTGCCCTTTTTATATACTACCTCTTTTTTTATAAACTTTCTATTATCAAGATAAGAATAAAAATTTAATCCTCTTTTTAAGTCTCTATCCACATACAGTGGATTTTCACGATATTTATCTAAGATAAATATTTTATTATCAATTTCACTGCGCAATAGATTACATAAGCTTCTTAGCCCACCATCATTTAACAAGATATTTTGGTATCTTTCCTGCAAAGAGAATAATTTATCTTTATTTATCATCTTCTCTCCCCTTTATAAGTCTAAATTTATCAGACACTTCGATTATATCCTAACAATTTTTATTATATGATAATTAAGAAAGAAAAGAAAGGGTTAAAAACTAAAAAGAAGGAGGGTAATTTCCCCTCCTTCTAAATCACTTAATCTTTTTCTATAGGTAAATCTTCTCTGTGGCTCCATTCAATCCATGATCCATCATAGTTCTTAACATCCTCATAACCTAGCAGTTGGCTTAAAACAAAGGTAGTATGAGCTGAACGAACACCAGATTGACAATAATTAATAACCCCTTTATCAGAAATTATCCCATTTGCTTCATAAAGGTCTCTTAATTCATCAGCAGTTTTAAATAGATTCTCTTCATTTAAGACTTCAGTCCACTCAATAAAATATGTTGACGGGATTCTCCCAGCTCGATTTGCCCCACCCAATTGATTTGTACCAGTATTTTCATCTTGAGAACGAGTACATAAAACAACAGTCTCTTGATCCTCAATAGCTGCTAAAACATCATCTAGTGATGCTAACATAGACTCATTAACATCGCCTAATCTGTACTCTACAGCATCTCTACTAGGACTGGACATAGTAGTGTTATAGCCAATTGCTCTCCAGTAATCTAAACCTCCATCCAATAGTCTAACATCTTTATGACCGATCATAGTCATCATCCACCACATTCTAGCCGCGTCATGACCACCACCTGAAGTGTAGATAACAACGGTATCGTTATTACTAATACCATTTTCACCTAACCAGTTAGCCAAACCTTCATGAGATATTCTCATACCTGCATACTCGTGGTCTGGGTCTGTAACATCGCTACGCCATACTTGGATCGCACCTGGTATATGACCAAGAACATACTGATCATTCCTCCTAAAATCAATTACAGCTACGTCATCTTGATCTTTAACCTCTTTTAATTCTTGAGCACTAATTAAAACACTAGAATTATCATAACCCCTCTCTTCAATCGGAATATAATTTTCTTCATCAACCTTTAATGTAGTACGTGTACTAATTCTTACAAATGTAAAAACTCCAACAATAATAACAGCCAATAAAATTGCAAAAACAGACTTCTTGTTAAATTTCATAAGTACCCTCCCTATAATATATTGAGTTTTTTTTCACAAAAAAGCGAAAAATTTTATCCTTCATAAATATACTAATCTTTTTTCAAGCTAATGTCATTGTTTTAAAGAAACAATATATAGGCCTTTTTTTGTGTTTTTTTAACAAAGGCTAAATTGTTGTAAAACTTAAAGAAGAAGGTATCGCTACGATACCTTCTTCTTTAAGTTTTTTTAATTTGATTTAAATCTTCTTTTATATCAATAAATAATAATATCAATTCACTAAAAGCATATAAAAATAAGGCTTGAAAAACAGCAAAAAATATCGGGAACAAATTATTAAAGATAAGATACCCAATATTCCCATGACCCATTGATCCTCTGGCAGTAAAAATATTTATTATAGTTATAAAGAAAATACCAGCAAAACCTATAAAAGCTAATATTTTCAATGCAAAAGCAACAGCTCTTAAAGTTTTATAATTTTCATTCATTATATCTCTCCTAACTTGTTGTATTAAAATTGAAAAAAATATCAATTTACATCTTTAACTTTAAAGCAAAGTACTTTCTTATCTCTCCTTTAGAAAGGCCTCTACTGAGCAAAAGCATAAGTAATAACCTAGCTTTAGTACTATTTAAGGTTCTAGCAAAAATAAGGTCAAGCTCAGAGATATCAACTCCGCCTGCCGATGCACCATAGAGATTATAAACCCTTCCCTCTAAGCATCGAGAAGTTAAAACTACTGGGATACCTTCTTCTTTGGCCCTAAATAAACCTTTAGTAACCCTTTTGGGTATAGTTCCTACACCAAAAGCTTCTAAAACAATACCTTCTGTACCAGAATCTAAAGCAGCCTGAATTAACGTGTCATCAGTTCCAATAGATAACTTTATTATATCTACCCTATTTTTAAGCTTATCTGTCTTAACGGTTATTTGAGGTGCAAGATCATAAAAATAATGTACCCCACAGTGATCAATATAACCAATTGGCCCTGCATTTAAAGAAGCAAAAGATGTTAATTTATTAGTATGTACCTTATAAATAAATCTAGCAGCATGTATTTGATTATTAATAGCTATTAATACACCTTTATTTTTACTACGTGGGTCTAAAATAGTCTGCAAAGAATGAACAAGGTTAGCTTCTCCATCAGAGCTTAATTGATTAAAACTACGAAGAGCTCCTGTAATTACAACCGGTTTCTGTACATCTAATATTAAATCTAATAAGTAGGCCGTCTCTTCTACGGTATCTGTACCATGAGTAATTAATACCCCGCTAATGCTTTCATCTGCTAAAGCCTCTTCTACCTTCTTAGCCAACCCTAAGATCATATTGGGACTTAACTGCGAACTGTCTAGATTAGAGTATTGTAATAGATCTAATTGAGCAATATTTTTCAATTCAGGAACATAATCTAAAAGGTCAGATCCTGATAATTTAGGGACTATTTGATTGCTTTTATTATCTTGGCCCATAGCTATAGTCCCACCAGTAGTTATTATTTTAATCTTTTTCATAAAACACCCCCACCTTAAAATTATTTTACCTTATTAATATTTACTTGCTATTAGTTGCTAGTAATAGATTATGTATCTTATAGAAACAAAATTCATCTTTTATCAAATTAATTATTTTAGGTGTGGGGGTAGAGAAAGATATAATAATTATATTAATGAATTTTAACTAAAGCTTGGATCTCATCTAAGTCTTTTTTTAATAAATATCTCTTAAAAGCTCTACTCTCTTCTAAAGCTTTGCGTAACTTACTCTTATATCTTACTTCTTTACTTTTTCCTTCTCTTCCCTTTTTAATAAAGATACTCCTTCTTTCTATAAATTCTAACTCAATTAAACCTTCCTCCTGCAAATAACGTAATGCTAAAATTATATTTCCTTCTTCTTCACCAGTTAAAGAGGCTAATTCTTCAATTTTAGTAATTCCTTTTTCCTGTTCTATTATTCCTTTAATAATCTGCATTAGCTCTCTTAAAAAATCTTTATCCGACTTCAATTGAATCTTAGAATAAGCTAATAGTACTCTTTGGGGTTGGATATTTTTTAATATATCTTTAAAGACACCTAAAGTTGGAGGAGTAGAAAGAAGGACTAAATCTTTAGCCTTATCATCTTGATAACGATTAATTATTGGAGTAAATGAAATATCTTTAGTGCCTTCATAATAATAAAGTGGATTATTTAAAGGCGGCAATTCTTCTCCTAATTCGCGCCAATTCCTATAATCTTCAAAATTTATTTCGATCTCCTTCTCTTTGCGAACTCCTTCTATAGAAGTACCTATTACCTCTTCTATAATCATTTGAAGATTTACTCTACCTCTCCACTCGTTTATATCTAAAGAGTAAGTTAAATCCATTTTATCCTTTAAAGTCTCTTCATCTCCACTCCACCATAAGGCAGATATTTTCTTTTCACCTTTTCCTAAGGTTAACTTTAAATGTTTACCATCTCCTACCTTACGATAATTAATCAACTCTAGACCTTGACTATAAAAACTTGGACGAGGATTTCCTTCTCCAAAAGGGGCCAACAATTCAAGTTTGTGATAAAGGTCTAAGTTAAGCTTTGACAATGGTAACTTAGCATCAACCTCAATTTTTCGCACTTTTCCTACCTTTTTCATTTCCCGAGCCAACACTCCATTCAACCTAGCCTTAAATTCCTCTAAGTTATCTCTTTTCAAAGATAACCCTGCTGCTCCAGCATGACCACCAAATCCTAATAGTAAATCGTCACACTCCTTTAAAGCTTCTCTAATATGTATTTGAGGTATGGATCGAGCTGACCCTACTATTACTCCTTCTTCTCCTCTTTTGTTGGCCAAAAAGACTGTAGGCAACTTAAAATTTTCACATAATCTTCCTGCACCAATACCAATAATTCCTTGATTCCATTCTTTTTTATATAAGATAATTGAGGTCAGTTCATCTTCTTTACTCAAAAGACTCCTAGCCTCATCCTCCATCTGCTGAGTCAACTCTTTTCTTTTGCTATTAATAGAGTCTAACCTTTGGGCCAACTTCTTAGCTTCACTTCTATCTTCACTTAAAAGTAATTTTAAGGCTAAACTGGCATTAAATAATCTCCCAGCTGCATTAATCCTTGGCCCTAGTCTAAAACCAATATCAATTTCAGATAAATTGAAGGGATCAATGCCACTTACCTTACAAAGTTCTTGAATACCAACTGATTTAGCTGATTTTAAAGCCTTTAGACCCTTTTGTAATAAGTAACGATTTTCACCATAAAGAGGAACCACATCTGCTACTATAGCTAAAGCTAAAAACTCTAAAAGAACCTCGCTTTTATCTTCTTTAGACTCCTTATTGAGCAATCCTTTAGCTAAAAAGTAAGCCATCCCAGCTCCAGGTAAGTGATAAGCAGAATCATCCTCTTCTAAAAGCTTAGGTGACAATATTAGACGAGCAGGTGGTAACTTATCTGGCAAACCGTGGTGGTCAGTAATGATTACATCCAGCCCTAAATCATTGGCTAACTCCACCTCTTCATAGTTAGAGATACCACAATCACAGGTTATTATCAAATCAATTCCTTTTTTAGCTAATTTTTTAATTACCCCCCTATTCATACCATATCCTTCTGTAAAACGGTCAGGAAGGTGGTAAGAGACGTTGGCCCCTAAGGTTCTCAAAGTCTTTATCAAAATTGCAGTAGAGCTTACCCCATCTACATCATAATCACCATAGACAAGAATTGATCTATCCTTAGCTATAGCATCAAGTATAATCTCAACACCTTCTTCTAGTCTTGGAAAATAAGAAGGTTTTATACCAAGGTGTTCTTCTGGATTTAGGAATTCATCTAATTTTTTAATTGTATCTATCCCTCTATTTAATATAACCCTTGCTAAAAGGTGATCATCGTCAACCTTATTTAATAGCCACTTAGGAATCTCTAGATCCTTCTTATAATTCACTTTTAAATCCATCTTCTACCTCCCCTTTTTTTCATTGTTTTCTCAGGGTAAATCAATTAAACTAATTTAAAAATCAAATTCTTCAATTTGATCCCAATCTAAATCTAAATTCAAATCTTCTTCTTCCACATCAACCTTTAATGCTTCCTCACCATGACAAAGGGGGCGATATTCACAATAAAGACAAGCTTTATTGTTATCAGTAGGATAAAACTCATCAATTTCTAAATTTTTTATCTCTTTAATTAATTTCTTAATTCTATCTTCATCACGTTCAAATTGCCATTGTGTATAATTAAGAGGTTGATAATCTTTAGGGTAACGAGGATTCCAATAGATTAAAATTATATCCTCTAAGGGCCAACTACCTTTTTGGTGATAATTACCTCCACCTTTAACCAAAAGATATCTATAAACTATAGTCTGTAAATTGTTCTCCCAGTATTCTAATTTAGGCTGTTTCTTATAAGTCTTCCAATCATAAATTATCCCTTGTCCTTCTTGGCCAAGATAAAGCAGATCATATTTAGCCATTAATTTAATCCCACTCTCATTAACCCTGATCTCTTGCTCTGGGTAGAATTTAGCATTATCATTATAAGGTCTAAAAGATATTAAATTCTCTAGCCATTTCTCGATTTGAAGTGAGATTAGATTGGTAGGATCTACAATCCGACCACGCTCATAATACCTTTGAGCCAAAGTATGAAAATCTTGCCCCTCTTTGAATATATTCTTATCTTCAGGGCTTTGAACCCAATCGCTAGGCCAGTATAAGCCATCTAAATAGCGACGTTTAAACTTCAACCTACAAGTTTCATAGGTCTTCAAAGCCGAAGCACTAAAGTACATATCCTCTAAATTTCCCTTTAACATCCTTCTCACACCCTTATTTATATGTATGATTTTTTAGAAGTGACACTTTGTAGTAATAAAGTGGCAGTTTCGTGCCACTAGTAATGGGTAATGAGTGAAGAGTAATGAGTAAAGTCAAAATCTCAAAACCTCTTATAAGTCTTAGGTAACAAAGGGGTTTCTGTTTTCTTAAGGTTTTACCCATTACTCATTACTGATTACTCATCACCAGTAATAAAGCTACGCTTTATTACTATATAACTTCACTCTTTTCCTTTATATAACGCTCTAAGACATGGAATATATAGCTGACACCGATATCATTTAGCTTGCTTCCATCCCAATTTTTCCTCTTGTCATAACCACTTAGAGTCAACCTTTTCTTGGCCCTAGTTATCCCCACATAAAGTAAACGTAGGCGTTCGCTTATTATCTCTATCTTGGACTCTTTAATAGAATCACCTACAATTTTACCTCTGAAGTTCTTGTCAAAATCTGCTTTAGCTATTGCCACTGGATTAGATTTATCATCTTTTAAATACCAGGCTTCACCTTTGAATTTATCTTCTAAAGTAGATGGATATTCATCAGATACAAGGGAAATTATAAAGACTCCATCCCACTCTAAACCTTTAGATTTATGTGCTGTTAAAACAGTAATTACTCCTTTTTGTGGTTCAAACCCTTTAGCATCATATAACTTCTTAGCTAAAGAGATAAAAGAAGGCTCTAATTCTTTTATCTCATCAACAACTTCTTTAAGCTTCCAACTGGGGTTCTCTCTTAATTTATCTTTGACATAAAGTGCCATACCTTGGGCCAAGGCTAATATATCATCTTGTAGCTCTAACTCTTGGGCTAGATGAAGAATTAATTCATCAGCTGATAATTTCATACTAGCCTTTAGCCACTGACGAAGCTTCTCTAAAGCACCTTTAAATTCACTTAAAAGCTTAGCTCTAGCAAAAACCTCATCTGGTAGTTCTAAAGGAGATAACTCACCAGAGATCGGATAGATTAACTCTGCTACTGATCGTTTTTCAAGAAGTCGTTCAACTCCAGCTAACTCTTCTCCGCCAAAAGATTCTAAGAGTACACTATCTAAAACCTTTAATAGTTGGCCCTTTTTATAAGGGGTAGCAAGGTAGTAAATAATGTCTTCTAAAGTAGATATGGTAATTTCTTGCTTAGATGAAATATTCCCTACCTCTTCAAAAGAAGCCCCCTTCTTCTTAAGTAATTCTATCACTTCTTTTTGAGTATAGTTATTAGGAACTAAGATAGCAACTGTATCTTCACTATGTTCTTTAGAATAATTTATTGCCTCTTCAACTATTCCCTCTAGCTCCTCTTCTCTAGTTGTAAACCTTCTTGTCTTAATCCCGTACTCATCAATTTTAGGATTTGGAAAAGGGTCATTATTATCGACTGGATCAATGAATTGTTTTTCCAAAGCGTCTTGGCATTTTTTTACCGGATGTTCTTTGTTTGCCCAAGTTACTAAATAATTGGCAAGATCAATTATACTTAAAGTACTCCTACTTGAAGATAATATAGCACCTTTCTTAACATCTTCTCTCTTAGCAAAGGATCTAAAGACTTCAGGCTCTGCTAGAGTAAAAGAACCCATAATAGATTGATTAGAATCACCTACTCTAATTAGATTACCTTTCTCCTTAGAGAGTAAAAAGAGAATCTGTTCTTGTAATATATTAGAATCCTGTGCCTCATCTTCAAAGATAAAAGTCCATCTTTTCCCTAAACGCTTTCTTAACTCCTTATCTTCTTTTAAAAGTTTCCAAGAATTCAAGAGAAGATCATTAAAATCAAGCCATCCATTTCTAGCTAGCTCCTTTGAATACTCTATAAAGATTTCACAAGCCCAAGCTAAATAGGAATAGTCACTGACCTTTCCATGAAGTTTCCCTACCTTATGTATATCCATCCCGTGGCCTTTAAGGTGACCAATCATAGATTTTACTAAGCCTGGAAAAACTCTAGTTGACCAATTCTCAAAGGCTATATCATGCCACTTACTTCCTTTAGAACAATCAATGATATGCTCCCATTGGTCTGTATTTTCTTTCAGCCACTTATATATTATTCTATTAATAATCTTCCATTCTTCACTCTCATCTAAAACCTTAAAATCGCTATTTATCATTAGATGATCAGGTCTTTCTTTCAAAATTGTCATAGCTAAAGAATGGAGTGTCTTAACCTCAAAGCTACCTCTACCTTCTATTCCCTTAGCCTCTAAAAAGTTTTCAATCCTACTTCTAAAGTTAGAGACGGCTGAATTCATATAAGTTACAATTAAGATTCTACCATCTTCAATTCTCTTCTCTTCGATTAATTTAGCAGCCAAATAAGCTAGGGTAAAGGTCTTACCAGCTCCTGGAACTGCCGGAACAGCCATCATACCTCCTTCATACTTAGCTACCTCTGTCTGTCCATCTCTAAGCTTAATCTTACTAAAGTCCATATCTTCACCTCCGAAATTACTTGTATATTTATAAATTGTAATCTTTCAACTTAATAATATTCAAAACCTTTAAATCCAAGTCATCAACTCTGACAACACCAGCGACTAAACCTTTGACTTAAATCTGACTAGATCTTTTTTTTTTATGTTCTTGTCGCGAACTTGTCGGCTCTTATCAGGGTTTTGTCAGAGTCTAAGCTTTTGATTTTGACCTTCTTAAATTATTTCACTTTTAAATATTAAACACTTCAGCCAGCTCTCCAGTCTGTTCCCAACCTCTACTATCTAATTTGCTATCACCTAGGTATAAGCCATGGGTCACCTTTGCTAGAATGCCTTTTAAATAAGATACTAATTGTTCCTCTTTGGCCTTTCTATCATAAAGGTCATTCCATTCTCCTTCTTCATTCTCTCGGGCCAATATATAAGGATTACTCAACTCTTTACTAGCCCCTAGGTACCATAATTCGCTAGAAGTATCTAGCAAAAATAAATATTTGACACTTTCAATATAAGGGAAGGCTAGAAAACTATATGGTGTAGCCAATATAACCTTCTCTTCTATAGCTTGAGAGTCAACCAATAGATCAGCTGCCAAAGTCCCTTCGTTAATCATCTGAATAAACCTATGACCCAAATCTCTTTCCTCAAAGTCCTTAAACTCTTTCATAACCTTCTTAAACTTTACAAAAGAATTAATTAATTGACGACAGGATAAGATATCTTCAGCTTGGGGATGTAGAGGTGATAATATCCCTCCAAAAGCTGAACGAAAGAAGTACTCTAATTCTAATTCTTCTTCCCTTCTATCTTCAACCCATTCTCTAAATTTATCATACTTTTCACTTAAACTAAATCCAATCTCCCCTCTGATTCCGATATGGTCTAAATTGGGCAATACCATCTTGTTCTCCTTAACCTTTTGGGCCAACAGAGAAGATCTAATAGGATCTAAATCTAATATTAGATTTAAAACTTGGGTTATAGCAGTAGTACTGATTTCAATCTCCCATTCTCGCTTAACTAATAAAGTTAAAACTATCAACCCTTGGGCAAAAGAGTTATCTAATAGAAGTCGATTCTTACTTAGGCTTATCAACTGATGTCCATTTTCCTTTAAATAACTTTCTAAGTTAAATTCCAATACCTTATCTGGAAAAGGAGTAATGATAGCAATTTCTTTAGGGTTTATACCTCCTGCTAATAATGAGGATATCTCTTCTCCAATCTTAAAGATCATCTCTCCTCTTAACTCTTCTTTGATTATCTTTTTAATAAAGGGAGTAGGAGTAACCTCTCTTCCGTCCAATATTCTATCCCCAAGTTTTTGGGCCAACTCACGTCCCTCTTTAGAAGAGGTATATGACTCTTCTAATTCAATTATCTTTTCACCGTTAACAAACCTCTCTTTAGCCAATTGAGGAGCAGAACCAAAAAATTTAGCAAAATCACCTTCTTCATTAAATGAAATGTAGGTTTCCTCAACCCCTTGCATAATTACATCTATTAAATCTTGGGCTACAGGAACCATCTTCTCTAAATCGTCTATAATTAAATATTTATATCTTCCCTTTAATTCTTCTAAATAACCCTTTCTTTTAACTAAATATTTATTATATAGGTGTAAGAGAAGTGAATAATCAATACAGCGCCTTTCTAAGCAGAGTTTACGAAAGCCTTTCATTACCTTCAAACCTATCTTATAAGTAAATTTTTTTTCACCATTATCTGCTAAAGATACTAATCTATCTCCAACCTCCTCTATACTCAATCCATTTAACTCACTGTAGTTAAGATTATCTATTAGTTGTACCCCAATTTGAGATGAGGTAGATCTTACATCCTTAAAAGAACCCTTTTCTCGCTCTTTTTCTACTAATTGAGTCATTAGATAGTGAGCAGGCTCTACAGTCATAAAGATAGGGGCCAAAGCCTTTCTTTCGCCAAGATCTTCTTCGATTAAATCCCAGTACTTTTGAATTTCCCGTTGCAAAAACCCAAAGTAACTATAAATATGTAAAGAACCCATCTTGTTTAGATCAAGATCATTTCTCCACCTTCTTACACTATTTGAGTCATTAGTAAAGACAAGAATTTCTTCAGTTCTTACTTCTCTAGCAAGTTTTTCATACTTCTCTTGTAATTTTGTACTCTTACCTGATCCTGTTGACCCGGTATATATGTAAGACATAATAGCCCTCCTTTATTAGCTTCTAGTCTCTAGCTACTTTTTAGCTAAAAGCTTTAAACCCTACTTTTAACGCAGAAGGTTTAACTAATAGCTAGTAGCAAGTAGCTAGTGGCACGATAGTACTACTTAATTAGCACAACATATTATAATAACACTTTCCGATATTAACTATTACAGAACTAGTATTATTCCTTGTTATTTGATCTTCATACATTAATTATTTCCCTTTATATATTTGCATATCGACATAATAAAATCCTTCATTCAAGTAATAAAGCTTAGTTTTATTAGCTAGTATTTTCTAACTGCTGGCTTTTAAAAACAACTTCAAATATTTTTTTAATGGGCTTTTCACCTAATAAATAGCTACTTGCTACTACCTAAACAAACAAGAGGGCCAAGGGCCCTCTTGTTTGTTTACTATTATCTATTATCAGTACTTAAATAACTCCTTTATAATCGCTCTCTAAGATACTTACTAACAACTCGACTCCATTTTGAACATCATTGATATCGATCATCTCTGAAGGAGAGTGAATATAACGGCACGGTATCGATATAGCTCCTGCTAAGACTCCATCACGACTAAGCTGTATTCCACTTGTATCTGAACCACCTGCTTCTAACACCTCTAGCTGATAGGGTATACCCTTCTCTTTAGCTATCTCAACCATCATTCCCTTTACCTTAGGTGGTACTAAAACTGAACTATCTTTAACCTTAATTGTTGGCCCTTCACCTAAGGATACTTCCATCCTCTTGGCTTCAGGTGTATCACCGGTCCTAGTAACATCGACTGCAATTCCGAAATCAGGCTCTATACCATAAGCTGATGTTTTGGCCCCTCTTATACCTACCTCCTCTTGTACTGTAAAGACAAAGTAAGTATCATAGGTAGGTTGGCCCTTTAATTTATTTAAGGCTTCAATTAAGAAGGCTACTCCTATTCTATCATCTAATGATTTGGCAACTATTCTATCTCCTAACTCATCCATTCTTCTATAATAAGAAGCAGTATCCCCAACCTTAACCTTTTTTAGAGCTTCTTCTTTATTTTTGGCCCCTATATCTATATACATTTTATCCAACTTCAATTTAGATATATCATCTAGTTTGGCTTCCTTATCGATTACACCTACTGTTTTATCATTAAATATTACTCTCTCTCCCAGTAAAGTATGGGTTGGAAGACCACCGATATTAGAGAACCTTATGAATCCTTCATCATCTATGTGGGTAGCTATGAAACCAATTTCATCCATATGAGCTGCTAACATTACACTCTTTTTTGAGCTTTCACCCTTTTTAAGAGCGATTAAGTTTCCCATATTATCTACCTTTATCTGGTCTACCTTCTCTGCAATCTTTGCCCTTATAACTTCTCTAATCTTATCTTCACTTCCTGACGGGCCAAAGGCTTCCACTAAATCTTTAATTAATTTTTTCATTGCTAAAACCTCCCCTTTCAATCTCTTGGCAGAAATTATGAACCAATTTAGTAGCAGTCTTATAATCATCTAAATTTACCAAAGATACTGGTGAATGAATATAACGACAGGGAACAGAGATTATTGCAGTAGGAATCCCTTCTCTACTTAAATGAATAGCCCCTGCATCAGTTCCTGCTTTAGTAAATCTTCTAAATTGGTATTTAAGCTCCTTCTTCTCACAGATCTCTATTAACTTATTTAATATTCTCTTATCAACAATTGTTGATCCATCCATTATTGTTAGAGCAGGGCCATCACCTAAGACTGTAGAATACCCTTCTTCTTTAGCATCAGGTAGATCAGCAGCAGTAGTTCCTTCTAAAACCAAAGCTAAATCTGGGTTTATATCCCATGAAGCAACCTTTGCTCCCCTAGTTCCTACCTCCTCTTGAACAGTAAAGACTCCATAAAGAGGAAAATCATAATCTTCCTTCAATATCCTAATTAATGAAAGGCAGCCTATCCTATCATCAAAGGCTTTTCCCTTAGCAATATTAGAACCTATTTCTTTATATTTAGTATCGAAGGTTGCCATATCGCCTAAGTTTATCAGTTTTTCACTCTCTTCTTTAGACTTGCTACCTATATCTATATATAACTCTTTATAATCTAAAGGCTTCTTTCTTTCATCAGGTTTCTGTAAGTGTATAGCTTTGGCCCCAATAACTCCTTTAATCTTTTTTTTACCAACTAGTACCCTTTTAGATACTAAAATTCTCTTATCTATCCCACCCACAGGCTTAAAGCTTAAAAGTCCATCTTCAGTTATATCGCTAATCATTAATCCAATTTCATCCATATGTGCTGCTAACATTAACTTTGGCTTGTCCTTATTACCCTTCTTGTAAACTATTAAATTCCCCAAAGCATCAGTTCTAATTTCATCAACATAATCTTTAATCTCTTCTCTAATTATATTTCTAACCTCATTCTCACAGCCTGAAACCCCAACAGCTTCACTTAATCTCTTTAAAAGCATCTTAACCCCTCCACAAATTCTCCATTTAAATCACCAATAAAGTGGGTCAACAACCTTGCCCCTCTTCTAATATCCTCCATACTGACTGTCTCTACTGAAGTATGCATATACCTCAAAGGGATAGAGATAAGCCCTGTAGCAACTCCACAACGGCTTACTTGAATAGAATAAGCATCAGTACCTCCAGGTCTAGTTGATGGTTCTACCTGGTAAGGGATATCTAATTTGTCTGCCAGATCTTTAAAGCGATTAAATATCTGAGGATGAACATGAGGGCCAAAGCCTATAGCAGGTCCTTCTCCTAACTCAGAAGCATCTTCTTTAGAGACGCCAGGCATAGTAGCATGACAAACATCAATTGCTATTCCTACATCAGGGACTATACCATAGGTACTAGTGATTGCCCCTCTAACACCTACCTCTTCTTGTACTGTAGCTACTGCATAAATATCAGCTCTATGCTTTAACTTACTCAGCAACTTAATTATCTCTAAAATCATTAATACTCCAGCCCTATCATCTAAGGCCTTTCCTGTTACTCTATCATTTCTTAATGAAGAGAACTCTCTTTTTACAGTAATAGTGTCACCTATCTGGACTAAAGATTTGACCTCCTCCTCACTCAAACCTAAGTCTATGTACATATCTTTAACCTTAAAAGCTTTCTTTTGCTCTTCTTTACTTTGGATATGAGGAGGTTTAGCTCCTATAATCCCTATTAAGGATTCTTTGCCATAAATAACTATCTCTTGGCCTACTAAAGTCCTTTGGTCTACACCACCTACAGTTGTAAAACGTAAGAAACCACCTTCTTCAATCTTTGTTACCATTAGCCCTATCTCATCCATATGTGCGGCTAACATTATCTTAGGTCTATTCTCTCCTTGACCCTTCTTATAAGCAATTAAATTTCCCATAGTATCATATCTTATATCATCTACATAAGTCTCAAAGCTAGAGGATATTGTCTTAGCAATATCTTCTTCATAACCTGAAACACCTAACTCTTCAGATAACTTCTTTAAAAACATCTTGTCCTCCATTTAATTACCTCCTTCTAAAATTATTATCTTCTTTCAACTAAATAAGTATACACAAATTAATAATGAATAAATATTTATTATCTATTACCTATTATATGCTCTTTAACAATATCTGCTCCCTTATCCAACCCCGGACCTCCTAATAATAATAAGAGATCATCTTTCTTTACTTTAGATAAGGTTTCTTTAATTGCAGGTTCTAACATAGTATAGGATTGAGTTTTTATTTCTTTCTCCATTATAGTATTTAAAAAGCTTTCTTCCTCTTTAGCAAGGACTCTATTCTTCTCAATAACCTGATCTTCACATTTAGTTGTTATAAGTTCTTTTATTCTTAATTTATCTGCCCAGTCCCCTATTATATCTGCATTAATTTTATTGGCTTCAATTCCACGTTGGCCCTTTAAAAAGTGGACGATATATAAGTTATTATAATCAAAATCTTTAATCGTTTTAAAGTTAGCCTCTAATCCAACTGGATTATGAGCAAAATCATCAATCACTGTAAATTCTCCATCATAAACAAGTTCCATTCTTCTTTTGATACCTTTAAATTTCTCTAACCCTCCTTTTATATCTTCCAGAGAAAACCCTAATAACAAGGTAGCTAAAATAGAAGCTAAAGAGTTATAGATATTATGTATACCTAGTAAGGGAAGTTTTATTCTAATTGAATTGGGTTCAATTATTTTAGTGAAATTAGTCAAAATTTTATTATTAATTACTAAATCAAATTCTATCCCACTTTTATTTGCAACTATATTCTTAGCACTTATATCACTATCCTTATTAATTCCATAGGTATAAATTGTAGCAGAAGTATTCTCTATTATAGAATTAGCATAATCACTATCTATATTAATTACTCCATATTTATCTTCTCTTAAGTTTACAAATAATTTCTCTTTACTACTATAGTAATCATCTATAGTTTTATGAAACTCCATATGATCATATGAAAGATTAGTAAATATAGCTATGTCAAAGTCTATTCCTAAAACTCGATCTAATTTTAAAGCATGAGAAGAAACTTCCATACTTACATAATCTATTTTTTCCTTCTTCATTAGTCTTAGAGTTTCATTTAATAATAAGGAATTTGGAGTCGTACATTTTTGAGGATCAAAATAATATTTATCACCAATTTTAGTATGTAAGGTACCTATAAGCCCAGTCTTACCAACTATATTATTAATTATTGCATCAACCATTGCCGTTATCGTTGTTTTGCCTACAGTTCCAGTGACTCCAATCATTCTCAAAGCTTGACTTGGATTATCATAAAATTCAAGGGCCAACTGGGCTAAAGCTTTCCTACTATCATCAACAATAATATAGGTGATATTCTTTGGTACTTCAATCTCTTCTTCACCAATAATTACTGTAGCACCTCTTTTTATAGCCTCAACTATATATTTATGACCATCGGTCTTAAAACCTTTAATAGCTACAAAAATACTCCCCTCTCTAACTTCTTTTGAATTATTGCTTATATTATAAATTTCAAAATCATGAAAGTTAATTATCTTTTTAGTCTCTAAAGTATCTAATAATTCACTTAGGTAAAAGGACTTTTGGTCTAAAGATGGATTTATCCACATTATCATCCCCCCTATTTATATAATATGTCTCATTTTGATTAATGTGATTAGTTTTTCAAATTGTCTATTAGTAACTTTTTACTTTCTTAATTATTCCATTAATATTTTTACATAATAAACCCACGCTTATCCTAAAACTAAAAATAAAAAGGAGTTATAAAAATCTATGAGAAGAAATCTTCTAATTTTAATATTGCTTCTGCTATTAATAGTTGTATTTAATTTCAACTCCTTTACAGATCAAAGTAAAGGAGAGCAAGAACAAAAAGATCAACCAACGAATAATGTTAATTATAATAACAAAATTATTACTTTAGATAATTTAAAGAATGATGACCTAAATTCCATAAGCCTCAATAAAATTATAACTCAGTTGGCAAAAGAAAAAAAGCAAAAAGCTAAAAATTCTTTTGTTTTCAAAGGAAGATTATACTCTGAGAAGCCAGGAAGAGAAATAAATATCAATAAAAGTATAAAAGAGAATTTAAACTTTAGAGAAGAAGAGAAGGTGAAGATTTTTTATAAGGATATACCACCATTAATTGATAAAAAAAGGTTGCTTAATAGAAAAAAATTCATCTTAGAAACAGATAGCCAAATTAACAAAGATAAAGCTAGAGTTATCTCTCATTATACTACCTATTTAGGTAATAGTACCACAAATCGAAAAAACAATATATCCTTATCTTTAAGAAGATTAGAAGAGGCTATTATTAAATCTCAAGAAGAATTTTCTTTTAATGATATATTAGGGCCAATAACTTCTAAAGCAGGTTATAAAGAAGCTCCAATTATAGTTAACAAAAGATATGTACCACAGGTCGGAGGAGGAATATGCCAAGTATCTTCAACTCTTTATAATGCAGTAAAAGAATTAGATATAGAGATTACAGAACGGCACCATCATAGTCTTTCTGTTAATTATGTACCTGAAGGTGAAGATGCTACCGTAGTACCTGATAAATTAGATTTTAAATTTATAAACAAAGAAAATCATCCAATAACTATATTAACCGATATAATTGATAATTATGTTGTAATTTATATCTTAGAAATTTTAGATTAAAACTTATTAAATTATTAGTTGCTAAATATTTAGCAACTAATAATTTAATAATAATACATCATTATTATTACGCCTAATAAAATTATTATTAATGTGAATAAACCAAAATAAATGTAATTCTTCTTAGTTCTAAAATTTTTCATATTTTTTTCTTTATCGTCCATATTTAAATTTTCTTCATTTACATTAATTATTTTAACTTCTGGTTCTATAATCATACTTCCGTAGATATTTGGTCCAAATTTTACAACTATTGAATACCTCTTTAAGTTTGAATTGTAATCGATTTTATCTATAATCCCAACTGTTTCCCCTTTACTATTGCTTAAAAGCTTTCCTAAATATCTCCCAATCTCCCTAGAATCGCTTATCTTGACAAGTAATTTATCTCCTAACTCTAACTTTGTTGCTTTAACTCCTTTAAGTGGTGAGATAACAGGAGAAACATTTAAATTTATATCCATCTTTAACTTATTATCACTATTATTTTGATTATCATCTGTTTCATTATCTTCTTCTAATTCTTTAAAAATATCAGGATATAATGCTTCTAATTGTACTTTAGTCATTAATTTAATAGCTAATTCTAAATCTAATGGATTTTCTAGTATATTATGAAGATGTTCTTCAATAAGTACCTTGATCTTTCCTATCTTATCTTCTTTAGCTAATTTATATATATTAAAGACAATAGTTGGATTAAACTTCTCTTTAAATTTTTTGATAAAGTTATAATAAATATGTTTATGATCTTCTCTAGAAGAAATTACTTCTAAAGCATTAACAAATGCTTTATTACTTACATCTAAATCTATATCTTTTGCTTCTTTTTTATCAGATAATGCAATATCAGACTTGATTAAATCTCCTGATTTTGCTTCCCAGATCAAACTTAATATAAGATAATCTTTACTATACTCTTTATATTCAAATTTAAAATGCACAATCAAATACTTATTATCTATATAATCTCCCATTTGTAAAGCTTCTTTTAAATCATCTTCAGCTAATCGAAGTGCCTTTTGGGCACTTTCTTTATCAACGTCTAATGTTTCTTGGATAACTTGAACTTTATCTTCCATATATTAACCCCCTTTTTTAGTTTACAGTTAAATTCTAATCATTACTAAATATATTCTACTTTCCTTGAAAAAAACCTTCATTCAATAGATAAGAGAGGGTTAAACCCTCTCTTATCTATTGAACTTTGTCTTTTAATCTATTTAATTTATCTTCAAAATCACTTAGTAACTCACCATAACTTTGCCAATTTCCACGTCTTAATTCTTCTTGAGTTTCTAAATATAATCTATTGATATCATCCACTAAATCTTTTACTGTCATTATGTTCACTTTATCTTTACTTTCTTCTAATCGATCTTCTGCTATCTTAATTTCTTCATTAATTTTAATATCAAAGAGTGATTTTAAAGCTTCTTCTAGAGTTCTTTCCATTGCAATCCTTTCTCCATAAGCAACAATTACTCTCCTTAATTCAGGTAATTCACTTTGCTCTGCTTGTAAATAAATTGGCTCGACATAAAGTATAGAACTTTCAACTGGTATTACCAAAAGGTTTCCACGAATTACTCTAGACCCCCTTTGGTTCCAGAGACTTAATTGTTGAGATATATTATCATCTTGGTCTATCCTTGTTTCTATTTGCATTGGCCCATATACTAGTTCTTGCTTTGGAAAGTTATAAAGTATCAATTCGCCATAATTATTTGGATCCGATCTAGCTGCTAACCAAGCAATCATATTATTTCTTCTAATTGGAGTAAAGGGAAGCATTAAAATAAAGTTTTCCTCTTCTTCTCCTGGAAGATTCATCAAAGTATAATAGGGTTCCATTATAATGGAAGTTCCTGCATATTTTTCTTGTGGTAATTCCCATAGATCTTCTTCATTGTAAAAAATTTCAGGGTTGGTAATATGATATCGAGTATAGATATCTGCTTGAATTTTAAATAAGTCAACAGGATATCTTAAATGACTTCTTATATCATCAGGCATATCTTCAATAGATGTAAAGAGGTCTGGAAAAATATTATTGTAAGTCATTACTATTGGATCTTCTTCATCTATTATATAGAATTTCACATCGCCATTATAAGCATCTGTTACTACTTTGACAGAGTTTCTAATATAGTTACCCCACCTTTGTGGTTTAGAGTAAGGGTATCTATTGGTAGTAGTATAAGCATCTTGAATCCAAAATAACCTTCCCTCATCATTGATCACTAAATAAGGATCTTGATCATAGCTTAAGAAAGGAGCTATTTTGTTGGCCCTCTCTTTTATATTGCGATCAAATAATATTCTGCTCTCTCTTGTAATATTATCATTTAAAATAATTTTTAAAGTATTATACTTTAAAGCAAAAGCACTTTTTCTAATAAAAGAACTCAGTTCTACCCCACCGTTACCTGTATAATTATAATGTTGATTTGTATCACCTTGTGGATAATCAAATTCTTTAGCTGTAGTATTTGCTATGACATAGTTGCTAGTAAGTTCTCCATAATATATTCTGGGCTGACTTATATTAAAGTAGTCACTCTTAGGCGGTATATCTTTGATAATAAATTCTGGCAATCCACCCTCAGTTACTTCATTTACTGGATTCATTGCTATTCCAAAACCATGAGTATAATTTAACCTCTTATTAACCCAACTTTGAGCTTGACTAGATAAACGGCTTTGATCCAATTCTCTAGCTCCTAACATTACTTGCCTTAACTTTCCATTTATATGGTATCTATCTACATCAATATCATTAAAAGAATAGTAAGAGCGAATACCTTGTAGCTGATCATAAGTAGATATTAATGGTCTAGTGTCCCATAATCTGATATTATCTATAGTTCCTTGATTTTTTAATATACTTTCATAAGTAAGTTCATTATTAATTTCAAAATCTCTCTCTTCTATTATATCAAGGTTATATGCCTTTCTAGTAAATTCAATGTTATGTCCTATAAATTCTCTCTCCATAGCTATCTCATTAGGTTCTACTCTATACCTTTGAATGATTTGAGGATAGATATTATTAACCCCTATATTTAAAGCTATTAAAGAAATAAAACCAATAATTATTATTTTAGGTTTTTTGATTATTATATTGATTAATATGGTTATAGCAAAAATTATCATCGCTACTGTCATTATTCTTAATCCCATTAAATTGGCAGTTACATCAGTGTATCCAGCACCAAAGACAGCACCCTGTGACGAATATAGTAGGTCATATTTACTCAAATGATATGAATAACCTCGTAAAACAAAGAATAAAGCTAATAAAATTGATAAATGGGCATATGCTTTATTATTTGTTGAAATTTCTTTCAATATAGAACTACCTGTTTTAGTTAATATATATAGACTACCAACTAACAATAAAGAAATCGCTACTGAAGTTATTAATATTTGATTGACAAGATTATATATTGGAAGTCTAAAGATGTAATAACTTAAGTCCAAATTAAATAAAGGATCTTTATCTGCAAAAGAGATATGATTAAAATATTTGAGTATATAACTCCAATTATTAGCAAGGTATTTTGCTAAAGGTATTGCCACTAGAGCACTTATAATAAAATAAGTTAAACTTATTCTCTTTTTAGTAAAGAAACTATAAATTCCATTATCATAAATAGAATTTAACTCTACAACATTATTATCTTTTTTTCTTTTAATTTTATCAATCAATTTTAAAGTCTCATTCTTACTCAAATTTAAATTAACAAAGAAAAATAATGCAAAAAACATCCATCCTATAATTCCAATTCCAATTCTAGCCTTGAAGATACTCAAAAATACTTCTGAAAAATGTAAGCTATTAAACCATAAAAATTCAGTATAAAAATTTGTTAAGAAGCTAAAGAAACCATTAAAAATTAATACTATTAAAAACAATATCATTATTATCATTTTGGATTTTATCATCATAATCTCAACCCTTTCTAATTTAAAAGAGACTATTATAATTAAATTTAATTATAATAGTCTCTTTGTTATTTTAAATAGTTCTATATTTTATATTAGTTATCCTTTGAAATATTAAATAAATATTTATTTTAATATTTATAGTAGGAACAATCCTATCTTTTTCAAAATAAGTATAATAATTACCTCCGCCAATCTCAGCTAAAGTCTTTAATTGTATATAATTAAATTTATTTATATCACCAACTTGAATTATATGAAGGTTAATATCTAAAGTTTTAAGTTGATTAATTACTTTTGAGGGCATTATATCTCCCTGGTCTTGACCATCAGTTATCAACAGAATATGTTTTTTTCCTTTAATATTAATCATATCCTTTGTAGCTTTCTCTAAGTTACGACTTAAATTTAATTTTTCACTCTCTTTTACTTCTTTTACTTTTTTAATTATATAATTACTATTATTTTGATTGATAGTTTGTTGGCCTTTTTCATTAGTCAATCTTAGACCTAAGTATATACTGTCCGGTAAGTTATTGATTATATTTTTTATTATTGTTTTGGATATATCTATCTTGCGTTTTCCGTCTATTTCCTCCCACATACTTGTAGATGTATCTAGTATAATATTTATGTTAATTTTTTCATAGTTTTGTGGTAATTGAATCTTATCTGCTTTAATTTCATTATTAAAAGATTTGGATTCGGTAGGTATAGAAATAATATTTAATGTATTAATGCTAAAAATAATAGATAATAATATAATGATTAGAGTTATTAGGGTTAAATTTTGTTTTATTCCCATTGTTTCCTCCTTTGCTTTTTAATAATAAATATGTGATATTAGTTTTTTATATGATATATTTTTAATTTTTTATTTATGTTCATAAATGACCAAGTTTAAAGTGACTTGTTTTCGTTAAATTATAGCAATAATAAAAGGACTCCCAAGGAGATTAATAACTCTCTTGTAAGCCCTTTCTTATTACTTATATTAATTATTCATTATATTCTTCTTTAAAAGCATCCGATTCAGTTAGCATACCCTCTTTGTATAATAATTTAAATGGGTCTGGAGACTTGCTTAGATTAACATCTAACTCTAATAACTCATCCTTTTCCAATACCATTTCTGATATAAAATCACCAATACTCATATCATTTTGATACGAAAGATCTTTTAATAAAGAGTAAGTTTCTTGGGATAGATCAATACTATATTCTGGTTTCATATTCTTCACCCTTTTTTATTTTAGAATTTACTTTATGGGTAAATTTTATACTCTTAAATAGATATAATTCTTTAATTAAACTAAAAGATTAGTATAAGTTATAATCTTTTTCATTTAAAATATCCCCTTCTTCAGAAACAAATACTACCCTATCTACACCTTCTATAATATCTTCTGACAGTTTAACAATATGATGTGGATTGGTTATGGCTTGGGTTACCATATCATCAGGCCCAGGGCCAACAGCTTTAAGAACTACTATTAAATCATCTTTCCTTCTTCTTATCTGCCTAATATTGATTGCATAACCTCCAGTTGGTCTTTCTCCTAATGTAACGTAAACACCTAACTTCCCATCAAAATTAATGTCCCTTAAACCCCTTAAATCACCTTTGAATTGATCGATATTCCCTTCATTAATTAAGATAAACCTACTTCTTTCTGGGTAAGACTCTTGATGCCACTCTCCGCTTAAATCTTGAGAATTTCGATAAAGAAGCTCACCTTGGTTAACGATATCTTCTTTGCAAGCTGTTAACAATAATAACATTAACCCAATAATAAAAATTAATTTCATCTTCATATTAATTACCCTCTCTACTTCTATTATAGTTTTAAGATTAAATTCTATTATCCTCCTTATTCTGTGCAGTTAAAAAAGCAGACTATAGTCTGCTTATCTTATAAGGCTTTATATACTTATTATTTTACCTTTATTATATTATATAAAAATTAATCTTTCAACAAAGCAAAAATATTAATCATACCATTTTAAGCAATACTTAGATAACCCTCTAAGTTCTTATTATAATTAATATTCTTCAACTTATTTAATGCTACATTAAGAAGTTGTCTAATTCTTTCACGTGAGAGATTTAAGACCTTAGCAATCTCTTGAAAAGTTCTCTCTCTACCATCCTCTAAGCCAAATCTTAATCTAACTATCATTTCTTCTCTAGCTGGTAAGTAGGTTAATAACTTGTTAATAGATAACCTTAAATCATCTTCTAAAATTTCATCCATCAAATCAAAATCACTTGGAATTAAAGCAAATAAATCATCTTCTTGTTCACTACCTATCTTATTATCTAGAGAAGATATCTCCTGGCTTAATTTTACTAAATTATGAACTTCATCTAAACTCATCTCTAATTCCTGGGCCAACTCTTCATTAGTCGCTTCTCTTTGTAAATCTTTTCTTAAAAAATCTTGTACTCTCTTTAGCTTATTAATTTTGTTTTGAATTTGAAAAGATAATCTGATTGTCCTACCTTGACGCTTGATTGCTCTTCTTACCTTCTGTTCTATCCACCAAGTGGCATAGGTGCTAAATCTATAGCCTTTAGTATAATCAAATTTTTCTACTGCTATAATTAAACCTATATTTCCTTCTTGAATTAGATCTAAAAAGTCTAAACCTTGCCCAGTATATTTTTTAGCAATACTTATTACTAATCTTAAATTGGAATTAATCAACTCTTCTCTAGCTTCTTGATCACCTTCCATAATTAATTTACCTAACTTTTGTTCTTCTACTTTAGTTAAAAGATCGTGATTACTTTCCTTGAAATATATATCTGTTAAATTCATATCCTCATCTCCTTTTATATAATCGAATAATTTAGTTTTTTGAAATAATTTAATATGGTTTTTAGCTTATATATATATTATAAGGGTTAATTTTTACGAAATTATGACAATTTAAAATTTATTTAAATAAATTTTAAATTGTGTATTCATAAGTGACTAGGTTTTAAGTATACTTAGTATCTGTAAAAAAAGAGAATCCTAATAATAAGAATTCTCTTAATTCTATTATCCTAATTTATAATGCTTTTTAACATCCTCTTCTATCTTCCAGTGGCAACTTAGTCCAGCAGGAAAGGTAACCAAATCACCAGCCCCAAATTCAACTTCTTCTTCCTCTGTCTTTACAATCACTCTTCCTTCTAGGAGATAACAAACTTCATCCTTGCTATAATGCCAATCAAAGCTTGATCTTTCCTTCTCCCAAATTGGCCAATCCTTTACTCCCAAAGTATTTAACTTTTCTTCACTTACACTTTCAACCTTGATCTTCATCTAAACTACCTCCACTTCATTTTTAATTAATCTCTAGATTATATTAAAACAATAGTTATAATTATGAAAGTAATAATAAAGAGCCCAATAAAAAAATACATTAACAAATCATCCTTAGAAGTTAACAGTTCAGAAATATCACCATCTTCTTGTGGTATAGCCAATTTTAGTTCTGCATTACCTTCAAAGGACATTATCCCATAAAACTCTTCATCAAAATCAATTAAAATATTATATACTCTACTTTGACTATCATAGTTAATTTCTTTTATCTCTCCTACTAACTTAAGCTCAGAACTTTCTTCTTTTAATTCTTTACCCTTATCCTCACCCTCTTCAGTAGTTTTTTGAAGATGGTCTAAAGAAACCTTAACAAAAATCTTTTCTCCTTCTTTTAGCTGACCTATCTTCTTACCATTAATAGGGGCTATTATTGGAAGGCATTCTAATAGATTATAATTAACCTCCTCTTCTTCTAAAAAATCTTCTTTAATATCAGTCTGATCCTCATCTATAAATAACTTTGGATATATACCCTTTAACTCTTCTTTACTATTTTTTTCAATATGTATATCTAAGTATATAGCTTCTTTTATAACATCTTCTATCTTCTCTTTAACTAACTCTTTAAGACTATTTTGGTTCGAATTATCATAAAATTTAATCATTTTCAAACAAAACTCTTCATCAAGAGTGGTCTCTAAATCTAAACGAAATCTACGCCCTTGTAACTTCTCGCTATTAGATGCTCTATCTAGAATTCGATTAAAAGCTTTATTTTCTGGGTCAATATAATAGACTTCATCCCTATTACTAAATATAACCTCTAACCTAATAACTCTTTTTTCTTCAATAGAAATAATAGAATCAAATAATCCACATATTTTATTCTTCTTGCCATAGCATAATTTTCCCCTAAAAATCAAGTAACCTTCTTTGGGTAAGTCTTGAAGAAAACCTTCTCCTTTGATTGCTTCCATTTATTCCCTCCTCTTATCTACTATTTCTCCTTATTTACTAATTGTTAATTAAAATATTATATAATCTTAATTCAATATAAGCTAAAATTATCCTCTATTTTTCCATAATAACGATTAATATGATATAATTTAAGTAGAAATGATTTTTTTAAAGTATCTTATTAAAAGTTGATTAATGTAATTTTATTTTTCACATTTTCTTGTTCTTTTGAATATATATATATTATTACAATTACATAGGAGGGATAGTATGTTTAAATTGATATTCATCTTCACTATAATTCCTTTAATAGAGTTGGCCCTATTAGTAAAAATGAGTAATAGCTTTGGCTTATCTTTTATAATAACCTTAGTAACCATAACAGGTCTTTTAGGAGGAGCACTTACCAAACACCAAGGTAAAGAGACTATCAATAAAATTAATGATTCATTAGCTCAAAATCAATTGCCAGCAGATAATTTAATGAATGGTTTATTGGTGTTAATTGGTGGTGTTTTACTGATTACACCAGGAGTCTTAACTGATATTGGAGGCTTTACCT
>NZ_KI912097.1:191672-316719 GCF_000517025.1 Halonatronum saccharophilum DSM 13868
TAGGAATCTAAAATCTAGAAAACCTAAATTACTTAAGTGATTTAGGTTTTAACTTTACACCCAAAAATAAAGCTTTGCCCTATTTTTATTTCTCCTTTCACCTTTTAATTTATCTAGCCTTAGAATATACATATATATTTTTTTATCCTCTATTGTACTAAAATTATCTCACTTTTAATAAAATGTAAATATATGGAATGCTTTTGTGCGCTTTCTTACTCTCTTAGCCTCTAAAGAAAGGGGATGATAAAATGAATATTTTTCTTACAAGTTTTTTAAGTTTTTTAATATTTTTTATGTTATTATTGACATATTTGATCTATAGGGTCAATAAAAAATTAGAAAAAGAAATTCAAGATTTGAGAAGGTTAATATATAAGATTCACAATGAGGTCAATGAAATTATCCGCAATAAAAAAAATAGATATAAAGATTAAAGTCATCCAATATTGGATGACTTTAATCTAAAAATATAATTTCTTTACACAACATATACTTGTAATTTAAAGTATTTAGTTCTTTACTTTTGAAATAAAGCTACCAAATTAATAACCTAAACTTGACGCTCCACGGGGCAAGCCCGCGTGGATTCCTCATTCCTAGAAACGAGCCTATTTCTGCTTAATATCAAGTATTAAGTAAGAAATTAGATCTTACAGTTTCTCCAGAGGCTTAGAATCCCGTACGCCCCCGTACGCCCTACGGTAGATATGGTTTTTATGGTTTTCACGAAGAGTCTTGATGTTTAGACTCATAGGTTGACGATTAAGTAGTTCTGATACCTTGAATATTTTACGCAATAGAGGAGCTTGGTTATCGCTTCAATTCCTATTGCAGTGCTTTTTACATAAGTAGTTTTTGAATTTTAAAACTATGAATCTCCATATATTCAGTTTTTAGATTTACCTTAACTTATTAATAGTATACCCTATTTTAAAAATAATTTGCTTATATTAATTTTATTTTTTTATTTGTTTTTGGTAGAACTTAGCAGTCAAATAGTGAGATGTTTTAGCTTCTATTCTAATTCTAAAATCTGATTTGCCCATTCAATTGCTTCAATATATAATTCCCCAATAATATATTCTTTTAACTTAAATTTATCTATTAATTCTAATAATCTATCCCAATTAGCTCTTTCATAGGATAAAGTTAATTCGTAAACATCCCTTAACTCACCTTGAGCTCCTAAGAGTGCCCATTTGATTTTATTAGAAATAGGTAGATCATTTAATATATCGACTAACTTTCTATTCATAAGGACATCTAACATAGAAAAGATACCCATTAAGAAAAACTCTGACTTATTCTCCTCAATTCCCATCTCTTCGGCAATAGATTCAGATAATTTAGCCCTAATTAAAGATGTCTTAATGTTTTCTGTTATAGTACCTTCTTTTGAAATATCCTTTATCACAATTAAACTTATCCATTTTTCAAATTCCTCAAGTCCTAGCAAAGCCAAGGCATTATTGATAGAATTGACCTCTTCTCTTAAATAAAAAGATGCTGAATTAATAAGCCTCAATAGTTTATAAGATAAAGATAGATCTCTTTCAATAATTGAAGAAATTTTAGCTATATCAGGTTCTTCTTTATTTACCTCTTTAATAATTCTAAAATAGTTATTAGGAATCGTAGGTAAATCATTTCCACTAAGAATAACTGGCTTACTAAAGAAATAACCTTGAAATAAAGAATACCCCATATCTAAAGCTTCTTCAAACTCCTCTCTAGTTTCCACTTTCTCAGCCAGTAAGGTAATACCTTTCCTCTTTCCTATTTGGGCCAACCTTCTTCTCTCATTTTTATCACTTTGGATAAAATCAACCTTTATTATATCAGCTAGCTCTAAAAGAGGTAGAAATTTGGGCTCAAAGATAAAATCATCTAAGGCAATACTATACCCTTTTTCTTTCATTCTCTTACAAGCATTTATAAGTTCCCTGTCTGGCTGTACACCTTCTAATATTTCTATCACTAAAATTTGTTTATTAAATATATTAGGAACTTCTTCTTTAAGTAATTTGGTTGTGAAGTTAATAAAGGCCTTTTTACCTTCAGTAAGGTTTTCGATCCCAATTAGTAAGAAACTATTATTTATAACCTCAGATGTGGCCTTATCCCCATCTATGCTTTTATAAAAATTATCAAACCCATTTCTATAAAGTAGCTCATAACCATATATATTTTTATCTCTATCAAATATTGGCTGTCTAGCTACAAAGACCTCCACCTGCCTCACCTCCATTTATCATTTTAAAACATATTTAGTTTACCACGTTTACCACATATTAAATTAAATTCTATAAAAAAATAATTATTCCTTCATCTTTATACTCAAATATTATTTTAAAGATTAAATTTTTTATTATAACTTCTTTAAATTGAAATCTCTTTTTTAGAAATAGGAGTCTCCTCTAATTCTTCTATCATCTTTTCTCTATTCCAAAGTTCAACAGAATTACAATGAGCCAACTCTTTAGCGGAAGCAGTAAATGTACTATTAGTTATTATCATTGCATGAGAACAATTATAATAAGCCTTAGCAGCTACAACCTCCTGCACCGCTGAATTACCCACTTTCCCACTATAACGTTTAACTTGAACTACAATTCTCTTGCTTAAATTAAATAAATCACTCTTTTTTTTTCTTATTATAAGATCTCCCCCTTGATCTCTTGATCCCTGAGTAATCTCTGTTTTCACCCCTTTTTTATTAAAAAAGGTGAAAAGAAATTCTTCAAACTCTAGCCCCTCCATCTTATCAATATCAAAAATAGAAACCTCATCTTTAACAGAGCGCTTCTCTTCTATGAAAGAATTTTGCAAAGTCAAAATTATTAAAGCTAAAATAGGAGAAAAAGCTAACATAAATATAGGCCAATCCCTATAAAACCTTATTGCTCCTCCTAAAAAAATAAATAATATGATTAATTTGAAATACTTCATATCCTATAACATCCTTTTTGAAAAATATTATAACACCATTTTATACCAAGTATTTAATTGACTTTATCTTATTTTAACAAATTTTAATGAAAAAAGACAGATAATATACTTACTTGATTATAGTCAACAAGAACAGTTTTATTAATAACAACATAATATATATAAACTAAGAAAGGAGGTGATAAAATGAGTGATAAAATATTATCCTTTCTTGGTTTAATTGTTAGAAATATTTTAAATAATACCTTAGAAGGTTTATGGGGTGAAGTTTGGGAAATAATATTTGAACTGGTTATAGAAGCTGAGAAACGTTGGGATGAATCAGGCAAGGGTAAAGAGAAGAAAAAATGGGTTATGGATAAGTTAATGAAGTATATAAATGAAAATATAAACCTTAATTGGATTAAAAAACAGTTAATAGAATTTTTCTTATCTAAAGTCATTGATGCCCTAATTGCAACTTTAAATGAATTTGTTGGAAATGATTGGATAGATAAAGTCGAAGAGTTAGAAGAAGAATGGCGAGATAGATTTGGTTTTGATGATGATGAGCTTAAAAAAAACAATGACTTATTTAATAAAGCCTTTGATAAAGTTATTTTAAAGTATGAAGGCGGTTATGTTAATGATCCAATAGATAGAGGAGGAAGGACAAAGTATGGTATAACAGAAGAAACTGCTAGAAGAGCCGGTTATGATGGTGATATTAAAGGCTTAACCCTTGAAGAAGCAAAAGAAATATATTATAAGCATTATTGGGCCAATCACAATTACCAGAAGATAAATAACCCTGATATTGTAATCAAAGTTTTTGATCAAGCAGTTAATCTAGGGCCAAAACGAGCCAACAAAAACTTACAACGTGCCTATAATGTTCTCAATAAAAATACTATAACAGTAGATGGAATCGTTGGCCCTCAAACTATAAAAGCTATAAACAATTATCAATATCAAAATTATCTCCTCCACTCTTTAAATATATTTCAAGGTATCTTTTACATTAAAATTGTTGAAGAAGATGAGAGTCAAAAGAGATTTATCCGAGGTTGGCTAAAGAGAACTAAAAACTAATAATTATTTAAAATTAAATAGCTCTATTTAACACCAAAATATCGACCTTCTCTACTATAACAGCATACTTATTACTTTAAAACAATGTATAAATAAACAAATAATAGAAATAATAGAAATATAAATTGAATTAGGAGGTAAGAGATGAGAGTACCTGAGCATATTGGAGTTATACCAGATGGAAACAGAAGGTGGGCAATACAAAATGGATTAAATAAGGAGGAAGGTTATACCTACGGATTAGCACCTGGCTTAGAAGTTTTAAATCTTTGTAAAGAAGCTGGGATTAAAGAGTTAACTTATTATGGCTTTACTATGGATAATACTAAAAGAAGATCTGTACAGACTAAAGCTTTTACTCAAGCTTGTATCGAAGCTGTTAAATTAATATCTAATGGGGATGTATCACTTTTAGTACTTGGAAACACTAAATCTCCTATGTTCCCTAAAGAACTTCTTCCTTATACAAAGAGAGTTAACTTTGGTAAGGGAAGTATTAAGGTCAACCTTTTAGTCAACTACGGATGGCATTGGGATTTAAGTGGTTTAAATCAAATAAATAGTCGATCAAAACAAGAAATAATCGGTTCTTTGAAATCTAAGGATATCTCTCCAATAGATCTAATAATCCGTTGGGGTGATAGACGACGATTAAGTGGGTTCTTACCAGCCCAATCTGTTTATTCTGACTTTTATATAGTAGATAAACTTTGGCCTGACTTTGAGGCGCAAGATTTTTATGATGCCCTCAAATGGTATGATAAGCAAGATATAACCTTAGGAGGATGATAAAAATAATTGATAGTAAATAATATTCTTCTAAAACTAAACTTTATTAATAATCAACACTAAAATCAAACAATAAAAAGCTAACACCTTTAATTAAAGGTGTTAGCTTTTACTTACCTAAATACTCCTCTAAAACAATACCTCTTTTATGAATCTCTAAAGCAGCCTCTTCACCTACATATCTAATATGCCAAGGTTCATAACTATAACCTGTAGTATCCTCTCTTCCTTGAGGATAACGTATTATAAACCCAAATTCAGGACCAACTTGAGCCAACCATTTACCTTCTTTAGTCTCTCCAAAATTTTCAGTCAATCCGTAACCAACACTAGAAGAGGTCAAATCAATAGCTAAACCACTTTGATGCTCACTATGACCAGGCTTTGCACTTAGCCTTTTTGCTTCTTCTTCTCCTAGCTTCTTAGTGTAATAGTCAAATAAAAACTTTTGTCTTGCATAAGAGCGGTAGGCAGATACTCCATAAAGTTTAATCCCATCCTCCTTAGCCTGGGCAAATAACTTCTCTAAAGCTAAAGCCGCCTCTTCTCTTAACAACCTATTCTCTCTAGCCACCCTTGATAGATAAGGGATATTAGGAACTACCAGATCATCAGCTTCAAAATACTCCGGCAAAGACCAATCTTTATTGACTAATACCAAAATATCCATTGGGTCATCTAGGACTCCACCATCTCTAACTTCCTCCTGGGCAGGGTATATAATTCTAATCTTAACTCTCTCTCTTCTCTCTTGAGCCAAAATATCCACTGCAATCATATTTAATCCTATAAAATTAACTACAAATAATAATATAACCACTGATTTAATTTTCACTTACCTAAGCTCCCTTCTATAAATCATACTACTTATATTAAAGAAAAGAGAGCAAAAACCTTCTTTTAAAATTAAGTTAATCCTTCTTCTTTTTTCTAATCACTTTAGTTATCCTTTTCTTACCATCTGTAACATCTTCTATTATCTCTTCTTCAACTTCTATTACCTCTTCACTTTCTAATGAACTTTCACTTGAATTAGTATTAATATCATCTTTTACTATCTTACGAATTTCAATACCACTATCAATAATACCCTTAAGACTTCCTTGAAATTCAATTAATTTATCCATATTAATATCCTCTAACCTCATTACTTCACGCATCTCCTCAGCCCCTGCATTAATCAATTCAGCCAAAGCTGCTCTTTCTAAAGCTGTAGCCTCTATTATATCTGTTAGGGCTTCATCTCGCTTCTTGGGATTAATTTTAACTTCTGGCATTATTACCTCCTCCTTAAATTTTAATTTCGATAAAATTATATCTTTTATATATCATTATATTCTATTAAAACCCGTCGAGATATATGATCAAAAATTCAAATTTATAATTAGATTCTAATTATGTTTTATTAAAAATCACTCCCATATCATAGAGCCCATACCAATGTATTCTTAAGGGAGAAATTAGTTGAACCTTATATTTAAATTCTAGGTATAGGCCCTAAAATATAGGAGTAATTAATAGATAGTGATTTTTTAATACACCCAACTGCTCTTAAGAGCAGTTGGGTGTATTAACTGAGCTGTCTTATCTCCACTATCCAACTTGTCTAAAATTTTATGAACACACTCACCACAAACCTCTCTTCCTTCATAGTTCAATGTATCTTCAGTGCTATTGCAGAATATACATACTGGTTGATACTTTTTAAATATAATCTTTTCTCTATCTACATATATTTCTAATGGGTCTTTAATATTAATCCCTTATACACCTCTCAACTCTTTAGGTATAACTATTCTACCTAAACTATCCACCTTTCTTACTATACCAGTTGATTTCATAATTTATCCTTCCTAATTAAATATTAATATCCAAATCATCACCATTAATTAAATCATCAAAATTTAAATCTTCCTCTATATCTTTAACTTTATTTTTAATCTTTTTCTTTGCTTTTTTATTAGGCTTATCTAAACTATCTTCTAACAACTTCATCAAAGCCTTCTTCCTATCTCTCTTCTCAGAGACTTTAAATTTCCTAACCAAATCCTCCATCTGACTAGCTTCTATACTTAGAGATCCACTTGAAGCAGCAATCTGTTCTACCATAGAAGCATTATCTTGGGTACCTTGGTTTAAATCTTCTAATGCATCTTGAGTCTGTTCTATTGCCGCAGCCTGCTCATTAGTAGCATTTGTTATAGATGAGATCGATTCATAGACATTAGTACTATTCTCAACTATATCCTCTAAAGTATGACCAGTCTGATTTACTAATTTATTCCCCTCTTCAATCTTTTTAATAATATTAGTAATTAACTTAGATATCTCTGCTGCTGAAGTTGCTGTTCTCTCAGCTAAATTCCTTACCTCATCAGCAACCACTGCAAACCCTTTGCCATGTTCACTCGCTCTAGCAGCCTCTACTGCAGCATTTAAAGCTAATAAATTTGTTTGTGAAGCTATCTCATTTACTACTACAATTATCTCAGATATTTTCTGACTGTAGTCAGTTATATCATCCATAGCATGAATTGTATTTTTTACAACATTTGCCCCCTCTTTTACCGAATCCATTGTTTCTTCTGAAATTTCATTAGCACTCTGTGAATTATTAGCAACATTTTGCATAGAAGATGCTATTTCTTCAATAGTTGCTGAAATTTCCTCTAAAGTCGAAGCATTATTTTGAGTTCTATTTGATAATTCATCATTCCCTTGGGCCAACTCATCAGATGATGAAGAAATATTAATTGTCGTACTCTTTACCTTCCAGATTACTTCACTTAATGAATCGATTGTCTTATTTAAAGAATCGGCCATTCTACCAAATTCATCTATGCTCTTTACCTTGACTTTCTGGCTAAAATCACCTTCAGAGACCTTAGCTAAAACCTTATTGATATTATTTACTGTTTTAGAGACTGAACTTGTTGCTAAAAAGACTATTGTTAAAATGATTAAGAAGAAAACAATATAACTTTTTAGTATCTCATTTGAAATATCACTAATAATATAAGTCAATTCATCTTCTGGTACAATTAATACCATTGACCAATTGGCATTAGGTATTGGATGATAAAAAGCATACCTTTCTATCCCTTGATAAAAATAAGTGCCTGATCCTATCTCACCTCGAACCATTCTTTGTGCTAAAGTATTTAAATTGTTATCTAGACCACCTTCACTATCTAATAAGTTAATCTCCATTGACAATGTCGGGTGAGCAATTACGGTTCCACTATTATCTATTATATAACCTATACCACTCTCTCCCAAACCAAAGTTTCCTATTAAATTTTTAAGACCTTCTAAGGGTACCTCTCCTGCTAAGGTAGCTAAATAATTATCCTCCCCATCAACTATAGGAATAAATATTTTAAATATATACTCTCCATTGATTTTAGATATTAAAGGGGAAGTAATTAAAGCCTCTTTATCCGCCCTAACCTTTTGAAAATAATTGTTATCGCTATAATCATAAACCTTAGCTGTCTGTGTCTCAATAGCTTGTCCGTTATTATCTATCAAACTTATAGACTGAAAATCATAATCTAAATCCCCTTGCCTAATCAAGGTTAGTAATTCTCTCGTATTATTTTGATCCTGACGCAAAACCTCTTCTAGTCCAAGCATATTTGCAATAACTTGCAATTCATTTACTTTGCCTTCTAGCCATAAATTAACAAAATCAGCGTTATTTGCAACCATCTGCATTCCATTATTCTCAACAACCCCCACTATATTCTCAGAAATCAAATCATTATTCCTATCCATCACCCAAAATGTAATTATTACAAATGGAACCAAAATAAATATCAATAACTTGTTTCTTAAGGTTATTCTTCTCTTTAAAAATTCTAACACCATTAGCACCTCCTATAAGGTCTTTCAAATTATTTTTTTATAAATCGTTGGCCCTACTAATTTCCAATCACCACCTTTAATAAAATTTATAAATTCCGAGTTACCCAAGAATAACTCCAAATTCTAAATTCTCTGCTACTACTCTCTTCCTTTAATTTTTTTTGAAATCTCATTAGCTATAAATTCAAAATGATGTCTTTCTCTAAAAAACCCAGTGACATTTGTAGTTATAAAGTTTATAAAGAATGATTAAGTAACTAACATATCTTCTTTACAATATTAGCACCTTCCTTTATCTCTTATCTCAATGTCTTAGTCCATCCATTAAAGCTCCTATCTCTTTCATATGACAGCCCCTTTTTACATACCTAAAATATTCTTTGTTATTTAGTTAATATCATATAGTCTAAAATTTTTTTATCAAGAATTCTACTTAACTTTAAAACTTCTTTATCCAAAAGATCACCGTTTTGAGACTTCTTTAACATCTTACTTCTTAAATAATCAATATCTTTAGTCAATTTAGTTCCTTTCATAAATATAACCACTTCCTTTCAGAAAAAGTAATATTTTATTGATTGACCTTAAATATATTTTAACATTTCTAACTTATAAAAGACCTACAAATTACTTACAATACACTTACAAATTCAATTTTGTTCTATTTTTTATCTTTATTTTTTATTTTTGTCATTTTTCGACAATAAGCCTCTTTTTTCTCTTTCTCTAATAATAAAAAACCAAGCCTGAGCTTGGTTTTTTATTTATTTAATGTATTATTTTGTCAGGTTAATATAAAATTTCTTTATGTTTTCTCTAGGCTTTAGATTTAAATCATTAGCTAAAATTTCAACTAACTTATTATAAATTTTAACTGCCCTAGTTCTCATTCCAGTCTTTTCATAAGATTTCATCTTATATAAATAGGCATCCTCAAAATAATTATCTACTTTAATAGCTTTATCAGCCAACTCAATAACTTTATCATATTTCTTTATAGAATAGTAATAGTCTAAAGATATATTAATTATATCTAAATAAATCAATTCTAATCTATCTTTCTCTTTTATAATGGATTCTTGGTATAATATACTAGGCAAAAAACCATCATTATAAAGATCAATTGCTTCTTCATAAAATTTAATAGATATATATATATCATCTGTTCGTCTTCCTATTTTAACTAACTCTTTGAATTTTTGAACATCATAATCTACTAAAAAACTATTACTAACCCTATAGGTTGTACCTTTTTTAACTATAAAAACTGGATCTTCTTTTTTACCTCTATTGGGTTCTAGTACTTTATTTAAAGTGCTTAAAGCTACATAAAAATTACGTTCAGCAATTTCATAATCCTTGTCAGGCCAAAGCTGATTACATAATATATCTTTACAAACAGCATTACCATAATTAGCTAATAATATCATTAGTAGCTCCTTAGACTTCTTTCTAGTCCATTTTTCTTCTAAAATCTTCTTATCACCGGCATATACCTCTAAACCACCAAAAGTTTTAACTCTAAGAGAATACCCAGGGTGGTAAGAAAGTCCCTCTAATCCAAATGACTTTAAAAAATCACTTACATAATCAACTTCTATCCCCTCTTTTTTTGCCTTTAGGAGCATTCGAAAAATAACACTTTGGTCTTTTATAAATATAGGATTCTTCTTTATTATAATATACTCGGCTGATTTTAAACTAGCTAACTTCAAAGCAGATTTGATACTATTTTTGAACCTCTTATTATCTTCTAACTGATAATAAACAGCAGATAGACCAATATTACTACAAATTAAAAGCCTTTTATTATCTACCTTTTCAAAGTAACCTATAGATTTTTTAAAAGCATTAATTGCTCCTTTAAATTCCTCTTTAAAACAATAAGCTTTTCCTAAACGGTTAAGAAGTATTCCTTTACTATAAACATCTCCTTTCTTCTCAACTTCTATAAGCCCCTTTTGGGCATAAGCTATGGCCTTATCATATTCCCCGCAAAGTATATTCATAGATACTGTATTAATTATAACCTGTAACTTTGGTCCAGAAACTGAAAATGGACATTCCTTAAACCTATCTATAAAATTCATTACTAAAGAATCTTTTATATATTTTTTTTCTATTGATTTAGAAGAAAAATTAATTAGTTGAAGATAGTAGTTAGCAAATAATTTAACTATTCCATCTTCAAATTTAAATTTACTCCAGATATAAGCCTTAGCTTGATTATATTCTCCTCTTAGAAAGTAAATAATAACTGGAATAAAGAGAGTTCTAAAAAGTAATAAGTCATTAACCTTAACTTCTTCTAAGCCGCTATATTTATATAAACTAAGGGCTTCATCAATCTTACCTCTTATAAAAAGATAATTAACTTTAATCTCATAGTATTTATTGGTTGATTGATCAATATTTTTTAATATCTGATCAATATTTTGGATCTTACCTTTTATGACCCCAACTATAGCCTGAAAATAAATAAAATTACATTCAGAGCATCTACCACAATTATAGTCTTTTATACCTAAAGCATAATCTTCTGCTTTGCTTGAACCAAAAAAACAGTATAAACTTAATATTCTGCATTTTGGATAAATTAAGCTAGTACCATCTTCATAATTTTCAATTAACTTATCACCTTTATTATAAGCCCTTATTGCTTCATGATATCTTTTTTCTCCTCTTAAAATATCACCTTTGTAGATATAAAGTATAGGGTTATTGTAATAAAGTTCTAAAGGTAAAGCATCTAAAGCTTTCGTCAATACCTTATTTTCTGACACTTCCATACATAAAGCACCTTGAGATTTTACTAACTCTAATAGTTCTTTTTGATTTTTACTCTTAATTAAAGCATTGACCTTAGCTAGCAGATCATTATTTTTTTCATATATTCTAGCAACTCTTTTATATAAAACATTTAAATCATATGTTCTATTAGCTTCTTCTAATAAAAATTTTTTGAAAATCGGATGATATTTATATTTACCTTGATCATCTTCAGAAATAAAAACACCTTTAGCCTTTAGCTTATTTATTATAGCTTTAGAATTTTCTACTTCCATAAACTGATTACATATATCTATATTTAAATATTCTAAAACTGAAGTTTTATATAAAAAGTCTCTGTCTTCACCCTTTATACCCTCCATTATCTCGTACCCAAAGTAATCAAATATAAGTTCAAAGTCTAAACTTTCTGCAAGAATTATTTCTGACTCTAAACCTACATAAATCTTATCCCCAATAAAATCTAAAGCCAGTAACCATCCTTCAGTAAGTTCAAAGATTTCTTTTGATGTTTCTTCATCTAACTCAACCTTATATTGCTGTTTATACATCTCTTTTATTTGATCCTTATTTAATTTAAAATCTTTATCAGTTATTAACTGCACTTTTCTTTTAACTTTTAACCTTGAAATAATAGGTAGATCAACCTTCATTCTAGATGATATTATTAAATGAAACTCATTAGGCATTACTCCAATAAAATAATTGAGCGAATCTAATATATCATTTTTGCCTATTATCTGATGAAAATCATCTAGAAGAAAAATTGTATCTTCTTTTAAGTTTGCTGATAATCTATTTATAAAATAATCAATTACATCTTCAATTTCACCCTCTTTTTTCTTTATCTTAATAAGTAAAAAATTAAGTAAATCAATATCTTCTTTTTCTATAAAATCAAAACTAGACATCATACTTCTCCAAAAAAGTTCTAATCCCTTATCCTTAATCTTTAGATGATAGAAGTAATTGTTTTTAGAATGATACTTACTTAAAAAATAAGCTAGAGTAGTAGTCTTTCCAGACCCAGTCCTAGCTTCTACTATTGTTAATGGATATTTCATTACTCGATTATACTTAAATAACAAATTATTATTCTCCCAAAGATCTTCTTCTACACTCGGTAAAACAAGCTTCGGTTTCAAAATTATTTGATTCATATTATCTCCTCCTCCCCTGCTATTATCTATATCCTATCTTAATTAAGTAGTCTTTAGAAAAAACAAAATACTCCGTCATAGAGTCTATAGACTCTATGACGGAGTATTTCATTTTAATCTATCTTTTCTGTATTAACAAATAACCTTCCAACCAAAGAATCTAATGAATCATCCTCACTAGCTAAAGTACAGCCTATAAATATATCTACTCCAAGCTCTTTAAAATCGATAGTAAACTTAGTCTCCATTATCTCAACTCTAAGTTTATCAACTACAATACTTAAATCTCCATCATAGATATTTTTTATTATTATCATAAACTTATTATCCTGCCAAGATAATAATTCATCAAAAAAGACATAATTCCTCTTAAAAATTAGAAATAATTCTTCAATTATTACCCACTTAACCAATTGACCATGGTCTTTTATCAAAGGTTCTAAAGTAGGAATTTCAATAAACAAAAGCCCAAAACTTGAATTACTATCTTTAGCATAATCCAAACTTTCTTTGATTCTCTTCTTTATCTCAAATCGATCTTCTATAATTTCTTTCTTCATTCTTTATACCCCTTTATAAATTTATTTTCACTTAATAATCAATCTAAATAACCTCAATAAATTCTTTTACTATATTCGGGTCATACTTTATACCTGATCCCTTCTTTAGCTTAGATAAGGCCTCTTCTTTAGAAATAGGATCTTTATAAGAGTTGCCATAGATCATTTTATCATAGGCATCTACTATCCTCAACATTCTTGATAAAAGAGGTATCTCCTCTCCTTTTAACCCTTGTGGATATCCACTGCCATCCCAGTTTTCATGATGATATAGAATAAATTCAGAAATCTTATTTAAAGATTGAAAATTCTTTGCTATATTATACCCAGATTTTACATGAGTTTTTAATTCTTTTATTTCTTCTCTGTCTAATTCTTCCTTCTTATTTAATAATTCTGAATCTAATGTTAACTTACCTATATCATGAAAGTCTGATAATAAGAGCAATTTCTCAAGAAGATTATCTGACAAGTTCATCTTCTTAGCTAACTCTAACGATAATTGTTTTACCCGGCTAATATGTTTTTTCTCTTCAAATCCATTATTAAGGAAACGATCCATCAAAGAATTTAATACTGGGTTATCTAGACCTTCTTTTGCCGCTTCCTTTCTCTTATACATTTTATCTTCACCTTCACTAAATAAATCCTTTATACTCTTATTTATCTCATATTTAGTTGCACTTCCTAACGCTATATCTGGAGAGAAGGGCAGTGCTTTGCACGATTTACACCTTTTCTTGATTCTATCTATGATCTTTTGTGCACCTTGGTTATCTGTATTAGGTAAAATTATCGAAAATTCATCACCACCCCAACGAACTACTAGATCATCAGATCTTGTTGCCTCTTTAAATATTTGAGCAACTTTTTTTAATAATCTATCTCCAACTTTGTGGCCAAATACATCATTGGCTAACTTTAACCCATTTATATCGCCAATTATTATACTTATAGGAAGATTCTCTTCTTTATCAATCTGAGGTAGATGATTTTCAAAATAGAATCTATTATAAAGACCAGTTAAAGTGTCATGAAAACTGGCATACTCAATCTTCTTCTCTATATTCTTTCTAAAAGTAATATCATAAGCAGAACATATAACTCTTTGTACATTCCCTCGCTTATCTAGTTCGGGACTTCTAGTCACATTTAATATTCTCTCTTCTCCTCTATCATTGGTATAATTCTCTTCTGTAATCAACACTTCCTTCTCTGTAAAAGCTCTCTTATTCTTAGCTATTTCTTCTTTAGCCTTTCTTTCTTTTAATACATTTCTTATAGTATTATTCTCTACCTCTTTTTTATCAAAACCTAAAAAATCAGAAAAGGGCTTATTTACAATCCCATAAGTCTCTTCAGTTTTTAAACACCATACATATACATCACAGTTATTTAAGATAGTCTTCTTTTTATTTAGTTTATCCCGTAAAATAAAATTTTTTCTAATTAATAGAAAAATCACAACTAAAGTAAAAATGGATAATAATCCAAGTTCTCCACCATTAACTATTAGCATTCTAATCACCCCTTATATAAGCTTTATAGATTAATAGGAAAATCTTCATCTTCAACATCATCAGCACTACTCATATATTCAAGAATTGCCTTATCTAATTCTTTACTAACTTTTTGTAAATTATCATCTAATAAATTGTTTTTATTTTCATAAGCCATACTCACCATTCTCTTCTTTAATCTATTAATCTTTCTCTTTATTTGACTTTCCATATTAATCACCTTCCTTTATATATAATCTCTTGCTTCATAAATATTTATAAAATTCTTTTTTAAATCTAATTATCAATTATTATTACTAATAATATCACTAAAAAGAATAATTTTCAACCTCTTGATTGAAAATTAATATTAATTACTATTATTAGAAGGATATATTTAGCTTTTGTAGAAATACTGACTTAGAAGTACTATTTAAAATTAATAAAGGAGTGATTTAGAAATGACAAATTTAAGAGATCTTTATAAGTGTCAAGTATGTGGACATGTGGTAGAGATAGTGCACAAGGGCCAACCAACTTTAGTTTGTTGTGACGAGAAGATGAATAAACTTGAGGAACAGACTGAAGATGCTACTATCGAAAAGCATGTTCCAGTAGTTGAAGAGATAGACGGTGGAATTGAAGTTACAGTTGGGTCTACTGAACACCCAATGACTGAAAAACATTATATCCAATTTATCGAGGTTTTAACTTCCGATAAGGTACTTAGAGCAGAGCTAAAGCCTGGAGATAAGCCAACTGCAAGCTTTAATGTGAACAAAAATAAAGTTGAAAAAGTTAGAGAGTACTGTAATCTCCACAATTTATGGCGAGTATAAAAAAAGAATGCCATCATTGCAGCTGCAATGATGGCATTCTTTTTTAACTTTTAACTCTCAATTCTCAACTGAACTCTAAGCACTCCTTACAGGCATTATCACGTAAACATAATCATCTGAATCTCTCTTTATAACTCCCGGGGCCAAAGACCCAGAAAGCTCAACATTAACAGTTTCATCCTTCATAGCCTTTAAACAATCTACTAAGTAATTGGCATTAAAAGCTATCTCTGTCTCCTGTCCTAGCAATGATATACTTACTTCTTCATAAGCTTGACCTACCTCTGGAGCATTTGCTGTAATAACAAGCCTATCCTCTTTTAGATTTATCTTAATTATATCTGCATCTTGCCTAGCTAAAAGAGCTGCACGTTTAGTTGCTCTTAAGAGTTCCATTCTATCAACTTCAACCTTAGTCTTACTATTCTTTGGAATTACCTGTTTGTAATTAGGGAATTGTCCTTCTATTAATCTAGATACCATAGTTATACCTGCAAAGTTAAAAAGTATCTGATTCTCTGTAAGAACCACTTCAACAAGATCTTCTGAATCATTTAATAACTTTGCAATTTCGCTAATTGTATTGCTAGGAACTATAGCATCTCCCTCTATATCCAACTCTTCAATACTATCTTCTCGATAAGCTAATCGGTAAGTATCAGTTGCTACTAACTTTATCTTATCTTCCTCAAAAAGTAAGAGTCCTCCATTTAAAAAAGGTTTACTCTCATCTTTTGATATAGCAAATTCTACCTGTCCAAAGATCTCTTTTAATCGTCCTTCTTTTATCTTAAAGCTCTTTCCAGACTTCACCTTTGGCAAAGAAGGAAACTCGTCTGCAGGAGAACCATTGATATTAAACTTTGAATATCCACACTTAATAAAAGCTGTATTGTTATCTTTACTTATCTCTAAGTCAACCTTCTCATTTGGCAACTCTTTGATTATATTTGCAAAGTAAATAGCCGGAAGAACTACTTCTCCCTCTTCAATTATTTCAGCCTCTACAAAGGCCTCTATACCCATCTCTAAATCTGTTCCCACTAATCTCAACCTTTGACCTTCTGTTTTTAATAATATCCCCGATAAAATTGGAAGAGTAGTCTTGGTTGATACCGCTTTCCTTACAATATTAATAGCTTGATAAAAATCCTTTTGATTTACTTCTACTTTCATAAATAACCTCCTAATTAAAGATTAAAAAATGGCTTTATCTGAAGATCAATTAACACTAATCCCTAAAATAAAAGATAAGTGATAATACCTCTCTGCTTGGCTTGTCCCCATTTAAAAACATAAGCAATAATTCCAAATAAATAGTTTTCTTATACCTTATGTATAAAATATATATGAGTTAATACTAATAATTAATTCTGCATCTATATATTATATCATTACTATTATTTTTTTCAAATCAAATAATAATTTATATAGCACAAAAGAAAAGAGAGCCTATTTTTACTCTCTTAGTAATTTCTATTATAGATCAAATTTCTATAGTTATTATCTACGAAGCATTAATATAGGATAAATAATCCAACTAGAAATAAAGAATATAATACTGCCTCTAAGGTTAACCTTTAAAGTTCTAAAATCATTGATCAAATAGATAATAAAAACTAAAAAATTAAAAAAGACTCCTAATAAGTATAACCAAATTATTATATTCAAATACTCCAACTCCCTTCTTATTATAATAGCTCACCAACCTACTAAAGTCATTTACTTATAAGGGATAAGCAAAAAGTATTCTACTTGATACTATAAGTATATATTCTTTATGTTTTTTAAAAATCCTCTTTAATCCAAAGATAGATTTTCATCTAAACCTCATTTTGCCCTTAATCCTACTGATAATAATAATTAAAAAGTTTATTTGTATCTAAAGTTAAAATTAACAAGGAAAAATAAATGCTTATGTCGAATAAAATACTAAAGGGTACTCGTATCCCTTTGTAGATTCAATTATAAATTTCAACAAAAAAGAATTTAAAACCTTAAAGGGGGCCAACGGTTATGAGAAATAAAAACAACATATTATTAAAAAGTGGAACTGGAGAGTTAGAAGTTCTAAAGTTTGAAGTAGGAGACTCATTATATGCTATAAATGTAATAAAAGTTAAAGAGATCTTACAACTAAAGAATGAAGCTATAGAGCCTCTACCAGCTCAAGATAATGAAGCAGTAAGGGGAATTACAAATATTAGAGGTGATGTTGTTAGTGTAATTGATCTTAGATATTATCTAGGAGCTAAAAACAACTTAGATAGTAACGGGCTTAATTTAAGTATATTAACTAATTTCAACAATACTAAGGTATTATTTGTTGTGGATCAAGTACTAGGTATTAGCAGGTTAACTTGGAAAGATATAAGAGAACCTAATCAATTAATGGGTAATTTGACAAATGGAGTTATAAACTTGGATAATAATCTAGTTAACTTCTTAGATTTTGAGAAAATCCTTGATGATTTGAGCTTAAATCAAGGTATGGCTTATGAATCGAATATAAGCGAAGGGGATAAAAAAAGAAGACAGAATATTACCCTAGCTTTAGCTGATGACTCTCCAACCATTAGGGAGATTCTAAAAGATTCTTTAACTAAGGCTGGTTATAATGACTTTATATTCTTTAATGATGGTCAACAATTATTAAAACATCTGTATAAAATCAAAGAAGAGAATCAAGGTGATAGCATCCTAAATCATATCCAAGGTGTCATTACAGATATTGAAATGCCTCAACTTGACGGTCATACTTTAACTAAAAGGATTAAAGATGACTTTTATTTAAAAGAACTACCCGTAATAATATTCTCCTCACTGATAAATGATGAGCTTAGACATAAAGGAGAATCTGTAGGAGCTGACGAGCAGATAAGCAAACCTGAAATAGATAAATTAGTAGATATATTAGACAATTTAGTGATTTAAAAAAATGGGCGTACGCCCATTTTTTTAGTAATGAGTAATAGGTTAAGAGTAATGAGCAAGATCAAAATCCAAAATTAAATGAAATTATTGATTTTAATACTTACTCATTACTAGTTACCTCCTTTATACTCTGGCTCTACCTCTACCTTTCTTAAACGAGTAGAATTTAAGATAACATTTATTGAGCTAGTTGCCATAGCAATAGCACCAATAATTGGGTGAATCAACCCTAAGAAAGCAGCTGGAATGGCTAAAGCATTATAGAACCAAGCCCAGAAGTAATTCTGCTTAATCTTAGCAAAGGTAGCATTAGAAAGGTTGATTGCTGAAATAACGCTACTTAAATCACCACGAACCAAAGTAATATCTGCTGCTTCAATGGCAATGTCTGTACCTGTACCAATAGCTATACCCACATTTGCTTGCTTTAAGGCTGGAGCATCATTGATCCCATCTCCTACCATAGCTACCGTTTCATACTCTTCTTGTAACTTTTCAATCTCATTAACCTTACCATCAGGTAATACTTCAGCTAGAACTCTGCTTATACCCACCTTCTTAGCAATAGCATTAGCAGTCCTTTGGTTATCACCTGTAATCATTGCTGTTTTAATACCCATTCTTTCAATCTCTTTAATAGCTTTAATTGAATCTCCTTTGATAGTATCGGCTACAGCTATAATACCTGCCAATTTATCATCTAAAGCTAATAACATAGCAGTCTTAGCTTCATCCTCTAATCTAATCAACTCTTCTTCATATTCTTTATAATCTATACTATTCTCATCCATTAACCTTCTATTTCCAATCAAAACTCTATTATCTTCTACCAAACCTTCAACACCCATACCGGTAATAGAAGAGAAGTCTTTAACCTCTGCTAAATCATCTAACTCTTCGTTGGCCCTATTAAAGATAGCCTCTCCTAAAGGATGTTCAGATGACTTCTCGATACTACCTGCATAAAATAGTATATCTTCATCTTCATAATCATTAAAAGATAATAAGTCAGTAACCTCTGGCTTACCCTTTGTAATAGTACCAGTCTTATCAAAGGCAATTATTTGAGTATTTCTAATGGTTTGAATCGCCTCTCCCTTTCTAATTAGCACACCCTTCTCTGCTCCTAAACCACTACCAACCATAATAGCTGTTGGTGTTGCTAATCCTAAAGCACAAGGACATGAGATTACTAAAACTGCAATTGTAGCCAGTACCGCTAATGAAAATTGGGGTAGATCTACTGTTGTCCAAGGGAAATTGAAGAATTCAACTATACTTATATGAAATTGTGGAAATAACATCCACGAAATAAATGCTAAAATGGCAATTCCTATTACAGCAGGTACAAAATAACCTGTAACTTTATCTGCAAATTCTTGGATAGGAACCTTAGAACCTTGGCACTCTTCAACCATCTTGATCACCTGTGAAAAGAAGGTATCTTTCCCTACCTTTGTTGCTTTAATCTTTAAAGCACCTTGCTTATTAATAGTAGATCCAATTACTTCATCACCCTCTGACTTCTTAACTGGTAGTGACTCACCAGTTGCCATAGATTCATCAATAGTACTTTGGCCATCTACTACAATACCATCAGTAGGAATCTTCTCTCCAGGCTTAACTAACATAATATCGTCAACCTTAACTTCTTCAATAGAGATTTCCATCTCTTCTCCATCCCTAACTACCCTTGCACTCTTAGCTTCCATCTCTAGTAACTTCTTGATTGCTTGAGAAGCTCTTCCCTTTGCCTTTGCTTCTAAGAACCTACCTACTAAATGTAAGGTCATAATAGAAGCCGCCATCTCTACAAAGGAGGTTATTGGCAACCAGAACCCTAAGAAGTTTAAAAAGTAAGGAATAATAGATCCCATTGTTACTAGGGTATCCATATTAGGACTTAGATTCTTTAGGGCTCTAAAACTGGCCTTATGTGTCTCCCAACCTGCAATTACAATTGGAGGGAAACCTAAAATAGTTACTATAGCAAAGTAATTTGGTATCTCTCTAACAAACATATGAATCATCATCAAAACCATAATTGTAGAAGCAAAGCCTGCTGCAAACCACATTTTCTTAGCAGCTTTCTCTAAACGCTTCTCATCTGCATCCTTATCTTCAACCTTCTCTTCATCAATAACTTCATAACCTGTATCTTTAATATCCTTCTTTATCTGAGACAAACTTAATTCAGTCGGATAATAATTTATACTCACCTTCTCAGTTGCAAAGTTAACATTTACTTGCTTTACACCTTCTAAATTATTTAAGGACTTTTCAACCCTTTGTGCACAAGAAGAGCAGGTCATTCCACCTAGCTTCAAAGAGACCTTCTTAGTCTCTTCATCCTTCTCTTTAGCACCATAACCTAATTCATCGATAGTAGAGATCATCTCCTCAACATCGATATCGCTAATGTCATACTCTACATATGCCTTTTCAACTGCAAAGTTTACCCTTGCAGAGATGATTCCCTCCATATCTTGTAGCTTCTTCTCTACTCTTTGAGAACAACTTGTGCAAGTCATTCCCTCTATCTCTAAAGTAGTCTTCTTCACTTCTTTTGCAATACCAATCATTAATATTACCTCCTTTATATCAATTGATAATTTTAAATTTTTAATTATCAATTTCCCTCTCGATTATTTTATTTCTTGCTACCCCCTGGGGGTATCTTTAAAGTAATATTAACATACTCTTTTGGATAAGTCAAGGGTATATATTAATCTTCACCTTTTGTACTACCGTATAAAAGACAGTATGTTCTCTAACGTTAAAAGATTCATCGACTTTTGGTGTATAACTTTCATTATGACCATATACCTCCATAGTCCCTAAATTGGCCTTAGCAAACATCTTGTCCAACTCAGGTAGGGTATAAGCCCTATAGTACCTTGTAGGTATCTCTTCTTTCTTCTCCCCATTATTATTTAAAAGAGATATCTTATCCACAACTTTACCACTATAAGGGTCAAATCTGGTCTCCCTTATAAAAGTCTTATCACCTTCATTCTCATAGCTTATGCTTTGATTATTTGCTATGTAATAAGGGTTAAAAGATTGTATTAATAATCTTCCTCCTACCTTCAAAGAAGCACTCACCCTCTTGATTAATTCTTCATTCTCCTTATCAGAAAAGATCCCAAAAGATCCATCTAAAACTATTATCCCATCATACTTACCCTTATCTCCTATCTCTCTCATATCACCTTTTATAAAATCCACCTTAACTTCTCTTCTGTTTGCCTCTCTCTTAGCTTGGGCCAATATCTGAGCTGAGTAATCTAAGGCTCTTACTTTATAACCTTTCTGGGCCAACAAAATACTATGCCTCCCATTACCACACCCTAAGTCTAAAATTTCTGCACCTTTGCTTAAATTTAGAACCTCTTCTATAAACTCTACCTCTTGCTTAGCAGTAGAAAAATCTATGTAATGGTAGTCATACTCTAAGTCCTTCATCTTATCATAGGCCTTGGCCCACCAATTATTAGTCATAATTATCCCTCCTATATCTTATATTCTAATATTTTAGCATAGTTATGTCCATACTTAAAGAGCAGATATAGTATCCACTTTAAAATTTAATTTTAAATTTTTATCACCCCTTTAAAATTAAGGATAGCAGACTTGAGCCTGCTATCCTTAATTTAATAAAAAACATATAATAAAACAATAACATTCAAATATGAAAAACCTCTACTCATCTCTCCAGTCCCCCTAACAACTAAGCTTTACTAATGTAACTTTTCCAGATCTTATAACCTACAACTAAAGCTATCATTATTATAAAGGAGGTTAAGAAAAACGTGACCAAAACTGCCTTCCTCTCTCTTTGAACCCTTTCATACTCTCTTAATATATTATTAAAATGGGCCAAAGACCTTTCTATATTCTTCTCATCCATAATATTCCCCCCAGCATTAACCAACAAATAAGGAGACTCCTCTGATCCACCACCCTTTAAGAAAGCAAGATAACTCTCTAAACTACCTTCTTGCTCCTCTAAAATATTATAAGCTATTGATAAGGCTGTAGGAAAACTGATGGCATACTGATAAACATAGAAGGTACTCTCATAAAAATGGGGTATCTGTGACCAATAACTTCCTTCACCAGTGCCAAAATACTCTTGACTAAGATTATAATATAATTGAGATAAAAACTGAGCTGTTAAAGCTTCTCCTCTTTGGGCAACTTTATAAATTTCTCGTTCAAAATGGGCCAACATAGTTTGAAAGTAAAGTGTAGACTCAAACTCTTGCAAATAAAAATTAAGTAGATAGCTATACTCCCCCCTACTATCTGCATTATTTAAGAGATGATTTATTAATAATATCTCATTAACAGTTGAGGCTACCTCTGCTAAAAGTATAGATGATCTTGAATAAAGATAAGGTTGGTTCTGGCTTGAGTAATAAAAATGAACTCCATGCCCAAGCTCATGGACCAAAGTAAATAATCCCCTTAGATCCTCAGTATAATTGGTAGCTATATAAGGGTTATGGTCATAAATCCCTATCTGATAGGCTCCTTTTCTCTTTCCTTTATTAGGATATAGATCTATCCACCTCTCTTCAAAGGCCTTATTTATAACTTTAATATAATCCTTACCTAAGGGTTCTAAAGCTTCTACTATGATTTCTTGAGCTTCTAAATAACTTATCCCCTTATAAGGAGCAGATGTTGAAATTTTAAGGGGCTGGGTAGACCTATATCGGTGTAAGGATTCTAAATTGGAGCTTACTAACTCAATTAAGGAATCATAGACCTCTACAGGAACCCCTCTTGACTCTCTAACACTCTCATAACCTCTTGCTCGCATATAAAAAATGTCTTTCTCCACCTTAGCATTTAATATTGCTGCTCGAGTGTTCTGATTTAATCCCCCACCCTTATCAGCATAATTTATCATTCTAAAGATATTGCGCGGACTCCCAGCCATTCCCCCAGCCAAAGATATTATCCTCTCCTCCTTGGGGCTTAGATACCCCCCGCCCCTAATTATACTTAATAAATAATCCTTATATACCATAAGCTTTTCTTCTTCCTCTAAAAGCTCCTGAAGCCTCTCTTCTGGTATATTGGCAATTTGTACACTTATAAGGGCAAAGACCTTATCTAAGTCTCCTTTCAATCCTTCTGCCTTAAGAAGGAGTTTTTGATTATTATTGTCTCTAATATCCTCATCACTTCTTAATAGAGCATAAATGTATACCCTCTCTACACCCCTTGCAACCTCTTCTTTAAAGTTTATTAGATTTAATAACTCCTGACCACTAACCTCTACACTTATCCCATCCCTTTCAAACCCCTCCAACTTAGCCTGAAAATGATCAAAATCTTTGGCCCATTCATCATCACTCGAATAAATAGAAGATAGATCCCACTTATATCTTTGTGGTATTTCCTCTCTATCCATTGTACTATAATTATTTTTATTTATATTGAGAAATAATATTGTAAGTATTATTAAGGTAATCAAAGAAATCAGTCCATATCTCTTCTTTTTAAACATAGAACCCCTCCTTAGTCGACCTTATTAATACTTATTAATGTCATAGATTAAAATGACGTGTAAAGATTAACCAAAAGGCAGTTGAAAATTAAGAATTAATAGTTAGGACCAAAATATAAAAAGAGAACAGGATATAATCTCCCATTCTCTTGCTAAGCTCACACCTGTTACCCCTACCAACTTCTAATCTCTAACCTTTTTTTATTTTTCTTAGTAGTAAATAAACAGAATTATTAATATAATAAATTTTTCTAGTACAAAAGTAAAAAGTGAAGAATTATCTTTTAAGATCAGCCTCAAAGACTATACCCCCATCCTTTCTTGCAGCTACAAGTACTTCCATTACCGATCTAGAATAATCTAACAGCTCATAACATCTTTCAAAATCCCCTCTATTATAGATGTCAGCAAAAGCTAAGATTTCATGGTATAACCTATTCATATTATCTTCTTGTTCATTTATTCTAATTTCTTTATCACCTATATGAAGGCTAAATTCACGACAACCATTGGCCCCTTTTTTTACATAGAGATACCCTTTCTCTCCTTGAATTAGGACAAAGTTCATACCAGTTGTATCTTTGGCCCCTACACATTCACAAATAAAATCTGAATATTCTAATACTAAAACTCCTGAAGTATCAATTCCATTTGGGTGCTTATTGGCTGTATAGCTGACTTTTTGGGGAGATCCAAAGATATTCATAACAAAGTGGAGATTATAAATATTTATATCTTGTAAAGCCCCACCAGAGAACTTAGGATTAAATACATTGGGTGTCTGACCAGCAAGCAATTTATTATATTTACTTGAATATTGACTATAATTACATTGAATCAATTTAATCCTACCCAATCTTTTCACACTCTCTTTTATCAGCTTATAATTTGGCAAATATATCGTTGTGATGGCTTCAAATAACATCAACTTCTTCTCTTTTGCTACCTTGATTAATTCATCAATCTCATCTACTGTTGATGTAAAAGGCTTTTCACAGATTACATGCTTCCCGCTTTCTAAAGCCCTTAAAGATTGTTCATAATGTAAACTATTTGGTGATGCAACATAGATAAAATCAATATCCTCATCATCAAGCATAGCATCCAAATCAGTATAGACCTTTTTAATACCAAATTTATCGGCTAAACCTCTCCCATTCTCTTCTCTTCTAGAGTAGACTGCATCACCTTTGGCCCCATCTACTTCTTCTACAGCAGATAAGAATACTTTTACTATAGATCCTGTTCCTATAGTGCCAATTCTCATTAGAACACCTCCTTTTTCAAATCATTTTTGATTAAACCATACTCTTATATATAATATTCCTTTCAAAATCTTAAAGTCCTCCGTATTATCCTTACATATATCCATATAACAAAAAAGCTCATTCATCCCCTAAGACAAGCATAAGGGGTTTTCTGAGCGTTCCCTATAAATATTTTAATTTAAGTTGCATCTATGCTATATCCCTATTTAAATAATTTTACTTTCTTGTAGATTATAATTTATTTTACCTTAAATCACGTTAGGTATTAACTTATCTATTTTCTCTTGCTTTACTTCATTATATTATTATTAGGATTAATAATAATATAATGAAAGTCTTATTTTCATCTACTTTTTTACAAATAAGAAGTATTTTTTATGCTTCTGTTAGTTACAATTTTGTGATTATATAGTTAAAGACTTTAATTTTATGACATCTCTCTGTTTTTTAGGCTTGCAGAAGTAAAAACTTTAATTTTTTCCTTTAATCTGATATAGTATTACTCAACATCCTTAGTATAGGAGGTTTTATAATATAAAAGAAAATTGTAATAGATGCAAAAATAGATTGTGCGCCTCTAGGATTCCTATCTTCTCTACACTTTCAAGGGAAGAATTAGTAGAAATCATATCTACTACAGGTAGTGAAAAGTTTTCTAAAGGTGATACCATCTGCTTTGAAGGTATGGAAGCCCATACCCTTTATATAATCATCCTAGATAAAGATAAACTAAAAAGCTATACCTAAAAGATTAAATAATCCAAGCTCTTTAAAGACCAAGATCATTGATGATTTTGGTCTTTTTTATTCAAAGTGATTCTAATCACATCTTTATTCAGTCATCTCCTTTATAATAAAGTTAAGATTAATAGTAATATAGTTAACTAGTAATCAGTGATGACTAAGGAGTAATGAGTAAGATCAAGTGCTTACACCTCTCCCCCTGCCCCTTCTCTTTAGACAAGGGGATGGAGTCTAAGATTTTTGCTTTTGAACTAGCTTATGACATATGCCTCACAACTTATAGCTAGTGTAACTAAAAAAGATAAAGAGTAAATGAGAAGTTAAACCACCCTTTACTCTTTATCTTCCTAGTATATTTAATTTATATCAAAAGCCGATTAGGCACTTCTTACTGGCATAATTACCGAGATATAATCTTCCTTTTTAGTCTTTACTACCCCAGGGGCCAACGGTCCTGATAACTCTATAATAACCTCTTGCTCAGCTACTACCTTCAATGAATCTATTAAATAATTTACATTAAAGGCTATTTGGGCTTCTTCACCTTTTAAAGATATTTTAACCTTTTCATAAGCTTTCCCAACTTGAGGAGCCTTTGCAGTGATAACTAATTCTTTTGGGCTAAAGCTCAACTTGATTATATTATCATCTTGTCTAGCCAACAAAGCTGCTCGCTTAACAGCTTTTAAGAGCTCACCTTTTTTTAGTGAGACCTGTGTCTTACTTGTATTAGGAATAACATGCTTATAATTAGGAAATTGACCTTCAATTAATCGTGATACTACTACTATACCAGAAAATTCAAAAAGCACCTGACTTTGAGTAATAGCAACCTCTACTTCATCCTCTAAATCTGCTAGCAACTTACTTAATTCATTCATACTCTTTCTAGGTATAATAGCTTCTGCGCTAACCCCTTTATCTTCAATAACATTATACTTATAGGCTAGCCTATAAGTATCAGTAGCTATAAATCTAACTTCTCCATCTTCTACCATTAATAATCCTCCAGCTAAGAAAGGCTTTGTCTGATCTTGAGATACTGCAAAGTCTACACTATCAATCATCTCCTTTAACTTCCCTTGCTTAACCTTCAATCTAAGAGCCCCCTTAACTTCAGGTAATAAAGGAAAATCATCAGGACTGCCTGCATTAATACTAAAGTGCGACCCTCTACATTTAATAGATACTTTAGTCTTTGATGAATCTAACTCCAATTTAATCTTTTCCCTTGGTAGCTCTTTTATTATATTAGCCAGGTAATTAGCCGGTAAAAGAACACTCCCTTCTTCCAGCACCTTTCCTTCTACAAAGGACTCAATTCCAACCTCCAAATCTGTAGCTATTAATTTAATCCTTCCAGACTCTGCCTTAATCAAGATACTAGATAGAATAGGCAAGGTTCTATTCGAAGCTACAGCCTTCCTAACTATATTAATCCCTTGATAAAATCCCTTTTGCCCTAATTCTAACTTCATAACCTTCCCCCTTTTAAGGATTTCTAGGTACCCATTTGTATATAATTAAAGAAACTCTATATTATGTAATCTATAATTTTTATATTTAGACATAGACTAAAATTTTCCTTCGCCATTATTTCTTTAATCGTCTAGAAAAGTAATATAACATAACTTTATTACTAGGAATATGGCATCAGTAGCAAAACTATTTTTAAATGTTTTTAGGTAAAAATAATAAGAACGAAAAGCCTCTTTAGGCTTGTAGAGAATCAAAACATAAATTTTTAGGAACTAACGGTCTTACTGACTCCTGATTCCAAATTCCAAGTTCCTATAACTAAAAGTTATATTTTATTATCTATAAGACCTTAGTATTAAATAAAAACAATTTTATAATCAAAAAGAGAACAGCATTAGCTGCTCTCTTGTAATAACTCTATGCGTAGTTTTTCATAATTTTAATATGAAAATAGCTTACCTCGTCTGGTAAGGCTTCTTTAATAGGCTTTAACTTCCCAGTGTCATCTTCTTTAAGCTTGGATATGATCAACTTCTTATAATCCTCTGGAACAAGAGATACCAGGTCCAATTCTAAACCTTCACTTGCTCCCCTAATCAGATGGCTTTCGATAGTAGTAGTAGCCAATCCTCTATCCTTAGAGATCTCTTTAACTGTCTTCCCGTCTTGATATAACTTACAGCTTATCATATGGCTAGGGGTCTCATCACCCTTAGCTCTCCTAGATGCTCTCTTTCTCTTTTTATCCAAATATTTTTCAATCTCTTCTAAAAAGATCTGACCATACTTTCTATACTTAACTATTCCCATCCCTTTGACCTTTAAAAGTTGGTCCTTATCACTTGGTAACTTACTTGCTAACTCCTTTAAAGTACTATCCTGAAATATAACATAAGGTGGTACCTTTTCCTCTTCAGCTAAGTTAGCTCTTAATTTACGCAATGATTCAAAAAGTTCGTCTTTAACAGATATTTTAGTCACTTTATCTCTTACTTTATGATAGACTTTCTTCTCACCCTTTAAAACAGGAGAAGCAGTTGAAGATAACTTAACTACTGAGTATTTGGAATTAGTTAATATAATATAGCCTTCTGCAATTAAAAAGTTTATCATATTCTTAATATCTTTAATCCGATACCCACTCATAATCCCATAAGTTGATAATTTATGCAGGTTTCTATTTAATATCTGCTTTCTCTTAGATCCCTTCAAGACCCCAGCCACTACACCTACACCAAACTTTCCTTTTAATTTATAAACACAAGAGAGTATCTTCTGTGCTTCTACCGTTACCTCCTCTAATTCATTACTACCATTACAGTTACTACAATTATCACAGCCTTCTCCCATACCCATCTCACCAAAATAATCTAAGATGAAGTGCCTTAAGCATTGATTGGTATAGGAATAATCAACCATCCTTTGTAGTTTCTCATACTCATACTCTTTACGCTCCCCACTTAGATTGGATTGATCGATAAAGAACTTGGGTATTCTAATATCAGCAGGGCTAAATAATAATATACACTCACTAAACTCTCCATCACGACCTGCCCTTCCAGCCTCTTGATAATAAGCCTCTAAATTCTTAGGCATATTATGATGAATTACATAACGAACATTGGACTTATCTATTCCCATACCAAAGGCATTGGTCGCTACAATAATTTTCAACTTATCATAGATAAAACCTTCTTGAATAGCCTTTCTCTCCTGGTGATTCATCCCTCCATGATACTTGCCAACCTTATAATCCTTTCCTTTGAGAAATTCGTAAAGGGCTTCAACCTCTTTTCTAGTATTGGCATAGATTATACCCGAATCATCCTTGTTAACCTCTAAATACTCTTCGATAAATTCTCTCTTATCTTCTCCTGTTATAACCTTGAAATTTAGATTTGGTCTATCAAAGCCTGTTATAAAGGTATCTCTCTTATTAATACTTAAAAGATCATTAATATCAAATCTTACCTCTTTAGTAGCTGTAGCCGTGAAAGCAGTCACTATAGGTCTAGGCTTTAAAGAGTCCATCAGCTTAGAAATCAACCTATAGCTAGGGCGAAAATCATGTCCCCAGCTAGATATACAATGAGCCTCATCAACAGCAACCATAGATATATCCATTCGGCCTAGACGCTCTAAAAAGTCTCCACTCCCTAAGCGCTCAGGAGCAATATATATCAACTTATACTCTCCTTGTCTAGCCATTGAGATACGCTCTTCTATCTCAATCCAATCTAAAGAGCTATTAATATATGTGGCTGGAATTTGAATAGTATTTAAGGCATCTATCTGATCCTTCATCAAAGAGATCAAAGGAGAAATTACTAAAGTTACTCCTTCAAAACATAAAGCTGGAATCTGAAAACAGATAGACTTTCCTCCACCAGTAGGCATTATCCCTAGTGTATTTTTCCCCTCCAAAACATTCTCTATAATCTCGCGTTGGCCCTCTCTAAAAGAAGGATAACCAAAGTACTCCTGTAAATATTTCCTTGCCTTCTCTATCATCAAAACACTCCTTATGTTTTAAGTTACCAGTGTGAGTTTGTGTTTTGCGTTGTAGGATCAAAAGCTTAAATCATTATTACTTTCTATCCTCAAATTTTCTACCTTTACTCACACTCACTACCTACAACACACTACTAAGTGGCACGATAGTGCCACTCCATCCTATATAATCTTATCTAATTAATGAACAAAATTCAAGCCTCAAAGCAAAAGAGAACCTCCAAAGCTCTTAGCTTAGAAAATTCTCCTGCCATTTTTCCAAAATAGGATATAGTTATTCTTAATATATCTTATAATTGCAAATTATAAATTAGCTAATTTTTTCTTCGCTCTGCTATCCTAATTATTACATAAGCAATTAAGGTGAAAACAAAGAATACTAAAAGCATCCAAGCAATGCTCTGCAAGGAACCAATTAATGTCCTATAAATTTCTAAAGTCCAACGCTCTAGTGTTAAAGGTATAGGATCTCTACCACTAATTTGGGCAGTTATATACCTCTCTAAATCCCTAACCCTTACCCCACCTGAAATTCCAACTATATAAATAGCAAACTTTATATACTTCAACCAAGCTCGACTAATCTCCTTAGGAACTATCATATCCAATATTCTATGAACAGAACTACTAAAAATTCTCACTACTATATAGCAAGATAATAATGCTACTAAGAAGGTCAACAAAATAAGTAGATAAAAGATATGAATCCCCCCTCTCTTTTAATATGTATTTTTTACAATAAATTACTTTTTATACTTGAAAGGATATCAATTATCACCTCTAGCATCTAGTACTCTAGTAGATTTAAAGTAATCCTTGACCTCAGGATGAAACAAGAAGAAGGTGAAAGTTGCAAAAACTATTAGTCCAGGCAGTGCTAGAATCCATACTGCAGACACCAATAGATTAAGTGACCCAATAATTATATTCCAAAGCAGATAGAGAACCCTCCCCCAATTAAAACCCCTTAAGATGGCTATCCCACTTATAAGGGGTATAATCATTCCCGCATAAATTAAGAAACCCTGTATCCAAATAGCAGAAGCATTACTATCCATCAATATTCTAATTTCAGACTCCTCCAGCTCCCCTAATAGATAAATAAAATCTAGAAGCGAAATACTTGCTAAGATAATTAAAACCCAAGAAATTATGGTTATAGAAATTGGCCTTTCATCCATTTATCCTCACCCTTTCTCTAATTCAATACTCAGTGATTGCTCAATTCATACCATTTCAACTTCTAGAATATCCTTAGCATTTATATACTCTCACTTCTTCCCTTAAAACTCAAGTTCTTAAAGAGATAATAATAGATTCCTAGAGCAATTAAATCAATAATTAATTGCAACCAATTAAAAATATCATAGTAGGTAGATATTCATTGGGTTGGCCCATCCTTCCCAATTCAAGTTTATAGCCCCTTCTTCTTCTTAGCCTCCTTATAATATAGATATAAGCCACTACACCACCTAACAACTCTATATAAGGGCCTATACCTTCCAAGCCTAACACTCCAAATATTGCTCCTAAGGCACAAAAAGGGATACTAATTAAGTTTAAAAATAAAATAACCATAGCCATAACCTTCATACTATCCTTAATAGTCATCCCTTCTGCTAAAAGAAGCTTCTCCATATAAACACCCATTTAATATTTAATTTTATATAAATAAGCCAATAGATGTATTCCCAAATTTGGCCCTTGCTATATTAATATTCTACATAAACACCTTTGCACCTTCTAAATATTGTAATTTAAGTTTTTTAATGAAAAAACTCACACAACAATTAACAGAATTCTAAAAAGCAGATTAAAACACGATCAAAGTTGCTTAAATCTGATTTAAACCCTTTTAACCTTTTTTATTTTTATTCTTTATGCCCTTGCCATTCCTAGTTCCTGATTCCTGAGTCCTAACTCCTGCAACCAAAAGTTATACTTAAGAAAAAATCCAGTACAGCCTATGTGGCCGATACTGGATTTTTTTCTCCAACCATTGATTTTTCTGTCCACTTTCTACCCTTCCATCTATAATACATACAGATGCCTCTAAGCCATTCATCCAACAATAAGCCTAACCAAATTCCTGGAAGACCATAACCTAAAACTACTCCAAAGAAGTAACCTCCTAGCACCCCTACTCCCCACATAGAGAAGATAGCCATAACAACAGGAAAAATAACATCTCCAGCCCCTCTTAAACCATTTATAATTACTATATTGAAGTTTCTTCCAGGCTCTAAGAAAGCATCTACCATTAAGGTAGCTACTCCTAAGGCAATTATCTCTGGATTATCTGTATAAAAGTTCATAAATACTCTTCCAAAAAGAATTAAAAATATCCCACCTATTATTGAAAAGACCATTCCAATCTTAAAGTTCTTAAGGCCTACATCATGAGCTTCATCAATTTCGTTGGCCCCTACAAGTTGACCAATCATAATCTGATTTGCCTGACCTATAGCAATAGAGAACAACATAGCAAACCAAATTATTGTCATTACATAGGTCCTTGTTATATAAGCATTCTCTCCTAAATTAATTAATATAATACTCATCAAAACTGTCTGAGATAAGTTATATGACATATTCTCCATCGCTGCTGGAAAACCTACTTTAAATAACTTCTTGAGTATAATAAAAGATTTCTTTCCTAAATGAGAGAACATAGTAATTGGTACAAGCTTTTTAACTAAAAATACTGCAGCGGCAATAGTTGCACATATTCTACTAAAGGTAGTAGCAATTGCAACACCTCTCACTCCTAAAACTGGAGCTCCAAAGAGGCCAAAAATAAATACAGCATCACCAATAATGTTTACAATATTCATTATAACTGTAATTACCATAGTCTCCTTTGTATAGCCATGGCTTCTGATAATTGCTGTCAAAGTATTTAAAATTGCTTGGAAGAATAAAGCTCCACCTACTATCTTAATATAATCTGCAGCATAATTCATCAAATCTGGTGTGACACCCATCTGGATCAAAATCCATTCACCATAAAAGACCATAAATATACTAATTATTATTCCTACAATTAAGTTCATAACCAAAGATACTGCACTAACCTTCTCCACTTCTTTCTTCATCTGTGCTCCAACTGCCTGAGCTACTAGTACAGCAGTCCCAGCAGAGATAATTGCAAATACTATGTTAAAATTACCTATGACCTGATTTGAAGCACCTACTGCTCCAGCAGCACGATCATCAAATTGGCTAAGCATAAAGATATCTGCAACTCCAAGTAGCATAAAGAGCAGGATCTCGATAAATATTGGCCCTGCTAGCTGATATAAATTCTTTCTTTTCTCCATAATTACCCTCATTTCCATATACTGATTTAAGTATTCCTGCACTTCAAATATAATTATTTCAATTGACTTAAGAGCTAGAGATAATGCCGAGGAAGTGCTTCCAATTGAAACCAAAAAAATAAATTTAAATGCAACTAATTTCTTCAACCTTTTATTATAATAAATAATACGTTTAATAAAAGTATAATTTATTTAAAGACTAAAGTCAATATTATTAAGAGTGAAAAATTAGATTTCTTGAGAAATCTAATTTTTCACTCTTAATTCTTAACTCTTATTATAACTTTTAATATGAGCAGCTAATTTTTGATCTTCACGTTTTATATGCTCAATTAACCACCCAGTAACCATCTTATTTAATTTCATTAGTGCTGTTATATTAGCTGATCTATTGTAATCATCAACTACCTCTTGTACTCTAGCTTTAAACCCATCATGTATCTTCTTGTGATTCTCATAATCAGGGTACTTATACTCCTGCTGTATTATTTCTTCATCATCAAAGTGTTCTTCAATATAATCTACCAACCAATCTAAAACTTTATTTATCTCACTTTCACCTTTTTGCTCTTTATAAGCTTCTAAAAGATAGTTAGCCTGATCAAAGATACCTTTATGTTGCTCATCTATCTTCTCTACTCCTACTTCAAACTTATTACTCCACTGATTTCCATTAACCATATCCTCTAAAGTAAATTTACCAAGATGCTTCTTTAAGCTATTCACCCTCTGATCTAAGCCCTTAGACGAATCATTAATTTCCTTTGACATACTTCCTATATCTTGAGCTGCTTCTAAGAGCCCTTCACTACTTTGGGCCAAATCCTGAGCTGTATAAGCAATCTGTTCAATCTGTGTAGCAGTCTCTTCAGTAGCTTTTTCAATCTCTATAAATACTTGATTAGTTTCTTGAGTAATCTCTTGACCTTCTTTGGTCTTAACTTCAACCTCTTTTATAGCTTCTATTACCTTCTTAGAATTATTGCGAGTATTATTGATCAAATCTTTAACATTAATAGTTGCCTTAGTTGTCTCCTCAGCAAGCTCTCTAATCTCTTCTGCCACTACTGTAAAACCATGGCCCTGTTCCCCAGCCCTTGCCGCTTCTATAGCAGCATTTAACGCAAGTAGATTGGTCTGGTCAGCAACATTGGTAATCAATTCAATCATACTACCAATCTCTTCAGCATTATTATTTAATTTTTCAACTAAAAAAACCGTATTATTTACCTGCTTTGAAATTGCCTCCATCCTATCTACAGTCCCCTCCATATTTACCTTACCTGTCTGAGTAAGTGAGGTTGACTCCTGGGCAAAGCTGGTAACCTCCTCTGAACTTGCTGAAATTTCTTGTATACTAGCTGAAATATTACTAATTAAATCATTTGTAGTCTCTATTGCTGCATCTCCTTCTTCAGTACTAGCAGCCTGTATCTCACTATATAAAGAAAGATTCTCTGACTCTTCTAATATTTTAGTTATTAGGTTACTCTGTTGATCAACCAAACTATTAAAGGCTATGTATATATCCTTAAACTCTTTTGACCCTTCTTTTTCTATTTTTCTAGTTAAATCACCTTGGGCCAAGCCTTCAAGCCTACTCTTTATTAAGAACAATCCCTCATCGAAAGACTTGAATAATTTTGATATTATAGTCACTACTATAATATATAAAATGACAAAAGAGGATAGCATTGTAATAGTTATTGATCTTTTTAACCCCTCCATCTCTATTGATTGATCTAATTCTAATAAATTAGCCAAATAACCATTTATCAAAAAAAAAGCCAAGCTAGTAACCAAGATAAAAGACAGTGCTAAAAACAAATACTTACTCCTCTTATAATTAAATAATTTTCTTTCCATCCTACCATCTCCTTGTTTTACTTAATTTCAAAACCCAATCCATTCTACCCCAAACTAAAAGTTAATTATTGAATTTTTTATAAACTGTAAATAACTTAAACTAATTATTTAAGCTCTAAGTCAGATAACTTATTTTGAAAAAGATATCTCTTACTTAAATCACTTGATTAATAATTTAGATGTATATTAATTTAATTAGCTAAAACTTAAATTTATCCTCTTTAATAATATAAATTTTTATGAAAATTTATATAAAATAATAATATATTAGCTGGAATAGTAATAAAACATTTAACTCAAAGGGTGATTTAATTACCTTTATTTATTGACAGTACTTTCTGGATCAATATGCACAAACACTTTTTTTACTCTGGGGTTTAAATTTTTTACACTACTTTGAACCTCTTCTGCCACCCTATGCCCTTCTACTACAGTTAATTGATTATCCACTATAATTTCTATGTCTACAGATATGTTTGGCCCATAGAATCTCAATTTTATATCACCAACACCAAGTACTCTATCTAATCTATCTACTTCCATTTTAATCTTCTCCGCCTTTTTTTGATCTATGTTAGCATCCATTAATTCATTTATTGACCTAAATAATATTTCAAATCCTGTTTTTATAATAAATAGAGCTATTATTAACCCTACTATTGGATCTAAAAAAAGATAACCTAATCTTGCTCCTCCAGCACCTATTAAAACTCCAATTGAAGATAAAGCATCAGACCTCTGATGACAAGCATCAGCTATTAAACCCTTACTCTCGATCTTTCTGCCTATTTTAATAGTATACCTATAAAGAATCTCTTTACCAATAACAGAAATTAATGCTATCCACAAGACAAGCCCACCTGGAATATCAACGCCTCCCCTTAATAAATTAATTATTATATCCCTAAGTAATAAAACACCAGTCCCAATCAATATCAAAGCCAATAATTTAGTCCCGATAGACTCTGCCTTGCCATGGCCATAAGGGTGGCAAGAATCTGGTGGTTGAGAAGAAACCTTCATACTTATTATGACAATAATAGTAGAGGAGAAGTCTGACAAAGAATGGACTCCATCAGCTATCAAGGCACTACTATTAAAGGTCACTCCTACCACTATCTTGATTATTGACAGTACTCCATTTATCAAAAAGCTAACAAAAGTAACTTTCTTTCCTACCTCGTACCTATTCACAATCTTAAACACCTCCTAATATTTTATTTCATTATATACTATTCATTAGAAAGTTAAGAGTGTTAAATACTACCGAGAAATTAAAATAAAGCCTAGCTTTATTAGCTATTAGCCTTTAGCTAAAAAGTTGAATCCCATTTCAAAAGAATAATATTATTAACAAAGCCAACTCTTATTATAAAAACACATAAAAAAGAGCAGAGAATATTCTCTGCTCCTAAGAAACTCAATTATACAATTAAAGCAACTAAAGTCGCCATTATAATCAATGGAATATTAAAGTGTAAGAAAGTTGGTACACAGGTATCCCAGATGTGATCATGCTGTCCATCTACATTTAATCCAACAGTTACGCCCAAAGTACTATCAGAAGCCGGTGATCCTGCATCTCCTAAAGCTCCTGCAGCACCGATTAAAACGATAGTCGCTAAAGGGCTAAAGGATAATGCCTGGGCCAAGGGCACATAGATAGCTGCAAGGATAGGAATAGTTCCAAAGGAAGTCCCAATCCCCATCGTAACTACCAATCCAACAAGTAACATCAAGAATGCTCCAATAAGCTGACTACCGCCAATTAAACCTTGAACTGCATTTACTATACCATCTACCCCGCCAGTCTCTCTAATAACGCTACCATATCCAGCAGCTACCAACATAACAAAGGCAATAAAGCCCATCATTCCAATACCGGAATTAATAAACTGGGAAATCTCTTTCCATTTAATAGCACCACTTAATACCATAATCGTTAATCCAACCAAGGCTCCTAAAGGTAATGATCCATAAGCCCATTGTATCCCCAAGGCAGAAACCAAAGCGATTAAAGAAAATAGCTGCTGTAAGGTAAAAGAAGTTTCTTCACTTGTTGCAGCAACCTCCACTCCTGCTAAATCACTTTCATTTATATCATATTCTCTTTTTTCTCTATAAGTAAAGAATACAGCAATTACTAATCCTACCACCATTGCCAAACCTAAAGTCCACATAACACTGGCAATCTGTCCTAAGGAGACCTCCATACCGTTGGCCCCCATCTCATCGCGGATAATCCCATGGAATATAAGTCCATAACCGACTGGAAGAGCAACATAAGGAGCCTTTAACCCAAAGGTCAAAGCAGTAGCAACTGCTCTCCTATCAATATTTAACTTGTTAAACAGCCCTAATAAAGGCGGAATTAAAATAGGAATAAATGCAATATGAACTGGAACTAAATTCTGTGATAAGGAAGCAAAAGCAGCAATCACTATAACAAACAATGATTTTCTCCCCTTAACAAATTTAACTAAAAAATCACTTAATATCTTTACCAAACCTATTCTCTCAACTGCTACAGCCAAAGCTCCTAACAAGATATAGCTTAAAGCAGTCTCAGCATTACCTCCCATACCACCAATTAAAATATCCATTGTCTCTGTAATTCCTAAACCACCAGAGATACCACCAACAAGTGCAGCCACTAATAAAGCTAAGATCACATTCAACTTTGCTAAACTAAGACCAATCATTACTAATACTGATATAAGTACTGGATTCATCTATAAAAACCCCTTTCACTTTTAATTAAGCTTTGACTCAAATCTTCTTGATCAAATTATTGTTTTAATGCTTTAACTCACTAAAGCATTAATAGAATATCACAATTCTTTCTTGAAGTCAAGAAAGAATTGTGTTTTTACAACAAGTTCTAGATAGCCGGCAAAAAACTCAAATTTAATAACAAAGGCTGACCACCTATACTACTTATTTAATTAACAAAATACTTACCTAAAGGATCGACCTTTAGCAGATAAGCATCTCTGCTACCATTAGAAGAGATAGCAGTATATCCTATCAATAAATATCCCCCATCTTTACTTGGAATAATATCCATAAACTCACTAATCCCTCTACCATTATAATTCCTCTCCCACTCTAGCTTTCCATTAGAATCTATCTTCAACAAATATCCACTATACTCTTTATATCGATTATCGCCTGTATAACCTAACAAAAGATATCCTCCATCTACAGTAGAAACTCCACTTCTAAATCCGCTATCATTATCTTCAAACCCATAACTTTTAGAGAAGAGCTCTCTTCCCTGCTGGTCAACTTTGATAACATATCCCTGATAATTAAAGGTATCAGGAGAGCCTAAAGCTCCTACTAATAGATATCCTCCCTCAGTACTAGGAAGAACCCTTTCAATCCTAAGGTCTAAATTATCTCTATCATAGCTTAAACTTTCAATTAAATTACCCTTCTTATCTATCTCTACCAATAGTCCTTTCCCAAACTGACTTCCAAAGTCGCTAGTATAACCTGCCAATAAATACCCTTCTTCCTTCTCCAAAAGATGAGTAAAGTAATTATTGCTTCCTCCATCATAATGATTATATTTATACTCTCTAATATCTAACAGCCTACCCTTATCCTTACTCTTCTCTAATAAGTAGGCTAATCGCCCACCTTCATAGGTATAACCAACTACAAGATTATCACCTTTAGAATTTTTTACTACATTATAAAATTCTTCTTCTTTATTTAGCCCCCCATAACTATAACGGGCCAACTCTTCACCTTTTATTCCATCTATCCTTAATATATATCCGTCCTTAGATCCATCGCGAAGGTTACTTCTAGCACCAACAAGAATATATTCACCATCTTCTTCCTTACTAACACCTCTAAAATAACTAAAATCAGCCCTTGAGCTATCTATTAAAGACCACACCTTATCTCCGCTTTCATTGACTCCTACTGCATAACCTTTAGGATAAGAGCTATTTTCATTAAATGAAGTAGTATACCCTACAATCAAATAACCGTCTTCAGTCACAGCTCCACTTTCAAAGCCATCATTGATAACACCACCAAAACTTCTCTCCCAAGTATCGATAACTGTAATAATCATATCGTAAACTAATTCAAATCCACTTTCATCTACTATACTAACTTTTATTATATCTTCTCCCACTTCTTTAGGACTTAGATAAATAATCTCTTGCCCCTGACCTATAATCTCTCCTCGCTTAGCCTTCCATTTATAATCCAATTCTCCATCTCTAGTGCTGAAAGCTTCTATATTAACTTTTTGGCGTTGGCCCTTGGCGATAATAGTACTTTGAGCAGTCAAACCCTTATCAGATATAATAGGGTAAGCTTCAACTTCAATCTCAGCTTCACTTACCATCTCTCTACCCAGCTCATCTCTTCCAGCAACCTTTATCTTATCGACACCTTCTTTATCAGGAGCATTATAAATAACTTTATCTCCTTGGCCTAAAATTTCTCCCTTTTTGACCTCCCAACTAAAATTTAAACCCTTTATATTAGAAACAACCTCTAACTCTAAACTTTCACCAAGATAAACACTATCTTCACCTATGATCTTCATTCCAAAATCTATTACTACAACCTCTTCCTTTATAATCAACTCTTGGCCCCTATTGTCACTGATCAATAAAGTTAATTGATAAACCCCTTCCTCTTTAGGGGGGTAATAAATTACTTTAGAATCTTCCCCCTTAATCTCCCCGGCTTCAACCATCCATATATAATTTAAATCCTCACTTATACCTTCATCTATATCCACCTCTAAAATTACACTCTCACCAATCAAAACTTCATTTGAACTTATGTTAAAAGAATTTAAGACCAAATTCAAATCAACCCCACTCCTACAAGACACTAAGAATATAATTAATAAAAAATTTACTATTAAGACATATAACTTATTACCTCTTAGCATTCTCTCCCCCTCTTTCTTATATTATTTTTAATCTAATAACTACTTCTACTTTTTAAAGAAAATTCCTTGTCAAAAATAAAAGACCACTGTAAGCACAGTGACCTAATAAATAATATTCTAGTCTATCTAAATAAATTACCTAGTAACACCTCTTTTTATTACTGCACATAGCTATTCACTAAAAATAGTTTTTTAATATAATCTTATATTAATATATTCTTTGATTTCAGCAACAGCTAATAGCTAGGTAATAACTATACCTGTATTTAGCATTTATCTATAAACATTCTAATATTTTTCATACTACCTTACTAACTTTAAATTTAGATAAATAAGTTTAAAGTTTAACTTTATTGATATAACTAAATATTTAAAATTTTTAAGCTACCTACCTTCAAGTAGATAACCTCTCTTTTTAAGTTCAATTTCAATTAAATTAATCACCTCAAAATTTAATGCCTCAATAGTATGAAGATGAACACCGTCAGTTAAGGTAGATAACGGTTTGACTTCTTCTTCCTTATATTTTTTCATAAAAAGTTCTAAATCACTCTTCTTTTGAATCATTAGGTTTCCTTTAATCTCACCATATAAAGGATGTTCAACAATTACATCCCTTATTCTACCTCCATACTTTATTATTATTTCTAGCTCTTCTCTTGTTTCCACCCCACTATGTTTACAAGCTATCGTCTTTTTTACTATATTATCTTCCTTCTTGTTAGTTATATATCCTTGAGATGTTGCCAATATATCTTTACCTTCTGCTCTTAATAGAGCAATATCTTGTACTATTACTTGCCTGCTCACCCCAAATTCATCTGCCAATTGAGACCCAGTCATTGGCCCATCACTTTGACATAGCTCCTCTAAAAGATTTCTCCTTCTATCTTTAGCAGACATAAAGAACTCACCTCCTTAAATCATAGATTTATCTTATTAGTAATAAATTTCTGTATTATTTATTAATTCAATAACCTCAATTAAATACCTTCTAGAGATTAATATTATTCATATTCTAATTTATTTTGAGAATAAAAGTTGATTATTATTAAAAAAATAAAACAAACTGTAGTAATTAATTCAAATAAAAGATTTTATATCTAGTTTTAACTAATTAGATTATTCTAAAGATATCTTTACTGGGATAATAATTAATTTGTGAGGAATAATATTAATAAATAAAAGGAGGTGAAAAAAATGAGTATTAGAACTGGTAGTAATAGATTAGTAAACCCTATGGCTAAAGAAGCAATGGATAAATTCAAATTAGAGGTTGCCTCAAGTCTTAATATCTCTAATGACTATCAGTCTGGCTACTGGGGAAATATGACTTCTCGTGAATGTGGATCTGTAGGTGGAGAAATGGTAAAAAAAATGGTTGAGCAGTATGAAAATCAATTGGCTAATAATTAAATTTAATAGACTAAAGATCAAGATAATTATTCCCCACCTGATAACTAGAATCTTTTCCAAATATAAGTTTAACTAACCTCTTTGCCTTTAAATTAAATGGCTAACAAATTAATGATACCCCAACTACTAGTAGTTGGGGTATCATTAATTTGAAGTTATTTTTTATTATCTTCTTTTTTTATAATTTTACTTATGTTTGAAATAAAATCTTGAATCAATCCAACTTCTTTCTGTTCTGTCTCTAAACCTTCTCTATGAGATAATCCTTCTAAAACTTCTAAATAGGATGACCTCATAACTATTAAATCATTATTGGATTCTCTTATAGAATCGCTTTCATACAGATCACCCAAAGCCTTTATAAAATTATACTCTCTTCTCATTTAAATTCCCCTTCCTAATAAACTACATTGATCCTATAAATATTCTATCAACTTATATCAATTTAGACAAAAGAAATTAATGGAATAACAAACTTAAGTAAGATTTAATATATTTGATTTGTTTTTTATTATGGCAGTAGCTATTTATTAGTTACTGGCCACTATCTAAAAATTTCAAACTTTACTCTAATAAAGACTAGTAGCTAGAACTTAATAACAAACAGCTAGTAATTTCATTTATTTCTTTTCTTATCAGCAACTATTCCAGCCACCATTACTCCATCTTTAGGAACTGAGAAAGGAGGTGCATAAGCTAAGTCTAGATCAATCAACTCATGAGCCTTCATCTTATTATGTATGGCAGTAGCTAGGACATCAATTCTCTTATCAACTCCATCTTCTCCTATTATCTGTCCTCCTAATATTTGGCCACTATCTTTCTCAACTGTTAATTTAATATTTATCTTTTTATAGTTAGGATAATAGCCTGCATGATTACCAGCTTTAACCACAGAGCTTATGACTTTATACCCTTCATTTTCAGCTTCACGCTGAGTTAAACCAGTCCTACCTACAGCTAAATCACAAACTTTAGTAATTGCTGTTCCTAATATCCCTTTAAATCTATCATTTCCTCCTGCCAAATTACTTCCAGCTACCCGGCCTTGCTTATTAGCTGTCGACCCTAAAGGAATCCAAACTTGATTTCCTGTAATCATGCTCTTACTCTCCACACAGTCTCCGGCAGCATAAATATTCTCAACTGATGTTTCCATCTTTTCATTTACCTTAATAGCACCTGTTTTACCTATTTCTATTCCTGCTTTCTCTGCCAACTCTACATTAGGTTTTACACCAATAGCTAAGATAACCATATTAGCCTTTAACTTGCAACCAGATTGAGTGATGACCTTCTCTACCATAGTATCCCCCTCAAATTCTGCTGCTCCATCGCCTACTATAACTTCTACACCCTTATCCTTTAAGTGATCGTGAACAATCTCAGCCATATCATCATCCAAATTGGTCAATATTTGTTCGGCCATCTCTACAACACTTACCTCTATCCCTCTATCTAATAAGGACTCAGCCATCTCTAGACCAATATAGCCCCCACCGACAATTGCAGCACTTTTAGGCTTCTTATCACTTATAAACTTATTTATAGTATCTGCATTATGAACATTGCGCAATGGGAATATACCTTCTAATTCACTACCCTTAATTGGTGGCAAAAAAGCACTTGCCCCTGTAGCAATCAGTAGCTTATCATATCTAATATTTTTAACTTCATCAGTCTTTAAATCTTTAACTACAACCTCTTTATTATCTAACAGTATATCTTCTACTAAATGTTCTGACCTTACCTCGGCTCCTTTCTTATCTTCAAATCTTTTTGGGGTATAGATTATTATATCTTCTCTCCCCTCTACTATATCCGATATATAGTAAGGTAAGCCACAACCTGAATAAGATATGTCACTATCCCTTTCAAAGATGATTATCTCAGCTTCTGGATTAACTCTTTTGGCCCTAGCAGCAGCACTTGTACCAGCTGCTACACCTCCAATAACTACTATCTTCATTATCTTTACCTCCTTAATATTGATAGAAATAAATAAAATAATTAACAATTAATTTAATACACCTTTATTAAATTAATTGTTTTTTTATATAAAACATCCTTTTTAATATGTACAAAAAACAAATTTTAAATTCTTTCTTTACCTATAAAAGCTAAGAAGTTGCCTTAAGGCAACTTCTTAGCTTTTATAGTAGTATAATGCTTTTTAATATTTATATCTAATTACCCAACTATAGTTATTAATCAAGGATTACTCTACTAAAACAAATATGGATTTTATCTAAAATTAATTAAACAGATAAGTTATAAGAAGAGTCATAACAAAAACTATCTCCCTTAGACAAGATATAAATTTTTTCACCATCTTTACTGAGATCACTACTCTCTCCTGATGGTAAGTTAATTTCATTAGACTCTAAGTACGGGCGAAAGACTCCTTTGTTATCAAAAGCACCTAATTTTGCTATATAACTTGATCCACTTTTGAGATCATTTAAATAAAGACTACTCTCATCTAAACTAACCTCTAGTTCTCTAAATACTTTGTAAGCTTCACCCTCCCTGCCAGAGTATTCTAACCTTAATACTAAGTTATTATTCAAATCACCTTCACATCCGAACTCTGATAAAAAAACTTTAATTTTTTCATCTTCAAAATACCAATATAAATAAGCAGATCGCTCATTTTTAAATTGTAATCTTATAAGATCTTCTTTTTTATCACCACTAATTCCTAGATATAACTCTGCATTCTCCAACTCATCTTTTTGTTGAATATTTAACATACCATAATACCTCCTTATAAAAATTATCAAAGCAAATGACTATGTTATTTCTTAACACTAAGATAAGTATATTTAAATGAAATTAATTTATGACATAATTTCTATCTAAAATATGAAAAATATCAGGATTACTCTTAAGAAAGAGACATCTTCTTGCTTAATAATAAAAAGCTCTGAAGCATAAAAGCCCAGAGCCATAAAAAACATATAATTACATCTCTTCTAAGAAGATTTCTTCTTTACCATCCTCAACTTTTACAGAGATAATTATAGGACTATTATTCAAACTCAACTTTCCTCCTACAACCTCAATCTCTTCACCATTAATTAAATTAGTATAGCTTCCATCTACTATCGGAAGGGCCAACTGTCCTACCTTGCTTTCTAAGTTAAAGATGCCATACCTTCTCTCATTCTTCAACCTATAAGAGGCTACAGCAACTCCCTCCACCTCTAAATCTAAAAGCTCATAGTAACCCTTAGCAACTATCTCATCCCTCTTTATCTCCCCTAATTTCTTTAGTAATTGTAGGTACTCTTCACTTTCACCGCTCCAGTCCACCAAATCACGATCAAATAGACTTGGTGTATTATCATCTTGTGCTTCCTGACCCGCATAGATTAAAGTTAGACCTTGTTGGAAGTAGTAGAAAGCCGTCCAATTAATCAACTCCTCCTCAGATGGGAACCAAGTTGTGGCTCTAGGCTGATCATGGTTCTCTATATACCTCATCTTCACATAGTTATCTGGATAGATATACTCTTGGCTCCTTACTTTCTCTAAATACTGACCTAAAGAGATCTTGCCTTCTTTATACTTCTTAAAATATTGGAAGACATCATAATCATATGTAGCATCAAAAGCATCATAAGTTTGAGAATCTGATAAAGCAATAAAACCTTCTCTTCTTAAAGCTCTAATAAAATCAGGCTCTACACTCTCTGCTAGCCAGATCACATCTTCTTTAACCTGGGCAACTTCCTTTCGAGCTCTCTGCCAAAAATCTAAAGGTAATAAAGAAGCTACATCACAACGAAATCCATCTACCCCCTCTTTAACCCAATACTTCAATGCATCTATCTGATAGTCCCACAACTCTTTGTTATCATAATCTAAATCGATTATATCATACCAATCTCCTACCTTATTTCCTGTCTCTCCATCTTTTGTTCTATAAAACCACTCTGGGTGCTCTTCTAACAACTTAGAATCATGAGATGTATGATTATATACCACATCAATTATAACCTTCATTCCCTTTTGGTGAACCGCTTCCACTAAACTTCTAAAGTCATCTAAATCCCCATATTCTGGATTAATACCTTTATAATCTTTAATAGAGTAAGGGCAACCTAGATCACCTTTCTTATTCTTTTTCCCAATTGGATGTATAGGTAATAACCAAAGAATATCTGTTCCTAAATCTTTGATCCGATCTAAATCTTTTTCAACTCCCTTAAAGGTACCTTCTTCACTATGATTTCTTACATAAACTGAATATATAATCTGATTTCTTAACTCAACCTTAGTATCACTAGCCATTAATAGTCCCTCCTTATTATTATTTAATTAATTTAATTCTCGAAAACTAGATTAAATCCTGCTAAATTAAGAAATAATTTAAAGTTTAAATTATTAATACTAAACCTAAGAAACAGAGAATGCTTCCCCCAAGATAAGCAGCATACTTCTCTACTAAAGAAAAGTTCTTAACATAATTAACTATATAGAAAGATGCCCAAGTTAAAAAAGAAGTTATCACCCCTACAATTATTGCACTTGTTAGTATATAGGCCATACTCCCTCCATAAAGAATAGAAAATCCTACCCCAAAGGCATCAATACTGACACTAATTCCTAAAACTATGTAAGTCCACAAGTTAAACTTCTTATAAACACAAGCTTCATCATTATAATGCCCTTCCTTTAAAAATAAAATACCTATAATAATAATGATAATTCCACTTAAATAATTTGTAATATTAAAGAGATTAGCATTTATATAATTCCCTAACTCTGCCCCTAAAAAAGTCAATAAACTTTGAAAGAAGCCAAAAGAGAGAATTATTAAGGACTTCTCTTTTAATCTCAACCTATTACCACACCCCAGCCCCATTGCAACTGCAAAAGCATCTAAAGCTAAAGCAAAACCAATCACTAATATATTAACCATTTTAAACACTCCTTTTATATCTACTTCATCCACCTTCGACTTATAATTCTATTAATATCTTATTTTTTCCTAAGTTTAAGACTATTATAGCAAAGATTCTAAGATAATAAAAGAATAATCTCTTAATAATTAAAATCACTTCTTTTACACTCTAATTATTAGCTTTTAGGTCATTCTATTTTAATTCTTTTAAGTCATCATCTTCTTCTATTCGGTCAACCATAAAATCATAATCTAACTCTTGCTTATCTTCCTTTACCTCTTCTTCGACTCCATCTTCTATCTCGTCTTTAAGGCAACCATAATCAAAATCCAACTGATCCTCTTCTAATTCTCCAATTACAGCATCTCCTCCTAAATCAAACTCTTCTTTCTCCTCTACTGGAAGTACCTTCTCCTTTGTAGTATGCTTTCTTTTTGCCCACCAAACAGCCACTACTATCAAAGCTACTAATACTATGATTGTAATTAACATATTATCCTCCTTCATCCAGCAGCTAAGCGACACTAAATCCTATTCTTTATCTAAGTAAAGATCATTAGCATCAAGCATCTGAATTTTTAGCCTAAGTTTTAAAGTTGATAAAAATAAAAACTTGGCCCCACTTTATTTTTTCTTAATTAATATTTATATAAATAAGGAGGATAATATTCCTGTTTTTGATAAAATCAAGAAATAAAAAGAGCTAGGCTATAATTATAGCCTAGCTTAAACTTTTGGCCCATAAACGAGCAAAGTCATCTATATCTCCAGCTCCTAAAAAGAGGTAGATTCCATTATTCTTTGCTTCATACTCATTTAAAACTTCTCTTAACCCTTCATAATCTCCAAAATAAGACACCTTATCTTTACTTATAATCTCACTAAGCTCTCTGCCCAGAGATTCTAACTTATTCTTTTCAACTTTTTCACGAACTTTATAAATCTTTAAAATCATTTTTTCATCTATCTTCTTATCTAAAATACCTTTATAATAATCAAAAAGAGAATTGGTTCTAATGTATTGATGAGGTTGGAATATTATAACCTTCTTTTTATCAGTCTTAATTCTCTCTAAAATTTCAGCCACCGCCTCAACCTCACTTGGATGATGGGCATAATCACTGATTATTATCCTCTTAGAGTCATCTCTTAGAATTTCAAACCTTCTCTTTACCCCTTTCCAATTCATTAAAGCTTCTTTAAATTCCAAAGGATCTATACCAAAATAATTACCAACAGCAATAGCTTCTACACTATGCATAATATTATAATTACCTAAAGCATTTAACTTAAAAGAACTAACCTCCTTACCATGATAATATAATGTGAAATGAGAGGTTAATTCTTCTTCTTTAATATCTACAATATTAAAGTCAGCTTCTTTATCATTTATACCTACTGTAATAACTTCAATATCCATCTCCTTGGGATTTAAATTCAATTGATCAATTACTTCTTTATTAGTAATTAAAGCCTCATTTAGATTATTAACATACTCTCTATAAGTTAAAAGCATATCTTCCATATCTATATATATATCAGGATGATCAAACTCTATATTGGTTATAACTCCAACATCACTAGAGTATTTTAAGAAGGACTTCCCATATTCATCACCTTCTAAAATAAAATAATCACCTATATTAGCCTTGAAATTACTATTAAAATTATTCAAAATCCCACCTATAATAAAACTAGGCTCTTTTTTAGCCTCTTCAAACAAATGGGCAATCATTGCAGATGTAGTGGTCTTACCATGAGTTCCAGCAGCTGAAATGACCTTCTTGCCTTTGGTGATCCAAGCAAGAGCTTTAGAACGGCCTAGTGTATCAATCTCATATCTCTTAGCTGTAACTAACTCTACATTATCTTTAGGAATAGCATCAGAATAGATAACCTTATCTATATCATTAAAGATGTTATCAGGACTATGACCTATACTTACCTCAATACCCATCCCCTTAAGTTCTTCTGTTAATGATGTCCTATTTAAATCTGATCCAGTAACCTTATAACCTAATTTAATCAAAGATTGGGCAATAGCCGACATAGCTATTCCTCCAATTCCTATAATATGTGCCCTTTTCATAATAACCTCCTTACAACCTGTTTATTTACATAATTTTTAAACACCTATTTTAGTATATTATACCTTATAGATAAATACCAATAATATTACTTATTTTTAAACTCATAGATATAAAAGTTACTACCTTCTTCACCTGCAAGAAGAAATATTAACTCTTGTCTAAAATCTCCTGTTATATCAGCAACGACTATATCTTTAATCTTCCCTTCGAACTTTTTACTCTCCCACACTTTGATAAAATCTTCTCCATCCCATTTCCATGATACTAACTTTGAACTATCTTCTTCATATTCAACCAAAAATATCTCTTTCTCTCCTCCACTTCTTATATCACTAAGGTTTATTATTGGAGCATAGGCCCCTGGGAAAGTATTGATTAATTTACCTTCTAAATCATAAACCTTAATTTTATAATCTTCATTACCATCATACGAGGTAATAACTATATTATCTTGCCCTTTTCCTTTTAAATCACCTGCTTTAACTCTAAAACCTTCATTACTCTTAACCCTTAGATTGAATTCCTCTAAATAATTATCACCTTGCCATTGATTAAACCTTAATAGATTTTGATTATTTCTAGTAATTAATAGATCTTTAGAGTTTATCTGGATCATAGCTTTGGCCCTATTTCTAAAAAACCCCTCTAAAAACTCTATACTATACTCTTCTCCATCCCACCTTAACTGGTAAAGGTTGTTTAAAAATTCAAAGATTACTACATCACCTTCACCCTCAATATCATTAATAGCTAATAATTTATAATCGTCATAAGGGGTAAGGGAGTATTCATTTATAGAATCTAACTCAATAATATCATCATTACTATATGATAATATCTTTATCGAATCTCTAGTATTTAATACAATTTCTTTATTTTGATCATTATTCAAATCTGCTATAACAAAGGATTCTCCATTATAATCTAACTTATCACTTTTATATAATAAACTATAAGACTTCTCTTCTGGATCATTATTATAAAGCTGAACTAGTTTTTCATCCTTAGATATAGTTAAAATATCTTCCCCAATCAAATCTAAACTCTTTCCACCTAAGAATTGTCCATGAAGAAAAAGGTTATTGACACCTTCAGATAATTCAATCTTTAAGAAAAAATCTACTTCTAACTCTTCTCTAAGCAGCTCTAATTGATGGCGCCTTAAATTTTCTCCAAACTCTAATTCATCCTTTACTTTCTGAACCTTTAAATCAGATATTAAAGAATAAATTTCATTATTCTCTATTTTATATTCAAGGTTATCAATTAACTCTTCAAATAATCTCTGGTTGATTCCTTGGCCCTTAGAAGCTACTAGAGCAATAGACCTCGAACCAGTTCTCATCTCTACTTTATCTCCAACCCTAGCTCTTTTTCCACTATTATAATTAATATTACCACTAGAGTGAAATTTATCAACTTCAGCTACTTCAACCTCTCCTATCTTCACCTTAATATCTCCTAAGATTAGGCCGGTCACAGGGTCTTTTAATATCCTTCTTTCCCTATATAAGTCAAATATATCCCCTTCATATATGTTGTTGTATTCTCCTAAGTTAATATAAACCTCTTTGTCTATGATCTCTGCTAAATACCCTTCATATTTTGCCTTATCACCTGATATTCCCGACCAAAACCTATCTAAACTATCACCTAGTATACCTCTTGATTCTAAACTTCCTTGCCTAATAAAAAGAATAAAGATAATAATTAAAATTATTTTAACTCTCTTCAATTGCTCATCCCTCTTTCTATTAAATTACTCCTACCATTATTAATTCTATAAATTTTCCTCTATTCCTCTATTAGAATATTGAACTAAATACTATAAGCTACTTAAAGTCAAACTAAGTTCTGACTAAAGCCATAAAAAATATAACACCCCTAATAACAAAATAGAACAAAGCGGCATATGCCACTTTGTTCTATAAGAAATCTTTTAAATTCTTACTTTTATTTGGATGGCGTAACCTTTGCAAAGCCTTCTTCTCTATCTGCCTGATCCTTTCTCTAGAGAGATCATAATCTTGACCAATCTCACGCAATGTTCTCTCTCTTCCATCTAATAATCCAAACCTTAATTGTAATACTCTCTTCTCCCTGGGAGATAGAGTATTTAATATATTTTCTAACTCTTCTTTTAAGATCATATTATAAGCCATCTGATCAGGAGTAAGGGTACTTACATCTTCTATAACATCACTCAAATGAAAGTCATCCTCTTCACTTACTGGACTATCTAAAGAAGCAGGCTCTTGAATCAGTTCTCTAATCATTATGATCTTATCTTCAAGCATATCTAATTCTTCTGCCATCTCTTCAATAGTAGGCTCTCTTCCAAGCTGTACAGACAGTATATTAAAGGATTGTACATATTTATTGATCATCTCCCAGATATGAGCTGGAATTCTAATTGCCCTTGACTTATCTGCTAAAGCTCTATTTATCTTTTGCTTTATCCACCAAGTGGCGTAGGTACTAAAGCGATACCCCTTTGTATAATCAAACTTCTTTATAGCTTGTATTAAACCCAAATTCCCTTCTTGAATCAAATCCAAAAAATCTAACCCTTGACCCAAATACTTCTTAGCAATACTTATAACTAACCTTAAATTAGCTTTAATCAATAATTGCTTTGCTTCATTATCTCCTTCATCAATTCTTTTAGCTAACTCTTGTTCTTCACGTGCAGACAATAACTCATGAGCAGATTGGTTAAGATATAAATTTATTCCATCATTCATTTTATACCACATAACCTTCCCCCTTCCCAAGGTCTTTATATAATATTTATTCTTTAGCCGGAAGAAACTTTACCAATATCAATAATTAGTTATAAATAATTATTTCTAAACAAAAAAAAATTTTCCTGCATATTTGTTTATTTATTTTTACTTTATATAAAACCTAGGTTGCGAATGGGTATTTAGTAATCTCAAATAAGAAACCAGGAAGAGCATAGGTCAAAGGCTTATGCGCTGACTAAGTTCAGACAAGAGCCGACAAAGCCAGGACAAGAGATTAAAAAAATTAATAAAGGTCTAGTCGGATCTTAGTCATCACTTATTTAAGGTCTTGTCAGCGCAGATAATTTTGCATTTGAAGTTTTAAGAAAATATAGATTAAAGAATATAAAAAAAGATCAGCCGATATCGGCTGATCTTCTAACATATATTATAAACTCTTTAGCAAATCTGCAAAATTGGGGAAGGATATGTTTATACATTCAGCACCCTCAATAACTATAGGCTTCTCTGCAATCAAGGCTGCAATTGCCATAGACATAGCAATTCTATGATCATGATAGCTTTGACATGTTACCCCTCCAACTATCTTCTGACCTCCTAGAATCTCCATTCCATCTTCTCTCTCTTTAACTTCAACTCCAACTCTTCTTAGCTCTTTTACCATTGCATCTATTCTATCTGTCTCTTTAACCCTAAGCTCCTTAGCATCTTTGATAATAGTCTTCCCTTGAGCTTGAGTAGCTGCTATAGCTAATACAGGAATCTCATCTATCAACAAAGGAATTAAGTCTCCATCAATTACAGTAGCTTTTAATTGACTACTTTTCACTAATAGATCAGCTACAGGCTCACCATTTAATTCTCGCTCATTTAATAACTCTAAATTTCCATTCATCTTCTGTAAAGCTTTTATTATACCATATCTACTAGGATTTAAACCGACATTTTTAATTAAAAGCTCAGAACCATCAGTAATCATTGCTGCCACCATTAAGAAAGCAGCCGAGGATATATCACCAGGGACAACGACCTTATTCCCTTTTAAAGGCTTGCCTCCCTTTACTCTAACAGTTAAACCGTCAACCTCAATCTCTGCACCAAAGTACTCTAACATTCTCTCAGTATGATCCCTAGACTTAGAGGGTTCTCTTACTTCAGTTACTCCGTTGGCCCATAATCCAGCCAATAAAATAGCAGATTTAACCTGAGCACTAGCCACCGATGATTCATACTTAATACCTTCTAATTTATTTCCTCCTAAAACTGTTATTGGAAGTAGGTTGGCATTGTCCCTACCTTCAAAACTTCCTCCCATTTGGGCCAACGGCTCTGTAACCCTAGCCATAGGTCTCCCTCTTAAAGAGGAATCACCTGTAGCTACTGTATAGAAATCTTGAGCTGCCAAGATTCCCATCATTAATCGAGTAGTAGTCCCAGAATTTCCAAAATCTAAAACATTATCTGCTTCTTCTAGACCATTCAACCCTCTACCATGGACCACCATCTTTTCTTCTCCAACACCTTCAATTTTAACTCCCAAATCTTGAAAAGCTTTGGCTGTACTTAAACAATCTTCACCAGTTAAAAAACCTTCTATATGTGTCTTCCCCTCTGCTATAGCACCCAACATTACTGCCCGATGGGAGATAGATTTATCTCCAGACACCTTAATCTCACCCTTTAAATTAGACTTAGGCTCTACCTTTAAATCCATACTAACTCCTCCCTACTTCTTCTTAATTACCTTATATCCTGCTTCCTTTAATAAAGAACAACCCTTAATCTGCTCCTCTTCTTTAACAAAGCTTAATCTAAGGGTTCCCCCATCTTCTCTAACCTTTAAGACCTCTATATCCTGAATATTGATCTCTTCTCTCCCTAAAAGATAAGCCACTTCCCCAATAGCATTTGGTCTATCCTCTAAAGTTAAGATAAGTTCATAATTGGTAGGTAAAAGACCCTTTTTCTTAATAGGAACCTCTAATCTATCCTGCCTGGCCTGAGCTAAATTATCAAACAACCCTTGATCTTCTTCTAAGACTATTAGACTTTTAAACTCTTCTAAAGCCTCTTGAAAATAATCTATAGATTCCAAGACCATATCTTTGTTGGCTAAAAAGATATCACGCCACATAGTTGGATCCCCTGCAGCTATTCTAGTAGTATCTCTAAATCCCCCTGCTGTTAATGATGTGATTAACTCATCATCTTGAGATTGCTTTGCAATTACATTCATTAGATTAACCGCTACTATATGAGGTAGATGGCTTGTTAAAGCAACTATCTGGTCATGGTGCTTAGGAGAGAGAATAAGAACTTGAGCCCCTATCCCCTCTAATAATGATTTCAACTTATTTAAATCCTCTTTATCCGTCTTCTCAGTTTCAGTTAAGACATAGATAGCATTCTCAAAGAGATACTTGTCTGCACCGGTAGGGCCAACAACCTCAGAGCCGGTCATCGGATGTCCTCCAACGTAAGGAAAATCTGCAACTACCTCCTCGATCTCCTCTACAAGTATAGATTTTGTACTACCTACATCAGTGATTATTGTTCCTTCTTTTAAATAAGGTATAACCATCTCTACCAAAGGTTTAACCACACCAACTGGAGTAGCAAAGATAAGAAGATCAACCTCCTTAACACCATCTATTAAATCTGCCTTCTTATCAATGGCACCTATGGTTAAAGCTTCCTCTAAGTATTCCTCATTCTTATCTATTCCAACTACCTCTTTTATATCTTCTAACTCCTTTAGGGCCAAACCCAAGGAAGAACCAATCAATCCAACTCCAACAATCGCTACCCTTTTAATCATCCTTTCACCCCATTAAAATTGACGATTAACTACCTCTCCAATACCTTTAAGTTCATTAACCATCTGCTTAAACTTCTCTGGTTTTAAAGATTGTGGACCATCACATAAAGCATTCTTAGGATCTGGATGAACCTCAACCATTAGACCGTCAGCACCAATTGCAATTGCAGCCTTAGCCAAAGGACTTACATACTTCCACTTACCAGTCCCATGACTTGGATCTATAATAATTGGTAAGTGACTTAACTCTCTAACAACTGGAACAATAGACATATCTACAGTATTTCTAGTCTCGCTAACAAAAGTTCTAATTCCTCTTTCACATAAAATTACATTATAATTTCCACCGGCCATAATGTATTCTGCAGCCATTAACAACTCTTTGTATGTAGCATTTGATCCTCTCTTTAATAGAACAGGAACATCACTTTGACCCACCTCTTTTAAAAGGGCAAAGTTTTGCATATTTCTGGCACCAATCTGTAGGATATCAGCATATCTTCCTACTAACTCCACATCTCTAGTATCCATTACTTCTGTAACTATCTTCAATCCTGTCTCTTCTCTAGCCTCTGCCATCATCTTAAGCCCTTCTTCCATCAAACCTTGGAAGCTATAAGGTGATGTTCTTGGCTTAAAAGCTCCACCTCTTAGGATGTTGGCCCCTCCTTCTTTTACAGCTCTAGCAGCCTCAAATAACTGCTCCTTACTTTCGATTGCGCAAGGTCCAGCCATAATTGCAAAGTTGCCACCACCTACCTTAACTCCATCAACATCTATTATAGAAGGCTCAGATTTAAACTCCTTACCTACTAATTTATAAGGTTTAGTAATCTCCACTACATTTTCCACTCCTGAAAAAGCTCCAATACAATTTAATAGTTCATCTCTCTTACCACTACCTACAACACCTATTACAGTCTGTTTCTCTCCCTTATCTGGGTGAGCTTCAAAGCCCAACTCCTCAATTTTAGCAATTACATCATTAATATCCTTCTCAACAGCTAGCTTCTCCATTAATATTATCATTATTAACTCCTCCTCTTTTACTCTCTACTTATTATTCTTATAATTATTTATTCAAAAGGCTCTTTAAAGCCTTAATAAACTTCTTATTATCCTCAGGCAATCCAATTGTTACTCGAATCTTAGTCTTATACCCATAAGAAGACAAACTCCTGATAATTATTCCTTGCTTTAATAACTCTTTAAAGACCTGATCATTTGATTTAGGTAGATCTACAAGTATAAAATTAGTTTCAGTTGGCACATAATCTAAACCAAGCTTATCAAATTCTCTATACAAGTATTCCTTACCTTGTCTATTATAGTCCAAACTCTCCCTAATATGACTTTGATCTTCCAAACTAGCCAAAGCACCTTCTTGAGCAATTGCATTAACATTAAAAGGTTGTCTTACCCTTTCTAAATAGCTTATTATCTTCTCATTTGCTATTCCATAGCCAACCCTTAACCCTCCCAATCCATAAATCTTTGAAAAAGTCCTTAAAATTATTAGATTCTCATAATCTAAAAGATAATCTAAGGATTGAGGATAATTTTTATCACTTACATATTCATAATAAGCTTCATCAAAGACTACAATTATATCTTCATTAACCTTATCTAAGAAATCCTCAACCTCTGCTCTTCCAACAGCAGTTCCAGTTGGATTATTTGGATTACAGATAAAGATCATCTTAGTATTATCACTAATGGTCTCTGCCATAGCCTTTAGGTCATGGGTATAGTCCTTTAAAGGGACCTTAACAATCTCGCCACCCATAATATTAGTAGCAAACTCATATTCACTAAAGGTTGTTTCGGCCATAATAACCTCATCACCCTTATCTATAAAGGCTTGGGCCAACATAACCAAAATCTCATCTGATCCATTACCAAAGATTAATTGATTACCTTCTACCCCCAACTTAACACTTAGCTTCTCTCTTAACCTATGTACATTTCCATCAGGATATATATTTACTCCCTTTATTGTCTCTCCCATTCTTTCAACAGCTAAAGGCGATGGTCCTAAAGGATTTTCATTTGAGGCTAACTTAATAACCTCTTTTAATCCAAGTTCTCTTTTTACCTCTTCAATAGGCTTACCAGGAATATAGGGTTTAATACTTAAAATTTCTTTTCTTATCAACTTATTATCACTCATCTACTCCTCTTCTCCTTCCTTTATTAAATCTGGTCTCAAGCTTTTTGCTTCTCTTAGGTAGATATGCTCTATCTCTTCTAAAGACTTTTTTGTATTATAGTGAATTAAGATCCGGATACATTTCTCTAAGCTACCCTCAATATCAAGTTCCTTTGTACAAAACAAGGGCACACTAATCCAACCTATCTCTCTAGCTGCTACTGCAGGAAAGGCCTTAGTTAGATCCGATGTTGTAGAAAAGAATATGGAAGCAATCCTCTCTTCCTTTAGATCGTTAGCCCTTATCATCTTCTCTAACAATACCTTAGTTGCTGATAATATCTCCTTCTCATCATTACTTTTTACAGTAACTGCTCCTCTTATCCCTCTCACCATCACATTCACCCCCTTGTCAGTTTAGAAATCAACACCTCTTAAATATATTATACTGCTCGATGTCCTAAGCCTATTGCCATCTCATTTAAATGTAATAAGCCTATAGCAAAGAATATAGCTACACTTAAATGGTCACCTTTTCTTGCTACCCCAATCTTTCCACCTACGTTAAGACCTAAAGCTTTATGATTGATTTGAGTTAAAGCTTCTCTAGTAGCACCTGCCACAGCCCCTTGATCGGTATGAGTATCTTTGATTACCCCTTCCCTCTTAGCAGCTACAATAGCTCTTTCAATAATATTCTTTATCGAGGAGTTAAATTCACCACCAAAGTCCACTGCTGCTACCAATACTTCTTTATTCTTATAATCATCCTTCAATCTACTCTCTTCAACTCTATCACTTAGTGCCATCTTAATTGCTGCAGTTGCCACCTTCTTGCTCATCTCACGCTTATCCACAATACCCCTCCTTTAAGATTTATAAAATATGTTAATGAACATTTCAAAATCTCTTTAGAATATTTTATCCAAAAAATATTAAAAGTACCCCCTAGAACGAGGAGTACTTGTGATTTTTAATATACTTCCCCTACCTAGCCTACCATACTACCTACAGATTATTAAATTATACTACAACTACATAAAAATTAATAAAAAGCTACCTACTCTACCCTAAAACTACCATAGTACTTTATAACTGTTATACAATATGTTAGCATAACTCTATCATTAAAGCAAGTTATTTTTAAAATTTATTTATAACTTCAATATGACCCAAATCCTTATATTTATTATTAACCCAAAATTGTTTACCTTCTCCTAAGTTAATTAAAGGTTTTGATGTACTAGATATTTCAATCCAGATGCCTGAGCTACTCTCTCTGCCATCTATGCTCAACCTATCCCCTTCATTGACTTCAATCTCTATGTAGTCTCTAGAAAAGTCACCAACCTTTTGGCCATTTAAAATCAAGTTAAAATCTGATCCCCTATCTCTATTATAAGTTGAAAGTTTTAAAGATATAGTCTCATTATTTATTTGAAATACCGGAACAGCATCTTCTTTAAAATCATCACTTTGACCAATTGCCAAGACAGCTTCTAATCTGGGAATCCTAGCAATTAAGGTCTCCTCTAAATTTGGATTAGTTAATATTATCTGCACCCCAACTAATATCACCATACCTATAACTACTAGCCTAACAAGGATCTTTTCAATAACCTTAGCCAAACCTTCAACTAAATAAAATATATGCCTACCCACACTACCCCTCCTTAAACTAAATATTATAGTAATAAAGTGTCACTTTCGTGCCACTAGTAATGGGTAATGAGTGAAGAGTAATGAGTAAAGTCAAAATCTCAAAACCTCTTATAAGTCTTAGGTAACAAAGGGGTTTCTGTTTTTTTAAGGTTTTACCCATTACTCATTACTAATTACTCATCACCAGTAATAAAGCTATGCTTTATTACTAATAATCTTAACTTTTAAATTAGCACACTCCGTTACTATAATAATATGTTTAAAGAGAGATTATATACTTGACTTCTTAATTCTCTTCCAATTATTATCTATACATTAATCCCAACTAAATATCCAGTTGAAAATGCACCTTGTAGGTTATATCCACCTGTATAAGCATCAATATCAAGAACTTCCCCTGCAAAGTAAAGGCCTTCTACCAATTTAGACTCCATAGTGCTAGGGTTGACCTCCTTTACGTCTACACCTCCAGCAGTTACAATAGCTTCTCTAAACCCACGTGTTCCAGTTATAGTTATTCTAAAATCGGTCATTAAATTCAATAGTTCTTCACGCTCTTCTCTAGTAATCTGATGAACTTCTTTCTCACTATCAATAGAGGAGAGTTTAATTATCACAGGAATCAGCTTATTAGGAAAAAGATCATTCAAAGAGTTTTTAAATTGCTTTCTCGAATACTTCTCAAAGTCACGTTGCAATCTATTATCAAGCTGCTCTCTAGATAAAGCAGGCTTAAGATTTATACTCAAGTAAGTATTCTTATCCAAGTTATAAGATACCTCTCTACTTATACTTAAGATTATTGGCCCGCTTACTCCAAAGTGAGTAAATAACATCTCTCCAAATTGACTTGTCTCCTTTTTACCATCTACAATTAAGCTAGCTTCTACATTTTTAAGCTGCAACCCTTGTAAGTCTTTTACCCACCCTTCTTTAGTGTTAAGAGGAACTAAAGCAGCTTTAATTGCTTCAATATTATGCCCAACTTCCTTAGCCATTGAATATCCATCACCTGAGGATCCGGTAGTAGGATATGATTTTCCTCCAACAGCAATTAAGACCTTTGCACCTTTATAAGCATTACCATCTCTATCCTTTACACCCTTTACTATTTCTCCCTCAGTGATTAAGCTCTCAATAGAAATCTTTAACCTAACCTCAAGGCCCTCTTTTTCTATAAAGGACTTCAAAGCTTCTACTATATCTTTTGCTGAATCAGATACAGGAAAGACCCTTCCACCTCTCTCTACCTTCGTTTTGACTCCTAACCTCGAAAAGAAATCCATTAATTGCCAATTGCTGAAAGAATACAAGGCGCTATACAAGAACTTCCCATTTCCAGGAAAATTTTTAATGAAGTCTTCTATTTCACAATCATTTGTAAGATTACACCGTCCCTTACCAGTAATCAACATCTTCTTTCCTAATTGAGCATTCTTCTCTAATAATAACACCTTTTTTCCCCTTTGAGCAGCAACTCCAGCTGCCATCATTCCAGCTGGACCACCTCCAACGACTATTAGATCATACATTTTTACACCTCATTTTTATAAGTTTTTATTGCTGTATCTACGATAACATAGTAATACAGTGGCACTATCGTGCCACTAGTAATGGGTGATGAGTGACGAGTAATAAGTAATATCAAAATATCGAAACCACTTATTAAAAATCAGCTAACAAATTAGTTTCTGGTTTTTAAGGTTTTACCCATTACTCATTACTGATTACCCATCATTAGTAATAAAGTAAAACTTTATTACTAGAAGATTATGATAAATATAAAAAAAGCAGCTCGTCAAGACGAGCTACTATATCTTACTTATTGCATCTTTAGCAGCTCTTTGCTGAGCTTCTTTTTTGCTAGAGCCTTTTCCTCTACCCAAAATATCACCATCAAAATCAACCTCAATAGTAAACTCTTTATTGTGATCAGGCCCTTCTTCTTTAACAACCTTGTACTCAGGTCTAGAATTGGAATCTCTTTGAATAATCTCTTGTAATAAGGTCTTGTAATCTTGGATATGCTCCCCAATCTCTACATTTTTAATATCGGGAACTAAAAGACTTAAAATGAATTTTTCAACAACTTCTAACCCTCTATCTAAGTATATACTACCTACTAAAGCTTCAAAAGCATCCGCCAAGATAGAATCTCTTTTTCTTCCTCCAGTCATCTCTTCTCCTTTACCTAAAAGAAGATAATCACCTAAGCTAATCTCACGTGCTTTTTGGGCTAAGACTGGAGCACTTACCACAACTGACCTTATCTTTGCCAAATCTCCTTCTGGGTGATCTGGATACTTCAAGAACATATATTCACTTACTACTAAATCCTGAACAGAATCACCTAAAAACTCCAATCTCTCGTTATCTTTTAGGTTCAAATTTCTTCTTTCATTGGCATAAGATTTATGAGTTAAAGCCCTCTTTAATATACTCTCATCTTTGAATTCAATCCCAATCTCTTCTTGTATTTTTTTTAAATAACCTTCCTTATCCTTCATATATACACACCCTAATTAGCCAATATATTCTTTAAATATGACACAAGCATTATGTCCACCAAAACCTAAAGAATTAGACAAAGCAACTTTAACTTCAGTCTCTCTAGCTTTATTTGGTACATAATCTAAATCACATTCTGGATCCTCATTTTTATAGTTTATGGTAGGAGGTACAATATTATTCTTAATAGCTAAGATAGAAGCAATAGCTTCAATTCCACCTGCTCCACCCAATAAGTGACCTGTCATAGATTTGGTAGAACTTATAGCTAAATTATAAGCATAATCTCCAAAGATCTTCTTAATAGCAGCAGTTTCTAATTTATCATTTGCTGGAGTAGATGTTCCATGGGCATTGATATAATCCATTTCTTCTACTTTAAGATCTCCTTTTTCTAAAGCCATCTTCATAGCTTCTGCTGCACCTACACCACCTGGTGCTGGAGCAGTAATATGATGAGCATCTGCTGACATACCATAACCTACCATCTCTCCGTATATCTTAGCCCCTCTTTTTTGAGCACTCTCTAAAGATTCTAAAATTACAACACCTGCTCCCTCACCCATTACAAAACCATCACGCTTAGAATCAAAAGGTCTACTAGCTCCCTTAGGATCATCATTATTAGTAGTCATTGCCTTCATAGAACAAAATCCAGCACATGAAGCTGGGGTAATTGCTGCTTCAGTTCCACCAGCAATCATCAAATCAGCATCTCCACGTTTAATCAATTCAAAGGCATCACCAATTGCATTTGTACCAGAAGCACATGCAGTGACTGAAGTTGTATTTGGCCCTTTGGCCCCAGTATATATAGATACCTGTCCAGCAGCCATATTAGCTATCATCATTGGAATCATAAAAGGACTAACTCTGTTTGGCCCTCTTTCTAATAATTTCTTGTGTTGTTTTTCAAAGGTTTCAACTCCACCAATACCTGAACCGATTAAAGTTCCAACCCGCTTAGCATTATCTTCATTCACCTCGAATTCTGCATCTTCAAGAGCCATCTTAGATGCAACAACAGCAAACTGAGCATATCTATCCATCCTTCTTGCTTCCTTACGATCTACACCGTAATTTTGTGCTTTAAAATCTTTAACCTCAGCTGCAACTTTAGTCTTATATTCACTTGCATCAAAGTGGGTAATAGTATCAACACCTGAAACTCCATTGATTAACGATGACCAATACTCTTCTATTCCAATTCCAACTGGAGAAATTACTCCCATACCAGTTACAACAACACGATTATTCATTTGTTTTCCCTCCTAAATACTTCTTAGCATCACTTAATAAGTCACTTATTATCTCCTTTACAGGCAAAACTTTATCAATTAAATGAGCTCTTTCCCCTGCAAAAACAAGACCACCCTCCATATCTCCTTCTTGAGCTTGGATTAAGGATTTCATAATGCAGAAACTATGTGAACACTTCTTTAAACATAAATAATCACAACTTTTTCCTGTATCAACCTCACTAGCTGTCAACCTATCAAAGAAAGGATTTCTTAGCGCCCTTCCTGGTAAGCCTACTGGACTATCGATCAAAACACTATCTTCTTTTGTGGCATTTATGTACACTTCTTTAAAGGAATCATCTACCTCACACTCTTTACTAGCAACAAATCTTGATCCCATTTGAACTCCATCGGCCCCCATTTTTAATACCTCAGCAATATCTTCACCATTAATGATTCCACCAGCGGCAATTACCGGTATTTTTACTGCCTTGACAATGTTTTTAACTAAAGACTTCATAGGCTTGTCAGTTCCTAAGTGTCCTCCTGCTTCTTTACCTTCTACAACAATAGCAGAAGCACCCATCTTTTCAGATATTTTGGCTAACTTCACCGAAGATACTATGGGTACTACCTCTATACCACTCTCTTTTCCCATAGTAAATAAGTCTCTAGAAAATCCAGCACCTGCTACAATTAGATCTATACCTTCACTTATAGCTGCATTAGCTAACTCTTTAAATTCACTAATTGCAACCATAATATTTACTCCAATAATGCCTTTAGACATACTCCTAGCACGCCTAATTTCTTCTTTTAACTCTTCAACCTTCAACCCCGAACCTGCTATTAATCCAATAGCACCTTCATTAGCAACTGCTGCAGCTAATGGTGCAGTGGATACCTTAACAGCCATTCCACCTTGGATAATAGGAACCTTAGCGACTAATTTCCCAATCTTTAACTTTGGTATATTCAAGATTATTCCTCCAATTTATAATATTATATAATAACTATTGCTTAAAGCCCCGTTTATCTAGATAAACGGGGACAAATTTAATAAGAATTATAAAGCATTTTCAATATAATCTACAGCATCTTGTACTGTCTCGATATCTTCAGCATCTTCATCAGGAATTTCAATATCAAACTCCTCTTCAAAGGCCATAACAACCTCAACGATATCTAAAGAGTCAGCACCTAAATCATCAATAAATGAAGCCTCTAGAGTTACTTCATCAGCATCTACACCCAACTCAGCAACTACAATATCCTTAACTGTTTCAAAAACGTCCATTCTATTCACCTCCCTTCAAATGATTTAGTTTATAATTGACAATTGATAATTGATAGTTAAGGAGCAAAAACTTAAAAATATAAACCTTATTATATTAGTTTTTAACTATAAATTTTCAATTAACAACTTTCAACTGTTTTACATTACCATTCCACCATCAACTCTAATTACTTCACCAGTAATATATCTTGCTTCATCACTGGCTAAGAATAGAGTTAAATCAGCTATATCTTCAGGCTGACCAAACTCACCCATAGGTATTACAGCCAACATCTGTTCTACTACCTTATCAGATAATTCATCAGTCATAGCAGTTTCAATAAATCCTGGTGCAATTGCATTTACTGTTATACCACGAGTAGCCATCTCTTTAGCAACCGATTTAGTAAAACCAATTAGACCTGCTTTAGAAGCTGCATAATTAGCTTGACCAGCATTACCCATTAGACCTACTACTGATGATATATTTATTATTCTACCGCTTCTTTGCTTCATCATAGTCCTTGTTACACCTTTAGTAGCATTAAATGCACCCTTAAGATTAACATTCATAACAGCATCCCAATCTTCTTCCTTCATCCTCATTAACAATCCATCTTTAGTAATACCTGCATTGTTAACTAAGATATCGATCCTTCCAAACTCCCCTTTAACCTCTTTAACCATAGCTTTAACTTGATCTATTTTAGTTACATCAGCTTCTATTGCTATAGCCTCTCCACCAAGATCTTCAATCTCTTTTACTACCTCTTGAGCACCTTGGGCTTCTCCATCAAAAGGGTAGTTTATAATTAATTTAGCTCCCTCTTTGGATAACTTTAAAGCAACCTCTTTACCAATACCACGTGAACTACCTGTAACAATAGCAACCTTATCCTTTAATCTCATCTTCTCACTCCTTCAAAAGAAACATAATAATATTTTACCAAATAAAGATTTTTTTATAACAATTTATTTTATCTTTTTCAAGACTTTATTTAAAGACCTTAAATCCTCAACATTAAAAGCTTTCACCTTACGATCTATCCTTCTCATGAATCCTTTTAAAACTCTACCCGGGCCAACTTCAATAAATGTATCTACACCATCATCGATCATAGCCCTAATAGACTCCTCCCATCTAACAGACCCACTAATCTGCTCGATTAAAGCCTCTTTTAATCTATTACTGTCAGTTGTAAACTCACCATCAACATTGGTCACAACAGAAACTTTAGCATCTTTAAAGTCTATCTTATCTAATTGAGGGGCCAACTTCTTAGCAGCAGCTTCCATTAAACTAGAATGAAAAGGTCCACTTACAGATAAGAGTATAGCTTTCTTTGCTCCCTTATCTTTAGCTATCTCTACTGCCTTCTCCACGCCCTTCTTCTCGCCAGAGATTACTATCTGCCCTGGACAGTTAAAGTTTGCAGGCTCAACAACGCCCTCACCACTTGCTTCTTGACACACTTCTTTAACTTCCTCAGCACTTAAACCAATAATTGCAGCCATAGTACCTTTACCAGAAGGATCGGCAGCAGCCATTAACTGACCACGCTTTCTTACTAACTTAACCCCATCAACAAAATCTAATACTCCAGCACCTACTAAAGCCGAATATTCTCCCAAACTATGTCCAGCAACAACATCTGCTTCTATTCCCTTATCTAATAAAAGCCTATAAACCGCTGTACTTAATGTCAAGATAGCAGGCTGAGTGTTCTCTGTCTCCTTTAGATCCTCCTTTGGCCCCTTAAAAGCCAATTTCCTTACATCTATATCTAAAGCTTCATTTGCTTCTTTAAAAGTATCTTCTACAATCTTAAACTCCTTAGCCAACTCTTCTCCCATACCTACATATTGAGATCCTTGACCAGGAAAGATAAAAGCTGTCTTTCCCATCTTATCCCCTCCTCAACTTAAATAATACTTTGACAGATATTCTTCATTACATCTTCTGCACTAGCCATAATATCATTAATAATCTCTGAAGCCGATTCTATCTTATTAACCATTCCAGCTACCTGTCCAGCCATAACTGTACCCTCAACCACATCACCATCAATAACAGCCCTTTGTAATCTACCAATTCCTAACTCCTCAATCTTCTCTTTAGGAGCCCCTTCTTTTTCTAGTTTATCTATCTTCCTTGTTAACTTATTCTTCAGATTTCTTACAGGGTGTCCAGTAGATCGAGCAGTTACTATGGCATCTCTATCTTTAGCCTTGATAACAGCTTTCTTATAGTTCTTATGAGCTATACATTCCTGAGCACAGATGAAACGCGTCCCAATTTGTGCTCCCACTGCACCTAGTGATAATGCTGCAGCTAAACCTCTACCATCAGCAACGCCTCCAGCTGCAATTACTGGAATATCAACAGCATCTACAATTTGAGGTATCAAAGGCATTGTAGTTAATTGACCAATATGTCCTCCTGCTTCATTACCTTCTGCAATTATAGCATCTACATCAAGGCGCGCCATCCTTTTAGCCAAAGCCACTGAAGGAACAACTGGGATTATCTTTGCTCCAATCTCTTTAAGCCTCTCAATATACTTTCCAGGATTTCCAGCTCCAGTCGTCACTACAGGAACCTTCTCCTCTATTACAACCTCCATAACTTCATCTACAAAAGGTGATAATAACATTACATTTACCCCAAAAGGTTTATCAGTCTCTGCTTTAACCTTTTTTATCTCTTCCCTTACTATATCTGCTGGGGCATTACCTGCCCCTATAATTCCCAATCCTCCAGCTTTTGATACAGCAGCAGCCAATTCACCTGTAGCAATCCAGGCCATACCACCTTGAATAATCGGATAATCTATACCTAATAATTCGCATAATTTAGTTTTAATCATCTTCTACTTCCCCCTTAAGACCATTCTATAACTGTAGCTCCCCAAGTCAAACCAGCACCAAAACCAACTAGAACAACAATATCTCCTTCTTTTATATCTCCTGACTTAACTGCTCCATCTAAAGCTAAAGGTATGGAAGCAGCCGAGGTATTTCCGTATTTGTCAAGATTCACATAAACCTGTTCCTTCTGTAAATCTAACCTCTTTGCTGCAGCATCAATAATTCTGATATTTGCCTGATGAGGCACTAAATAATCTATATCACTATCATCTAAGCCAGCAATTTCTAAGGCTTCATTAGCTGCTCTTCCTAATATTCTAACGGCAAACTTAAAGACAGGATTACCTTCCATCTCTATATAATGAAGACCTTCATCGATTATACTCTGAGAGAGAGGGTTCTTAGAACCTCCTCCTTCCACCTTCAACACTTGGCTTTGGGCTCCATCAGCCCCTAATAAATTAGAGAGGATACCTCCCTTTTCAGTTGGAGTCAAGACTGCTGCTCCTGCTCCATCACCAAACAATATACAGGTAGAACGATCTTCCCAATCTATTATCTTAGATAAAGTCTCAGCCCCTATAACCAAAATGTTATCATAAGCTCCAGTTTCGATATATTGAGTTGCAACTGAAACCCCATAAACAAAACCTGTACAAGCTGCTGCAAGATCAAAAGCTGGAACACCTTTAGCTCCTAACTTGTCTTGAACTATACAAGCAGTCGAGGGAAACGCAAGATGATCAGGAGTTGCTGTAGCAACAAGTATTAAATCTAAATCTTGAGCTTTTAAACCTGCATCTGCTAGGGCCAACTTTGCTGCCTCATATGCTAAATCAGAGGTGCTCATCCCCTCCTCAACAACTCTACGTTCTTTAATCCCTGTCCTTGTTGTTATCCATTCATCATTAGTATCTACCATATCTTCTAGATCAGAATTGCTTAATACCTTCTCAGGCACAAAAGAACCAACACCTGCAACCTTAGCCTTTCTTACTTCACTTCTCATAGCTATCCATCATTCCTTCCACCAATATTGGCTTTAGTTAGATTAATTAAATCAGCATCTATAGCTTTTTGCGCATTCTTAATAGCATTTTTGATAGCTTTTGCATTTGAACTTCCATGGCTTATTATCGTTACACCATCAATTCCTAAAAGTGGCGCCCCACCATATTCGGTATAATCCATCTTCTTAGCTACCCTTTTAAAGGCAGGCTTTAATAAAAGCCCTCCTAATTTACCGAGCCAATTTGCCTTTATCTCTCTTTTTATAATCTTAAATAAGGCATCTGCTAAGCCTTCTGTCGTTTTCAAAACTACATTTCCTACAAATCCATCACATAATATAATATCAAATTCCCCAGTAAATATATCTCTTCCTTCAGCATTACCAACAAAATTAATATCCTCAATCTTTTTTAGAATTTTATGTACTTCCTTAGTTAGTTCATTTCCTTTTTTCTCCTCTTCGCCAACGCTCAAAAGACCCAATTTAGGGTTCTTTTTACCGAGAAGTTCTGATGCATAAATATGAGCCATTAGTGCATGTTGAACCATATGCTCCGGCTTACTATCTACGTTGGCCCCTGCATCTAAAACAAGAGTCTCTCCCTTTAATGTGGGAAATACAGTTGCTATTGCAGGTCTAGCTACACCCTTTATTCTACCAATTTTCAATAAAGCACTAGCCATCACAGCACCAGTACTTCCAGCAGATACAAAGGCATCTGCCTCTCCTTTTTTAACCAACTTAGACCCTACTACAATAGATGAATCCTTCTTCTTTCTTAAAGCACGAGCTGGAGACTCATCCATACCGATAATTTCAGAAGCATGAACAACCTCTATCTTTCCTTCTTCATAAGAGTATTTTTCCAACTCTTTATTAACCTTATCTTCTTGTCCTACAAGGATAATCCTTCCATCAATATCTCCACTAGCTTCTATAGCACCTTTAACAATCTCATACGGGGCATGATCCCCTCCCATTGCGTCTACTACAATTTTCACCTGTCTAAACCTCCTCAATTCCATTATCAGCCTCAACTGAGAAGACTATGAACTCTCCACTAAAGACTAACTCTCCTTTAACTTTAGTCTCTACTCTTACACAGAACTTATTCCCTTTTTTATTCTCAACTTTAGCCTTTGCTATCAATCTTTCTCCTAAATAAACCGGTCTATTATAACGAATCTTAGCAGATCCAGTCAAAGCTACATCAGTATCTATGATTGCTACTGCTAAAGAGTTAGCTTGAGCAAATATATGGTGTCCCCTCACAACCTTACTTTTCTCTAAAAGCAATTCTTTAGACGTCTCCATAATAGAAATTCCTGCTTTGTCGAGGTTAATATCTACCAATTCACCAATCACCTCTTCACTTTGAACTGACTTCAATTGATCGTTGGCCCGTTTTGCTACTGTTTTAATTCTCTTTCTAACTTCTGGAATCCCCAACTCCATCCTATCTAAACGAATAGTTTGAATGCTAACATCAAATATCTCCGCTAACTCTTTATCGATAAAGAAAGGGTTCTCTTTTAGCTTTTCTTGTAAAAGTTTTTGCCTTTCTAACTTACTTATTTTTTTCATCAACTGTAACCACCTATTAAAATCTTGTATTAAGACCTGCTACTAATTTAACTCTACAAGTATTATATATAATTTTTTTCTTCTATGCAAGTATTATTCTAAAAAGAAGAGGAAATTATACTTTAGTTTTAAGAAATAAGACTCAACTAAATGCTAAAAAGCGAAACGATATAGTAATAAAGCATAGCTTTATTACTGGTGATGAGTAATGGATAAAAACTTAGGAAAACAGAAAACCCTTTGTTAGCTAAGACTTATAAGAAGTTTTGAGATTTTGACTTTACTAATTACTCTTCACTCATTACCCATTACTAGCAGCACTTTTATATTTCACTTTCCAAAAAACAAAAGAGAAGGCGAATATTCGCCTTCTCTTTTGTATATAATTACTTTACTTTTCTACCTTTGTAAAATCCACACTCAGGACATACACGGTGTGACAATTTTGCCTCACTACATTGAGGACATTCAACTAAATTTGGAGCACTTAACTTCCAATGAGTTCTTCTCTTTCTCTTACGAGTTTTTGAGGTTCTTCGCTTAGGTACAGCCATCAAAAACACCTCCTTTATCTATTACATCTCAAGTTATATATTAGTTCAATAACTGGCTTAACTTCAATCTTGATTCAATAATTTCTCTAGATCAGCAAGTCTTGGGTCAACCTTGTGCATAATACATTTACACTCTTCTTTGTTCAAGTTCTTTCCACAACTTGGACACAAACCTTCACACTCTTCATCGCAGACAAATTTCATAGGTAAATTCAATCTGATATGGTGCAAAAGTTCATTTTTAAAGTCAATCTGATCTTTTTCAACCTCTTCTTTAGAAATTTCAAAATCAAAATCAAATTTCATAGGCATTTCAAATTCATCCAAACACCTAGTACAAGGTAATCTAAGCAAGATATCAACTTTCCCCATAACTATATAAGTTTTTTCATCATTAACTACAGTTAAGTTTATCTTAATTTCTCGAGGAAAAGAGACCTGCTCACCATGAATAGTTATACTTTCTAATTCAACAGAAAATTCTTCACTCATAGTTCCACCAAAGACATCTTTTATCTTGGCAATATTTATTTTAGCTCTCATTTACTTTTCACCTCTAAGGCAACATCATTTATTATAATATAGAGAATATAGATTTGTCAAGAATTTTGTAGAAATTAACCAATCAAATCTTTAGTATCTCTAGCAATTACCAACTCTTCATTTGTAGGTACAACAAATACCTTAACTCTAGATTCATCAGGACTTATTTGAGTAAATTTACCTCTAACATCATTTCGTTGAACATCAACCTTAATACCCAAGAAATCTAAACTATTACATATATCTTCCCTCAAACCTATAGCATTCTCGCCAATCCCTGCAGTAAATACAAGAGCATCAATGCCATTCATAGCTGCAGTATAAGCACCTATATACTTCTTTACACGATAAGCAAACATATCAATAGCTAACTGAGCTCTTTCATTCCCATCTGCTGCAGCATCCTCAATATCACGAGAGTCACTACTTACACCAGAAATTCCTAAGAAACCGCTCTTGTTATTCATTAAATAATCCATCTCTTCTGGACTTAAATCTTCTTTTTCCATAATAAAAGGTACTATAGCAGGGTCTATATCACCACATCTAGTTCCCATAACTAAACCTTCTAAAGGAGTAAGTCCCATACTTGTATCTAAAGATTCGCCTCCATCTACTGCAGTTATACTAGCACCATTTCCAAGGTGACAAGTAATAATCTTTAAGTCTTTAATGTCTTTATCTAACTTCTTAGCAACCTCTTGGGCAACAAATTGATGGGATGTACCATGAAAGCCATATCTTCTGACCCTATATTTTTCATAGAACTCATATGGTAAAGCATAAGTATAAACTTCCTGAGGCATTGATTGATGGAAAGCAGAATCAAAGGTCGCCACTTGTTTTGCATTAGAAATCAGTCTTTCACATACCTCAATCCCCATTAGATTAGCTGGATTATGCAAAGGTGCTAATTTGGCACACTCTTCAATCTTTTTCTTAACATCATTATCTATAATAACAGATTTATCGAAGTATTCTCCTCCATGCACAACTCTATGCCCTACAGCAACAATCTCATTTATATCTCCAATTACACCTTTATCCTCATCAGTTAAGGTGTTAATTACTAGTTCCATGCCTATAGAATGGTCAGGAATATCTTTTTTAATTTCAAACTCCTCTCCATTAGCAAGCTCTTGCTCTAATCTAGACCCTTCAATACCTATTCTCTCCACTAGTCCTAAAGCTAAAACTGATTCATCCTCCATATTAATTAGTTGATACTTAATAGAAGAACTTCCACTATTAATAACCAAAACTTTCATTAACTAACTCCTCCTTCATTATGTATAGTAACACTTATCTAATTAGTTTTTTATTAAATACTCCCCTAATCTTATCATTGTTAAGGGCCAATTATCAAGACCTAATTAACAATTTTGTGCTTGGACTGCAGTAATTGCTGTTACATTAACAATATCCTGCACATTACACCCTCTAGATAGATCATTAACCGGTTTAGCAATTCCTTGTAAAACAGGGCCAATAGCTTCAGCATGGGCCAACCTTTGTACAAGTTTGTAACTTATATTGCCTGATTGTAAATCAGGAAAAATTAATACATTTGCTTCTCCACCAATCTCACTCTCTGGATACTTCTTCTGTGAAACCTTTGGTACAATAGCTGCATCTGATTGCATCTCTCCATCAATAATTAAATCAGAATTTAACTCTTTAGCCTTCTTTATTGCATCTGTCACCTTGTCCACCATCTGATGTTTAGCACTACCATTTGTCGAGAAGGACAACATAGCAACTTTAGGGTCTATGCCAGCCAAAGATTTAGCCGTCTCTGCTGAAGATATAGCAATCTCAGCTAACTGTTCAGAACTTGGATTAGGATTAACTGCACAATCTCCAAAGACCATCAATCCATCCTCACCAAAATCTTTATCTTGAACAATCATAATAAAGGCACCAGATATTACAGAAATCCCCTCTGTAGTACCAATAACTCTAATAGCAGCTCTTAGAACATCTCCAGTAGGGTTAGCTGCTCCAGCCACCTTACCATCAGCATCTCCTGCTTTAACCATCATCGACCCAAAATATAAAGGATCTTTCATCTGCTCTAAAGCATCTTCTTTGCTTATCCCTTTATGTTTTCTTAACTCATAATAAGTTTTCCCATAACCCTCTAATTTATTAGACTTTTTAGGATCAATTATCTTAGCTTTACCCAAATCAACCCCATGCCTTAAAGCGACATCTTTAACCTCATCCTCATCTCCTAATAATATTATCTTAGCAATCTCCTTCTCTAAAATAATTGGAACAGCCTTAACCATTCTTTCTTCTGTACCCTCAGGTAATACTATAATCTTTCTTTCACTCTTAGCTTTCTCATGAATATCTCCAATAAAACTCATCACTTACCCTCCTCATAATCAAAATATGAAATTATCTTTTACTATTACTATTTATAATTACTAGATGATACATATAATCTCCTTGTTTTTAGACAAAATATCTACTATTTTTACATTGGAATATTTTTCAAGACCTCGCCTTTAGTATTCCCTTTATTTAAATATAATTCATACTATAAAATTGATATTTCTCCCTATAATAACTATAATATAGTATAGAAAAGTGTTAAACTAAGACTTAATAGTAATTAAGTGTCACTTTCGTGCCACTAGTAATGGGTAATCAGTAATGAGTAATGGGTAAAACCTTAAAAACCCCTTTGTTGCCTAAATTTGAATAAGAGGTCTTTAGGTTTTGATCTTACTCATTACTCGTCACTCATCACTGATTACTAGTTGCACAAAAGTGCAACTATATTACTAAATAATGGAGGGATCTTCAATGAAAGTATTAGGTATAATTACAGAGTATAACCCTTTTCACAATGGTCACAAGATACATCTAGAAGAGTCTATCAAAGCTAGCAAAGCCGACAGTGTAATCTGTATAATGAGCGGAGCCTTCTTACAACGTGGTGAGCCTTCTATAGTTAACCAATGGGCACGTACTAAGATGGCTTTAGAAGCTGGAGTAGACCTAATGATCCAACTTCCTATCTCATACTCACTAAGAAGTGCAGAACACTTTGCCTTTGGCTCAATAAAATTATTAAACTCTACAGGAATTGTTGATAATATCTGCTTTGGTAGCGAACTTGGTGATATCCTACCCTTTGTAGAGTTGGGAAGAATATTAAGCAAAGAACCTCTAGCCTTAAGTAATTTAATCCAAAGTAAATTAAATAAAGGTTTGTCTTACCCAGAAGCTCGAAGTAAAGCCTTAATAGATTACATACGACTTACACCCAACAATTTAAAAACCACACTAAATACAGCAGAAAATATACTTAAAAACCCAAATAACATCCTAGGTTTAGAATACATCAAAGCCTTAAATAAATTAGATAGCTCTATAACCCCACTTACAATAAAGAGAGAGGGAGAAGGATATCATTCACTTAAATTAAATAAGGTAAGTAGTGCTTCAGCTATCAGAAGTCAAATATATAATAATTATTTAAAAGAAAGACCCCTTATTAATGAAGAAACCTCTAAAGGACTCCTACAAGAAAGTATAAAGATATTAGAAGAAGAGATCTCTAAGGGCTTTGGCCCTATCTTCTATAATAATTTTAGTCAACAGATACTAACTCTAATTAGACGTATGGATGAAAGAGACTTAAAAGAATTTGAAGATATTAGAGGAGGACTAGAGAATAGAATCAAAGAAGCAGCTCAAAGAGCCAGCTCCCTACAAGAGCTAATATCCTTAATTAAAACAAAACGCTTTACCCAAACTAGAATCCAAAGAATATTATCCCAAGTTCTATTAAATATCAAGGAACCTGATTTAAAAAAGTTTGATAAAGCTAATGGCCCACTTTACTTTAGGGTGCTAGGTTTTAATAATAAAGGTAGAGAACTACTTAAATCTATTAAAGAAAAAGGTGACCTGCCAATAATCACTAAGGTAGCTAATCACCTCAGAAGCACCCAAGATCCTAGAAATCTATTACAAAAGATGTTAAGCTATGACCTAAGGGCCAACAATATCTACTCTTTAGCTTATCCTAACCTTGAAGCAAGAAAGGCTAATATAGACTTTAGAAAGCACCCTATTATTAAATAAAAACCAAAAAATCCTTCGTGGAATCTCAAGTTTTAGAGGCCCCCTCAGAGTTTTAAAAGGCAAAAACCCCTCGTGCGATTTCAAGTTTAAAGGTGCCTCTATCCCTTATCCTCTGCTTTTAAGATACTTTATTATCTGATCTATATTCTCAACCCCAACTACCTCTATTCCTTCTACTTCAAGAGTCTTTGCTTCTTCATAATTGCCTGCCGGAGAAAAAAAGACCTCAGCCCCCTGATCCTTTGCAGCTACAATCTTCTGTCTAACTCCATCTATCTTACCAACAGCCCCATCTAAATCAATTGTCCCAGTCCCTGCCACCTTTTGGCCTTGAGTTATATCCTCTGGTGTAAGCCTATTAAATATCTCTAAAGTAAACATTGCTCCTGCAGAAGGCCCTCCAATCTCTCCAGCATTTATATCAATTTCAATTGGGAAGTTAAAGTTTTGGTTATGGGGAGTTATTAAAACTCCAATTGATGGGTTGCCTCCATTATTATCTTCTAAACTATAAGTTTTAAGAAGAAATATCTTTTCTTCCTCTTCTCTTAACACACTAATCTCTACCTCTTGCCCAACCTCTCTAGCCTGAATCTTCTCTATAGTTTCATTGAGTAATTTTACCGGTTTGCCATCTATCCCTACTATAATATCTCCCTCTTTTAGTTTACCATAGGAAGTTCCTTCTTTTAATACATCTACAACACGGACTCCTTCACCAGTAATTTGAGGATCATACCCTGCTTTAGTCAAAGCAACAGCCTTAGCTGTCATTTGACTTTCTTCCATCATTTCCTGCATTAATTCAAAGTACTTTCTCATATCCATTCCAGGAGGTAAGAAATCCTTAGATTCTAACTCTATTAACTCTGTCTCAAATAACCTTACCTGTATGTAATCAAGCAATTTAGCATCTCGCATAGACACTGCTGTTAGCATAACTTCTCCTTTAACTTCATAACTGTCACCCTGAATAGCAATCATTGGCCCTAAAGCTTCAGCTCTACCTGGTGAAATCCTATAATAATTGGTAGGCCAAAACATTAATACAGCAGCACATATCAAAACAACTAAAACTATCGAAAGTAACTTATCTTCTCTATTTAACTTATTCATCCTCTCCCCACCCCTCTATCAGTTCTTTAATCTTAGGAATATCATTTTTCGCCGCTTCATAACCTTTGTCTATGCAAATCTGTGCTTTATCCAAACCTGCAGATGGGATATCACCAACTTGAGGAATAATTAAAAGATCTGCACCTGTACTCTTATTCTTTGCAAGTTCCTCTTGCATAATATCTATAGAATGCATAATAACATCAAAAATGCTATTTACTTCACTTCTACCATCCATCTTTCTACTTACCTCAACTCCAATTACAATATCTGCTCCCATATCTCTAACAGGCTTAACAGGTACCCTATCTAGTAAAGCCCCATCAACTAAAAGCCTACCCTCCAATTCATAAGGAACATAGACCCCAGGAATAGACATACTAGCCCTCATTCCATCTGCTACTAGTCCCTTGTCTATTACAACCTCTTCTCCCCTCTCTATATCAACTGCTACTGTTACAAAGGGGGTATCTAAATCTTCAAACTTTTTCTGCTTTGTTAAGAGTTCAAAGAATTCTTTTGCTTTCTTTCCAGAAATAAACCCCTTCCTGGGTACTGTAAGATCTGTAAGATGATCCCAAGTTAAATGATTTGCTAAACTCTCTAATCGATTAAGTTCTAATCCCACGGCATAAAAACCACCAACTATACTTCCCATACTCGTTCCACCAATATAATCTATAGGTATGCTTTCCTCTTCAAAGGCCTTTAAAACACCTAAATGGGCCAACCCCCTAGCTGTTCCAGCACCTAAAGCCAATCCAATAGTTGGACGCACTTATACACACCTCCTTTTAAAAAATAGTTGCTAGAGAACAAGAAAACTTTTATAATCAAAACCATAACACTCTCTTATCCTTTAGTATATTTTTATTCTCCTAATTTCCATTATATCACAACTTCAGCTATTAGTTTATGGTATTTATTAAAAAAATATTATATTAATAAAGTTATACTTTGTTCAGCTAATAATATATAAAAACCCCAGGCTTTAGCCTGAGGTTTTATGTAAAAGGATATTACTCTTCGATAGCTTCTACTGGGCAAGATGGAGCACATGCGCCACAGTCAATACAAAGATCTGCATCAATTACAAATTGAGCATCTCCTTCAGAGATTGCTTCTACTGGACAAGTAGGTTCGCATACTCCACAAGAGATACAAGCATCATTAATTGTATAAGCCATTCCTTTCACCTCCAACACTAGTTTTTTACTTTATCACCTTAATAACCTGATATTACTAAGTTATAATAACATAGGTAATTTTAATTGTCAATAATGGTTACTAACTGTTAGTCATTATCAACTAAGCTATTATAATCTCTTTATCCGCTAGGTCTATCTCCACCTCTTGTGCAGTTACTGGAACTGATAGTTGAAGTATACCTTCTTCAAAGGTCCATTTCTTAATTTCTTTACCATCAATACAAACTGCTTTTGGACTGGATTGAGGTAGGTTAAGCTTGAATTTATAATTATTATATTCAAGATCATATCCGTCATTTAGCTCTTCAATCTTAATCTTTAAACCTTCAACTACTCTGCTGTACGATATATTTCGCAAACTATATTCTCCATCTTCATAATTAAAGGATATACCATCATCTTCATAAAGTTTATATTCCCCACCTTCAACCTCAGCACTTAGATAGAAGTTTAATTCCAATTCATCTACCTTATTTTCACCAACATAATTCATCCTCGGGGCCAACGGAAGTATACTTCCACCTTTCACATAGATAGGCATCTTATCCAAAGGAGCTTGGGCTATAATCGTTGAGCTACCGTCATATATCTCAGCAGTCCAGAAATTATACCATTGGCCTTCTGGAAGATATACAAGCCTTTGATCGGTATCAGGTCTATAAATTGGGGCTACTAAGATAGAATCTCCTACCATAAATTGATCTGATAGATTATAAGTTCTCTCATCATCTGGATACTCCATTATTAGAGGTCTCATTAACGGTAAACCTTCTTTGGAAGCTTGATAGAACAAATTATATAGATGAGTTAAAAATCTATACCTTAATCCTATATACTCTCTAATAATCTCTTCATAATCCTCTCCAAAAACCCAAGGCTCTTGGTTAAGGTTATTTATTGCACAGTGATTTCTAAAAAAAGGCATAAAGGTTCCAAGCTGAATCCACCTAGTTAATAACTCACCTGTAGCATCATAAGCAAAACCTCCAATATCACTTCCAGAGAAGGTTATCCCAGAAAGACCCATATTCATCAACATTGGCATTGTCAAGTGAAGGTGCTCCCAGAAACTACGATTATCACCAGTCCAAACTGCAGCATAACGCTGTATCCCAGAAAAACCTGCTCTAGTAAGTACAAAAGGTCTTTCATTATCTCTATTCCTCTTCAGCCCTTCATAGGTAGCTTTTCCTTCTAAGAATCCATATAAATTATGAAAACCTCTTTGGCTTATTAAATCTCCATCCAGATTATGAACAACATCTAAATCCATAGTAGGATCTTCTCTATAAGGGGTAAAAACAGCAGGTTCATTCATATCATTCCAGATACCCTTAACACCCTGGTCTAAGAGTTTCTTATGCCAATCACCCCACCACTTTCTGACCTCTTCTTTAGCGAAATCTGGGAAGGCACATTCACCAGGCCACACCTTACCGGTAAAGATATCTCCATCTAGATACTTACAGAAGTAGTCATTGGCAATCCCCTCTTGATAAACCTTATACTCAGGATCCTTCTTTACACCAGGATCAATTATGTTGACTACCTTAAATCCATCATCACTTAGATCATTTAACATCTTTTTAGGGTTAGGAAATTCCTCTTCATTCCAAGTAAAGACTCGATACTCATCCATATAATGTATATCTAAATGAATAACATCACAGGGTATTTCACGGTCTCTAAAGTTTTTAGCTATCTCTCTAAGCTCTTCTTCAGGATGATAGCTATAACGAGATTGATGATAACCTATAGACCATTTAGGTGGCAAAGGCATCCTTCCAGTCAACCTAGTATAAGATGAGACTACCTCTTTTATTGTTGGCCCGTTGATGAAATAATAATCTAACTTTCCACCTTCTCCCCAAAAGGAGTAATAATCCTTATCACCTTTTCCTAGGTCAAAGTGGGTCTTATAAGAGTTGTCAAAGTATATTCCATAAGAGATACCCTCTTTAAAACCTATCAAGAAGGGAATAGATTGATAAAGAGGATCTGTTCCTGTAACATGAGGATTAAAGGTGTCTGTATTCCACATTGTATAATTTTTACCTCTTTTATCTAAGAAGCCCGTCTTCTCCCCAAGCCCATAAAACCTTTCCTTCTCTCCAAGAGACTTCCAGGCTCTCACCTCATCCTTCTGCCAACCTAAAGCACCTTTAGAGTAATCTTCATTTATTATATTCCCTTCTAAATCATAAAATTCCAACCCAAACTTAACTTTATTTACAACCACCTTCAAAGTAGAAGTCCTTATTATTAATTTATCTTCTTCCTCTTTAATTACAAGATCATCATAGGCCAAGGAATGACCAACTAAAGCTGGAGTACTCCCTTCATCCAATTCATCTCTCTTACCCATAAGCACCCTCACTATATCAGAGCTAAGAAATTCTAATAAGACCTTTCCTTCAATCAGATCCAGATATATCTTATTTCCTTTCTTTATATAACCAGATACCTTAGTTAATATAAAATATCTTTTACTCTCACCATCTCTACCCTTATCCATTATCTCTTCACTATTCATCTTATCAACCCCTTAATTTTATTTGTGGAAGCAGTTCCAACTGTCTTAGTATATTTATTCTACTACTCTGCCAAAAACCCTTCTTTAAAATTCATTTTTTCAGTTATATGTTGTATAGTAATAGAATTTAACTTTTAATCGACCATATCGTAGAGACAGACCTATGTGGATGCGGTTTGTGCGGTTTTCACGAAGAGTTTTTACTTTTTTAAAACTCGTAGGTCTGCCAAAATAATACATTATCGTTATTATCTCTATTTCGATAAAAAATATATGTATGATTTAAATACTCGTCGGTGACGTATTTAGGGTGAACACATAGGTTCACCCCTACAAATATAAATTGTACGAAAATGACACTTTATTACCATAAAGTTTAATCAAAACAAAAACTCCGTCTACAGGGTTATTAACGCTGTAGACGGAATTTCTTTACCACCTATGTGGTTTATAAGGGTTTTTGGCCCTTGGTTTATCCAACACTTCTTTGAAGATTATCCCTCTTAAAACATCCTCTTTTAAGTTATCTTCATCTAACAAAGGCTTTTCAACTTTAGAAGTCTTTCTTTTGGAGATCTTCTTCTTTCTAGATGTTCTTAATTTTTTTCTCTCAAAACTTTGCAAAGGTTCTTGTCTTTTAACTTGTTGTACCTTTGCATCTGCCTTCTTCTTTTCTGCCAAACTCTTGGTATTATTTAAAGAGTAATCTTTTTCAACTTCATAAGCTTTCTTCTCTTCTTCTATATATATGTCGTCTGAACTTTCTTCTTCTACTCGTTGTTCACTTTCATCTTCTCCTCTTACTTTATCCTTTAAATCTACAAACTTATTGGCTAAAGCTATAAAGATAAAGATAAGGGGAATCAAAGAAGCGAATTCTTCAATAAGATTCATTATATCCTCTCCTATCCATTATTTTTTAGGAGATTCTTTCTTAGCACTAGCATTTGATGAACCGACATTAGAAATATTATCTCTCATATCTGTATCAGCTTTGATATTTTGAATATTCATATAATCCATGACACCTATATTTCCAGACTTTAAAGCATCTGCCATAGCCTTTGGCACCTCTGCCTCTGCTTCCACAACTTTGGCCCTCATCTCTTGAACCTTGGCCTTCATCTCTTGTTCTTCAGCAATTGCCATAGCTCTTCTCTCTTCTGCTTTGGCTTGAGCTATTTCTTTATCAGCTTCTGCTTGATCAGTCTGTAACTCAGCACCAATATTCTTCCCTACATCTACATCTGCTATATCTATCGACAAGATCTCGTAAGCAGTACCTGAATCTAAACCTTTATCTAAAACTGTTTTAGAAATAAGGTCTGGGTTCTCTAGAACCTTAGTATGAGCATCAGAGGAACCTACTGTAGTTACTATTCCCTCTCCTACCCTAGCTAGGATGGTTTCCTCTCCAGCACCACCTACTAAGCGATCTATGTTGGCTCTAACTGTTACCCTAGCAGTTGCCATAACTTGAATTCCATCCATAGCTACAGCAGTTACTACCGGGGTCTGAATAACTTTTGGATTAACACTCATCTGTACTGCTCGTAGAACATCTCTACCAGCAAGATCAATAGCTGCTGCTCTCTCAAAAGTTAGCTCAATCTGTGCCCTTTGAGCTGCTATTAAAGCATCTACTACTCTATCTACATTTCCACCTGCTAAATAATGGGACTCTAACTGATCAGAACTCAACTCCAAACCTGCCTTATGGGACTTAATCATCGGGCCAACAATCAAAGCTGGAGCAACTCTACGCAACCTCATCCCAAAGAGATTTGAAAAATTAACCTTCACACCTGCTGAAAGAGCTGAAATCCACAGTCCTATCGGTATAAAATAAACAAATAAAGATATGAATAGTACTACACCTACCATTACAATTAAAGAAAATGCACCTGTCACATCAATCACTCTCCTCTTCTATTAATTTCACAACAATTCTTCTACCATCAACTTGAACAACCTTAATTTTTTTACCTTTTTCGATATATCCACCCTCACTTACTACATCTAGGCGTTGGCCCTCAATTTCACCAATACCTGCTGGCCTTAAAGTACTTAAAGCTAATCCTTCTTTATTAATTAAATCTCTATAATCTTTTGGAGCAATATACCCATCATCTGGATTCTCCATCTTATCTAAGATCATTCTCTTCCACAAATTACTTCTCCCAAAGTATTTGAATATAAGAACAGCTCCCAAAATAGATAAGACCATAGTTGTAGCAATAATTGAAATAGCTATATCAGGTGTCGGGAATAGGAAGTAAAGGCTAGATATAATAGCCAAAATACCACCAACCCCTGTCACACCAAAGCCAGGAACAACAAAAACCTCTAAAGCTATCAAGAAGATCCCTGCAATAAAGAGTATTAATAACCCCCAACCTGCTACCCCATTAATAATATAACCACTAAAGAAAGCTGCTAAACTCAATAGACCTATTGTTCCTCCTACACCCCAACCTGGAGCTATAGCCTCAAAAAGAAGACCCAAAAACCCTAAAGTCAACAACAATATACTAACACCAGCAGTAGTTACCAATCTAGCAAAGCGTTCTGGAGCAGTAGGCTCAATCTCAATAACTTGAGATCCTTCCAGGTCAAACTCTCTTAATAGCTGATCAAAAGAGTCTACCCTTAAATTAGCAACCTCCTTAGAAACTGCCTCCTGAGCAGTTAGGGTTAAGATCTTACCTTCTTCTATGACCCCCTCTATCTCTATGTCTGAATCGACCATAGCTGCTGCTAAGTCAGTATCCCTTTCTCTTCGCTCAGCAGTAGCTCTAAACTCTCTAGTCAAAGCAGAGATATACTTCTCCTCTTTTGGTCTGGTCTCTGCAGCTCCAATACTACTTCCAGATGCCATTACCAAATCTTCACCAGCCAAAGCAATTAAAGCTCCTGCTGACCAAGCACGATTAGAGACATAGGTTATAGTAGGAATTTCAGTTCCAAAGATTTGATCCTTAATCTTTATACCAGAATCTACAAGTCCACCATAAGTATCGATCTTAAAGACAATAAGATCAGCTCCAACCTCTTCACCTTCTTCTATACCCCTTTCTACCAGATTGAGCATTCCAGGATCTACAGTCCCCTCAATGGGAATAAGATAAACTACGGTATTGCTCTCTGCAAATAACATAGTACTAAAACTAAAGATTAATAAAACAATTAATAAAAATATTTTAACCTTCAATGACATACCACCTCCCCTGTAAAAAATTCAAAAATACCTTTAATATAATTTAAAGAAACTCTTCCTTTAACCCTATTTCAACCAAAGTCCAAGAATTCCTTCTAAAAAACACCTTACTTTCCTAAATAACTTATCTTTTCAATCTTTTAAACTAAGAATCAAAGCAAAACACTTCTTAATTAAATTATTTATTCAACCTCTCTACTGCCTCTTCTAAAGTATACTCAAATACTTCATCACCTAACAGTGCACTTAAATTTAAGATTTCAAAGATTTCTTGAACTTCAGGCTGTAGATTTACTATAAAACATTTTAACTTCTTATTATCTTTAAATAATTTGATTAATTTTCCTACCCCGGTGGAATCAACAAAGTCTAAGCCTGAAAAATCTAATATAACTTTATAAGTCTTAGGTTTTAATTTTGAAAATTCCTTTACTAAATAGTCAGCTGTTGCCATATCTAACTCTCCTTTTAAATTTAAAATTGCTATATCATCTCTAAATTCAGTTTTTATTTCCATACTTATCTCCTCCTTATGTTAAAATATTTTTATTTTCCCTTCTTCATTCATATGGCAGGATACTCTTTGAGTATCCTTTTGAAATTTATATCTCTTCTTAGCAAAATGAACCTCTACATTGGAATAGACCTTATCTGCAATAAGCCTTTTATCTTCTGGTATAAATATCTGTACCAAACTCCCACCCAAACTTCCTATCTCTTTAATATAAACATTTTCATTAGCTTCTATCTTACCTCCACGGTAAAATCCTTTGATTTCTACTTTACCACCAGCATATAAATTAGAATTATATACACCCTTACCCTCTACAATAATACTCCCACTTGCTATCAAAGTACTATTTTGAACATATTTAGCTACTATATCATTCTCATTATAATTACTTTGTCCAATTATCTCTAAAATCATATTAATCTCTTCAAGCAATTTATCCAAATCTGAAAGGTTATTAATATTGCAATATCCCTTCTCATTAATTAAATCTTTAAATTTTCTAATTAAATTAGCTATCTCATCAAATAAATTACTTAAAGATACAGCTTCACTTTCAGAATGAATTTTATTTAAAAGATGAACGATTTCATTAAATTTACCATCTAAAAGCAACTGAATTATCTGTCTATACCCATATTTATTTAAGTCACTTGTCTTGAAAGCACTATGACCTTCTAATTGCAAAACAGCACTCTTTAAATTTTCCAATAACTTTCTTAGTTTCTTGAAATTTATCTGTGCATTTTTATAATAAGAAGCTAGCCTTCCAGAAATTATTTTAGAACCTATAATATTACCACTAACTAGTATCTGGTCATCACCCTCTAAATGTGCTTGGGAAACATTACCTTTAACTGAAATTTTACCACCCGAATTTACTTTAAAATGATCTTGAACATTGCGATTAATAATTACATCACCATTGAAATCAATATTTCCAACTGATTTATCAACATCTCCAAGAACATGGTATATCTCCATAACCTCTAAAATACCATTCTTTAGTATGGGTCTTCCGGGCTTGGTAGCTACAGCCTTATTTTTTATTAGTTTAACACCCTCACCTATCTTCCAATCTACATCTACTGCTAGTTCAACTTCTATCTTTTTACCATATACATCAACGCCTGCCTCACCCTCTTTCAAATCCTTTTTAATAGCAATAACTTCACCTGGATTCACGCTATAAACCTGATTTAATGAAAAATAATCTACCTTATCTTCCTTATCAACCTCACTTTTTTTAATATCATTAAAGAGATATTCAATGCTTGCATCTTCCCCTTCTTGTGGCTCTTCCCCTTGGGCTACTAAAATTTCTTCATTTGGGTTTTCAATTGCTTCTACTAACTTTTTAGCATTAATCCCATATATTATCCCTAAATCATCAAGTTTAGCATATAAATCACTCACCTTAACTTTTTGAGCCTCTACTATATCATCCCTATCACCAATGATTACAAAATCCTCATACTTTTCAGAAGATTTTATTACTTTAGGGGTGAATTTAACTCCATCTATCCTTTCTACTTCCAAAAATACCCTTAACTTATCATCACTCACCCTAACTCTAATCCCACTTATTGGTTCTTCATTAATTACTTCAAAACTTATATCATCATCTTCAGTAACTATAACCTGCTGAACTACCTCCCCCCCTTTTTTATATAATTGAACATTGTTCCCACTACTTACAACAGGATATTTTTTAACTTCTAACTCCTTTAAAATCAATCTATTACCTTCTATCTGCAATAATTCATTTTCTTGAGAAAAGTTAGTATCTTCATTATCTGTTTTATTGACTTTACTTTTTAAAGTCTCATCTTCATCAATTATATTCATAGACATTAGCTTAACTTTAGCTTCTTTTTTACCAAAGCCTAGAATTCCTTTTTGTTCTTCTGAAAGAATTTCTATCTGTACATCATCTCTTTTAACCTTTAAACGATTTAATCCCTTCTTTATAGCCTCCTCTATAGTTGGCCCTTCTACAACTAATGATCTATCAACTCCCATATTATCAGCCCTCCTTATCCTATCTTTTTATCTAATAATAAGACTGTTCCATTACTATCAGTCTTTAAATATAAACGATTAAAGAACCTTATTATTATCGAGAATCCTTTTCCTAAGGAAAATTCTTTAGACTCTGTATAACCTTCCATCAAAGTTGCTTTAGATAAAGAGTCTAAGCTAATACCTTCCCCTTTATCTTCTACTATTATTCTAAGAACACCATCTAAAATCTTAACAACAACTATACCCCCACCTGCATGCTTTAAAGCATTGGTTAGAGCTTCAGATGTTGCTAAAATCACATAAACAATCTCTTTTGAATTAAATTTATAATTTAATAGAAATTCCCTCACCTGATTTCTAACTTCATTTAAGTCTTGAGGACCAATTAAATCTTTCCTATATATTTCATCACCTTCACCAATTTTCCCTTTTAAATCATCTTCATTAATTAAATTTAATTTATTCTTAGTAACAACCGAAATAACATCTTGATATATTTCAAATTCCTTTTCCTTGTTCTTTCTTTCCACCTTAATCAAATTAGTTATATCAATAGCTAATAATCCTCCTGAATTATAACTTAAAGGTAAAGCATGTAAGTCATAGATCCTCTCTCCTCCACCATCAACCACACTATCTCTTTTATATTGATTATTGGCTAAAGAATCAGCTATAAAACCTTTTAAATAATCTTCAGTTAATGAAAAATCTTCATCACCTGTGATCTTTTTTAATCTGCCGCTTTCATATTTAAAGGTACTTCCAACCTTAAAAGCATCTAATAATTGAGATTTTTCTACTGCCTTCTTTAATTTTTCACAGATAATATTTTTACGCTCTTTTGATAAACCCTCCACTAAATCATCTACTATATCAAGAATTGATTTATCTAATATTTCAAAATCCTCTTTATTAAGCTTTTTTCTTTTATTCCCATCTCTAAATACCGAGATTATATCAAAAACCTGATTTCCATCATCACAATAACCAACCACTAATTCAACAATCACTTTAATATCATTAGCTAAAGTAACTTCATATTTACCTTTTGGTAAATTTGTATTCAAGACAATACCTAAAGGACTAATCAAGGAAACTAAAGCAGTACAAATTTTATCTCCATTTAAACTTCTAACAATAGAAGTAATTTTATTCTTAGGTACCTTAGCTAAATATTTACCATTAATTAACTCCTTGCAACTTTTATTAGAAATATTTTTTTTATTCACCTATACCCCTCCTATCTTTGAGGTATTTCAAAACTATAAAGCTGATATCATCAGGTATATCCTTATCATTAATATAAGAATATATCTTTTCTACCAACTTCTCTTTTAAATCCTCTGCTGAATCTAAATTATTTTCTTCTATTAGCTTCTTTATTTCATCCAATCCCAATCTTTTGCCCTTATCGTTTATGATATCTATTAGTCCATCTGTATAAAATAAAATTAAATCTCCTTTTTCTAAAGATTTTTGATGAAAATCATAGTCATAATAGCCTTCAACCCCACAAAGTATTCCTTTTTTAGATAGTGACCCTAATTTTTTCTTTTCTCCTGACCAGATTAAAGGAGGATTATGAGCAGCATTACTATAAGATAATATCCCTTTATTAATATCTAAGGAAGCATAAAAGGCAGATACAAAGGTTGCTGTCCTCTTCAAGTCATTATAAAGGTTATAATTTAAGTGTTTTAAAACTCTATTAGGACTATAATTTAATCTACTTAAAATATTAAATGCACTGTGTATTGTTGCAACTACTATTGCAGCTGGAACCCCTTTCCCCATTACATCTGAAACCAACAAATTAAGTTTATTCTCTTTTAAATTAAACCCAAAATAATCTCCCCCTACCTTATTAGCAGGCTGGGCAAAAATAGCCAAATCTACATCTTTATGATTAGGAGTACTTTTTGGAATGAAGGCAGTTTGAATATTAGAAGCTATATCTAACTCCTTATTCATCTTCTCTTTATTTAAAATTTCTTTTATATACAACAACTTCTTCATTCCACTTTTTAAGTATAACAAAGTCATATTAACAAATTCCTGAATTAAACCTATATCGTTTTTATTGTCAAAAGTAACTGCAATTTGACATTCCAACTTTTCACCTTCACTAATAATAAAGTTTAAAAATTCCTCATTCTGTTTGAATTTTATTTTATCTTTAAAAAAGCTTTCTATTTCACCTTTAAACTCACCTTTTAGCTTAGCAAAGGATAATAAAAAAGAATTATATTCTTCTAAATCCAAACCATAAAAGTAATCTTTTATAATGTATCCATCATCAAAAAAATCTCTAGCTAAAACTAATACCCTATTGACCTCTAAATTTTCAGCTATAATATCTAGAAGTTGCTTTATGAAATCATTGAAATCAGATTTTGACTTCATATCTATGAAAATACCTTCTATATCATTTATCATTCTTAGCATCTTATATCTTCGTTTAAGCTCTTCAATTTCAAATCTTTTTGATTCGATTCTTATTTCCGTGCTAATATCTGTAAACCTATAGATGATATATTCAGATTCATTCAAACTAATCATATCAATGTTGACGACTAAATTTAAATAATTACCTCTATAACTTTTAATCTTACTAAAATAAACTTTATCACTAGAAACACCTTTTATAATAAAATCGTAATGTATATGCTTTAATATAGGATCAAGTTCTTTAATCTCTTTACCTAGCAAATCAATTGTTTCATAATTAAACAGATCCAAAAATCTATTATTCAAATCTACAACCTTCCCTTTCTTTAAATCTACCAACATCAAAGCTTCTTCTCCCTCAATTAGACAAGGTAACACCTCACTTAAAGTTAACAAAAAAACACCTCCCTAAAATATAAACTATTATCTATTTTCATCCCCTATCTTCTTTAAATAAGTATCAATATCAAATTTTCTCTCTAATCCTTTAGCATTCATATACCTAACCTTACCAAATATATCTCTCTCAGTCCAAGCTCGATCATGCTTGCCAAAACACCAGGCTACTCCAGCAAAGCCATTAGGATCTCTTCCGTCTAAGGAATACTTGTTATTTAAGTATAGAGCTGTTTCAAAGCCTTCTTGGGGTGTAGAAGTCCACTCTAAGATCTTCTTACCCCAATACATCCTCATATAACCATGGATCTTCCCAGATAATAAGAGTTCCTTTTGAGCAGCATTCCAATAAGGATCATGGGTCTTTGCTTCTTCTAATTGAATTTTAGTATAAATGTATTCCCTTGTATCACCTTTATGATCCTCCAAAGTCTTCCACGCCCAATCAGGTATTATACCTTTTAAAGATTTATTGTATTTATCATTATAATAAACAAAGTTATAACTTAGCTCCCTTCTAACTATAAGTTGTTCCAAAAAATCCTCTTTTCCTTTCTTATTAGACTTTTTTACCTTTAAAGCTACATACAAAGGTGATATCTGCCCAAAATGTAGGTACGGACCAAGGTTAGACTGATAATCCTTATCTGGATGGCTGGAAAGATCTTCATACTTCTCTAACTTCTGATCTATAAATATCTTAAGCCACTTTTTCGCTTCTGAATTGCCTCCCTTAAATTTTGCTATTTTAGCAACACTTCTGTCTATATCCAAAGTATTAATTAACCCATTAACATCTTCTAATTCTAAAGATTCAATCTCTAAATCTAATGAGGAATAAGCAACCTTTCTCTCCTTTAAAGGAATTAAGAACCTGTCTAAGTTGGAGTTAATCTTCTTTCTTATAGTATAAGCTGCATACTCCTCTTTATTTGATGCAACTTCAACTGGAACTACAATATCAGTCTCCACTTCAAAGCAAGGGATATCTACCTTAGAGGCAACCTCATCTCTCCACTTTCTTTCAACCTCTAGATACCCTCCATCTACAAGCAATAAAGAAGAATCTTTGGCTAACTCTACTATCCCTTCAGTAGGATCTTCTCTTCTTAATATAAACTTTACCCCTCTTTTCTCTAATTCTTCTTTGGTCTCTTGCAAACCTTCTAGCATAAAATAATAATGTCTTAAATTAGCTTCAGGAAAACTATCAGTTAATCCAAAATAAACTACCACAGGCTGTTTAAATGTATTGGCCTTCTCAATAGCAAACTCTAGGGCATGATTATAGTTGGCCCTTTGTGCTCTTTGCATCCAATAAAGCACATACTCTCCTTTATTAAAGGCTTTATTATTCAATACCTTGACTCTCTCTTCTTGAATCATCAAATCACCCCTTATATAAACGCTTTGTTAATAGTGATGGGTCATCAGTACTGGGTAATGAATAAAACCTTAAAGATCAAAAGCCCCTTTGTTAGCTAAGTATTAATAAGTAATTTTGATATTTTAACCTTACTCATTACTCATCACGCATCACCAATTACTAGTGGCACGATCGTGCCATTTAATTATATAAGAACAAGAAGGTGGATTTACCCTCCTTCTTATTATCAAAAATCTCACACCCCAATAATTTTATTATACAGTCATTTTAGCAACTATCTTTGCTACATGCTCACCTTGAAAGCGAGCACCTTCTAATTCATTTTCACTAGGCATCCTACTACCATCACTTCCAGCTATAGTTGTGGCACCATATGGAGATCCACCACTGATCTCATCTATTGTACCTTGCCCCGCAAAAGAATAAGGAAGCCCTACAATAATCATCCCATGGTGTAGTAGTGTAGTGTGCAAATTCCTGATTGTAGTCTCTTGGCCCCCATGTTGACTAGCTGTACTAACAAAGACGCTACCTACCTTACCGATTAAAGCCCCTTCCATCCATAAACTTCCTGTAGTATCCAAAAAATTCTGAACCTGTCCAGCTATATTTCCAAATCTAGTGGGTGTACCAATTATAATCCCATCTGCTTCTTTCAAATCATCTAAATTACACTCTGGGATATGAGCGAAATCTTTTTGAGCTTCAAAGGCTCCTATTTCCTTTAAGGTCTCTTCTGGTATAGCTTCCTCAATTCTACGAAGTTCAGCATTAACTCCTTCTACCTTCTCTACACCTTCAGCAATGGCCTCAGCCATCTTATATACATGACCATAAGTTGAATAAAACGGTATTAATATTTTCATTTTCCTTCCTCCTTTTTAATAGTTTTTAATCTATTCATTCTATAATATAAAAACTTAATTATGTTATTAACTGCTTAAACTAGAAAATAATTATATAATAAATATGAATAAAAAGGTTAGCAGATATTAATAACTACTAACCTTTTAGTTGAATTAACCCATTATATTATATCCACAGTCCACATGTAAAATCTCTCCACTTACCCCTGAAGAAAGTTCACTTAAAAGATAGAGAGCACTACCTGCTATCTCTTCCTTCTCTACCAACCTCTTCATTGGTGCTCTTTGAGAAAAGTCTTTTAATAGTGTTCTAAAATCTCCAATACCACTAGCAGCACGAGTTAATACAGGTCCAGGAGATAAAGCATTCACCCTAATCTCTCTTTGACCTAAATCCTTGGCCAAGTACCTTACCGATGATTCCAAAGCAGCTTTAGCAACTCCCATTATATTATAATTAGGAAGAACCTTCTCTCCTCCATAGTAAGTCATCGTTATAGCTGAAGATCCTTCTTTTAAAATAGGAGAGGCTAAGCCTACTGCTTTAACAAAAGAGTATACACTTATCTCCATTGACCTTATAAAGTTGTCTCGAGAAGTATCTAAATACAAACCTTTTAAATCATCTTTATCAGGACCACCGGCAATAGAGTGAACCAAAAAATCCAAACTCCCAAATTCATCTTTTATCCTTTCAAATACATCTTCAAAGTTTTGATCATCTAAAACATTAAGTTCATAATAATGTTTAGACCCTATATCTTCAAATAAGGGAACTACCTTTTCCTTAACACTCTCATCTTGATAGCTAAAAGCCAGCTCTGCCCCTTGCTCTTTTAACTTCTCTGCTACCTTCCAAGCTATAGATTTATCATTTGCAACTCCCATAATTAAGCCTTTCTTACCTTCCATCAACCCCTTTGACATAGTTATACCCCCTAGATTATTAAATCTTTATAGTAATAAAGCATATCTTTATTAGCTTCTAGTCTCTAGCTACTGGCTTTTAGCTAAAAATCTTTAAGCCCTACTTTTAACGAAGAAGATTTGGTAATGGATCATAAGTGATGAGTAATAAGTAAGACCAAAACACTTATTAATATTTAACTAACAAAGAGATCCTGTTTTTTAAGATCTTATCCATTACTGACAACTGATAGCTATCTCTTCTCTTTACAGACGAAGTTAGCTAAAGTTACGCATCCTGTTACACTAGCAATAACATTCTCCTTGCTGGCTCTAGTATATATCCCCTTTATTTGTTCATCATATAGGAAGAGACCTAAAGTATATTTGTAAGGTTTAAATTCTATCTTTTCGCCTTCAAATACTGGCATCTCCAGCTGGGGAACTAAACAAAACTCTTGAATTAGATGAGTCTTGTCTTCAAGAGCATCAATCCTCTCTCTCCAGACTTTATTACTTGTATCTTTACCTATAGTTACGCCCTCAGCCCCATATAAATCCAAAGGCTTTAAAACTAGCCCTTCTCTATTATCTTTAGCATAGGTGAGCAACTCTTTATTATTCGGATCTAGAACTCTTGTATAAGGAATGGTCTTCTTAATAAATTCCTTCTCTTCTTTATTTAAAAAGCTTATCCTATCCTCATCATGAAGAATAGAGAATAGAACCTTATTATGGATTATTTGAGATCTTATCGGGCCAACAAGACAGACCTTTCCTTCTTGATAAGCCTTTAGCAAATCACCTATCTCATCATAGTGCTCCATCAAATCCATAGTTACAGCCCGACGATAAATAAGATCTACTCTAAAATCTCCACTAAACAAAGCTCCTTCTTTATACTCTAAATTCCTTGGGTCAACTATCTTAGCTCTATAACCCCTCTCTTCTATAACCTTCTTAAAGTGTTCAAACTCCTTTACCATCCCATAACCACTAAAGTCCATAATACCTATATTAGGTCTATCACCTTTAGAGTTGAACTCATTATACTTTCTAAGAAGAGTGTCAACCCAAGTATCTATAAGTTCCTTATAATCAACATTATAACTTTTAGTCAAAACTTTAACGGCCTCTGCTTCTAAAAAATTTTCTTCTAAAGTATTTGTCTTTACCATACCTGAAGAACCATCAGCATTTAACTCACAAAATTTAATATCATCTTCACCATAATAAAAAATATCAAATCTAGCCATTGGAAAGTCTCCAGAGTATCCAGGATCTACAAGAATCAACTCCTCTAACTCCTTAGAAAAGCCAAAGTAACTTCTAAACTCTTTATCCTCCAAATATTGATGAACTACCTTCTTTAATATCACCTTCAACTTAGAGCTAATTTCTTCAAAAGTTTCTAACTCCTTTTCTTTAAAGAAGAGAGGTCTATATAAGAAAGGAATTACCTTCCCACCATAGTAAGCAGGAGAATCTTCTAGCTCTTTGAATATCCTCTCATAATCTTCTTTATACCTATTAGGATTCTCTAATAAAATCTCCTTATAATGAGAATAAGGACTATTCATTCTCTCCTCTCCCCTCAACCAAAAAGTTCATAATATGATCATTTAATGCTCTATCTTCTTTCTTTAGTAAAGCTCTTTTAACCCTAGTTGCTAAGGTCTCTTCCTTATATATTATATCCTCAAAAGGACTTAAATATCTAATCTCACTTTGCTTCAACCCGCCTTTAGAAATCTTTACTAGCTTAGTGGCCATATCCAATATGCTATAATCTCCTATATTTGCCCTTATACCCTTAGCTATGATATCCTCCTTGGCCCTTAGAATATCTTCATAACTAAGCGGCTTAATCAAATTATAAACTTCATCTAAATTGGGTTGATTATAAAGGATCCCCTTCCAAAAGGCTACCAAACTGAAAGTATAATCTGGCGGTAGGGAGTCAGCCATTCTAATCTCAATAAATTTCTTGGCCCTAACATCTGGAAAGACCATAGTTAATATATGCTCTAACTCTTCTCTCCCCATCTTCATTTCACTAAAGATCTCTTTACAACTCTTAGACCCTGTATCTATATACTTCCCATTACTCTTAACTAATATAGGCTCTCTACTCAAAATGTAATCTGCATAGGATTCATAACCAAAGTCAGGCTTAAAGGCTTCCTCAATGACTCCAGTTCTATTATTATCAGTGTTGGCCCAGATTAGAGTCCTTAAGGCCTCCCCTTCATATATCTCACCTTCAAAAACTGGAGAATTATCAAACAAAACAGCTATCAAAGGAGATAAGGCATTTGCTACTCTAAACTTCTTTACAAAATCTATCTCATCTTTATAATCAAAGGCCATCTGCAAAGCAGCCGTTCCCTTCATCATATTATGAGCATACTTGCCCTTTGACCCTAGATAGTTAGACATTATCTTGTATCTTCTCTTAGGATTCCAATCTATATCATCAATTTTGCTCTTCAAATGGTAACCTAAGGTTAATAGTTGATAGCCCTGTTCATCTAATATAGGAACTATATCTTCTAAGAAACTAAAGTAAATATCCTTTAATTTATCAACGCTATCATAAGGATTAGTCCCTATCTCTAATTGGCCGCCAGGTTCTAAAGTAATATCTGCTCCATTAGAATTTAAGCCAATCAACTTATTACCTTCCGTCTGACCTTTCCACCCTTTACCTTTAAGAACATAAAGAATAGATTCAATCCCATTGTTTTGGCTATAATCGATAGAAGAAAGACTTTTCTTTTCTATTACAAAGTGTTCCACCTCAATTCCTATCTTCTCATCATTACCTTCACCTTCTTTAAAATAATCTACTAATAACCTCTTTTGCTCTTTAAAGTCCATCACTTCACCCCATTAACTTAATTAAATAAATTCAACTTTATTATATTCATTTATTATTTTTTATATAATTATCTTTTTAACAAAACTCCTTTAAAATCCTCTGTATTTTAGGATTATTTCTTCTCTCTACTCCCAAAGTACTTTGATCATAATGACCTGGATAAACTACAATATCATCATCTAAGGTCAACAATTTACCCTTTACCGATTCTACTAACCTCTCATAGCTTCCTCCGACTAGATCAGTTCTGCCAAGAGAATTCTTAAATAGTGTATCACCAGTCAATAATATATTGTGTATTTTAATACAAATACACCCTCCTGTATGACCTGGAGTATGTATAATTTCCAACCTCATTTCACCAAAATTTAATATCTCTCCATCCTCCAAAGTTTTATCAGCTTCTACACTGACACTGCCTACAGGACGATTGGCCGATAGATTGATTTCAGGATTATTTAAGCCTTCAAAATCTTCTTTATGTATAAGTACAGGAATATTAAACCTATCCCTAACCTCTTCTAGGGCCAATATATGGTCATAATGATAATGAGTTAAAATGATGGCCTTAAGCTCTATACCCTCCTTCTCAATATAATCTATTAACTTATCACCATCATCACCAGGATCAACGATCACCCCTACCTTATTATCATCAGATAAAATATAACAATTAACATCACCTACACCTACTACAAACCTCTTTAACTCCATTATATTCCCTCCTTTATTATATATCTATAACTTTAAACTAAATATCACTCTTAACTTATAAGTAAGACTTAATATTAATATAATAACACTTATGGACTAACTATCAAATAATCTATTTTCAGCCAAAAACTTAAATCACTTATTTTTAGCTAACGTCTATATATACTAATATTGATTATATTTACTAATTATATTATAACAGTCCTTTGGCAAATAATAAAGTATTGACAAATAAATATCTAATTAATAAAATATAACTAATAACAAAAGGAGGAGATATATTATGTCACAAGAGTATAACTTTGTTCATTCATGCATTAGAGTTCTTGATTTAGAAGAGTCTATAGAATTTTATGAAAAGGCTCTAAACTTAAAGGTATCTAGAAGGAGGGATTTTCCAGAGTATAAATTCACCCTTGTTTATATGAAAAGTAAGTTAGGAGATTTTGAGATTGAGCTTACATATAACTATGACAGAGAAGAGGGTTATACAATAGGTGATGGCTATAGCCATATAGCTGTAACTGTTGATGATTTAAAGAAATCTTATCAAAGACACAAGGAAGCAGGATATAAAGTTGGAGATATTAAAAGTCTAAGTGAAGAAGCAAGTGGAGGATACTACTTCTTAACTGACCCTGACGGCTACAGAACTGAAATTATCCAGAAATAATAGTAAGAAAAAACAAGCCACTAATTAGGCTAATTTTACGAACCTAAATCAAATCTAACTTAAACCTTTGATTTCTAATTCGTATTTAATTAGCATAATTAGTGGCTAAAATTTTTATCTAATTTTTAATTATAATAATCCTCTCTTCTAGTCCAACTTTAAAAAGAGATTGTCATAGTGCTTTTGAGCAGAGCTGCCATGATAACTAATTCTCTTTCTATAGTATTTTAAACGTCCCATCGCCTTAAAAAGATAGTTATTATAAAGAATATCCACATCCTTACTGCTAGCATTACCAAAACCTTGATTATAAGAGACTATAATCTTATTAAGATCATTATCATACTTTCTATAACCTAAACCTATATAATAAACTGCAAGTCTAATCCCCAAATCTGTGGCATCTAAGACACGCCACTTACTGTACTCTTCCCCAACTAAATCAGATATCCACTTTGCAGTCCTTCTATCCATACTGACTACTCCAATGCTCATCCCCTCATCATAATCAGATCTAGATACAAAATTAGTCTCTGTTTCGATAATAGCCGTCACCAATAAAGGATCTATAGAGACACCTAACTCTTTGGAATATCTATCAGACCACTTAATAATCTCTCTAGCATATTCTCTAGCTCTTTGTTTGCTTAATCGTATATTTGTATTGTAAGCTACATTATGGATATACTTAATCCTATAAGATATATAACTCTCCAAAGTATTATGATCATAAGCCTCTACACTACTAAAATTAGAAAAAGTAAGTACTAATAATAACGAAAATAAAATTAGTTTATACTTCACGTTCTACCTCCATTTCTCTTTTATTTAGATAATAAATACCAGCTAGGTCTTTAAATAAACCTAGAAAATCTAATACTAGAGTTAATCAAAAATAAATTTTTTCAAAACCCTAGTACCTTTTTGATAAAAAATGTAAACTAATCCTATATATAGGATAATACTTTTTTTCTGATTTTTCAAGCTAAATTTTAAAATAATAATCAATGGTGAATTTTAAATTAATTTATCTTTGCTAACTAAAGGTCTTTCTTATCTAATATAGAATTAGATTATAGACTTTAGAAATAATTTTAAGGAGGTTTTTGTATGAAAACATATTCAACTACACAATTTCACGAAAATAATAGAGGTCTTCATGATGAGTGGCTTATAACAAATGGACTAGGTTCCTTTGCTGCCTCTACTACATCGGGAATAAACACCAGAAAATACCACGGACTTCTTGTCTCATCCTTTAACCCACCAGTATATAGAAGGTTAATGGTATCTAAACTATCTGAAGAGCTTATTTTAAAAGATACAAAGATCCCTTTAACTAATGATTTAATAAATGATTTAAGCTTAGAACAAAGGAGAGAAAATTTAAAGGAGATTAACAAAGCAGCCTTTGACAGTAACAAGGAAGCTCTAACTGAAATGAATATTAAAAATTCAAATCCAAATTATAACTCCCTAATATCCTTTAATAATTCTCCCTTCCCTACTTATACATACCTTGTTGAAGGTGTTTTAATTGAAAAGTCGATCTTTATGGTCTATAACGAAAATATTACAGTAATTAAATACAAGATCCTGGATACAAAAGAAGGGGCTAAATTAAACCTAAGACCTCTTCTTAACTGCAGAGATCACCATAGTCAGAAATTAAAAGATGAGCATAACTATAAAATCATAGATATTAAAGATAATCTAGTAGAACTTAAATCTGGAGAATATCCTTTAAATATTCTTTGGAATGAGGGCCAATTCACAAAGGACGAAGAATATTTTACAGGTATGTATTATCCCTTTGAAACATATAGAGGAGAAAGTGATTTAGATGATCATTATATCCCAGGTAAATTAGAGGTTGATATCTCTACAAAAAAAGAGATTCTAATCGCCCTATCTACAGATAAAACCAAAGAACTAAAAGGTAAAGAGTGGGAAAAGAAGACACTAGAAAGAAGAGAAGAACTATTAAATAAATATCCTAAGCAAAGAGATGGACTTGTGGATAAGCTAGTATTGGCTGGAGATGCCTTTATTACCTATAGAAAATCTACAGATAAAAAGACAATTATGGCTGGATACCCTTGGTTTACAGATTGGGGAAGGGATACTATGATCGCTCTACCTGGACTAACATTATCGACTGGTCGTTACGAAGAGGCTAAAGAAATTTTAACCACCTTTGCTTTAAGTGTGAAGGATGGATTACTCCCTAATGTATTTGATGATATTTCTGGGGAAGCAGCCCAATACAATACTGTTGATGCTTCTCTTTGGTTCTTCTATTCTATTAGAGAGTATTATAAGTACACCCAGGATATAGCTTTTATAAAAGAAATCTATCCTAAGCTAAATAATATCCTAGAGAAGCACAAAAAAGGCACCCTTTATGGTATTAAGATGGATGAAGGTGATGGATTATTAAATGCTGGTGAAAAGGGAGTACAATTAACTTGGATGGATGCAAAGATAGAAGATTGGGTTGTTACTCCTAGAGATGGTAAGGCTGTCGAAATCAATGCCCTCTGGTATAATGCTCTAGTAATATTTAACGAATTAGGAAGAGATCTAGGAGAAGAAGAAAAGAATTTAGAGATAATTGAAAAAATCAAAGATAATTTTACAGATGTATTTTGGTATGAAGAAGGCCAATACCTCTATGATTATATAAACAAAGAAAAGAAGGACTCTTCTTTAAGGCCTAACCAAGTCTTTGTAGTCAGCCTACCTTACTCTCTTCTTGATAAGGATAAGGAGAAGAAGGTTATTGATAAGGTCTATCAAAAGCTTTATACTCCAGTAGGATTAAGGAGTTTGTCTCCAGATGATTCTAGCTATCATCCTACCTATAAAGGGCGTAGAGCTATAAGAGATGCTGCTTACCACCAAGGGACCGTATGGGGTTGGCCAATTGGACACTTCTTTGAAGGTTACCTTAAGGTAAATAACTTCTCTAAAGAAGCAAAGAAAAAGGTTCGAAAGATGTATGAACCCTTTGAAGATCATTTAAACCATTATGGAATAGGATCAATATCAGAAGTCTTTGACGGCGATTACCCTCATGAACCTAGAGGGTGTCCAGCCCAAGCTTGGTCTGTTTCAGAACTTTTAAGAATTTATGAAAGCTATTTACAAGATTAAATTGCTATAAAAAAGTGTTAGTTAAAGATCAATTGATCTTCAACTAACACTTTTGCTTCTTAATTAAAGTTACTTTTTCTTAAAATCTTCAAAGTCATCTGGATTTAAATCCCTTTCATTTTCAACTTCTTTCAAATTTTTCCCCTTTTTCGCACTAAACTCTTCACCAATTTCAAAGTCTTCAAAATCATCTGGATTATAATCGATAGTATATTCATTTAATTTTTTACCATTCTTTTCACCCTTCTTCTTAGCCACTTTATCACCTCCTACTTTTTATTATCTCTTCTCAAGCCACCAATTATACTATTACTATTAAGAATCTATATTTTTCAAGTCTGTAAATTGCACCCTTGAATTTACTCCTCATTGGTGGATATATAAATATTCCCATCACTCTCTAAAGTAGCTAATAAGACATCCTTAGGTGAATTTATCTCTCTCTTTCTTAGCTCTTTTAATAACCACTCTTCATCTAAGCCTGCATTATTTAAAGCATTATAATCAATTTCACCATCTGCTATTAAAGTTAAAGATAAACCTTCATACTCAGTTGGAATATGCAGATGTTCAGGGGTTAATCCCCTCTTTTGAGACTTTGGAAGAATACTTAATTCTCCGGAGGTTTCTAAAATAGCAAATTCAACATCAGATACTTCAAAGATCCCCTCCTTTCTTAATTGTCTCATCAGATCATGTATATTATAACGAGACTTCTTCATCTCACCCTTCATCAACTCCCCATTCTTTATCAAGATAACAGGTCTACCATTTAATATTCTTCTAAGGAAATTACTTTTTAGAGATAGATAAGACATCAATATCTCAATACCTGCCAGGGTGAAGATAGGCAATATGCCTTGCCAAAGCGTTAGACTCCTCTCCTCAATTACAATAACTCCTAACTCTGCAATCATCAAGGATACAACTAGATCAAAGGGGCTTAGCTCACCTACCTCCCTCTTCCCCATTAACCTTATAGCCGTTAAGGTTATAAAATAAATATATACAGTTCTAAGAAATAGATTCGACATTTTAAGCCCCCTTTTATCATTTATAATTAATACTCTAACCCTTAACCATCTATTATATTAGATTTTACTAAACAACTAATTTTATTCTTATTAAAAAATATAAAAAGTAGCCCATATTAAGGGCTACTTGATAATTATTATTTCTGATCACTGCTTAAAAATGTGCCGTGTGCCGTGCAAAGAGCGCAGCTCTTTGCACTCTGGCTATGACATATATAAAGGGCAGGCACAGGGACCTGCCCTCATAGTTTATAAAAAACCATAAACTATTCGTGCGATTCCAATTTCAAAGGTGCTCCTATGCTACCTTTCCTCTTCCCTTATCCCTTGTGAACTTAACTGTTCTTTAGCTCACTGCTCATCCTTAAAGTAAACATTATGCTCTTTTTTACTCCAATTACTTAATCCAATATTATAACCTTTATAATTAATAAACCTTTTAGTTAAAGGAAGTCCTTTTTTCAACCTGACTTTATACTCTCTTAGAGTATACTTATTTCTAAAAATTAGATCCTTTAGTGATCTCTTTTTATCCTTTGCTTCTTTACTTAATAGGGCCAACATCATAATATTTCCCTTGTCTTCCTTTAAAGAATCATAAAGTTGCTCTATACTCAGATAACTTCCCCTCTTTAACAATATTGACTCTAGCAGATCTAACAAATAACTACCTATACCATCTCTTAAGGAATTTAGATTATGACACTTCCAAAACTCTTCACCAGCCTCTTGAATATACCTTCTTCTAAGCAGGGCCAAAGTCTGGTATTCTACACCAACTCTCTCTCCTATCTCCTCTAGACTAAGTTCTTGCTTATGGTGTAAGTGGATAAATTCATCCTTTGTTAACTTCTCTTTTAAATTATCAACTATCTCTCCTCTATTTTCTATTAGTCTTTCATAATCACCATCAAAATAACTTTCTAGCCAGTTATCTTCCAAAAGACCATACTTTCCTTGCCGCTGATTATCTTCAACTATCTTTATCCCTATCTGGTCTAGATTATACCTTTTATAAATGATATAATCTAAGATCCTCTCCTTATTCTTAAGCTCAACCTTCAATCTACTTTTCTCATTTACAAAAGAATTATAGATTCTGTATATATCTTTCTTTTCATAATAAGGTCTATTAGACTTTAAAAGATCAGCAATACAACAATTATCTAGTTTAACTTTGATATCCATTATCTCCTTAACCAATTCCTCTATATTATTATCAGCAGGGTTAAGCTTTAACTTCATCCTCAAAACTGTATTAGGATAATAATCATAGAGTCTATAACTCATTTTTTTAGCATAACTTTTAAAGTAAAAATTATATAACTTAGAATTTAAGATACCAACTATCTCTTCTAATGAGGTGTTGACCCTATACTCTTCTTTGGTAGTCAAAAGATAAATATCTGCACTTGCATAATATGAGTTTTGATCAATTGCAAAGGAGTTTTTAGTTGCTTTATAGGGATAAACTATCTTCTTAGCCTTAAATTTATCCTCATCCCTACCCCATTGTAGATTATACCATTGAATAAAACCTTTCTTACACTCTCTTCTTTTAGATAACCTTTGCTTAAAGGATTTAAGATAATTTATTGTCTTTGGATATTTATCCCGCTCACCTATTTTATCGGTGTAGATTAGATACTTATTAGCTTTTCTAATCTTATAAGGACCAACATCACTATTCTTAATCCAAGGCCTAATTAAATCCTTCTCTATATTCTGATCAAGCACTTCTTCTTTAGACAATACAAAGGCTTTATCATATCCAGTTATAATCCCTTGTGCACTATCACATATATCACCTAGATATATGTCTCCAACCCTTTCTAACTTATCTATAACCTCTATCTCATCTTCAGATAATAGCCTCCATCCCTCATCATCTAAGGCATCCTGTTCAACGCTATACCTTTTATAGCACTCCTGCTCTTCTCCTTTTAATATATGGGCAAATAAATCTTCTCCATTTAGATTAGAAGCATTAGCTTTTAAACGGATTAGGTCAATAAAACCATCTTCCCCCTCAGATAACCTCATCTTAATAATAATAGGATCTACAATCACACCTTTAAAAAGTTGCAGACCATAAAAATCTAATATACTTTCGATTTTAGATTCAGACTTTAAGTATCTTCTCAACTTTTTTCCAGTAGGTGATTCTAAAAAATACCTAGGTGTTATCATAATTAAAGTTCCATCTCTTTTAAGTCTATTTAAACCCATCTCTAAAAAACAATAAGAGAGATCAGCTTTATCTTCATAAACTGAATAATTTAACTTTAACCATTCCTTATAATCTCTTTTTAACTCCTTATGCCCAACATAAGGTGGGTTACCTATAATAAGATCAAATTTTTCACCTGAATCAACCTTTAGCATATCATTATTTTTTATATTTAAATTACTTAACTCTCCTCCTATCCTCTTAAAAACAAGACCTATAATAGTCAATTGAAGGGCAAAAGCGTCAGTATCAATACCATAAAGATTCTTAGTTAAAATATGACTATGTATATAATTTAAGTTCCAATCTTTATCCGGGTACTCTAACTTTAACCTATCAATTTCTCTTAAATATTTCTCATATAAAATATCATAAGCCTTAAAGAGAAAGTATCCACTCCCACAAGAAGGATCTAAAATTTTCAAATAAATATTATCTACAATATCTACCTTAGCCAAAGTCTCCTCTAATATATAATCAACAACTACCTTCGGGGTATAAAATTTCCCTTCTTCCCTCCTTGACTTATGAGTGCTTAAGCTCTGATAGATATCTCCTAAGGAACTTCCATCCAAATCAATATCAGCCTCTTTTACTCTGGTGTAGATTTCTTCTATGCTTTTATTATAAGGTAACAATTCCCATCTATGGTCTATTAGTAAATCATCAACTTCACCTTTAAAGGCTTTATTAATAATCTGATCTATTGAAAGATCTTTCATTTCTAAAAAGGTAGCAAGCTTATTATCTTCTATTGCTTTTATTAAAAGCAATTTTATTATAAATAGATAAGCTGAATTAGAAGCAAGAACTTCTTCCCATTTCCTTTCCCTTCTAGTTTCCTTAACTCTATCTTTATCCTTATATACCTGAATAAGCTCCTTTGTTTTTTTACAATTTAAGCTAGACTTAAAGACTTTCAAAATATCTTTATATATTAGATTGAAACCTTTTAATCTCTTAACTCTCATAAAGTGCCTCCTAGACTTTAAAATTTATCCTTTTATGATTATTATAAAGTATCTCAATGAAAAATCAAATTAAATCAACAAATATTTTGTATATATATATCAAATCTCAGGAATAATAAGCTCAGACACTTAATAAAAGGAGATGATTTAAAAGTGGATAGATTAGCATTAATTCTTGTAATAGTTGGTGGATTAAATTGGGGGCTAATCGGATTATTTGGTTTTGATCTTGTAGCATTTATATCAGGTATTCGCTTTGGTGAATTAAATGCTCTTAGTCGTATTATTTATTCTTTAGTTGGCTTGGCAGGTATCTATTCGATAAGCCTCTTCTTTAGAGAAAGAAATCAAATCGAAAAATAAACTAAGAAGAGACACTCCTTTAACTTAAAGGAGTGTCTCTTCTTAGTTTATTTAATTTATAACTTTCTCCCCTTCTAGGATATAAGAATGATTTGAAAGAGTCTTATTTAATATATTTTTGAAATTAGAAGGTTGGCCCTCATAATCTTCCTCAAATATAGGGCTAACATCATAAGCACAAACTAAAGATATATTAGATTTTGTCAAAGTCTTTAATAACTCGATTTCAAAGTTTAAATATTTTTCATTATCTATATCCTTTATAAGATGACCTACTTCTGCTATTAATCTACACTTACAGTAGCCATCTTGCGATAACGTCTCAGCTAAGCTAGATATCCTGCCCTTTAAACCTATAGTTCCTTTGAGCTTATATATATCTATTAAATCCTTCATAGAAAAGAATTCAATCTGCTTAGATTCAATATAATCATTATCTATAAACTTGATTACCCTCTTTTCAAAGCTATTAGCCACCGAATAAAAGCACTTTTCTCCCTCTTCCAAACCTTCTAACAAATAATTAACAGTCTTAACCAAAAAATGCTCCTTACCATAATAAAGACTTATACTACTATCTATATCTTTAGATAATATCATAACCTATTCCTCCTATAAGAAGATATTCATTCTAACAAATAATTATATACAGCTATTAAAACCAAACTTTCAAATAGCTTATAATTCTATAATAATAATTCATAAAAGAAATTATTAAGCCCTCTATGGAAAATTATAACAAATATATATAGACAATTCAAGGGTTTATTTGGTATTATTATTTATATTTTTCTTCCATTACATGGGCCAACCCCTGATTAAAAAGTCCTACTATGTGATCATCATCTAAAGAATAATAGACTATTCTCCCCTCTTTTCTATATTTGACAAGGTTTAGATCTCTAAGCCTCCTAAGCTGATGCGAGATTGCCGACTGGCTCATATCCAAAAGTTCTGAGATATCACAAACACATAACTCTCTATTGGCTAAAGCATTAATTATCCTAATCCTTGTTGGATCACCTAGAACCTTAAAAGTAGCAGCCAACCTCTTAATAGTATTATCCTCCAACTCTTTTCTCTTAACTTCATTTATATTATCTTTATGTATACAATATCCTCTACAAATCAAATTATCATTATTCATACTATCCCTCCTAAGTTCTTCTACTCATCTAGTATTTCTATTTAGCTAAAAAAAAACCTTCTTTAGATTGTGATTTATTTCACTAGTCTTTAATATTGTGAAATTTAATAGTAATTAAGTGTCACTTTCGTGCCACTAGTAATGGGTAATGAGTGAAGAGTAATGAGTAAAGTCAAAATCTCAAAACCTCTTATAAGTCTTAGGTAACAAAGGGGTTTCTGTTTTTTTAAGGTTTTACCCATTACTCATTACCCATTACTCATCACCAGTAATAAAGCTACGCTTTATTACTTATATAGTGTAATAACTCCATACTAAAACAATAAAAAAGAGGCAGCCCCTTTAAAAAGAGACTGCCTCGTAACTTAATCTAAATTAAAACTAAACTAACTGCCATTACTGCCATTCCAAGAACAAATCCATAAATCTCTTTATGTCCTTCTCCATATTTTCTAGATGTAGGTAATAACTCATCAATAGATATAAAGACCATTATACCTGCCACAAAGGAGAAGATAAATCCAAAGAATAACTCGTTTAATAAAGCACTAAAGACAAAGTAACCTATAAGTGCTCCTACTGGCTCAGCAAGACCGGAAAATAGAGCATAACCAAAGGCCTTCTTCTTAGAACCTGTAGAGTAATATATCGGAACAGATACAGCAATACCTTCAGGAATATTATGAAGAGCGATAGCAATAGCTATAGATAGTCCCAAGGCTGGATCTACCATTGCAGCAACAAAGGTAACTAACCCCTCAGGGAAGTTATGTATAGCAAGTGCCAAAGCAGACTTAACTCCTGTTCTGTGTAAGGATGCTTTATCCTCAATGTCAATCTCCTTATTTGAACTCAGCCCTTCAACCTTCTTTTCATCCCAAACATGGTGAGGATTCTCGTGATTTGGTATCATTTTATCGATAAGGGCAATAACTAAGATACCTAAAAAGAAGAACCCAACTGTAGCCCATTCACCAGTAGTAGCACCTAAATGATCTACCAATGACTCTTTAGCCTCATCTAATAACTCTACAAAAGAGATATAGATCATTACCCCTGCCGAAAAGCCTAGAGAACTTGATAAAAAAGCCTTATTTGTCTTCTTAAAACCAAAGGCTATCACACTTCCTACTACTGTAGATAAACCTGCTAAAAATGTTAGTAAAAACGCAATTGTTATATTATTAATCTTAATCACTTCCTTTTTAATTATTTTAATCAGTTGTATAACTGATAACTGTTACTATCAATTATAACATATACTTACTTTTTTTCAATAAAAAAACTGCCTTTATATAAAGTCAGTTTTTAATCTTTACCAATTGATGTAATTAAAAATTGAAAACTGAATTATTCTTTGTATCTTATCAAAATAGATCAAAACCCCAAAAATAATCATAATAAACCCACTAAACTTAGTAATAAGCGGAAGGTACTTATTATAATCACTTGATAATGATAAAGATTTATTTACATATAAAGCAGTCATAATAAATGGAATTCCCAAACCTAATGAATAAAAAGCTAAAAGAACTATCCCCCTACCAATTGTAGCTGTACTCCCTGCATATAATAATATAGAAGCTAAGACTGTCCCAACGCAAGGGGTCCACCCTGCAGCAAAGGCCATTCCCATCAAAATAGAGGAAAATGAACTTTTAGCCTTTTGAGCCCAATTAAATCTAAATTCTCTATATAAAAAATTAATCTTAAAGACCCCTAACATATGAAAACCAAATATTATAATCAATATACCACTTATTTTGGTAAGCAACTGCCTATGATAAGCAAAGAGTTGGCCCAGATAACTTGCCGAAGCACCCATTAAGATAAAGACTATAGAAAAACCAAGTACAAATGAAAGAGACCTGATTAAAGTAAATAAATTTGTTCTCTGCTTAGCTCCCCCATTTATATAACCAACATAAGCAGGTACTAGCGGCAGAACACAAGGAGATAAAAAAGATATTAGACCTGCAAAAAAAGCAACCACTAAAGAAACTTCACCCACTTTATCACCTCCAGATAATTTTATATAGTGTTAGTGTCTATACTCAAGCTTTTACTGAAATTAAATTCTGATACTGATAAAATTAATAAAACTCTATTCTATTACTCATCATTATTTAAGATATTATCCCTTATTTGACCTAACTGTGAAAGTGTAACCATACCTCTCATTATATAGTCAACCTTTCCATCAGGGCCAACAAAATAAGATGTTGGAACAACCGTTACCAGATAATCTCTAGCAATCTCCCTTTGTTCATCTAAAAGGATAGGAAAGGTATAATTATCTCCTTTGATAAATTCCCTTACCGTATCCCGGTGTTCCCCTATGTTAACACCTAAGACTACAAAATCATCATATTTATTATGAAATTCAATTAAATCAGGCATCTCCTCTCTACAAGGAGGACACCAACTAGCCCAAAAATTGATCAAAACATTCTTCCCCCGATAATCTGACAAGGATACCTCCTCACCCTCTAAATTCAAAAGAGTAAAATCCGGAGCAACCTTTCCTAAATTAACACCTACTACTAACTCATCTTCCCCTTCTATTTCTGCTTCATCTAAAGGTTGACTACTCATAGACCAAATAGGAAGACTAGCTACTAATACAATCCCTAAAAAGAAAATTAATAAGAAATAAACCTTGTAATTAGACCAAAACTTCTTCACCATAATATCAAATCCTCTCTTCTGATCATTAACCTTCAAAGCGAAATTAGCTATTTATAATCATTATCGATAAGTATATATTACCACACATCCTTATCTAAAACAAGGTATTACTTTCCTTAATAAAGTAGTACTGTGATGACACAAAAACTTGCTACTAGTTGCTAGTTATTAGCTAAAAGCAGCAGCTAATAATGTATACTTATAATTTAATTGTCTAATACTATTAGCGTAAACTAAAAAATAAAAAAAGGGGGAGATCAATTTGACTACAGCAACAATTTATGAAACCCATATGGATAGATACCAAGAGTGCATAGACCTATGTAATATATGTATGAGTGAGTGTCAGTTCTGTTTAGATGCTTGCTTACATGAACCTGATGTAGATGCAAGGGTTGATTGTATGAGCTTATTACTAGATTGTATAGATATCTGTACACTAGCAGCTAAATATATGTCTGGAAATAGTCGCTATGCTGCTCAAGTCTGTGAGTTATGTGCTGAGATATGCGAAGCTTGTGCCCAGGAATGTGATAAATTCCAAGATAATCACTGCCAAACATGTGCAGAAATATGTAGACAATGTGCTCAAGAATGTAGAGCTATGTTAACTGCTTAATATCTAAAAGATTAAAAAGGAGAGCTGCAGCTCTCCTTTTTAATCTAACTATTACCCTTTATATAATCTCCCAAACCTTGATCTTCCTTCTTAATATGATTAACTAACCATCTAGTTATTGTTCTATTTAACCTCATTAAGGAAGCTACATTCTTTTTACCTTCCTTAAATTCTTGCTTAAATTCTTCTATCTTTTTCACGAAATCATTATGAGCTTTCTTATGTTCTTTATAATCCGGATAATTATACTTTTTCTGTAACTTCTCTTCTGTCTCAAAGTGAGTTTGTACATAATTACCTAAAAATTCTAGTAATGATTCTAACTCCTCTGATCCTCTTTTTTCTTGACAAGCTTTGAGTAACCTTTCAGTCTGTTCAAAAAGCTCTTTATGTTGCTTATCAATCTCTTCAACCCCTATCTCAAATCTCTTCTTCCATGAAATCCCCATAACTTCGCCCTCCTATGTCTCTTATTGATTTATAATTTAATTTTTCTATATAATATTTTATTATAGATACCTTGATATGTAAAGAAAGGAATCTAAATATATAAATTAATAATATATTAAGCTATCAGACTTTAGCTAAAGTCTGATAGCTTAAAGCTAACGATTATAAGGATTAAAATATAAATTCTCCATCTTTATAGCCAATATATATTCTATCTCTTTCTCCTATCTTACCCTCTAGTAGCTTAAGGGCCAACGGATCTTTAATATAATTCTGAATCACTCTTTGTAACGGTCTGGCTCCATAGACTGGATCATAACCTAAGTTAGCAATCTCTTCTTTTGCCTTATCACTAAGTTCAATCTCTAAGCCTTTAACACTCAACTTAGCTCTTAGCTCCCTTAAATGAATCTCAATAATCTTCTCTATATCCTCCTTAGTTAGAGAGTGAAAGATTATCTGATCATCTATACGGTTAATAAACTCTGGTCTAAAGTGAGCTTTCAGTGCTTCTCTCACCTTCTTCTCCCTCTCTTGCTCATCTTCAATATCTTGGATGAATTGAGAACCGATATTTGAGGTCATAATTATGACAGTATTTCTAAAGTCAACCTCTTTACCCTGACTATCGGTCAAGATTCCATCATCTAAGACTTGAAGTAAGATATTAAAGACATCTGGATGTGCCTTCTCGATTTCATCTAATAAAAGTACAGAGTAAGGATTTCTTCTAACCTTCTCTGTCAGCTGACCCCCTTCTTCAAAACCGATATATCCCGGTGGGGATCCAATCAGTTTGGCTACAGAATGACGTTCCATATATTCTGACATATCCATTCTTATCATAGACCTTTGGTCATCAAAGAGATACTTAGCTAAAGTCTTGGCAAGCTCAGTCTTTCCTACACCTGTTGGCCCCATAAAAATAAAGGAAGCCAAAGGCCTATTATCATCTTGTAATCCTGTTCTAGACCTTCTAATGGCATTACTTACAGCTTTAATGGCATCCTTCTGTCCAACTACCCTATTAGATAGCTCCTCTTCTAAATGTAATAATTTCTGCTTTTCACCTTCCATTACCTTAGTAAGAGGAATCCCAGTCCAAGATGCTACAACTTGAGCTATATCTTCTTCACCAACCTCTTCTTTTAAAAGGTGGCGCTCTCCTTTCAACTCTTCTGCTTTCTTTATAGCTTCTTCTAGCTTTAAGTTCAACTCATGAAGGTCACCATACTTTAACCTTGCTGCCCTTTCATAATCAGCATCTCTTTCAGCAGCTTCTGCCTTAATCTTAGTTTCTTCAATCTCTTCCTTTAAATCACCAATCTCTTTAAGAACTTCCTTCTCATTAGTCCACTTTGCCTTTAAAGGATTTATCTTATCCTTTAAGTTAACTATCTCTTCCTTTATCTCCTCTAACCTCTTTAAGGCTCCCTCATCATCTTCCTTCTTTAGAGCCTCTTTCTCTATCTCTAACCTCCTTAACCTTCGGTCAAGCTCATCTATCTCTATAGGCATAGAATCTATCTCTATCTTTAACTTAGAAGCAGCTTCATCTATTAAATCAATGGCCTTATCAGGTAAAAATCGTTCACTAAGATATCTATCAGACAGCTTGGCTGCTGCTACCAAAGCACCATCCTGTATTCTTATTCCATGGTGTATCTCATACTTATCTTTTAATCCTCTTAATATAGATACTGTATCTTCTATAGAAGGCTCATCGATTAAGACAGGCTGGAACCTCCGCTCCAAGGCTGCATCCTTTTCTATATACTTCTTATACTCAGCTAGGGTAGTTGCTCCAACACAATGAAGTTCACCTCTAGACAAAGCCGGTTTCAAGAGATTGGCTGCATCCATAGCCCCTTCAGTAGCACCCGCCCCTACTAGGGTATGCATCTCATCAATAAAGAGGATGATATTACCCTCTGCCTTCTTGACCTCCTTTAGTACCGATTTTAAACGCTCTTCAAACTCGCCACGATATTTGGCCCCAGCTACCAAGGCCCCCATATCTAAAGAGATAACCCTCTTATTTCTTAAGCTCCCAGGTATATCACCGTTAACTATTCTTTGAGCCAACCCTTCTACAATTGCTGTCTTTCCAACACCTGGTTCTCCAATTAGAACAGGATTATTCTTTCTCCTACGAGAAAGAACCTGCATAACCCTTCTAATCTTCTCATCTCTACCGATTACAGGGTCTAGCTTACCTTCCTTAGCCAGCTCTGTCAGATCAATAGTATAATTATCTAATGCTTGATAATTAGAATCAGCACCTTGACTTCTCACCTTCTCACCACCTCTAATCTCTTCAATTAAATCCTTTAATTTTTTAGCTTCTATCCCTTTTTCTTTAAGTAATTCTCCTACTGAAGCTTCTGCTAATATAGCTAAGAGAAGATGCTCAGTAGATATATAATCATCATTCAACTTCTGGGCTTCTTTCTTTGCTCCTCGTAATACTCTAGCCAACTCTTGTGAAGTATAAAGTTCTACACCTTCAGAATAAACCTGAGGTAGCTTATCTACCTTCCCTTCTAACTCCTTAGTCAAAGTTTCAATCTTAACTCCTAACTTCTGAAGTATCGGTTTAACTATTCCGTCATCTTCTCTTATCAGGGCCAACAGAAGATGTACTGGATAGACCTCTTGGTTTTTATTATCCTGGGCCAAATGCTGGGCCTCCAAAATTCCTTCTTGTGCCTTTATTGTAAACTTATCCATCTTCATAAGTTATCACCTCTTTATTTTTTTAAGCTATGAGCCTTGAGCAAGTGATCTTTATTACGGAGAGTTTTTAGTTCTTTAAAAAATCGTAGGGTGTGCTAAAACCTTAAAACCTAAATTCAAAAACTAAGTAGCAACGAATCGCACGAATCAAGCGAATCTAAAATCTAACTAAATCTTTATTAATTTTAATTATTTAATCTCTTGTCCTGACCTTGTCGGCACTTATCCGAACTTAGTCTGCGCAAAAGCCTTTAACCTTTAGTTTCTTAAAATCTTTAGTTCAAAGGCTTGGCACAGATAAAAAGTGATAAGAGCTGATTAAATCTGATTTAAAGCAGGAGTCTGGAGTCAGGAACCAAGAGTCTGAAGTCTGTACAGATCAAAATCAAGGACTTAAAGATTTTGAACTTACTGATTCCGGATTCCCGATTCCTAAAATAGAATTTCATCAGCTCTTATCAGATCTAATCAACCCAAGATTACTTCTTCGGTCGACAAAAATCATAGCCCTCAGGGCGCTGCTGCAAACACCTTTGATTTTAAAGTTTTTTATTTAATGTCAATTACCCTCTTTCCATCATCTTTTTCAATCTCTTTCTTAGGTAAAATCACCTCTAGAATACCATTGTTGTATTCTGCTTCAACCTTATCTTCAACGATATTACCTACTCTAAAGGATCTGCTATAACTACCTGCTCTACGTTCTTTGCGAATATAGTTATCCTTCTTCTCCTCTACCTCTTCACTATTGCTTACCATTATATTTAGATACTGATCATCTACCTCTAGCTTAATATCTTCCTTCTTCACTCCTGGCAATTCTGCCTCTAAGAGGTACTTGTCATTGTCTTCTTGGATATCCACCTTAAAAGGTGATAGATTAGAGTTCATAAACTCATCGAAGAGGTTTGAACTTGATCCTAAGAGATCAGAACTTCCATCCCACAAAGAATTAGATCTTCGATTATTGAAAAAAGGTTGTAAATCAAACATTCCTATCTCCTCCTTTAAGGTTTTGTTGTTAGCACTCGTCTTAGGTGAGTGCTAATTATATTATAAAAAAACATCTCTCAAATGTCAATATTTATAGTTTTATTTTAATAATAATTTTCTAAATAATCAGGGAATAAAGTTTAACTTTATTCCCTGATTAACATCTACAATTATACTAATACATAGTCTAATATATAATAATCAAATTCATATTTTAAACTGTGATATCAACTCTTGTAACTCTTGAGCCATTTGAGCTAATTCTTGCGAAGAATCAGATATTTCTCTAGACATACTACTTATATCTTCAGTTGAACTTACTATTTGATTACTATTTTGCGCTAATTTATTACTAGCTTTAGCAGTTTGCTCTATCTGTAAAGAGGTTTCTTCTACTGATTTTTTAATCGTTTTAAAAACTTCACCTGTATTTTGAATTATATTTTTTCCCTCTTTAGTCTTTATTTCTACATTTTTTATCATTTTAAGTTCTTCTTTTCCTTGCATTTGAATTTTAGATATTAAATTAGAAATTTTCTCTGTTGCCTTAGAAGTTTCACTAGCTAAACTTCTTATCTCATCTGCTACTACAGCAAAACCGTGTCCATGTTCTCCAGCCCTAGCTGCTTCAATAGCTGCATTTAGAGCTAAAAGGTTTGTCTGTTCTGCTATATTAGTTATCAATTCAACAATCTGTCCTATTTCAGAAGATGTTTGATCAAACTCACTAATTACTTCTGCAGTTTCTTTTACAATTCCATTAATCTCTTTAATACTATTAACTGTAGAATTAATATTTTGACTTCCTATATCCACTTGTAAATTAGCTTGTTCAGAAAAGCTAGCTACTTCCTGTGATGATGCTGAAATTTCTTCTATACCTACAGACATATTTTCAATTAATCCACTTGTAGTCTCTATACTTGCATTACCCTCTTCAGATGAAGCTGATAACTGTTCACTATAAGCAGAGATATTTTCTATACTCTCATTAACTTTACTTATCATTTCTTGCATAGAAAAGCTTATCTTATTAAAACTCTTAGCTAAGCTTCCAACCTCATCTCTTCTTTTAGTCAACTTTTCTTCTTGAACCTTGGTAAAATCACCATCAGACAACCTTTTCATACCTTCAGTTATAATTTCAATAGGATCGACTATACTTCTAGCAACAATTAAAGATACTATTATAGTTATTATAATTGCAAGAAAAATTATTATAATAACAATATTCCTAAAAGTATTCAGACCGGAAAGTAGTTCTCCTGTACTAACCTCAATCATTAAATGCCACCCCGGCGAATTTTTTATTTTAGAATGTAAAATAATAGATGGTTCTCCGTTGATGATAACACGCTTAAGACCAATATTTTTATTAGCTATTTCACTTATATTAATGTTTGAATACTCATCTATTGAAGATATATTATTACCACTAAATCCTTCCTCTGGATGAGCTAAAACACTACCATCTTCAGACAATAACCAACCAAAGCCAGCATCTTCAATATTGATTCCTTTAAGTATACTAACTACTTGATCTAAATACATAGAACCTGAAACTGCTCCTATATTATTGCCACTACTGTCTTTTATACTATGAGCAACTACTATTAATAGTCTGCCATTAATAGAACTAGGAAAAGGATTTGTTATATAAAAATCTTCTCCTTCTTCAAAGATAGGTTTCATATATGCACTAGAGCTAAAATCATAAACAGACATATCAGAATCATAAGCTATTCCATCTGGAAATACTATAGCTAATGTTCCAAAATCCGATTCTTTTAAAACATCACTTAAAATAGTTTGAGCTTTCTTAGGATTCATGCTTTTTACATCAGCACTCTGACTTATTATTCTAGTTTCTGAAATTTTCCTCTCTAATAATGACTCAATATTATTTGAGTATGTTCTAATAATTTCAGCATTAAGTCCATTAGAAAGATTGTTCATAGTCCTACTTGCAGTAAAAAATAATGTAGAACCAATTGTAAAAATAATAGCCATTACAACTAATACAAAAACTAATGTTATTTTAACTTTTAATGATTTAAACATAAACAACCTCCTCACAAAATACCTTATTTTTAAAAATATTATTTAACACTAAATAAAAAACTTTAGCTTGAGATAAAAAATAAGTCGCTAAATTCGTTCCTTGCCATAACAATATTCATTATAAATAGTAGAACTAATCCTATAATAATATTGAATTCTATTTTATATATTCTATATCATCCGACAATCCCCCTGCTTAAACGACAATATATATTTTAAATCCTCTCAATTGTTTTCATTAAAACAAATAACTCTTTTAAAATTATTAATAATATATTTACTTTTATCTTTTACTTCACCTATAAAGCTACAGTTCAAAAGTAATTTATATTTTTATTTTAAATTAGATATAATAAACTTTTTAATAGTTAAAACACTTTGAGGTTCCCCCATTAAATTAGACACTAAGTTTAGTGGCTTTTCTCTCGTTTTCGTATTTTTCTGGACTTTTATAATTTAAAGTCGAGTGCATTCTAAATCTATTGTAAAAGACTTCAATATATTCAAATATATCTCTTCTTGCTTGAGCTCTTGTTATATAGTTATTATGATGAATTAATTCTGTTTTCAATGTTCCAAAAAAGCTTTCTGACACTGCATTATCCCAGCAATTACCCTTACGACTCATTGATGATTTAAATCCATTTTCAATTAATAGTTCTTGAAATTCTATACTAGCGTACTGACTTCCTCGATCTGAATGAAATATAAGTCCTCTTGAGACTTGGCGATTGTTTAGAGCCATATTAAGAGCATTTATTACAAGATTCTTTTTCATTGTGCTATCCATTGACCAACCAACAACTTTACGAGAATATAGATCTATTATGACAGCAAGGTAAAGCCAACCTTCCTGAGTAGGAATATATGTGATGTCTGAGACCCAGACTTTATTTTTTTGAGATACATCAAATTCTCGGTTAAGAATATTATCTTTTATTGGCAGGTTATGATTAGAATTTGTTGTAACTTTGAATTTACGCTTTTGTATAGCTTTTAATCCTAATACTTTCATTAATCTTTCTACTCGTTTTTTATTGCATATAATGCCTTCTTTCTTAAGCTGTTTGTAGATTCTAGGGCTACCATAAGTCCCACGGCTCTGCCAATATATTTGAGCTACCTTAAATTTTAAAGTTTCATTTTCTTCTTCTCTTTTACTTGGTTTTCTTTTTAACCATTTGTAATATCCTGACCGAGATACTTCTAAAACTTTACACATCCTCTCCACAGCAAATTCATTGCTGTGATCTCGGATAAAACCATATTTTACTGTGGTTTCTTCGAGAAGATGCTTACCGCCTTTTTTTAAAATGTCGCGTTCTTCTTTTGCAATTTTTAGTTCTTTTTTTAGTTTTATAATCTCTTGTTCTTCAGGAGAAAGATTTTGTTTACCATTGCCTGGGAAAGCTAAATTACCCTTGTCTCTATACTCTTTACGCCATCTAATTAGTGCATTATAACTAACACCTAAATCTTCAGCAATATCTTTACAATTTTTATCAGATTTAAGACTTAATTCAACAGCATCACGTTTAAATTGTTCATCACGTTTTATTTTAGGTTTGCTCATGTGTATTCCCCCTTTGAATAACTTTATTATACACCTTAACTCACTGTCTAACAAATAGGGGGAAGATTACTTAGATATCAAGAAAAAAGCTAATGCTCATATGAGCATTAGCTTTTAGGTATTATTAATTCTCTTCGTTATTTTCTTCCTTATTTTCCTCTTTATCATTAAAAGCTTTGATATAAAGGTCTTTAATCTCGCTTATTAATGGATATCTAGGGTTAGCTCCTGTACATTGATCATCAAAAGCAAGTTCTGACATTTTATCTAACTTTCTGTAGAAGTGAGATTCAGATACTCCCGCTTCGTTAATATTAGCTGGCACATCAAGCTCTTCTTTTAATCTCTCAATAGCGTCAATTAATAAGTCTACCTTCTCATCCTCAGTATTACCACCTAAACCTAAGTGATCTGCTATCTTAGCATAGTTAGTCTTAGCTAAAGGATATTTGTATTGTGGGAAAGCAGTCTGCTTAACTGGCTTCTCATCAGCATTATACTTAATTATATGATTAACCAATAAAGCATTTGCTAAACCGTGTGGTAATTCAAAAGTTGATCCTAACTTATGGGCCAAGGAGTGACAAATTCCTAAGAACGCATTAGCAAAGGCCATACCAGCAGTTGTTGATGCATAGTGGATCTTCTCTTTTGCTTTTCTATCATCGGCACCATTTTTATAAGAGTCAGGTAGATACTTAAAGATTAATCTTATAGCTTCTAGAGCTAGACCTTTAGTATACTCATTAGAGAATACAGATACATAAGCTTCAATCGCATGAACTAGTGCATCAAGACCAGAGTAAGCAGTTAACTTAGGTGGCATAGTTAAAACTAAATCTGGGTCAACTATAGCCATATCTGGAGTTAATTCGTAATCTGCAATCGGATACTTAATTCCTGTCTTATCATCAGTAACTACTGCAAAAGGAGTTACCTCTGAACCAGTTCCTGAAGTAGTTGGAATAGCTACAAAGCAAGCTTTATTTCCTAATTCAGGGAATTTATAAATTCTCTTTCTTATATCCATAAAGGTCATTGCTAATTCTTTAAATTCAGCTTCTGGATGCTCATACATTAACCACATAATCTTAGCAGCATCCATTGGTGATCCACCACCAAGAGCAATAATTATATCTGGATTAAAGGAATTCATCTGCTTAACAGCTTTCTCTACTGTAGATAAAGTAGGGTCAGGCTCTACATCAGAAAAGATTGTATAATCAATACCTAAATTATCAAGCTCATTAGTAACTTTATCTGTATATCCTAGATCATATAAAGGCTTATCAGTTACAATAAATGCTTTTTTATTACCTTCTAAATCTCCTAAAGCAATCGGTAAAGCACCATACTTGAAGTAAATCTTCTCCGGAACTCTAAACCATAACATATTTTCTTTTCTTTCTGCAATTGTTTTTACATTCATTAGATGTTTAACCCCCACATTCTCACTTACTGAGTTTCCTCCCCAAGATCCGCAACCTAAAGTAAGAGAAGGATCAAGTTTAAAGTTGTAAATATCACCAATAGCACCTTGTGATGTAGGCATATTTACTAAGATTCTTCCTGTCTTCATCTTAGAACCGAAGTAATCTTTACGATCATCATTGATTCGATCTGTATAAAGTACTGAAGTATGACCAATTCCACCAAATTTAACTAAAGCTACTGCATTATCGACGGCTTTCTTAAAATCTTTCGCCTTATACATAGCTAAAGTTGGAGATAACTTTTCATAAGAAAATGGCTCTGCTTCACCAACTTCTTCTACTTCACCAATCAATATTTTAGTGTCCTCTGGTACTTCAACACCTGCCATCTTAGCAATATCATAAGCTCTTTGACCTACTATATCACCATTGATATGTCCATCTACTAATAGTACTTTTGCTACTTTTTCTTTTTCCTGTGGAGATAAGATATAAGCTCCTCTTTCTAAGAACTCTTTTCTAACCTCTTCATAAACTTCATCAACAATAGTAACTGATTGTTCAGAAGCACAGATAACACCATTATCGAAGGTCTTACTCATTAAGATTGAGCTTACTGCCATCTTGATATGTGCTGTTTCATCGATAACTGCTGGAGTGTTTCCTGCTCCAACTCCTATAGCTGGCTTTCCTGATGAATAAGCTGCCTTTACCATTCCAGGACCACCAGTTGCTAAGATCATACTAATATTATCATGCTTCATTAAAGCTTGGGAAAGCTCTATTGAAGGTGTATCTATCCATCCAATAATATTAGCTGGTGCTCCAGCCTCAATAGCTGCTCTCAAGACCGTCTTAGCAGCTTCAATTGTACATCTTTTGGCCCTTGGATGAGGTGAAAAGATGATTGCATTTCTAGTTTTTAAAGAGATTAAAGATTTAAAGATAGTTGTAGAGGTTGGGTTGGTAGTTGGAACGATCCCTGCTAAGATACCAATTGGCTCAGCAATCTTCTTGATTCCATAAGAAGCATCATCCTCTAAAAGACCACAAGTCTTCTCATCTCTATACTTATTATAAATAAACTCAGCTGAGAAGTGGTTCTTAATTACCTTATCCTCCATAACTCCCATTCCTGTATCTTCAACAGCCAACCTAGCTAATTCAATTCTCTTATCATTAGCGGCGATAGCTGCCCTTCTAAAAATCTCATCTACCTCCTCTTGTGAATATGTAGAGTATTGCTCTTGAGCATCTCTTACCTTTTCCATTAGAATTTCTAATTCTTCCAAATTACTTACTTTCATAAATTCCATTCTTTACTCCTCCTTTACTGGCTTAGATATTTAAGCCGATTATTTTGATACTTACTTTTAAACTTATAGGCTTGAATAATATGGCCATTCAAGCAGGAAATAAATAAAGATCTCTTTATTTCCGATTTCAAACCACTTTCTTTGATAAAATCATATCAAAGTCCTTATTCTTTTTCAAACTTATTATTACCAAAACTAAGACTTTAAATTATCAATTAATTAGATTATCTCCTTTTAACTCGATATTACTTACGTTAGATATCCGTTTTGCTATTTGACAAAATAATAACAAGAAAAAAAGGACCAACCCTCTGGTCAGCCCTCTCTTTGTTCCGTATGCCTTAATCTAATAAATACTCATCTACCCTCTCTGCTACTTCTCTACCTTCTACAATCGCCCAAACAATCAAAGAAGCACCACGGTGCATATCACCAGCAACAAAGATCTGATCTTTATTACTCCTATAATTGTCTGCCTTTACATTACCGCGTTCATCTAAATCTAATCCTAACTCCTCTAACATCCCTTCATGCTCTGGATGGACAAAACCAATAGCAAGGAGAACTAAATCTACATCTAAAGAGAATTCACTACCTTCAATCTCCTCCATCTGCTTTCTACCATCTTCTCCTTCAATCCAACTTACCCTAACTGCTTCAAAGGATTTAACTTTTCCATCCTTATCACCAAGAAAACGCTTTGTAGCAATGGACCATTCTCTAACTCCAAAATCTTCATCCTTTGCAAATACTTCAGCTTCTTGGTGGGATGTAGAGACTTTTAGAGTTTGAGGAAATTGGGGCCAAGGATTATCTAAAGTTCTATCCTTAGATGGCTTCTCCAATAACTCAATCTGATAGACAGCCTCGGCACCCTGTCTAGTTGCTGTACCTACACAATCAGCACCGGTATCACCACCACCAATTACCAGAACCTTCTTACCCTTAGCCTCTATCCTATCTTCTTTAGCTACTTCTTTACCAGCAACTACCCCATTTTGTTGGGTTAAATACTCCATAGCATAGTGGATACCTTTTAAATCCCGCCCATAAACAGGAAGATCTCTAGCTTCACGAGCCCCACCAGCTAAGACTACAGCGTCATACTCTTCTTCTAATCTGTGAGCAGGATAATCCTTGCCAACCTCAGTATTGAGGATGAATTCGACACCCTCTTCTCTTAATTGATCAACTCTTCTTTGCACTATCCACTTCTCAATCTTAAAGTCGGGGATACCATAAACAAGCATCCCACCTGCTTTATCATCCCTTTCAAAGACACTTACATAATGGCCTTTACGGTTTAACTCTTGGGCTGCTGCCAATCCAGCAGGTCCAGAACCAACTACAGCAACCTTCTTACCCGTTCTTACCTTTGGAGGTTTTGCTTTAATCCAACCTTCTTCCCAGCCTTTTTCTGAAATAGCAAGCTCTATATTCTTAATCGTTACTGGTAGGTCATTTATGCCTAATACACAACCTCCTTCACAAGGTGCAGGACATAAACGCCCGGTAAAATCAGGAAAATTATTAGTCTCCTCTAATACCTCTAATGCTTTTTCCCACTCACCATTACTAACAAAATCATTCCACTCTGGACATAAATTATCTACTGGGCAAGAGAAGTTACAAAAAGGAACTCCACAATCCATACATCTAGACGATTGTTCATAAAGGTATTTTTTACCAAAGGGCTTATAGACCTCCTTGTAATCTTTTACTCTCTCTTGTACTGAACGCTTATTCTTCTCTTTTCGATTATACTTTAGAAATCCTCCTAATTCACCCATTATTCTCCCCCCTTTGTCTTGGCTACTAGCTTCTTGTAGGCTGGAGAGATAACTTTGACAAAGTTATTAACTTTTTCATCCCAACCTTCTAAAATTTCTTTGGCTCTTAAACTGCCTGTATATTTAAGGTGATTGTTAATTAACTCTTTAATCTCTTTCTTATCATCAATATCTAAAGACTCCAAGTTAACCATACCTTTATTTACTCTTCTCTCAAATTTACAATCACTATCATAAACATAAGCTATACCTCCACTCATTCCAGCACCAAAGTTACGCCCTGTCTCTCCTAAGATTACAACCCTTCCGCCTGTCATATACTCACATCCATGATCTCCTATACCTTCAACAACAGCTTTAGCACCAGAATTTCTAACTGCAAAACGCTCACCAGCTAAACCATTTAAATATAACTCTCCTCTAATTGCTCCATAAAGGATGGTGTTACCTCCAATTATATTCTGATGAGGGATATAACTGACATCATTAGGTGCCTTAACTATTACCTTAGCCCCAAAGAGACCTTTAGCTATATAATCATTGGCTTGGCCCTCTAAGTTAAAGGTTATGCCTTGCATACCAAAGGCTGCAAAACTCTGACCTGCATAACCTTTGAAATTAAGCTTAATTGTATCGTCTTTAAGGCCTTTGGCCCCATACCTTTTAGCAAGCTCACCACTTAACATTGTTCCAGTAGTACGGTCTGTATTATAAATTGGTAGATTAAGCTCAACCTTCTTTCTTTCCTCTAATGCAGGCTTTGTCTTTTCTATTAACTTCCTATCAAGAACATTATCAATCCCATGGTCCTGACTTTGAACACACCTTCCAGCAATCTCTTTAGGTAAGGTTGGCTTATGGAGTATCTTAGATAGATCAATACCTTCTGCCTTCCAAGTCTTAATAGCTTCATTGCTTTCTAACTTATCTACCCTACCTACCATCTCATCAATGCTCCTAAATCCTAACTGAGCCATGATTTCACGTAAGTCTTGAGCTATAAAGGTAAAGAAATTAATTAATTCTTCTACTTTTCCAGCAAATCTCTTTCTCAGTCGTGGATCTTGAGTTGCTACACCTACAGGACAGGTATTACTATGGCAAGCTCTCATCATTATACATCCAAGCACAACCAAAGAAGAAGTTGCAAAACCATACTCTTCAGCACCAAGCAAGGCTGCTATAGCAACATCACGACCTGTCTTTAATTGACCATCAGTCTGAACTCTAACTCTTCCTCTCAAATTATTCTTAATTAAAACCTGATGGGTCTCAGCTAAACCTAACTCCCAAGGTAGACCAGCATGCTTTATTGAAGTAAGAGGAGCTGCTCCAGTTCCTCCATCATGACCTGATACCAATATCATATCGGCATGGGCCTTAGATACACCTGCTGCAATTGTCCCAATTCCAATCTCTGATACCAACTTAACACTGACCCGAGCATCAGGATTTACATTCTTTAGATCAAAGATCAGCTGGGCCAAATCCTCAATCGAGTAAATATCATGGTGAGGTGGCGGAGATATCAAATCTATACCTGGAGAGGTGTGTCTTACCCTAGCAATCTCTTCACTTACTTTATGACCTGGTAAATGTCCACCTTCTCCTGGCTTGGCCCCTTGAGCCATCTTAATCTGTAATTCATCTGCATTTACCAAATATTCAGTCGTTACACCAAAACGACCTGAAGCTATCTGCTTAATTGCACTTCTACGATCATCCTTAAATCTAGCTGGATCTTCTCCACCTTCTCCAGAGTTAGACATACCACCAATTGCATTCATAGCTTTAGCAATAGTCTCATGAGCCTCTTGAGAGATAGAACCATAGGACATAGCACCAGTTACAAAGCGCTTTCTAATCTCTTCCACAGATTCAACCTCTTCAATAGGAATTGGATTTATATCTTTAAATTTTAACAAACCTCTAATAGTAGATAAATTATTGCTTTGATTATTAATAAGCTCAGTATACTCTTTATAAAGGCTATAATCATTGGTTCTAGCGGCATGCTGTAATTTTGCTATAGCCTCTGGGCTAAATAAATGGTGCTCACCTTTGGCCCTCCATTTATACTCTCCTTCATTCTTTAATATACCTTCATTAGTAGATCTTAAGTTCTTAAAAGCCAACCTATGATTATTGATAGCCTCCTTCTCTAAAACATCACTTCCAATCCCTTCTATTCTAGAGGTAGTTCCAGGGAAGTACTTATTTACAAAGTCCTCTCTTAACCCTACAGCCTCAAAGATCTGGGCTCCACGATAGCTTTGTACTGTAGAAATACCCATTTTGGACATTATCTTCAACAGACCCTTATTGACAGCTTTAATATAAGATTTCTTTCTGTCTAAACAAACATCCTTATCTCCATATTCTATATAAAGCTCCTTTTCACTCATATAAGATATAGTCTCAAGGGCCAAATAAGGGTTGACAGCTAAGGCACCATAGCCAATAAGAAGGGCAAAATGCATAACCTCCCTTACTTCTCCACTCTCTACAATTATATCTATACCATTTCTTTTCTTCTTCTTAATCAAATAATTGTGTAAGGCTGAAGTAGCTAACAGAGCTGGAATTGGAGCATTAAAATCATCTACCTTTCTATCGCTTAAAACGATTACATTATAACCTGCTTCAATTGTATTTTCCACATAATGAAATAATCTCTTTAACCCCTTCTCTAGTCCACCTTCCTCTTCTGGATCAAATAAGGCAGGAACTACCTTGGCCCTAAAGTTCTCATCTTTAAGGTGAATAATCTTATCTAATTCTTCGTCAGTTAAAATTGGGGACTCTAGCTCTATTACCTTAGCCTTCTCTTCATCCCTTTGGAGTATATTTCCTTTCATCCCCAAATAACTCTTTAAAGAGGTAACTATCTCTTCTCTGATAGGATCAATTGGTGGATTGGTTACCTGAGCAAATAACTGCTTAAAATAATTAAACAATGATTTAGATTTATTGGAAAGAACGGCTAAAGGTGCATCATTACCCATAGAACCAATAGATTCCTTTTTATTTTGAGCCATTGGCCCTATCACAACACTCAAATCCTCTCTACTATAACCAAAAGCTTTTAGCCTATCTAATAAAGTCTCAAAATCATGACCATAACGCTCGTTACCTCCAACCAAATCATCTAAATACTTCTTATTTTCCTCAACCCACTTACTGTAGGGAAGCTTAGTACTTAATTCCTCTTTGATCTTTTTATCTGAGAGAACCTTTCCTTTCTTTGTATCTATAAGTAGTATATTCCCAGGCTGTAATCTACCACTTCTTATAACCTTAGACCCTTCTACTTCTAAAGTTCCAACCTCTGAAGCCATAATAATCAAATCGTCGTCAGTTATTATATATCGGGCTGGTCTTAACCCATTTCTATCTAAAGTAGCTCCCACCTGTACTCCATCAGTAAAGGCAATTGCTGCTGGCCCATCCCAAGGTTCCATCAAACCAGCATTATATTGATAATAATCCCTTATTTTATCATCCAAACTATCATCCTTCTCCCAAGCTTGAGGAACCAAGAAGGTCATCGCCTCTACCAGGGTCATTCCTGAAGCAATTAAAAGCTCAAATAAATGATCTAAATTTGCCGAATCACTATCCTTAGAATTTGTTACTGGTAAAACCTTCTTAATCTCACTACCTAAAAATTCATTATATAAGTCAGGTTCTCTAGCAGCCATCCAATTTAAATTCCCTTTTAAGGTATTTATCTCACCATTATGGGCCAAATATCTAAAAGGCTGGGCCAAATCCCAAGACGGAAAAGTATTTGTACTATATCTTTGATGGACTAAAGCAATAGCTGATTTTAGCTCTGAGTCCTGCAAGTCCTCATAAAAATCTCCAATTTGACCTGCTAATAATAACCCCTTATAAATCATAACCCTGCTTGATAAACTTGGTATATAAAAGGACTCCTTGTTCTTAATCTCAGATTCTTCTATTTTCCGCTCAATCATCCTTCTAATCACATACAACTTCAATTCAAAATTATCTATGTTACCTGCTTTCTTAATGAAGACCTGCTTAATAACTGGTAAGGTACTAGCAGCTGTCTCTCCTAAATTTTGATCATTTATATCTACCTTTCTCCAACCCAAGATCTCCTGACCCTCCTCTTGAACCACATTTTCTATAATTCCTTGGGCCAACAATCTTTCATCCATCTTTCTTGGTAAGAAAATAGTAGCTACTCCATAATCTCCAGGCTGAGGTAGGTCTATACCTTTCTCTCCCATCTTCTTGGTCAAAAATTGGTGAGGAAGTTGAATAAGTATTCCCGCACCATCACCAGTTAAAGGATCAGCACCTACAGCTCCTCTATGATCTAATTTCAAAAGAATCTCTAATCCTTGTTCAATAATCTGATGGCTCTTATCCCCTTTTATATGAGAAATGAATCCAAAACCACAATTGGCTTTTTCATATTCAGGGTAATAAAGCCCCTCTTGTTTGGGTATTCCCACTTCTTTTACCATCTCTACTCTCCTCCTTTATGTTTCTATTTTCAATGTGTGAAATGTAATTTCATTATTTGAAATGTTTTTTATTATTATACTTCAACCTGTGAAAAAAATCAAGTTTTTTTGATTTGATATAGGCATAGCTTACGCTTAATAGTAATAAAGTGTCACTTTCGTGCCACTAGTAATGGGTAATGAGTGAAGAGTAATGAGTAAAGTCAAAATCTCAAAACCTCTTATAAGTCTTAGGTAACAAAGGGGTTTCTGTTTTCTTAAGGTTTTACCCATTACTCATTACTGATTACTCATCACCAGTAATAAAGCTACGCTTTATTACTATATAACCACACTAGAAAAGAGACCACCCATCCGGATGACCTCTTAACTCTTAACTATGATTCTGTTGGTACACAAAGTCTTTGACCAATGATAAGGGCATCAGGGTTGACCCCGGGGTTGGCCCTTCTTAGATCCGCAACAGTCGTATTATATCTTCTAGCAATTAAAAAATAAGTATCACCACGCCTAACAGTATAAGCCATAGTCCCTCTTGGGCACCTTGCCGGTGGTGTTGGTGGCTCTGCTGGAACACAAATTATCTGACCTACTCTTAAACGATCTTCATTGACTACTGGATTGGCCTCTCTAAGCTCCTCCGGACTAATATTAAACCTTGTAGCTATACTATAAAAGGTATCTCCTCTTCTGATAGTATAATAATTATCTTCAGGACATAGTGGTCCAACATCTTCAGGGATACAAATTCGTTGGCCCACGCGAAGAAAATCAGGTTCCACTCCTGGATTTGCAGCTACAATAGCTGCAACTGTAGTATTAAACCGCCTTGCTAAACTATCGAAAGTATCTCCAGCCTGCACAGTATAAGCCCTAGTTCCTTCTGGGCAGTTAGAAGTTGACTCTTGGATTCTTGGATAATTCCCCATCTAAACACTCCTCGTATAATATTATTAAGATATTTAATTTTTAATCTTGATTTTTGGGCTAAAACTTTCTAGACTTATATTATTAGGTTGGGTAAATAACTAACACTCCGTGCAGCTTGACTGCTATTTAAAGTCTGTTACTTCTAGTTTCGTGCTTTAACTTCTTACCCCTACCGTGAGAGTGTTTAAGTGTGAGACTAAATGCAGCAGGTTAGTCTCATTTAAAACACTTAGACTTCATCTCTAATAGAAGCGAGGATGAAGTGGGTATGAAAACTAGGGAGTCTAGCCCACTTACTTAACTAATTCAAATTCTCTGGGAGGTTTTAATTATGAATAATAATACTTTATACGTAGGTTGTGATGTCAGCTCTGATAATAATTATTTTTGCTTCTTACTTGGCGATGGTACTAAGCTTGATACCAAGTGTTTTGATAATAATAAATCAGGAGCAAATAAGCTAGTTAAACTTATTCTTAAACATCTAGAAACTAATAACTTAAGTGCATTAATTTTTTGGTGTTGAAGCTACTTCTAACTATCATTTTCATCTGCTAAATTTTATCGCTTACGATCAATTACTTGCAGATTATGATGTTAA
>NZ_KI912097.1:316819-373462 GCF_000517025.1 Halonatronum saccharophilum DSM 13868
TATTCAAGAATTAATTGATTTCTTAGTTGAAAAAGGTAAAAATAGATTTTCTGATCCCGAAGGCTACGCTAAAGAAATCAAAAGAATTGCACGTAATTGCTATAATATTGACCGTGATATTCAAGATGCTGTTAATCTAACTTTAGAGACATCTTTAGATACAATTAAAGCTTTAAAAAGTAGTTTAAAACGTGTCAATAAAGCTATTGAGCGTGAAGTCTCTAAGTTTCAACAGACTCTAGATTCTATACCTGGTATTGGACCAATCTTCACTTCCGGTATAATTGCTGAAATTGGCAATATATCGAATTTTACTGATGAAGCTAAACTAGCTAAATACGCTGGCTTAGTTTGGAATCATAAGCAATCTAATGACTACAAAAGTGATGAAACTGGTATGAGTAAATATGGTAATAAATATCTCAGATATTACTTGATACAAGCTGCCAATTCAGTTAAAAACTATTGCCCTGAATATAAAGACTATTATTCTAAAAAGCACAAAGAGTCAACTAAACATAAACACAAGCGAGCATTAGTTTTGAGTGCTAGAAAGTTAGTACGGCTTATTTTCGTTCTGCTGCGCGATAATGTGCTTTATGATCCTTCCCAGTACCTCAATTCATCTGGAGGTGATTATCAGACCTAAAACCTCTAGACTTTTAGAGAATAGTCTATAAAGAATCTCTCTAAAATTAAGTTATTTAAGTTTACACCCAGATTTAATAACTTATTTTTAGTAATGTTATAACTAGCTATAGCTCTGTTAAATTTAACCATTTATACAGGGTATGGGTGTGCTATGCCTAATTTTAGGCAATTAACTGGGTAATTTTTGTTTAAATTTTCTCTTGACATATTACCCTACCACTTTCTCCTAGATATCAATATAGTATATTCGTAATAGCTACATTAGTTACTAATGAAAGTAATAAAATTTCACCTTATTACTACTTTCTAACCTGTGAATACTTTTTCTAATTTCAACCAGAATAATGACTAATAAGAAGGTGAAAAGGTGAAAACATCATTAACATTAACCGTTAAGTTTATAGCTACTTTTGTAGCCTTAGTAATGACCTTGTATCTTATAGATAATAACCCACTAGGTTGGATATTATGGGTTTCTATCTTAAGTACAGCCCTAAATTATATAATAGGTGACCTTATTATCTTCCCTTCCTATGGTAATATAACTGCTTCTATTGTAGATGGGATTACAATAGCTTTAGTAGCCTACTTCTTCTCTCTTTTTAATACCAAACTTTCTAATAAGCTCTACTGCAGTCTTTATTCTAGGATTAATTGTGGCAGCTTTTGAGTACTTCTTCCATAAATACCTAACTCGTTCTGAAGAGCTAGCACCATAGAATATGACAGTGTAGAATTTAAGAACAAAACTATCTATAATAGAGATAGGAGTTTCGTACCACTTAGTAATCCTATTAGGATAGTTGTCGTATAAATTAAATAGTGTATAATATAATTACGACAATAAACCTAAGGAATAGTGATCTGAAAAAACATACCCTATAAGTGGCACTCTTTTTTCCAGTGTCCATCTTATAGGGTACATTATATATGGCCATCTTCTCTTTTATTCTTTATTCTTTTTGCTCTTAACTATATTACCCACCATAGTTAAGTAGGTATTAAATAAGAACGAAAGGGCTGATGCAATTAATCAACCAATTACTGAAATTAAAATTACAATCCTGTGAATAAATACTGACACTACCTCCCTTACTGGGGCAATAGGTATAAAGGTAGTTACTGCTATAGGAACAAAAGCAGTAATTGCAACAGCTATGTAAGCGCTAGTCCACCAAAAGACCATCCACAACAATATTCCCAAACCACCTCTGGCTTGCCAAGTCAAACCAAGGGTAGGTATCAGCATAAGAAGCAAAAATAAAAAAGGTCCTATTAAGATATACCCTATCTTACCCTTAGCCATACCAAACTTGTCTACTATCTCCCTTGAATTTAACCTAGTCTTTTCACTAATCTTAACCCTCCTACTATTCTTTTCTCCCTTATTTATATTCTATAAAAGTAGAATTAAGCATACTTTACAGAAAAAATCTAATTTTCATAGAAATTATCAAGAATAACAAGGTAATTTGGCAGGTGAATTCAAATTTTAGGAGAAATCTATATATATAAATATTTCAAAGGGGGCTTATCTATGGAGAATAAAAAATTAAAGATCGGAAAATTAGCAAGTATCAGTAAGTTTAATATATCTGAGGTTGATTATTTAAGAGGAGTTAATGAATTTGAAGGGCTTATTATAGGAGTAGATAGTAACAGAATTGAGTTAGAGATAATTCACCCTAACCTTGACCTTAAAGAAATTGCTTTTATTAAGCTTAAAACACTATTAACCCTATCCTTTAAAGAAGATGATGGCTTATACCAACTTCCAGTTGAAGTAGATGGATTTAAAGGAGCTACTGTATTAATAATAATTCAAAAAGGACCCTTAAATAAGATACAAAGAAGAAAAGCAATTAGAATACCTATAAAACAACATATTAAATATAAAAAAAGCCAACAAGAAGAATTTAAAGATGGAAAGCTACAAGATATAAGTTTCATTGGTGCTAAAATACAAGTAGACAGCTTAAAGAAGATTAAAACGGGGGATCATATTAATCTACAATTAGACCTTCCATGCTTTAAAGAAAAAACATCTCTAAAAGGAAAAGTAGTCAGAATTGAGACTACTAAAGAAGGTCTTTACAACCTAGGTCTTCAATTTGTCGATTTATCTAATAACATAAAACAAAAGTTAGCAAGATGGATAATCCAAAAGCAAGGTTGAAAAATATAAAAATAGTGTCAGTGCTTCTAAATAAGATTGTAAATACCAAATTTAATCCCGCTGACACTTTATGATTAATTATTAATTACTAAGCTCATCTACTATATCAGTTATATTTCCATTTAAATTGATAATATTTTTATTTACCTCTTCAATATCCTGTACTAAAATATTAGATTGATTTGAAAGCTTCTTTACCTCATTAGCTACTACTGAAAAGCCTTTACCCCTATCGCCTGCCTTTACTGCTTCAATAGAAGCATTTAAAGCCAACATATTTAAACTTTTAGTTATCTTTTCAATCTGAGCTAGCAAAGTATTCACCCTCTGAGAATCACCTTCAATCTCTTGGTGAATATCATTTAAGTGTTTGATTACTTCATTAAGTATTTGGCCCTTCATTTGATTATATTCTTCTATTATATTAAAAACTAAAAAAGACCCTTCACCACTAATAAACTCTGTATTTTGGCCCTTATTTTCTTCTATTTTCTCTAACACTTCAGCTACCCCTGTCACTTCTAAAATTAAATCTAAACTTCTATCTTCAATAACCTCCATCATATTTAAGGTCCATTCTATTCCACAATCACGGGCCAACTCCATAGCCGGAGCCCCTTCATCTATATCAGCTACATATTTTACCTTAATTGAATCCATCTTTAAAAATATCTCTAATAGACTCTTTCCTATCTCGCCCCCACCTATAATTCCTAATTTTATCTCTTTCATCTCTTTATACCTCCATTTTTAAAAATCAAAAATAAAAAGCATTAAAATTTAAGCTAATTAACTTAAATTTTAATGCTTTTTATTTTTCTATATAATTTTAATTTATTTATCTTTTTTGTCAAAAAACAATAGCAACTCTTAGAGCTTATTCTTATATGCTAAAAGTATATTTTTAGTATATAAATTCACTAATCTCCTTTTGTTGACAGATATCTTCAAATTCAAAGTTAAGACCATATTTATAGCCATCATTATCATCCTTAGCCCAGATTACTTTAGCCATTAAAGAGGTAAATGATAGTCCAGCAAAACTAATATCGATTACTACCTTATCCTCTCTAATCCTATCCTTGCTATAAATCTTAGCACCAACAGTACTTATATCTTCAATAAAGCCTAAATAATCCTTTGACCCTTTTGAGATATTTACCTCCTTGTTAAACTTTACCCTTTTATAAGCCCTTCTTTCTATATATAAAGCTTTTCCAGCTAAATTTGCTGAACAAATAGATTCTCCACCTACTAATTCTTGCTCCTTAATATTAATTGGAATATGATATATTCCCTTATCTAACCTAAAGATTAATATCATATCTTTATCTATAGGTAAAGGTTCCATCTCCTCACCATCCAAGAGAGAAAATCTAATCTTAAGAGTCTTTCCTTCTATAACATCTTCAACCTTAACCAAATACTTTGTTTCTCCTATTGTTAATTCAAATCCAGACCCTTCTACATCAGTATCCTTTAATAATTTATTAATATCAAACCCCTTTACTATTTTAGCAAATGACATTATAATTCGCCTCCATATAATCAAATTCTATATGTAGATATAAAAATTAATTAAAACATTACGTCAATTCTAACTTTATCTATCATAATATTTATTTCTACAATTATCAATGTTTTCCTTCATAGAATATTACTTTTTAAAAAAAGTAAAGGTAGATAAAATATAGTTTGTCTTTAACCTTAATTTTCACCTTGATATATGTTAAAATTAATATACTTATTACTACAATACTTAAAACAAGGTGATATCTATGATTAACCAAAAACAAATCCTAAATATTTCAGCTTATGCTGGAGAGATTATCTTAAGTAATGGTGGAGAGATATATCGTACTGAAGATACAATATCTAGAATATGCAAAGCATATGGTATTAAATATGTAAATAGCTTAGTCACACCTACTGGAATCTTTATATCAGTAGATAATGGCGATGGTGATTCTGAAACTGTAGTTAGAAGAATACATAATAGGAGGATCAACTTAAATAAAATCAGCTTAGTCAATAACTTTTCCCGTAAATTAGAGAATGAACTTTTAAATTATCAAAAGGCTATGGAGGAGTTAGGGGCAATTGAATATGGAAGCCCTGAAACTAATCTAAAGGCTGGTGTCCTCCTTACTTCTTTAGGGGTATCTACAAATGTTATTATTATGAAAGAAAGTTATAACAACATCTTACCTGCCTTCTTAGCAACTTTAGCCTCTCAAATTGTGATTAAAAAGATTGGTTTTCTAAAAGATGTTAACTTCATCCCTGAAATAGCAGCAGGATTTATAGGTACTATAGTGTCACTTATTGCTTTTAATAATGGTTTAGGTGATAATCTGAGTATAATGATAGTAACTGCTATTCTACCTTTTGTACCAGGTGTCTCTTTAACCAATTCAATTCGTGATGCTATAAGTGGAGATCTAATCTCTGCAACAAGTCGAGGAATGGAAGCCTTTTTAATTGCTATTAGTTTAGCAGTTGGAGTAGCGTTAGCTTTGGGGGTGCTTAGATAATGAATATAATTTTTGAATTAATATCAGCCTTTATTATTGTCTTAACATTTGGGGCTATATTTGAATCTCCAAAAAGGAGTTTATGGCTTTTAGGTTTAACAGGTGCTATTAGTTGGGGGGGCTTCCTCCTCTCTCAACTTCTTATTAATCAGGTAGTTATATCTGCATTTATAGCTTCCATAATCGTTGGTATCTGCGGAGAGATCTTCGCTCGAGTTATGAAGTTACCAGTTACTGTCTTTGTAGTATGTGGCATAATCCCCTTAGTTCCTGGAGTCCCAGCCTATGATACTATGCTTCACTTAATAAATGGAGATTATATTAAAGGCGTTGAGAGAGGGGTTACTACCCTGCTCATTGCTGGTTCTATTGCTTTTGCTGTAGCTATTGTTGGAGCCTTTTCAAAATATTTTACAGAGATTAGAATGACAAAAAACTAATCCTTCTGGGCCAACTCTTCAATCCTACTTTGAACTAAATGATTGATAGTCCCTGGGGGATAACTACCATCCTCCAGTTTTTCTCCAGCTTCTTTACCCATCAATAATTTAATTCCTTCCTCTAGCTTAGTTATTGCCCAAATATTAAATTTACCTTCACTTACAGCCTGAATAACTTCATCTTTAAGCATAAGATTATCAACATTTTGAATCGGAATTATTACACCTTCATCTCCATTTAATCCTCTTCTATTACAGAGATCAAAGAAACCTTCTATCTTCTGATTTATACCGCCAACTGGCTGAATAAGACCTTTTTGATTAATAGACCCTGTCACAGCTATAGACTGCTTGATTGGTACTTTGGCTAAAGAAGAAAGGAGAACATATAGTTCAGCACTAGAAGCACTATCACCATCAATTGATGAATAGAGTTGTTCAAAGGATAAACTAGCTGATAGGGATAAAGGTACCTTTTGAGCATACCTTTCACCTAAATATCCAATTAAGGTCATAACACCTTTATTGTGGATCTTTCCACTCATCTTTGTCTCAGATTCGATATTAACTACACCTTTATTACCCTTATATACTGCTGATGTTATCTTAGTTGGGCGTCCAAAGGAATAGTCTCCTATCTCTAAGACTGACAAGCCATTTATCTCACCTATCTTCTCGCCCTCTGTGTCTACAAGTATCTTTCCTTCATCATACATCTTCTTTAATTTATCTTCATAGAAACTAGCCCGCTCTTCTCTCTCTTTGATCGCCTTCTTTATCTCTACTTCTGTGATTAGATCTTTTCCAGCTTTGTTGGCCCAAAGGTTAGCTTCTGTTAATATCTGTACAATAGAATTTAAAGAAGTTGATAACATAGTCTTACTTCCAGACCTTCTAGATGCATATTCAATCACTTTAGCAACACTACCTTTATCAAGAGCTAATATATCTTCATCCTTGCACTCTCTTTTTATAAATTCTATTAACCCAAAAACATTCTCCTTAGATCGTTCTACCTCCTTATCAAAATAAGCCTGAACCTTGAATAACTCTTTAAAGTCATTATCATAATAATAAAGAAGATTATAAAAGTTTAAATCACCTAAAATTATAACCTTTAGATCAACTTCAACTTCTTCAGCTTCTAAGGTAGCTAGAGGTATCTTATCAAAATCTTCACCTAAATTTCCTATTCTTAATTTTTTAGACTTTAATACCTTCTTTAATAAATGCCAAGATTTAAAGTTAGTCAATAGATCTTTAGCTTTTAAGATTAGATATCCTCCGTTTGCCTTATGGATAGCTCCTCCTTTTATATTATCAAAAATACTTACTAAATTGCCATCCTCACTTATATATTCTATCTTCCCACATAAATTGTAGTAGGTAGGATCATCTACAAAGACTACTGGTCCGCCTTCTACACCACTATTATCTACAATCAAATTAACCTTATAATTTTTAAGCAGATCTCTATCACCCTTCTCCTCAAAAGAGAATAATGAGCCACCTTCATCTTCCTCACCTATAAATAACTTTAATTTACTAAAAATATCATCACGAATCTGCTTTAATTGTTCTACTATACCATCAAATTGAGAATATTTTTCATAAAGGTGACCAAAATTATCTTTGAAAACTTCTACCAAAAAAACCCAATTTAATCTACCTATCTTCTTTTCTGCTTCTTCTTGTAGTAATTCAACTTTATATAAGGTCTCATCTAACATATTTTGTATCTCTTCAGTATCAGAATTTATATTATCTTGCTCTTCTTTAGGAAGGTTAAGATAATAATCTTCACTCATAGGCTCACCATCTTCTAAATAAGGTATTATCGAAAAACCTGCTCTTTCTTTCTCTAAGGAATACCCCATAGCTTCAACTCTAGATTTAAGATTATCTATCATCTCTTTTCTCTTATTATGTAATTTATCCTTTATCCTTCTTTTTTCCTTTAAATAATCATCTGAAGAGAATACCCTTTTTAAATCCTCTTTAACCTTCAACAGAGATTCTTCTAATTCACCTTTAAACTTCCTACCCAATCCACCTGGTAACTTTAATAATTTAGCCTGGCGATGATTATTAAAATCATAAGCATATAATAGATCATAAGCTTTTTCTCTTTTTCTAGCCTTCTTCTTTATCAAAGAGACTAGATATTCTAACTCTTTCTTTTCAGCAAAATTAACAACAAATATATTGTAACCCTCTTTATGAATATTTAAGCCTAAGTCCATAGCCTTAAGTCCTCTTTTCTGACCAATTATCTCTCTATAACCTTTAAGCTCTTCATCAATAATACAAGAGAAATCATCTAAGCTACATCTCTTAATTAAATCAGAAGGTACTAATCTATAATCCTTCATCTACTCCCCTCCTTTCACTAATAGTATATTTTAACATAACCTTTTTTGATAATAATTTTTATGAATTTTTCTCCCTTTTCTTGAATTTAATCTTCTTATATTGTGCAATATAAAATAAGGATAAAGGAGGAATTTAAAAGTTATGGATAAAAAAAATAAAATAATGGTTGCTGCTTTTGCTACAGTACCTTTGTTAATGGTTTTAGGAAATTCAATGCTAATACCAGAATTTCCTAAAATAAAATCAGCTTTAAATATTAATCAATTTCAAGTCGGTCTATTTATCACTCTATTCTCCATCTCTGCAGCCATTGCAATTCCTATCCTAGGTTATTTATCAGATAATTATGGAAGAAAGAAGGTAATAATTCCTTCTTTAGTTACTTATGGTTTAGGAGGGGCAATATCAGGTTTTTCAGCAGCTCTATTACAAGAAAATGCTTATTATCTAATACTTTTTGGTAGGGTTGTACAAGGAATAGGAGCAGCAGGAACCTACCCAATTGTAATTGCCTTGGTTGGTGATATATTCCAATCTAACGAAAGGAGTGAAGCTCTAGGGATAATAGAAGCTGCCAATGGACTAGGAAAGGTTCTAAGTCCTTTCTTAGGTGCTGCAGTTGCTTTAATAGTCTGGTATGCAATATTCTTTTCTTATGCTATATTAACAATACCTGTAACCCTAGGAATCTACTTTTTAGTAAAGGAACCTGAGGATAATACTAAAGACCAAAAGATAAAAGATTATCTAACAGAGATAAAAGAGATCTTTGAAAAAAAGGGCGTCTCTTTGGCTTTTAGCCTTTTAGCTGGAGTAACTGTACTATTCTTACTATTTGGAATACTATCTTATATCTCTGACATCTTTGAAACTGAATACAACTTAGTAGGATTAAAAAAAGGAGCTATAATCGCACTACCTATCTTATTAATGTCAATCAGCTCTTACCTTTCTGGTTTTTATCTTAAAAAGAAAGGAAAGCATTTTAAGAAAGTTATGGCTTTAGGTTTATTTATCGATGCTATATCTTTAGCAGTATTACCTTTTCTAGATGGACTAATATTATACCTAGTACTAATTGGACTACTAGGAATTGGCAATGGATTGGTCTTACCAGCTTTAAATACCTTGGTTACCAGTGCTGCAGAAAGTAGTCAACGTGGTGGAATTACCTCAATCTATGGTAGTGTAAGGTTTATCGGTGTAGCATTAGGGCCACCTACCTTTAGCTTACTAAATCGCATCAGCTCAACAGTTATGTTCTTAACAGCAGCAGCAATTGCTCTAACAGTCTCATTATTAACCTATATTTTTATTAAAGAGAATGTACTAGTACCCGACGACATAAAGAAGAAAGACCAAGATAATTAATTATCTTGGTCTTTCTTCTTATTAACATCCAAATATTTACTTATATAGTGGCTGTAATTATCAAATATCTTGAAATTAGACTTTACTGGATGTTTTCTGATTAACCAGATCAAGATTAAAATTAAAATAATCCAAAACCAATACATATCTTCACCCTTTCACTATTTTTTAAAAGTAACACATTGTAGTGATACAGTGTAGCTTTATTACTGGTGATGAGTAATCAGTAATGAGTAATGGGTAAAACCTTAAGAAAACAGAAACCCCTTTGTTACCTAAGACTTATAAGAGGTTTTGAGATTTTGACTTTACTCATTACTCTTCACTCATTACCCATTACTAGTGGCACGAAAGTGACACTTTATTACTATAATAAAAGAAAGCTATACAACCTATAAAAGAGTGCAGTAAGACCAGCGGCAAATAAAGGGCCAACAGGAACACCATCTAAAAATACAATACCAATAATTGACCCAAATAACATAGCTACTATAAGTTCGGGATTGCTATCTAGTAAAACCAAGCCTACACCTACCACCTTAGTTGCTATAAGACCACTTATCAAAGCAAATATACCTAAAACTGATTTATAACTACTAAATATGTCCCTAAGCGATAAGCTCCCATCGACCATAGGAACCATTACAGATATTAACAGAAATAAAAGACCAAGTTTTATTCCCTTCTCTTCTAAAGAAATTAATAAAAAGTCAAAACCACTAATTTTAATCAAAGCTAAAATAATACTTGCTAAAACTAAAAGCCCCGATTTAGCCAACAAACCTATAGATAAGATAACAAATAAGAAGATGTAACCTAAATCCACCAAACCAACCCCTCATAATACAATTAGTAAATGGAAAACCCTTTTAACTATCAGATCTAAATTAAAGTTCTTATTACTCTTAACCACTATTTATTAATTATAATATATGTTTAAAGAGAAAATAATAGAATATTAAAAAGCAAATTAATCTAAAGCTATCAGCAGTCTGAAATCTAAAAATCTAAACTTCTAAAGATCTAAATCAATTACCAATAACCAATAAAGCAAGAAGGATGAATCTTAAGATTCATCCTTCTTGCTTTATTATACTTCCATCTTTATAAAGGGGAAGCAACTTAATTTCAGTTTCATTATAGATATAATCTATATCTGCCTCTTTACCTAATTTAATTAAGTTTTGACCACTTCTAGAGCACTTCAAAAGATCTAATAAATCATTCTTATGTTGAAGGTAAAAGGATTTAGCTACTAATGCCTCATCACTAAGATTAAGATCTCTTTCTTTAAGCCTTGAGATTATTGCACCTGCAGTTATAAAATCATCTAAAGCAAAGTCACCTCGGATCCCTGCACAACAAAATAAAATTTCTTCTTTCTCTTTAATATAATCAATTATAGCTTTTATATTTAATAGTGAAGCTACCAAGACTTCTTGGGCATTGGCTAATCTAGAAAAACACCTTGTTCCATTAGTAGTAGTAAGTACAACTACCTTTGAACTCAATACCTCAGGTAGATAACTTCTAGGAGAATTCCCCAAATCAAATCCATCTACCTTAATACCTCCACGTTCTCCACAGATCAAATAATTTTGCCCTAGAGAAGATCTATGCTTTTTTGCTTCCTTAATACTTAAAACAGGAATCACCCGCTCTGCTCCACTATCTAAAGCCTTTATAATAGTACTAGTAGCCCTTAAAGTATCTATTACTATAGCTGTCTTCCCTTCACTAACCTCTTCATTAATCATATCTGCTGAAAATACTAAATCAACCTTCACTACAACTCCTCCTATCTTTATAACAGTTAATAATTAGTTATTATATCATAGAACTTAATAGCAATCTAGTCTCACTTTCGCGCTACTCTACTTCTTAATAGTTCCTAGCTATTAGCCAAACCTTCACCTTTGAAGTAAAATTCAAAGTTCTTGAGCTAAAATCCAGTAGCTAGAAGCTAATAAAGCTATGCTTTATTCCTTACAAGTCCATCTCTAATATAGTATCCCTATCTTCACCAATATTTAAAGCCATCTTTAAGGTGTCTCCACGAAGACCATTTCTTAAAGATTCTAAAGCCAATATCTCTTCCACATTGATATTCCCTAGATTAACATTATTTCCAAGCATCTCAATAAAATAGACCTGTTGTTTCTTAAGTGGTGCCTCCCAAATAATATCCATAGGGTGGGGAGCCTCTAATAATATCTTCTTTAACTTAAATTCATCAGCTTTTCCTTCCTCATCATAAATAGAAACACCTTTTCCTGATTCTCTAGCCTCTATAATTACCTTATATGCTCCATCACTTAAATCCCTTTTTAACTGCTTAATCATCTGACTAACCTTAAATTCACTCTTCCCATCCTTTTTTCCAATCTCAGATAAGACCTTAAAGCCCATACTTTTAGCTTTTTTAATAATCATAGACCTTAAGTTACTAGTTAAATTGATAGTACCATCAGAAACCTCAACTGCAGTAAAACCTAAATCTTTGGCCCTCTTAAGATACTCTTCAAATTTATTTTGTACTATAGCAACCTCTAAGAAGGTACCTCCAGGATAAATATCAATACCATAACTCTTTACTAATTCTATCTTCTCCCTTAAAAGATCATCTGGATATAAGGCAGAGGTTCCAAAACTTAACTTTAAAAACTCTATATATTCAGCTCCAACCTCTAATAAATCCTTGGTCTGATTAAGACCCAAACCCTTATCAATAACCATAGTTAAACCATTTCTCCTTGGCTTCTCTTCCCTCCCTACCAAAGGAAACTCAATATCTAAACCCCAACCATTATTTGAAATTTTACTCATTTTATACACCTCTAATCTTAATTATTATACTAAACAACAAAAAAGAAATTCAAGAAAAAATCCCATTTACTCTCTTAAACTTTAAATATCATAACTTCATACCTATAAATATTAGAGCTACTCCAGTCATAATGACTACCATCTGCAAAAGAGAAAATTTACCTGCCAAACCTATCAAACCTAATGTTGTCACTAAGATCATTATAGTTGGGCCAACCAAAGCTAAGATCGAATTAATTTGGAAAGCAATCTCCTTAGAATTATATTTAAACATTAAAAAAGCAGCTAGTAATTCTATACTTCCTGATATAACTCTCAACATTGACATCCCTAATACTATCCGATCTCTTATAATAAACATATTATTCCTCCATATCTCTTTTCTCTTCTCTTTATACTTTGAATACTTATTAACAATATCATCTATATATCTATACTCAAAGAAAATATAAAATATGAAAATCAATAAATATAAAAGAGGTAAGGAAGTTGTCTTTGCAACTTTCTTACCTCTTTTTTATATTTATCTCTTATAATTTGCTTCAAACTTTAGCCTAGCCTCACTAAATTCAATCTTTGCATCTGGATTTACCTCACAAGGAAGAGCAATGCTTTTTATAATTCTATCACCCTTACCTTTAACAAGAATGCTCTCTTCACTTAATAAAACCTCTGCTTCTTCTAAGTCTTTAGAATCTAATTTCATATCTACTTTTAAACTATTATCACCCTCTTTTATCTTCACAGTAGATTCCATACCCTCACTATCTAAGTTAAACTTAGCTAATTGACCTTTTAACTTATCAATTTCACTAAAAGGAGCCCAAGAATGATCTTTTCCCATTTTAAGACCTCCCTAATATATTATCTTCTCATCTCCACCATAATACATTCATCAATTATAGCCTTTAAACCTTTTTTCTTACAGTACTCCCTTGCACCTTCAAAGTCAGATCCTGGTTGCACCCAAATATAATCAATCTCTAAATTTTGAACTTGATCTACAATCTTTTTTGTAATCTTTGGTGGTACAACAATTATAACCTCTTTAATAGCTAAAACTATAAATACAGAGATCATCATCAACTTATCTGTCAATGGATCTAACAACCTACCTAATTTAGAAAATTGATTATACTTTCTTGCTATATACCCATCGAAGACATCAGTAAGACCCAAAATAGAGAATATTATCCCTGCTATTAGCAAATTATATTCTACTTAACTAAATAAAAAGAATAAAAATACGGGTTAAAACAATTCAACTCAGGGTTAAGATATTTGCAATACTCATATAAATTTCTCTTCATATTACATATTCTGTTATTATAGCTTATTTGCAAAACAAAATAAAATTACACAAAACAAGTGTAATTTTATTTTAATTCTATTCTTTAATAATTTTCCCCTTTGTTACTTCTTTACTAATCTGCCTAAAACCCTTATCTAATTCCACTCGCAAACTCACCTTATTATAACAACCTGGACAAACTAGTTTCTTATTTATTAAGTAAGCATAATCTTCATTTCCATAAGAACGCTGCAGATCATAGCTCTTTCTAAAGACGGAATCTATCTTCTGGCTGCACTTATCACATTCTACTTTCAACTTTATTATATCTTTCCCTTCAGAAGTTGAAGTATTAGCTAGTATTTTCTTTAATTTAGAGAGTAAACCCATTTAGAAACACCTCACCAAGCTAATATTTTATAGCAAATCTAATATGATCTCCTGTTGCTTCTATCCACTCTACATCAATCTCTTCTATCTCGGCACCAGAAGGACCTACTTTAAGATAATCAACCAGCTTATTTAAAGACTCTTCTTCACCTTCACCTACAAGCTCAATTGTACTTCCAGTAGTATTTCTTATATATCCTGTTATCCCCAATTGAGTAGCTTTTTGATGGGTGTTAGCTCTATAACCCACTCCTTGAATCTTACCTTTAATCAAAACCTTAATCGCCTTATTAGACTTATTAGACATAAAATTCCTCCTAATTTTTTATTATAATCTACATTATTACATCTAGTAAAAGACTCTAAATACACTCTTCTATAGAAAGAAGAAATATCCTCCCTTATGTTAAAAAAGGCTTCACTCTCTTATAATAGCATAAAACAACCATTATAGCTATATCATAAATTAAAAAATATAACCAGCTCATCATTTTAATAGATAACCTGGTTATATTTTGATTTAAATCCTAAATTTCTTTTCCTTTTCAAAGAGATTACCCTAATAATTTACCAAGAGTTTCTTTAACTTTCTCAGGTTTAATTGGCTTTACTATAAAATCTTTAGCACCTGCTTCGATAGCTTCTAAAACCATAGGCTTTTGGCCCATAGCACTACAAACAACTATTTTAGCATTAGGATCAAAATCCATAATTCCTCTAGTCGCTTCAATACCATCCATACCAGGCATAGTAATATCCATAGTTACTAGGTCAGGCTTTAACTCCTTATATCTTTCTATAGCTACCTCTCCATTTTCTGCAGTTCCTACAACCTCATACCCATTCTCCTCAACTATCTTCGTCAGCATTGTTCTCATAAAATTAGCATCATCAGTAATTAATATTCTTTTAGCCATTCTTTACCCCTCCCATAATATATAAAAAATTTCATAGTTTTAACCCTTTTAAACATTGTATGTAGACATATATATTTTATTATAATTAGTAGAAAAAATCAAGAAAATAAAAAATCTTTAATGATCATAATTATTAATTATTGGTTCATTTCTATTTTTAGGTCTTATCCTCTCCTAATTTAATTCTTTTAACTATATCTAAATAATCTAATAATATCAATCCACGCCCATTTATTCTATACCTTTCTTCAGCAATATTCTTATATTTAATACTCTTACGACCTCCCTTCAAACTACTTTCCCAAGAAGACCTTAACTTACTAAAAGGTAAATAGTATGTCTCATTTAAAGTTATAAAATGAATTATTAAAAAAGAAATACCTCCATTCCTATCCCAATTATCTAGAAAATAATATTGATGCTCTTTTACATTACTTAAATCAAAACGAGTTTCTACCTTTGTCTCCTTGGCATCAAAAGCAATAGATACCCCATTAAAAATTCCTATATAATCAACTGTAGATTTTTTCTCATAAAAAGCACTTTTGATCTTACCAGTTCTTTGGTTGATATCAAGAACTTTTACTGGGGTAGGTATCTTTTGAATCAATGCTTCTCCCTGAAAGGAGTACTGCTTATTACTAACCTCTATCATATTTTCTAATCCATAACCTCTTCCTCCATAATACATCAAATACACTCCCTAAAACGAACCACTTCTCTATTTGGTTTCATCTCTTACCATCAATATCTAGACTATTCTCCTAAAAGAATTTCTAAATCAAAAGCTAATAGATTATACTCTAAAAAATCATTCCGTGAAGCTAAAAGATACACTATACCTCCCTGATCATCAAAGATTATTTGATGAATATACTTATTGAAATAAAACCTATCTTTTAATTTATAATCATCTAAAGAAAATACTTTGAATTGTTTATCTTCATATGCAACCAATACAATTCCTTTATCTTTAACTAATAAAAAATCACTCGGATAGATGTTTCCGTTAAAAACCCCTTTTGGTTTTAACTCTTTAGAATTTAATTCAAATAAATTAATACCAAAAGGAGATTCATTAGTCAACAACAAATAACTACCTTTATCAAAACTCCATTCCTTTATGATATCTATAAACTGCATATCAAGTTTATAGATAGGATCATTAATATCATCAAATTTATAAACTAAAGGTTCTCCTAAATAAGGATCAACTATTAAATAATCCTCTCCCAATGCCTTTATTTTTTCTCCTATTAATCTGGATTCCCCTTCTTTGAACTCCCATTTTCTGTCAATCGCCCACTTAGAGACATTAAACTTCAGCAAACTATCCAAATTATCTAATAGTACATATATATTCCCTTCTCTAAAATCAATATCCTTAATAGAGTCACCAAAGTTATATTCAATAATATTATCAGTTGAAATATCTAATACTCTAATACTTTCGCTCCCACCTTGTGCTAATACTAAATAATCATCTCCTAAAAATAACCTATCTACATTAAATCCTAAAGAAATCTTATCTATTAAATCCTGTTCCTCAGTATTTAAAATTAATAGTTCTTCTTTTTCATTAACTAGATAGATTTTTTTACCTTGAGAGTCTATAACTAAATCCACAATCCTATCTCCTACTGGGGTTCTCTTAACACCCTCTAAGAGAGTATATAGAGTTTTTTGGTTACTTAAAGAGAAATAACCTTGTTCATTTATCACCATTATTTGGTATGTGTAAAATTTTTCTTCCTCTATCTCTTTATCAATAAAATAAGGCTCTTGGCTTTCTTTTACTTCTCCTACTACTACAGTACTCTCATCTATATACCTATTCTCACTCCTAAATATCATATAGCTATAGAACCCTTCACCTTTATATTCACTCCACTCTAATTCAACTCCACTATCTAAAGAAGTAGTAGCAACCTCTTTGAGAATGACACTATCTGGGGGATTGCCTATAACTGAAAAAGAAAATTCATAAGAAACCTCATCACCTCTTCTATTACTTACTAATAGATTTATTGTATAATCTCCTGGCTCTTGAGGTGTCAAATAAATGACTTCACTCTCACCTTGTGTTATAAAATCTCCGCCATCACTACTCCAATAATAATCCAATTCTCCATTGTAATAATCAGATAACTCAACTTCAAATGAAACCTCACTATTTCCTAAAAAATGCCCACTCCTTAGATAAAAGGGTGAATCGACTCTAAAGTCCTTAATCACCAAAGATTCATTACAACCTGATAAAAATAAGAAAATTAAGAGAACCATAAAAATATATGCTTTAGTAGATTTAAACATCATATTACCTTCCTTATAGATAGCCTGTTATAGAATTTCATAAAGCTTATACTTATATTTTAATTTAAACTATTTATACCCTAAAAAAATTGCAACACACTAAAAATAATTTTTACTAATATATAATTTCTAGATTCTTATCTATTTACCTTCACCACAACTCAATTATTTCTATAAACTATCTCTGGATCTATATGAACTAGAATCTCTTCGACATTAGGATTTAATTTTTTTATCTTTTCTTTAACCAAAACAGCTACTTTATGCCCTTCAATAACAGTTAAATCATCTTCTACAACAACAGCTAAATCTATATAAAGATGAGGTCCATAAGCTCTCAGCTTTATATCTCCAACTTCAATTACATTCTCTAAGCTTTTAACCTGTCTAATTATATCCTCACGTTTCTCTTGATTTGGAACAGCATCCATAAGTTCATCAATTGCTTCTAGTAAAATCTCAACACCTACTTTAATAATAAATAAAGCAACAACCAAACTAGCAATTGAATCGGCTATTGGATAACCTATCATAGCTCCACCAATACCTACCATAGCTGCTACTGAAGATAAAGCATCTGAACGATGGTGATAAGCATCAGCAATTAATGTCTTATTGTTGGTCCTCCTCCCTATACTGACAATATAGTGATATAATATTTCTTTAATTGCAATGGATAAAACGGCAACTACCAAAGCTGCATTTGTAGGTATTGAAATCTCTCTATATAATATATTTGTTACCGACCCTCTAGCAAGACCTAATCCTGTTAATATCAATATTATACCCAATAGTTTGGTAGCAATAGATTCAGCCTTCCCATGTCCATAAGGATGTTCTTTATCAGGAGGTTGACTGGATATCTTCACACTAACTATTACTATAACCGTAGAAATAACATCAGAAACTGAATGGAATCCATCAGCAACCAAAGCCCTACTACCTGATATATATCCTACTACAATCTTTATAATAGATAGGAATATATTCAATGTTAAACTTATATACCCTACCTTCTTAGCCATATCATACCTTTTTTTATCCATTATTACTTCACCCCTCTATATCTTTCCCCATATATTATTCTCTTATTAATAAATTTAGAGTTTTAGATTTATCTTTATAAATGGATGAACCCTAGAAAAAGAATAAGATTCTAGGGCCAACATCTTAAAGCTAAAATCTTATTAAATTTAGAAAAATAATCTATCATTAAGATATCATAACAATTATTTTTTGTCAATATCTACTCAGACTTACACCTTAAGTTTAAGAATAATTACACATAAATGATTTGTATTAAAAAGATACTATTATTAATGAAAAAATAGTTTACAACGTTCCTAACTTAATAGAAATTAGAATAATTTTATTCTTTTTCAACTAACTAAGTACTGATTTATTCTTAAATAATCATATTTGGGTATATAATATAAATATGATAGAATAAATTAGTAATATAATCTTCCAAAAGGAGGGGAAAGATGACTAAAACAAATAACCATATCAAAGAAAAATTAAAGGAGCAAGTTTCATTAGATATACGCTTTGATGAACCTTTAAAGAAGCATACCACCTTTAAAATAGGTGGTCCAGCCGATATATTTATAACTCCAAATAACATATCAGAATTACAAAAATCACTTAAACTCATCAAAGATTTTAAATTACCTCTATTCATCTTAGGAAAAGGGAGTAATATAATTGTTAGTGATAAAGGAGTTCGTGGAATCGTCCTCAATACAGAAAATTTAAATAAGATCTGGATTGAAGGTGAGGATATAATCTCAGAGACAGGAATACTTTTAGCAGATGTAGCTCAAAAATCCTTAGAAGCCAGCTTAACAGGCCTAGAGTTTGCTAGTGGTATTCCAGGAAGCTTAGGAGGAGCTATCTATATGAATGCTGGTGCCTATGGTGGAATGATAAAAGATGTAATCAAAGAAGCAAAATGCTTAGATTATGAAGGAAATGAGATCACCCTCTCTAAAAACCAATTAAAGCTCTCTTATCGTCATAGTATACTCCAAGAAGAACCTTTAATCGCTACTCAAGTAAGAATCGGCTTAAAAAAAGGTGACGCAAAAGAAATTAAAGCTAAAATTGATGATCTAACCGATAAAAGATGGACTAAACAACCAATGGAGATGCCAAGTGCGGGAAGTATTTTTAAAAGGCCTGAGGGTTATTATGCTAGTGCTTTAATAGATGAAGCAGGATTAAAAGGGTTAAAAGTTGGAGATGCTCAAGTCTCTAAAAAACACGCCGGATTTATCGTTAACTTAGGCAACGCTACTGCAGAAGATGTATGTAATCTAATTAAAAAAGTTCAAAATATTATTTATAAAGAAAAAAGGGTTAAATTAGAAGTAGAGCCTAGGTTCATTGGAGACTTTAGTGGTTGATAATATACCACTTTAATACCACTAGTTATAAATTAGAGTAAAGAAAAAGAGTTGATTGACTTAAGTCAATCAACTCTTTTTCTTTACTCTTCTACCTCCAACTCTTTTAGTTCAACTCTAGCTGTCTTTAGATCTCCAGCAGTATCCATTAACAAGAGCTTTAACTCTCCTCCAATGCCAACCTCGTTTATTATTTTTCTTAATTTATTCATATCTCCAACTTCTTCCCGATTGGCTTCAAGTATTATATCATTTCTCTTTAAACCACCTTCAGCAGCTGGACTATCACCTACTACTCTAGCAATTATAACCCCTTTATCTACAGGTAAGTTATAGTAATTAATCACATCTTGGTTAATTGGACTCCCATATATTCCTAACCATGGTCTCTTTACTCGACCGTAATTAATCAGATCATCGATAACCTCTTTGGCCCTGTTTATAGGTATAGAAAACCCAATCCCTTGAGCATCACCAATAATAGCCGTATTAATCCCAATAACTCTTCCTTGACTATCTAAGAGGGGACCTCCACTATTACCAGGGTTAATAGATGCATCTGTTTGTATTAAACCATCTAATACCCCAACCTGCCTAGAATTACGAGATTGAGGTCTAATTTCACGGTCCAAAGCGCTAACAACCCCTGTTGTTACTGTATTTTGAAACTGAAGATCATAAGGGCTCCCAATAGCAATAGCCAGTTGGCCCGCTACTAGATCATCAGAGTCTCCTAATGGTGCTATAGGTAGATCACTTCCATTCACCTTAATAACTGCTAAATCATTTCTTGGATCTGAACCGATAAATTCAGCATCATAATCTCTTCCATCAGATAAAAAGACCCTTATCTCATCAGCATTACTTATTACATGATTATTGGTCAATATATAACCTTCTTTATCGATTATAACACCTGACCCAAGCCCTTCGCGCTCCCTTGGGATAGGATTAAAGAAGAAATCTCTAACTATCTCAGTATCCACAGTTACAATACTAACAACAGCAGGGCCAACATCCTTGACTGCCTTTTTAACTGCTTCCTCTTGAGAAATTACAATCTTATTGATAACCTCTTCTCTATCACTCTCAAACCCCTTACTACCCCAAAAAGCATCAACTTCACTTAGATTAATAAAGAAAATCCCTCCCAAAACCAACAAAACAAAACAAGATAAATAAGCTAACTTCTTCTTTAATATCAGCATCTAAACTCAACTCCCCTTTTTCATAAAAGTTAAAGATTAATGCTAGCTCAACCACTTTAGCTAAAAGCAATTAAGACTTTGCTATTATATATTTTATTGGATAATCTTTACGAAATTATGACGATAAGAAAAAATAATTATTCATCAAATTCTTCTTTAAGTAAGGCAAAAGTAAATTTGGCCCCTTGACCAACTACACTTTCAACCCAAACCTCTCCTTTATGTTGACGAATTATCTCCCTAACTATAGATAAACCTAATCCTGTACCTCCCCTATCACGGGTTCTTGCTTTATCAACCTTGTGGAACCTATTCCAGATGCCTTCTAATTCTTTTTTAGGTATACCTGGGCCAAAGTCTTTAATACTTACCAAAACCCTATCGACATCCTCCTGAACAGATATCTGAATTTGATCACCTGAAGGACTAAAATCAATAGCATTACTTGTTAAATTAATCAATACCTGTTCAACTCTATCCCTATCAGCTATCACATTAGATAAAACTTTAGGAATATCTATCTTAATCTTTAAATCCTTCTCCCTTATTTTAGGCATCAGATTCCTAATAGAATTTTTAATAATAACACCTAAATCTATAGGTGTTAAATCCATATTAATCTGTTCTAACTCAATCTGAGATAGATCTAATAGATCTTTAACTAATCTAATAAGCCTTCTTACTTCACCTAATATAATCTCATAATACTCTTCTTTATCCTCTTTACTCTCATAAACTCCATCCCTTAAAGCCTTTACAAAACCTTGAATTGAAGTTAAAGGAGTCCTTAGTTCATGAGATACATCTGCTACAAACCTTCTTTGCAATTCCTCTTTTTTCTGTAAAGAATGGATTGTATTCTTTAACCTCTCGGCTAGATAGTTAAACGAATTAGCAAGTTGTCCTACTTCATCAGAAGAACTAACCCCTATTCTTTCATCAAATTCACCATGAGCCATATTCACTGCAATCCTCTTCATATTCTTTAACGGTTTAGAAAAACTTCTAGATAAAGTAAAACTCAAAATCGAGGTTAGAACTATAGCAATTAATGCTGCATATAAGATAAGCTTCTTAACATCATCTAATGTTTCACTTATACCAGCCAAAGGTGCATAAACAAACACAGCACCAATTACACTATCTTCAAAGTCAATTGGCACAGCAACTAATAATACAGGCTCATCAAAATAATCTGAAAAACCCCTTTTCTTAATTGTCTCCCCCTTTAAGACCTTCTCAACCTCTTCTTTTTTTAATTTAACTCCCTGCAACTCTCTTCTCTGAGTAGCAGCTAAGATCAAACCTTTAGAATCAACAATCCAAGCATTTCCTTCAAAAAAACGCTGTGAATTCTTCAAAAACTCAATGGTTTCTTCATAATTTCCCTCATGCAAGGAGCTTTGAACCAATTTAGCTATCTCTTCTCCTTGATTTATAAAAGTCTCCTCATTACTATCATAATAATACTCTTGGAATAGATAAGATAAAGATATCCCCAAGATAAATAATGTAAAGATTATAATTACTGTGAATCTAATCATCAACTTAGTAGATATACTATTCATTTTCTTTACTCGTTTCAAATTTATAACCCACTCCCCAAACTGTATGAAAGTATTTATAATCATCTAATTTCTCATCTATCTTCTTTCTTAACCTTTTAATATGAGTATCAACAGTCCTAATATCACCGATAAAATCAAAGCCCCAAACCTGATTTAAAAGTTGCTCTCTACTAAAGACCTGCTTCTCATTCTTTGCTAAAAAAGAGAGAAGATCATACTCTTTAGGGGCCAAATCTAAGACTTTACCTTTGAGTATAACTTGGTGTTTTTTATTATTTATCTTTAGATTAGGAAAAGTTAAAATATCACCTCGAATAGATTGAGTGGCAGATCTTCTTAAGATAGCCTTAACCCTTGCCACCAATTCATCAGGGTCAAAGGGCTTTGTCACATAATCATCAGCGCCTAACTCTAATCCTTTGAGTTTATCTGCTTTCTCACCCTTAGCAGTAAGCATCAAAATAGGAATATCAGCCTTCTTTCTAATCGCTTTACAGATATCCCACCCATCCATTTTAGGTAACATAATATCTAATATTATTAGATCTGGATTCTCTTCATAATACTTATCTATTGCTCCTTGACCCTCATTTGCTAAAACAACCTTATACCCTTCTTTTTTTAAATAAACCTCCATCAACCTACAGAGATTCTTATCATCATCAACTACCAAAATCCTCATTGTAAACCTTCCTCCTTATATCATCTCTCATTATTATTATACACACCTCTTAGCCTCCAATGCAAACTTTTAAATTAAGATTTAATACTTCTATTTTCTCCAAAAACCTGACAAAAGAAAGACCAAGACTGTATATATCTCTAAACGCCCTAAAATCATACAAAAGCTTAATAGAAGCTTTGCAACTACAGGCAAAGGTACATAGGTGTTAAGAGGGCCAATCAACCCAAGTCCTGGGCCAATATTTCCTAAAGTGGCTGCTACAGCCGATATTGAACTTATTAAATCTATTCCAAAGGAGGTTAATACTAAGGTTGATATTACAAATACAATAATATATAAAAAGAAAAAACCTAAAATACTAGTCGAGACTTCATTTGAGACTGCCTTATTTCCTATCTTTAATGAGGTTACAGCCCTAGGGTGGATCAGTTTATACAACTCTTGAAAGCCTTTCTTCATTAAAGCATAAATTCTAATCACCTTAATTCCACCTGCTGTAGAACCAGCACATCCTCCAATAAACATTAATATTAATAATAAAGCTCTAGAAAAAGAGGGCCAAATATCATAATCTACTGTAGCAAAACCAGCAGTACTGATAATTGAAGTCACTTGAAAGGCTGCATACTTCAATGAATCAACAAAGCTATTATACACTTGAAATCTAAGGTTAATAGTAATTAACACTATAGCTGAAGTAACTATTAAAGTATAAAAGCGAAATTCCTTATCCTTAAATAAAGCCTTAAAGTTACCTGTTAAAACTTGATAGTGTAAAATCAAATTGACCCCTGCCAAAAACATAAATAAGGTCATAATCCCTTCAATTACAACACTATCATAAGCCTTTACACTTAAGGTTCGAGATGAAAATCCCCCTGTTGAAATCGTACCAAAAGAATGGATCAAAGCATCAAATAAGGGCATATGATTTATCCAAAGTAAAAATACTTGTAAGAAAGTTAAAACCACATAAACAACCCATAAAGTTTTAGCAGTCTCCCTAATTCGAGGCTTTAACCTTTCATGAACTGGACCTGGCGCTTCAGCCTTAAATAACTGCATAGAGCCTGCTAGCTCTGGTAACACCGCAATAGACATTACAATTATACCCATCCCCCCAAGCCAGTGCATTAAACTCCTCCAAAAGAGAATTGTATGGGATAGACTCTCTAAAGACATAATCACTGTTGCTCCAGTAGTTGTAACTGCACTCACGCTCTCAAAGAAAGCATCAACAAAGTTATCAAATACATTGGCAAGCATAAAAGGAATAGCACCAAAGATAGATATCAATACCCATCCTAAGGTTACTACAGCAAAACCTTCTCTATTTCTAATCTCTTCATTACTATAAGTAAAGTGTCTCAATATCTTCCCAACACTAATAGTAAAACCCATCGTTACAATAAAAGCTACACCATCAACCTCTCTATAGTATAAGGATATAAATATAGGTAAAGCCATACTTATGCCAAAAAAAATCAACATTCCACCCAACATATTAAAAACAATCTTTAATCTCATCTATAACTGCCTCCTACTCGAAATATCCTTTAACTTCACCTTTATTCAACAAAGAAAAGATCACTAATTTATCACCACTCAAAATCCTACTTTCTCCATTAGCAATTACAGACTTACTTCCCCTCTTAATTAAAACTATAGTTAAGTTATCAGGAAGATTAAGCCCTTTAATACTCTTGGCTTTTTTAATTTTATTCTTCACCTCAAAGACCTTTATCTGCCCATCAAAGAGGGTGTTATCTTCAACTTGTCCTTGATAGAAATAATCCAAAATAGTATCTACTGCTATAGCAGAGGGGCTGATTATATTATCAACAGGCAAAAGATCACTTAAGTATGTATAACTTATATCGTTAACTACTGCTATCGAATTCTTAACCCCTAGACTCTTAGCCACCTCAGCTATCAAAATATTTGACTCATCACTAGAAGTAGTAGCTATGAAAGCATTCGCTTTCTCTACCCCTTCTTCTTTCAATAAATCAACATCTATACCCCTACCTTCTAAAATAAGAGTATTGGACAACTCCTCTGCTAACTCTTCACACCTTCCTTTATCTTCTTCTATGATTGTAACTATAGAACTTTTGGATAACTCCTTAGCTACCCTATAACTTATCTCTCCACCTCCTACTAAGACCACCTTTTCCTTTTGATCTGGAGAATTGTTGATAAAACTACCTATCATACCTTTAAAACCCCTTCTAGAGATGATAAAGACTATATCACCAGGATAAACCTTATCCCTACCTCTAGGAAGAATTGCTCTACCTTTTCTTAAAATACAGACCAATAGTGAATCTTCTGGTAAACTCAACTTATCTATCCGACTATAAGCAAAGCTACTCTGATGTGAAATTCTAAATTTAGAAATCTGAACCCCCTTGCCTAAAAGTCCATCTATAGCCAGCTCTATTCCTGGTCTAATTAACCCTTTTACCCTATCAACTACTCTATTAAATGGATTAACTACTAATGAGACCCCACACTCTTTACTTTGCATCTTATAATCTAGATTCTTCTCTTCTTTTACCTGTACCACTACATTATCTAAACCTAACTTCTTAGCATAAATTCCTGTTAAAAGGTTCTCATAATCGTTATCTCCTACAGCTACTAAGAGGTTACTGTTTTCAATTCCTGCTCTTTTTAAAGCGCTAACATCAGTACCTTTCCCCTTTAAAGCCAATACATCTACTCGCTCTTCAATCTGTTTTCTAAAGGTATCATCATCTTCAACTATAACTATATCTTGATTGCTCTGTATCAACCCTTCAGCTAATTTAATACCTACCTCATTTCCTCCTACAATAATTATCTGCCCTTTAGAAGTAGTAAAACCATCCTTCACCTTCTTTACCTTACTTACTACTTCCCTCATAATATAACCTATCCTTTCTATACTTATTAATATCAATTTATGCAATAGAGGCTCTAAAAATAACCACCCTTTTCCACTACCTCTTAAATTAAATCTTTATAGCCAATTAAAGGTTTAATAATATTGGTCATTACTAAGATAATACTATAATTAAAGATAAGAAGGAGTTTAGATTTAAATCTAAACTCCTTCTTATCTGCTAATAAATCTATTGATTTTAACTGTTAAATACTACAATACAAATAAATTTTTATGAACATTGAAGTTTTTCATCTTCTAATTGTTTCTTAATTGCTTCTAGCATATTTCTGCTATTCTTTTTAACCTTTTTCTCTAAGATCGGATTAAGTAATGGGGCCAACATCGGAATACCGAAATCAAAATCAACTACCAAAGTTATTTTAGTGCCCCCATTTACCTCCTTAAGATCCCATTGTCCATCAAATTTCTTGAGATCACCACTTATTTGCTTATAAATTATCTGATACTCATCATCATTAAAATAATCTCTTTCTTTCCAGCATATCTTCCTGCCATCAATATCTGTTATCCAACTGCTGACAGTAGTATTCTTGTTTCTTTCTAAAACCTGAACACTTACAACATTTTTCATAAACTTAGGGTAAGACTCCATGTCTTTTGCAATCTTGTAAGCACCCTCTATACTTCCATTAACAATTATACTTTCTTCTACACAAGGCATCTTATTCTCCTCCTTTAACTAGCTAACTCTATTACCTTATCTAATGATCTATCAAAACTCTCTAATATCTTATCAATTTCTTCCTTCCTGATTATCAATGGTGGTTCTAGTCTAATTACCTTTTGCTTATTTAGAGTGTAAGCTGCCAATATTCCCTCTTCGACCAAATAAGATATTAAAGCTCCCCCATAGCTTTCGTGAATAAATTCAACTCCAATCATTAACCCTTTCCCTCTAACATCCTCTATTATATCAGGATACTTATAAGCCAACCCTGTAAGACCTTCTAATAAGTAATTTCCCATCTCTTTGGCCCTATCAATTAAATTATCGTCCTCAATCTTTTTTATTGTAGCTAAAGCTGCTCTACAAGCTAAAGGGTTTCCCCCAAAGGTCGATGTATGTATGAAAGGATTTTCATTAAAGACCTCCCAAAGCTCCTCAGTTGCGGTAAAGGCTCCTATAGGCATTACTCCACCACCTAAAGCCTTAGCCGTAACAAGTATATCTGGACTAATACCATAGTGTTCACAGGCAAACATCTTCCCAGTTCTTCCTAGACCAGTCTGCACTTCATCTAGAATCAAGGCTACACCATAAATGTCACAAGCTTCTCTTACACTCCTTAAATAGTCTTTAGGGGGTAAATTAATCCCTCCCTCCCCTTGAATCGGCTCTAAAATAACAGCAGCTGTATTGTGGTTTATAGTGCTTAATAGCGCGGCAACATCTCCAAAAGGTACATGCTCCACATCTGGAAGCAAAGGCTTAAAAGGTTTTCTAAAAGGATCTCTTCCTGTTACACTTAAAGCACCTAAAGATTTACCATGAAATGAATTTACCGTTGAGATTATATGTGACCTCCCTTTCCACATCCGGGCCAACTTTATAGCTCCTTCAACTGCCTCTGTACCACTGTTACAGATAAAGGAATACTTCAAATCACCAGGACTTATCTGAGCTAATCTCTTCGCTAAACCACCTAATGCTTGATTAAATAATATCTTTGAAGATAGGGGCATTAAATCTAACTGCTCTTTTACTGCTTCTACTACCTCTTTGGGTCTGTGTCCTAAAGAGAAGGTCCCATATCCTCCTAAACAATCGATATAGTTCTTTCCTTCAATATCCTGGACATAAACGCCTTCACCCTTCCACTCTAGAGTGTCAAGTCCCATAAACTTAAATAACTTAGCCATCCCTGAATTAAGATGATTCTCATAATTTGAAATAGTTTCTTCTATTACCCTTCCCATTTCAAAACCTCCTTTTTCCATCATTAGTTATTATGATGTTTTTTACCTTCTTTTATTCATTTAAATAAGTTTTTTCTAAGCTGTGATATATGTTAACTCATCCAATACAAAAACCAACATCCTACAAATAAGGAATGTTGGCTTTTTAAATCTACTTATTTTAAAATATAATACATTATTCTAAACCTCTCTACTTATCCCACTGTCACTAAGTTGAATATTTAAAGCATTTACAGATATGTTAATCTCAATGGCTGAAAGTATCAAAGAAGCCATCAAGAATACTAAAGCTACAGCAAAAGTAATCTGCCCTCCTAAGTCCCTTTTAAAGAATAGTAAAAACATAGAAAAGACACAGAAAAATAAAGATAAGATAGCTAAAAATTGCATATTTCTAATAAGCTTAACCCTCTTTCTAAGAGAACTTATCTGACCTGTTATTACTTTATCCTCTTCTTCTTTCTCCTTAGCTTTCCCATGTAAATCCCTAATCAAACCAGCCAAGACCAAAAATCTATTGGTATAAGCTAGAAGTAACAAAGAGATTGTAGAAAAGATAAGAGCAGGAGTTGTTAAATCAAGACTCATTAAAATCACCTCGTTTTTTATTATATAGTAATGTAGTTGCACTTTGTGCAACTAGTAATGAGTGATTAGTAAGATTAAAATCTCAAGAGCTCTTATAAACCCTTGAGAACAAATGGGTATCTATTTTTTAAGGTTTCGCCCATTACTGATTACTCATCACTTATAACAAAAATAATATAGTAAATGATAATAATTATCATTTACTATATTATAACCAATACTTCCCTTTATGTCAACTAGTTTTTTCCTAATATATATAAGCACCTATCATCCTTTGTAACAAACCATCTTCAGGAATGATACCTTCAATACCATAGACTGATATAGGAAAATCAAGGATTCCATATACATAAGGGGCCAACTGATAAAGCTGGAAAAATAGAACCAAAGCCTTATCACCTATATAAAAGTCTTGGTTGGCCCTTATAAGCTCAAAGTCTTCAATTAAAGGAATCTCTCGCACTTCAATCTGTTGTCTAACCTCCTCAGATAATACTTCACGATAGGGACTACCAACTTGAAATAAATCTGCCAAAGTATATAGATCACCGGTCTTAAGGTCAAAAGTCAGCCCCCTTACAATGGTATTACCATGAGCTCCACCAGCAAAGGCATAGTTGGTCAGGGTTAAGCTTAATATATCTCTTTGGTTGGTCTTAATCTCATAATTCCCTACCATCTCTAGATATTCACCTTGGTCTCTTATCATATCTCTAACAGTCTTATAAATTTCTCTATTAATCCTTTCTCTAACTCTTCTATCCCCCACATCTACAACCTGAGGATAGATAATATCTAAACCCTTTCCACGAATCCTCCTTGTTCTAATATCTACATGAGTCCTTTTCATCCCCATAAAATCACCTCTCTTTGTTAAGTTTCTTCTTATAGGGTATTCATCTTCTATAGACTTAGTTCTTTATATATTAATAAAGCTAAGCTTTATTAATAGCTGTGAGCCGTGTGCAAATACTCTTTATTACGGAGAGTTTTTGGCTTTTTTAAAAACTCGAATATAATTAAAATTAAAAATTTTCCAAAATAATAAAAAGACAGGTGATAGCTACAGCCATCACCTGTCTTTTTGTTATTAAATTCTAATGGTTTCTTCTAGCAAAATCGACAAACTTAAACTTATCTGGCCTATGCTTAGATTCGGTATATTGAAACAATGTAGCATCTTCTAAATAAACGTAGGACTTAACTACTACAACTACATCATATCCATCTAAATCTAGTAACTCTCTATCCTCATCACTAGGGGTCTCAACAGAGATCTCCTTTTTGGCAAAACTAATAGTTAAACCCAACTTAGATTCAATATATTCATAGATCGAATCAGAACATATATCTTCTGTTAAAGATGGTACAAGATCTCTCTTTAGATAGTCCTTATCTAGGATTATCCTATGACCCCCTATCTCTCTTACCCGAAGAACCCTCCAAGCTTTCTCATCTTTAGCAAGACCAAACTCCTCATTATCATAGTCTTCACCTTTAATCAATTCAAAATCTGCTACTATAGTCTTGGCCCCTTGGCCCATCTTTTTAGAGAGTTCCTTAAAACTGACTAGACCAGAAATAGGGAAGTCGAACTTATTAATATCAAGAACAATTGAACCTTTGCCTTGAATTTTTTGAATATACCCATTTTGGGCCAACAAATTTAAGGCTTTTCTAATTGTTCCTCGTGAAGATTTATAATCCTTGCTGAGAGTGTTCTCTGATGGCAAATGAGTATTGGACTTAATTTCGCCACTTTCAATCTTTTTAACTATCTCATTGTATATCTTTAAATACTTATTATTCATAATTTATCACCCACACCATTTTATCATTTCAATAGCTATTTGACAAGGTGATAGACTATAGATTCATAGGGTCTTAACTCAATATTTACAAAATTTTGTGCTGAATCCTTGTAATTAGAGATTAATATCTTAGAATTAAACTCAGTCAAATCTCTATATCCTTTAGGGAGGTAAAACTCTGCCTTTTGACCATAGAAATTATTTATTACTAATAATCTCTCTTCCCCATAGCTTCTAAGATAAGCAAATATCTTATCATCATCTTTTAAAAGTAACTTATAATCACCATAGGCTATAATATCATAATCTTTTCTTAAATCTATTAGCTTTTTGTAATGATAAAAAATAGAATCTTTATCCTCCAAACTATTCTCTACATTGATATCTTTGTAATTATCACTTAAATTAATCCAAGGCTCTCCTTTACTAAATCCACCATTAGCTTCTGAGTTCCATTGCATAGGCGTCCTTGAATTATCACGAGACTTTCTTTTGATAATATCTAAGATATCTTCCTCATCCATACCTTCATCCTTTTTAATCTGGAAGATATTCTTTGCTTCTACATCTCTATAATCATCTATAGAATCAAAGTTAGGGTTGGTCATCCCAATCTCTTCACCTTGGTAGATATAAGGAGTCCCTTTCATCATATGAATAGTAGTGGCGAGCATCTTAGCAGACTCTTTATGATACTTTTTATCATCACCAAATCTACTTACAACCCTTGGCTGATCATGGTTACACCAAAATAAAGCATTCCAACCCCCGCCTTTATGCATCTCTACTTGCCAAGTTGAAAAGAGATCCTTTAATTTATGAAAATCAAAATCCGTCATTGTCCACTTATCTCCACCCTTATAATCAACCTTTAAGTGATGAAAGTTAAATACCATAGATAGCTCTTTCTCTTCCGGATTAGAGTATTTAATACAATTTTCAATATCTGTAGAGGACATCTCACCTACAGTAACTATATCCTCATACTTTCCAAAAGTCTTATTATTTAATTCCTTTAAATACTGATGAATCTTTGGCCCATCGGTATAGAAACGACGACCATCACCTTGGTGGTCATCCTTATACTCATCAGGCTTTGAGATTAGATTGATAACATCTAAACGAAAGCCCTTAACTCCCTTATCTAACCAAAAATTAGCTACCTTAAATATCTCTTCTCTAACTTCTTTATTCTCCCAATTCAAATCAGCTTGAGTTACATCAAAAAGATGCAAATAATACTGATCAAATTCTTCTACATACTCCCAAGCAGAACCACCAAATTTAGACTCCCAATTAGTTGGTTCCTTTCCATCCTTACCTTCTTTAAATATATAAAAATCCTTATACTTCTCTTCACCCTCCATTGCTCTTTTAAACCATCGGTGCTCGGTAGATGTATGGTTAAAGACCATATCTAACATAACATCGATGCCTCGTTCATTAGCCTCTTTGAGCATTTCTTCAAAGTCTTCCATACTCCCAAAGCGAGGATCTATCTTACAATAATTGGCAACATCATAGCCATTGTCCTTCTGTGGTGATATATAAAAGGGAGTAAGCCAAATATAATCAACTCCTAATTTCTTTAAATAATCAAGCTTTTGAGTAACACCCTTTAAATCCCCAAACCCATCTCCATTAAAATCATTAAAAGACTTAGGATATATCTGATAAATCACACTCTTTTTAAATTCCTTCATAATAATCAACTCCTTCTACTTTATATAGTAATAAGACTTAGCCTTACTACTATATCTATCAACAATCAGCCCTCAGATATCAGCTAATATTTAGGACTAAAAGCTGAAAACTGAGAGCTAAGAACTGACAGCTAACTAAAAACTATATTTCTACCGCTTCTTTACTTTCTACCGTCTCTTTACCTTGAGCAATCTTGTGCTTAGCAAAGAAGATTGTTAATACAATAGGTACTATTATTGCAATTAACATTGCTATAGCAAAGCTTATCATATATTGTGGTTGAATTGATAAAATACCTGGCAGCCCTCCAACCCCAATTGAGTTAGCCATAACACCTGTACTAACTGAAAATAAACCAGCAATAGCTGAACCGATCATAGCAGCTAAGAATGGAAATATATACTTAAGGTTTATACCAAACATAGCCGGCTCCGTTACCCCTAAATAACATGAGATAGCTGCTGGAATTGATACCTGCTTCTCCTCTTCATCATCTCTATTTAAATAAATTATCGCCATTACAGCAGATCCTTGGGCAATATTTGATAAAGCAATCATCGGCCAAAGGTTCGTTCCACCAAATTCACTCATAAGCTGTAAATCAATAGCATTTGTCATATGATGCAAGCCAGTTATAACAAGTGGTGCATAAACGAAGCCAAATACCGCTGCAAATAACCAACCAAAGGCTGATGTTAACCCAACATAAACAACATTTGAAATATAAGCGCCAATTGCCCAACCAACTGGCCCTAAAACAATATGGGCCAACAAAACAGTTGGCACTAACGCAAAGAATGGAATAACTATCATTGAGATATACTCAGGGACTATCTTCCTAAGATTAAGCTCTAAGCTAGCTAAAACAAATCCTGCCAAAATAGCTGGAATAACCTGAGCCTGATAACCGATCATATTAATTTGGGCAAAACCAAAATCCCACACTGGAGCCTCTGCACCTCCAGGTACTCCATAAGCATTTAATAGCTGCGGTGATACCAGAGTAAGGCCTAAGATAATACCTAGAATTTGAGTTCCACCCATCTTCTTAGTGATAGACCACGTAATACCAACAGGTAAGAAGTGGAATATAGCCTCACCAATCAACCATAGAAAATGGTGAGTTCCTGCCCAGAACTGCGAAGTCTCTACCAAAGTCTTAGTTCCACCTTCTAGCAATTTTATATCACCAATTACATTACGAAATCCTAAAATTAAACCACCGACTACCAAAGCTGGGATCAAAGGTGTAAAGATCTCTGCTAGGTGAGATATCATTCTCTGTAGCCAATTAAGATTATCCCTAGCACTCTTTTTAGCATCGTCCTTACTTACACCATCTACTCCTGATACTTTTACAAATTCATTATAAAAGCTTGAAACCTCATTTCCAACGATGACCTGAAATTGGCCCGCTTGAGCAAAAGTACCTTTAACACTTTTAATACCTTCAATCTTATTCATATCTGCTTTCTTATTATCCTGTAGGACAAAACGCATCCTTGTAGCACAATGTGAAACTGCTGAAATATTCTCTTTCCCACCAATATACTCCAATAACTCTTGAGCCTCTTTAGTAAATTTACTCATCTTTAAAACCCTCCTCTATTTTTTTACAAGCTTAATTTTAAAATTAAGCCTTAGCGATATTAGATTTAAGATAAAGAATGAGCAAGAATAATTATCACTTCATATTATTCCTTTTTATCCCAATCTTAAACTAATATTTAAAATAAAGCTTACCTGCTTGTAATATACAATCTTATAGAGGTTATAATCTTATAACTTGTATATACAACTAACTTGTATTTATATTCTAACTTGTACATACAAGTTTGTCAAGGATTTTATATCTTTATCAAAAAAATAAGTAAGAGGGCTATTTAAATAGCCCTCTTACTTATTTAATCTTTTATATCCATTATTTAAAGTTAAACCTCAAACTCACCTATTAAATTTTGTAAATTCTGGGCCATTTGGGCCAACTCTTGAGCAGAATGAGTTATCTCATGGGACATACTACTTATATCATCAGTAGCACTCATTACTCTATCACCATTCTCAGCCAGCTCCCCTGTAGCTCGAGCAGTCTGTTCAATCTGAGTAGATGTCTCTTCAACAGAAACCTGAATATCTCTAAAAACATTACCAGTCTTTTGAACAACCTCTTTGCCTTCTTTAGCCTCTTCAGATACTTTCTCTATACTATTTAAAACCTTGTTCGATTGATTTTGAGTCTTATTAATCAACCCAGCAATCTGATCAGTCGCCTTTGAAGTCTCACTGGCTAACTCCCTAATCTCATCTGCTACAACTGCAAAACCTCTACCATGCTCACCTGCCCTAGCTGCTTCAATAGCTGCATTTAAAGCAAGAAGGTTTGTCTGCTCAGCTATATTAGTAATCAATTCAACTATTTGACCGATCTCTTGTGAGTTATTATCCAGTTCTTTTATAACCTCTACAGTTACTTCAATAGACCTATTAATACGCTCTATACTATCTAATGTCTCTTCAATATTATCATTACCTATACCAGTCTGACCACTAGCCTCTTGAGAAAAACTAGCAACCTCTTGAGCACTAGCTGATATCTCTTCAATACCAGCCGACATATTCTCTATCAAGCCTTTGGTAGTCTCTATACTTGCATTTCCTTCCTCTGATGAAGCAGATAATTCTTCACTGTAGGCTGATAAACCTTCAATATTGTCTATTATATTTTTGAGTATCCCTTTCATTGCATAGCTTATCCTATTAAAGCCCTTGGCCAACCTTCCAATCTCATCTTCTCTTTTAGTCCACTCCTCTGATAACTCATCTCTAAAATCACCCTTAGCCATCTTTTCACATTGATCTACTGTCAGCTCTAAGGGCTTAGTAATACTATTAGATATTCTATACAGAAGTGTTCCAAGAATAATAAATAAGAATATTGCTATAACAATTATTATTCTTCCAGTTTGAGCAATCACTGAATGAACTCCATCCATAGAAAGTCCTATATTAATAGCACCAATATGCTCTCCATCTAATACAACAGGTGTCAAGACATCATAAACATTGATACCTTCTACTTCGTAATAGAACTCATCGGCATAAGTTTGACCATCTGCTGCAGCAGCCCTGCTACCTTCATCGGTCAACTCCATTCCTACTCTATCTCGATTACTATGTGCAACTGCTTCTAGTTCATTGCTGATAAAAAGAGCATAAACAACATCTTCATTTTGAGCAACCCTATCTACCAAATTCTGATAGCTAAACCTCTGTGTCAAATCATTAATGATATCGGCACTTATACCAACCTGTGCCAAATAATTACCTTCACTTCTTGTATAACCATACTTTAAGTAGCTATCTGACTGAACGTCTTGTCTTATATCCTCTATAAAGTGTCTTTCGCTACTTGAAATAAATTCTAAGGCCAAATGCCCCTCTGGAAGATCAATACCATCATACCCATGGGTAGAATATAAGATCTTACCTTCACTATCAATCCAATTTATCTCAGTAATATCTAAATCATCTGCCAAATCTTTTAAGTATTCATTACTTAAATTTTCTCGGTTAGATACGATTAAATTCCCTGTATCTCTTATCTTATCTTCTATCAACTCATTTACCGTATCTAAGGAATTATTATTATCTTCAATCTGACTTATAATTTGATTACTAAGGTTATAACCCTCTTCTCTCATTTGATCTAGTAATGAAGCTCTCATAAAAAATAATGATACAAGACTAACAACTAGGATACCAACCAATAATAAAATTATCGGTATCACTACAATTTTAAACTTGATGGACTTCGCAGCTTGAAACTTATTTTTTAAAATCATCTCCTACTCCCTCCTTGTGTTTCAATAATTTTAATATTTAAACAAAATTAACAATAGAAAAACTTATTCATAGTGGTAATTAATACTATTGTTAAAGTTATTATAACTTATTTTTCGACATTTTTCAACCTATTTAGATAAAAAACAGACTAACTCTAGTGATTGAATTTTAATGATTTTATGTAGTAAACAAAGATAGAATTATCTTTAATACTATTACTTCTAATTTCCAAATCCTTTCCCTATTATATATAATTCTTTATAAATTATCAAAAACCTATTGGGAATTAATGCTTATTTTCAATTATAACTCCTCCAAAACAACTAAAGATTTACTACATTAATATAGTAAACCTTTAATTTGAAATTTTAATTTCTATATAGTATTTACTATTTATTACTTCCTTTGCGGTTAAAGGTCTTAGATCTCTTGATTTTTAACTAAACTTTCCCTTCTTTAAAAATTCACTACTTAACCTTAGCACCTCTCTATTATGATAAATCTCCTTATACCCATTTGAACATCTTTTGTATATCAAAAGTTGCATTTTTCACCTCATCACTATTTTCTGCTAATTAAATACTAGCCTTAACAGTCTGTTCTACTTGATTTGAAGTTTATTCTACCCACTTTTTAATCCCATCAAATGAAAAGGTACTAGACGTAAAGTAACTAAAAGTAAAAGTACTAAATTTAAGTTTGACTAAGTACTTTTACTTTTAGTAGTAATAAATGCTTATACCATTTCTTTAGGGTCGATAGCTTGCAATAGTTCATCTGTAAGCATTCCTTTTTCTTCTAAAACCTGTTTTAATTTTTTATCTTGCTCATCTGCTGTTAACCCGATCTGTGATGCCATATCATAGCCTAGTTTAGGACTTAACCCTGTAACTAAGGATAGACTCTCATTCATCCATTGCTTACAGATTTTCTCATCTGCTTGAATACCTGTGATACATTTTTGAACAAGTGTATCTATTGCATTACTCATTAATTTAATCGAATGAAGGAATGTATGGGCTATGAGAGGCATCATCACATTAATTTCTAATTGACTGCCCATAATAGCCGTTGAAATGGCTGTTTCGTACCCTATTACTTGGCAACAGACCATATGGGTCATCTCTAAAATAGCGGGATTTACTTTACCTGGCATAACTGTTGATCCAGGCTGAACAGGTGGTAATGTAATCTCAGCTAGTCCTGTCCTTGGCCCTGAACTTAGTAATCTTAAATCACTAGTTATCTTTATTAAATGAAGGGCTAACTCTTTTAATATTAACATACAGTCTAATGGCTCACTCATATTTTGCATAAAGGCAAATATATTCTTTGGCTGTCTAAAACTTAAGTTAGTACGATTATTAATTTCCCCAATTACTTTTGGCACATAACCTGGTTTTAAGTTAATATTTGTTCCTACAGCATTCCCTCCTAAACCAATCTCATATAACCCTTCAACACCTTCTTTAATTTGTTGCTTCATTTTTTGGATGGTCTGTGCATAACCTGAAAATTCTTGTCCTAACCGCATAGGAACACCGTCATGTAAATGGGTGCGACTAGCTTTTAATACTGGCATAAATTGTTCAGCTTTCTTTTGTAGTTCTTGTTCTAGGTTGGTCAGAGCTGGACTTAGCTTTTGTTTTATTGATTCAACAGCAGCAATATTTAATGCAGAAGGAAATGTGTCATTAGTAGACTGTGACATATTAACATGGTCATTGGGGTGAACTTCTTGTACACCGGCCATAATTTCAGTTGCACGCCTAGCAATGACTTCATTTGCATTCATATTCTGTGATGTCCCTGCACCTGCTTGATAAACATCTACAGCAAATTGTTCATCCCATTTACCATCAATCACTTCTTGAGAGGCTTGTATAATGGCTTGACCGATATCAGGCGAGAGTGAACCTAATTCTACATTTACAGATGCACTAGCAGCTTTAATAATTCCTTGTGCCCTTATAAAAGCACGAGGTAATCGAATGCCACTGATTGGGAAATTATTAATTGCACGCTGTGTTTGTGCCCCATAGTAGGCTGTTTTAGGAATCATAATATTACCTAATGTATCATTTTCCATTCGATATTGTGTGTGTTTATCCATCGCTTCTCTCCTTTAATCAATTTATAATAAAGTTTGTTATTATCATACCCTGTCTATATATTAATTAAAATATGAATTATAAATAATTATTTTTCTACTTATAAAACCTTTATATCTTATCTCCTCTTTTTCTAAGCCCCCCAAAAAAGATAATTATCTATAAATTCAATCTATAAACCTACCTCCTTTGTGATAAACTAAAATATAAGTACTAAAAAAACTAATAACAACTCTTTTGAAAGGAGAAGAAAATGAGATCAAAATATTTTATTGGATTAACTATACTATTAGTAATTCTTGTCTTTGGCTTTGCTTTAGGGGACTTAGGATTTATTACACTTCCAGATAATAATGAGCTTAGAGATGAAGCAGATAATTTAGAAGCTAGCCCTAAATTATCTGCTGAAAATTCAAATAATAATGATGAAGGTGAAGGAATGGATGAGGAATTAGAAGATTTCAAAGAAACTATTCAACGACAAGCTAAGAAGTATCCACAAACCTTCTTTTTAAGTAAAGAAACTGAAGAAAAGCTAATTGCTCTCACCTTTGATGATGGACCTGAACATATTAACACACCACAAATGCTAGATATATTAAAGGAAAGAGAGATTAAAGCTACCTTCTTTTTATTAGGAGAAAATGTAGAGTTATTTCCTGAAATTGCTCAAAGAATGGTAGAAGAAGGGCACCAAGTTGCTAATCACTCTTGGAACCATGATAACTTCACTGATTTAAGTAATGAGGAAGTATTATATAATCAGATAATACCAACTTCTGAAGAGATTGAAAAAGCTACAGGTATTTATCCTACCATTATCAGACCACCTTTTGGCGCTATTAATGACGAAACTATTGAATCTTTAGGCTATGGAGGTTGGAAGATAGTCAACTGGTCTATTGATAGCTTTGATTGGCATTATGCCCAGGACACCCACGAAGAAATAGTAGGTCAAGTAAAAAGACATCACCATCCTGGGGGAATTGTATTACTCCATAATGGTATTATTAATAAAGAAACTGTTGAAGCTTTGCCAGAAATAATCGATCTATTAGAAGAAGAGGGATATGAATTCAAAACTATTGATCAGCTACTATTTTAAATTCGATCTATTGTTGAAATTAATTGAAGATAGCTAAATGTTGGTCTAAAACTATAAGCCACCCAGTTTAATAGGTGGCTTATTTATAATATTATCACAGTTATTGCATACTAAATTTTCTTATCTAATCTCCCCATAAAGATTCTTAATCTTAGATTCCCAGCACTTTAAGATCCTTCCTTTTCCTACCTTTTTATATTTCATAATCTTAGTTTTACACTTAGCACATTTAATCGTTAAGATTTCTATCACTCCTGAATATAAAATATAGTTGGCCTTTTTTAGAATTATTCAAACCTTTTTCTTTCTTAGCTAATTAAATCATCTATAATTATTGAATTATTGTTGAATACTTGCATAGGTTAATAAGTAATAATATAATAACTAAAAGCCTTAATAAGAAGTTATGAAGGAGGTGAAAAAATTGTCTGTCAATACCAATAGAAGAATATTACAATTGTTAAACCTTCTTGCCTTCATTTTAGTAGTTGTCATTAATGCTCTAGCAAATATTTTACCTATTAACGATTATACAACAGGTGAAGTAGCTGGATTATATCCTAACTTATTTACTCCAGCACCGATTACCTTCTCTATCTGGGGGCTGATTTATCTTTCATTAGCATTCTTTACCTTATATCAGCTTAGAGGTTTACTTTCTATACCAGATTCTCAAGTTGACTTCTTAGATAGAATAGGTTACTTATTTTTTATTTCATCTTTAGCCAATGCAAGTTGGATCTTTGCTTGGCATTACCTTAAAATTGGTCTATCTTTTATAATAATGCTTGTGTTGTTAACTTCTTTAATATTAATCTATAATCGCTTAGAAATTGGACTAAGAAGAGTAAGTAGATCCGAAAAATTATTTGTCCATCTTCCCTTTAGCATCTATACAGGATGGATTACAGTAGCAACTTTAGCTAACTTAACTACATTACTGGTTGATCTCAACCTTTATGATAATATAATTCCAGCAATCCCTTGGACTATTGGAATGATTGCCATTGCAGTTATAGTTGGAAGATATATTTATATTAAAAGAAGAGATCTGTATTATAATTTAGTAATAGTCTGGGCATTATTAGGCATTATAATTAAACGCCTTTTTATAGCTGAAGAATTAATAATTAGCGTAGTTATAGCTGCTATTATAGGTATTATAATTATCACAGGAATAGTTGTGAAGAATTTCAAATTTGATCTTTCATAAGATAAAGAGATTAAAAAAGAAATCGGTTTCTATGTTTAATTTTGGGTAATTCTAAGAAATCAGAAAAAGAACAATAGTTCCAGCTGCCAAAATACCCCACAAAGTGCGGTTATAATCCCATACTCGCCTTCCGTTGTAAGATTCGAAAGGAAATAAAGGAAGAAGCACCTCATATATTAGCAATGAATAGGCCAAAAAGAATGAAGTTCGCAATAGATTACTTATCATCTCAGGTGCGATATTACTAATTGCTAATGCCTGGTAGGCAAAAATAAGCCAAGCAAGAATAAGCACCGAAAGCGCACCAAAAAATGATATGATTGCAAGCTGTGATAACTTTTTGCGATAGCTCCACCGAACTTGCTTAGGATAATAGCAGCCTGGAGACGGAAAAACTCCACCTAAGAAAACAGCAATAATTGCCGAGAGCGTAAGTCCAGTTTCCCAAATTCTATACTCTAACTCACATCCAATCCAATTTGCAACTAATTTCATTGTCAGAGAACGTACTCCAAATACCAAGGCAACTGCAATCGGTAGTTGCCACATAAGTTCAGTTGATGACCCGACACGAAAGCATTGAAGCATTAAAATAACTGACATAATCAACACATTAGCCCACCAAGCTAAGGCACCTCCACCTACAAACTGGCGAGTATCCTCTAAATTTTCAGACCCTTTTGAACTCTGGGAGATATCCCCAGATCTAGCCCACAGAAAATGGCCAATATCTATTGTATGAAATGTCTTTGGCCCTATTTTTAGTAAACTAAGACCATACCGGCGTATCTGCTGCATAGCACTAAGGGGCATAAAGCCTTGATCAGCAAAACGATTACTCGAATCAGTATTATAACCCTCAACTGTTGTAAACATCTCGTCACAACCGAGTTCTTGTAATTTTCTAACCGAATGCTCAATTAATGCACTAGCTACACCCCGACCACGTGCTTTCTGATCAGTAAATAGCCACTTTACCACACCACCAAGCCGATTTCTCTGGAAAGCAAAAGTTTCAAGTACAACAACTCCTACAATCTCTTCTGAAAGTTCATACACATAGGTATGTTCAGTTGTTTTAACTAAGCTGCCATGTAAAAAACCAAAAGAGCTTTTAGCAAGGCTTTTTACCTTAGCTTCTTCTTCCTCTCGCATTAGGCGAATTGCTTCCAACACTATCATCTCCTCCTTATTATTTAGGGATCAATCTTTTAAACTTTATTAATATTAATTACTTCCCAGGCCAATATACAACCTCGTCAAGGCATAACAACTACAGAAACCAACACCACCAGCCTCCGTTAGTTTTTTAACTCTTCGAGGGTGTGAATGTTGGCCCGTAAAAATATTACTTTCTAATTTTCCTTCCGTTATATGTAAATCCTTCTCTATTCACCTTGCATAATTTCTTTTACCCTTAGACTCAATCTCTTCTATAATATTATCTTTGTTACTATGATTTATAAATAGCTTTTCCTTCTTCCTCGATATTATCAACCAACCTTTCCTTGCTCAAACCATAAACATCAACCACATCAATCTTATAAATAATATCTAACTGCTCTAGCTCATCTCTTAATAGATTAAAATCTTTACTATCCATACCCTTTGCATAAATTCCAATATCAATATCAGAACCTTTTCTCCAATCACCCCTAGCTCTGGAGCCAAAGATTACAGCTTTCTCTATCTTCTCCTCCTGACCTATAACCCTTACTATCTCCTCTACGACCTCTTCCTTTAATCCAAACCTCATTACTCTACTTCCTCTTCCTTCAACCTATCATAAACAGCCTTAAGGTTATCAAAATGTTTTTCTTTAACTTTTTCATAGATACTCCTAGCCCTCTCTTCATCATAGGTATGACTAGTTAAATTCCTATCCTTTAACATATCAATCCAAGCCTCACCATCTTCTATCAAACCAATAGCATAAGCCTCTCTAAAGGTACTCCTTGGACTTTTGGCCCCTTCGATTCCTTGATACTCAAGGAAATATTTCATGACCTTCCAAGCTAATTCATAATTAAATTCAAATCTTTGAATCACACCATCTATCATCAAAGGATTTATATCCTTTTCTTTCAATCCTTCCTCTAATCTATCCAAAGCACTCTTAAAATCCCCTAACTTCTCTTCCCAGCGTAATGAATTCATAACCACACCACCTTTTTAAATTATAAATTATTGAAAACATATTTATATTATAGTTTAAACACATCACTACCCTCTCTATACCTACCTCATCTACTTTATTATTTATCCAAAACTAATAATTATCCTTTTATGTATTTTCATTTTCAAAATAATATAAGACCAATATGCAACCTCGTCAAAGCATAACAACTTATAGAAGCCAACACCATCACACACCCTCCGTTAGTTTTTTAACTCTTAGAGGGCGGGAGCGTTGGCTTGATAATTGAAGATTAAAATATTACTTCCTTATCTTCCTTCCGCTATATGTAAATTCTTCTCTATTCATCTTGACATAATTTCTTTTACCCTTAGACTCAATCTCTCCTATGATATTATCACAGTTATTGCATACTAACTTTTCTTCTTTAATCTCCCCATAAAGATTCTTAATCTTAGACTCCCAGCACCTTAAGATCCTTCCTTTTCCTATCTTCTTATATTTCATAATCTTAGTTTTACACTTAGCACATTTAATAGTTAAGATTTCTATCACTCCTGAGTATTAAATATAGTTGGCCTGAAGGGGATGACTTTAATTATTAAAAAAGTATCTCTTCACCTTTTTTTAATGCTATTAAAATATCTTCTTTAGTCCACATCTTGTCCAATGGTGAGCTTGACTCTTTAGTCTCTTCATTACCGTACTTATCTATTATCTCTTCTGCCTCTAAATCTTTTATACCTAAATCTTCTATATCCTTACTTCCAACCCTATACCCTTTTTCTCCTGTACAGATATCTAGTAGATCATAACTCAAATTTTCACCTGCAAAGACACCACTAAAATAATATCCCTCTTTAATTTTACAGTAAAAGTATTCAATCAGTTTCATAAAGTTGCACTCTCCCATTAAATTCAATGGGATTTATCCTACCCGTTTTATCTTAAATTATGTATTTGAATCTAATATAAGTACTAATACTCTACCAGATTAGGCATAAGATTTCTAATCCCACCTCTAGGATTATCAATGTCACCTTTATATCTAGGGATCAGGTGTATGTGAAGGTGCATAATAGTTTGACCGGCATCTTCACATACATTAATTCCTATGTTATACCCATCTGGGTTATGGAGGCTATCTAACTTTTCTTTGGCCTTTATAATTAAGTTCTGTACCTCAGCCATCTCCTCTGGGGTTATATTAAAAAAGTTACTGAAGTGTCTTTTAGTTATTATGAGCATATGACCTTCATTGACAGGATACTTATCAAAGATTGCAAAGGCTAGGTTGCTTTCTAGTTTGATGTCTAGTTCTTTTCTATTACAAAATATGCACGACATAATCTTCACCTCGATTTTCAATAGTTAGCTGTGAGCTATGTGCCGTGAGCTACAGTCAAAACCTTAAATGCAAAAGGCTTGGCACAGATTAAGTTCTGATAAGAGCTGATTAAATCTGATTTAAAGGTTTTTTAATTTAAAGTTTTTAAAAGTCCTTAACTGTAAACTAACTATATACCTTCAAGAGCTTTAGTCTTTTTTTGAAGGCTCCTCGGTCTTGAGCTTTCTTTTTTCTGATTCTTTCTACTTCTTCTAAGTCTATACCTTTTAAATCTATGATAGCATAAATCACTTCCAAAATATCAGCTAGCTCTTCAACCTCTTCAGATTCTATATACTCATCGACCTCTTCTAGGAGTTTCTTCTTTAGATAAGATTTATACTCCCGCTCTCCCATAACCTCTGCATTATAATTCTTCCCTGCTTCTTCTATTATCTTTGGAATTTTATCTCTTATTAATTTATCATACTCTTTCATATTCTCTCACTCCTTAAATCTCCTTCTAAAATAATATGTCTTCCTATACTTTAGGATATCTAAAAAATGCTCTGCTAAATCTTTATTTAAATATGGCTCTAACTCTTCCACTAACATAAACTTCTTATTTATCTCGTCATAAATAAAATAATCCCTTTTACTTAGATACTTTATCGGATTTCTAACTGCTTCTTTAATAAATTTATCCTTGGCCCAATCCTTCCAATTCTTATGCCTTTTATTATTTAGATCCTTTTGATGTACCTTATATTCTTTATAAAAATTCATATAGATCTCGCCTACTCGCCCAATACTGACTTCTCTTTTTAACTTATTATCATCATCTAACAATGACAGCAATGTAGGTATCTTATAGGACTTACTCATACTGGTTTTTTCTAATTCAAGTAAAAATTGTTCAACAATAGTATCAAGCCATATCTTCTCATTCTCATTTAATTCTCCAATCGAATCTAAAAATCTTAAATACCCTTTATATTTTCCTCTAGTGTATTCTTTGATATCGATATCTACACCCTCATAGATATCCTTTCTCAATGGCCTTCTTCCTAAACTATTCTTTAACCTAAAGTATTCATCCCTCATTCGCTCCCTTAAAGGATCATTAGCTGCCATCTCTTTGAATAAATCAATCACTTTAAAATCAAAAGAGACCTTACAATCATCTGGATATTCAAACTCTTCAATCTCTCTAATATCCATCTTCTTAGACTCCATTGGGTTCTTACCTGATAAAAGCAATGGGATATAATGTGCCCGCTTATAATTCCCTATAAAATCTAGCACCTTTAGATGCTCTTTTTCTGAATCTTCATCTTTTCTTAACCCTCTACCCAATTGTTGTAAGAAGAGCACATAAGATTCTGTAGGTCGTAGAAATAATACTGTATCTAGCGAAGGAATATCGATCCCTTCATTAAAGATATCTACTGCAAAGATAATATCTATATCTCCTTTAGAAAGATTAGCGATTACTTGATCTCTTTCCATAAAGTGTTGGCCCTTGTCCTTTGAGCTATGTACAGAAACAGCTTTAATGTTATTATCATTAAAATATTGGGCCATATAATTAGCATGGCTAATAGAAGCACAAAAGCCTATCGTTCTCTTCCCAGCTAAACTATTATAGTGCTTTAAAATCAAATCTGCTCTTTGATGAGTAGATAAATTTTTCTCTAAATCCTTAGTATTATATTGGCTATTCGAAAACTGTACTTGATTATAATCAACCTCTGAATCATAGATCCCATAGTACTTAAAAGGAACCAATAGCTGGCGATTAATGGCATCCTTTAAATTAATTTCATAGATTATATTATCATCACATAACTGATTAATATCCTTATTATCCATCCGATAAGGTGTTGCAGTCAATCCCAATAAGAAATTTGGTTCAAAATAATCAATAGCTCTCTTGTATGTATCTGCAGCTGCATGATGAAATTCATCGACTATAATATACTCAAATTCTTCTTTTTTAAAGTAATTATCATTTAAATATTCTTCTTTCCCTAATGTCTGGACACTAGCAAATACAGCTTTACCACTTTTATCTTTTTCTTCACCATTAAAGAATGAGGTTTTTAAGTTAGGACTTATAGTCTTATATGAAGCTTCTGCTTGTTTTAAAATCTCTTCTCGATGAGCTATAAATAACACCTTAGTAAAATTAATCGAATCAAAAGCAGCCAAATAAGTCTTACCAATACCTGTTGCAGCTACAACCATCCCCTTATTATAACCTTCTTCTCTAGCTAGCTTCAACTCACATAAAGCTTCAATCTGAGCACCTCTTGGCTCTGGAACCTTAGTTTGACTATATCCTTCTTCTACCTCTTCTATATACTTTCTTGGTTTTCTCCAATTACTTGCATAATTATTTAATACCTTCTTATCTATTACAATCGATTCCTCATTATAGATTCTATTAAATTCTTCCTCAAATTTATCATAAGCTTCTTTATCAGTCTCCTTGACTAACCTATAATTCCACTCTACCCCTGATATCAATGCGGAGTAAGAAAGGTTAGAAGAACCTATAAAGAGAACCTTCTCCTTCTCATTTTTAAAAAAGTAGCTTTTTGGGTGAAATGAGATATCCTCTTGACTAAAGAACCTTAAATCCACCATATCTCCTAATTCATATTTTAATAAACTTAAAGCTGATGGCTCAGTTATATTCATATATCTGCTGGTAATAATCTTTATATCGGCTCCCTTTAATGCTTGCTTCTTCAACTCTTTAAGAATCAACTTAACTCCAGACTCTCGAAGAAAAGAGACTAGTATCTTTATATCTTTAGCCTTTCTTATCTCTTCAATTAAATGAGAGTATAATGATACTCCTCTTCCTGTTATAGAATTTTGCATAACTCACCCCACCTATCAAAAATTTATATAATTTGTTTTTAATGCAAATTATACTTAATTTGTTTCTATAAAGACTTCTTTTTTCCTTCTTTATTAGTAAATAATTGAAAAAACTAATAAATACCCCTTACCACTCATCCCTTACCCCTTGATTTTAACCCTTATCCTTAATTCGTGGTTCCAATGCTTTTGATTTTTATAATAATTAATATATCTTTTATGCTCTTGTCAGACATTAATCGGCTCTTATCAGATTTTAGTCACCCCAAGAGTACTTCCTCAGGAAAAGCACCTTCGGGGCGCTGCGTATAAGACTTTGATTTTGATCTTTAACTCTTAACTCTTAATCCTTAATTCTTAATTGATCTAAAACCTCTCCTTTCCCAATACTTTCCAACTCTCTAACCCCTCTTTCAGAAAGCACCTCACTAACTTTCTCTATAAGCTCTTCCTTATTCAATCCACTAACACCACTCATCTCCAACAACTTGGCTACCTACTCCAAATCAGCCACCTTAAACTTCTTGCCATTCAATAACTCCTTAGAATCATCAACTTCCTCATTATCTCCCTTCATCTCACCCGGGCCAACAGCCTTATCTTCTTCTGGGCCAAAAACCTCCTCAGCCAATTTCCTCCTCTTTAAAACCTTGGCCCTTCTCTCACTAGTCTCAAACTCACTCCCTCTAACTACAAAACCCTCAATACCTTTAAAGGTACCAAGGGCCCTCATCCTAATCATAATAACATCACCTCTACTTTCATAAACCTTTAGCTCTTTAATCACTCTATTCTTGCTCTTGGCCTTTAATTCTTAATTTTTAACTCTTAATTGAATTTTCTCTTCACCTTAAATTATATCAATTATATTAATTATTTAACTATCATTTTCTTAATTATTTAACTATCATTTTCATCTCAATATTAATTCAATTCCTCCTTAACTCTTAACTTCTTTTTTTCTTTCTCAATCTTACTCTCTATTAACTCCAATAAATCCTTCTCCCTTTTTACCTCACCAAAATCAATTAAACCAAGCCAACTATCCTTGGGTTTAATTTGAACCCTACCATCTAGCTTTCTAACAAAATCAATATTACTCCAGGCAGTAAATTTGCCACTATAAAATATCCCATTTTTATATACAGTTATCTTTATCAAATCTTGAATTAGTAGACCTATTAATAATAATTGGAATAATACCTTATTAATTATATTAGAATCAAACATCAAAAAAAGGTTAAAAAACGAAAGAACTACAAAAAACCCTATCATAAAAGACTTAGTTCCTGATTTATTATTAAAACAATCTACTTTTTCGCCACCACATCTCTTTAAATTATAATAATTCTTTGCAAATTTAATTAAATCATAAAATATAATAGCTAATAGATATAAATCTAAAAATTCCATTACTATCATCTCCTAGCCAATAGTACTCTTTATATAAGATTAAAATATTAACCCTTCATTACTTTTATCTTTTGCAACAAAGATTATCAAATCATTTATTTTATCTGATTTATAACCTTTTAATAAGCTTAGAAAAAACCAACTAATTACTTTTAATATCATCTATTTTTTCAAGCTTTTCTTTCATCATTTTAATATCCTTTTCCAACTCATCAATTTTTTTAATCCTATCATACTGTTTTGGTAATTTAAACATATGTGCAACAATATATATAACACCTGCTATTGTTAAACTTTTAACTATGATGGATATTCCAAACCTAACTAGCAGCATTGTAACATCAATTAAGGACCACGGGAAAATAGGGAAATGATATTCAACTACTGATGACGATATAAAGTAATAACATCCAAATATTATAAATGCCATTAGTACCAAGACTAAAACAACAATCCACTGTTTCTTTTTCATAATTACTCTCCTCCTTTCTTTATCGACATAGATTCATATTTATTATGCTGATGTTATCTTAATTTCAGCAATTATTAATTCTTAAACAACCCCAACATTATCTTTTAAATAAGTGCTTATCTTCTTTACATTATTATAATTCTTATTATAATCAACCTTAGTCTCTTCCCAACTAGGCTTACTACTAATATTAATTTCTACTCTATTAGAATTAACATTCTTTATGCTTATCTTGATTTGCTCTCCAAAACTTTCCCAACTTAGACCTACCTTGGCTTTGATAACTCCTTTTTTCTTATTTGCTTCTATAATCTTGGATTTCTTTATTTGCTCTAAAGAATTTAAAGATAGCTGAAAAGCTTCTTTTAAGTTATTATCCACCTTAAGCTTTTCTGAATAATTAACTTCACTTTCATTATTCTTTAGAAATAATCTTTGTATTGGATAAAATCCTAATGTAAAGAAAATAGCAGTACTTATTGAACCCAAAAATCCTCGATAAAGACTAGTAAAAAAAGCTTCCTTAAAAATAAATCTTATAGTATCTAAGATGGTAAATAATAAAAGAAATTCTAAAAACATATTTATTAGATTAATTCTTTTATCATTTATACTTTTGAATGAGCTTTTTAAATTTATCATAGCTAGCTTTAATAATTTTTTTCCACCAAAATACATAATGCTCCCTAATAATCCTGCTAATAAAACATTATAGATATTGCCAATTATATTGCTTTCTGAAAAAATAAGATTTCCTAGTGCATAATATAAACTAAAGATAATGAAAAATACAAAATAACGTTTCTTAATTTAAATCACCTCTCATTTTTATATTTTTTAATTAATTATGTGACCTTTCTACTATTCTAATCGACAATTTATTTAACTTAAATTCTTAATCAACTAATTTAATAGTATCAAGCACCTGTTGAACAGCTTCAATTTTATTGTCATATTCTACTTTATTACCAGAAAAAACCATTCGGAACTTAACCTCTTCTTTATTAACAACTATATATTTTTCTTTAAATCTCCCTTCTTTACTAGATTCCAACTCATATTTAACCCCTTCAACAACTGCAAAAGTAAGTAATTCTTCTTTATCAATGTAATAATTATTGTTATTAATACTCGGCAAAATGGCTTCTATTTCATCTAATTTAGTTGCCTCATTTTTAATCTCTTTTATAAAGTCACTTACTGATCCTACACCTTTTAGATATTGATCTATTTCTTCATAAGAGTTTCTTATTTTTTCTAGTTGATAATATAAATTTTCAATTTTTCCATCAGGAATTTTAACTTCTAATTCTAACTTCTCCCCTATCTCACCATCAATCTCTACTTGCCCCAAATCTATTATATTCATACTCTTAAATTTTTCTGCTATTTTAAATGTTTCTTGCCAATGATTTTCTTTTACTTCACTATCTGTTATTTCTCTAACATCTATAATAAATTGAAAGTCTAACCCTTCTTCTTGCCAAATAATGAATTTATTTATCCCGCTACCCTTAACTTCTTTCTCCCACTCCCTTGGATAATTTAAAGAAAAATAATCATTACTATATTCTTTGCTGACAACAAATTCATCTTCTATTGCAAAACAAGAATTTAGAGTTAATATTAAAACAAAGGCTAAAATCAAACCAACTATTTTTTTCAATTAAATCACCTCACAAACTTGTTATTTTTGACTTTGACTATTTACCTTTTCTAAAATTTATTCAATACTTTGTACCTATAAACCAAATTTACAAATTAATACTTACCTTAATTGAGTCATAATTTCACTTTATAAAATAGCCTTTATTATTTCAGAAATATAGTTTGCAATAATTGAAATATGACTCCAAAAATAAATGCTAAAAATAACCCTACTACTATATCTATTCTTTTAGAATTGAAATTTATTTTCTCCCAAAAATCATCATACCCTTGATTGATTAATTCTTCCTGTACAGCTAAATCTTAATAAAAATATTAACAAGTACACCTTTTTCTTTCTAGATAAAAGAATATATCCCTCCAAGATTATCCATAAATATAAAATTTCTTAACCTTAAAAACAATCACGCAATACTATATGATATCTGACCTACACACAGCAGAGGACTACATAAATAAGACTAACAGAATGATGAAAAAAGTAGATAAAGATATCAGACAACACCCCGCAGGATCACTAAAAACAATTCCTCTCTACTTTGAAAAACGAAGACTCCTCAGAATTAAACAACGAATAGAAAAAGAGGGTATTTACATCTAACCATCAGATGTAAATACCCTCCCTGTTCTAATTTTTACCATAGCCTTATCCTTATCCCTTAAGAGATAAACCTATATAATCCATCAATAGATGTTATAGTTTGCAATGGAGGTTCTTCATCCACTAACCCCAATGCAAAAGTAGTATAATAGAATCCCGGCTGCAATACAACATTTGGAATTTCAAGAACTCTAGTATCAGTACCAGCTATATAAATACTTAGGTTATAAGTTCCTGGACTAACAGAAAAGTGTCTAGTTACATCTCTATATGATAGATTTCTAAAAACTCTACGACCATTTAGTTCAATATCTACAGCAGGAGCATTTGGCGACAAGTGAGCTGCTCTAATATATGCAATATCTCTTGTCGGATTTTCTTTAGGGTCTTCTATAGCAAGTAAATTTAGATTTCTTACCCTCCCAATAACCGAAGCAGTAGAAATAGAACCTGACCTTATAACAATATTCTCTTGTAATACCGGATTCATTCTCCTACCAGCTGGAAATACCTCAATATTATACCTACCAGATCTAAGCCTTAGATAGCCTGTTAAATCCTTAAAACTAAGGTTAGATGCTACCTTCATATTATTTGCATAAACATCTACAGCTGGTGCATCAGGAGAAGAATGTAATAACCGTATAAAACCAGGAGATCTAAACCAATTACTAGCCAAAATTAATCACCTCATTCCCTTTTTATTTTCAACTGTAATACTAACATAATATGAATTTATACTATATCTTGTGCTTTTAAAACTTTCAAAAGGTATGTTGGCTCTTGACTTCATTTTTAATCATATTCAGCAATTTAGGATTGAACTTATCTTAATCTTATCTAACCTTTGGTAGTAAACCTCTCTAAAGAACTCATCCTCTAGCCACCTATATAACTGCCTCCTACTAATGTCACACTTCTTACCGCTATATTTAATGACCTTAGTCTCTTTATCATTCATTTACTGACAACACCTCCTTATTTTTAATCTATAACTAAAAAAGTCAAAGGCGTTGGCCCTTGACTCCTTTATTATTAATCTTATTTCCTGACTCTTATTTTTCTCTCATATATTGTATCAATTACTCTTTATTATTTTGTACCTTCATAAATTTAAGCATAAAAAACCAAATAATATAAAGTTTATGTTTATAGAGCACAATTATCATACTTCAATTATATTCATTCTGGAAAATAGATACTATCCCTCCAATGAATTCTATATTAATTTAAAAAGCATATCCATATTGGATATACACTCTCCATATTCAAATTAGATGTCCTATGCTTACCTCTAACTTGCCCAGGGCCAACTTACTATCCGTTCTTCACCACCAAAACACTATTTCCAATTTTAATTTTATTTTTTAATCTCTTGTAAGGATCTTATCGGCTCTTGTCTGAACTCATTCAGCATCTAATCCTTTGGCTTTATCTTTTTAAATTCAAAACCAACACTTCAATACCAGAAATGTCGGCAATTCACCAAAAAATAAAAAAAGAGCGCTCCTCTCGGAACCCTCTCCACCCTCAATATATCAAGCTTTTCAATTGGTCGGGCTGATTGGATTTGAACCAACGACCCCTGCGCCCCCAGCACAGTGCGCTACCAAACTGCGCCACAGCCCGAAACTTCAACCTTTTACCTAAATTAGTATACTATCTCTATGAAAAATTGTCAAGGGGTCTTAAGTGTCAGTATCAGTCAAAAACCTTAAAATAGCTAAAAAAACTTTGAATCCTCTGACACTTGCACCCACACAGATACTATTCAAAGACCACTATCGCCTCTGGCTAGTTTACCTTTGGAGATATCCTCACCGAGAATTAACTCATAATCATCCCCCCTGCTAGATAATAATACCCCTTTATCATCTAAATCAGGTGCAGAAATACCCCCCCTTCAATCAGCTCCTCTATCCTTCTCTTGGTTGGATAACCTAGATCATCTAAAAAGTAAAGAGTTGGCCCTAACAATAAAGTATAAGCTACATCAACACCCTCTCAAATCATATTCTTTACTCCTTTTGCTACTGCAAAAACTAGACCTTCATCATTTACCTCTACTAACTCCTGTTCAATCTCCTATAGCAACCCTCTTATCTCTCCTTCTTCCACACCATAAAATATAGCTTCATCCTCTGCTCTAGCAATCTTCTCTGCGCCTTCAACTAAAGCATCTATATCAATATCCTCAGCACCACCAATAAGAGCTTCAACCTCTTTAAAACTAAGCTTAAAGGGAATCTCTAACTCTATTAATGGTTTAATTCTGAATCATCCTATGAAAGCCCTTAACATCCTCTGTCCTCTATTTTCTATCCTCTGCCTTAAAGCTTTGTCAACAACTTCGGCCCTTCAGCAGTAACGGCCACTGTATGTTCAAAATGAGCCGATAACTTCTTATCCTTAGTTATTACAGTCCAATCATCATCTAAAGTAAGAACCTTATGGGTCCCCTCGTTGATCATCGGTTCAATGGCTAAGACCATACCCTCTTTAAGTCTTGGCCCACGACCTGCTGGCCCAAAGTTTGGTAACTGTGGATCTTCATGAAGATTCTTACCTATTCCATGGCCAACAAACTTACGAACTACTCCATAACCATAAGATTCAGCATACTTCTGAACAGCATAGGATATATCTGAAAGTCTATTACCCAATACAGCTTGCTCTATCCCCTTATGTAGAGACTCCTCTGTTACATCTAAGAGTTTTTGAGCCTCCTTAGATATCTCACCTACTCCTAAAGTTGTAGCAGCATCTCCATGATAACCTTCTATAATAGCACCAATATCAATAGAGATAATATCACCCTCATTTAAGACCCTTGGCCCTGGTATCCCATGAACAACCTCCTCATTAACAGAAGCACATACAGTAGCAGGAAAGCCATGATAACCTTTAAAGGAGGGGGTGGCCCCTTGGCTTTGAATAAACTCTTCAGCAATCCTATCTATCTCTCCAGTAGTAATACCTGGCTTTATCTCCTCTCTTAAAAGCTGGTGAGTTCTAGCAACTATATACCCAGCCTTTCTCATAATATCCAACTCACGATTAGATTTTCTAATAATCATAAACATCATCACCTCTTATCTATTTTACCTTATTCCTTAAATTATAATTCACTCTTATAAAGAATAAGGTTAATCCTCTCTAATCAGATCTATTCTTTTTCATTATGTATTGTTATTACTAATGATGAGTAAGCAGTAATACCTTAAAACCCCATAAAACACTTTATTACCTAATTTTAATAAGAGGTTTTGACCTTACTCATTACTCGTCACTCATCACCCACAACTAATGGCACAAAGTGCCTCTTAATTACTATAAAGTTCTACTCTCAATTATAAAACAGTTCCCTTCTCCTGTCAATTAATTACCAGCCTTTAAAGGAGATTTGATATAACCCTATAAATATAGTAAAATATAAATAATAAACAATAGTATGACCACACTATTTTCTGGAGGAGTTTAAAGATGATAAAAAAGGCTAATTTAGATAAAGAGTTATTCATAGTCCTAACATTAGATGATGAAGGGATAAGACCTGCCTTAAATATACAAAAGAAGATAATAGAAAATTATAACCTCTATGAAGATGAACCTTATCCTCAGCTCCATATTACTTTAGATAGAATCTATAAGGACTCTCTTGAAGAAGCTAAAGAGATAATTGAACTGATAGTCTCTAAAAGCCCTAAAATAGATGTCCAAATTAATAACTTCAAATGCTTCTTTGTAAAGGATAAATTTTTAGTATTGGATGTAGCTAAAACCCCTAGCTTAAACCAGTTAGCTACTAAGATACATCAAAAACTAATAGATAAAGGAGTTTCTTCTATAGAAAAATATGAAGAGTGGGACTTTCATATGACAATATTAAACAATCGTTTCTCTCAAAACCCCATGCCTAATAAAGATTATGAGAAATTATGCTTGGCTTTAGATGGGGTACCTAAGAAACTTTCAACTAAAGCTAAAGCTCTTGAGATTTGGCGACCTAGTTTAAGAGCTGATGAAAAGATCTTGGTTGCTTATCAATTAAAATAAAGGACTACTCAATTGAGTAGTCCTTTATTTTATATTCTAGAACTTTAAAACCTTTCAAAATCATCCTCATTTATACTTAACTCAATATCTTCTTCTAACTGATCTAAACTTGATCGCTCTTCTTTTCTTTGATTGTTATAATTATTTTCAACTGATGTTGAATTACTTTTACTATTTAATCTAAACTCTCCAACTATATTAGACATTACCCTTGCCTCGTCATTTAAAGATTCACTAGAGCTAACTATCTCCTCAACCATAGAAGCATTCTGTTAGGTTACTTCATTTAATTCCTCTACAGCCCCTTGAATCTGACTAGATGCTGAAGACTGCTGATCAATAGCCGCTGCAATCCCCTCTATAGCTTGAGCAGTTTGATTGCTATTGTCTATAATTTCGCTTAAAGATTCAAAGGTTAAATTATTTAAACAAAACCATATTTCTTATAAAAATATAATCTACTTATTAATTTAGATGAAAAATAAAAATCCTCTTCATTGTTAACCTTTTTATTTAGAATTTATATAAAAGGGTTGTTTTATTTACAAAAATAAACTTATTTTGTTATTTGTTTTATGAAACTGTTTTTCAATCATCATCTTAATTTTTACTCAGCCTGTTCATTTCTTTTATGGTTATACTTTACTATCATATCATCTATCTCTATACTTAATTTCATAATCTTATCAGTTAATAAATCACTTCTATCCTTCACTTCTTCACTTAATCTCCTTTTCTTTTCCTTTATCTTCATATATAACTCAATTTGGCTTTCATCATAATTTATATTTAATTGCTCCTTCTTAACTATAGCAATTAAATTCCTCAATACTTTCAAAAAAACTTCAACTATTTCAGGGTCAAATTGAGTCCCTGAGCACCTAATAAGCTCATTAATTCCTTTATCAATACTTTGGGCCTTTTTATAACACCTATCACTTGTGATAGTATCAAAAGCATCAATTATAGATAAAATCCTAGCCCCTATAGGAATGTTATCACCACTTAATCCTTCAGGATAACCAAGCCCATCATAGTACTCATGATGATATTTAACAATTCCTTCTATAGCTTTAAACCTCTCATTCCCACTTAATATCTCTGATCCAATTTTTGAATGCTCTTTAATTAACCTATACTCTGCTTCCATCAATCTACCCTTCTTTTTCAAAATACTATCTGGTATATAAATCTTACCGATATCATGTAAAAGAGCTGCAGAAGCTAAATTTTCTAGTTTTTCCTCTGAGAACTCCATCTCTTTAGCAATAGCTATTGTATAATAACACACATTACAGCTATGATTATAAGTACATATATCCTTATCCTTTAATATCCTTAACCAGCCTTCTATTACATCAACAGCTTTGATCTTTCCATAATAATATCTATACTCTTTTTTAAGTGATTTCAATATATCTACTTTACCTATTTCCATAATCATCTCTCCTTATTAACCAAAGTGAAGTTTTGTTAATTAAAATACTAAAATAAACTACAAAAATACATTTTATTTCATTTTATTATACTATTTCGTTAAATAAAAAGGATAATTTGTTTAAATATACAATTATATATTAAGGTATATAGACTTTATATATATAACGATATTAATATAAATAACTCGTTTTCATTTATTTGTAAATAAGAAGTTAACAAAACTTCACTTCTGTTGACTTCTTATTAATTT
>NZ_KI912097.1:373562-384314 GCF_000517025.1 Halonatronum saccharophilum DSM 13868
AAATAAAATGTATTTTTGTAGTTTATTTTAGTATTTTAATTAACAAAACTTCACTTCTGTTGACTTCTTATTAATTTTCTTCAGTATTATTATTATAAAAAAGTAAGATAGGCGATTATATCTATAATCGCCTATCTTACTTTTTTATTCAACTTTAGTATATGTTACTATCAATCCTTCAATATATCAACAATTCTCTTTACTATCTCATTTAATGCTAATATTTCACTGGCAGCCCCCAACTCAATAGCACGTTTAAGCATACCAAAGATTGTAGCAGTCTCTTCATTTTGGGCCAACGTATAACCACCAACTTCTTTAATACTTCGTAGCCCTTTAGCTCCATCACTACCAATTCCTATTAATAAAATTCCAATTACTCTTCTTCCTGCCACTTTAACTAGAGAGTTAAAAGTTACATCAACAGATGGTCATTGATAGTTAACCTTATTACCCTTAAAAATTTTACTATAATATCCACTCTTCTTTCTTTCAACTTCTAAATTAAATCCACCTGGAACTACAAGTGCCTCCCCAAAGTTTATCTCCGTTCTTTGCTTCCTTAACTTTAATTTTACTAATCCTATCTAAGTTCTTGGCAAAGTTTCTTGTAAACTCTTTGGGCATATGTTGAATAATAATAGGAGGAGATTTTTAGGAAATAAAGGCATTATTTCTTTAAGAGCTCTAAGCCATTCATCTTAGGCATTTCAACATCAAGGGTTAATACATCAGGATCCAACTTTTTAACCTTCTTTACAGCTATATAAGGATCTTTGGCCTCTCCTACTACTTTTAAACTAGCATCTTGCTCTAATGTATCCTTTAAAAACCTTCTTACAACTAAAGAATCATTGACAATCAACACCTTAACCATATTATTTTTCATTATAATAAACTCCTTGGTAATTTTTAATCTTTTGTAAATACACTCTACCACCAGAACATAAATAGATTTTACGTCCATAATCATTACCTATATCTTTAGCTATAATAGGGATATTAAACTTCTTGAGATATTCTTTAGCAAAATAAATATTTGATCCAGCTACATCATTATAATTTATATTAACAACCTTACCACCACCAAATACTTTAGCCTCTAAAAACCTTATATTTGCTCCCTTCAACTTCATCTCTGCCATTAAAAGATCCCTAGCATCCAAACAACACTTACCCACTTTCCCCCCTTAACTGATTTTACTTTACCCTTGAGGGGTAACATATAATGATTCATCCCATATACACCATTCACATTATCTATCAAACACACAGCTATACAAGATCCTAATTCTGATATATTAGAATTTATTCTATCTCTTATCTTAACCCTCCTTTTTTCTAAATTAAAAGAAATTAACCTTCTTTTTTAATAACCATATAAAAAATTGATATCAAATTGTTTTTATTTCTATTTGTTTGATTATAAATTAACTTTATCATAGGCTTCATTCACATCCTTTTGCTCTATGCCCAAGTAATGTCTTGTAGTCGAAGTACTACTATGCTTATACTTGGCTTGAATTACTTCAATACTTATCCCCTGCTTGTGAGCATGATATCCCCAAGTCTTCCTTAAAGTATGTGTTCCTACTGCTAACTCAGTCAAGCCAACATTATAACACCACTTACGAACTAATTTATAAGCTTGAATTCTACTAATCGATTTACTTTTATTTCTTAAATTATAGATAAGATAATTATTACGATTAGCTGTTATATTGGTCCTATTAATTAATAAGCTTAAAGCATCCTTTGCTCCTCTATTTATCTTAACTATATTTCTTTTTCCTGTCTTTTGTTCAATTATCTCCAAGTTATCCTTGATTTTATTCTCTAAATCAACTACATCCTTAATTTGAATCCTAAGCAGATCACCTATTCGCAAACCAAAGTTAATTCCGCAGACAAAAAGTACATAATCTCTCCATCTCCCTCCACTTCTAAGCATATCCTTTATAGCCCCAATCTTCTCCTTATCTCTAATAGGATCCATTCGATTCCCCATATTATCCCCACCTTCTAGTTACTAATATAACATAAAGAACTATTACATTAAACAATATTGACAAAAGACAATAAACATTATTATATATTCTATTATTCTTAGTATATCTTATCCTAACTAATACTAAAAGGGTGTGAAATAATTGTTAACTATGAATAAAATAAAAGGTTCGGTATATTTAAATATACCGAACCTCTAAATATCCTTTTAATTAATAATTCTTCTCTTTTAATTCAAAGTGATCAACTGGGTGAACACAAGCTGGACATTTCTTAGGAGCCTTATCTCCCTTATGTACATATCCACAGTTTCTACACTTCCACCTTACAGTCTCATCCTTTTGGAAGACTTTCTCTTCTCTTAAGTTCTTAAGTAACTTTAAGTATCTATTCTCATGCTCTACTTCTACCATAGCAATTCTTCTAAAACATTCAGCAATCTCTGAGAATCCTTCTTCTTCTGCTACCTTAGCAAATTCAGGATATAACTCAGTATGCTCTTCATTCTCACCTGCAGCAGCTGCTTCTAAGTTCTCTTCAGTAGTTTTTATTTCGCCAGCTGGATACATAGCAGTAATCTCTACATCTCCACCTTCTAAGAACTTAAAGAACCTCTTAGCATGTTCTAACTCATTCTCAGCAGTCTCCATAAAGATAGCCTCAATCTGTCTAAAACCCTCCTTCTTAGCTTGAGATGCAAAATATGTATATCTACTTCTTGCTTGTGACTCCCCTGCAAACGCCTTCAATAAATTCTGCTCAGTCTTTGTTCCCTTTACACTTGCCATAACTTATCATCCTCCATAATTTTTATTTTATATTTATATCAAGCAATGCGCTGGTTGAGACGATATAGATAATAAATCGTAGCTTTATTACTAGCTTCAGTGTGTAGGGGCGAACCTATGTGTTCGCCCGAAATACATTACCAATTATATTTAAAACGTTTATATAATTTTTCATCGCAGTAAACTGTATAACGATTAATGTATCGTTTAGGGCAGACACATAGGTCTGCCCCTACATTTGCTCTTTAAAAGGACACAATATTACTATAAACTACATCTCTACAGCCAGCACATAACTTAAACAATTAAACTACTACTCTTACTTTACATTATAGATTTCTTTAAATTATCCTTTATTTCTGCTAATTTCTCTTCATCTGGTATATAATTAACCTTTATAGAATCAAGGATATCAAATTTGCAATTCTTTAACTCCTCTTCAACCTGCCCAATACTCTGACCTCCCCAGCCATAAGATCCAAAGGCTAAACCTATTCTATCTTTCGGGGCCAACCCCTTTAAATAAGTTAAAAAAGAAGCTACCGTTGGTAACATATTGTTATTTAAGGTCGGAGATCCTACACAGATATACTTAGCAGTTAAAACCTCTGTAATAATATCAGAAATATGATTATTCTTTAAACTTAACATCCTAATGTTAAGCCCCTTCTCTTCAAAGGCATCTCCAATAGCATAAGCCATCTTCTTCGTTGAATCCCACATAGTATCATAGATAATCAAAGCCTTCTCCTCAGTCTTATTTACCGACCACTTCTTATACTTTTCAATAATCTCTGGAACAAAGGTCCTCCAAATCACCCCATGAGAAGGTGCAATTATCTCAATATCTAAATCTTTCAAACTCTCTAATACTCTTTGCACCTGACTTCCGTAAGGCATAACTATATTTGCATAATATTTCTGCGCTTCTTCCATTATTATATCAAAAGAAGCTTGATCATCAAAACGCTCTGAAGAAGCATAATGCTGACCTAGTGAATCATTAGAAAATAATAATTTATCTTCCCTCAAATAAGCCACCATATTATCAGGCCAATGAACCATTGGCGTTAAGATAAACTCAATATCCCTACTTCCTATATTTAACTTCTCTCCTGGCTTAGCAACCTTAAAATTCCAATTTTCACCATAATGGGCCAACAACCCAGCCTTACCCTTTGGAGAAGTAACAACCTCTGCATTCTCAGCTACCTCCATTAATTTTGGTAGCCCTCCAGAATGATCCATTTCAACATGATTAGAGATAATATAATCTATTTTAGATGGATCTATAATAGAAGATATCCTATCTATCATCTCGTCATAAAGATGAGACTTAACAGTATCAACCAAAGTAACCTTCTCATCAATTATCAGATAAGCATTATATGTAGAACCTCTTTGAGTAAGATAACCATGAAAATCTCTCAAATCCCAATCTATCGCCCCTACCCAATAAATGTTTTCCTTAACTTCAATCGCTTCCATTTTTGCCAACTCCTTATATTTTTCTATCATACTATTCCCCTAAATTATTACATTAGAAATTTTTTAGTCTATATATATACTTAGAGAATACTAGTAACAATTCCTGCTTTTAAATCAAAAAAATCGTTTTTTAATAGTAATAAACTTAACCACTCAACGTTAACCCTCACCTTTTTTTAGTTGACAAAATACTTATTCCTCTGATATAATCTCATTATTGTAATAATATATTAATTTAAGAGGAGTGTTTTAAATGAAAAACTTTGAAACAAAAGAACTTATATTAGTAGCGTTATTTGCAGCTTTAACAGCAATTGGAGGATTTTTGAGTATACCTATGCCTTTTGGTGTACCCTTTACTCTACAACCTTTCTTTGTTATCTTTGCTGCCAACCTACTAGGAGGAAAACTGGCCTTCTTTAGTCAGTTAACATATTTAGCTATTGGATTAGTAGGCATTCCAATCTTCACCCAAGGTGGTGGACCATCTTATGTACTACAACCTACCTTTGGTTATTTAGTTGGCTTTGCCGTTGGAGCTTATATTATAGGAAAGATAGTAGAAAAGAGAGAAAAGACCTTCTGGAATCTGCTCATAGCAAACTCTATTGGTCTAATTGCCTTCTACTTCTTTGGTGTAATACACCTTTACTTAGTAATGAATCTATATATGGGAGTAGATTATGGAATCAAAACAGCCCTATGGGGTGGCTTCCTAATCTTTTTACCCTGGGATCTAATCAAAGGCTTACTTGCAGCAATAATCTCTAAAGAGATGATGGGAAGAATTGAAGATCAGCTTCCTATAACTAAAAGCTAAAGAGTTATCAAAAGTAATGCTGTATAGTAATAAAGCGTAGCTTTATTACTGGTGATGAGTAATCAGTAATGAGTAATGGGTAAAACCTTAAAAAACAGAAACCCCTTTGTTACCTAAGACTTATAAGAGATTTTGACTTTACTCATTACTCTTCACTCATTACCCATTACTAGTGGCACGAAAGTGACGCTTTATTACTATTAAATTATATTGGTAGTTTTACTTTTACCTAAATCAAAAGATCTATAAGAGGATTAATCCTCTTATAGATCTTTTTTCTACTTCAACTCTTCTAGTAAGCTCTTAAATTCACTTGGTTGCCTTCTTCTCTTAACCAAAAATTCATCACCTATTTGAGGATGTCTCTCTCTAAAAGTAGACCTTCCCTCTTCTTTATAGATAATACCGATAGGGATTTTATCTCCCCACTCCTGGGCTCTCTTAAAGGCCTCATTATAATTGCCAGGGTCATACCCTTCTTCTAGTTTATAAACCCTCTCTTTATACCATTGGTAGGTGTTTATCCGATTAAAAGAAACACAAGGTTGTAATATATCCACTAAAGCATAACCTTTATGATTCAAAGCAGCTTTTATAGTCTCTGTTAAATGCTCTTTATCTCCCACAAAGCTTCGAGCAACAAAGCTAGCTCCTAAGGCTACTGCAGCCTTTATTGGGTTAAAAGGATTACCTGCATCTCCATTTGGTTGAGTAGAAGTACTAAAGCCTTCCTCTGTAGTAGGCGAAGCTTGACCCTTAGTCAACCCATAGATTTGATTGTCATGAACCAAATGGGCTATATCTGGATTCCTTCTAATGTTATGAAGAAAATGGTTACCTCCCTCTCCATAGGTATCTCCATCACCAGATTCCACTATTACCTTCATCCCTGGGTTAGCAATTCTCATCCCCAAAGCTGGTGGTAATGCACGACCATGAAGTCCATTAAAACCATTTATTTTAAGGTAATGAGGCATCTTAGCTGCTTGACCTATACCTGTAAACATAGCTACTTGGGATGGTTCTAACTCTAATTGGGCCAACGCATCGATCAATGCCGTCCTCAAAGGCAAATCTCCACACCCCGGACACCAAGCAGTCTCCCTATCACCTTCGTAAACATTTATATCTACCATTAACCCATCACCTCTTCCTTAATCGCTTCATAAATCTCTCTAGCAGTAAAGGGACGTCCATCATACTTTAATATCTCATGCTCAAAGATAATTCCAGTTTCACCAGTTACCAACCTTGAAAATTGAGCAGTAGAGTTGTTCTCTATACAGATAGTCTCAACCTCATCTACCCTATCCTCCAATTCTTCAATTGGTAAAGGCCAAAGATCATTAAAGGATAAGACTCCAACCTTTTGGCCATCCTCTTCTAACATCTCTCTTGCTTCAACCATTGGCCCGTAAGTTGATCCCCAACCGATAAGTAGATACTCTACATTATCATCTCCAACATACTCTGGCTCTTGCAGATCCTCTAAAATCAATCTATCTAACTTCCTATCCCTCTTATCAACCATCATTACCCTAGTTTCAGCATCTTCGATAATATTCCCCTTCTCATTATGTTCATCACTATCAACCATAACAATCTCGTCTTCAAACTGACCTGGATAAGCAAGGGGAGATACTCCATCCTCAGTTACCTTATACCTTTCATATTCGGTAATACCTGATGCTTTTTCATCGCTCATATACCAATTTCCATTCTCTAAAGAATCTAAATCGAATTCATCTACATTAATTTGAGAATCGGCAATAAATTGATCACTTAAGATTATAACAGGGATCTGATACTTTTCAGCAATATTTTGAGCTCTAAAGCTTTGATAAAAGGCATCTTCAGCATCTTTAACACTCATTACCATTAAAGGAAAATCACCTTGAGAAGCATTAATAGCAAATAATAGATCTGCCTGCTCAGTTCTTGTTGGTAATCCTGTAGCAGGTCCAGGTCTTTGCACATTAGCAATTACTAATGGTATCTCTGCCATACCAGAAAACCCTAAAGCTTCAACCATTAAAGAAAATCCTCCACCAGAACTTCCTGTCATAGCTCTAATCCCACTATAAGAAGCCCCTAAAGCCATCATAATAGCAGAAATCTCATCTTCAGCTTGCTCTACAACAACATTTAAATCATTTTGACGCTTTGATATATAATTCATTACACCAGTAGCTGGAGTCATTGGATAAGCTGAATAAAATTGAACTCCTCCTACTACTGCACCCATACCTATCGCTTGATTTCCATTAATTAATATCTGGTCACCTTTAGCTTCAACCTCTGGTAGATCTCTTCTCTTTTCTACAAGCTCATAACCCTTTCTTAAAGCTTCTAAATTTAACTCTTTTATCTCTTCAGCTCTCCTAAAATACTGATTCAATACTTCCTGAGCAATCTTTAAATCAAATCCTAGAAATTTAAGAACTACTCCAACAAATACAGTATTAGAAACTCTGCCATTACTTAAATCCTTAGCTATCTTAGAGGCTTCAATGGAGATAACCTCTTTTCCTTCTATATCTAACTCACCATCAAAAACTATAACCCCATCATCTTTTACTAAATCCTGATGAAGTTCTAGAGTTTCTTCATTTAATGCCAATAATATATCCTCTTCCACCTTAGGAGCAAGTAACTTCTTCTCATCACTCACTCTAATTCTCATAAAATTATGTCCTCCACGAATTCTAGATTCATAATCTTTGCTAGTGTGAACATAAAAACCACTCTTAAAAAACACTTTACTAAAAATAAAATTAAGCGTATTTAAACCTTGTCCCGCTTGGCCACCAATCACCAAATTAAAATGCATTAGCTTACCTCCCTAATCAGAATACTATATACATTAGTTTACGCATTGCTTTAGAAATTATAAATAATAATTAAAAAGTTATATATTCTAACATCTCATTTTAATAAACATCTTAAAATCACCTCTTATGATCTAATCCTTTTACCTATCTACTCTTAGAGCTAGGCCAAAAGATAATATTTTTCTCTTTAGAAAATCTCTTTTAACTAAAACCTTTATTCGCTCCCCCTTTTTGATTATATTAATAACTGTTATTAATTGCATTATAGCTCATATAGTATTATTTGTCAAAAATACCACACAATCCTCTTTGACTTATTGCATATTCTTAACTAAATTAACCTACAATATAAATGTATATGTAAAACCTATCTCAACAAAATAACGGAGGTGCTTTTTTAGATGATTAATAATGAGATGACTGCTAAAAATATAAGATCTGCTTTTGGTGGAGAAAGTCAAGCGTATCAAAGGTACATAGCTTGGGGAAAAATAGCAGAGAAAGAAGGTTTTCCAAATGTAGGCCTTTTATTTAAAGCTATTGCCTATGCTGAATAGGTCCATGCCGGCAACCACTTTGAAGTCCATGAAAATATAGAAGGTGACTTTTTAGTAGCATCAGGAGCAGGTTTTGGTGTTGGCCCGACTTCAGAGAACCTTGAAGGTGCCAAAGCAGGAGAAAACTTTGAAATTGAACAGATGTATCCAAGTTACTATCTAGTTGCTAAAGATCAAGGAGAAAAAGATGCAGTCAAATCATTTCATTATGCTCTAGAAGCTGAAAAGATCCACTCTGACTTATTTGCTCAAGCCAAAGAAGCTGTTGATAGCGGAAATGATTATGACCTAAAGTATGTAAGTGTATGTGAAGTCTGTGGTCATACCGTAAAAGATGGTACACCAGATCAATGCCCTATCTGTGGTGCAAGCAAAGATCAGTTTAAAGAGTTTAGACACTAATGTAACTTAAGGAGGAATTTAAAATGAAATACTATGAAGTAAAGAATGTAGCCAATGAAAAAGAAAAAAGCGAATTAGAAAAGAAACATATACCAATTATAGAAGCACCTGATAAAGTAAATAAAGATGAATTTTTTGAAGTTAAACTAAAAATAGGAAAAATAGATCATCCAGTGGATAAGGATCATTTCATCCAATATGTAGACCTTTATGCAGAGTTTTACCACTTAGGAAGAGCAAACTTTACCCCTGAGGCAAAAGCAGAGGCTACATTTAAAATCAAATTAAAAGAAAGCTGCACCTTGAGAGCTTATGAATTATGTAATCTCCATGGTCAATGGGAGAGTGCTAAGAAGATAGAAGTAGTTTAATTAACAAGGCTAGCATAGAATCTTCTATGCTAGCCTTGTTAACTTCTTTTCAACTACTCTCACATCATTATTTTATGCTGTAGCTTCATTACTGTTATCAATATTCTTGTTAGGTCTATCTAGAAACTGTACATTTCTTGCTGTAATTCCTGTCTTATACTTTCTATCACCTGTCTTTTCATCTTCCCAGCTATCTACTCTAATTCTTCCTTCTACTGAGATCAATCTACCTTTTTCTAAGTACTTAGCACATTGATCTGCTAAGTTTCTCCAGGCTTCTATAAATATAAAATCTGTTTCCTGTTCACCATCTTTATTCTTATACCCACGATCAACCGCGACAATTAAATCGACTTTCTTATTCCCATTAGAAAAAACCTTTAGCTTTGGATCTCTTACCAACCTTCCAACCAAACTCACTTGATTCAACATTTTAAATCATCCTCTCTATATATTTTAAAAATATTTTAACCATTTTTTTCTAAAATATACATATTAATTTGATTTTTATTCATTTCAAAAGATTTTAGAGGACTAAGTCTAATATTTATAATAATTAAAAGCGATCTTAAAAAATAAGAGTAAAGGGATAATCCCTCTACTCTTCATCTAATTTGAAGGTATGTTTCTAACATATCTTTCATTTTAGAAGCTTCTGAATCATTATATGCTTCAATCATAAAATGATCTCCTTCAAGTGTCGTATTAAATTCTTCAAACCCCTCTTTTCTTAAATAATCCTCAACAGCGAAGATATCTTCATTTTGAGTCAATAATGCCCTATTTCCTACAAAATCATCATTAACATATACATGATATCTGTCATGAGCTAATTTTAATTCATTACTTATTTCTTCCTGATCCCACTTAGGCAAGAACCACATGTTGAACTGCCAGTTATTATAATCAGTCATTATAACCTCCTGATATAACTATTTAAAGGATTATCAGACTTTATCTCCTTGTCTTAATTATATCCACCGAGGTTAGATTTATAATAGTAATATATTCCTATAGATAACTTATTCTTTACTTATCATCTCTTCTTTTATTTGATTTTATAAATTTATAAGTTAAGAGATGTAAAACTATAATAATTATTAAAACCATAAGAATAACTTTAGAGTAAATCCCAAAAGAAAAACCTTCTTCTAATATTAAACCACTAGTCGCTGTTAATAGTATAATCTTAGGTAATGTAACAAGCCATGATATTGTTATATAAAGGATATAACTTATATCTGTTAATCCATAAGCGTAATTCTGTAAATTTATAGGTATTAATGGTGTAGATCTAGTTAAAATCAAAACCTTCCACCCATAAATATCAAACCACCCATATATCTTGTCCATCATATCCTTCTTGTCCAACCAATCTTTAAAAAAATCTCTGGCAAAGTATCTTGATATTATAAAAGAAAGGCTAGCCCCAGCAACAAAAGCAATTGATACAAAGATCACTCCCCAAAAAGATCCAAAAGATATACC
>NZ_KI912097.1:384414-386718 GCF_000517025.1 Halonatronum saccharophilum DSM 13868
GATCTCAATGCCTCCCACTTATTCTGTACATATGGTACCAAAATTCAATATCAGACTACAGTAAAGCTCCACGGGGTCTTTCCGTCCTGTCGCGGGTAACCTGCATCTTCACAGGTAATACAATTTCACCGAGTCCTTCGTTGAGACAGTGCCCAAGTCGTTGCGCCATTCGTGCAGGTCGGAACTTACCCGACAAGGAATTTCGCTACCTTAGGACCGTTATAGTTACGGCCGCCGTTTACTGGGGCTTAAGTTCAGTGCTTCAGTATACACCTAACACTTCCCCTTGACCTTCCAGCACCGGGCAGGCGTCAGCCCCTATACATCGACTTGCGTCTTAGCAGAGACCTGTGTTTTTGGTAAACAGTCGCTTGGGCCTAGTCATTGCAACCTCTTCGAGCATACACTCTAATGAGGCACCCCTTCTCCCGAAGTTACGGGGCTATTTTGCCGAGTTCCTTAACGAAGGTTCTCTCGCGCGCCTTAGAATTCTCTTCCTGTCTATCTGTGTCAATTTACGGTACGGGTACCACTTACCTTGCTAGAGGATTTTCTTGGCAGTGTAGAATCAACCACTTCACTTCCGTAGAAGTTCCAGATCACACTTTAGAGTTTACAATCCTCCGGATTTACCTAAAGGATCCTCCTACGTGCTTCAACCTGTAATAACCGTTAACAGGCTGGCTTATCTTACTGCGTCCCCCCATCACTTATAACGGTAAGGAGGTAGCATCGGAATTTTAACCGATTGTCCATCGCCTACGCCTTTTGGCCTCGGCTTAGGTCCCGGCTGACCCTGAGCGGACGAGCCTTCCTCAGGAAACCTTAGACTTTTGGCGGATAGGATTCTCACCTATCTTATCGTTACTCATACCGGCATTATCACTTCTATAAAGTCCACAACTCCTTACGGTACTGCTTCAATCCTTATAGAATGCTCCCCTACCATTGTCAAAAAACAATCCGTAGTTTCGGTGATGAGCTTAAGCCCCGGACATTTTCAGCGCAAGACCACTCGACCAGTGAGCTATTACGCACTCTTTAAATGAATGGCTGCTTCTAAGCCAACATCCTGGTTGTCTATGCAATCTCACATCCTTTGCCACTTAGCTCATACTTAGGGACCTTAACTGACGATCTGGGTTGTTTCCCTCTCGACTATGAAGCTTATCCCACATAGTCTGACTCCCAAGATAAACATCTTCAGCCTTCGGAGTTTGACTGGATTCGGTAACTTAATAAAGCCCCTAGTCCAATCAGTGCTCTACGACCAAAGTGCATTCACTTGAGGCTAGCCCTAAAGCTATTTCGGGGAGAACCAGCTATCTCCAAGTTCGATTGGCCTTTCACCCCTATCCACAGTTCATCCCATGACTTTTCAACGTCAATGCAGTTCGGGCCTCCACACGTTCTTACACGTGCTTCACCCTGACCATGGATAGATCACTTGGTTTCGGGTCTATGACATGTAACTTGCGCCCTATTCAGACTCGCTTTCGCTACGGCTCCACCTTCCTGGCTTAACCTAAACGCTACATATCATAACTCGCCGGTTCGTTATGCAAAAAGCACGCCATCAGACTGATAATATACGTCCTCTGACTGCTTGTAGGCACATGGTTTCAGATTCTATTTCACTCCCCTCCCGGGGTTCTTTTCACCTTTCCCTCACGGTACTGGTTCACTATCGGTTGCTAGAAAGTATTTAGTCTTAGGAGATGGTCCTCCTTGCTTCCCACGGGGTTTCTCGTGTCCCATGGTACTCAGGATACTATCTAGTTTAACTTTAACTTTCACCTACAGGACTTTTACCTTCTGTGGTTTAGCTTTCCAGCTAATTGAGTTAACTAAAGTTAATACTATGATCTTTTTATGGTAAGATCTGATAGTCCTACAACCCTATAACAGCAACGCCCATAAGCTTGACACTGTTATAGTTTGGACTCTTCCCGTTTCGCTCGCCGCTACTTAGGGAATCGCTTTTGCTTTCCTTTCCTCGAGTTACTAAGATGTTTCAGTTCACTCGGTTCCCCTCTTAAAGCTATGAATTCACTTTAAGATGATAGGTTATTGACCTACCAGGTACTCCCATTCGGAAATCCTTGAGTTATAGCTTGTGTGCAGCTAGTCAAGGCTTATCGCAGCTTACCACGTCCTTTATCGGCTTCTAGCACCAAGGCATCCACCATGCGCCCTTAATATCTTAATCTAGACGCGTTAAAATTGTAATCTATTATTTGTGCAGTTTTCAAAGTACAAATCTTTCTTATTTTCACCAAAATAATATTTTTTATTACTTTAATA
>NZ_KI912097.1:386818-409219 GCF_000517025.1 Halonatronum saccharophilum DSM 13868
CCGCCTTTGCTCCAAAAGGAGTTTATCCGGTATTAGCTTCCCTTTCGAGAAGTTATCCCAAACTTAAAGGTAGATCACCCACGCGTTACTCACCCGTCCGCCGCTTTACTCACTACCGAAGTAGCTTTCTCGCTCGACTTGCATGTGTTAAGCACGCCGCCAGCGTTCGTCCTGAGCCAGGATCAAACTCTCCATTAAAATATTTATTTAAATGCATAAGCATTTAATTACGAGTTTGAAATAGCTCTTTACAAACAAAACTTGGCTTGGTTGAAAATTTACATTGTTCAGTTTTCAAAGACCAAATTGATTATTTTTCTTCGCTCTTTAACAAGCGACAATAAATATTATAAACGATTTAAAATAGATTGTCAAGAGATTTTTGAAATCTTTTTTAAAAGACAATTTCCCTCAGCAACATTAAAAATTATAACATACTAAAAGTTAATGTCAAGTGCTAATTTGTTATTTATTCTTTATCAAATAACAAATTAGATTTTTAACTATAACCTTCCTGGTCACCTATAAAACAAAAGAAATACTTTTCCTCTCGGCGACTCTTAATATACTATCAGCTTATCATTTCTTTGTCAAGGTAATTTACAAATAAATTCAGAGTTTTGCAAAACTCTGAATTTATTTGCGTTTTATCAGGGAATAAAACTATTCTCTAATCTTAGCTCCTAACCTTTTATACAATACCTTCTCTATCTTATTTTGAACCTCATTTACCTCATCATCTGTTAAAGTCCTATCTTGGACCCTATAAGCTAATGAATAGGCTAAACTTTTATGACCTTCAAGAAGTTGTTCACCTTCATATAGATCAAATAATTCAAGGGACTCTAAGATATTATTTGCAATATCCCAAATTATATTCTTAATTTCTAAACTAGAAACATCTTTTTTAACTACTAAAGCTATATCCCTCGTTAGAGCTGGATATTTAGGTAAGCTTTGATAAGCTCTATTAGCTGTTGAATACTTTACAATCGAAGTAAAGTCCAATTCAAAAGCTGTCACTCTTGTTTTGATCTTATAGTTTTCTAAAACATCTGGATGCAACTCACCTAAATAACCTATTTCTTTATCATCAACTTTAAGTATAGCAGTTCTACCAGGATGCAAAAACGAAAGTTCACCCGCTAAGAATTCCACATTTTCTATACCTAAACTATTAAACATCTGTTCTAAAACACCTTTTAAATAGAAGAACCCCGGTGCACTTACATTCCACCTATCAGCTAAATCACTTCTACTAACTGCAGCAGCTAATTTAAATTCCTCTTTAGGCAACTCTTGTTCTTTTACAGGTTCAAAGACTTTAGCCAACTCAAATATACCTATATCCTCTACTTTTTGATTTAAGTTTACTACTATATTATTTAGCAGGCTAGGAATTAATGTTCTTCTCATTACAGAGTATTCATATCCTAATGGACTACTTAACTCAATAACTTCTCTCGCTGAGTCCTCTTTAGGCATATTAATCTTATCAAAGTCTTCAGGCGAAGTGAAAGAATAATTTTTAACCTCAAATAATCCCAAATGGGCCAACATCCCTTTAACCTTATCTTCTACCTTTTGCGACCAACTCTTCTTACCTTGTACTATCTTAGCTTTTGGCTCAATAGCTTCTATCTCATCATACCCATATGACCTAGCTATCTCTTCAACTAAATCAATCTCTTTTTCTACATCTACCCGGTAAGTTGGTACCTTAACCCCTAAATGATCACCTTCATCTTCAACTACAAAGTGTAGGCTCTCTAAAAGCCTCTTTAAATTTATCTTTGCCAATTGAGCCCCTAACAACTTATTTACTCTCTTAGTCCTCAATTTAATCTCAGTCTCTTCAACTTTATGTGGGTAAAGATCTATCATCCCTTTGGCTACTTTACCGCCACCTACTTGGCTAATCAATTGGGCTGCCTTATCTAAAGCAACCTCAACTAAATTAATATCTACACCACGTTCAAATCTATGGGAAGCATCACTATGTATCCCCACCTTCTTGGAAGTACTCCTTACTGAACCTGGATTGAAGTTAGCACTCTCCAAGAAAATATCAACAGTCTCCTCAGTTACTTCACTATTTTCTCCACCCATTACTCCAGCTATACATAATGGCTTTTGAGCATCAGCTATTACTAGTATCTCTTCGTCTAAATTTTTCTCTTCTCCATCTAAAGTAGTTAGCTTTTCTCCTTCGTTGGCCCTTCTTACTATAACCTTATTATCTTCTATCTTATTATAATCGAAGGCATGTAGTGGTTGACCCAACTCCATTAGGATAAGATTAGTTATATCTACTATATTATTTACTGACCTAACACCTATAGACTCTAACCTCTGCTTTAGCCAAAGAGGGGATTCTTCAACTTTAACCCCTTTAATAACGCGACCTGCATATCTTGGAGAGAGATCACTATCTTTAACCTCTATCTCTATTAAATCATTAACTACAATCTCTTCTTCTTTAAGGTCAACCTCTGCTTTCTTCAATTCATTTCCTGTAATGGCTGCTATCTCTCTTGCAACTCCATAGATACTTAAGGCATGAGAGAAGTTTGGCGTTAGATCTAATTCAATAATAGCATCATTTAGACCTAGCTCCTCAACAAGTTTATTACCTACAGTAAAGTCGTCTTCTAAAATAAATAATCCATCAACACCATCATCTGCCAACTCTAATTCATCAGTAGAACACATCATCCCACAAGACTTTACCCCTCTAAGCTTAACCTCTTTAATCTCCATACCATTAGGCATTACCATACCAAGGGGTGCTACCGGAACCTTGTCACCTTTCTTCATATTCTTAGCTCCACATACTATCTGTAAATCTTCTTCTCCACCTATATTAACTTTACAGACTGATAATTTATCAGCATTTTCGTGCGGGCCAATCTCCTTAACCTCTCCAACTACTATATCTTCAATCTTTTCACCTAAATACTCTACTCCATCAACCTCTAACCCAGCTAAAGTCAACTTATGGGCCAACTCTTCTGGACTATAATCGAAATCAATATATTCTTTTAACCAATTATATGATACCTTCATTATTATCCCCCTTAAAATCTATTGTTTAAACTCCGATCTAAATCAATTACCTTAAAATTGTTTTAGGAATCTAAGATCATTATTATAAAGTAATCTAATATCATCAATGCCATACTTCAACATAGCAATTCTCTCTACTCCCATTCCAAAGGCAAAACCACTCCACTCTTCTGAATCCACTCCAGACATCTCTAAAACATTTGGATGAACCATACCAGCACCCAATATCTCTAACCAACCAGTACCAGAGCAGACACGACAACCATCTCCATCACATGCAGCACAAGACACATCTACCTCTGCACTTGGCTCAGTAAATGGGAAGTAACTAGGTCTAAATCTAACCTCACGATCATCACCAAATAGCTCTTTAATCAACTTTATTAAAACTCCTTTTAGATTAGCAAAGGATATATCCTTATCTACCATTAGCCCTTCAATCTGATGAAATACCGGTGTATGAGTTGCATCGATATCATCTGAACGATAGACTCTCCCTGGAGCAATTACCCTAATTGGTGGCTCTTGACCTTCCATAGTTCTAATCTGTACAGAAGATGTATGAGTCCTCAATAATGTATTTTCAGTAATATAAAAAGTATCTTGCATATCACGAGCTGGATGATTATCAGGGAAGTTCAGAGCTTCAAAGTTATAATAGTCTGTCTCTATCTCTGGACCCTCTGCAATTGTAAACCCTAACCCTAAGAATATATCTTTAATCTCATCAAAGACCAAGGTTAGAGGATGCTTCTTCCCTACCTTAAGTTCATTGCCTGGCAAGGTTACATCTATTGTTTCCATCTTTAGACGTTCCTTCTTAGCAGCTTCCTTTAACTGAGACTCTTTTTGGGATATAGCTTTATTTATCTCTCCTTTAACCTTATTAACAAGCCCTCCAATTACAGGCCTCATCTCCGGTTCTAAACTACCCATCCCTCTTAATATCTTAGTTAAATCACCCTTCTTACCTAAATAATCAACTCTAACACCCTCTAAATCATCTAAGTTACTTACACTTCCTATCTTAGCTATCGCTTCTTCCTGTATAGCCTTTATCTTATCCTCCATAACAAAATCCCCCTTCGATTTTAATTTGAAATTACTATAAAATTAAATAATACTACTTGTCGTACTACTATATAAGGCGATACTTAATAGTAATAAAGCGGAGCTTTATTACTGGTGATGAGTAATCAGTAATGAGTAATGGGTAAAACCTTAAAAAAACAGAAACCCCTTTGTTACCTAAGACTTATAAGAGGTTTTGAGATTTTGACTTTACTCATTACTCTTCACTCATTACCCATTACTAGTGGCACGAAAGTGACACTCTATTACTATACACCTTAACACTAATACTAAACAACAAAAAAGAAGACCTATTACCCCTCCTGTTAAGGACGAAAGATAATAGATCTTCTCCGCGGTACCACCTTAATTAGTCTATAATAGCTTTTAAACTGTAGATTAAAAGCATTAATCACTTATTATAGCCTCTCTTAAATCCTTTTAACGGTAGGAATCCGACTAAACCTAATCTATATAGATAATCAATAGCCAATATCTATATATTTCAGCCAGCAGCTCCAGAGTGAACTTCATTTAGACCCACCTTGAGAATGCTCCCAGTCTATGGCACCCTCTCCCTTGATAAGATGAATTTCTAAACTACTCTCCCCTTCATAGCTTTTGCTTTAGATTTATTTTGTTTTAAATTATATCATAATTAACTAATAATGACAAGAAGAAAGCTCTAATTCTTAGTCAACCTCTGTCTAACCCCTTCATAAACTATTACTCCTGTTGCCATAGCAACATTCAGTGATTCGGCATCACCGACTAAAGGAATCTTAATTACTTCATCGGCAAACTCAATCAGTTCAGCCCTTGGCCCTTTACCTTCATTACCTACAATTAAAGCAACGCTATCTATATAATCAACATCAAAGTGATACTTATCTCCACCTATATCTCCAACTATTACCCTTACCTTATTGTCCTTTAATATCTTCTTTAGGTTACCCAAATCATTCTCTCGATAAACAGGTAATCTAAATAAAGAACCCATAGTAGCTCTGATCGTCTTTTGGTTATATAGACTTACTGTTCCTTTAGTAGTTATTATACCAGCAACCCCTGCAGCATCAGCAGTTCTAATAATAGTACCCAAATTACCAGGATCCTGAACCCCATCAACAACCAATAAGAAATTCTCATCTCCATTTACTATATCCTCTAGATCATATTCAACTTTTTTAACAACAGCTAATATTCCTTGAGGAGATTGAGTATCAGAGACTTCCGCTAACACCTTATCAGAAACCTCTATAACATCCACCCTTTTACTCTTTAATTTTTCTAATAGATCCTTACCCCTTTGATTTCGGAGTAGATAATCTGAATAAAATACTTCTTCTATAAGAGCATCTTCCTTGCACGCCTCTTCGATTATTCTTACCCCTTCTAAAACAAAGGCTCCTTCTATTCTTCGATACTTCTTCTTATATAAAGACCTTAATCGCTTTATCCTACCATTACTAATACTTGTTATCTTCACTTATAATAGCCCCTTTCTTTAACAAGAACATCAACTATTATAACATAATTCCCCTTTATCGTTAAGTAGTTTATATGGCTGTTTAAAATTAAAATAGGTTTTGACCTATATTAGTGCCTTTTAGTGTTCATTAGTGGTTCCAAAAAGCTCTTGAACTTTTATTTTTTTAAAAGTAACACTTTATTATTTATAAAACTTGATTCCCCACACCTTTTAACTCTACAACTCCTTCAACTTATCCAAGCTATCATTTCCACCCATTACTACTAATATATCTCCCTCTTTAATCGAATCCTCTGCTTGGGGTGATACATTTACTTTCTCACCACTTTTTAGGGCAATAACAGTTACACCAAATCTACTTCTGAACTTTAAGTCTAATAGACTCTTTCCTGACATCTTCTTATTTGCTTCGATCTCAATTATGCTATAATCCGGGGCCAACTCTATATAGTCTAATACATTTGAAGAGATTAGATTATTAGCAATCCGAACTCCCATATCTCTCTCTGGGTAAACCACCCTATCTGCACCTATCTTAGCTAATAGCTTACCATGTAACCTATCATTTGCTTTGACAACAACTCGCTTTACTCCTAACTCTTTTAAGATTAAGGTTGCTAATACATTGGCATGTATATCTTCTCCAATGCCTACAATACCTACATCAAAGTTACTAACTCCCAGAGTTTTTAGAGCATCTTCATCGGTAGCATCTGCTTCTACTGCATGGGTGACTTCACTTACTATACATTGTACCTTCTCCACATCTGAATCTACTGCTAATACATCATAATTCTTTCTTGCCAAAGTCTCGGCCACACTATAACCAAAATGACCTAAACCAACTACTATAAATTGTTTCACCTATTACACCTCCTACTATCCAATAAGTAGCTTCTCCTCTGGATATCTAATATTATTATTTCTCTCTCTTTCACCTATAGCAACTGCTAAGGTTAAAGGTCCAACCCTACCGATAAACATAGTTATTGTAATCAATACCCTGCCTATGCTACTTAACTCACCAGTAATTCCTGTCGATAAACCGACAGTAGCATAAGCAGATACTGTTTCAAATAGTATATTTATAAAACCAAAACCTTCAGTTATTGATAATATAAAGGTAACCATTATTATAATAAACAAGGAGATGATAGTTATAGATAAGGATTTATAAACGGTAATATCACTTATCCTCCGTTTAAAGATTTCTGGATCCTTCTTACCTGTAACTATAGAATAAGTTGTAACTATTAAGACTCCAATAGTTGTAGTCTTTAGCCCGCCACCTGTTGAACCTGGTGAAGCACCTATAAACATCAAGGTTATTATCAAAAATAAGGTTGCTTGGGTTAAGTTCCCAATGGGAATCGTGTTGAAACCAGCAGTACGTGGAGTTACTCCTTGAAAATAAGCCGAAATCAACCTCTCTCTTATGCTTAACTCTCCAAAAGTATTTGGGTTATAAAACTCTAATAAAAAGACACCCAAAGTACCGATCAAGATTAAAACAACTGTTATTAAGATAACCAACTTACTATGTAAAGAAAGCCTTTCAAATCTCCTCTTTGTATAAAGATCTGCAATAACAGTAAAGCCTATACCTCCTACGATAAATAAAGTAGTTATTACTACATTCACATATAAATCACCTACAAAACCTTCTAGACTATCACCAAAAAGATCAAATCCAGCATTACCAAAAGCTGATATAGCATGAAATATTGAAAAGTAAATTGCTCTTCCAAGGGGCATTATCCTATTAAACCTAAAGAATAATAGGACAGCTCCAATAAATTCTATCCCTAAGGTTAAAGCGATTACATACCTGGCTAGATTGATCACCCCAGAAAAATTAAAGTAATTAAGATCTTCCTTAATGATAATCCTCTCTCTAAAACCTATCTTTCTTCCTAATATAAGGGCCAAAATCGTAGAAGTAATCATAAAGCCAAAAGCCCCTATCTGAATTAAGACCAGTACAACAACCTGACCAAATACCGTTAGGTATTCTGCAGTACTGACAACAATTAACCCAGTCACTGCCGTTGCAGAGGTTGCCGTAAAGTAAGCATCTAAAAGATTCAACCCTCTAGCATCTACTGTAGCCAAGGGTAAGGTTAATAAGAATGCACCTATAGTAATGACTATTAAATAACCCAAAGCTAGAAACTGTGGAGGAGATAATTTACTCAATCTAAAACTGATACTTCTCACCTCTTTCATATAATAATCTTTCTTTACTATTCCCTGATCCTTCTATTATTATAAGTTTTTTAAGAAATTAAACTGGCCTCAATTTAAGATACAACCAAGACAAAAATTGAGCCATTTACTTTGTGCTTATTATAAATTATCCGCAGTTTCTAAAAAGATAATTTCTTTAATAATAAAAAAGGTAGGTATTAAGAAATCTCTTAATACCTACCTTTAAAATATAAAATTAAATTTTATAACAAATTGAACTATCAATTAAATCTATCCAGCTTTTTAACTAAAAGCATACAGCAATACTAATCTCTTAACTCCTTTAATCCATCAGCATGGCCTACTACAACTAGAAGGTCACCCTCATTAATTGAATGATCAGCCTCTGGAGATAATATCACTTTATCATTAGCTTTAATAGCTATTACATTAACCCCATATTTTCTCCTTAAATCTAATTTTCTTAAAGTTTGGCCCGCATACCTTTTATCAGCTACCAATTCTATGATTCTATAATCTGGCGAAAGTTCAATGTAATCAAGAAGGTTGGTTGAAATTAAATTATTAGCAACTCTAACCCCCATATCCCTTTCAGGATAAACTATTCTATCAGCTCCTACCTTACTTAGGACCTTACCATGCATTGCATGTTGGGCCTTAGCAACTACATACTTAACCCCTAACTCTTTTAATACTAATGTAGCTAAAATACTGGCATGAATATTTTGCCCAATACTAACAACAGCAACATCAAAATTATTGACGCCTAAGGCCTTCAAAGCCTCTTCATCGGTAGCATCTGCCTCAACTGCATGAGTAACCTCACTACTAATATCAAGAACTCTACAATCATCAGTATCTATAGCCAAGACATCATAACCTTTACTTGATAATGTTCTAGCAACACTTGAACCAAAACGCCCTAAACCCAAAACTATATACTGCTTAGCTTCTTTACTCATATTATCTCCCCTTTCCTATCCAACTAAGATATTCTCCTTTGGATACCTAACATTTACCTTATCCTTCTGTTCTCCAATTGCTAAAGCAATTGTGAGCGGGCCAACCCTTCCAGCAAACATAGTCATAATTATCAAAACCCTACCCATTGTTGATAAGGACCCTGTAACACCTGTCGATAAACCAACAGTTCCAAAGGCCGATACTGCCTCAAAGAATAGATCTAAGAATTCTGCCTGCTCAGTAATTGTTAAAGCCATTGTCACCGTTACTACTAATAATAAAGCAATCAATATAATTGATAAAGCATTATAGATTACTTCTTTACCTAACCTTCTATTATAAATCTCAATATCATCTCTTCCCCTTGCCTTGGCATAGAGAACAGCTGCTAAAGCACCAAAGGTAGTAGTCTTAACTCCACCACCTGTTGATCCTGGAGATGCACCTATAAACATCAACATAATAGTAAAGAAGATAGTAGAACTATTTAAAGCCCCTGTCGGTACTGTGTTAAAACCTGCAGTACGTGGAGTAACTGCCAAGAAATAAGAGGCAATAACCTTTTCCCCAAATGCCAACTCTCCTAAAGTAGCAGGGTTAGAGTACTCTAAAATAAAAGCTACTATAGTACCTAACAAGATTAAGATACCTGTAACACTTAAAACCAATTTAGTCTGCAAAGAAAAGTTCTTAAAACTTCTTCCGGCATAGACCTCGGCAATTACTGCAAAACCGATACCACCTAAGATTATAAGAGTTGTAATAACAAAGTTTACAACTATATCTCCAGTAAAGTTCTCTAAGCTATTACCAAAGATATCAAATCCAGCGTTGTTAAAGGCTGAAATAGAATGGAAGACACCATAATAAAAAGCCCTCCCCACCGGCATATCACTAAGAAATCTCAAGAATAGTATAAAAGCCCCTGTCGCTTCTATCACAAAAGTAACCCCAATAACATACCTGACAATTCTTATTATCCCAGATAACTCAAATTGATCTAAGTCCTGTTGAATTATTAATCTCTCTCTTAAAGTAATCTTTTTCCCTAGTAAGAAAGCCACCAAAGTAGACATAGTCATTATCCCTAAGCCACCAATTTGAATCAAAGATAGGATAACCACCTGTCCAAAGGTACTAAAGTAAGTACTAGTCGTTTCCACAATTAACCCAGTTACTGCAGTAGCAGAAGTTGCCGTAAATAAAGCATCTAGGGCATTCATCCTTACCCCATCTGCTGTTGCAATAGGCAAGGTTAAGAGAAATGTACCTATTAGTATTATAAATAGATACCCCAAAGATAACATCTGGGCTGGGGTTAAATCTCTTGTACTAAGGTTTATTTTCACAATTACACCTCACTTAAAATAAATAATCCTATTAGAATTTAAAACAATCAATTTAATCAGACCTTAAATAAGACACTTAACAATTAAATACCTCTTTCAAAATAAAAAGAGAAATACTGAAGTGAGTAATCACAAAAAATCTTCAGATTTCAAGCAATAAACGTATCAGATTTATACTAAATCATTATAATATAATTTCAATTTATTGTAAAGAATCTAATAGACTTGAAAGCAAATAAATTAAAGACTATTTACTGGTTACATAATACTTTGCATCGCTTATCATCTTAAATAATGCAAAGAAGATAACTAAAAACTCCAGTCGACCTAAGAACATTCCTATAATCTGTGTCCAAATAATAACTACAGGAGCATCTGGACTAGTAATTCCAATCGACAGACCTACAGTTCCAAGAGAGGAAGCAAACTCAAACATTGATTCTCTTAAACCATATCCATAAGCCAAAAAGACTAGAACACCTGCAAAGAAGGTTAACATATAAATAAATATATAATTTGCCACTTCCCTTATATACTCCCCTTTTATATAAAGTTTCTTCTCACCTCTCCAAATATAATTACCAGTAACTGAGTTCTCGGGTAAGAAATACTCCTTTAGCCCCCATAACCAAGATTTAAACATAATATAGATACGATATAATTTTATCCCCCCAGCAGTAGAACCAGTTCCTCCACCTACTAACATTAATAGGATTAAAGCAAATACTCCAAAGGTATTCCAATTATCAAATTCACCCAAAGAAAAACCTGTAGTAGATGTAGCAGTTAACACCTCAAAGAAACCTCTCCTTAACACACTAGGTAAGGTATCGTATAAATTACTTAATGAAAAATAACCTATCAAAGGTGTAAAGAAGGCTATAAATATAGCTAAAAGTCTAATCTCTCCATTTTTAAAGAAGATATTGAATTTCCCCTTCAATAGAGTATAATGGGTTGCAAAGTTTATAGTACCTAAGATCATTAATACCCAAGTTACCATCTCAATAGGTAAGCTATTCCAATGGCCTATACTATCAGCCTGAGTAGAGAAACCACCAGTTGATAAAGCCGCGATAGCATGATTTATAGCATCAAACAACCCCATTCCAACTAGAGTATATAATAAAACTCCAGCAATTGTATATCCACCATAAATATACATAATAAGCTTAGTAGATTTCTTAACGTGAGGAAGTAAGTTGTCACTTCTTCCTTCTGCATTATAAAGACCAAAACCATAGGGATTTAGAATAGAAGATAACATAACAACAACTAAACCAGCACCACCAAAGAACTGCATAATACTCCTCCACATAAGAAAAATATGTGAAGTTTGAGTTACATCTACTACTGAAAGTCCCGTTGTTGTCCATCCACTAGTAGACTCAAAGATTGCTTGGCTAAAGTTAAGTTTTCCTGCAAGCATAAAGGGAATAGCTGAACTTATAATAGCTATAACCCAAGAAAACAGAACTATTATTCCCCCTTCTTTTAATGAAAGCGTTACATCATCATCACCTTCTGGAGTGAATTTCCATAACAAATAGCCAATTACCACCAAAACTACAGCTGGTATTAAAAAAGCATTAATATGAACTATATCCTCAGGATAAAATGGTATAACCAATAATGGTAACAATAAAAAAGCTCCTATCCCACTGGTCAATATCCCTATATATTTAATTAATAGCCTATATCGATTTAGTATTAACTCTTTATATCTCATAGTTACACCCCTTATAATTGCTCTCCAGATAAAGCAGCAAAAGCTTCCCCTTGTTTCTCTGGCAATGTTATAATCAACACTTTATCTCCTAATAACAACTTTGTCTTTCCTTTAGGAATAAGAACATGTTCATCCCTTATTATACACCCAAAAACTATATCCTCAGGAAGATCTATCTCCTTTAAGGTTTTCCCAATAACAGGTGAAGTTTCTCTTAATATAATTTGGGATATATTCACCCTTCCCTCTTCAATAGCCAATAAATTGTTAACATCAGATGTATCTATTCTCTGTTCTATTAATAAAGAGATAAGTTTAGTTGTATTAAAGATTGTTTCGATACCTAAACTCTTAAATATAGTCTCATTATCTGGATTATTGATTACAGAAAAAGACTTTGGAATTTCAAACTCCTTCTTAGCCAATTGACAGATAAAGAGATTATCAGGATCATTTCCTGTTAAAGCTAATATAGCATCAGCCTTGTTAGCTTCAGCTTCTTCTAAGTATTTTGGCTTAGAACCATCTCCATTAACTATAAGTGAATTAAATTCTCTAGCTAATAACTCACAATATTCCTTATCCTTATTAATAATAGAGACCTTATAACCTTTTGATATAAAGTTTTTAGTTAGATAGTAGACTATCTTTCCTCCACCAACTATAATAATTCTCATCCTAACATCTCTCCTTAATTAGTTATTATCTCCTCTTTAAATCTATCAACTAAAAGTTGTGTTGCTGTTATTGTCATAACATCTAAACCTTTATAAATAACCTCTTTCTCTGGATCCAAAACTCTAACCATCACCTTAGAGACATTATATAACTCTTTAGCAATTTGAGCTACCATAGCATTGACATTATCATTATTTGTAGTAACTACAACTACATCAGCTTTATCAATCTTACCTTCCTTTAAAACATCTATCTCTGTAGCATCTCCATTGATAGTAAAACCAGTAAACTCTGAAGATAAATTCTTAAAGGACTTATTTTTAGAATCAATAACTACAACGACCTCTCCAGCTTTAGAGAGGTCGTTAGCTAAATAAGCCCCTGTTCTACCACAACCAATAACTAATACATACATTATTACTCCTCCTTATCACCTAAGTTTATCCCCTGTTTATTATATTCAAACTGAGTAGTCCTCTCTAAGTTATCCTGAGCTGGTCGATAGGATGGATCTAAGGCTAAAGCTGCTCTATACTTCTTTTGAGCCTCTAAAGGGTCATCCTCCATCTCTAAGATTACTCCCATCAAATTAAATGCTTCTGGCTTAGAAGGATCTAAACCTACTCCCTCTTGTAAGTATTTATAAGCTTTTTTGAAATCCCTTCTATTAATAGCTAATTTAGAATGCTCAAGATAATCTTCATAGGTATTAGGCTTATCTTCAGCAATATTTAACCTTCTCCTTTTTAAGACGCTTTCTACTATATCTTTAATCTCATCTGGAGTAAATGGCTTACGCAAATAGTCTACAGCACCTAATTTCATAGCTTCAACTGCTGTCTCAATAGATCCAAACCCTGTAATCATTATCACATCTATATCTTCTTTTAAATCTCTTACTCTCTTTAAGACTTCCATTCCATTTATCCCAGGAAGTTTCATGTCTAAAAGTATTAGATCTATATCTCCATTCTCCTCTACCTTAACCAATCCATCCTCACCATTAACTGCTGTTACTATCTCATAGTCATCTGCTAAACAACTCTTTAAAGTTAATCTAATATTTTTTTCATCATCAATAATTAAAATCTTATTCATTTCTTTCTCCCCCTTTTAAGTAGCTTTCAATTTTATTTAATAACTTTTTAGGCTCAACAGGCTTTATGATGTAATCCTGAGCTCCTAATTCATAAGCTCTTTTAATATCTTCTTCTTCTGCCTTGGCACTTAACATTATTATAGGAATCTCTTTTATAAGTTCATCCTCTTTTAAGGTTTCACAGACTAAGAAACCATTCATCTTAGGAAGCTTAATATCTAATAATATCAAATCAGGTTTCCACTGAAATGCCATATCCACAGCATCAATCCCATTAGATACAACTTCAACCTCATAACCAGCACCTTGAAGACATATCTTTAATACCCTAATTATATTCTTGCTGTCTTCTACTAATAATATCCGGCTCATCTGTTAACACCACCTTTATTTGGGTCTTTTTAAAGTGAAAGTAAAGGTACTTCCTTCCCCCTCTTTACTATCAACCCATATTCTTCCTCCATGTGCTTCTATTATCTCCTTAGAAATTGCTAATCCTAATCCAGAACCTGTATCTTTATCCTTATCGCTACCAACTCTCATAAACTTATCAAATATCTTATTTTGGTAACTCTTAGGAATTCCTGCTCCAGTATCTTCTACAGATAAGTGAATCTTATGCCCCTTTCTCTCTGCTGATAATTTTATAGAATCACCTTCATCTGTATAACGAAGAGCATTACCAATTAAGTTAGAAATAACCCATGTTATCTTATTTAAATCTCCATAGGCTTTTAATCCATCTACTTTGCCTTTAATCATCAATTCAATACCTTTATCATTTGCTTGTTCTTTAAAAGGGCGTAAAGAGGCGTCAAACAATCTATCTATATCAACTTCATTAAACTGCAAATCAATCTTACCCGATTCAATCTTAGACAAATCCAAAAGGTCATCTACCAAGTTATTTAATCGCTCACAATCCTCTTTGATAACCTCTAATAACTCAACCTGTTCTTCATTAACTTTTCCTAAATTACCTTCTAACAACATGCTAGCACTCATATTCATAGAAGTTAACGGGGTTCTAAATTCATGAGAAACAGTGGAGACAAACTCTGACTTCATCTGATCTACCTCTTTTAAATGAGTTACATCCTCAAATAATACTATAACCAAATTAGTATTATTATTATCATCTAAAACAGGGTTTGTAGTAACTCTAAAATAAAAGTCCTTTCCATCTCTATTGAAACTCAACAGATTATTATCACTACTAGACTGGCCTTCGCCTGTCTTTAATGTTCTATCTATCAAAGAGAATATATCCTCTTCTTTTATCACTTCTAAGAAATGAGTTTTTATCACCTTATCCTCTTCTAATTCAAATAGCTCCTCAGCACGTGGATTAATAAGTATGATTCTATTCTTCTTATCAGTAACCACTAAAGGATTAGATATACTTCTAACGATAGCATCTGACTTACTCTTCTCACTAATTAATTTGTTAACATTCATATCTTCATAATCTTTTAAAGATCTACTCATACTATTAAATTCAGAAGCTAGCTGCCCAATCTCATCATTTTTACTTATATCAATTGTCTGTTCCAAATCACCTTCAGCAATATCTTTTGCTTTCTCCGTTAACTCCTTAATAGGCCTTATAATTATATTAGATATATAAAAACCAAATACTAGGGCCAAAAGAACAACAACAATTGATATTACTATAGTTGAATAAATTGCTTGCATAGCATTGTTATTGGCATTTTGCTGCGCTGATTTCATATGATCTTGATTTATAATTAATAAATCTCTTATTCCAGACTTCACATCTTCAAATTGAGGAATAATCTCATTAAGATAATAATTTTGAACCATCTCTTCATTATCTTCTTCAAGTATCACTCTCAGATCTAAAAACATACTTAAGTATTCTTGATACTCCTTATTAATAGTAGTGATTATATTCTCTTCTCCCTCAATTGTTATATTGTCTTCTGCCCTTGCTAGATTCTTAGTAAATTCAAGTTTATTAGCTTGAAAGATATCTAAGGCCTTCTTTTCTTGACCGAAGATAAAGATAAGCTGAGCACTATCTTGTCTCTCTACAGCCTCTCTCATCTCTTCAGCTGCGATTACACTCCTATAATTCTCTTCCATTATTGCATCAATAGCTTTATTAAGCCTCATAAAATTGTTTATTGACCAGATAACTAAAACAATTATTATCATAATAATTGCCATATAACCAAAAAGTATCTTAGTCTTCAAACTGAAGTTTTTCTTCATAAAATCCCCCCTTAAATAACAAAAAATACAGCAGTAAGCTGTATTTTAACTATAACTAATTATAGTAGCCCTGCCCTTAAACGCCTACGAGGTTAGCTGTCGGGCTCAGGTCAAGGATAACCTTAGCAATTTAAAAAATTGCATTCGCCCCCAAAAATTGGGTCCCCCGCTCTTACTAATTAGTAAGATTAAGCGATTTAATATTCAATTAATAACCCATTAATATCTTTTGAATTTATTGTAATTATACTCCTTTGGCCTTTAATTGTCAAGAGGGAATGTGCCGTGTAGATTGAGCTATGAGCCTTGTGCCTTGTGCTATTAAAATCTTAAGATTTAAAGACCTTAGCTCACGGCTCACAGCACATAGCACACAGCTCATAAAAAAAAGAGCCTAAAGCATCTACTTTAAGCCCCTTCTCTATTATATATTCTCTTTTGCTAAGTTAACTAACTCTTCAAAAGCTTCATTATCATGGATAGCTAATTCAGATAACATCTTTCTGTTGATATCAACATTAGCTTGCTTTAATCCATAGATAAATCTACTATAAGAAAGTCCATGTTGTCTAGCACCAGCATTGATTCTTGCAATCCAAAGCTTTCTGAAGTTTCTCTTCTTTTGCTTTCTATCTCTATAAGCATAGCTTAGTGACTTCAATACTTGCTCTGTTGCTGGTCTATATAACTTACTTTTAGAACCAAAGTAACCTTTAGCTAGCTTCAGTATCTTCTTTCTTCTTTTTCTTCTTCTTGTTCCACGTTTAACTCTTGGCATGGTATTTCCTCCTTAGTTCTCTCTATTCGTATGGTAATACTTCGTCTACTCTTTTATAGTCATTCTTGTGTACCATTCCTTCTTTACGAAGGCTACGCTTTCTATCTCCACTCTTTGATGTCATAAGGTGTTTTCTGAAAGCTTTAGTTCTTTTATAATTACCTGAACCAGTCTTCTTAAACCTCTTCTTTGTTCCTTTGTGTGTCTTCATCTTACCCATCGTATACTTCCTCCCCTCGATATAACTACTATATTAATTATTTATCACTTATTGGAGTAATGAACATTAGCATATGTCTACCTTCCATGCTGGCTTTACTAGAAACCTTTCCAAGATCACTAACAGCTTCTGCAAACCTATCCATCAATTCATAACCCAAATCTTTATGAGCCATTTCTCTACCACGGAAACGGATTCTTACTTTAACTTTATCTTTATTCTTCAAAAATCTTTTGGCCATATTTACCTTTACATTGAAGTCATGATCTTCAATTTTAATGCTCATTTGAACTTCTTTAACCTTCATGATGTTTTGCTTCTTCTTAGCTTCTTTAGCTTTTTTAGCTTGTTCATACTTATATTTACCATAATCCATAATCTTGCATACTGGTGGCTTGGCCTGTGGCGCTACCTCAACTAAGTCTAAACCCTTTTCCTCAGCAATACTTAAAGCTTTCTTTAAAGGTATAACACCAATCTGACTACCATCTTCACCATCAACAACCCTAATCTCGCGAGCACGAATTCGCTCATTTGTCCTTAAATCAGTACTAATTTTATATGCACCTCCTGAAATTTAAAAAGATGACCCATAATAGGTCATCCACCGTAACAGATTTTAAACATAGATACCCCAAGGATATTTATATTTAAATCCTATTAACCCAAAGGTCTTTGCTTTAGGTGAGAAGCGGATGACTTCTACTTTATTGTACTCAAACAGTATACCACATCATTACTAATCCGTCAAGAAAATTTTTTAGTTAATCTGTGCAGGATTTATTAATAAAAAATCAAAGAGTTCATATGCACAGATTAACTAGATTTAAGCCATCAGCTATCAGGCGTCAGGGAGATCTTAAACCTTTTAAATCTTTAGCTGATAGCCTACAGCCAATTATGCTTTGTTTTCAATTTCTTCTAATATATCTTTCTTAAACTCTTCTATGCTTATAGCTCCCAAATCTCCCTCACGACGGTGGCGAGGAGATACTGTATTAGCTTCAACTTCATCATCACCTACAATAAGCATATAAGGAACCTGTTCAACTTGGGCCTCTCTTATCTTATAACCGACCTTCTCTTGGCGATCATCTACTTCAACCCTAACTCCTTCTTTGGCTAGTTCTTCTTTTACTTTATAAGCGTAATCTAAATGCTTATCAGAGATAGGAATTATCTGTGTCTGTACTGGGGCCAACCAAGTTGGGAGTGCACCAGCATACTTTTCAATTAACATTGCCAATGTTCTCTCATAACATCCTATAGATGATCTATGGATAATAATTGGACGTTGCTTTTGGTTATCCTTATCTACATATGTCATATCAAACTTATCAGCTAAGGCAAAGTCAATTTGAATAGTAATTACAGTATCCTCTTTACCGTGAACATTCTTGAACTGAACATCAAGCTTTGGCCCGTAAAAGGCTGCTTCACCTTCTGCTTCTACATAGTCAATCTCTAATTTATCAAGGATATTTCTCATCTGATTTTGAGTTCTTTCCCAAGCTTCTGGATTATCTATATATTTACCCTTATTATTTGGATCCCACTTGGAAAATCTATACCAGATATCCTCCTCTATACCCAGAGACTCCATCATATAATTAACCAAATCAACAACACTACTAAACTCTTCTTCTAACTGCTCTGGTGTACAGATAACATGACCATCTGCAAGGGTAAATTGCCTTATACGAATTAGACCATGCATCTCTCCAGAAGATTCATTCCTAAATAATGTTGAAGTCTCTGCATACCTAACTGGAAGTTCACGATAACTTCTTTGCTTAGAGTTATAGATCATAAATTGATAAGGACAAGTCATAGGACGTAAAGCCAATAGATCTTTATCCACCTCTTCTTCATCACCTAAGACGAACATATCATCTTTATAATGATCCCAGTGTCCAGATATTCTATAAAGATCATCCTTAGCCATATAAGGAGTCTTAGTTAATTCATAACCTCTTCTCTCCTCTTCATCCTCAACGAATCTCTGTAGAGTTTGAATAACTTTGGCCCCTTTATGCATAATAAGAGGTAAACCTTGGCCAACGGAAGGATCAGTAGTAAAGTAACCCATCTGCCTACCTAACTTATTATGATCACGTTTCTTAGCTTCCTCCAGCCTCTCTAAATATTCATCAAGTTCTTTCTTTTTGTAGAAGGCTGTTGCATAAACCCTTTGTAACATCTTATTATTCTCATCTCCGCGCCAATAAGCACCAGATACATTTAACAACTTAATAGCATTTGCTTTTAACTTTTTAGTAGAAGGTAAATGTGGACCCCTACATAGATCAGTAAATTCCCCTTGAGAATAGAAGGTTAATTCATCATCTTCTAACTCTTCAATTAACTCTACCTTATAGTCCTCTCCTAACTCCTTCATCTTAGCAATGGCTTCTTCCTTAGAAGTTACCTCAGAAGTTATATCTAATTTCTCTTTTACAATCTTTTTCATCTCTTTTTCGATCTTGTCAAAGTCATCTTCTGATAGTCTATAATCCATATCGAAGTCATAGTAAAAACCATCATCAATCGTTGGCCCGATTGCCAACTGCACATCTCCATATAACCTTTTAACGGCCTGGGCCAATACATGGGCAGCGGTATGCCTATAGATATCTAAGCCTTCCTCTGAACCAAAAGTAATCAACTCTAGATTAACATCTTCATTAATCTGATATGAAACATCCACCTCTTCTCCATCTATTCTTCCTCCAATAGATGCTCTTCCTAGACCAGTACCAATATCAAAGGCAACATCCTTAACACTAACCCCTTGATCGTAATCTCTAGATGAACCATCTGGCAAAGTCACTTTAACCTTACTCATCACAAACTCCTCCTTTATTTGTATAGTGTCAGGAATCGGTGTCAGTGTCAGTAAAAATCTCAGACCCCATCCCCTCTTGCAAGTTTCAAGAAACTCTTTATGGTTATTATCTTCACCAAATTGCTTGTGAAGATAATTCCCCCACTCCCTTCCCTTATCTAAGGAGAAGAGGAGATTTTTAATACGAAAAGGAAATAAATTTTATTCCCATAGTAGTCAGGGTGAAGTTTTAGTTTTTGAATTTACTGACACTCACACTGACACCGACACTAGTAATAAAGCTCTGCTTTATTACTATACCCTTACAAAAAACAAAAAACCTCTCATCTCTATTTAGAGACGAAGGTTTCGTGGTTCCACTCTAATTAAACCTAGCAATTGTAATTGATAGATTTCCCTCAATTTAGATAACGGCTTTGACCGGATTACCCTACTGTAGATTTCAGGTATCAACTCCAAGGTGGTTTTGGGTTGTTTATCCTTAGGAGACTCCCAGCTTATAATCTCCACTCTCTTTTAAGGATAAGATCAACTTACTCGTCCTCTTCACTGTCTTTGAACTTATTTAACTTAGTTAAAATTATAATCATAAAGTCTAATAATGTCAAGACCAATTAGAGATTAATTACAATTAAAGCTTGTCCTATTCCAATTATAAACCCTAAAAACCCACCTAAGATCTCAATATGCTTAAGCTCCTTAGATGCTATCTGCAAAACTAAAGCCTCAAGCTCGCTCATTTCGAAGCTACTTACCCTTTCCTCTACCAACTTAGCCAACTTAGTCTCTTCTACTATTTTAACCTTAGCCTTATCTAATAATTCATCTAAATAAGGATCCATATCATTATTTACCATCTCTTTTAAGAAGTTGATAATTAAAATCTTAAAGTTAGCAGGGATAAAAGCAGGAATCTTCTCTGCAGCTTTCTTATCTATCAGATCTAAGATAGCCTCTTTTATATCGTCCTTCATATCTAAACCAGCCAACTCCTCTTCTAACTCCTCCTTAGGAAGCAAATCTCTCTCTACCACTTCACCAATTTTTTTGGCTAAGTCCTTGCTTCTTTTAGGGAGAAGACCTTGGACCTTAAAATTAATCAACGGTATATTTACAGGTTCATAAGGTCTAAATATTAACCTAATAGCTAGAAGGTTTGTTCCCCATCCTATAATTGCTCCAATTACAGGTAATAATAATAATCTTAAATCCATAAAAATACACCTCACCCTCTTTAAATCAGTTTTATTATACAACTTTAATACGAGTTTGACAAGGTGCTTATTCTTTTTCTTTCAAATTATTTATCTTACAGTATTCACAACCTAGACAAACAGAAACCTTCTCTTCAAAGACTTTCTTCAAAATTTCAATTAAGGAAGCAGGACTCTTAAAATGCAAAAATATCTCTTCTGGTGCAGTTGTAATTAGAGCACTGATTAAAAGATCTTCATAATCTAGTTCACAATCTACCATATTTAAAATATGTTCATCTAGATAAGTATTCTCTATTAATATGCCCTCTTCATTCAACAATTTAAAATGGTCATCTTCTGTTTTTATTACATTTATCAAGTTAGTTTTAGTATCTTGATTTTCAATGAAATACTTAAGCAAGTGAACAAATTCTTCATATTCACTCTCAATAACAAACTCATCTACAGCACTATCTATAGCTAGTTCCAACTCAGCCAAATAACTTTGTAAACGAAACCTAAGAAAGCCTTCTAATATTATCTCATCTTCAAAATCTAAATATTCAACTATCTCTAGCAAGATGCGATTTTTACGCTGAATCTGAGATATAGCTGTCTTATCTTCTTTAGAAACCAAAAAATTTAATCTGTCTTTAGCTGTCTTTAATATACTATTCTCTTCCTCAGGATCTAAATACCTATAATTTGCTCTTAATATTTTAAGCAAAAAATCTTCTTCAAAATAATTTATAATTACATCAGATAAAACATTAGCTATATACTCTTTAAAGATATTTAAAAGAACCTTCTCATCTATCTCTTTTCGAGTAGAAGAACACCTACATTCAAAGAGTCTAATTTCACCCTGTTTTATTTCATCAACATCTATTAAAATACCATCTTCTTTTAAAAAATCTAATTCGAAATACAGCCTTTCCTGTAAACATTCAACATAATCTTTAGTACCTATTCTAATTCTAGGCATTCTACCACTCCCTTAGAAGATTGAGTCTATAATATTATATGTGAGTTGAAAAATTTATATACTTAAATTATGAAGGTTTAAGTAAGCTAAGAGGGTATAGCTATAATCATAATACATAATTTTAGATTTGATGATATATCATTATAGAGATTCTTAATCTTAGATTCCCACCAAATAACATTCTTTAATATGGCTTAAAAAACTAGCCTTCATTGCCTTTACCTCTACTATATAGAAGTCATCAAATCATTTTTTATTTAATTGATAACCATTTGATAAACTTGAAAAAACAACTAATTAATTTTATCTATTTTTTCAAGCTGTTATTATTCTTTAGATATAATCTTTGTATTGAATAAAATCCTAATGTAAAGAAAATAGCAGTACTTATTGAACTCAAAAATCTTCGATAAAGACTAGTAAAAAAGCTTCCTTAAAGATAAAGCTTATAATCTAAGATAGTAAATAATAAAACAAATTCTAAAAA
>NZ_KI912097.1:409319-420902 GCF_000517025.1 Halonatronum saccharophilum DSM 13868
AAATAATTTATAATTACATCAGATAAAACATTAGCTATATACTCTTTAAAGATATTTAAAAGAACCTTCTCATCTATCTCTTTTCGAGTAGAAGAACACCTACATTCAAAGAGTCTAATTTCACCCTGTTTTATTTCATCAACATCTATTAAAATACCATCTTCTTTTAAAAAATCTAATTCGAAATACAGCCTTTCCTGTAAACATTCAACATAATCTTTAGTACCTATTCTAATTCTAGGCATTCTACCACTCCCTTAGAAGATTGAGTCTATAATATTATATGTGAGTTGAAAAATTTATATACTTAAATTATGAAGGTTTAAGTAAGCTAAGAGGGTATAGCTATAATCATAATACATAATTTTAGATTTGATGATATATCATTATAGAGATTCTTAATCTTAGATTCCCACCAAATAACATTCTTTAATATGGCTTAAAAAACTAGCCTTCATTGCCTTTACCTCTACTATATAGAAGTCATCAAATCATTTTTTATTTAATTGATAACCATTTGATAAACTTGAAAAAACAACTAATTAATTTTATCTATTTTTTCAAGCTGTTATTATTCTTTAGATATAATCTTTGTATTGAATAAAATCCTAATGTAAAGAAAATAGCAGTACTTATTGAACTCAAAAATCTTCGATAAAGACTAGTAAAAAAGCTTCCTTAAAGATAAAGCTTATAATCTAAGATAGTAAATAATAAAACAAATTCTAAAAACATATTTATTATATTAATTCTTTTATCATTTATACTTTTGAATGATCTTTTTAAATTTCTCATAGCTAGGCTTTAATAATCTTTTTCCACCAAAATACATAATGTTTCCTAATAATCCTGCTAATAAAACATTATAGATATTGTAAATTATATTGCTTTCTAAAAAGATAATATTTGCTAGTACATAATATAAACTAAAGATAATGAAAAATATAAAATAACGTTTCTTAATTTAAATCATCTCTTATTTCTATATTTTTTAATTAATTGTGCGGCCTCTCTACTATTCTAATCGGCAATTTATTTAGCTTAAATTCTTAATCAACTAGTTTAATAGTATCAAGCACCTGTTGAAATACTTCAATTTTATTATTATATTCTACTTGATTGCTAGAAAAAACTATTTTCAACTTAACATCTTCTTTATTAACAACTATATATTTTCTTTAAATACCCCTTCTTCACTAGCTTCCAACTCATATTTGACTCCTTCAATAAATACAAAAGTAAGTAATTCTTCTTTATTAATGGAATAATTATTGTCATTAATACTCGGTAAAATGGCTTCTATTTCATCTAATTTAGTTGCCTCATTTTTAATCTCTTTCATAAAGTCACTTAATTATCCTACACCTTTTAGATATTGATCTATTTCCTTATAATAGTTTCTTAATTTTCTAGTTGATAATATAAATTTTCAATTTTTCCATCAGGAGTTTTAACTTCTAATTCTAACTTATCCCCTATCTCACTATCAATTCTTACTTACCCTAGATCTATTATATTCATACTCTTAAATTTTTCTGCTTTTTCAATTAAACCACCTCTCAAACTTGTTATTTTTGACTTTGGCTATTTATCTTTTCTAAAATTTATTCAATACTTTATACCTAATAAACCAAATTTACAAATGAATACTTACCTTACACCACTTTAACATATTTAAAATAACTACTATCTTTTTATATCTATAATTTGCAACACTTCAACTATTAACTTATAACCATCCAATATATATAAAGCTACACAGACTAACAAGAAAAAAATCATCCACTCACTCATGCCGCTAACATTAGGATTTAAACTCTCAATAACACTAAAAATTATATAAAGAGTAGCTATTAAGGCTACTGAGATATACCCTACCTTTACTTTTACCTTGACTTTATCTATTAATTCCTTCTTATGAACTTTACTTTCTTTTCTCACTTTATAACCCCCAAATCAAATTTTAGCCCTTACTTTCACCCAATCTATCTGTAATTGTTATTAATAAATCAATAATCTTTTCTAAAGAAATTAAAATATAATAAAAACCTAATAAAACAACTAACTAAGTAAGAGATTCACCTCCAAAAAGATTAGTTCTATAAACAGGAATTCCAAGAATTATAGCTACTTCAACTAGTATAGATATAATTAACAAAATACTAAAAAAGATAATGCCTGTTTTAGTATTCTCTTTCAAATTCTTTATAACATTTTTCTTATAATTCATTATTATTCTCCTCCTCATTTTATTGTTTTGTAACTTCATAAATCAAAGCACAAAAAACCAAATGATATAAAGTTTATGTTTATAAAACACAATTATCCTATTTCAATTATATTAATTCTAGAAAACAGATACTACCCCTCCAATAAATTCTACATTAATTAAAAAAAGCATATCCATTATGGATATGCTTCTCTCCATACTCAAATTAGATGCTCTATACTCTACTCAAACTTCTTCTAAAAAAAATTTTCTTAAGAGCAAAAAAAGTCAAAGAGCGTTGGCCCTTGACTTTATCTCTCTAACTATCTATGTATATTTACTATCTACTACATTATTATATTAATGATTTAAAAATAACATCTGTCAAATTTATATTAATTTAAAAATTTAATCCAAATTATTTGTCATATAACTTAAGATCTTCTCATCTAACTCTTGACTTATTCTAATAACATCTTCATTAACTGAAGATTTATCTCTAACCGCTTCAATCATCTTAGTTCTCAACACTTCAATCTCTTTCCTAATACAATTATTATCTCTCATAAAATCACCCTCTTCAAAAATCAACTTATAAAATCAACATTACCTATTGTAACATTTTATAGAATCACTTTCAAGTATTATGAAAAGTAAATAATTTTCTGAAAATTATAAGGTACAAATATAAACTTTTATCTCTTAACCTTCTGTATCAAATCCCCTATACTCTATCCTCTAGCTTCTCCAGGGCCCTCTTCTCTACTCGATAATACTGACTAGGAGAATAAGGAAAGCTACTGCTATTATACCTTTCAACATTATCTCGAAGGTCTTTAGCCTCAATTAAAGGTTGCTCTACCTCCTTGTCTATGTCTAATACTCCTAAGCCAACCTCTATTAAATTAATAATCTTCTCCTTCTCCCGGGCCAACTTACTATCAAGTTTCCTCTCCACTACATCATAAACGGGATACAATTCCCTCCACCTTAAAGCTCCAAAAAATAAAAAAGACCCGCTCCACCAACAGCTTGTAAAGCCTTGGTATAACTAGGTTTGTATTTGGTGGGAATAAGCGGGTTCGAACCACTGACCTCTACGATGTCAACGTAGCGCTCTCCCAACTGAGCTATATTCCCTTATTATTAATTTATACTTACTTATAAAAAAATCGGGTTGCACCAAGGGCACTCCCTATTCTAATCAACCTTTACATTTTGGTTGCGGGGGCTGGATTTGAACCAACGACCTTCGGGTTATGAGCCCGACGAGCTACCAGCTGCTCCACCCCGCGACAATAAGTGTAACTAATAATTAAGAGATAAAAATTAATAGCTTTAAAGCCTTTTAATTCTTAATTTTTAGTCCTTAATCGATTTAAAAAGTGGTACCGAGGGTCGGGTTCGAACCGACACGGGCCAAAAGCCCACCGGATTTTAAGTCCGATGCGTCTGCCAATTCCGCCACCTCGGCTTAGTACCAGTTTATAATTGATAGGTTATAGTTGATAGTTAAAACTTTAAATTCTTAAAATCTCTTAACTGTCAATTATCAATTTTTAATTGCCAACTGTTTTATTGGCAGGGGAGACAGGACTTGAACCCGCAGCACCCGGATTTGGAGTCCGGTGCTCTACCAATTGAGCTACTCCCCTAAGCAACAATTTAAATTATAACTTATGTTTTAAATTAGGTCAAGTCTTTTTTTTATTAAATTAAAATATTGGTTAAAAATTAGTTTATAATCCTATTATCTGATTTTTGTTCTTATTTATAAAAACACTATAGAGGCTAAAGTCATATTATTTAATAGTAGTAAAAAAATGAGTTGGATTATTTTTTTAAAATTTCTTGCACAGAAATTTAGCTTACTTCATATACTGTAGGGAGAAGTACTTTAGGGGGGATAATATGGCTTGGAAGTTTAAGTTAAAGAGGTTTTGGCTTCGCAATCAAAGGAAGGTTAAACCCAGTTTGGGTCTTGTCTTATTCCTAGGAGGAATTTATACAGTTATTAGGACTATGCCAGGTTGGATTATTGGAGTGGGAGTTGGAGGGTTTATTACTCTCTTAGGTTTGAACTTATTAAAAAAATAAGAGGTGCGAGGTGATTGACTTAATTGCCATTAGGCAATTTTTTCTTTTTTTGTCCTTTGGAAAGGATATAAAAAGGGATATAAGGAATTATCAATAAAAAACTTTGGAAAAACCATTGTATTATTATACTTTTTTATGTATAATTATTAATGAAATAGTCGGGATTAATTAAGGAGGAGTAAATGGTGAATGTAAGTGTAGTAGGAGCAACAGGATATACAGGTGCAGAATTGGTTCGGTTATTGGCTAAGCATCCAAAGTTAGAGATTAATACCTTAACTTCAAATACCTTTGCTGGGCAGAAGATATCTGATATATATCCAAACTTAAAGGGAATGATAGATATTGAGTGCGAAAAGTTAGAATTAGATAAGGTAGGAGAGGGGTCAGAGTTTATTTTTACAGCACTGCCCCATGGTATTTCAATGGATGTTGTACCTAAATTAGTAGAGAGAGGTATTAAGGTCATAGATCTAAGTGGTGATTATCGATACAGTAATTTGATCACCTATGAAGAATGGTATAAGGAGCATAGTTCACCAAAACTATTAAGAGAAGGTGTCTATGGATTGCCTGAACTTGGAAAAGAGAAGATTAAAGAGGCAAAATTAGTAGCCAATCCAGGGTGTTATCCTACAGCCTCTATTTTGGCGTTGGCCCCGATGGTTAAAGAGGGTTTAATAGAGGATGGTAGTATTATAATAGATGCAAAGTCTGGAACTACAGGAGCTGGGAGGAAGGTCTCATTAGGAACTCACTTTTGTGAGATCGATAGTAATTTTAAGGCTTACAAGGTAGGGAATCACCGTCATACCTCAGAGATAGAGGAAAAACTTTCTTTGGTAGGGGATAATGATGTTAGCTTAACTTTTACCCCTCATCTCTTACCGGTAAAAAGAGGGATATTAGCTACCATTTATGGAAATCTAACTAAAGGGGTAGAGATAGAAGAGTTATTGGAAAGGTATCGTCTTTTTTATAAAGCTAATAAGTTTGTAAGGATCTTAGATATGGGCCAACTTCCTCAGTTAAAGTATGTAGTAGGATCTAATTATTGTGACATTGGAATCCAGATAGATGAGCGAAGAAATAGAGTAATTATAGTATCTGCTATAGATAATTTAATTAAAGGTTCGGCTGGTCAAGCTATTCAGAATCTTAATATTATGGCAGGTTGGGATGAGAGTTTGGGATTAGAAGATGTAGGGATGTATCTTTAGGGCAGCAAAAGCAGTATCGAGTTAAAAAAAGAAATGTTAGCTTTGCCCACGAAGAGTTTTTAGGTCTCCAAAAACTCAGAGGGCTATAGTAGTTGATAATTGAAAGTTAAGAATTGATAATTGATAGTTTAAGTTCTGATTTTTCGTTTTTGCTTAAATGGTTTTAAAGATTTTAACTATCAATTATCAATTATAAATTGTAAACTAGAAAAAGGAGGTATTATTAAGATGAGTTATAATGAGATAGAGGGGAGTGTTACCGCTCCTAAGTGTTTTTTTGCCGCAGGGGTTAGTGCTGGGATTAAGAGAAGTGGCAATGAAGATATTGCTTTGATATATAGTGAATCTGAAGGAAATGTAGCAGGAGTCTTTACTACTAATAAATCATGTGCTTCTTCTGTCACAATTGATAAAGAGATAATAGAGGAAGGAAAGGCTCAAGCGATAATTATTAATAGTGGTAACGCTAATGCTTGTACTGGAAAGAGAGGATACAAAGATTCTAAAGAAATGATAAATTTAACAGCTAAAAAGTTAGGATTAGATGTAGATAAAGTTTTAGTAGCATCCACGGGAATTATTGGAAAGTTTTTGCCTATGAATAAGGTTAAAAGAGGAATATCAGAAGCTTTCGATAACTTAAGTGATGAAGGAGGACCTTTAGCTGCTCAGGCGATTATGACTACTGATACATATGCTAAGGAGAAGGCTTTTGAGTTTGAAATAGCAGGTAAGAATGTAAGAATCGGTGGTATCGCTAAGGGATCAGGGATGATTGAACCCAATATGGCTACTATGCTTGGATTCTTGACTACTGATTTAGCAATAGAGAGTGGATTGTTAAAGGAGGCTTTAACTGAAGCAGTTAATCAATCTTTTAATAGAATTACCGTTGATGGTGACCAAAGTACAAATGATATGGTTATAATTTTAGGAAATGGTGAGGCAGGAAATGAGATTATAAAGGAAAAGAATAATGATTACTATAAGTTTTTGGAGGTCTTAAAGGAGCTGACAAGGTGGTTGGCCCATCAGATAGTTAGAGATGGTGAAGGGGCCACTAAGTTTGTTGAGGTTGAGATTAAAGGGGCAAAAAGCCTAGAAGAGGCACATAAAGGTGCTAGAAAGATAGCAAATTCTAGCTTAGTTAAAACTGCTTTATTTGGTGAGGATCCTAATTGGGGAAGAATCGTAGCTGCAATTGGTTCTGCAGGAGTGGATTTTGACTTGGATAATCTAGAGATAGAGATAAATGGAGTTAAGCTATTAGCTAGAGAACAGCAGGTAACCCAAGAGATAAAGGAGGATTTACTTGCAAGTAAAGATATCAATATAGTTGTAAATTTGAATAACGGAGATTATAGTGATAGAGTTTGGACCTGTGATCTATCTTATAAATATGTAGAAATTAATGGAGAGTATCATACTTGATAGTAGTGTGAGTGCCAGTGAGAGTGTGAGTAAAGTCAAAATTTCAAACCTTAACCTAAATATAGATCTTTTATGATGGACTTAAGGTTTTTACTGACACAGACACTATAGCAATTGAAGAGAGGAAGTGAATTTTATGGAAGAGTTTATTAAGAAGGCTGATATATTAATTGAAGCTTTGCCCTATATGAAGGAGTTCTCTGGAAAGACTATAGTAGTTAAGTATGGAGGTAATGCTATGGTAAATCCCGAGATAATGGCTTCAGTTCTTGATGATATAACATTATTAAAGTATATAGGGGTTAATCCAGTAGTAGTTCATGGAGGGGGACCTTTAATTAGTCAGAATCTAAAGCGACGAGGTATAGAGAGTGAATTTCATCAAGGTTTAAGGATAACAGATAAACCTACTATGGAAGTTGTAGAGGAGTCTTTAATTGGGAGAATAAACACTCAAATCGTATCATTGGCAAATTTGGCTGGTAATAAGGCAGTGGGCTTATCGGGAAAAGATAGTAACTTGATTCAAGCTAAGAAGTATGAAGTTAATGGAAAGGTTGACCTTGGCTACGTAGGAGAGATTGATAAGGTTAATCCTGAGATATTAGAGACGGTGATAGATAATAGTTATTTACCTATTGTAGCTCCAGTTGGTGTTGATAAGAATGGAGAGAGCTATAATATAAATGCCGACCTTGTAGCAGGAGAGATAGCAGCAGCTTTAGGTGCTGAAAAGTTAATTCTATTGACTAATATAGAAGGAATACTATCAAACCCAGAAGACAAATCTTCTTTAATTTCAAGGTTAAAGGTAGAAGAGGTTAAAGAGATGATTGATGAAAAGAAGATAGTAGGAGGAATGATTCCCAAGGTGAGATCTTGTATAACGGCATTAGAGCAGGGTGTAAAGAGGACTCATATACTTGATGGGAGAGTTGATCACGCACTTCTTTTAGAGATGTTTACTGACCATGGAATAGGTTCTATGATATCTAAGTAAGAGCAGTGTAAAGTTAACAGTTAAAGTCAGGAGCAAATATAAAGCACAGAGAATATTTTTTTATTTATTTAATATTCTTTATTAACTATTATTTGATATGGGGGAGTGGTTAGGATGAATAAGAGTGAGATTCTGCAAGCGGATAAGAATTATTTTATGAATGTCTTTGGTGAACGTTTTCCTGTAGTAATTGAAAAAGGGGAAGGGGTTTATCTTTATGATAATGAAGGTAATGAGTATTTGGATTTTGTAGCTGGAATTGCTGTAAATGCTTTGGGCTATAATTATCCAGAGTTTACTGAAGGAATAAAAGAGCAAGTTGAAAAGGTTCTTCATGCTTCAAACCTTTATTATTTTGAAATTCAAGCTAAACTATCCAAAATATTGATTGAAAATTCTTGTGCGGATAAGGTCTTTTATAGTAATAGTGGTGCCGAGGCCAACGAAGGAGCTATTAAGTTGGCTAAGAAATACTTCAAAGAAAAAGGAAAGGATAGATGGGAGATCATTACTGCAAAAAAGTCTTTTCATGGAAGGACTTTAACCACTGTAGCAGCAACGGGCCAACCCAAATATCAAAAACCCTATCAACCGATTCCTGGAGGTTTTGTACATGTGGAGTATAATAATCTAGAAGCGGTAAGGGAAGCAATAACAGATAATACTGCGGCTATAATGGTGGAGCCTATACAAGGTGAGGGTGGTGTCCATCCAGCAGATAAAGGTTACTTAAAGGGGTTAAGAGAGATATGTGATAGAGAAGGTATATTACTTATCTTCGATGAGATACAGACAGGTATAGGTCGAACAGGTAGCTTATTTGCTTATCAGGAGTATGGAGTCGAGCCTGATATCCTTAGCTTAGCAAAGGCTTTAGGAAATGGTATGCCAATTGGAGCTTTCTTAGCTAAGGATGAGGTAGCTAAAGCCTTTAATCCAGGAGATCATGGTTCAACCTTTGGAGGTAATCCTTTGGCTTGTCAAGCAGCTTATCTAACTTTAAAGATTATCTTAGAGAATAATTTGTTAGAAGATGTAAAAGAGATGAGCACTTATATGCAAAAGAGATTAGTGGAATTAAAGGATAAGTATTCTTTTATTAAGGAGTTAAGAGGGATGGGCCTAATTTTAGGTTTAGAGCTTGAGGTTGAAGGAATTGATATAGTTAAGAAGGCTTTGGGTGAAGGTCTATTAGTTTTAACAGCAGGTAAAAAGGTACTTAGGTTTTTACCACCATTAATTATTAACAAAGATAATGTAGATAAAGCTATAAAAATATTGGATAAAGTTTTTGCAGAAATTTAATAGAAGTAGAAAAGCTATCGTTACTCGGTAGCTTTTTTTACTCTAAATTTAATATATTTTTCTACTTCACTTTAAAAAAAGTTATAAACAGAGTATAATAGTAAATAATAGTAAACTTTAAATTATAAGGAGGGGTATTAATGATTACAACTGTTACTTTAAATCCTGCAATAGATAGGGAATACTTTGTTAAAGAGAACAAGCCTAACCTACACCAGTATATATATGATGACGAGGGTGTAAAGGTATCACCAGGAGGAAAAGGAGTTTTAAGCGCTATTAACCTTAAAAATTTAGGACATGAAGATGTTCAAAACATTGGTTTTGTTGGTGGAAAGCAGGGGCTATTCTTTGAAAGGCTGGTTCAAGACTGTGATATTACAACAAATTATATCTTTACAGAGAATGAAATGAGAAATAATATATTTATTATCGGGGAAAGCCCGGCTACTTATACTCATTATAATGATTATACTTATAGTGTTTCTGATAAAGATATAAATAATTTTATCAAAAGATTTAAAAGAGGGATAGTAGATAGTGAATTTATTATGATCTCTGGAGCAATTCCTGGTGGAGTTAGCTTTGATATTTATAAAGAATTAATTAGTATCTGTCATGAAAATAATAAAGAAGTTTATTTGCATGCTAGTGGTGAAGTTCTTAACTTAGCATTAGAGGAGCAACCTAAGGTTGTTGTACCTTATTTTAAGCATACCAATAAGATTTTAGATAAAGAGGTAGCTACTATTGAGGATTATATCTGGGCTGGGAAAAAGTTATTAGAAGAAGGGGCTCAATATGCAATTCTCCCTTATGAGTGTAATCATCTTATCTTTGATAAAGATGAAACTTATAAGGTTTCTTCAAAAGATTTTTGTATGGTTAATTGGTTAGGGGCAGGGGAAGCTTATAATGCTGCTTTCTTTGACTATGTTGAGAGAAAAGGCTTTGATTTTATTGAAGCAAATAGATGGGCAGCAGCTGCAGCTTTGGTAGTAGCAGAAGAGAAGGAGATATTATTAAAAAATAAAGGTGAAATTGAAGAGAGATTAGAATTAATTGAAGTCGAAAGGGTGAGCATATAATTATGAGTAAAGTAAAGAATTATATGATGAGAAGTTTAAATTCAGTCTGTCAGCATGATGAAGTTGAGGGAGTAATTAGATTGATGCATAAGATAGAAAGGTCTGTTCTCCCTGTGGTTGATGATGAAAATACTTTCTTGGGGACTATTTATATCCAAAATATTTTAAAGAATATAATCCCAGAACGATATGGTTTCTTAGATATAAATAAATTTATTTATGAACGAAATCAGGCTGCTGAAAATTTAAATAATATAAAAGGCAAAAAAGTCAAAGACTATATGTCGAAGAAGGTTATATCTGTAAAAGAAGATGAGAGTATGGATGATATGGCTAGTATTATAATAAAGAATAAGGAGTCATACCTTTATGTAGTAAATAAAGAAGATAAACTGAGAGGATATATATCAAGGGCAGATCTATTATATTATTTATTGGAGGTAGGAGAAGAAGGGGATGAATCTAGAAGGGATTAAAGATCTTAATGAGCTTAAGGACTGGATGATTGTCAATCAAGCTAATGATAGGACGCTGTATGTGGTAGGTGGATTATTAGTATTGGGTCTTATTATTTTACTTATCAGTAAACAGATTAAGATTCCAAGTATAGTAGGCTATGTGGTTTTAGGAATACTACTAAGTTTTGATATTGTTACAAGTATACCTTTTTTATCTCAAAGTACCAAGGAATGGTATATGTATACTATAGAAAACTTAAATTATTTTGCTGATTTGGCTTTAGCTTTTATAGCCTTTACTATTGGAACTGAACTATCACTTAAAATATTAAAAAAGTTTGAAAAGGAGATATTCTGGATTGTAATATTACAGGGGATAGCAACCTTTTTATTAGTTATTTTTGCTATCCTTGCTTTGGGGTACCCCCTGCACATCGGACTTATATTAGGGGCTATTGCCACAGCCACAGCTCCAGCTCCTACAGTTATGCTCTTAGAGGAGTATAATGCAAAGGGTTTACTTACTTCTATGATTATGGTCGTTGTTGGTGTGGGTGAAGCCTTAGCATTAGTGATCTTTAGTCTGGTTAGACCTTTAGCAATAGTAAATTATAATGGTGGGTCTATATCCTTGCTCAATTTATTTTTATTCCCTTTTCTAGAGATAGGAGGGTCAATCCTCTTAGGATTAGCAGTCGGTTATATATCTCAAAGGTATATAGTAGATCTAGATTCTAAAGCAACGAAGACGATGACAATTTTAGCTACAGTGGTA
>NZ_KI912097.1:421002-427709 GCF_000517025.1 Halonatronum saccharophilum DSM 13868
CTGGTGATGAGTAATCAGTAATGAGTAATGGGTAAAACCTTAAAAAACAGAAACCCCTTTGTACCTAAGACTTATAAGAGGTTTTGAGATTTTTGACTTTTACTCATTTACTCTTCACTCATTACCCATTACTAGTGGCACGAAAGTGACACTTTATTACTATAAAGAAAGGAGGAGAATGTTTTGGAGTATATTAATGAATATGCTAAGGATTTTTTCTTTGAAGGGGGGCAAGAAGCCTGCCTTCTTATTCATGGCTTTACGGCATCTCCTGCTCAGATGAGATACTTGGGTAAGTTTTTGTATAGAGAAGGAGGATATACAGTAAGGGGGAGCCGTTTGCCTGGACATGGAACCTCTGTGGATGATATGCAGGATAGCAATTGGGAAGATTGGTGGAATGCAGTTAGAGAAGAGTATGAGAGCTTGGATGAGAAGTATGATAAGGTCTATGTAATGGGCTTATCTATGGGGGGGATTTTATCATTATTGTTGGCTGAAGAATACCAAGTAGATAAGGTGATCTCAATAGCAGCACCAATTAAGATATATAACAAGCTAGCCTACCTAGCTCCAGTTTTAAAATTTATCAAAAGGTTTAATCATTCGCTACCTCAAGGTCAAGCTGCCAAGGAAAAAAGGGCCAACAAAGATAAATATGATGTTGGTTATTTAGCTACTCCCTTATCTACCATCCCAAGCTTATTGAAGTTAATAAAAATGGCTCGAAAGAACTTACCTAAGATAGATATTCCAGCTCTGATTATCCAGTCTAAGGATGATAGGACTGTTGTGCCAAAGAGTGCTCAAATAATTTATGATGAGGTCTCTAGTGATTATAAGAACCTTATCTGGTTAGAGAATTCTAGGCATTTAGTAACCCTTGGCCCGGAGAAGGATATACTACATAAAAAGATTCTTGATTTTTTAGAGGGTTAATACAAGTTAAAGTATTAATTATTTTAATTAGAATAAGAAGATGTTAAAGGTTAAGATAATATTAAATTTAGAAAAATAAAATTCTAAAATAATGAAGGTCTTTAAGGCAAATATCTAGAAATATTAAACAAGATTATTAAATTAAAACTTTCGCCTCCGAGTATTAAAACCTAAGGAGATGACTCTATGGATTTAATACCGTTAGGTTCTTAAAGAAATTTAAGAGCCTCCCGTGTTTGGAAAGGAGTAGTGAAAACTAACTGGAGGTGTATAAAATGAGTTTGAAGATTTACAGAGTTAATATGAGTGAAGCTAAAGTTAGTGTTGAGGATGTGAAGGAAGAATATCTAGCTTTAGGAGGTAGGGGTCTTACATCTCAAATTATCGGGGATGAAGTAGATCCAAATTGTCATCCATTAGGAGCTAATAATAAGTTGGTAATTGCTCCTGGGTTATTATCAGGGACTATGGCACCAAGCTCTGGCCGTTTATCCGTTGGAACCAAGAGTCCTCTTACTGGAGGTATTAAGGAATCTAATGCGGGTGGTTTGGCAGCTCAAAAGTTGGCTAAATTAGGTATTAAGGCAATCATTATAGAGGGCCAACCTAAGGAAGATAAGTTTTATACTTTAAAAGTAACTAAAGATGGTATTAAGTTTGAGGATACTTCAAGTGAATTATTAGGTAAAGGTAATTATGAAGTTATGGAAAAATTATTGGTTGAAGGCGGAAAGAAGGCTTGTGTAATGTCAATTGGGCAAGCAGGGGAATATAAATTAGAAGCAGCTTCTATTGCTGTAAGTGACCCAGAAGGTCGTCCTACTCGTCATTGTGGACGCGGGGGCACTGGTGCAGTAATGGGGTCTAAGGGCATTAAGGCAATAGTGATTGATGAAACAGATGCTCCTGGTGTTTTAGTTAAGGATGAAGAGAAGTTTAGAGGTGCTGCTCGTCGCTTTACTAAGAACTTGTTAAATCATCCAGTCTGTGGTGAGGGGCTACCTCAATATGGAACAGCAGTCTTGGTTAATATTTTAAATGAGGCTGGAGGTTTACCTACTAAGAACTTTAGAACTGGACGTTTTGATGGAGCAGAGAGTATAAGTGGGGAGACGTTGGCAGAAACTATAACTGAGCGTAAAGGTAATACTGCTCATTCTTGTCACCCTGGTTGTGTTATGAGATGTTCTCAGATCTATAATGATAAGGAGGGCAACTACTTAACTGGTGGTTTCGAGTATGAGACAATCTGGGGCTTTGGTGCTAACTCTGAGGTTGATGATTTAGATGCTATAGCTACTATGGATCGTATCTGCGATGATATTGGGGTAGATACAATTGAGATGGCTGTTACTATTGGAGTAGCTATGGAAGCAGGAATTATTGAATTTGGAGATGCTCAAGGTGCAATTAATTTATTAAAAGAGATTGGAGAAGGAACTCCTTTAGGAAGAATGATTGGTAATGGTGCTGGATTTACAGGAAAGGCTTACGGTCTTACACGTGTACCAGTAGTTAAGAATCAAGGTATTCCAGCATATGACCCACGTGCTGTTAAAGGTCAAGGTGTTACTTATGCTACAAGTACTATGGGGGCAGACCATACAGCAGGTTATGCGGTAACAGCAAATATTCTTGATGTAGGAGGAACAGTAGATCCACTTAAGAAAGAAGGTCAGGTTGAATTATCACGAAATCTTCAAATTGCTACTGCGGCAGTAGATAGTACAGGATTATGTTTATTTGTAGCTTTTGCTATCTTAGATGATGCTGAAGCTTTACCTAATGTTGTAGAGATGTTAAATGCACAATATGGTTTAGAACTTAGTGTAGGTGATGTTACAGAATTAGGTAAATCAATTCTTAAAGTTGAAAGAAAGTTTAATGAGAAGGCTGGATTTACTAAAAAAGATGATCGTTTACCAGAATTCTTTAAAGAAGAGTTCGCACCACATAATGTGACTTTTGATATTAGTGATGAAGATCTTGATGAAGTATATAACTTTTAGTAGGTGGTATTAATATGGAAGTGGAAGTGAGATTATTTGCTACATTAAGGAGTATATTGGCAAAGGAGGATCGGGGGGTAGGCATAGTAGATATAGAGGAAGGTAGTAGCGTTGATGACCTAATTGAATATCTAGAGATCCCCCGTGATATACCACTGATAATTATGATTAATGGTCAAAGAAAATCAGAAGAATCTCTCTTAAAAGAAGGGGATCGTGTAGGGATATTTCCTCCGGTAGGAGGGGGTTGAGATGGAATTCTTAGAGAGACAATCTTTAATCTTTGATAGTGAAGAGATGGACAAAATAACAAATGCTACAGTCTTGATAGGTGGTGTTGGGGGCTTGGGTACGCACCAAGCTCTTGAATTACAAAGAGTTGGAGTAAAGAAAATTTATTTAATAGACTATGATCGGGTTGGATTATCTAATTTGAATAGACAGATCCTTTATGGAAGAGAGGATATAGGTGCACCTAAGGTGGATAAGGCCAAAGAGCTTTTAGATAGCTTTGGATTGGGGACTGAGATTATAACTCTTGAAGGGAAGATTACTAAGAGTATGGATTTACCCCCTGATGTTGATATAATCTTTGATGCTCTTGATAACTTTGAAGCCAGATTGGATTTAGAAGAGGTAGCAACTAGATATGATTTGCCTTTGGTTCATGGTGGTATTGAAGCTTGGTCTGGTCAGATAACAACGATTATCCCAGGACGAACAGTTACTTTAAAGGAACTATTAGGGGGGAGATTTAGACCAAAGAGAAAAATCCCCGTCTTCTCTCCTCCAGTAGCCATAGTAGCTTCTTTGCAGGTGATAGAGGGGATAAAGGTTCTGCTGGGGCAGGAGGATATTCTTGCCAATAAGTTATTGATAGTCGATCTGAAAGATTATTCTTTAGAGAAAATTCAACTATAATTTAAAATTTGAGAGATATCTTCGAGCTATTTCACCTAAGGTTAAGGCTAAGGTGGTCTAGCCAGGGTTTAAGGGAAAACTTTTAAGCCTCCCACATTTGGAAAGAAGATAGAAAGTAAGGGTCAATCTATCTGTCTTTTATCAGAGGTTGGTCCTTGTTTCTTTTTATAGGTGTTTAATTTCTCAGCTTTAATTGGAATTTTTAAGAAGGGGTTGAAGTCTGTGCTAAAGACAAGTATTATGTATATAATTATAGGTATAATAATTTTATTATTAATAGGAGGAATAAAGGATAGATATATCGGATCAAATGAGAGGTTAATCTTAGCTACTACTACTAGCACGGATAATTCGGCTCTACTAGACAAGTTGATTCCTATCTTTGAAGAAAAAGAGGGGATTAGGGTTGATGTGGTGGCTGTTGGAACTGGGAAGGCTTTAGAGTTGGGTAGAAGTGGAGATTCTGATTTATTGTTAGTGCATGATGAAAAATCGGAATTAGAATTTATAGAGCAAGGATATGGGATTGATCGCTATAAAGTAATGTATAACGATTTTATAGTTCTTGGGCCAAAGGGGGATCCATCCCACCTTAAAGGGGCTACAAGTGTGGTAGAGGCTTTTAAGATGATTAATAAGGGTCAAAGTCTTTTTATCTCCCGTGGAGATTACTCTGGAACCCACAAGCAAGAATTATTTTTGTGGGATATAGCAGGAGTTAAGCCTGAAGGTAACTGGTATCAGGAGGTTGGACAAGGTATGGGATCAACTTTAATGGTAGCTAATGAGAAAGAGGCCTATATCTTAATCGATAGGAGTACCTACTTGGCTTATAGAGCAGATATTGATTTGGAGATTGTGTTTGAAGGAGATTCTTTACTCTATAATCTTTATGGTATTATGGCTGTTAATCCTAATCGGCATGATAATATTAATTATAAAGGGGCTACTAAGTTCATTAAATTTATAGTATCACAAAAAGGTCAAGAGATAATTAGAGATCATAAAATCTTTGGTGAAAGATTATTTAATCCATTAAACTTATAATAAATAGATATTACTTGGTGGATATTAATTTTTAACTGAGATAGAGCAAATCTATTGGCCCACTTATTTGAATGTTTAAGAATTAGAGATTTAAACTAACTTACATATGTTATTTATTGGAGAGGAAGGTTATAGTGGAATATATTTTAACTGGAGTTAGAGATGCAATAGGATTAATCTTAACATTAGACCAGGAAGTTATAGGTATAGCATTATTATCTATCAATCTCTCTCTTGTAGCCATTTTATTGGCCTCGCTTATAGGGATTCCTCTTGGTTTTTTAGTTGGGTATTATAAATTTAAAGGAAGAAGGTTTATAATAACTCTCTTAAATACTTTATTAAGTTTGCCACCGGTAGTTATAGGAATCCTAGTCTTTTCTTTTATCTCTAAACAGGGTCCTTTAGGAGAGTTTGGACTATTATTTACCCCTCAAGGGATTATTATTGGACAGACTATCTTGGCCCTTCCTATAATAACCGCGTTAACAGTAAATACAGTTAAAGAGTCGGAGCATCAAATAGTAATTACGGCATTATCTCTAGGAGCTTCATCGGGTCAAGCTCTATTAACTTTATTAAAAGAGGTTAAATTTGGGATATTAGGTGCAGTAATTACTGGCTATGGGAGAGTTATTGGGGAGGTCGGAGTTTCGATGATGATCGGTGGGAATATTAGAAATTTCACTAGAACCTTAACGACAGCCATTGCTTTGGAGACTGGTAAAGGAGAGTTTAGTTTTGGAATTGCTTTGGGTATAATTTTGATGTTAATCTCATTTATAATCAATTTAATACTACATAGTTTTCAGGAAGGTGGTAGTTGGTGAGAGATATATTAAGGGGAGAGGATATAGTCAAGTATTATGGCGGAGAGAAGATATTAGATATTGGAGGTATTAGAATTAAGAAGGGTAGAATATTAGCATTAATGGGGCCTAATGGTAGTGGTAAGACGACCTTGATTAAAGTTCTTAGTTTTTTAGAGCAAAGAGATGGAGGAGAGATATATTATCAAGGGGAGAGGGTAGAAGGCAAAGGCATACTTAACTTGCGTAGAAGAGTAGGTTTTGTCTGGCAAAAACCCTTACTTTATAGAGGTTCAGTATATGATAATATTGCCTTGGGATTAAAGTATAGAAAGATAGAGAGGAAAAATATTAGAAGAAAGGTTGATGAAATTCTAACTAGGCTAAGGATAGATAGTTTAAGGGATAAGCAGGCAAGGAGTTTATCTGGTGGGGAGCAGCAGAAAGTTTCCTTTGCTAGAACTTTAGTCAGCGATCCTAATCTGATATTCATCGACGAACCAAATACAAGCCTTGATATGGATAGTATATTATTAATGGAAGATATAATTAAAGAAGAGAGAAAAAAGGGGGTTAGCATCTTATTGATTACCCATAACCTCTATCAAGCAAGAGAGCTGGCTGACGAAATTTTATTATTAAAGGATGGAGTGATAATTGATCAAGGAGGAGCAGAAGAAATCTTTGTACGAGAGCAGAAGTTACTAAAGTATTTATAGAACTAAAAAGGGGTGATAGAAGTTGAAGTCCACTCGCAAACCACTGTGGCTTGCCCTGTGGTAAGAGTGGACGGTCTTGATCTTACTTTTTATGCTTTTCAAGTAAATCTTTAATAGCTTCATCAAACAATTTAGATTTAGGTATTCTAGTTTCTTTGGAAATATTATTTAATTTATCAATTAAATTTTTATCTAAAGTAGTAGCAATTCTTTTTATTGTAGTTAAATCTGACATAATAAACACCTCCCAACCTAATTATAAT
>NZ_KI912097.1:427809-445657 GCF_000517025.1 Halonatronum saccharophilum DSM 13868
AAAGAAAAAGGTTCTAATAATTGGTACAAAGTTAAAAAGAAATTAGGTAAAGTTCACGAAAAGATAGCTAATATTAGATTAGACTTTCTTCATAAGTTGTCAACTAAGCTAATTAAGGAAAATCAACTTATAGTAGTTGAAACTTTGAAAGTAAAGAATATGCTTAAAAATTCTAAGTTAGCTAAATCCATATCAGATGTATCTTGGAGTAAGTTTATTGAATTACTAACTTATAAAGCTAAATGGTATGGAAGAGATTTAGTCAAAATAGACACTTTCTTCGCTAGTAGTCAATTATGTAGCAATTGTGGCTACAAGAATGAGAATGTTAAAGATTTGAAGGTTAGAAAGTGGGAATGTCCCGAATGTAAATCGTTTTGGGATAGGGATATTAATGCAAGTATAAATATTTTAAACGAAGGATTAAAAATAAAGGCAAGTACCACTTAGGATATGTACCGTTGGACTAACGGGAAGTTACGCTTAGGAGATATGAGTAGTGGTTACACTCTCAGCCTAAGAATCCTCGTGGGCTTGTCTCGAGGAGGGTCAATTAATGTCAGAACTCTTTCAATTAATTGAGATAGATAGTATTTCTGAGGTTTTAGAGGGAGAGCTAAATGTTGAGTTAGAGGTTGAGAGAATAGGGATATTAGAAGCAAAGGGGAGGATATTAGCCAAAGATATTGTTAGTAGTATCGATCTGCCCCCTTTCTCTAGATCGACAATGGATGGATATGCTGTCAGGGGAGTGGATACCTTTGGTGCTTCTGAATCTATGCCTATTTATTTGGACCTTGTAGGAGAGGTGTTAATGGGCGAAGAGGCAAATCAAGAGATTAAGAGTGGAGAGGCTATTAAGATTGCTACTGGTGGTATGTTGCCTAAGGGAGCAGATAGTGTTGTAATGGTAGAGTATACAGAAACGTTGGATGAAGATACAGTTGAAGTCTTTAAGGCTGTTGCTAGTGGAGAAAATGTAGTTTTAAAGGGAGAAGATATAGGTAAAGGAAGTACCATATTAAAGAAGGGCCAAAGATTAAGATCCCAAGATATAGGGGCTTTGGCTGGAATCGGTATTACAGAGGTAGAAGTCTTTCCTAAGCTTAAGGTTAAGGTCTTTTCTACTGGTGATGAGCTGGTACCTCCAAAGGAGGAGATTAATTCGGGACAAATAAGAGATATCAACTCTTACTCTATAGGTACCTTAGTTGAAGAGAGTGGAGGGGAGATCAATTATGGTGGAATTATCGCTGATAATAAAGAGGAGTTAATGCAGAGAGTAGGAGGTAGTTTAGAGGGTAATGATCTGGTGATCTTATCTGGTGGTAGTTCTGTTGGTACTAAAGATTTGACTATTGAAGTTTTAAATCAGTTAGGAGATCCAGGGGTCTTGATTCATGGGATAAGTATTAAGCCAGGAAAACCTACAATTGTGGCTGTTGTTGGTGATACTATCGTTATCGGATTGCCAGGACATCCTACCTCAGCAATGGTAGTCTTTATGACTGTAGTTGCACCCATTATTAAGAAGTTAGCTGGGCAAAAGATTAATTCTTTTAAACCTTCAATCTCCGCTAAGATAAGTCGTAATGTAGCCTCTGATAAAGGGAGAGAAGAGTATTTAAGGGTAGAGCTAGTAAATGAGAAGAATCAATTATGGGCCAAACCCATCTTAGGAAAGTCAAGTTTGATTACTACTATGGTTCAAGCAGATGGCCTAATTAAGGTACCTTTAGGTGTAGAGGGATTCGAAAAAGGAGCAGAGGTTCAGGTGTTGCTATTTAGCTAAAATTACTATTAAGTATCAATTCAACACTAGTACAATTCGTTACTAGTACAATTCGTTAATAAAAGAAGGGTGGGAGATAGTGAGATGGCCAGAGATATTTATTTAGATAATGTATCAGTAGAAGAAGCAAAGAGAAGGTGGCACCCTGCTTTAAATTTAAAGAGAGCAAGTGAAAAGATAGATATTAGAGATGGTCTAAATAGGATAACAGCTAAACCAATCTTGGCTAAAGTCTCAGCCCCCCATTACCATGCCTCAGCTATGGATGGGATTGCTGTTAAGGCTGAAAGAACGGCGGGAGCTTCAGAGAAGAATCCAATTAGACTTCAGAAGGATAAGGATTATAAGTTAATAGATACAGGAGATCCAATCCCTGAAGAGTTCAATGCGGTAGTTATGATCGAAGATGTAAATATAATAGATAAAAATACTGTAGAGATTGAAAAGGGTGTAACCCCTTGGCAACACGTAAGAACTGTGGGTGAGAGTTTGGTAAAGGGAGAGTTGATTCTACCTGTTGGTCGTCAGATAACCCCTTATGATATTGGGCTAGTACTAGAAGGAGGAGTGCTTGAGATTGATGTGTACTCTAAACCGAAGGTTGAGATTATTCCTACTGGTAGCGAATTGGTAGGACCAGGGACTGACCTATCTTCTGGGGATATAATAGAGTATAATTCTCATGTATTAGCTAATCTTATCAAAGAGTGGGGAGGAGTTCCTTTTAGAGGTGATATTACCCCTGATAACTATGAAGAGATTAAAAAGAAGTTGAGTGAAGCGGCAAAGGAGAAGGATCTAGTAGTAATTACAGCTGGATCTTCTGCTGGAAGGGAAGATTATACGGCAGATATTATAGATGAATTAGGAGAAGTTCTAGTCCATGGGGTTAGTATCAAGCCAGGTGGACCTGTTATACTAGGGGTTATAAATAATACCCCTGTCATTGGGGTTCCCGGCTATCCTGTAGCAGCGGTTTTAACCTTTAGACTATTTGCTCGACCAGTAATCTCTCAGTTGGCTGGAGAAGAAGAGGTGGAGGTTAAGAAGCTAAAGGCCCAAATAGGGGCTAAGGTTCTTTCTAGTTTAGGGTTTAGAGAGTTTTTACGAGTTAAATTGGCCCAATTAGATGGCAATCTCTTAGCTATCCCCTTACCTAGATCATCTGGAGTAATGGGTTCACTGGTAGAAGGTGATGGTTTAGTAACTATCTCTGAATTTAGTGAAGGTCTAAATAGTAAAGAAGAGGTTGAGGTAGAGTTATTAAAGGATAAAGTGAAGGGTGATAGTACTATATTAATGGCAGGTAGTAATGATTTAACCTTAGATATACTAAAGAACAGATTAGCTATAGAAGGTTGTAGTTTTATAAGTAAGTCTACAGGAAGTTTAGGAGGAGTAACGGCATTAAAGAGAAGGGAAGTACATCTAGCAGGAGTCCATCTCCTAGACCCACAGAGTGGTGAATATAATATATCTTATATAAAAAAGTTTCTTCGAGATAGAGATATAACACTAGTTAATCTAGTTTATCGAGACCAAGGTCTAATCTTTAGAAGGGATAAGGATAAAGTGATTAAGGGTATAAGAGATCTGACTAAAGATAATCTCCTATTTATCAATCGTCAGCGTGGAGCAGGGACTAGGGTCTTATTCGACTATAAGTTGAAAGAGTATGGTATAGAGCCTGAGGAGATTAATGGGTATGATCGTATAGAGTATACTCATATGACTTTGGCAGCGGCTATAGCTAGTGGTAGTGCAGATACAGGATTGGGGATCTTAGCAGCAGCTCAAGCCTTTGATTTAGGCTTTATTTCTCTTGCTAAAGAAAGGTATGATATCTTAATACCTAATGAGTATCTAGAAGACGAGAGGGTAAAGAGTTTATTAAAGGTTATTAGGAGTGATAATTTCAAGAAAAAGGTAAATGATATTCCAGGATATGATAGCTCTAGGACAGGAGAGATGATAGAGTATGAATAATCTTATCGATGATTTAGGGCGAAGGGTAGATTATTTAAGGATTTCAGTGACTGATAGATGTAATTTGCGCTGTTATTATTGTATGCCATCTCAAGGGGTTGATTTGACTGATCATAAAGAGATATTGACCTATGAAGAGATAGTTAAGGTTGTTCAAGCTAGTGTAAGGTTAGGGGTTAAGAAGGTTAGGCTAACAGGAGGTGAACCTCTATTGAGGCCAGAAATTGTTAATCTCGTTAGAATGTTAAAAGGGATAGGAGGAATCAATGAGGTCTCTTTAACCACCAATGGTATATTATTAAATAAGTATGGGGAAGAACTATTATCAGTAGGGCTAGATCGGGTCAATATCAGTTTAGATACTCTAGATCCTAATAAGTTTAAGAGAATTACAGGTTATGACCAGCATAGACAAGTTATAAGTGGTATAGAAAAGGCATTGGAGCTTGGTCTTGACCCTGTTAAGGTTAATGTAGTATTAATGAAGGGGATTAATGATGATGAGATATTTGACTTTATTAATTTAACTAAAGAGAAGCCTTTGCATATTAGATTCATTGAATTTATGCCGGCTGGCAATAATTCTGCTAAGGATGATGATCGATATCTAAGTATTGGTAACTTAAAGGCTAGGATTAGAAAAAGAGAGAGGCTCCTACCTACCAAATTTAATAAGGGAAATGGTCCAGCGTACTATTATCAACTTCCTAATGCTTTAGGGACTCTTGGATTTATCACTCCAATTAGCAATCACTTTTGTAGTAGTTGTAATAGATTAAGGTTGACGGCAACTGGTCAATTAAGGCCTTGTCTATCAAGTGATAATGAATATGGATTAAAGGAGATATTAAGGGGAAATAAAGAGATTAAGGAGTTAGAAGAGGTCTTTTTAAAGTCTATTAGAAGAAAGCCCAAGGAACATCAGATGGAACAGGGAGATAACTTTTTTAAAAATATGTCAGAGATAGGGGGATAAAGATGGGAAGATTAAGTCATTTTGATGAAGAAGGTAGATCAAGGATGGTTGATGTTGGTGATAAATCGGCAAGCAAGCGGGTGGCTATTGCCAAAGGTGAGGTTAAGGTTGGCCAAGAGACTTTAAGGTTGATTAAGGATCAGAAGATAGAGAAGGGTAATGTGTTAGAGGTAGCTAGAGTAGCAGGAATTATGGGAGTGAAAAGGACTCCAGATTTGATTCCTATGTGTCATCCTTTGTTGGTCAGTGGTATAGATTTGAGGTTTAATCTTAGGGAGAGAGATTTAGTTATAGAGATATTAGCAACGGTTAAGATAAGTGGAAAGACAGGGGTTGAGATGGAAGCCTTGACTGCTGTATCAATTGCTGCATTAACCATCTATGATATGTGCAAGGCTGTAGATAAGGGGATTGAGATAGGTGAGATAAAGCTACTTAAGAAGAGTGGAGGAAAGAGTGGAGACTATTTGGCCCAAGAATTACAAGGAGAGGTCGTTGCACTCTGTAAAAGTGAGGAGAAGGGAGTAGCTAAGGAGGAGGTAAGTGAAGGTTACTTAAAAGAGAATCATGGTTTAGAAGGTGATGCCCATGCAGGAGATTGGCATCGTCAGGTCAGCCTCTTAGGTGAAGAGGATATAGATATTATGAAGAGTAAGGGGTTAGAGTTAGAGATGGGTGCCTTTGGTGAGAACATTGTTACTAAAGGCTTGAATCTATCTAACTTACCGGTAGGTACAAAGTTGCTCCTAGGAGAAGGGGTATTGTTGGAGGTTACTCAGATAGGTAAGGAGTGTCATGATCGCTGTAAGATTTATTACCAGGTTGGAGACTGTATTATGCCTAAACGTGGAATCTTTGCTAAGGTCTTAAAGGGCGGGCCAATTGCTGCTGGAGTCAAGATTGAAGTGATGCTAAATGATTAGGGTAGGGGTCTTGACTTTGAGCGATAAGGGTGCGTCAGGTGATAGAAAAGATGAGAGCGGGCCAACGATTAAAAGGATAGTTAAGAGTATTGGGGCCAAGGTTGAATACTACAAGGTTATTCCTGATGACAAGGAGGGTATAATAAAAGAGCTAAAAAAGCAGGTAGATGACTTAGGTTTAGATTTGATCCTAACTACTGGTGGAACTGGTTTATCGCCAAGAGACTTTACTCCAGATGCTACCTTAGAGGTAATCGAGAGGGAGGTTCCAGGTCTTGCTGAAGCGATGCGAGCCAAGAGTTTAAAGAAGACATCTCGAGCTATGCTAACAAGGGGTCTTGCAGGAACAAGAGCCAACTCTTTGATAGTCAATCTACCTGGTAGTCCTAAAGCTGTTAGGGAGTGTTTAGAGGTAATCCTTGATGTGCTTCCTCATGCTATAGAAATTTTGCAAGGTAGAGGTGGAGAGTGTGGGAGAGCAGAGGGTAAGGGATAAAGGATAAAGAATAAAGAATGTTTGGTCAGGGCAATTCAAAGATTTAGTCTGAAATTTTGTCAGATTTGATGATCTAAGTTTTTAAAAGGTTTTAGCTGAGGGCTGAAAGCTGATAGTTGATAGCTAATAAAAGGAGGTTTATATATGATTCCTATAGTATCGATAGTTGGGTGGACTAACTCTGGAAAGACTACCTTTATGACCAAGTTGATCACTGAGATGAAGGGGAGAGGTTATAGGGTAGGGACGATTAAGCATAATGCCCATAGGGTCGTGGTAGATAAGCCTGGTAAGGATAGTTGGAGGCATAAGAAAGCAGGGGCAGAGGAGGTTATCATCTCTTCTGCTGATCGGTTGATTATGATTAAGGATGTAGAAGAAGAGCCTAGTGTAGCTGAGGTAGTTGATGGTTATATGAGCTCTGATTTAGATCTGATCCTTGTAGAAGGGGATAAGGAAGGCGATCATCCTAAGATAGAAATTTTCAGACCAAGCTCTTATGATGAGCCAATCTTTAATTCTAATGAGGTGTTGGCCCAGATTATAAATAAAGAGCCCAATCTGACTGAGGTACTTTTCTCTAAAGAGGTTAAAGCAGTAGCCAATATTATTGAAGAGGATATTTTAAAATTTAATCATCGATAATATTATTACTTTAATTTCTTAGTTAGATAAGTTATAATAAAGGAAGAAGAAGGTACTCTTAAATTAGAAGGATATGATAACGATGATAAAAAGAATAATAAAAGAGTTAAACTTAAAAAAGTTAAATCAATTGATGACTTTGGCTGACAAGATTGTCATAGTCTCTATTTTAATAATAAGTTTATCTATGGTAGTGATAACTCCTAGGGTTATAGGTAGTGCTGGTGATTTGAAGGAAGTAGTCGTTACCGTTGATAATCAAGAAGTCTTTAGGCATCCTTTAGAAGATAATGAAGAGCTTAAGCGCCATAAGTTCTACTTTGATGTAGAAGGAAATTCCTATGAAGGTGTACTAAGGATGAAGGATGGTAGAGTAAGGATGGAAAGGTTAAGTAAAGAGATATCTCCTTTATCTATTCATGTAGATATGGGATGGATAAGTGAGCCTTATCAGACTATTGTATCTCTACCAGTTAGACTTATTGTTACTGTTGAGACAAGAGATAATGATACTAGTGATAGTGATATTGATATAATGGCATTTTAATTTACAGTGTCTGTGACAGTGGTTAGTGTCGGTATAATTCAAAAATCACTCCTTCAAGAGAGAAGGGTGATTTTTTCTTTTTGGGGTTTTTAGATTATCATAGTTAAAATGGGTAACTAATTAATTAAGGAGAATTCTGTTAGCTTAACTTCCTTTGTTACTGATACAGACACCGATTTTTGACACTTTTTAATAGTGCACCCGAATTAACTGAAACTTCACTCCCCTATCACTCCATCCTAAATCCCAAGGTACTCTATGTCGATCAGCATTGTGAGAGTTTACTAAGGGATATCCCTTGGAATCTAAGCCACTAACGACTGAGATATGTTTGACCCGTCCTTTCTTCTCATAAGCCACATAATCACCAGGTAATAGCTTATAAGATCTCTTCAGTACATCTTCATAAGAACCACGAGCAATCAAAGACGCTCTACCACTACCGAGCATAAAAGAATTGAAAGCATGGGCATTTACCCAAGCCTTTGTTGCTCCTCCTCGATTATAATTCCAAGCCCCTGTCTTTCTAAACCCTCCACCTTCATAGAGCATTTGAGAGGCAAAATTTGTACAATCCCCACCTAAAGGATTATAATTTCTATAATCATAATTATATTGAAATCCGTATTCAGGAAGATTCGCAGCACCAGAATATTTATCTACATAAGCTATTGCATTAACCCTTCTTTCATTTAGATCAGATAGGTCTCTAGCTTCTTTACTCATTATTATTTCCCTTAATTCATTATCTTTAATATTATTTAAATTTAAAGAGTCGGCAAAGGGATCGGCATACCATTCCTTTTTGATTATCCACCTATCATCTTTTTCCATTAAATCTAAGGTATGATAGGTTCCAATTCTAAAGAAGTTATATTTTCTAGGTTGGTCTTTGTAAGAGTAGATATACTCTGTAGAAACCAACAAGTTAAGGGTAGTTACTTCTCCTTTATCTCTTCCACCTCGGACAATCACTTGGGAATTAATATCCTCAAAGATTACACCTTGTTTGATAGACCAACTATGTAAATATTTCATTTTTTTTATATCATGTTCATAGGCCCAGACTCCATTTCTAACCTTTCTATTATATAAACTTTTTAGAATTTCTTTATTCCCTTCTAATAAAGCTTTATTTCTAATATCAAAGATTTCTTGCACTCTTATATTAAATATACTTTTTGAATTTTCATCTATAAGTATAACAGGTACTTCTGTAGGTGTATTCCAGAAGTAAGCACCTAAGCCTCCAAGGGCCAAGAAGGCAATAAGCCCAAAAATTAACTTTTTTCTTTTTAGTCTAATTAAGATAAACATAGTTTTCCCCCTCAAATATACTCATAGGATTATATGTATATTAGTTAATTATTATTCTTTGCTGGTCTATAATATATCTAAGATCTTAAAAAGAAGCATAATAGTAATAAAGCGGAGCTTTATTACTGGTGATGAGTAATCAGTAATGAGTAATGGGTAAAACCTTAAGAAAACAGAAACCCCTTTGTTCCCTAAGACTTATAAGAGGTTTTGAGATTTTGACTTTACTCATTACTTTTCACTCATTACCCATTACTAGTGGCACGAAAGTGGCACTTTATTACTATACAGATAAGGAATATTTTTCACCTATACTTGCATAAAGATTCATTTTATTGTATAATTATAAAAAAGTTAATTACAATGACTATAAATATTGAGTATAGAGGAGTGAGTAGATGTGAAGGCTATTTTAGCTTTAGAGGATGGCAGGTATTTTATAGGAGAATCCTTAGGGGCCAAGGGTGAGGTCACTGGAGAGGTTGTCTTTAATACGAGTATGACAGGTTATCAGGAGGTATTAACAGATCCTTCTTATAAGGGCCAACTGGTTACTATGACCTATCCATTGATTGGGAATTATGGTGTTAATGATATCGATAGTGAATCTAAAGGATTACATTTGTCTGGTTTTATTGTAAGAGAAGATTGCGATTGGCCAAGTAACTGGCAGGAGTCAGGTAAGGTAAGTGATTATTTGACCCAAAATAATGTTATTGGTATCAAAGGAATTGATACTCGTGCTTTAACCAAGCATATTAGAGACAAGGGTATGATGCAAGGGGTGATCTCTACAGAGGAGAGCAATATAGGTAAGTTGGTTGCCAAAGCAAAAGCGAGTTCATTTCCAAAAGATGTAGTGTCAAAGGTGACTACTGAGGATATATATACCTTAGCTGAGGATAGTTTAAATTATAATATAGCCTTAATTGATTTAGGTGTTAAAGATAGTATTTTGGATTATTTAGTAGATAGAGGAGCTAAGGTTACTGTTCTTCCAGCCGATACAAAGGAAGATGTAATAAGAGCTTTAAATCCTGATGGAGTATTTATCTCTAATGGTCCAGGAGATCCAAAGGATATACCTGAAGTAGTAGAGGTAGTAAAATCTCTGGTTGGCGAGTATCCAATCTGTGGAATTTGTTTAGGACATCAGGTCATAGGGTTGGCTTTAGGAGGAGATACTTATAAGCTGAAGTTTGGGCATCGAGGGGGAAACCAACCTGTTAAGGACTTAGAGACAGGGAAAGTCTTTATCACATCACAAAATCATGGTTATGCTTTAAAGGAAGAAGGGCTTCCTAAAGAGCTAAAGGTAACTCATCGTAACTTAAATGATAATACAGTAGAGGGGATTAAGCATCTAAGGTTACCTATCTTTTCTATTCAATATCATCCTGAGGCAGCACCAGGACCTGAGGATACACGTTTTATCTTTGATCACTTTTTAGAGATAATGCTTCAAAAAGCAGCGTAAGAATAACTAAGAGTTAAAAATTAATAATTAAGAATTAAAAACTAAAGTTAAAAGCTTATGAGTTTGCAAAGAATCTCGCGAATAAATGCGAGTTAAAAAACTCATTTAAATTTTTTAAAAGTTTTTGATTTAAGCTGACGGCTGACCCTACGAGTTTTATAGTTCAAAAACTCTTCGTAATAAAAATCATTCGCTGACAGCTGGTAGATAAAAAGAAGGGAGTATTGAGTATGCCAAAATATAAAGATATAAGTAAGGTGTTGGTTATTGGGTCTGGGCCAATTGTAATCGGACAGGCAGCAGAGTTTGATTATTCGGGGGCTCAGGCATGTAAGGCTTTGCAAGAGGAAGGTATAGAGGTAGTTTTGATCAATAGCAATCCAGCTACGATTATGACTGATGAGGATATTGCTGATAAGGTTTATATTGAACCTTTAACTTTAGAATTTTTAAAAAAGGTAATAGATGAGGAGAAGCCTGATGGGATTTTGCCGACATTAGGTGGGCAGACAGGTCTTAACCTAGCTACTAAGCTTGCCCAATCTGGTTTCTTAGATGGGAAGGATGTTAAGTTCTTAGGCACTTCTTTAGAGGTTATTAAAGGTGCCGAGGACCGAGATGAGTTTAAGAAACTGATGGAGGAGATTAACGAGCCTATTGCAGAGAGTGGAATTGTTCAGACTTTAGAAGGGGCATTAGAATTTGCTCAAGAGATTGGTTATCCTTTGATTATTAGACCGGCCTTTACTATGGGAGGAGCTGGTGGAGGTATTGCTGACAATGAAGAAGAATTAAAGGATATTGTCAGTCGAGGTTTAAAGAATTCTCCAGTTAATCAGGTTTTAGTAGAGAAGAGTATTGCAGGATGGAAAGAGATAGAATATGAGGTGTTAAGAGATAAGAATGATACTTGTATAATCGTTTGTAATATGGAGAACTTTGATCCAGTTGGGATACATACAGGAGATAGTATAGTGGTTGCCCCTAGTCAGACCTTAAGGGATAAGGAGTATCAGATGCTAAGAACAGCATCTTTAAAGATTATTAGGGCTTTAAAGATTGAAGGGGGTTGTAATATTCAATTTGCTTTAGATCCTAAGAGTATGGACTATTCGGTAATTGAGGTTAACCCTCGGGTAAGCCGTTCTAGTGCTTTAGCTTCTAAGGCTACAGGATATCCTATTGCTAGAGTTTCGGCAAAGATTGCTATTGGATTACATTTAGATGAGATAGAGAACTCTATCACAGGAAAGACGACAGCCTGCTTTGAGCCTACTTTAGATTATATAGTGGCAAAGATTCCACGTTGGCCCTTCGATAAGTTCTCTGATGCCGATCGCAATCTTACAACACAGATGAAAGCTACTGGTGAAGTAATGGCTATTGGACGTAACTTTGAAGAAGCTTTGCTTAAGGCAATTGATTCCTTAGATAGTGGTATCGATTTAACTTCTGCTGAATTCTCTTATTTATCAGAAGAAGAGTTGAAAGGGGCTTTAGTTGAGGCTACCGATGAGAGATTATTCTTAATTGTTGAAGCTTTAGGTAGGGGAGTAAAGGAGAAGGAGATACATGATCTTACTGGCGTTGATCTCTTTTTCCTTAATAAGCTAACTAATATTATAAATATTAAAAATAAGATAGAAGATCATGGTCATTTAAACTTAAGCTTAGTTGAAGAGGCTAAGAAGATAGGGATCAGTGATGATTATTTAGCTAAGATTAGTGGAACTGGAGTTGATAGGGTTAGAACTATGCGGAAAGTTTTAAATTTAAAACCATCTTATAAGATGGTAGATACCTGTGCTGCTGAATTTGAGGCAGAGACTCCTTATTATTACTCTACCTATGAGCTTGAAGATGAGACAATTAAGGATGACAAGAAGAAGGTCTTAGTAGTAGGAGCTGGGCCAATTAGAATCGGTCAAGGTATAGAGTTTGATTACTGTAGTGTTCACTCAGTTCAAGCTCTTAAGGATGAGGGGGTTGGTGCAGTAATCGTTAACAATAACCCAGAAACGGTAAGTACCGACTTTGATACCTCTGATAAGCTTTACTTTGAGCCAATTAATTTAGAGTATGTAAGCAATATCATAGAAAATGAAGAGGTTGATGGGGTTATTCTACAATTTGGAGGACAGACGGCGATAAATTTGGCCCATCCTTTAGAGGAGATAGGAGCTCCTATCTTAGGTACAAGTGTAGCAGATATGGATAGAGCAGAGGATCGTGATAAGTTCTTAAAGTTATTAGAAAAGTTGGAGATACCATTACCTCAAGGGGCTACAGTTACAGCTAAGGATAAGGCTATAAAGGTAGCAGAAGATCTTGGTTATCCAGTTTTGGTTAGACCTTCATATGTTCTTGGAGGTCAAGCTATGGAGGTTGTTTATAATCAGGATGAATTGATGGAGTATATGGAAAGGGCAGTTAAGGTGTCACCTAAGCACCCTGTCTTGATTGATAAATATGTAGTAGGTAAGGAGGTAGAGGTAGATGCTATCTCTGATGGTGAGACTGTAGTTATTCCTGGTATTATGGAGCATATTGAGAAGGCTGGTATCCATTCAGGAGATAGTATGGCCGTTTATCCACCTCAAAGTTTAAGCCAAGATTTACAAAAGGAGATTGAAGATTATTCTATTAAGCTAGCTAGAGCTTTACAGATTAAAGGTTTATTTAATATTCAGTATGTTGTCGATGAGAATGATAAGCCTTATGTCTTAGAGGTTAATCCTAGAGCAAGTAGAACCATACCAATATTGAGTAAGGTAACAAAGGTTCCTATGGTCAAGTTGGCTACTAAGGTGATGCTTGGTGATAAGCTCTCTGATCTAGGATATTCAACAGGGGTAGTCAAAGAGCAGGAGTTGATTACAGTTAAGGCACCTGTCTTCTCCTTTGCCAAGTTACCTGATGTAGATATCTTCTTAGGTCCAGAGATGAAATCTACTGGAGAGGTTATGGGGACAGATACTACCTATGCTAAAGCTCTCTATAAGGCTATGATAGGAGCTGGATTTGAGATAGCAAAAGAGGGTAAGGTGCTTTTATCTTTAGCTGATCGTGATAAGGAAGAAGGTGCCAAGATTGCCCAAAGGTTATCTGATATAGGATTTGCTTTGGTGGCAACAACAAATACAGCTAGATATCTAGAAGAGAAGGGTCTAGAAGTAGATGAAATTAATAAAGATCAAACTCTGAAGGTGATTGGTGAAAGTGAAGTGGACTTGGTTTTAAATACTCCAACTCGTGGTAAGTTGGCCCATCGCTTTGGCTTCCAATTAAGACGAAAGACTGTAGAGTATAATATACCTTGTATTACTTCATTAGGAACTATGGAGGCTCTTTTAGATGTCTTAGATCAGAATATTGAAGATTTTAATGTATTGAGCTTAGAAAAATACTTTTAAAGATAAGCAAGTGAGTATATCATTTAATTTATTATAGAAGTTGAAATAATTTTGATTATATAATATAATCTTAAAAGAAGGATAATCGAATAGAATTTACCACTAGGGGAGCTCTATTAGGGCTGAGAAAGGGATGTATCTCTTGACTCTTGAACCTGATCTGGATAATACCAGCGGAGGGAAGTGGTTCTTTAAATCATATTGCTTTATACATATGAAGATACACTATTGAGGGTGTATTAATAAAGAACACAGTTCCCGTTGTTGGGGACTGTGTTCTTTTTAGTTACACAGCTATGTGCCGTGTGTAATGTGCGAATGGTTTTTATTACGGAAAGTCTTGATTTTTAGACTTGTAGGGTGAGCTAGTTCAAGACCCTTAAAAACTTACACTGGATCCTATACTTTTCGGGGGTGAGTACTTGATCTTAGCTTAAGGCACATAGCTCATAGCTAGTAACACGAAGGTGTTACTCAATTATAAGGAGGAGATGATATTAGTGAAGCAGGTATTGACAATTGCAGGGTCTGATTCTGGGGGAGGAGCAGGTATTCAAGCTGATTTGAAGACTATGACTTCCTTTGGTGTTTATGGTGCTACGGTTATTACTGCCGTTACGGCACAGAATACTTTAGGTGTACAGGGTTTTGAAGCTTTAAGTGGTGGGTTTGTGCAAATGCAGTTGGATTCTGTTTGTAGTGATTTGAATTTTTCTGCTTTAAAGACTGGAATGCTGGCCAATAGTGATATTATTAGGGCTGTAGTTAAGAAGGTTAAAGAGTATAATCTAGATAATTTGGTGGTAGATCCAGTAATGGTGGCTACTAGTGGAGATCTTTTATTGGCTAAAGAGGCAAATGAAGCTTTAAAAGAGGAACTGATTCCTTTAGCTAAGGTAATTACTCCAAACCTGAATGAAGCAAAGTTCCTCCTTGGCAAAGGTATGGATGAGGAGGTGAGCTTAGAAAAGTTAGCAGAAGATTTATACAAGTTGGGTTCTGAATATATTCTAGTAAAAGGCGGCCATGGAGATGGTCAGGTTGCTAGAGATATTCTCTATGATGGAGAGGATTTTATTGAGTTCAAGACTCAAAGGATAGATACGAAGGATACCCATGGAACAGGATGTACCCTCTCAGCAGCTATAGCTAGTAATCTAGCTTTAGGATATTCTGTGGAAGATAGTGTGGCTAGAAGTAAAGAGTTCATTACCAAAGCTATTAAAGAAGGATGTAAAGTTGGGAGAGGTAATAATCCTGTTAATCATTTTGTTAAGGTTGGGAATTAAGATTGAAACTTAATAGTAATAAAGCGTAGCTTTATTACTGGTGATGAGTAATCAGTAATGAGTAATGGGTAAAACCTTAAAACCTCAGACCCCATCTCCCTTAAGAGTTTCAAGAAACTCTTAAGGGTTATTATCTTCACCAAAGTGATTGTGAAGATAATTTCCCTAAGCCCTTCCCCTTATCTAAGGAGAAGCTGATCTTGGCACGAAGAGTCTTGTTCTTTAGACTCTGAGGGGGGAACTACTTTCCCCCTCTCTTCAGAGGAGGAGAGGCTGGTTTTGCACGGAGTGGTCGATAGACCCGAAGGGGGGGTAGGGGGGGAGGTGTGAGTTCTTGACTTTACTCATTACTCTTCACTCATTACCCATTACTAGTGGCACGAAAGTGACACTTTATTACTATAAAGCTCAACATTTCACATAAATTAAAATAAAGGAGGAGAAAGAGTATGACACAAGTTACTAAAGCGAGAGAGGGTAAGATAACAAAAGAGATGGAGATAGTGGCAAAAAAAGAGGGGTTAAGTACTGAGTTTATCAGAAAGGGTATAGCAGAGGGGACTATAGTAATCCCGGCTAATAAGAATCATAAGAACTTAGACCCTAATGGATTTGGAGAAGGGCTATCTACAAAGGTTAATGCTAATTTTGGTACTTCAGAGGATTATCCAGAGATTGATAAGGAGTTAAAGAAGCTTGAAGTAGCAGTAGAGGCTGGTGCTGATGCAGTAATGGATTTATCTACTGGCGAGAAGATAAATGAGACTAGAAGAGCAATCTTAAAAGAAGCAGAGGTTCCTTTAGGTACTGTCCCGATCTATCAAGCAACGGTTGAGACCCTACAAGAGGGAAGAGCTATTATAGATATAACTGTAGATGAGTTATTTGAAGTAATCGAGGAGCAGGCTAAAGATGGGGTGGACTTTATTACTGTTCACTGTGGACTAACATTAGAGACTATCCGTCATCTAAGGGATGAAGGTAGAGTTACCGATATAGTTAGCCGTGGTGGGTCCTTTATGACCGGTTGGATGCTACATAACAATAAAGAGAACCCATTATATGAGTATTATGATCGCCTTTTGGAGGTCTGTTATGAGTATGATGTAACACTAAGCTTAGGTGACGGATTAAGACCAGGTTCTTTAGCTGATGCTACCGATAGAGCCCAAATCCATGAACTTTTAGTCTTAGCTGAACTTGTAGATAGGGCAAGAGATGCTGAGGTTCAAGTAATGGTAGAAGGTCCAGGCCATGTTCCTTTTGATCAGATAGAGACCAATATCAAGATTCAAAAAGAGTTATGTAAAGGAGCCCCTTTTTATGTTTTAGGGCCTTTGGTAACTGATATTGCTTTAGGTTATGATCATATTACTGCTGCTATTGGAGGAACTCTAGCTGCAAGTGCTGGGGCTGACTTCTTATGTTATGTAACTCCTGCTGAGCATATTGGGCTACCAGATATTGATGATGTAAGAGAGGGTGTTATCGCTTCTAAGATTGCTGCTCATGCTGCCGATATAGCTAAGGGTGTTAAAGGGGCCAAAGAAAGAGATCGTCAGATGGCCAAGGCAAGAAAGGATTTAGATTGGGAGAAGCAGATTGAGCTATCTATCGACCCTAAGAAGGCTAGAGAGTCAAGAGATTCCCACAATCAGATTCTTAAGGATGAAGAGGCTTGTACTATGTGTGGATCTTATTGTGCTATGAAGGTTGTCGATGAGGCGCTATAGAGCAATTAAGAGTTAAGGATTAAAAATTAAGAGTTAAAGTATAGAGTAAGTGGGCAACTTAAGTTGCCCATTTACTCTATTTTTATTGAGGGTCAATTAGAAAATTAGATAATATTGGAGGAATATAATTTTTTATGTAGAATTAATTTGATGGTATTGTATTTTTATACAATACTTATGTTAGAGTTTCGTTAATATTAAGTTATACGAAATGGTGCCTATGAAGATGTTTATTGTTATCTTTATAGAAAGTGAGGGTTAAGAAAATATGACAAGAAATAATATGGATTTTATTGTTAGAAATGCTGAGGAAAAAGATTTAAAATATTTAGCGGTTCTTTGTGAACAGTTAGGATATTCAACGAATTTTCAAGAACTAGAATCACGATTGAAAAAGATTTTGAAAGATGATGAGCATGTAATATATGTTGCTGAATTAGCAAATGGGGAAATAGTTGGCTGGATTCATGCTTATATTTATAAATTATTTTATGCTGATTTGATGGTTGAAATTGGTGGTATTGTTGTTGATGAATCAAAAAGAAAGAAAGGAATAGGAAAACAATTAATGAAATGTGTTGAAAACTGGGGAGTAGAGAAAGGGTGTTATGCTGTGAGTTTACGCTCAAATGTACTTAGAGAAAAGGCTCATGCTTTTTATCAGAAAATAGGTTATAAAAATGAAAAACAACAATTTACTTTTCGTAAAAAACTTTAAGATTTTTGGGAGGGTTGTTTATGGAAGTTTTTGATTTACAGAGTAAGGTGTACAAGTTTGTTAAAGAAAATAATCTTGAAACAAAAATAGAGAGTAGATTGCTTGACCTTGTATCAGAAGTGGGAGAGTTATCTAAGGAAGTTTTAAAAGGTTCTAATTATGGGAAAGAAAAATTCGAGAATACAGATGAATGGATTAATGAATTTGGTGATGTTCTATTTTCTTTAATTTGTATTGCTAATAAGACTGAAATTAATTTAGAAGTAGCATTAGATAAAGCACTTAATAAATATGGGAAAAGATTTAATGAAAAAGGAAACATATCTTCTGGAAAATGAGAAGGTTTGAGCATGGCACCACTTCGTATAACAGCGGCTTAGCTACATCCCAGGTAATAAGAGGAGAACGCCAGAGAACTGACTTATGTGAGGATTAAATAATCAGGTAGTTTAATGGTATCTATGAGGGACGTCGCGAAGCCGCGGGACGTTGTATGTCCGTGCGACCAGCCCTTGAAATAACAGGGGTTAAGCTAT
>NZ_KI912097.1:445757-453587 GCF_000517025.1 Halonatronum saccharophilum DSM 13868
GGTGTTATGCTGTGAGTTTACGCTCAAATGTACTTAGAGAAAAGGCTCATGCTTTTTATCAGAAAATAGGTTATAAAAATGAAAAACAACAATTTACTTTTCGTAAAAAACTTTAAGATTTTTGGGAGGGTTGTTTATGGAAGTTTTTGATTTACAGAGTAAGGTGTACAAGTTTGTTAAAGAAAATAATCTTGAAACAAAAATAGAGAGTAGATTGCTTGACCTTGTATCAGAAGTGGGAGAGTTATCTAAGGAAGTTTTAAAAGGTTCTAATTATGGGAAAGAAAAATTCGAGAATACAGATGAATGGATTAATGAATTTGGTGATGTTCTATTTTCTTTAATTTGTATTGCTAATAAGACTGAAATTAATTTAGAAGTAGCATTAGATAAAGCACTTAATAAATATGGGAAAAGATTTAATGAAAAAGGAAACATATCTTCTGGAAAATGAGAAGGTTTGAGCATGGCACCACTTCGTATAACAGCGGCTTAGCTACATCCCAGGTAATAAGAGGAGAACGCCAGAGAACTGACTTATGTGAGGATTAAATAATCAGGTAGTTTAATGGTATCTATGAGGGACGTCGCGAAGCCTGCGGGACGTTGTATGTCCGTGCGACCAGCCCTTGAAATAACAGGGGTTAAGCTATATCTTAGGCTGTCTAAGTCTACTGAAAAGTAGACCTTTGGACTACCTACTCTATTTGAGGTAATCCTATCTATCGGTGCGTGGTTGATAACGACTGGGTGCTAAGCGATAGAGACAATGTGAAACAGACTGCTAGCCTTAAAGCAGGTGATTGCTAGGGTAAATTTACTGTTAAGATTAAATTAATTGAACTACTGCAAGCTTCGTCAAACGTAAATAGTGAAATTAGGCTGATACACTATGACCAAAAGGTGGGAGATGGGGTCAAGTAAGTTGGGCATATCACTTGGCAAATAGACCAATATCTTCGGAGTATAGGTAGAATTTAAGACAGTATGAATTGGCTAAGGTATAGAACTGGGTAAGCCCAATGGTTTCCTGAAATGCTCAGGTAGGTTAACAGTAATGTTGATATAATAGCCAGTGGGTAGAAGAGATTGGAAGAAGCGAAGGCTATCTTGTAATGAGATAGATAGGGGTTCAAAATTTGCCCTACTCTCAAAGGAGGCAGACTTCCTAAGAGGTGATCTAAAGCAGGAAAGGATGGAAACTTTATGAATATGGCAAGCCAAATAACTCGTCACGAGTGGGCGACCATAGACCGAAAAAAAGCAGAACTCAGATGGGAACTAATAATTTGGGAGGCTGTTAAAAGAAAGGTTAATAAACTTCAATCCCGAATCGCTAAAGCAGTAATCAAGGGTAATTATAATCTAGCTAGAAAACTAGAATATCTTTTAACAAAATCATACTATGTAAAACTACTATCGGTAAAGAAAGTAACAACAAACAAGGGGAAAAGAACAGCAGGTGTAGATAAGAAACTATGGCAGACATCTGCAACAAAGTATATAAATGCATTGAAATTAAGCAAAAGAAACTATAAAGCAAAACCATTAAAGAGAATATATATATCCAAAACAAATGGAAAAGAAAGACCTCTTGGAATTCCAACAATGTTTGATAGGTCAATGCAGGCGATATATGCAATTGCATTAGACCCAATAGCTGAAAGTAAAGCTGACAGAATATCCTTTGGGTTTAGAAAATATAGATGTTGTGCTGATGCTAAGGAATATCTGTTCAAACTACTAGGAAAGAAGATATCAGGAAGATGGGTATTAGAAGGAGATATAAGAGGATGTTTTGATAATATAAGTCACAAGTGGATAGAAGAAAATATACCAATAAATAAAGAAATATTAAAAGAGTTTCTAAAGTCAGGGTACGTCTATAATAAGAAATTATTTCCTACAAAAAGGGGAACTCCACAAGGAGGAATAATCTCTCCTATACTAGCTAATATGACATTGGATGGCTTAGAAATGCTACTTAAAAGAGAATATTGGTCAAATGAAAGAGGGACAATCAACAGGAAATACAACAGAATAAATAAAATAAATATAGTAAGATATGCTGATGATTTCGTGGTAACTGCAACAAATAAAGAAGTTTTAGAAGAGATAAAAGAACTAATTGAAGACTTCTTAAAAGAAAGAGGATTGCAGTTATCAAGAGAAAAGACAAAAATTACGCATATTAATGATGGATTTGACTTTTTAGGCTGGAACTTCAGAAAGTATAAAGGTAAATTGATAATTAAACCTGCAAAGAAAGCCTATAAATCTATCATAAATGAGATAAGAGAAGTAATCAAAAAGCACAAAACGATAAAGCAGGGAGAATTAATAGGTATATTAAATTCAAAGATTAGAGGCTGGTGTAATTATCATAGTAGTGCTTGTTCTAAAAAGAGCTATCAAAGTTTAGATAGTGATGTCTTTAAAGCTTTATGGAACTGGGCAAGGAGAAGACACCCTAACAAGTCCAAGAAGTGGATAAAGGAAGAATATTGGCAATCAAACGAAACTCGTGATTGGATATTCTCAGATGGTGATGTAAAACTGAGATTTGCAAGTGATACAAAGATAGTAAGACATAGGTTAATAAAGTTCGATGCAAACCCTTATCTGCCAGAGTATGATAAATATTATTTGGGTAGAAAACTAAAATTGAGATAAGACCCAAGGTTATTGTTTGCTAGTCCGAAGGCTAGTTTTAGAGAGCTTGAGCTGTATGACGGGAAACTGTCACGTACAGTTCTGATGGGGGAAAGGGGTCGCGAGATCCCCGACCTACCAGATAGCGAAGCTGGACATATCCAATGGGTGAAAGTCCCATCAAGGTAAAAGCCGAAGCCTTGTAGCACGAATGGCAATGTGGAGAGAAATCAAATAAGGTTTAAGATGAAGTTGATAGAAAAGCCGTATGCGGGAAAACCGCACGTACGGTTTGAGGTGGCAGGGACTGGGAATTTAGTTAATACACCAGACGTTGGCCCTACAGCTGACATACTCAGTTTTATATAAAAATATGAAATTAATTTTATTTTGTAAATTTCTTTTCTATGATAGGAGTGATATTATGAGTAGATTGAAGTCTGATATAGGGGCTGAATCTGCTTTTCGAGGATTTAGAACGCAAACATTATATATAGTTAATAGAATATTGAATCACACTGAAGATGAGTTTAAGTTTCAACCAGAAGGAAAAGAAGATTTAGCGGTTTATGATAATAATATTAATCTTAAAGAAGTGGTACAAGTAAAGAATTATTCTACTAATTTATCTTTATCTTCTCTTTCTCCTCAAAAAGAGGACTCTTTTTTTAGAAGGTCTTTAAAGACTTTAAAAGAGGGACAAGATTCTAAATTAAATTTAGTAGTTTTTGGGAATGTAGGTCCTGAATTATATAATGCTATTATAAAAGAGGGAATAGATAGGAATAAGGTAAAAAAGAAATTGAAGGAGAATTATAATTATAAAGAAGAAGAAATAGAACTTATTTTTAAAAATTTAAAAATAGAAAAAGTGAAAGAAAGTAAAATTATAGAAAATATAAAAAGAGCTCTAAGAAAAAATCCTCAAGTAACAGTGGATTATCAAATTGCTTTTGATTTATTAATGTATTGGATTTATGAATTGTCAGAAGAAGAAGGATTTGTAGATAGACATTCCTTATTAAATAAATTAGATCAAATAGGTATGTTTTTAAATGAAAGAGTTAGTTTTTATGAAGAATATGGTAATAATATTTTACCATTAGATTATATGAAAGTTGAAAAAGAGGAATCTATAGAACGAGTACGAGAGGAATTTTACGTTGCAGTATCTGCTAAATATATTCATATTAAAAATAATTTAGATGTAATTAGAGAAGAAAAGATTAGACAGATTAAGAAAAAATTTGAAAAAGATAATATAGTAATTATTCATGGGGCTTCAGGGCAAGGAAAAAGTACATTAGCTTATCGTTATTTATATGAATTCCATCCAACTAATTATTCATATCAAATTAACTATATTGAAGGAAAATTTCATGCACGTAGAATTATTAATACTTTATATGGAATATCTAAATCAGTAGACTTATCTTTAATGATTTATATAGATGTTGAGCCTGGTAATGTCGAATGGACAGAAATAGTGAAAGAAGTTGCAAATAATTATACAAAATTTAAAGTATTAGTTACTATTAGAGAAGAAGATTGGAAGAGGTCTTCTTTAACAGGAGCTGACTTAATATTTTCTGAAATGGAATTAAATTTTAATCGTTTAGAAGCTGAAAAAATTTATAAAAAACTGATAGAAAGAAAGCCAGATGTTAAATTTAGGGATTTCGAGGAAGCATGGTTAAGTTTTGGAGAGAAGGGACCTTTATTAGAATTTACTTATTTAGTTACTCAAGGTAATACATTAAAAGATAGATTAAAGCAACAAATAGAAAATATTGAAAAAAGGATAAGTCAAGGGGAAGAATCTACTCAGTTAGAATTATTAAAAATTGTTTCTTTGGCTAGTGCATATGATGGAAAAGTAGATTTAAGCTCTTTACTTTCAAATCTTGAACTTGGTGCTCCAAAATATATATTACAATTATTTCAAAAAGAATATCTGCTAAGGATAAGTGAAAATGGCAAGTATTTGACAGGATTACATTCTATTAGGTCAAAAATTTTAATTGATATTTTATTTGATCCAGTTATATCGCCTAAGAATGAATATATTAAGAAGTGTATTGTAGTTTTAGCAGAAGAAGATTTAAAAATATTCATTTTACATTCTTTAAGTAAACATGCTAAATATGAGGAAATCTTAAATTATTTGAAGGATATTAAACTATCTTCTTGGGTGGGTTTTAATGGAGTGATTAATAGTTTATTATGGTTTGGTATTAAACAATATGTTGAAAAAAATCGCAATACAATTGATGAGGTATATGATAGGTTTGGATATGGATGGTATATTGTTTTAGGCTTAGATATAAGTAATTCTATGTCTGATAAGCCAATTAATATTTTTGAAAAAATTGATCTACCTAATATAAATCAAGATATAAAAGATAAAATTAATGGATGGAATAAAACATTAAGAGAAAATAGAGATAAAATATACACCTTTCTAGATGATTATCTTCGACAGGTAGAATTACCTACTGATTTTCCTGATTCAGACAAAGATTGGTTAAATTGTGGTGAAGCTTTATTTTGGTTAGGAAAATTAAATATAGAAAGAAAGATTAATTTAATTGAATTTGATTATAATAAAGCATTAAAATTAAACTCACTAGAATATATAGCTGATATATTAGCTGGGTTATATTATTATAATTCAAATGATAGTAGAAAAGTTTTAAGCGAAATTAGACCTAAATTTATTAGTAGATTCAAAAAAGAATTTAATGTTCCAATTATAGAAGATGACGGAGAGAAATTAACTTTACATTGTATAATTAATATTGAAGGAAAAGATATAGAAGAAGATAATTTTATTTATGCACAGATAATGAAGAATATAAATTTAATGAGAAAAGTTTATCCTGATAGAAAAATTTTTGCAAGTCAAGTATATGGACATAAGTTTGATTTAATACCTTATGATATAGATGATACTCAGAAAAAAATTACAATAAGAAATCTACCTTTAAAATGGTTGACTAATATAAATGCTATTTTTGGTGAATTAGCAAGTTGGAAATATCGCCCAGATAATTGGACAGAATATGTTGAAAATATTATAAGTAAAAGAGAAAAATTAATTATCATATTAAAGCAATTAATTCAAGGTATAGGTGAACATTTTAAAAAGCAAAGTAAGGTAAACATTTTTGGAAAGTGTATTTCAAGTTTGGAATGGGATAATTTAAAAAAATCTTTCTGTTATGAACTTCCCTTTCCTAAAACAGTAGTAGATAGTTGGGGATTTACTAGTGAAGGTAGGAAAGTAAATGATATTTCTAATCAGTTACCTGAAATTGCACTTAATCTTCAAAGATATAGTCAATTCAAAGATTTATATAGTAATTTTAAGGTGGCAGTTCAAAATTTTTTACAGCAAGCTATTAATATTATATTAGCTAAAACAGAGTTTAAAGGGAAGAGTATGAAGGAAAAAAGAAAAATTAATAAAATATTTGAAGCTAATGGAATAAGATTTGATGATGATATTAATAGAATTTGTATGATTAATTTAGGGAATATTTTAAAGGCTTATAATCAATTTCAAAAAGAATTTCAACGAATTTTTGGAAAGTATGTTGATGATGATGAAATAATCAATTTAAAAACCGAAGAAGAAGAAACTTATAAAATATTATTAGGTGTATGGAACAAATTTGCAATTGAATATTTTAAATATGATATGGATATAGTTAATACGGCTGAAACAGAAATTATAGAATTTAAAAAAGATATGGAAAATAATATACAAAATAAACTTAATAATTTATCTAATAATGTAAATGTAAATATTGTTAAATCTTTTGAGAAAGAAAAGGTAATAGTATTAGATATACCTAATTCTTTAATTTTAAATGAAAGCTTAGAAAAAACTTTTAAGAATTTAAAAACTGTGTTTCAGTCTATAAAAGATTCTTATTTTAAACGAATATTAGCAGAATTAAATTTTCAAAAGTTTAAAATAATTCCTTTAGTAAAAGGAAAAGTTATAAATTTAAGGAGTTATGAGATTAAATTATATAGATTGTTAGATATTGATGAAGAGAATTTAGAATTTTTTGATTTAGTTCCTCAATTATTGAATGAGGAACTTTTAGAAGAATTAAATATTGAAGGGTGGTTTGACTATATTTCAGAACTAAAGGTTTTGGAAGAATTTGAAGTTGAATTTTATGAACTATATAATTATTTATTTCATGTTACCCAATTAAAAGGATTAGAAGAATTATCAGAAGAAAATTTATTAGCAAATGAAATACTTAAAAATTATACTGATGAATATATAGAGAAAGTATTCATTAAATTTGAAAAAACAACTAGATTATTAAAAAAGATTATGAATGGTTTGGAAAATAGAACTCGATGTTTACTTGATTATTTAAATAATCATCCTGAAAGATTTAAGCCTGAATATATGGATAGACTTGAAATTGTGAATTTAGCAAGTGAATTAGTTGAGAAGATTAATCCTAGTGAATTTGATTCTAGTAAAGATTATAGGTTACATGAAATTTTACAGATATTATATAACTGGAGAAAAAATCTAAAAGAGATAATTGAAATTCCATCAATAATTTATTTATTTTTGAGTAGAGAATTAATCGAAGAATACTGTATCAGAAATAAAATATAAAAAAGTATTTAAACTAAAAAGCCGTACGTCAGCTAACATTAGTTTAACGGTGCGATTTGTTGTAATTTGAAAAGAATTACCTAAAACTGATAAATGTTTTAGAACTAAAAGACTTGACTAGTCAAATGAAGGGGTAACGCCCTGAGAGAAGCGATTTTTGCTTCTTGAGGAAGTACTCTTTGGGTGCGACTGGAAGGGTTAGAGTTGATACTCCGAACTGCAAAGTAATTATTAAGAATTACTTTGTGGTAAGCTCGGTGAAGTCGGCTGAGAGCACCCCCTAATTATAGGAAATGTAGCTAGAGGTAGCCAAGGTTGTGATAGGTCGGACTCCCACAAAATATCCAAGACTAGAATGTCTCTATGAGAGACTGACAAAATTCCGAATGTAAGGGTCTAAAGCTGCAATAATTAGAAATAGTTATATCCCTTATAGGCTTAACAGCCTAACGTAATAAATTTACGGAGATTGAGGTATCTGAGGTTAAGTAAGATTCGCTAATATGAACAACCTTATATGATTACAG
>NZ_KI912097.1:453687-573495 GCF_000517025.1 Halonatronum saccharophilum DSM 13868
AAGTTGAATTTTATGAACTATATAATTATTTATTTCATGTTACCCAATTAAAAGGATTAGAAGAATTATCAGAAGAAAATTTATTAGCAAATGAAATACTTAAAAATTATACTGATGAATATATAGAGAAAGTATTCATTAAATTTGAAAAAACAACTAGATTATTAAAAAAGATTATGAATGGTTTGGAAAATAGAACTCGATGTTTACTTGATTATTTAAATAATCATCCTGAAAGATTTAAGCCTGAATATATGGATAGACTTGAAATTGTGAATTTAGCAAGTGAATTAGTTGAGAAGATTAATCCTAGTGAATTTGATTCTAGTAAAGATTATAGGTTACATGAAATTTTACAGATATTATATAACTGGAGAAAAAATCTAAAAGAGATAATTGAAATTCCATCAATAATTTATTTATTTTTGAGTAGAGAATTAATCGAAGAATACTGTATCAGAAATAAAATATAAAAAAGTATTTAAACTAAAAAGCCGTACGTCAGCTAACATTAGTTTAACGGTGCGATTTGTTGTAATTTGAAAAGAATTACCTAAAACTGATAAATGTTTTAGAACTAAAAGACTTGACTAATCAAATGAAGGGGTAACGCCCTGAGAGAAGCGATTTTTGCTTCTTGAGGAAGTACTCTTTGGGTGCGACTGGAAGGGTTAGAGTTGATACTCCGAACTGCAAAGTAATTATTAAGAATTACTTTGTGGTAAGCTCGGTGAAGTCGGCTGAGAGCACCCCCTAATTATAGGAAATGTAGCTAGAGGTAGCCAAGGTTGTGATAGGTCGGACTCCCACAAAATATCCAAGACTAGAATGTCTCTATGAGAGACTGACAAAATTCCGAATGTAAGGGTCTAAAGCTGCAATAATTAGAAATAGTTATATCCCTTATAGGCTTAACAGCCTAACGTAATAAATTTACGGAGATTGAGGTATCTGAGGTTAAGTAAGATTCGCTAATATGAACAACCTTATATGATTACAGGTTATGTCAAGGATACAGGCTTATAGGAATGGTCTAAAGATATATGCACGGGTAAAGTCTTTTGGAACAAAGAAAGCTAATAACAAGGAGAGCTTAATCTCAATGAATTGGTGATAGAGAAAGAATTATATAATCTTTCTTAATATTAGTTAGTGGCACAGTACCTATGAAACTTTAGAAGAAGAGTGGAGGGATAGCCACAATTGATAGTTTTAAACTAGGAGGTACACATTTAAAATAAGGTTAATGTAAAAGCCAAAACCTTGTAGCATCAATGGAAATATGGAGAGAGATCAAAACGTTGAAGCTCATAGCTTCGAATGGGCCAACATATTACGCTCGAGCTTTTAGCATCTGGGTGGGGACTAGAAATTTAACTTTGATGTTGGGCGTTGGCCCTGCAGGTGAAATGCTACCTTATACGAAAGGAGATAGTATAATGAAATTAAATAAATTGAAAAAAGGAGATATAATAGGATTTTACTCTCCTTCTTCACCGGTAACGTATACTTCACCAAAAAGATTTGAAAGAGCTAAGGAATATCTTAAAAGTAAAGGGTTTAATCTATTACCTGGAAAATTGACTGGTAAAGAAGACTTTTATAGATCAGGGAGTATAGAAGAAAGAGCAGAGGAATTAAATGAATTAATTAGAAACCCTAAAGTTAAATGTATTATGTCGACAATTGGTGGGACAAACTCTAACTCAATATTACCATATATTGATTACAAAGCATTTAAGGAAAACCCTAAAATTATAATAGGTTATTCAGATGTAACTGCTATTTTATTAGCTATATATGCTAAAACGGGAATAAAAACTTTTTATGGACCAGCTTTAGTCCCTTCTTTTGGAGAATTCCCTCCCTTTGTTCATAATACATATAATTATTTTAGCGATATTTTAATAGAAGAACAAAGCTTACCTTATAGCTATAAAGTACCAGAGTATTGGACAGATGAGCATATAAATTGGGAAGAAAAAGAAAGAGAAAAATTAAAAAATAAAAATGAGTGGATAGCAGTTAATAAGGGTAGAACAATTGGAAGAATAATAGGTGGGAACTTAAATACTATGTCTGGTATTTGGGGAAGTGAATATATGCCTGAGATTAAAAAAGGAGATATTTTATTTATTGAAGATACAACAAAAACTGCATCACATATGGAAAAAATATTTTCTTTACTTAAAGTAAGTGGTGTATTTGATAAAATATCAGGAATTATTTTAGGAAAGCATGAATTATTTGATGATCAGAGAACAGGTAGAGAACCTTATGAAATATTAAAAGAAGTTTTAAAAGATAAAAAGATACCTTTTTTAGCTAAATTTGATTGTTGTCATACTCATCCTATGTTAACCTTACCGATTGGTTCAAAAGTCGAATTAGATGTTACTAATAAAAAAGTTAGTATATTAGATAGTCCGCGGGGGTAGCACTACACCTAAACCAGCTAATAATGGCTATTTATATTATTTTATTTATATCAAAGAATTACTCGTTCTATTGTTACTTCTTGGGGGACTAAAGTTGAAAAGTTGGCAGTTTCTTGTGGAGCAGAAAGTATTCCCAGGAAAGAGAATGTGTCAGCTAATGGAAAGAAATTCGATGTTAAAAAAGAGAAAGATGGAAAGAAGTATTATATTCAAGTAAAAAGTGGTCTCAATACAATGAATGTTGGTATGGTAGAATCTTTGAATGAAATGATAGAGAAAATAGAAGAAAAAGATTCTAAAAATGTTGGGTTATTAGGTATGACTTTTGGTAATAAAAAGGCTATTTCAACTCAAATTATGGATAATCTTATTAATGCTGATGAGAAAATTATAATTGGAAATGATTTTTGGGATTTTATTTCAGAAAAGTACAATATGTCAGAAGAATTATTGAATATAGTTTCAAAAGCTGCTTATAATTATCAAATTAAGCATAAGGAAAAGAAAATTTCTGACTTAATTGATATTAAAAAGGAAGAATTACTAGTTCAATGGGAAAATACTTATGGAGGAATTAATAAAGAATCGTTGAAAAAAGCAGAGGATGTAAATTTATAGTTTTACTAGAATTATTTATATTGTACATACTAAAATAAATAGTAGTATAGTTGTAGTATTAAATGGAGGGTTAATAAATGAAGTATAAAACAGTTGATTTATTTTGTGGTGCTGGAGGTTTTAGTAAAGGTTTCGAAATGTCAGATAAATTTAATATTTTTAAAGCTTATGATGTTAATGAAGAAGCTTTAAAAACTTATAATGTTAATCATCAAGGAGAAGGAATTAATTATGATATTACTGGAAAAGTACCTGAATATTTAAAAGATCGTAGCATAGATGTATTAATTGGTTCTCCTCCTTGTCAAGGGTTTAGTGATGCTAAAGGAAGCCGAAAATTAGAGGATGAAAGAAATAATTTAGTTTTTCATTTTATTAGATGGGTAAGAGAAATACAACCTAAAGTAGTAGTTATGGAGAATGTGGAAGGAATTTTAACTATTAGTGATAATTTTCTTAAAGAGGTTGAAGATGAATATGATAAAAGTGGATACGTTGTTAAGTATGATGTATTAAATTCAAAGGATTTTGGAGTGCCTCAAAAAAGGAAGAGAGCTATTTTTATAGCTACTAAAAAAGATATGACTTGCCCTTCGTTGCCTAGACCTATTACTGGAAAGCAATTGAATTTATTTAATGATAAGCAATTATTTAAATCACATATAACAGTAGGAGATGCTATTTCTGATTTGCCAAAATCTAATATAGATAGTAATGAAATTTTAGATTATAAATTAAATTCTCAAAATAAATATCAAAGAATTATGAGACGGTATAGTAAAAAAGTTTACAATCATATTGCTAAATCTCCACGTGAAAAGGATATGTTTATAGTAGAAAAAATTCCAGAAGGTAAAATGTATCGTAGTACTAGGTTTGGTAATAAATATGTAGGTGTTTGGGATTTGTTTAAAGATGAATTTACTTTTGAACAAAGACTAATATTATGGTTTATAGCTAGGCACCGCGGGAGAAAGGCTTATAAGTTAGAGAAAAAGAGTGGCCCAGATTATATACCTGAAAATAAAATTATTGAGTCTTTAAAGAATAGAAAAGTTTTACAAGAAGCTATCAATTATGGTTTTAAAGAATTAATTGAACAAAAATTTAGTATAACTATTAAAGATATTAGAAGTTTAAAAGAATCTGGTTGGTTACGTAAAAAAGAGAAAGAGGGAATAACAGCTTATGACCTTAATAGTAAATCAGGTATTAGACCTCGTTATATGAGACTTAACAGGGGGGATCAATCTAATACTATTTTAACTACAGATTTTAATGCTAGAGAAAAGTTGCATCCTTTTGAGAATAGAGGACTTTCTTTGCGAGAAGGAGCAAGAATTCAAAGTTTTCCTGATGATTTTATATTTGAAGGAGAATTTGATGCAATTGCCACTCAAATAGGTAATGCTGTTCCACCTTTAATGGCAAAAGCTATAGCTGAACATATTATTCAGTTTTTAGAAAAAAGACAAAAAGAAGCAATTTGAACAAATGTTTTGAGAGCAGCTATATTTAGTTGCTCTTTTCATTATATTAATTTAGATCTATAAATTACTGATATATAGTTTATGATAAAAATTTATTTGGTAAAAAGAGGACTTCGTTTAAACTAGCTAATAAAATTTAAGGTTAAGTAAAGGTTGGCTAATATAAATGGTTTAAAGGGTATATTAAAGTAAGATCTTTTAGAACAAAAAAAGCGGATAAAACCATATGTAGGGTTTGAAGTGGCGGGGACTGGGAAGTTAACTTAGGCGTGAGGCGTTGGCCCTGTTTATATACTAGGACTAAAAGACAAATTTCACCTTAAATCATAAAGAATTTAGGAGGTTATCGCTATGCCATTTATTAATATAAAAATGGCTAAAGGAAGAATATTAGAAGACAAAGATATTGCTTATATTTGGGAATTAATAAAGAGAGATTTTAAAGAGCGGTTTATTACGTGATACATAGTTATAAATAGAAAAAAACTTATCAAGGGAAGTCTAGACTCCTCTTGATAAGCTTTTAATATTATAGATAATTGAATTAAATTAACTCTTTAATTTTATCCATTAATCTATTAATAGCAAAGTAAATAAATCCTAATGATTTTGCACTTGAGGTTTTAAGGTTTAAAAAGATAAAGATTAAAGGTATTTGCACTGATTAGATCTGATAAGTGCGGATTAAGATCCGATAAGAGTGACAAAAAACAATAAATTAAAAATTAGGGTTAGAAGGAGTTTGGAACTTGTTTGAAGAATTAAATAATTGGAAGAAAACCCTATATATTATGACCATCTTGATATGGCAAAGGAGAAGATGATGAAGGATAAAAAACAATTAAGAGAAGAGGTTCTTGGGTTAGAGGAAAAATTACTTGATGCCAATGTACGTCAATCAGCAGAAAGTCTAAATCAACTGCTAGCAGATGATTTCAGCGAATTTTGTAGCTCTGGCAAAGTATATCAATATCAACCGGGAGATGTTTTTACTACTGGAGACTATAAGGAATCTTGGAAAATTAAAGATTTTTCTATTGATATATTAGCTGACAACCTAATATTAGCTAAATATAAACTGCTCAAAGGTAATGATTTAGAAGGGCAGAAAAAACACTCCCTACGCAGTTCAATATGGAAATTAACAGATGATAACTGGAAGATGTTATTTCATCAAGGAACATTAATCCCAAGGTAAATTATAATTTAAACTTTAATTATAAAAGTCCAGTACTATTAAGTAGAGATTAGGTTTAGAATATACATAGAAGATTATTTTGAAGGCAATAATAGTAAAAGTGAGTTTTAAATTAAAAAGGAGGGATTTGATTTGTCTAATGAAGAAAGAAAGACTTTGCCAAAAAGGGATGAAGTAGATGAAAAATTCAAGTGGGATTTAACTTCTATATATGGGAGTGATCAAAAGTGGGAGGAAGAATTCAACAAAGTAAAAGAAGAGTTCCCAAAGATTCAAGAATATAGAGGAAAACTTGGTGAATCAGCAGCCAAATTATTAGAAGGGCTTAAATTTAGTGATGGGATAAGTAGAAAGTTAGAGAATCTTTATAATTATGCTTCCCGTAAGAGTGATGAGGATACAACCAATAATACTTATCAAGGAATGTTATCTAAGGTACAAGGCCTTTATAATGCAGTAGGAAGTGCCAGTGCCTTTATTGTTCCAGAGATTATTCAGATTCCTAAAGAGGAGATAGAAGGTTTTCTTCAAGAAGAGGAAGGTTTACAGATATATAAACATTCTTTAGATGAGATATTACGGCAGAAGGAGCATTTCTTATCTCCCAAGGAAGAGAGATTACTTGCTTTGGCTGGTGAGTTGGCCCAGGGTCCAGCAAATATCTTTGGGATGATTAATAATGCCGATATGGCCTTTCCTTCAATTAAAGGTGAAGATGGTGAAGAAGTAGAGGTAACTCATGGTCGGTATGTAGAGCTTTTAAAGAACAAGAATCGCCATATTAGAAGGGATGCTTTCAAAGCTTACTATAGTTCTTATCAAGAACTTGAAAATACTATAGCTACTACCTTAAACTCGAATATTAAGCGAGATCTATTTTATATGAGAGCTCGAAAGTATAATAGCTCTTTAGAGGCGGCATTAGATGGTAATAATATACCCGTTGATGTTTACAATAATTTGATTAAAGTTGTAAGTGATAATTTAGATTCTATGTATAGATATATAGATTTAAGGAAGAGGTCATTAGGTGTTGAAGAGCTTCATATGTATGATATATATACTCCTATAGTTAAGGATGTTCAGATGAAGGTTAGCTATGAAGAAGCTCAAGATATTTTGATGAAAGCTCTAGCTCCTTTAGGAGAAGAGTATTTAAGCTTATTAGAGAGGGCTTTCTCTGAGAGTTGGATCGATATCTATGAGAATAAGGGTAAGAGAAGTGGAGCTTATTCGGCTTCATCCTATGATGCCCATCCTTATATCTTGATGAATTATACCGAAGATATAGACGATCTATTTACCTTGGCCCATGAGCTAGGTCATGCTCTTCACTCTTATTATTCAAATGAAGAACAGCCATATATCTATGCTGATTATAGTATCTTTGTAGCAGAGGTGGCATCTACAGTCAACGAAGCTCTATTGATGCAGCATCTATTAGAAACTACAGAAGATGAAGAGAAGAGAAAGTATATTTTAAATCATTATTTAGAGCAATTTAGAGGAACTGTTTATCGCCAGACAATGTTTGCGGAGTTTGAAAAGCTGATACACGATAAAGCAGAAGAGGGTGTACCACTAACCCCTGAATTGTTCTCTAAAGAATATCTAGATTTAAATCGTAAATACTATGGAGATAATATTACTTTAGATGAGGAGATTGGAATAGAGTGGGCAAGGATTCCTCATTTCTATTATAATTTCTATGTTTATCAATATGCTACTGGATTCTCAGCAGCAATAGCCCTTTCTAGACAGATATTAGAGGTGGGGGAAGAGGCTGTAGAAAAGTATCTAAATTTCTTAAAAGGAGGAAGCTCTGATTATCCAATCGAACTGTTGAAGACTGCAGGTGTTGATATGAAATCGCCAGAGCCAATCCAAGAGGCATTAGATGAATTTTCTAAGTTGGTAGAAGAGATGAAGAGTTTAGTGTAATGATAATTATTCATAAAAGATAAGGCTTACTCCTAGGAGTAAGCCTTATCTTTATTCTTGTTACATTATTTTATACTTAAGATTTGACCCTACGAGTTTTAAAAAATAAAAACTCTCCGTAATAAAAATAATTGACTGACAGCTGAGGGCTGATAGCATATAGCTTTATTACTATTAAGTATTCATCCAGGGCCAAACTTCACTCTCGTTTTCTGCTAACCAATCACCTGGACTCTCAAAGTAGTTGTAGACATTTTCTAAGGATTGGTAATGCCACTTTTCTTCTTGCATAAGGGCATGGAAGAAATCTCTCTCTTTTTCATTTTTGGCTTGTTTTGCAAGGCGCTCATAGATTTCATAGGTGTCTTGCTCTAGTTCCATAGCGTGCTTGTATATGTTGGTGTTAGACTCCTTCCAATCCTCTCTTTCTTTATCTGAGAACTCCTCAAAGACCTCTTTGACCTTATTTTCAATCTTTTGAGGATTACAGTCGTTATCTTCTATTGGTTTATCTCCAGCTATCTTCTTTACTTTATCTATGTGAGTTAATTCTTGTGAGGCCAAACTCTCTAGAACTTTTTTAGATAAGGGGTTTTCTGCGCCATCAATATGGTTATTATAATAGTGATAGCTTTCCTTTTCCATTTTAATTGCTAAATCTAGTGATTCTGATTTAATAGCCATTTTAACCTCCCCTTTGAATTATTTTATTCTCTTTATATATTTTCTACTAATGAATAGGATTTTATACAATTGAAATAAGGTATAAATTATCAGTTTAGACTAATAGTTATGGGTATTTGAAGATTAATTATCTTTTTTACTTAATAAATTAGATAAAATTTTAAAAAAAAGAAGGAATCTTTAATCACCTATAGAATATAAAAGTAGAGAGTGATTTTGAAAACACCTTTCACAAAGTGAAAAAAGAGTAGTTGATTAGGTGCTTTTATTAAATTTATCTTAAAATTAAGTTTAGGAGTGAGAAGATGAGTAATTATATTGAAGAGGTAATGACTAAGGTTGTTGAAAGAAATCCTGGTGAAGCTGAATTTCACCAAGCTGTTAAGGAGGTATTAGAGTCTTTAGAGCCTGTCTTTGAGAAGCATCCTGAATATAGGGAAGCTGGAATTCTAGAAAGAATTGTTGAACCAGAAAGACAGATAATCTTTAGAGTTCCTTGGGTAGATGATGAAGGTAATGTGAAGGTTAATCGTGGATTTAGAATTGAATTCAATAGTGCCATTGGCCCATATAAAGGTGGTTTGAGATTCCACCCATCAGTTTATACTGGAATTATTAAGTTTTTAGGTTTTGAACAGATCTTCAAGAATGCTCTAACTGGTCGTCCAATCGGTGGAGGTAAGGGTGGAAGTGACTTTGACCCTAAAGGTAAGTCTGATGGAGAGGTTATGAGATTCTGTCAAAGCTTTATGACTGAGCTTTATCGTCATATTGGCCCAAATACTGATGTTCCGGCAGGAGATATCGGTGTAGGTGGTCGTGAGATTGGGTATATGTTTGGACAGTATAAGAGGATTAAAAACTCCTTTGATGCAGGTGTTCTAACTGGTAAGGGATTAAACTGGGGAGGAAGCCTTGCTAGAACTGAGGCTACTGGGTATGGATTGGTATATATAGTTGATGAGATGCTTAAAGATAATAGTCAATCCTTCGAAGGAAAGACTGTTGTAGTATCTGGATCAGGTAACGTAGCAATCTATGCTACTCAAAAGGTACAAGAGTTAGGTGGGAAGGTAGTTGCAGTAAGTGATTCTGGAGGGTATGTATATGACCCAGAAGGTATTAAGCTAGATACAGTTAGAAGAATTAAAGAGGTAGAGCGTGGTAGGATTAAAGAGTATCTAGAATCTCATCCAGAGGCAGAGTATGTTGCAGATAGTACTGCTATCTGGAATGTTAAATGTGATGTAGCTCTTCCATGTGCTACTCAAAATGAATTGGATGAAGATGCTGCTAAGACTCTTGTAGAGAATGGAGTTATTGCTGTAGGAGAAGGGGCCAACATGCCGTGTACTCCAGAGGCAGTAGAGGTAATACAAGATAATAGTATTTTATATGTTCCAGGTAAAGCTGCTAATGCTGGTGGAGTTGCTACTTCAGCCCTTGAGATGACTCAAAATGCTATGTGGGATGCTTGGACCTTTGAAGAGGTTGATGTAAAGCTTAAGGATATTATGGTTAATATCTATAAGACAGCAAGCAAGACAGCTAAGGAATATGGTATGGAAGGTGATTTAGTAGCAGGGGCCAACATTGCCGGTTTCTTAAAGGTTGCTGATACTATGATCGATCAAGGTGTAATTTAATTAAATAGATTGATAAAAGAGAAGACTAAGTTAACTTAGTCTTCTCTTTTGTTATTTTGAGGTGGTTAAAGCTAAGTGGGATTTATAATTCAAAAATTAATATCTTGATTTAAATTCGTGCTTATTCTTGTGGATTCATAGTTTCAAAGGAGGTTTTTTGCTTCTATCGAATTGCCTTATCTATAATCGCCCCGCCCAAGCAGACCTTCCCATCATAAAAGACAGCAATCTGGCCAGGAGTGATGGCCCGCTGTTTTTCTTCAAAAACCACCTTTATCCTCTCTCCTTCATCCGGATAAACAACTACTTTTTGATCAGGTTGTTGGTATCTAAATTTCGCCTTGCATTCTATTGGATAATTAACCTCTTGACCACTAATCCAGTGAGGCTTAGAGGCTATTAATGCAGAAGAATAGAGGTGTTTATTATCAGCGCCTGCCCCGACATAGAGGATATTATTTTCAATATCTTTATCGACGACAAAGTAAGGATTTTCTCCACTAATACCTAAGCCTCTGCGTTGCCCTAGAGTATAGTACATAATCCCATGGTGCTCTCCTAGAACCTCTCCTTGTAGGTTCATAATCTTTCCTGGTTGGGCTGGGATATAGGTCTGTAGAAACTCCTTAAAGTCTTTTTCGCCGATAAAGCAGATGCCGGTACTATCTTTTTTCTTTGCTGTAGCTAGGCCTACCTTCTTTGCAATTTCTCTTACTTTGGTCTTTTTTAATTTTCCTAAAGGGAAGAGGGTTTTAGATAATTGTCTTTGATTTAACATAGATAAGAAGTAGCTTTGATCTTTATTAGAGTCTATTCCTTTGAGTAACTTAAATTCTCCATCAGAGTGATCAACTTGAGCATAGTGACCTGTAGCCAAATAATCTGCATCTATCTTAAGGGTATGGTCTAAAAACTTTTTGAACTTAATTTCTTTGTTGCACATAACATCAGGGTTTGGAGTTCTGCCCGCCTTATACTCATCTAAGAAATAGGTAAAGACATTATCCCAATACTCCTTTTCAAAGTTGACGATATAATAGGGAATATCTATTTGATTACAGACCCTTCTAACATCCTCATAATCTTCATCGGCTGGACAGATGCCATCCTCATTTTCTTCTCCCCAGTTCTTCATAAAGATTCCAATCACATCATAACCTTCTTCTTTCAATAAGAGTGCCGCAACAGAAGAATCAACCCCTCCTGACATTCCGATAACAACTCTTGTATCTTTAGATGCTTTAGTCATAGGTTAAACTCCTTTTTTAATAATTACTTATATCTTTTCCTTAGTATTATCTATTATTCATTATCTTTTTCTCTATTTGTTAATTGCTAAGGTACATAACTTAAATTCTACTAGACTAATAGGTTAAAGTAGAAACAATTAATTTGAATTAATTATTTTACACCCATAAAGTAGTATAAATGTTTAGCAAATAAGACAATTATAGAGCAGAGGTGGTAGATGTTTTTTCTAAGGTAAAAGGACTTAGAAAAGTCATTATTTTGTAAATTATAAAAAGATATCATTTCTTTTGTGATATGAGCATCACTACCAAAAGTAGGTGATTTTTTGCTTTTAGTCATTATCTTAGAAGCAATAGAGTTCCTTCTCTTAGGGAGGGAGTGGTTATAGCTCTCTATTCCATCAACCTTAGGAATAATATCTTCAATATAATCTTTGTTCTTTATATAGTTCTTTTGAGCAATTCCGGATATATGGGGTATTGAGATAAAAGAGTCATAATTTTGAGCTTCTTTCAAATAATATTGATACCCTTTGTTGGTTCTGGTTATTTTATATCTGTTCTTAAATGGTTTTACATGGTTATTATAAAAATCTTTTAATTCAACTATATCTTTAAAATATACTAATAATTCGAAGCCATCTGAACAGCCAACTTCTATTCCTGGGACTATATTTAGTTCTTCTATTGTGTGTAGTTCTAAACAACTAGTTATCTCATTATGATCAGTAATAGAGATAAGGTGATTTCTATCTTTTAAAAAGTTCTTTAAAAATTTTGTAGTAATTAAGCCATCAGATGCTCTTGTGTGGATGTGAAGATCAACGTAGTCAAAAGAGTCTTGGGTTAAAAAATCATCAAAAAAAGTAGATAAAGAATATCTTTTTAACATAATCGACCCCTTCTAAAGATATTTTATTATTATTATAACAATCTTAGCTATAATCTACAACTTAGATTTAAGATATTTAAAAGAGTTAAGAAATCTTCATTTAAATTTGTAATTTGAATATTAATTACTATATTATATTAACTTTCAAGATTCTTGATCATAGAATTCTTGATAAATTTTAATTATAAAGAAGGTTTTTTTGATTATGAAGATAATAATGAATAGTAGAAGTTTTTTAAATATTTAATATGAGGTGATATTTATGAATACAACTAATATATTAACTTTAGATATGATTGAATTGGATTTGAAAAGTAATAATAAGAAAAAAGTTTTATGGGAAATGGTAGGATTATTACATAAAAGTGGGAGAATAGAGGATAAAGAAGAATTTTATGAGAAAGTTTTGGCTCGTGAAGAGGAAGGGTCTACAGGCATGGGCAGGGGTGTAGCTATCCCTCATGGAAAGAGCAGTCAAGTTAAAGAGTTATCTCTTGCTTTAGGGATATCTAGAAATGGGGTTGATTTTGATAGCTTAGATGGGAATCCAGTTCATATCTTTTTTATGGTAGCTGATTTTGAAGGTCATTCTAGAGAGTATTTAAAACTATTAGGTGGATTGGCCCATAATATACGTCAAGGGGAGTTTAGGGAAGAGTTATTGAAGGCAGATAGTAAGGAAGAGGTGTTAGATATAATAAAGACTAGTTTATCTTAAGATAAACTAGTCTTTATTATATCTATTTAGCGATTTTTAGATTTGAATAGGAACTTTTTTTAACTTTATTTACGAAATATTTATGAAAACTCAGGTCATTTTCTAACTCTGGGTGGAAGGATGTTGCCAAAAGATTCTCTTCCTCTACACCAACTATCTTTCCATCTAATTTTAGTAATATCTCTGTACTAGGGCCAACCTCCTCTACAAAGGGTGCTCTAATAAAGACAAGGGGGATGGCTTTATTTGAAACTTTAGGAATAGAAACTTCCCTTTTAAAACTGTCCAATTGATTGCCATATCCATTTCTTCTAACCTTAATATCCATCAGGTTAAGGTGGCTTTTCTCCCCATCAATCTCCTTGGCTAGAAGTATCATTCCAGCACAAGTTCCCCAAAGAGGGATTCCTGCGTTGGCCCTACTTACAATAGTATCTTTTAGGTCAAAGATATCTAATAATTTTCCGATAGTAGTACTCTCACCACCTGGAAGGATTAATCCATCTACTTTTAAAATATCATCCTTCTTCTTAACAGCCAAAGGCTCCACACCTTCAATTTGAGACAAGAGTTCTAAATGCTCCTCCACACCACCTTGTAAGGATAAAACACCTATTTTGCTCATTTGCAAACACCTTCTTTCTTTATTAGCTTTCAGCTGTCAGCTAAGATCAAGGGCTTAAAGGCTTTAAGTTCTTTAGCTGATAGCTGATGACTGATAGCTAATTAGTGTAACTTTTAGTTACACTAATTACCATCCGCGTTTAGCCAGTTTCTCTTCTTCTGGAAGGGTGCTTATATTAATTCCTACCATAGCTTCACCGATATTTTCTGAAACTTCTGCAATCACTTTAGGATCATCGTAGTGAGCTGTAGCTTTAACTATGGCTCTAGCTCTCTTAGCTGGGTCTCCAGATTTAAAGATTCCTGATCCTACAAATACACCATCACATCCTAATTGCATCATAAGAGCTGCATCAGCAGGAGTAGCTACTCCACCAGCAGCAAAGTTTACTACAGGTAACTTCCCATTTTCTGCAACAAATTTAACTAAGTCAAAAGGTGCTCTAATCTCCTTAGCAGCAGCCATTAATTCGTGAGAGTCCATAGTAGTTAGACGACGCATTTGAGAGTTCATAGTTCTCATATGGCGAACTGCTTCTACTACATTTCCTGTACCAGCTTCGCCTTTAGTTCTAATCATAGAAGCACCTTCACCTATTCTTCTTAGAGCTTCACCTAAGTTAGTTGCTCCACAGACGAATGGAACATCAAATAATGTCTTATCGATATGGTTATCCTCATCGGCTGGAGTTAAAACCTCACTTTCATCTATGTAATCAACTCCAAGGGCCTCTAATACTTGAGCCTCAACAAAGTGTCCAATCCTTGCCTTTGCCATTACTGGAATCGATACAGCGTCAATGATGCCTTTGATCATAGAAGGGTCAGAAGCTCTAGCAACTCCTCCTTGTTTACGAATATCAGCTGGAACTCTCTCTAAAGCCATTACTGCAACTGCTCCTGCTTCCTCTGCTATTTTAGCCTCCTCTGGAGTAGTTACATCCATGATAACGCCACCCTTTAACATTTGTGCCAAGTTCTTATTAAGATCATACCTACTATCTGTCATATAGATTATCTCCTTCTCTTTTAAATTTTCTACTTTTTATTATCTTTACAGTAGATTCAATTTGGGTTATAATAATTGTATTGGTACAATGTAATCAGAAAAGCCAATTGTACCCACTTGTTATTATATACAAAATTTAATTGTATTGTCAAGAGGGATACAATTAAACTTTACTAGCTGTCATCCATCAGTCTTCAGTCAGAATCAAGAGATTAAAGGTTTTGAACTTAGCTCATAGCTTATGATACAGGACTCACAGTTAGTAATAAAGCTATGCTTTACTAAAAAAGGGGGAATTGATATGATTGAATCGATACAATTAGATAAAAATTCTAATAAACATCTTTATATACAGTTATATCGCCAGATAAAGGGGCTAATTGAGGGGAAGGCTATTAAGGAGCACCAAAAGTTACCTCCAATCAGGAGGTTTTCTAAAGTACTAGAGGTGAATAATGTAACTGTGGTGAATGCTTATAATTTATTAGAGGAAGAAGGTTTGATCTATAAGAAGGTTGGAAGTGGAACCTTTGTTTCTCCCTTCTATAAACCAGAAAGGGAGGGAATGGGTCTTGATAGTGAGGTTTATATCGATGAGGATACTAAATTTAGCTCTAAGGGAAAGGAAGAAGAGATTAACTTTGCTACTGCAGCACCAACTCCTGATCTCTTTCCTATAGATCCCTTTAAACGCCTCCTTAATAGAGTTTTAGATCGAGATGGGGGATATGCATTTGGTTATCAGAAGAGTCAAGGATATCTTCCTTTACGAGAATCTATCAGTAATTACATTCAGGGTTTTGGTATTAATGTTGGCCCAGAAGAGGTTCAAATAGTTTCAGGGGCACAGCAAGGGATAGATATTTTAGCTAAGACTTTTTTGGACTATGGGGATACTGTATTTGTAGAAAAGCCAACCTATCCTGGAGCAATTTCAGTATTTAAGTCTAGAAAAGCTAAAATATACGAACTTCCTATCTATGGGAATGGTATAGATATGGAGTTGTTAGAGGATAAATTAAAGAAAGAGAAGCCTAAATTTCTTTATTTAATGCCTAATTTTCAAAATCCAACCGGATATAGTTATTCTAAAGAGAAGAAAGAGAGATTATTGGAATGGGCTAATAAATATGATCTATTAATTATTGAGGATGATTGTTTAAGTGACCTTAATTATGGTAAGGAAGAAGCTTCATCTTTAAAGTCTTTAGATAGGGAAGGCAGGGTTATCTATATTAAGAGCTTCTCTAAGATCTTTATGCCAGGTTTAAGGTTAGCATTTTTGATAATACCACCTAGATATTATAATGATATACTCCTATCTAAGTATATGTCAGATATCTTTACTGATGGTCTTGTACAGAGAGTGTTGGACCTTTATTTTCGAGAAGAGGTTTGGGAAGAGCAGTTAAAGAAATTGAAGATGACTTATCAAGGAAGGTATGAAGAGATGATTAGCTCTTTGAGAACTTATATGCCTAAAGGGGTTAACTTTATAGAACCAAAAGGTGGGTTGAATATTTGGTTGAACTTTCCTGATAATATATCAATAGAAAAAATTTATCAGAAAGCTTTAGCAAAGAGGGTAAATACTGCTGTTGGGGGGCTATTCTACAGCGGTAGTAGTGAGGATAATAAGCTTAGACTAACAATAGCAGCAGTAGATAAAGAGGATATCCGGAGGGGTATCAAGATCTTAGCAGGGGTTATAAAAGAGGAGATTGGAAAAGAAGAAGGGTATAAGTGGGACCCGTCTTCAATGCCCTTAGTATAGATCTATCAGCTGTCAGTTAAAGCTTCTAGGAAGATCAAAAGCAAAAGCATAGACTCTGACAAGAGCCTGACAACTGAAGACAAAGGACAGACAAGAGCATAAAGAATAAAAAAGTTCTAGTCAGAGTAAGTCAAAGGTTTAGTCTGTGATTTTGTCAGGGTTAAAGATCTAGGTTTTAAGGCCTTAAAAAGATCAAAATCAAAGGCATTTGCGCAGCGCCCTGAGGGAGGAACGACCGAGGAGGACATTTGAAATTGAAATCCCACGAAGGGTTTATGGTTGTTATAAACCCTGAAGAAGTACTTATGGGGTGATAAACACGGATAAGGTCTGATAAAGTTCTGATTAAAGTATAAAAATTAAAAAAAGGTTTAAATCAGATTTAATCGGCTTTGATCTGACTTTAATCTGCGTTAAGTCCTTGATTTTAAGGTTTTAATAAGATCAAAATCAAAAACAAAACATAGACTCTGACAAGAGCCTGACAACTGAAGACAAAGGACAGACAAGAGAATAAAAAACAGAAAATTTTTAGTCAGAATTTAGTCAAATGTTTAGTCGCAGGTGTTGTCAGAGTTAAAGATTTAGGTTTTAAGGTCTTAAAAAGATAAAGATCAAAGGTATTTGCGCAGAAAGAACACAGATTAGATCTGATAAAGTAAAGCTTTAATGGTGATCTAATATAATGTCGGTGGCATCGCTAAGGTCTTCTACAGAATAGTCGGCTTGGGGAAATTTGGCCCCTATCTTTATAGTCTTACATCCTGCTTTATTTCCAGCTATTACATCTGAATCTCTATCTCCTACCATGAAAGAATTTTTTAGATTGACATCATACTTTTTTGCTAGTTTGGTAATCATACCAGGTTTTGGTTTTCTACAAGAGCAATCTTTTTTGAAGTGGGGGCAGTACTCAATATCATCTATCTTGGCTCCATCTGCTTTTAATCTTTCGGTCATATAATTATGAATACTATCTAAATCATTATCTGTAAAATATCCACACTCTATACCACCTTGGTTAGTAACTACGTAAATTTTATACCCAGCATTATTTAACCTTTTAATCGATTCTGAGGTCCAAGGGTACAATTCTAAATCATCTGCTTTGTTTACAGGTTTATCATAGGAGTTAATAACACCATCCCGATCTAGAAATACAGCTTTATTCAAGTTGATCACTCTCCTTATTACTAGTGTAAGTGTGAGTGTCTATGTCAGTAAAAACCTCAGACGAATCAGAAGAGAGCTAGAGTTACATTGAGGTTTGAGGGTTTGACTTTGCTGACACTAACACTGGCACTGACACTGTATTATTATTAAGCTTTACTTTTATAAACAATCATTTACCCTTAATATTTTCTTAATATCTTCATATTATACTTATAATATAGATTGAATCGGCAAATTATATATATTCCTGGAGGTGTTTTTAAAATGGAAGGTAAGCGAATTTTAATTATTGATGATGACAAGAATGTCTTAGAGATATTGTCCTTATATTTAAAACGTGATAATTTTGAAGTGATGATGGCAAAGGATGGAGAGGAAGGTTTGGATAAAGCTAAAGAGTTCAATCCTAACTTAATAATTTTAGATATTATGATGCCTAAAATAGATGGTCTGGAAGTAGTGAAATCTTTAAGGAAGGATAATGAAGTTCCAGTTATTTTATTATCGGCTAAGGGTGAAGAGTTTGATAGGGTCTTAGGTTTGGAGTTGGGGGCAGATGATTATGTTACTAAACCCTTTAGTCCAAGGGAAGTTATAGCAAGGGTTAAGGCTATATTAAAGCGGGTAAATAGATTGGAGAATAATAAGAAAGATCTTATAAGCTACCCTAATTTGATTGTACATCCTAAGGATAGAAGTGTAGAGGTCAAAGGAGAAGAGGTTGATCTTTCTCCAAAGGAGTATGAGTTGCTATTGTTACTAGCAAGGCATCCCAAACAGGTGTTTAAGCGGGAGGTCTTATGTGATAGGATTTGGGGAATGGATTATTATGGGGATACTAGAACTGTGGATGTACACATAAATTGGCTTAGAGATAAGATTGGCCTTGATTATATAAAGACAGTTTGGGGTGTTGGTTATAAATTTGAGGTGAAAGTAGATGATTAGAACCCTTTTTGCTAAGGTTATGGTATCTTATATTTTCATACCTTTATTAATTTTGTTAATTTTGATTACAATTTTACCAACTTACTTAGAGGAGTATTTTTCTAGGGCCAAAGAAAGAGAGCTCTTAAATAAGAGTGAAGTTGTAGTTGCTTTAATAGAAGAGATTGATAAGCGAGAACTGAATAATTTAATATTAAATTTAGAGAAGATAATGGATACCAGTATTCTGCTTTTCGACCAAAGGGGTAGAACTATTAATCAGGGTAGGATGATGAGAGATTTAATGAGAGATCATCACTCTGGTAGAACGCATGAAATGCATAATAGGTTTCATGGAGAGATGGAGGATCATAATGAAATAGCGGGTAATATTAGAAGTAGAATTCATAATTATGGTGCTGTACGATTAGAAGAAGAGATCGATAGGGTTTTAGAGGGGAGAGAAGTTAGCTTTAAAGGTGAATCCCAAATGCTGGTTGAACCTATAATAGGTGTGGGAACTCCTTTAGATGAAGGGGGAGTATTCTTACTATCTCCTTTAAGGGGAGTTCAAGAGACTGTAGACAAGGTTAATGGATTAGCGCTTAGGGTAACTTTAGGTGGTGCTCTTTTGGCTCTAATTCTTGGTTTCTTTATATCTAGAGGGATTACTAAACCAATAAAAGATATGCAAGATAAGGTTAACAAGATGTCAAAAGGAGACTTTGCAGTTCCTTTAGAGAACTTACCTAAGGATGAGATTGGTAGTTTAGGAGATGCATTCAATACTCTATCAGAAAAATTAGAGTATAACATTCGAGCCTTATCTAATGAAAAGAAGAGAATGAAAGAGATGCTAACCAGTATGGCTGAAGGTGTTTTAGGAGTATCTATAGGTGGAGAGGTTATTTTAACAAATCCTAAGATAGAGGAAATATTTAAACTGAATGAAGATATAATTGGAGAGGATTATTCAGATTGTTTTATAGATGAACTAAAGGTATTGATAGATAAAGTATTAATTGAAGAAGAAGAGGTGAAAGGTGAGTTTGAATTTGAAGAGAAGGTTTTACTTGCTCATGGTGCACCTATTAAAGAGGATGGAGATAAGCTTTGGGGTGTAATTATTCTAATTAGAGATGTTACTGAGATTAGAAAGTTAGATGAGATGAGAAGATTATTTGTTGCTAATGTCTCTCATGAGTTAAAGACTCCATTAACAGCAATTCGTGGTTACTTAGAGGCTATAGTTGATGGAGTAGTAGAGGATAAGGAGGTAGAGTTAGATTATTTAAAGAGGGTTCTATCTGAGGGTGATAGGATGTCAAGGCTGATTAAAGATATCTTAGATTTGGCCCGTTTACAATCTGGACAACTTGAGTTTAATATTGAATCATTCGATTTAACCTCTTTAGTCCAAGGTGTATTAAGAAACCTAGAGAGGAGATTCGAGGGAAGGGATGTAAAAGTCGTTGGCCCAGGTCAGCTGATAGTTAGAAGTGATCCAAATAGGTTAGAAGAGGTCTTGATCAATCTCTTAACAAATGCCATCAAATTTACAGAAGAAGATGGGAAGGTTGAAGTTAGGGTAAAAGAAGGAGACGGAGATGTTTTAGTAGAGGTTATAGATGATGGGCTAGGAATTCCTAAAGGAGAACTCTCTTATATTTGGGAAAGGTTTCATCAGGTTGATCGGGCTCGCAGGCCTGATAAAGAAGGAACTGGCTTAGGCCTTTCTATAGTCAAAGAGATAATAGAAGGTCTTGGAGGTAGACTGGGGGTAGAGAGTGAAGAAGGGGAAGGTAGTAGGTTTTATTTTGTTTTAAATAAATTATTTGATTAATGAAGATACTAATAGTATTAAAAATTTATAAGGGGGTGCTTGTTAGTGAAGGAAGGAGTTCCAGAGGACTTAGAGAGTCAGTTATCAATATTAAATGCGAAGATTAAAGAGATGGAGGAGAAGCAAGAGAAGATGTATAGTCTTTTGCAAGAGAATATATCAGGAGATGAGCTTGAAGAGATAAGAGATGATTATTATCAACGATAGTTATTATAAAATGAGCTATCTATAGATAGCTCATTTTATTTTTTTGAATAAAAGTATTTTTCTATGGCTTTTAAAAAATAACACTCTTTAAAGAAAATTTATAAAATTCTTAATACTTTCTTAATATTCTCTCCGTATAATAAGGTTAAAGACATAAACATTAGGAGGAGATAATAATGAAAAAGGTATTAAGTTTGGTTTTAGTAGGATTTTTGGTTTTAGGATTAGCTAATATTGGGTTTGCTCATAGTATGATGGGAAGAAGGGAAAGTGTTAGAGGTGAAGGTAGTAGTTACCATAGAAATTTAGATTTATCTACAGAACAAATTGATCAAATTAAAAGACTGGAAGATGAGTATTACCGAAATAGAAGAGATCTAATGGAAGAGTTGAGAGATAAAAATTATGACCTTAGAAGATTATATGAAGATAAGAGTGTAGACTCTAAAGAAATAAAGAGATTAGAAGATGAAGTTATTGAATTAAGGAATGAATTGACAAGGTTGAGACGAGATTATGATTTAGAGGTAAGGGAGTTATTGTTAGAGGATCAATTAAGAGAATACTCTAGATATGGAAGAGGAATGGATGAAGCAGATTGCTATGGAGCTAGAGGGAGTTCATTTAGAGGAAGAGGACATATGAGAGGTATGATGGGTTATTAATAAAAAAACTAGCAGATAATCACAGTGATTATCTGCTAGTTTTTTTATTTTGATTGTTTTTATTTGTTATTTAGAATAAATATTAAAAGAAGTATTATAATCTTCTGATACTCTTTTAAATAATTGATTATTCTTCAAGACATAATATAAATGTAGCAAAAAAATATCAAAAAGGAGGTGAAAAGGTGAAAAGAAGTGTTGGGTTTGCTCTCTTTTTATTGCTAGTGTTTTCTTTAGTGAATACACAGTTGGTCCATGGAATAATGGGGGAGAAAGAGGTGCCAAAAGAAGAAAAAAGTTTAGAAGAAAGGTTGAACCTTTCTGCAAGTCAGACTGAAGAGATAGAATTATTAAAAGAGAGGTATTTGAAGGAGAAAGAAGTTATAAAAGAAGAGTTAAGGGCCAAAGAATTTGAGTTTAAGGAAAAGTATTTGGACAAGAGTGTAGATTCTAAGGTATTAACTCTCTTACAAGAGGAGATAATATATTTAAAGAATAAATTATTTAGGCTAAGAAATGAGTATAAATTAGAGATTAGAGAATTATTGTCAGAAGAACAATTAAAAGAGTGGGTAAGTGAATGGGAGAGTAGAAAGAGTAGTTGTCATAAAGAGAAGGAATAATTTAATATAAATAAAATAATAAGCAGGGCTGTTTAACAGCCCTGCTTATTATTTAGTGTCTAAAGTTAAATTATTTCTTGCAACTGGAGGAGTTCCCTTATGATCCTGTCGACCTTCATTCATCTCTAAGGCATCTTCTTTTTTTAAAACTCGGGTAGTTAACTGATCATCTCTTTTTTTAGCAGACTTTATCCCTTGTTTAGCTAGAAGATTTTTTCTGTTCATTAGATCCCTCCTCACCTTATATTGTTTACCTTTTATAATTGATTTATTCTAAAAGAGGTTATAAATTAGCTATATAAAAGAAGATTTAATTGTATTAAATCTTGAAAAAAGAATAAACTAATTTAATGGGGGTGGAGTATAAGGTGATTTCTTTGGGAGATTGCTTCGATTATAAAGTGAAGAGAGAAGAGATTATTTTAAATTCTTTTGATTTAAAAGGTATGGTGGTTTCTTTTTTAGCTGAGATTATAGTAGTTGGAGTTACAGATAAAAAAGGGAAGCTATTGGGTGGTGTAGGAGGTTATTTGATACCTAAATCCCTTCTTCTTTTAAAGGATGAATGGTTTTCAATTATTAAAATAGAGGAAGGAGAGCTTAATCGGAGTTTTGAAGAAGGGTTAGAGGGGTTATTTAAAGAAATAGTAGAGGGGAGAGGAAAGTTTACATAATTTGGAGGTGTTGAAGATCTTTAAACTGAAAGAGAAGAGTGGGATTAGGTATTATATTATTGAAGAGTTGGCTAAGACAGGATTGGTAGATCACTGTTTTACTACCAAAATTGGCGGAGTGAGTAAAGGAGATTATCAGAGTTTGAATATGGGCCAGCATGTAGATGATGATCTTGAAAAAGTAAATGAGAATAGAAGGAGAGTAGGATCTATATTAAAAGCTGACCTAAAGGATATGGTGGCAGCTAAGCAGATTCATGATAATAAAGTTTATATTGTAAGTGATAAAGATAAGGGTAGAGGGGCTTTAGATTATAAGGGGGCTATAGAAGAGATAGATGCTTTAATCACAAATAAAAGAGGCATTCTATTATCTTCTTACTATGCTGATTGCACTCCTATTATATTACTAGACCCTAAAAAGAAAGTAGTGGGTCTTGCTCATGCAGGATGGAAAGGGACTGTAAAAAAGATAGGAGAGAAGACTGTCATAAAGATGAGTGAGGTTTATGGGAGTAATCCTGAGGATATTATAGCTGGTATTGGTCCAACGATAGGCCCTTGTTGTTATCAGGTGGATGAAAGGGTTGTTGGCCCTTTGTCAGAAGAATTAGATTATTGGAAAGAAGTAGTTGAAGAGGATGAAGAAGCAAGGTGGAGGCTGAATCTGTCTTTGGCAAATAAGAAGGGGTTAGAAAAAGTAGGAGTTGGGAGTATAATAGAGAGTAAATTATGTACATCATGTTATAGTGAGCTATTCTTCTCTTATAGGCGAGATGGAGGTAGAACAGGTAGAATGGCAAGTTTAATTAAATTAAAGTAAAAATATTAATGTATGTGTTAGCAAATATTAATTGTTTTTAAGGAATAAATCCTTAGCTATCAAGATTTCGTCACAGTTTCGTCATAATTTCGTCTTATACTATAAAAAAAGCTAGCCTAGCTTTAATCCTTAATATTAATTTTAGTAAATTTAAATTAATTGAAGGTCTTTTGTTAAAGTTCGAGAATTTAATTATTATCATCTAATCTACTCTTTTATTTAAGTCTATTCTGGATTTAAATTGTAATAAGTAGATAATCTATTGGAGGGAAGTGTTATTTTGTTTAAAAGAAAGTTTAGTTATTTGGTAGTGGGAGTATTGTTTTTAGCAGCTGCTCTATTAGTTAATACTGGAGGAACATTTGCAGCAGGGACTAATGTTGCTTATGTTGATTTGTCAGAAGCTTATATTGTTCATCCTGAGGTAGAGAAGGCAAATCAAAGGTTACAGGAAAGAATGGGAGAATTACAAGCTTCATTACAAGAAGAGGCTAGTAATTTAAATCCTGAAGAGGATGCTCAAAAACTACAAGCTTTACAACAGAATTTCCAGCAACAATTTGAGATGGAGCAAAGAGAGGTGCAAAATAGTATCTTTGAAAGATTAGAGTCTGACTTAGACTCCTTTAGAGAGAAAAGAGGCTATGATGTTATCTTAAATGGAGAGTTGATTATAAGCGGTGGACAAGATGTAACTGCAGAGGTTATAGAGTATTTCCAAAGCTTATAGAATTGAAAATAGAATAGATTTAAATCGCTGAGTTCCAATTTTGGAAGTGGGGATAATCAAATTTTTATTTTTATGGTGAATCTACTTTAGTAGAGGGGCTACCCTTGGCCCTAACCCTAACTGATTATCTTCATAAGCGTTAAAGGGGAATCTTAACGGTTATTATCACTAAAAAGTGACTTCAGATAAAACTGTGGAGGATTTCTCTGCAGTTTTATTTTTGTGTTTAAATAGGAAAACATACTATAATTTAAGGAGATGATATAATTATGAAGGTAGTTATTGCTGGAGGAGGGGCCAATGGTCAGAAATTAATTGAACTTTTAAAGGGTTATTCAGATCATAAGCTTACTCTAATAGAAAATGATTCTAAAGTTTGTGAATTAATTTCAGAAGGTTTTCCTAAAGTAAATATTATCTGGGGAGATGCAACAGATACTAAAGTTTTAGAAGAAGCAGAGGTTAATAAAGCTAATGTATTTATAGCTATGACTGGTAATGACCATATAAATTTATTGTCAGCTAAAGCCGCTAAGAAGATGGGGGTTGCAGAAGTTATAGTTAAGGTAGTGAAGACTCAACATAAGAAGTTAGCAGAAGTAATGGATTTAGAGAATGTTGTCGATCCAGTCGATGCTATTTCTGCTCAGTTAATAACTAGATTAACAGGGATAGATGTTGCTGAATTGATACATGAGCTACATTTAGATATGGAATTAAAGAGATGTTCTGTAGACGATTATCCTCAAATTGAAGGTGTTAAAATTACTGAGTTAGCTAAAATAATTAATGAAGATGTATACCCTATACTTATTATTCGTGATGATAAGCATCATTTGCCTTCAAATATTAAAAAGGTTAGAAAAGGTGATGTTGTAATCTCTTGGAAGCAAAAGAATAAAGACAAAGGTAACTTCTTTAATTTAAATATATAAATAAGGTCTAAAGGAGATTTTGATAAATGAAACTTTTAAATAGTGATTTTTTTATAAAAACCAATGAATCAGTTAAATACATCTTTAAATGGACTGCTATATCTGTCTTGGTTGGTGTAGTGGTAGGTTTAGCTGCAGTATTATTTACTGCTAGCCTTAATTGGGGTATAAGTCTTTTGAATGGGTTACGTAACACATGGTTGGTATATGTTATGCCAATTTTTGGTCTATTAATGAGTGGACTTATAACATCAACCTTTGCTCCAGAAGCTGCAGGGCATGGTACAGATGCCATTATTAAATCATATAATGAAAAATGGGGGAAGGTAGATATTATTGTAGTCCCTGTAAAATTAATTGCTAGTGTATTTACCATTGCTTTTGGGGGATCTGCAGGAAGGGAAGGACCAACAGTTCAGATGGGTGGAGGCCTTGGCTATTTCATAGGTCAGAAGTTAAAACTTAAATTAACAGATGTGAAAAAGATAGTTATATGTGGTATGGCAGCCTCTTTTGGTTCTATATTTGTAGCTCCTATAGCAGGTGGAGTTTTTGGAGCCGAGGTTCTTTATATGGATGATACAGAGTATAATAGTCTCTTTATCAGTTTTATATCAAGTATAACAGCCTATTATATTCACTCTGTTATCCTTGGCCAAGATAGGCTCTTTAAATTTACTATTCCTACAGATTATACCTTCATACCACAAAGAGATATTTTATTCTTTGTAATGGTTGGTATCTTTATTGGAATTTTAAGTTTAATATCTATCAAGGCTTTATATGGTTATGAAGAGTTAAATCATAAGCTTAAGATGCCTGATTACTATAAGACAGCTTTAGGTGGTGCTTTAACTGGTTTAATGGCTATTATAGCTACACCTTATATTTTAGGAACGGGTATGTCTTTGATAGAAGCCATATCAGTAGAATCTTCTTTTAGTGCAGGATTTCTATTCTTGCTAATGATAGGTAAGATTTTAGCTACAGCCTTTACTATTGGATCTGGAGGAAGTGGTGGTGTTGTTGCACCAAGTTTAACTATTGGTGCTCTTGGTGGAGCATTTTTAGCCAAAGTATTTAATTACCCATTTCCCTTTGCTTTAATTTCTGCTAGTGCTGTTGGACTATTGGGTAGTGCAGCGCATATACCTATAACAACGGTTCTATTAGCAGCAGAAGTTTTTGGTATGGAATTAATAAAGCCGGCTACAATAGTATGTTTTATTGGTGCTTGGATTGCTCGTAATGATACCATGTATAGAGAATCTTATGTTAGCAAAACTAGAAAATCAAAGGTTCTACATCGATTTGGTTTAGAAGAAGGTTAAAATTATATTTAGAATAAGGAATATAAAACTGCCATAAGCTCAAAAGAGCTTATGGCAGTTTTATATTTTACATATACATAAATTAAAGTCTATATAAGAAATTATAGGTTTAATTAATTGAATAAAAATCTTTAAATCTTCAAAGGCTAATTATTGACGTAATGGCACGAAACTGTCACTAGATAGGAGGTTTAGTAATGAAACAGAAGTTAGATAGAACTCTTGGGCTTTATTCTGCAATAACAATAAGTGTAGGTACGATGATTGGCTCGGCTATATTCGTTCTAGCTGGGACTTCCTTTGACTTGGCAGGGCCATCGGCTTCATTAGCTGTACTTTTAGCTGGTTTAGCTGCGGTGTTTACAGCATTCTCCTTTGCTGAATTGGTAACCTTTATCCCAACAGCTGGGGGTGGTTATGCTTATGTAAGGGATGCCACTGATAATGGGGTATTGGGCTTTATAACAGGTTGGGGATTTTGGCTAGGTTATGCTATGTCCTGTGGTTTATTTGCTCTTGGATTTGGTACTTTTTTAAATTATTTCTTTCCATTTATACCACCTATGATAGGTTCTTATCTTCTGATTGCCTATGTAACTTTTACCAATATAAAAGGGGTTGAAAATTCAGGGAAGTTACAAAATATTATTACTACTGGATTGATGGTTTTATTATCTGGATATATTGTTTATGGTTATTTTTATATGGATTTAGCTAAGCAGACTCCTTATTTTCCGAGGGGAATCTCAGGGACCTTCACGGCTATGGGGGTACTTTACATAACTTATATTGGATATGGATTAATTACCACAGCTAGTGAAGAGGTAATAGATCCAGAGAAGACGATTCCTAGGGCTATTATGATATCGTTGGCCCTTGTAACTTTTGTTAAGACTGCTGTATTTCTAATAGGTAGCTCGATAGTTAATTGGGAGAAGTTAATTCCTGCTTATACAGGCACCCCTATGATAGATACGGCCATAGAGATAGCTGGAAGTATGGGAGGATACCTATTTGCTCTAGCAGGAATATTGGCTACAGTCTCTTCTATTAATACGGCAATGATGGCCGCTTCAAGGACCTCCTTTGCTATGGCAAGAGATAAACATTTACCATCTTTATTTAAAAGCATTAGCCCAAAGACTAAAACTCCAGTCTTTTCTGTAATTGGAGCAGCATTTATTGTAATAATAGCAACGACTATACGAGATTTGGAGCATATATCAACAATTACAAGTATTTTCTCGTTGACAGGATATAGTTTTGTAAATGTGGCGGTAATTATATTCCGTACTAAGTTGCCGACAGTTAAAAGAGGTTTTAAGGTTCCCTTTTATCCTATAACACCGATATTAGGGGTTTTAGTTAATATATTTTTGGTATTTCAGCTAATGATAAGTGATCTTATGGCTTTGTTTGTTGCTCTTATTATTTTGATTTTAGGTATAATATATTACTATGTTGTTAAACCAAAATTAAAGGGAGCGCCTAAAGGGATTACTCCTCAACCAATTCCAAGTTTACAATTTAAGGCTAAAGATAAACGGCAGGAATTAGAAAAATGCTATAAGGTACTTTTACCTATTGCTTATCCGGATACTATACACCCTTTATTACACTTAAGTATAAATATTGCTAAATCTTATAAGGGTAGAACTATTCCTTTACATGTAATAGATGTCCCAGAGGTTATCCCGATAGATTCTCGCTATGGACAATTTAAAGATGAGATGAATATGTATGAAAATATCATTAGAAGCATCGATGATTTCGAAGAATGTAGTCAGTATATAGCAGAACCTTTATCAGTTATTTCAAGGAATGTAGTCCATGCAATAAAATCTACTATGAATGAGACTGAGGCTGATCTTCTGTTGATGGGTTGGCATAAGTCAGGGTTCTCTTATAAGATGTTAGGTGGGATTGTTCATAAAGTTCTTGAAGAGGTGCCAAAGACAATTGGTTTATTTAAAAGATCTAAGAGTAAAGAAGTAGATGGGGTTAAGAACATACTTTATCCCTACGGAGGAGGATATCACTCTCAAGCAACAGCCCAGATAATTAAGAGGATTGCTGAAGGCAGTGGTGCAAGTTTAACCTTTTATAGGGTAGTAGGTGAAGAAGTATCTAAAGGAGAGATTGAAGAAAAAAGAGAGATTATGTGTAAAGGTTTAGAGAACTTAGAGTTAGAAGGGGATGTTATTATAAAGAAAGCTCCTTCTATTGTAGAGGGTGTTATTGAGGAGTCAAAGGGATATGATTTAGTAGTCTTAGGGGCAAGTAGTGAATGGGGAATTAAAGGTTATATCACTGGATCTAAGACAGATCAGATTATGGATAAGATTGAATGTAATGGTCTTGTTATTAGAGGGCCAAAGACTCTGTTGCAGAGAAAGAGGGTTAGAGATATCTCAACTAGGGTAAAGGGGCGGATAGAGAAATAGAGTTGCACTTTTCACTATAACAATATATAATAACTAGTAAAATTAATAAGAAAGGTGGTATAAGTTATGAAGAAAGGTGTTATTACTTTAGGTGAGGCATTAATTGACTTCATTCCTTTGGATAAGGAGAATATGGAGTTTAAGAAGAATCCAGGAGGGGCACCTGCTAATGTAGCAGTAGGAATAAGTAGATTGGGTGCTAAATCTTCATTTATAGGTAAAGTCGGGAATGATCTCATGGGAAGATTTCTTAAAAAGGTGTTGGATGATGAAGGGGTAAAGACACAAAGTATGGTATTAACTGATGAAGCAAAGACTGGTCTCGTATTTGTAACCTTAGGTGAAGGTGGAGAGCGAAGTTTTGAGTTTTACATAGATCCTAGTGCAGATACTCTATTAAGAGAAGAGGATATCAATGAAAGTATCTTTAAAGAGAATAAGTTACTACACTTTGGTTCAATCTCTTTGATTCATCAACCTGCAGCTAGAGCTACCAGGTATGCTGTAGATAAGGCTAAAGAAGCAGGGATGTTAATATCTTATGATCCTAACCTAAGATTGAATCTATGGCCAGATGAGCAGAGGGCCAAAGATACTATTATCTCTATCTTAGATAAAGCAGATATATTAAAGGTATCTGAAGAAGAATTAGAATTTATCACAGGTATTAAAGATCTAGAAAAAGGTGTAAAGGTTTTAAGTGATGAATATAATGTTGATTTAATCTATGTCACCTTTGGTAGTAAAGGTTCTTATTATTACCATAATGGTGAATTGAACTTTATTCCTGCTATGAAGGTAGAGGCTGTAGATACAACAGGGGCAGGAGATGCTTTCGTTTCTGGAATTTTGTATAATATTAATGAGATCAACAAGGATTTAACTGAACTTAACAAGGAAGAGATGGACAATATAACTAGGTTTGCTGCTGTTTCTGGTGCCTTAGCTGCGTCTCAGAAGGGAGCTATGTCAGCTTTGCCAACTTTAGATAAAGTGGAAGATATATTAGAAGAAAAATAAATTTTTTCGTCAAAGACTTGACTTTTAAATATATCTTGGGTATAATTTTAACATAATCACTGGGAACGTTCCCAATAATCGAGGAGATGGAATCATGAGACTAACAATAAAAGATATAGCTAAGCTATCTGGAGTCTCAAAGTCCACAGTATCTCGAGTTATCAATGATGCAGATAGTGTCAGTGATAAAGCGCGAGAGAAGGTAGAAAAGGTAATAAAAGAGACAGGCTACGTACCTAATCACTTAGCAAAAGATTTAAAGAGAAATAAAACTAATACTATAGGTGTTGTCTTGCCAAAGATTAATACAAGTACCTTCTCATCAGCAGTAGAGGGAATCTGTAATGTGGTATATGCTAAGGGATATAATCTTCTATTAACAAATACAAGGTTAGATTTAAAAGAGGAGATTAAGCACCTTGACCTCTTAAAGAAGAAGAGGGTAAGTGGGATACTTTTCTTTGCTACTCAAGTAACTGATGCCCATAAGAAGGCTTTTGAAGATTTAAAGATTCCTGCAGTAATAATGGGCCAAGATACAAGTGGAGAGATTGACCTTCCTTGTATAATCCATAATGACTTTAATTCAGCTAAAGATATAGTAAACTTATTAATAGATAATGGTCACAAAGATATAGCCTATATTGGGATTGAGGAGAAGGATATAGCTGTTGGTAAGCTCAGAAGAGAAGGTTACCAAAAAGCTTTGGAAGAGAACTCATTGACTTTTAGAGAAGAGTATATCTACAGAGGAGATTTTAGCATAAAATCTGGTTATAATGGTATGCTGGTTATATTAGAAAGGGTTAAAGAAGTACCGACTGCATTATTTGCAGCTACCGACCGTTTAGCTATTGGCGCTATTAAAGCTCTTAATGAGAAGGGTTATAAGGTGCCTGAAGATATATCTGTAGTGGGTATTGGGGATGCTCAGATGAGTTCTTTAATAACACCACCTTTAACTACTGTTCGTTATGATCATTTGAAGGTAGGAGAGATTGCTTCAGAGATATTACTAAAGTCAATAAAAGAGGGGCAACTGCCTAAAGATAAGGTGATAATGGACTATCAGATTATTGAGAGAGAGAGTATGCAAAAAATATAGATGAAGATTGTGATCTATATTTTTTATTCTATTTGGGAACGTTCCCAAATAGAATAAAAAATATTTATATAGATATAGGTTCAAAATATTTATAAGATTATAAGAAATGATTTTGTGTTTTTAAGTTTACTCTAATAATAAAACAAGTTTTATTATTAGAAATAGAGGAAATGATAAGCTAATAAGAAAATAAGATCCTCTTTTATGTTATTTACTAAAAATGAGGAGGTAATAAAATGAATTATACTAAGATAGCCCAAGAGATTTTAGAAGCAATTGGTGGTATGGAGAATATTGATAGTGCAGCTCATTGTGCTACAAGGTTACGTTTGGTATTAAAGGATAATGATAAGGCAGACAAGGGTAAAGTAGAAAGTGTAGAAGGGGTTAAAGGAGCTTTTGTTAACTCGGGACAGTTTCAAATCATCATTGGACAGGGTGTAGTAAATAAGGTCTATGCAGAGCTTAAAAGATCTGGTGATGTTGAAGAGGCAAGCACTGGAGATGTAAAGAAGGCTGCGATGAAGAATTTAAATCCAGCCCAGCGTTTTGCTAGAACTCTATCCAATATCTTTGTTCCAATCATTCCAGCGATTGTTGCTAGTGGTTTATTGATGGGACTTTTAGGTATGATGAATACCTATGGGTGGGTAGACGCTGATAGTTCATTATTGATTTTACTGGATATGTTCTCTAATGCGGCCTTTGTATTCTTGCCAGTAATTGTTGCTTTCAGCGCTGCTAAGCAGTTTGAAGCTAACCCTTATCTGGCAGCAGTATTAGGTGGAATTATGATCCACCCGGCATTACAGAATGCTTGGACATTAGGTGCAGGTGTTGAACAGACCCTTGATCTATTTGGTTTTGAGATAGCTATGGTAGGATACCAAGGAACAGTACTTCCTATCTTGATTGCAGTTTGGATTATGGGGTATATAGAAAGAACAACTAGAAGGTATGTACCAAATGCTTTAGATATAATAATAACTCCTTTCGTAACTATCTTGGCAAGTGGATTTATATCTTTGATGGTTATTGGCCCTTTTGGTAGGTTACTTGGTGATGGAATTTCAATGGCTTTATTTACAATTTATGATACTGCAGGTGTTTTGGCAGGGTTAATCTTTGGTGGAGTCTATTCTTTAATAGTAATTACAGGGGTACACCATAGTTTTCATGCCTTTGAAGCAGAGCTTTTGAATAATGTTGGAAGAAACTTCTTATTGCCGATTTGGTCAATGGCAAATATAGCTCAAGGTGGGGCAGCTCTAGCAGTCTACTTTAAGACCAAGAGTACTAAGATGAAGGCGATAGCCTTACCAGCTGCTACCTCTTGTTTATTGGGGATTACTGAAGCTGCAATCTTTGGTGTTAACTTAAGGTTAGTTAAGCCCTTTATAGGAGCAATGATTGGTGGTGCCTTAGGTGGTGCTTATGTAGTTTTGACAAATGTAGGAATGACAGCTGTTGGACTTACTGCAATACCAGGTATAAGTATAGTTGAATCTGGAGGTATGATCAATTATCTAATCGGTTTCTTAATCGCCTTCGGTGGTGCTTTTGCATCGGTTTGGGCAATAGGATTTGACGATGTGAAATAAATTAAAAAAGGGGGCAAGCCCCCTTTTTTTCAATTTGAAAGAATATAAGTAATTAAGTGTCACTTTCGTGCCACTAGTAATGGGTAATGAGTGAAGAGTAATGAGTAAAGTCAAAATCTCAAGACCTCTTATAAGTCTTAGGTAACAAAGGGGTTTCTGTTTTTTTAAGGTTTTACCCATTACTCATTACTGATTACTCATCACCAGTAATAAAGTGACGCTTTATTACTATTAAACGAAAGAAAGGAGAAGGTTATGAAGAGAGACGAGATGTTGAGAGAAGCCAATAAGTATATAGAAGAGAATCGTGATAAGGTTAAGGATGGCTATTATAGACTGAAGTATCATATAATGCCACCAATTGGGTGGTTAAATGATCCTAATGGTTTTGTTCAATTTAAGGGAGAATACCATCTCTTTTATCAGTTTCATCCTTTCTCTGCAGAGAGTGGGCTCAAATATTGGGGTCATTATAAGAGTAAAGATCTGATTGATTGGGAAGAGCTTCCTGTAGCTCTTGCTCCAACTAAGTGTTATGAGTCCCATGGTTGCTATTCAGGTAGTGCAGTCGATAATGATGGTGAATTTACCCTTCTTTATACAGGTAATGTAAAGAATGATGGGGTTAGAAGTGCTTATCAAATTTTAGCTAGCAGTGAAGATGGTATTGAATTCAAGAAAGAAGATGATCCTGTTATTAAAGAGCAACCTGAGGGTTATACAGCCCACTTTAGAGATCCTAAGGTTTGGAAAGAAGGGGACTATTGGTATATGGTAATTGGAGCCCAAACTATAGAAGAAGAGGGAAGGGTTTTATTATATAGGTCTAAAGATCTAAAGTCTTGGGAATATATTAATATTATAGGTGGTAGTAATTATAATGGTTTTGGATATTTTGGTTATATGTGGGAGTGTCCAGATCTATTTTCGTTAAAAGGAAAGGATGTCTTAATTTTTTTACCCCAGGGATTAGAAGCTAAAGGTGATCTTTACAATAATATTTATCAGGCAGGTTATGTTATTGGTAATTTAGATTATAATTCTGGTGAGTATAGCTATGGTGAATTTATAGAGCTTGATAGAGGTTTTGACTTTTATGCTACTCAGACAACCTTAGATGATAAAGGTAGAAGGTTATTAATAGGATGGATGGGATTACCTGAAGAGGATCATAAATATATAGAGAGAGAAGAAGGCTGGATACACTCTATGACCATCCCTAGAGTTTTAGATTTAAAAAATAATAAACTTATACAGAAGCCTATTGAAGAGTTAAAGGAGTTAAGAAAGAATCATATTAGCTACAATGATATCATCCTTAACAATGAGGAAATGAATTTTGTTGAGGTTGAAGGGGATGTTGTAGAGTTGTTGGTCCATTTCGAAGAATGGAATGCTTCCTCCTTTGGACTTAAGGTCAGAAGATCAGAAGATGCTAAAGAGGAGACTTTAATAGAATATGACTCTGTAGGAGAGAAATTGATTTTAAGTAGAGAGAGATCTGGTAGAGGTGGTAAAGGAATTAGGAGAGTTCTATTAGAAGATATAAATAAGCTGAAACTACAGATATTTATAGATAGATCTTCAATTGAGATCTTTGTTAATGAAGGGGTAGAAGTATTTTCAGCTAGAATATACCCTGATAAAGAGAGTAAGGGTATATCTTTCTTTGCTAAAAGTGGAAAAGTTAAATTGAAGAAGGTAGAGAAGTGGGATTTAGATTAAGATAGTGGCACTTTCGTGCCGCAGTTGTTTGCTACTAGTTTCTAGTTATTAGCTATCAACTCTTCAAATAATCTATTAAAACGGTCTTTAGAAGCTAGGATAGCGGTTGATTCTTTGATTACCTCTTTTATCATCTCTTTACTTTCTTTTAGATAAAAGGAGTTATATAGGTATCCACCTTCACCGTATTTATCTCTTAGGTGATGGTAGATATCTTTCTGTTTAGCTTTAATATCTAAGTTAGGATAGAAGGAGTTGGAGTAATTCCATGCTCTAAGGATCATATCTCTTATTTCTAAGCCATCCATTCTATCGCTATCGGCGATTATTTTGCCGTAGATGCTAGGAGGATTATCTTTGGAAGAAGCGCGATGATAGAGGCATGCTTGGGCAATTATATCTATCTCTTTGAGAGTGAAGAAATCCTTTAGCTTCTGGTCCATATGAACTAACTTTTCAGAATAGATATGATGTCTCCTTCTGCTTTTATTAGGGTTGTATTTTAGATAACCAAGACCTAGGTCGTGGTATGAAGCTGCAGTAAATACTATATTTGGATCTGCATTGAAAGAAGTATTTAATTTTAAAGCAGAGCTTATTACATTGTATATATGTTTTTTGTTATGTGCTTTATCAAATTTCTTATATTGTGTGATTATATTATTTTCGATATATAACTTTAATTTTTTGTTGACATCTAAAACTGTAGTCATTTTATATAATCTCTCCTCCTGTTTTGATAGTATATAGATATTTTAACACCTTTCAGATAAAAATTAAAACTAAACAATAAATTTGTAATATTTAAAAAGGTTTACTTAATAATATACAGTCTAGAGTATGGACAAATTACTTGACATCTAAAGTAAAAGAGTTTATAATTAACCTAAATTATCACATATTATTCACATCAACGTTGATTAAAGGGTTAATTTGTCGTTTTTTAGTAGTTAGTAGTTAGTAGTGAGTAGAAGCGAAAAAAATGAGAAAATTGAAATTAAAAAGAGGAGTGAGAAGGATGGAGAATAGCTTGAATAATCGTGAAAATTGGACATCAAGACTTGGATTTATCTTAGCTGCTGCTGGATCGGCAGTAGGTTTAGGGAATATTTGGCGTTTCCCATATGTAGCGGGAACTAATGGTGGAGCAGTATTTTTGTTAATTTATTTAGTGGCTATTGTATTAATAGGTTATCCAGTAATGACAGCTGAGATGGCATTAGGAAGAAAGAGCCATAAGAACCCTGTTGGAGCTTTTAAAGCTATTGCTCCTAAAACACCATGGTGGTTGGTTGGTGGATTAGGTGTATTTACAGGTTTTGTTATTTTGAGTTATTATTCAGTTATTGGTGGATGGTCAATGGCTTATATTGGAAAATCAATCGCTGGTTTTGCTAGTGGGGCAGAATTTGATGTGATGTTTGTAGAGCATATTGGTAGTGCTGGTTCTACTTTGTTCTGGCATGCAGCTTTTATGGCAGTAACAGTAGGAATCATCAGTGCTGGTGTAGTTAAAGGAATTCAAAAAGCTGTAAAGGTTTTAATGCCGATATTATTTGTTTTATTATTACTATTGGTATTTCGTTCTATAAGCTTAGAAGGGGCATCTGCAGGTTTGGCATTTTATCTAACTCCAGATTTTAGTCAGATTACAACAGGAACTTTTAACGATGCTATTGCTCAAGCATTCTTTACATTAAGTTTAGGTATGGGAGCTATGATTACTTATGGTAGTTACTTGTCAGATAAGGACAGTATTAGTGACAGTGCCGGATTTGTAGTAGGTTTAGATACATTGATTGCTGTGTTAGCAGGTTTTGCTATCTTCCCAGCAGTATTTGCCTTAGGGTTAGATCCAGCTGCAGGACCAGGATTAACCTTTATTACTTTACCTGCTGTCTTTGCTGAGATGCCATTAGGTGGAATATTTGGATTCTTATTCTTTGTTTTATTGACAATTGCAGCTGTAACTTCATCTATCTCTTTACTTGAAGTAGTTGTGTCTTATATAGTTGATGAGCATAATTGGGATCGTAAGAAAGCTTCAGCTATTGTTGGTGGAATTATTTTTGTAGTAGGAATACCACCTTTATTAAGTTATAGTGTTCTTTCTGATGTTAGTTTCTTAGGAATGGATATTTTAGACACTTATGATTGGTTTGCTAATGATATCTTTTTGCCTTTAGGTGGTTTGTTAACAGCAATATTCGCTGGTTATGTTTGGGGAACTAAAAATACATCAGAAGAAATAGGTAAAAATACAAAAGGTAAATTTGGTTATTTAATTTCTGGTCTTATAGTTCCTTTTAATAAGGAAAAAGGAGAAGAGAGTGCAGAAGCTAGTAAAAAGGTTTATTTAGTTAATTGGTTTGAGATAATGCTTAAGTACTTTATACCAGTTGCAATTGCTATAGTTATGTTTGCTGGTATTATAGATAAATTTTAATTTTAGAATATAATTTTATTAGACAACAAAGAAGTTCTCCTTAGAGTCAAGGAGAACTTCTTTAATTTAAATTACTTGAATAATATAGTGCATAACGTAAAGTTTATAATTATAAGTTTTTTTGAATAAAAACTTACTTTATGGTATTATAGTCTAAGATTAAGATAATGAGGAGTGAGTAGGATGATACAAACGCAAACTTTAGTTACATTTTTGGTCTACTTCATCTTTTTGATGGGGGTAGGGCTTTATTTCTATAAGAAAACAACAAATGTTGAAGATTATTTATTAGGTGGTCGTGGTATGGGAAGTTGGGTTACAGCCCTTTCAGCCCAAGCTAGTGATATGAGTGGTTGGCTTCTTATGGGATTACCTGGGGCAGTTTATTTAGGAGGAGTAGAACAATCTTGGATTGCAATTGGGTTATTTATAGGTACAGCTTTAAACTGGAAGTTTGTCTCCCCTAGATTGAGGGTTTATACAGGCAAGACCGATTCGATGACCTTACCCTCATTTTTTGAAGACAGGTTTAAAGATCCAACTGGTCTTTTGAGGATTATAAGTGCACTTATAACACTTATATTTTTTACAATATATTCATCTTCAGGTTTGGTAGCGTCGGGAATATTGTTTGAATCTATGTTTGGAATGAATTACACGTTAGCTGTAGTTATAGGGGCAGTTATAATTATTTTGTATACCTTCTTAGGTGGATTTTTGGCTGTTTGCTGGACAGATCTCTTCCAAGGTATATTAATGTTCTTTGCTATTATTATAGTACCAGCATTAGCTTATAATTCAGTTGGAGGTATGGAGGCTATAAGTGAAGCTATGTTAGCAAATGAGATATCGACTTCTTTATTTGGTAATGGAAATTTCTCTTTGTTAGCTACTATCTCTACCTTGGCATGGGGTCTTGGTTACTTTGGTCAACCTCATATCCTTGCTAGGTTTATGAGTATCGATTCGATTAAGAAGATACCAAAGTCTATGACTATTGCTATAGTTTGGGTCTTTATCTCTCTTATTGGGGCAGTATTTGTAGGGTTAATCTCTATTCCTATGTTCCCGCAGATTGCAGATAGTGAGAGGGTTTTTATTGAGATGATCGCTTATATCTTCAATCCTTGGGTAGGAGGAATTTTACTGGCAGCAATATTATCTGCTATTATGTCAACAATAGATTCGCAGCTTTTGGTTTCTTCATCTACTTTAACTGAGGATTTCTATAGCAAGGTAATCAAAAAAGAGGCTACAGAAAAGGAGCTTATGCATGTAGGAAGAATCTGTGTTCTTTTAATCTCTATAGTAGCTTTATTTTTAGCTTTAAATCCAGATAATACAGTCTTGGGACTAGTTGCTTATGCTTGGGGTGGCTTTGGTGCAGCCTTTGGCCCGATAGTTCTTTTTGCCCTGTTTTCCAAGAAGACTACTTGGAAATCTGCTTTAGCAGGGATGATAACAGGAACACTTGTCTTAGTTATTTGGAAGCAGGTAGGCTTAGATGCCCATCTTTATGAGATAGTGCCTGGGTTTATAGCTAATATATTGGTCATTTATACAATGAACTTCTTTATTGTAGATGATAATGAGGAGATACTAGAGGAGTTTAATCAAGTAGAAGAAGCTGTTAAAGCAGGAGAGGTTATCAGTGGAGATATAACAGTTTAATATTTTGATATAAAAAAGATAGTTATCGCTTAGGTGATAGCTATCTTTTTTTATATGGGGATATTGTTTTATAGTAATAAAGCGTAGCTTTATTACTGGTGATGAGTAATCAGTAATGGGTAAAACCTTAAGAAAACAGAAACCCCTTTGTTCCCTAAGACTTATAAGAGGTTTTGAGATTTTTGACTTTACTCATTACTCTTCACTCATTACCCATTACTAGTGGCACGAAAGTGCCACTTTATTACTATAAATGCTTGCGTTAATATTATAGCAAAATCAAATAAATGGTATTATAATCTATATAAATAGATAGTAAAGGGGAGATGGATGAAGATGATCAAGATAGGGCATCGAGGAGCTTCAGGGATTGCACCAGAGAATACTAGAAGTGCTTTTCTTAAAGCAATAGAGTTAGGAATGGATATGGTAGAGTTGGATGTGCAGTTATCTAAAGATGAAGAATTAATTGTTTTTCATGATAAAGATTTAAAGAGGATGGCTGGGGTTAAGCGGACTGTAAATTCAATGGACTTATTAGATTTAAAAGCTTTAGATATTGGAAGTAGTTTTGGAGATGAATTCAAAGGAGAAAGAATAATGACTTTAAAAGAGGTTATTGAACTAGCAAAAGAAAAGTTGAGTTTAAATATTGAGATCAAGGAAATGGGTAGAAAAAGAAAGTTGGTAGTTAAGAAGGTGATAGATCTTTTGGAAGAGGAAGATTTTAAGAGTGAGGTTATTATATCTTCTTTTAATAAAAAGCTTTTAAATATGGCTAGATCTATGGATAAAGATATTAGTTTAGCCTTGATCTTTTCCTCCTCAAGAGTTAAAGCTTTAAAGATTAGTCAAGAGCTAAAACTTCAGGCTGTACATCCTCATCACTCGATATTAACAGAGGGAAAGGTTAAAGGTTATAAGGGTTTAGGGCTAATGGTTAATACTTGGACGGTTAATGATAAAGAAAAAGCAGATGAACTTTGTGGGTGGGGAGTTGATGGAATTATGACAGATTTCCCAAAAATATTCAAAAATGAGGAATAACTCAATGTAAGATTTAAGTAAATATAAATAACAAGGATATAAGACCAGTAAATGAATTTTCTATAATATTTCAAAAAATATGTAGGGATTATAGTGATGGAAGGAGAATTATATAAATATAGATAGATTTAAAATTTTTATAAAGTAAGGTAGGTTCTTATGAGAGATTATGGAAGAAAAACTAGTTATATTGAGAAGCCAAGCCCTAAAAAGTATAATTTGAACTCCTTTATTATAGTCGTAATGGGTCTTATAGTTCTTTCTTTATTAGTTATATTGGCAGTTAACTTTTTTGGATACCATTCGACTAGATTGATCACCACATCCTATGGAAGGGTTAGGGATGAATTTAATACTAAAGGAATATTAATTAGGGATGAAGAGGTAACTTTAGCTTCAAAGGGAGGTATAGTCAAACTGCATCTGGAGGAAGGTAGGAGGGTTAGTATAGGAAACCATATTGCTACAATTGAAGACGCTGGAGAAAATGTCGATCTATATAATTATAGGTCTGGTCTTTTAAGTTATAAAGTTGATGGTTTAGAATCAACTTTAAGGATGGAGGAGAGAGAGAAATTAGATTATTCTAGGTTTAATAGTTTAAAAGGAAAGTCTAACCCGATAAGAGATGGTGACAAGGTAAATATCGGTCGACCAATTTTTAAAATTGTTGATAATTTCAAGTTCTATTTGGCAGTTCTTTTACCTCAAGAGCAATTATCAAAGTATGAGGTTGGAACAGGTGTTGAAATTTTATTTTCAGAAGTAGAAGGTCAATATTTTAGAGCTAAGGTAGATAAAATAATACCTGATAATCCCCAGAACATTATGTTGATAGAGATAAGGAGATATATCCCAGAACTCTTAAATTTACGAAAGACTGAGGTCAAAGTAGTTAGAAGGCAATATCATGGTATTGTTATACCCAATTCTGCTTTAATTGAAAATAAAGATAAAATAGGAGTTTTGGTAAATGGATATACTAAGAATTACTTTAGAGAAGTTGAAGTGATTGGAGAGGTAGGAGAGAAGGCTATTATTAAGGGGATAGGACCAGGTTTTGATATCTTTGTTAACTAGTTGGATATTATTTCAAAAAGTATGTTTTCTAAGGTAGAGACAGGTATTGTCTGATATATGATCTTTTATCGGATTTACCTGTTAATATAAAAAGAGGGGGAATAGCTATGAGAAAAATTTACCTGTTGGATACAAATGTTATTTTACATGACCCAAGGGCAATCTTTTCATTTGAAGACAACCTTGTTATTATTCCTATGGTTGTAATTGAGGAGGTAGACGATCAAAAGAAGAGACAAGATTCAGTAGGTAGAAATGCTAGATTATTCTCCAGGTATCTGGATGGATTAAGAAAAAAAGGCAAGTTATCAGAAGGTGTAGAATTAGAATCTTCTGGTCTTGTAAGGATTGAGTCTGAATATGAAAAAGATTTTTCAGAAGGCCTTGATGTAAATAAAGCTGATAACAAGATATTAGCTACAGCTTTATATCTTCAAAGAAGTCAGGACTATTCAGTTATATTGGTATCTAAGGATATAAATATGAGAATTAAATCTGATGCTATTGATATAAAAGCGGAAGATTATGAGACTGATGCTGTAAATGTTGATGAACTTTATTCTGGTCTTTTAAATTTGAAAGTTTCACCAGCTAAGATTGATAAATTCTTTAAAACTAAGAATTTATCATTAGAAGAATTAGGCTTGGAAGAGGAATTACACCCAAATCAATATGTTAATTTAGAGGATGAATTTGGAGGATCACAATCTGCTTTATGTCGGTATGATATGGTTCGTAAATCTTTGGTTCCTCTTATATTTGATAAGAAAGAGGTTTGGGGGATTAGCCCTCGAAATCGCGAACAGAAATGTGCTTTTGAATTGCTTTTAAATGATAATATTAAGTTGGTGACTTTAGTTGGTAAGGCAGGGACCGGAAAGACTTTGTTGGCTTTGGCAGCCGGTCTGCAAAAGGTTGTTGAAGAGAAGGAGTATAAGAAGTTGATAGTTACAAGGCCTATCGTTCCAATGGGCAATGACCTTGGTTATCTTCCAGGGGATAAAGATGAAAAGTTGGCCCCTTGGATGAAGCCTATCTTTGACAATATGGAATTTTTAGTAGGTGGTAATGATAATGATGGTGGGAATCCAGTTGCTGATCTGAAAGCGATGAATCTAATTGAGATGGAAGCTATCACTTATATACGAGGCAGGAGTATTCCAGATCAATTTATTATTGTCGATGAAGCCCAGAATTTAACTCCTCATGAGTTAAAGACCATTATAACTAGAGCTGGAGAGAATAGTAAGATTATTCTAACTGGTGATCCATATCAGATAGATCACCCTTACCTAGATAGTAATAGTAATGGCTTGACTTATGTAGTTGAGCGTTTGAAGGATAAAAAGTTGTTTGGTCATATGACTCTAAATAAAGGTGAAAGATCTAAATTAGCTGAATTAGCTGCAAGTTGTCTATAAGCTACACTAGTTATCAGTTTTTAGTTATCGGCCAAAGGTCTTAAGAACTTCAAGATCGTGATTTTAGTTAACGGTTGACCTGTGAGTTTTAAATCTTCGGTTTCAAAGTCTAAACTCTTCGTGGGAAGCCATTAAAAATTATTTATGACAAAAGACATTGGCTGATAGCTGACTATTTGATTAATATATTACTTCAAGTTGGATTTTTACATACCAAGTTTAAATTAAGGAGGAGTTATCAATAATGGAAGAGGTAAGAAAGAGACTCTTACAGGTGCAAGGGCGAATAGATAAAGCACTTTTGAAATCTGGTCGAAGTAAATCGGAGGTTAAATTAATATCGGTTTCAAAGAATCATTCCCTTGATAAGATGGAGGTTGTCTTAGAGGAGGGAATTATTGATTTTGGGGAGAGTAGAGTACAAGAGTTAGATGATAAGTACCAAAGCTTTTCTAAAGAGGTTAATTGGCATATGATTGGACACTTACAAAGGAATAAGGTTAAGTATTTAGCTAGAATACCAAGTTGCAAGCTTATTCATTCGGTAGATAGTATTAGGTTAGCTAAGGAGATAAATAAGAGGGCCAACAATGAAGAAAGAGTAATGAATATTTTGGTTCAAGTAAATACAGCTCAAGATGATAATAAGTACGGTATTAGTTATAAAGAAGGGGTAGATTTTGTCAAGAAAGTCAGTGCTTTAGATAATGTAAAGGTAAAAGGTTTGATGACTATAGCCCCTTACTCTTCTGATCCTGAAAATGTTAGACCTTATTTTCGGAAGCTAAAAGAACTTTCTTTAGAGATTAAAAAAGAAGGAATAGAGGGGGTAGAGATGAAAGAACTTTCTATGGGAATGAGCAATGACCTTGAGGTAGCTATAGAGGAGGGTGCTACTTTATTGCGAGTAGGATCTGGAATTTTTGGAGAAAGAGATTATAATTGACAAAGCTTACTAGTGCTTGATTGCTAAAGTTGTTATGGTATAATAAATTATAAAGATTATTAAGGGTTTATAAGAGATGAGGGGAAGGGGAAAGATGAATAAGATAGGAGTTATTGGTGCAGGTGCTATGGCAGAAGCCTTGATTGAAGGTTTTTTATCTGAAGGTGTTTTTGCTTCTGATGATATATATATAAGTGATATTAAAGATAGTAGAGTTAGAGAGTTAGAAAAGAAATATGGTGTAGTAGGAAGAGTTAACAATAAGGATTTAGTCTCTGATGTAGATTATATAGTCTTAGCTGTTAAACCAAAAGGTATTTTTAGTGTTTTAGAGGAGGTAAAGGAGGAGGTTAAGTTATCGCAGATAGTTATCTCTATTGCTGCTGGAATCTCTACTGAAAATATTGAAGAAATCTTGAAAGAAGGGGCCAAAGTAGTACGGTTGATGCCTAATACTCCCCTTTTGGTAGGTGAGGGGGCAATTGCTTACTCTTTAGGTTCTTCTGTTAGCTTAGAAGAAGGAAATATAATTGAAGAGCTGTTAAGCCCAATCTCTTTAGTAGCTAAGGTTGGAGAAGAGCAGATGGCAGCCGTTACTGGTTTAAGTGGAAGTGGTCCTGCGTATATATACTTAATCATTGAAGCGTTAATGGATGCAGGGATAAATGTTGGTTTGGATAAAGAACTTGCTTTAGATCTTAGTCTACAAACTGTAATTGGTTCAGCTAAGATGGTCAAAGAATCTAACTTGCATCCAGCAGAGTTGAAGAATATGGTTACATCTCCAGGTGGGACTACAATTGCAGCTTTGAAAGTTTTGGAGGAAAGAGGACTTCGTTCTGCTCTTTATGAAGCAGTAGAGGCATCAGCAAATAAATCTAAAAGGTTAAAGGAGGAGAGTTAGTGTTATTAATTAGAGGTGTTAATTTGATATTCCAATTTTATTATTATTTGATCTTGGTAAGAGTAATAGCTTCTTGGGTACAACCGCCAACTCATCATAAATTTATGAAAGATTTATTAAAGTTCACTTACAAGATGACAGAGCCGATTTTAGCTCCCTTTAGAGAACTTATTCCCTTAGGGCCAATTGATATTTCTCCAATAATAGCTCTTATTGTTTTGCAGATTATTAGAAGGGGATTGATTAATTTATTGATATATTTATAAATATTTAGGAGTGATTTTTTTGCTAGATAAAGAAAAGATGCTTTCTCACATACAAGATAAGGATGACTTAATGGAGTTATCTAATATTTTAGATAAGGCAGAGTTGGCCCTTAAGAGGCATCAACCAGTATCAACTAATTTTTTAAATCCTTATCACTTACACTTAGCTAAGCCTATCCTAGAGAACATAGCTGATTTAAAGGTTATGGTCTTTGGTGGTTATAAGAGGGCTGAAAGGAATCGTATAGCCCTAATGCCAGATTATTATATAAATGATCTTGTTGATAGTCCTATAGCTCTCTTGAATATTAAAGGGCAGTTTAAGTTTCAAAGGGTTAGTCATAGAGACTTTTTAGGTGCCCTGCTTGGTTTAGGTATAAAAAGAGAGATGGTAGGTGATCTTCTTGTTAATAAAGATGCATGCCAAGCTATAGTGGCAGAGGAGATCAAGGATTATATTATAATGAACTTAGATCAGGTTCATAAAATAGGTGTAAAGATAGAAGAGTTCTCTTTTGATAGGATTAATGTGGAGGAGGAGAAGGTTAAAATAATAAAAAGTACAGTGTCGTCATTAAGGTTAGATTCTGTAGCTAGTTCTGGCTTCTCTACTTCCAGAAATAAGATGAGCAAAGAGATAGGACAAGGTAAGGTTAAAGTTAATTGGAAAGTTATAGATAATCCAGCTCACTCTATAGACTTGGATGATATAATATCAATCCGGGGTAGAGGAAGGGTTGAGATCGATGAGGTTTTGGGTGAATCTAATCGCGGTAGAATCAAATTAAATCTAAAAAGGTATATTTAGGAGGGGTTAGAATGTCTTTAAGACCAGATGACATATATAACAAAGAATTTAAGAAGAAATTAACAGGTGGTTATGATTCAAAAGAGGTAGATGATTTCTTAGATTTAATTGCGACTTACTATGAAGAACTTTTTTCAAAAAATATCGACTTAAAAGCAGAGGTAGAAGATTTAGATAAGCAATTGCAACACTATAAGAATGAAGAAGGAAATTTACATCAAACATTAAAGAAGGTTCATAAGGTGTTTGAGTCAACAAGTGATAAAGCTAAAGAAGAAGCTGATAAGATTTTAGAAGAGGCAAGAGTTGAAAGAGATGAGCTTATTAGTAAAGCTCAGATAAAGGCTGATAACTTATTAGAAGAGGCTGAGAAAGAGGCACATAAAATATTAAAAGATGCAAATGATAAGATAGTAGATAAAGAAGAGTACTATAAAGATTTATTAGAAAAAGAGAGATTGTTTAAACATAGGATAAGTTCTTTTTTAGAAGAGGGTATTGATACCTTAGGTGGTATGTTAAAAAAAGTAAATATTGAATTAGAGAAAGATGGAGAAAAACAAGAGGAAGAGTAATATTTGTAGGTTTAGATGGTATTTGTTTTGATAATTAATTTTTAATTATTAACTACTTAAGTATCAATTATAAATTGAAATTAAGGGGGTTGCTATGAGGTTTGGTATTATTGGAGCTATGGAGATTGAAATTGAAAGATTAAAGAAGGGTATGGATATTGAAGAAGAGTTTAAGAAAGCTAATATGACCTTCTATTCAGGTAAACTAAAGGGTAAGAAGGTTGTATTAGTAAGGAGTGGTATCGGTAAGGTTAATGCTGCTGTCTGTACTCAAATTTTAATAGATGAATTTGAGATAGATAAGATTATCTTTACAGGAGTTGCAGGAGCAGTCGACCCCCAATTAGATGTCGGTGATATAGTCATATCAGAAGATGTAGTTCAACATGATGTAGATGTGACAGCTTTTGGGAGAGAACTTGGAGAGATTCCTGAGTTGAATAGAGCATCCTTTAAGGCTGACAAGAACCTTGTTCAAATGGCTAAAGAGATAGGAGAGAAGGTTCTTAGTGAGGGTGGTGGTTCTAAAGTTAAGGTTGGTAGAGTCCTTTCGGGTGATCAGTTTATCTCTAATAATGACAAGGCCAAATGGTTGAGAGAAAAATTTTCTGGTTCTTGTACTGAGATGGAAGGGGCTTCTGTAGGGCAAGTTGCTTTCTTAAATAATATACCTTTTGTTATAATAAGGTCTATATCAGATAAAGCAGATGGTGAGGCTAATATCTCTTTTGATGAATTTCTTCCTTTAGCTGCGCGAAATTCTTACAATATAGTAAAGGGGATATTAGGAGAAATTTAAGGATCTTTTTTAATAAGGGTTGACTAAATTGTTCTATTATATTATAATGAATTACAAAATTATATAAAGAGTAAAAGCAAGGATAGAGGAGAGTAATTAAAGTGAAAGTTATAGCGAACTGGGGATGGTGGAAGCCTAGGGACTGAAATTTTAGTGAAGATCACCTCTTAGCTATTCTTCTGAAATTTTAAATTAGGAAGGATCGGTAAAGGCCGTTAACTTTTTTAAGTGAATGTATAATTAAGCTTATTATATATTAATTAGGGTGGTACCGCGAGAGACTCTCGTCCCTTACCAGGGATGAGGGTCTTTTTGTAGTTAGGAATTAGGAATTGAGATTCCAGATTTTACAAAGGTTAAGTTTTTTATTAATGTGTTTTTGATCTTCAGCTGACAGCTGATAGCTTTTATAATAAAACAAGGAGTGTGGATGATGAGTTATAAAGATACTTTGAATTTACCTAAGACAGAGTTTTCAATGAGGGCCAACTTATCTAAAAAAGAGCCTAAGTTACAAAAAAAATGGGAAGAGAACAAGGTTTATGAGAAAGCATTAGAGAAGAGGGAAGGTGCTAAGCAGTTTATTTTACATGATGGGCCACCTTATGCCAATGGAGATATACACATCGGTCATGCTTTAAATAAGATATTAAAAGATGTTGTTACAAGGTATAATCATCTAAAAGGTTTCCAAGCCCCTTATGTACCAGGATGGGATACCCATGGATTGCCTATTGAAAATAAGGTAACCAAAGAGTTAGGTGATAAATTTAAAGATTTAAGTATCTCTGAAGTAAGAGAAGAGTGTAAAGATTATGCTTTAGGTTATGTAGAAAGACAGAAAGAACAATTTAAAAGACTGGGTGTTTGGGGAGATTGGGATAATCCATATATTACTTTAAACCCTGAATATGAAGCCAAACAGATTGATGTATTTGGTAAGATGGCCTTAAAAGGACTTCTATACCAAGGTTTAAAGCCGGTACACTGGTGTACTAGCTGTGGTACTGCTTTAGCTGAAGCAGAGATTGAGTATGATGATAGAAGAGGGCCATCTATTTTTGTTAAGTTTCCCGTAAAGGATGGTAAAGTATTAGGAGGAGAAGAATTAACTAGCGATGATTATGTAGTTATCTGGACTACTACTCCTTGGACAATTCCTTCTAACTTGGCCATATCCGTCCATCCAGACTTCGAGTATGTAATAGTTGAAACTGAAGAAGATAGAGTAGTAGTTGCAAAAGAATTAGCAGATAAGGTGATGGATATCTGTGGTATTGAAGATTATTCAATAGTAGCTGAGTTTAAAGGTGAAGATTTGGAAGGAGTTAATTGTAAACATCCTTTCTATGATAGAGAATCTAAGTTAATTCTAGGAGACCATGTTACTTTAGAACAAGGTTCTGGTTGTGTACATACTGCACCAGGCCATGGTCATGATGACTATGTTATCTGTCAACAATATGATATAGATGTATTTGCTCCTATGGATGATAATGGATGCTTTACAGAAGAAGCTGGAGAAGATTTTGAGGGGGTTTACTATGATGACGCCAACATTATTGTAACAGATCTTTTGAAGAAGGATAACCTTCTAATGAATCTAAACTTCATTGATCACTCCTATCCGCATTGTTGGAGATGTAAGGAGCCAGTAATCTTTAGAGCTACTGAGCAATGGTTTGCTTCTGTTGAAGATATCAAAGACGAAGCTTTAGAAGCTATTAGCAAGGTAGATTGGTACCCGGAGTGGGGAGAGAAGAGAATCGGTAATATGATCGAAAATAGAACTGATTGGTGTATATCTAGACAGAGAGTTTGGGGTGTTCCAATTCCTATCTTTTATTGTCAGGACTGTGGAGATCCTTTAGTAACTGAAGAGACTATTGAGACTGTAAAGGAGTTATTTGCTAAAGAAGGGTCAGGGGTTTGGTATGAGTTAGATGCAAGTCAAATTTTAGCATCTGGAACTAAGTGTGAGTCTTGTGGTGGAGAAGAATTTGATAAAGAATCGGATATTATGGACGTTTGGTTTGATTCTGGAGCAAGCCATGCTGCTGTCTTAGAGAATTATGATATCTTGGATAGACCTGCTGATCTTTATTTAGAGGGTACTGACCAGTACCGTGGTTGGTTTAACTCTTCATTACTAACTTCTATTGCTGCAAGGGGTGAAGCGCCTTATAAAGCAGTTGTAACCAACGGATTTACTGTTGATAAAAAAGGTAAGAAGATGTCAAAATCAGTAGGTAATGTAGTATCACCACATGATATCATTAAACAATATGGTGCTGATATCTTGAGGTTATGGGTTGCTTCTTCTAACTTTAAAGAGGATGTTAGAGTCTCCGATAAGATATTAAAGGAGAACTCTGAGGTTTATCGTAGAATCAGAAATACTTCTAGGTATATATTAGGCAATTTATATGACTTTGATCCAGTAAAAGATAAAGTCGATTCTAAAGATATGACTGAATTAGATAGATGGGTGCTATTAAAGCTAGAGAAGCTTGTTAAAGAGATTGAAGAGGCCTATGATGCTTATGAGTACCATAGAATCTATCATGGTGTTCATAACTTCTGTACAGTTGAATTGAGCTCCTTTTATATGGATGTACTAAAAGATAGACTTTATACTCTAGAAGAGGATAGCCTTATCCGTAAATCTGGTCAAACAGCAATGTATGAAATTCTAACTACATTGATTAAGGTTGTTGCTCCAATATTAGTTCATACTGCAGAAGAAGTTTGGGATCATTTACCTGGAGAAGGAAAAGAAGAGAGTATCTTTTTGGAGGATTGGCCAGAATTTAAAGAGTCTTATTTAGATGAAAGTTTAGAGTTTAAATTCGATGAATTTTTAGCAATAAGAAAGGATGTATCTAAAGCATTAGAGTTGGCCCGTAAGGATAAAGTAATTGGTCACTCTTTAGATGCTTCTGTAAAGATATATGCTTCTGATAAAGAGTATAATTTCTTGAATAAATTTGATGACTTGAAAGAGTTATTTATAGTATCAAGGGTGGAGGTAGCTTCTATAGATGTGTTAGAAAAAGGAGAAGAAGAGATTTATCCTGGAAAAGAGAGAAATATTAAAGTTGGTATCTCACAAGCACCTGGAGATAAATGTGATCGCTGTTGGAACTATAGTGAAGGTATAGGAGATAGTGAAAATCATCCAAAGATATGCCCAAGGTGTTTAGAAGTAGTAAGTAAATTATAAATAAAAAAGACCTAGAATTGATATCAATTCTAGGTCTTTTTTATTTAGTGGTTAATTTTTTATAAATTAAATATTAGAATATATTTAATGACTAAGAAGGTATTTATCTATTTTTAGTGAATTATATAGACTGTAAAAGGATTTTCTGGCATTAATATAGGTTTAATATAGTATAATTAATTAATCATATAAAAAGTAAAAAGGGGGGGAGAATTAAATGTTAAATGTTTTTTATTTGTTGCTTATAGTAATACCGATTTTAGTTATTCTTTTTTATTCTTTATTTAATTTAGACCAACATCAATCTAAGTTGATAAGGTCAATTGCTTTGCTATTAATATTGCTAATATATAAGTCTTTTTTTGGTGATCTGAGTATATTTACTATATATTCATATATGGTTATAAGTATTTTAGTAGGTGGAATAAAAGGTGGGATAGTGTCTTTATTATTTTCCCTCCTTTTTGTGTTTTTATATCAATGGAACTTTATTCATATTGTATATTTTGTGGTTATCCTATTAATTGGGGGAGATATATACTATAAGGTGGAATCAGGTCTAAAAAAGAATATTGCATTGAATTTGAATTTAGCCGGGCAAATTAAGGAGTTAAGAGTACTAAGAGAAACCAGTGCTATATTGCAGGGTACATTAGAATTAAATAAGGTTTTGCAGATAATAATATCATCAATAACTGCAGGTTATGGTCTAGGATTTAACCGAGCTATATTATTTTTAGTAGATGAGGGTAAAATAAAGGGAGAGCTTGGGATTGGCCCATTAACCAGGCAAGAAGGTTTACAGACATGGCAGAATGTAGCGGCTAACAAGATAAATTTAGAAGATATGATATCTATTCAAGAGGAGTTAGAATTAAGTGATAAGAGATTAAATGATATTGTTAAAGAGATATCAATTGACTTAGGAAATAATAATATTGCAACAAAAGTAATAGAGGAGATGATCCCTTATAATATAAGTACTATTAACCCAGATGATAAGTTTCAAGTTCAATTAGCAGCTAAACTTAATATGGGCTCCTTTGCCTTAGTACCATTAATTGTTAAAGGTAAGACTATTGGATTAATTTCGGTAGATAACATAGCAAATCAAAGAAAAATAACTTATAAAAAGATAGATTCTTTAATGCCTTTTGCCAATCAAGCTGCTTTAGCGATAGAGAATGCTAGACTTCATAAGTTAAAAGAGGATATGGCAATCAAGGATAATTTAACAGGGCTATATAACCAGAGATACTTTCAAATTAGCTTGGAGGAAAAAATAGAGGAATCTAAGAACTTGGAGAAGCCTATGGCGCTGTTAATGATTGATATAGATTACTTTAAAGTTTATAATGATAATAATGGTCATCCCTTGGGCAATGAATCTTTAGTTAAGTTAGCTAAGATATTAGATGATAGTGTAAGAGATGATGATATAGTATGCAGATTTGGAGGCGAAGAATTTGCTATAATATTGCCTAATGTATCAGAAGAGTTAGCTTTAGTTATTGCTCAAAGAGTTAGAGAGAGGGTCTTTAAAACAGAGTTTAAGAAAGAGCAGACTCAGCCAAATGGTAGTGTTACTATCAGTACAGGTATTGGAATTTTTCCTGAAGACGCTAAAACTGATCGTGAGTTATTAAATGTTGCTGATGAAGCTCTCTATTATGCCAAAAATTCAGGGAGAAATAATGTAAAGACTTATAAGGAATACTTAAGTGGCAGAAGGGAGGGTTAATATGTCGACACATACAATAAATATAGCTATGTTAATTTATTTATTAGTATTAATCTTTTTTGCTGAAAAAATTTATTTTATCACCTTATCCGTTCTAGCTAAGAGAAGGCTTAAGAAATTAGGATATGAGTTAAGTGAATTAGAGTTCTCCTTTGAACAGATAAGCTATTTGGTTGCAACACCAAGTAGCAACTGTGACTTTTGTAATCTGTCAATTGATAGATACAAGGTTGAAAAGGCTAAGGCTTGTCCCTTTAATCCGGCAAGTTTTGCTTTGAAAATTTATGCAAAAATGCCCGATGGTGAGGACAAATTACTAGCTATTTTAGATAAGGAGAGGTTTCCGGTTCCAATTTTAGATACATTACTTTATTATAAAAAGATTAACCAAAGGGACTATGATATTTTAATTTCTTACTTATTTTCTCATTATAATACTCATCAATTAATTGTGCAAGAGGTTAGAGAGAGGCTTATAGAAAGGTAATTTTATAATAAATTTCTTGCAAATAATATTGTATATATGATATATTATAAACTAGTCTATAGTTAAAAGATTTAATTATAAGAGATAGATTTATAAAAAAATATCATAAAATCAGTGTTAAGGCTTGGGGTATGGATTGATTCTATCATTCTTTAAATCTTAATTAAGAAGAGTTAACCTAAAACTTTCATAGATGAGTAGAAGAGGGTTAGTATGTATTATTTATCTGAAGTAATTAATTAAAGGAGGAGTTAAAATGAGTATTAAGTTGATTAATATTGGCTTTGGGAATATAGTAGCAGCTAATAGAATTATTGCTATTGTAAGTCCAGAGTCTGCACCGATTAAAAGGATTATTCAAGATGCAAGAGATAGGGGTATGTTAATTGATGCAACTTATGGGCGTAGAACTAGAGCTGTAGTGATTGCTGATAGTGATCATATTATATTATCGGCTGTACAACCAGAGACAGTTTCACAAAGACTAGTAGATGATGAATAAAAAGTTTGGGGTTAGGGGGAATAGTAATAATGTTAAATTCTAAGAATAATAAAGGTAACTTAATAGTTTTATCTGGTCCCTCTGCAGTAGGAAAAGGAACAGTGTTGAGGAGTTTATTGCAGGATTATAATGATATCTCATATTCAGTATCTGCTACCACTCGTAAGCCAAGAGAAGGTGAAGTAGATGGGATAGACTACTTCTTTATGTCCAAGGATAAATTTAAAAATTTAGTTGATGATGGTGAATTTATTGAGTGGGCTAAAGTACATAATAATTATTACGGGACACCTAAGAACTATGTAAAGGAGACTTTAGCAAAAGGAAAAGATGTTATTCTTGAAATTGATATACAAGGAGCTAAGCAGGTTAGAGATAACTTTAGTGGAGGGGTCTTTGTCTTTTTAGCCCCACCGTCTTTAGAAGATCTAAAGGATAGGATCACTAAAAGAGGAACTGAAAGTGATAGTGTAATAGATTTGAGGATGGAGAATGCAACCAAAGAATTAGAAGAAGCTAAAAATTATGATTATTTAATAGTGAATGATGAAGTAGATAGAGCAGTGGATAAATTAAGGTCGGTTATTATTGCTCAAAGGTGTATGATAAAATAAATTTTTATAATTTGTTAGGGAGGTTTTAAAAAATGTTAGCTTATCCTGATATGAATGATCTAGTAGATAGATGTGGATCTGCTTTTACTGCAATTATTATAGCAGCTAAAAGAGCAAGAAAGATAAATGATGGGGAAGATGAGGTTTTAGAAGAGTATCAAGGCGCTAAAGATGTTTCTAAAGCTTTAGAAGAGGTTGTTGCAGGTAAATTGCGTCCTATTAATGAGGAGTAGGTTATACTATGTTAAAGGGGAAGAAGATTGTTATAGGAGTTACTGGTGGTATAGCTGTTTATAAAGCTGTAGATATAGTAAGTAGATTGAAGAAGTTGGGGGCTGAGGTAAACGTTATTATGACCAAAGCAGCTACAGAGTTTGTAACTCCTCTGACTTTTCAATCTTTAAGTCATAACCCAGTCGTTGTAGATATGTTTGGAAAAGCTCATTATTGGGATGTTGAGCATATATCTTTGGCCGATAAGGCTGATTTGATGTTGATAGCACCTGCAACAGCAAATATAATAGGAAAGATTGCTAATGGGATTGCTGATGATATGTTGTCAACAACGATTATGGCAACTAAAGCTAAAGTTGTTCTTTCTCCTGCTATGAATGTAAATATGTATAACAATCCTATTTTTCAAGAAAATCTGTCTTATTTAAAGGAGAAGGGTTATAAGGTGATTGAAGCTGATGCTGGTTATTTAGCCTGTGGTTATGAAGGAAGAGGTAGGTTACCAGACCCTGAAGAGATCGTAAATAATGCAGTTGCGTATCTCCTAGCCCAAGAAGAGGATTTAAAGGGTAAAAGAATTATGATAACTGCTGGTGGTACAAGAGAGGAATTAGATCCTGTAAGGTATCTTGGTAATAACTCTTCTGGAAAGATGGGTTATTCTTTAGCAAGGATGGCTAAAGCTAGGGGTGCGGATGTAACTTTAGTATCTGCTTCAACTGAATTAAGCCCTCCTAAGGGTGTAGATATTATAATAGCCCAGAGTGCATCCCATATGTATAAGGAAGTTTTAGAGAATAGAGAGGGTCAAGATGCTATTATTATGGCGGCTGCTGTAGCTGATTATCGTCCCAAAAGAAGGTTGGATTCTAAGTTGAAGAAGAAGGAAGGACCTTTATCTTTAGAATTGGATAGAACTGAAGATATCTTGGCCTCTTTAGGTAAGGATAAAAAGGATCAGGTTTTAGTAGGTTTTGCAGCAGAGTCAGATAATATTATAGAGAATGCTGAATCTAAATTAAAGCGAAAGAAAGCAGACTTGATAGTAGCTAATGATATTAGCAAGGATGATACAGGTTTTTCATCTGACTCTAATCAAGTGGTAATTATTAGTGAAGATAAGGAAGTTGAAATTCCTAAATCTAATAAATTAGTAATAGCGGATAAGATTTTGGATCAATTAAATATTCTTTTATAAAAAGTAGGGTTTTACCCTGCTTTTTTTGTTATTTAATTAGGAAAAGGTTAATAATATATTTGTCTATAATGATTTTCTATGAATCTTTTCTTGACAAGATCACCAGAATTAATTATAATCTAGTATAATACCAATAACATTCGTTACATTGTAGTTTGTAATAGGTAATTTGTAGCTAAGTAGGATTTGTAGTATGTAAGGCTGTAGGGATTTAGTGTATTAGTGTAGATAAAAAAGTAGAACAGTAATTTGGTAGGAGATATTGTTTATTAAATGGGTGTAGTATAGCTATATCTATTTTTAGTATAAACCAGTCCTACGGGAGTGGTTTTTTTGTATATGATATTAAATAATAAGAGAAATCGAGGAGGAGAAGTGTATGAAGAAGGTTATTACTTTTATTAGTATATTTTTATTAGGGTTAATTTTAATTGGGTGTAGTAGTGAAGAAGCTAGTCAGGATGGAGAAAAAAGAATTGGAGTTATTCAGATTGTAGAACATCCAGCTTTAGATGCAGCAAGAGAAGGGTTTATGGATGTATTAGAAGAGCAAGGGTATAAAGATGGAGAAGGAGTTACTTATAATTATCAGAATGCACAGGGTGATATGTCAACAGCTCAGACAATTGCTAACCAATTTGCTAATGATAATTTAGATATGATCTTAGCCATTGCAACACCAACATCTCAGGCGGTAGCAAATAATATAAACGAGACACCAATTTTGATTACAGCGGTAACTGATCCAAAGAGTGCAGGGTTGGTTGACAGTTTAGATAAACCTGGAAGTAACTTAACTGGTACAAGTGATCTAACACCGGTTAAGGAGCAATTAGAATTGATTCAGAGGATAAAACCAGATGTTCAAAGGGTAGGGATTCTTTATAACGCTGGAGAGAGTAACTCTGTAGTCCAAGTAGATTTGGCCCAAAAAGCAGCAGATGAGTTAGGACTTGAGTTGGTAAAAGCTACAGTAAGTTCAAGTAATGAGGTTTATCAGAGTGCACAATCTCTAGATGGTAGGGTAGATGCTATCTATATTCCAACTGATAATACAGTTATATCGGCAATTCAATCGGTGGTGAGTGTAGCTAACGAGAGTAACATACCTTTGGTAGTTGGTGAGGACAATGCAGTAGAAGAAGGGGCGTTGGCAACTGTAGGTATCAATTATTATCAATTAGGTCGTCAAACTGCCAAGATGGCTATTGAAGTCTTTGAAGGGGCAGATACAGCCCAAATGCCTATTCAATATCTAGAGAATACAGATTTGGTAATCAATCTTAAAGCAGCTCAAGCAATGGGTATAGAATTAGATGAAGAGTTAATCAAAGAAGCTAAGAGGGTAATAGAGTAGGAGGAGTAAAATTGAACTTGAATTTTATCGTACCATCTATAGAACAAGGTTTAGTATATGGAATTATGGCTTTAGGGGTCTATCTAACCTTTAAGATACTGGACTTTCCGGATTTGACAGTGGATGGGAGTTTCCCATTAGGAGGAGCAGTAGCTGCTAAGATGATAGTTTCTGGGGCCAACCCCTTGGTAGCGACGTTAGTAGCATCTATATTTGGAGTTTTAGCAGGAGTAATTACAGGTCTTTTGCATACTAAGCTAAAGATTACTGGTTTATTATCGGGAATTTTAACGATGACGGCACTCTATTCAATTAATTTAAGGTTGATGGGAAGGGCCAACATCTCTCTTCTAAATGAGGTTAGGATTTTTGATCACTTTAGAGGCTTAAATATCTTTGGAAGAGATAGGTTGATCTTCTTTCTAATAACAGTAATAATCTTGAAAGTTCTAATCGATTGGTTCTTAAGAACTGAATTGGGTTTGGCTTTAATTGCAACAGGTGATAATAAGAAGATGATTAGGAGTTTAGGTGTAAATACTGATTTAATGACTATTTTGGGGCTGGGTCTATCTAATGGGTTAGTTGCGCTTTCAGGCGCTTTAGTAGCCCAATATCAAGGTTTTACTGATGTAGGTATGGGTATTGGTATTATTATTATCGGTTTGGCTTCAGTGATTATAGGAGAGACCTTAATTAGAAGTGATAAGATATGGTGGGCAACCCTTGGGGTGCTTTTTGGTTCAGTAATCTATCGCTTAGTAATAATGACAGCTTTAAGGTTGAATTTAAACCCTAATGACTTAAAGTTAATGACTGCTCTTCTTGTGATATTAGCTTTAGGTGGACCAGAGTTGAAAAAACTTAATTTAGGTATTTTTAGATCTAAGGAGGGTGAGGTTGATGCTTAAGGTTAAAGGTGCTTTAAAGGTCTTTAATAAGGGTACGATTAATCAAAATGTGGCTTTAAGGAATGTGGACTTGGAGTTAAAGAGTGGAGAGTTTTTAACTGTTGTTGGTAGTAATGGTGCAGGAAAGTCTACTTTGTTAAATACAGTTGCAGGTAATTTTCCTTTAGATAAAGGGAGTATATCTATAGATGGAATAGATGTTACATCGTTTCCCGATTATAAACGGGCCAACCTTATTAGTCGTGTCTTTCAAGATCCATTACAGGGAACAGCAGCCTCGATGACGATTGCAGAGAATTTGGTGTTGGCCCTTAAACGAAGTTCCAGATTAAGCTTGAAGCTGGGTATCAACTCTAAGCGTGAGGAGGAGTTTAAAGAGGCTTTAAGTATCTTAGGGCTAGGGTTAGAAGACAGGTTAGGTGATAAGGTAGGTCTCTTATCTGGAGGGCAGAGGCAAGCTCTCACTTTGGTAATGGCTACTTTAGAGAAACCAAAGGTATTACTATTAGATGAGCATACCGCAGCCCTAGATCCAAAAACTGCTAAAAATATAGTAGATATAACAAAGAAGTTGATTAAAGAGTACAATTTAACAGTACTAATGGTAACCCATGATCTAAATCAAGCTTTAGATTTAGGAGATCGGACTATAATGATGGATAAGGGTGAGATCGTCTTAGATATTAGCGGAAAAGAGAGAGAGAAGATGACAATAGAAGGTTTATTAGAGCAGTTTAGCAGAGCACGAGGAAGTCGCTTAAGTAATGATAGAATATTATTAGCTCAATAGGAGAAAGATAATAGGGGTTGAGGTCAGAAATGGCCTCAATCTTTTTGTGTAAATTAATGGATAGATACTTGCTGCTAGTTGCTAGCTATTAGCTAACTATATCCACTAAAGTAGGTTTTAAAGTTTTTAGCTAAAAGCCAGTAGCTAGAGAGGGTTTAAATATAAAGGAAGTTGCATAATTATTAACAAACTATGAATAAATATTAATAAATCCTTGAAAATAGATGGGGATTTTGGTATAGTATATCTTAGGGATAATTATAAATAGTATAATATGCAGTTTTAAATTTAAAAAATAATGATATAGGAGTAAGAAATTACATTATTCCTATTGATTTCAAATAGTAGATATTTTAAATGAGTATTGATAAGGGAGGAATTGAAAGATGGAAGTTGTAGAGGATCAGAAATTTTCGCAACAAAAGAATAGATGGATGTACATACCTTTAGGACTTATAATCTTTATGTGTATGGGTACTGTATATGCTTGGAGTATATTTAGAAAGCCAGTTGAGGAACTTTTTGGTATAAGTGCTACTCAAAGTGGTTTGCCTTATATGGCTTTTTTGGTTTCGTATGCAGTCTTAATGCCTATAGCAGGTGGGATGATAGATAAGTACGGGCCAAGAAAGATGACTATATCTGGAGGCTTGCTGGTATCTATAGGGTGGCTTTTAGCTGGATTTTCTCCAGAGATCAATTTTGCTTTTCTAATATTCTCCTATGGGATAATTGGTGGTGCAGGTGTTGGGATAGCCTATGGAGCTCCTATGGCGGTAGCTGCTAAATGGTTTCCTGATAAGAAGGGCTTGGCAGTAGGGATGACCCTGGGTGGTTTTGGACTCTCACCTTTAGTAACTGCGCCTTTAGCTAATTGGTTGATAGATGGGTATGGACCTTTTGTTGCTTTTAAGGTAATAGGGATAGCATTTGCTATTATTATTACCATCTTATCCTTGCCTTTAAAATTTCCAGATGAAGAGCTTGGAGTTGAAGATGAGGATGACTTTGAGGCAAAGATAGATATTGATACTAAAAGTATGTTAAATACTCCTGTCTTTTATGGTCTCTGGATAACTTATATAATAGGTACTCTGACAGGGCTTATGGCTATTGGGATTGCTAGTCCAGTAGGTGAAGAGGTAGTAGGTTTAGAGGCAAGACAGGCAGCCTTTATGGTCTCTTTCTTTGCTATCTTTAATGGTATAGGTAGACCTATCTTTGGTTGGATTACCGATAGATACAGTCCTAAGTGGGCTGCAGTATCTTCTTATATTTTAATCATTATTGCATCTTTATTGATGCTGATAGCAGGAGAGGGTAATGCCTTTATTTATGGGCTTGCTTTTGCAATATTCTGGCTTAATTTAGGAGGGTGGTTGGCAATTGTTCCAGCAGCTACGGCTATCTTCTTTGGTGATAAGCATTATAGTAAGAACTATGGTTATCTCTTTACAGCTTATGGAGTTGGAGCTATATTTGGTAACTTTATCTCTGGTAGGTTAAGAGATGTATTAGGAACTTATTTATATACATTCTATCCAACAGCTATTTTAGCTGGAATAGGGATTATTATAGCAATCTTCTTCTTGGATAATGAGAAAATTGCTTGATAGTTATTAAGTATGAGTGTTGGAAAATACAAAAATTTCCAGGAGAAAATAAATTTTAAAATAATTTAGCAACGAATTAACGCAAATCAAGCCAATTAAAGATCAAAAATCAAGGTCTAAAATTAATTTTAGACCTTGATTTTGATTTAAATTAGCGAAGATGGGTGTAATTCGTTGCTATTTTTATTAATGTTATTCTAATCCCAACTCTTTTCTCTTCTTATTGATATGATCTACATAGATATCTACTGTTTTTTCTGCATCCATCTCTACTACTACCTTTCCTAGTCCTAACTCTTCAGTAGTTTCGGTTAAGGTTTTAACCACTACATCACTACCTGTAATCGATGGAACTGGGGCAATATGGACTAACCATCCTAAGGCTATTGCTGTACAAGCATCTGCTACTGCTTTCTGCTCTAGGTACTCTGGTGCTCCAATGACTAAAGGTAGTTTATTTGTATCTACATCTAATTCATCAGCAATCTCTTTGGCTGTCTGAGTCATCTTACCGATATCAACACAGGCTCCATAGTTTAGAACTGGAGGAATACCTAACTGTTCACAGACTGCTTTCAAACCGTCTCCAGCTTCTTGAGCGGCTTTAGGATCTGTTAAACCAGTATACTGCATAACACTGGAAGTACATCCTCCTGATAAGACAAGGATGTTATTCTCTATTAGACCTTTAGTAATCTTGAAGATATTACTCCCACCTTGTCCATATCTAGCAGTAGTACAACCAACAATAGTAGCAATTCCTTTGATATTCCCATTGGCTATCTGTTCAATAAGGGGTGTAAAACTTCCTCCTAAGGCTTCTCTTACTGACTCTGTACTGAATCCTACAGTACAATCAGATACATAAGGAGGAATATAGGTCTCTTTATTCTCTTGTTTTCTCTCTTTGAAGGATTCTATTGCTTTATTTAAGGCTTTTTGGGCTTGTTCTTTCATCTTCTCTGGAATAAAATCTAAGGTTTCTGTTCCTTGTAGTTTGATTACTGGATGGGTACTCAATAGCTTAGTACCAAATTTCTTTGCAAATAAAGGCATAGTAGGAACTGTACAGTTATAATCGAACATAAACATATCGACGACTCCAGTAGCAAGAAGGTATTCTTGGGATAACCATTCTCCTTCTTGACCACCGTATCCTTTGGTATTGTGAGTTCCAGAGTAGTTCATAAGCTGTTGACCTTCACAGACATGGCCAAGGATTTGAATGCCATCTGCACCAGCATCTTTAGCTTTTTGTTGCCATTCATCACTAGAAGCAAGGTCGATTGCCACATGAGCAAGTAGTGGCATATGTCCATTTGTAATAACATTGACCATATTCTTTTCTAAAAGACCCATATTCTGTTTCTTTTTAGTAATTTCTTGGGTACCCATTAAGATCTCTTGTAGTATATCTAAGAGGAATAATCCTTGGTATTCATTAGCAATACCTAAGCGAACAGATCTTAATAAAAATTCGATAGGATCAGAGTTGAAGTTGGTCATACATTGGGTTTGAGAATAGGCAACTTCACTATACCCACCTCCTGGGAACAATCCAAGCTTTCTCCATAACTTTTTTCTTTTTTCTGGAGCAAAGGCTTTGACAGCTTCAGATTCAAGGTGATAGGGTCTGTGAATATCGTCAATAACCCAATTAGCGAAATCGACTGCTAATTGTTCAATTGCTTTATTAGAATCTAACCCTGCCATTTCGGCAAATTTTTTTAACTTTTCTCCATCACGAATCTTTAATCCACTCTCGGAGTGTTCACCAGCAGCTTTTAGTGTACGGGCAGCTTGTTGAGCGTGGAATATATTGGCTGATGTACCTATAGTCACATGTCTATACATAAAGTTTCTTGCTACCATTGTATGAGCATCGACGCCACAGGTCCCCCTAGATGCTTTTGGGTGTATCCTACAAGGTCCGTTGGCGCAGAGTTGGCAGGATAGCCCTTCAACACAGAATTTACACTGGATAGGTTGCTGTTGGCTAAAACGGTCGAAGACATTGGTTATATCGGCTTTGTTGACTACTTGATACATTTCTCTCATTGCTGGATCAATTATTACATTCATTGGGTATCCATCTATAGATTGATCCTTCTTTTCAATATGTTCTCTTTGCCATTTGTGGACCTCTTCCATTGATAGAGATTTTTCTATCTTTTCATAATCTGCTTTAAACTTTTTGTGAATATCTTGGTGATTATCAGGCTCATTATAATCTTCATCAGATAATTGAGAGCCTATAGCCTTTCCGCTTCCTCTCATTCTAGCGGTACTTCGCTCATAAGATTCTTTTACATCTTTGTCAGACATTTTTTTGCCTCCTTTTTATTTTTAGTTATCACATTTAATTTGTATTATTAAATCATTTTTTATACGAGATAAAGAAATAAATATTAAAAGCCTATAAGTCAAACATACCTATAGTTAATTTAAGGGCTTTTGGTTTATCAGTCTTTTCTATGGGAGAGATTGATGAGAAGAAGGCCACTTTTGTAATCTTAGAAGAGGACTTAGATAATAATAAGTATACTTTAACCTTAGACTACAAGATAATAGGGATGATTGTTGTAGGAGATATGGTTAAGGCTTTGGCTTTGCGAAAGGTTATAGCAAAAGGGATTGAGCTAGATGGGGTGGACTTTAGTGACTTATCGCCAGATGAGCTGGTTGAGATAATAGCTAAAGAAGGTTTTGTGATGGTATAAAACTGATACTTAATAGTAATATAGTGTAGATTTATTACTGGTGATGAGTAATCAGTAATGAGTAATCAGTAATGAGTAAAACCTTAAGAAAACAAAAAACCCTTTGTTAGCTAAGACTTATAAGAAGTTTTGAGATTTTGACTTTACTCATTACCCATTACTAGTGGCACGAAAGTGAAGCTTTATTACTATATAATTTAGAATAGTATAATTGCTTAGAAAGGGGATAAACATTTATGAGAAAAGTTAGATTCTGCGAAAATAATTTCAGTCAAGGCATAGAGAGGGTTATAAATCTATTAGAGGAGAAGTTTGAAGAGGTAAATGTAGAAGTAGAACCGTGCTTGGGTTATTGTAATGACTGTGTCCTTGGCCTTTTTGCGGTAGTAAATGAACATTTTGTTCAAGGTGAGACGATAGAAAAATTATATGATGAAATCAAAAGTGAGTTTGCTCACTAATTGGCACTTTCGTGCCAATTAGTTTCAGTAAAGTCAAAAACTAAAACCTAAATATGGCTCGAGCTCTCTTCTGGTAGTCTAAGGTTTTTATTGACACAGAAACTTACACTGCCCCTAGTAATAAAACATAGCTTGATTATTATATATCATAAAAATAAAGTCAAGCCTCCTAGGAGACTTGACTTATGAAAGTTATCTTTTGTAAGCAGGTATAGAAAGTAACTCATCTACAGTAACCATTTCAATATTTCTTTTTTGTAGTTCTTCAATTATTATCGCTAATGCTTCTACTGTAGGTCTTAAGCTTTGCCCTTCTCCACCGGCAGAGTGGAAGAGGATGTTGGCACCTCCATGTAAGTTAGGGATAGTCCTTTCTATAACTTCTGATTTATCCTTGGCCCTCCAATCAAGGGAGTCTACCGACCAATTTACTACAGAGTAGTTCATATCATATAATTGCTTTAATACCTTATTAGATACTGCACCATAAGGTGGTCTTATCATAGCCGTTTTGCGACTAATTACTTTCTCTAGTGCTTTTTCAGTTCTCATTACCTCTTCTTCCACTCTTTCTTCGCTTATTCTTCTTAAGTCAGCATGTGACCAAGAGTGGTTGGCTATAGTATGTCCATCTTTTAAAATTTGTCGGACGACATCAGGGTGTTTCTCAACACGCTGACCAACCAAGAAGAAGGTGGCTTTAATATTATACTCTCTTAATACATCAAGAACCTGAGGAGTATAAACAGCATCTGGACCGTCATCGAAGGTAAGTGCTGCTCTCATAGTATTTGGCCCTCTTCGATAAAGTTTTCTTTCAACCGGTGTCTCTTTTTGTGCAACTACGGCTTTATTATTCTCTCTAGATTGCCAAGCTGAATCTCTAAAAGAGGCACGGTTATTTGAGTTATTTCTTGAAGAATTATTGTTTGAGTTATTCACGATTCTTTCATTATTAGAACTAGATCCTGTACTTAAGGCAGGAACTGTAAGCCTATCACCAGTAAGAATTAAATTAGGGTTATCAATATTATTTAGATCAATTAAAGATGAGATTGATATACTAAATTTTTGTGAAATAGTAAAGAGTGAATCTCCTTGTTGAACAGTATACCTTTGGTAGGCATCTGCTACTGAAGCGACTATAAGAATTAATACAACAACTAATGCTAATGTGATAATGTGTCTATTATTTAGTTTCAATTTTTAATATACCTCCTTGATCTAATTGAGCTAAGATTAGATTATCATAAATGATAATTCTTCTCAAGGAGTAAATATTGGGATGTTTTTTACTTAAATTGGCTTTATTGCTATGCTTTCAGAAAAAAAAAATAGAACTAAATTAGATTTTTGTTAGAATAATATTGAAATGTAATCCTTGAAGAATAGTAATTAAATGGTATAATATACTTGTGACGATATCTAAACTATTTTTTAAGGAGGAGAAGAATGAAGAAAAGAACAGTTGTTATTGCAGTAATATTTATTTTATTGTTATCTTATGGAGTTTTGGCTCAAGGTGATTATTATGATCTTAGCTTAGATTTAGAGGAGGGTTGGGAGTATAAGTTAACTAATTCTATTACCCAAATTATTGAGCAAGATGTTATGGGGATGCCTATGTTAATGGAGCATTTTATGGAATTAGAATATTCTTTTGTGATAGATCAAATAAGTAGAGACCATAATTACCATTTAGGAGTTAAAGTTACTAGTGTGGATTTTGATATAGTGAGAATAGAAAGTGAGCTTCTTGATCGGTTAGAAGAAGAGAATGAAGGGTTCTATGATGAAATAAATAGTGAACTCGATTCTTCTATGGAATCTTTAGAGGGTATGGAGTTTAAATTGGTCATTTCAAATAAAGGAAAAATTATTGACGCCTCCGGGTATGGTGATTTGCTCAAAGAAATTTTAGATGATGATAATGCAGTGGGCTTAGATGCTTTTATGGATGATGATTTTATAGAGAGTACTTGGAGTGAATTTTTGGCTTATTTACCTCAAGAACCTGTAAAAATTGGAGATAGTTGGGACAGTACTATTGAAGTCGGCGGGCCAATGGATTTTGTTATAACGAGTAAGTATTCTTTGGCTGAGGTTAGTGATGATAGAGTGGTTATTGTGACAGATGGAAACTTTGTGTTTAAGGATATAGAGTTAGATGAAGAAGCTCTAGAGGGAATGGATATAGATTTTGATTTTAATGGAAAGCAAAATGGTGAGATAATCTTAGACCCTAATAATAATTGGATAAGAGAGATGAATCTAATTCAAGATATGTCTGGAACTGTAATAATAAGCAGTCCTTTTATGGATGAGGAGTTTAGGATGCCAATGGAATCTAAATCAGAGTCAAAGGTGACAGGAGATACTTATCCTTTAGAAGAAGAGCTTTTAGATATGAGTGATAAGAAGGGTATTGAGGCTTTTGGCCCGGCTTATCTGCTGGCTAGAAGTTGGGTAAATGATAGTTTTAACTATGGATTAGGTTTTATTACTTATAATGATGATGGCTTTGCTATGCCAATAAACTTTGATGGGGTATTTAAAAGATATGATCAAGGGAGAGTAAGGCTTTCATTAACTGGTGGATATAGATTGACTTTTGGTAATGATGAGATTAATGATAGTAGCCTTATAGCACCTCAGTATTGGGTAGGTCTGGGTGTTGAGTATATAGCTTTTGGCAAGCTAGGGGTTAGAGGTTTCTATGGACTTACCAACACTAAAGAAGAGGATAATGGAGTTTGGGAAAGTCAGTCAGAGTTTGGCCCGAAGTTAGGAGTAACTTATTATTGGTAGGAAGAAGAAATAATAATAAATTTTAAAGGTCGGAATCAATAAGTTAAGATGATTCACATTTGTAAATAACGAAAGACCTTTTGTAACTGTAGTTAGAGAATGGGTTAAAATAGAAATTAATTGAACTGTTTAGAAGGATTTAAGTTCTTTTAAGTGGTTTTTTAATTATAAATTAGATATAGAATTAAGGTTAATCTGGAATAATTAAGTTGTAAGGGGATTATTATGGGTTAAGCTATTAATATGTTAAATATGTTGGCATTACTAAGAGATAGGGAAAAGGTGCAGATCAGGATAGAATTAATTAATAGTTTAAATCATTAATTGAAAACAAATGGGGGAATAAAATTGAAAAGAACATCAATTAAAAGGTGTTTTTTATTGGTATTTTTGCTACTCTTATCCCTACTAGTAGTAGGGTGGAATAACAATGAAGAGATTAAAGAGGAAGGTGAAGATATAGTGAAAGGTAGTAGATTAGATTGGACGTCACCAGTAGTCTTTGGAAGGAAAGTTCCAGCTGATAAGGTTAATTATGATTATAAGGAGGGCCAATCAGGGCATGAACACTTGGCTAAAGTGGAGTTAGTTTTAAAAAATTTACCTAATGAAGTGGAAGGGAAAGAGTTTACCCTAGTTGGAGGAGGTCCAGATGTAGGTTTCCATGGGCCAAATGCTACCAACTTCGAAGGTAGGGGCAATAACTTTGCAGGGGGAAGTGATTTTCATAATGGTGAGCGTGATGAGGGGTATAAGAAGGACTTTACCCGATATGTGGTAGATAACCAATTAGAGTTTACTTTATATTATGAGCCCTCAGATGTTACTCGCCACTGGAATGACCCTTTCTTCCAAAGGTATGTTGAAGGGACTGAAGTTACTTTATCACTCTTTCCTAAAGGTAGTATGGAAGATCGTGCTCTAGCCGCAGATATCAATCGGTTTAATTGGTGTATCGCTGGTGTGGGAGCTGGAAATAGAGCAAGGATTGTAATTGATTTGGATTTGAGTGATTCTTAAAGATAGATTTAGAATATATACTTATCTACAAATAAAAATTAAGGGTAAGGTTAAAGTTAAAGTTAGACCTTTAGTAACTGCAGGTAATACCTTAGTTGGATATTAAGCCACCACAATTAGAGCAACGTGGAGGAGCCTATTATTCAGATGCAGCAGTATCATTGATCAGTGCAATCTATAATGATAAGAAGGATGTTCATACTGTAAATGTTAAAAATAATAGTACGATTAAAGGTTTGCCTAATAATGTTTCTATAGAAGTTAATGCCCTTGTAGATAGTAAGGGAGCTCATTCGATTACAGTTGGAGAATTACCTCCAAGTATATATGGATTGATACAAAGTGTTAAATTTTTATGAAGAGTTATCTGTAGAAGCAGGTGTTTATGGTAATTATGAAGCATCGTTACAAGCGCTAACTATTCATCCTTTGATTCCTTCAGTTAAGGTAGCTAAAGGTTTATTAAATGATATCATAAAGGAAAATAAGGATTATTTACCACGGTTTAATCAGTGATTAAATATTTAAGAGAGAATTGGGGTGTTATAGGTGAAGAAATTAATAGTTAATGCAGATGATTTTGGGTTAACTAAAGTATGTACTGAAGGAATTATTAAAGGTATCAAGGGTGGGATTATAGGTAGTACAACGATTTATGATCAATATGCCGCTAATAAGACAATTAAATTGGCTAAGGAGAATGGAATAACTGAGCTTGGTCTTCATCTAACCTTAACTTGTGGAAAGCTAACTTTAACTTACTTAGATAGCCACCATCATATCCATATGAATGATGGAGTTAGAGAGATTGTTATTAAGTTAGCAAAGGAGTATAATCGACCTTTACCAAATTGTAGCCGAGAAAGCCTCGCCTATGTTAATGGGCGGGGATGAATCGGCTATTTTAATTTTTAATCGACTTAAAAATTAAAATTATTTATATAATACACTTCTTTAACACGAACCCCTTTTATGATATTATAGACATAATAACTGATATCAAGGAGTTTTTAATGATGAATACCTATAAAAGTACAAGACACGCAAAGTTCCTTTTAAACTATCATTTTATATGGATACCTAAGTATAGAAAACATATTTTAGATAATCCTAAAATTAAACAATTAACTTTAGATACCATTAATGAATTAGCAGACACACATAATTTTGAAGTATTAGCTATTGAAATAATGCCAGACCATATACACCTTTTTATATCAACTTTGCCTAAGTATTCTCCTAGTAAACTAATGAATATCATTAAAGGTACTACTGGAAGAAGAATATCGAAACACTTTCCTAAATTAAATATTAAAGGTTCTGTATGGACTAGAGCTTATTTTGTGGCTACTGCGGGAGATATAACTTCTCAAAGTATAAAACAATATGTTCAGCAACATACTAAATAATATAAAATTAAATTTCTACTAACATAGAGATTTTTTTGATTGTTAAAAACTCGTAGGGGTAATGTAAGTTCAGAAACGATCCAACACTATATTGAAAATCAAAGGTGATTAATATGCACTTAACTTATGTTTTAGAGTTGTTAAAACCAACTAAAAGAGAACAAAATATATTCTTAAATAATATTGCAGAAGTAGTTAAGAATCGTCAATCTGTCGCTGACAAACTTAAAGCACTCTATGAGTTGTTTTTAAAATCTGATTCTGATAAAGATAATTTAGAATTTAAAAACAATCAGCCTATTTGCTATAATAATCAAAATTATAAAATTGATAATCATATAATCTCAATACCTCTTTATACTAGCAAGTGTCAAAGGTTTGCTTTCCCTGTTAAACAGACTAAAATGTTTGAAGAATTGCAACAATATATTGATAATGGTAGTAAATTAGGCAAAGTTAGTCTGTTCTACCAAAGAGGTAAATGGTACTTTGCTGTAACAATTAAAATTGCTGATAAAGAAATCACTAACTCTAATGTAATGGGAATTGATATAGGACTTCGACAATTAGCTGTTGCTAGTGTTAAAAACTCTCAAGGAAAAGAGATTAATTGTCAATTCAACAATGGTAAAAAAGCAGGTTTTATCCGTAAGAAATATCGTTCGTTAAGAAGAAAACTAGGTCAATCTAAGAAGGTTAAAGCTATTAAAACTATTGATGACAAAGAGCAGAGATGGATGACTGATTTAAACCATAAAATTAGTAGACAACTTATTAATCTTGCTGTGCAAGAGCAAGTTGGTACTGTAATTATGGAGAATCTAGAGAATATCCGAAATACCCTATAGGTCGAAAAATCACGACCTTCCGTGAAAAAACACTCTGCTAAAAGTCTTAATAGAGCAGATAGAAACCTTCATAACTGGACTTTCTATCAACTTCAACAATTTATTGAATATAAAGCCCAATTAGCTGGGATTAAGGTGGAATATATTAACCCTAAATATACCTCCCAGAGTTGTTCTAAATGTAATAAGATAAAAAAATCTAATCGTAAAGCTAATTTATATTCTTGTGAGTGTGGTAATCATATCCACGCTGATTTAAATGCAAGTAGAAATATAGCTAATAAATATTTAGCCTCCGTGTCTTAACAGACACTACGTAATAAAGTGCATTCACAACAATCTGCTTAGATGGTAATAACCTAAGTGGCTATATGCCTATCTTAGGAGGGCTGATGGCACAGCCTAAAGTTTGCGTTATACTTGCCTACCAGAAATGGACTGGCATTTAATCAGCAGACAACCTCGTAAGTTTCTTTTAGGAATCCTCGTTCGGATATTGTCTTTATGGGTTTCACGAAAAGTTCGTTAGAACTTGTAGGTGACGATAGGAGCGGGCGGGGAGGATGTCAATTTAGTATGGACTTTTATGGTGATAATACTACTTTGGGTAATTTGAAAAATATTATTAGTGGATTTGATGCAGGTATAATTGAGATTATGGTTCACCCAGCTTATGTAGATGATAAATTAAAAAGTATTAGTAGTTATAATAAGAAGCGACAGAAGGAGTTAGATATATTAACAACTGAGGGGTCGAAAGATTGGCTTAAGGTTAGAAAAGTTGAGTTAGTTAGTTTTTCAGAATTAAATAATAACTAATAAACAAGCAACATTCTATACTTTAAAGTATAGAATGTTGCTTGTAGTTAATATGTTTTGTAGACATAATAAGAAGGGAATATAAGGTCTATTACAGATATTCACAATAAATTTATTTTAAATTTGACAAATACTAAATATAGATGTATAATAACCATAGAAAAATTGGTATATACAATATAATGTATTAATGATATAAGTTATATACAATTAATGAGGTGAATTTATAATATGAAAAAAGTTACAAAAGATAATCCATTACCTTTGTATCATCAGTTAAAAGAAATTTTGCAAGAAAAGATAGATAATAATATATTAGTTCCTGGAGATTCTATCCCGACAGAAAGAGAGTTATGTGAGATTCATAATATTAGTAGGATGACTGCTAGAAAAGCAATTATGGCTTTAGTAAATGAAGGATTATTATATAGAGAACAAGGAAAGGGGACTTTTGTTGCTGATTTTGAGCCCGATATAAAATATCAACTCTCTAAACTTAAAGGTTTTACTGAAACAATGGAGGAAAAGGGGTTAGAATCTACTACTAAGTTATTGAATTTTGAAATAAAATCTGCAACCAAAAAGATAAAAAAACATTTACAGATGCCTGAAGCTGAAGATGATATCATAGAAGTTAAAAGGTTAAGAAGTGTAGAAGGAGAACCTTTTGCTTTAGAAACAGCTTGGCTTCCTTATGATCTCTGTTTTAGCATTGATGAAAAGTTAATTAAAGATAATTCATTATATAATATTTTTAAAAGAGTCTGTAATTATCAGTTGGATTATGCTAAGCAGACTATTGAGCCTACAATTTTAAATGATTATGAGAGTGATTTATTAGGGGTGAATAGTGATCAATTGGCATTACTATTTAGAAGAACAACTTATATTAAAAATGATAGAATAATTGAATATACTAAAGCTCTTTATAGAAGTGATAGATATAAACATGAATTGATTCTTAGCTGTTAATATATAAGGAGGAGATAAAGTGCAGAAAATTACTGAAAAAAGAAACCCTAATACTTTAGATATTGATACATTAACAACTAAAGATATAATTTTAAAGATTAATAATGAAGATGAAAAAGTAGCATTAGCAGTTAAAAAGGAGGAAGAAAGTATAGCTAATGCAGTTGATTGTATAGTTGAAGGATTAAAAAATGGAGGAAGATTAATTTATATTGGAAGTGGAACAAGTGGTAGATTAGGTGTTTTAGATGCTGTAGAATGCCCTCCAACTTTTGGTATAGATGATAATCTGGTTCAAGGGATTATTTCAGGTGGTAAAGATGCTTTGAGTATGCCACTTGAAGAGACTGAAGATGATGGTGATTTAGCAATCAAAGATTTATCTAATATAAATCTTAGTAAAGATGATATTGTTGTGGCAATTTCAGCTAGTGGCAATACACCTTATGCGGTAAAGGCTGTAGAATATGCTAATGATTTAGGATGCAAAACTATAAGCATTATCTGTAATAAAAATGGTAAATTACAGACTATAGCAGATATTTGTATTGCTGTTGATGTTGGTCCTGAAGTGATTATGGGTTCAACTAGAATGAAGGCTGGAACAGCTCAAAAAATGGTTTTAAATATGTTAAGTACTGCTTCTATGGTTAAATTAGGCAAGGTTTATAGTAATTTAATGATTGATGTAAAGCCAATTAATAATAAGCTAAAAAAGAGAATAGAAAAGATAGTTCAGATAGCAACTGGAGTAAGTAATAAAACAGTAAAAAGAGTATTGGATAAATGCAATTATGATGCAAGGTTAGGTATAATAATGATTAAAAAGGATTTGAACTTAGAAGAAGCAGAGGCTTTTTTAGAAGAAAACAATGGTTGTATAACTAGGGATTTAGTATAAAATATTTAAAGTCGTAAGCAATAGCTAAAACTTGATAATACAAATAAGAAGCAAGGTAGTGTAGTTAGCTATAATTATTAAGTGATGGAGGTGATATTTAATTTATAATATAGTTTCAATATCTTTTAAAGTAATAATCAATTTGATGTTGTGCCATAATTTTATAAGATAAATAAGAGGCAATTTATATGAATATTATAATGCACATAAGTAATTAATATCTGCTTATATCTGCTTATGTAGTAAAAAATTAAATTAATTCTTTGAGAGGAAGTGTTATAATTATGAAAAAATTAATTACTCATGTACAGAAGATTGGTAAGGCATTAATGTTACCAATTGCTGTTTTGCCGGCTGCAGCACTTTTATTAAGGTTAGGTGCTGGAGATGTATTAGATATTCCTTTTGTTGCATCAGCAGGAGCAGCAATATTTGATAACTTGGCACTGTTATTTGGTATTGGTGTAGCTGTTGGGATTTCTTTTGATGGATCAGGAGCAGCAGGATTGGCTGGTGTAGTAGGTTATTTTGTATTGACTAATGGTACAGAAGCGATAAATAGTGATATTAATATGGGAGTTTTAGCTGGGATTATAGCTGGCTTGGTAGCTGGTTCTTTGTATAACAAATATCATAATATCGAATTGCCTGAGTGGTTAGGTTTTTTTAGTGGAAAGAGATTTGTTCCAATTATTACTGGAGCTTCATGTGTTTTATTGGCTGGAATATTTGGTTATGTATGGCCTCCTATTCAAATGGGAATTGAAGTAGTAGGAAATTGGATTATTGGTGCTGGAGCTTTTGGAGTATTTGTTTATGGTATCTTAAATAGAGCTTTAATTCCTATTGGCTTACATCACGTATTGAATAGCTTTATTTGGTTTGTATTTGGTGATTACACAACTGAAGCAGGTGAGATTGTTACTGGTGATTTATCAAGGTTTTTTGCCGGTGACCCAACAGCTGGAACATTTATGGGTGGATTCTATCCTATCTTTATGTTTGGATTACCAGCAGCTGCTTTAGCTATGTATCATTGTGCAGAAAATAAAAAACAAGCTTCCGGTGCTTTATTTAGTATTGCATTTACATCTTTTCTAACTGGGATTACTGAACCGCTTGAATTTAGTTTTATGTTTTTAGCTCCAGTCTTATATTTTGTTCATTCTTTATTAACAGGATTCTCTTTAGCATTAACTCATATATTTGGTATTAAGCATGGTTTTGGTTTTTCAGCAGGAGCTATTGATTACTTTTTAAATTATGGATTAGCAAGTAACCCATTATTATTAATTCCTTTAGGACTAGTTGTTTTTGCAATTTATTATTTCCTTTTCAGATTTATAATTACTAAGTTTAATATTTTGACTCCAGGTAGAATAAGTGAGGAAGAAGAAAATAACCAAGGGGAAGTTGTTAATAGTAATGTTGATGCTACAGCTTATATTGAGAATTTGGGTGGAGCTGATAACTTAAAAAGTGTAGAATCTTGTATTACTAGGTTAAGGCTTACCGTTAAAGATGCAGAAGCTGTTAATGAAAAAGAATTAAAAAAATTAGGGGTTTCAGGAGTTATTAAGATAAGTGATGAAGCAGTACAGGTGATTGTTGGAACACGTGCAGAATCTATTGCTTTAATGATTAATAAAGAGTTAGATAATTAAGGATTATACTAATAGTGTGGCTGAAAATATTATTAGTCACACTATTAATAATAAATAAGAGGTGATTTGATGAGAATTCATATTTTAAAAGATTATGAAGAAGTAAGTACTAAGGCGGCTAGTGTAGTATCTAGTCAGATAATTTTAAAGCCTAACTCTGTTTTAGGGTTGGCAACAGGGTCGACTCCGCTAGGTATGTATCAAAAATTAGTTGAAATGTATAACGATCAGATGGTAGGTTTTTCTGAGGTTATAACCTTTAATTTAGATGAATATTTAGGTTTAAACCCTGAACATCCGCAAAGTTATAATTATTATATGTATAATAACTTATTTAATAAGGTTAACCTTTCAGAGGATAGAATAAATATACCTAGTGGAGATATTGATAAATTAGAGGAATTCTGTAAGGAGTATGATCAAAAGATAGATAGGGCTGGGGGTATAGACCTACAGGTTTTGGGGATTGGGACCAATGGTCATATAGGTTTTAATGAACCAGATCATATCTTAAAGACAGGAACCCATGTGGTGGAGTTGGCCCAAGAGACTATTGAGGCTAATAGTCGTTTTTTTGATTCCTTAGATGAAGTTCCAAGAAGGGCTATATCTATGGGGATGAGTTCTATTATGAGGGCCAAAAAGATACTCCTGTTAGCAAGTGGAGAGAATAAGGCAGAGGCTATTAAAAGGACTATAAGTGGAGAGATAACTACTGAAGTTCCTGCGTCTTTATTGCAACTACATCCAGATGTTACAGTAGTTGTAGATAAAAAGGCTGCAAAGTTAATAGGTTAGTAGATTAAGGTGATTTTGGAGGTGAGGTATGAAGGACTTGATCTTTATCAATGCTAAAGTTATAGGTGAAGATAAGATAGTAGAAGAGGGTTATCTAAAGCTTAAAGATGGTATAATAGTCGAATTTGGGGAAATGGCTAAGGAATTGCAGGTTAATGAAGGGTCTAATATTATAGATTTACAAGGAGATTATCTATCACCTGGAATCATAGATATTCATACCCATGGAGCTGGTGGAAGTGATATTATGGATGGTAACTTTAATGCTTTTAGAATTATCTCTGAAGCTAAAGCTAGCCAAGGTGTGACAGCTTTATTAGCCACTACTTTAACGGCAAGTCACCAAAGGTTAAAAGAAGTTAGTCAAAAACTAAACTCTTATCTATCTTCTAAAGATAACTTGGGTAATATAATTGGACTTCACTTAGAAGGACCTTATATTAACGGCAAGAAGAAGGGGGCTCAAAGGGAGGATCAGATTAGGCCCCCAAGGTTAAATGAGGTTAAAGAGCTTTACGATGTTTTGGGAGATAAGCTAAAACTAGTAACGTTGGCCCCGGAGATTAAAGGTAGTAAAGAGGTAATTAAGTATTTGGTAGCCAAGGGTGTAGTAGTAGGTGCAGGTCATAGTAATGCTAGTGAAGAAGAGGTTAAGGAAAGTTTTAAATGGGGGCTTGATCATGGTACCCATCTCTTTAATGGAATGAGAGCTTTACACCATAGAGAGCCTGGAGTTCTTGGGGCTTTATTGTTAGATGAAGAAGCTACTGTGGAAATAATAGCCGACGGACACCATTTACACCCTTCAATAATAGAGATGGTTTTTAAGCTAAAGAAGATGGAGAAGATAATTCCTGTAAGTGATTCGATTAGAGCTTCTGATATGGAGGATGGAGTCTATGATCTAGGTGGACAAGAGGTTAAGATTAAAGGTGGTATTGCTAGATTAGAGAGTGGTAATCTAGCTGGGAGTACAACAGAGTTAAGAAAGAGCTTAAAGAATATTATTGAGATTACTGGATTGGAGTTGGTCCAAGCTATAAAGTTAATCAGCTTAAATCCAGCTAGAAGATTAAATATTGATGATAAGAAGGGGAGTATTAAAGTAGGAAAGGATGCAGATTTAACAATTTTAAACTCTAAATTTAAAGTTAAAGGGACTTTTATTGAGGGAAGAGAGGTTTATAATTGCCTAAATAATAAAAGTTGAATCACACATTTTTATCTAATTATTTAAGAGTAAGTGCTTTATTTTCTTAACTAACTCATTATCCTAATATAGGTAATTGAATTAATACTAATTGATAAAATATTCTAAGTAGAAAAAAGATAGTATTAATTAAGTGGGGTGTTATTGATGAAAAAATTAAAAAAGATAAATATCAAGGTGAATCTGGGGTAGAAATTAAAAAGATTATTTTAGATTTTACAACTTTATTTGCATATTCCTTTGAAAATATTAATAGCTTATTATCTTTATTGATAGGAGTTAGTATTATTTTAGGAATAAATATAAAAAGGAGTAATGAAAATATAAGAGAGCTTAAGAATGAAAAGAAAAGAGTAGACAAGGTAAAGAGAAAGTATCAAACTATAAATAAAGAGATAAAAGAAGAGTTAGAGAGTTTAGTATTAGATATTAGAAATTTAGAAAAACTTTATAAAAATCGTAATATAATCATTGATGATACTAAGGTTTTGGCAGAAAATATGGTACAATGCACTGAAGAAATTTCTGATAGTACTTATGAAGTAGCAAGTTATTCTGGGGAAGCTAATTTTGGTGGTGAGAATATAAGTTCTACTATAGAAAGCATTAAAGGTATAAACTTAAGTATTGAAGATACAGTATCTAGGCTTAAAGGTTTGAATGATAATTCTAAGCATATTAGTAAAATTATTAACTTAATTAATAATATAGCTGAACAAACCAATTTATTAGCATTAAATGCAGCAAGAGCTGGAAAATATGGTGAGGGGTTTGCGGTTGTAAGTACAGAAATTAGATAATTAGCTGATGAAACTGCTAAAGCCATTGATGAAATTAGCGGTCTTATTGTTAGGACACAGGTAGAATCATAAAGAGGTTTAGATTCAGTTGCAAAAGCAGAAAAGAAAGCAAAAGAGGGAGAAGAGATTATAGAAGAAACGAGAGGTGTATTTAAAAGTATTGAAAAAGCTGTAGAAGATACAGTAATGCAAGTAGGCAAAACGGCAAATTCAGTTGATCAATTAATTAAAGGTAGTAATGAGATAAAAAGATCTACAGATGATATAATATATATTGCTAAAGAGATAGGGAAGTCGATAGATGGTTTAGTTGATGGAAGTAAGAGGTTAACTCAATTGATAAAAGAGGTTGAGAATTTGAGTTTTAATACTTTATAAAGTAAATATAAATAATCTTTTTATTTCAGGTCAGCCACCTTGGCTGGTCTTTTTATATTATTTACAAATAATATAAAAGTTTTTTACAGCGACTAAGAGCTAGTCATATCAAGCTTTGAGAGGTTTTTTAAACAATCACATAAAGAAAATTAACTACATTTTTAAAAAAATAGTTGAAAATAACCTCCATAAAGGTTATAATATAATTAAGTTAAGTAATTAAGGGCTTAACTTTTAAAAAGAGGTGTTAATTATGGGCTATATTATAGGTATTGATGCAGGCGGGTCAAAGACCTTAGGTTACTTAGGAGACGATAAAGGAAATCTCTTAGCTTTAGCCTTAGCTGGGTCGGGAAATTACCAATCTGCAGGATTGAAAGAGGTTGAAAGAAATTTTCAAAAGATAATCAGGGATCTATGCAAGAGTACCGAGATAAGTTATGAAGATATCTCTATAGTATCAATAGGAGCAGCTGGAGTTGATCGGGAGAAGGATAAGCTTATAGTAGAAGAGATATTCTCCAAATTAGGTATTAAGGCCAAGCTTCTAATTAATAATGATGCCAAAACTGGACTTGTCGGTGCCCATGGAGAAGAGAAGGGGATAATAATAATCTCTGGAACAGGCTCCATAGCATATGGCATAGATTCTCATAAGAACTTCTTTAGAGTAGGAGGTTGGGGGCACTTAATTGGTGATGAAGGAAGTGGTTATTACTTTGGTCGTAGGATTTTAGAGGGGGTTATGAAATCTTATGATGGAAGAGAAGAAACTACAACTTTAACCGATAAGGTGATGAAGAAACTTGATATATCCTCAGCAGAGGGGATAATTGACTTCATCTATAGCCCTGATACAGGAAAGAATGATGTAGCTAAGTTGGCTCCCTTAGTCTTTGAAGAGGTCAAGGGAGGTGACAAGGCATCCCAACAGATAGTTCAAACAGGGGTAGAGGAGTTGGCTAAGATAGCTGATCAGATTATTTATAAGTTAAGCCCTGAAGCTAAGATGGTCAATATTTCTTTTTTAGGAGGACTATTAACCAATATCCCTTTATTAAAGGATCAGTTAAGGGATAGAATAATAAGTAAGCATAAGAATATAAGGATAAATCCCCCTTTATTTGATGCAGGAATAGGAGCCCTCATAATAGGCTGGAATGACCTTGGTGTAGAATATGATTTAAATTATTTAAAAGAAAGAATGAGAGTAAGTGATAGTGACAATGGGGGTATCTAAAATAATTTAGCTGACAAAGACACTAACACTGTCGCTATTAAGGGAAGGAGGTATATCTAGATGGAATGCAAGTTAGAAGACCTAGTAACAGAGGTTAAGAACTCCAATACAGAGGATATTGATGAAAGGTCAGCAGTTGATATTGTAAGGCTAATAAATGGAGAAGATCAAAAGGTAGCCTTAGCTGTTCAAAAAGAGATAGCCCAGATAGGAAAGGCAGTAGAAGCTATAGTTAAAGTCTTAAAAGAAGGTGGATGTCTTGTTTATATAGGTGCTGGAACCAGTGGGCGCTTAGGTATTTTGGATGCTGCTGAATGTCCTCCGACTTTTGGAACATCACCAGATAAGGTCATAGGAATTATAGCTGGTGGGAAGGAGGCAATGGTAGATGCTGTAGAGGGGGCAGAAGATAGCTATGATCTAGGTAAGAGGGATCTAAAAGAGATTGACTTTGGTTCTAAGGATATAGTCGTTGGCATTGCTGCAAGTGGTAGAACACCTTATGTAATAGGAGCTTTAGAATATGCTAAGTCAATTCGAGCTACAACAGTTGCTTTAAGTTGTAATCAAAATTCTAAGATCAGTCAGATCGCAGATATCCCTATCAGTCCAGTTGTTGGCCCGGAGGTCATCACAGGATCTACAAGATTAAAATCGGGAACAGCCCAAAAGATGGTTCTAAATATGTTATCGACTGCATCAATGATAAAATTAGGTAAGGTCTATAAGAACTTGATGGTCGATGTACAGCCAACCAACCAGAAACTTGTAGAAAGGGCCAAATCAATAGTTATGCAAGCAACTGGCGTTGATTATAGCATAGCACATAAGGCTTTAAAGGCAGCAAATTATAACCCTAAGATAGCAATTGTAATGATTAAAGGTAATTTCTCTTATAAGAAAGCAGTAAATAAGTTGGAGGAAGCTGATGGTTTTGTACGTAAAGCAATTAACTAATAGGGGGGATATTAGAATGAAGAAAATATTAATTGTATGTTCTGGAGGTATGTCAAGTGCTATTGTAGTTAAGGCACTTAAGAAGGAAGCTACAAAAGAGGGTATGGAAACTGAGATAAAAGCAGTAGGAACTGGTGAGTATGAAGATACTTTAAGTAATGGTTGGGACTTGGTCTTAGTTGCACCTCAAGTAAGGCATAGACTAGATGTCTTTAAAGAAGCAGCAGAGGAAGCAGAAACTCCAATTGCTGTTATTGATGCTCAAGGTTATGGGCCTTTAGGCGGACCAAAGCTACTCCAACAAGTAAAGGAGTTAATCTAAATAAATTAAATTAAAGGGGGATTATCATGAATAAATTCTTTAAATTTATTGAAAAGGTTTTAATGCCACCAATGACAAAGTTGGCAGAACAAAGACACTTAAGGGCTGTACGTGATGGTATCGTATCTACTATGCCATTGATTATTATAGGAAGTTTCTTCTTGATCTTTGCCTTCCCACCTATACCATTTTTGGCTGAATTAGTTGAACCACATTTGGGTACCATACTCTTTCCTTTTAGGTTGACTATGGGTCTTATGGCACTATATGCTTCTTATGGTATCGGTCATAGTCTTGCCAAGTCTTATAAGTTAGATGGGGTTTCGGGAGGTCTATTGTCTTTAGCGACTTTTCTTTTAACTGTCACACCTCAAATGGTTGATGAAGTAGGATTTGTATTGCCTATGGATAAACTTGGTGGTGGTGGATTATTTGTAGCCATTATTATGGCTTTTGTAGCAGTAGAGATTCTAAGATTCTTACAAGAAAGAAATATTATGTTCAAGATGCCAGAAGAGGTTCCAGATTCTGTAGCTAGATCCTTTGAAGCTTTAATTCCTGCTGGTGTTATCATCCCTTTTGTATGGATTATTGTACATGTATTAGGTTTTGATATTCATACCTTTATCATGGAGATATTTAGACCTTTAGTAACTGCAGGTAATACCTTGCCAGGTGTACTGGTACCGATAATCTTAATCACTCTATTATGGGCTTCAGGTATTCATGGAGTATCAGTTGTTGGTGCTGTAGCAAGACCTATTTGGTTAACATTACTTGATGAGAATGTCGAGGCAGTTGCAGCAGGAGCAGAGGTTCTACCTAATATCGCTCCAGAACCATTCTTCCAATGGTTTATCTGGATTGGTGGTTCAGGAGCAACAGTGGCTTTAGTAATGTGGATGTTATTCTCTAAATCAAGTTATTTAAAGAAATTAGGTAAAGCAAGTATAATCCCAGGTATCTGTAATATTAATGAGCCAGTAATCTTTGGTGCCCCGATTATGTTAAACCCAATCCTGGCAATACCATTTATATTAGGGCCAATTATTACAGGTATATTGACTTACTTTGCAATGTACTTTAACTTAGTAGCTAGACCTTCAATTCTTGCTCCATGGACTTTACCTGCTCCAATTGGTGCTTACTTAGCAACAGGTGGAGACTTTAGAGCAGTAATCTTGGTATTAGTCAACTTTGCAATAATGGCAGCAATCTACTATCCATTCTTTAAGGCTTATGAGAAAAAATTAGTTGCTGAAGAACAAGGTGAAGCTGGAGAACAGATTTAAGTCAGTTTAAGAAGTATCAGCTAAAAGCTGGTACTTCTATAAAATAGCAGGTAAATTTACCTGCTATTTTATAGAAGTGGAGCTAAATAGCTAATGGTAAATAGCCACTAGCTATTTAGCAAAAAATAATCGCATTAAAATAGGATTTAAAGTTTTTAACTAAAAGTTAGTAGCTAGAGACTAGTAGCTAATATATAAAGGAGGAGTTTTTTATGAATATGGAAGAAATTTTGTTTTCAATTATTGTTAATGCAGGTGAGGCAAGGGGTAATGCATATGAAGCGTTAAAGATTGCTCAAAAAGGAGAGTATAATTCTGCTAAAGAGAAGTTAAAGGAAGCCGAAGGTGGTATTGGTGTAGCTCATGGTGCTCAAACTGATCTAATCCAAAAGGAGATCAATGGAGAAGATATAGATATGTCTCTTTTATCAGTACATGCTCAAGATCATTTGATGACAACAATTGCAGAAAAGAGTCTGATAGAACATATGATTGGACTATATAAGCGTATTGAAGAGTTAGAAAAAAGGATGGAGGGATAATTCATGGAAGGTTTAAAGATTGCTGTAATCGGTGGTGGAAGTAATTATACTCCAGAGTTGCTCGAAGGGTTTATTAAAAGAGCAGATGAACTACCTGTAAGAGAGATTTATCTTGTAGATATTGAAGATGGTAAAGAGAAGTTAGATATAGTAGGAAACCTTGCTAAGAGAATGGTAGAGAAATCAGGTTTGGATATAGATGTTAAGCTTACTTTAGATAGAAGAGAAGCTATCAAAGATGCCAATTTTGTAAGTACCCAATTTAGAGTTGGCGGTTTAGAAGCTAGATCTAGAGATGAGAGAATACCTTTAAAGTATGAGGTATTAGGTCAAGAGACTACAGGGGCGGGTGGTTTTGCTAAGGCTATGCGAACTATTCCTGTGATTATGGATATCTGTAAGGATATTGAGGAATTGGCCCCAGATGCTTGGTTGATCAACTTTACCAATCCAGCTGGATTAATTACAGAAGCTATATTAAAGCATACCAATGTTAAGACAATAGGTCTATGTAACGTACCTATCGGTATGGTTAAGATGGTTGCTAAGATATTAGAGGTTGATAGTGATAGAGTTAAGATGGACTTTGTAGGGTTAAACCATTTAGTATGGGGCAAGTGTGCTTATCTAGATGGCAAAGATGTAACTATGAAGGTAATTGATAAGCTAGCTGATGGAGCAGAGCTTACTATGAAGAATATTCCTGATCTTAACTGGGATAAGGATCTTTTAGAATCTTTAAAGATGATTCCTTGCCCTTATCATAGGTATTACTATATGACCGATGATCTGGTGGCTGATGAGATAGAAGCAGCAAATAGTGATAAAGGAACTAGAGCAGAGCAGGTTATGGGAATCGAAAAACAGTTATTTGAGGTTTATGATGATCCAGAGTTGGATATTAAGCCACCACAATTAGAGCAACGTGGAGGAGCCTATTATTCAGATGCAGCAGTATCATTGATCAGTGCAATCTATAATGATAAGAAGGAAGTTCATACTGTAAATGTTAGAAATAATGGTACAATAAAAGGCTTGCCCGATGATGTTTCTATCGAGGTTAATGCCCTTGTAGATAGCACTGGAGCCCACCCAATTACAGTTGGAAAGCTACCACCGACTATTTATGGGTTGATTCAAAGTGTTAAGGCCTATGAAGAGTTATCTGTAGAAGCAGGAGTTAGTGGAGATTATGGACTATCTTTACAGGCCTTGGCTTTACATCCTTTAATCCCCTCTGTCAAAGTAGCTAAGGGGCTATTGGATGAGATTATAGAGCAGAACAGAGATTATTTACCACAATTTAGTAATAAAGCATAGCTTTCGTAAAAATTATATTTGTAGGGTGAACCTGTGTTGATATGGTTTTGGCGAAGGGTCTGCTAAGACCCAGAGATTCACCAGAAATAGAATCTCATTAATATTTGATCTAATCTTTTGAAGATATAACGGTTAGTATATCATTTCGGGTAGACCTACAAGTTTTAAAAAAGCAAAAATTCTCCGTGAAAACCGCATAAACCGCATCCACATAGGTCTGCACCTACATTATAACGTTTAAGTGCCACTTAGCTATTTATATTCTAAACTCGAAGATTGGAGTTGATAAGAAATGAAGAGGTTAATTGTTAATGCCGATGATTTTGGTTTGACTGATGGATGTAATGAAGGTATTATCAAAGCGATGAAGGATGGGGTTGTTAGGGCTACAACTATTATGATTAACATGTCTAAGGCTCAAGATGCTATAAAGTTAGTTAAAGAGAATGGTATAGAGGGCTTAGGGCTTCATTTAACCTTGACCTGTGGAAGTCCAATTTCTTCTTTAGATAAAGTTCCTACCTTAATAGCTGATGAAAAAAGGTTTTATAGAAGAAGGGGAGAGCTTTTGCCAGTTATGAATTTAAAGGAGGTTGAATTTGAACTTAGAAATCAGATTGAAACCTTCTTAGGGAGCGGATTGACTTTAACTCATTTAGATAGTCACCATCATATTCATAGTGATGATGGGGTAAGAGGAGTTGTAATCAAATTGGCTAAGGAGTATGATTTACCTTTACGCCAACCAAATTCTCAAGTTAAAGAAGAGATAAATCGAGAGGGTGTTATGACAACTGATCATTTCAGTATGGACTTCTATGGAGAAGGGGCCAACGTAGAGAACCTAAAGAAGATAATTAATAGCTTTGAAGGTGGAACAATTGAGATTATGACCCATCCTGCTATTGCTGATGAAGAGTTAAAAGAGATCAGTAGTTATAATGAGCAAAGAGAGAGGGAGTTAGAGGTCTTAACCAGTACAGAGCTTAAAAAGTACTTAGATGATAAGGAAATAGAACTAATAGGTTTTATGGAATTGAGGGATTAGATATGCAGAAACTATTAAATATCTACAATAAAGATAAACGTTTAGCAATTGGTCTTATGTCGGGAACCTCTTTAGATGGTATAGATGCAGCTTTAGTAGAGATTAAAGGTAAGGGCTTTGATACCCAGGTTGATTTGATAAAATTCAATAATCATCCCCTAGATAAGAAGTTAAAAAGTAAGGTTATGAGAGCTTGTTCTATAGAGGAGTCATCGGTTGATTTAATCTGCCAGTTAAACTTTGACTTAGGGGAAGAGTTTGCTAAGGCTGCTTTAGATACCTGCAAAGTGGCAGGTGTTGCACCAAGTGAAGTCGATTTGATAGGCTCTCATGGTCAGACTATTTACCACCTTCCTCAAAAGAGCACTTTACAGATTGCTGAACCAAGTGTTATTGCTGAGAGGACAGGAATTCTAACAGTTGGAGACTTTAGAGTTAGAGATGTAGCTACAGGGGGACATGGGGCTCCCTTAGTACCCTATACTGAATATATTCTTTATAGCAATCAAGATAAGACTCTTGCTCTTCAGAATATAGGTGGAATAGGGAATGTGACTATAATCCCTAAAGGGGCCAACTTAGATGATGTCTATGCCTTTGATACAGGGCCAGGGAATATGATCATTGATGCCATAGTTTCTCTTATTACTAAAGGTGAGCTAGGTTATGATAAAGATGGTAAGCTTGGGGGCAAAGGTAAGGTTATACCTCATCTTTTAGATGAATTGATGTCCACCCCTTATATCCAAGCTAAACCACCTAAGACTACCGGTAGGGAAGATTTTGGTCTCCAATTTAGTAAGAAGCTCTTTACTAGGTGCAGAGAGTTGGGGATAAAGGATGAAGATATGGTAGCAACGGTAACAGCTTTTACCGCTAGATCTATTGCTTATAATTATAAAAGGTGGGTTATGCCTAAAAATAATTTAGATGGAGTGATAATTGCAGGGGGAGGTAGCTATAATCCTACTTTGATCAATATGATTAGAAAAGAGTTAGATGGTGTTACAGTTAGATTACAAGAAGACCTTGGTTATTCTAGTGATGCCAAAGAAGCTATAGCTTTTGCTATACTCGCTAATGAAACTATAAATGGAAATTCAAATAATGTTCCCAGTGTAACAGAAGCTGATAAGCCGGTGATTATGGGAAAGATTAGTTATTGATAGATAATAGATAGCAGATAATTGCCCTATAAAGAGCTGCTCTCTTTGTATGGCACACGGTATATTAATATAAGGAGGTTATAACTATTATATGTTTGATAATTTCTTTAATAAGGTTAACCTTTCAGAGGATAGAATAAATATACCTAGTGGAGATATTGATAAATTAGAGGAATTCTGTAAGGAGTATGATCAAAAGATAGATAGGGCTGGGGGTATAGACCTACAGGTTTTGGGGATTGGGACCAATGGTCATGTAGGTTTTAATGAACCAGATCATATCTTAAAGACAGGAACCCATGTGGTGGAGTTGGCCCAAGCTATAAAGTTAATCAGCTTAAATCCAGCCAAAAGGTTGAATTTTGAAGATAAGAAGGGGAGCATTAAAAAGGGTAAAGATAGAGACTTAATAGTTCTTGATTCTAATTTTAATGTTAAAAGAACCTTCATAGAAGGAATAGAGGTTTATACATCTAGTATTTGATGGTAGATACTTGCTTAGTTTTTTGTTATAATTAAATGGTATGTAGGACTAGTTGAAATTAATAGTAATAAAGTTTCACTTTGTTACTATAATTATAGAGAGTAGGGAGCAGATAAATATGTTAAAAGGAATTCTAACAAAGATTAAACAGGGTCTAAAGACCTTTAAACCTTCAGAAGAGAAGATTGCAAGGTTTATTTTAGATAATCCAGATAGAGCTATAGGGTTATCAATAACAGATCTAGCTAATTTTAGTGGAACTAGTGAAGCTAGTGTAGTTAGGTTTTGTAAAACTTTAGATTTGAAAGGTTATAAGGACCTTAAGCTATCTATATCTTATGATCTATCTACTTCTTCAGATAAGGAGGGTATTATCCATGAGAAGATAAAGATAGGAGATAAGCCTAATGATATCTTAGCTAAGATATCTGCTGGAAGTATGCAAGCTATTGAGGATACCAAGGAGGTTTTAAGTCTTGACAATCTTGAAAAGGCTATTGATAAAATAAGCGAGTCCAAAAGAATTTATATCTTTGGTATAGGTGCTTCAGCAATAGTAGGTTTAGACCTTCAGTATAAATTTATGCGAATTAATATTCCAACCTTTGCTTTCTTAGATAGTGATATGCAATTGACCTCAGCAACCAATATGGAAGAAGGGGATGTAGCAATAGGTATATCTACCTCTGGAAGGACAAAGGATGTTATAGAAGCTTTAAAAGAAGGGAAAAAGAGAGGGGCAACAACTATAGCTATTACTCAGTATGGTCAGTCGCCAATATTAGAATTTTCAGATATAGATTTATTTATAGCTTATGTAGAGAATACCTTTAGAAGTGGGGCTATGGCTTCTCGGATAGCCCAGTTAAACCTTATAGATACTATCTTTATGGGGGTAGCTGCTAAAAGACATAACCAGGTCTTTGAAAGTCTAAAGGATACTAGAGAGATAGTTGAAGATAAGAAATATTGATTAGTGAAGAGTAATGAGTGATGAGTAATCAGTAGAGAACCTAGGAGCATTTAGTCAAATGCTCCTAGGTTCTTTTGTTATCTAGAAAATTATGATTCTTTAGATATAGTGGTTAACTTTAACATCAGAACTTAATCACTGTCAGATCTTTTGAATTTAAGGTTTTTTAGGTTTAAGCTGATAGCTGACTAAAATCTTGTCTCTAAACCAAAGAATATACCTGATTGGTTATTGTTTAGACTTTCTTCTACTTCTCCATCTTCCAATAGAGATGTATTGCTTTTATCTTTATATCTTGTGAAGCTATAACCAACCCTTCCTGATAGGTTATCGGCTATCTTTATCTTTGTACCTATTTTACCGAAGTACTTGCTATTAGTATTACTTATACTTTTATCCTCTTTGCCTTCAATTCTGCTTCGGAAGTTGGCCCTAGGACTAAAGTTAATCTCTCCAAAGGCTGAGAATTTATCATCTAACTTTACTTCTCCTTGACCCCCGATATTAAACCCAGATTCCTTAGAAGTTACCTCCATTTCGGGGAAGTAAGTTGAAGATAGGTGAGCACTGCCATAGTCATACCCAATTCCTAAACTCCCTTTTAAGTTCTCTGTGTTAAAGATATCTTTCATTATAGATAGATTAGCCTTACTTATATCCAATCCTATGCTATATTGATTTATCCTGCTGAAGTTATAATCTCCTTTTAATCTAAATCCATTATTCAGAGTAATTTCTCCTCCAATCTCTTTAAAGGAGGTATCTGCTTCAAGAATTTCAAAGTAGAATAGATTATCTGCATATCCTACCTCCTGTAGACTGACTATTGTCAATAAAAGAACAATTAATATAAGTATCTTCTTCATTTTCTTCACCTTTCTAGTCTTTTTAATAGTGTTAGTGTCTGTGTCAGCAAATTCAAGAATTTAAATTCTAACTGACACAGACACTTAATTGCTATTAATAATATTCTATCACTTTATCAACTTTAAATCATAGTAAAGTTATGGGAAAAATAAAATTTCTTTTAATTACCTCTTGACAGTGATAATGGTTTTCAATATAATAAGATTGTGAGCTGGAAATGATAATCGTTTTCGGTTAAAAGAGCTAAAAACTCTACATAATAATATTTATAAAATATAAGGAGGAAGAAAGATGTTTAAGAAAAGGACTTTATTAGGAGTAGGAGTATTGGCATTAGTTTTATTGTTAAGTTTTAGTAGTACTACAGAGGCCTTCTTTGGTTGGTTTAGAAGGGGTAACCAAGAGGAGATAACCATTTATTCTGGAAGATCTGAAAATTTGATTGGACCAGTATTTGATAAGTTTACTGAAGAGACAGGAATTGAAGTAAATGTACGATATGGAGATACTGCAGAGTTGGCTGCTACAATTCTAGAAGAGGGTGATAATAGCCCTGCAGATATCTTCTTTGCTCAAGATGCAGGTGCATTAGGAGCATTAGCTAGGGAAGGTCGCCTTCAAACTTTACCTCAAGAGTATTTAGATAAAGTTGATTCTAGATTAAGATCACCAGAAGGGGAATGGCTAGGTATATCAGGAAGAGCTAGAGTTGTTGCTTATAATACTGACCAGGTTAATGAGGATGAACTACCTGATACTATCTGGGGTTTTACAGAGCCTGAATGGGAAGGACGTATCGGCTGGGCACCTACTAATGGATCTTTCCAAGCCTTTGTAACAGCTTTGCGTGTTATAGAAGGGGATGAGAGAGCAGAGAAATGGTTACGTGGAATCCAAGCTAACAATCCACTTAGGTACCATAACAATACAAGTACTGTAGAGGGAGTTAGCAGAGGAGAAGCACATATAGGTTTTGTGAATCATTATTACTTATTTAGATTCTTAGCAGAATATGGAGAAAGCTTCCCAGTAAGACATTTATATACCACAAATGATGCCGGTTCTATGATCAATATAGCAGGTATAGGAGCTTTGGATACTGCTGATAATGATAAGGCAATCAATAAGTTTATAGAATTCTTGTTAACACCAGAGGTTCAACAACACTTTGTTGAGGGAAATAATGAATATCCAACTGTAAAAGGTATGGTTGTAGATAATCCATTACTAAAGCCTTTAGAAGAGATTAATACTCCAGATATCGATTTATCTGATATTGAAGATTTAGAAGGAACATTAGAGTTATTATCAGAAGTAGGAGCATTATAATTAGGAAGTTAAATTATATTAAAAACCTAGAAACTGTCAGTTAGACTGGCGAGTTCTAGGTTTTTATTTTTTGTAAAAGTGAAGGTTAATAAGTAATTAAGTGTCACTTTCGTGCCACTAGTAATGGGTAATCAGTAATGAGTAATGGGTAAAACCTTAAAAAACCCCTTTGTTGCCTAAATTTGAATAAGAGGTCTTTAGGTTTTAATCTTACTCATTACTCGTCACTCATCACTGATTACTAGTTGCACAAAAGTGCAACTATATTACTATATAGTTTCAATAAATCTCATAAAACCTCCCTTAAAAAACAAAGTAAAATCATAAGAATAATAAGATTCCTTCTATTTACCTCTTGACTTTGATAATTGTTTTCAATATAATGAAAGTTGTAGTTGTCGATTGAAATTATTACTAAATTCAAGGATGATATACATACTAAGATAGTACTAGTTAATGGGAGGGCTAGGATGATAAGAAGAAATGTTTTTTTAAATATTTTTGAAAAAAGTCGGAATTTATTCTTGGAAATTAATAGATACTTGAGCTTCTTGACAAGAAGTGCTAAAAAGGTGGAGGATATATAATGGAACTTAAATTTTCAGATATAGGTGATAAAATAAATTTATTTAGAAAGGGCCAACTGACTTGGCCTTTTAAGGCTCCGGCATTTATATTGATTCCGGTGGTTTTTGTAGCCCTTGCTATGTCGTTACCTTTGTTTTATTTGATTATAAGGGTATGGGGAGCAGAGGACTTTTTAGATTTACTCTTACGTGAGCAGACAATAAGGGTATTGTTGAATACTGTAGCTTTAGCTGGGGCAGTGACCCTTTCGACTATAACTATTGCTGTTCCTCTTGCTTGGCTTACAGTAAGGACTGATCTTCCTGGGAGGAGGATATGGTCAATCTTAACTATGGTTCCTCTTGTAATACCATCCTTGGTGGGGGGGTTTGCTTTTGTAGCCGCCTTTGGATATGGTGGGATAGTTCATCTTTTCATTACAGATCTCTTTAATATATCCTATAACCCAGGTATCTATGGTTTTTTTGGGGCCTGGGCAGTTTTAACCTTATTAAGTTATCCTTATGTTTTATTGTCGGTAAGAGGTGCTCTTTTAGGGATGGATCAATCCCAAGAGGAGGCTGCGCGCACCTTGGGCCAAAGTCCTTGGCAGATATTTTGGAAAGTTACCTTTCCTCAATTGCGTCCTGCAATTGCTGGAGGTGGGCTTTTAGTAGCTCTTTATACATTAAGTGACTTTGCTGCAGTATCATTGTTGCAGTTTGATTCTTTTACTAGAGTTATCTTTCTTCAATATCGAGGTTCTTTTAATCGTACTTATGCTTCTGTGTTGGCCCTTGTATTGGTCTTATTAACTATGTTTATCGTTAGTTTGGAGATGAGAACTAGGGGTAAAGATCGTTATCATAAAGTAGGTAGTGGTGCAAAGAGGAAATTAATGAAGGTTTCTTTAGGCTATTGGAAATGGCCTGCACTTATATTCTGTACTATAATCGTTTTATTGGCTTTGGTCCTACCAGTTGGAGTTAGTCTTTTCTGGCTTATTCGTGGTTTGATACAGGGAGAAGTCTTTATATTGCGTTGGGAGGCAGCTTTTAACTCCTTCTATGCTGCTAGTATAACTGCTATAGTTGGTATAATAGTAGCCTTACCTGTAGCTATACTATCTGTAAGATATAAAAGCAAGGCTAGTAGCCTTTTAGAGAAGGTGACATACGCAGGTTATGCTTTACCTGGTATAGTAGTTGCTTTATCTTTAGTCTTCTTTGGGGCCAACTATGCAAGCTCTTTATATCAGACTATGCCATTATTAGTCTTTGCTTATATTATCTTATTCTTACCTCAAGCCATGGGGTCATTGCGTAGTTCTTTATTGCAACTTGGCCCAAATATTGAAGATGCAGGTCTAACTATGGGTTGTTCTAGATTTAAAATTTTACGCTCTGTTACAATACCTTTGATTCGCCCAGGGATATTGACAGGGGCAGCCCTTATTTTTTTAACGACAATGAAGGAGTTACCAGCAACTATGTTGTTAAGTCCAATAGGTTTTCGTTCCTTGACAACGGAGATATGGAATGCTACTACTGAAGCATTCTATACCCGTGCAGCGGTTCCAGCTTTATTATTAGTTATAATATCTTCCTTTTCATTGTGGATTTTATTCTCACAAGAAGAGAAGAGTTACTAATTGATAGTTGTCAATTGATAGTTGATAGTTAAAAGTTTTAAAATTATTAGAGGTTTTGATTAACTATCAATTAGCCATTATCAATTATCAATTTGAAATAAGAAGGAGATGGATTATATGATTATTGAATTGAGTAATGTTACTAAGAATTTTTCGGGATTTGAGGTTCCTGCAGTTAATAAAGTAAGCTTTGGCGTAGAAGCAGGTCAGATTGTCACCCTTCTAGGGCCAAGTGGATGTGGAAAGACCACTTTATTACGTTTGATTGCTGGTCTTGAGCGCCCAAGTGATGGAGAAATAGTAATTAGAGGAGAGAGGGTAGCCTCTAAAGATTCTTGGATACCGCCAGAGAAGAGAAGTGTAGGTATGGTCTTTCAAGATTATGCTCTCTTCCCACACCTTAGTGTAGAAGAGAATGTTGGCTTCGGTCTTAAGGATAAAAAGGGATCTAAGGCTAAGATTTTGGAGACTTTAGAGTTAGTAGGTTTGGCAAGTCAGGTTAAGAAGTATCCAGCAGAGCTATCTGGGGGCCAACAGCAGCGAGTAGCCTTGGCCCGAGCTCTAGTAAGAGATCCTGCAGTAGTTCTTTTAGACGAACCCTTTAGTAATTTAGATATGAGCTTACGGGAGAAGATGAGACGTGATGTAACCCGTATTATTAGAAAGAGCAATGCTACAGCTATCTTTGTCACCCATGACCAAGAAGAGGCCTTATCTATATCTGATAAAATAATTGTTATGAATGAGGGTAAGGTTGAACAGAAGGGGACACCTAGAGAAATCTATGAAATCCCCGAGACAACCTTTGTAGCCTCCTTTGTTGGGCAATCTAATCTAGTAGATGGAATTATAGATTCTGATGGCAAGAGCGTAATAACTGATCTAGGAACCTTTTCTTGCCAGCATCAACATACCAAAGGAAAGCAGCCGGGTGATAAAGTTACTATATCAATTCGTCCTAATAGCTTAAAGGTAGATCCTCAAGGGTCGATTGAAGGGATAGTTGAGGATGTTTTATATAAAGGTGATATCACTGATATTGTTGTAAGAGTATCCTTAGATGAAAAGACCTATAACCTCTTAGTTCATGTCAATCCAGAACGGATAATTAAAAGAGGAGATGAAGTTTCTATTAATATAATGCCCACCTGTGTAGCTGGTGTAGCGAAATAACCTTCACAATCTTTTTGGTGAAGGTTATGAGCACGGAAGGTCTCTTGAGACCTGTAGGGAAGGCTTTCATATTACTCCGAGCATTCAAGCAAATGAGCACGGAAATAAAGGCTTTTGACTAAGCCTTTATTTTTTGTGGTTTAACAGTAACAAAGCTAATCAAAATACTCATCTAAAACTTTTTTCAAGAAGTATGCAGGAATTTAGATTAAATCTATAGAATTACTAATGTCAGTATGCAATATTAAAATTTTTAGATTTAAATTAAAAGAGGAGGAGTATTATTAATGAGTAGTAAGAAGAAAAGCATGACGGATCGATTTTTAAGCGGGGTAGAGCGAGTAGGGAATAAGTTACCCCATCCAATCACATTATTTTTTATTTTGGCTGGTTTGACTTTGGTTTTATCATGGGTAGTAAGTTTATTTGGGATTAGTGTAAATCACCCGGGGACTGGAGAGACGTTAGAGGTTACTAATTTATTATCTAAGTATGGTATTAGAAGAGTATTCTCTGAAGCAACGACCAATTTCACAGGTTTTGCGCCTTTAGGAACTGTATTGGTAGCTATGTTAGGTGTAGGTGTTGCTGATAAATCAGGTCTTATCAGTGCATCTTTGAAGAAGATGGTTCTAGGTGCTCCTGATAAGTACATTACAGCAGCAGTTGTATTTGCTGGTATTATGTCCAATGTGGCATCTGATGCAGGTTATGTAGTTTTAGTTCCTTTAGGAGCTATTATTTTTGCAGCTAAGGGAAGACATCCTTTAGTAGGTTTAGCAGCGGCCTTTGCTGGTGTTTCTGGTGGATTTAGTGCTAACCTTTTGGTTTCAACTTTGGATCCACTATTAGCAGGGTTGACTCAAGAGGCAGCTCAATTAATAGATCCAGCATATACAGTAGCTCCAACAGTTAACTGGTACTTTATGATTGCATCTACTTTCTTGATCACTTTAGTAGGTACTTGGGTGACAGAGAAGGTTGTAGCACCTAGATTTGGAGAATATACAGGAAGTTATGCTGAAGAGTTAGAAGAGTTAACTGATGTTGAAAGAAAAGGTCTTAGATGGGCTGGAGTTTGGTTGTTAGTAGCAATTGGTGTAATCGCTGCAATGACTATTCCAGAGGCTGGAATATTAAGAAATGATGCAGGAGAAATTATTAAAGGTGCAAGTCCTTTTGTAGCAGGGATGGTACCGATGATTGCTATATTCTTCTTTGTACCAGGTCTTGCTTATGGTATAGCTACTAAGACAATTAAGAATGATTCAGATGTGGCAGGATTTATGTCAGAGTCCATGTCTGATATGGGTGTTTATATAGCTCTATCCTTTGCAGCAGGTCAGTTTGTTGCTTACTTTAACTGGTCAAACATAGGTACTGTTCTAGCTGTAGGTGGGGCCAACTTCTTAGAGGCTATTAACTTTACTGGTCTACCATTGATTATTGCCTTTATCATTGTATCTGGTATAATCAATATCTTTATTGGTAGTGCTTCTGCTAAGTGGGCAATTATGGCTCCAGTATTTGTACCGATGCTAATGCAGTTAGGTTATAGTCCTGATTTTGCTCAGATGGCTTATAGGATTGGTGATTCAACTACAAATATCATCTCTCCATTGATGCCATATTTTGCAATTATCATTGCTTTTGCTAAGAAGTATGATAAGAATATAGGTATTGGTACTTTGATATCGACAATGTTACCTTATTCAATTGCATTCTCAATAGTTTGGACTATTATGTTAATTATATGGTTTGTATTTGGATTACCAATTGGACCAGGTGCAGGATTATTCTATTAATAAATATTCAACTTCTACCCTTAAAAGGGTGGAAGTTTTTTTATTTTCTCCTTGTTTAAAGGTTATAATTAAAAGGAAGTGATTATTATAAAAGTTTCTTAGGATAAAATTTCAAAATTTAAAGGTTAATTATGGACTTATAATGAATAATATAGTTATAAAAGGATTAACTTTTTATTAAGTGTTTTAATCAAACTAAGAGGAGGAGATGAATGAAGAAGGGTTTTATAATTTTTATGTTGGCTGTTTCTTTAGTCTTTGTAGTTTTATCCTCAGATATTTTGGCTCAACCTGATGAAGTTTTAATAGTAGATAGTAATGAAAGTATAATTAAGATAATGGATGATATTTATATAAGTGAAGAGATGGTTGTGGATGGTGATGTTGTAGCGATTATGGGTAATGTAAAGGTTGATGGTAGAGTAAAAGGTGATCTTGTTTCTATAATGGGTAATATTGATATCAATAATAAAATTGATGGTGATCTTGTGTCGATAATGGGAAGGGTCAATGAAGGGCCAACTGCTCAGGTTGGTGGAGATAATATTCAGATTATTGGTGGAAGAGGAATAATTATAAGGGATAAGTTTAAGTTTTCTCTACCACATAATCTATTTAGATGGTCTTTTAGGATATCTAGATTTCTTATTTTATTGGCTTTAGTTGCTCTAACCTATGCTTTATTACCTAAACAAGAGGAGGCTATGGCCTTGGCCCTTGAGGAAGAGCCTCTAAAAAAAATTGGAAAGGGTTTTTTATCCTTATTAGTATTTCCGCTAATTATTGTTGCTACATTATTATCTATTGTAGGTATTCCTTTAGTTCCTTTTATAATAATCGCTTTTTTTATAATTAGATTTATCGGTTATATAGGAGTTGCCTTATTTGTAGGAAATCGAGTTAATAATACAGCAAAAGCTAATATGAATGTCTACCTTAGACTATTAATAGGTGTAACTATTCTATGGTTGGTGAGATTAGTGCCTGTGATAGGAGTATTGACCTCTATAATTGTAACAGCCTTTGCTTTAGGGTTAATTTTGGATACAAAGTTTGGTACAGGTAACCCGTGGTTTAAGAGGTATGAGGTTGATGATTCTTCAGATGAAGATTAGTTATATATGGTAATAAAAGCTAATTAGCAGGGGGGATGAAGATGAATAACAATTTATTAGAGGTAGAAGTAGTTGAAAAGATAAAAGAGGTATTATCTGAGAGGGAAGATTTATGTGACTGTAAGCAGTGCCAAAGGGATATCTATGCTTTAGCCTTAAAAAACCTTCAGCCTAGATATGCAGGGAGTGAAGAAGGCAGAATACTCTTAGATAGTGTAGATATTTCTAGTACTCAAACTAAGATGGATATACTAAGAGTGGTAGTTGAAGCGGCTCAAAAGGTAAGCAAACTACCTCACCATAATCGTTAAATCAGATAGTAGATGATAGATAAGAGATAATAGAGAGTAGACTTAGAAAACACTTATCCATAGGATAAGTGTTTTCTAGCTTAGTTGAATAAATTAGATCTTTTAAAGAGTTATAAAGGATGGAGAGCTCTTAGAGCAGAATAATTTAGACTTTAATTGGTTGTATAATGAATTGAGAAAGTGTTATGTAGGGGATATTTTAGATTTGGTATTGGCTATTTTAAACACCGATGGGTCAGTGTATATAAACCTTAGAGATAATAAACCTAAGTATACGCAGAAGGTGGAGGACTAATATTAGTTTGAAATTTTTATTTTTGTTGATTAATAGCTCAAATCACAACATAAAACTTTATCTCCACCTTCTGTAGAAAACATTATAGATAGCGTAAGACACATATGAGCTCCAGTTATAGATAGGTAGGGGTCACTTACCTGTAACTGATTAGGGTGAAGAAGAGCATTCTTTAGATAAGGCTTTCTAAACCAATCAGCACTATTAGTATCATAAAGAGGTTTGAAACGGATATCTCCATTAACTAAAGAGTTTGATGCAATTGTATCACCAATCTGCACACCATTAGGTTTAAGTAAATAACATCGAATAACTTCATCTTCATTTAAAATAAATTGACAGCTTTTTTTAAATGAATATCCTTTTTTGATTTTATTAATAATTATTGATAAAAATTCTTTGTATTTATTATATTCTTTTTTATTTACCTTCTCTTTTTTTAGTTCATTCTTTTTATAATCTAAAAATATATCTTCTAAAGAAAGATTGATTTTAGATGAAGATTCTATATCTAAAGATGGCTTAGCAAAGTAATATCCTTGCACAAAGTCTACACCGCTTTCTAAAGCAATCATAGTCTCTTCTTTATTTTCAATCCCCTCTATTAATACTAAAGATCCTGTTTGGTGTAGTAGTGAGACTATTCCAGAAAGTAGTTTCTGGATCTTCTTTTCTTTCGATGCTTTTAATAAAAAAGATCGATCCAGCTTAACAATATCTGGATTTAAAGTCCATATTCTATCGAAGTTAGAATGACCAGCACCAAAGTCATCAATAGCTATTAGACAGCCAATATCTTTATAATAATTAATATTTTCTAATAAAAGTTCATTATTTTCGATAGGATATTCTACAATCTCTATAACTATTCTATGAGGAGGCAGGTTAAATTTTTCTAAAAGTTGAGAGAAAAATTGACCAAAATATTTTCCCTTAATAATGGTTTGGGGGGACACATTTAAAAAAAGCCAATTAATATCATTGTTCTTCTTGCTAAAGTTATCTATATGAAGGTATCTACACAACCTGTCTAATAGTATAGCTTCAGATATTTCATATTTTTTAGTAAACAAGGAAGCTGGACTAATCCATCTTTTTGAATCATCCTTAACTCTAACTAAGGCTTCATATCCTATTATTCTTTTATGGGCCAAGCTGAATATAGGCTGTACTGCTGTGTAGAGATTAAGATTATTAAATCGAGCAATTGATTGATCTTCTTTACATTGGATTAGTTTGCTAATCTGATCTATACTTATATTATTTTCCACAATAATCACCTACATAATAGATTTTAAAGAATGTTATGAGTATATAATATTCTTTTAAGTTATAACTTATTTATAACAGAGATATAGGTTTGTGTCAAGTTTATGTTACCTTTTAGGGTAGTGTCAATAATTTTATGTACATAAAATTATTAATATCGCTCCTCAAAAAATGTTGAAATTTTTCTTGCGCAATCTTATACCTTTTCATTATAATAATTCACTTCCAAGTAAATCAGTTTTTCAGCTGCTTCTAAATTAGGTAAACTATTAGTTCTTTCTATCCAGCTAGTAGTATAAATTGATTTTCTAATAGAACTAGGATATTTGAAAAAAGCTAATAATTTATTTTTATTAATTCATAAATATTTACTTGACCATTCAATAGTTCTTGGATTATACTATTTATATGGAATCTTCCTTTGAGTTGAGCGGTTTTTTGTGGTGATTAATCATTTCAACTTTTCAAGGAGGATTCTTTTTTTATTGTAAAGTCATTTACACATAATATTGTACACTATCTCTTTTTATATTTATTATATACTATCCTAACATCTTCTTTAGATCTTCTTGTACGTCCCCAGTTAATTGTAGATTAAAGTTATCTTGTAATACCTTTACTACATTTTCAGATAAGAACTCTGGAGCTGACGGGCCAACATAGATATCTTGGATACCTAGGTTAAATAGACCCAATAAAATAGCTACCGCTTTTTGCTCAAACCATAATAGCACAATACTCAAAGGTAGATCATTTACTTCACAGTCGAAGGCTTCAGCTAGTGCTAAAGCAATCTTAACAGCTGATCCTGAATTGTTACCCTTTTCTTTCTTGTTCTTAAAAAGATCAAACATTTAGTTTCCCCCTTGTATTAATTTTCAATTTATCTTTCTTATTAATAGTACCCCAATAATTTAAATTTTTTTGTGAGATAGATCACTTTAGCCCAAAAAACCGAAAAAAAAGATTTGTTTACCCTGTAAAAGTTCAGGGTTTTAGGAATTTGGAATCAGCGCAGATGATTTTGCACTTGAGGTTTAAGAAGGTCAAGGTCAAAGGCATTTACGCTGACTAAGATCTGATAAGAGCGGATAAGGATCTGATTAAAGCATTGATAATAGCCAATAGCTAGTAGCTACTAGCTAAACTGAAGTTTTAATCTTTTAGCTTAAGGCTCAAAGCTGATCTTATTAATTAAAGCAGGATAATAATCGCTGATGGATAAATAATATTAGTAACTATAATAAAGAAGGAGTTGTATTAACTATGAAAGAAAGTAAAGTAGAGAGTTTTGAATTAGATCATACAAAGGTGGAAGCGCCCTATATTAGAGAGGCGGTAGTTTATGAGAATGAGGAGTTTGGAGTGGTGAGTAAATATGATATTAGAGTAGCTCAGCCAAACCAAGATTTCTTGGCCCCAGGTATTATTCACTCTATGGAGCATCTTTTAGCTTATAATATTAGAGATATTATCCCAGGGGTAATTGATTTATCTCCAATGGGATGCTTAACTGGATTTTATCTAACCCTTTTTGGAAGAAGAGATATAAATCTTATTAGAGCAAAAATTGTAGAGACCTTTGAAGAGGCTAGTAAGACTGAAGAGGTTCCAGCTACTAATGAGGTTCAGTGTGGAAATTATAGATTGCATAATCCAGAGCTTGCTAAGGTCAGATTGGCCCAATTTGCTGATAATATAAAGAAGAAACTCTAGATTTAATTGCAGGAATTTTCACCTTTAGATAGAATATTTTAATTAAGAGATTATTTAAGTGCTAATAATCTCAATAATTAATCTGGTGGTGATTATAAATGAAAAGAGATTATAAAATTATTATATTAGTAACATTATTGGTAGGGGCTATAATCGTTAGTTCTTCTTTTATAGCTTTAGCAAATTCCGATGATGGATTGACTGACTATCAAAGGGGATTAAGGCATTTTAGAGCAGGGGAATATGAGGAAGCAATTCCAGAGTTAATTAAAGCTATTTCTGATAGCTCTGGACAGATGTATCCTCATTATATTTTAGGTCTTAGTTATAGATATACCGGCCAACTAGAGGCTGCTAAAACTCAGCTAAAAGCAGCTCATAAGGCTAATCCTAGCCATTATCGTGTTATGGTTAATCTAGGAAGAGTTTATTTGGATTTAAGGGAGAATGATGAGGCAATAGAGATATTAGAAAAGTCTATTGAAGCTAATGATTCCTTTGCCGATGCTTATAATGTCCTAGGTAGGGCTTATATGAATAAAGGGAACTATGAAAGAGCAATTGATAATTATATAGAAGCTAGTGAGTTAAATCCTAAAAATTATTATGTTTTAAATAATTTAGGTTTTGCTTATATTAGTACTGGAAGATATGCAGATGCTATACCTGTTTTAGAGAGGGCTACTGCGTTAAATCAACAACTTCCTTATATCTATAATAATTTAGGTATCTCTTATGAAAATGAAGGAGATCTAGTTGGTGCCAAGCAAGCTTATCAGAAAGCTTTAGAGATAGATCCTAATTACAGTAGAGCAGAGGTTAATTTAAATAGAGTTGAGAGAATGTTAAATTAATGATTGTTGGCCCTTAACCTGTACAGGTTAAGGGCCTTTTGGATTATGTTATTATCTAATTCGATTTATAGAAGAACCGATGATTTTAATTTTAAGTTCAAGATTTAATAGCAGATAATATAAAAGGTTTTGCTATGATAAGCATTAAAAAGTAATGCTAACAAAGTATATTTTAAGTGTGTAGGTGGTGTTTTTTTATATATTTATAGATAAAAAATTACGATTTTATAGAGGAATATAAAATTTGGTGTTGAATTTGTGTTAATGGTAGTTAAGAATGTTTTAAAATTAAATTAATCTCTAGGAGGGTGAAAATGAAAAAAACAATTTTAATGTTATTAGTATTATTAATGTTAACATCATTGTTAGTTGGTTGTGGAGGAGAAGAAGAAGTAACAACCGAAGAAGGTTTAAAAGTAGGAATTGTATTATCAAGTGGTGGAAAAGGTGATATGTCTTTTAATGATTCAGCTTTAAGAGGATTAGAAAGGGCTAAAGAAGATGGGCTGATTGCCGATTTTCAATATATGGAGCCTCGTGAAACTGCTGAAGCAGAGAGAAACTTACGTTTTTTAGCAAGTAATAACTTTGATTTAGTTATTGGAGTAGGTTTTATGCAAGAAGATGATATTGCACTAGTTTCTAGTGAGTTTCCTGAAACTAAATTCGCTATTATCGATGCTGTAGTAGAAAATGATAATGTTGCATCTTTGGTTTTTGCTGAGCATGAAGGTTCATTTTTAGCAGGAGCTTTTGCGGCTTTAATGACAACTCGTAATGAGCTTGATGGTATTAAAGAGGATACTGTAGTTGGGTTTTTAGGTGGTATGGATATGCCATTAATCCGTAAGTTTGAGCTAGGTTATACAAGTGGAGTTGATTATATTAATGAAGTTAAAGGTACTGATGTAAGTTATAGAGTTGCTTATGCTGGAAGTTCACCAGCCGCTTTTAATGATCCAGCAACAGGTCAAGAGATTGCTTTATCTCAATATGATGCTGGAGCAGATATTATTTATCATGCTTCTGGTGGAACTGGTGGTGGATTATTTAGAGCTGCCCAAAGTAGAGGTTTATATGCTATTGGTGTAGATTCAGATCAAGATTGGGTTGCTTCTGGTAATGTCTTAACTAGTATGCAAAAGAGAGTTGACAACTCTGTTTATGATACGGTATTAGCAATTACAGAGGATAGATTTGAAGCTGGTATTCAAGTTTATGGATTAGAGAGTGCAGGAGTAGCTTTATCCCCATTAGATAGAGTGGGTGTAACAGTTGAAGAAGCATATGAAATGGGTAATATAAGCGAAGAGGATTTAGCAAGAGTTAAGGATATGAAAGAGATGATTCCTCAAGATATTATTGATGAGATCGAAGAAATTAGAGAAAAAATTATTTCTGGTGATATTGTAGTGCCAGATTATATGTCACAAAATTAGCATATATGTCTAATTATAAACAAGTTGCTAAATGAATTTAGCAACTTGTTTATAATTTCTTTATCTTTAGTAGGGAGGTCTAAAAATGGGAAAGATTCTACAAATGAAAAATATTACCAAAAGGTTTCCTGGTGTTTTAGCCAATGATAGGGTTAACCTGGATTTAGAAGCTGGTGAAATACATGCATTAATTGGAGAAAATGGTGCTGGAAAATCTACTTTAATGAGTATTTTATTTGGTATTTATAAGCAAAATGAAGGGGAAATTTATTATAAGGGCCAAAAGTTAGATATTAACAATCCTAATGATGCTATTGATGCTGGAATAGGTATGGTTCACCAGCATTTTATGTTAGTTCCTACTTTAACTGTAACAGAAAATATTATTTTGGGATCTGAACCTACTAAATCTTTAGGGAGAATTGATATTGATAAAGCAGTTGCTAAGGTAAGAAAGCTTTCTCAAGAGTATGGTTTAGAAGTTGATCCTTTAGCTAAAATTAAGGATATATCTGTTGGTATGGAGCAAAGAGTAGAAATTTTAAAGGTTTTATATCGTCAAGCTGAAGTTTTAATCTTTGATGAACCTACAGCAGTGTTAACTCCTCAAGAGGTAGAAGGTCTATATAAGATAATGTATAATTTAATCGATCAGGGGAAATCGATTATTTTTATTACTCATAAGTTAAAAGAGGTCTTATCTGTTTCTGATCATATTACTGTATTAAGAAAGGGTAAGTCAATTGGTACAGTAGAGACTGCACAAGCTTCTGAAAGAGAGTTGGCCCAAATGATGGTAGGTAGAGAAGTTTTGTTAGAGGTTGACAAGGAACCTGCTAATCTAGGTGATGTTAGAGTTGAGGTTAAAGGTTTAAATCTTAATGATAATAAAGGAGTTAAAGTTTTAGATGATATAAATTTCCAAATTAGAGAAGGCGAAATTTTGGGCATTGCAGGAGTAGAAGGTAATGGTCAAAGTGAGTTGGTTGAAGTTTTAACGGGTTTAACTAAGGCTACTGAAGGTATCTTTAAATTAGAGGGCCAAGAACTATTAAATTCTACAGCACGTAATATTAGAGAAGCTAAAGTTGGTCATATTCCTGAGGATAGGCATAAACATGGTTTGGTTTTAGATTATTCAGTTGAAGATAATTTAGTTTTAGGACACCATTATAAAGATCCATTTGCTAAAGGAATCAACTTTGATTTTAATGCCTTAGAAGATAATGCTAAGCGTTTAATTAAAGAGTATGATATTCGTCCAGCTAATAAAGATGCTAAGGTAAAATCTTTTTCTGGAGGGAATCAACAAAAGGTTATTGTAGCACGTGAATTTGACTTTGGCCCAGAATTATTAATAGCTTCTCAACCAACCCGAGGAGTTGATATTGGTGCCATTGAATTTATTCACAAAAGAATAATTGAACAAAGAGATGCTGGTAAGGCTGTTTTAGTAATCTCAGCTGAATTATCAGAGATTATGTCTTTAAGTGATCGAATTGCTGTTATGTATGAAGGGAGAATAGTTGACATAGTAGAAGCTGATAAAGTAACTAAAGAAGAGTTAGGTTTATTAATGACAGGTGGAAGCAAGTCGAAGGAGGAATCAAAATAATGTCAGGCATAGAGTGGAATAAAGTTTTAAAAGAAATGGCTATTTCTTTAGTAGCTATATTTTCTTCATTTATAATTGGTGCTATTGTGGTTTTATTATCAGGTTATAACCCTATTCAAGCTTATCATGCTTTGTTATATGGAGCTTTTGGTAGTTTGAATAATATAGCAGACACATTACTTGCTACTACCCCTCTTATTTTTACGGGAATGGCAGTAGCTTTTGCTTTTAGGTGTGGTCTATTTAATATTGGTGGAGAAGGTCAGCTATTGGTAGGAGGGTTGACTGCTGCTTGGGTAGGTACATTTCAAGGTATTCCTATGTTAATTCATTTACCTTTGACTGTTATGGCAGCTATGCTTGCTGGTGCATTATGGGTCTTTATTCCAGCTATCTTAAAAGCCAAGTTGGGTGTACATGAAGTAATAACTACAATAATGTTTAACTATATCGCTTATAGTTTAGTAGCTTATATAAGCTTAAAAGTTTTGGCTAGACCTGGAACTGTACAAACTCATACTATTGAAGAAAGTGCTAAGTTTTGGAGATTTTCAAATTTGATAGACATGCATTCATACCTTAATATTGGTTTTGTAATTGCTTTAGCGGTTTTAGTTATTGTTTACTATTTACTGTGGAAGACAACTATTGGTTATGAAATTAGAGCTGTAGGTATTAGTCCTGATGCTGCTGAATATGGAGGGATTAATTCTGCTCGTAATATAGTAATAGCTTTGATGATTAGTGGTATGTTAGCAGGATTGGCTGGCGCTGAAAGGGCTTTAGGTTTATTTTATAATTATCGTAGTGGTTTTTCTGCTGAGTATGGCTTTACAGGTATTGCGGTTGCTTTGTTGGGAAGAAATCATCCCCTTGGTGTATTATTAGCAGCTTTATTATTTGGAATTTTATCTAATGGTAGAACTTATATGAATATGATGGCTGGTGTTCCTGTTGATTTAGTTGTAATTTTACAGGCAGTTATCATCTTATTTGTATCGGCTGATTTGGTGTTTAGAAGGTTATTTAAATTTAAGAAAAACGGAAAGGGGGATGAGTGATGGATATTTTGACCCAGATATTTAATTTACAGACCCTTTATGCAACAATAAGAATGGCTACACCATTAGTTATAGCAGCTATTGGAGGAATCTTTTGTGAAAGGTCTGGAATAATTAATATTGCTTTAGAAGGTATGATGTTAATGGGAGCTTTTATAGCAGTCTTGATTAGCTATTTTACAGGTAGCCCTTGGTTAGGACTAATTGGTGCTACAGTTTTTGGTGGTGTTTTTGCTGTTATTCATGCTTTTGTTAGTATAAAATATCACGCTGATCAGGTTGTTAGTGGAGTAGCGTTAAATATGTTAGCAGCAGGAGGAACAGTATTTTTATTAAATGTATTCTTTAATACTTCTGGAACTTCACCAGCAGTTAATTCTTTGCCTTACTGGGGTCCTTTTAAACCAACAGTTTATTTTGGTCTTTTATTTGTTTTAGTAGCCCATTATGTAATATTTCACACTACTTTTGGTCTTAGGGTAAGGTCAATTGGAGAACACCCTCATGCAGCTGATTCAGTTGGTATAAATGTAGAGTTAACTAGGTATATATGTGTTATTATTAGTGGTATGTTGGCTGGTTTTGCTGGAGCTCATCTATCTTTGGGTGTGCTAAATATCTTTAGAGAAGGGATGACAGCAGGAAGAGGGTTTATAGCTTTAGCAGCTATGATTTTTGGAAAATGGACTCCTTTTGGAGCTTTAGGAGCAGGGTTGTTATTTGGTTTTTTCCAAGCAGTACAAATACGCTTACAAGGATTTGCAATTCCTAGTGAATTTGTACAAATGATACCTTATATCTTTACTGTAGTTGCTTTAGCTGGAGTTATTGGTAGAGCTACTCCACCAGCGGCAATTGGTAAGCCATTTAAGAAAAATAATAGGAGTTAATATTTCTAATTAAAACTTGCATTTTATAAAAAAATCATTTATAATTTTTAATAGTTGTGGGGCTATAGCTCAGTAGGATAGAGCGACAGACTCCTAATCTGTAGGCCGCAGGTTCGACTCCTGCTAGTCCCACCATTTTATAACAGAAAACATAAAATGTCGATTTGTTCTAATCTTTTCAAAATAAACTATATATTAATAGGATTGTTTAAAAGCTTAACCTTTTTAGGTTAAGCTTTTTTATTTCAAAAAATTTTTTAAAAATAATAATTATTTGGTATTTTATCGTATGATAAATCATAAACTATTGAAGAAGGAGGTGAGTAAATTAATGAAGCAAGGTGAATATGAAATTCATAACCACCTTCCTAAATTCGATAGAATGGAAGGTATGTTCAACAATGAGGAATTTAATAATGAAAATTCACAAGAACTAGGGTTAGGTAGGGTTTCTTTTCCTCACACTGAGGTAGAGACAGGTGTTAACACCGGCTTTAAGAATGAAGTTGCACAGATAACAGGAAGATTTAGTGATCAAGTAGTTATGGGGTCTCCTGCTACAGAGACAGAAGATATGAATATTGGACGCACTGGACTTGAAGATGTTATCGAAGCTTCTGAAGAGGAGTTAGCTAATAAGATGAAAAAAAGGGAGAATTAATTATAGATAAAGATAAGATCTCGTTTGAGATCTTATCTTTTTTATTTGTTAGCTTTAAATAAATACGTGGTTGAAAACTGGAAGAGATTATAAATTTAAGATATTTTCTTAAACCCCCTTGACAAAAAAGGAAAAGGATAATAAAATGGTATTGTAAGACGTCAGACCTTTATAAAAGGATATAAAATATTAATAATAGAATGGGGTGGTAATATGCCAATTCATGTTGAAGCAAAAGAAGGTGAAGTAGCAGAGATTGTTCTGTTACCTGGAAATCCAGAAAGGGCCAAATATATGGCTGAGAACTTCTTGGAGGATCCAAAATTGTATACAACTTATAGGAAGATGTATGGCTACACAGGTAAATTTAATGGTGTAGATGTATCAATTCAGAGTACAGGGATGGGAGTTCCTTCAATTGCAATAGTCTTAGAGGAACTTAAGATGTTAGGAGCTAAGACATTGATTAGGGTTGGAACCTGTGGTGCTTTAAGAGATGATTTAGAACAAGCAGATTTAATTATTGCCCAATCATCAGCAACAATTGGAAGCACAATTAATAAGATGACTTCTGATATAACATTAGCACCGCCAGCAGACTTTGAATTAATTAAAAATTTATACGAGAGTGCTATTGAATTGAATATGCCAGTTTATGTTGGTGAGATAGCAACATCAGACTTCTTTTATGGCAAAGGTGAAGATTATGCCCAAGATTTAAAGAAGATGGCTAAAAGAGGTGTCTTAGCAGTTGAGATGGAGACTGCAGCCCTTTATAACATTGCAGCAAAGTATGGATTGAAGGCAGCTACTGTACTTACGGTATCTGACCATGTCTTCACGCAGATAAGAGCTGATAAGGAAAAGATAAAAGAAGGCGTAGATAAGATGACAAGAATGGTTTTAGATACAGCAACGAAATTGTAGCAATCAGCTATTAATCGTCAGCAGTCAGCTAAAGATTAATCCTTGCTGTTAGCTGATAGATGAAGGCTGATACCTATAAATTATTTTGCTCATGAAGTTAGTGAGCGGGAGGGCGAGGGAATTAATCAAAAGAAGGAGGAGTGGATATGACTCAAATTTTAACTGCAACTATATCTGGTCTTGCTGTAGGAGCATTGTTCTCTTTCTTGAAACTACCTGTTCCAGCGCCACCGACTATTGCTGGGGTTATGGGAGTAGCAGGAATATATTTAGGCTTTATTTTAGTAAATAGTTTAGTATAATCTAAATTAGGTTAATCCCATAATTTACAGGAGGTAATAAGATGGATAAGAACAAGATTGCTAATATGATTGATCATACAGTTTTAAAAGCAGATACACTTAAGGAAGATGTTATCCTTAAGTGCCAAGAGGCAAAAGAATACAACTTTGCTTCTGTCTGTATAAACCCTACATTCGTCTCTTTAGTTAATAAGGAACTAGAAGGTACACCTGTAAAAGTTTGTACAGTAATTGGATTTCCTTTAGGAAATAATACAGCAGAGACTAAAGCTTTTGAAACTAAAAATGCCATTAAAAAGGGTGCAGATGAGGTCGATATGGTTATCAATATCGGGGCAGTAAAATCTGAGGCTTGGGATGTAGTTAGAGAGGATATTAGTGCTGTTGTTAAAGCAGCAGAGGGCAAGGCTATTGTTAAGGTAATTATTGAAACTTGCTATTTGACCCAAGAAGAGAAGAGGAAGGTATGCAAAATCGCTAAAGAGGTTGGAGCAGACTTTGTTAAAACCTCTACTGGCTTTGGAAGTGGTGGAGCAACTGTAGAAGATATCACTCTAATGAGAGAGGTAGTTGGAGAAAAACTAGGAGTTAAAGCTTCTGGAGGAGTAAGAAGTATAGAAGATGCCCAAGCTATGATTGAAGCCGGAGCTACTCGAATTGGTGCTAGCTCTGGAGTTAAAATTATAGATGGTATAGAGGTGACAGAAGGGTATTAATATCTTTATACCAACACTGTTAGGCGCTATATAATATAATAGTTATTGTGCTTTAAAGAACTTTATATCTTAAATATAGTCAGAAGATTGCGCCTAATAATCAATAACTATTAATAACCCTTTTTAAAATAATTAAATTAACAGAGAGGGGTTATTAAAAAATGAGTAGATTAGTTGGATTTTTAGGATTATTCGTATTTTTAGGAATAGCTTATTTATTATCAGAGGATAAGAAGGCTGTTAATAAGAGGACTGTAGCTGGTGGAATCATATTACAACTTGTATTTGCTTTTATTATTCTTGGAACTTCAGTTGGTAGGAATCTTTTTCAATGGACGAGTGATTTCATTGCAACTATTTTAGAATTTGCATCAGCAGGTGCTGAATTTGTATTTGGAGAAGCTTTAATGGGGGTAGGGTTTAGCTTTGCTATGATGGTATTACCTACAATCATCTTCTTCTCATCTTTGATGTCTGTTCTATATTACCTAGGAATTATCCAAAAGGTAGTAGAAGGAATGGCTAAAGTTATGAAGAAGGCTATGGGATTAAGTGGTGCTGAGTCTTTATCAGCAGCAGCTAATGTTTTTGTTGGTCAAACCGAAGCTCCTTTAGTTGTTAAGAAGTATATACCAACAATGACCAGATCTGAAGTTATGGCTATGATGACTGGTGGTATGGCTACAGTAGCTGGTGGTGTTTTAGCTGGATTTGTTGGTATGGGAATTGACCCAGGTTATCTTCTAGCAGCAAGTATAATGTCTGCTCCAGCATCTTTAGTTATGGCTAAGATAATGATACCAGAGACTGAAGAATCAGTAACTGCTGGTGGTGTAGATATCGATATTGAAGTTGATAGCGCTAATGTTATTGATGCAGCAGCAGCAGGAGCTAGTGAAGGTATGACACTTGCTTTAAATGTAGCAGCTATGTTAATTGCTTTTGTAGCTTTAATTGCTTTAATTAACTATCCATTAAGCTTAGTTGGGACTAGTTTAGAAGCTATATTAGGATATGTATTCTCTCCATTGGCTTATCTAATGGGAGCTAGTTGGGCTGAAGCTACTGAGTTAGGAACTCTATTAGGTCAAAAGATGGCTATTAATGAGTTTGTTGCTTATGCTACATTATCAGAATTTATTGCTGAAGAAGCTCTATCGCCTAAGGGCCAAATGATTGCTACTTTCGCTTTATGTGGATTCGCTAACTTCGCTTCAATTGCAATTCAAATTGGAGGTATTGGCCCACTAGCAGGAAAGAATAAGCAAATGGTTGCTTCATTAGGTGTTAAAGCTCTAATTGCTGGTACTTTAGCAACTTATACTACAGCTACTATTGCTGGTATCTTTATGTAATAATTTGAGTAACACCATTCTAATTAAAATATACTTCAATAATGTATTTTATATTAGGCTTTTAATAAGAAAGACTATAAGACTATAAGAGAAAGAGGACCTATATAGCTTTTTAAAAGCAGTAGGTTCTCTTTTTGATATCAAGTAAAAAGATGTAAAATAAAGACTTAATTAAAAAAGAAGGAAGATTTAGTAGGGTTTATTTAGATTATTCTACTGAACATAAATTATGCAAGAGAAATTGATTGAGAAAGTAAAGGGAGCTAGAGAGATTGCTTATGTGCCTTACTCTAATTTTAAGGTAGGTGTTGCTTTATTGACAGAGGAGGGTGATATCTATATAGGTTGTAATCTAGAAAATTGATCTCATAGGCTGACCAACTGTGCTGAAAGAACAGCTATTTTTAAAACTATATCAGAAGGGAAGAAGAATTTTAAGACTATTGCCATTATAGCAGATACAGAAAGAGCTTGTTCTCTTTGTGGAGCCTGTTGACAGGTTATCTTAGAATTTGGGGAGGATATAGAAGTTATTATGGCTAATTTGAAGAGTGATGTAGTCACCAAGAGTTCAAGTGAATTACTATTGGGTGGCTTTACTAACGAGGACTTTGACTAAAGTGTAGGACATTTCATATTATTTAATATAATTATCCTTTCAAGGTTTAATAAAGTTAAGCTGATAATTTCAAAGAACTATAGTTATGTTAGACTATTAGTCGCCAGATTACTGGTAAGTAGTCGTCTAACAGAAAAAAGAGTATCTGTTTTTGGGGGAATAGAAGTATTTGAAACCTTAAGGTATTAAAGTTAATAAACTAGAGAGAATCATTATAATTTGGGTCTCTGTTAATTGTTGTGCAAAAAAATCTTGTTCAAATTAATTAATCATATAGAATTTTTAATGTACCTTAACTTAAGTCATATTCTTCTAAGTGAACTTATTTATTATAACAATTCCTACCTCACCCTAATCCCTACGGGGAATAAACTTCAATTCCCCTTCGTACAAAACCCGCCTCTTCTGCTCTAGGAGAGGGGACTAGGGGGTGAGGTATGAAGCTTTGATTAACTTACTATTAGAAACTCTTTGATACCATTGGTTTAATGCAGCTGTTGCTTCATCTATATTATCTAATTTTAAGAAGTCTCTAAACTCTTCTTTGAGTTTCCAAGTTCTTTTAGTTTTGAACTTAGCTTAAATAAAGCTAGTAGCTTATTATGTTCTTCATCTTTTAAATATTCACCACTAAACTAGTCGATTTAGCATTTTTTAAGTTAGATGTTTTTTCTTCAATCATTGGACTTGCTTGTTTTTTTACTGCATTATCAATATGAAAATATAAATAGAATGATTAGAAGATTTTTATCTAAGGGATCTAGTTTTAAAGATTTAACAAGAAATATAGTGAAAAAGATACAAAAGTTTATAATTAAATATCCCTCTGGAATATTTAATTATAAAACAGCAAATGAATTATTTGAGACAAGGTGATTTTAAAGGTGCAGAAGGTACAGGTGAATAATAAATCGTGCATTTTAACTTGTAAATCACCTAAAAAATCTTGAAATCAGAACTAAGCTATGTTATAATTAGATTATAATATAAATAAGACTAAAAGAAAAGGTACAAGTGTTTAATTTTTTCTATTAATCGTCAGACGTCTGTCTGGAAAATTTTCAAAGTTACATAGCTTTTATTAATAGAGAGTCCAATAAGTTAGCAGTTTTTTATAAGAAGGAAATAATGAGAAGATGTTCTTTGAAAATTTAAAACTATTATAAGTCATAAGAAAATAAGTTATAAGATAATAAATATAAGTAGATAAGAGTATAAGGATTTATTACAACCATCAAAGGGGGTAGTAAATCCTTTTATTTTTTTCAGAATTCGTCAGACGTCTATCAACATTTAACACTTGGGTTTGATAATGTTAGAGGATCCAAGATTGTGTAAATAGCGACTTACATATAATAGCTTTTAAAGAAAGTTATCTAGCGATTAGTAGTAAGTCGCTCTATACTCTTTTTAAGGGGGGAGGAAGACAAGAAGGTAAAGAAGCTGATTGTTATTATTTAAGAATTTATCTTTTATCAACTAGGGAACTTAAAAATTAAAGGAGGTTTTTTATGAAATCGTTATTTAAGCGCAATAGGTTGTTAGTCTTATCTATATTACTTATAGGAGCATTGGTCTTAGTAGGTTGTAGTAATAGTGATAATGATTCTGTTACTCCAGACCCATATACTGTTTCTGGTCAGATTGTAGATGTTGACGGGAATGGTGTAGAAGGAGTAACATTAAATTTCAGTAATATTGATGCAACAGCAATAACTGATGAAGAAGGAAATTGGACTAAGACAGACCTAACAGGTCAAGTTACTATTACTCCTGTCAAAGAAGGGTTTGTATTTAATCCTAATAATAAGACTGTAGATAATGCTCAAGATGACATAGTATTTGAAATAAGAGAAGAAGATTCTGTTTATGAAGTTGTATTCTTACACACTAATGATGAGCATGGTGTACTTGAAAACTTCGGTAAAATAGCTTGGCAGAAGCAACAATTTGAAAAAGAATATGATGATGTCTTTCTAGTTAGTGGTGGAGATATGTTTAGTGGAACTCCAATTGTAGATGAGTATGTAATAAATGAAGAGAATTTAAGAGGAAAACCAATGACTGAACTTATGAATATGGCTGCTTATGATGCAGTAGTAATAGGAAACCATGAATTTGATTATGGTCAACAGAGAGTACAGGATTCTATAGATTCTACTGACTATCCATGGATTTTAGCTAATATAGAGGTTGATGAAAATGTAGCAACTATGACTCAACCTGATCCGTATGTAATTTTAGAAACTAGCTTTGGAGCAGAGGTTGCGCTTTTAGGTTTAGTTCAAGTTTCAAGTAGTACTGGATACCCATCTACTTTGATTGACAATTTATATGGATTAAACTTCCCTGATCCTGTTGATACAGCTCTTAATTATACTTATTTAAGAGAGCAAAGTGATATCTTTGTAGGTTTAACCCATATGGGACATGGTTGGGAACAAAGCTTAGCTGAAGAGATGGGAGAACTTGATTTAATTATTGGTGGTCACTCTCATACTGTTGTTGATCCACCTGCTGAAGTAAATGATGTTTTAATTGCCCAAGCTGGTGATGATACAAGATACCTAGGTAAAATAGTTGTAACTGTAGACGCAGCTACTCATGAAGTTATTGGTCGTCGTGGTGAGTTAATTGATACTGCTACTATTAAGGGTACAATTGATGAAGTAGAAGATAAGATTGCTTACTTTGAAGGTCAAGTTGAAGATATCTTTAATAGAGAGATCAATTACCTTGAAACTTCTATTAGTGGTAGGGAAGCTTTAGGAAGCTTAATGACCGATGCTATTACTGAATCTACAATTGTAGCAAGTGCATATGATGATAATATTGATTTTGCCTTCCAAAATGGTGGTGGAATTAGAGTTGGTAGTTTAGATGCAGGACCTTTAACTGTTGGTGAAATTTTCGAGTTAGAGCCATTTGGTAATCATGTAATTGTTTTCGAGATGACAGCTGAGGATATAAGATCATTAGTTGAGTTCTCTTACAACCGACGTGGTAGTATAGATTTGAGAGTTTCGGGATTACATTATGAGGTTAAAATAAACCAGCTTGGAGCAGGAGTAGGAGCTAACCTATATGATTATGATGGTAATGAATTAGGTGAAGATAAGGTTTATAATGTTGCTTTAACTCAATATGTTGCTACCGCTTACGAATATACTAGTCAAAATGACGGAGTAGACACTTATATTAGAGCTAATGATGCTATAATTAGCTTTCTTGAAAATGATATTAGTAGAGAAGAATTAAATACAAGGTATGAAGATGTAAATCGAGTTAGTACTGTGATAGTTGAAGGTACTGATGGTGGAACTGAAATTGCGGAAACCACTGTCCCATTAACAACTGAAGGAAGTAGGGATGGTTCTGTTTCAGCAGGAAACTTATTTGCTGATGCAGCTAGAGAAGAGTTAGGTGTTGATATTGGAATTTATCCAGCAGATCAATTTGTAGATAATTCTACAATTGATAGTGGGACAATTTATAAAGAAGCATTAGGTCCACTTCTTTATGATAGTTTTAGATTTGATAATAATGTAGTAATTGCTACATTAGATGGAGAGAACCTTGAAGAAATGATATTGAATCAAGCTGATAGTAACTTCCCGTCAGTAACTCAGATTTCAGGTGCAGAGTATACAGTTATAACTAATTCGTATGATACGGCACATGAGATTAAAGTTTATATTAATGGTGAGCGAGTTAAGGCAGATGGAGAATATACTATTGCTATTAATGATTTTAGATGGAATCATTACAGTAATGGTGTGGAAGTAATTAAATTTGAGACTAGTGAGCGAACAGAAGAGGAAATTTTGGTAGATTATTTAAAGAATGTTCAAATGGTTGGAGAAGGGCTAGAAGAAGATAGAATTACGATAGAGGTGGATAAAAATCTAGATCCACAAGATGAAATTGCTACTACAGAAGTTGACATTACAACTGTTGGAATGCAAGAAGGTTCAATTACTGCAGGTAATTTATTAATGGATGCATTTGTTACTCAAATTGAAGAAGCTGAAATAGCACTTTATTCTTTAGGGGATTTAGAGGAAGGTGCTACTATTGAAGCAGGACCAATCTATGAAGAGTTATTAGATAATATTGCTTTTGAATATACTAATAATGTTACTGTAGTGGCCTTAACTGCAGATGAAATAAGAAATATTATTCAAACAAGATATGAATCAAACCATGATGGGCCAAACCAAGTATCTGGTATGAAGTATACGATTAACAATGATGGAGAGGTTACATTAGATATTGATGTTGAAAAAGATTATTATAATGTTGCTCTAAATTCCTTTATCTGGGATAGAGCTGGATGGGGCGGTTATGCAGGTATTGTAGATAGAGATGATGTTGAGGTTATAGTTGAAGAGACATCTCGTACAGAAAGAGAGATCTTAATCGATCATCTTAAGGAACTTGGAACTGTAACTGATGAGGTTGAAGAAGAAAGAATTACTATTCAGTAATTAAATATTTAAATGAGCAGTCTATCTTTAGGCTGCTTATTTTTCAAATTAGTAATAGAAAAAATCTATAAAGGGCTTTAGCCTAAAGAGTTAAAAGTAAAGATTAGCATAATCTAAGGAGGAAGAGTGTGTTTTCTAAAATTATAAAATGGATATTTTTAATTGCTATTATAATCTTAATATCATTTGGAGCCCAAAATTTCATTCCAGAGTTTGAGCATGGATCGCATTATCAAGATCATGAATATTTTAGAGGTGAAGTTTTGGAGGTTGAAAATCGTACTACTAGAACATCAATTAGTCAGCGGGCTAAAGTAAAGGTAACAAGCGGAAGTTATCAAGGAGATAAGGTTTATGTAACAAATCAGTACAGAGAAAATAGCAGACATGCTGATGTTAAATTAGAAGAAGGAACTAGAGTATTGATGTACTCTTTTTATCAAAGAGAAGATAGAAATGTTGTGTTACATGATATAGTCCGAGATGAAGGGTTACTTTGGGCAGGAATTATTCTAGGGATAGCCTTACTAGCAATTGGTAAGATTAAAGGTTTAAAAACAATTATTACTTTAGTTATAACATGGTATATAATAGTCAAAATAATGTTACCAATGATTTTAGCTGGGTGGTCACCTATACCAGTAGCTACTGGTAGTGCCTTAATCATTATTGCTTTAACTTTAATAATAATAGATGGTGTAAGCCCCAAAACTATAGCTGCATTTATTGGTACTGGAGTTGGAGTTTCAGTTGCTGGTTTAATAGCTTATTATATAGGACAAATTACTCAGATAACTGGTCTTACTGATGAATTACAAATGTTGACAATGGCAAGAGGAGCATTTAGTGCAAGAGAAGGGACGATTAATATAAGTGGATTATTCTATACTGGGATTATCATTGGTTCATTGGGGGCAATAGTTGATGTGGGGATGTCAATTGCTTCTAGTGCTACTCAGTTTAAAAAAGCCAATCCTGATATTAGTTTTCAAGAACTGATGTTCCATTCATTAGAGGTAGGAAGAGATATAATGGGGACTATGTCAAACACTCTAATTTTAGCTTATGTTGGAGGATCCTTACCTATGTTATTGTTACTTTTATACCAGAACTTTAGTTGGGTTAGGATAGTTAATATGGATTATGTGGCAGCAGAAATTTTAAATGGGATTGCTGGTTCACTTGGATTAGTGGTAGCAATACCTGTGACCTCAGTAATAGCTAGTTTATTATTAGGTAGGAAAAATTAAAATTTTTAAATCAAGGAGATGCTTATGAAAGTAATAGTTAATGAGGAAGAAGTAATTATTTTCCAAAGAGCACATTTAAAAGATGTTATTAGAAAGTATTCCTTGAAAGATTACAAAGAGATAGTAAGGGGGAACAAATATGTTGTAGATATGTATGGGAATCAGGTAATGTTAAGTGGAGCAGTATCTGAAGGAGAGTCTTTTACTATTATTGATAAAGCTGATGAAAAATAAACTATTGGTGAAATTAAAATTCAGATAAATAGGAAACATTTTAGATATACGATAGAGTTATCAATCAGCAGGAAATTTTAACCAAAGTATTATTATTCACCCTATGAATAATAAAAACTGATTAAATCCACAAAAATCATTAAAATAAATTCTATTTTATGTTATAATTTAGCAGTGGTTAGAGATGACAAGAGTATAATATTTCCACAAGAAGATTTTTTAATCCTTGTCGTTAGACATCTGACCCAGAAATTATTAATTTACATCAATAATAAATATAAGATTATAAGTACATTAAGAAGCTTATTGAAATCAATAAGGGAGTAATAGCTACATTAAAACTCCTTTGAAAGAATTATTGGAGATATTAATATTTGAGTTTAAGCTTAAATATTAGTATAAATTAAAAATAGGTTATTAACCTAAACTTTAAAAAAATAAAGGGGGAAAATTATGAAGATCAAAAGAAATTTTAGTAAGTTATTTATTTTTACGCTGGCAGTGGTCTTGACATTTTCTATGGTTGTACTAGCGGAAGCTAGAGCAAGTGATATTCACGAATTAGTGATTATGGGTACTACAGATGTTCACTCTTATATCATGCCTTATGATTATCTAAATGATAGTGAGGTTGATCATTTTGGATTGGTACAAACTGCTACATTAATTGACCAAACAAGGGCAAATAATGACAATACTTTATTATTTGATGCTGGTGATTTAATTCAAGGTAGCTTATTGGCTAATATAGAGGCTGTAGTAAATCCGATTCAAGAGGGACAAGTACATGCAACAATCAATGCTATGAATATGATCGGATATGACGCTACAATCTTAGGAAACCATGAGTTTAACTTTGGTTTAGATTTTTTAGATAGAGCTTATAGTGATGCGGAATTCCCAGTAGTAAATGCTAACGTTTATGAAGCTGGAACTGATAATAATTACTTCACTCCTTACCAAATTCTAGATCGTGAAGTTGATGGCCAAGAGATCAAGGTTGGAGTTATCGGTTTTGCTCCACCACAAATTATGATCTGGGATAGACTTCACTTAGAAGGAAAAGTAGAAGCTAGAGAGATAGCAGAAACAGCCCAGAAGTTCGTACCACAGATGAGAGCTGAAGGAGCAGATATTATTATTGCTGTTGCTCATACAGGAATAGATCCAAGTGATGATGCAAGTGAGAATGCTGCTTATCATTTAGCTCAAGTTGAAGGTGTCGATGCAATGTTATTAGGACATGAGCACAGAAGATTCCCAAGTACAGATTATGAAGGTATACCTGGGGTAGATATTGAGAGAGGAACGATTCATGGTGTTCCTGCAGTAATGCCAGGATCATGGGGTAGTCACTTAGGTGCTATCAACTTAAGTCTTACTAATAACAATGGTGCATGGGAGATTGTAGATGCTAGATCTGAAGTAATGGGTGTTGAAGGAAGAGAAGGAACAGATCAAGCTATTGTTGAAGCTACAGAAAATAAGCATCAAGAAACATTGGATTTTGTAAGAGGAGATGTTGGAGAGACTTTCACAAGTCTTAATACATTCTTCTCAAGAGTTACAGATAACTTAACAACTCAATTAGTTAATGATGCTCAATTATGGTTTGCTGAGACTCACTTTGAAGGTAGTGAGTATGCTGACTTACCAATTCTTTCAGCAGCAGCACCATTTAAAGCTGGACGTCATGGAGCAAGCTACTACACAGACGTTACTGCAGGTGGTATATCAGTTGGAGACGTTGCAGAGATCTATATCTATGACAATACTTTACAAGTTGTTAAGGTAGATGGAGATGAATTAAGAGGTTGGTTAGAGAGAGCAGCAGATAACTTCAATCAAATTGATCCATCTGAAACTGAAGATCAAGTACTATTAGATTATGGATTTAGAGGGTTTAACTTTGAGCATATTGAAGGAGTTGAGTATCAAATTGATGTAACTCAGCCTTCAGGAGAGCGTATTGTAAATCTAACTTACGATGGCGAAGCAGTAACTTCAGATATGGAATTTTTAGTAGTTACAAATAATTATAGAGCTTCTGGTGGTGGAGACCACTTAGTTGATGCTAATGTTGTTTATACAGGAACTGAAGTGAATAGAGAAGTAGTTATTGATTATATTAGAGAATCTGGTGGAGCTGATCCACAATTGACACATAATTGGTCAATCTTACCTGTAGAGACTGAAGGAAGAGTGGTATTTAGATCTTCTCCAGATGGAGCAGACAATATGACTGATTTCGAATCAGCTCGTATTAATCATATAGGTTCAGAGGATGACTGGGGCCTTTATGAATATGACCTAAGCTATGAAGAAAGTTCTTCTGGTTTATTTAATAGAATTAGATCTTTCTTTAGTAATTTATTTAGCTAAAATACTTCTATGAGGTTCTTGTTTAGACCTTTTAAAGAACTGTTATAATAAAATAAGCAGTCGATCTTTTCGGCTGCTTATTCTTTAATTAGTGTAGTCGATTTTTTAATATAACATAGTAATTATAAATAATCAATTAAAAGAGTTTTAGCTTAAATATTAAAAATTATAATCAATACTTATAATATGATTTCTAAAATGATAAGGTTAGCATTTTATATTGCAATTTTCATATTATAGTTTTAGCTAGAAAAACGTTGTATTAAGGCTTTTTATATGTTATAATTAAAAGTGTACTTAAAATAGAGTTAGGTATTTTTTTAACAAGAATCATCAGACGTCTGACAATTCTTGTTGTTATGTATTCTTTTGTGACTATCAAGAGAATACATATAAAATTTAATCTAATCTTTTAATAGATATTAATAACCTAAACTCAGTTAAATTTAAGTTTAGGAATATTTTTTAATATGAATGGAAAAATATCTAAATAAGAATAGATTATAATAAAATTATAAGGAGGGTAAAGAATGAAGTTTTTTATTGATACTGCAAATTTAGATCAGATTAGAGAGGCTTCAACATTAGGTGTGATTGATGGTGTTACTACCAATCCTAGCCTAGTAGCTAAAGAGGGTGATGTTGATTTTCACCAGAGAATTAAGGAGATTTGTGAATTAATTGAGGGGCCAGTCAGTGCTGAGGTAATTAGTCTTGATACTGAAGGGATGCTTAAAGAAGCAAGAGAGTTAGCTAAGTTAGCTTCTAATGTAGTTGTTAAGATCCCTATGACCGTTGAAGGTTTAAAAGCAGTTAAAACATTAAGTAAAGAAGGTATAAAGACAAATGTAACTTTGGTATTTTCACCTAATCAAGCCTTGCTTGCTGCTAAAGCAGGAGCAACCTATATTAGCCCTTTTGTTGGGCGTTTAGAGGATCGAGCCCATGAAGGAATGGCGCTAATTGAAGAGATAGCTATTATCTTGGATAATTATGGGTTGGAGAGTGAGATTATAGTTGCTAGTATTAGAAGTCCACGCCATGTAAAAGAAGCTGCTTTGATTGGAGCAGATATTGCAACTATTCCTTTTGCAGTTATTGAAAAGATGTCAAAACATCCATTGACTGATATTGGTATTGAGAAGTTCTTAAGGGATTGGAATTGATTTAAGACCGAATTAATTTATACTAACAAGGGGTGATTTAGATGCAAAAAAAATTAATTGAAATGGCTAAAAAAGCTAGGGAAAGAGCATATGTACCTTATTCTAAATTTAAGGTAGGGGCAGCCTTATTAACAGAAGATGGAGAAATTTATACTGGCTGTAATGTAGAAAATTCATCCTATGGATTGAGTAATTGTGCCGAAAGGACTGCTATTTTTAAGGCTGTATCTGAAGGTCATAAAGAATTTAAAACTATTGCTATTGTAGCAGATACAAAGAGAGCCTGTCCTCCTTGTGGTGCTTGCCGTCAAGTAATAGTAGAGTTTGGCAAGGATATAAAGGTTATTATGGTCAACCTTGAAGGTGAGATAATATCTAAGACTTCAGGAGAGTTATTATGGGGAGCTTTCTCTAATGAGGATTTAAGATAAAAGATTATATTTGTTTGATTAAATCCTCATCTTCTATAACCAATTTTAATAATAAGTATTAGATTAGGAATAAAGGGGTGAGGAATAATGCTTCATTTAGATTTAACTTCATTAAAAGCTAAAATTAATATAATTATTTTAATCATACTATTAATCTCACTATCAGTTACAGTATTTATAATTGGAGGACTTACTTTAAAGCAGTTTATTCTTTTATCTTCTCTAATGATTATCTCTTTAACTTTAATATCCTTAGCTTTAGAGAAGATTATCTTTAAGAGGCTATCTATAATTGATTTAGCGCTTAAAAGAGTTGCAATGGGGGATTTGACTGTTAATTTAAAGGAGAAAGATGGGGGTAATTATAAAGAGATAAGAGAGAGTATAAATACAATTGTTAAAGAGCAAAAAGGTATATTGCTAAAGGTATTAAATGAGATAAAGGAGTTATCACATTGTAGTGAAGAGCTCTCTCTTTCTGCCCAAGAAGGAAGCAAAAATATAAGTAATACAAATAAATGTATAAATGAGATGTCAGCAAGTATTGAAGAGGTATCAGCAAGTATAGAAGAGGTAAGTAGCTTTGCTCAAGAAACAAGTTCTCAAACTCAACTTGGGAGCCAAAATATTAGAAAAACAATTGCTAGTATAGAAGGGGTTAATGATATAGTAGAAGATACAGTATCTATAATCAATAAGTTGGATAATGACGCAAAGGATATTGGTGAAATTGTAGAGTTGATCAGTAATATAGCTAAGCAGACAAATCTGTTGGCTCTAAATGCAGCCATTGAAGCTGCTAGAGCAGGAGAAAAGGGGAAAGGATTTGCTGTTGTAGCAGATGAGATTAGGGCATTGGCGGAAGAGACGGCTAGTGCTACAAGTAATATTGAACAATTAATAAGTGGGACACAAAAAAGTTCTAAAGCAGCATTATCCTCCATTGAGGATGTTGATATTAAAGCAAAAGAAGGTAAAAAGATAGCTCAAGATACAGAGAATATATTTATGGATATTAAGAGTAATATTGAAGAGACCACTTCAAAGGTTGAAGAAATCTCTATATCCAGCCAGTATCTATCTGAAAATAGTAATGAGATAGTTCAATCATCAAACCAGGTAACTAATATGTCTAAGGGGATATCAAACACCTCTGATGATTTATCTCATATGAGCAAAAGTTTAAAGGGTTTAATAGAGCCTAAAATGGCTGAAAGTTTGAAGGCTAAATTTAATCTAGGGCGTGAGATATTGAATGAAGAGATTCCAGGTGAGTGGTCATTGCAAGGTTCCAAATTATATAAGGGTGACACTTTGATAAATGGAAACTTTGAGATAGTTGATTATATTGGTGAAGCAACAGGGGCTATAAATACTATTTTTGCTCGCTATACCAGTGTTGCTACCAACCTTATAATAGATGGTGAGAGAGCATCAGGAAATTCGGGCAAGGATGAGATAACAACAATGGTCTTAGAAGAGGGTAAGAAGTATTTTGGTAAGGCAGATATATTGGGTGAGATGCACCAAACTGCATACGAAGCAATCAGAAATGAGGCAGGAGATAATATAGGTATTTGGTTTATGTCTTTTCCAGAAGAAGACTCTTCTAATATTTTCATTTGATAGAATTGATTAAAAAGGGATAAAAGCTTGTATTTATCTGAATTATATGCTATTATTTAAGTGTGGTAAAAAAATTATAAGTTTTAGTGTAAATATAAAAGATGTTTTTTTACCATTTGTTGTTAGACGTCTGACTCTGTTGTCTGAACATAATAAGTATAAGAATATAAAAACATAAGGAGCTTATTACAACTACTAAGGGGTAATGAGTGATTTAAATTCCTCTTAAGAAGGTTGATGTGAACTAATATTTATTTAAAAATTTATATTCACAAAAAAATTAAAGGGGGAAGAAGATGAAAATTAAAAGAAATTTTAGTAAGTTATTTATTTTTACGTTGGCAGTGGTCTTGACATTTTCTATGGTTGTACTAGCGGAAGCTAGAGCAAGTGATATTCACGAATTAGTGATTATGGGTACTACAGATGTTCACTCTTATATCATGCCTTATGATTATCTAAATGATAGTGAGGTTGATCATTTTGGATTGGTACAAACTGCTACATTAATTGACCAAACAAGGGCAAATAATGACAATACTTTATTATTTGATGCTGGTGATTTAATTCAAGGTAGCTTATTGGCTAATATAGAGGCTGTAGTAAATCCGATTCAAGAGGGACAAGTACATGCAACAATTAATGCTATGAATATGATCGGATATGACGCTACAATCTTAGGAAACCATGAGTTTAACTTTGGTTTAGATTTTTTAGATAGAGCTTATAGTGATGCGGAATTCCCAGTAGTAAATGCTAACGTTTATGAAGCTGGAACTGATAATAATTACTTCACTCCTTA
>NZ_KI912097.1:573595-575933 GCF_000517025.1 Halonatronum saccharophilum DSM 13868
AGTAACTTCAGATATGGAATTTTTAGTAGTTACAAATAATTATAGAGCTTCTGGTGGTGGAGACCACTTAGTTGATGCTAATGTTGTTTATACAGGAACTGAAGTGAATAGAGAAGTAGTTATTGATTATATTAGAGAATCTGGTGGAGCTGATCCACAATTGACATATAATTGGTCAATCTTACCTGTAGAGACTGAAGGAAGAGTGGTATTTAGATCTTCTCCAGATGGAGCAGACAATATGACTGATTTCGAATCAGCTCGTATTAATCATATAGGTTCAGAGGATGACTGGGGCCTTTATGAATATGACCTAAGCTATGAAGAAAGTTCTTCTGGTTTATTTAATAGAATTAGATCTTTCTTTAGTAATTTATTTAATTAAATATCTTTAAGAGGTTTTTATTTAGACTCTTTAAAGAATTGCTATTGAAAATTAAATACTACAATAAGATAAGCAGTCGATTTTTCGGCTGTTTATCCTTTAATTGTTGTTATTTAATCTTTTAATATACAACTTATTTAATATTAATGGATTAACTATAAATTTAATTATCAAATTTGATAAATCTCAATTTTTTTATATTAAGAGTATTATTTATCCATGTGTTAAGATTTTAATACATAGTACCATATGATTTCAACTAGCATAACTATAGATTGTTAAAAAAGAATATACTAATAAAAAGTGTTAAGCTATCTCATAATGAAGGAACAAGCAAAAAGGGCAACTAATTAGTTGCCCTTTTTGCTTGTTTTCAGTTAATATTTTTACTTTCATTAATATTATCTTCTGTTTTAAAGTTAATATCGCGATAAAGAAGACCAGAAACCACAGCTGTAATTGGTATAGCATATATAAGACCAATACTTCCAGCAAGAACTCTAACAATCTCTGTGGACATAGAGTCCATATTTATGATTCTAGCAAAGGAGATATCATAAGCAGTAATAACTAAAAGAAGTGACATAGAAGTTCCTGTATAAGCTAGGATCAGAGTGTTTGACATAGTTCCCATAATATCCCGTCCTACATTCATTCCTGCTTTGATTAATCTCTTAGTACTGATAGATGGGTTGGCCCTTTTGATCTCATCTATTGCTGAGGCTATAGACATACCAACATCAAGAACTGCTCCTAATGAACCTATAATCATTCCTGCAAATAGAAGACCTTGAAAGTCGAAGTTGGTTCTTTGTGGGATATACATTAACATCTGTGATTCATCTCCACTTAGTCCTGTAAGCCTAACTAGGGAAGTCATTACCCCAGCAAGTATTCCAGCAACTAAAACACCTCCGATTGTACCTATGGTAGCAGCTAAGGTCTTTCTAGTAAAACCACTTATAATAATTAAAGATATTGTTACAGTTATCGAAGCTACAATAATTGTAGTAGGAATAGGAGGATAACCCTGTAGTATAAGTGGTAAAAGAATCTTTAAAATAAGAAAAGCAGTAATTCCTAAAGTTATTATTGTTTTTAGCCCTTTAATACCACCAACTAAAAGTAGTGATAAGATAAAGAATATAGCCAAATAACCAAGGTAATGATCTCGAATAACCTCGCGAATAAGAACCCTTGTAACCGAATTGTTTTGAGATTCGAGCCAAATTAAGACTCTATCTCCTTTATGATAGTAGAAATCCCTGGCAGGATTTCCAGACAAAGCATGGTTAGTGTTGAAAATTTCTCCTTTAAACTTTCCTTGATCTATTCTAACTTTGATCTCTTGCACACCACTTTCATAAGTTTTACGATTCTCTTCAATAGAAGAATCATTATTTACTTCAATTATTCGTCCTCTGACAGTTTCAGAGTAATTTTGAACCTGTCCATTGGCTGGTAATGATAGAAGTGAAAATATAAGAATTAAAGATAATATGACAGCTTTTTTCAATGTTTTTAGCACCTCCTGATTTTAACGGGTCATATAGTATTATTTTATCACTTTTTTAGATATTTGTCCAAGGATGAAAGAAGATTGATTGTCTATTTTATATACTTGATTTCATTGTTTCTATTATAATTATTGTAGAATAAAATTTTACTATAAAAAGATAGATCAGCTAATAAGATTGTTATATATCGACTAAAGATTATTGTTAGATATTAGATATTAATTCAAATATCTAATGAAAATTGCAATATAAAATGCACAGCCTTTATGGAAAAAAACACCTCATATGATGTGTTTATTTATGCTACATTTTAAACCTATTTCAAATATATTATTAGAACTTTTAAAACCAAACATCTTCCTAGGATAATTATTAATCCATTTTTCAATTCTTTTAATTTGATTTCTACTAAGATTCTTAAAGCTACTTCCTTTTG
>NZ_KI912097.1:576033-609842 GCF_000517025.1 Halonatronum saccharophilum DSM 13868
GCTTATTGTAGTTCTATGTCTACCTAACTCTTGTGCAATTCTCTTTTGGGTAGTACTTCGTTTTGTTGATTATACAAGTGTTCTATTACTTTTCTATCTTCCCATTTTAAGTGTTCACCTTTGTTCTCATTTGTGTTATAATTATCTTGGCACATATCAATACCTCACTTTATGTTATTTGTGGTTATTTAACATTATATATGAGGTATTCATATGTGTCATTTATTTTTTGCACTATCCGTGCATTTAATTATACAATGTTCCATTCAAATATCTAAAGAGTATGCTGAGTATAAAGCTATAAGTAAAGAAGGCTCAATAAGGGCTAGTTCTTGTTTTTATAATAATAGATAATAAAAAAAATAATAAGGGGAATAATAATGAAAAAGAAGCTAATTGAGTAAAAGTTAAAAAACTCATACTTCAAGGCAGAGCAACAGTATTAACTGAAAATAGAGAAATTTATATTGGGTGAAATATGAAAAATGCTCGTGGGAATTCAGCAGTTATGCTGAGAAAATACTAAGCTTTAAAGTGATTTCAGAAGGGATGTTACTAGTAAAGAATTAAGTAAATTGCTATATTTAAAGAAGTAGAAATATTGAGCTATAATTTTTGAGAATATGAATGAATCTATTGTACTATAATTGTTTTGCAGATGCTTAATGATTTCATAGTTATTATATTAATATACAATTTAAACATTAAAATTATGGTAGTGGATTTTTTATAAAGGTATTTTAGAAGTCAGTAACTAAGAAATTTTGAAATCAATCTAGCTAAAGGGGGAATATTGTATGACAAGATTAATTGGAATTTTAGGTTTAGTCGTATTTTTGGGTATTGCATATCTTTTATCAGAAGATAGAAAGGCTATTGATAAAAGAACTGTAGTAGGAGGAGTAGTACTACAACTTGCCTTTGCTTTTATTATTCTAGTAATACCAGCAGGACAAATAGCTTTTCAATGGGTCAGTGATTTTGTAGCAACAATCTTAGACTTTGCTATAGCTGGGTCTGATTTTGTTTTTGGTGATTTAATGGGAGTAGGGTTTAGCTTTGCTCTGATGGTTTTACCTACTATAATATTCTTTTCTTCCTTAATGTCTGTTCTTTACTATTTAGGAATTATTCAAAAGTTAGTAAAAGGGATGGCTAAAGTGATGCTAAAGGTAATGAGCTTAAGTGGAGCTGAGTCCCTATCAGCTGCAGCAAATGTTTTTGTTGGACAGACCGAGGCGCCTTTGGTAGTTAAGAAGTATGTACCTAAGATGACCCGCTCTGAAGTGATGGCTATGATGAGTGGAGGAATGGCTACAGTAGCAGGTGGTGTTTTGGCAGGCTTTATAGGATTAGGAATAGACCCTGGTTACTTATTGGCGGCAAGTATAATGTCTGCCCCTGCCTCTTTGGTAATGGCTAAGATCATCTTGCCTGAAAAAGAGGAATCTCTTACTGCTGGAGAGGTTAATATGGATGTGGAGATAAATAACCAAAATGTAATTGATGCAGCAGCCCAAGGGGCAAGTGAAGGTCTAACACTTGCTTTAAATGTAGCTGCAATGTTGATTGCTTTTGTAGCATTAATTGAGTTAATTAATTACCCACTTAATTTAGCTGGAACAAGCTTAGAAGGAATTTTAGGATATATATTTTCTCCCTTTGCTTTCTTGATGGGGGTACCTATGGAAGAGGTTAGAGAAGTAGGGAGCTTATTAGGACAGAAGATGGCTATCAACGAATTTGTAGCTTATCTTAATTTAGCAGAATTGATAGGAGCCGAAGCTTTAAGTGCTAAATCAGAGATGATTGCTACCTTTGCTCTTTGTGGGTTTGCCAACTTTGCATCTATTGCAATTCAAATTGGAGGTATTGGACCGCTAGATTCTGATAGAAAGGGTATGATAGCTGAACTAGGTGTCAAAGCTCTAATTGCTGGTACCTTAGCAACCTATACCACAGCAACAATTGCTGGAATATTTATGTGATAGAATCGAAAAATTATACTCTTTTAAAAACTGTAGGTAAATTAGTATAGCTATCATTTATTATCTAGTGTATTTTAGTTAAAGGTTTCTAGCTTTTAATTTTAGGTGACGTCTCATAGTTGATAGCTCAAATTGGCGTCAGTCCAATTTGTTTGACATTATCATTAATCTGTGGTAGTATGAGTAAAAATGAATAGAGTTCTTATCAAGAGTGGTGGAGGGACTGGCCCTATGAAACCCGGCAACCCCCTTATTTATAAGGAAGGTGCTAATTCCAGCAATGCTTAAAGGCATTGAGAGATAAGGAGAAGTAAAATCTCTTCTTATCTAAAGATAAGAAGAGATTTTACTTTATAAGAATGATTTTAAAAACTGAGAAGGAGTGAAGAGAATGCCGATTAATATACCCGATAACTTACCAGCAGTAAAGGTTTTAGAGGATGAGAATATCTTTGTGATGAAAGAAAGTAGAGCTTATAATCAAGATATTAGGGCTTTACAGATTATTATTTTAAACTTAATGCCTGTAAAAGAAGTGACAGAGACACAACTTTTGAGGCTTTTAGGAAATACACCATTGCAGGTTGATATTACTTTATTACAACCTAAGTCCCATGATTCTAAAAATACTTCTATAGATCATTTGAGTACCTTTTATAAGACCTTTGATCAAATTAAAGATAGAAAGTTTGATGGTATGATTATTACTGGCGCACCTGTAGAGAGGCTAGACTTTGAAGATGTAGATTATTGGGAAGAACTCCAAGAGATTATGGATTGGACAATTGATAATGTTACATCGACCTTACATATATGTTGGGGGGCGCAAGCAGGTCTTTATCATCATTATAATGTACCTAAATGTCATATTGGGAAGAAGACTTTTGGAGTCTTTTCACATAGTTTAGAAAATGAGAAGGTAAAGCTTTTACGTGGTTTTGACTATGGTTTTTTAGCTCCACATTCTCGTCATACAGAGAACTGTAGAGAGGATATAGATAAGGTTGACGATCTAGAGATACTAGCTAGCTCTGATGAAGCAGGAATTTATATGGTTGCTAGTAAGGATGGCAAGCATATATTTGTAACTGGTCATGCTGAGTATGATAAGGATACCCTAAAAAAAGAGTATCTAAGAGATATAGAGGAAGGGATGAAGATAGGCCTTCCTAAGAATTACTTCCCTAATGATGATCCTAGTAAAGAGCCTAAGCTGAAATGGTCATCTCATGCCCATTTATTATTCTCTAACTGGCTAAATTACTATGTTTATCAAGAGACACCTTATGATTTAAGTAAATAATTGGCATCTTCGTGCCATAGTTGTTGCTGCTAGCTGTTAGATATTAGCGAAAAATTTCATTAAAGTAGGATTAAAAATTTTTAAGCTAAAAACTAGTAACCAAAAGCTAGCAGCTAATAACTTTGTATTTCTTTAAAAAATATTTTGTATATTGGGTTTTTGTCCTTCGCCGATATTTTTGATCATAACTTTAGCCGCAGCAATCTTTTCTAAAGACTTAACTTGGCTCTCCAGTTGTACCAATTTAATACTCCGAGCTATCAATATATCGGTTCTATCTACTTCTGTATGATCCATTAAGGGAGTCCAAATTCTCTTTACTCTTTCCCATTCTTTGTTTAATTTGTTGGCCCTTAGTTGAGCTTCTACCCAATCTTTTTTATTCAAGCTATATTCAACAGCTTCTAATTTATTTACAATTTCTTCTGAAGTATTAATTATAACTGAGTATCCATAAAATGATGAGATAAATATAATTATCAATAGTATTGTTACACCAATAGTAATTTTCTTCATAAGATCCCCTTTGTAATGATTATTTTAGTACTTTTGATAAAATAGATTGCCTGAAGAGTCAATACTGGCAAAAAAAACTTGAGAAAGATCTTCTATGCCAAAGTTTGATAATTCATTTTTTAGCCATTCTGATGTAAGACCAATCTTTTCTAAATTTTTATGATATACTTTTCCATCAACAATTAAAGAGTGAGGAACGCCTTCATAATTGGTATTTATATTCAGGTCTTCAGGATTAACAGCTCTCTTTTGTGATTTTGGTATTACACTGATCTTACCATTTGTTTCAATAAAGGCTAATTCTACGTCTGCAATATTGGGATATCCTTTAATCCTTAGTTCTTCGAGTAATTCATGGACATTTATTCTATGTTTTTTCATTTTGATTATATTGACTAATCCATTTTCAATTAAGATAGCTGGTTTTCCGCAGATTATACTTCTAGCTGTATTACTTTTGGTATTAATTACTGCTATATATATCTGTAAAGATTGTAATAAAAATATAGGTATTAAGCTATTTATTAGTGGTATGCTTGTGTCTTCCATAGGGATAGCTGCTAGAGCTGAGATCATAATGGTTATAGCTAATTCAAAGGGTTGTAATTCTCCAATCTGTCGTTTTCCCATTATTCTAAATGTTACTAAGACAACACTATAAAGGATAAGGGTTCTAACTATAACTATAAACACTCTTTAATCCTCCTTTCAAACTATAGTATTTATTTTATAACCTAACTTTATTCAAGTAAGATACATATTATTGAAGGTGTTTTGTTTTTTAGGATGATAAAAAAACAAAAGTGAATAAAATATTATTTATTGGATACAATATCCATACAATAAATAAACTATTTTGCTGTAAAATCTAAATTACACTAAGTTATTATCAGTAAATTGTAAATAATTATTGAGTATTGCTAATAAGGTAATGAGCGAAGTTTAAACTTCAAAATAATAGGAGGAATTATATAAAAGTGTCTATTTAGAAGAGGGAAAATTCATTTTATGATGAAGTAATAAAATGAAGGAGTATTTTATTGTAGAATGTTGTCAAAATTTTAAATTTAAGTAGGTGATTTTTTATGAAAACAGATGTTAAAGAGGTTGAAGGTATTAAAATTATAAAATTAGTAGGTGATCTTAATGGCAAGTGGTCAGGTGAGGTTAGAGATAAGATAATAGCACTAATAGATTCAAATTCTAAAATGGTTTTTGATATGAGTGAGTGTAACTATATATCAAGTGCAGGCTTGAGAACATTATTGATAATTGCTAAAAAATTAAAGTCACTTGACTCCTATGGTGTCCTAGCTGACTTAGGAGAAGAAGTTAAAGATATTATGGATATGACAGGATTTAGCCATATTTTAGATTCTTATGATAGGGTAGATCAAGCTATTGATTATCTAACAAGAGAAAGGAAGAGAAAGTGTGCGTGTAGATAGTTTTCCAACTCATAAGTGCGGAGAAATTAGTTTTAGAAGAGGAAAACCGTTACCTTTTGGAGCAACTATAGTTCCAGGGGGAGTTAACTTCTCTGTTTTTTCCAAATACGCAACTTCCTGTGAATTATTATTGTTTAATAAAGGTGAAAGAGAACCTTATGCTGTAATTCCTTTTCCAGATGAGTTTAGAATAGGGGATGTTTTTACAATAATGGTGTTTGATATTGAGTATGAGAACTTAGAATATGGGTACAGGATGGATGGGCCTTTTGATCCTGCTAAAGGGCATTGGTTTGATAAGGAAAAGATCTTACTTGATCCTTATGCTAAGGCCATTGGAGGTAGAGAAGTATGGGGCAGAGAACCTGATTACTCAGACCCTTTTCAGCATAGGTCTAGAATAATATATGATGATTTTGATTGGGAGGGAGACAAGCCTTTAGAGCTTGATATGAAAGATTTAGTTATTTATGAAGCTCATGTTAGAGGTTTTACTAAGCATCCTTCTTCAGGGGTGAAGAGGCCAGGCACATTTGCTTCTATAAGGGAGAAGATACCTTATTTAAAAGAGTTAGGTGTAAATTGTATTGAATTATTACCTATTTTCGAGTTTGATGAATTTGAACATTCTAAAATATCAGAGGTTACTGGTGAGAGGTTGATGAATTATTGGGGGTATAGTAGTGTAGGGTTTTTTGCTCCTAAGTCAGGTTATGCTGCTACAGGAAAATATGGGATGGAGGTTGATGAGCTAAAGAATTTAATTCGTGAGCTGCATAAGAATGGCATTGAGGTTATATTAGATGTAGTATTTAATCATACTGCAGAAGGTAATGAAAGAGGTCCTTACATATCCTATAAAGGAATAGATAATAAAACTTACTATTTATTAACTCCAGAGGGGTATTATTATAATTTTAGTGGGTGTGGAAATACTATAAATTGTAATAATCCGGTAGTAAGGAATATGATACTTGATTGTTTAAGATATTGGGCATCTGAGTATCATATTGATGGATTTAGATTCGACTTAGCTTCCATACTTTCAAGAGATCAAAATGGTGCTCCAATGGCAAACCCTCCTCTTTTAGAAACTTTGGCCCATGATCCTATTTTAGGAAAATGTAAGTTGATTGCAGAGGCTTGGGATGCAGGTGGCTTATATCAGGTTGGATCTTTTCCAGCTTGGGGAAGATGGGCTGAGTGGAATGGAAAGTTTAGAGATGATGTAAGAAGGTTTTTAAAGGGTAATGGAGAGGTAGTAGAAGGTATTATACAAAGAATTCAAGGCTCACCAGACCTTTATGGAAATAGAGGGCCAACAGCTTCAATCAACTTTATTACCTGCCATGATGGATTTACTTTAATGGATTTAGTCTCTTATAGTTATAAGCACAATTATGCTAATGGAGAAGGAAATCGTGATGGGACTAATGATAATTATAGTTGGAATTGTGGTATTGAAGGGCCAACTGATGATATTAAGGTGAATAGGTTGCGTAAAAAACAGATTAAAAATGCAATAACTATGTTGATGTTGAGCAGAGGGATACCTATGATTCTTTCAGGTGATGAATTTGGTAATACTCAAAAAGGCAATAATAATGTTTACTGTCAAGATAATGAATTATCATGGCTGGACTGGTCACTTTTAGAAGAGAATCAAGATATCTTTAACTTTTTTAAGCGGATAATTTCTTTTAGAAAGGAACATCCAGTATTAAAAGCTAATTCCTTTGATGCTGGTTTGAATAAGACAGGATACCCTGAATTTTCTGTTCATGGATGTAAGGCTTGGGATTTTAATTATGATAGTTCAAGTCTGAATTTAGGACTTATGTTTGTAGGGGAAGCTAATAAATACGGGACTAAAGATGATGATTTTATCTATATAGCTATGAATATGCATTGGAAAATGCATAGTTTTGAGATCCCAGAGTTACCCTCTGGTAAGAAGTGGCATGTAGTGGTTAATACAGATATGTCACCACTTGATGATATTTCATTTAAAGGTCAAGCTATAGAAGTAGAGGGTCAAAGTCAGGTTTTAGTAGGGGCAAGGTCTATAATAGTCTTACAAGGTAAATAATACGACCGCTATAAACTATTTCGTTAATGAATAAAAACAGCTAGGGTGTTAACTCTGGTTATTTTGTATATATCCGCAGCGGATAAATTAAATCTAAAGAGAGGTAAGTGATATGAAAAAAGTAAAATTACCAGCAAGTATGAATTATTTTGATAGTATGATGAGTTTTATATTATCAAAATTAGAAGAGTTGCCTTGTAATGATAAAACTACTTCCTCTAAATTGCGCTTGGCTTGTGAAGAGGCGTTATTGAATGTGATTAAATATGCTTATAATCGAGAAGTGGGCTATGTTGAAATCGTTTGCAAATCAGATAGGAAAAGTAAAAAAATAATTTTAGAAATAGTTGATGAAGGAGTAGAATTTAATCCTTTAGAGGCTAGAGTTCCTAAACTTAATATGTCTTTAGAAGAGAGAGTGGCTGGAGGTTTGGGTGTTTATATTATGAAAGAAGTAATGGATGATTTAAGGTATAGAAGAGAAGGTGAGAAAAACATCTTGACTTTGGTTAAATTTATAGGTTAGTTTATGATAAAAGGATAATCAAAAGAATCCATAGGGTGAGGGATTTGGCTATGAAGAGTATATTTTCTGCTTTTAAGTGGGGTAAATTATCTTTAGATACTAAAGATAATTTTGGGAGGGATGAAGAAGCTTTTTCTGTATGGAAGGTATTGATAGTAAGTAAGAATATAGGGGCTTTAAAATGTGATGAAGAGGTAAGTAAAGGGTACTTTTTTGAAGATAAAAAAGTAGAATTTATTACCGTAGATTCAATAAAGAAGGCAAAAGATTTGTTTAACGAAGAAATCAATTTAGCAGTGGTTATAATAGATATATCAACTTTAACCGAACAGAGAAGTCTAAAGTTGATAGATTATATTAGAGATGAGATTAATAATAGATTAGTACAGATAGTTTTAACTGATAATGACCTTAAGGGTAGAAAAGTGGAGAATATAGTTAAGGATTATGAAATTAATGATTATAAAGTTAAGGGCGATTTATTATCTAATTGCTTTCAGATCTCTTTAATTATTTATTTACGCTCTTATAAACGCTTAAAGGAGTTAAGAAAAAGTCTAATAGCTAAAAAGAGAATTGAGGATGAACTAAAGGTTGCAAATAAGATCCAAAACTCTATATTGCCAGGGAATGAATTCCCTCTCCCCAAAGGAGAAGAGTTTGAAATCTTTGCAAGTATGGAGGCTGCTAGAGTTGTGGGTGGGGATTTTTATGACGCTTTCTTTGTATTTGACAATCGGCTGTGTTTTTTTATAGGTGATGTATCTGGTAAAGGTATTCCAGCAGCACTATTTATGGCTATAACTAAGACTTTGATCAAAAATGAAGTTTTAAAAGGATTAGCAATAGAAGATGTATTTTATAATGTAAATAATACACTATGTAAGGGGAATGAAGAACAGTTCTTTGCTACGGCTGCATTAGGAGTATTGGATCTGAAAAGTGGAGAGGTTGAGTTTATTAATGCAGGTCATAATATGCCTGTAATCTACACTCCTAAAGAGGGATGTATGCTTTTAAGGCCAAATAAGAATATTGTTTTAGGAGCTTTAGATGGTTTTCGATATAAAGTAGATAAGTTTAAATTATCTAGTGGTGATATACTAACTTTATATACTGATGGTGTAGTAGAAGCTAGAAATAATGAGAAGGTTAGATACTCTAGAAGAAGGTTAGAGGAGATTATCTGCAAGGTTAGTAATAAACAAGTTGATAATATAGAAAAGAAGATCAAAGAAGATATACACAATTTTATTAGCCAAGAACCACAATTTGATGATATTACTATGGTTATTTTAAAGTATAAAGGTAGAGGTAAGTACTATGCTGATGATTTTATCTTATGATCGCTATGCTTTGTTATAAAAAATTCTAAGTTTCTTAAGTTAGGAGGTGAAGAATGGATAATTCAAATAGTAACTTTGCAATATTATGGGATGTTGAAAATGTAACACCAAAGGCTCATCCTGCCTTTGTAGAGAATCTATTAGAGTACTGTCAAGAGTTAGGAAAGTTTGCTTTTGCCAGTGCCTATGGGGATTGGACTAGAGGGGAGTTAAAGAAGTTAGGAGATATCTTAGCTGAGCATACCTTTGATTTAGTTCATGTGCCTAAATCAGGTAAAAATAGTGCAGATATATCTTTAATAACTCAAGCAACAGAGATGGTATTTCAGTATCCACATATAGATACTTATATTATTTTAACAGGTGATATAGATTTTAGACCTTTATTATTAATGTTAAGAAAGCATGGAAAGAAGATTCATATTATCTGTGATGGTCAAACTGCTTCAGAAGATTTACTTGCTATTGCAGATAATTATAGAGATTATAGACGTTTTGTTGGTAATTATCGACGAGATGTTAGAAGGAAGGGTAAATCTGCTCATATCTTTGAAATGAAGAAGAGAGGGATTGCTTTTCAGTTATTAGTACAAGCAATAAAGGTGATGGAAGCAGAAAACAAAGTCCCTACTCTAGGGTCAGCTAAAGTAAGGATGAAGCTTTTAGATGATTCCTTTGAAGAGAAGGAGCTGGGGTATAGGCAATGGAAGGACTTTGTCTTGGATGCTGTGGATCAAGAATATATTAAGATGGTTGAAGAGGAGAAGTATATTCGCTTAACTCTTCCGTAAGCTGTTAAGTAATAAAGCGTAGCTTTATTACTAGTGATCAGCAATCAGTAATTGGTAATGGGTAAAAACTTATAAAATAGAAATCCCTTTATTTCTAAGGTTTATAGTAGGTTTTAAGGTTTTGGTTTTACTCATTACTTTTCATAAATTACCCATTACTAGTGGCACGAAAGTGCAGCTATATTACTATGAAATAATAAAGAGACCCTGATACTAAGGTATCAGGGTCTCTTTATTATTTCATTTTATTTCTTCCTAAATACAGTAATCTCTAACTTTTCGTCTTTATAATCAATTTCTGCTTTATCTATCATCATTCCAACTAAAGTTAATTCTTGATACTGGTTATTCTCACCTGCTAATTCCCAATAATACTCTTCTACTTGAGCTTCACGAGGAGTATTTAGATCATCTAGCTTTTCTAATTGATCCGGGCCAACATCTCCAATCTGGGCTTGGATAGATATAATAACTTCCCTTTCTCCATCTTTGACATTGACATCCATTTCCTTGGCCCCAGTTTTGAAGTAAAAGCCCATAAGCTCATTGACTAATTTAATTGTTTTTTGAGAATCTCTCATTTTATAAGTCCTCCTTAAAAGCAGTAATTATAGGAACTAGTAAAGCTGCTACCATACCTCCTGAAAAACCGTTATTATAAAGGTTCATTCCTCCATGAAGGTAGCCGACATTCATTACCATTGCCATGTGTATAAAACCGGCAAGAACTCCATATTTCCAGCCAAATTGACCAGGAATTGGAGCCAAGGTTGTACCGAATAAAGCTGCCAATAGGGGGCCAGTTGTATTTACATCCCAAATTTGTAGGAACGTAGATAGATAGACACCTAACAGTATTGGAATTACATTACTAAGGTGTTTACCAAAGGCACCAAAACCTACTACAGTAAAGATTCCTCCAATGATTGCTCCATTTAATTGACCTCCGATAATAATAACATATAAGGTAGTAACTAACCCCAATAACCCCATATTGATGAAAGTGATTCCAAACCCTTCAGAGATTACAAAATCATCTACCAATCGACCAGAGTGTGATAATATCTTTTTATAACCTTTAAAGTTTTGACCATTGTAAAGGTAACCTATTAGAAGCATTGATATAAATAGCAATGATAGATAGATTCCTAAAGCATAGTTATAACCTTCAGCTACTATTAAGGTTGTTGGATTTTCAAAGCCAAAGGATCTAAAGACTGCCATAAATAAGGTTCCTGTCATTCCAGCTGTAAATCCAATGTTATAGATGTTAAAACCTTGGTGGAATTTAATTAAGTGATTAGCCAGTGGTGGTAGGATAAATCCAGCAATAACTCCCACAGTATTACCTAATATTACACCAGAGATTAAATTTAACTCTAACCCAAAGCTGACTTGGCTAACCATTGGCCCTAAGGCTGTTCCAAATAAAGCAACAAGAATAAATTTACTGTAATTTTCTTTCTGGACCAAGGAGTAGATATATACCCCCAATAATATAGACCAAATATTATAAACATTCTTACCAAACAAGGCAAAACCTGCCACAGTTAAGATTGCTGCTATAACTGTACCGTTCATATTAACTTTATTAATTTTAGCAATAGTAATAGAGATAATCATTAGAAGCCCAGCATTAAAGAGGGCTGCACCCAAATTACCTATAACCATATAATCAGAGACCAATATACTCGGTGCTACTGTGATATTTCTTATTCCTAACCAAATTTCCTGTGGACTATTAAAGAAAAATGAAGATACTAAAATAAAGCTTGCATATGCTAGTAATATTAAATATTTAGTATTTTCATTAGCCTCTAGTGTTTTTGGCTTTGTGATATCATACACATCTTGAGCCACAGTATTTCCTTTTAATTTTAATGAATTTTCTATGCTCATATTCTTCCCCTTTCTAAGTTGATTATTTATAGATTAAATTGAAATTTTAACGATTATAAAAATCTGTTTGTAAATATTAAAGGATTTAAACTAAATTAAAGGATTTAAACTAAAAATAATACTACTTTATTATAACAGATATAAGTAACTTTTTAAATGATTTTTCTTTAAAAAGTGCTATGTGCTTAGGTTTTAATCTTATATATAAAAGGAGAATACAGATATAATATAGAATAGAGTATATAAGCGTTTATATTTATGATTTAAACAGAGTTAAGATGGGCCAACAAGACTTGTTATAGTCTTTAATTTTTTTAATTAAATAATCCAAAGGTAGTTGTAGCACACTAATTGTTATGGGAATTATAATTTAATAAGAAAATTAATCATATTTATAGTGTTTAGATTTCTGATTTCATATTTTAAAATACTATAAATTAAAATTAGTAATTACGAAAGGGTGTAAATAAGTGTATCCATTAAAGTTTGAGCCTATTTATAAAAATAAGGTTTGGGGAGGCAGGAATTTAAGTAGGTTATTTGATAGAAATTTACCAGAAGGTTTAATAGGGGAGAGTTGGGAGATAGCTGCCCACCAAAATAGTATAAGCATAATAAAAAATGGTTCATTAGCTGGCAAAAGCTTGATGGAAGCTATTAGCTTAGAAAGAGAGAAGATACTAGGTAAAGGAGCAAAAGAGCCATATTATAAAAACTTTCCTTTATTGATAAAGATATTGGATGCCAACGATAATTTATCTGTACAAGTTCATCCAGATGACAAATATGCTAAAGAGAATGAAGGTGGAGAATTAGGTAAGACAGAGATGTGGTATGTTATAGATGCTGTCAAAGGTTCTAAATTGGTCTGTGGGTTAAAGTCTGAAGTCGGGAAAAAGAGGTTTGTTGAATTAATTAAAGAGGGCAATTTAGCTAAGGGTTTAGTTGAAATTGAGGTAAAAGCAGGAGATGTTATTTATATTCCTTCTGGGACGGTGCACTCTATTGGAGAAGGGATAGTAATTGCAGAGATTCAACAGAACTCTGATACTACATATAGGGTATATGATTGGAATAGGATTGATCAAAATGGAAACCTACGTGAATTACATATAGAATCTGCTTTAGATGTTATAAATTTTGAAAAAGAAGCAGAGAGGAAAGTTGAAGGGTTGTCTATAAGAGAAGAGGGGTATCTTAAAAAAATCCTCGTTGCTTCTCCTTATTTTATTACAGAGTTAGTAGAGGTTAATAATAGATATATAGGTGATACCTTTAAAGAATCTTTTCATATATTAATGGCTTTAGAGGGAGAGGGAAGTGTTTTATATCAAGAAGAGGAAATTGAATTAAAGAGTGGAGAGACCATATTAGTACCTGCTTATCTAGGCTCTTATGAAGTTAGGGGTGCAATTAGTATTCTTAAGTCTTATATTGAAGATTTAAATTTATTTAAGTCTAGATTGATAGCAGAAGGCTATTCAAAAGAAGACCTAAGTAAAATAAGAGGTCTTTAAACAAAACAGGTCCTTTGCTTTAATAAAGCAAAGGACCTGTTTTGTTTAGCTTTTAACCTTCTTTTCAGCAAGGGTAGTAATTTTTTGTATAAAAAAAGAGAGGTAGAAGGAAAAAAGCTTATCAGATTGAATATAAGATATAATAGTAGGGTAAAATGAGATAGGATTGGGAGATGGGAAAAATGTGTGATAAATATTCAGGAAAAATAGATAATGAGGCTATGTCTAAAGTTGAAAATTGGGTAGAAGAGTTTAAGTTAAGTGATTTATTTACTAAGCTTAGTAGTAGTGAACAGGAGGTTGCTCCTTTTATAATAGATTCTTTTAGCACTTTTATGTACAATTACCTTGACCTTGAACCAAAAGATTGGAATTGGCTAGGGGTAAAGGAGTGTTGTCTTAATATAATCCCTAAAAAGGTTATGGGAGATGAGAGTTATTTCAAAGGGCTTGGTCCTGTACTTAGAGAATTCTTTAGGTTTTTAGAAGAGAAAAAAATATTGGATAAGGGCCAAAAATTATCTTTGAAGGTTGAGAAGATAGGTTCAAAAGTAGTAAAAATGGAAAAGGATGATGAAAATTGGGGGATAGGAAAACATATATATTCCTTGGCTGAGAAGATGGGTATAAATATAGAAGATGAGAAAGAATTAGATAATTTTATAGAATATTATAATAAAGTAATTAATAAATCTAGTTTGAGTATTGGTGATGAGTATGAGAATTATAATCTTATTCACGATAATCTAATGAATAAGATGGTATCTTTCTTTTATGAGGTTAAAGATGAATTTAGCAGAGTTTTTAGTGAGTATTACTTAGATTTCTTAGAGATAATGGGTGAGGTTGAAGAAGAGATATCTGAAGATCTTAAGTTTTTATTTATGCAGTTAGTCTTTTTTGATTATAAGATAGATAAGGGTAAGTCTTTAATCGAGCTATTTTTAGAAAGAAGGGCAAATCAATTACCTACAAAAGAAGAAGAGATACTAAGAGGGTGGATAGATCTTCGTCTTTCTATCTATCAGGTTATTAGTATAGAAAGTACTAATACTTGTTTGCTTAGTGATTATATGCGAGGAAGTGAAATTTTCATTATTGATGATGAGTTTGACTATGTTAAAGGGGATCTTATCTTAGCAAGAATCAGTGAGCTTTGGGGTGAGAATAGGCTTGTTGGCCCAGTTAGAATGGTTCCTGCTGATTATAGTTATATTATCTTTGATGAGGCAAAGAAAGCTCTTAATATATATAGAAAAGATAGTAGAGATATGAGTATAGATTCCTTCTTGGGAGTCTTTAGTACTAACCTTCTAGGAATATCAAAACAAATAAATACTTTACTGAATGACTATACTAGGGTATATGAGGCTAGATATAGAGTTCAATCTCGTTCTTTTACTAAGAACAAGTTAAAATCACAGCCTAATGTAGAAATAGAATCTTCTTTAGATGAACTGGATCATTTGGTTTGGTTAGATAAAGAAAGTAATATATATGGAGATTTTATGATAGATGAAGATCATATCTTTTTTAGAAGTCATAATCTAGAGAATTATAATAAGGGAAAGGACTTAATTAAGAAGGTATTAGTCTTTACTGCAAGTTTAGAAGATGAATATATTGTTGACTTAGAGGGTGGAGAGATTTTAGAAAGGGATGATTTATCAGAAAGAGGTTTAGAAAAGGGGTTTGTAGATAAGTTTATTAATACACCTTTAGAAGAGATAGGTTTTGAAGGTGGAAAGCCTATAGAGATGATAAAGAATAAAGAAGGAAGAAGCATGATAGAGGATTTTTTAGATAAGATGGAGTTGGTAATAACTTTCATGGGAAGTGATAATCTTTTTAATTTCAAGAATATAGATCAGATTAGAAGCAGATTAGGGTTAGAAGGTAGGGTTGGCCCATTATTTAAGGATGAGGTAGAAAGGTTGCTTGCTCATATTATGGTTGATGATTTTGATGATGAAGAGGCTTATAATTCTATTAATTTATGGAGAATTTATAAAGAGAAGGTAGGTGAGGTTAGAGGAAGGGCCAACAGTTGGGCAAGTGGAATTGCTTATCTTTTAAATTTGATTAATGATTGGGGTTATACTCAAAAAGAGATAGGAGAGAGTTATGGAGTAACACCTTCTACAGTATCTAACAAGTATCGTCATTTGGATGATCTTTTAAAAGAGGAAATTAAAGATATATTTTTTGATGATGTAGAAATTTGATAGTTTTGACCAATAAGGACTTATTGAGGAGGTATTATGGTAACTTTAGAGGATATAAAAGAGGCTAGAAAGAGTTTAAAGGGAGTAGTAAAAAGAACAGAGTTGACCCATTCTAATACCTTTAGTAATTTAACTGAAAATCAAGTCTATCTAAAGATGGAAAATCTACAGCGAACAGGATCTTTTAAGGTGAGGGGTGCTTATAATAAAATAGCAAACTTAAGTCAAGAAGAGAGGACTAAGGGGGTAGTGGCAGCTTCAGCAGGAAATCATGCTCAAGGTGTGGCCTTAGCATCTAGTAGTGCAGGTATTGAATCTACTATTATTATGCCAAAAGGGGCTCCAATTGCTAAGGTGAAGGCTACTCAAGGTTATGGTGCTAAGGTTATCTTAAGTGGAACAACTTATGACGATGCCCATACAAAGGAGAAAGAATATGCCCAACGGACAGGAGCAACGATTATTCCCGCCTTTAATGATCCTTATATAATAGCAGGTCAAGGAACTATTGGATTAGAGATATTAGAGGACCTTGATGATATAGATGTTATTATTGCTCCAATTGGCGGGGGAGGACTATTAGCTGGTATTGCAACAGCAGTTAAAGAGGTTAGAAGTGATATTGAGGTGATTGGAGTAGAAGCAGAGAATGCAGCTTCTATGAAGGAATCATTGCGAGCTGGTAAACCTATAGGTATAAAAGATGCCAATACTATAGCTGATGGGATTGCTGTAAAATGTCCTGGGAGTTTGAACTACCCTATATTAGAAAAGTACTTAGATGGCTTGGTAACTGTTAATGATGAAGAGATTGCTCATACTATATTGCTTCTTTTAGAGAGGGCTAAATTAATGGTAGAAGGAGCAGGAGCTACTGCTTTGGCTGCTTTATTAAATGGAAAACTTAACTTTAAAGGTAAGAAGGTAGGTGTAGTCTTAAGTGGTGGTAATATTGACTTGGATATGATAGCAGCAATTATTGATAGAGGAATGATTCAAGCAGGGCGTAGGTTGGTCTTTAGCACTCATATAGATGATACTCCAGGTTCATTACAGAATCTCCTTGGTATTATCGGTAGAAGTGGAGCCAACATAGTAAGTGTTGAACATGATCGTTTAAATCCAGATATATCTTTGAAGGAAGCTGAGGTTAGGATAACTTTAGAAACTAGAGATGAGAAGCATATTGAGAAGGTGGTAGGGGATATTATTGAAGGTGGATATTCGGTGACTAGGGTTAGGTAAGGGGTAGAGGCACCTTTGAAATTGAGATTCCAGATACAAAACATAAGAGAGGGTGATAAATTATGAAAAGGATTATAAATACTGATAAAGCACCAGCGGCCATTGGCCCTTATTCACAAGCGACAGAAATGAATGGAACTTTATTTGTTTCGGGACAGATTCCTATCAATCCAGAGACAGGAGAGTTGATAAAAGGAGATGTAAAGGCAGAAACTAGAAGGGTAATGGAGAATTTATCTGCTGTCTTAAAGGAGGCAGGCTATGGATTTGAAGATGTAATGAAGGCTGAGGTTTTTATTGATGATATGGGTAAATTTGGAGAGGTAAATCAGGTCTATGGGGAATACTTCAAAGAGAACCCTCCAGCAAGAGCCTGTGTTCAAGTTGCTAGGCTACCTAAGGGTGTTCAGGTAGAGATATCACTTATTGCTATGAAGTAGTTAGGTTGGCCCTCTTTATAGGGGCTTTTTTATCTTAGTATCCTAATTTTAATTTATAATTTTAAAAAGGTAAAGGTCAAAGGCGTTTACGTTGGCTAAAGGCCAACAAGGGACGACAAAGGCTAGACAAGAGATTGAAATTAGTTTTAAGGCAGGGGTTAGGTGTTTAGGAAATTCTAAACCTACCAACCTAAACTGCCTTTAGTCTCTAGTTAGTTTTTAGTCTAAGGTTTTGTCAGAGTTAATAATTTAGATTTTAAGGTTCAAAAAGCCAAAGATTAAAGGCATTTGCACTGATTAGATCTGATAAGAGCCGATTGAGGTCCGATTATAGAATTAAATGGCTAAGAGCCAATAGCTAGTAGTTAAATCGTTTTTAATTGAATATTTTGAATTTACAGATTTCTGACTTCTGTTTTAATCAGATTTAATCGTCTTTGATCGGAATTTAATCTGAGTTAAGTTTTTGGATTTAGGGTTTTGAAATTTTAATAAAAACTCTTGATACTTTTAGATAATAATGTTATAATTCAATAAAGTTGTTCACTTATAAAGAACATAAGTTCAAAAATAAGAAACACAAGCCAATGGTGATTGCAAAAAATAAGGTGGTTGGAATTTTTATTTTATCTTGACCTTAATAGAAGTTGAAGGGTGATAATATGGGAGAGAAGTTTTACATAGTTGGTGAGAGCATTTTGTCTGAGGCTATGAAGAAGACAGTTGAGGTAAAGAATTTATTGAAGAGTGGTCAAGAAAGGCAAGTTAAAGAGGCTGTTAAGAGGGTAGGTTTAAGTAGAAGTGCTTTTTACAAGTATAAAGATTCTATATTTCCTTTTAATGAAGAAGAAAAGAAAGAATTGGTGACTTTATCTTTACTTGTTGTAGATAGAGCTGGTATATTATCAGAGATTTTAAGTACTATTGCTAATCATAGGGTCAGTGTTTTGACAATTAATCAAGATATTCCTTTAGATCAGGTTGCTCATATCACTGTAACTATTAAGGTGGATAAGATGTCAATACCTTTAGAAGAATTACTAGAGCAAATGAAAAAAATAAAAGGTATTAGAAGGGTAAAGGTGATCACCAAAAGTTTTAAAAGTAAATAATTAACTGTACAGTATAAGGGTTAGAGTGTAGAATATATAAGAGGAGGAGAGTAGTATGAATAAAAAAGAGATAAAGGTAGGTTTATTAGGTTGTGGAACTGTTGGATCTGGTGTTTATAAGATATTAAGAGATAATTCTAAGAGTATTGCTAATAAGTCAGGGGCCAACTTAAAGGTTAAGAAGGTTTTGGTTAGAGATAAAGAAGAGAAATTAGCGGTAAAGGTAGATAAAGATATATTAACTGAAAGGTTTGAAGATATTCTTGAGGATGAGGATATAGAGATTATCATTGAGGTAATTGGTGGGGTAAATCCAGCTAAAGAGTTTGTTTTAAGATCTTTAAAGGGTGGCAAAAGTGTAATTAGTGCAAATAAGGAACTTATTGCTAAATATGGAGAAGAGATTTTGGCTACAGCAGATGAGTATGGGGTAGATTTTTATTTTGAAGCTAGTGTTGGTGGTGGAATTCCTATTATTAGTCCTTTAAAAGAAGATTTGGCTGGAAATAGGATTACTAAAGTAATGGGGATTGTCAATGGAACTACTAATTATATCTTGACTAAAATGGATCGCGAAAGAGCAGATTTTAACCAAGTATTAAAGAAAGCTCAAGAGTTAGGATATGCTGAAGCAGACCCTACCTCTGATATAGAAGGATATGACGCTGCTTATAAACTTGCTATATTGGCTTCTATCGCTTTTGAATCAAGGGTAAGTGTAGAGGATCTTCATATTGAAGGGATTACCAATATAAGTCAAGATGATATTTCTCATGCTAAGGAGTTAGGATATAAGATTAAGTTATTGGCTGTAGGGAAAGATAATGATGGGCTTGAGCTTAGAGTACACCCTACATTATTACCTGTTGAACATCCTTTGGCTAAGGTTGATGATGTCTTTAATGCTATCTTCATTGAAGGTGATGCTATTGGTGAAGCTATGTTCTATGGTCCAGGCGCTGGACAGATGCCAACAGGTAGTGCTATAGTTGGAGATGTTATTGCTGCTGCACGTAATATTATCTTTGATGCTCAAGGTAGAATTCCTTGTACATGCTTTGAGCAAAAGAATGTTAAGGAACAAGCAGATACTCAAAGTAGATTTTACCTTAGATTAGAAGTTTTAGATAATCCAGGGGTATTAGGTGATATAACCAGTTTGTTAGGTAAACATAATGTTAGTTTAGAGTCTGTGATTCAAAAAGGTAGAAGTAATGGCAGTGTTCCTTTGGTATTAGTTACTCATAAGGTTAAAGAAGGAGATCTTAATGATGCTTTAGATAAGATAAAGAAACTAGATGATATTAAAAAGGTAGCAAATATAATAAGAGTAGAAGATTATTAGACAGCTTGAGTGTAGGTGTGAGTGTGAGTGAAAGTATAAAATCATCCAGTGTGAGTGGTTTTGATCTATCACACCCACACTTTAAAACTCACACTTAAATAAAGGAGGAAGAAAGATGTCGTTGATTGTACAAAAATATGGTGGTAGCTCAGTTGCTAACCCTGAGAGAATTATGAGAGTTGCTCAAAGAATTGTTAAGCGTAAGCAAGCAGGTAATGATGTGATTGCAGTTGTATCAGCAATGGGGGATACTACCGATGAATTAGTAAAGTTAGTAGCAGATATAACCAATAAGCCACCTAAGAGAGAGTATGATATGTTAATCTCAACTGGAGAACAGGTTTCTGTATCCCTGTTGGCGATGGCTATTAATGAATTAGGTGAGGATGTAATCTCTTTAACAGGGTCTCAGGTGGGTATTATAACTAATGAATTACATAGTAAGGCGAAGATCTTAGAGATAAAGAATAATAGGTTGGAGAAAGAGTTAAATGAAGGAAAGATAGTTATTGTTGCAGGATTTCAAGGTGTTACAATCAACAATGAGATTACTACTTTAGGTAGAGGTGGATCTGATACTACAGCAGTAGCTGTTGCTACTGCTTTGAAGGCAGATCTTTGTGAGATATATACAGATGTAGATGGGGTATATACTACAGATCCGCGAGTTGTAAAGAAGGCTTCTAAGTTACCTGAAATCTCTTATGAAGAGATGTTAGAATTGGCAAGTTTAGGGGCCAACGTCCTTCATCCTAGATCTGTAGAGATTGCTAAGGAGTATAATATTAAATTGGCAGTCAAATCAAGCTTTTATTGTTGCCCTGGAACTTATATTAAGGAGGTAGAAGAATTGGAAAATAATATAGTTGTAAGTGGAGTTGCTTGTAATAAGAGTGAGGTTAAGTTATCGTTGCTAGGATTACCTGATCGACCAGGTATAGCATCTAAGGTCTTTAATAGGTTGGCTGGGGAAGGGGTCAACGTAGATATGATAATCCAGAATGTAAATTATGACGGAGTTAATGATATTACTTTTACCATTGATGAGGATGATTTTAATGGTACTAAAGAGTTATTAGAAGAAATGAAAGAGAGCCTTGAATATAGAGAGTTAATTTATGATCTAGAGGTGGCTAAGGTATCTATTGTTGGAGCTGGAATGGTTACTAATCCAGGTGTTGCTGCTAAGATGTTTGAAGCTTTGGCCCAAGAAGAGGTTAATATAGGAATGATAAGTACATCAGAAATTAAGGTTTCTTGTTTAATTAATAGAAGCGAGGCCGATAAAGCAGTTAAAGCTATCCATGCTAAATTTAACTTAGATAAAATTGGTGAAAGGTAATGGTTAAGGTAGAGGTTCCTGCTACTACGGCCAATCTAGGACCTGGATTTGATACCTTAGGGATGAGCTTAGAGCTTTATAATGAAGTTGTGGTAGAGGAGATAGATTCTGGTTTAGATATTGAGGTTCTAGGATATGGTAGTGATGAACTAGAAAGAGATAAGAATAATTTAGTCTATAAAGTTATGACTGAGGTCTTTTCAAAGCTTTCTTATGAGCCTAAAGGCTTAAGGATAAAACTTAATAACAGAATACCCTTAGCTAGAGGATTAGGAAGTAGTGCTGCGGCAATAGTAGGAGGTTTGGTTGCTGCTAATAGGCTAACTGGAGATAGATTAAGCCAAAGAGAGTTGCTAAATTTAGCTACAAAGATAGAAGGGCACCCTGATAATGTAGCACCTGCTTTATTGGGTGGTGTGGTAATTTCTACGTTAAAGGATGAAGAAGTTATTTATAAAAAGGTTCCTGTTCCAGAGTTGAAGGTTGTAGTCTGTATACCTGACTATCAATTATCGACCAAGAGGTCTAGGGAAGTCCTTCCTAAAAAGGTTGAGTTTAAGGATGCAGTCTTTAATATAAGTCGGACAGGCTTACTTATTTCGGCTTTGTTGACTGAAGATTATGAGTTGATTAGCGAGGCTTTAGATGATAGATTACATCAGCCATATCGACAGAATTTAGTTCCTGGACTTAAGGAGATAATTGAGAAGTTAAGTCGGAAGGCTTTAGGAGTAACTTTAAGTGGTTCAGGGCCAACGGTTGTAGCTTTTACCTTAGAAGGAGAGAAGGATATAGGCGAGAGAATGGTTTCAACTTTTGAAGAAAATGGTGTCGATGCCCATTATACAATAACTACCCCTACCAATGGAGGAGCGATTATTTTAGAAGATTAATGCTTAAAAAAGAGGAAATTTTCTTATAATAGCGAAGTTTGTAGATAGGTGCATATTATAAGAAAAGTGTGAAAGGTAGGGATAATAATGAAAAGATATTATAGTTTAGTTTTAACTTTATTGTTAGTAGTAATGGTTGTTGGCCCAGCAAGTGCAGCAGAGATGACAGATGTTAATCGTTTTGGAGCCAAGGCCCATGGGATGGGTGGAGCTTTTGTAGCAGTTGCTGATGATGCAAGTGCTATTTATTGGAACCCAGCAGGTCTAGTAAGAAGTGGCCTGTTAGGTGCACAAGTTAATCTAGGGATGGGCTTTGATGGTGTTGAACGTGATCTTTTAGATGATGTTAAAGACGGTTTAACCTTTGAATCTTTTAAGGAGTTAGAACTTACTGATGATGGAAATGCTACTTTGAAATTTGATGGTATGGGAGTTGTAAATTTTAGAAGTATAGGCGCAGGATTTTTATTTAATAACCAACTTAGAGTAATAGAAGAAGGTACTATGCCAGAGGAAATTAAGAGTGAAGAAGATATAAAGAAGTTAGATAACGCTAAAAAGTCTGCAGCTAATACTTTTATTAGTCAAGGGGTTATCTCTTATGGTAGAGAGCTAAGCAGTATGCCTTTTAATATTGGATCACTTGCTGTTGGAGGTAATCTAAAGTATTTAAGTGGTCAATATGATGGATATTCTTTAAGTGCTGATAATATTGAAGGCTGGGATGGCAATTATGAGGAAGGAAAAGAATATGATTTAGATCAGGCTTTTAATAGGTCAAAATCTTCAGCTAGCGGTTATGGTGTTGATGTTGGTGCTTTAGTTAGAGCTACCAATAGGATTAATCTTGGAGTAAATGTTCGCAATCTAACTTCTAATTTAAGTTGGGATGAAGATTATGAGGATCTTAATGATAAATTACCTAGAACAATTACTTTAGGAGGAGCTGTTAGGATTCCTTTCCCAATTGGAACTACTGTAGCAGCCGATTTAGAGATGCCTGAAGAAGGAAGTAATATCTATCATCTTGGATTAGAGAAGAGGTTATTCTTAGGGGCTTTAGCTTTAAGAGGTGGAGCTTATTATGAAGAGGATAGTAGTGATAAGGTTTATACAGCAGGACTAGGTCTAAACCTTCCTTTCATTAACTTTAACCTTTCTGCCGATACGGATAAATATGTTAACTTGGCTGGAACTTTTAGATTTTAATTGAAAATTAACTCAAGAATCTAAACTACCTTTTCTATTAAGTAAACAGTGGGAATAATTAAAAATGTATAGCGTCAATCTATTGATTGGCGCTATATTTAATATATTTTTTTATTGACAGTGATCTTTTGATCTGTTATAATTTCATAGAAAGTTAATAATCCTTTTTAAGTTAGTCCAGAGAGGCTAGTAAGAGGGAGATACTGAATTTGAAGGGGGAGAGAGTAGACCCTTTATATATATTCAGACCTTCTTACAACTGTAAGGGGGTCTTTTTCTTTATCTACCTTGTTAAGGGTTTTAAGAAAAGGGGGGATATTATGGAGTTTAAGGTTAAGAAGGAATTGATAGATGCCGATGGGATTAGAAGAGCTTTAACTAGGGTCTCTCATGAGATAATTGAGAAGAATGAAGGTTTAGATGAGATTGTTGTGATTGGGATTAGGACAAGGGGAGTTCCTTTAGCTAAAAGGATTGCTAATAAGTTAGAGGAGATTGAAGGTAAGAAGGTTGAAACAGGTGTATTAGATATTACATTATACCGAGATGATTTGACTACAATAGCAAATCAACCAATTGTTCATCAGACAGAGATTCCCTTTGATATAAATGCTAAGAAGGTAATATTAGTAGATGATGTACTTTATACAGGTCGAACTGTAAGGTCAGCTTTAGATGCTTTAATGGATTTAGGTAGACCTGAGAGCATTCAATTAGCTATCTTAGTAGATCGTGGTCATCGTGAGCTACCTATTAGAGCAGATTTTGTTGGAAAGAATCTGCCTACATCAAATAATGAGATTATAAGTGTAAACCTAGAAGAGATAGATGGAGAAGATGGAGTAGTATTAAAAGAATATTCTAAATAATTGAAGTTCCTTTTAATTAGGTCCTGTGAGACCCAAAGGGAGTTGAGAGTTTCTCTGTGAACTTTTATGAGAAATTTCTAAACCCTTGGGTCTAATGGCCAAAGGGTTTTTTATATGCCAATAAATAGAAAGTTAATTATAATAGGAGGGGTAAAAATGGTAAAAGAGAGATTAAGTAAAGCAAATTTAACAGCATCTAAAGGGGTTCTTTTAGCAATTCAACACTTGTTTGCAATGTTTGGTGCGACTGTTCTTGTGCCAAGTTTGACAGGTTTAAATCCTGCAGTGGCTTTATTTACTTCAGGTGTTGGAACACTAATCTTCCACTTAATTACTAGAGGGAAGGTTCCAGCTTACTTAGGTTCGTCATTTGCTTTTATCGGACCAATCATTGCTGCTAAGGAAGGATATGGTTTATCGGCGGCTTTGCTGGGATGTTTTGTAGCAGGATTGATCTATATAGTATCGGCTTTAATTATTAGGAAGGTGGGAACAGGATTTATAGATAGGTATCTACCACCAGTTGTAGTTGGACCAGTTATTATAACTATCGGTTTAGGCTTGGCCCCGGTAGCAAAGGATATGTCTATGTATCATCTACCAACGGCAATCTTTACACTTGCAGTAACAATTGCGGTTAGTGTACTTGGTAAAGGTATTTTGAAGGTGACTCCTATATTAATCGGTATAATTGCTGGATATATCTTTGCGGCATTTAATGGTTTGGTAGACTTTGGCCCGGTGATAGAAGCTAGTTGGATTGGTTTGCCAGAATTCACTTCAATATTCCAATTAGAATCTATAGGAGCAGGAATATCGGCAGTAGCTTTAATAGCTCCAGTGGCAATTGTAACTATGGTAGAACATTTAGGTGATGTATTAGCTTTATCTAAAACTGTTGATGAAGATTTTATAGAAGAGCCAGGCTTGCATAGAACTTTATTGGGAGATGGGGTTGCGACTTTATTTGCATCTTTAGCTGGTGGACCTCCAAATACAACTTATGGTGAGAATATAGGTGTTTTAGCTTTAACTGGTGTCCATAGCCCAATTGTTGTTGAAATTGCAGCAGCTATAGTTATAGCAATGAGCTTTATCCAAAAGGTTGGAGCTTCTATACAGACTATACCAGTTCCTGTAATGGGTGGAATTGTAATTCTACTCTTTGGTATGATAGCTTCTATAGGACTTAGAACCTTAGTTGAAAATGAAGTCGATTTAAGTGTAACTAGAAACTTAGTAATAGTATCTACAATTCTGGTAGTTGGGTTGAGTGGGATCCCTATTACATTTAGTATATTAGAGTTTCAAGGTATGGGCTTAGCTGCTATAGTCGGGATATTATTAAATATAATCTTGCCTAAAGAAGAGTTAAGCGAGTAAATTATAAAGTAAAAAAAGAGACCTTATTTGGGTCTCTTTTTTTGTTATTATTAAAAGAAAGAAGAGTAGTTACTAAAAATATTATATTAGTTCTTAATATGTGAGAAAGAAATTTAAATAATAATTGTTGACATATATAACTAATGATGTATAATAATTAATATAGAACACTTGATATATATCATTAGATTTATAATAGAGAGGGGATAGAATGCCACCGAAGAAAAAGTACACAAAAGATCAAATAATTGAAGTAGCTTTTGAAATGGCGAAGGAAGAAGGAATTGATAGTATAACGATTAGAAAGGTTGCAAAGAGATTAAAGAGTTCAATTGCTCCTATTTATGTAAATTTTGAAGATGTAGAAGAGTTAATTGGAGAGGTTATCAAGAGGATATTTGCTCTTGGTAAAGAGATTCTTGATGAAGAAAGCTCTGGAGAACCCTTTAGAGATATAGGTTTATCTAGTCTTCGATTTGCTAGAGAGTATTCTGTACTCTTTAGAGATTTAATGATGAATCAAAATGATTATATGAAAAGTTATGATCAAGAGATGGGCCAACCTCTTATAGAAGAGATGAAAAAAGATTCTCAGTTGGAGGGGTTCTCAGAAGAAGAGTTAAAAAATATCTTATTAAAGATGAGGGTAGTTCAAACAGGGCTTTCAGTAATGATTGCTAACGGCCTCTTGCCGAAGGGTTTTGGGGAGGAAGAGGAAGTAAGGTTGTTAGAGGATATAGCAGCAGATATAGTCTATGCTACTAGAATGGGTAGGTAGTATAGTAATAAAGTTTTACTTTATTACTACAAAACAGGGAGGTAATTATGAAAAAGAAGAAGGTTTTGATTATAGGTGCTGGTATTGCTGGGTTATCTGCAGGTTCATACTTAGAGCGTAATGGTTATGATACTGAGATCTTTGAGGATCATAGTATTCCAGGTGGTCTCTGTACTGCTTGGAAGAGGGGGGAGTATACCTTTGATTATTGTGTTCATTGGTTGATGGGGACTAAAGAAGGAACTGGTTTTGATGTTATTTGGGATGAGCTTGGAGCTTTGGAGAACGAAAAGGGAGTAAAGACTCCGATCCGTAACTTTGAAGAGTTTAGTAGGATAGAACTCTCAGGTGGTGATGTAGTTGGCTTATATAGTAACCTTGATAGGTTAGAAGAGGAGTTTTTGCGAGTTGCTCCTGAGGATGAGAAGAAGATTAGTAAGTTTATTAAGGACTTAAAGAAGTTAGCTAAGTTTAAAACTCCAGTGGCTACTGAGAAATGGGGGATAAAGGATAGAATCAAATTTATATTTAGCAACTTTATACCCTTTCTTAAGGTGATCAAGTATGCACGGATAACTATGGAAGAATTATCAGATCAATGGGATAACCCTAAATTAAAAGAGGTCTTTAGGACAATTTTTCCACCTTCTTGGTCTAGTCTTGCTTTTATATTTGGAATGGCTTTCCAGCATATAGAGGCTGCAGGCTATCCAGTAGGAGGGTCTTTGCCTTTGGCTAAAAATATTGAAAGGGAATATTTAAAACTTGGAGGAAAGATTTATTACTCATCTAAAGTTGAAGAGATATTAGTAGAGGACGATAAAGCTGTAGGGATAAGGCTAGAAGGCGGGGAAGAATATTTTGGTGATGATATAGTCTCTGCTGCCGATGGATATACAACCCTTTATAAGATGCTAGATGGTCGCTATTTATCCTCACAACTAAAGAAGGCTTATGAAGACTTCTCTCTCTTTCCTTCATCGATCTATCTAGGCTTTGGTGTAGAAAAGGATCTTTCAGATATGCCTCATGCTACTCTTTTACATCTAGATCCACCTTTACTTCTTTCTGATGGGTCAAAGCATGAATATATTAGTTTAAATGTTTATAACTTCGATCCAACGTTGGCCCCAGAGGGGAAGACTACAGTTACGGTCTTGATTAATACTTGGAAGGATCAGTACTGGCAAGAGCTTGCAGAGAAAGATTATGGAGAATACAAAACGATCAAAGCAGATCTAAGTGATAAAGTCTTAAATATTATTGATGAGAAGTTTCCAGGCTTTAGCTCAACAGTGGAGAAGGTAGATGTTTCAACACCTCATACAGTTAAGCGCTATACGGGTAATTGGCAGGGAAGTTATGAGGGCTTTGCTCCTACTCCTGTAGCTTTGATGAAAAAATTACCTAAAGAAGTTCCAGAATTAAATAGCTGTTATATGATAGGACAATGGACAGAGCCAGGCGGAGGAATACCATCTGCTGCCTTGGATGGTCGTAATTTGGCCCGTAGGCTTTGTAAGAGGGATAAAAAAGAGTTTATAAGTAGTAGAAAGATGATAAATAAAAGGAGCTAGGCTTTAATGGATTTTTGTTATTGTTAAAAAGATAAGAGGTCAAGGTTAAAATAATATAAGCAGATTAGATCTGATAAAAGGATAAAGATGTATCTTTAGATGGTATTAGAGGAATATTATTTTTAATGAAGAAGCAAAGAATTAAAGGATTAAAAGTATAAAATTGACACAAAAATTAATTAATCTTAAATAAGTAGGAGAGATAAGATGACTAAACCAATAGTTGGAATAACAACATTTTGCAAAGAGGAAGCTAATAAGAAACACTATAATAAAGTAAGTTCAAGTTATGCCAAAGTTATTGCTGAAGCTGGGGGAACACCAATTTTAATTCCTTTAATGGATAACTTAGATCAGGCCAAAGAGTATATTGAATTAATTGATGCTTTACTTTTAAGTGGCGGTCAAGATATTTCTCCTCATTATTATAATAATGTTGCTACCCCTTATCTTGGCGAAGTAGATTCATTACGAGATAAATGGGAAATAAAACTTTTTAAATTAGCTTATGAAGAAAACATTCCTGTTTTAGGAATTTGTAGAGGGATGCAGTTGATTAATGTAGCTCAAGGGGGTACTCTATATCAAGATATAGTAGAAGAATATAATAAAAAAGCTATTCATATTCCAGAGGGGTGTAATGAATGTTATGTCTACCATTCTATAAATTTTAAAGAGCCTTGTAACCTATGTGGCTTTAGTTCTGCTAAAAAATTTGATGTTAATTCTCATCACCATCAAGCAATTAAAGATTTGGCCCCAGGTTTTAAAGTTATTGCCGAAACTAAAGGGAAAATTATAGAAGCAATTGAATCTATGGATAAGGATTTTATATTTGGTGTCCAGTGGCATCCAGAAGATTTGACACATTTGCATCCTTGTTTTAAAAAAATATTTAATATCTTTATTGAAAAAGCAGACCAGAATAACAAATAGGGGAGGGTATTAAATTAATAAAAGTTTTAGAATTTTCATAGCAGTAGGAGGTTTTATTCTGCGTGGTGCTCTTTGGCATCCTCTTTAGTTTCATAAACTGTATCACGTGGATGCTCAGGTGGAGCATAAATAGAGTACAATTTAAGCGGTGTACTACCTGTGTTGATTATATTGTGCCATTTACCAGCAGGGATAAATATTGCATAGTCTTCATAGAAATTTTCTCGAAAATCCAATTCATCTCTTCTATCTCCCATCAAAACAACTCCTTGGCCTCTTTCGATTCGTATGAATTGATCATGGTCTTCATGAACTTCTAAGCCTATGTCATCACCAATATTAATGCTCATTAGGGTAAGTTGCAAATATTCTCCTGTCCATAAAGAGATAATAAAATAATCATTCTGCTTAGTAGCTGCTTCAATATTAATCACAAAAGGGGATGGCCCATAATCTTTTAATTTAATAGGTTGTTTTGGGTGACGTGGGTTAATTATATAATCATCACTCATATCAATCATTCCTTTCCTAAGCTTTTTCAATATTATATGTTATACCTTTAAGATAAGTTCTTGAGTTCATAGAAATTTTAAGAGTTCTCTTTTATTTTTACTTTTATCAAAAACAAGATGAGCAAATCTTAAAGTGTTTAGTTTTTTAAGATTCTAAGGGCCAACGCCCTTGGCTTTTTGTCGTTAGTAAAGAGATAAAGGTCAAAGGCTTGGGCACAGATTAGATCTGATAAGAGCCGATTAAAACCTGATAAAATTAAGGTCAAGGGCTGTGTAACCACTAATGAACACGAATAGGCACTAATAAAGTCAAGAGATAGAAATCAAAGGATATACTCTAACAAGGGCTTGACAAGTGCTGACAAGGTCAAGGGTTTAATTAGCCAAAGATAAATTAAGGCTGAGCAACAATTCCGATATCTGGGAATATTAGCTTGTGAATTAAGGTTAAGTGTTGTTAACCACTAATGGACACGAATTGGCATTAATAAGGTTATAGTGGTAACAGATATACCATTATTGACTAAGAGGTGGTGAAATTTAAGTTTTTGACTTTAGGTGTTTTTGCTGATACTCATAGTAGAGGCTTTGAAAGTATAATTATTGCCCCACCTTTTAAAGGTAAGTCAGTTATGATATAATATAATTAGATAAAGTAAAAAGGACTGGTTAAATGAAAGTTAATAATCCACATGACAAGTTTTTCAAGGAAAGCTTAAGTAGGGTAGAGGTTGCAAAGGGTTTTATGGAAAACTACCTACCAGAAAAATTATTAAACTTAATAGATTTAGATAATATAATAATAGAGAAGGATTCATTTATTGAAAAGGAGTTAGAGGAGTATTTCTCTGATATACTTTATAGGGTAAGTTTGAAAGGGAAAGAAGCTTATTTATACTTTCTATTTGAGCATAAGTCTTATCCTTATAAAAAGATAACTATTCAGCTGTTGCAGTATATGTTAAATATTTGGGAGCTTAAATTAAAGCAGAAAAAAGAAGGGAAGCTACCTTTAATTATACCTATGGTAGTATATCATGGCAAAGATAGGTGGAATATAGGAGTGAAGTTATCAGATATAGTTGAGGATATTCCTAAAGAGGTAGAGGAGTATTTTCCAGATTATAAATATCTATTATATGACTTATCTAGTTATAGTGATGAAGAGATTAAAGGTACAGGGATATTGAGGGTCTTTTTAGAGATATTGAGTTCTTTGTATAAAGATGATTTTGAAGAGAGGTTTAAAGAAGCTTTAATTGTATTAGAAAGGCTAAGAGAGCAGAACCAAGGGATAGAATATTTTGAGACAGTAGTTAGATATATACTTAATGCTAAAGATGGTTTGGAATTTAAAGATTTAAAGGATATGGCTGACAAAATATCTACAAAGAGAGGTGAAGATATTATGACCATAGCAGATCAATTGAGAAGAGAAGGAAGAATAGAAGGTAAGGTAGAAGGTAAGATGGAGGGGAAGGTAGAAATAGCTCAGAATTTATTAAAGAAGGGTATGAGTACTATAGAGGTAATGGATATAACCGAGTTGCCTAAGAAAAAGATAGAGGAGATTAAGAAGAAATCTCAGCATTAAGATAAAAGTTGTGCCTTCTAATTTAGAAGGCACAGCTTTTTAATTTAATGGGCCAACAGGAGCGAGAGTAGTCGACCAACATTTTACCAAAGGTGTTGGTTGTTTTTTTGCAAGGGCCAACGATATGACAAATACGATAAGTGTTAAAATCAAGGTCAAGGGCTGTGTAACCATGCCCTGAAAGAAATGTCCTTGTGGTGCTAATGGACACGAATAAAATTCATAGCCAATTAACCTTTGTCTTATCTTAACTCCTATGCTATAATTAAACTATATATTTAAAAGAGGGGGTCGGTAAGATGTGTCGTTTAAATCCAAGGGTAGATTTTGCTTTTAAGAAATTATTTGGTAGTGAAGAGAATAAGGATATCCTAATCTCTTTCATTAATTCGGTCTTAGATAAAGAAGATCAGATTAAAGATCTTATCTTAAAGAACCCATATAACGCTAAAAACTTTAAAAATGATAAGCTATCAATACTTGATGTCAAGGCTATAGACCAGAAGGGTGTTTGGTACAATATAGAGATGCAGATAACAGATCAAGACTATTATGATAAGAGGGCTCTTTATTATTGGGCTAGATTATATACAGGTCAACTAGAGTCAGGAGTTAATTATGATAAGCTAGAGAAGACGATAGTTATAAATTTACTTAACTTCAATTGCTTAGATGAAGAAGATTATCATAATGTATATAAATTATTGAATCGTAAATCAAAAGAAGAGTTGATAGACCACTTAGAGATTCATTTTATTGAGTTGGATAAGTATAATAAGGACTTAACAGATGTACAGACGACCTTAGATAGATGGACAGAGTTTTTAAAGAAAGCCCATGAGTATAATAAAGATAAAATTCCTGCTCAATTAGCAGAGGTGGAAAGTATTCAAAAAGCAATAAAAGTATTGGATACAATGTATTTAAATGAGGATGAGCGAGAATTATACGAAGCTAGATTAAAGTGGTTGCGAGATGAAGAGATGGCTTTAAAGAAAGCTGAGGAAAAGGGTATGGCAAGGGGTATACAGAAGGGTATGGAGAAAGGTAAGAAAGAGATGGTAGATAATTTATTGAAGTTAGGGGTAGAAATAGATAAGATAGCTCAAGCAAGTGGGCTAACTAAAGAGGAGATAAGAGAGTTAAGAAATTCTAATATGGGTTAAAAGATCGGGCCAACGCCTTTGGCTTTTTTCGTTAGCAAAGAGATAAAGGTCAAAGGCTTGGACACAGATTAGATCTGATAAGAGCCGATTAAAATCTGATAAAATCAAAATTAAGAGCTTAATTAGCCAAAGATAAAGTAAGGCAGGGCCAACGATATACAGTCACTTTGAGGTTATGGGCCAACGGAAGCGAGAGTAGCCGACCAACATTCTACCAAGGGTGTTGGTTGTTTTTTTGCAGGAGCAACGATATGAGAAATTTGATAAGTGCTAAAATCAAGGTCAAGGGCTGTGTAACCATGCCCTGAAAGAAATGCCCTTGGGGTGCTAATGGACACGAATAGGCACTAATAAAGTCAAGAGATAGAAATCAAAGGATATACTCTGACAAGGGCTTGACAAGTGCCGACAAGGTCCAGACAAGAGCATAAAAAAGACTTTAGTGTATCGAATTGTGATAATGGAGCGAATCGAAGAGTAAAGTTCAAGAGCTTAATTAGCCACAGATGAACACAGATAAAATTAAAGGATAGGCCAATAGAAGTCAGGAGTGTGATAGCTAATGTTCCTGTGTAGAGGTGTTGGCCCTTTGGTATTAGTGGTGAAAATAGTTTTGTTAATAAATAGATTAAATGGTATAATAGTAATATAAAGAACTGAAATAAAAGGAGGGTAACTATGGTTAGTAAAGAAGAGGTAGAAAGAAAATTAAAAGAGTTAAAGCCCTTTTTAAAAAGAGAGTATAAAGTGAAAAGACTTGGAATTTTCGGTTCTTATGCTCGCGGGGAGGCTAGAGAAGATAGTGATATAGATATATTAATAGAACTTTCTGCTAGTATAGGATGGGAGTTTTTAGATTTGAAGGATTTTTTAGAAGATTATTTGAATACTGAGGTTGATTTAGTTACTATGGATGCCTTAAAGCCCCAATTAAAGGATAGTATATTAGAAGATGTGGTGTATCAATGAGGCGAGATAGTTTGTTTTTAAGTGATATAATTAATGCAATGGATAAAATCTTTAAGTATACTAAGGGTATGGGTAAAGAGGAATTTAAAAGAGATGAAATGGTAATTGATGCTGTTTTGAGAAATATTGAAATTATAGGAGAGGCAGCAAATAAGGTTTCAGACCAGATTAGGCATGACTATGATGATCTTCCATGGAGAAAGATGATTGGTTTGAGGAATATAGTCATTTATGAATATTTCGGTGTTGATTTAGGTATTATCTGGGAGGTTATTACTGTTAATTTGCCAGCAACTAAGCCTAAAATTGAAAAGGTATTGGAGGACTATCCATTATAGTTTTAGGTGATTTAATCGGACCAACATTCTGTACAAGGATGTTGGTTTTCTCTTTGCTGGGCCAACGCCTTTGGATTTTTTGTTGTTAAAAGAGATAAAGGTCAAAGGCTTAGGCACAGATTAGATCTGATAAGAGCCGACAAGGTCCAGACAAGAGCATAAAAACCTTAGTGGCATCGAATCGCGCGAATCTAAAAGCAAATATTAAAAGCCAATTAGCCACAGATAAACACTGATAAACACTGATAAAATTAAAACCTAATGTCAAAAGAATTAAGGGGTGTTACAGCTAATATTTATGGTTTTTTTACAGGCCAACGATATGATAAATTCGATAAGTGTTAAAATCAAGGTCAAGGGCTGTGTAACCATGCCCTGAAAGAAATGCCCTTGGGGTGCTGTATGTCCAGCGAAGCTGGACATATCCAATGGGTGAAAGTCCCATCAAGGTAA
>NZ_KI912097.1:609942-672912 GCF_000517025.1 Halonatronum saccharophilum DSM 13868
GCACAGATTAGATCTGATAAGAGCCGACAAGGTCCAGACAAGAGCATAAAAACCTTAGTGGCATCGAATCGCGCGAATCTAAAAGCAAATATTAAAAGCCAATTAGCCACAGATAAACACTGATAAACACTGATAAAATTAAAACCTAATGTCAAAAGAATTAAGGGGTGTTACAGCTAATATTTATGGTTTTTTTACAGGCCAACGATATGATAAATTCGATAAGTGTTAAAATCAAGGTCAAGGGCTGTGTAACCATGCCCTGAAAGAAATGCCCTTGGGGTGCTGTATGTCCAGCGAAGCTGGACATATCCAATGGGTGAAAGTCCCATCAAGGTAAAAGCCGAAGCCTTGTAGCACGAATGGCAATGTGGAGAGAAATCAAAATGTTGAAGTCCATTGACAAAGGTATCTAAAGGATACCGAGCAAATATGCAGACCGTAACACCAGTGAACGCATAGTAGCTTCGAAAGGGGTAAAATCTGATGGTCGAGCCTTTAGCGTCTGGGCGAAGACAGAATGTATAGATGAAAATGGCTGAAACATCTATACACATCAGCGGAGTATTAGCGATGGTATGTATATAAGGATATGTTCGGAACTGGAGAAGCCCTCCTTCTTCCTGTGAGAAATCACTTGAGAACTGAAGGTTCTATAATCGAGACCCGAGAAATGAACTGGAAAAGAAGAGGGTGGCGGATGGGTTTGTAGTAGCTAAAATTGTGAAGACAACAAAACTTCATATAGCGAAGAGACCCTACTATTAATAAATTCTCCGACACTAGAGGAGGTAAGGATGAAATGATAAAAGCATCCATCAATTTACAAGACTTGAGAAGGAGAATATATCTTAAACTGAACGTGAAATACCTACTGGAAATGGATTAGCTAATTACATAGTGAAAGTTGAAAGTAGTTTAACCTAATAAGGTTTAATGATGAAGTTAATAGGAAAGCCGTATGCGGGAGAACCGCACGTACGGTTTGAGGTGGCGGGGACTGGGAATCTAACTTAGTTAATGCACCAGACTTCGACCCTACAATGGACACGAATAGGCACTAATAAAGTCAAGAGATAAAAATCAAAGGATATACTCTGACAAAGGCTGGACAAGTGCCGACAAGGTCTAGACAAGAGCATAAAAACCTTTAGTGGCAGCTAATTAACGCGAATCAAGCGAATCTAAAACCAAAAATTAAGGGCCAACTGGACATAGATGAATGAAGGCAGGGCCAACGATATACAGTCACTTTGAGGTTATGGACCAACGGAAGCGAGAGTAGCCGACCAACATTCTACTAAGGGTGTTGGTTGTTTTTTTGCAAGGCCAACGATATGACAAATACGATAAGTGTTAAAATCAAGGTCAAGGGCTGTGTAACCATGCCCTGAAAGAAATGCCCTTGGGGTGCTAATGGACACGAATAGGCACTAATAAGGTCAAGAGATAGAAATCAAAGGATATACTCTGACAAGTGCCGACAAGGTCAAGGACTCAATTAACTAGATATGAAATTAAAGGTAGGTCGATAGAAGTTGCTGATATTACTTTTTTGTTGAATAAAGAAAATAAAATAAAATTATACAATTATTTTGTAATGATTAACAGGATAAACAGTTTTTATGATGAATATTATTATTAGGTTTATTTGTTCAAAGCCAGTAGATTTTTAAATAATATGATTTGAAAGGTGGTGAATTCAAATGAGTTCTGATATTTCTATTAAAGATCTTCAATCGAAGGACATTGATTTATTGGAGAGGGAAGAGGCAATTGCCCTTTTAAGACATTTAAAAGATCAGTTTTCAAATAGATATGAATATTTAGTAGGAACTTGGAGTAATTCTCCAAAAGCTAAAAGTACAAAGACTGGTAAAATCGTGCCTAATAAAGAAGTAATTGATTATCTTAAATAAATAAGGTGATTAATAACTTGGATTAGTCATAGATTTGAATATTTTAGTTTAAAACGTAGTAGCAAAGAGAGTTTAGCGAAATTTAGATATCTGTCTGAATATGAGAATAGGTTAGTGGCGAGATTGTAGTTGTAATAAGTGAGCTAAGGGTTTATTGTGAAAGTGCGACCAACCCTTGAAATAACAGGGTCAAATTATATCTTAGGATGTCTAAGTCTATTAAAAAATAGACGTTTATCTTAGGAGTAAAGGTAGAATTTGAGACAGTATGAATCGGTTAAGGTATAGAACTTGCTAAGCACAATGATTTTCTGAAATGGTTAGGCAGGTTAACAGCAATGTTGATACAGTAGCTAGTGGGTAGAGGAGATAGAAAGATGCGAAGGCTATCTTATAATGATATAGATAAGGGTTCAAAAATTACCTTACTCCCAAAGGAGGCTGACTTCCTAAGAGGTGGCTTGAGGTTGGAAGGGATAAGAACTTTGTGAATGTGGCAAGCCAAATTACTCTGATGAGTGGGCGACCACAGACTACTAAAGTTAACAGACTGGTATTCTGAAATGCTAGATAGCAGATTATATCTGTTATCGCCAATCCGAAGGTTGGGTCAAGCTGCTTGAGCTGTATGACGGGAAACTGTCACGTACAGTTCTGATGGGGGAGAGGAGCCGAGAGGCTCCCGACCTACCAGATTTTAATCTAACTGTATTTTCTGTGTTAATTTTTAAATTAGGACAAGCATATAAATAATTTTTATCTTTAGAAGTTTTAGAAATAATGACTATTAATATTGCACTAAGGGAGGGATTAATTTGTCTACATCACTTATTAAAAAAGAGAAAAATTTTCATGATGCTACTCCCACTTGGAATGGATTCAATTATCAAGGGAAAGTAGCAATTTATATACTTTTAAGAGAATTAAACAATGATGATATAGACAGTTATAATAATTACTTTTTAGAGTTGGAGTGGCTTGAAGATTTTTCTATAAAGAAAAGAGATACATATATATCTATTCACCAAGTAAAAGCTTATAACAAAAGTAATTTTAGTAAATATAAAGATGCAATATTTAATTTAATAAAGAAGGTAATAGATTATAATTTAGAAATTAAAGCATATATACATAGTTGGAAAAATATAGATGATTGGAATGAAGAGAATATAAAAGATAAATTTAATAAAGGTATTGAGTCATTAATTGAAAAGCTTGAAACTTATATTAGTAATAAAAATAAACTAAAAAAATTTATTAATAAATTTATAAATAAAAAACAGATGACTGATATAGAAAAAATATTAAAAGATGAAATTATTAATTATAGTAACAAGACTGAAATTATAAATATGAAAGAAGATAATAATTTTGAACAAATCAAGGAAATAATAAAGAAAGCAATTAATATTATAGAACGAAAAAAGATATCATTATACAAAAAAATTACAAAAGGTGATAATTTTAAAGTAGTAATGAATAATTTGAAATCAGAGTTTCATGAAATAGAGGATATAAATAATTCAATAAAAAAAGAGATAGAAATTTATTATAAAAAGCAAGGTGAAGATCATAAAATAAATGCTTTTAATATAGAGAGAGTTTTTGAGAATTTTTTGGGTAAGATTGATGAACATATAATTCAAAGGCATAAAAATTTTCAACAAGATGAAAAATTAGTTATACCTTTTTTAGAAATAAAGAATATATTAGAAGAAGATTTAGAGCAACCTAGTAAAAAATATTTCTTATATCATTTAAAAAATGTATTTAATGATACACGTAATAAGTATTGTAATTTTTATTGTCAAAGAGTTAAAGTACAAGGAGATTGCAATAATTGTATTTTAAAGCTTCTGATTAAAAAAATTAATAGTCTTGATTATTATCAATTTGAGTTATTATGTAAAAATATTAGTCCTGATGTAAATGCAGAAGTAATTGATATGAAAGTTTATAAAATTTTAATGTCAGAAGATGGACTTTTGCAATCATTTTTAACATGTTTTGAAAGAATTAGTTTAGAATATTTATGGGATAAGCATAAACCTATTTATCACTATGAAAGTAATACAGGAATAGATACATATTTACCTACAACATTACGTTCTAAGGGATCGGAAGAATTAGTAATTACTCAAATATTTACTAACCCACATTTTTTAGAAGAATTGTATGAAGTTGATAATATGATTTCTAATGATATAAACATTAATTCATTAATAGAAGAATATGCTAAAATAAAAAACACACAAATTTTTTTGAAAAAGGAGCAAGGTATTGGTTCTAAAATAACAGAAATAGGTAATATGAGCATAATAGGTGTTGAAAAAGCAATAGAGGAGTTGAGTGATAATGAATAAGTTGTTAGAAAAAATATTTATTGAGAGTGGATTTCGGATTTATTATCCTAAATTTTTAGAAGATGGTCAAAATAAAAATTTTTTTGCTGTCAATGAAAGCATTAATAAAAAAGAGTATTTTTTAATAACTTTTTTTGATTATATTAGTAAGAAGAAATTGACAGATTTAATAAATCGACAAGCTTTTGAATACTATTCAAATTTAAAAAAGCTTAGTTTTTATGAGAAAGAGATGCAGAAAAATACATCTTTAATCATCTGTTTAAAAGAAAAAAAATTAACACTAGATAGAGATAAAAAGAAATCTATTTATGAAGTAGAAGAAGATTTATATAATTTTAAAAAATATGTTTTAGTTTATACAGAAAGGCAAATACAAGATTTTGAATCTAATTATATAACTTATAAGCCTAGAGAAATTAAGTTAATAAAACATCTTCAAAATATTTTAAACAATTCTAAATCATTTAAACAATTTAAGTTTAATCTAGAGGAAGATACATTCTATAATTTAATCACTAAACTATTTATAAAACTTCCTTTTTTAAATTTAAAAACATTAAAATCTGCAACATTGGAAAATTTGGAACAAAAAATAAAAGAAGAATTAAAGATTATCGAGACATTTGATTTTATTGATACTATATTACAGAAAAATGAAATAGAAGATATGGATGAGGAAAATTTTCTGAGTGAAATTGGGGTGATAGAGTGAGTAAATATAGGATAAATAAATTATATATAAATAATTTCAAGTTATTTGAAGAAGTAAAAATTGATTTTTCTAAAGGTGATATAATAATTTTAGATGGACCTAATGGCTTTGGAAAAACTACCATCTTTGATGCGATAGAATTATTATTAACTGGAAAAATATCTAGGATGGTTGATGTTGCAGATAATAGACGTGGATGTCATGATATTATAATTTGTAATGATGAGAATGAAGATGTATTGATTAAAGTTGAATTTGAATCATTAGAGGATAAATTTACTTTAATAAAAAAGATTGATAATAAAAACATTGAATATACCAATATGGATAGGAGGAGTTCTGAATTAAATAAATTATTTAAAACTTATAAGGTAAAAGAATTTGATTCTGAATTTAATGATAATAAAGAAATTGAACAAAAAGATGTAGATAAATTATTTGATATAGATTTATCTAGATTTTATAGCTTATTTTATTATATTCAGCAGGAAGACAATACTTATTTTTTAAAGAAAAATGAAAAAGAAAGAATGGATACTATAAAATATTTATTTGATACATATAAAGAAGAAAATGAATTAAAAAAATTGGAAAAAGCAAAAAATAAATTATTAAGAATATATAAAAAAATTATGAAAAAAAAGAAGATATAAAAGAAAATATAAAGCTAAAAACAAAAATATTTCAAAAATACAAGAAGCAGATGAAAATATTAGCTATAAATGTTTGTTTCCCGAACTAAAAATATCAAAAGAATGGGACAGAAAAAGAATAAATGTTGAGTCTAAGAAGAAAAAGGATAAATATAAAAGGGAATTAGATGCCATTGAAAATTTTATAAAATATTTTTCAGAATTTAAGAAGGATCAATTTAATAAGAAATTAAAACTTCGATTAGAGGATACAAAATTACTAAAAGATACAATTATTATAGCAAACTTTATTGATGGATTTGATAAAATAAAGTAAAATATCAGATTCAAAAAAGATTAGAAAAATATAACAAAATATTAAAAAGTAAAAAAATAGAAGATATTAATAAAAAAATTGATTTAAAAAAGTTACCTAAAAAGCTTAAACTAAATGTTGATATAAATAATATTAATCAGAAATTAAATAGTATCTTGAAATATAAAGAAAATTCTTCTGAGCTATCTAAGTTAGTTGATGAATTAAATATAACAAGGAGTTCATTAAAAGATCAATTTAATAAAATAACTAATGAAAATAATAATATAATTAATAATAGATGTCCATTATGTGGTTATGGTTGGGAGAATTATAATAAATTAATTAAACAAATTGAAAAGAAAAAGAAGAAATTTATTGTTTTTTGTGATGAAACAATGAAAAAAGTTCAAAAAGAAATAGAAGAATTATATAGTAATCACCTAGAAGGATTAATTTCAAGTATTGATAATTATTTAGATAAAGAAGAGAATAAAATTAACAATAATTTTTATAAGCAGTTAAGTAGTAGTTATAATAGAGTAGACAAAGTTAAAAGCTTAATTAAATTTTGTAAAAACCAAAGAATTAATTTAACAAAACACATTAATAAAAAAATTAATAGAACTATAGGAAATATCGATGAGGAAGTAGAAAAATTAAAAGAAGAGATTCGGAAAAGACATAAAATAGTTAATGAAGAATATTATTACAAAAGAAATGAAGATAATTTTGACTATTTATATAAAGAGTTATTTAATGAAAAAGAGAAAAATGTATCAAATTTAAATATAAAACTTATAAAGCAGAAGAAATCTTATATTGATTATTTATATTACAATAATGTTATTCAAGAAATTAAAAATATGGAAGAAAATAAAGAAAAATTGGAATCTAAACTAGAAAAAATAGAAGATAAATTAAAGTCTTTAAAAAGTAGTATTAAAATTTATAACACTTGTATAAAAGAACATTGGGGTAAAATAATTAAAAAAGTTGAGATTCCGTTCTACATATACAGTGGTAAAATTATACAAGACTATCAAAGAGGAATAGGTATATTTATAAAAGGAAGTGAAGATAAAGAAGAACTAGATAGTATAAAGTTTGTACCTAATCTAAAGACGGATCATGATGTAATAAATTATTTAAGTTCTGGTCAGTTATCTGGATTAGTAATAGCATTTACTTTGGCACTTAATAAAGTTTATGGTAATAGAAAATTAACAACTGTTTTAATAGATGATCCGGTGCAAACAATGGATGATATTAATATGGCTTGTTTTGTAGAAGTATTAAGAAATGAATTCTCAAACAAACAAATTATTATGTCGACTCATGAAGATAATGTTTCAATGTATATGAGATATAAATTTGCTAAATATAACTTAAAGCAAGTTAGATTTAATGTAAAAGAAAGGCTTAATGATGTTTTAGGTTAATTAACTATAATTTAAAATAGTATAAACAGATTAAACTTCAGATAACATAAGGTTAGCGGTGCGATTTGTTGTAATTTGAAAAGAATTACCTAAAACTGATAAATGTTTTAGAACTAAAAGACTTGACTAATCAAATGAAGAGGTAACGCCCTGAGAGAAGCGATTTTTGCTTCTTGAGGAAGTACTCTTGGGGTGCGCCTGGAAGGGTTAGAGTTGATACTCCGAACTGCAAAGTTATTATTAAGAATTACTTTGTGGTAGAGCTCGGTAAAGTCGGCTGAGAGCAACCCCTAATTATAGGAAATGTAGCTAGAGGTAGCCAAGGTTGTGATAGGTCGGACACCCATAAAATATCCAAGACTAGAATGTCTTTGTGAGAGACTGACGAAATTCCGAATGTACAGGTCTAAAGTTCAAATAACTAGAAATAGTTATATCCCTTATAGGCTTAACAACCTAACGTAATAAATTCACGGAGATTGAAGTATCTGAGGTTAAGTAAGATTCGCTAATATGAACAACCTTATATGATTACAGGTCATATCAAGGATACAGGCTTATAGGAGTGGTCTAAAGATATATGTACGGGAAAAGTCTTTTGGAACAAAGAAAGCTAATAACAAGGAGAGCTTAATCTCAATGAATTGGTGATAGAGTAAGGAATATATAATCTATCTTTATATTAGTGAGAGTAGTGGCACAGTACCTATGAAACTATGATAATAAATAGTGGAGGGATAGCCATAAGTGAAATAAAATGATAATAAAAGTTATTAATATAGTAGTGCGACTTGTTGCTAAATGAAAAGTTTAGCCTAACAATGAAGTTAGAACTAAAAGACTTATTAGTCAAATGAAAGGGTAACACCTTGAAGGGCTAACAATGATACTCCGAATTGCATTATCTAAATTAAGATAGATAATGTAATAAGCTCGGTGAAGTCGGCTGAGAGCAACCCCTAATTATAGGAAAAGTGGCTAGAGGTAGTCAAGGTTGTGATAGGTCGGTTGCCTATAAAATATCTATGATTAGAATGTAGGATAATATCCTACTGACAAATCTCTGAATGTACAGGTCTAAAATTCAAATAATCAGAAATGATTATGCCAACAAAGTTTTGGCGTATATGGGGTGAGTAAGATTTGCTGTTATGAAAGTCCTTATATCCTTATAGGGGATATACTCTTAATAGAGATATACAGGCTTATAGGAGAAATCTAAGGATATATGTAAAGGTAAAGTCTTTTGGAACAAGGAAAGCTAATAACACGGAGGTCTTAATACCTATGAAGTGGTGGTATGGAAACTAATTATAGATAACATACCTTAATATTAGTGAGAGTAGTGGTAAAGTACCGTTGAAACCTTGATAATAAGAGGTGGAGGAATAGCCACAAGTCAATGTATTAGATTAATATAATTTTATTATTTAACACATAAGGTTCTGGTGAGACTAAGAGAGCAGGGTTAATTCCCGAAGACAGGCTTCTATAGGAACAACTAAAGGAAGTTCTAAGCGACTTATGACTACACTTAGAGAAACTTTGAGGAGCTACACACAAGCTATGAGCCAGAGTTTCGAGTTCTAAGTTAGGAAATAGTAAAATCCACATAATTTAATACACTTGATGGAACGCCGTGTGAGGTGAAAGTCTCACGCACGGTGTGGAGCGGGGGAAAAGTTGGAGATAATATCAAATTCTTACCTATCGTTATCATTGGTTTCTGGTGAGACTAAAAGAAAGTTAGGGAAGAAAGTTTTATCTTCCAATCCTTGCCCAATGGGACTTCAATAGAAGTTTTCAGCTATATATGATAAATAGTAATAATTATCTTATTTTCATAGAACGCCTTGTGAAGTTGAAAACTTCATGCAGGGTGTGGAGCAGGGGAAAAAGCGGAGATAATATCAAAGTTTTACCTATTGCTATACATCACATACCAGTAGTTATAAGAAATAATAGGTTGTACAAGCATTATTTTTAGTGAATAAAAGAATAATTGAATTTGAGAGGAGTATGAAATGAGTGATAATTGCGTATCTAAAAAATGTTTTATTATTACACCAATAGGTTCTGATAAGACAGAAATAAGAAGAAGCGCTGATGGAGTGATAAATTCAGTAATTAGGCCATTATTAGAAAAAAAATTTGATTTTGCGGATGTTAAAGCAGCACATGAAATTAATTCTACAGGTTCAATAAACAACCAAATTATGAATCGAATTTTGGAAGATGATTTAGTTATTGCAAACCTTACTGGAGTCAATCCAAATGTTATGTATGAAATAGCAGTTAGACACGCCACTATGAAACCAATAATTCATATTTGTGAAGAAGGAACAAAACTTCCATTTGATATTATTGATCAACGGACTATTTTCTTCAAAAATGACATGTTAGGAGTAGATGAATTAACTAAAAACTTAAAAGCTATGATTGAAGAAAGTATGAAAAATGAAGAACACAGGGATAATCCTATTTATAACTCTGCCAAAACAAAAATTTATCAAGATGTAATTATCAATGATCCTAAAAAAGGATTAGAAAAGTACTTGTTAGAAAGATTTGACAATTTAGAATCAAAGATTTTAGACTATATGCCTAAATTAAACAAGAAAAATATTGATTTTAAATATAAGGAAAATTTCAATTTAAAAATAAAGGTGCCAGATGATTTTAACAAAGAAAGTTTTTATTTAGAATTTAAAAATGGGGTAGAGAGTGAATTTTCACAATTAAAATCATTTGAAGTTGTGGAAGAAGAAATTATTGGTAAAAAGAAGATTATATCAATTAAGCTATCAATTAATAGTGATGAGGGTATTCCTTGTACTTATGATATAAAAAAGATAATTACTAAACTTAAATATTTAAACGTGGAACTGTTGGAATTAGAGGGAAATGAAGTTCCGTTTTGATAATTAGTTGTTAGTTGTATGGAGTTAGTGGTGCATTCTAGCAGGGTATATACTCTAGTGAGTTTAGATTTCATTAGCTTTGTATTAAGTCTTGAAGGAACAATAGTAAGATAACACTTCAAACCTAGATAGAAAATGAGCAAGGGGAATTGATTGGATACGCTTTTGTGATTTGCTAGCTGTGAATTGTATTGAGGAGTTAACATAGATAAATAGATATCACCTTCAAAAAGCTAACTTTTGATAACCAACTAAATACCAATAACCAAAGTCATAAGGCCAACAAGCCTATGGCTTTTTCCATATTAAGGAGGAGTTAAGATGTTATCATAGAAATAATAAGGTTGAGGCAAAATAAAAAGAATACTAATCTTTTGAACTTAATTGTGCACTGTGAATTGTGCATTGTGAATTGACAAAACGGGGGAGTGGAAGTTAAATGGAAAAGTTAAATTTACAGACTTTGGAGACGAAGCTATGGGATTGTGCCAACGTTTTACGTGGCGAGTTATCCTCGGCTGAATATAAGGATTACATATTTGGGATGATGTTTTTAAAGAGGATGAATGATCAGTTTGATCTTGAGAGAGAAAGGTTAAGCGGTGAATATAAAGCAGAAGGGATGGATGAAGGGACTATCGAGGAGCTTTTAGAGGAGGCTAGTTTGTATGATACCTTTTTTGTACCCCAGCAGGCACGCTGGGCCAACCTACGGGATCTCAACTTTGATATTGGCCCGGAGTTGGACAAGGCTTTTAAGGCAATTGAGGATGAACCGAAGAATTCAGAGTTGGTAGGGGTCTTGACCACTGCTAACTATAATAATAAAGAGCGTGTACCTGATGCCAAGCTGGTACAGATTATACAGATATTTGATAGTATAGATCTATCTAACGAGGGCTTAGAGAAGCCTGATATCTTAGGTGATGCTTATATGTATCTAATCAAGAAGTTTGCTGATGATGGTGGTAAGAAGGGTGGAGAGTTCTATACACCTGAAGAGGTTAAAGAGCTTGTGGTTAAGATTTTAAAGCCCCAAGAGAGTGATAGTATCTATGATCCGACAGTTGGGAGTGCAGGATTTTTGATCAATGCTATTAACTATGTCAAAGACCAGGGTGGAAATTATAAGAACCTACAACTCTTTGGTCAAGAGATTAATCTTTCAACCTGGGCAATTGCCAAGTTGAATATGCTATTACATGAGGCAAAGGGGGCTACTATCTGGAAGGGTGATACCATTCGTGACCCTAAGAATAAGAGTGGAGCAACCTTGATGACCTACGATAAGGTAATGGCCAATCCACCTTTCTCCTTAAAGAACTGGGGTAAGGATGTGGCAAAGGCCGATGAGTATAACCGTTTCAACTATGGAGTGCCTCCTAAGAGCTATGGAGATTATGCCTTCGTTGAGCATATGCTAGCCAGCTTAAATAGTAAAGGGAAGATGGCGACGGTAGTTCCTCATGGGGTATTGTTCAGAGGAAGTTCTACCCGTTCTGAAGGTAAGATTAGAAAGCAGATGCTAGAGGATGATCTATTTGAAGCAGTAATCGGACTGCCAAGTAACCTCTTCTACGGAACAGGGATTCCAGCAGCGGTTATTATTTTGAACAAGGACAAGCCAGAAGAGAAGAAGGAGAAGGTCTTATTTATCGAAGCAAGTGAGTGTTACGAGAAGGATGGTAACATGAACAAGCTAAGAGTGGAGGATGTTGATAAGATAATAGAAGCCTATGATAACTTTGACGATCTAGAGAGATTCGCTAGTGTGGCTGATTTGGAAGAGATACGGGACAATGATTATAACTTGAATATTGCTAGGTATGTCGATACCACCGTGCCAGAGCCAGAGGTTGATATCGAGGCTGTTGTAAGCCGTATCGGTGAGCGAGAAGAGAAATTGAGTAAATCTAAGGAAGAGATTAATGGATTTTTGAGTGAGTTGGGGTTTGGGAGAATATAGTTGAAAATTGAGAGTTAAAAGATAAAGATCAAAGGCAGTTTATCTAGACAAAGGCCTGATAAGAGTTGACAAGTTCTAGACAAGAGCTATAAAATAAAAAGATTTAGTCAGAATTTAGTCAAAGGTTTAGTCGCGCCTTTGTCAGAGTTAAGTTTTTTGAATTTAGTTTTTATTTTTTTAGCTCAAAGGAACATTGTATAATTAAATGCACGGATAGTGCAAAAAATAAATGACACATATGAATACCTCATATATAATGTTAAATAACCACAAATAACATAAAGTGAGGTATTGATATGTGCCAAGATAATTATAACACAAATGAGAACAAAGGTGAACACTTAAAATGGGAAGATAGAAAAGTAATAGAACACTTGTATAATCAACAAAACAAGTCTCCCAAAGAGATTGCACAAGAGTTAGGTAGACATAGAACTACAATAAGCAGAGAGGTTAAAAAAGGCAAAATAGAGCTATTAAATTGGGACTATACAATTAGAATAGAATATGATGCATTAAAGGTTCAAAAGGTATATGATCAAAATGCTACAGCTAAAGGAGCTAAAATAAAAATAGGTAAAGATCACAGGTTAGCTGAGTTTATAGAGGAAAAAATCAAAGATAAGTATTCTCCAGAAGTAATTGCAGATATGATAAAAAATAGTGAAGATTTTGAAATAGAATTACATTGGAAGACTATCTATAATTATATAGATAAAGGCATCCTATTTGTAAGTAGAGAAGAGTTGACCTATGGTAATTATAAAAAGTCTAAAAAGACAAAGAAGAAAGAAAAAGAATACAACTAAAAGACGTAAAGAAGGTAGAAGAATATCAGATAGGCCTAAAGCAGCTGATGAGAGGTTAGAAGTAGGTCATTGGGAAATGGATCTAGTAGAGGGTAGAAAGGGAAAGGAGAGCCTTTCTTATTAGTTCTAACGGAGAGGTATAGTAGAAAAGAAATAATAGAGATTATACCTAATAAGACGCAGGAAGCTGTAATAAGAGGTCTGGATCGAATAGAAAGAAGAATAGGAGTAAAGAAGTTTAGAGAATTGTTCAAGACTATTACAACTGATAATGGGAAAGAATTTTATAACTATACAGGAATAGAGACTTCTTTTACAAGAAGTAAAATTCCAAGGACAAAGCAATATTATGCTGATGCTTACTCTTCTTGGCAAAGAGGGAGTAATGAGAACTTAAATAAAATGATTAGAAGGTTTTTGCCAAAAGGAAGTAGCTTTAAGAATCTTAGTAGAAATCAAATTAAAAGAATTGAAAAATGGATTAATAATTATCCTAGGAAGATGTTTGGTTTTAAAAGTTCTAATAATATATTTGAAATAGGTTTAAATGTAGCATAAATAAACACATCATATGAGGTGTTTTTTTCCATAAAGGCTGTGCATTTTATATTGCAATTTTCATTTTTTAGTTCAAAGCACATAGCACAAGACTCACAGCTCAAACGTGTGTAGAAGAGGAAGGAGTTTTTTAGTATGAAAGCTGGTTACAAGAAGACGAAGATGGGTGTTATACCTGAGGGTTGGGAAGTTAAGAAGATACAGGAACTTATAAATAATAATATTATTTCTGAAGTATTAGATGGAAATCATGGTTCTAGACATCCAAAATCAAGCGATTATCAAAAAAAAGGTATTCCATTTATAATGGCTAATAATTTAAAAAATGGTAGAGTAGATTTAAATAATTGTAAGTTTATTACAAAAGAACGTAGTAAGGATTTGAAAAAGGGATTTGCTAAAGCGGGTGATGTTTTATTAACTCATAAAGGAACTATTGGTGAGACTGCAATTGTACCAGATATTGACAAATATATTGTGCTTACTCCTCAAGTAACCTATTATAGAATATCAGATAGTAGTAAGTTAAATAACAAATATTTAAAATATTGTCTTGATAGCGATAAATTTCAAAGAGTTTTAACTAACTTATCATCACAATCAACTAGAAGTTATATAGGTATTACTAAGCAGAAAAAATTATATATTATTATTCCACCATTAGAAGAACAAGAGAAGATAGCTACAATTCTCTCTTCGGTTGATGAATATATTGAAGAGATAGATAGGATGATTGAGGATTTGCAAGAGCTGAAGAAGGGCTTAATGCAGAAACTGCTGACGGGGCAGTGGAGAATTGAGAATGGAAAGTTGAGAGTTAATAAAGACTTTAAAAAGACAAAGCTAGGAATGATACCAGAAGGTTGGGAAGTTAAGAAGTTGAATGATATATGTAGTGTAAAGGGTGGAAAACGAATACCTAAAGGTCATAGTTTAATAGATGAAAAAAATGAATTTCCTTATATTAGAGTTGCTGATATGTATATGGGTGGAGTTAGTTTAGATGAAATTAAGTATGTGCCTGTTGAAGTTGCTGATAAGATTAGTAGATATAGAATAACTAAAGATGATATTTTTATTTCTGTTGCTGGAACTTTAGGAGTAGTTGGAGCGGTTCCTATAGAATTAGATAATGCTAACCTTACAGAAAATGCAGATAAATTAACTAATATAAAATGTAATAAAGATTTCTTATTATATATTTTACAGTCAGAATTAATACAAAGAGTTATAGAGAATGAAAAAACATTAAATGCTCAGCCTAAATTAGCAATTAAGAGAATACGAAAATTTAATATTCCAGTTCCACCACTAGAAGAACAGGAAAAGATAGCCTCTATCCTCTCTTCTGTAGATGGACGAATCGAGACCTACCAAGAGGAGCGAGAAGACTTTAGAGAACTGAAGAAAGGCTTGATGCAGAAGCTCTTGACAGGGCAGGTAAGAGTTGAAAATTGATAGTTGATAATTGATAGTTAAAAGATAAAGATCAAAGGCAGTTTATCTAGACAAAGGCCTGATAAGAGCTGACAAGTTCTAGACAAGAGATTGAAATTAGTTTTAGGTAGTTAGAAGGCAGGGGTTAGGTGTTTAGGAAGTTCTAAACCTACCAACTTAAATTTCTAAATATCTAACTGCCTTTAGTCTCTAGTCAGCTCTTAGTCAAAGGTTTAGTCACGCCCTTGTCAGAGTAAAAGATTTTGCTTTAATCTTTTAGCTGATAGCTCATCTCAAGTTTTTAAATCAGATTTAATCGGCTTTGATCAGAACTTAATCTGTGTCAAGTCTTTGATTTTAAGGTTTTGAATTTAATTTTATCTTTCAAAAAAAGGTTGGTGATCAAAATGCCATACATGGGAAATGAAGAGACTTTAGTAGAGTTACCAGCAATCAAGTACCTAACTGATAACCTAGGCTATGACTTTGTCCATGGGGATGAGTTGGCTCCCGAAAGCGGGGCAAGGGGGAGTTATCGTGAGGTGATACTCCAAGATAGATTGACCAAGGTTCTAAAAAGACTAAACCCCTGGATGAATAACTCCAACTTACATAAAGCAATCAACTACCTCAGTCGGGCCAACAATCTAGGGGCCTCTTTGCTGGAGATTAATGAGAAGATCTATGATGCCATCGTCAAGTTGGAGCTATCCTTAGAGCAGATTGATAGCCAAGGTCGTAAGGACTTTCATACAGTCAAATATATCGACTTTGACAACCCAGAGAATAACGAATTCTTAGTAGTTAGACAGTTGAAGATACAAGGCATTAATCAGAAGTGCTATCCTGATCTAATAATCTATATCAATGGGATTCCTGTAGTTGTAATCGAGTGTAAATCTCCTTTTAAGGAGCAGGAGAGTAATATCAGAGCTGGCAAGAAGGATGGCTATGAACAGCTAAGAAGGTATATGAATGCTAGAGGCTCTCAGATAGGTGAAGGGGTGGAGCAGCTATTTTATTCTAACTTTATCACAGGTATCTTAAATAAGTACCATGGCTATCTTGGTACAATTTCTTCGAAGTATAACCATTATCTAGAGTGGAAGAACCCTTATCCCTTTAAGAAATCACAGATTGAAGATGTGGAGAATAATGGTCAGAATATCTTCTTACAAGGGGTCTTAGAGAAGAAGAACTTATTAGATATGATGAAGAATTTTATCATCTTTGAGACTGAGGATAACCTCCGTCTAAAGAAGGTCTCCCGTTATCAGCAATTTAGAGCGGTCAACAAGGCTTTAAAGAGAATCTTAACTGGGAAGAGTCCTTTAGAAAAGGGAGGGGTAATCTGGCATACCCAAGGTTCAGGTAAGAGTTTATCAATGGTGATGCTGGCAAGAAAGATTAGAAGGGAAGTCAAGCTTAGAAACTCTACCATTGTAGTAATTACCGACAGAGTCGATCTGGATAAGCAGATTTACAATACCTTTGTCAGGGTCTTTCCCGAGTTGACTGAAGCAGAGAAGAATGAGGATAAGGTACTCTTAAGAGCCGATACGGTAGAAGAGATGAAGAGGCTTCTAGCCAAGGCCCAACCTAAGATTATTATGACTACCATTCATAAGTTCCAGTCGGAGCGGGATGAGGATAAGGTCTTAGAGGATAATCTACAGAGGACCAAGTTATTCTTTGAAAAGGAGATTGAGGTTCTAACTGAGAAGGAGAATCTGATTGTAATGACCGATGAAGCCCATCGTAGTCAGTACAGTTCGTTGGCTCAGAATATGAGAAGGGCTTTACCCAATGCCACCTTTATCGGATTTACAGGAACACCAATCGAAAAGGATGATAAGAATACCTATAGGACCTTTGGGCAGATTATCGATGAGTACACCATCAATGAGGCTGTAGAGGACGGGGCAACCTTGGCTATTATCTATGAAGGAAGAAAGCCTAATCTACATCTAAAAGCAGATACCATTGAGGAGGCCTTTAACCAAGTCTTTGCCGATAGGAGTAAAGAAGAGAAGGAAGCTATCAAGGATAAGTATGCCAATAAGAGGGCTATCGCTGAAGGTGATGAGCGTATCGAAGAGATAGCTAGAGATATGCTGATTCACTATCGGGATAATATCTATCCCAATGGCTTTAAGGCTCAGATCGTCTGTGTCAGTCGTATAGCCTGTGTTAAATATTATAATGCTCTAACTAGGTTGATGAAAGAGGTAATCGGTGAAGAGCTAGAAGCAAAGGTTATCTTCAGCTGTGATAATAATGATAAGCCTTTTCTAAGAGATCATCAGACTACCAAAAAAGAGCAGAGTGAACTGATTAAGCGTTTTAAACAACCAATTGAAGATGATAAACTCTGCTTTTTAATCGTTAAGGATATGCTCTTAACAGGATTTGATGCTCCAATTGAACAGGTGATGTATCTAGATAGACCCTTAAGGGAGCATACTCTACTCCAGGCTATAGCTAGGGTCAATAGAACCTATGGTGAAAGGAAGAAGTATGGCTTTGTAATTGATTACTATGGTATCTCTACCTATTTAGAAGAGGCCTTGGAAATCTTTGATGGTAGTGATATTGGTGAGCCTATGGAGGATATCGATCTCCTTTATAATAAGATGCTCGATTATAAAGAGGGGGTAATGAATCTCTTTAGAGGAATAGATAAGAATGATATTGATGCAGTGATGAGACTTTTAGAGCCTGATGATAAGAGGGCAGAGTTTGAGATGGGCTATAAACGCTTCAGCCAAGCTTTAGAAGCCTTGATGCCAAACCATGTTAGCAAAGATGATATCAATGACTTAAAATGGTTAAGCTATGTTCGAGCAGGGGCCAAAGCTAGATTTGCCCCAGAAGAGGAACTGGATATCAGTGACTGTGGTGAGAAGGCAAGGGCAATTATATCCAAGCACCTTCAATCTAAAGGGGTAGAAGAGTGGATTACTCCAATTACTTTATTTGAGAATGACTTCAAGGATAAGATAGATTCATTAGGCAGTGATGAAGCCCTCGCTTCAGGAATGGAGCATGCTATTAAGCATACAATCAATGTTAAGATGGAGGATAATCCAGTCCACTATACCTCGCTATTAGAAAAACTTCGCAAGATTTTAGAGGAGACCGAACATGATTGGCAAGAAAGAAAGCAGAAGCTACAAGAGTTCATCCATCGTGATCTAGATACAGGTGAAGAGAATGAAGCCAAGAAACTAGGCTTTAACACCAAAAGAGAGTATGCTTTATATGAAGTGGTGAAGGACACACTAATTGCTAAAGAACAATCAACTAAGAAGAAGGATAGAGTCAAAGATGAGAGAGTAGACTATATCTCCCAAGAGACTATAGACCTGTCCAAGGAGATTGCCCTAGATATTGCCCAAGTAATCAAAGAAAATTACCTAATTGGTTGGACCAAAAACCAAGCAAAAATGGACCAGATGGAAAAGGCTATCTACCAAGGCTTGATTAAAGGTTATATTAAGAAAGCAGGATTAGATAAGATTAAACAGATGAAAAACCCATTATTACAACTGGCTAAAAGACACTATTATAAAATGGATAACTAATTTGCAGTTCAAGATTTTAGGCATTGTGTTAATATTAAAGTGAGGATTAATAGTAATATAGTGTCACTTTCGTGTCACTAGTAATGGGTAATTAGTAATGAGTAATGGGTAAAACCTTAAAAACCCCTTTGTTGCCTAAATTTGAATAAGAGGTCTTTAGGTTTTGATCTTACTCATTACTCGTCACTCATCACTGATTACTAGTTGCACAAAAGTGCCGCTTTATTACTTATATAATTGTGAACTGAACAGTGGGGGTATAGATAATGCTAAATTTCCAATACGGCACTAAGACAATAGAATTCGATGTAGAATATCGCAATAGAAAAACATTAGAGATAGGAATAGAACCTCCTGATAACATCAAAGTAATCTCTCCTCAAGGTACTAGCGAGGAAGAGATAATAAAGCTCGTTAAATCTAAGGCTAAATGGATTATTCAAAAGTTGTATGAGTTTAGGGATGTGGAGTATAGAACAAGACAGAAAGAGTATATAAATGGTGAGAATTTTATCTACTTAGGTAGAAATTACTCCTTAGAGATTATTGATGATCAAGATATAAATAAAGCTGAGGCTAAATTATATCAAGGAAAGTTTTATATTAGGACTAATACTAAAAATAGAGAAGAGTTAAAAGAGGCAATGGAAAAGTGGTATAGAGCCAAAACCCTAGAGCAAGTATCAAAGAGGATAGATTATTTTCAACCTTATTTTTCAGTTAAACCAAATTCGATAAAGGTAAAAGAGCAGAAGAAAAGATGGGCTAGCTGTAATGCTAATAAGGATCTGATGTTCAACTGGCGTTGTTCAATGGCTCCGGCAAATGTTTTAGATTATATAGTAGTTCATGAGATGTGCCATATGGTTCATTTAAACCATTCTAAGGAGTTTTGGGATTTGCTAGAGAGAGTAATGCCTGAATATCGGCAAAGAAAAGAGTGGTTGAAGAACTATGGAATTAGAATGAATTTGTAATTTATAATATAGCAGTCTTAAAATTAAAGTTAAACTAATATTTTTAATTGACCCAACATTAGAGATCCTAAAGATTATTTAATCTAATAGTTATAACCTACCGATTAATAAAAGAGTATAAGGTTGTATATATTAACTTAAAACGCAGTATAGGTTCTTTTTTATATTAAGTTGGCTTGTTTATCCATTATTATTTATAAAAATTAGGAATTATTAGCTTATTAAAGAGTAGAGTTAAAGCTTAAATTAGAGTGAAAAGACAACTAAGTTTAAAGAATGTAGAAAAGAAAAAGTAAGGTTCTTTAAAGAACCTTACTTTTTCTTTTCTAAGTTAGTCATAACTTCACTTCCTAGCTCCAACCAATCTTTAACATTATCTTTTTTCAAGATTTGATTGTTTTGATTGACTTGGATCGCTATAGTTTCGTTTTGTCCTTTTAATGTCTTGATATCACCTTTGACTTCTTTCATATCTTTTTCTAAAGTGTCTAATCTAGAATCCATACTATCTAATTTAGAATCAACATTGTCTAATCTAGAATTTATTTGCCCCACTTGTTTAACTAGTAACTCTAAAAGTTGTTTTTCCTCCATTTATAGTGCCTCCAGTTTTATTGTGTTATTATTAATTGTTATCATAATAATAGTTTATCATTTTTACTGGTGATAAGCAACTGAATAATCAGTCTTAAATTTAAATTGATCTATTCATTTAGTAAGTAGTTTAAGCTTAAATATAAAAGTGTTTTTTGTTAACTTTTATATCTATATGGATATTTTTGCAGGAGAATAAGGATCAATAATGAATTGTTTTAAGGTGTAATATTATGAGTATCGGGGAGGGATTTTCTTGTCTAAGAAGTTAGTTTATAGTGATCAAAGCCCACTAATGGATATTGGATTGGACTATTATTTGGGCCAACAAGAGGGGCTTTTACATATCTTGGCTTACTATCAGATGAAAGATACTATGAAAAGAAAGATCTTGGATAGAAGTAAGACTAATATAGTAGAGTTAAATAATATAATCACCATAGATAGCTTATTTAAAGATCTCTATTATAAGCTTATAGGAGAAGGAACAATTATAGGAAACGGTGAATTAAAGCATATCTTAAGATCACTGTTAGAGGAGAGAAATTATAAATTTTTCAATCATAATTCAGTAGATTATATTATAGAATTTATCGAAAATGTCGATAGTCAGTTGATAGATTTAGGCGACTATAAGGAACAGCCCATTATAGAAGAGTTGGTTGCTATCTATAATCATAGTAAGGAGGAGCTAAAAAAGAGGGGTTTTATTGCTAAGTGGACAGCGTATAGGTTGTTATTGTCTAGAATAACTAAAGATGATTTCAAGAGGGTATACCCTAAAGTAAAGAAGCTATTCTTTGACCGGTTGTATATAATTAGGGATGTAGAGTTAGAATTAATTTTAAAGTTAAGTAATTGGGTAGAAGAGACTGTTATCTTATTAGACTATAACCCAAGAAAAAAGAAGGTATTTGCTAACCTTGATCCAATAGTTGAGAGCTTAGAGAAGAGAGGAGGCTTTGAGCTCATCCCTAAACTAAATCAGGATAAAAGAATTATAGCAGATGTATTTAGCTCTAGTGATAAGTTTATGCAGGAGAAGTATAGTTGGGAGAAGGAGATGGGTAGAGCCTTAGAGCTTGGAAGTGCTAAGACTAAAGTTGATGAGCTTAGCTTGATAGCTCAAAAGATTAGAGAGATTGCTAAGACAGACCAACCCCTTTCTAGAATAGGAGTTTCTTTCTCCACGCCAACCCCTTATCTTCCTCACCTAGATAGAGTTTTTACTCAGTATGGGATACCCTATAATCAGACTATCGAGGTTCCCTTATTATCTTCACCTTTAATCCAAGAATTTTTAATTTTATTAAGTATTTTAGGGGGAGATTTTTTAGATAAAGATCTTTTGGCCTTGCTAAGTTCGAAGCTAATTAAATTTGAGTGGGAAGATGCTTTAGTTTGGAGCGCCGAAAAGTTACTAAAGAGGATTAGATTTAAAGCAAAAGGTTGGGAATTGGTAGATTTGCTCCAGAAGGGGCTAGAAGAAGAATCGTCTTTGAAGCAAGGTTTAGAGATTATCAGAGAAAGACTAGAGATTGATCTAGACCAGAAGGTAGGGCTAAAAAGTTTTATAGATCAGTTAGAATTATTGCTCAATAAATCATCTCTTCCCCAAATAATTGCCGACTCTCCTAATGATAAGGAGATAAGTGCTGCTTGGAAAGGGCTAAGATCGGCGCTAGAAACCTTAGCTAATATTAGTTCAGAAGAGCTTAGCAAAGGCGAGTGGCTTAAGGTTATAAGGTCTGCAATAGAAGAGGGAAGATATTGCCCTGCTAAGGATGAAGGGGTAAAGGTAGTTGGAAAGATAGAGCTTAGAAGTGGGGAATTTGATCATATATTCTTAGTTGGGATGAGCCATGATCTATATCCCCAAGTAAAGAAAGAGCCATTACATAGGTACTATAATAGTTTAGGAATTAGGGTGAGAAACTCCCAGATAGATGATAGATATCTCTTCTTTACCAATCTTTTAGGAGGGATTAAAGGAGTTTATATTACTTATTCTCAAGCCCAAGGTGAAGATAAGGCCTTCTCTTCCTTATTTATAAATGAACTAAAGAGGGTAGTCGACTTTAAGGAGATGGAGGTTGAAAGAGATTTAATCACCTCCAAACAAGAGTTGCAAAAGGAGTTTGGGAGTGGACTCAATGAAGGAAAGATTTATAAATTAGAAGATAGAGGTTCTTGGGCAGAGGATATGGATCTTAAGTTTAAGCTGCTAGAAGATTCTACTGCTAAGGAATTAGATAATTATAATGGAGTATTAAAGGATGAAGAAAACGTTGAGTGGTTAAAGAAGAAGTTTTATCCCAAATTTAATTATTCCCCTAGCCTTTTAGAAGATTATCTAAGCTGTCCTTTTCAATTTATCTTTAAGCGGATCTTTGCTATAGAAGATTTAGATCTTGATGAGGATATGGATGCTATGACCCGGGGGATCTTCCTCCATCAGATTATGGAGGAGTTTTATAGCCGCTTAGAAGAAAAGAAGGTGACAGAAGAGAATTACAAAAAGGCCAAGAAGGTATTGCTGAAGGTAGTCCAAGAGGAAGTAGAGAAGTATCCTTTATTTAAAAGTAACTTCTACTGGCAAAGGGAGAAGGAGCTTTATCTAAAGGATGGAGGATTAGGAGTTGTCTTAGAAGAGTTCTTAAAGGAAGAGCTTCAAGGGAAGAATCTAGGTTATAATAAGAGGTCTGAATTTAAGGTTAAAGAGACTGAATGGAGCTTTTCAGATTTTCAGTTGGTCGATGGGCATTACTTTACTGGAACTGTAGATCGAATCGATTATCATCTTAAGGAGGAGGCTTTGGCAGTTGTTGATTATAAGAGTGGTAGTTTAGATAATCAAAGCTTAGCTAAGCATCCTTTACAATTGCCCCTTTATGCTTTAGCCGTAGAGAAGTTTTTTGGACAGGATATAGCTTATGGGACCTATAGTGGATTAAAGAAAGGTGATGTTAGACATAAAACAGTGATGAACTCTAAAAGTAGTGATAAACAAAGAGAAAAATTCATAGAAGCCTTAGAAGAGGCTAAGGAGTTAGCAGCAGAGGCTATAAGAAGGATAAGAGAAGGTGTTTTCAGCCCTGTTAATAGTGATAGCTGTCAATACTGTTCTTGTAGTCTTATCTGTAGAAGGGAGGAGAGCTAATGGGAGAAGGATCAGTATCGATAAGGGGTATGAAGTTTACTAAAGATCAGGCTTTAGCTGTTTCAAATATCGAAGGAAACTTGGCTATAAGGGCTGGGGCTGGTAGTGGCAAGACTAGAGTCTTAACTGAGAGGTATGTAGAGATATTGTTGGCCCCTCCAAGTAAAGGTGGGTTAATGGGTGATCCTAGTGCCTTAGAGAAAATAGTGGCAATTACCTTTACCAAGAAGGCAGCAGCGGAGATGAAGGATAGAATCAGGGAGCGTTTAGAGGAGCTTCTTGAAGATGAGAGTTTGGAAGAAGGTAGGAGGAAGTGGATCATAAGCCTGCTAGATAATTTAACCTATGCCCGGATTTCGACTATGCATTCTTTTTGTAGCGATATCCTAAGAAGTAATCTATTTGAACTAGGGTTGAAGGGTAATTTTAGGATAGTTGAAGGCTTAGAGTTAGAAAGGATAAAGGAGGAGGCAATAACTTCGACCCTCGAGAGGGTGTTGGCCCAAGAAGATCATCATCTGCTTAAAGAATTAAAGCTTATTAGTTATTTATATGGGAAGTCAGGCTTTTTTAGGATCTTAAATGAACTCTTAGATGATAGAGGAGAACTAAAGGGTTTTATTAACAAGGTTGACCTAGAAGGGGTAGATGGGATCAAGGCCAAATTTGATAATTTGGTGGATAAGTTACATATCAAATCTATAGGTGATTACCTTCAGGGTGATAAGGTTATAGCTTATATAAAGGAGCTCAAAGAATTTGAGGCTGTGCAAGAGAGTGAAGGGGTGACCATAGTAAAAGAGGCTTTAAGGATCTTTGAGGAGATGAGTGATTTAGATGAAGGAGATTATAATAGGGAGCTAATAGATAATCATTACCAGCTTATTGAATGCTTTTATGACTTTGATAATGAAAAGGAGATTGGTATCTATAGAAAGATGAAGGCAGGCAATTGGGGAAATGGTAATAGTGATAAGTCTAAAGTCAATAAGATATATAAAGCTTTAAGGGACTCCATAATTGCTGTACTACCTACAGTGAAGATAGGATATAAGAAGAAGGTTCTCTTAAAGGGCTTTGATGATAGCTGGGCCATCGAACTTCTCTTAGCATTAATTAAAGTATATCAGCAGGTTCTAAGAAACTTTAAAGAGATTAAAAGGAAAGGTCTTTACTTTGATTACTTTGATTTGGAGGAGAGGGTTATTGAGGCTTTTAATAATAACTATGAGCTGCTCCAAAGTTTAAGGGAGGAGATCTCTTTTGTTATGGTTGATGAGTTTCAAGATACCAATCAGACCCAGTGGGATATTATCAGACCTTTGATTACAGATGATGATAAGTTTAGTAATCTTGTAGAAGGGAAGTTGTTTATCGTTGGTGACCCTAAGCAATCTATCTATGGTTTTAGAAGGGCTGATGTTAGAATCTTTAATAAGGTGATAGATAAGATTGTAGATGACTCTAAGGAAGATTCTCTGATTAATCTCAGGCAGAATTTTAGGTCTAATAAAGAGATTATCGATTTTATTAATTATATCTTCCCTAGAATCTTTGGAGCTGACCATAACCTATATGATGTTGATTATCAAAGCTTAACCTTTGGTAGAGATATAACTTATAAGGATAGAATTGATGGAGACCCAGATTCTCACATCGAAGTTCTTCTTACTGAAGATGACAAGCAGTTAGAGGGAGAGGATAATAAGAGAAGAGAAGGGCAGATAATAGCTCAAAAGATAGAGTGGTTGGTCAAGCAATCAGAGAAGATGATAGTTGGAGAAGAGAGGCTTAGGAAGGTAGAGTATGGTGATATAGCTCTTTTAATGAGGGCTAGAACCAACCTTAAACTTTACGAAGAGGCCTTAGAAGAGAAGGGTATTCCTTATACTACAGTCAAGGGTAAAGGTTTCTATCAAAGACAAGAGGTATATGATATCTATTTAGCTTTAAGGTCTTTGGCCAATAAAGGTGATAAGTTAAGTGCCTTTGGACTGCTTCGTTCCCCTTTATTTGCCTTGAGTGATGATCAACTCTTTGCTTATATGCGCAGAGTGGAGGAGTCTGGGAGGAATCTTTTGGATTTAGTTTCTGCAGATTACCCTAAGATTAAGCAGTTATTTGCCCATTGGGAGGAGCTTAGAAGGTGTAGTAGTTTAGATAAGTTGATCGATAGGATTATAAGTGACTGTGGAGGTTATGCCTCTTATTTAGGCGGGGCCAAAGGTAGTCAACGGATATCCAATTTTGATAAGCTAATAGATTTTGCTGCAGAATTTAGCTATCGTAATGGGAATAATCTTTATAAGTTCCTCAAAGAGTTGGAGCTATTGATGGAGGAAGAGACTGACGAAGGTGAAGGCGAGGATTTAAGTGCTGATGCAGGAAGGGTTAAATTAATGACTATTCACGCTTCTAAAGGGAAGGAGTTTCCTGTAGTCTTCTTGGTAGATCTTAATAACCGGGGTGTTTCTCCAGGTGGTAGTCTTTTAGCAGGAGAGGTTGAAGGAGAAGAGCAGCTAGGTCTTTCTTATTTTGGCCCTGATTTTGAGAAGAATAAGACCAGCTCCTATGGGATAATCAAGGATAACCTGACCTTAGAAGAGGAGATGGAAGGAAAGAGGGTCTTTTATGTAGGAGTAACCAGGACAGAGGATATGTTGTTTTTATCTTCAAGGATTAGCCCAAGTAAAAAGGATAAGGTTAAATTCTATGTAGTTTTAAATGGTTGATGCTAGGTCTTGGTTATGATGAAGAAAAGTTGCTTCAATTCTTAAGGGGTGAAGAAGGTTCTAAGATAGAAAATTTAAAGGTTGGAGATAGAGAGCTTGAGGTTCAGATTACTAGAAATACCATTACTATTGGTGAAAGTGGTGAAAAGAAGATTCGCCAGGTGGTAGATAAGACTTTAAAGTTAGAAAAGTTGGCCCTGTCTGTTACTGAAAAAGAGGTTGTTGCCCCATCGAGCCTTGCTGATGCTAAAGGGGCTATCGGTAGTAGTAGTGGTCTTAAAGGGAAGGTCTCTCTTCTCTCAGATAGTAGGGCTACTTTAAAGGGGGATATAGTTCATAAGGGGATAGAGTTAGGGGAGAAGATAAATGATTCATTTTATTAAGTTTATTGGGCCTATTTTAGTATTTTTGATATTGATAGAACTTTATTGTGAGTTGCCTGATTTTATAGGTCGAAAATTAAGTGTCTAAAAAAATGAAGAGCTAGAATATTATATAGAAGATCTTGAAGATTGCATTGAAGAATTAGAAATTAGGATTGAAGAACTAGAAGGTAAAATTATGTATATAAAAAAATAAGGTTCCCTTGAATTCTTATTTATTATATATTACAATTGTTAGATACAAATTTTCTTAAAACAAGAAAATGAAAAGATATTAATATCTTTTCGTTTTCAATAATATAATTTAATAATCAGTGATTTTTATTATAAACAGTTAGTGTGAATAACTATCTTTCTTAACAGAAAATTTTGATTTTTACTAAAATCTAGTATAAAATGTGTAGGTCTACTGTTTAGTAAATCAGGATATTATGTCCTGATTTTTATCTGTTTAAATAAATAAAAAATCATAATAGGAGGGTACAAATTTGAAAATTCAATCTAAATTACTAACTTTTTTATTAATAACTTTATTAGCTATTTTTTCTGTAACTATAGGAATTATTATATCTACAACAAAGGATATGGCTGTAGATAAGGCTACAAATTTAGCTATGGCTGAATCAAGAGAGTATGCAAAGATTATTGAAAAGGAATTAGAAGAAGGGTTTAATGTACTTAGGTTTTTAACAAATAATAGTAGTAGTGTAGAGGAATTAATTGGTGATGAGGTATTAATTAAGAATATATTAGACAATGATCATTTCAATAATATCTGGATAAGTATTGTAGATAGCAACATACATAAGAGATATCATTTAGAGGATGATATAATTATAGAAAATGAGATTACTAATGATTATATTGTTAACAATACCTTTGATTCTGAAAGAATACTAGAACCATATGAAAACCTTCAAGGGATAAATGTGAGCTCTTTAGTAGTACCGATAAGAGAAGGTAATAGGGTTGTGGGTAATCTAGGAATTGCTATAAATTTTGAAGAACTTCAGAGTATAATTGATGGCTTTGATATCTTTAAAAGTGGCTTTGGTAGACTGCTTTCAAATGAGGGGATTGTAATAGCTCACCCTAATCAAGGTAGGAGATGGGATACTTCGGGAGATTTTGAGGGGGAGAAAGAGGATATATACAGGGGTGTTGTCAAAGAAGGAGAGCTCTTTTATGATGATGCTTTTTCAGTAGCTTTAGATGATTATGTATTTAAAAGCTTTGCTCCTGTTAGGGTAGGGGAAACCCAAACTCCTTGGAGTTTTGGCGTTGTTGCTCCCCATGAAGAGATGTTTGCAGAAGTAACTTCTTTAAGCCGAAGAATAACTTTTATAAGTATAATTTCTTTTATAATAATTAGCATTATTATTTGGCTTATAACTAAGCCTATTGTCGATAGGGTTAAAAGATTAAAAGGGTATGCTTTAATCATAGCTAAAGGGGACTTTACTGCAAATATTTCAGATAGCTTGATAGAAAGTAAAGATGAATTGGGTGATTTAGCTAGAGCTTTTAAAAAGATTCAGTTAAATATGAGGAGTGTTATAGATAATATAAATAAAACAGTAGTTAATTTATCTTCTTATAGTCAGGAGCTATCTGCATCATCACAAGAGGGTAATGCAACTATAGAAGCTACTGGTGGCCTGATTGAGAATATGGTATCAAGTATTGAAGAAATCTCTTCTAATACAGAAGAAGTAAGAAGATTATCTGAGGAAGCTAATTATCAAACTGATATTGGAAATGCCGAAATTGAAGAAACTGTAGAAAGTATAAAAGAGATTAATAGAGTAGTTAACCAAAGTGTAAAATTAATTGAAGGCCTAGGAGATAAAACAACTGAGATTGGAGATATAATAGTATTGATTACTAAGATTGCTGAGCATACCAATATCCTAGCTTTAAATGCTTCAATTGAAGCTTCCCGTGCTGGAGAATATGGGGAGGGCTTTGCTGTAGTAGCAGAAGAGATAAGGAATTTAGCTACTGAAACATCCGATGCTACAGATAAAATATCTAATTTAATCAGACAAACCCAAGAGGAGTCCAATAGGGGGATAAATAAGATTAGAGAGGTAAGAATCAAGGCTCAAGATGGTGAAAAAACTGTACAAAGAACTGGAGAGGTATTTGATAATATTAGAAACTCTATTCAAGAGACTACTAGTAAAATTGTAAGTACATCTAAAGCAACAAGTACTTTAGTTCAAAGTAGTAGTGAAGTTAATAGTGCCAGCGAAGATATAAAAGGGATGTCTACAGAAATCTCTTATTCTGCCCAAGAGTTGGCCCAGATGGCTCAAGAATTACAAGATTTAGTAGAACAGTTTAGCGTATAAAGTTTAAAAAATCTCTATTAGCTTCTATAATAAGGTTAATGTTATTGATAAAGTAGAACTCTTAAGACTTCTACTTTATGTGATTTCATACCGAAATTCGTCAAAATCACTGGCAAGGTAAAACTTTATTTGATAAGATTATATAATAGATATAGTAATTTTTTAGGGAGGGTTTTAGATGAATAATAATATTGAAGAAAAGGCTTGGCAAATATTAAATAGAATCGAAAATGCAAAGGAAGATAATTTAGATGAAGCAATTAGAGAGGCAGTGGAGAGAGAAGAGGATTTAGATGAGGTTAATAAAGAAGAACAGATCAGACAGCTTAAGGCCAAGGTAGAAGAAATAAGAAAAGAAAAGAAGGAAAAAGAATGTCAATTAAGGGAGATAAAGAAGATAAAAGAATTAGATGATCTAAAGGATATATCAGAGATAAATATTGATAAATATAAAGTAGCCAGTCAAGAAGATAGAGAAAAAATTTCTAAAAAGATTAGCTATTTGGCCCAAGCTATTAAAGAAAATAAATATTTAGCAGAAGATACTCTTAAGACCTTTGACCTATATAGAGAGAGAATGATAGAAAGATGTATAAAGGAGAAGGATTTGGGAGATCAAATTAATAGTTTAACTTAATTTTAGAATTTATATAAAATATGATAATTCACGAATTATAACCTCTGTTTTAAAACAGAGGTTATAATTTTATTTTAAATATGGTAAAAAATAGAGGAGTTCAAGTAATTGTATCGAATTTTTTATTAGTTTAGTTATTATTAAATAAAATATAAGTTATAGGGAGTGGGATAAGAATGTTTAATAATTTACAACTAAAGCAGAAGTTGATTATGATTATGATCTTATTAAGTGTTATACCAGTTTTTATTTTCGGGGTATTTGATTACATAAGTAGTAGGTCTGCTATTCAAGAAAGGGTAATTGAAAGAAATAATATAGTGGTAGATGGAGTCGTAGAGCAAGTTAGAGTACTTATGGAGGATAATATTAGAGGATTAGAATTTTTAAGTAACTTAGAAGGTATAAAATCTATGAATTTAGAAGAGCATCAAGAGATATTTAATGAATATATGGATGGATATGAGCTGTTTGAACATCTCTTTGCAACTGATATAGATGGAACTATGGTAAGTTTGGATGTTGATAGTGAATATATAGGGGCTGATCTTTCAGGCAGGCAATGGTATAAAGAAGCTATAAAAGGAAAAGCTTTTGTTAGCTCATCTTACATATCTAAAGGTACTAATAAGCCAACAGTTACAATATCGCTTCCAATTTGGGATGAAGGAGAAGTAATAGGTGTCCTTGGTGGAGATATTAGTTTAGCTGAATTACAAGAGATAATATCAGGAATTACCTTAGGAGAAACAGGATATGTCTTTATAACTGATGACCAAGGGACTGCAATTGCTCATCCCCAATTTGAAGGTGCTGTCTTAACTCAAACCAGTGGGAGGGGAACAGAAGCAGTAGATAGAGCTTTGGCTGGAGAGAGTGGCTATATTATTTATCATAATGCCTTTGAAGAGGAGATGTTAGGTTCTTATAGTTCTGTCGAAGGTTTAAACTGGGTAGTAACAGCTCAACAGCTTACTGATGAAGCTTTTAGCGAGTTGAAGGCTCAATTATTTTATAATTTGATAACAGTTTTAGTAATCGGCTTAATTTCATCTTTAGTTGCGGCTTGGTTGGCTAAGCAATTTGTGGATCCTATTTTGAAGGTTGTTGATAGTATAGATCGTTTTGGGGAAGGTGATTTAACTGTTCAATTAAAAGATGATAGAAAAGATGAACTTGGGGATTTGGCTAGATCTTTTAATAAGACTTCTCAAAATATTCAACTTGTTTTTAAGAGGTTATTGAGTACTGTTGAAGATTTATCAGCTTACAGCGAGGAGTTATCGGCTTCAGCTCAGGAGGGTAATGCTAGTATAGAAGTAAGCAATCAAAGGATTGAAAGTATGATAGCAAATATTCAACAGATATCTGCTATTAGTGAAGAGGTTAATGGGGTTACTCAAGAGTCTACTGCCAAAGTTAATTTAGGAACTAAGAACATTAAAGATATTATAGAGAAGAATAATAATGTTAACCATTCTTTTGTAGATGCTGTAGAGGTTATTAATGAGTTAGATACTCAGGCTCAAGAGATAGGAAAAATTGTAAGTTTGATCACTGATATATCAGAGCAGACCAATTTGTTAGCTTTAAATGCTGCAATTGAAGCAGCTAGGGCTGGTGAACATGGTCGTGGCTTTGCAGTAGTTGCCGATGAAATTAGAACTTTAGCGGAAGAGACTTCAAATGCAACTGGAGATATTACTGAATTGATTAATAATATCCAAAATAAAGCTGGATCTGGACTTGCATCTATTAAAGCTGTTAAGAGTAAAGCAAAAGATATGGATATGATTATTCAAAGGACTGGAGATATCTTTGGAGAGATTGAGCAGGCAATAGAGGTGACCGCAGTTTCTATAGAAGAGACATCTATTGGAGCTAAAGAGTTGGCAGGACAGAGTAGTAAAGTAATGAGTAGCTCTGAAGATATAGTTAATATGTCTGATGAGATAGCAAATTCTTCTCAGGAATTAGCGGTCATGGCTCAAAAGTTACAAGGTTTAATTGAAGAATTTAGGATATAATAAGATCGGAGAATAAGCCTATCATCTTAAGATGATAGGCTTATTCTTTGTTACTATATTAAAAATAATGCTAAGGCTTGAATTTTCTTTATAAAGGTTATATTATTTTATAGAGGTGTAATATTATTGTCTTAGTCTTATAGTTAAAATAATTGCAGGAGTGGTTAAATTGATATTGATGATAGATAATTATGATTCTTTCACTTATAATTTAGTCCAATTTCTTGAAGAATTAGGGGAGGAATTGGTGGTAAAGCGTAATGACCAGATTGAAATAGAAGAAGTTGAAAAATTAGATCCTGAGATTATAACTATATCTCCAGGACCATCTAATCCTACTAAGGCTGGGTTATCTTTAGAGATAGTAAAAGAGTTTAAGGGTAAGAAACCTGTTTTAGGTATTTGCCTTGGTCACCAGGTAATTGCTCATCACTTTGGTGCTAAAATAGTTAAGGCTAAAGAGCCTGTTCATGGTAAGGTCCATCCAATAGAACATAATAATACAGGGGTATTTAAAGGTTTAAATAATCCTTTGCAGGTTACTAGATATCATTCTCTGGTTATAGATAAAGCTACATTGCCCCAAGAGTTAGAGGTGACTGCTGTAACATATGAAGGAGAGATTATGGGTATTAAACATAGGGAGTATTCCATTGAAGGGGTACAGTTTCATCCAGAGGCAATCCTTACAGAGCAGGGCCAACAGATATTGGAAAACTTTATCAAGAAAGTAAGAGGGGATAGAGAAAATGATTAAGGAGATAAAAACAGAACTGAATGCTTTTGAATTATATACAATTTTTAAGGATGATAGTGATAGTTTCATCCTTGATAGTTCTTTACATAATGATTTGGGAAGATATTCTTTTATCGGGGCCAACCCCTTTAAGGTCTTAAAATTTAAAGATGAAGAGACAAACCCTTTAGAAGAGTTAAGATCAGAACTTAACAAGTATAAAGTAGATAACCATACAGAACTTCCTTTCATTGGAGGTGCAGTTGGTTATCTCTCATATGATCTTTGCCATTACATAGAAGATCTACCTAAGAGTGTAGTAGATGATGTGGCGATTCCTGATCTTTATGTAGGGTTATATGATTGGGTTTTGGTAGTAGATCACTTAAAAGATAAGGTCTATCTAGCTTCTCCTGACTTAGATTCTCAAATAGAAGAGGAGAAGTTAAGCAGTATCTTAGATAGAATTACTAAAGCAGAGGAGGAAGGGTTAAATCTTAGTCGTAGAAAAGAGGGATCTGAGCGGATAAAGATCAAATCTAATTTTATTAAAGAGGATTATCTCCAAGCTATCGAGAAGATAAAGGATTATATTAGAGAGGGAGAGATCTACCAAGCCAATATGACCCAAAGGTTTAGTGGGAAGACTTCTCTTTCAAGCTATGATTTATATAGTGATCTAAGGAGAATAAGCCCAGCACCCTTTGGAGCCTTTCTTAACTTTTCTGAGGTAGATATTCTCTCTAATTCACCAGAGCGCTTTATTAGTGTTAGAGATAGGGTTATAGAGACTAGACCTATTAAAGGGACTAGACCTAGAGGAAGTACACCAGAAGAGGATTTAAGGCTAAAAGAAGAATTATATAATAGTGAGAAGGATAGGGCAGAACTTTTAATGATAGTTGATTTGGAAAGAAATGACCTTGGGAAGGTATCGAAGACTGGAAGTGTGAGGGTTCCAGAACTCTTTAAGCTAGAGGAATATGCCAATGTACACCACTTAGTAGCTACAGTTAGAGGTGAGATTAAGGAAGAAAAGGACTTGGTTGATTTGATTGAGGCTACCTTTCCTGGCGGTTCGATTACCGGTGCTCCTAAGATCAGATCTATGGAGATAATAGATGAACTGGAGCCTACAGTTAGGAATGTTTATACAGGGGCGATAGGTTATTTTGGTTTTGATGGGAACTTAGATTTAAATATTGCCATTAGAACAATGGTCAAGAAGGGCCAACAGGTTTACTTCCAAGTTGGTGGTGGGATCACTTGGGACTCTGATGCCCAATCAGAATATCAAGAGACTTTGGACAAGGCAGGATCTATTATGAAAGCATTGAGGGGTTACTATGAAGAATAAAATTTCATTTGCGAGTGGTTTAACTAAGTTTGGTATCGGACTTTTTGAAACTATTAAAGTTTATCAAGGTAATCCTTTGCTCTTAGAGGAACATTTAGATAGACTTTATTCTTCTCTTTCTAAGTTAGAAATTCCTTTTAAATTCGAAAAGGAGCAGTTGGAGAAGGAGATACTAGATTATTGCCAGCCTTTAGATAATAAGGCTTTAAGGGTTACAGTCTGTGATGAGGGTTATAACTTTTCCCTTCGCGATATCCCTTATGGGAGAGATGATTACAAGAGGGGATATCGGGTGGCGTTGGCCCCATTTAAGCGGGGAGAAAGCCCACTTTATAATCATAAGACTGCTAATTATTATGAAAATATTCTAGTTAGAAGGGATGCTTTGGATAATGGTTATGATGAGGTTTTATTTGTAAGGTATGATAATAAGGTCTTAGAAGGAACCACGACAAATATATTTTTTGTAAAGGGAGATTGTCTTTATACTCCAAAGGAAGACTTAGGATTACTTCCAGGTATATTGCGGGCCAAAGTTATAGAGTTGGCTAAGGGTTTGGGGATAGAAGTTAGGTTAATGGAGATAGATATCAGTGAAATCTCTAACTATGATTTTGCCTTTGCAACCAACAGTTTAGTTGATATGATAAGGATAAGATCGATAGAAGAGCTTAGATATGATTCTAGAAATAAGATCTTTGATAAAATAAGAGAGTCATTTAATAAAAAAGCATATCCGTTGAAGTTAATTGATGATTGAACAGGAAAAAATAATTAATTTAAATATTTTCAAAGATATTTTAAGAATTTAATTAAATTTTCATTGAATAGTGGTTAAATGGTTTTTAAGGTTTTGATCTTAAGCTGAAAGCTGATGGCTAATTACAAGGAGATGATTCTGTTGGATTTAGAGAAGATAGAAAGAGCAGTTAAAGATATATTGGAAGCTATTGGAGAAGATCCAAATCGTGAAGGTCTTAAAGATACTCCTCAAAGGGTGGCTAAGATGTATAGTGAGATCTTTGCTGGAGTAGGAGAGGATCCCAAAAAGGAGTTAGAACTCTGTTTTGAAGATGAAAAGTATGAGGAGTTAGTTTTGTTAAAGGATATTACTTTTTATTCTATGTGTGAGCACCATCTGATCCCTTTCTTTGGCAAGGCTTATGTGGCTTATATACCAAAGGGAGGAAAGGTAACAGGACTCTCTAGATTGGCTAAGTTGATTGAGGGGCTAGCTAAGCGTCTACAGCTACAAGAGAGGTTAACCAAAAGGGCTACTGATGCCATTATGGAGGTCTTAGAGCCTTATGGTGTAATAGTAGTAATAGAGGCTGAACACATGTGTATGACGATGCGAGGTATGAAGCAAACTGGTACTAAGACCATAACCTCAGCTGTAAGAGGAGTCTTTAAAGAAGATATTGGAGCGAGAAATGAAGTAATGGCACTGATTAATAGAGATTAGCTACTAGCTAAACTGGGGCTTTAAAAAGATAAAAAGTAAAGGGATTGACGCTGACTAAAGTCTGACAAGAGCCGACAAGATCAGGACAAGAGATTAAATAATTAAAATTAAAAAAGGTTTAGTCAGATTTTAGTCATCTCTTCTCTAAGACCTTATCAGCGCAGATGATTTTGTACTTAAGCTTTTAATCTTTTAGCTAATAGCACAAAGCACACAGCTAATAACAAAGGAGGGGTATCATGTTCGATTTTGGTAAAAAGACATACATAATGGGAATTTTGAATGTAACACCAGATAGTTTCTCTGATGGTGGGGAATATTATGATATTGAGAGTGCGCTAAAGCAGGCAAAGGAGATGGTTGTTGAAGGTGCCGATATTATAGATGTAGGTGGAGAATCGACTCGACCTGGTGCCAAGAAGGTAAGTGTAGAAGATGAGCTTAGCAGAATTAAACCTGTGATTAAGAGGCTGGTAGAGGAGCTTGAGGTTCCAATTTCAGTCGATACCTATAAGCCTCAAGTTGCCCGTGCGGCTCTAGAGATAGGTGCTCATATAATAAATGATGTCTGGGGTCTGCAATGGGATGGGAAGATGGCAGAGGTAGTTGCTCAGTATGGGGTTCCAGTTGTAATAATGCATAATCAAGATGGAACAGAGTATAATGATGATATTATTGTAGAGATGAAGAAATTCTTAGCTAAGAGTATTAAGATGGCTAAAGAGGCTGGAGTAGAAGATAAGGACATAATTTTAGATCCTGGTATCGGATTTGGCAAGACCTCTGAGCAGAATGTGGAGGTTATGGGTCGTTTGAGTGAACTAAAAGATCTTGGTTATCCTATTCTTTTGGGTACATCAAGGAAGTCAATGATTGGTAATATCTTAGACCTTCCTCCTAAGAAAAGGGTTGAAGGAACCTTAGCAACTACAGTTATGGGGATTATGCACGGTGTTGATATAGTCCGAGTCCATGATGTGAAAGAAAATTTAAGGGCAGCATTGGTTAGTGATGCCATAGTTAGAGGATGGGATAGTTGATGGATAAAATTATACTAAATAATCTAGCTTTTTATGGATATCATGGTGCTTTGGCAGCAGAAAAGGAGATTGGACAGAAGTTCTTTATAGATATAGTTCTTTATACTGATATATCTAAAGCAGGAGATAGTGATAGATTGGAGGATGCTATAAATTATGCATCTGTTTATGATCTTGTTAAGAAGATTTGTACAAAGGAAAGGTATAATCTTTTAGAGGCTTTGGCTACTCAAATTGCTAATGGGATTTTATTTGAATTTCCTAGAGTAAAAGAGGTCTTAGTTAAAATTAAGAAACCAGAAGCTCCTGTTGATGGGATATTTGACTATTTCGGGGTAGAGATAAGGAGAGGAAGAGATGAATGAGGTTTATCTTGGCTTAGGGAGTAATCTAGGTGATAAGGTCAAAAACTTAAAGAAAGCTATCAAGTTGATTGGAGATTTTTCTAAGACTGAAGTTATTCAGGTTTCAAAGCTTTATGAAACTGAACCTTGGGGTTATAAGGAGCAAGATAATTTCTTTAATCTTTGTTTAAAGGTAAAGACTGATTTAGCTCCTTATGTATTCTTAAAGGAGTGTCAAAGGGTAGAGGAGGTTTTAAAGCGAGATAGGAAGGTAAGGTGGGGGCCAAGGACTTTAGATATCGATATTTTGATCTATGAAGGTATAAGTTTAGATGATGAAAATTTAACTCTGCCTCACCCACGGATTGAAGAGAGAGATTTTGTTCTTTGGCCCTTGTTAGATTTAAATGAAAAGTTATTGATTAAAGGAAATACTGTAAAGCAGTGGGCGAAGGAAGTTGGAAGTGAAGGGATAGTTTCTAGCTTTGAGTTAAGGGAAATTTAAAATTTAAAGTAAAGCTAAAAAGTTATAGGCAAATTTGTCTATAACTTTTTTTGCCACAAGAAGGTAATCTTTAAATTATAAAGAAATAATTATAAAATGATTAGAAGGTAAGAATGACAATGAATAAGCTTGATGGAAGAGATTTGTTTAAGGAGAGTAAAGAAGTTAAGGAGTTTTCAACAGAGTGTAGATTGTGGGTCGTACAGAATTAATAGTTTGGCTTTATTTCTCTTGACATCTTTAGTTGCCTATGGTATATTTTAATAAATCATCACTTTAACAGAGTAAAGTATTAAAGGAGGGGTTAAGTTGAATTTGAATAAATTACAACGACCTGAAGGGACTAAGGATTATCTACCCCAGGTTGCAATTAAGAAAAGATACATAGAGGATTCATTATACCAAACTTTTAAAGGTTGGGGGTATAGAGAGATTATAACTCCCACATTTGAACATTATGATATATTATCGGCAGGTACTGAAGGTTTGCAGACCAAGATATATAAGTTTTTTGATAGGAAGGGTCAAATATTGGCCTTGAGGCCAGAGATGACTGCTTCTATTGCTAGGGCAGTAGCTACTAAACTAAAGGATGAGCCTTTGCCTCTAAGGTTATCATATCAGAGTAATGTCTTTAGATATGAGAAACCAAGAGCAGGTAGGTATCGTGAATTTTCTCAAGGAGGTATAGAACTCTTTGGAGTAGGCAGTCCAATGGGCGATGCGGAGGTTATTGCCATTGCAGCTAAGGCTTTAGAGGGTTCAGGTTTGAAGAATTTTAAGATAGATATTGGAGATGTAGATTATTTTACAGGAATTATGAGAGAAGGAAAATTAGATAAAGAGATACAGCTTAAGATTAGAAGGGCTTTATCCCAAAAGAATTTAGTAGAGTTAAAGGAGCTTTTAGACCAAACAGATCTTAATTCTAAAGGAAAGGAAGCAATTCTAGAGGGTCAGAATTTAAGAGGTGGGTTAGAGGTTATAGAGAAGGCCAAGCAGTTGGTAGGAAATCAAGAGTCCTTAGAATCTCTAATTAACTTAGAAGAGGTTTATAAATACTTAAACCTTTTAGGTGTTAGCCAATATATCTGTATAGACTTAAGTGTAGTAAGGAGCTTTGATTATTATACAGGAATTGTCTTTGAAGGCTATAGTGAAGACTTAGGTTATACTATCTGTGGTGGAGGCCGTTATGACAGATTGGTAGATAAGTTTGGCTATTCTATTCCAGCTACAGGCTTTGCTATAGGAATTGATCGGTTACTATTATCTTTAGAGGAACAGAATTATCAATTTCCTATTCCTCAAAACGGGACTTTAGTTCTCTTTGATAGAGATAATAATGCTCAGGCTTTCTCGCTGGTAGATAAGCTAAGAGAAGAAGGAGAAGATGTGGAATTTGAGCTTTATAATAGAAGTCTAGATCAGGTGATTGATTATAGTTTAGTCAAAGGGCTCAATAGAATATTAATCCTTGGAGATGTTGAAGGAAAGGATGCTTATCAGACTAAGGTAATTGAAGGCCAAGAGGTTATAGAAGTTTTGCTGGAAGGGGGATTAAAGGGTGAGTAGATTAACTATAGCTTTACCTAAAGGGAGAATGTTTGATCCAGTTGTGCAGATACTACAGAAGGCTGGAATTGTTGGGAGAGATTTAGATGATAGTTCAAGGAAGCTGGTTTTAAAGGATGAAAAAAAAGATATTGATATTATCCTTTCTAAGCCAGCTGATGTACATACCTATGTAGAGCATGGAGTTGCTGATTTGGGTGTAGGAGGTAAGGATGTTCTTTTAGAGGCTAGGGCCAATGTAGCTGAAATCTTAGATTTGGGCTTAGGAGCTTGTAGGTTAGTAGTAGCTTTGCCTAAAGACAAAGGGATCACAAGTTTAGACCAACTTCCTCCAACGGGGATTGTTGCTACCAAATATATAAATGTAGCTCAAAGCTTTTTTGATAAGCAAGGGATACAGGTAGAGACGGTTAAGTTGAATGGTTCTATAGAGTTGGCCCCTATTATTGATTTGTCTGATATGATTGTTGATATTACTTCAACAGGAACGACCCTAAGGGAGAATAACCTAATTGAGATTGCTGAGATTGCCAAATCAACGGCTCGCTTAATAGTCAATAGAGTCAGTTATAAGACCCATCATAATAGGATAAAGTATATTGCTGATAAAGTCGATGAAGTTATAAAGAACAATTCATAGTTAAAAATTTTAGCTACTAGCCAGTAGCTAAATTGGCTGACGGCTGAAAGTTGATAGCTAATAAAGAGGAGGTTACAATTATGTTGAAGGTTATTAGAGTTGGTGAGAGTGGAGTAGAGCAGGAGTTAAATAAGATTTTAAATCGTTCATCTTTTGATAATCCTAATCAGGTTGAGAGTGTGCAAATAATTTGGGATGATGTGAAGGCTAAGGGTGATGGAGCGATTTTTGAATATACATTTCGTTTTGATGGGGCCAAATTAGATTCATCTACTTTAGAGGTAAGTGATGAGGAGATTAAGGAGGCTTATCAGAAGGTAGATGAGAACTTTATTAGAGCAATAAGAAAGTCTATTGAGAAGGTTGGCGAATTTCACAGAAAGCAGTTAAGAGAGAGTTGGATGGATGTCAAAGAGGATGGAGTAATTCTTGGACAGAAGTTTGAGGCATTAGAGAGAGTAGGCTTATATGTGCCTGGTGGAAGAGCTGCTTATCCATCATCTGTAGTGATGAACGGTGTCCCTGCTAAGGTGGCAGGGGTTAAGGAGATAGTTATGGTTTCTCCTCCAGCAAAGGATGGGAGTATGAATCCATATACATTAGTAGCAGCAGCTGAAGTAGGGGTGGATAGGATTTATAAGGTTGGTGGAGCCCAAGCAGTAGCAGGTTTGAGTTTTGGTACGGAGACTATGGTTAAGGTCGACAAGATTGTTGGCCCGGGTAATATCTATGTTACTTTGGCTAAGAAACTGGCTTTTGGTTATGTGGATATTGATATGTTGGCTGGACCAAGTGAGGTGCTAGTTATTGCTGATGAGAGTGCAAATCCTCGATTTGTGGCTGCTGATCTATTATCACAAGCTGAGCATGACCCAATGGCTTCTTCTATTTTAGTAACTACCTGTGAAGATTTAGCTTGGAAGGTAAATGAAGAATTAGAGTTTCAATTAGCTAAGCTATCTAGGAAAGATATTGCTCAAGAGTCTTTAGAGAATTATGGAGCTATCTTAATTGCTAAGAATATGGATGAAGCGATAGATTTAAGTAATGCCTTTGCGCCAGAGCATTTAGAACTTGAAGTTGAAGATCCTTTTGCTATTTTGGGTAAGATAAAGAATGCAGGGGCAATCTTTATGGGCCAATACTCTGCAGAGCCAGTAGGGGATTACATAGCAGGACCAAATCATGTTTTGCCAACAGGAGGATCAGCTAGATTTTATTCTCCTTTGAATGTAGATGACTTTGTCAAAAAATCAAGCATAATATTCTATTCCAAGGCTGGTTTAGAGAAGGTCAAAGACGATGCTATCAAGATCGCTGAGGTAGAGGGATTGGACGCCCATGCTAATAGTATAAAGGTGAGATTTGAGTAAGAGAAGCTATGAGCCAAGAGCTATGAGTCATGAGCTAAGAACAAGGTCTTTAAAATCAAGAGCGTATTAGAGATATACTAAAAAATCAAGAGCTTTTTTGGAACCACTAATGAACACGAATATAATTAAAATTATTATTGAATTGAAATATATTTTAGATATTTTTAATTATAAAGTATGATTTTTGTCTTTAAATCTTTTATTCGTGACTATTAGTGTTTATTAGTGGTAAAATTTTTTAGCCTGTGATCTTTGTTGATTCATAGCACAATGCACATAGCTACAATCCAAAGGAGGAGTTAAGATGTCTAGAAAGGTTAAGAAGTATAGGAAGACAGGGGAGACGGAGATTGATTTGGAATTGAATTTGGACGGGAGTGGCACAACTTATATAGATACGCCAGTTCCTTTTTTAAATCATATGTTAAATCTCTTTGCTAAACACGGACTCTTTGATTTGAAATTAGAGGCTAAAGGTGATGTGGAGATTGATGACCATCATACTGTTGAGGATATTGGAATAGTTTTAGGGCAAGCAATAAAGGAAGCTATAGGTGATAAAATTGGGATTAAGCGTTATGGATCTAAGTTTATCCCTATGGATGAGGCATTGCTTCATACAGTATTAGATCTTGGCGGTAGGTATTATTTAAACTTTTCAGTAGATGGGTTAAAGGATCGAGTCGGTGAATTTGATACAGAGTTGGTAAAAGAATTCTTTATTGCAGTTGCTTTTAATGGAGAGATGAATCTACATATTCGCAAGGTTGAAGGGGAGAATACACATCATATTATTGAGGGAATTTTTAAGGCCTTCGGTAGAGCATTAGACGAAGCGGTGACTATAGATAATAGGATTAGCGGTGTTATGTCGACGAAGGGTAAACTTTAAGAACAGTTTGCAATTTACAATCAAGGTCAAGGGATAAGGGATAAAGAATAAAAAAGCTATGAGTCTTGAGCTATGAGCACAGGGCACAAAGCATATATGACTTTATTTATTAAATATTCTCTATTATTTCTTAACTGTTTTTCAAAGAATGGAGGGTTAAATTATGATTAAGATTATAGATTATGGGATGGGTAATCTACGTAGTGTTCAGAAGGCCTTTGAGAAGGTTGGCTGTGAAGCGGAGATTACTAGTGATAAAGAAGAGATCTTAAAAGGAGATGGAGTTGTACTTCCAGGTGTAGGTGCTTTTAAGGATGCTATGGATAATTTAAAGGACCTTGATTTGATTGATACTATTTATGAAGTAGTTGATGGTGGAACTCCATTTCTTGGAATCTGTTTAGGATTACAACTTCTTTTTAGTCAAAGTGATGAATTTGGTACTACTAAGGGGCTGGATATAATAGCTGGTAGGGTTGAAAGATTTCCTGAGGGCTTAGATATTAAGGTGCCTCACATTGGCTGGAATTCTCTAGACCTTCAAGGTGGAGAGAAGCTTTATAAAGGTTTAGAAGGAGAGTTATTCCAATATTTTGTTCATTCTTATCATATTATTCCAGAGGATGAGAAGGTTATAGCTACAAAGACCGATTATGGAATCGAATTTGTCTCCAGTATCGCTAAGGACAATATCTGGGCTGTACAGTTTCATCCAGAGAAGAGTAGTAAACAAGGGCTGAAGATATTAGAGAACTTTGGGAGGATCGTAGAGAGTAAGGGGTAAGGGCAGTTAAGAGCAATGTACAATTTACAATTAACAATGTACAATTAAGAACAAAGTCAAGAGTAAAGATCAAGTGATAAGGGATAAAGAATAAGAATAAAGGCATAGACGCTGACTAAGTTCGGATAAGAGCCGACAAGGTCAGGACAAAAGATTAAATAATTAAAATTAATAAAGGTCTAGTCAGATTTTAGTCATCTCTTGTCTGGGGTCTTGTCAGCGTATATGATTTTGCACTTAAGGTTTTAAAAAGGTTTAAAATCAGATTTAATCTGGGTTTAATTTGTGCTAAGTCTTTGATTTTAAGGTTTTGAATTTTTAGCTCAAGGCTCATAGCACACAGCACATAGCTAAATACAAGGAGGTTTTAATTAATGGAAGTAATACCAGCAATAGATATTAGAGATGGAAATTGTGTTCGTTTATATAAAGGAGATTTTGATAAGGAGACGGTCTATGGTGATCCTTTAGAGATGGCCAAGTTATGGGAGTCTAAAGGAGCAGGTAGGCTGCATATAGTAGATTTAGATGGAGCATTAGACGGGAAACCTACCAATTTGGAGTTAATATCTAAGGTTGTTGATAGTGTAGAGATGCCAGTACAAGTTGGAGGGGGAATTAGAAGCTTAGAGGTGATTAGAAATTATCTAAATATAGGTGTGCAGAGAGTAATTATTGGAACTGCTGCTATAGAAAATCCTGATCTTGTGTTAAAGGCTATTGAGGAATTTGGGGCAGATAGAATTGTAGTAGGTATCGATGCCAAGAAGGGCTATGTAGCTACTGAAGGTTGGGTTGAAACTTCAGACACTACTATAATTGGTTTAGGTAAGGCGATGAAGAAGCGAGGGGTAGAGTGGATAGTTTATACCGATATTAGCAAGGATGGAACCCTAAGCGGGCCAAATATTGAAAGCACCAAGGAGTTGGCCCAGGCAACAGGTTTGAAGGTTATTGCTTCTGGTGGGGTATCTAAGTTAAAGGATATAGAAGATCTATTAGAAGTAGAAGATTACGGTGTTGCAGGTGTTATTACTGGGAAAGCTTTGTATAGTGGCAGTTTAGATTTAGAAGAAGCGATAAAAGCAGTTGATAGTTAAAAATTGATAATTGATAGTTAAAACCTTTTATATAGTATTTTACTAATCTTAAAGTTGAACCATTATGAATTAATATCTATAGTTGATAACTTTAAGTAAATTTATTATTTAATAACTTTTTCAAATAATATGATAAATGGAAAGTATTTGGATATATTAGAGTTAAGTTATTGATTTTAACTATCAATTATTCACTATCAATTATCAATTAAAAAAGGGGGGGTTAGAAGATGATTACTAAAAGGATTATTCCTTGTCTTGATGTTGATAAGGGGCGGGTTGTTAAAGGAGTAAACTTTGTTGATATTAGAGATGCAGGCGATCCAGTAGAGCTGGCTGCCTATTATGATAAAGAAGGGGCTGATGAACTTGTCTTTTTAGATATTACAGCCTCAAGTGATAAGAGAAAGACTATGGTGGAGGTAGTAAAGAGAACTTCTGAGGAGGTTTTTATTCCTTTTACTATTGGTGGGGGGATTAGAACTACTGATGATATGAGAGAGTTATTAAAGGCTGGAGCTGATAAAATATCTATTAACTCAGCAGCAGTTAAAAATCCCAATCTTATTAAGGAAGGAGCAGAAAAGTTTGGCACCCAATGTATAGTGGTAGCAATAGATGCTAAGAGAAAGGGTGAATCTTGGGAGGTTTATGTTCATGGAGGAAGGAAGTCTACAGGAATTGATGTAATAGAGTGGGCCAAAAAAATAGAAGCTTTAGGTGGAGGAGAGATACTTTTAACCAGTATGGATGGAGATGGTACCAAAGATGGCTATGATAATGATCTAAATAGGGCCGTTTCTGAAGCAGTAGACATACCAGTAATTGCCTCTGGTGGAGCAGGAAACTTAGAACATATTAAAGAGGCTTTTATTAAAGGAAAAGCAGATGCTGCTTTAGCAGCTTCAATCTTCCACTTTAAAGAGTATAGGATAAAGGATGTTAAAGATTATTTAAGAGAGAAAGGGGTTGGTGTAAGATGCCTTTAAGTAATCTGAAATTTGATAAAAATGGATTAATACCGGCTATAATTCAAGATGCCCAGACTAAAGAAGTTTTAATGATGGCTTATATGAACGAAGATTCTTTAAAGCATACTATTAGAACTGGAAGAACCTGTTTTTGGAGTAGAAGTCGTCAAGAACTTTGGTGTAAGGGAGAAACCTCAGGTCATATCCAAGAGGTCGAGGAGATTAATTATGATTGTGATGGCGATACACTATTAATAAAGGTTAATCAGACAGGAGGAGCTTGTCACACAGGTCATAGGTCTTGTTTCTATCGTGGTATCAAGAAGAAGGAAGAAGCTCAGAAGGTTTTTAATCCTGATGAGGTTTATAAGAAGGCTTTAGATGGAGAAATCTTAGATGAATTATATACAGTGATTAAAGATAGAAAGTTAAATCCTAAGGAAGGGTCATATACCTCATCTTTATATGAAAAAGGTGAGAATTCCTTTTTGAAGAAGATAGGAGAAGAAGCTACTGAAGTAGTGATGGCAGCCAAGGAGAATGATAAAGGTGAAATAATTTATGAGAGTGCAGATCTTTTATATCACCTTTTAGTTGCTTTAGTCTACTATGGTGTTGAGTTGAATGATATCTATAAAGAGCTTGATGATAGAAGATAAAGACTACATTTTATGTGGTCTTTTTATTTTTAAGGGTATTATTATCTTTATTCTTCTGCCTGTTTTAACTCATTGAGAAATCTTTAAAAATTAATTATTTAAAGATTTGTGAGAAACCAGAGTACTTATTTAAATTAACTTTTTTCTCTAATTAAGAAGGAATTATAATATGAAATCTAGAACTAATAAATAATATAGATTATGTTAAAATTTGTGTAAAGGATTAGAATGTCAATTTTTTTATAAATATGAAGGGAGGGCTTATAGTGGCTGCTAAAACTAGGCAAACTATTGTCTTTGATATTGGTGATGAAAAGTTTGGAGTTAGGATTACTGAGGTTTATGAGATTATTCGAATGAAGAAGATAACAGAGTTACCTATCTCTTCAAAGTATATAGCAGGTATTATTAATTTAAGGGGAGATATAATTTCTGTCATTGATTTAAGGAGAAGATTTGGAATTGAAGATTTAGAAGAGACTGAGGATACTAGAATTATTGTGGTAGATTTTGAGGGCCAAAATGTAGGTTTAATTGTTGATGCTGTTTCAGAAGTTTTACATATTAATGAGGATGATATTGATCTACCACCTAAGAGTATGGTAGGGATTAAGGGGGATTATATTACTGGAATTATTAAGATAGAAGAGGATATTGTTATATTACTAGAGTTATCTAATTTATTAAGGTCAAAGGAAAAGATAAAGTTACAAACTGAAGAAGCTTAAGGGCACTTTAAGGAAGGGGGAAATAGTTATGGATATGAGTGATTTTCAAGAGTTGTATGCTAGTGAATCTAGAGAGCATTTAGATATTTTAAATGACTCATTACTAACATTGGAGAATGACCCAAGCAATATGGAGATGATTAATGAATCTTTTCGTGCAGCACATACACTTAAAGGTATGGCTGGGACGATGGGGTTTGATAATGTAAGTGAGTTAGCCCATGTAATGGAGAATATATTGGATCTTCTTAGAGATGAGAAGTTGGTAGTTGATACAGAGGTAATTAATTTATTATTTAAAGCAATAGATACTTTAGAGTTATTAAGTAATAGTCCTGAAGAGGTAGAGAATTTGGATGAATTAATTGATGAGTTAAAATCTTATTCTCAAGATGGGGATCTTAAAGATGTAGAAAAGAGATCTTTTTCGGATGGTGATAAGAATACTTTTAAAATTAGTGATGAAGAATTACAGGTTATCGAAAGTAATGATGGTAAGGTTATAACTATAGATATTCAGTTAGAGGATGACTGTGTATTTAAATCTTTAAGAGCAGATATGGTCTTTGAAATCTTGGAGGACTATGGTGATATTATTAGAGTCTTGCCAGGAGTTGAAGAGATTAGAAAGGAAGAGATGGATAATAACTTCTCTATTTTGTTCTTAGGAAAAACTGATCTAGATAAGGATAATATTGTTGAATCTTTGATTCATATCTCGGAGGTCGATAGGGTAAAGGTTGATCTAGTAGAAGATATAGATCAATTAAGGGCCAAAGAAATTATTAATAAAGAAGTTAAAAGTAATAAAGATAAAAAAGAAGATAGGGTTAATGAAAAGGATAAGGCCACTAGGCTTTCTAAGAGGTTAAAGTCTAAAAGTACTATTAGAGTTGATGTAGAGCGTTTAGACTCATTAATGAATCTAGTAGCAGAGCTTGTAATTAAGAGAACTCAAGTTGAATCGGTAGGTGAAAGCTATAATTTAGATGAATTAAATAAGAAACTAAAACCCTTAAGTAAGGTTACTACTGAATTGCAGAATGCTGTTATGGAGATGAGGATGGTTCCAATCAGCTTGGTATTTAATCGCTTTCCAAGGTTGGTTCGTGATTTGGCCCAAGGTTTAGAGAAAGAGATCAATCTAGTAATTGAAGGAGAAGATACAGAGTTAGATAGGACAATTATTGATGAGATTGGTGATCCTTTAGTTCATATGCTAAGAAATGCTATTGACCATGGAGTTGAATCTCCAGAAGAGAGAGAGAAGGTAGGAAAGGATAGAAAAGGGCTAGTCAAGTTATCAGCCTTTCATGAAGGAAATAATGTTGTTATTCAGATTCAAGATGATGGAAAAGGTATAAATCCGGATATAATTAGGCAGAAAGCCTTAGAAAAGGGAGTAGTTACTCAAACTGAGCTTGAAGGTATGGAAGATTCTGATGTTATTAAATTAATCTTTGCCCCTGGGTTTAGTACCAATACTGAGATAAGTGATGTCTCAGGTCGTGGAGTAGGAATGGATGTAGTTAAAACTAAGATAGAATCATTAAGTGGCTCAGTAGATATTACTTCTGAGGTAGGAAGAGGATCTACTTTTATTATGAAATTACCTTTAACGTTATCTATAATTCAAGGTTTCTTAACCAAGGTAGCAAATCAAGAATATGTAATACCACTAGAGTCTATTCAAGAGATTGTAGATGTTAATCCAAAAGAGATACAAACTGTTAGAAGCCAAAAGGTTATTCATCGTAGAGGTTCTGTAATTCCTCTTATCTCTTTAAGGAAGAACTTGAATAAAGAAGCTTTAACTGAAAAAAGAAATGAAATCCCTACAGTTATTGTTGAAGTAGGCGATGATAATTATGGTTTAATGGTCGATTCTATAATTGGACAGCAAGAAGTTGTAATTAAAAGAATTAATGATTTATCAGAAAGCTTACAGAAAATAGCAGGTGGAGCCATCTTAGGGGATGGTAGTATCGCCTTAATTATTAATGTAGAAGAAATTACAACAAATTAGGAGGGAATTCTCTTGCCGAAGAAGATTTTAATTGTTGATGATGCGCAGTTTATGAGAACAATGTTGAGTAAGTTAATTGAGGAAAATGGTTATGAGGTTGTTGGAGAAGCAGTTAATGGTGAGGAAGCAGTTAGTATGTATAAAGATTTATCGCCGGATTTGGTAACTATGGATATTACAATGCCAAAGATGGATGGGATTGAAGCTACTAAAGCAATAATGGGCCATGATCCAAGTGCCAAAGTTATTGTATGTAGTGCTATGGGTCAAAAACCTATGGTAGTTGAATCACTTAAAGCTGGAGCTAAAGATTTTATTGTAAAACCCATTAAGCCTAATAAGGTAGCTGATGCTTTGGTAAATATTCTAGGCTAATCCTGGAGGTGGGGAATTGAATTATAAAGGCAAGAACAATACAGAAATAAAGGTATTAGTAGTAGATGACTCTGCATTTATGAGAAAAGTAGTAGGAGAGATGTTAGAAGAAGAATCTGGGATAAAAGTTATTGAAAAAGCTAGAAATGGTAGAGATGCTCTACTTAAGGTAGAAAAGTATGATCCTGATGTAATAACTTTAGATGTTGAAATGCCAAAGATGGATGGTTTGGAGTTTTTACAAAGGCTTATGGAGAAGAAATCTACTCCAGTTATTATGTTAAGTAGTTTAACTGGTAAGCAAAGTGAAACTACAATTAAAGCTTTAGAGTTAGGGGCTTTTGACTTTGTTTTAAAACCTTCTGGATCTATATCTTTAGATATTGAAAAAGTACAAGAAGAACTTATAACTAAGGTCAAGTTAGCAGCTAAGGTGAAAAATAAGGAGTCTAATAATAAGACTAGAAAGCTATTCAAAACTATTGATGATAAGAGGGTTAAAAGCAAAAGAAAAGAGATTAAAAGTATATCAAAATCTGCTAATAGTACTCCTTTAAACAAGAAACTTCTTGTGATTGGAGCTTCTACAGGAGGGCCAAGGGCTATCAAAGATGTAGTTACTTTATTGCCTAAGGATATAAATGCAGATATAATTATTGTTCAGCATATGCCAGCAGGTTTTACTACATCCTTGGCTGAGCGATTGGATGGTCTTTCTCATATAAAGGTAAAAGAAGCTCAAGAAGGAGATCGTTTGGAGAAAGGAAAGGCGTTGTTGGCCCCAGGCGGCTATCATATGCTGGTTAAAAGGGGCAAGGTAACTCTATCCAAAGAGGATAAAGTTCATAATGTTAGACCAGCTATTGATGTTACCATAAAATCTATTATAGAAGAGTATGGAAGTAATACTGTGGGAGTATTACTGACTGGTATGGGTAAAGATGGGGCAGAAGGGCTGAAGATGATTAAAGGAGCTGGAGGGCAGACCATTGCTCAGGATGAAGATACATCAGTAGTCTATGGTATGCCTAAGGTAGCTTATAATATAGGTGCAGTAGATGTTGTTAAGCCTATAGGTAGTATCGCTAAAGAGATAATTAGAATGTTAAAGAGTTAAAAAGATAAAAGGTCCATCTCATAATTGAGATGGACCTTTTATCTTTATTTTTTATCATTGTCTGTATTAAGATTTGGCAATTTAAACACCTTAATAAATTCATCATTATCTAGTTTTAGTTGAGAATACATACTACCTAAGCGTTTGGTTGAAGTTATATTATCTATTTTCATTTCTTTAAGTTCTCCATTGCCGCTTACTAGCATAATTTTTTCGTTTTCTTCAGCGCTAAAGAGAGATAATAGGGTATATTTATCATTTGATAATGTTTTTAGTCCTTTTCCATAACGGTTTTGTAATGTATATTCATCTAAAGGTGTTGCCTTTCCTCTGCCATTTTTGGTTAGAGCTATAACTAGGTCTGATTTATCAGTAATATTAAAGGAGATGACCTCATCATCCTCTTTTAAGTTTATTCCTTTACTACCTTTAGTATTTCTTCCCGTAGGGGATACCTGTTCTTCTTCAAAGTGGATTGTATAACCTGCTTTAGTTCCTAAGAGAATCTTATTATCACCATCGGTAAATGATGCCCCAATTACCTCATCACCATCATTGAGATTTAGTGCGATTATAGAAGAAATAGTACTTTCATATTCCTTAGCTTCAGTCTTTTTAACTAATCCATCCTTAGTAGCTATAGTAATATATTTTTCTTTGTTAGATTTATTTAACATAAGGATAGTTACAATTTTTTCGTTCATAGGCAGTTTTAAAAATTGGTTTAAAGGATCTCCAGTCGAAAGACCATGGTGTTCGGGTACCTGATGGGCTGTTATGAAGTGCGCTTGACCCTTATCAGTTATAAAGACTAATTTATCATGGGTTCTTCCTTCTACTATATGGGTAATAAAATCATTTTTCCCTGCTCTGATATTATCTCTAGTATCGCTTCGCTTAATATAATTACGGAAGGATAGAGAGATCACAACTTTCTTGTCTTTAATAAGATCTTTTTTATCAAGTTCAGCCTTTGAGTCATCAGCAATTATTTCTGTTTTGCGAGGATCACCATAACGATCTTTAACCTCTAATAACTCATCTTTAATTATTCCCTCTAAAACATCTTTCTTATCTAAGATAGATTTTAGGAATTTAATTTCTGCCCTTACTTTCTTTAAGTCTTCGTTTAACTTTTCAATCTCTAAGCCAACTAGACGTTGCAATTTTAAATTCAATATAGCTTCTGCTTGGACTTTTGTTACTTCAAGCTCCCTTTGTAGGTTCTTCTTAGCAATTTTTGTAGATTTGGACTTACGAACAACTTCAATAACTTTATCCAGGTTATCGGTAGCCTTCTTTAACCCGATTAATATATGTTCTCGCTCTTCCTTTTGGGCCAACTGATAAGAAGTTCTATTTAAGATTACTTCTTTTCTAAAGTCTAAGAAGTGATTAAGTATTTTTTTTAAATTCATAACTTTAGGCTCTTGATCTACTAAAGCCAATAGATTAATTCTTAAAGAAGATTGTAAAGATGTATACTTATATAATCTATTAAGAATTATCTCTGGATTTGCCTTTCTCTTTAGATCGATAACGACTCTAATTCCGTGGCGATCAGATTCATCTCTTAAATCTTTTATGTTATCAACTTTAGCTTTTTTAACAGCATCGGCAATCTCTTCAATAAGCTTAGTTTTTGTTAATTGATAAGGTATCTCGGTAATAACAATTCTCTTTCGACCACTGCCAGCACCTTCAACTACACTCTTGCCTCTTAAGGTTATACTTCCTTTACCAGTTTTATAAGCTTTCTTTATCCCTGTATTACCTATAATTGTACCACCAGTTGGAAAGTCAGGTCCAGGAATTATATCCATAATATCTTCAATTGATTTATTAGGATCTTCTAATAATTTAATTAGGGAATCTATAACCTCATTTAGGTTATGAGGTGGTATATTTGTACTCATCCCTACTGCAATTCCACTAGACCCATTAACTAAAAGGTTAGGTACCCTAGATGGTAAGACTCGTGGTTCTTGTAAACTTCCATCGAAGTTGTCGGTGAATTGGACAGTATTTTCATCAATATTCTTTAGCAGTTCTTCTGAAAGTGGGGTTAATTTAGCCTCTGTATAACGCATAGCAGCTGCACTATCACCATCAATAGACCCAAAGTTACCATGACCATCAATTAATTGGTAGCGTTGACTGAAATTTTGAGCCATTCTAACCATAGCATTATAAACTGCTGCATCACCATGGGGGTGATATTTACCCAAAACTTCACCAACAATACGGGCTGACTTTTTATGGGGCTTGTCCGGTGTAAGTCCTAACTTTTTAGTTGCATATAATATCCTCCTATGTACAGGCTTTAAACCATCCCTAACATCTGGTAGGGCACGATCTATAATAACACTTAGTGAATAATTTAAGTATGAACTCTTCATCTTCTCTTCAATAGAGACAGGTGTAACCTTCTTATCCTTCATTTTATATCTACTCCCTTCAATTTCTACTATATTAATTAACATTATTTATTATATCATTAAATTCTCATTTGTAAAATATATAGTGGTACTTTCGCGATACAACTAATAGAACTACTCTTTATTACTAAATGCTAAGGGTATTCAATTGATTTACTTTTGTTTTTACTGATTCAATATTACTGACTCTACGAGTCTTACAAAACAAGACTCTCCGTGAAAATCCTTCAGGGCTTATCAGCCCTTTCGTGAAATTCATAAAAACCATATCCACAAAAACCGTATCTCTTGATTCCTAATTATTCTTCGCTTTAGAATAAATTTTAGTCATTTTGATTAATTTAGATAATAAGAGATTATTAAAGTATAATTTTAATACTAAGTTGCTATAAAAGTATTAATATGCTATTATAATAGATGAAGAAGGTTAATTTACAAAATGTGGTAATAAAGGGAGAGGGATTAGAATGGCAGTGAATAAAGAATATAATGCAGAACAGATTCAGGTCTTAGAAGGTTTAGAAGCCGTTCGTAAGAGACCAGGAATGTATATAGGTTCAACAGGAACAAAAGGGCTACACCATTTGGTTTGGGAGGTTGTAGATAATAGTATAGATGAATTTTTGGCTGGATATGGTGATAAGATTGAAGTCTCTATAGAGCAAGGTGATATAGTTACTGTACGGGATTATGGTAGAGGTATTCCTGTTGATATCCATCCTAAGAAGGGGTTACCAGCAGCTCAATTAGTTTTAACTACTTTACATGCAGGTGGTAAGTTTGATGGTGGAGGCTACAAGGTCTCTGGAGGTTTACATGGAGTCGGTATCTCTGTTGTAAATGCTTTATCAGAGTGGCTAGAGCTAGAGATTCATCGTGGTGGATATATATATCGTCAAAGTTACAAGCAAGGTATTCCTGTTAGTAAGTTTAAAAAGGGTGAACGAACTAAAGAGACTGGGACACAGATTAGATTTAAGGCTGATAAGGAGATATTTGATAAAATTGATTATAAGTTCGATACTTTAAGTACAAGACTTCAGGAATCTGCCTTCTTAAATAAAAATTTAAAGTTAGTTTTAACTGATAATAGAGAAGATAAGCAGAATGAAGTTGAATATTGTTATAGTGGTGGTTTAGAAGCTTTTGTTAAACATTTAAACGAGAGTCAAACTTCTTTGGTAGATGATATCGTTTATATAGAAGAGGAGGTAGATGATACCTATGTAGAAGTAGCTTTTCAATATAACAAAAGTTACAATGAAAGTATCTATACCTTTGCTAATAATATAAATACCCATGATGGTGGATATCATTTAACAGGGTTTAAAGCTGCTATAACTAAAGCCTTTAATAATTATGCCAAGGATAATAACTTACTAAAGAAGAAAGATCCATCCTTGACAGGAAGAGATTTAAGAGAAGGGTTAACTGCAGTTGTTAGTGTTAAGTTAACAGAGCCACAATTTGAGGGCCAAACTAAAACAAAGCTTGGTAATAGTGAAATAAGAAGTATTGTAGAGAAGGTTGTTTATGATTTCTTAGGTTACTATTTAGATACAAATCCTAAGTTGGCTAAGGCTGTGGTTGAAAAGGCATTAGAAGCTGTTAGAGCTAGAAAAGCTTCTAAGAAGGCTAGAGAGCTGGCTAGAAGGAAGGGGATTTTAAATAATAACTCTTTACCTGGTAAGTTATCAGACTGTAGTAGTCGTAAGCCTGAAGAGTGTGAGCTTTATTTAGTAGAGGGTGATTCAGCAGGTGGATCGGCCAAGCAGGGAAGAAATCGGGAGTTTCAAGCTATTTTACCTCTAAAGGGTAAGATAATGAATGTGGAACGAGCTAGACTTAATAAAATTTTAAAGAATACTGAAATAGCATCTGTAGTTACAGCTTTAGGTGCGGGAATTGGAGAAGAGTTTGATATAGAGAAGTTAAGGTATCATAAGATAGTGATTATGACCGATGCTGATGTTGATGGTGCTCATATCTGTACTTTAATTTTAACTTTATTCTATAGATATATGCCTCAGTTAATAGAGGAGGGGCATGTCTATATTGCTCAACCACCTTTATATAAGGTGAAGTATGGTAAGAAGGAGAAGTATCTTTATAGTGATGTTCAGTTAAAAGAGCATTTAAAGGGTAAGGATAGAAGTAGGGTAACTATCCAAAGATATAAGGGGCTAGGAGAGATGAACCCTGAGCAACTTTGGGATACTACCATGGATCCTAAAAATCGTAAGTTACAGAAGATTGAGGTTGAAGATGAGATAATGGCTGATGACATCTTTAATCGACTGATGGGGTCTAAGGCAAGGTTACGCCGAGAGTTTATTATGAAGAATGCTAATTTGGCCGATAATATAGATATATAGAGTTAAGCAGCAGTCCAATATTGGGCTGCTTTTTATAGATAATAAATTGTATAGGGCAATAGTTTTTAGAATTTATGAATTTGAAATTAGGAAAAAATAGTTAATAACAAGAAAGGATGATATAAATGAAGATAGTAGTATTAGATGGCAAGGTTTTAAATCCAGGTGATTTAAGTTGGGAAGGTTTAGAGAAGTTAGGTGATCTTAAGGTCTATGATCGTACGCCCGAGGATAAAATAATCGAAAGGGTAGGGGATGCAGAGATTATCTTTACAAATAAGACTTTTTTAAAGAGAGAGGTACTGTCTAAGTTAATTAATCTTAAATACATAGGTGTTCTGGCAACAGGCTATAATGTGGTAGATGTGGAGGCTGCTAAGGATTTAGGGATAGTAGTAACTAATATTCCTGCTTATAGTACCGATTCTGTAGCACAATTTGTCTTTGCTCTCCTTTTAGAGATTTGTCATAATGTTGGTGAACATAGTAAGAGTGTAAAAAAAGGAGAATGGGCCAACGCTAGAGATTTCTCATATTGGAATCATCCTCTAATGGAGTTGGCAGGCAAGAAATTTGGAATAATCGGTTATGGGAGCATAGGTAAAGCTACTGGAGAGTTAGCCAAAGCATTTGGTATGGAAGTCTTAGCTTATAATAAGGGTAAGAATAAAGGGAAAGTGATTGATGGTGTAAAACATATAGATTTTGATGAATTGTTAGAAAAATCAGATGTAATCTCTTTGCATTGCCCTTTATTTGATAGTACAAGAGGGATGATAAATAAGGAGACTATCGCCAGGATGAAGGATGGTGTTATACTAATCAATACCGCAAGAGGCCCATTAATCGTTGAAGAGGATTTGGCCCGAGCTTTAAATGATGAAAAGGTAAGGGCAGCTGGCCTGGATGTCTTATCCAAAGAGCCAGCAACTAAAGATAATCCATTGCTTAAAGCTAAAAACACTATAATTACTCCTCATATAGCTTGGGCACCAAAGGAAGCAAGAGAGAGGTTAATGAATATTGCTGTTAAAAATCTAGAATCTTTCTTGGATGGAGAGATAGTTAATAGTGTTATATAGTATGATTAAAAATTAGAAATCTGGAATCACTTTTATCGATTCCAGATTTCTAGCTTTTATCTTTTCTTTGGTTCTATCTCTTTACCCATTTCTACTAAATCTTTTGCAATCTCTCTTTGATACTCTTGGGTTATCCAGCCAAATAAAGCAGGCATACTGTGATCTTGGGGATATCCTTTGTTGACTTTGCTAGCAGATTCAGTATCACCCCATTCCTGCTCAACAAATTCTTTAGTATCGGCTATCTCATTACTTACACTTTTAGGGTTATCACTTTCTTTATGATTTGCTTTAATTTCTTTTGGACCTTGAGCCATTTCTTTACCTCCCTTCTTTTTATAGTCTTCCATAAAAGTTTTTAATTATAAGAGGTAAAAAGTGCAGATGAATAAAATAAACTTCTTGCAGGAGTTTATGAATTTTTGTTTAAATTCTATTTTAAAGAAGTGTTTACTTATATATTGGTTATTTATCACCAAAGAAAGGAATGGTTTTAATGTCAAAATATAAAGGAAAGTTAAACAGACAATTTCCTGCTAAAATAAGTACTACTGCTTTTACATCAATTTATATACTTCACCTATTACAAAATTATGATAAAATGTATGGTCAAAAAATCTTAGATACCATTAACCAGCAGATGGGAACTAGGTGGAAACCGTCAAGGGGAATGGTTTATCCACTATTAAGAGAGATGGAGGAAGAAGGTTATTTGAAGGCTTGGTGGGATGAGCCAGATAAGAGATCAATTCGTTACTATAGAATAACTGATAAAGGAGCAAAACACTTAGAGAATATGAAGATAAAGTACAAGAGTTCCTTTAAAGATGCACTAAAGATAGTTAAAACCGCTATAGATGAAATCTATGGTGGGAAGGTATAATTATTTTTTTACCTCAAATATCCATGGGATATGTTGACAAACAAACAGCAATCAATTATAATTAATAGTAGTAATTATTGTTGATTCATTTTCTTTTATCTTCTTTCATTGCAATAGATTCCATAAATTCAAAATAATAATTTGGATTTAATTTATAAAAGGTAAGGAAGATGATTACAATAATTAATAGCATTAAACTTAAAAGGAGGAGTTAGCATGGCTAAGTATGAATGTACTGTATGTGGTTATGTATATGATCCAGAGGTAGGAGATCCAGATAGTGGAGTTGAAGCTGGAACTGCTTTTGAAGATATTCCAGATGATTGGGAATGTCCTTTATGTGGTGTAGGGAAGGATATGTTCGAAAAAGTTGAATAAAAAGTTAAACATATTTAATAAAAATGGGGCCTTAATATGGCCTCGTTTTTAGATTTTATAAAATTAATTTATGGTGAAGTTGGTTATTTTAATTATTGTGAGATATAATAACATTGTAGTAATTAATTTTATCTTCTCCTTTGACTAAAAGTATTTAGATTACAAATACTAAACTTGAGGGGGGATATAATGAGAATTGATAAGGATAAAAGGGCTGCAGGTATAATTGATGGTGATTATTGTCTACAAGTTGCTAGTGATATGTTAGAGAGATTTCAAGAAGAAGAGTTAGAAAATGATGGCTTTAATAGTTTAGAGATGTTAGCAATTAAGGCTGTATTTGATGATTTATTTGAAAATAATATTAAATCTAAGTATAAAGAGGGAAGAAATGAAGTCTTGAATTTACTCAATGGCTTACAATCATATGAGGATAGGGAGTTTATGGACGAGAGAGATTCTTTTGATAGTAATATAGTTAATATTTTTGATTATGCAAACAAGGAAGATTAATAGGGTCGAGGGGTTTACCTCTCTATCCTCCCTCAGTTGCAATAAACAGCTTTTGTTAGTCATATAAAATCAGATCTATACATATATACTAGAGCAATCTTATAAAATTGCTTTGCTTTAAATAATAGATTTATAGATGAAATTAAAGGAAAAAAGATATATTTGTCTAATTGTTATATTAAAGTATTAGACAAAAAATATAATTAAATAAATTAAGGGGGCAAGAAAAATGAAAAGTTTATTTAGAAAGAAGATTGGAATATTAGCAATATTATTAGTAGGAATTTTGGCCTTAGTTGGATGTAGAGGTGAAAGCCTTTCTGATTTAACTGTGGAGCTTAATACTGAAGCTGAAGTTACAATCTCTAGAGAGGGAGAAAGTAAGACTGAATCAGGTAAAATAGTACAATTTGAGGGCTTACCAGAAGGAGAATATGATTTAGTAACTAAAGCAGATGGTTATGATGATCTTAAAACTATAATTGTATTAGGAGAAGATGACCTTATTGTTCCTTTAGAATTGGATAAAATTGAAATTAAGCCTGTTGAAGAAGAGAAGGTAGTTAAAGAAATAGTTAAGGTTGATTTAGTTATTGATATTTCTGATATTAATGAGAATGAATTAGATGCTAAGGTTATTTTGAAAAAAGATGGACAGACTATAGCTACAAAAGAAGGATCTAAGATGACATTTGAAGAATTAGAGCCTGGCGAATATACTCTTGAAGTAATTAAAGATGGTTATGATAAGATAATTAAAGACGTTACTTTAGGAGAAGGGGATGCAGATATATCTTTACATGTTCTTGGAGGAAATGTATCACAATATTATGTGGATAGTAGTGAAGAGTATATTTTAATTGAAGATGTAGCTGAGGGTGAAGAGTTGTTAGTAGGGATTTCTTATTTAGATTTAGAGAATTTTGAAGCTAGACTTAATCTTGATAATTTTCATGATAGGATGGCAAAGGTTGAATATGATGCAAGAAAAAAAGGTTTTGAATTGATTGAAAGGTATGGGGATGATTTAAGTATATTTAAAAATGAGTATACTTTAGGTGATAGTAAATTATTTACTTTACCTAATGGTGTTAGAGAAGAAGATGTAAGAGCTACTTTAGAAGGAGTAGGAAAGAACATCCATGTATTTGTAGATAATGATTATGATATTGATTTTAATACGGTGGATAAGTTGATAAATGATTTCGATAATGTTATTTATCCAGGTCTAACAGATGGTCAGAATAGAGATGAAGTAATTGTACTTTTAACTGATTTTGATCACTTAGATATAACAGGTTACTTTAATCCAGCTGACTTATATGAGGGATATGGAAATGAAGAAGCGGTATTTTATTTGAATGCAGACAGAGGTGTGAATACACTGTTAGGAGCAGCAGCACACCAATATCAGCACTTAGTATTCTTTTTAAATAAAGCAAGGGCCAACCGTGTGGCAAACGATGCTTGGATTGATGAAGGGTTAGCACAAAATGCTTCTATTCTAGCAGGTTATATCGATGCAGAGAAGTCTGGATGGTCTCAAGATGGAGGAAATGGTTGGGTTTATGATAAGGACTTTGGTTATTTAAATAATACCCAAGAGGTTAATTTATTAGCTTATGATGGTAGGTTGGCATCTGGTGGAGCTACTTCTTTATTTGCTACTTATATTCTTGAGCAGTATGGTCCAGAGTTGATTAATCAGATTATGATAAGCTCTAATGATCCTAAAGATGTTATTGAAGAATTTACAGGTGAGAAATTTAATAAAATCTACTTAAATTGGATGACTGCAAATATTGCAGATAGAATTCCTGAGATAGATAGTAGAGTTTATAACTACTCTAGCTTTGAGATTCAAGAGTTCCCAGCTTTTAATGATCAAGTAAGTAGAGATGGTATAACTTACTTGAGATTTGAAGGAGAGGGTGGAGATATATCTATTCCATTACCTGAGTATGAAGGGGAATTAGGAGTTGTAGTTATTAGAAAGAATAAATAGTATCAAAAAAAGCTGCTAGCGAAAGTCGCTAGCGGCTTTTTTATTTTTATGGGTAATAATAAAGCAGAACTTTATTAGTTGCTAGCCTTTAGTTACTGGCTCTTAGCTAATGACTATTAACTAGTAGCAAGTAGCTGTGGCACGACAGTGATACTTTCCAAAAGCCCTATGAATATTTTTAAAATTAACTAGGGATAATATAAGTGATTATATTAATATAAAGGGTGGGGAAGTGATTTAAAATGAGTTTTAAAGAAGATTTGATTAAAAAGATCAAAGAGTCACCTGATATTTATAATGAGATAAGAGTAGAAAGTTTAATTAATAGTATGGATCCTTTTGGAGATAGAGAGGTCTTTGAATATATTTATGATACTCAAGAGGATAGAACTTTAGAGACGTTAGGTGATGAAGAGTTGATTGATTCTTTACTAAGGAATTTAAAGTATTATATTGAGTATGAACGGGAAATGGGCGAGAGCGACATTTAAAGGAGGGGATGAACAAATGGCAGAAGATATTGAACAATTTTTAAAGTATGGAGGCGTTAAGTTTGAATATAAGGCTCCTGAAAGGGAAGTTTATAAATTTGTGAATAGTCTTCCAGAAGAAAAGAGAAGTAGCATAGCAGAAGTTAGCAAAATATTAGAAGAAGAAGGCTATATAGATCTAAAACCTGAGTTTAGTACAATAGATCAGGAATTGTTAGATGCTCAAGTAGAAGAAAATAGAAGGATATAAATAAAGTAACTGCCTACTTAGTTAACTAAGTAGGCAGTTACTTTATTTATATGTGGTATTTTTAATTTTGAAACTTTAGTTAATTAAGATTAGAATTATTTAAGTTCATTAAAGTTTTAATCATAGTTCTTTAGCTGATTAAATAATGCTTCAATGTATTCTTGCATTGTTATTTCTTGGTTAATAAATTTGTTGATTAAATTACTCTTAATCATATTTTTTTTCATTATTTCAAATCAGCTCCTTAATTTTATTTTCTTATTACTTAGTATTCTTTAAAAGTAATTATATAATACTAGTAATGCTTACCTATAAAAGAGAGAATACTTTAGAATTTAAGTAGAATTGAATAAAATAAGAAAAAAATGAAATAATAATAGTAAAATATAATTATAAAATGAGGCAAAAATATGTTGAGAAAGAATTTTGCTTGGGTGTTTTTTGTTATTGTAACATTATCGCTTCTTGGAAGGGCAGAAGCTAGTCTTGGGTTCGGGAAGGAGAATCTTTATATAACCCAACCCTATTTGAAGGGAGAAAAAGTATTTTTCTTACAAGAAATTTTAAAGATATTAGACTATTATGAAGGGGATGTTGATGGTATATACGGGCCAACAACTGCCCAAGCAGTAGGCGAGTATCAAAAATCTAGGGGGATGGATAAGGACTTTAAAGTTGATAAGAAATTATGGGATGATTTATTGACTGAGATGAAGGTAAGTGGAGAGAAGTTAGATAAGCCTGAGGGAAAGGTTTTGATAATTATAGATATTCCAAGCCGATTACTAAAGGTTTACTCAGACAAGAAGTTATATAAGGAGTTTAGGGTCGCTGTTGGTAAGAAGTCGACTCCAAGTCCAGTAGGCGACTGGAAGATCAATCAAAAAGCTAAATGGGGTGGGGGGTTTGGAACAAGATGGATGAAATTAAATGTTCCTTGGGGAAAGTATGGTATTCATGGAACCAATAAGCCTAACTCTATAGGTTGGGCAGCTTCTCATGGTTGTATAAGGATGTTAAATCGTGATGTGGAAGCTTTATATGATTGGGTTAATGTTGGCACTAGAGTTCATATTCGCTCAGGTGAATTTCACCCTTTGAGACTACCATTGAAAGAATTGAATTTAGGTAGTAGAGGGAGTAATGTAATGGTAGTACAGAAAAGATTAAAGCAATTAGGTTATTTTAATTATAACCCTGATGGTATCTATAGAATTGGCACTAAAGCTGCAGTTAAAAAGTTTCAACAGGATAATGGTTTACAGGATATTGGGATAGTAGACGATAAGACTTATCGTAGGTTAAATTTAATATTATTTGAATAAGATCAAATAGTTTCAATAAATATAGGAGTTTTAGCATAAAAATGAAATCAAAGTAATATACTATTAAAAAATACTAGGAGGTGTAATAATAGTGAGAGCAACAGGAATAGTTCGAAAAATTGATAATTTAGGAAGAGTTGTAATACCAAAAGAGATCCGTACAGAGATGAAGATAGATAATGGTAATACCCTAGAGATTTATGTTGATCAAAATGATACAGTAATTTTGAAAAAATATAGTCCCGTAAGGGAATTTACAAATTTAAAGGGGTATATTGATACTTTAGAAGAAACAACTGGGTGTAATGTTATGATTTCAGATACAGATAGAATACTTGAAACGTCTTCTATGATGGAGGAGTATGGTACTAGAGCTATAGGAGGTAAAGTCAAGGAAGCTATGAAGTCTAGAAAGACTATGATCTTAGATAGTGCTAGGGATGAAGATATATGTACTAATTATAGGAGTAAAGAGGGAGAGTTAGGGTCTATATTGATTTGTCCAATAATTAAGCAAGGAGATATATTAGGATCAGTGATTTTATCTTCTAATCAAAAGGAGTTAAGTGATTTTGAAGCAAAGGTAAGTGAAATAACTGCTAAGGTAATAAGTAAGAAGTTAGGGTTATAGAATATTTTGAAAATATTTATTTTAGTTATTTTTAAAGAATATTTTCTATTTTTTCCTGCAGATAAGGAATTTATCTGTAGGTTTTCTTTTTAATAATTAAGAAAGTATAGGGATATAGTTTAAAAATGGTCTGTTAAAGTAAAGTATAGTCTTTTCTACTTGAATTCTATAGTATAAGGTTATAAGCTATAAACATAGAAGATTAATTATTAAGTAATTTAAAATTGCCATATTTAAGTTGTTTATACTTAACTAATAAGGAGGGAAGAATGATGGTTGATATAAACTGGCTTATAAATAAACAGCGTGATTTTTTTGAAAGTTGAAGAAGAAATTTTAGAGGAAGTTAAAAAATACTTAGGTAAGCTATCTCTAGAAGCTTCAAATCTATGCTTATTAAAAGTATTGAAATTTAATTTTAAAAAATAAAGCCTAATAATTCTTGTTGTTTTATGTAAGTATCTTTGTTATAATAATTTTAGTTTGATTTTAATTAAAGCTATTACTTAGAAGATGTTTTAAGAGATAGTTCGGAGCGAGTACTTATTATAGATAAGAGTACTCTTTTTGTTTTGAAGTAAATTCTTTGGGAAAGGGACGGGCTTATGAGAAAGAAGAGAGAGGAAGGGGAAAGAGAAAAAGTGATTGTACTAGGAGGGATGATTGGTGTTGGTAAGACTACTTATGCAGAGTCTATAGCAGATCATTTAAGTAGTCAAGTGTTTTATGAATCAGTTGATAACAATCCTTTATTAGACAAGTTTTATGCAGATAAAAAGAGGTGGGCTTTTGCATTACAGATATTTTTCTTAAATAAGAGGTTTAAATCCATAAAAAAAGCTTTACACAATAAGAATAATGTCTTAGATCGTTCTATTTATGAGGATGCTTTATTTGCAAGGATAAATTATGAAAGTGGTAATATGTCTCAAGCAGAATTTGATTGTTACATAGAATTGCTTGAGAATATGATGGAAGAGTTAGAAGGTATGCCAAAGAAGGCTCCAGATCTATTTATTTACTTGCAGGCTTCTTTTGATACTATTGAGGAGAGGATCCAAAAGAGGGGAAGGGACTTTGAACAGTTTGATAATAATCCAGACCTTGAAGCTTATATGAAGAACTTACATTCTCGATATGATGATTGGGTCTTTAATCATTATAATGCTTCTGAAATATTGGTTATTAATGCTGATAAGTATGATATAACCCAAAAGGAAGATGCGCAAGAGGTGTTGGCCCAAATTGACCAGCGTTTAGTAGAGTTGGAGAAAGAAAATAAAAGAAGAATATCTTAAATTTAAAAGGTCTAATATATTAATAAAGAGAGAGTTGAATAAAACTAATAAAAATATAAAGGGTTGGTGATCATATGATCACCAACCC
>NZ_KI912097.1:673012-675444 GCF_000517025.1 Halonatronum saccharophilum DSM 13868
TAGATTCTTAGAAGAGTTGTCTTCTTGGTTTAAATCACTACTACAGCTTCTACAATAAATGTCAGCACCATAATTTCTGTGTCCACAATCTTTACAAATTGATTTTCTGCGCATTGCAAATCCCTCCTTATTTTCTTATAAACTTATAGGATTATCTTATGCGAATATTATAGCATAGTTAATCTTTTTTGACAAGAGTTTAATTTCTTTTTTGGTATTTATTTGTAAAACATAACCATTCACTTACTTAGGTGAAGGAATAGAAGATTTTTTAATACACAAACTTAGTTTATAAAGCGTTAAAATTATTTTAATAGTAAGTCAACTAACTACTGATAATGACAAAACTAAAGGATAAGCTGCCAGATAAACGATCCTCCAATTCCACCAAGGACAATAATAGTAAGGTTAACTTTATACAAAGCCAAAGTAAGGTCTATAGCTGCCCCTAAAAATACTCCAATCTTCTTTTTTATTAATTATATTATTTAGAATTTTGTTTTAGTAACCAATTAATTCCTTCATCTATTATAGCAAAAGGCAAAGGTGCTTACAAGTTTTAAAGGCTCTTTCTAATATGGTAAATATAAAGGATGATTTGTTTTTATATAGAACTATTAAAAAGAATTAAAATATTTTAAGGAGGTGAATCTTTATCGAAGTTTATTGATTAAAAGCTTTCGGTAAAGAATAAGATGGATAAGATACTGATAACAGGATTAATTAACATTGAGACTACATTAAAGGTGGAAGGTTTTCCTATAGAATATAATCCAGCGAATTATCCTTTCTTTGGGATAGATAGTACAGTTTCGGGGGTAGGCTATAACTTAGTTAAGGCTTTTAAAGCCTTAGGAAGTAAAGCAGAACTTTTAGGTTTAGTAGGAGATGATTTGGCAGGGGATTCGGTAAGGTATAAGTTAAAGGAGGCTGATATTTCTACAGATTATATTTTAACTAACCTAAAAGAAACTCCACAATCAATTATTGTCTATGATAAGACGGGCCAACGTCAGATACATACTGATCTTAAGGATATTCAAGATGTCAGATATCCAGTAGAGATCTTTGATGAAAGAGTAAAGGAAGCTTCTATAGTTTGCTTGACCAACATTAATTTTTCTCGATTCTTTTTAGATAAGGTTAAAGGTATGGAGAAGATAATTGCTACAGATGTACATACAATCTCAGATTTAGATGATGGGTATAACCAAGAGTTTATGAAGAAGTCTGATATCTTATTTATGAGTGGTCAGTTACTGCCAACAACTCCGGAGAAGTGGGCAAAGAAGGTATTAGATAGGTATGGACCAAAGGTACTAGTGATAGGTTTGGGAGAAAAGGGATCTCTATTGGCTGTAAAGGAGGATAATTTTATAGAGAGGATACCAGCAGTAGATACCCGTCCAATTGTAAATACTGTTGGGGCAGGTGATTCTCTTTTTTCAGCTTTTATTCATTTTTATAATAAATCTAAAGATCCTTACCAAGCAATAAAGAAAGCTACAGTATTTGCTTCTTATAAGATTGGTGAAAAATCAGCCTCAGAAGGTTTTTTAAGTGAAGATAAGTTAGAAGAGCTTTATCGGAGAATAAAAACTAGTGACTTAAATAGCAGAATATAGTAATAAAGTGTCACTTTCGTGCCACTAGTAATGGGTAATGAGTGAAGAGTAATGAGTAAAGTCAAGAACTCACACCTCAACCCCCTACCCCCCTCTCCTCCTTAGATAAGGGGAAGGGCTTAGGGAAATTATCTTCACAATCACTTTGGTGAAGATAATAACTATGAAGAGTTTCTTGAAACTCTTAAGGGGGATGGGGTCTGAGGTTTTAAGGTTTTACCCATTACCCATCACTCATCACTAGTAATAAAGCTACGCTTTATTACTATTAAGAGTTAACTTAAAAGTATAGAGGTGTAATTCTTTATTATTTGAATTTCACAAATAAAATTTGATTTTTTCTTGACAGATTTAAAAGAAGATGATAATATATTAATTGTTGTATGAGGAAAGATTAGAAGTTTTTAAAAAGTTGTAACAAGTTTAATAATAATATGGAGGGGTTCCCGAGCGGCCAAAGGGAGCAGACTGTAAATCTGCCGGCGAAGCCTTCAGAGGTTCGAATCCTCTCCCCTCCACCATTTAAAAATTTGATAATTGGTACTAAGCCGAGGTGGCGGAATTGGCAGACGCATCGGACTTAAAATCCGGTGGGCTTTTAGCCCGTGTCGGTTCGAACCCGACCCTCGGTACCACTTACAAGTTAACAATTAAAAATTAAAAATTGATAGTCAGTAAATTAAACCCTTTGATTTTAAAGGGATTTTTTTATTTTTTGTAGATATATTAGGTTAAAGTGACGCTATGTAGGAATAAAGCGTAGCTTTATTACTGGTGATGAGTAATCAGTAATGAGTAATGGGTAAA
>NZ_KI912097.1:675544-679813 GCF_000517025.1 Halonatronum saccharophilum DSM 13868
ATAAAATAAATATTAATACTGCAGCTATGAGTGATCTAACAAAAATCAATGGTGTTGGCCCGGCTTTGGCTGAAAGGATAGTGGCTTATAGGGAGAAAGCAGGAAGTTTTAAAGAGATAAAAGATATTACAAAGGTTTCTGGGATAGGAAAAAAATTATTTTAAAAAATAAAAGACAATATAATTAACTAAGACTAAATTCGGGATGACATTTTTATCATCCCGAATTTAGTCTTTAATTTTGGGTTAAATAATAATCTTATAGATTGTTTAAATGAATTTAAACATTATAGTAGGCATACTATAAATAAGTAGAATCTTTTTAATAAATTAACTTATTTTAAGGGCTAAAATTATTTTTGTAATTATTAATAGTAATAATACATATAATTGGTAATATGTATATAAGAGTAATGATTAATTTCTCTAGAGGTTAATTGATTAATGTTTAGTTGTTTTTTTAGAAGTTTGAAGGAATAGATAAGTTTTTTAAAAAATTAAGTATTTATTTTAGAAATTAGCAGATTATATAGTTTAAGTTGTAGAATATTATATGATAGTTAAATTAAATTTTAGGAGTGATTATTGTGGGAAGCAAAAGAGGATATCTAGCTATTATTTTACATGCTCATCTACCATTTATTCGTCACCCAGAGTATGACGATTTTATGGAGGAACAGTGGCTATATCAAGCAATTACAGAAACTTATATACCTTTGATTAATAAATTTGAAGATCTTTATGAGGATGGAGTAGATTATAAGTTGACTATGACATTAACTCCAACCTTGTTATCTATGTTAACTGACAATCTTTTACAGGAGAGGTATTTGCGGTATTTAGATAAGTCAATTAGATTATCAAAAGAAGAGGTAAAGAGGACTAAGGAAAATAAAGACTTTAATAACTTATCTAAATATTATTTAAATAGATTTAAAAAAGCAAAAGAGACCTTTATAGCCTATGATAAAGATATAACTAATGCCTTTAAAAAATTTAGTAAACTTGGTTTTTTAAAAATAATTACTTGTGGGGCTACTCATGGTTATTTGCCATTGATGCAGGAACATCCAGAAGCAGTTAAAGCACAAATTGAGGTGGCTGTAGGTTTGCATAAGAGAATTTTAGGAGAAGACCCTAAGGGTATATGGTTACCAGAATGTGCTTATTATAAAGGTTTAGATAAGATTCTTAAGGAGTATGGAATTGAGTTTTTTGCTTTAGATAGCCATGGTTTATTGTATGGTAAGCCAAGACCTGAGTATGGTGTTTTTGCTCCAATATCTACAGAGTCGGGAGTTGCTGTATTTGGTCGGGAGCAGAAGTCTGGAAGACAGGTCTGGAGTTCTAAGGTAGGGTATCCAGGTGATTACGTTTATCGTGAATTCTATCGAGATATAGGTTTTGATCTTCCTTTAGATTATATTGGTCCTTATATACATCCAGATGGGATAAGAAGGGATACAGGAATTAAATACTATAAGATTACTAATGACAATGGTGATTTGAATAAGAAGAGCGTCTATGATCATAAGGAGGCTAAACTTAAGGCTGAAGAGCATGCCCAACATTTTATTGATGAGAGAATTATTCAACTTAAAGATTTGGAGGGTTTAATTGATAGAAATCCTATCTTTGTAGCCCCTTATGATGCAGAACTTTTTGGTCATTGGTGGTATGAAGGTCCTGAATTTTTAGATTTCTTAATTAGACGATTAGGGGAAGAAGAGGATTTGAGCTTGGTATCCCCTCTTGATTATTTGGAGTTTTATCCTACAAACCAGATATCTCAACCTTCTTCATCTAGTTGGGGAGCTAAAGGGTATAATGATATTTGGTTGGAGGAGAGTAATGATTGGATATATCCTTATTTGCATAAAATGGCAGAGAAAATGATTGAATTAGCTACAGATATAAGTGATCCTAGTGATTTAAATAGAAGGGCTTTAAATCAAGCTGCAAGGGAACTTCTATTGGCCCAAAGTAGTGACTGGGCCTTTATTATGGCTACTGGTACTACTGTTGAGTATGCAAGAAAAAGGGTTAAGGATCATATTCAAAACTTTGTCCATTTATGTCAAGGGGTTGAGGAGGATGATTTAGATAAAAATTTTTTAAGAGAGCTTGAAGAGAAAAATAATATATTTCCTTATATAAACTATAAGGTCTATAGTCAAAAAAAGAGTCCAGTTATTGTTGGTAAAGGGGAAGATATAAGTATAAAGGGGTGAGGAGTATAGTAATACATTGGCACTATCGTGCCAATAGCTTTGAGCTAGGAGTTATGTGCTTTGTGCTAAAATAAAGATCAAAATCGAAACTAATATAAATCGTTATTTTATAAAGAATTTTTATGCTTTTGAATTAGCTTACTGCACATAGCTCACAGCTGTGTAACTGAAAGTTGCACTTAATTATAATAATTATGTAGAGGTGATTTTATTGCGTTATTATGGAACTTTATCTGTTAATCCAGAACTGCCAGAGGAGATTAAAGGTTTAAGAGATCTCTCTTATAATCTATGGTGGTCTTGGAATTCTAAAGCTGAAGATTTATTTAAAGAGATTGATGAAGATTTATGGGTTAAGTTAGAAAAGAACCCTGTTAAGTTCTTATCTAAGGTAAGTTATAAAGTTTTAAAAGAGATAGGAGAAGATCAGTGTTTTTTAGAGAGATATAGAGCGGTAATGAGTAAATTTAATGATTATTTGAGCAGAGAAGATACCTGGTTTAATAATAATTTCGATTCGTTACCTGAAAAGAGAGTTATAGCTTATTTCTCAGCGGAGTTTGGTTTACATGAGTCTTTGCCTATATATTCAGGCGGTTTAGGTGTATTGGCTGGTGACCATTGTAAGTCAGCAAGCGATTTAGGCCTTCCTTTTGTAGGGGTAGGTTTGCTTTATCGGAATGGGTATTTTCGTCAAAAGATTAATAGAGAAGGGTGGCAGAATGCAATCTATCCTGAACTTGATTTCGACCAATTGGCAGTTAAGCCAGTTAAAGATCAGAATGGAGAGGACCTTCTTGTTTCTGTTGAATTAGCAGATAGAGGTGTAGATATTAAGGTATGGGAGGTTAAAGTTGGAAGAATATCTGTTTATCTATTAGATGCAGATTTAGATAGTAATTCTTCTGAAGATAGAGAGTTAACTTCAAGGTTGTATGGTGGGGGGTCTGAAACGAGGATTTCTCAAGAGATTATATTAGGGATTGGTGGAACTAGGGCTTTGTATAAGATGGGGTATAATCCTGGTGTATGGCATATGAATGAGGGTCACTCAGTTTATTTAGGTTTAGAGAGGATTAGAAATTTAATCAAGGAGAATGATTTTGATTTTTATCAAGCATTAGAGAAGGTAGGGGCCAACACTGTGTTTACAACTCATACTCCCGTCCCTGCTGGTAATGAGGTCTTCTCTTTTGGGTTAAAGGATAAGTACTTTTCTAATTACTGGGAAGAGGTTGGTTTGACTAGAGATGAGTTTATTAAGTTAGGGATGAAAAATTCATATGATAAAGGGTTTGGGTTGACAGTTTTAGCTCTACGTTTATCTCGCTTTAATAATGGTGTAAGCCAATTGCATGGCAAGGTATCAAGTGATATGTGGGAGGAATTATGGCCAGGGGTGCCAACTGAAGAGAATCCTATAACATATATAACTAATGGTGTTCATACTTTAACTTGGTTGGCTCCAGAGTGGAAGGAGTTATTAGATAGGCATTTGCCTAATGATTGGCGAGATAGGATTGAAGAGGATGAGATATGGGAGAAGGTCAAGAATATACCTAATGAAGAGTTTTGGGTTGTTCACAAGAAGTTAAAATCAAAGCTAATAGATCATATTCGAGAGAGAGATTTAACTAGAAGGAGAAGGTGTAGTAATTTAGAGGATCTTATTAGAGACGAGACCCTTTTAGACAAAGATATATTAACTATTGGTTTTGCAAGGAGATTTGCTACCTACAAACGGGCTAACTTAATCTTTAAAGATGTTGAAAGGTTAAAGAAGGTCTGTAATCAAGAAGGTAAAGAGGTTCAGATTATCTTTGCTGGGAAGGCTCACCCTGCCGATATTCCTGGTCAAGAGTTGATAAAGGAAATCTATAATATATCCCAAAGTGAAGATTTTAAAGGGAGAATAGTTATTCTAGAAGATTATGATATGAATTTGGCTCGTTATCTAGTTCATGGTGTTGATGTTTGGTTAAATAACCCTCGAAGACCCTTAGAGGCAAGTGGAACTAGTGGTCAAAAAGTAGGGGCTA